>NZ_CAMYUE010000001.1 GCF_947301925.1 uncultured Ruminococcus sp.
TACGTCGATGATACTTGGCTGGCGACGGCCCGGGAAATTAGATCAGTGCCGACACTATATACATTATCGGAAGCTCAGAAAGCTTCCGATTTAATGTTATAAGGGCCATTAGCTCAGTTGGTTAGAGCATCCGGCTCATAACCGGACGGTCTGGGGTTCGAGTCCCTAATGGCCCACTGAAAAAGCCTCACTGATAATTCAGTGAGGCTTTTGATATTGTGGCGGCTGATTTATTCGATAGTAACGTATTCAAGCAGTTCATCAGCTTCTTTACGGCTTATGCCGTCTATGAGAAGCAGCTCATAGGTATTGCTGAAGCCTCCGCTTTTCTCGCGGAATTCAATGATACGACGGGCTGTGTCCTCATCAACAGACGGCAGCAGCATGAGAGTATCAATATCTGCGGTATTGATATTTATTGGAGCAGCTTCCTCAAGCGTAAGAGTGTGCTCTGTTTCCTGCTCGGAATATTCAATTTCGTCAGGAGCGTTTTGATCTGTCTCGTCCACAGGTTCATCATAAATGGGATCAACCACATAGATATGATCGCGGATATCTGCGAAAACAGCCTCGCCGATACCCTTGACGTTCATTATCTCCTCAATGTTGTGGAATCCTCCGTTATCGCTGCGGTAGCTGATGATCTCGTCAGCCAGTACTTCGCCTATACCTTTCAGCTTCGCAAGCTCTTCTGCATTTGCCGAATTAATGTCGATATACAGATAGTCTGTGACGGCTTCGGTCTTACTTGCCTTTGTAGTCACGGTAGTTACGGTTTTAGTAGTTGAGCGTTTTGCCTTGGTTGTTGTCGTATTTTTTGATATTTCATGTACTGTGTCTGTGGAAGCTTCGATGCTGTCTTTTCCTATAATGACTGTTGTGGTATTATTTCGTGTATCGCTTGCGTGAAAATAGAACATTGCCGAACCGACTATAGCTGCCGAGCAAAGAGAAAAAACAAGATACTTTTTGAATGAGTTCTTATCCACGCTATCACCTCTGTACTAATAATAGCATATCGAACGACATAAATCAACAAAAAACGACAAAGAATAAGCCGGGAATGGGCTGATATCCGAGTGGATATCAGCCTTTTGCGTTTTATGCTGACTGCTTTATTCCTTCCTCAGAAAGAAAACAGCAGCGTCGATAATTGTGCTCAGTTCGTCTTCAGCGTGAGAAAAGTCGTCATTGGGGAGCAGCTCTCCCTGTATCAGCTTCTTGCCCAGCTCCAGGAGAGTATGTGCAAATGATAGATAAAACAGCTTTATATCGGGGATCTCGCGGACAGTACCGTCTGATATTCCTGTCATATAGGCCTTCTCGAATACCGAGTAGAAATTGATTATAGACCTTTCGTACTCCCTGAGATCCTTTTTCGGTATATTTTCTGATATGAGCAGGAGGTCGAATTCCGACAACAGCCGCATGAATCCCGGGTGTGCCTGATAGAGGACGATGAACATTCTCATCAGGTCGCTAAGCTGCTTGATACCAGGCTGCAATAAAAAGACATCCGACTCGAATATGCCGCTGAACATATTATTAAGTTCATTCCACATATAGGTCATTGCTGCGATGGTTACGCCGTTTTTTGTGCCGAACCAGCGATAGAGCGTTGCAACGCCGATACCGCATTCATCAGCGATATCAGTCATTTTAACGGGGGCTATGCCGTTTTTGAGGAAGAGCTGAGCGCTTACCTCTACAGCCTTGCCGATACGCTTGTTCTTTGAGTTCTCATGAGATGATCCATTATCCATATTACAAACCTCCTTTATGAATGTGGTATAATTGATAGTTTATCTATCAATTGTTGGAAATATTTTAACATATTTTCTGCGCTTTGTCAAGAGGTAGAGAAAGGGAGATCGGTTTATACTGTTGTAAAAAAACACATCGTAGTATAAAAATACTGCGGAGGGCTTTCGTGGAGCTTTTTTAGTGTAAACTATTGAGCAAATTTGTAAACATATTGTCTTTGTAAAGCAGTCCGAAAAATGATCTGAACTATAATGACGGAACTCTTTCTGCCGACTGATCTTAACTGATATTATCGTGCTTTCGGTTATTAGGTAGGAAATATACTATTCAATATGCGATAAGCACTGAAAACCGAATATAAAAATACAAAACAGCAATAAACGGTCAAAAAAGCGCAACAAACGCCTAACGGAACAGAAAAGCGAATATATAGCAAAAAACAGGGAAGTGCAATTACAGTGATAGCACAAAAGTGTTATAAACACAACATAAAATTATCTTGACTTTTTATTGGAGATAAGTTATAATTAATTAACGTTTATGATACTGATTTATGTGCATTTTGGTTAAATAATGCTGTTCTGATTATTTAATTGGCCTATTGTTATATTTATACAATTTCAGCGCTTGTTTGATGTGTAAAACGCTGATTTTTGTTTTGCATCTTCGGAAAGTCCACCCGATATGTAAAAAATAGGTTGTTTTATTATTCAGTACACATTATAATGAAAATGGAGAAATTTGTATCTTATTTATAAGGAGTGATCTTATGAAAAAAACCAACCTTTTCGGTAAAATGCTGTCAGCTGTTACCGCAGCAGCTCTGCTGCTGACAGGCTCGACGGTATTTTCCGGAACCGAACCCCTGAAGGCTTCGGCAGCAGGTGCAGCTGTTATCGACACCACAGAGGTGCATCAGACCATCAGAGGCTTCGGCGGAATCAATCTTCCCGAATGGATCTCTCAGGGTGATATGACCGACGCTCAGGTACAGAAGGCCTTTGGCAACGGAGAAGATGAGCTTGGCTTTACTATCCTGCGTATCTATGTCAGCGACGATTCCAGTGCATGGAGCAGAGCTGTTCCCACCGCCAAGAGAGCTCAGGCTCTGGGCGCTACAGTTTTCGCTACTCCCTGGAACCCGCCTGCTGCTATCAGAAACACCGTAAACGGCGGCCTTTCGGGCGGTAAGTATCAGCTCAAGAAGGACAAGTGGGCTGAGTACGCACAGCACCTCAACAGCTACTGTAAGTACATGGAGGGACAGGGAATAGATCTCTATTCCATTTCTGTTCAGAATGAACCTGACTACGCTGAGGAATGGACCTACTGGAGCGCAAGTGATCTTGCTTCATTCATTGCTCAGTACGGCAGCGCTGTCAAGCAGGGCACCAATGTAAAGCTCATGTCTCCCGAGAGCTTCCAGTACAGGAAGGATATCTACAATACCATACTCGGAAACAGTCAGGCATTTGCCAATACCGATCTTTTCGGTACTCATTTCTATGGAACTTCCCGTAATAACATGGATTTCCCGTCCCTGGAGAACTGCGGCAAGGATATCTGGATGACCGAGGTCTACGTTCCGGATTCCACTTCCGACGCCGATCTGTATCCTCAGGCTCTGGATGTTGCCGAGAATATCCATAACGGTTTGGTAGTAGGAAATCTCAACGCCTATGTATGGTGGTATATCAGAAGATCCTACGGTCCTATGAAGGAAAACGGCCAGATCAGCAAGCGCGGCTATTGCATGGCTCAGTACTCCAAGTGGGTACGTCCCGGCGCTGTTCGTATTGGCGCTACAGAGCAGCCTAACAGCAATATCCTTGTTTCTGCATACAAGAACACAGACGGCACTATCGCAGTTGTTGCTATCAACAAGAACAGCGGCGATGTTAATCAGGAATTCCAGATGGCAAGCGGTGAGGATTTAAAGTATGTTGACAGCTACACTACTTCCTCATCATCAAATATCGCCAAGAAGGAGCTCTCAGCAAGCGGAACAAGCTTCTCCGCTACACTTCCCGGAAAGAGCGTTACTACTTTCGTTCTTTCAAGCGAGGGCGGCGGACAGGATCCTTCTCAGGTTCTTGACGACGACGGATACTTCTATCACGATACATTCGACAGCGCTACAGGCAGCTGGACAGGCAGAGGCGCTGCTTCAACAGAGCTTGCTTCAGGCAAGGGCATGGATGGCACAGGCGCTCTCAGCGTATCCGGCAGAACAGCTACATGGAACGGCGCTGTAAAGTCACTGAGCTCAAGGACATTCGTTCCCGGTACAGCTTACAGCTTCGCAGCTAATGTTATGTACAACAGCGGTCCTGCAGAGCAGACCTTCCAGCTCACACTCCAGTACAATGACGGCACAGATGCAAAGTATTCTCAGATAGCTTCGGCTACAGTTCCAAAGGGCGAATGGGTACAGCTTGCAAATCAGAGCTATACTATCCCCGCAGGAGCAACTGATCTCCAGATCTATGTGGAGACAGATTCAAACGATACGGACTACATCAGCTTCTATGTTGACGAGGCGGTCGGCGCTCCCGAGGGAACGGTCATCAAGGGCGCTGATCCTCCCAAGCAGGTCATCCTGGGCGATGTAAACTTCGACGGCGTTATTGATTCATTCGATATGATCGCTGCAAGGAGAGGCATTATCAAGGGCGACTTCACAGGCTCCACACTCAAGGCAGCAGACATTGACCAGAACGGCAAGTTCGAGGTTGCTGACCTTGTAAATATCCAGAAATTCGTACTCAAAATGATAACAGAATGGCCTGAGCCAGAGGTACCTCCTACGCCTCCCGTTGATACTTCAAAGTGGGATAACTATCAGGAGACAGCTTCGGCTCAGTATATCGACTTCTACAAGAGCTCCATCAAGCACATGGGCAATACCTACAGACTTGCACAGAAGCTTACAGCAGCTGAAAACGGCGAGTCTCTCACAGTTGCTTATCTCGGCGGTTCCATAACCGAGGGCAAGAACTACACCACACCTTTCTCCAACTACCTTAAGAACACATTTGCTAAGGGCAGCTTCAAGGAAGTAAACGCAGGTATGTCAGGTACTTCTTCGGTTGTAGGACTTGTCCGCAGCGAAAAGGATATCGTATCTCAGAATCCCGATATCATCTTCCTTGAATTCTCCGTAAACGATCATGAGGATATCATGTATAAGAAGTGCTTTGAGAGCTGTATCAAGAAGTTCCTTGATATGCCCAACGAGCCTGCTGTAGGTATCATCATCACCCGTGCACAGGGCGGCTTCTCAAGCCAGAACCAGATGTACCCCATCGGCAAGAACTTTGATATCCCCGTTATCAGTATGGATGACGCGCTTACAAAGGCGTTCAACAGCGGCTTCCTCAAGGCAAGCGATTACTACACAGACGAGTATCATCCTCATCAGAAGGGCGGTCAGCTTGTAGCAGACTGCATGGCCTACTATGTACGTCAGGCATTAAAGTCTGAAAATCAGTCAACAGGCTATACACAGCCCACAAGCTATGTTTACGGCGCAGAGTATGCAAACTGCGTAAACGTAAATCCCAAGGATCTGAACAACTTCAATTCAGGTTCATGGTCAGCAGGAAACGGCTATAATTCACTTCCTTACTCGTATACGCTCAACGGCGGAAGTCCTATGACCTTCAAGACACAGGGCAAGGGTCTCATAATCGTGTTCAAGGCTAACAGCTCAGGTATGGGCAGCATAAATGTTACTGTAAACGGCAAGACCACTAAGGTCAACGGCAACAAGCAGTACACATGGGGCGGTCCTGACGCAGAGCTTGGCTACTATCAGGATACAACAGGAGATCTGGATGTTTCCATCAGCGGAAGCGGAAGCTTCACCATCTGGGGCATAGGTCTCATCAAGTAAAGCTTGGCAATAAAAGGCTTCAACCATGTGTTGAAGCCTTTTTTTATGTCAAACCATATGAAAAACACAAAAATCTATTGATTTTTCGGGAGAAATAAGATAGAATTGTTTTAGAGCTAAGAATTAAGAGCTAAGAATTAAGAACTAAGAGCTAAGAACTAAATATAAGGAGTGTCATAAATGGCTTCATCAAAAGACTATCTCGAATTCATACTTGAACAATTATCAGGACTAAGCGACATAACATACCGCGCCATGATGGGGGAGTACATCATCTACTGTCAGGGCAGGATCATAGGCGGCATCTATGATGACAGGTTCCTTGTGAAAAATACTCCCTCGGCAAGAAGGCTCATGCCCGATGTACCGCTGGAGCTGCCCTATGAGGGAGCAAAGGAGATGCTCCTTGTTGAGGACGTAGATAACAGGGAATTTCTCACGGAGCTCATTGAGTCTATGCTCGATGAACTGCCGCTGCCTAAGAAAAAGCGTAAATAGCAGGTTCTTATCATAAAAATCCAGATGAAAAGAGGTCAGGGAATGAACAGACTGAAAAAACTCCTTGCCGCCGCAGGTGCGGCTGCGCTGGCTTTTTCGGCTTGTCCTGTTACCGCGCAGGCGGCAGTAACTGCGGACTATGCCGATGAGTACGGCGAGGTCATCAGCGGTGCCGATTACACCATTATGGTGCGGCTCAGCGGCAAGTTCATAACAGCTGCAAGTGACGGGAATGTACACCAGTGGGAGAAGCTGGGGGACGATTCGCAGATATGGCATATCGAGAGCGCAGGGAACGGAAAATGCTGCATACTCTCGGCAAGGGACAGAAGCCTTGCTCTGACTGTGGAGAACGGGGATTCCACCAACGGCAACAACATATATCTCTCGGAGTACAAGGACACCGCCGCTCAGCATTTCATACTCCACCGTACAGATGACGCTTACTATATAACGGGTGAGTGCTCGGGAAACGCTGCTCTTGATGTGTACGATATCAGCCATGATAACGGAGCCAACATAGACCAGTGGGACTACTGGGCGGGCGAGGGACAGAAGTTCTACATCCGTCCCGCAGGAGGAGACTTCAGGTTTATCCGCGGAGACCTTAATTTTGACGGCTGCGTTGACAGCTATGACCGTATCATCATGCAGCGCGGAGTTGTGGCAGGCTTTGATGATACCATGACCGCTGTGGCCGATATGGACGGCAATAACACTGTGAATACCGCAGATCTGGTGCTTCTTACACAGTATCTTCTGGGAAATGATACCAATATAGACACATACAGCGTCATATCCAATGAAAAGCCCGATGTGGCATATCTCTTTGCCTATTTCCTTGGAAATGCTCCCGAGCAGGAGCGGCTCTCCTATGCAGTCAGCACCGACGGCTACAACTTCAAGGCCCTTAACGGCGGCAAAGCTGTATGGCAGTCAAGTGTGGGCACGGAATGTCTGCGTGATCCCTACATATTCAAGGGCGAGGACGGTCTGTACTATATGCTGGCCACGGATATGAAGTCCTCACTGGGCTGGAACAGCAACAGGAACCTTCTCAGCGCAAAGTCCACCGACCTTGTACACTGGTTCGACGAGACCAGCATAGAGATCGCCAATAAATATTCAAATATGCAGGGCGCAGACCGCGCATGGGCTCCACAGGCCATATATGACCCCGAGAAACAGTCCTATATGATATACTTTGCGGCGAGAGTTCCCGGGCGCGATGACAGGACTATCATGTATTACGCCTACAGCAAGGATATGAAGAAGCTGGACACCGAGCCGCAGCTACTCTTTGCGCCGAAGAACGGCAATGACGCCATTGATTCCGATATAATCAATGTGGGCGGCAAATACTATATGTACTACAAGAACGAGACCAACAAGAGGATCTATCTTGCTACCTCTGACCACGCAAGCGGTCCCTATGACGAGATAAAGCAGGTATCAGAGGGAAGCCTCGGCGTTGAGGGTCCCAATATCTACAAGCTCATAGGACAGGACAAGTGGCTGATGATGTCTGATGCCTACGGCGACGGCTATTACGTTATGCAGGAGACTTCAGACCTTGTGAACTTCACCTCCCTGAGCCGCAGCAGCTACAGCTTCAATTTCACGCCCCGTCACGGATATGTCATACCCATCAATGCGGATCAGTATACCGCTCTTATAAACGCCTATCCCTCCGCGGGGCTCACTGCACTTAACACGGGTTTCAAGTCCCTTGATGTCAGAGTTGGACTTGGTGAGAATATGTCTTCGGTTCCGAAGATGCTAACGGCGGAGTACTCGGACGGCGGTACCTGCGATATGAGCTTTGACTGGGCAGGGCTTTCCTACATGGTGGATACCTCACAGCCGGGAGTTTATCAGGCTCAGGCAAGGGTGAAGTCCAGCTCTGAGCTTTATGCCGACCCCTTCATAAAGGAGAGAGCCGATCCCTATATAGTTGACGGCGGCGACGGGTATTATTACTTTACCGCCTCATATCCTGCCTACGGCAGCGTTGACAAGGGCTACGACCGTATCATACTGAGGCGCAGCAATACCGTGGGCGGACTTGCCTCCGCTGAGGAAAAGACCATATGGAAGGCTCATTCAAGCGGCATAATGGCAAAGCACATCTGGGCTCCCGAGATGCATTACATAGGCGGCAAGTGGTATATGTTCTTCGCAGCAGGCGCAAGCAGCGATATATGGGCAGTACGTCCCTATGTACTCAGGTGCGACGGCGACCCTTACACGGGAAACTGGACTGAATGCGGACAGATGCAGGCATCGTCGGGAGATACGGACTCCTTTCGCAGCTTTTCACTCGATATGACCTATTTCGAGAACAACGGCAGACACTATGTGATCTGGGCTGAGATAAAAGGGGATTCCTCCCTTTTCATGGCGGAGATAGACCCTGCCGAGCCCTGGAAGCTCATATCAAAGCCCATACTTCTCACAAAGCCCGAGTATAACTGGGAGCTGGTCAACAACCGCGTAAATGAGGGCGCTGCTGTTCTGAAGACCGACAAGAAGGTGTATGTTTTCTTCTCGGCCTCGGGTACAGGCTCGGAATACTGCGTGGGAAGGCTTGAAGCGGATATAAATTCCGACCTCATGAACGCGAACAGCTGGAAAAAGCTAACCTCGCCCGTGCTTTCGTCGGCAGACGTAAGGGGCTGCGCAGGTCCCGGGCATAACAGCTTCGTAAAGGACGAAATGGGCAATCTGCTCATAGTATATCATGCACGCCCCGACTCTCATTCGTCTCAGGGCTGCGGCACATATAACAAGGATCCCCTCTACGACCCGTGCAGACACACCCGTATCAGGCGTGTTGCATTTGACGGAAACGGTGATCCCGTTATCAACCTCAGTGACGAGGCGGAGCTTGCTCCGCAGAATAAGAACATCACGGTAAATATCGTGGTGGGATAAAAGTAAAAAGACCTGCTTCGCCATCAGCGGAGCAGGTCCTGTTTTTATTTGTTTATCAGCATTCTTCTGAGAAGTATGAGATCGAATACGTCGATAACGCTGTCCTCGCAGAGGTCTGCGGCTTCACTGTCGGCAATATCGCCGTTTCCGAGGAGGAACTGCTGTACTGCCACAAGATCGGCTACATTTACACTGCCGTCGCTGTTGACGTCGCCCATGAGCTTCTGCGGTACGGGAGCTGTGGTCGTTCCGGTCGGTCTCTGAGCAGGATCAAAGCCGGATATTTCGTTGAAGAGCTTTTTAAGCTCCTGATCGGACATTTTGCAGTTATCGCGGTCATAGTGACCGCCGGGTGTAGACCAGAGTACGGGGCAGAGCTGACGTTCATAGGCGGCCTTGCATACAGAGCTGAGGAAAAGCCTTACGGAATCGGGCTCCTTGCCCTTGGTGGGGCAGCCGTATTCTCCGATGATAACGGGTATGCCCTTGTCGATGAAGCCGTTCTTCATCATATCCATATTAGCATACAGCTCATTGAAGTCCTGTTCCGTCCCCCATGAAGAACGAGCCTTTGCCCAGTCTGCGTCCTCATCTTCAAGGATAGCAAATCCGGGAGGAGTATAGTAGTGTACGGACACAGCCATACGTCCAGTGGGATCCTGAGGCATTTTGAACAGGGGATCGCAGGTGCGGTCGAAGCCTGTATTGTAGCCTGATATCAGCAGGTGACGCTTGGGATTGTTTCCTCCCGAGCTGCGCACAACGTCCACAAACTTCTGGTTTATCTCGTTTACGAGAGCATATGACTCCGCCTTTCCCTCGGTGCCGCCCCATGGGTTCCAGAGCTTTTCCCAGCCAAGTTCCTCGTTCTGGGACTCAAACATGAGATGATCGCCGTAGTCCTTGAAGCTGTCGGCTATCTGAGTCCACATAGTCTCATAGCGGCGCATACACTCGTTCTTATTCTCGGGGAAGGTGTTTACCCAGCCGTTATCCCAGTGTATATTGATTATACAGTACATATCGGCGTCGATGACCCAGTCGACTATCTGATGTACGCGCTGATCGAGAGCGGGACTGATGCTGTAGTTCTCGCCCATAAGGTTTGACCAGGCGACAGGTACGCGGACAACGCCGAAGCCCTCGTCGGCCATGCCACGGATCATCTGCTGAGTAATGACGGGACTTCCCCATGCAGTCTCGTAGTCCTGAGGGGTGAGAACTCCGTCTCCCCATTTCATGTCATTCTCGGCTATCCAGTCGCCGCAGGCTTCCATGGTGTTGCCCAGATTGATGCCGATACCCATGTCCCTGACTATCTCCATGGTAGTCATATCGCGCATAGTGTCGGCGTGATCTGTTTCTGCTGCCGCATTGCTTCCGAGTAAGGAAACAGAGATCAGAGCGGCAAGAGATGTGCATAAGATCCTTTTGAACATAAATATTCCTCCGTTTTTTAATATCCCTGAAAAAAACGGACTTGTTACCCAATACCATTATAGCATCTCTGACACAAAAATGCAACATTATTTTGATATTTTTCGGGATAAAAGGTATATAAATTGTCAGTAAGCCGCGGAAAGTTTTTTGTATAGCCGAAAAATAAAGGTGCAGCTGCAACTGCACCTTTATGTCATTATTCAAAATCCGTGATAAGCCCGAGGAGCTTTTTCTGTATCTCCAGAGCGTCGTTTGCGGTAAGTCCCTGAGTGCCCTTTTCCACATCTCCGTTGATCCTGCCCTGAGCGGTCAGGTGGCGTGGGTCAGAGCCGTTTATGCCGTATTTATTGGGATTTGCCAGCGCCTGCATAATGAGTATCGCGTCGGCCAGCTCTACCACTCCGTCGCAGTTGGTGTCGCCGCGGAGCTCCTGATCCTGTGTGGTGGTCACTGAGGAGGCGTCTGCCACCTCCAGTATATTCACAATGTTTACCGTTGAGCTGATACCCTCGGGAGTTGTGAGCTTTACGGAGTAGCTGCCCTCGTCGGAGCTGTCAGCCTTGGTTATGGTATACTTCTGAGCTGAAGCGCCCTCGATGGGCTCGCCATTGTGATACCAGCGGAAGCTGAGATCGCTGCGGTCTGTCTTCACGCCCATATGGAATTTCTCGCCTGCTTTTATCCGCACATCGTGTTCTGTGGAATAGACTGTTATCTTTGACGGTATATCAACGTTCTTTGCGGTCATATCGCCTAAAAGCTTCCAGTCGTTTCCGCTGTCCTGAAGAAAGAGGCGTACCGAGTCCACAGGTGTGCCGGGGTCAAGTCCCATGACTTCAAAGGGCACCTTGAATTCCACCATGCCGTCCTTCCACTTGCACTGGCAGCCTGCATAGGAATCGTGATTGAAGTAAATGAAGCCGTTTGAGGCGTAATACAGCCAGTAGCGCTCGCCGCCGCTGTAAACTTCGAGGTTGTATACGGGAGCAGCGGCAGCGTCTGACATCTTACCCATGACGTACAGGGCGCTCTCGTCGGCCTTTACTGAGAGAGACTGCTCCTCCTTGGTGAGGAGGATATCATTTTCCTGCCACTCGCGGGGACTGGACACTGCTCCGTCAACTACAGTCAGTCCGTCAAGGGTAATTGGCGGAACGTAGCCCTGAAGCCCTGATATAACATTTGCCTGATACATTTGGTTGTCGGTGCCGTGCTTGTCGGAGCTTTCGATCTTTACGCTGCCCATGCGGTTAGCGCCCAGCTGAGGATCCCATATGCCTTCATTGGCAAATCTTATACCGTACTTGGGCAGCAGGGGAGCTGTACGGTAATAGTCCGTACCTGTGGTCACATCCGGCGTTATCCTGAGATAGATATTCCAGTCGCCTTCGCCGATATTGTCGGGAAGCTTTATGGATATCTCGTTGTCGGTCTTTCTTTCAGTGTCCCAGTCGCCTCCGTTATTGAATCTTACGCCGGCGCTGTATATCACACCGTCCTTTTCAAGGAGTACCGACTGCGTAGTGGGGAATACTATCTCCGCAAAGCCTGTGTTTTCAAGCGAGAAGTTCATTTTCAGCTCGCCGCCCTGAACGGTGACGGCAGTATTCTCCGCCTTTCTCACCACGAAGCGGTAGCCGAGATGATCCCTTATGAAGCGGAAAACGGTCTGTCCGTAGTACGCGGAGTTATCAACTCCCTCAACGTCATATTCCTCTCCGAAGGTGTAGTCCTTGTAGAGCTGGAAGATGTTGCCGTTTATGTAGCTCAGACGGGTCTTGTACATTTCGGGTATGGCGTTTTCGGGGAGGTATGTGTCGAAGCCCTTTGCATATTCGATATTTCCCGAGAATTCGCCGCCGTAATAGGTATGATGCGTCACGCGGCTGAGCCAGCCTGTTTCGGTGTTGCGGTTTGCAAAGGTGCCGAGGTCGCTGTTGCTTCCCATATAGCCGTCATTGTAGAGTCCCACACGGTCAAAGTCGGGGATATGGGGGAGTGGTTCAACGACCACATCGGGATCATCATAGTTGTAGACGGTGTAGTACTGCTCATCGTCAAGGTCTGATCGTTCCAGTCCCAAGAACTTCGCAAAAGTGTCGGGAGTCCGTACTGTAACGGGGACAGGTTCGGGCACAGCGCTGAGCATTGCGCTGAGGAGCTGCGCCTTGTAGTCCGTGGAGGTGTATTTTCCACCGTGCTGCTCGCCCCACTTGCCCACGAAGCCGCTTTCCACAAAGGCAAGGATATCCGCATTGTCGGAGAGTATCCTGCTTTCCTTGATCTGCTTGATATGCCTGAGCACCTGAGCGAAGGTGGCGGGCTCGGGGTTATCCTTGCCGTTGGCGTCATAGCGGAAGCGTACAGCTATCATACAGCCGTTTTTGCGACAGTTATCGAAGGTCTGACGCCATGCGCTGAAAAACGTCTCGTCAAGGTCATAGTCCACGCCCTCTGTGTAATTGCCCTCATCGTCTGTGGTACCGTTGGCGCCTGACGAGAAGGCTCCGATATCAATGAAGAAAAGGACTATACTTCCTGTGGGGCTGTAGACCTTAGTATCTCCGGGCTTGCATACTGCCCAGACCGTATTCGTATATCCTGCGCCCGGATTCTGTATGGTCTCAACCGCCTCGGTGTAATTGATGCCGCTGTCTTTGAGGCCTTCATCGGCGCTTGCAGCAGGTATGCATGGGACTGACGGAATCAGCACCGCAGCAGACAGAAATGAAGCTATCAGTTTTTTTATCATAGTGTTTCCTTTCCGTTAAAAAACAGGCGCTTCCGAAGAACGAAAGCGCCGTTATGTCATGCACTCATATATTCCTTTGATATTTTCAGTTCGCCAGAAGCGATCTTTTCTCTGAGAACGTCCAGAGGTACGGGTTTGCTGAAGAGGTAGCCCTGTGCGCGGTCGCAGCCGATAGCTTCGAGGAAGCTGAACTGTTCGGCGGTCTCTACGCCCTCGGTCAGGGAGATCATATCCAGCTCCTTGGTAAGTCTGACGATATTCTCAAGTATAGGACGGGTCTTTTCATTGCTGGTAAAGCCCGACAGGAACTTCATATCTATCTTGAGTACGTCGAAGTGGTAATCCTTCAGCACGTTGAGCGACGAATATCCGCTTCCGAAGTCGTCGAGCCATACCTTGTAGCCGAAGCTGCGCAGGTTCCTTATGGCGTCAGGCAGGAAGTCCTGCTGATCCGTAAGAGCGCTCTCCGTTATCTCGATGTCGATATAATTCTTCGGGACGGAATATTTCTTCACTGTTTCGCAGAGATAGCCGACTATGTCGCAAAGCTCAAAATCAAGCCTTGAGAAGTTCAGGGATACCGGAGCAAAAGGCCTGTGCTCATCTGCGGAGTTGCGGTAATCCCTGCATACGGCTTCTATGATGTATTCGTCCAGCTTGTATATTTGTCTGTATTCCTCCAGTATCTCGATGAACGAGCTCGGTGAGAGGAGACCGTAATTCGGATCCTCCCATCTTGCAAGGGCTTCAAGGCCGCAGATACAGCCGTCTTCCGTTGATACCACGGGCTGATAGTAGACCTTGATATATCCCTTTTCTATAGCATTGTCGATATTGTTCACGATATAGTGCTTCAGCTGGAACTTGTCCTCCAGTGATTTGTCGTACAGTCTGAGAGTACGGTCGTAATGCTTCTTTATGCTGTTGCAGGCAAATCTTGCGCGGTCGCAGGCGAGGCTTATGTCGGCTTCGTCGCCCACAGGCTTGTAGGCGCCGCATTTCAGTTCAAGGTGGACCTCCTTCTGAAGTCGCTTTATCTCTCCCGAGAGCTGGCCTATAATATTCTTTGCGCCGTCAACGTGGGTGAGGACTACGAAATGATCGTCGGAAAAACGTGAAACCAGCGAGCCCTTGAACAGATCGTCGATCATATGGGCGAATTTTATGAGAAGCTCGTTTCCTTCATGGAAGCCGTATTTTTCATTGTAGGATTTGAAGTTTTCGATATCGAAGAACAGGAATATAATGTTTTCCTTGTCGGTGGTGACGTAGCCGAGGAGCTTTTCGGCTTCATTTCTGAAGTGGACCATATTATGTATGCCTGTCAGCTCGTCCTCGACGGATATCTTTGAAAGGTATGCGTTTATCTTTTCAAGGTCCTCATCCTTCAGAGCCTGTTCTCTTGTCGTGTTGTATTTTGCTATACATACCATCATGGTGGATATCCACATTATGAAGAAGTTGATCTGTGTAGCCACAGTCGTGCCGTGTTCACCTGTGTTCACGGCTATCATTCCGTCAATGCGGTAGTAGAAGTAAAGATATGACAATGAAGCTATGATGAAAGCTATATAGGGACGCCATGTAAGAAGGCAAAGGGCAAAAAGCTCCATTGTAAGGAAGGTGAGTATCTGCTCGCCCTTGGAATAGTCGTTCAGGGATATCTTTATGCCGAAGTAAATACATACAAGTGTAAACAGCCATTGGATTATCATACCCGTGCTCTTTCTCGCTGTCTTTCCGGATATGTATCTCGTGGCGTAAACCAGCATGATCGTTCCCATAAAAAGCAGTATCAGGTAGTTCAGATAATATGTCTTGAAAAGCTGTCTGAACTGAGACTGAAGATTATCGGTGAATATTTTCACGGTCAGCCGTATTATCATCCAGATCTCCAGAACTATTATAACGATGGACATATATATCCCCGCACGCATATTGGTGGAGAAGAAATAATCACGGACATATTTGCTCTGTTTTTCAAAACCAAGTCCGTTCAATATAGCTTTCATATTATCGCCCCACTAATGAAAATAGAAAACATTTGTCAGTTTATTATAACATAATAGCTGTAATTTGTCAATAGAAACGGCTAAAATATGTTGCATTTCAACATAAAGGCATATGCTGCACATAAAATACTAAATGTGATATGAAGATAACTGATATAAAAGTAAAAATCTTGATTTATACGCGGTTTTATGGTATAATAAATGAAAACGTTTGTTATGAGCATAAAAAGGAGGGTATGGATGAAAAGATCGGCGCTGAAAAGAATTGCCGTTTCCGTGCGCAGGGTTCTTGACTCCGTTTTCGGAAGCAGTGCTCCGCAGCTGTGCTTTGAAGCCTTTTTCCGCAGTACGGCACGGCTGTATCTTACAGAGAACGGCTTCATATCCTCCGATGAACCGCGGGGACTGAGCGAGCTGATGCCACAGATATTTCCCGAAACCGACTTCGGGGAGCGCGTCTGCTTCGGAGAAGCAAGGGCGGCTGAGCTTTTGAGTGAGATACCCCCGGATATCTGGAGAAGCGGCGTACAGATCATTGGTCAGCTATATCAGTACTTCATAAGCGAGGACAAGGAAGCCGCACTGGGGGGCATGAAGAAGAATTCCAAGGTGGCTGCGGACAGTCTTCCTGCCGCAACACAGATATTCACACCCGACTGGATAGTACGCTATATGACCGAAAATACCCTCGGAAAAGCTCTTGCGGGCTGCTGCGGAGCGGATACCTCGGGTATGGAATATCTGGTGCAGGGAGAGGTACCTGTATCTGAACGCGATCCCGAGGATATAACCTTTCTCGATCCGTGCGCAGGCAGCGGCAATATACTTATCTATGCCTTTGATATGTTCATGGACCTCTATATCGCAAGGGGGCGTGACAGGGAGCAGGCTGCGGTAACAGTGCTGGAGCGCAATCTTTTCGGCCTCGATATTGACAGCAGAGTGTGCAGGATAGCGCGGTTCGCACTTACCGTCAAGGCTGCGGAGCAGTCACGGAGACTGCTTTTCGGCGGCGTTTCACCGCAGATATACGATATGGAGGGGCTTTCCGAAGCAGGCGCGTCGGAAAGTTTCGCTCACAGTGAGATATTCGGAAGCCTCATAAGACCGTATGCTCCGCCGCAGGAAAAGGATCCCCGGGCGGCAAGGGTGTATGAGCTGCTTACAAAGCGATACAGCGCCGTTGCCACCAATCCGCCGTATCTTTCGGGGGCGAGAATGAATCCCGAGCTCCTCAGCTTTCTGAAAAGGGAGTACAGCGGTCACAGCGCCGATCTTTTCTCCGCATTTATAGTCAGGTGCTGTGAGCTTACGGAGGAGGGCGGCTATGCAGGCTTTCTCACACCTTATGTCTGGATGTTCATAAGCAGCTACAGGAAGCTTCGCCAGCTGCTTTTCGGTGAAAAAACTCCGCTGTCCCTTGTGCAGTTTGAGTATTCCTCCTTTGAGGAGGCCACGGTGCCTGTATGTGCCTTTGCGCTGCGCAACTGCCGCTCCGATGAAAAGGGCGTGTATTTCCGCCTTACAGACTTCAGGGGCGGCCTTGAGGTACAGAGGCAGCGATTCCTTGATGCCCTTGCCCACAGGAACTGCGGATATGTTTACGAGGCGGCTGCCTCGGATTTCGGGAAGCTCCCCGAATCTCCCGCGGCATACTGGGTAAGCGACAGGGTCAGGGATCTGTACAGTGAGAACCCGTCTCTGGGTAGCATATCTGCTCCCAGGAAGGGCAACTCCACCTCGGATAACGAAAGGTTCCTGCGATACTGGCATGAAGTGGAATATGACAGAATAAACATCGGCTGCAAGCGAATAGACAGGGAGGAGACCCGCAGAAAGCGCTGGTTCCCTTACAATAAGGGCGGCGGCTTCCGCAAGTGGTACGGCTTCAATGAGTATATCACCGACTGGTACGATGACGCGGCGGAGATAAGGGCTATCCCCACTGCCGTCATTGCAAACTATCGGTACTTCATGAAGGAGGGTCTCACATGGTCAACGCTGACAAGCGGAAAATTCAGCATAAGACAGTTCGGCGAGGGCTATATCTTCGATAACGGCGGCTGCTGCATATTCGAGCTGGGAGAGCACAGGAACTTCATATGCGGACTGCTGAATTCAAAGGTCTTTGCCTATATATTCGGCCAGCTTAATCCAACTCTGAATTTCCAGTCGGGTGAGGTGGCGAAGTTCCCTGTGATACTAAAAAAATCGGAGGAGGCGGACAGGCTGGTGGAGGAATGTGTTGCCATATCACGGGCCGAATATGATTCCTTCGAGACCAGCCGCGATTTCAGGCGCCATCCGCTGATATGAAAGGAGGAGACGTTTTGTCGGAAAACAGAAGATCAATTATAAAAAAGGCAGTATCGGTGCTGCTTGTTTCGGCAGCTGTAATATGTGCGGCAGTGCTTGTCGTGAGAATGAAAAGAGGCAGTGATACCGTGGGCAGACTAAGCAATGCTTCGGAGGCTGATGAGACTGCCGCTGTGTCCGCGGAGGTCACCACTGAGGTCACGGAAACGACCACAGAGGCGCCAACAACTACGGAGCCTCCCGATGATATCACAGTCAGGATAGACAGTATGTCTCTCCACGAGAAGGTGTGCCAGCTCTTTGTGGTGACTCCCGAAAGCCTTACAGACGGAGAGAATTATTCCGTGGCAGGGGAGATGACGAGGGAGGCGCTGAAGCATTATCCCGTTGGCGGCATAATATACTTCGCAAAGAATATAGACTCTGCCGCCGCTATATCACAAATGATATCAAATACATCGGCCTATGCGTCGGAGCAGAGGTCGGTGCCGCTTTTCTATGCAGTTGACGAGGAGGGCGGCACAGTGGCAAGGTGCGCACTGAAGGCGGGCACAACATGGTTCGATCCCATGTATTACTACAGGTATCAGGGAACGGAGACCGCCTTTTCCAACGCTGAGACCATAGCCTCGGATATATCTGCTCTTGGCTTCAATCTTGATTTTGCTCCCGTGGCGGATACATGGTCAAATCCCTATAACACCGTTATAGGCACCAGAGCCTACAGCGATGATTTTCAGCAGACTGCCGACCTTGTGGCTTCGGCGGTGGAGGGCTTCCACAGCGGCGGCACATTCTGCTCGCTGAAGCATTTCCCGGGACACGGCGATACCGCAGGGGACTCCCACTACGGATCGGTCTATACCGACAAATCGGTGACTCAGCTGATACAGGGTGAGTATCTCGCCTTCAGGAGCGGTATAGCTTCGGGAGCTGATATGGTCATGGTGGGACATATCACTATGAACGGTGTGGACGGCAAGCCTGCCACACTGTCCCGTGTGATGATAACCGACGAGCTCCGCGGAAGACTTGGCTTTGACGGTGTGGTGATAACCGATTCTCTTTCCATGAGAGCAATGGCGGACATCTACTCAAGCGGTGAACTGTCAGTCAGAGTCCTTGAAGCAGGCGGCGATATGCTGCTCATGCCGATGGATCTGAAGGAAGCTGTCAGGGGCGTGGAGGCTGCTGTGGCAGACGGCAGGCTCACAGAGGAGAGGATAAACAGGAGCGTGAGAAGGATACTGTATCTGAAATCGCAGAAAATGGACATAAAAAAGAGCTGAACATCGTTCAGCTCTTTTCGCTTTCATTTATATCCGTGTGGGAGTCTCTTTCAAGCTCCACGGTTTTTCTGCGCCAGTTATTGGCTGCAAGCTTGTATGCTGTATCAAAGAATTCTGCCGCCTTATCGGTATTGCCCATGAGCTTAGAGCAGCGTGCCTTATCAAGAGTGATACCGAAGGATATGGGCTTTACGTTATCGTACTTTTCAAGGAGCTTCATGGCATTCTCGTATTGTCCGTGTACCAGAAGGGACTCGAAATAGGCAGTATCTATGAAGTAGTTTACCCAGTCGTTCTTTCCGCGCATACGCGAGAAGTATTTCTCGCCGCTGCTCAACCATTTTTCGGTCTGGCCGACGTCCTTTCTTGCGGAGCACAGCTGTATCAGCAGCACATGGAGCATTATCATATTCTGCTGCGCGTTGAGGTCGGCTTTGTTTTCGGCAGCTCTTTCCATGTACTCCATATCGGCCATATTCAGCTTTTCCTCTGCCTCGTCATAGCGGTGCAGTGAGATATAGGCCTCGCCAAGGAACATGGCATACTGTGATATGTACAGCCGGTTGTGCTCCTTATCCGCGAGACAGCTGGTGAGTTCCTTCTCCATTTCGTCAATGAGGGTTTCGGAATAGCCGTCCTCGGCGATACGCATGACAAGGCCGCGGAAGATCCTGTACTTCTTGTTCATGCGCGGAGCTATGAACAGGGATATGACGATATTGACTATAACGGAGGCAACAGCTGCAAAGACAAGTCTGAACAGCACAGAGCCGCCTGTGGAGCCGCTGCCTAAAAGAGCGGAAGCGGCGTCAACTCCCGTAATGAGAGTAAATATGAGCAGGAATACCAGTGACCACCGCTTCAGAAGATAGATGATGACAGCGGAGGCACGGTTTTTATTTGTGTGATCGTTCATAGAGTATCATGCTTCAAAAATGAAGCCCTTTCTGAGTATGATTCCGGCGGTCTGTTGAAAAGGCTCCGAGTTTATCGGAGCCTGTTGTTTTCAGGTCGAAGGTGCCAGCAGCTCTGTCAGTATCCTTCTGAGAGCTATAAGGTCGAAAACGTCCTCTGTGCCGTCGTGGTTGATGTCGCAGTACTTGTTTGCCTTTTCCAATCCCTGCAGATAGCGGTGGTAGAAAACAAGATCGGCCACATTGACGCTTCCGTCGCTGTTTACGTCGCCTTCAAGAGGCTTTGGCGGAGCTGTAGTAGTTGTAGTGGTCGTTGTTGTTGTGGAAGTAGTGGTCGATGTGGTAGTTGTAGTCGTTGTTGTAGAAGATGTGGTGGAAGTAGTGGTAGTGGAGGTTTTTGACGTTGTTGTGGTCGTAGAAGTTGATGTAGTGGTGGAAGATGTTGTAGTGGTGGTCGTAGTTGATGTTGTTGTGGTCGTAGATGTGGTAGTAGTAGTAGTAGTAGTTGTTGTTGTTGTTGTTGTTGTTTCCGGGCCCGGAGAAGTGGTGTGGACGTAATTGGTTTCGGATATGTCAGGGTAGACGAACTGGGTTATATGGAAATCAGTTTCGGGAGTATGATTGGTAAAGAAGCTCTTTGAGCCCTTCAGGAAGTAATCGTACTTTACTTCGCGGCCGTTCTCTCCGTCAACGTCGTCCCATGTCACGTCCATTGCGTACCAGTTTCCGTCCTCCATCCTGACATAATTCCACATATGACCTGTGTTTATATCATAATTCATATTGCCGAAGACGCATATACAGGGAATATCGAGTTTGTCGCACATGAGCTTGAAGGCCTTAGAATAGCCCTCGCATACAACTCCCGGCTCCACGAGAGCACCCAGAGGGGAGCTGCTGAACCGTGCAGAGGTGTCATAGTATGTGAAATTGGCGATATAGTCGTGTATGCTCTTCAGCTGTTCGTACTTGTCATTGCCCGTAACAGGAAAGCTGTCTATTGCCTCGGTGAGCTTGTCGCCGTATTCGATCGCCTCGTCCATGGACGAGAATGCACTGAGATATGCGGGAGTTATCACAAGAGTCCTTACCCTGAGAGTATACTGTCCCGTCCAGATGTTGGAGCTGCTGGTTGTATCGCCTCCGAGGCCGATGTTTATGCCGCCCGGTTCAAGCCAGTACAGCTCGGGCATATCAAATATAGCAGCGTCTATGCCGGGCTTGCAGTTGCCGAATATGGCCGCTTCGTATGTAGCGCTGTCCTCCTCGGTAAAATTCGGTGAACCGGGCAGGGCAGAGACTTTGAAGGTGACAGTCTGTGGGAGCCTTATACTTATGGGAGTGACCGAAGGCCCGTTCAGCTTTGCAAAGGCATTGTATACCGCAAGATTGTTCGTGTCAAGGATATCCTTGTAGTTATAGGAGCCCTCAGAGTAATTGGATTCCAGTGAAGGATATTCGGGCAGCGACATGACTGACGTATCAAAATCACTCAGCAAAAGCTCGTTTTCCGTCAGAGACGGTTCAGCGGATTCTGCCAGACTTTCGGCTGCCGAAACACCGAAACCTGCACACATGAGAAGTGCGGCTGATGTAATGAATGAGATTGTCGATGAGATTAATTTTTTCATACAGATACCTCCTAATTGAAGCAATTAATTCCCATCCCCTGATAATCTTTCTTTATACTTTTATTATATACAAAATGTCCATAAAAGTCAATGGCTGTTTCTGATTTTTCATTGAGAATTCACATTGCCTTTTTAGTGCAGAATGCTATTCCAAACAGGAATACCGCTATATATAGCCGAATAGTGCGGAATGACACAAAAAACAGAGTTTTCCTGCATTATTATTTGTTATATTGTCTCTTGAAAATAGGTGAATGCTGTGATATACTGTTATGTGGAGATTTTGTGCATTTTACTGCGCTTAATAATATTTGAAAGGTGAGATACCGAGAATGATTTTATCACAGATGACAAAGGAACAGCTTCTCTCGTTCAAAAGCGAGAATGAAAAGCTCTACAACGACTTCAAGGGTCAGGGGCTTTGTCTTAACATGGCAAGAGGAAACCCCTGTAAGGAGCAGCTTGAGCTGAGCGTTGATATGCTCAGGGCCTTTGATGACGGCGACTTTATGAGCAAGTGCGGATCAGACGTCCGCAATTACGGTGTTCCCGACGGTATCCCCGAGGCTAAGAAGTTCTTCTCCGCCATGATTGGCGTTGAAGAGGACGAGATAATTATTTTCGGCAATTCCAGCCTCAATGCCATGTTCTTCTCTGTACAGTGCGCTTTCAACAAGGGTATCCTTGGCAGCAAGCCCTGGTCGCAGTGCGGAAAGATCAGGTTCCTCTGTCCCGTGCCCGGATATGACAGACACTTCAAGGTAACTGAGTTCTTCGGCATTGAGATGATTAATATTCCCATGACTCCCACAGGTCCCGATATGGACATGGTAGAGGAGCTGGTAAAGGACGAGTCCGTAAAGGGCATATGGTGCGTTCCTCAGTACTCAAACCCCGACGGTATATGCTACAGTGACGAGACAGTAAAGCGTTTCGCAGCACTGAAGCCTGCCGCAAAGGATTTCCGTATCTTCTGGGACAATGCCTACTGTATACATCACCTTAACGATAATCCCAGGTACATACTGAATATCCTTGACGAGGCCAAGAAGGTGGGCAACGAGAATATCGTATATGTATTCGGCTCCACTTCAAAGATCACATTCCCCGGCGCAGGCGTAGCAGTTATGGGCGCCAGCAAGGAGAATATCAACGAGCTGAAGAAATATCTCGGCATCAGCATAATCAGCTACGATAAGATGAATCAGCTCCGCCATGTGAAGTTCTTCGGCACATTTGAAAATATGCTGGAGCACATGAAGAAGCATATGGCTATCATAGCTCCCAAGTTCAGACTTGTGTGCGATGTACTGGATAAGGAGATCGCTCCTTTCGGCATCGGCAGCTGGACAGATCCCAAGGGCGGCTACTTTATTTCCTTCAACGCTCCCGAGGGCTGCGCAAAGAGGATAGTTCAGCTCTGTTCTGAGGCAGGAGTTACTCTTACAGGTGCCGGAGCTACCTTCCCCTACGGAAAGGATCCCGAGGACAAGAATATCAGGATCGCTCCCACATATCCTCCCATAGAGGATCTTGCAAAGGCTATGGAGCTCTTTGTTATCTGCGTAAAGATAGCAGCAGCCGAGAAGCTTCTTGCGGAATAATGTATTTGAGCCATGGTACGTAAGTATCATGGCTTTTTTATTGTTTTGCATAGTAAAAAGCCCCGAAACATATGCTTCGGGGCTGGTTTATACCGTTATTTGGACTGTGCGAATACTTCGCTGTCTATAACTTTTTTGTTCTCCTCAAAGTCCACCTGAAGAACGTTTCCTACGTCCACATCAGCGCCGTAGTAGGTACCCTCGGCAGGTATCTGCACCTGCTTGGTGTCATAGCCCATACACAGCGGCAGACGCAGGGAGAGAAGGTACATTTTCAGACCTGTCATATTGGTTGAGACATCGGGTATGACGTCTGACGCAAGGTTCTTGAACATGGATGGACGGCAGGTCTTGAGCTTTGCAAGTATCAGCGACATAACTCGGCGCTGGCGCTCCGTCCTCTCGAAGTCGCTGTTGCCAACCTTTCTTATACGGGAGTAGGAAAGAGCCTGTTTGCCGTTGAGGTGGAGCTTTCCGCCTCCGCTGAGAAGATCGGCATTTCTGTCGTCGCCCATTATCTCGTTTACCTCTGATATGAGTATAACGTTTATCTCCTCGGCCTCTGCGTCTGAGACCTCTATATCTATACCGCCTACAGCGTCAACGACCGAGGCGAAGGATACGAAGTCCACCGAAACATAGTCATCGATACGGACGTCGAAATTGTACTCTATGGTATCCATCAGCAGTTCTGGACCGCCGAAGGCGTATGCAGCATTGAGCTTGTTCCAGCCGTTATCCGGGATCTCCACATAGCAGTCACGCATGAAGGAGGTCATTACGATCTCATTGGTCTTTCTGTTGAGAGAGACAAGTATCATGGAGTCGGAACGTCCGCGATCCTCTGATGTTCTGCCGTCTGTACCTATGACCAGTACGTTGCGGACATAGCCTCTGCCAACGGAATCGGCATAGTGATTACGTCTGCCTGTAGGCTGCTGATTAACCTTCCGTATGAGACATACCGAGGTACAGGAGTATATACCGAAAAGCAGCAGGAAGAGTATGAGCACGATATGGAGCAGTCTGCGGATTATCCTGCCTGCAAGTGACTTGTGTCTGCGCTTTTTCTTCTTCTTTTTCGGAGGCTCGTCGGCTCCCGTGGAAGAAGGCCTTTTTCTGCCTGATGGCTGGGGCTGGGGAGCAGCGGGAGCCACAGGGGGCGGGGGAGGAGCATATCCTCCTGCGGGCTGACTGCCGTGCTGCTGAGGCGACTCGCGGTTGTAGTCATAGTAGCGGCGGTCGCTGTAGTCGAACTGCTGCTGAGTCGGCGGCGCAGATGACTGTGGGAACTGAGGAGGCTGCTGAGTTTTGGGGAACTGCGGCGGCTGCTCCGTATGAGGGAACTGAGGAGCTGGAGCCTGTGCCGTTGAAGGCTTGTTAGCAGTTGGTGTATTGCTTCTTCTGTTGACTTTTTTAAGCGGTGGCAGACTGCTTCTGGGTTCGCTGTAATTCTCTATCCCGCCGGGAAGCAGCATTGTATCCTCGTCGTCTGTATTTCTTATGTTGTCCGGCTCTCTGCCGTTATATCTGTTTGGCATGATGATCCCTTTCTTTTAATGCTGTAAGAACCTGTATCAGGCACTTGCGCCGATACAGGTTCTTTGTTTGTTTATGGTTTTTTCAGACTTACCGCGATGTAGGTAAGTGCCGCCCAGGCCACATTGTATACTGTCAGGGCAGTTGCCGACATATACACGAAGTTGGACTGGAAAGCCTTAGAGAGTATCAGCAGCATACACAGCACAAATCCCAGCAGTATGGAAGCCGACTGGAGTATAAGTCCGAATATGGCTGAGGTGTGTACAACCTTAGTACCTATGAGAAGCTCGGCAAGTGAGGCGAATTTGCCTGTTGTAGCCATTGAAGCGCTGAGACGTACAGCCTTCTTTGTCTCCTCATAGAAGTCCTCATGGTGCTTCTTGGGCAGTATCCTTGCCATCTCCTCGGGGATACCGAAGAGGGTATTGAGCTTTTTGAGGGTTATGCAAGGATCTATGCTCTTTATGAACATACATATCTTGTTCTTGCAGAGCTTCTTAGCCCATCTCTTGACGTAGCGGTCCGCAACTATATCCACCACGAACATTGCTGCAAGATTGCCCGATATAGAAAGATACAGGGCGTCCTTGCGGCTGTCAACGAATTCCGCCTCCTGTGTTTTTGTGGGGAGGCCCTCGATATTATGGCTTGTCATGAGCTCGCGATTTCCGAAAAGGACTCTCTTGTTGTTTATCCAGCCGCACATACCCATGCCCTCCTCGTAGGAGTAATTTTCAATGGGATAAATGTCTCCGTTTCTGCCTGCGATAACGTCGGTAAAGAGCTGGGACATTATGCTGCCTGCGGTAGCCGTAAGGCTGGCTGCTTCGAGTAGAGCCTCGTCAAGCTTGGTATTGGAGAATACCTTGATACCGTCAAGTCTGACAGTACCCTCGGGGAAGAGAGAGCTTGCGTCTATGAGTATGGAATTGGTGTCATAGAAGTCGTCAACGCTCTGATATCCCAGCATTATGCCCTTATTCCCGATAGCGCTTTTTGAAACGTTCTCAAGGGGGATATTGACCACGAAGGGCATTGCGATACACGATGTAGCGCATATGAGCATACTGAATATAGAAAAGCCGAAGGCTGCGGATTCCAGTGTTGTAAATGTGCCCTTGCAGAAGAATGTAAGGAAGAGAGATACCACTATTGAGGCTATGAGACATATTGGTGAAGCCTTGCGGCAGAAATCGTCGGTCATATCCGATGAGTAGGTATATCTCAGAAAGTCCGTAAGGAAGTCTGTCTTTCTCATGGAAGCCATGATAGGGAAGTCTCCGAGAGTTCCTCTGGTGATTCGTTCCGCTCTGTCCTCGTCGGTGACGTAGGTGACTCCGTGTCTGTCGAAGTTCTTGGATACGAACCTGAAGTTTCTGGCGGCTCGTCTGATGATAAGCAGCTTTCCAACGGCGTTTATCAGCAGTGCAAGTATGCCTACGGGCATATATATGTGTATGTTTTCCGATCTTACGAGATCGGGACGCATAAAGGCAGGGATAATGGCTATGAGGCAGGATAACGCGGTGACTGCCGTCATGGAGTCGCTGTCCGCCTTGAAGCTCAGCAGCTTCCTCATTCCCTTTGTGATGACCGCCATAGACGAAAGCACGGAAATAACGCCCAGTATCAGGTGTATGGTCAGATAAGGCTTGATATGGGACATACTGAAGAGATCCAGTATGGGCAGCTGGAACTGGTTCGACACCGTCATGAAGAGACTCAGGAATGCCGTCATGGCAAGTATGAGCACCCTTACGGATATGGTGCTTTTCAGCTCGTATATATCCCTTCCCACGTCCTCAACGTCTCCGTAGTAGTTGAAGTCCACAATACGCTTGGTGCGCTTGGCTTTGGAGTGCATGGACATATACTCGTCTGCTCCCTGCGTGATGTGTACATCAAGCTGACCTGCGTTGATATCGGCCTTTTCGCTGAGATTGATACTTGTGAGCTCTGCTCTCGGAGCGGGCTCCACAGGCTTCGCAGCTTCAACTGCGGCAGGTGAGGGGACTATATCTGTTATCTGCTTTTTGCCCTCGGGGCTTTCGGCAGCCTTTATTATCTGTATCCTTGTACGCTTTTTCTTCTTGAACTCGGGCGGAGTATACATATACTCACCCTCGGGAGTCTCCCTTGCGTATGTATAATCGTTGTTCTTGCCCCGTCTTTTCTTGCTGCTGCGCTTTTTGGCGCTCTGCACTTCCTTGGCTCTGGTGGAATCGCTCATTCTCCTTATCTTAGGAGCTTCATCGGGAGTCATCTGCACGGGAGTGATAGTTCCCGAGGGAATGACCTTGCGCTGAGGATTTGTGCGTATCTCACTCATGGCGTCCGCGCTTACAACGGCTATCTTGTGCCTTGAAAGATCGGCAGGCTTTACGTCGTCCGCGGGAGTATCGCTTCGCAGAGCGTTATCAAAAAGGGCTGATTTTTCATGAGAGACGGGAGGCCTCGACTTGGCCTTCTCAACGATGTCGGGAGATTCAACAGTAGAGTTCAGTATCTTCTGGGCATCGACCCTGCCCACTCTTTTTCTCGGGGCTTTGCTGTCGGGAGAGTATTCGTCAAGAATAGCCTCCAGCGATGGTTTCTGTTCCGACATAATTATCTCCTTATTTGCTTCCCCTGCGCTGACGCAGCACCTCATACATGAAGATGCCTGCCGCAACGGAAGCGTTGAGTGAATTGATCCTTCCCAGCATGGGAAGCTTTATCATGAAGTCGCATTTCTTTGCGATGAGCTTGCTTATGCCAAAGCCCTCAGAGCCTATTACAAGACCTGTTCCTCCTGTGAGGTCGGTCTCGTAGCAGTCGGAGCCCGACGCGTCTGTGCCGTATATCCACACTCCGTTTTCCTTGAGGGTGTCGATACAGGCGGCAAGGTTCGATACTCTTGCCACAGGCACATAGCTTGCAGCTCCTGCCGAGGTCTTGAATACCGTAGCATTGAGAGAAGCGCTCCTGCGCTTGGGTATAATTACTCCGTCAGCGCCCGAGGTCTCGGCAGTACGGATAATAGCCCCCAGATTATGAGGGTCCTCGATTTCATCGCATATGATGATGAAGGGCTTTGTGCCCTTGTTTCGTGAGACTGCAAGGATATCCTCCACAGTCACATACTCTCCGCAGGCGCCCTCGGCAACTACTCCCTGATGGGAAGCGCCGCCCGAGAGGCGTGAGAGTTTTTTATCGTCGGCGTCCTTTACAACGACGCCCTGTTCCTTTGCCATTCTGCGGATAAGTCCGAGACTTCCGCCGTTCCCGTCTATGTAAATGGTATCGAGGTTAGCACCTGATTTAAGGGCCTCGATGACGGGATTTCGTCCGCAAATTATATTTTCGGACATCTCTGTTGATCTTTTCTCTTTTTCCATATCTTACAGCGGGCGCGAAATGCCCATGCTCCTTTTGTTCTGTGTAGTAGGATCTCCGTAAAAGGAAATCATTCTTTATTATACCATTATTGTACTGAAATTACAAGTCTTTTTTAAAAACTGCATGATACCGCCGGAAAAGCCTCCGTTTTATCTGTTTATATCTATTACGGAGAGCTCGGGGCGGTTGAATATCCTGGGTATGAATATCATTCTCATTGGCCTTGCCAGTCCGCGGCTTATGATATGAGTTGTGTCTCCGTACTCATACATACCCGTGGTGTAGTCGGGGAAAATGCCCTGATCGGGGGCGTAGAGTCCCTGATCCAGCAGCTTCGGAAGTCTCCACTGTCCGCCGTGAGCGTGTCCCGAGAGGATAAGGTCGAAGTTTTCGCTGTTATTGAGGCCTTCTCCTAAGTATGCGTCGATCTGTTCGGGCTGGTGAGCAAGAAGGATATTGTAGTAATTGCCGTCAAGGGTATCAAAGCACTCCTCCAGCTGAGTTTTGTGAGCGCCGCGCTCTACAGAGTCGAGAACGCCGTATATCCTTACAGTCTCGCCGTTGACCACAGTTTCGGCGAAGTCTCCCATCAGCACGGGGCAGATACCCTGTACCTCCTTGTAGAACTCCTCCGTGTCGTCACGCAGCTCCTCGTGATTGCCGGGAGTGTAGAAGCAGGGATATTCGTGACTTAGCACAGTCATGAGCTTCAGAGCGTGCTTTGTGCCGCCCCAGGCGTCAATGACGTCGCCGCCGAATATGACGATATCGGGATCTGCTTCGTGTATCTCGTCCAGGAGCCCCGACTGATCGGTGCCGCCGTAAAAGCAGTTATGCAGATCTGATATGAATACTATCCTGACTCCCGTTTTCAGCCTGGGAGTACTGATACTGTAGTTTACGGGCTTCATGGAGAATCCCCATGCGGAAAGCAGCGACAGTACCAGAAGAATAATTCCGAATATCAGCAGCTTCTTTTTCTTTTTTGACATTATTTTCCTCTTTCTGCGATTATGTCCATCATCTCGCCTACGTTCTTCATGCCCGATACCTCGCGCATCTTGAAGCGCAGACCGAATTCGTTCTCAACGGCAGCCACCAGGTTGATATGCTCGATGCTGTCCCAGTCCTCGATATCTGCCGAGGTGGTGGAGGGGGTGACTGAAATGGAAGGGTCTCCGAAAACATCGCGGAATACCTCGTTGAGTCGTGTAACTATTTCGTTATTGTTCATCATTGTTCTCCTTATATCTTATTTTTATTACTTTGTTCCTGTTTTCGTAGTTTTCGATATCCATATGCCAGAGCGAATCACCGTTATCGGCGACGCAGTCCCTTGTGAAGCCGAAGGTGCCGTAGAGCTCCGAAACGAGATTGTTCTTGTGAGTTTTGTAGTAATACCCGTTGAGCCTTTTTATGCCCTTTTCCCTTGCATGGCGGACCAGCTCGTCAAGCATGGCGAGCTCCATATCGCGCTTCAGCACGCGGCAGCTCATGAGCCAGAGCTCGATATCCAGCTGATCTCCGCGAATCCTGCCTATGACCACGGAGACTATGCCGTTGTCGCCGAATTTATCAAGGAGCCTTCCGCATAAGCAGATATGATTGCCGCTCTCGCTGACCTCTTTTATCTCGTTTTCGTTGTAGCGCTTTGTGGTGAGGTTGAACTGGTTGCTCTTGTTGGTGAGCTGGGTGATACGCTGTATATATACCGGCTCGAAGCCGCAGATCACAGCGTTCATCTCAAGGCTGAGAAGATAGTCCTCATAGCTCTCGAACTGCTTTCTCTGGGCGGCTCTTTTTGCATTTGCCGCATACATCTCGGAACGGTGCATATCGTCCTCGGATACGGATGTGACCTCGAAGTAGCCGCCTCTTGTGAGCTTGTACATGGCGTCATGGACGTTGCTGAGGTTCACTGTCTGCACCATGGGGAGCTGTCCCTCGACGATAGCGCACTCCGCGGGATTGTCGTCCACGAAGATGAAGCTGTCCAGACCGAGGCTGAGCTCTTCGGCCGACTCGGCGATATTGCGGTCCTTGGGCTCCCAGTTGGCTTTCAGGGACACAAAGTCGGAGGGCTTCAGCACACTGCAAGGGTGCTCCAGACCGAGTATGGCGTTTTCCTTTTCGTTCTTCGAGCATACCGCAAGAAGCACGCCGTAGTCCTTGTAGCCCTTTATGAAGCTCTGGAACTCGCTGTAAGCCTGTCCCACAGCTGTTTCGGGACCTATCTCTATGCCCTCCTGACCGTCGTCGCCTATGACTCCGCCCCAGAGGGTGTTGTCCAGATCAAGGTCTATGACCTTGTGATTCTTGCCGTATATGGACTTGATTATGCAGGCGAGGCTGTAGGCCAGATCGGGTATCACAGCGGTGCTCATGGCGTACTTGTAGAGATACCATGCCTCGGCGTCATGCCATTTTGCCAGTCCGCACACAGCGGAGAGGTAGTTGATATCGTGGATATACAGTCCCTGAGCAGTGCGGGCGTGATCGGAGAGCATGACGTTCATGCGCTGAATGAAGGCGGCCTGTCCCGTTACGCTCCAGCCGTCGAAGCTTCCCGTCCTGCGGAACAGGGGAAGCTCGAAGTTGTTCTGTATTATGGGGCATGAATAGCGCTGTGTAAGGCTGTCCCAGACCTGTCTGAACACCGAGAACTGCTCGTCAAGGCGCTGCTGAACGCTTTCGGGCTTTTCGGCAGGGCTCTCGGGGAGCATGGTAAGGTTACGCGAGGTAGTATGGATATAGATTATGTCGGGATCGAAGCTGTCAAGCTCGGGATTGCCGAAAACTGCGTCCTCATAGAACTTGTTGTATTCCGACTGGTAGAATTCGGGCTCTATGCCGAAATTCAGCAGGAACAGCTCCAGTGCGGAAACAACGTGGTTTGTCGTTGAGCCCCCCAGCACAGCGACCTTTTTCTTGACGCGGACAGTGCCGTCTGAGAGCAGCGCCTTTTTCAGCGCAAGTCTCCTGCGTATTATGTCCTTGCCGTCGAACGGAAAGTTGAGTTCTTTCATTTTATCTCCTTATTTTGTCAGGTTATTGCGTATGCAGCTGCGGTTGCCTCCCACAGCTGAGAATGAGCACATGGCAAAAAGTACGTCCGTAGCTTCCACGCTGTCGATGAAGTCGATGGCGTTGAGGTCGAAATAACGTATATCGCAGAGATATATGTTCTCGAAGGAGCTTGTCAGCATGGGCAGCAGGGCGTTGCCGTAGCTGTCCTTGAAGATAACGAGATTTCTGCCGTTCTTGCACTCTGTATTAACGTGGACTATCCTCTCGTCCGAGCCGAATACCATGTAATATCCCGAATTGGGCATGGAGGACGGGTCAAGGAGAAGATTGGCTGCCACAGGGTTTTCAAAACGAGTATTGTACTGTGTAACGGTAACGGGAGTTTTGGGCTTGTAGTAAACGAAATCCTCGGGATTATTGAGAAGGGTAGCGCTCTGGGTGTACATATAGAGAGTTCCCACATATCCCGGCAGGGTAACTTTTTCGTATTCGGAAATATCCGCAAAGGGGACGCCTGCCATGAGGGCGAATTCCTCGGCTGCGTAGTAAGCGCCGAGAGGCTGCCAGTGGTGGTCTGTCCGCGAGTAGATGGGCTCGTCCTTGTGGGCGTTGAGTATATTGTAAGCGTCCACGGGGATAACGCCGCTGAGTGACTCCTCTATGCTGTCGAAGTCAGCCTTTTCGCTGTAGGCGAGATTTGCGTAATTCTCGGGCAGGTAGAATGAGCTGGATGTGGGCAGCACCATTGAGTAGACGTTCTTGCTGCCGAGAGCCTCCTTGTACTGGTTCACGAAGGAAGCGTACTCCTTTTCCGTGCCCCATGCGCCGCCGTAGAGGGTTATGCCTCTCTTGTTGACGATGAGGATATTGTTTGTGAGCTCGCCCTGTTCGGGGACCTCCTCGGGAGGAGCGGTGGTCTCGGGAACGGCTGCTGTTTCCGTTGTGGTAACGGCGCTGTCAGCTGTCTTTGTGGTTTTTGCGGCAGTTGTGACTGCTGCTGTGGACTTGGGGACGAAACCGTTGCCGTACAGCTCCGCTCCGTCTTCGCCGTCGCCGTATTTCCGTCCCTTCAGGGGAGAGATGTTATCGGCGATGAACTGTTTTATATGAGCGCGGTCGTGTACTGTATCGTCGAAGTAGTCGGCAATGCCTCCCGTGAATTCTCCGCTGATATAGTTTTTCGGCGTGAACTTCGGGAAGGTTGCCAGCATACGGTTTTCGTCGTCGGCGCGGGTCTCATGGGGGAGAAGGGTAACATACACGAAGCCTCCTGCAAAAACTGCTCCCATGAGGAGTATATTTGCCAGCGCTATTGAGTTCAGAGCCGTCTTGCGGCGCTGCCTTCTGAGCTTTTTTGCCTTTATAGGGATATCTATTGCTGTTTTGTCACGGTCTGAGGCCTCTATTGAGATGGCAGGCCCGGGACGCGCAGCGTTTTTATTCTCGTCTGCCGGTCTGTTTTTATCTTTGACGGTCAGAACGTTTTTATTGTCCTTATTCATTTTGTTTGCCTCATCAGAATCTGTAGTAAAGGAACGGACGGGTGGTGGAGTCCACAAGCATTATGCTGGTGACTACCAGTATCATTACAGCTGCAACAGCCGCCGCAGAGGAAATGACTGCCTTTGACATGAAGCGCTTGTCCGATACCTTTTTGATCGTGCTTATAAGAGGGAAAGTGCAGATAACGGCGAGTATCAGCAGGTACATATTGTTTATCAGGGATATCTTGTCCTGCACGGCGATGAAGCCGTTGCTGCCGAAGCCGAAGGCGGTTCTGAAGAATGTGCCCAGCTTGCCTATGTCCTCAAAGTAGAATATGCCGAAGCCTATGAATATAACAAGCTTGCTGTAGATATGTCTGATAACAACGGGGATCTTTTTCATGTTCTTCTTGCCGATCTTCATTTCGATGAACACGAAAATGCCGTAATACAGTCCCCAGAGTATGAAATTCCAGCTTGCGCCGTGCCATATTCCCGTGCAGAGCCATACCAGGAAGAGTCCGCCGTATTTCCTGCGCTTGCCGAATATGGGAATATACAGCACATAGTCGCGGAAGAAGGTACTGAGAGATATGTGCCAGCGCTGCCAGAATTCGGTGATATCCTTGCATATAAAGGGATGATCGAAGTTCTCGTCGAAGTGGAAGCCGAAAACCCGGCCCAGTCCTATGGCGATATCCGAATAGCCCGAGAAATCAAAGTATACCTGCATACTGTAGGCAATCACTCCGTACCAGGCTCCCAGCATGGTTGAACCGCCGATATTGCCGAGAAAGCTGTCGGCAATGGTGCTGAGAGAGTCTGCGATAAGCACCTTTTTGGCAAGTCCCAGGGCGATGCGGTTGAGTCCGCAGGAAATATCCCGGAGCTCCACACTGCGCTCATTGATCTCCTTCTCTATAGTGCTGTAGCGGACGATAGGTCCTGCCACAAGCTGCGGAAAGAGGGTCAGAAACAGCATATAATTCTTGAAGCTCTTCTGGGGCTTCACCTTTTCCCAGTGACAGTCTATAATATAGGATATGGTCTGGAAGGTATAGAAGCTTATACCGATAGGGAGCTTCAGATGCGGCACGGGTATGGAGCATGAAAAAAGGGCGTTGATATTTTCCGTGATAAAGCCGCTGTACTTGAATACTCCAAGCATGAGAAGGTCGTATACGACAGCAGTGACTGTCGCAGCAGTATCACCCTTTTTGCCCTGATATTTTCCGATTATCAGTCCGGCAGTATAGTTAACCGCCGCCGTAACAAGCATAAGGAAAATATATACGGGCTCACCCCACGCATAGAATAACAGCGAGAAAATGATCAACACCGTGTTTTTTTGTTTTATCCCTCTTGCCGCTGCATAGCATAAAAGGCATAAAGGGAGGAAGATATATATAAAGAATAGTCTCGAAAAAACCATTGTTCTACCGCCTTGCTGCTTTTGTTCTGTATCTTTTTTCTGTACCGCATAAAGCCCGGCGGGTAAACTAAAATCAAATAAAAATCTCTGTATTTCTGCTTTTTTCGGGATAATTGTCCCGTACATTTTATTATACAACAAAAGCGGCAGGAATGCAAGAGAAAAAGACGGCGATTTTCAAAAAAAGGAGGCTTTTTTCAAAAATCGTATCAAGCCACAAAAAAGCCTGTTTTCAGAGGCGGATTTTTGTACGGAGCTGTAGTGAAACAAAAAAGCTCCCGCAGAAACGGGAGCTTTCGGTAATATGCTTACTGTGCGTCGGGTGTATCCTTCTCAACAAGAGCTTTCAGACCTGTTGCAAGACCTGCAAGGCCCTGTATCTCGCTGGGGATAATGATCTTTGTAGCCTTGCCGTCAGCAGCCTTGGCGAAGGATTCGAGGGACTTGAGCTGTATAACTCTCTCGTTAGGATTAGCGTTATTCAGCTTAACGATACTCTCGGCCAGAGCCTCCTGTACCATTTCGATAGCTCTCGCTTCACCGGTAGCCTCAAGGATCTTCTGCTCTCTTACGGCGTCAGCTCTGAGGACCATAGCCTGCTTTTCAGCCTCTGCCTCGAGGATCTGGGATTCCTTCTTAGCCTGTGCGCGGAGGATCTGAGATTCCTTTTCACCTTCTGCAACCAGGATCTGTGACTTCTTGTCACCCTCTGCCTGGAGGATCTTCTCACGGCGCTCACGCTCAGCCTTCATCTGCTTTTCCATAGCGTCCTGGATCTCACGAGGAGGCAGGATGTTCTTCAGCTCAACGCGGTTTACCTTGATACCCCAGCGGTCTGTAGCCATATCCAGTATAGCTGTGATCTTGGAGTTGATAACGTCTCTTGATGTGAGGGTGGCGTCCAGTTCCATCTCACCTATGATGTTACGGAGAGTTGTGGCGGACAGGTTCTCGATAGCTGCCAGAGGTCTTTCAACGCCGTAGATATACTGCTTGGCGTCGGTTACCTGATAGAATACGACCGTATCGATCTGCATTGTAACGTTATCCTTTGTGATAACGGGCTGAGGCTTGAAGTCTACGACCTTTTCCTTCAGTGATACCTTGCCTGCGATCCTGTCGATGAAGGGGACGAGAACGTGGAGTCCTGTTTCCCATTCAGCGTGGAACGAACCGAGACGCTCGATAACGAACACATGAGCCTGCGGAACGATCCTGAAGGATCTGATTATAACGAATAAGAGAAATACGATTACAAGTAAAACAATAATTCCTAATGGTTCCATTTTAAATACCTCCGATTGATCTTATGGATAGTTAATGTTTGTTATTCCGGCCTTACGCGCAGTTTGGCGCCCATGACCTTTGTGACTATGACTATAGCCCCTTCGGGAATAATCATGTTCTCGTCCTCAGGAACGGCACTCCAGTTTACCCCATTGAGAGTGACACGACCTGTACCTTTGTCTGCGTTGATCTCCTCGATGACCGTGGCGTGTCTGCCGACGTCAAGCTCGGCATTGGTCGCAACAGATGTCTGCTTCCTGCGTTTTCTTATGAGCGGAACGCTCAGCAGCAGGAAGACTGAAGAGGATATAATGAATATACCCAGCTGTTCAAGCGCGGTAAGCTCATAGAAATAGCTCAGCAGAAGCGTTACCATAGCGCCTGCTGCGAACCAGATCGACACGAGCTGTACCGTGACGACCTCCGCGATCACAAAAGCGACAACTGCAATAGCCCAAAACAGTACACTCAAGGCGAGTTCCCCCTTTCGCAATTATTTGTAGTAATCCCTACATAATTCATTATATCATCAAAGTATGAACTTTTCAAGTATGAAGAGCAGTATTGCGACAAATATTTTTAGACAGAGGGTATAATAATTACTTTTTATACAATTCTGTATATGCCATAATATAGGGAGCTAAGCCTTTTACATCATTCTTTTCCGCCTTTTGGGTGACACAGCAGTCCGCAGGACCCGAGGGAGCGCAGTCAATGGCGATATTTCCCAGCAGAGGGATATCTCCGCTGTTGTCTGCGTATTTATCCGTGACGGCTTCAAAGGCTCTCACGCCTGTCTGACGGATATGGTCTCCGCATATGTCCAGCCTTGCGGCTTTCATAGCGGCATAAGCGAACAGCAGGGTGCCTCCTGTCTCGGGGAAGTTGTCCTTGTTTTCCGGGCGCACGGGCTGATGCAGCAGCATACCCTCGGCCGTGACGTACCGCGACATATCCGCAAGCAGCTCTGCAAGCTGTCTCCTCAGCACATCGTTGGACGGATTTATCTCGCAGGTGTCCGCAAGTGCGGCGCACAGACTGCCGTTCGGGTACAGCGCCAGATCCGAAGAAAGCCCGGTTATCCTGTCGGCCCACCGCATTGAGTTTGTATCGTCGTAGCCGCTGTAATACAGCCCCGTTGCAGGATCGCGCATGATGCTCCTCAGATTGGTGAACTGCCGCTGAACGTCCTCGGCCACTCCGCGCATACTGTGGAGCTTTGCGTATTCCGCCATAAACGGCAGCACCATATATGCTCCCTCAAGCCATATCTGATCGGGATATCTTGCCTTATGCCAGAAGTTGCCGCAGGTCAGGCGTGGGTGGCGGACAATCTGTTCATACCAGAGCTTTTCAAAGCCGAGGCGGAAGCGCTGGTTCCCCGTGAGCTTCCACAGTCTGAAAAGATTCCTGCCGCCGGTAATATTTCCGAGATCGTAGTCGGCGTAGTTCATGGATGGGATAGAACCGTCCTCTCTGACATATGCCTCCGTGAATCTGATACAATAGTCAAGGAGCCTTTTGTCTCCGTTCAGGTCATAGAGCATGAGCAATGCAGTTATCATGCAGCTGTCGGTATGTCCCCGGAGCGGAGCACTGTCAGACAGGGAGCTGTCATTGTTCCAAAGCGGCCGCGACGGCTCAGAACGGAGGACGAGACCGTCTGTATATTTTGTAATGATATCATCATATTTAGCCATAATTCTCACCTCCCGCGGCGATACCGCTGAATAAATCACCATTCTGATATAATTATACATCATAACTTCATCAAAATCAATATAAAACAGCAAAAGCTCTCCGCGGAGAGCTTCTGGCTTATATACTGTTCTTTATCCTGTTTATGGCGCTTTTTTCAAGTCTTGACACCTGCGCCTGTGATATACCGATCTCGCCTGCAACTTCCATCTGCGTCCTGCCGCGGAAGAAGCGCAGGTAGAGTATATTCCGTTCGCGCTCACCGAGACCGCGTATGGCGTCTCTTATAGTCAGCTCGTCCATGCGGCTCTCCACATCGTTCATATCGCTTATCTGATCCATGATATAGAGGTTGTCCTCGGAATCGGAGTATACGGGCTCGTACAGCGATACGGGATCGCTTATGCTTTCGAGGGCGATAACGACGTCTGCACGCTTTTCGTTTATCTCGGCAGCTATCTCGTCCATGTTCGGTTCCCGCTGAAGGCTTACGGTGAGCCTTTCCTTGGCCTGAAGGGCTTTGTATGCAAGGTCGCGGAGCGAGCGGCTCACCTTGATATGGCTGCTGTCGCGCAGGTAGCGTCGGAGCTCTCCGCTTATCATTGGTACGCAGTAGGTGGAGAAGCGCACCTCTTTAGTAAGGTCAAAATTGTCAATTGCCTTCATAAGACCTATGACGCCTATCTGAAAAAGATCGTCTATATCCTCTCCGCGTCCCGTAAACCGCTGTATCACGCTGAGAACGAGACGAAGGTTGCCCTTTATGAGCTTATCTCTTGCCGCCTTGCTGCCTGTGGAGCGTATCTCTCTCAGGAGAGCCATTTTCTCCTCTTCCTTCAGCACGGTGAGCTCGGAAGTATTTATCCCTGCGATCACGACTTTGTTATATGCCATTTTCTTTCCTCCGTAAGGTTTTACGAGGATATTATTGACTGTAACCGCGTAAGTGATACAGGGAAATTTATGGCATGAAAAAACCGGGCCTGTAATTTAAGACCCGGTCATTGTTAATTCATCATGGGTGTTAACAGCTTTCTGCCTTACACTATCTCAGGGAGATGGCACAGGTGTTTACTGTTGAATGGCTGAATATAGTTTGTGTTGAAGCTCTGCAATTCCTTTTTGTCATGAAAACCGTCTTTTTCGGGCATTGAGCGGAGAACATCGGCGATATCACAGGCGAGGCCGCGGGACTTTTCATCAAGTGCTATTCGCAGCTCCCTTACAGATACAAGCACAAAGGCTGTAGCGTTGTTGGGAACAGGTGCGATAATACCGCAGCTGCGGCCTGTAATAGCGTATATTGATGAAAGAGCGTCGTTTATGTATGTCCTGCAATTCATCATATCGTCGAGAGCTGCCGCTAAATCAAGGCTATCGGCGGCGTCTGTGTTCGCTTTTATAAAACCGGCAGCCGATCTTATGAGATCTGTCATTTCTGCTCCTTTACATAGCCGATAAGCTTGCCGAGACACAGCTCAAAGCAGCTTCCGTACCAGGTTTCTTCTATATTGGGGATAGTTGCCTCGATACAGTCGAGAGTGAATCTTACTGCCATATCGAGACACTGCTGTATGTCTCTGCCAAGTGCGCAGGCTCCCGTGAAAACGCTGGAGAAAATATCGCCTGTGCCGTGGAAGCGAGAATTGATGTTCCTGTCGAAAGAGAAGTAAAACTTGTCGTTCACACTGTCGTATGCGGCGGCTCCCTGGAGCTTGTCATCGTAGTGTACTCCTGTGATAACGGGAGTCCTGCACCCAAACTCCGCAAGTCTGCGGAGGGCGTCCCTGACGTATGCCTCGTCGTAATCCTCCGTATAGGGGATACCGAGAAGAAAGGCAGTTTCCGTCATATTCGGTATTATGAAATCCGCCTTTGCGCAGAGCTCCTTCATCTTCTCCACGAACTGATCCGTAAAGCCTGCATAGAGTTTTCCCGCATCTCCGAGGACGGGATCGACTATGATATAATTGCTGTCCGTGCGGAAGTCGTCGAAGAACTCCGACACGATACCCACCTGTTCCATTGAGCCCAGATAGCCTGTATACAGCGCGTCGAAGCGCAGATCCATGCTTTTCCAGTGGCTGGCTATGGCAGGTATGTCGCCTGTGAGGTCATGGAAGGTATAGCCGCTGAAGCCCTCGCCCGTATGCGTGGAGAGCACTGCGGTAGGGATAACGGCAGTCTCTATCCCCATGGCCGATATGATAGGGAGGGCGACCGTCAGTGAGCATTTTCCGAAGCAGGATATATCCTGTATTGAAACTACCTTTTTCATAATCATCATTCTTTCAAAATAGCGTTATCAACTAATGATTATACAACAAACCCTTATCTTTGTCAATATATCAGCCCGCGTGGGTGAAATTATTATGCTGTATATGTCAGGCACGATAACGCTGATGCGAAGAAATATGTCATTAAATTGTCTGAAATGACATGATAGTACCATTGCAGGTTTGACACTCCTTCCCCTCATATGATAGAATTTAAGTACGATTTCTCTGCATATAAGCAGCAATGAAGGTGAAAAAGCATGAAGATAAACAGTATAAGTCTCGATCATGAAAGAGCACGGAATTTTGTAATGGAACGTACTACAGGCGCAGGCGTCTGGATTTTCATAGCCATGAAGGCAAAGGCCGTATTCAATATAGACGGCAGGGAGATACCGTCTCCCGAAAACTCATTTATCCTTATAACTCCCGACCAGCCCTTCAGCTATCGCTGTGATGACGACGATTACAGTGAGGACAATATCTTTTTTACTCCGGACGATGAGGAGATAAAGAGGATAACAGAAATGAATATCCCTCTTAACAAGGTAGTTCCTGCCGCAGATATCTCAAACGTAACATCATTGCTGCGCAGCATATGTCTTGAGTATTATTCTGCCAACGCAAACAGGCTGGATTCCGTGGACCTTTACTTCCGTCTGCTTCTGGGCAAGATAAATGAGAACGTATTGAATATGCGCAAGATAAGCGCAGTCCACGAGGGACTGTATATAGAAAAGCTGATGTGGCTCCGCGACAGCATATACCGCTGGCCGTCAAGAACGTGGACGGTGGACGAAATGGCTGCGGACGTATCTCTCAGCCGTTCAAGGCTCCAGCACCTGTATACCGAGACCTTCGGCATAAGCATATCAAAGGATATAATCACCAGCCGTCTTGACAAGGCGGCGGAGCTCTTGAAAAAGTCGGAGTACTCCATAAACAAGGTGGCGGCAATGGTGGGATATCCCAATGCCTCCTACTTCAACCGCCAGTTCAAGCACGGACTTGGCATGACCCCTACCGAATTCCGCAGGGAATGGCAGGAAAAGGAAGCTATATAAAACAGAAGCTCCGCAGAAAGCGGAGCTTTTTATGTATTATTCCGTATAACATACGGACGGGGAATGTAAAGTGTTGCAAGATCTCATGTTTTTAATGTTAACGGAATGTTTACTCCTGGCTGCTTGCTTTGTGGTGATCTCTGTGGTATAATAGTAAATATCTTACTATAAGGAGCGATATGATGAAAGAAATACTCAACGAGCACTTTTCGGGGGAAAGGGCTCTGTTTCAAGGCAACGAATTCAGGATATGCGGTTCTTCGTTCACAGACGGGGAGTCGCCGCTCAAGCACAGCAGGTTCATAGAACTGTCAGATTGTACCATTGTGTGCAAATATCCCATATGGTACAGCGAGAACATAAAGCTGAAAAACTGCACCATCGCTGAGGAGAGCCGTGCGGGAATGTGGTATGTCTCGGACATAAAGGCCGAGGATACGGTCATAGAGGCGCCCAAGTGCTTCCGCCGCTCAAACGGTATAAGTCTTTGCAATGTGACCTTCACCAATGGGGAGGAGACCCTGTGGAAATGCAACAATATCCGTATAGACGGCGCAAAGGTCAGCGGTGACTATTTCGCTATGGACAGCGACGGTATGGAGGTCTCGGGACTTGAGCTCACAGGCGGCTATTCCTTTGACGGAGTGCGCAATGTCACCGTGAAAAACTCTGTGATAACAGGCAGGGACGCCTTCTGGAACAGCGAGAATGTCATGATATACGATTCTGTTATCAGGGGAAAGTATTTCTGCTGGAATTCCCGCAATGTGACCCTTGTGAACTGCACGGTGGAGAGCCTTCAGGCCATGTGCTACACGGATAATCTTATACTCAGGAACTGCAAGCTGCCAAATACCGCTCTTGCATTTGAGTATTCAACGGTAAACGCCGATATCATAGGCGGCATCGACAGTATCATCAATCCCTCGGGCGGCGTGATAAAGGCGGAGTCTGTAGGCGAGGCCGTAATGGACGGTAAAATGGTGGACGTTTCAAGAACGAAGCTCATCATCGGATAAAAAGAAAACCTGCACTGTAAAGTGCAGGTTTTTATTGCTATTTGCTGTTTTTTATGCTATAATTTACTTTGAGATGAGCTCAAGGGTATCTCTTGCGATAAGGAGCTCCTCGTTTGTGGGAACGATCCATACCTCAACCTTTGAATCGGGAGTGGAGATCTTTGTGAGCTTGCCTCTGATAGTGCGGTTGAGAGCCTCATCGATCTTGATGCCGAAGAAGTCCATGTTCTGGCATACCTGCTCTCTTACTTCCCATGAGTTCTCGCCGATACCGCCTGTGAAGAGAACAGCGTCAAGGCCGTTCATAGCAGCAGCGTATGCGCCGATGTACTTCTGGATCTCGTAAGCCAGCATATCAGAAACCAGCTGAGCCTTGTCGTTGCCGTTATTGGCAGCCTCCTGGATATCACGGTTATCGGAACCAACGCCCGATACGCCCAGGAAGCCTGACTTCTTGTTCATGTACTCGCTCATCTGTGAGGGAGTGAAGTGGTGCTTGTCAGCAACGAATGTTACAGCGGAAGGATCAACAGAACCTGTTCTTGTACCCATAACTACACCGTCAAGAGGTGTGAAGCCCATTGATGTATCTACGGACTTTCCGCCGTCAACAGCTGTGATAGAGGAACCGTTTCCAAGGTGACATGAAACGATCTTCAGATCCTTTACGTCCTTGCCCATTGCCTCGGCAAGAGCCTTTGACACGAATCTGTGGGATGTGCCGTGGAAGCCGTACTTTCTTACATGGAGCTTCTCGTAGTCCTCATAGGGAAGACCGAACATGAAAGCCTTGGGAGGCATTGTCTGGTGGAATGCTGTATCGAATACAACTACCTGGGGTACGTTTGCGGGGATAACGCTCTTGCAGGCTCTGAGTGCCAGTGCGTGAGCGTGATTGTGAACGGGAGCAAGCTCGCGGAGCTCGTCGATCTTGTCGATTACTTCATCTGTAACGAGAACAGACTTGTCGAATACGTCTGCACCCTGTACTATTCTGTGGCCTACAGCTGAGATAGCGTCCATGCTGTCGATGACCTTTGCGTCACCTGAAGTAAGGCACTCTACCAGCTTCATGAAAGCCTCTGTATGTGTGGGAAATGAGCAGTCCTGATCGAGGACTCTGCCGTCGGCGGTCTTGTGGTTGATATGGCCGTCGATACCGATACGGTCGCAGTTGCCCTTGGCGATAACGCTCTCATCGCTCATGTCGATGAGCTGATACTTCAGTGAGGAGCTTCCTGCGTTTACAACTAAGATTATCATATATGTAATTTCCTTTCAAAAAATATTTTGCATATATTATTATATACTATTTTTCAGAAATTGCAAGTCCTTTTTTGAAATTTAAGTCTCCCTGAGGGAGCTTTTGACGGTAACGGGCGGAAAAGCATGGTTTTTTCTGTTGCAAAACGTCTAAAACCGCGTTCAGATAAAGGAATAATATGTCAAGTAGATAAAAATTTACAGAAAATCATTGAAATCGGAGAAAAGAGGTAGTAAAATGAAAGTCAGCGGTATAATATGCGAGTATAATCCCTTTCATAACGGTCATCTTTACCATATCCGCAGGACCCGTGAGAACGGCGCTACACATATCGTTGCTGTGATGAGCGGAAACTTCGTGCAGCGCGGCGATACGGCCGTCATGGACAAGCTTGAAAGAGCGCGGCTTGCCGTCCGCTCGGGAGCAGATCTCGTAATAGAGCTCCCCGTGCAGTACAGCCTTGCTTCCGCCGAGAACTTCGCTTCGGGAGCCGTTCATCTTCTTGACGCTCTGGGCGCTGTGGACGAGCTTTCATTCGGAAGCGAGTGCGGAGATACGGAAAAGCTCCGCCGCGCAATGGAGACCGTTGATCTTGCGGCCGTCACCCGCGCCGATGAGATACGGAGCATCATGGAAAAGGGCTATACCTACCCGAGAGTCCTCAATTCCGTTGTGAACGGCTACGATCCCGAGGCGGCTGCCATAATAGCAGAGCCCAACAACACCCTTGCGGTGGAGTACCTGAGAGCGCTGAAAAAGAGCGGCTCCTCAATGGAGCCCTTTACGGTGATGCGCGAAAAGACAGGCCATGATTCAAGGACTGCCGAGGGCGGATTTGCCAGTGCGTCCATGCTGAGGGAGCTTATAGACGGGGGCGAGGATATAGCGGGCTATACCACAAAGGAATGGGCTGCGGCTGTAGCTTCAGCCGTGGAGAAGGGCGAGACTGCTTCTCTCAGCCGTCTGGAAAGGGTGATACTCTACAAGCTCCGCACCTGTACCGTGGAGGAGATCGCCGATATCTGCGATGTGGGACAGGGACTTGAGCACAGGATATACGGCGCGAGAATGGCAGGCTCCCTTGACGAGCTGCTTTTCACCGTTAAGACAAAGAGATATACAATGGCAAGGATAAGGCGGATAATGCTGGCTCTGCTCATCGGAATAACCAAAGGGGATATGGAGCAGCTGCCGCCGTACGGAAGGATACTTGCCTTCAACGAGCGCGGAAGGGAGATACTTGCAAGGGCAAAGGAGTCCGCAAAGATACCCTTCGGCTCCTCCATCGCAAAGCTGTCGCAGCTTGGCGATGCAGCGGAGCGTTTCGCCGAGCTGGAGATAAGGGCTTCCGATATATACGGGCTGGCTCTTGAGACCGTAACTTCTGCCCAGAAGGACTACAGGGCGAAAATAATGATAGATATGGAGTAATGTCAATGATATCCGAGCTTCTTCGTAAGGCAGCCGCAGCGGCTGCTGCGTTGATAACACTGACATCATGCGGACATATGGTCGTCCTTATGGAGCCTGAGACAGGTACGCATGGGACGGCGGTATCGGTCGATGACGATCCGCAGGGGGAGACGTCAACATCTGCCGCCGAGCCGACCACAGAGCAGTTCACGGTGGACGTTAAAATGCCCGATGGCTATGATATCCCCCGAAAATACAGCATATCCGACTTCAAGGCGGTGCTTCAGAAGCCCGAGCTGCCTACGGGCTGCGAGGTTACGGCTCTCTGCGAGGTGCTGAACTATCTCGGCTTCGCTATAGACAAGGTGACTCTTTCCGACGAGTTCATGCCCATGGACAATAACGGCATAACCACCATGAAGACTGCCTATATCGGCGATCCCAAGTCTGACGAGGGCTTCGGCTGCAATGCTCCCGTTATCGTGCAGACGGCCGACGATTATTTTGAGTCTGTGGATTCACCCTGCTATGCAGTGGATATGACGGGAAGCTCTATGAAGGAGCTGTACTATCAGGTGTCACAGGGCAGACCCGTAGTTATCTGGAACACCATAAATATGATCGTTTCCGCCCCCAATCTTCGCTGGGTCACCAACGAGAACGAGGAGATGTGGTTCAACGACTTCCAGCACTGTGTGGCGCTTTACGGCTACGATCTGGACAGGAACGTGGTGTGCGTGGCAGACCCTCTTGCGGGCAATGTTGAATACGATCTGAAACGCTTTGAGAGCATATTCTACGATCTTATGGGCAGGCAGGCCGTGGTGATCTGCGGGGACGCAAAGACCGAGGGCAAGTATAAGGCTCCTGCCGACAAGCCTCAGTCGCCTATACTCAGCAGGAACAAAGCCGAGAGGAAAAAAGCCGAGGAAGAAGAGGCAAGGCGCAAGGCCGAAGAGGAAGAACGTAAAAAAGCCGAAGAAGAACGCAAAAAAGCCGAGGAAGAACGTAAAAAGGCCGAGGAAGAGGAACGCAGGCGCATAGAGGAAGAGGAAAAGCGCAGAGCCGAGGAGGAAGCTGCGGCAGCTCCGGAGGAACCTGAGCCTCCCCGTGAGGAAGAACCCGAGGAAGCGGCAGAGGAGCAGGGATGAGCTTGATTAAGGGAATAATATTCGATCTTGACGGTACTCTGCTGGACTCCATGACCGTGTGGAGCAGCATAGACAGGGAATTCCTCATTGAAAACGGCATAGCCGATCCGCCTCCCGAGGTCTCGGACGTTGTAAAGAAAATGACGGTCGACGAGTCGTCGCAGTATTTCATAGACCGCTTCGGGCTGAGCTGCACGAAGGAATACGTCATATGGCGTATAGAGGACATGGTACGGCACCGCTATGAGGAGCAGATACCTCTGAAGCCCCATGCTGTGGAGCTCATGGATCATCTGGACAAACGGGGGATACCCTACGGCATAGCCACCGCCACCTACAAAGGGCTTGCGGAGGCCGCACTGAAGCGCTGCGGAGTATACGACAGGTTCCGCTTCCTGCTTACGGATATTGAATATCCCGCAGGAAAGAACTACCCAGATATTTTTTTCGGAGGCGCCGAAAGGCTGGGCACAGAGCCTGTGGAGACCCTTGTGGTCGAGGACTCACTCCACTGCATCGAGACCGCGAAATCAGCGGGCTTTCCGGTGTGCGGAGTCTACGATCCCGTTGCGGAGCCCGACAGGAAGCGCATCGAGGAGCTTTCGGATCACTACGTCAGATCACTTGACGATATAATACAAATACTGTAGGGCGAACGATGTTCGCCCGTGCTGTTTTAGAAGGAGCATATGATGAAGAAGGTTATGGTGGGAATGAGCGGAGGCGTTGACAGCTCCGTGGCGGCCATGCTGCTTAGAAGCAGCGGCTATGAGGTCATGGGCGTCACCCTGAAGCTCTTTTCCGACGAGGATATATCCGAGGCACAGAAGGAGGGCAAGACCTGCTGTGCGCTTTCCGACGTTGAGGACGCAAGGAGCGTTGCCTACAGACTGGGCTTCGAGCACCTTGTATTCAACTTCAGGGACGTTTTCCGCGAGTACGTTATGAAGCAGTTCGCGGACAGCTATCTCAGCGGCCGCACTCCCAATCCCTGTATAGAGTGCAACCGCCATGTGAAGTTCGATAAGATGCTGAGGAGAGCTCGGGAGCTGGGCTACGACTTTATAGCCACGGGGCATTACGCCGTGAATGAGTATGACGAGGAGCGCGGCCGATGGCTGCTGAAGCGTCCGAAAGACCGCAGCAAGGATCAGACCTATGTGCTCTACGCCCTCACTCAGGAGCAGCTCTCTCATACTCTCTTTCCACTTGGCGGACTTGAGAAATCACAGGTAAGGGAGCTTGCCGAGTCCGCAGGACTGGTAAACTCCAACAAGCCCGACAGTCAGGATATATGCTTTGTCCCCGACGGCGACTACGCAGGCTTCATACGCAGATTCACGGGCTGCGACACTCCCTGCGGAAGCTTTGTTGACATTGAGGGCAATATCCTCGGAGAGCACAAGGGTATCATAAATTATACCATCGGTCAGCGCAAGGGGCTGGGCATTGCTCTGGGTCACCCTGCCTATGTGGTGAAAAAGGACATTGCCGCCAATACAGTTACCCTGGGACTGGAGTCCGACCTGTATACAAAGAGCCTTATCGCCGATGATTTCAACCTTATATCTGTTGAAAGGCTTGAAGCGCCCATGCGCGTGACCGCTAAAACGCGCTACAGCCAGAAGGAGCAGCCTGCGGTGGTGTCATATCTCGGTGGCGGTGAGTATCTGGTGGAGTTCGACCAGCCTCAGAGGGCCGTCACAAGCGGTCAGGCAGTAGTTCTCTACGACGGAGATATCGTAGTAGGCGGAGGTACAATAAAATGATGAAAACGGCGCTTCTTGTCATAGACGCTCAGGAGCTTATAACCGATGAAAGGCTCTATGCTTATGATAAATACATGGAAAACGTCCGCAAACTCATATCCGAAGCGCGAAAAAACGGCACGGAGGTCGTCTATGTCCGCCATGACGACGGCGAGGGACAGCCCCTGTCCAAGGAAAATGAGGGCTTTGATGTGTGCAGGGAGTTCGCTCCCGAGGAAGGCGAGAGAGTATTCGATAAGTCCGTGAACAGTCCCTTCCGTGACAGCGGACTGCTGGAATATCTGAGAGGAAAAGCAGTGAAAAGGCTCATAATCACGGGCTTGCAGACGGATTTCTGCATAGACGCCGCTGTGAAATGCGGATTTGAGCACGGCTTTGAGATGATAGTTCCCGAATACTGCAATTCCACCTTTGATAACGATCATATGACGGCGGAGCAGACCTACCGCTATTACAACGAGTTCATGTGGAAGAACAGATATGCCGAATGCGTTTCTATTGATGAAGCCATTGAAATGATACAGAATAACAAATCCGAACTGCCAAAAAAGACTAAAGATACACATAACATCAGAAAAGCGACAGAAGATGATATTTCGAGAATTGCGGAGATACTTGTTTTTGCCAAAAGAATGAAATATCGCTCAATATTCAAGGACGACGGGTACTCGTTCGGTGAACTTCAGGTGCTTACTGTGGCTGAAAAGTACATCGAAAAGGGCTTCCTTAACAATATGTTCCTGTATGATGACGGAATTATAAAGGGACTTATCCGCATTGATAAAGCAGAGATCCTTGAATTGTATGTTGATCATTTCTTCCAGGGACAGGGAGTAGGCTCGGAATTAATAGAATATGCCAAAGAAAACTACCCCGTAAGCTTTCTTTGGACAATTGAAAAGAATACTGATGCTATACGCTTCTATGAAGCGCATGGTTTTCATCTTACAGACAACAGGAAGCTGGAAGAAGGAACTACGGAATATCTTGTAATGATGAGAAACTGATTGTTTATTTATGAAAAAGGAACACTATGGAATACAAATACGAAAAACTTACGGATAAGATATACGTCTGTGCCAGCAGCGATCACCGCTTCGGTACGGACGCCTTTCTGCTGGCGGACTTCTCGCAGTACCGCGCAAAGGACAAGGCCTGTGACCTGGGTACGGGCTGCGGCATAATACCGCTCATCATGCAGAAAAAAATGCCGCCCAAGGTCACATATGCGGTGGATATACAGGAGGGTGCCATAGAGCAGCTCCGTCTCGGACTTGAAAAGAGCGAGACCACGGGCATAGTGCCTGTATGCGCCGACCTGAAGGAGCTCTGGGAGGGCGCACCGCTTGGGCAGCTCGACCTTGTTACCTGCAATCCGCCCTACAAGGTGAACAACGCTGGCTTCCAGAGCGTGATAACTGCTCAGAAGATAGCCCGTCACGAGATACTCTGCACCATAGACGACGTGTGTGCGGCAGCTCAGAAGCTGCTGAAATTCGGCGGCAGGCTGTGCGTCTGCAACCGTCCCGAGCGTCTCAGCGACGTTATATACGCCATGAAAAGCCATGATATCGAGCCGAAACGGCTGCGCATGGTATCGAAGAACGCAGATGAGGCTCCATGGCTTTTTCTCATTGAAGGCAAGAAGGGCTCCAGACCCTTTATGAAGATAGAGCCCCAGCTCTACATACGCAGCGAGAACGGATTTTCCGAGGAGCTTCAGAAGATATACGACACAGGAAAGGAGCAGCTATGAGCGGCACATTTTACGTTATAGGAACGCCTATAGGCAACCTTGAGGACATAACTCTCCGTCAGCTTGATACACTTGCAGCCGTGGACTTCATATGTGCGGAGGATACCCGTGTTACCCTGAAGCTGCTGAACCGCTTCGACATAAAGAAGCCTCTTGTAAGCTTCCATGAGCACAGCTCAAAGGCGGACGCGCAGAAGATAATCGACAGGCTTATGGCAGGGGAGAACTGCGGCATAGTCACCGACGCAGGTATGCCCTGTATATCCGATCCCGGCGAGGTGCTTGTAAAAATGTGTGCCGAAAGCGGCATCGACATAAAGGTCGTACCTGGGCCCAGTGCGGTAGTATCGGCAATTGCCGTGTCGGGACTCAGCACAAGGAGGTTCACATTTGAGGGCTTTCTGCCCGTACCGAAAAAAGAACGCATCCAGCGCCTTGAGAATCTCCGCGGCGAGACGGCGGTCATGGTATTCTATGAGGCTCCCCACAAGCTGAAGACCACACTGGCCGATCTGGCTGAGTTTTTCGGCGGCGACAGAAGGATATCCCTCTGCCGTGAGCTTACCAAGATACATGAGGAGGTGCTTCGCCTTACCCTTGCCGAGGCAGTTGAATACTACAGTATCAATGAGCCCAGAGGCGAGTTCGTGCTTGTCCTTGAGGGGGCAGCCGAGTGCGGCGGCGAGTCCGTCACCATAGATGACGCACTGGAGCAGGTCAGGAAGCTGATAGACATGGGAGAAAAGCCCACAGAGGCCTGCAAGGCCGTTGCGAAGGAGACTGGTTTCCGAAAGGGCGAGCTGTATTCAAGGCTTCAGTAAGCATACTATTTTATATTAAAAATGACAGAGAAGTGAAAATTAGCGAAAAAAGCTTGAAATCATAAAGAATTTGTGATATAATTATTAGCGTTATTATTGCTGATACACTAAATCTATGTATCCATGTTCAAAAAAGCGCCATATCAATACAATTATAAATATTCTGCCGCAGATGCGACACCTGCGGCGAAAGAAGGTTCTTTATGATTTGCGATCTGCACTGTCACACCACGCTTTCCGACGGTTCACTGGGCATCGAGGATGTTATTGCTCAGGCGAAACGCATGAATATCGACTGGCTTTCGATAACCGATCACGATACCATGGCCTCCTTTTCAAGGGCTGATGTATTGGGCGAGCGCGCAGGAGTGAAGATACTCCACGGCGTAGAGCTTTCGGCATGGGATAAGGAAAGAAACAGCAAAGTGCATATACTTTGCTACGCACCGTCAAAGCCCAACAGACTTGAGGGGCTTTGCCTTAAATCCTGCGAGATAAGGAAGGAATGCTCCAAGGAGATGATCGAAAAGGTCATGGAAAAATTCCCCATCACACAGGAGAGCATACTAAAACGCACAACTGCCTCCAAGAGCATTTTCAAGCAGCATATAATGCGTGCTCTCATAGATTACGGCTATGCGCTGGAATTCTACGGAGACCTTGACCGTGAGCTGTTTAATCCCAAGAACGGCTCCTGCTATGTTGAGCGTGAGTACCCCGACGTAAACTTTGTAATTGACCTGATACATACGGCAAAGGGCGTGGCCGTCATGGCTCACCCCGCACAGTACAACAATATCGAGCTCCTTGAGGAGCTGGCAGCCAAGGGAAAGATCGACGGCGTTGAGATAGGACATTTCTCAGCGGACGCCGAATGCCGCAAAAAGCTTGCAAAGATCGCCAAGAAATACGATCTTATCGAGACTGGCGGCTCCGACTTCCACGGACTTTACAACAAGGTCCCCACACACCTCGGAAGCGAGACTACCACAAAGGAAAATCTCGACAGGATCCTGAAGCTTGCCGCAAGCATGAAATAAGAGGCGGAAATGAGCATTAAGGTTATACCCTTTATATTGTTTCTGGGACTTTTCGTTCTCTTCGCCTCACCTATAGGCACAGGCATCATAAACCTGGGAAACGGTACGGGCATGGTCGTTTCGGCTCTGCTTATGCTTATCACCCTGTTCTGGGAAAGGTTTACGGGCTTTGTGGGAAGATGCTGGGAAAAGCTGCCGGGAAAGGTGGCCATCTGCGCCGCGGTGCTTATTGCCGCAGTGAGCATAGTCCTTGCAGTGATGATAAGCGTATCCATGGCAAAAGAGGCCAATGACCCGCCAAAGGACGAGAATACCACTGTAGTGGTGCTTGGCTGCAAGGTCAAGGAAGGTCGTCCGAGCCTTATGCTCAGAAGAAGACTTGACGCTGCATACGGCTATCTCTCGGAGCATGAGAGCGTATGCGCCGTGGTCTCCGGCGGAAAGGGCAGCGATGAGAGCATCAGCGAGGCTCAGTGCATGAGGGATTATCTTGTGGGAAGGGGCATAGCTCCCGAGAGGATATTCATGGAGGATAAGTCCGTGAACACCGAGGAGAACCTCAGATTTTCCAAGAAGATCATCGAAAGCAACGGCCTCCCGCAGACCGTTACTCTCGTTACGGACAATTTCCACCAGTACCGCGCAGAGCTCATAGCTGAATCAAACGGCATAAAGGCATATAATATCTCGGGAAAGACCTCGTGGTATCTTCTCCCAACATACTGTGTAAGAGAGTGGTTCGGCGTCGTCTATTACAAGCTTTTCGGATAGGAGCTGCTGTAATGAAATGGGTCATCATGAACGTCCGAGACGGTATGTATGTGGTATCCCGCCGATTCTGTGTATATAACGTCCGTTTTGCAAGGCATTTCAGGACTGCCAAACTCGCTCAGGCATATATTGCGTCATCAGGGCTTGACAGAAGGACATACATCGCTGTGGAGCTTGATAATGAGACATGACAGACTGTTATTTTCATAATATATAATAGTATAAGATATTTGTAAAGGAATGGTTATTTTGAAGATAGGTTTTTCAACACTCGCTTGTCCCGAATGGTCGTGGACGGATATTTATTCCATGGCCAAGGACTTCAGGTTTGACGGAATTGAGATAAGGGGACTGGGAAATGAGATATTCTCCGTCAAGGCTCAGCCCTTTACCGAGGCTCAGCTTCCCAACACTATTGCCAAGCTCCGTTCACTTGGTCTGGAGATACCCTGTCTTTCATCAGGTGCCTGCCTTAAATTCAAGGACAAGTATCAGGAGGCAGAGGACGAGATAAAGGCATATGCACAGCTTGCAGGCAAGCTGGGTGCTTCCTATATAAGAATACTGGGCGACCTTGAGCCTGCCCCGGGCGGCGATGTTGACGATGATTATATCGTAGAAGCGCTCAAGAAGCTGGTTCCCATAGCCGAGGAGTATAATGTAACTCTCCTTGTTGAGACAAACGGCGTATATTCCGATACTGCAAGGCTTGCAAAGCTCCTTGACAGCGTTAACAGCCGCAAGGTGGCTGCCCTTTGGGATATGCACCACCCCTACCGTTATAATAATGAAGCTCCCGAGACAACAGTTGCAAATCTCGGCGAGTACATCAAGTACATACAGGTCAAGGACAGCGTAATGCGCGAGGACGGCACCGTTGAGTACCGTATCATGGGCACCGGCGATGTCCCCGTAAAGCAGATGATAGAGGCTCTTGACACTATCAACTACAACGGCTATATCTCCCTTGAATGGGTAAAGCGCTGGGCGCGTGACCTCAGCGACGCAGGTATCGTTATACCTCAGTTCGCAGAGTACATGGCTCCCTACAAGAAGTCCCACAAGCACCCTCTCCAGACCAATATGAGAGGTGACGGTCAGTATCCCTGGCCAAAGGAGCGTATACTCAACTATACATTCCCCGACATACTCGACCGTATCTGTGAGCAGTTCCCCAATCAGTACGCATTCCGCTACACTGAGCTTGACTATACAAGAACATACCCCGAGTTCCGCGACGACGTTGATACCTTTGCACGTTCGCTCCTTGCAATGGGCGTTAAGAAGGGCGATCACGTTGCTATCTGGGCTACAAACGTTCCTCAGTGGTATATCACATTCTGGGCTACCACAAAGATCGGCGCAGTTCTGGTCACCATGAACACAGAATACCGTATCCACGAGGCTGAGTATCTGCTGAGACAGTCCGATACCATGACTCTCGTAATGATAGACGGTATCAAGAACATCAACTATGTAGATATCATCAAGGAGCTCTGCCCCGAGCTGGAGACCTGCGAGGCAGGAAAGCTCAATTCCGCAAGACTTCCTTACCTGAAGAACGTCATCACCGTTGACTCAAAGAACAACGGCTGTTTTACCTGGGAAGAGGCAGTTGCCCTTTCAAAGAACGTTCCCTACAGCGAGGTTGAGCGCGTAAGAAAGACCATTGATATCCACGATGTTGCAAATATGCAGTACACCTCGGGAACCACAGGCTTCCCCAAGGGCGTAATGCTTACACATTATAATGTAGTAAACAACGGAAAGGCTATCGGAGACTGCATGGACCTCTCCACAGCTGACCGCATGATGATACAGGTGCCTATGTTCCACTGCTTCGGCATGGTTCTGGCAATGACGGCTTCCATGACTCACGGTACGACAATGTCTCCAATAACACGTTTCTCACCGAGGAAGGGACTGGCTTGTATCAACAAGGAGAAGATAACCTGCTTCCACGGAGTTCCTACCATGTTCATTGCTATGCTGGGACACGAAGACTTCCCCAAGACCGACTTCTCACACATGAGAACAGGTATCATGGCGGGCTCTCCCTGTCCTATAAAGACAATGGAGGAAGTTGTCGAGAAGATGCACATGAGCGAGATCTGTATAACCTACGGTCAGACCGAGGCTTCTCCCGCAACGACCATGAGCAAGACCACAGATACTCTCGAACAGCGTGTAAATACAGTCGGCGGCCCGATATTCGGTGTAGAGTGCCGTATCGTAGACCCCGAGACCAATCAGGAAGTGCCCGACGACGTAGACGGCGAGTTCGTGGCAAGAGGCTACAACATCATGAAGGGTTACTACAAGATGCCCGAGGCAACAGCTGCCGCTATAGACAGCGAGGGCTGGCTCCATACGGGAGACCTTGCAAGACGCCGCTCCGAGGACGGATACTTCAAGATCACAGGCCGTATCAAGGATATGATAATCCGCGGCGGTGAGAATATCTACCCCAAGGAGATAGAGGACTTCCTCTATACCTATCCCAAGGTAAAGGACGTTCAGGTAATAGGCGTTCCCGATGAGGACTACGGCGAGGAGATAATGGCCTGCATAGTTCTCCAGGACGGCGAGACAGCTACCGAGCAGGAGATAAAGGACTTCTGCCTTGCAAGAATGGCAAAGCACAAGTGCCCGAGATACGTTGATTTTGTAGACGGATTCCCCATGAATGCCGCAGGAAAGATACTCAAATACAAGATGAGGGAGCAGGCAGTTGAAAAGCTGAAGCTCCACAAGGCTGACAGTATCGTTACCGCATAAAAACAGGCCCGTACAGATGTACGGGCTTTTCTTTTTCGGGAAAGATAACAATAAGGTTAAGATTTCTCCTGTGCTGTTGCTTTTCAACATAACATATGTTATAATAGTCATATGTTACAGAAAGGAGATACATAATGTATAAGCTTTCAAGCAGATTGTTGGCTGCTGTATCCGCAGCGGTCATTTCGGCTTCGGCCGTACCTTCGGCAGTTTTTGCCGAAGCAGATATACATGATATTTTCAGCAGCAGCAAGGGAGCGGCCGTTTCTTCGCAGACAGGCTGCGTTTCAATGCCCGTCCTGAAAAGAGCGGGAAACGGCGATGACATGGCAATGACGCCGTCTGTTGCATATAATCCCATAAGCAGCGGCGTAAGGGAAGGAGAGGGATCGTCTCTGCCCTCTGCCTTTGATATGCGCGGCGTCTACGGCAGCTCGACCGTAAAGGATCAGGATGTTTACGGCACCTGCTGGGCTCACGCTGCCATCGAGAGCGCTCAGTCCAGCCTGATAGAGTCCGAGCCGGATATCGACCTTTCTGAGCTCCATACAGCATATTACACCTATTACGGCGAAGATCAGATAAAGCTTTTCAGCAAATGGACTCCCGAGGAGATAATAGATGAGGGCGGCTCTTCAAATATGGTGTCAAACCTCTGGTCACAGTGGATAGGACCCGTGACCGAGAGCGTGCTGCCCTATAACGCACTGGACGTTCTGAAGGACAGCGCCGGCTTGACCAATATACGCAACCGTGCGGATTATCACATGAGAAACGCCTACAGCTTTTCGTTTGACAAGGAGAGGAGCAACTTCGACCAGATCAATGATGTTATCAAGGCTTTCTTATACAATGGTGAGTCTGTTGACGTTTCCTATATGTCAAACAGGTCTCTCAACTGGTCGTCTCAGTATAAAAGCTCCTATTCAAAAAGAAAACCGCGATTCGCCAATCATGCGGTGACCATAGTGGGCTGGGACGACAGCTTCCCTGCGGCGCATTTCAAGGAGACTCCCGAGGGGGACGGCGCATGGCTCTGCAAGAACAGCTGGGGCACAAATGAAGCAGACAACGGCTACTTCTGGATATCCTACTATGACAGGACCCTGTCAGATTTTGCGGTATTCGAGCTGGAAAACGCCGATGAGCACGAGAAGATATACCAGTACGATTCAATGATACCCATACAGACTCTTTCGGCGTATGACAGCGCGGAAGAGAACGGTCCATCATATATGGCCGAGGTATTCACGGCTGAAGAGCCTTCTCAGATAAGCGCCATAGGAACATATATCTACACTCCCATGACGGAGTACGAGATAACCGTATACACAGGTCTTACCGATCCGAATGATCCGTCATCGGGAACTCCTTCCTCTGTCACAAAGGGCGTATGCAACATGACGGGATTCTTCACCCTTGATCTTGACTCGCCCGTGGTCATCAGCGACGCCTGCGATTTCAGCGTTGTCGTAAAGCTCTACTGCTCGTATTACCCGTTTGTTCTGCCCGTTGAGAGCAGTCTCTACGTCGAGGACAGTACAGGCAGAAAGACCAATCTCAGCTCCATGTGTTCAGAGGAGCAGATAAGGCTCAATACGGAATACGGTCAGAGCTTCTACAGCATTGACGGCGAGACATGGAACGATACGCTTGAACATCCTATAGTATATACCGACGAGGAGGAGCAGAGCCTTCTTGATTCCTTTATATATCAGCTCTACGACGGCCTTGAGCCCGAAGATACCGAGCTCCTTCAGGACGCGGAGGAGAGCGAGGGCTACTACACAAGGCTGTTTGCCAAGGGCGATATAAAGAGCACCTTCGGCAACTTCACCCTGAAGGTCTACAGCGATCCCATCGGAAAGGTAAGCTTCTCACATCCTGCGGGCATGGTCCGCGCAGATGAGAAGGTGAGCCTGTCTGCGGGATTTGACGGTGCGGATATATACTACCGTACACAGGACAGCGAGGAGTACAGGCTCTATGACGGTCCATTCGCGGTCACTGAGGATATGAAGGTATCGGCCTATGCCGACCTCGGTGAAAGCCTTGCAGGCAGTGTGGACGGGGAGAGACTCAATGCAGTATCAACAAGAAGCTTTAAAGCCCACAGACCTGTCATGAACTGGATAGGCTACAAGGGCGATGAGGATACTACCAGAGATAAAATGAAATATGCCGAGAGGATATCCGATACGGAATTCTCAGTGGAGCTGCCGTCCCATACTGAAAAGCTGTCGCTGTGCTGCGGCTCCGAATACGGCATAAATCTGGACGACGTCTATTACGGCGGCGGAGAGTGGATAAGGAACATACCCCTTGAATACGGAATGAACGATATCACCCTGACTCTTACGGGAGCAGGTCTCCCCGATACTGTGGTGACTCTCCATGCCAACAGAGTGATGATAGGCTTTGATCTTGAAAAGGAGATCATAGAATTCAGCTATGTGGACAGGATAACTGCTCCCGACGGAACAGAGCTCCACGCGCTGGACAGTATAGGAAAGTATGCAGGACAGGATCTGACCATATACAAGGACGGCAAGGAGAAGAAGATACACCTGAACGAAAGGCCTGTTATACCTCCGCTGGAGCTTGATTACAAAAACGAGCTCCTGGGTCCTGTGACCAAGGAGCTGGCAGAGCGTCTGATGATACGAAACGATCTCAACGGAGACGGTGAATTCAGACTGTCATCGCCCAGGATAATGTCAGGCGACTTCTTCTACGGGCTTGATATGCTACAATATTACATATGTGTACTGCCGGGAGAGAGCATAACCCTTGCCACAAAGGCGGACGGCGAGTACATGATGAGCGAGCCCGTGACCTACACCATGCCCGAGGCTCCCGTTGATATCCCCGATATAACACAGTTCCGTACTACTAAAGAAGACGTTGTTACCATTGAGGATACATGGAAGTACGAGGTGGCAGAGAAAAGATATTTCCCCTCGGGCATTTTTGAGGAGGAAGGCAAGGAATACGGCTACGATGACAACGATAAGTTCACAGAGCTCCTGCGTAAGCGCTACGGAGCAGACGACGTCGACATCGAAAGCCTTTATTCAGCTAACTTCAAACCCTTCGACACCCTTGAGCCCGGAAAGAACTATCTCCTGAGATATGCCGCAGGCTCAGATCATTTCGCTTCGAGAACGATACTGTTCACGCCTTACCGTGACGGCGACGTCAACGGAGACGGCGTTGTGAACGCGGTGGACGCCTCACAGGTGCTGGCACATTATGCGGCGGTATCCTCCGGCAGGGAGCCTTTGCTGGGCGCATATGCCGAGTCGGTGGGCGATATGAACAAGAGCGGCCAGACCGACGCAGTGGACGCTTCACAGATACTGCTGTACTATGCAATGAGCTCTGTAACACCATCGGCTGACTGAGCATAAAGAATCGTACAAAAAGTTGCACAGAAGTTGGCTGATATTTTGTATCTCTTAGGCAATAGGCATAAAAGAGACTATGGGAACATATGTAAGAAACGTCAAAATGCTTTTACCGTTTTGTAACTTTTGAGCGATAAAGGATTGATTTATGTTATTATTGCTAAAAAAATAGTGTTGAAAGTGTACGTTGCGCCTAAAAATGATTAAAGAACGATACAAAATATTGACTTTGACCGCAAAATACGGTATATTTGTAAATGCAAAAGCAATTGTTGCACAATGCTGAATGTACGGAACGCCGACGATATGACGGTCGGGAGCGGGATGACTTCAGTATGTGATATCGGATCGGACTGAAATGTCAGGGCTTTTCTGACGGGGAGCACGGAGTACATTCGTGAGCCTGCGCCGCTCGGGCAGGGAGGTCGGAAAAGATATAAAATGCGATTGCAGAGCACATAAAGAAAACTAAAGACACAAGTCTAGGTTATAGCTTCAAAGAACAGAAGCAAGGGAAGGCATAACGGTTGCAGGACGTCAGCGGTGAGCACAATCATCGGACAGAAAAAAGCCGCGATGTTGCCCGCACATTAATAATTCACGAATATAATACACAAGGATGTATTATATACATATTTAAGGAGGAAAAATCTCATGAACACACTTAAGAGAACTTTAGCTTTAGTAGCTACACTTGCAATGGCAGCTACAGCATTCGCAAGCTGTGGAGATGACAAGAAGGATTCATCTTCAAAGGCTGACGAAACAACAACAGCTGCAGCTGATACAACAGCTGCTGATACAACAGCTGAGCCCGAGCCCGACGGCTCACTCGATGCTTCAGTTGGCACAGGCGGAGACACATTCACAGTTGCTGCTTGGAACCACGACGACGTTCCTTACCTCATCGCTGAGTGGAAGGGCCTCGATTTTGATTCAGTAGTTGCTGATCTCGCTGACAACAAGGTTGACGGCATCAAGTTCATCGACTTCGGTGTAGGCGGCGGCCAGGCTTCCGAGAACTACGACCAGCTCTTCAATGACGGTGGAGACCTCGACGTATACTTCTGTGAGGCTGACTGGGCTCTCAAGTACATCAACGACGATACAAAGACTCTGGCTCTCACAAAGCTCGGTCTCGGCGACAGCGATTTCTCTAACATCTACAGCTACACAGATGAAATCGGTAAGGACAAGAACGGCGTTCGTAAGGGCGTTTCATGGCAGGCAGCAGCAGGCGGCTTCGCTTACAGAGCTGACCTCGCTGAGGAGTACCTCGGTGCTAAGACACCTGCTGAGATGCAGGAGCAGATCGGCACTTGGGACGATTTCGTAGCAGCTGCTAAGACAATTTCTGATAAGTCCAGCGGCGGTGTTGCTCTTGCTGATACTCTCGGCGGTCTCTGGCAGGCATTTGCTTGCGGACGTACACAGCCTTGGGTAGTTGACAACAAGCTCGTTGTTGACGATTTCTGCAAGGACTTCGCTGACACAGCTAAGGAGCTCTGGGACTGCGGCGGTATCACAAAGAACAGCCAGTGGACAGATGAGTGGACAGCTGCAGGCGTTTCCGGCAACTGCATGGGTTACTTCGTTTCAACTTGGGGCTTCGGCGGATTCTTCCTCGATGCTGCAGGCGGCGAAGGCGGCGCTCAGTATGGTAAGTGGGCACTCTGCCAGGGCCCGACACCTTTCTACTGGGGCGGTACATGGATCGTTGTTAATCCCAGCACAGATAACGGTGAAGAGGCTCGTGACTTCATCATCTCTGCTACATCAGACGAGGCTAAGATGTCTGAGTACGCTACAAAGAAGCCTGAGTATGTAAACAACTCTAAGGTTATGGATGACCTTATCGCTGGCGATACAGTATTCAACGAGAAGATCTCCGGCAACTTCAAGGACAAGCAGAACTACTTTGCAGAGCTTGCTGAGAATGCTAAGGGCATCGACTTCAAGGGTCTCATCACACCTTATGACTCAACTGTAAAGGGCAACTTCTGTGACGCTGTTAAGGAGAACTACCTCGATGGCGGCAAGGACTGGGATGCTACTGTTGAAGCATTCAAGGACAAGGTTGCTGAGTCAGTACCCGATCTCGACGTTGACTAATTTCTGTTAACTTTTACAGAACAACAAATGCAGATATGCCTACGGAATACTTTATGTATTCCGTAGGTGTATATTTATCTGTACTATTATTCCGAGAGGGTGTGTGTTATGGCATCAGGCGCGCAGAGACGTATAAAGTCTATCAGCTACGCTAAGTATGGCTATATTTTTATATTGCCGTTTTTTTGTGTTTATTTCTTTTTCCAGTTATGGCCGCTGATCAACACCTTTATTGTAAGTTTCCATGGCAACGGTAAAAACGTTGAAGCATGGGTCGGACTTCAGAACTATAAGGATATTCTTTTTGGCGGTGAAGGACGTAGAGTAAGAGTTATCCATGAGAGCTTTTTCAGATGTCTGAAGAATACTGTTATCCTTTGGGTAGGTAACTTCATTCCTCAGTTGGCTCTTTCACTTTCTCTTGCTGTATGGTTTACGGAAGCGCAGTTAAAGATCCCGGGCAAGGGCTTCTTTAAAGTTGTTATGTATCTTCCGAATATCATTACCGCTGCCTCTGTAGCTGTTCTTTTCCTGCAGCTCATGGGACAGTCGGAAACAAACCCCGGTGCTGTTAATTTCCTGCTTTATAAGATGGGAATAGTTCATCGTGACTCGGCATCAGGACTTTATGACTCCATTCCCTTCGTTGAAGGTATATGGCAGTCAAGAATCGTAATTATGTTCATACAGACATGGATGTGGTTCGGTAATACCATGATCATGCTCATGTCAGGTATCCAGGGTATCAACCCATCACTGTTCGAGGCTGCAAGCATCGACGGTGCAAGCTCGGGACAGGTATTCAGAAAGATTACTCTGCCCCTTCTGACTCCTATCATGGCTTATACACTTATTACTTCCATGATCGGTGGTCTCCAGATGTTCGATATTCCTTATCTGTATACTAAGACAGGTAACGTTAAGGATCATCTCAAGACTGTGGCTGTTATGATCTTCCAGTACTTCCATGCTCAGGCTGACGAAAACAAGATGGGCTATGCAGGTGCTGTATCGGTACTGTTGTTCTTCATTACTCTTGCCCTCGGTCTTATTGCGTTCTACATGACTCGTGATAAGGATGAGATCGCAAAGAAGAAGCAGCGCAGGAAGATCGCTAAGCAGAATAAGCTTGAAAGTAAACAGTTCGGAGGTATCAGTATATGAGCAAGGAAATGAAGTCTGTTTACGGAAAAGCTAAGGATAATTACACCTTCAAGATCAGACTGAAGTCAACTATCCTTTTTGTATGGTTCCTTATACTGACCATAATCTGTTTGCTTCCTATCTATATTCTTGTTATCAATGCAACAAGAACCCATACGGATATTGCTAACGGATTAAGCTTTATTCCCGGAACCAATCTGAAGGGAAACTGGCAGAAGGTTTTCAATGAGCCCGGTTTCAAGCTCTGTTATAACGCACTTCACGGTTATAAGAACAGCTTGATCATCACCTGCTGCTCAACATTCCTCACAGTTTTCTTCTCAGCACTTACTGCTTACGGTATCCACGTTTACGATTTCAAGATCAAGGAGTTAGCTTACTCTGTGATCCTCCTCGTAATGATGGTTCCTATGCAGGTAACGTCAGCAGGTTTTGTAAGCTTTATGTCAGACCTTAAACTTACAAATACATACTGGCCTCTTATAATACCTTCAATTGCAGCTCCCGCAGTTGTTTACTTCATGAGGTCATACATGAAGTCGTCATTCCCCCTCGACATCGTTGAGGCTGCAAGAATCGACGGATGCGGCGAGTTCAGGACTTTCTTATCTATTGCAATCCCTATGATGAAGCCCGCTATAGCAGTTCAGGCTATATTCGCCTTCATCGCAAGCTGGAACAACTTCTATACACCTAACATGATCCTCATCAGTGTTGATCTGAAGAAGAAGACCCTCCCTATGATGGTTTCCGCTCTCCAGTCATCTGATAAGTTCAATGATTACGGTGCTATCTATCTGGCTATTGCACTTTCTATTATTCCTATCATTATCGCTTACGTTCTCCTTTCGAGATTCATCATTGCCGGTGTAGCTCTTGGCGGCGTAAAGGAATGATCAAAAAAACTACAGCACACTTCGGTGTGCTGTTTTTTGTTATGTACACAGGGCGAGTCCTTCGGGACTTGCCCTTTTTTGTTCTATGTCCGTTTTCTGCTGCATAGTATTTAGTGTAAGGAGATGATACAAATGAACGGCAGTACAAGCTACAGGACAATAACAGACCATCTTCCGCAGAAGCTGAGGGATATGCTCCTCAGTTTGAACGAAGGCCTGCTTCATGGGCTTATGGAGGTCAGGCTCCGTTCGGGAGGGCCGGTTTATTTTGTGTATCCGGAAAGGATATTATTTCTCGGCAGGAACGGTGAACTGCGTTCCGACAGCAGGGAGCTTTACATTGTCTCCGCAGCTGAAATAAAAGCGATACTTGACAGGCTCTGTCACTTCTCGGTGCACAGCTGCCCGTCACAGCTGTCTCAGGGCTGGTTTGTCATAGGAAACGGCGTAAGAGTAGGCCTTGCCGGAATGTATTCCTCAACGTCTCCGCCTGTAATCACGGATCTAAGTTCACTTAACTTCCGTATCTCGCGGGAGGTCAGAGGCTGTGCTGACGGACTGTTTCCGCAGATATACGACAGAAACGTGATCATATGTGGCGGAGTGGGTTCGGGAAAGACCACCATTCTACGCGAGCTCTGCCGTCTTAACGGCAGCCTGCGAAAGACCGCGCTCATAGACGAGCGCAATGAGATATCCTGCTTCTGTGACGGTGCTCCGCGGTATGATGTTGGGCTCATGACCGATATACTGGTAAACTGTACCAGAAGCTTCGGTATCAGTTCAGCGGTCAGAACTATGTCTCCAGAGCTGATAATCTGCGATGAAATAGCTTCATCGGAAGATACGGAGGCCATTGTTTCGGGCATAGCCTGCGGTGTGCGCTTTATTGTCACGGCTCACGGTGAGAATATGCAGGAGGCCTGCAAGCGTCCCGAGCTGAGATATCTTACGGAAAGCGGCCTGTTTCATCGTATTGTATTCCTGAAAGGCGCATCCCGTCCGGGAGAAACAGGGGAGATAATAAGGCTATGATATACATTCGGTTTACGGCTGTTGTACTTCTTGTACTGTGCGGCGGAGCCTGCGGCATATATAATGCCGACAAGCTAAGAAGGCGTGTGGAGCTCTGCACCGAAGCTGAAAAGGCCATGCGGCTTTTTGAGGCGCTTATAAGGACAAGCGGTGCGGACGTTTACAGGCTTATTGCTGCGGTGAAGGCGGAAAGACCTCAGAGACTGGGCTTTGTATACGGTCTTCCCGACAGCTTTTCATCGGACTGTGATATACGCCAGTGCTGGCGGGAGCTCTTAATGCGGGAAAAAGACATACCCGACGAGGAAAAGCATATACTTCTCGATTTGGGAAATCTGCTTGGCACTACGGATATAGAGGGACAGCTCAGCTGCATATCAGCGCAGCTTGCTCTGATGTCCTCACTGCGTGAGCAGAGAGCCGCAGAATACCGACAAAAGGGAAGACTGTACCGCAGTCTCGGAGTAATGGCAGGGATATCAGTGGGAATTATAATGATTTGAGGGCAGAAAATGGACATAGATCTCATTTTTAAGATCGCAGGGACAGGCATAATCGTGGCGGTGCTGAATCTTGTTCTGAAAAGGGCTGAGAGAGAGGAACAGGCCATGATGACTACACTTGCGGGACTGATAGTGGTACTCGTGGTCATAATCGACGAGATAAGCGAGCTTTTTGAAAAGGTGAAAACGGTTTTCGGGCTATGGTAGACAATTGCTTTTCCGTAGGGATATTCTGCGTGTGCGGAGCGCTTATATCCGTCATTTTGAAACAATATTGCTCTGAGGAAGCCCTTGCGGTATCCGTAGGAGTCTGCGCTTCTGTGCTTATTGGCTTTGTAGTCATGCTGGACGCCCCGTTTGCGGAGCTCCGCGGCATGATGCTCTCGGCAGGCATATCTGAGGGCTGTATATCCGTGATATTCAAGGCTGTGGGGATATGCTGCATCACTCATATCTCTGCTGAGCTCTGTCGTGACAGCGGTGAGGGCGCCATGGCTGCGGCGGCAGAGCTGTGGGGACGGGGAGCCCTTATCGTTATTGCGGTCCCCGTTCTTGAGGAGTTTGTGGGCCTGCTGGACACACTGATATAGGTGGAATATGAAAAGATCATTTGGAATGCTTTTTATCATTATATTGCTGCTGTTTTTTGCAGTTCCGGTCAGAGCAAATGCGGAGGATGAAACTGCTTCCGGGTCTTGTTTCTGCACTGAGCTTGACGGCATACTCAGCGATAACGATATCGGGTACAGCACCGATGAACTGACCGATATGAGCTTTTCTCAGCTTAGCGGAGAAGTAGCTGACAGAGTCAGCGTCCGCGGTCTCCCGGCACTTCTGGGGACTATTATTCTTGTAACGGTAATAACGGCGGCTGTAAGATCAGCAGGCACATTGTCACCGTCCAATTCAGATATATCGGGAACCGTCAGCGTTCTTGCAGCTGTTACGGTCATATCTCCGCACCTGTTTGACGTTATGGGAGCTTCCGTTGAAGCAGTTCAGACGGGAGGAGCCTTTATCGCGGTATTCATACCTGTTTTTGCTGGAGTTACGGCGGCTATGGGAGGAATTACCTCGGCAGGTATCTACGATATGGCAGTGCTTGCAGCCTCTGAGCTCATAGTTCAGCTGACAGGGAGCCTTCTCATGCCGATAGTCAGAGCCTCAGTCATGCTTTCGGCAACGGGCAGCGTTTTCGGCGGTGAGGGTCTCGGCAGTCTTGTTAAGCTCATAAAAAAGCTTATCACATGGACTATGACGGTGGCGATGACACTGTTCAGCGGCCTGCTTACGCTGAAATGCACACTGGCAGGAAAGGCGGACGGAGCAGCCTCAAAGACAACCCGTTTCGTTATATCGGGACTTGTCCCCGTTGTGGGCGGAGCCGTAAACGACGCATATTCAACAGTCCGCGGCAGCATTGATATCGTGCGGAGCTCCGTGGGCACGGCAGGCTGTATCGCTGTTGCGCTGATCTTCCTGCCGCCCATAATACAGCTTCTGCTGTTCCGAGCGGTCATGTGGACAGGGGCAGCGGTGGGTGAGCTTTTTTCCGTGGAGAGTATGTCGGAGCTGCTCAGATCACTTGACGCAGCTCTTGCCATAGTACAGGCCGTTCTGGTCTGCTATGGCATGATGTTCATACTTTCCTCGGCCATACTATTACAGACGGCAGGTGGTTGAAATGAAGGAACTGACATCGGCAGCAGGGGGAGTGTGCGCAGTATCTGCGCTGATATGCGTTCTGCGCATGATATCGGGCGGCACAAGGCTGAAGTCTCAGGCGGAGCTGCTGATGAAGCTTATCCTCGGAATGGCTGTGGCGGCAGTTTTCACCGACGGTATATCGGACTTTGAGATGCCTGAAGCATTAAGCGGCAGCGGTACGGACTACAGTATCATGTCGCAGGTCTGTGACGAGGAGGTGGCTGCCAGGGCAGGGGAGAATATCTCGGAGGTGCTCCGCGGACAGCTCCGCGCGGCGGGGATAGATGCGGAAAAAATAAGGACAGAGGTTAATATTTTGCAGGACGGCAACATAACTATTAGTAGGGTCGTAATAAGCACAGAGGATATCGAAGCTGCCGCCGCAGTTATCCGCAGCAGTCTCGGGCAGGAAACGGAGGTCGTGAATGGAGATGGCTGAAAAAATAAGGGAGCTTATAAAACAGAGGAAATGGGCTGTATTCATGACAGTCTGCGGCTGCGGGGGAATGCTGCTGATAATGATATCGTCCCTTATACCTGATAAGGCGGAGCCTGTAAAAGCTGCGGACAGCAGTTGTTTCAGTATATGTGACGCCGACAGCTTCTGTCATGAGACAGAGCAGAGGCTGGCAGCATTCCTCAGCGATATCGACGGTGCAGGAGAGGTAAAGGTCTATCTTTCGGCAGGCAGCAGTCAGCGTTACATCTATGCCGCCGAGGGTCGCCGAAGCCGCTCCGACAGCAAAACAGAGGAGGAAGAAAAGTATGTTATGATCGGCAGCGGAAGTGAAAAGAGCGCCCTTGTGGAGACCGTTGAGCTGCCCGAGATAAAGGGCGCCGTCATAGTATGCGGCGGCGGAGACGACGCTGCCGTAAGGGAAAGGATGTACAAGGCCGCTTCGGCGGCACTGGGTATATCAACAGCGAAGATATATGTTTCAAAACTAAGATAAAAGGAGATAATTCTATGAAAAAACCATCACTTATCATCGGAAAAAAGCAGATAATCATGACCTGTCTCACACTTATGCTGGCGGTGGCGGTCTACATAAACTATACCGCTTCACCGAAGCTTCCCGACGATGGCGGCTCTGCGGTATTTTCGGAGGAGACCGAAAAGGTCAGATACGGCGAGACTGAGTTCGTCAACGCTGATGCAGAACCTATGGCCGCAGACTATTTTGCACAGGCGCGTCTCGATAAGCTGAAGGACAGGGACGAGGCTGTACAGACTCTCCAGACAATGATAGGAGGAGGGGACGTCACAGAGGACGAAATGGTGTCCAACGCCCTTGACGCCGTACAGGTATCGAAGCTCATTGAGAGCGAGGGCACCATAGAATCACTGATAAAGGCTCAGGGCTTTCAGGACTGCATTGCCTATCTTGATGGAGAGAATGCAAAGATAGTAGTCAAGACCGAGGGACTTGACAAGGGGCAGGCAGCGTCCATAAAGGAGATCATTCTGGAGGAAACAGATGTCCCCGCAGAAAATATCAGAATTTTTGAGGTAAAATAGTTGAACTGAGAGAAATTATTTGGTATAATATAATAGTAAGGGTGTAAGCACAGCTTTGATTAAAAAATACACTCAAATATTTGCCAACGGAGGTCCGACATGGAAGTTGAAGAGATGAAGCCTGAGGTATCAAGCAGACTTAAAATATCAGAGGACGTACTCATATCTGTCGCAAAGCTTGCGGCTCTTGATGTAAAGGGCGTTGCGAGCCTTGGCGGAGAAGTGGGCAAGATGAGCAAGCTTCGCAGGAACGGCCCCATAAAGATCAGTATGATGGGCGATGTAGCGGCTATAGATATGAAGATAGTCATTAAGAGCGGCGAGAAGGCCTGCAATGTAGCTCAGGAAGTACAGACCGCGGTCAAGGAGAATGTCCAGAATATGACAGGAGTTCCCGTTGCAAGAGTCAACGTAACAGTCAGCGGAGTTGTATTTGAATGATCCGCAGATACGCGCAGACCGATCTTGAGGGAGCAGCGGAGGTATTCCGTGCTGCCTTTGCGGGAGAGCCGTGGAACGAGGACTGGTCCTATGAGCTTGCAGCCCGCAGGATAAGCGAACTGATGTCCGCACCTCAGTCGGCAGGCTATGTGAATGAGGAAAACGGCGTTATCACCGCCATTCTCTGCGGAAGGGTACTGCACTATCTTCGCGGTGCCGAGTATGTCATTGACGAGTTCTGTGTTTCTCCCTCGTCGCAGAGACAGGGGACGGGAACAGCCGTTATTGAATACGCAGCCTCGGAGCTGAAAGCAGAGGGCGTTGCGGCAATGGCGCTCATGACCGCAAGAGGCTTCCCCAGCGAGAAGTTTTACCTCAGAAACGGTTTTGAAGGAAACGACGGTATGGTATTCATGTACCGTTCAATAAAAGGAGAATGTAAATGACAAGACGTGAAATAAGAGACAGCGCATTCAAGCTGGTATTTGAACAGCTTCTGCGCGACGATGATATAAACGAGCTCTACGAGATCGCCGAGGAGATTGACGAGATCACCGTCAACGACGAGGTGAAGAAGATCGTTGAGGGCACACTCACTCATGCAGAGGAGCTTGACGGTATAATCTCCAGATACAGCAAGTCCAGGAGCATTTCCCGTATCTCAAAGCTGAATCTTGCTATACTCCGTATCGCTATGTACGAGTCGCTCTATGACGACAATACTCCCATGAATGCGGCTATAAGCGAGGCGATAAAGCTCTCCATGATGTATACCTATCAGGAGGACACAGCCTTTATCAACGGAGTTCTCGGCGCATTTTCAAGAGATACCCGGAAGGCAGATGGCGAAGATGCCTGAGTTTCTCGGAATAGATACCAGCAATTACACTACCTCGGCGGCGGTATACGTCAGCGGGGAGAACAGGATATACCAGACGAAAAAGCTGCTCCCCGTCAGGGAAGGCGAGCTGGGACTGAGACAGAGCGACGCAGTATTCCATCACACAAAACAGCTTCCCGAGATGATAGAGAAGCTGTTCAGCGGAAACATTCTCGGGGCTCCCCGTGTTGTGACCGCTTCTGCGAGACCGCGGAATACCGAAGGCTCCTATATGCCCTGCTTTCTTTGCGGAGAGGGCTTTGCGCGTTCTTATTCGGCAGTAACGGGCGCAAGGCTGTACACCACCTCGCATCAGGTGGGACATATACTTGCGGCTCTGTATTCCGCGGACAGGCTGGATCTTGTCAGGGAGCCCTTCATTGCTTTCCATGTGAGCGGCGGCACAACAGACTGTCTGCTGTGTGAGCCCGACGAGGAGGAGGTGCTTCGCATCACCGAGATCGGAACTTCCCTCGATCTGAAGGCGGGACAGGCCGTTGACCGTGTGGGCGTTATGCTTGGACTTCGCTTCCCATGCGGCGCAGAACTGGAAAAGCTTGCCGCAGCCGCCGACAGGCACTATAAAGTAAAGCCTGTACTGAAGGACGGCAGCTGCTGTCTTTCGGGAGTAGAGAACAAATGCAGGAGTATGCTGGAAAAGGGAGAGACTCCCGGGAATATTGCGGCATACTGCCTTGATAATATTGCAGAGACAGTGATCGCCATGACGGCTTACGCCGTGGAGAACCGCGGGGAGCTCCCGCTGGTTTTCGCAGGGGGAGTGATGTCGGACGTCATTATCCGCGACAGGATAATTTCCCGATTCCCCTCGGCAAGCTTCGCACAGCCGCAGTTCTCCTGCGACAATGCGGCAGGAGTGGCGATATACGGCTATCTGAAAAGCACAGGAGATAAATGATGCCTGTAATCACAGTTACACAGATAAACAGATACATCGGCTCCATACTGAAAAATGACCGTAATATCCAGGGTATAATGGTCCGCGGAGAGATATCCAACTATGTGAAGCATTTCCGCAGCGGCCATGTTTATTTCACTCTGAAGGACAGCGAGAGCGCGGTAAAAGCCGTGATGTTCGCAAATTCCGCAGCCCGTCTGAAGTTTGAGCCCGAGGACGGCATGGCGGTGATAGTTTCGGGAAGTATAGGAGTATACGAACGTGACGGAGCCTATCAGCTCTACGTCAACGACATAATCCCCGAGGGTGCAGGCGCGGCAGGCGCAGCTCTGGAGCAGCTGAAGAAAAAGCTGCAGAAGGAGGGCATATTCGATACCGCCCACAAGCGGCCCATACCGCCCATGCCGAAGAAAATTGGCGCAGTAACCTCACTCAGCGGCGCGGCGGTCAGGGATATCATAAATGTACTTTCAAGGAGATACCCCATAGGCGAGGTCTATGCGGTAAATGCACAGGTACAGGGCGAGGGCGCTCCCGAGTCGGTATGCAGGGGCATACTTCGCGCAGAGGCCGCAGGCTGCGACGTTATAATCGTGGGACGCGGCGGAGGCTCCAGCGAGGATCTCAGCGCGTTCAATACGGAAAAGGTGGCCTATGCCATATACAACTGCAAGGTGCCTGTGATCTCGGCCGTAGGACACGAGACCGACTTTACCATAGCCGATCTGGCCGCGGACCTGAGAGCTCCTACTCCTTCAGCGGCGGCAGAGCTGGCAGCTCCCGATATCTCACTGCTGTATGAGAAGATATCCGTGCTGGAACGCCGCGAAGAAAAGGCTGCCCTTGCGGTCCTTGACAGGAGCACGGACAGGTTCATCGCACTGAATGCCCGGCTGGCAGCTCAGTCGCCCGACAACAGGCTGAAGTTGACCGAGGAAAGGCTTTCGTCTCTTGACAGACGCCGTGAGACCGCGTTTCTCCGCTATATGGAGAGCCTTGAGCGTAAGCTGGGCGAAAAGGCGGCAAAGCTTGACAGCCTTAGTCCGCTGAAGGTGCTTTCCAGAGGCTATTCTCTGGTCTACAAGGAAGACAAGCTGCTCAGCAGCTCCGAAAGCATAAGTAAGGGCGACAAGGTCAGGATAACCTTCGGAAGCGGCGGTGCTGAGGCCGAAATAACTGATAAATGGTGATAAAATGGCAAAGAAAGTAACTTTTGAGGATAATATGACGCGGCTGGGACAGATAGTTGCGGAGCTTGAAAAGGGCGATATTCAGCTTGAAAAGGCAGTGGAGCTCTACGGCGAGGGCGTAAAGCTCTCGGCAGCCTGCCGCAGACAGCTGGACGAGGCACAGATAAAGATAACGGAGGACGGCGGAGAAACACCGCCGGAGGATTAATTATGGCAGATTTCAAGGAAAAGCTCAATGAGTACATCACCTTCACGGAAGAAAACCTGAAGAAATACAATACACATTCGGACAGCATGGCTGCGCAGAAAAACCTTATCGACGCCATGAATTATTCTCTTGAGGCTGGCGGAAAGAGGATCCGTCCCGTGCTGGTCTACGCCTTCTGCAACGCACTTGGCGGAGACTACAGGAAGGCCTGCGCACCTGCTGCGGCTATCGAGATGATACACACATTTTCATTGATACACGACGACCTTCCCGCAATGGACAACGACGATTTCCGCCGCGGAAAGCCATCGTGCCACAAGGCCTTCGGCGAGGCTATGGCCATACTTGCAGGCGACGCTCTTTCGGTGCAGCCCTTTGAGATCATCGCCGACGACCATAACCTCACAGCAGAACAGAAAGTAAAGGTTATATCCTGTCTGGCAAAGGCAGTGGGCAGGGCAGGCATGATAGGCGGACAGGTCATTGACATGGAAAACGAGGAGCGCAGCGACGTGGACGAAGCAAATCTCCGCAATATGTACCGCCACAAGACGGGGCAGCTCATAGCTGTGTCCTGCATGATGGGCTGTATATGCGCAGGCGCCGACGAGGAAACTATAGCAACAGCCGCTGATTACGGCTTCAGGCTTGGCCTTGCCTTCCAGATAGTGGACGATATACTTGACGTCACAAGCACCACTGAGGAGCTGGGCAAGCCCGTGGGCAGCGATCAGGAGGAAAACAAGACCACCTTCGTGACGCTTTACGGCGTTGAAAAGGCTCAGGAAATAGCAAATGCAGTTACAGACGAGGCTCTCGGCTGCCTTGAAAAATTCGGAAACGATCCATTCCTCACACAGCTGACGGAAATGCTTCTGAAAAGAAAGAATTAACGTAAAGGAGCTGCGGAGTGTCTCCGCATTTCGTAAAAAATGAAGGAAAATATAAATAACAATGAAAAGGTGACCCTTGAGGAGCTGGAGCTCCCACAGGATCTGAAAAAGCTGACTATACCCCAGTGCTCGTCGTTGTGCAAGGAGATCAGGAACATACTTATATCCACCGTTTCAAAGACAGGCGGACACCTGGCCTCAAATCTGGGCGCTGTGGAGCTTACCATGGCTATACACCGCAATTTCAACTCTCCCGAGGACAAGATAGTGTGGGACGTCGGTCATCAGGCCTACACCCACAAGATACTTACGGGCAGACTTGACAGCTTTTCCACGCTCAGGCAGGAAAACGGCATATCAGGCTTCCCCAAGCCCGAGGAGTCGGAGCACGATACGTTCATAAGCGGCCACAGCAGCACATCCGTATCAGTGGCCTGCGGTATCGCAGAGGCTATGGAGCTCCAGGGCAAGGACAACTATGTTGTGGCAGTGATCGGAGACGGCGCCATGTCGGGCGGAATGTTCTACGAGGCCATGAACAACTGCGGCAGGGACAAGCAGAGAAATCTCATCGTCATACTCAACGATAACAATATGTCTATCTCAAAGAGCGTGGGTTCACTTTCAAAGTACCTCACCTCGCTGAGAAACACGGAGAAGTACCTCCACACCAAGCGTGCGGTTGAGCGCGGCCTGGAAAAGATACCGCTGGTGGGAACAAGTGTTGCCAAGGGCATCAAGAACGTGAAGGATTCGGTGAAATCCAATATCCTGGAGCAGAGCACCATGTTCGAGGACATGGGCTTTATATATCTGGGTCCTGTAAACGGACATAATCTCTCCGAGCTGGAGGAGATTTTCCACATGGCGAAGTCCTATCATCAGCCTGTTTTCATACACGTCAAGACCGTAAAGGGCAAGGGCTACAAGCCTGCCGAGGAAAACCCCGGAGAGTATCACGGCATATCCAAATTCGATATAGCTACGGGCAATCCCGAGGTAGCTGCCGCTGACAGCTATTCCACAGTATTCGGCAAGGAGCTGGTAAGGCTGGCAGAGAATGATGACAAGCTCTGCGCCATAACAGCGGCCATGAAGTACGGAACAGGATTGCAGTTCTTCCACTTCAAGTATCCGGATAGGTTCTTCGATGTAGGTATCGCCGAACAGCACGCCGTGACCTTTGCAGGCGGACTGGCCTCCATGGGCATGACGCCTGTATTTGCGGTGTATTCCACATTTCTCCAGAGAGCCTACGACCAGCTTGTCCACGATGTGGCCATAGGAAAGCTCCATGTGGTACTGGGAATAGACCGTGCAGGCATAGTTGGCGAGGACGGCGAGACCCATCAGGGACTTCTTGATGTGCCGATGCTTACGTCCATACCAAATACGGTAGTTTACTCGCCCTCATGCTATTCCGAGATGAAGATGTGCATGAAAAAGGCAATATATGAGGAAAAGGGACTTGCGGCCGTAAGGTATCCCAGAGGCGCCGAGAAGGTGGATTTCAGCGAATTCCACCTGACTACGGAGCACCTGTTCATACGCGAGGACAACAGCCGTACCCTTATCATCACTTACGGACGGCTTTACAATGAAGCCTACAAAGCTCAGCAGAAGCTGAAGGCCGAAGGCGTAAACTGCGATATACTGAAGCTTACAAGAATTTATCCCCTTGCCGACGATCTGGGTGAGTCCATCAGGAACTATGAGCGTATAGTATTCTTTGAGGAGTCCATCGGCGATGGCAGTATTTCCGAAAAGGTGGGAAATGTGCTTTCTGAGCTTGGCTACTGCGGAGATTACAGCAGAGTCACTGCCCACGGCTTCGTAAAGCAGGCCTCGGTAAGGTCATGTCTTGAAAAGCTGGGACTCACTGCTGAGAAAATGGCGGAATATATTATAAACAGGAGCAGCGCTCATGGCAAGGCTTGACAGTGAGCTCGTCTCCCGCGGACTTGCAAGGAGCCGTGAGCGTGCAAAAGAAATGATACGCTCGGGAAGCGTTACCGTAAACGGCGTCAGGGCGAAAAAGCCCTCCGACGAGGTGACGGCTGATGACAGGATAGAGTCCTCCGAGACGGATATCTATGTGGGCAGGGGAGCCCTCAAGCTTGAAAAGGCTTTTGAGGAGTTCGGACTTGACCTTAACGGCAGGGTCTGTCTTGATATAGGCGCTTCCACTGGCGGATTTACCGATTTCATGCTTCAGCACGGAGCGAGGAAGGTCTTTGCCGTAGATGTGGGCAACGGCCAGCTGGCGGAGTCTCTCAGGAATGATCCCCGTGTGGTGAATATGGAGGACACCGATATCAGGAACGTCACCGCCGAGGATATAGGCGGACAGGCAGATTTCATATCCGTTGACGTATCCTTTATCTCTCTTACAAAGATACTCCCCAAGGTCTGCGAGCTTCTGAAGGACGGCGCTGAGGCGGCCGTGCTCATAAAGCCGCAGTTTGAGGCAGGCAGGAGCGATATAGGCAAAAAAGGCATCGTCAAGGACAGAAAGGTTCATATCCGCGTACTTTCGGAGATAGACAGCTTTGTAAATGCAGTGGGACTTACGGCGGAGAGGTATACCTTTTCTCCCGTCCGCGGAGGAAGCGGCAATATAGAATATCTGGCAAAGCTGCGCAAAGCCGCAGGTGAGCCTGTGATACACGATTTCAGGGAGCTGGTGGACAGCTCCTTCAGTAAACTATAAGGAGTGCGTTTATGAAGGCAGCATTGTACCCTAATTTTCAGAAGCCCAATGCGCTCAGCTGTGCCCGCGAGGCCTGCGACGTTCTTGCGGAGTGCGGCATTGAGGTGACTGTAAGTGAGATGTTCAGGAAGGATTTTTCCGACAAGCCTCACGTCAGATTTGAAGATATAACCGAGTCTGCAAAGACCTCGGACATAGTGCTGGCCATAGGCGGCGACGGAACCATACTCCGCTGTGCCAAGCTCCTTATCGGTACAGATACAAAGCTTCTCGGCATAAATACGGGAACTCTCGGTTTTATGGCAGGCCTTGAGGCCGACCAGCTGGACAAGCTGAATCTCCTTACCACAGGAGAGTATGAGATATCCCAGCGCATGACCCTTGATGTGGTATACCACGGCAAGGACGGGGATATCACAGCTGCCGTCCTGAACGAGGTTTCCGCACGCTCGGGAAGCTTCCATATATGCGACTTTGAGGTCTTTGCGGACGATTATCTCATAGGCAGATACCGTGCGGACGGCGTTCTTTTCAGCACCCCGTCAGGTTCCACTGCCTATGCCCTTTCGGCAGGCGGACCCGTTATCGAGCCCGACCTTGAATGTATCGAGATGACTCTCATATGTCCCCATTCGCTGTTTTCAAGAGCCACCATGTTCAGCCCCGGGCGCAGACTAAGAATGACGGACACCACCACCCGGGAGGACTGCATGGTCATAAGCGTGGACGGAGAGCATTTCGCCAGCATTGGCATAGGGGAGTCCATAGACATCTGCCGCGGAAAGAACAACATCAATTTTGTGAACCTGATAGGGAATTCATTCCATGAATCTCTCTGCAAGAAAATGTGCAAGCCTATAAAATAAGGAGCAGCTTTGTATTATGAAGAACCGCAGACATGAAGCAATACTTGAAATAATCACGGAAAAGCCTGTAGCCACACAGGAGCTTCTTATCCAGCTCCTTGCGGAACGCGGCATAAAGACCACACAGGCTACGCTGTCACGGGATATACAGCAGCTCTCGCTTGTAAAGCAGAGGGACGACAAGGGAGTATACCGCTATTCGCTGCCTGCTGCGGCGGCTGCGGAGAAGTCCCTTTTTGAGGAGGCTGTCATATCCGTGGATTACGCCATGAACACCATAGTGCTGAAGTGCCGTGCAGGCATGGCGCAGGGCACCTGTGCCGCCATAGACTCCGTGGAGCACCAGGGCATAGTGGGTACTATCGCAGGGGACGATACCATATTTATCCTTGTCCGCAGCGAGGCTGACGCGAAAAAGCTCTCGAAGAAATTCCGCAGCGAGCTGTTTCCGAGGAGGTAAGCTCTCAGAATGTTAAAGGAGATCTATATACAGAATCTTGCCGTGATAAAGGAAGCAGTCATACCTCTCGGCGGCAGGCTCAATATATTCACAGGCGAGACAGGCGCAGGTAAATCCATACTGATAAACGGCATAAACGCTGTTCTCGGACAGCGCTGCACAAAGGATATAGTCCGCACAGGCTGCGACAAGGCGGTGATAACCGCCCTTTTCACCGATCTTTCCGACGAGGTATGCGGGAAGCTTGACGAGCTGGGCATCGCTCACGACGACAGGGAGATAACAGTTACCCGTGAGATAAGCGCCGACGGCGGCAGCGTTTCACGAATAAACCACAGGACAGCCTCGGCAGCTCTTCTCAAAGAGATCGGAGCCATGCTGATTAACATACACGGACAGCACGACAACCAGATACTTCTCGACAGCGACAAGCATCTGAAGATACTTGACGACTTCGGCGGAGATGATACGCTTCTCAGTGAATACCGCGTCACCTTCAGGGAGCTCCAGCAGACGGCCCGCAGGCTTGGCGAGCTTAAAAAGCAGGAGCAGTCCCGCATGGAGCGCAGCCGCTATCTCAACGGCATAATCGACGATATAGGCGAGCTGGAGCTCCGCGAGGGCGAGGACGATGAGATAGAGAAGGAGTACGAAACGGCTAAAAACTCCGAGAATACCATAGCCGCCGTAAAGAACGCTGTCAGCCTCATAACAGGCGATCAGGCCGCAAATGACATGATAGTATCGGCCGAGACAGAGATAGCACGATTTACCGACAGCAGTACTGCCATTAACAGCCTTTACGAGAGGCTTTCCGCCGCTGAGATAGAGCTTGCGGACATAGCCTCCGAGCTGGAGGCTCTTGCGGACAAGGTGGAGCTGGACGGTCAGCGCCTTGAATATCTCGCCGCAAGGCTGAACAATATCAACAAGCTGAAGCGTAAGTACGCTCTGGACTGCGACGGACTCATAAAGCTCTATGACGACGCCTGCCGTGAGATAATGCAGCTTGAGAGCTCCGACAGCGAGATAAAGGAGCTTGTACAGAAGCGCGAGGCTCTGCTCCACAAGGTCACCGAGCAGGCAAAGGCCCTGTACGATCATCGTGAGGCAGTTGCCGTTCGCTTTAAGGAGCGCGTCACCGAGGAGCTTGAATTCCTCAATATGGCGGGAGTCATAATAGCGGTACGCCATGAAAAGGGCAAGCTCACCGTGAACGGCATGGACACGGTGGAGTTCCTTATATCAGCCAACAAGGGCGAGGAGCCGAAACCCATATCCAGAATAGCCTCGGGAGGCGAGCTTTCAAGGATAATGCTTGCTCTGAAAAGCGTTATCGCCGACAAGGACTCTATCCCCACCATGATATTCGACGAGATAGACACGGGAGTCAGCGGAAAGGCTGCCCAGAAAATAGGCATAAAGCTGCGCAGCATAGGCAAGGTCCGCCAGGTCATCTGCGTTACACATCTCTCGCAGATAGCGGTCATGGCGGATAACCACCTGCTCATCGAAAAGCAGATAGCAGGCGACCGTACAGAGACCCATGTGATACAGCTGGATATGGATGGCAGAGTTGCCGAGATAGCGCGTATAATGGGCGGCGAGGATCCCAGCAGCCTGATGCTGGACAATGCAAGAGCCGAGATCGAGAAGGCTTCAGAGCTTTAATGGAGGAAGTATATTGATAATTTATTCCACAAGACACGGACAGACCTCCTTTAACAGACAGGAGATCATCTTAGGCACTACCGATATAGAGCTTGACGGGACAGGCGAGGAGCAGGCAGAGGAGCTTGCCGAAAGGATAGCCGCAATGGGAGAGATAGACATTATAATAGCCTCTCCCATGAAAAGAGCGCAGAGAACTGCCGCTGTTGTCGCAGGCCGCTGCGGACTTGACGTTGTCACCGATGAAAGGCTCCGTGAATGGGATTACGGCGATTTTGAAGGCAGGAGCCGTTTTACGGAGGGCTTTGCGGATAATAAGGTGAACTTCGGAGTGAGGATGGGAAGCAGCGGAGAATCCCTGCTTCAGCTCTCTCACAGGGTCTATTCCGCCCTTGACGATATCATAGAGAGATATCATGACAAGACCGTGCTGATCGTATCACACGGAGGAGTATGCCGCGTGATCGAAACATACTTCAACGATATGACAACGGATCGGTTCGCAAACTGGTTTATGGACAACTGCGGACTGATAAAGTATATTACAGAATGAGCGGAGGGATATAATGAAGATAGGCGTTGACTACTATCCCGAACAATGGGACAAGGCACTCTGGAAGGCAGATGCCGACCTGATGAAGAAAACAGGAGTAAAGCTAGTAAGACTGGGCGAGTTTGCTTGGTCACGGCTGGAGCCAAAGGACGGCGAGTTCGATTTTGACTGGCTCGACGAGGTGATAAGCACCTTTTCGCGCCATGCCATGGGTATAGTCCTCTGTACTCCTACAAGCTGTCCGCCTCTGTGGATGTATGAGTCTCATCCCGAGATAGTACAGGTGGGAGCTGACGGCAACAGGATCCAGACGGGCATAAGGGGACACCGCTGTCTCAATTCACCCGTGTTCCTTGGCTATGCAAAGAGGATAACGGAGCAGCTTGCAAAGAGGTACGCCAATAATGCCGCAATAGCTGCCTGGCAGATAGACAACGAGCTTGAGGCATATCCCTGCACCTGCGAGGTATGCCGAGGACTTTTCCGCGACTGGCTTTTGGATAAGTACGACGACCTTGACAGCATCAACGCCGCCTTCGGCAATATTGTATGGAGCGGAGAATACAGCGATATATCACAGATTCAGCCGCCCAATGCCTACCCGAAGGCCTGGCAGAACCCTGCCCTCTGCCTTGAATACGCAAGGTTCTCGTCGGATATGACAGCAAAGTTCGCCCATGATATGGCAATGATAATCAAGCGTGAGAATCCCAGAGCAAAGGTAACGACAAATACGCTGTTCTGCAAGGATACTCCCGATTTCTATAAACTGTTCGCAGGCCTTGATTTCGTCTCATACGACAACTATCCTCCTGTAAGGCTCAGGGACGGAAACGGACGCAGCTGCTCCCATGCACTGTATCTCGATCTTATGAGAGGCGTCAAGCAGAAGAATTTCTGGGTAATGGAACAGCTCAGCGGCCCTACGGGCAGCTGGATGCCCATGGGACCTACGCCCCGTCCGGGACAGATAAAGGGCTATGCCATGCAGGCAATGGCTCACGGAGCCGATACGGTCATGCACTTCCGCTGGCGTACAGCAAACAAGGGCGCCGAGATGTACTGGCACGGCCTTATCGACCACAGCAATGTTCCTGGACGCCGCTTCAGAGAGTTTGCGGAGCTTTGCAGGCTTTCATCGAAGCTCAGCGTTATCGAGACCACAGAGCTGGTATCCGAGATAGCCATACTCTACTCACCCGACAATGATACCGCATTCAGGATACAGCCCCAGACCGAGGGCTTCGACTACTTTGAGCAGATCAGGTGCTTCCATGCGGCCTTCTCCAGGTACGGAGTAAATGTGGATATAGTGTCTCCCTACAGCGATCTCTCCAAGTATAAGGCGGTCATAGCGCCGTCCATGTATGTTTATGAGAAGAACGCCGCAGAGAACATCTACCGTTATGTCATAAAGGGCGGAACGGTGGTCATGACCGCAAGGAGCGGCGTGAAGGATAACTGCAACAACTGCGTGATGGAGCCTCTGCCCACGGTATACAGGGAGATGATAGGCGCCGAGATATCGGAATACGATCCTATCGGCAATGAGGAGCAGACCATCGTTGATTTTGCAGGCAACTCCTACAAGTGCAGTCAGTGGTGCGATATTCTGGAGCTGGGCACAGCCCGTGCCTATGCGGAATACAAGGACTGCTTCTACAGCGGAAGTCCCGCAGTCACCATGAACCGCTATTGCAGCGGTGTGGCCTATTATATCGGCACTATATGCGGAATGGACTTTTATGAGAAGTTTGCAGGCAATATCATGAAGCAGACAGGCATACCACGTCTGAAGGACCTTCCCGAGGGAGTTGAGGTCACCACAAGGACAAACGGCCTGGACGACTATATCTTCTTCTTCAACAATTCGGAGCAGGAGGCGGATATAACACTTCCAAAGGCTATGTACAGCATTATAGACGACAGCGAGAAGGACAAGCTGAAGCTGAAGCCCTTTGACATGGATATCGTCAGAAAGTAGGAATAAATGAGGATCGTTTTGCAGAGAGTGACCTCGGCAAGGGTCACAGTTGACGGAGAGGTCACAGGAAGTATAGGCACGGGATTTCTGTTGCTTTTCGGAGTAGGCCATGAGGACACCGAGGAGGACTGCCGCAGACTGGCGGACAAGATATCGGGACTTAGGATATTCTCAGACGAGAACGACAAGATCAATCTTGATCTTGACAGCGTAGGCGGAGCTATACTGGCAGTGCCACAGTTCACACTGTATGCCGACTGTCGCAAGGGAAACCGTCCCAACTTCATACAGGCGGCGAAGCCCGGAAAGGCCAATGCTCTCTTTGAATACTTCGTGGAGTATCTCCGCGGGAAGGGCAAGCAGGTGGAAACGGGAGTATTCGGCGCCGATATGAAGGTAGAGCTCCTTAACGACGGCCCGTTTACAGTAATACTCGAATAAAAAACAAGGTCTGAGAACGCTTCGTTCTCAGACCTTTTCATTTATGTTACGAAAAAGTCAATATACCGTATAAAGCCGTGATTTCTGCCAAGACTTTAACAGAGGTGATGATATGGTCAGAAAACGCGGCGAACACGGCGTCATAGTTCTTACGGCGTTATTTTTCGTTGTATTCACGCTGATAGCCTGCAATTTCTACAGGCTGTCCTGCGGAGAGAACGGCGTACCTGCGGCCTATATCCGCAATACGGTCACAATAGAGGCAGGGAACTGTCAGGGGACTATATACGACAGGAGCATGAGACCACTTGTAAATGCGGATACCGAGCGGCTTGCAGTTGCTGTTCCCACGGCTCTGGACAGGGATATATGCGCGGAATATGCCACAGACAGGGAGAGCTTCCTTGCGGAATGGGATAAGGGGCAGCCCTTTGTTTTTCAGTGTACGGAAAAGGCTCTGGAATCGGAGGGACTTACGGTTTTTGAGGTGCCTGTAAGATATTCGGAGGATCAGACAGCACGCCATGTTATAGGCTATCTTTCCGAGGACAGAGGGGCGGACGGCATAGAGTATGCCTATGATTCGGTGCTGCGAAGCGATCTTCCGCAGAACAGCGTAACTTATAACACCGACGGCTTCGGCAATGTCCTCATAGGAGACAGCAAGAAGGTATTCCGTTCAGGCTCCTACAAAAGCGGAGTCGTGCTGACTATCGACAGGGATATACAGCGTATATGCGAGGAATGCGGCAGGGGGATATCTGCGGGAGCCATTGTCTGCGCCGATATAAAGACAGGAGATATACTTGCCATGGCCAGCTTTCCTGATTATTCTCCCGAGGATATGGAAAAGGCCATGACCGACGAGCACAGCCCTCTTATCGATCGCTGTCTCTACTCCTACAGTGTGGGCTCCGTATTCAAGCTGGTAACAGCCGCAGCCGCCCTTGAACAGGGGAACAGCGGTTATATGTACAGCTGCAGCGGAAGCATAGATATCGGCGGCAGAGTATTCAACTGCCATAAGCTTGACGGCCACGGATTGCAGGATATGCAGGCAGCTATGACGAATTCCTGCAACACCTACTTCATCGACCTTGCAAGATGTCTCGATATTGCGAAATACAGGCAAAAGGCCTCATACCTTGGCTTCGGCAGGGAAAACTATCTCTGCGCAGGGATAACGGGCTCGGGAGGAGTGCTGCCCACAGAGGAGGAGCTCTCTGTTCCTGCGGAGCTTGCCAATTTTGCATTCGGACAGGGGAGACTTACGGCAACGCCCTTACAGATAACACAGCTGACCTGCGCCATAGCCAACGACGGGAAAATGCCTGTATTGCGTCTTATTAAGGGCATGACCGCAGAGGGCACAGTCATAAGCGGAGAAAAGCCGCCCCAGCTTTCCGGGGTAATGAGCAGCGAGGACGCGGAAGCACTGAGAAAAATGATGATACTTGCAGTGCGTGAAAATGAGAACTCAAAGGCAAAAAGCCGCAAAATAAGCGTGGGAGCCAAGACCTCCACAGCTCAGACCGGCAGATTTGATGAAAAAGGGAATGAGCTGTGCCATGCGTGGATAACAGGCTTTTTTCCGGCAAGGAAGCCCAGATATGCAGTGACAGTTCTTGTTGAGGACGGCGGTTACGGGAATGATGTGGCAGCGCCTGTGTTCAGGAGGATAGCCGAGAAAATGACAGACCTTGAAAAACCGAAATAATGCAGTATTTTTTTTGAAATAGTTGACATTTCCGAAAAACAGCGCTATAATATTAAATGTATAGCGTTGAAGGGACTGACTGTCTGTAAGCGGAGTTCAGAGAGAAGGCGTCTGGTGCGAGCCTTTATCCGCAGGGCAGGTGCTTACCCTGAGCTACCTTTGGAAACAAAGGCGTATTTCTGCGTTAAGGATATCGAGGAGGGAGCACTGCTCCTTCAAATTTGGGTGGTACCACGAGAGCCTTCGTCCCATTTGGCGGCGGGGCTTTTTTTGTATTACTAAGTTTTATATTTTTATTAAAGGAGATATATTTATGCAGTGGACAGGTCTTAATGATCTTCGTGAAAAGTATCTTTCGTTCTTCGAGAGCAAGAACCATACAAGAATGGCAAGCGCTTCTCTCGTTCCCCAGGGTGACAAGAGCCTTCTCCTCATCAATTCGGGTATGGCTCCTCTGAAGAAGTTCTTCCTGGGTCAGGCTACTCCTCCCAACAAGAGAGTGACTACCTGCCAGAAGTGCATCAGAACTCCCGATATCGAAAGCGTGGGCAAGACTGCCCGTCACGGTACATATTTCGAGATGCTTGGCAACTTCTCCTTCGGCGATTACTTCAAGACCGAGGCTATCGAGTGGGCGTGGGAATTCCTTACAAAGACTCTTGAGATACCTGCCGAAAAGCTCTGGATCACAATATTCGAGAGCGACGATGAGGCTGAGCAGATCTGGGAGAAGCATATCGGTATCCCTCACGACAGGATAATCCGTCTCGGCAAGAAGGATAACTTCTGGGAGCACGGCTCAGGTCCCTGCGGCCCGTGTTCAGAGATTCACTTCGACCGCGGCGAGGCCTACGGTCCCTTTGAGAGCTTCGAGCAGGCCAGCGACTGCGACAGAGTGATCGAGATCTGGAACCTGGTATTCAGCCAGTTCGACAGCGACGGCGAAGGCCATTATGCCGAGATGAAGAACAAGAACATAGATACAGGTATGGGTCTTGAGAGACTTGCCTGTGTTATGCAGGGCGTGGACAATATCTTCGAGGTAGATACTGTTCAGAACATCATGAAGCACATCTCCTCCATTGCAGGTGTTGAATATAAGAAGGACGCAAAGAAGGACGTTTCCCTCCGTGTTATCACAGACCATATCAGAAGCACTACCTTCATGGTCGGCGACGGTATCCTTCCTTCAAACGAGGGACGCGGATATGTTCTCCGCCGCCTTCTGAGAAGAGCTGCCCGTCACGGCAGACTCTTAGGCGTTAAGAGACCTTTCCTCACAGAGGTCTGCGATACAGTTATCAACGAGAACGCCAACGCTTACCCCGAGCTTGCCGAGAAGCGCGACTATATCAAGAAGATCATCGGCGTTGAGGAGGAGGCTTTTGCCAAGACCATCGACAAGGGCACTGAGCTTCTCAACCAGTTCACAGACAAGCTTGCTGCCGAGGGCGGCAAGGTGCTCTCAGGCGACGACGCATTCAAGCTTTCCGATACATACGGCTTCCCCATAGATCTTACAGAGGAGATATGCGAGGAGAAGGGCTACACCGTAGACCGTGACCGCTTCACTGAGCTGGCTAAGGAGCAGAGAGCAAGAGCCAAGGCAGACCACGCTGCAAAGGCAGGCTCATCATGGGCTGACAACAGTATAAAGGTCGATGCTCCCGCTACCATATTCACTGGATATACGGACTTTGAGGCCGAGGACGCCGAGATCCTTGCCATATACAGGGACGGCGCAGAGGTTGAGACCGCTGTTGAGGGCGATAACGTTGTTATCGTTCTCGATGTTACTCCTTTCTATGCAGAGAGCGGCGGACAGGTAGGCGATACAGGTATGCTCCTCAACGGTGCAAATATCGCTGCTGTTGACGATACTATCAAGTCAGAGGGACACTTCCTCCACATCGCTACTATCGAGCAGGGAAGCCTCTCCAAGGGCGACAAGGTAACAGCTCAGATAGAAAAGGACCGCAGAATGGCTATCATGCGCAATCATACCACAGCTCATCTTCTCCAGCACGCACTGAGACAGGTTCTGGGCGATCACGTTCACCAGGCAGGACAGCTGGTCAACGAAAAGGCCTGCCGTTTCGACTTCAACCACTTCAGCGCTATGACCGATGAGGAGATAGCAAGAGTTGAGGATATAGTAAACGCTGAGATAATGTCTGCATTCCCCGTAACTATGGAGGAAATGCCCATTGATGAGGCAAGAAAGCTGGGAGCAATGGCTCTCTTCGGCGAGAAGTACGGCGATACAGTCCGCGTTGTAACAGCAAACAAGTCTGTTGAGTTCTGCGGCGGTACCCATATATCAAACACATCACAGATAGGACTCTTCAAGATAGTATCAGAGAGTTCCGTAGCAGCAGGCGTAAGACGTATCGAGGCTGTGACGGGTCTTAACGTTATAGCTCTCCTCAACGAGTTCAAGAGCACTATCGCAAAATCAGCAAAGGCTCTGAAGCTTGCCAACGTCAACGAGCTTCCCGAGAAGTGCGCTGCTATGGCTGCCGAGTCCAAGGACAAGGACAAGAAGATCGAGAGCCTTACACAGCAGATTGCCAACTCCAAGACGGCTGCTCTCTTTGACAATGCCAAGGAAGTAGGCGGCGTGAAGATAGTTTCCGCAAGAATGGACGGCTCTGCTCCCGACGCTCTCAGAAAGCTGGGTGACAGCGTAAAGGACAAGAACGAGGCTATAATAGCTCTCTTTGCAGGTACAATCGGTGAGAAGGGAACATTCTACTGCGTCTGCACCAAGGACGCTGTTGCAAAGGGCGCCAATGCAGGCAGGATCGTTCGTGAGATAGCAGCCGTAACAGGCGGTAAGGGCGGCGGAAAGCCCGACGGCGCTATGGCAGGTGCAGGCGATATAGCAAAAATCGACGAGGCTATGTCTAAGTTCGCAGACGTAGTTGCCGATACAATGAAATAATTCTGTAATAAAGGAGAATCAGTATGGATTGTTTATTCTGTAAGATAATCGACGGAGAAATACCGAGCACTAAGGTATACGAGGACGAATTCGTCTATGCCTTCAAGGATATCGCTCCTATCGCACCTATGCACATACTCATAATCCCCAAGGTGCATATAACAAGTGCAAACGATATCACAGAGGAGAATTCCTCCGTTGTTGCAAAGGTATTTGAAGCAGCCGGAAAGATCGCAAAGGAGCAGGGTTATGACAGCTACCGCATAATAAACAACTGCGGCGACGACGCAGGTCAGACAGTGAAGCACCTTCACTTCCACCTTCTCGGCGGCGTAAAAATGGGCTGGGGACCCGAGTCCCTGGGCAAAACTGAATAAGGAGCATAACTATGGCCGGTACATATAAAATGACTATTGCAGGAATGGAGAGGGAACTCCCTCTCTGTCCTCTCAATGACAAGATCGACATTGCGGCTTTCGTAATGTTTTCGGACGTGGAGCTTACAGTTGCAGCCGCAGAGCAGCTTCTGGAAAAGTCTCCCTACTTCGATGTTATCCTCACAGCCGAGTCAAAGGGCATACCTCTTGCATACGAAATGGCAAGACAGAGCGGAAAGCCCTATGTAGTTGCAAGAAAGTCCGTAAAGCTGTACATGACCGACCCAATTGCGGTCACAGTCAAGTCAATAACAACAGCTGCCGAGCAGACTCTTTATCTGTCTCAGGAGAAGGCTGCAATGCTGAAGGGCAAGAAGGTGCTCCTTCTTGATGATGTTATCAGCACAGGCGAGTCTCTCAACGCTCTCGAGAAGCTTACAGAAGCAGCAGGCGGCGAGATCTCGGGCAGATCTGCGGTGCTTGCAGAGGGCGATGCTGCGGACAGAAAAGACATCTGCTTCCTTGAGAAGCTGCCTCTTTTCTTTAAATAAGAATTAGATTATGAAGCGAAAAATGATTGGAGCTGCGGCAGCGTATATGGCGGGATTGTTTTTCGCTTCGTTTTTTTCGGATATCCCGCTGCTGGTCATAACGGCTGTGATACTTGCTGCTGCGCTTGTAACTGTAAGGAGATACGGCTTTAAAGCGGCGGACTACGGGATAATGGCTGTATTCTTCACGGCAGCGGTTATGGCTTTCGGCATACATACTGCTGTGAGGTACAGACCTGCTGTAAAAATGGACGGCAGAACAGGGAGCTTCCGCGGAGAGGTCGCGGAGGTGAGCCGCTATGAGGGCGGTAATTCCTCTTATATCCTGAAAGGCAGGATAAACGGCCGTATCCCTGCAAAGGTGACGTTCTATACGGGAGAGTGTGAAGCGGATATCGGTGATGTCATCGATATAGGAAGCTGTTCATTCTCGGTTCCCTCAAAGGACTATCTTTTTGACGGAGAGAGCTATTACAGGTCGGACGGCGTTTTTCTGTCCATAGGAAAGGCTTCGGATATCACCGCCGTAAAATGTGAGGGCCACAGGCTGAAACGGGCTGTTGACAGCTACAGGGAGCAGATGATATTCGATTTCCGTTCTGCTCTGGGAGCTCACAGCGGCCAGCTGCTGGCAGGTATGGTATTCGGCGAGAAGCGCGGTCTGGACGAAAACATAAGGACCGCCGTATACCGCGTCGGCATAGGTCATATGCTGGCTGTATCGGGACTTCATGTGTCAGTGGCAGTTTTTGTGCTTATGCGGCTGCTGAAACGGCTGCGCGTCAATAAGTACGCAGCCTTCGTGCTGATGGAATGTCTGCTGCTGTTTCTGGTGACGCTGGCAAATTACCCTGTATCGGCTGTAAGAGCGGCTATAATGATGAACTTCGTCTATGCAGCAGGCCTGTTCAGGCGGCAGAACGATACCTTCAACGCTCTTGCGGGAGCCGTCCTGCTGATCTGCGTCATACAGCCCTATGTTATCTATGACGAGGGCTTTATATTGTCAGTTGCAGGTACTTTCGGCATAGGAGTTGCCGCGCCCTGTCTTACAAAGGATATGCCGAAGGAAAGCATTGCGCAGAAGGCTCTTGTGAGCCTTGCGACAATGCTGTGTACTACCGTATGCGTGTTCCCGTTCTCACTGCTTTTCTTTGACGAGACCTCGCTGATATCGCCTGTAACCAATGTGCTACTTGTGCCTCTCTGCTCAGTATCTATGGCGGCAGGACTTCTCTACGCCCTGACAGGCGGAGCAGTCGATGTGCTTTTCATTTCAGATGTCATAAACGGCTTTATTCTGAATATCGCTGACTCTGCCGCAAGGATAGGCGTTACTCATTTTTCCTGCGGCAGCAGGCCTGTCGTATACGGACTGCTGATATGCGCGGTGATAGTTGTTTTCTCCTTTGCTGTTTTCAGGAGCAGGAGATTTACCTGTATCATCACAGCGGCAGCTTTTGTATTCCTGTTTACGGGTGCGGGCATAGAGCGTACACAGAGGAATGACGGACTTATCATCGCTGTGCTGGGAAAGGGGAGCAATTCGGCTGTAGTTGTCAGCTGTCACGGCTCTGCTCATGTGGTGGATCTCAGCGGCAATTACCGTTCTGCGGCATATGTAAGGAAGTATCTTACCCGCAACGGTATTGAAAGAGTGGAGGATATCGTCCTGACAAACAGGATACAGTCCTCTTATGCCAGCTACAGCGGCGAGCTGGATCTTGTGGACACGGGGAAATGGCTTGCAGCCGACAGCGGCATACCCTATGAGTCGGCAGGAGCTATTGACTATACCGACGGAGAGCCTGTTGTCATCGGCGGTGAAGACTATACCATGACCATTGACGCCGGCGTTCTTACAGTTGAGGGCTGCGGCGGAAAGGTTGTATTTGAAAAGGGCAGCGCGGAGCAGACTGCGGGAGCTCTTAACGTAAGATACGGCAGGATATCCGATGACGAACGTGTATCAGACGATACCATCTATACGGATAAAGGAAACAATTTCGAGATATGGCTCTCCGAGTCGGGAAGCTTTGATATAAGGAGGCTGTAATGCCACAGACAGACCCTAAGACCATAAAGGCTCAGCTGAGAAAAGGCGAGCTGAAAAATCTTTATTATATCTACGGAAGAAATATCCCCGAGGTTGAAAAGCTGACAAAGCTGATAATCAGTGCTGCGGTGGGCGATAACGAGGATTTTGCCCTCAACAGGCTTGACGGACGGTATCTCGATACCTCGGAGCTGTATGACATGATGCAGATGATGCCCATGATGTCGGAGTACAACTGCATTGTGGTGAACGACTACAATTTTGAAAAGCCCCGCGAGAATATGGCAGGTCTCAAAGCCGATGACCTCAACAAGAAGCTGATGGAGGTGCTGAAGGAGATACCCTCCCAGACCGTGCTGATATTCAATGTTACGGGCTTTGAGATAGGTCTGAAGACCGATTACAAGACGGGCAAAAGCACTGTAAAGGACAAGAACAAGAAGCTTGCGGACTATGCCGCCAAGGTGGGCGAATCAGTGGAGTGTCCCGTCAAGACTGAAAATGAGCTTGCGAAGGATATTGCAGCCAGTGTTTCTGCAAGAGGCAGTCTCATATCCCTTGACAACGCCCGTGAGCTTGCGGAGATGTGCCAGTCCGACACCCTTACCATACGCAGCGAGATAGACAAGCTCTGCTCCTATGCGGGAAAGAATGAGATCACTGCCGATATACTGCACAATCTGGTGCACAGGCAGAGCGACGCCACATTTTTCAAGCTGGCTGATGCTGTGGCCGCTTTCAATAAGCGTATGGCATTTGACGCTCTTGACGAGCTCATGCAGGACAGGGAGAACCGCGGCGCAGTTCTTGCAAATATCACGGCTTCCTTCATAGATATGTACCGCGCGGCCTGTGCACGAAAAAAGGGAAAACAGGTTGCGGACGTCAAGGCGGATTTTGCCTATGTATGGGAGTTCAAGGTGAAGAATGCCTTCAGGGACAGCTCCAGAATGAGCATAAAGCGACTTAGAGAATGTATCAGCATACTCAGGGACGCGAACATCACTCTCAATTCGGGAGGCTGTGACGAAAAGGTCGTGCTTGAGCAGACCGTTACCAGAATGCTTATGACAAAGAATTAGCGGAGGAGAACATGATAAGGATAGATGAAGCCATAATCGTGGAAGGAAAATATGACAAGATAAAGCTCTCGTCAATAGTTGACGCTGTTATCATAATCACCAACGGCTTCGGTATATTCAAGGACAGGGAGAAGCTTGAACTTATCCGCTATTATGCAGAAAAAACAGGGATAATAATACTTACGGATTCCGACGCTGCAGGCCGCAGGATAAGAGGCTATATCAAAGGCGCTGTCGGCGGCGGAAGAGTGATAAACGTGTACATTCCCGATATTCTGGGAAAAGAAAAGCGCAAGACAAAGCCCTCCGCAGAGGGCAAGCTGGGAGTTGAGGGAATTGACCCGCAGATACTGCTGGAGGCATTTAAAAAGTCGGGCATAACCGCTTCTCAGGGCGGCAGCCGCTCTGATATAACAAGGCTCACTCTATATGAGCTGGGACTCAGCGGAGGACCTAACAGCAGCGCTCTCAGGGAAAGGCTCCAGGTACGTCTGGGGCTGCCGAGACAGCTGTCGGCAGGCTCTCTCATCGAGGTACTTTCAACAATGATGGACAGTGCGGAGCTTGCGCGTATCACAGAGGAGATAAAGGAGGAAAGCAATGATATATAGCAGCCTGCTGTTTATATACGGGTTCCTGCCCGTTTCCTTACTGCTGTATTATCTTACGCCGAAGAAGCTCCGCGAGATCATGCTGCTCATTCTGAGCATTGCTTTCTGCGGTCTGGTAAGCCTTTACTTCATGATTTTCATACTTTGGTTTACTGTTGTGAACTACCTGTTCACCCACCTTATCGGAAGGGCAAGGAAGAACGAGAAGCTTGCTGCTGTACCTCTTGCGGCAGGAATAATCATAGATCTTGTGGCCTTGCTGGCCTTCAGGACGGAGTATGTATTATGGCTCCGCAGGCTGATAAGAGCCCCCGAGAGCTTCTATCCCGTGGGTATATCCTTCTTTGCTCTGGGAGCCATAGGCACCCTGATAGATGTCTACAAGGGCAGGATAAAGGCTGACAGGTGCTTTACCCGCTACGGGCTTTACATAATGTTTTTCCCGAGACTTATTATGGGACCTCTCCTGCGGTACAGGGTATTCACCAATATCCTCGACAACCGCTGCGAGAGCCTTTCGGGAATGGGCGTGGGTATGTCCCTGTTCGTGAAGGGACTTGCCAAGAAGGTGATAGCGGCGGATACGCTTTATATGCTTTACACAGCCGCAGGAAACGAGCCCGTGGACGAGATGTCCGCTGTTACGGCGTGGCTTGGCGTGGTGGCCTTCATATTCTGCCTTTACTTTGAGCTGTCGGGACTTGCCGACATGGGCATGGGAACTGCCTACTGCTTCGGACTGAAGCTGCCTCAGAGCTTCAATTATCCGCTGCTCAGCACAAGGATAAAGTATTTTACTACCCGCTGGCAGTCACAGACAGTACAGTGGATCAGAAGATATATAACAAAGCCTCTTTACGGCGTATGCCCGAAGAAATGGATTCGGGAGACTGTTTTTGTTGCAGGCTGGGGAATTTTCGGCCTGTGGTACGTCTTTGATCTGAACGGTCTCATATGGGGTCTGCTCATGGGACTTGCCGCGCTCATCGAGAGCAGGCTTTCAAGGAACAAGGTCATGAACTTTACGGGTATCATCTATACCTTCCTTGTTGTTATCCTGTGCGGAGTGTTCCTTTCGGGAGACAGTCCCGCATATTCGGTCAGATACCTCTTTGCCATGATAGGCGGAAACGGAGTTATTGCCGACGCACAGGCCTTCTATCTGTTCAAGTCGTATATCGTGCTGCTGCTTGTGACTATGTACGCTTCTACGGATCTTTTCAGGAATCTTATGACAAGATCGGGCAGGAACAGGTTCAAGACCGCCGTAATGGTGGTATCGCCTGTACTGGTACTGGCGGTGCTGATTATCTGCACGGCGCTGATATCATACAGCGGAAGCTCGGAAATGCTTCTGATGAAGCTTTAGGGAGGTGGAGATACAGTGAAGATCGTAAGCAGGATCACGGCTGTGCTTACTCTTGCTTTTATAGCAGTATTCGCAGTCATGACATTTTTCGGCGATAAAAAGGATTTCTCCGCCGAGGAGAACCGCTGCCTTGCAGCTGTTCCAGAGCCTGACAAAGACGGGCTTTACGACGGCAGCACATCTGTTCAGCTTGGCAGCTATGTCACCGATCATTTCGCTTGCAGGAACAGCTGGCTGGCGGCAGGCAGCCTGATACAGACGCAGCTTTCCGAGAGCATAGTAAACGGTGTATATGTGACCGACGAAAGACTCATTGACACACGGAACAGCGGAGAAAGCATCGTGCCTGCTGCCGATGTGTTCAACAGCTTTGCCGAGGATAACGACGGCATGGTCTATATAGTTGCCGTTCCTACCTCGGCAGGCGTGTACGGAGACGTTCTGCCCCACCATATAGTTAGGCGCTCGGAGAGCCAGCAGATAAGCGAGTTCTATGACGCGCTGAACAGCGATATCCGCCGCATAGACGCATACAATATACTGAAAATGCTGAAGGATAACTATATTTACTACCGCAGCGATACTAAGTGGACGGTATACGGGGCATACTGTGTTTACAAGACGGTGATACAGAAGCTGGGTATGCTGCCCACGGCATATGATAAATTTACCATAGAGCACGTTACAAACAGCTTCCGCGGCGATCTGTACAACAGGACTCTGTCGGAAAAGCCAAAGGCTGATATCATGGATATATACGACAACCGTGACGGCACGGAGGTGGTATCCTGTACGGTGATCCACAGTGACGGCTCAACGGGCGAGGGTGTTGTATACGACAGGAGCAGGCTCGGTACGGGGGATATGTACTCCATGTATCTCGGCGAGTCGGTGCCCGTTATGAACATCAGGACCACAAACAACAGCAACAACAAGCTCCTTGTTGTAAAGGACAGCTTCGGGGACTGCTTCGTGCCGTTCCTCCTCCAGCATTACAGCGAGATCACGGTTGTATCTCCTGAGGATCTGGAAGGCAAGCTGTCTGATTACGTCAACGTTGGAGATTATCCCCAGACTCTTTTCCTTTTCGGGACAGACAGTCTGGAAAACAGAGAGATGCTCAGCAGGATAAAAGCATGAACATGAAAGGAATGATATAAATGAAGGCATTGGTCACAGGCGCTACTTCGGGTATTGGACAGAGTATCGCAAAAAAACTGGCAAAGAGAGGCTGGGAGCTCATTCTTACGGGACGCAACGAGGCAGCTCTCAGGGAGCTTCAGAGGACTCTCAGAACGGAAACGGAGATCATCACAGCCGATCTCTCAAAGCGTGAGGACGTATTCAGAGTATATGACTTCTGCAAGGGCAAGGAAGTGGATATGCTCGTCAACAATGCAGGCTACGGACTTTTCGGAAAATTTGAAGAGACAGATCTCGATGACGAGCTCAATATGATAAACGTCAATATAACCGCCCTCCATATCCTTACCAAGCTTTTCCTCAGAGACTTCAAGAAGCAGGATCACGGCACCATACTGAATGTGGCATCTGCCGCAGGCTTTATGTCGGGACCGCTCATGTCGTCATACTACGCTTCCAAGAACTATGTGCTGCGTCTTTCTCTTGCTATATATGAGGAGCTCCGCAGGGACAAGTCCAATGTGAGCATAACCGTGCTCTGTCCGGGTCCTGTGGACACCAATTTCAACAACCGTGCGGGAGTAAGCTTCTCGGTGAAGCCCATAACTGCTGACTATGCAGCCGAATATGCGCTGCATAAGGCGCTGACAGGCAAGTTCTTCGCTGTTCCGGGTCTTACCGTAAGACTGGGCACATGGGGAGCACGATTCCTGCCCCATAAGATGCTTTCGGCAATAGTATACAACATTCAGCAGGCCAAGACCACCGCTGACGGAAAGGAAAAGGCACTGAAAAAATGAGGGACATAAGCTACAGAGTAGCGCTGGGAGGAATAGTTTCCGCACTTTGTCTGGTGACTATGTTCCTTGCGGGAGTCATCCCCGCGCTTTATCTGCTGCTTCCCGGCATCGCAGGCATACTGCTGATGATAATTGCAGTTGAGGTGAATATACCATGGGCTTTTCTCACTTATCTTGCGGTGAGCCTGCTATCCATGATAATTACCTTCGACAAGGAAGCTGCACTGATATTCATAATGTTTTTCGGGCATTATCCCATAATCAGGTTCTATATACAGAAAATACCGCTGAGGCTCCTGAGACTTGTCATAAAGCTTGCGGTATTCAATATCTGTATCATAGGCTATTTCTATGTCACAGTATTTATATTCGGCCTTGACGAGATGCTGGAAGAGTTTGATGATCTGGGCAGGTACGGTGCCTATATCATGCTGGGAATATGCAACTTCATATTCCTGATATACGACCTTGATCTTGATTTCATGTACAAACTGTACCGTAAAAGGCTGATGCCCAAATTCAGGAAGAAGAGATAGACCGCACCGTTATGTGTTACGGAGCGGTCTTTTGTTTGTACTTGATTTATTAATAAATATGTGTTATAATGAAAAAGTAAATTTGTTTTTTGGAGTGATAACAATGAAGACTATAGCAATAATCGGAGCAATGCCTTCTGAACTGGCAGATATAAGAGAGATCCTCGGTGAGGCTGAGATCAGGCGTATCTCGGGCTTCGATTTCTACATCAATGAAAAAGACGGCAAGACTGTGATCAATGCCTGCTGCGGTATAGCCAAGGTAAATGCAGCGCTTTGTGCACAGGTAATGATAGACAATTTCCACCCTGACTGTATCATCAATACGGGTATTGCAGGCGGTATGAACAGTGCAGTAAAGGTCTGCGATATCGTTATATCAACAGAGGTACTGCCTCATGATCTTGATCTTCATTTCCTCAGGGATTATCCTCCCTACTGCGGTATCTTCAAGGCAGACAGTGCGCTTATGGATACTGCCGAGAAGGTATGCGGTGAATTTGGCGTAAGATCGTTCAGAGGCAGGATCGTTTCGGGTGAGGCGTTCATTTCCAGCAATGAGGTTAAGAACGCTATTCAGGAAAAGTTCGATCCCTATGCCGTTGATATGGAGAGCGCCGCAGTGGGACACTGCTGCTATCTCAATGAGCTTCCCTATGTCAGCGTAAGATGTATTTCCGATAATGCCGACGATGAGGGAGCTATGTCATTTGACGAATTTGAAAAAATTGCAGCCAAGCGCGTTGCGGAGATAGTCCTCCGAATGGCAGAGCTGCTTTGAAAGGAGTAATAAACCATGAAAAAAATCATATCAGTCATTTCATCTCTTGTACTTGCTGCGGGTATGACATCTGCTTTTGCAGTAAATGCAGCTGATGAATACAAGCCCACTTTTTACATAAAGGGCGAGGCGGGAACAGGAGTTGAGATACTCAAGTACGGTACAGTATACGTTAACAAGTCCGTTGCAGGAGAAGGCGCAAAGATCCCCGCTGCTGTATACTTCAAGGACGACGAGAAGATCGCAGGCCAGATCTTTGTAAAGTGGACCTGTGAGAACAAGGATCTCCAGCTCACCGACATTACAGGACCTTTCGCAAAGACAGGAAATGCTCCTTATAAGATATCGGGCGTTAGTTCGGATGCTGATCTTGTAAACTGCCTGAAGAATTTCACAGACCTCAATATAATGGCTGCGAACTACAGCGAAACCGACGCTACAAAGACTCTCCAGCTCACAGGAGATACGTCTGACGCATATCCGCTTGCCTGCTTCAGTGCGTCCTTCAAGGACAACGCACCCGGCGGAAGCTATGATATCGAGTTCTACGATAAAGGAGCTTACTTCACAAGCGTTATTCCGAGGTATCTCGACGATCCTACGAAGACTGTGGAGGTATATCCAGCAGAGTACAGCGAGGGACTTCGTATCAATGCTTCTGACAGGCTCCTCGGAGACGTAGACGGCGACGGCGATATTGACGCAGTAGACGCTTCAAAGATACTTTCGGCATATGCTGCTATCGCAACAGACCAGCCTTCGGGCTTTACTCCCGAGCAGGAGGCAGCTGCCGATGTTGACGGCAACAGAAGCATCGACTCTGTTGACGCCAGCGGAGTTCTTGCATACTATGCATTCGGTGCCACAAGCGATGAGAACAAGTCTCTCAATCAGTTTATAAAGGGCGAATAATTATAAAAAAAGCAGCCGCAAACGGCTGCTTTTTTATGTCCGGATACATGAAAAGCTCCCCGACATCTCATCGGGGAGCTTTGTTGTTATTACTTTGCAGAAAGACTGCTGAATGCGTTATCGACTACCTTCTTGTCGGGAGCCTTTGTGAATGCGCTCACTACAGGCACAATGATAAGTGAGATTATCATTGCAAATGCACCTGCATTAATGGGTGAGAGCAGGTTGAGTGGACAGTTAAGGTCGATGATCGACTGTTTAAGACCGTTGAAAGCCTCGATATTCATGCTGAAAAGAACCATGTGTGCAACGCTTATGCCCACACCTGTGAAGAAGCTTGCCCAGCAGGCTGCCTTTGAAGCCTTCTTCATGAACAGACCGTAAAGGAACGGGCCGAGGAATGCGCCCGAAAGAGCTCCCCATGAGTAGGACATGAGTGTGGAGATGGAAGCGTTCTTGTTGCAGGCGATGATTACGGAAATGATAAGGAATACCGCAATGAATATTCGCATGAATGTGATCTGCTTCTTGTCATCGAAATTCTTTACGCGGGGCTTGATAAGATCGTTTGTGAGTGTGGAGCTTGATGTGAGCACCAGTGACGAAAGAGTGGACAGTGAAGCTGAAAGCACCAGAACAACAACAAGTCCAATGAGCAGATTAGGCAGAGCCTGCTTTATAAGCGAGGGCACCATAGTGTCGTATACGGGCTTGCCGTTTACAGTATCAATAAAGGTCTTGCCTGAAGCATCTGAACCGTCAAGAGTACAGTAGAGTCTTACGAAGCCGCCCATGAAGTATGAGCCGCCTGCAACTACGATAGCGAAGAATGTGGAGATTACTGCGCCCTTTTTGATAGCCTGCTCGTCCTTGATAGCATAGAACTTCTGTACCATCTGAGGAAGTCCCCATGTACCGAGAGAGGTGAGTATAACAACTCCCAGGAGGTTGATGGGATCGGGTCCGAAGAGTGAGCCGAGAGTTCCTGTTTCTGTCTTGCTGTCGGAGATTGCGTTCAGTGCGTCGAGAGCAGCCGAGAGGCCGTCCTTTTTCTGTACTGTAAGAGCAACTACGGTACCGATACCGATGAGCATAATGATTCCCTGGAAGAAATCGTTGAGAGCTGTTGCCTTGTAGCCGCCCAGAGTAACATATATAGCCGAAAGAACAGCCATAGCGATTATGATGTACGTACCGCCGTTTTCACCAAGATCGAATACCATGCCGAACAGTCTGGAAAGACCGTTGTATACCGAAGCGGTATAGGGGATAAGGAAGATGAAAACGATAAGTGCGGATGCTGTTTTCAGCTTTTTTGAGTCAAATCTGTGCTCGAAGTATTCAGGCATAGTCTTTGCACCAATATGATTGGTCATAAGACGGGTACGCTTTCCTATGAGGAAAAATGGGATAAGGCTTCCGATTATGGCGTTGCCTATACCTACCCATGTTGCTGAAGCACCGTACATCCAGCCGAACTGACCTGCATAGCCGATGAAAACAACGGCTGAGAAATAAGTGGTTCCGTATGAGAACGCTGTGAGCCATGAGCCAACGTTTCTGCCGCCCAGCATGAAGTCCTCGGTGGACTTGGTCTTTCGGGACATATAGATTCCGATTCCGACCATGATAGCGACATAGATGGCAAGGATGACAAATGTTGCGGCTTGTGAGCCCATTGATATCAAGACCTTTCCTTTTTGATTTACAGTGTTGAATGATAAACCTGTAAAGCTTTAAATGAATAAAGTAATCAACTGACACTAATTATACTATATTACAACAATAATGTCAATAGAAATCTGTAAAAAACTGTAATAAAGCGATATAAAAAGTTTATGGAGGATATAGCAGATGTATAATGCCGTATGTAAAAAAGCAATTATCGACCGATAATAGCTGTGAAACAATAAAAAGCGCAATTATTGGTTAGTGAAGCGCGAAATAATGCTTATCTGCACAATAAATTACTTGAATTATTTGCTGTTTGGTGGTATTATTTGTGTATAAAGCCCAAACGGCTTTATGATAATGATATAAGGACAGGAGGAACAATTATGAACAAACTATTCAAACGTATAGCATCTGCTGCAATGGCTGTTTCTATGTGTATGCCTGGGGGAATTATTACATCGGTCTACGCAGATAACAGCGACGGTTTGCTTCTGCTGACAAATGCCGATATGGATGAGACAGGCAATGCCCGCGGACAAAGAGGAATGTATGATTATGAGATGTGGAACAGTTATCCTGACGATGACGCTGAGCTGGAAATGAGCATCGGCAACAGAGGCGCTTATAACTGTAAGTGGAGCAATGCAACGGATTGTATGTTTATGACAGGCCACAGGTATTGTGAAGAGGAAAACGAGTATCTCAACGAATCCGACATTTATATGTATTATCGTGCAGCAGTTGACTGTGACGGTTATTATACTGTAGGTGTTGACGGCTTTATGAATGATGCTTCCGTAGAGTTTCTTATCATTGACGACTGGGGTACCACGAGACCCTGCGGTACTCTTGAGCCTGTTAGCGAACTCGAGACCGAAACCGGCGTATATGACGTTTATAAAGAGAGAGTAAATTTTGCACTTTGCAGTCTTGGCGGTCTTCCTACATACATGGATCGCTACTGGAGCGTCCGCAGAGAAAAACTCTCGGAGGATTACAGCACTTTCCAGAACAAGATCTGCATTTCCGATCATATAGATGCCTGGAAGGAAGCAGGTCTGACCGTTCGTCAGATACAGCAGATCATGCTTAATGTGGAGCCATATGAGTCCAGCGGAAAGGCAAATGTTCTTGCAAACGATATTTACTACATCAGCAATACCGTTCCCGAGGAAGAACCCACTCCCTTTGGTGATCCCGTTGAGTTCCCCGATACACTCAATGATGTTACCTTCACTCAGAACGTTTGTGACGAGAGAGGCGGATATACTTTCGGTCTGTATAAGGATTTAACCTCTGAAGAGGGCGATATAAGACTGGATGTTCTTGACGGAGGAAAGTTCAGCTGTCAGTGGACAGATACCAAATACAGCCGTTTCTACAGAGGTATCGAGTACTGTAACTCTGAGAATATCACAAGATCGGTGGTAAGGAACTATAACGGTGAGGAGCTTACTATCGACTATGCCGCTGATATCGACAGCGACGGTTCATTTATTGTTGGCAGCTACGGTTGGCTCAATCATGGCACTGTAGAGTATTATATAGTTGACGGCTGGAAGAACTGGCAGATAGCTCCCGAATGTGAGCATCTCGGTACGGTAAGCATCGACGACGGTATATACGAGCTTTACAAGAAGCCCTTCAACGGCTTCTACACCGAGATCTGGAGCGTCCGCCGCAATAACCTGCTTTCCGCAGATGGCAGCATCGAAGGAAATATCGATGTTACAAAGCATCTGTATGCATGGGTAAAGTACGGACTTGACATTGTCGATCCCGATTCAGTATTCTTCTGCATCAGCGGCCTCAACGGAACAAGCGGTTCTGCAGCTGTTACAAAGAATATCGTAAGCATAGACGGTGAAGATATTGCCATATCCGCAGGCATTGTTCCTGAGGAGACTACCGAGCCTACAACAGCCTCGGAGGAGGATCTCTATATCCCCGGCGATCTCAACTACGATCTCTCCGTTGATTCATTCGATCTTATAATCGCCCGTAAGGAGCTTATTAAGGCGATAAACGGCGAAAATACAATTGCCGAAGCAGATATAGACTGCAGCGGCGCTACAAAGATAAACGATCTTGTTCTTATCACAAGGATCGTACTTGGTGACGAGGTATCTGTTCCCAAGACAAGACCCCAGCGTGTTAGCTGATACTTAAAAGTCCCCGTGCGCAGACTGCATGGGGGCTGTGCTTTTTTTTGCGGACAGACGCAAAAAAGGAGCATACATTGTATGCTCCTTTTTTCAGTGCCGCTGACCGGACTTGAACCGGTACGGTATTGCTACCGAGGGATTTTAAGTCCCTTGTGTCTGCCAATTTCACCACAGCGGCGTATAAAAGACGGTATATCATCATGAAATACCGTCCCGTATGGTCGAGGTGACAGGATTTGAACCTGCGGCCCCTACGTCCCGAACGTAGTACTCTACCAAACTGAGCCACACCTCGACAGCATTAATATTATACTACAAACGGGGAGTTATGTCAAGGGTAAATATTTTTTATGCTATTATTTTTATTTTTTTACAATACAAAATGAGCAGCCCGAAGGCTGCTCATTATCATTACTTTATAACGATGGGTTCCGACCAGTATTCCTGGTTGTAGATATCGGAGAATCGATAGAGGATATGGCAGGCGCCGTTTCCTACATCGGTATTGCTGATAGTCATATTCTCGGAATAAGTTACCTGATCGCCGATGAAGTAGCTGTCCTGATACTCCATATCGTATGAGTAGTAGTCGCAGATGAAGTCCAGCTTATCGCCGACAGTGAGCTCTGTGAGGTTCTTTGCAACTGCCTCGGTCTCGCCGCCGACATAGTCTGTGGAAGCTCCTGCGATGTAACCGTCGGGATGATCGCCGTCAAATACGATTATGAGGTTTACTCTTTCGTTGTTGAGCAGGGCGGGAACATAGCCTCTGATTATCTGTTCAGTACCGTTGTAGGTAGTATCTGTGTGATAGTATGCAACAACGTTTCCGTTGATAGAGAGCCAGTTCTTTTCCGTATCGGCGACGAGAGCGCCGTTATCGTCGAAGGTGAACAGGTTGTCCAGACCAAGGTCGATATAACCTGATCCGTCGTCGTAGAACATATTAAGGTCGAGCTTGTGTACCATTTCCCACTGAGCGTTCTCAAGCTTCATGGTGTAGGTGCCGTTGTTCTCGGTCCATACGAGGTTTGAGGGATCGAAGTAGTGAGTTGAAAGGTACTCTGCTGTGCCGTCCACATCAGTGTCGTCCATGAACTCGGTATTTGAGCTGTCGAGACCTTCGATGCTCCTGCCGCCTCCGCCGAGGAAGCTTGAAAGGAGTGAGCCAATCATATCGGAGCTGCCGGATGAGCCCGATGAACCGCCCATGCCGAAGAGTGAGCTCAGAGCCGAGCCTGTGCCGCCTGCTGCGATCTGACCGCCTGTCTCAAGCTTAGCGAACTGCTTGATACACTTGGAATATTCGGAGTCCATACCTATCTTGTCGTAGGTCTTGCAGGCTGAGTCAACGTAGGAAGTACGCTGATAGGGGAAGTATATGGAAACGCCGTAAGCATTTGTCATATTTGAGGAGGTGAGATTGTACTTAACAGCCTTTCTGAGAGCCTCAGCAAGTGCCTTGCCCTCGGAAGTGCCGACATTCTCTGCAAGATTTACCAGATCGACCTGGTCAATGCGTGTGCTCTCCGCAAACTCGCGGGTAGCGTATCTTGCGTTGGAGATATCCTTGTACTCGTTGTTTGATATCTTTGTGCTGACGGACTTTGCAAAATCGGAAAGCTTTGCGGGAACTGTGTTTGAGAATTCCGCAAGGTCGATAACAGAGAGAGTCGTCTTCTGGCCTCTGCACTTCTTGCCGCATTCGGAAACGAAATCGTCAACGATGTTCTTGCCGATGTCAAGTGTAGGCATAGATGTATTCTTACCGAGATTTGTCAGCCATCTTGTATAGAACCAGCCGATACCGGGCTCTGTCTCCTCGGAGGCGATAAGGTAGTCAGCATGGTCGTTGAGCATGAGTGCAGTTTCAGCTGTAGCCATAAGACAGGCGTCAAAACCGATGAAGTCGAACTGTACGCCGCCGCTGGTGAGAGCCTGCTTGATGCCTGCAAGGCTCATAGAGCCGCTGCTCTTGTTCTTCTCGTCGTAGCCGTAGCCTGTAACAGATCCGCCGCCGTGATCCCAGAGGATGAGCTCGTTTCTGTTGGCAGGGAAGTTCTTTGCACAGAACTGTATGAATGAAGCAAGGTTATTGGGGTCGGTCATGGGCTTGCTGCCCGCATCGTCAACAAGTCTGCCGATCTGGCCGTTCTTGATCTGGTAGATCTGGTTGACCTTGTTGCTTATACCGTTTACCTTCCACTTTGAGCAGCCGCCGGTGAATACGATGATATTAACGTTATCGCCGTATGTGGCAGCTCTCATTTCCTCCATATCGGAGGAGGCCATGCCGTACTTTGATTCAAGGTCAGTACCGCACATATATACCATAATGGTAACTACGTCCTCGTTATTGCCCTTGATGACAGTTCTCTTGTCGCGTGAACCTGTTGCAACGCTGGTGTCAACGCTGGCGTCGCTGGTAAGGTTTCCTGCGGCAGTATCCTCAGTGCTGAAGCCGAAGCCCGAGGGCACCGAGCCGATGTCCACGCCGCCGTTTCCGCCGGTGAGGGATCCGAGAAGATCTCCGCCGCCGCCGCCGCTTCCGCTGAACAGCTTGAATATGATGAAGCCGATTATGATAAGGGTGACGAGACCGCCGCCGCCTGCGGCAGCTCTCTTGGCTCCGCCGCCGCCACCGCCTGTCTGACCGCCGTGATAGCTGCCTGAACCTACGGGACCTGTGCCGAGACCGTCGCCGCGTCTATGAGCTCCGTTTCCGCCAGAGGTGACATTCTTGCGTCTGCCCTGGGGTCTGTTCTGATTAGGATCCATAATAACCTCCGTATTTCTTCGCATTGTCAGGCATGAAGCCTGTTTAAGTATATTTTACACGCTTTTATGGAGAATGTCAAGTTAAAAACGGTTACAAATGAAAAACCTGTCAAAAAAGCGCAGCTGCAATTATGGTCTGCGGCTGCGCTTATGGTCAGTTCCGTGATACTATCAGCTTTCTCAGACTGATATTGTCAAATACGTCTATTACTCCGTCCTCGTTTATGTCTGCGGCTTCGTTGTCGATGACGGTCTCAAGCTTCAGCAGATAGCGCTGGAGGAGAACAAGGTCGCCGACGGCGATACGGCCGTCGCCTGTAACATCACCCTTCAGTCTGGGCAGCTCCTCGGGGATAACGGGTTCAAGAACGAATTTCTCGCGGTAGTCTCCCGTTAAGAGAGCCACTTCCATTTCGGCTTCGGTATCGGAGCTCAATGCGTAGAAAGCGGCACATTTATTGTCCTGCGCAAGGCAGTAGCTGCCGTCCTTGTTGCATATTACCGTGAATTTCTGCTCCTCGGCTCCTGTATATTTTTCAAGTTCAAAACTGAGCCAATCCGTGGAGGTAAGGGCTCTTCCGCGCTGATCCGTTATTGTGTATCTTCCGTCGTCGAGCCGTGTCAGGCTCCATATCTGGTCGTTGAGTGTAAAGGGCTGATTCCCGTTCATATCGGGCTGTACGCTTACGCCTCTTGCATCGAAGCGGATGATCTTTCCCTCCATATTGAATACGAATTGTCCGTTGCTGAGAGTGCGGAGCATATAGCTTCCGTCGGTGACCTGCGGGTGGACGGGGATTATGCTCCACAGCTGGCAGCCGCCCTCCCAGTAGTTCCACTGGTTGATATTGCCGCCGTTTTCCTTTGACCATTCATATACGTCAAGACCGCCCTTGTCCTGTGAGCATTTGGAAACTATACCGTAGTCCATGCCGCATCTCACTATCCTGAACAGCTGATTGTCGGCTCTGCTGTATTTCTGGAGCTCTATATTCACGCCGTCCTCTGCTGAGCTTTCGGCGACAGCGATGCACATGGATTCGTCGCCTGCGGACATTATCCTGCAATAGTTCTCGTCAACGGAGATGATACGCCACTGCTGTGCCCAGCTTCCGTTTTTCTCCCATTGCTGGATATTTGTACCTTCGTCAAGCTTTCCGTTGGGGAGGTCTACAGCCATTGAGCTGTTCTGGTTGATGATATAATAGGACACACCGCTGAGCAGGTCGGTGCCGCTGAGATATGTGTCTGAGCCTGCGCCCGAAACTGTATCGGCCTTGTTTATGAGATGAGAACTGCTGTCGGTATGATCGGCGCTGTACTGACGGACAGTACCTGAGAACTGCTTTGTCTGAGCGCCCCATATGCTGTGATTGTTAGTGCCAACAGCAGTGAATGACATGACTTTTTTACCTGTTTCGTCCTTTGCAGCCAGGAAGTAGCCGTGATAAACCTGTCCGCCAACGGTTATCTCGGCTGCGGAACTGTCATTTGCCTGCGACCATTTCCCGGAGATACTTCCGCTAATGGTACCGTCGCTGTTGAGAGATATGGTGCTGTAGTTGATTATCTTTCCGTCGGTGGAGGTGCCGTGATCTATGAACTCATATTCTCCGGCGATATCATTTTCATTGTAGCCATTCTCGGCGATGAAATCGTAGGAATACTCAAAGGGAGCCACAACAGGCCAGCCCTTTTCGTTGAAGTACATGGAGTGTACTCTCACCTCATGGAATTCGGCGCCGTCGTCAAATCTTGTATGGTATATCAGGAACCAGCGGCCGTCGTCGTCGCGAAGCACCGAATTATGCCCGCAGGCCATATAGGCCTTGTCAAGAGAGCTGAACTTGTAATTGCCCATAACCTTCAGTCCTGTTGAGTCGAGATCGGGATTTGTGGGCAGAACTGCCTGTCTGCCTGCGGGATCGGTAAAGGGACCCGTAGGTGATGAGGAGCGGAATACTCTCATGTTATATCCGCCTGTGGAGGTAAGACCGCCATAAGTCACCCACAGGTAATAATAGCCTGTATCGGCATTGTACTCGATGAAGGGACCCTCGCCTGATTTACCGTAGCCGCCCGATATCTTTGTGCCGAAGTAGCTGTCGATCATTCTTCCGTCGGAGGTCTGTCCTGTTTCCGGGTGTATGCACTGACCTGTGGCGGGATCTATCTCCAGAGTGAATATGCCTCCCGACCATGAGCCGTAGCACATATACATCTTTCCGTCGGTATCGGTATATATAGTGGGATCGATGGCATTGGGGAACAGCTGATTGTTGTAATTGCCCTTGTTGAACCAGCTGCTGTTGAAGCTTACCTTACCCTCGGCAATGAGCTCGTCGATGTTGGTGGAGGTATATTTGCGGTTCACATTTTTGGTATTGCTTTTTGCATAGCTGTCATTCTCGGTAAAGCCCGAATAGATGAGGGTATCCACAAAGGTATAGGGCCCTTCCACGTTCTTTGAGGCGGCATAGGCTATGACAGACCGCATATATGTGGAGGAGGTGCAGAAATACATCAGGTATGCGCCTTTTGAGCCGTCGCTGTTTATGTAATCGGCGTCCCAGAAAACGTCGGGAGCCCATACCGCGAAGCCTCCTTCACAGTCCTCCAGATCCTCGCCTGCCCAGGCAAAGGCTTTTTGCAGATTTTGCGAGAGGTTGCCGAATTCAACATTATTTGTCTTGGCATAGCCGTTTGAAAAACGTCTCCAGTTCATGAGATCGGTGGATTTTGCTGCTTCGATATGAGAGCCGAAAATGTAATAGGCACCGTCCGCTTTGACGATAGAGGGATCGTGTACGGATACTCTGGTCCCCGAAGCAGATGTGGGGAGTACAGAAAACGCAGTAAGTGCCAGACAGCCCGAAACCAGGGCTGATATGAGCTTTTTGAATTTCATCCCGATTTCCTCCTTGCATAGATCTTTTTATATAATTATAAAGACTATTGTGAGAAATGTCAATAAAACAGCAGTGCAGAAAAGTGTTCTCACCGTTACAGATAATGTGAAATACAGACAGGTCGTCAGTTTCATATATTTGTCCGCAAATAATACGGGGATTTTGTCAAAAGTTCCGATTTTTCGGGAAACTATTGGAAATCGGGAAAAACTGTGATATAATGTACAGGTATTCATGAATATTACATATTTAAAAGGTGAACGGTGCTTCCTATCGCGCAAGCGGTGCAGGAAGGTAAAAGGGAAGCAGGTGAAAGACCTGCACGATCTCGTCACTGTGACCGTACAGCATTATCCATGTGCCGTCTGGTGCAGCCACTGCTATAGCGGGAAGGCGGAGAAATGTGCTATTGTACGGAAGTCAGGAGACCTGCCGTTTATCGGTACACGGCTCACAGCCGCGATCACGAGGCATTGATCGTACCGTTGCTCTTGATATGAGCTTTATTGTCATGCCTTCTGCTCTGCGGAAGGTGTTTTTTGCGCACGACCTATGTCTCCTTGAAAAACAGGAGGAAAAAATGAAAAAGATCATTGCAGCTATTTCTGCCATCACACTGACAGCAGCCTGCTTCGCTTCATGCAGCAGCGAAAAGAAGGACAGCAAGTCCGAGTCCGCAGCAGAGACAACTACTGTTGCAGAGACAACCACAGAGGAAGCTACAGAGGCTGATACCACTGAGGCTGAGGAAGAAGAGGAAGACGAGGAGAACTACGATACAGGCGACGCTTCTCTTGACAATGTCCGCAATCAGGACGAGATAGGCGATAACGAGCTTCTCGTAGTAAGCTTCGGTACAAGCTTCAACGACAGCCGCCGCCTTACTATAGGCGCTATCGAGGACGCTCTTGAGAAGGCTTTCCCCGATTATGCAGTACGCCGAGGCTTTACCGCAAATATCGTAATCGACCATGTAAACAGACGTGACGGTATCCTTATAGACGACCTTGACGCTGCTCTCAAGAGAGCTGTTGACAACGAGGTAAAGACCCTTGTTGTTCAGCCCACACACCTTATGAACGGCTTTGAGTATGAGGAGCTTTCAGGCAAGATCGCCGAGTATTCCGACGCCTTCGACAAGGTGGTCATCGGTGAGCCCCTTCTCACCAGCGATGATGACTTTGCAAGAGTCGAGAAGGCTATTACAGACTGGACAAATGAGTACGATGACGGCGACACCGCTATCTGCTTCATGGGTCACGGTACAGAGGCTGAATCCAACGGCGTATACCAGAAGATGCAGGATCTGCTCACAGCTGACGGCTATAAGAATTACTTCATCGGTACAGTCGAGGCTGAGCCCTCACTGGAGGACGTTATTGCCAAGGTCAAGGAAGGCGGCTACAAGAAGGTAGTTCTCGAGCCTCTCATGGTAGTTGCAGGCGACCACGCAAACAACGATATGGCCGGCGATGATGAGGATTCATGGAAGTCTGCATTTGAAGCCGAGGGCTTAGAGGTAGAGTGCCTCCTCAGAGGTCTGGGCGAAAACGAGGATATCCGCAGCATATATGTAGATCATGCACAGGCTGCAATAGATTCTCTCAACTGAAAACAATATGCAGCCGACTAACAGTCGGCTGCTTCTTTAAAAAGGTGAATATATGAAAAAAAGAATTATTATGGCAGCGCTGGCTGCGGCAGCTCTTTCGCTTTGTTCGTGTTCGGATAAAGGCAGTTCTTCATCGGAAAAGGCTGATGTAACCACAACTGCGGCTGAAACTACAGCGGAGGCGACGACTGTGGCGGAGACCACTGCGGAGACCGCTACGGAACAGGTGACGGCTCCTCAGAAGGAGGTAGGCTACAAGGGCATGGAGGCTGTCACAGCCGATGGCGTCAGCGAGGGCGAGTACGATATAACCGTTGATTCAAGCTCCACTATGTTCAGGATTACGGAGTGCAGGCTGGTGGTATCCGGCGGTGCCATGACAGCAAGAATGACCATGAGCGGCAGCGGCTATGAGTATCTGTTCATGGGTACGGGCGAGGAAGCAGGAAAGGCTCCCGAGACCGAGTATATCCCTGCCGAGGAGGAAGGCGAAGTTGTTGCCTTTACTGTACCTGTTGAGGCTCTGGACAAGGAGATCGACTGCGCTGCCTTCAGCAAAAAGAAGCAGCAGTGGTATGACAGGAAGCTGGTATTCCGCGCCGACTCACTTCCCGAGGGTACGCTTTCGGGCAGGAGCAAGGTGACCGCCGAAGAACTGGGACTTGCCGACGGTGAGTATACGGTAGAGGTAAGTCTTGAAGGCGGCTCTGGAAAGGCGTCGGTACAGTCTCCCGCAAAGCTTACCGTAAAGGACGGACAAGCCACTGCCGAGATCATCTGGAGCAGCAACAAGTACGATTATATGGTAGTTGACGGCGAGAAGATACTTCCGGTCTCGGTTGACGAGTTCTCGGTATTCGAGATACCCGTTACGGAATTTGACGGTAGAATGGACGTATCTGCCGATACAACGGCTATGAGCACACCTCACGAGATAAGCTATACCCTTATTTTTGATTCGGAGACCATAAAGTGATATGATAAAAAGATTGTTATATGCAGGAGCGGCTGTCATACTGCTTGCAGGCTGTTCCGCAAAGAAGAGCTCTGCTCCCGTAAGGCCCGTAACAGGCAGCGGAATAATGCTGGATCATGCAAAGCAGTTCACTGCCAGTCGTACCGAAGACGGCTGCACGCTTGTGGATATAAACGGGGACAGATATCTGATAGTGCCCGAGGACGCGGAGCCGCCTGCCGATACTTCGGGAGCTGTTGTGATACAGCAGCCTGTTTCCTGCGTATACAATGCGGCTTCGTCCGCAATGGATCTCATTGACGGAGCGGGAGCCCTTGACAGGGTAGCAATGACCTCCACTAAATATGAGGACTGGTGCCTTGATTCGGTCACATCTGCAATGGACAGCGGAGACATAACTTACATAGGCAAGTACAGCGCTCCCGATTACGAGGCTCTTCTTGAGGGCGGCTGCGGACTTGCCATCGAGTCTACTATGATATATCACAGTCCAGAGGTAAAAGAGCAGATAGAGGCTCTCGGCATACCTGTACTTGTGGAGCGTTCGAGCTATGAGACGGATCCTCTTGGACGAATGGAGTGGATAAAGCTCTACGGTATCATATTCGGCTGTGAGGAGCAGGCGAACAGGCTCTACGAGGAAAAAACGGGACAGCTCAACAGTATCCTTACCGATGAAAAGAGCGGGAAAAGAGCAGCCTTCTTCTATATCAATTCCACGGGCGGAGTGGTTATACGCAAGCCCTCGGATTATGTACCCGAGATGATGAGAATGGCAGGAGGAGAGTACATCTTTTCCGCTGACGATCTCGGCACGGACGAGAATGCGCTTTCCACCATGACCATACAGCCCGAGGTCTTTTACGAAAAGGCATGGGATGCAGACTTTCTCATATATAATTCCGATATCACAGGGGGGATAGATTCTCTCAGCTCTCTCCTTGAGAAGTATCCCGTGCTGGGAGACTTTACGGCTGTACAGAGCGGAAATATCTGGTGTACGGAGAAAAATATGTTCCAGCAGACCACAGGTGCTGCGGAAATGATAGAGGAGCTTCACAGCATATTTACAGGTGAGGCTGAGGACAGAATGGAGTTTATTTACAGACTGGAGGGTTAATGATGAAGGCACAGCGGCTTCGGCTCATTGCAGGCTATACGGCGCTCATACTGCTTGTAATAGTGCTTGGAACTGTGAATATCTGCGCCGGAAGTGCGGATATCTCCCTTTCCAGACTGAAAGATGCACTTACCGATCCCGATTCCGACAGGATAGCCTATAATATCATAACCCAGCTGAGGATCCCCCGCACCTTTGCGGCTGCTGTCCTCGGAGGAGCGCTGGCTGTATCGGGCTTTCTGCTCCAGAACTTCTTCTCCAATCCCATTGCAGGTCCCTATATACTCGGCATATCCTCTGGAGCGAAGCTGGTGGTGGCGCTGCTCATGGTGTTCTCGCTGTCTCAGGGCTTTGCACTCAGCTCCTTCGGCATGATAGCCGCAGCCTTTGCGGGCTCCATGATGTCTATGGGGATAATCCTGCTGATCTCGGGACGGGTACGCCGTATGTCGGTGCTTATCGTCTGCGGAGTCATGATAGGCTACATCTGCTCGGCCATAACAGAGCTGGTAGTGAATTTCTCGGACGATTCCAACATCGTAAACCTTCATAACTGGTCAATGGGAAGCTTTTCGGGCATAGGACAGAGCGAGGCTCTCATATCTGCGGCAGTAGTGCTGCCTGCCTGTGCGGCAGCCTTCATGCTTTCAAAGCCCATGAACGCCTATCAGCTGGGGGAGAGCTATGCTGTAGGCTCGGGAGTACGCATAAAGGCCTTCCGCGTGTCGTTGATACTGCTTTCGAGCCTGCTTTCCGCCTGCGTTACAGCTTTTGCAGGTCCTGTTTCATTTGTGGGTGTAGCTGTTCCCCATATCGTAAAGAGCGTTTTCGGGACAGCCAAGCCTATACGCATACTTCCTGCCTGTTTTCTGGGCGGAGCGGTATTCTGCCTGCTATGCGACCTGATAACCAGAACGCTCTTTGCGCCTACAGAGCTGAGTATAAGCACGGTCACGGCTGTTTTCGGAGCTCCTGTGGTTGTGTATATGCTGCTCCGCCGCGAGAGGAGGAACGGCAATGTCTGATACTGTACTTCGTGCGGAGAAACTCTCCGCAGGCTACGGCAGCACCGTTATCGTGGACGGCGTCAATATCTCCGCACAGAGCGGAAAGATACTGACTCTTATAGGCCCCAACGGCGCGGGAAAATCCACTGTGCTGAAAACCATCTGCCGTCAGCTTAAACCTTTGGGGGGCGCTGTGTATATCGGCGGCGAAAGGATTGAAGACCTTGGAAGCATTCAGCTGGCCAGGTCCGTATCCGTGCTGCTGACAGGCCGTGTAAGAACGGAATATATGCGCTGTTCCGATGTTGTGGAGACGGGAAGATACCCGTATACAGGCAGGCTCGGCGTGCTCACGGCAGAGGACAGGAAATTGGTGCGTGAGGCCATGGAGCTTGTGGGCGTGTCTCACCTTGCGGACTGTGATTTTGAGAGGATAAGCGACGGCCAGCGCCAGAGAGTTCTGCTGGCAAGTGCAATATGCCGCCGTCCAAGAGTGCTTATACTTGACGAGCCCACCACATTCCTTGATATAAAGGCCAAGCTGGAGCTCATGAGCATACTGAAAAGGCTTGCAGCAGGGCAGGATATGGCTGTGATCCTCTCTCTACATGAGCTGGAGCTGGCTCAGAGAGTTTCTGATACCATAATATGTATAAAGGGCGCGGCTGTAGACAGGACAGGCACTCCCGAGGAAGTATTCTCGGGGGGCTATATCGGTGAGCTCTACGGTGTTCCGTCGGATAGCTTCTGCGAGGTATACGGTACTCCCGAGCTGGGACGTCACGGGGGCGAGCCGCAGATCTTCGTCATCGGAGGCGGCGGGAGCGGAGCTGCTCTGTACCGCAGGCTCAGTCGTATGGGTATACCCTTTGCTGCGGGAGTATTACACGAAAATGATATAGAATATCCCGTTGCTGCGGCACTTGCCGCAGAGGTGGTGACCGAAAAGGCCTTTGAGCCCGTTTCGGAGGAGTCCTTCCGTAAAGGGCAGGAGATTATGAAGAAATGCGGACGGGCAGTATGTGCTGTCAGGACCTTCGGTACTATGAACGAGGGCTGCCGCAGACTTGCTCATGAGGCCGAAAAACTGGGCATACTCGTGAAAGAGGAGGAGCTATGAAGGAAGGATCGCTGCTGACAAGAAAGGCCGTTGTGATACCGCTCACCCTGCTCTGCTGTTTGCTGTGGGGAAGCGCTTTTCCCTGCATAAAGATAGGGTACGGCTATTCAGCCATAGCTTCAGATGATACGGCATCACAGATATTCTATGCAGGGCTCCGCTTTACGCTGGCAGGCATACTTGCACTTGTTATGGGAAGCATCATGGCGCGGAGGCTCCTTCTGCCAAAGAGGACAGCCGTGCCGAAGTTCATGGCGCTCTCTCTGTTCCAGACCATATTGCAGTATACCTTCTTCTATATCGGACTTGCTCGCAGCACGGGCATGAAAAGCTCCGTGATAACCGCGTCAAACGTCTTTCTCTCTATACTTGTGGCTTCGCTGATCTTCAGGACAGAGAAGCTGACGATACGCAAGGTCATAGGCTGCGTCATCGGCTTTTCGGGCGTTGTCCTCATCAATCTCGGCGGTATTGACGGAGGCTTCAGGTTCACGGGGGAGGGCTTTGTTTTTCTCTCTGCGCTGTCCTATGCCTTTTCTGCCGCCCTTATTAAACGCTTTTCCGCGTCGGAGGATCCCGTTATGCTCAGCGGCTGGCAGTTCGTTTTCGGCGGAGCTTTTATGACTGCACTGGGTCTTGTGCTCGGAGGGGGCATGACTCAGGTAAATCTGCGTGGTATCCTGATGCTGATATATCTGGCATTTGTTTCCGCGGCTGCATTTTCCATATGGGGAACTCTGCTGAAGCATAATCCCGTATCGGTAATATCGGTTTTTGGGTTCATGAATCCCGTTTTCGGAGTTATCCTGTCATTCCTGCTGCTCTCGGAACGAAGCGCTGCGGGACCTCTGTGCGTTACAGCCGCACTTGTTCTCGTTGCTGCGGGGATAATGACGGTAAATTATGCTCCTTCAGCACATAGAGCAGAAGATGGGAATATTTAAGACTAATTTAAGATTGGTTTAAGGATTGAGTATTATCATAATGTCAACGATATGATATGTGGGGGTATTGACATGAGAAAGTTTCTGGTGCTTGCAGCGGTCACAGTTGTTACCGCTTCACTCTGTTCGTGCGGAACAGAGATAACTATGCCCGAGGATGAGAATGGAAGCGGTTCGGTGATCTATGTTTCGCCTGCGGATTCGTCAGGCACTGAAATAGTAACAGAGGAAGAAACGACGACTACGGAATCCAAGGCTAATATGAATTTTTTCGTAAGTATCAATTGAAGAAGGAGCAGTTCACAGGGACTGCTTCTTCTTTTTTTGTTGCATTTCAGCGGGATATGTGTTATCATAGTAGATATAATATAGCAAACGGAGTTGGAATACTGTGAACAGAATACTGCTTGTTGAAGATGATAAGGAAATAATCGCTAACCTCACCGAATTTCTCACCGGCGAGGGCTTCAGCGTAAAGAACGCCAACGGACAGACAAAGGCTCTGGAAATGATAGAGAATGACAGCTTTGATCTGGTGCTTCTTGACGTATCTCTTGCGGAGGGCAACGGATTTGCCGTATGCTCCGCTATAAAGTCAAACACCTGTATACCCGTCATATTCCTTACGGCCTCCGGGGACGAATTCAGCACAGTTACGGGATTCGATCTGGGAGCCGACGATTATATCGCAAAGCCCTTCCGTCCCCGTGAGCTGGTTTCCCGTATCAAGAACGTATTGAGACTTACGGGCAGCACAGGCTCGGTGACGCAGCTGGGTGATGTGCTGGTGGATACCGTCAAGGGTACTGCCAGCAAGAACGGCAGGGATCTCTTTCTCTCGGCGCTGGAGTACAGGCTCCTGCTTGTATTCATCAACAACAGGGGAGCTGTCATGACAAGGACGAAGCTGCTTGAGTCCATATGGGATATAGCAGGGGAGTTCGTCAACGATAACACCCTGACAGTTTACATCAAGCGTCTGCGCGAGAAGATAGAGGACGATCCCGCAAATCCGACCATAATAAAGACCGTAAGAGGTCTTGGCTACAGGGTGGACTGACATGAAGCTGCTGAAAAACACAGAGGTAAAACGTACTGTTTTTATAATGGCATTCCTGGCGGTATTATCGGCAGCAGGTGCGTATATTTATGACAGGATACTTGTTGTTCCGGTGATATGTCTTTGCGGAGCCTTCATTGCGGTATATCTCATATCTACCGCTCTGCGCTACAGGAGGATCACAAAGCTGTCCGCAGATATCGACCGTATACTTCACGGTGATGAGAACATCAATATCGAGAACTATTCCGAGGGAGACATTGGCGTGCTTCAGAGCGAGGTCTACAAGATGACCATACGTCTGCGGGAGCAGCAGTCTAATCTTATGCAGGACAAGGTGTTCCTTGCCGATCTGCTGGCTGACATATCCCATCAGATAAGGACGCCGCTGACCTCAATAAATCTGCTGGTGTCCATGATGTCCGATCCGGGTATGTCGGCAGAAAAGAGGGAGCAGACCGTTCATAAGCTATACGGGCTGCTTTCGAGGATCGACTGGCTCATAACGGCGCTGCTGAAAATGTCTAAGCTTGACGCGGGAACGATCAGGTTCCGTAAGGAGACCGTGACCATGCAGGAGCTTCTGGACAAGGCCTGTATGCCTGTAAGAGTGCCTATGGAGCTGCGCGGTCAGGAGCTGGTGGTATCTGCCGAAGGAGAGGTGGAATGCGACCTGTCATGGACCTGTGAGGCCATAGGCAATATCGTCAAGAACTGCATGGAGCATACTCCCGACGGAGGCACTGTCACGGTAAGCGGCATAAGAAATCCGCTGTATTCCGAGATAATAATAAAGGACAGCGGCAGCGGCATCTCCGAGGAGGACCTTCCCCATATCTTCGAGAGGTTCTACAAGGGCAGAGCGTCCGAGGACAAGGGCGGCTTCGGCATCGGCCTTGCTCTTGCCCGTATGATCGTGACTGAGCAGAACGGTACCATAAAGGCCGAGAACTCTCCCGGGGGCGGAGCGGTATTCAGTATCAGGATATACGAGAACACTATATGAGGCAGGAAAAACCTGCCTTTTTCTTTTGTGACATATTTGTTATAATAAAGTCACCTCTGTGTCATATTGAAATGATAAGATATACACATAACCTCGGAAAGGATGATACTATCATGGAAATACTTAAAGTTGAAAATCTTTGCAAGACATACGGCCGCGGAGAGAACGAGGTAAAGGCTCTGGACAATGTGAGCTTTTCTGTGGAAAAGGGAGAGTTTATAGCAATAATCGGTCCTTCAGGTTCGGGAAAATCAACGCTTCTGCATATTCTCGGAGGAGTTGATAAGCCCACTTCGGGAAAGGTCTTTATGGACGGCAACGACGTATACGCCCAGAACGACGAGCAGCTTGCCATATTCCGCCGCAGACAGGTTGGACTTATATATCAGTTCTATAATCTTATCCCCGTTCTTAACGTTACGGAGAATATAACCCTTCCCGTGCTTATGGACGGTCAGCAGGTAAACAACGAAAGACTCAACGAGCTTCTTGACATACTGAAGCTCAAAGGCCGTGAGAATCATCTTCCCAATCAGCTTTCAGGAGGACAGCAGCAGAGAGTATCCATAGGCAGAGCGCTCATGAATGCACCTGCGGTGGTACTTGCAGACGAACCTACAGGAAACCTTGACAGCAAGAACAGCAAGGAGATAGTTGACCTTCTGAAGATTTCCAACAAGAAGTACAACCAGACCCTTGTCATCATCACCCACGATGAGAATATCGCCCTTCAGGCTGACCGTATCATCGCCATAGAGGACGGAAAGATTATCCGTGACGAGGTGATACGCAAATGAACATATTCAATAAAGTGACCCTGCAGTCACTGAAGAAGAACAAGGCAAGGACTATCGTTACGATAATAGGCATCATGCTTTCCACAGCGCTGATATGCGCGGTCACTACTTCATTTGCGTCTGTGCGAGATTATGCCATAGGCTATTACGAGTATACAGAGGGCACATGGCACGGCATGGAAAAACAGACTGACAAGCGCACATACGATATCGTCAAAGGCTCCGATAAAGTAAGGAGCAGCGGAGCAGTCAGCTATATCGGCTATGCAGGATCTAACAGCGTAAACGATTATAAGCCTTATATATATGTTGCGGGCATAGAGGAGTCGGAGGACGGACTTATACCCGTACACATCATATCCGGACGTATGCCCGAGAACAGCAGCGAGATAATCCTGCCGGATCATCTCTACGAAAACGGCGATGTTGCAATCACCGAGGGCTCGAAGCTGTCGCTTGGCATAGGCGACAGAAAGATAGATAAAGAGAAGCTTGCCGAACTGGGCGCAGACGTTTTTCGTGATCTGAGCGATGCTTACGGCGGAATGCTTGATGAAATGATGCTGGATCAGGACACTCCCTATATTGCAGTGGACGATGACGAGGGCAAAGCGGTCACAGCCGAATATATAGACGTCAGAGAGACAAGGGAGTACACTGTGGTGGGCTTTTACGAGCGTCCGGATTTTGAGGATTACTTCGCACCCGGATATACGGCTCTGACCGTTCCCGACGAGTACACCGACGATTCCCGTATGACCCTGTACTACCGTATGAAAAATCCCAATGATATATACGACTTTATGGCGGAAAACGATCTTGACGGAAAGACTCACAGAGAAGTACTCATGTTCAGGGGAGTTTCAAGGTATAATTCCTTTTACAGGCTCATATACGGACTTGCGTCCGTGGTGATAGGCCTGATCGTATTCGGCTCGGTAATGCTCATATACAACGCCTTTTCTATTTCCGTTGCCGACAGGACAAAGCAGTTCGGACTTCTTGCCTCTGTGGGAGCCACCAAGAAGCAGCTCCGTAAAATGGTGCGCTTTGAGGCAATTGCTGTAAGCTTGATCGGTATACCTCTCGGTATACTTCTCGGTATCGTGGGAATGTGGGTCACGTTCCTTGCTATCGGAAGCAAATTTGCAGTATTTGCAGGCGATGATTATCCCGAGCCCATGCGTATCTGTGTATCTCCCGTTGCTATAGGAGCAGCCTGTCTGATAGGCTTTATCACAATAATGCTCTCAGCATGGATCCCCTCCGTAAGAGCTACAAGGATATCTGCTGTAGAAGCTATACGCCAGAACAACGACATCAAGCAGAAGAAGTACATCAAGACTCCGAAGATAATATATAAACTGTTCGGTATTTCGGGAATACTTGCCCACAAATACTTCAAGCGCAGCAAGAAGAAGTACCGCGCGACTATCATCAGTCTTTTCCTGAGTATAGTTCTGTTCATATCCGCATATTCTTTCACCGCATATCTTGTGAGTGCCATTGCGGACGCTAACAATAACTTCGGCATGGATTATGTTCTCACTCTTTATAATCCCGACGGCGTGGAGGAATCGGGCATTGACCCGTATGAGGTGCTTGCCGATATCAAAAATACCGAGCACATAACCAAGGCCTCCTTCAATGCGCGCAACTATCTGCCGTACATATATGTTAATAAAGACGATCTGCGCAGTGAAGTGCTTGAGGGTGAAAGCGCCGGCCTTGAAGAAATCGACGCTTACGGAACGCAACGCGAAGGATATCTGAATTTTGATATTGAGGAGTACATAATCGACGATGACGAATTCAGAGAGCTTCTGAAGCAGTACGGCTTGTCCGAGAGTGAATTCATGGATAAGTCATCGCCCAAGGGCATAATAGTTGACAGCACACTTGCTTTTGACAGCGAGAGCGGCAGAATGGTCCGCACCAAATTTTTCGCAAAAGATGAATTTGATCTGGTATATTCAAGCTTTGACAGCGTAAAAGGATACTTTTTCTCTCACGTACTCGATGACGGAAATGTTGTATATGTCAATGAAAAAGACGTTAACGACACCAAGCTGATCCCCATAGAGGAGTGCAGCAAGGACAGGACTCTCAACATAGGCAAGGTGATAGACGAAAGACCTTATTTCGTCACATCTTATTCCAATGCTGTGATATATCCCTACAGTTGCATAAAAGAGGTCATCGACGATGCTCAGCTGTATTATTATGACTTTGCCATAAAGTCCGATGATACCAAGGCGGGCTATGAAAGCTTGAAGGAAACCTTCAAGGAAAAAGGCATATCAGATGAGGAGTTCTGGAATTATGCTGCCGGTGTGGAATCAGAGCGCAATATGGTGGTCATCATCAAGGTCTTTGCATACGGATTCATCGTGCTGATATCACTGATAGCAGCTGCAAACGTTTTCAACACCATAACCACAAACATCAATCTCCGCCGCAGGGAGTTCGCAATGCTGAAATCAGTGGGAATGACCGCAAAGAGCATGAGGAAAATGCTTAATTTCGAGTGCCTGCTATATGGCTCAAAGGCGCTCCTTTACGGACTTCCTACATCTATCGGCGTCACATATCTCATCTACCTTTCAATAAACGAGGGGATAGACACTCCATTCTTTGTACCATGGATAGCAGTTCTTATAGCTGTTATGAGCGTGTTCATCGTTGTATTTGCAACAATGATGTATTCCATGGGCAAGATAAAAAAGGATAACCCCATAGACGCTCTTAAAAACGAGAATATCTGATAAAAAGGCCGCAGTTTATAGCTGCGGCTTTTTATATATTATTGTTCTCTATCCTCAAGTCTGTCCATAAGATGGTCGAACAGTCCCTTTCCCTCGTCCTTCCAGTCCAGATCCACGTCCCTTGCGCTTTCTTTCCAGCGTGAGCCGTCTGGCAGGAGAGAGTAGGCTATATTGTGCTGCTGCCATTCGTTTGCCATATCCTCGGGAGTCCTGTACGCCTGCATATCGACAGTATGTATCGGGTGTATATCAGAGAGCGCCCTGCATATTATGAGGATATCGTCAGGCTCGGTTATCATGAATGAATCGGTTATATGCCAGTTATCGGTCTCGCATAATGCGTAAAACTCCCTGCCGTCGTAGCTGAAGGCGTAATTGGTGCCGCTGCCGTCGGTGTCGTGAAGACCGATATCCTCCGGGGAGGTCAGCAGAGAGTGCGTCACAGAGGCTGCTTCTTCCGCAGTATCGGAGGGAGCTTCCGCAGCAGATGCTGTTTCTTCGGGTGTTGATACGCCCTCTGTGCAAACAGCTGTTTCGGAACTCGTGCTGTAAGGCGTGACGGTGACATTATCGCAGCCTGATAAAGTCAATAGAAAGATCAGGGAAACAGCGGGAAAGAACTTCTTCATATGTATCACCATATCTATCAGCTGCTCTTGCGGAAATTCTTGTCGGTGAATATCCTTGCGAATATAAGTCCCAGTGGGAGGGCAGTTACTATTAATACGGCCTTTGTGAGCCACAGACCTCCTGTTGAGATATCATTGAGAGCTATATAGTATATTCCCTTGTACATGAACATTCCCGGAACCATGATAACTATTGACGGTACAGTGAGAGTTATCCTCGGATAGCCTATCCATCTGTGAATGGCCGACGCCAGCAGGCCTGCCGTAAGAGCGCCGGTAAAGGCTGCAAGTCCCACATGGACATCTGCAAGGTCTATGAGCTCAAGTCGCAGGGTATTTGCTATCATGCCTATTAGACCTGCCGTGGCAGCCATTTTTCGTGTGCTGTTGAACATGAGCGAGAAGCCGTAGACTCCGCAGAAGCTGGTGACAAGAGTTATTATCAGGCGCAGCGTGGGATCAAGTTTGTAGGCTTCAAAGTCCTGGGGATGGAAATTGAATATGAGCGCCGTTACCCAGCCTGTTAGGGTCGCCACAGTTATGATCAGCAGGGCATAGGTTATCCTCTCTATACCCGAGCGCAGATCCAGCTTCGCAAGATCCATGCCGCCGGTTATCAGTGGGAATCCCGGGATTACAAAGAGCATTGAGCATATATATCCCGCCTGATGAACTTCGGAGACGCCCAGGAGCAGCTCCGCCAGCTTGATGAACAGTACATAGGTGCAGCAGGCAGAGGCAACGCCGGCGGTTACGTTTGCAAAAAGGGTTATATGCTTTTCCAGCATTTTCCTGCGGACGAAGTTTCCTATGCCTGCGCCGAAAAAGGCACATATCATCTCAACGATACCGCCGCCGAGAAGAAAAGTGAAGGCGCAGCAGGCAAGAGCCGAAGCAAGTCCCAGGTTCCAGGCCTTGTAATTGCCCTTCATCGTCTGGAATTTATCCAGTATCATATGGAACTGCTGAACGGAGTATTTTCCCGCACGCTCGGCAAAGCCGTCAGCGAAGCTCTCCAGCTCGTTGAGTTTATCTGTGTTCACGCCCGTATTGTTGAGGGAGATGGCATTTGTATAGGTCTCTCCGCCGCCTACACAGGTATATTCTATGGAAAGCAGGCCTATATCCGCATTGCAGGTTATGCCAAGAGCACGCGCCAGCTTGTTCATGGACGCTCTTACGCGCCATGCTGCCGTGCCTACAGACAGCATCATCAGACCTATCCTTCCCACAAGAGAAGCTTTCTCGCTGAGGGACGCATTTACAGCTGGCTCCGTGCTCTCGCTGTCAACTATCTCATGCCAGTTTATGGTCATATGCTGTTTTCTGAACTTACTCATAAAGTGCTCCTTTAAGATCGTTATTGTCAGAGTGTATTATACCACTTTTCGCAGTAAAATGCAACAAGCGAAAAAAAACGGAAGCAAAGCTTCCGTTTCCTGTCATATAAGGTTGTTTTTGATGGCGAATACAGCCAGCTGAGTTCTGTCCTTCAGCCCCAGCTTTTCAAGCAGCCTGGAAATACCGTTTCTTACGGTGCCCTCGGCAAGGAACAGCTTTGCAGCTATCTCTCTGTTATCGGCACCGTCGCATATCAGTCTGAGGAAGTCGATCTCACGCTCGGTAAGATCGAAGTTCTTTGCGTCCTGCTGCACGAAAACGTCCTTTTTGATGGAGCGGAACACATTGTCGCAGAATACGTTTATGCCGCCTGCAACAGCCTTTATGGAGTTAATTATCTTGTCGTTGTCCATCTCCTTGAGTATATAGCCGTCCGCACCGCCTGCCATGGCCTTGTCGACAGTTTCCTTGTCGTCGAATGTAGTCAGCACCAGCACCTTTACATCGGGGAGAGTGTCCTTTATCTTTCTTGTGCCGTATCCTCCGTCGTAGTCGGGCATACGCATATCCATGAGGACAACATCGGGTTTCAGCCTCACGCTCATTTCATAGGCTTCCTTTCCGTTGGAAGCCTCTCCCACAACATTGAGCTCGCTGTCACCTGCAAGGACTGCCTTCAGTCCCGCACGGAGTATCTGAACATCGTCAGCTAAAATAATATTGATCATGTCTGCACCTCTCTTAACGGTATTTTTATAATGGTGTTGAAGCCCTCTCCCTCAACTGACGTGAATCTTGCGGTACCGCCGATTGCTTCTGTCCTTTCGCGTATACCGCGGAGCCCGTTGTGCTCCTTTATATCCTGACAGCCCTTTCCGTTGTCGAGGATATACATTTCAAAGCGGTCGTCGAGGAATTTGAGGATAATGTCTATCCGCTTCGCGTCGGAATATCTCAGGGCGTTGGTAATAGTTTCGCGGCAGTTGTCGTATACGGTCTTTATGCAGAATCTGTACCTGTCGTCCTCTGTGCCCTGTATACAAAGCTCTGTTTCAACGCCCCGGACGGCAGTCAGGACAGTCCGGACGGCTCTTGTGACCGAGGTCATGAACTCGTCGTCGCGGAGATTGTTTATAGTACACCTCAGCTGTGTGACGCCGCTTCGGGAAAGACCGTCTATCTCGGTGATATTGCCAAGCATATCATTTATATCGGGAGCTTCCTTCTCTGCTTCAAATTTCAGCATTCTTGCAAGGGAGCTTATCATCGTGAAGGTATGACCTGCGGAGTCGTGCATTTCCTGAGCTATGCGGTTGCGCTCCTGCTCGAGGCTGAGCTTCTTCTCGGCAGAGGCCAGCTCGTGGTATTCGGTGACGTTGCTTATGGTTATGATACTTGCCACCTTGTTGCCGTTGTTATTCTCGCAGCAGGACTGCTTCAGGCTGTAGTAATCGTTGCCGATCTTCACCTCCAGAGCTTTGAAATCGTCGGACAGGGTCTGTCCCGAGGCGTCAGAGAGAGACTTCATGAACTGCGGCAGGTCGGCGACTCCCGACATGAACGACACGGAATCCGCGTATATGTTCTTGTAGGATATATTGTTGTTGATATCGAATATTACCACTCCGCTGTTTATGTTGTTTATGGTATCGCGGATAGCGAGACTGTTGATATTGAGCAGTCCGTATCTTCCAAGAGCGATAATGATAAGCAGGCTTGAGAATCCGAAGAACAGGGGAGTGAGTGTAGCCTTTGATCTGAATATGCCTGCCAGTGAAAGGGTATTTATTCCCAGGGGGATAGCGGCTGACATGATAAGCAGTATGGACTGCTTTGTGAGCTGATCCGATCGTCTGGTATGCTTCAGGCATATAATGGTGATGCCTGCAATGATACATATGTAATATATCACCTGAAAGACATAGAACATGGGACCGTAGACTACTCTTCCCGCTTCAAATACGGAATAATAGGTATTGTGCAGCGGATTTGACAGGGTGAGTATCAGTGCCGAGGCAGATATCAGCGGCGTAAACGTGAGTATCCTGCGAACACGGGGGCCCGCGTCGGAGTATTCGGCGGAAAGCATGAGCCACAGCGGGCCGAAGAAGCATATTCCCAGATTGCCGATAGAATAGCTTATCCAGTACTGCATCCTTGTGTAGGAGAACAGGATAAGAAGCTCCGAGATGACCCATATGACTATTGACACCTGACAGCTTATGAAAAGAAAGGTAAGTCTGTTTTTGTTTCCTCTGCGTATTACCCATGTCAGGGATACGATCATACCGCAGAGTCCGAGAGAGAGAAGGATCGCGGGGACTATAGTGCTGAGCATATTACACCTCCTGCCGTTTTTGAGCGAATATTAGATCATTTACAAACATTATAACATATTTTATCAGATAAATCAACGGCAAACGCCGCTTATTTTATACTTTGCGCAAAAACGCTCCGCAGAGCGCGGAGCGTTACAGGGATCACCAGGTCCAGCCGCTGAATCTTTTTGCGATGGACGTGCGGAGAGTTTCGTTGTTTTTCTTGCAGTACTCGTTGACAGCTGCGAGAGCTATGAGCACCATGCCTGCGAAGAACAGATATATCCACCATCTGAGTGCCATGAGGTATTCTCTTGTGGCGAATACTGTAACAGTGAAAAGGCATACCGACGAAGCGATGAACCAGGTCTTTGATCTTTGCATTATTGAAGCTATGAGCACGAATATCATTACGGTCATTACGAATATGGTGTTTGTGCCGTTGTCGAATATGACGGCGTCGAGAAGAAGTGAGACGAAGGACATAATATAGATGGCATTTGATGAGTATTTTGCAGCCTCCCTGAATTTACGCCATACAAGGCGGCATGAGAGACCTGTGAGTGCAAGAGTTGCAATGTTTATCTTGCTTACGATCTGCTTTGAATCGGGGATAAGGAAAGGCCTTGTCATAATTGCTATGGCAGCCAGGAAAGTGGTGAAGGTAAGGAGCATTGCTGCTGTTTTGGCTGAGGTGTTCTTCTTTACGAAGCAGCCGCAGTATACAGCTGCCGACATAAGTGTGAAGAATACTGCGTCGCGGCTTGTTCCGAGCATAAGACCGATGGCCAGCCAGCCCGAGAGCAGCAAGGGATCGACAATAAGCTTCTTTTCTGTCCTGATTATGATACCCTTGCCGTAAACAAGTCTGGAAACTGCCATATAGAAGCAGAGTATGCAGAACATGGTCAGGCACTTTATGAAGTCGTCGCAGGGATAATCAGTTATTGCCTCATACATGAGAATAATTGCAGTCAGAGCGGGGAGTACAGCTGTAACGTTAACGCGGAGCCTGTTTGATACTGCGAAGTGCAGCAGACAAACAGCCATGGGAACAGCGTAGAGGCAGTGCATACATGAAACCACCATGAGAATAAGACCTGCGGCTGCAAGATCGGTGTATACTGCTGCGAAAAGGTCCTGCGAGTACCATTTGCCGTCTGCTTTGGAGGATAGCCTGTCAAGTATGAAGGCTGAAACAACGAATATCAGGGCAAGTATGCACCAGCATACGAGATTGGTCTCGCCAATGGGAGTTGAAAGAAGGTCGCTTATCACCTGTGTGGAGAAACCGCAGGTGATCATGGGAAGAACAACGGCTGAGATACCTGCCGTCATGCGGACAGCTTTGCGCTTGCTGAAAATATAGGCTCCTATGACTGCCGACATCAGAATTGCTGAGGCCGTCTCGGGAACGAAAGCCTGCGAAGACGCAATGCAGAGGCAGGCTGCTGAAGCTGCTGCGGCGGTGACAAGGGTCACGCTCTCGGTGAGTATATGCTTTAATGAAGGAACATAGCGGTGGAGCAGGTAGAGTACAAATGAAGCTGCGAAGAATAGGAGGCAGCCTGATCTTTTTCCGCTGAGACTGTAGATGCTCATTGCTGCCATCAGTGCAAGGAGCAGGCTGACGATGGATTCGGCATATATGAGGGATTCCGTTTTCTTATAATGTCCGTAGAACAGAAGCTGAAAGAGAATGACCGAAATGGCGGAATATGCCTGTACCGTAGGATCGGGAAGCGCATAGAGAACGTATACCGATGCAAGTGTGCCGTATATTGTTGCGGCAACTGTGCCGACTATCTTTAAGGGAGTCTCATACTTCTTTTTGTCAGCTGCCCTGAAAAGATAGAGTGCAGCGGTGATGACGGCCTGAAGCATAATGAGAGCGGGAACAGCTCCTTCAAATGTATCGCCGATCTGGAAGGCTGTGAAGAATAACGACAGAGCCGATACGGAAAGAGCGGCGTACATAAGAGGAAGGCTCCTGTAGAGCTTTACGCCTGCGAAAAGCATTATAGCTGCCAGGGCGGATGAAGCTGCAAGGAGGGCAAAAAGTCCGTCACCCGTGAATGAAAGCCAGCTTCCCATAAGGCTGTAGTAGCCTGCCGTAAGCAAAGCTGTGGACAGGAAGCCCGTACCCAGAACATAGAATGATACTGCTGTGCCCGAGAGCCTGAGGAATCTGCTGATGATAATGCTGAGTATGAATGATACCGCGGCGGCTGCGATGATTATGGCAACTCTGCCTGTATGCGATGTGTGTACCCAGCTGGCAACTCCGAATGCAATGCCCGAAAGGACCACAAATATAGTACCTATGAGGAAGAGCACATTGGAGACTGTCATGTCGTGCTTTGCGGATTTTGTTTTCTTCTCGGAGGCGGCAAATGGAGCCGCAGTATGTCTCTGAGGAGGAGTGGGCGGATAGGGACGTGTATATATGGGAGAAGGTCCGCTGTTGGGGATCCTTCCTATATACTGCGTCCTGTCTGAGTTGTTGTTTTTATCTGAGTGCCTGACGATGCCGATTATAATGAACGGCACCGCAAAGGGAATAACAATAAACAGTGCGATTATCATATTCAGTGTCAACATATCCATCATCCTTTCCTGTGTGTCAACGCTGTTTCTGTTGTAACTATATCATAACATCTCCGCGGGATTTTTGTAAGGTGTATTTCGTCATTTTCTGAATGACAAATGTCACTGTTTTTATAGCATGACAGGTAAAATGTACCTGTGCCAAAAGTATTGAAAGAGCTGCCTGGTCGTGTTATAATATAGGCAGTCGGAGGGGCAGATTTTGAAAACTTACAAATCGAATACAATATATGAACAAAACGTTAACACAGTGTGTTCATCGTCTTCTATAACGAACTGTATAATTCGATACGTTTTTTACTTGTGATAAATTTGTGAAAAGGTAAAATCGTGCATATGCAGCTGATATATTAAGCTTTAGCTGTGCAATATGACGAAATTCAACGATGATTTTTATGGATTTCTTTTTTTGTATTGCTTTTTTATGAAACGGAAAGTATAATGAAAGTATATAAGCGTAGATGCGGATTTATATATTTATAAAAAGTTTGATTAACTGTATTGAACATTTTGTTATATTTATATATTATCGGAAATACCTTTCTTACTTTTAGAGGCTGCATATTATGAAGCCGAATTGGAGGGAATACGTTATGAAAGAGTTCTTCAGAAGTTTTAAATGCAGAAAGATAGTCCTTGCCGTTGCAGATGTATTCATTGTGTGTATTTCGGCACTGATCGCTAATTTTATTCTTTCCTTCTGGGGGAGAGAGCTTGATGCGGCACGGCTTATCGTTTCGGGAGCTGTCAGTTCCATATGCTGCATCGGCGGACTTCTCATAACAGGCGCTTACAGCAGGATGTGGAGATACTTCAACAGGCGGGATTATCTTACCTGTATTTACGGTTCTGTTGTTGGCATAGTTGTTTCCGCTTCAATAGTCTATATTATCGATAAGAGCTTTTATCCGCTTTATACATTGCTGCATCTGTGTATAATGGCTGCGGGTGTATGCCTTTTCCGTTTCTTCTTCAAGACCGCGTTCATCACTCTTGTAAAGCCCAAGGCTGTCAAGGGCAAGCGCACAATGATGATTGGCGGCGGACAGGCCTGCAGGACTATCCTCAAGGAGATACACAATGCTCAGCATTCTCCTTATGCAGGGGACAAGCAGGTGACAGTATTCGATCCTGTCTGTATCATTGATGATGATATGGACAAGGTGGGCAGCAGTATCGACGGAGTTGAGATAGTCGGTACTACAGCAGAGATATTCAGGTTCGTCAAGGAGAGAAGGATAGAGCAGATACTGTTTGCTATACCTTCGTGTCTCGATGACGAGAGAAAGCGTATACTTGATATCTGTGCCGATACGAAGATACCCGTAAAGGTTGTACCCTTCATAGGCAATCTTGTTTTTGACGAGAAGAACAAGACCATTATCCATCAGATACGCGATATCAGAGTGGAGGATCTTCTCGGACGCGAGCCCATAACCTTTGACAATGCCGATATCAGAAACTTTATCAGCGGTAAGGTTTGCATGGTCACAGGCGGCGGCGGAAGCATCGGTTCCGAGTTGGTGCGCCAGATAGCAAGGTATTCTCCCGAGAGAGTCATCATAGTGGATATATACGAGAATAACGCTTACGATATAGAGCAGGAGCTCAAAATGGACTACGGCGACGACCTGAAGCTGGTAACTCTTATTGCCTCTGTAAGGGATTATTTCCGTATGAACCAGATATTCGACACATACAAGCCTGATGTTGTTTTCCATGCGGCTGCACATAAGCATGTTCCTCTTATGGAAGTATCGCCCATGGAGGCCGTCAAGAACAATATCATCGGCACCTTCAATGTTGCCACACTTGCACAGTTCCATGACGCCGAGAAATTCGTAATGATATCCACGGACAAGGCCGTTAATCCCACAAATGTCATGGGCGCTTCAAAGCGATGCTGCGAGATGATAGTTCAGTATCTGGCACAGCAGCATGAGGGCAGGACAGAGTTCGTTACCACAAGGTTCGGCAATGTCCTCGGCTCGAACGGCTCAGTAATTCCGCTTTTCAAGAAGCAGATAGAGCAGGGAAGGCCTGTAACTGTTACACATCCTGATATAATCAGATACTTCATGACCATTCCCGAGGCTGTGAACCTCGTAATGGAGGCGGCTGCCATAGCACACGGCGGAGAGATCTTCGTCCTTGATATGGGCAAGCCCGTCAAGATAGTGACTCTTGCCGAGAATCTTATCCGTATGTACGGCAAGGAGCCCTATAAGGACGTTGAGATAAGATTCACAGGCCTGCGTCCCGGAGAGAAGATCAAGGAGGAGCTCCTTATGAATGAGGAAGGCCTCCAGAAGACTTCCAACAAGCTTATTTTCATCGGCAAGCAGATAGAGATCGACGAGTCCACATTTGCCTTCCGTCTCGACGCCCTCAGAAACGCTGCCCTTGAAAACAATGAAAAGGTCGCAGTGGACGCCCTGCACGCTATGGTGCCCACCTTCACAACTCCCGAGCAGTTCAACAGCGTTGAGCTCAGGAAGGAGATCATGGAGAAGGAAGTCGAGTCAGCGTAATTTCACCGGTTATATTCTTTTCAGAGGGTTTATGTACTGCCGTTCGCACAGTGGGCGGCAGTATTTTTTTGCCGTTTACCGGCAAAATATACCTTTTTTGAGTGACAGGTATATATATTTTGTATCAACATGAAAAAGTACGGCTGCAAGGGGGCTGTCAATATTGACAAATCGGCGGAATAGTGGTATAATTGCTAATTATAATGGAGTATTGTATATAGAGCCGAGAATGCTCTGAGGAGGAAGATATATGTCAGTTAATATTCCCGAGATATTCGCCTGCAACGTGTTCAATGAAGACGTGATGAAGAACCGTCTCCCCAAAAATGTCTACAAGGCCCTCAAGAGGACCATGCAGAACAACGAGCCCCTTGCTGATATGGCTACAGCCGATGTTGTTGCAAACACCATAAAGGAATGGGCTATCGAAAAGGGAGCTACGCATTATACTCACTGGTTCCAGCCTATGACGGGCTCTACCGCAGAGAAGCACGACTGCTTCATAAATCCGGCACCGAACGGTCTGGCTATCATGGAGTTTTCGGGCAAGGCTCTTGTGAAGGGCGAGCCTGACGCTTCGTCGTTCCCGTCGGGAGGCCTCAGAAGGACCAGCACCGCAAGAGGATATACCGCATGGGACCCCACCTCCTACTGCTTTGTCAAGGAGGGTAGTCTTTACATACCTACGGTATTCGTATCCTATACAGGCGAGGTGCTTGATAAAAAGACTCCGCTCCTCCGTTCCATGCAGGCTCTCAGCAAGACTGCCGTGCGCTTCCTGAAGCTCTTCGGCAACGACAGAGTTACAAGAGTGACTTCTACTGTGGGCGCCGAGCAGGAATACTTCCTTATAGACAAGAAAATGTACGATCAGCGTGAGGATCTTATCCTCACGGGCAGAACTCTCTTCGGAGCAAAGCCTCCCAAGGGACAGGATCTTGACGACCAGTACTTTGCAAATCTCCGCCCCAGGATCGCAGCCTATATGGCTGATCTGGACGAGGAACTGTGGAAGCTGGGCATATATTCAAAGACCAAGCACAATGAGGTCGCTCCCGCACAGCACGAAATGGCGCCTATATTCACAACCTCCAACCTTGGAACGGATCAGAACGAGCTGGCTATGGAGGTAATGGAGAAGGTCGCTCTCAGACACGGGCTGGTATGCCTCCTTCACGAGAAGCCCTTTGAGGGCGTAAACGGCTCGGGCAAGCATAATAACTGGTCAATGTCCACAAACGACGGCCAGAACCTTCTCGATCCCGGCGACACTCCCATGGATAATCTCCAGTTCCTCACCATACTATGCGCACTTATCAAGGGCGTTGACGAGTATGCGGACCTTATGAGACTTTCTGCGGCTTCCGCAGGCAACGATCACAGACTGGGCGCCGACGAGGCTCCTCCTGCTATCGTTTCCATGTTCCTGGGCGAGGAGCTTGAGGCTGTGCTTCAGGCTATCGAGGACGACGCCGTATATAAGACCAAGGCCCGCAACTTTAAGATAGGCGTGGACGCTCTGCCCTCCTTCCCCAAGGACTCCACGGACAGAAACAGGACATCGCCCTTTGCGTTCACAGGAAACCGCTTCGAGTTCAGAATGGTGGGTTCTTCCGATAATATCGCCTGCCCGAATGTACTCCTCAACACTATCGTATGCGAGGAGCTCAGCCAGTTCACGGAGATACTTGAACCCTTCAAGGGCAAGGACAACTTCGATGCCGAGGTAAGAAAGCTCCTCAAGAGCGTTATCAAGGAGCACAGAAGGATAATCTTCAACGGCGACGGCTATTCGCCCGAGTGGGTGAAGGAGGCCGAGAGAAGGGGACTTCCCAACTATGTATCCACAGTTGACTGTATGCCTCATTACACTGACGAGAAGAATATCCGTATCTTCCGCAAGTTCGAGATATACAACCAGAACGAGGTAGCTGCCAGAACGGAGATACACCTTGAAAAGTATTCCAAGACTATCCGTATCGAGGCGCGTACCATGGTGGAGATGGCGAGAAAGCAGCTCCTTCCCGCTACTCTGGATCATATTCATTCTCTCTGCGAGGCTATTGCCGCAAAGAAGCAGGTAGGCCTTACTGCCAACACTGACGAAAAGATCGCAAAGAAGCTCAATGATCTTACAGACCGCTTCTACGAGTCTATCGAGAGGCTTGAACAACGTATCGGCGAAGCAAATGCTGTTGAAGGCATTCAGAAGCAGGCCGAGTTCTTCCATGACGTTGTGCTTGCGGAAATGGATATCATGAGGAGCATAGCCGACGAGATCGAGCTGAATATGCCCTCTGCAAAGTGGCCTATCCCTTGCTATTCCGAGATAATCTACAATGTATGATAAACAGAAAGGCAGTCCGTGCGGACTGCCTTTTTTATTCACTGAAGTTATTTGTACCCTTTATGCTGAGTCCCTTGTCAAAATCATCAAGGAAGTGATGATAGTCGCTGCCGAGATGATAGGAGATAAGGGTCTGAAGGTTCACGTTTTCCACGCTGCGGAATATGTTCATGTCCACAGCAGGATTGGTCTGGCGGAGCTGTTCCAGAAGCCGCTTTATCTCCGCTCTTTTGGAGCTGCCTTCATTGCGGGTTACGCCGCAGGCACACTGTATGAAGCTCAGACCGTTGCGCTCTGCCCAGCTTATGATGTCCTTCTCCCTTACCAGATACAACGGACGGATAAGCTGTACGCCCCTGTAGTTCTCGCTGTGGAGCTTGGGCATCATGGTCTGGACCTGCGAACCGTAGAGCATACCCATTAGTATAGTTTCGATAACATCGTCGAAGTGGTGGCCGAGAGCGATCTTGTTACAGCCCAGCTCCTGAGCAGTCCTGTACAGCCAGCCTCTCCTGAGCCTTGCGCACAGGAAGCAGGGGTGCTTTTCGGCTTTTTCCGCTGACTCAAAAATACGGGTATCCATTATCCTTATGGGAAGCTCCAGCGCTGCAGCGTTTTCGATTATCCTCTGACGGTTCTCATCGGCATATCCCGGATCCATGACTATGTATTCTGCGGTGAAGTGCGTCTCGCCGTACATCTGAAGTCTCTGTATACATTTTGCCATGAGCATTGAGTCCTTGCCTCCCGAGATACAGACGGCTATCCTGTCGCCCTCGCTTATGAGCCTGTATTCCTCGATGCCCCTGCGGAACTTCGACCATATGCTTTTGCTGAATTCTCCCGTGAGCGACTTGTCTATACTTGTGTTCATGTAAGTGATCTCCTGTTATTTGTTACTATTAATATACAGCGAAAAGAGAAAGATGTCAATATATGCCGCAAAAAACAATTGCACACAGTTAACCTGTTGACTATATGCGAAAAATGCGGTATAATTAATTCATACTATATCAGTGAGTTTTATCATATATAATACATGAGGTGAATATAATGCATAAGCTTGAAAAAGATATCAACGATCTTACCAAGAATATACTTGCGGACTATGAGGGGAACAGGACTATCGACGAGGTCAAGACCTACGATCACCCTGACAACGAGATCATCATCGATATAATCGAATCCCTGAGAAGGATCGTTTTCCCCGGATACTTCCGCAATAAGAATTACAGGGTCTACACTGTCAGGAACAATATATCCATGATACTTGAGGACGTTATCTTCAAACTGATACGTCAGATCACCATAGTTCTGAGGTATGACGAGAAGTTCGTAATGCTGAACGATGACGAGATCAATGACAGAGCCGAAAGGATAACCTTTGAGTTCCTTAACAGGCTTCCCAAGATCAGGGAGTACATCGAGACCGATGTGCAGGCTGCCTATGACGGCGACCCCGCTGCATACAACAAGGACGAGATAATCTATTCCTATCCCGGACTTTATGCAATACTTGTCAACAGGCTCGCCCACGAGCTCTTCCTTCTCGGAGTGCCGCTGATCCCCCGTGTTATGACAGAGCACGCCCACAGCAAAACGGGTATAGATATCCACCCCGGAGCAACTATCGGCAGATACTTCTTCATTGACCACGGTACGGGCATAGTTATCGGTGAGACGACCGAGATAGGGGACAATGTGAAGATCTATCAGGGCGTTACTCTCGGTGCTCTTTCCACAAGGGGAGGCCAGTCGCTCAGAAACAAGAAACGTCACCCTACTATCGAGGACAACGTTACCATCTATTCGGGAGCTTCTATTCTCGGCGGCGGAACAGTTGTGGGCAAAGATGCGGTTATCGGCGGTAACGCATTTATAACACGTTCCGTTCCGGCAGGTGCAAAAGTCAGCATCAAGAATCAGGAGCTGAGATACAATTTCGATTCGCCTGTAGAGCAGGTGAAGAAAGAGGATCTTGATCCCGAGGAGAGCTGGTTCTATGTGATATGAAAAGGCGTCCGCGGTATTCGGCGTAATACCGCGGCTTTTTCAAGTACGAAAATTTTTCTGAAAAAATTTCAGAAAAAGCCTTGACAAAAAACAAAAGCCGTGATATAATATTAAAGTCGTCGGAACTGATAACCGATGAACGGAAGAAAAAGTGGGGGTTTAGCTCAGCTGGGAGAGCATCTGCCTTACAAGCAGAGGGTCACAGGTTCGAGCCCTGTAGTCCCCACCAATTCTTTGGCCTCGTAGTTCAGTTGGTTAGAACGCCTGCCTGTCACGCAGGAGGTCGACAGTTCGAGTCTGTTCGGGGTCGCCATTATGCGGATTTAGCTCATCTGGTAGAGCGCCACCTTGCCAAGGTGGAGGTAGCGAGTTCGAGCCTCGTAATCCGCTCCAAAGACGGCGCTATAGCCAAGTGGTAAGGCGTGGGTCTGCAACACCCTGATCCCCAGTTCAAATCTGGGTGGCGCCTCCAGAAGCACTTGCAAATGCAGGTGCTTTTTTTAGTTTATGAAGCGTTTCCTCAATATGCTGAGGAAGCGCTTTTTATGTATGGAGGAATTGTGAATAGAGTAGTTATAAAAAATGTATGTTTTGTGTAAAACGCAGATTGAAAAAGGTTGAAATTTGTGATAAAATGATATATAAATATTTTTATAGGGGGAATTGCCATGGAAAAAAACAAGTTCAGGCGTTTTCTTAGTGTAGTAACATCACTGTTTATTGTGGGAGCGGTGCCGATTGCTGCACATAGGATGAAGCCTGCAAACAACGGAGCACAGCCTGTGACCGATGATAACAGAGCAGAGCTCCTGGGTATCTCTGATGCTAACGAGTATTTCCTCGGTGCGGCATCGCAGTTTTCCGTTTTCCTTCAGGATGATTTCGCGGCTTACGGCTCTGACTGTGAGGGAAGGCTGGCAGCAGGCGGCAACGCCAATATGGGCGATCCTGTTTCCTACTCCGTGGGCGCCAAGCTGGAGGAAGGTACAAAGGCGGCTCAGGTCGTGATCGGCGGCGATACGCTCCGGAGCTTTCAGCCTGACGAGAAGCGATTTGTTGTAGGAAGCGAGGGCTCTGTTAGTGAAGAGATCAAGCACTTTGCCGATGAAGGCCAGTGCGAGATATTCGTTGGACAGCTTATCGACTTCGATAAGGAGTTCGCGCTTCTGCGTGAGCGAAGCAAGTACCTCTCGGAGCTTGAGCCCAATGCCAATCTTGGTATCGCTCAGTACTACGAAAAGGGCTGGACGATCACGGGAAACGACGAAAACCTCAATGTAATCACTCTGACTCCGGAACAGGCGGAGATATTCAACGACGGCTACTTACAGGTGGATGTGTATATCCCCGAGGGCTCGTATCTTGTTATCAATGTTCCGGGTGATGATGTAAAGCTTCCGCTTATGAATATGAAGCTGTACGACAGTAAAGGAAACTTCATAAAGGACAAGGGAGAAAACTTCCCTGTGCTGTATAATCTGACCGAGGCCACCAAGTTCAAATACATGGGCTCCATACAGGGTTCCACTCTTGCTCCCGATGCAGACGGAAGCGGTGACGAGGGCGGACACGTTGCGGGAGCGACTATAGCCAAGTCCTTTGCTGGCGGAATACAGTTTGGTTACTCGGCCTTTAATCCCAAGATGCTTAGCGCAACGGAGGTAATGACTACAACCACAACACCTACCACCACAACGACAACAACAACGACTACAACTACTACCACAACTACAACGACTACCACGACAACTACCAGCACAACAACTACTACTTCAACCACGACAACCACCACAACGACTACTACCACAACTACCACCACAACAACGACAACCACAACAACAACAACTACCACCACAACAACGACAACGACAACGACAACAACGACAACAACGACTACGACTACCACCACCACAACGACTACTACGACAACGACAACAACGACTACGACTACAACCACCACAACGACTACTACGACAACGACAACAACGACTACGACTACCACCACCACAACGACTACTACGACAACGACAACAACGACTACGACTACAACCACCACAACGACTACTACGACAACGACAACGACTACGACTACAACCACCACGACAACGACCACCACAACGACTACTACGACAACCACGACAACGACTACCACGACTTTCACGACAACTACTTCCACCACCACAACAACCACGACCTCCACCACTACAACAACCACAACCACGACGACAACAGCGGCAAGCACAACATCGACCACTACTACCACATCAGCCAAAAAGACTACCAAGACCAATTCTCCCAAAACAGGAGACACACCTGTCTGCGGTATCGCGGCAGTGCTGGGCGTATCGGTCGCAGTCCTTGCAGTATCAAGAAAACGCAGGGATAAATAAAGCTTGAAAGGCACCTTCGGGTGCCTTTTTTGTTATGGGAATATATTTTTTTTAACAGTATATTTTTTTGAAAAAACACTTGCATATTTCTCCGTAATATTATATAATATAAATTGTATGGGCTTTTTGCCCTTATATCGTTATTTATTTTTTTAAGCAATGATCTGCGGCGTAAAGCTGCAGCGATACTGAGGAGAATAATATGAAAAAACTGAACGGTATAAAGCTGAAACACCGCAAGAATACGGAAAACAGCTCTACTGTAGTATTTCCAGTACCCGAAAAGGTGAGGATACCCATGTCCATGACAATGGGCGCTCCCTGTCAGCCTCTTGTAAAGGTTGGAGACGAGGTAAAGGTGGGACAAAAGATAGGCGATACTGACGCCGCTTTCAGTGCCCCTGTTCACTCGGGCGTTTCGGGAAAGGTAACGGCAATAACCGATTACCGCAATGCTATGGGTGTTGTCTGTAAGATGATAGAGATCGAGTCTGACGGCCTTCAGACCGTATCCGACGAGGTTAAGCCTCCTGTAGTTACCGATAAGGAGAGCTTTGTCAAGGCTGTCCGCGAGAGCGGCGCCTGCGGACTGGGCGGTGCTGGCTTCCCCACACATATAAAGCTCAATCCCAAGGCAGAGATAGATACGCTTATTATCAATGCCGCTGAGTGCGAGCCCTACATAACAGCCGATTATCGGGAGATGATGGAAAATCCCGATGATATCATAAACGGTATCAAGCTTCTGAAATCACAGCTCGGCATCAAGAGAGCAAAGCTTGCCATAGAGGCCAACAAGCCCGAAGCTATAAAGAACTTCACAGCTATGGCTGAGAATGACGATACCATAGATATAATAACTCTGCCGTCGTCCTATCCCCAGGGAGCAGAAAAGGTCATCATTTATAATTCCACGGGAAGGATAGTCAACGAGGGCGAGCTTCCTGCCGATTCGGGCGTAATTGTTATAAATGTATCAACCATAGCCTTCCTTTACCGTTATATGCAGACAGGTATGCCTCTTGTGACGCGCCGTCTCACCATTGACGGCAACGCTGTAGGTGAGCCCAAGAATGTTCAGGCTGTCATCGGCACATCGTTCAGGGAGCTCCTTGAATTCTGCAAGGCGGACATTGATTCCATAAAGAAGCTTATAGCAGGCGGTCCCATGATGGGAATGAGCATACCTGATATAGATATGCCCGTTGTCAAGACTTCCAACGCACTGCTGGCTATAAATCACTACGACGAGCGCAAGACCTCATCGTGTATACGCTGCGGACGATGCGTCAGGGTATGCCCTCTGGGACTTATGCCTGCCGATATCGACAGAGCGTACAGGATACGCAATGTTGAGGAGCTCAAGGAGCTGAAGGTGCTGCTCTGCATGAACTGCGGAAGCTGTACATATGTATGCCCCGCAAACAGAAAGCTTGCGGAGACCAATCAGCTTGCAAAAGCGCTCATACCAAGAAAGTAAGGAGGCGGAGAGATAATGAACAAGCTTATCGTTTCGCCGTCGCCCCACGACGAAAATTATGTAAAAACGTCCAACATAATGCTGAATGTTATAATCGCGCTTCTTCCTGCGTGGGGAGCTGCGATATACTTCTTCGGACTGCGCGTTATACCTCTTACGGCGGTATGTATCGGAAGCTGCATATTCTTCGAGTATGTATGCAGACGTATGATGAAGCGCGACAATACCATAACAGACCTTTCCGCTGTAGTAACAGGTCTTATACTTGCAATGAACCTTCCTGTGACTCTGCCGTACTGGATGGCAGTGATAGGCTCATTCGTTGCCATAGTCATAGTTAAGCAGCTCTTCGGCGGTCTGGGACAGAACTTTGCAAATCCTGCCATCACCGCACGAATTGTCCTCATGGTAAGTTTCCCAGCGGCAATGACCAATTGGGTGCTTCCTCTTACAGGTAAGGCTGACGCAGTATCGGGAGCTACTCCTCTTGTACTGAAGGGCATGAGCAGTGACAAGCTCAGCGAGATCGGTCAGAGCGTACCAAGCTATCTTGATCTTTTCCTTGGAAAAACAGGCGGCTGTCTCGGCGAGACCTGTGCTCTTGCGCTTCTTATCGGCGGACTTTATCTTGCAGCAAGGCGTATAATCTCTCTTGCAGCTCCTGTTTCATTCATAGGAAGTCTCTTTATACTGAGCTGGATAGCAGGGGAGGATCCCGTATATCAGATACTTGCAGGCGGCGTGTTCCTCGGAGCCTTCTTCATGGCTACGGACTATGCCACAACGCCCATAACCACAAAGGGCAAGATCGTATTCGGACTTGGCTGCGGTATCATCACATTTGTAATAAGGCATTTTGGTTCCTATCCCGAGGGCGTATCCTTCTCGATACTCCTTATGAACGTGCTGACTCCCTATATCGAGCAGCTCACAAGGACAAAGGTGCTTGGCGCAAAGGAGGCTGAGAAAAATGAAGGATAAAGTAAAGCCTACAATAGTTCTCACTCTGATATGCGTTATAGCTTCTCTGCTCCTGGTATTTGCCTATGAGCTCACAAAGGACAGGATCGCCGATCAGAAGGCGGATAAATTCAACAGCAGCGTTGAGACTCTTTTCGGAAAGACCGAAAGCAAGGTAGTTTCGCTGAAATGCGGATATGACGAAGTACAGACCATTGCCGTTACTCCCGACAAGAAGACGGTCATTCAGGTATGTACGGACGGCTACTCCAAGGGCGGTATAAACATACTTGTAGGTATAGACGAAAATGGTGCTATTTCCGGCATAGAGTTCGTATCTCTCGGTGAGACTCCGGGCCTCGGCTCTAAGGTCCGCGATCAGGAGGACTTCCGCAAGCAGTTCTACGGACTTACACAGCCTTCCGACTCTTTCGACGCCATAAGCGGCGCAACTTTCTCATCAAAGGGTATGAAGCACGCAGTAGATACTGCACTTAAAGTATACAACGAAAACAAGGAGGCGATAATCGGTGGCTGAAAATAAAACATCACTTGTAAAAGAGCTTACAAAAGGCGTTATAAAAGAAAACCCCACACTGGTAATGCTCCTTGGAATGTGTCCTACACTTGCGGTTACAACACAGGCAATGAACGGCATAGGTATGGGACTTGCGACTACCTTCGTGCTCCTTGGTTCAAATATAGTAATATCAGCGCTGAGAAAGGTAATACCCGACAAGGTCAGGATACCTGCATTCATCGTAGTTATCGCAAGCTTTGTTACACTTATCGGTTTCCTGCTTGAGGGCTTCGTGCCCAGCCTTTATGACAGTCTTGGCATATATCTCACCCTTATAACCGTAAACTGTATCATATTCGGCAGAGCTGAGATGTTCGCCAGCAAGAACGGCGTTATCGCATCGGCCTGCGATGCAATAGGAATGGGCATAGGCTTTACTCTTGCCCTGTTCCTGATGGGCTCCGTCCGCGAGATAATAGGCGCAGGACAGTGGATGGGAATATCTATCCCTGTTATACACGATACCCCCATGCTTCTGTTCATCATGCCTGCGGGAGGATTTTTCACTCTGGGTGTGATAATCGCAGCAGTAAACAAGCTTTCAAAGAAGAAGCCGCCCAAGGAGATAAGCTGTGACAGCTGTCCCAATGCGGAGGCTTGCGGAAAGGCAGGTGGCTGTCAGTGAAAACCATGATCGTTATACTTCTCTCGGCAATGCTGACAGATAACTTTGTACTTTCAAAGTTTATGGGAATATGTCCCTTCCTCGGCGTATCCAAGAAGCTGGACAGTGCATCGGGAATGGGGATTGCAGTTACCTTTGTAATGATCTGTGCAACTCTTGTGACCTATCCCATACATCACGGTATACTTGTTCCCAACGGACTTGAATACTTTGACACAGTTGTATTCATACTTGTTATCGCTCTGTTCGTTCAGCTGGTGGAGAACTTCCTGAAGAAGTGCGTACCTTCGCTGTATAAATCCCTGGGCGTGTATCTGCCGCTGATAACCACAAACTGTGCTGTTCTCGGCGTTACGGTCCTCAATATCGACAACGAGTACAGCTTCTTCAATTCAATAATCAACGCTCTCGGCGGCGGACTTGGCTTTATGCTTGCTCTGGTAATATTCTCGGGAGTACGCAAAAAGCTTGAATACGCCGATATCCCCGAGACATTCAAGGGCGTGCCCGCAACGCTCATCGCCGCTTCCATAGTTTCCGTAAGCTTTATGGGCTTCTCGGGACTTTTCAGCTAAGGAGGTGCAGGAATGACAACATATCTTATACCTGCTCTTATCCTCGGAGGCTGCGGAATACTGGCAGGAGTGCTTCTTACTATAGCTGCAAAGGTATTCCATGTTGAAGTGGACGAGAGGATAGAGAAGATCGCCGAATCCCTGCCCCAGGCCAACTGCGGTGCCTGCGGCTATGCAGGCTGTGCGGACTACGCCGCAGCTATCGTCGAGAAGGGCGCTGCTACTAATCTCTGCCGTCCCGGCGGAGCCGACGCAGCGGGCAAGATCGCCGCAATACTCGGAACAGCCGCAGCAGAGGTAGTTCCCATGACTGCTGTTGTACACTGCAGCGGCGACTGCGAAGCCACATCTCAGGCATTTTACTTTGACGGAGTTCAGTCATGTAAGGCTGTAAAGCGTTTCTACGGCGGAAACGGAATGTGCAAATACGGCTGTATCGGTCTCGGAGACTGTATGAACGTCTGCGAGCATGACGCCATAAAGATCGTAAACGGTGTTGCGAAAGTCACACCTGCACTCTGCGGAGCCTGCGGACAGTGCGCAGCTGCCTGTCCCAATCAGCTCATAACCATAAAGCCGCTTTCAAAGCATATCGACGTTCTGTGCTCATCGGGAGACAACGGAAAAGCAACAAAGCTGGTATGCAAGAACGGCTGTATCGGCTGTAAGATCTGTGAGAAGAAATGTCCCAATGAGGCTATTATCGTCAATAACTTCCACGCATCTATCGACTACAGCAAGTGCACCAACTGCGGAGCCTGCATGGCAGCCTGTCCTGCGAAGGTCATTCACAGCAGTGAGGTCAAAGCGCAATAAAACGAAAGCCGCTGTCATACAGCGGCTTTTATAATAACACAAAGAGAAAAGCTTCCCGTGAAGGGAAGCTTTTTGAAGTGCGGATAACAGGACTTGAACCTGCATGAACTTGCGTTCATATGGACCTGAACCATACGCGTCTGCCAATTCCGCCATATCCGCATATTGTCTGTGATTTTTACCCGGCTCAGACTTGCCGGGGCGGACCGTATCAACGGCTGTTCCGCAGTACCTAAATATTTTACCACATTACAGGACGTTTGTCAAGTGTTTTTTTGAAAAAAATTGATATCAGCGGCGGAAGATGTTCTGACGTACATTATATGTTGCAGTTTCCCGTGATATATGATATAATTTTAAGTAATATGCCCCTGCCGAAAGGAGAAGCCATGCATTTTGTCGAAGCAAAAGGGATACTTTCGTCTCATAACGGTATGAATATATACCGCGGCTGTACTCACGGCTGTATTTACTGCGACAGCCGCAGCCTGTGTTATAATATGTCTCACGCATTTGAGGATATAGAGGTCAAGATAAATGCGCCGCAGCTCCTTGAAAAAGCGCTGCGCTCAAAGCGCAAGCGGTGTATGATAGGGACGGGAGCCATGGGTGACCCATATATCCCTGCTGAAAAGGAGCTGAAGCTCACAAGGCGCTGTCTTGAGCTTATAGAGCAGTATAGCTTCGGTGTTGCATTGCAGACCAAGTCCGATCTTGTGCTTCGTGATACTGACCTTCTTTCAGCAATCAACGAAGATCAGAAGGCGGTGGTCCAGATGACCATGACCACATTTGACGACGAGCTGTGCCGTATCATCGAGCCCGGAGTATGTCCCACAAGCCGCCGCTTCGAGGTGCTTTCGGAGATGAAGAAACAGAGGATACCCACTGTTGTCTGGCTTTCTCCCTTCCTGCCGTATATAAACGATACCGAGGAAAATCTCATGGGACTTCTCGGGTACTGTGCCGAGGCAGGCGTAAAGGGGATAATCTGTTACGGCATCGGCACAACTATGCGTGACGGCAGCAGGGAATATTTTTATTCAGCCCTTGACAGGCATTTCAAGGGCCTTTCCGACAGATACCGCCGTGAATACGGACTCTCATATGAGGCGGTCAGTCCGTATAATGACAGGCTGATGGCTATTTTCGGCGAATTCTGTGAAAAGTACGGTATAATGCACGACAATGGACAGTGTTTCCGTTATCTGGAGGAGCTTCCCGAGAAATTCGAGCAGCTGACATTATTCTGACAGGAGATCATGAAATGAACGAACATATAATGGTGATAGATGATGATATGCACATCGGCAATATGCTTGAGGAGGCGCTTTCCAGGGAGAATTACAGGGTTTCCAGAGCTTATTCCGGAACAGAGGCGCTTATGCTCCTTTCTGCTGCCAGACCCGATCTTATACTCCTTGATCTTATGCTGCCGGGACTCACCGGTGAGGAACTCCTTCCTAAGATAAGCGGCATACCTGTCATAATAGTAAGTGCTAAGATAGACGTTGATAACAAGATAGACCTGCTTCTGAAAGGTGCTGCCGACTATATAACAAAGCCCTTCAATATGAGGGAGCTTATGGCGCGTATCAAGGTACAGCTCCGCAGCTGGTCGGCGTCCGCTCACTCTTCCGAACTGGTATACAGGGAGCTCAGGCTCAATACCAATACTCACAGTGTTTCCATAAGCGGCAGCGAGGTCAAACTCACGCGGACAGAGTATGCCATACTGAAGCTGCTCATGCTCAATCCCGAGCAGGTCATAACAAAATCCGTAATGCTTGACAGGATCAGCGAGGACACTCCCGACTGTACGGAATCCTCTCTGAAGCAGCATATAAGCAATCTCCGAAGGAAGCTTCGCTCTGCTGACGGAGGCGAGTACATAGAGGCGGTCTGGGGCATAGGGTTCAAAATGGCCTGAATCTTTACTTTATCTTTACTGTTTTCTTTACCGCTTTCTTTACTTTTTGGATGTAATATGATATCAGAAAGCAAGGAGGTGCATTCTATGGAATATGTAATAAAGACAAAGGATCTGTGCAAGCGTTACAAAAGCTTCAAGGCACTTGACGGATTAGAGCTGAGCGTGCCAAAGGGTTCGATATACGGACTTGTAGGCAGGAACGGTGCAGGCAAGACAACATTCTTCCGAATACTGTGCGGACTTCAGGCGCCTACCTCGGGAGAGTATGAGATATACGGCGCAGCCGGCAGAAGCAGCGCAATAAGAAAGTCCCGCAGGAGAATGGGAGCCGTTGTTGAGACTCCGTCCATATACCTTGATATGACAGCAGAGCAAAATCTTAAGTATCAGTGCAGTATGCTCGGACTTCCGGATTACAGTTGTGTCGGCGAGCTTCTGAAGCTTGTCGGCCTTGAGAATACAGGCAAGAAGCGAGCAAAGAATTTCTCCCTTGGTATGAGACAGCGTCTCGGCATAGCCGTTGCTCTTGTAGGAAATCCCGATCTTCTTATACTTGACGAGCCAATAAACGGACTTGACCCCCAGGGTATAGTAGAAATAAGAGAGCTTATACTTAGGCTTAATCGCGAAAAGGAGATAACAGTTGTTATTTCCAGCCATATTCTTGACGAACTGGCAAAGCTTGCTACATACTATGGCTTTGTTGACAAGGGAAGGGTCATAAAGGAGATGAGCGCCGAGGAGCTGGAGGAAAGCTGCCGCAAGTGTATCAGAATGGAAGTATCCGATACAGCTGCAATGGCAAGGGCTCTTGATAAAATGGGCGTAGAGTACAAGATACTGTCAGATACAACGGCAGATATGTTTGCCAGGATGAATTTTTCAAAGCTGTCGGCAGCTCTTAATGAGGAGAACTGCGAGGTCATCTCCATGAACGAGCATGACGAGAGTCTTGAAGGCTTCTTTATCTCTCTTGTAGGAGGTGGCGGCAATGATCAGACTTCTGAAAGCTGAGTTCGGACGATGCCTGAAGGGAAAGCTCTTCTGGCTCATGGTCATATTCACCTTTGTAATGGGCGTTAGCTGCAATGTGGTAAGGTATATCGACTTCAGAAGGAATTCCAACGAGGCAGCCAACGAGGTAGTATACAATGACACTATGCTGTATGTGGGGCTTATCTCGGCAAGCGTGCTTGTAGGCATATTCGTCGTTTTCCATGCGGGTATGGAGTTTGACGAGGGGACCATAAGGAATAAGCTTGTAGCAGGCAATTCCAGATCTGCCATTTACTTATGTAATTTTGCAATATGTTCTTTTGCGTCAATAGTGATGCAGTATATATTCTTTTTTGCAGCGTTTGCTTCGTCATATGCATTTTTCGGAGCATTTCATCATCCGTTCTCTGTAATGATGCAGCTTCAGCTTATGGGAAGTCTAGGCATCGTTGCGCTGACTGCGTTTATGCTCATGCTGACCATGATACTGAGGAGCAAGACCATTTCCATTGCAGTATGCCTGATAGCCGCTGTTGTTATCTTTGCCGTGGGCACTATAGTGACAACAGACATAACGGAGCACAGTATCGAGCTTTCCGATTACGGCGAGGAAATAATGTCCCCCGAAAAATACGATATACTTGACAGGTACAGCTATGTATACGGTGTGGACAGCGAGAACTGCAAGGGCAAAGAGCTTTTTATAAAGGAACAGCTTTATGATGGCCTGTTTCAGTGTCATGTCTACAGGTTCAGCTCCGAAAGGGAGCTGCCCTATCACTGGCAGTATATGCTTATCTACGATATAGCCATAATAGCTGTAACTACGGCAGCGGGAGTATTCCTCTTCCGCAGGCTTGATCTGAAATGAGGTGAACGGTATGAAAGAACTCCTGAAAGCTGAATTCGGCCGCCTTTTCAGGTCGAAAATGTTTCGTATCCTTGTGATACTTGATGTATTGTTCAATATATACCTGATATACGGTTCGGAGATCACCGGTACGGTGTCAAAGACGCCATATGTTTACATAGAAGTAACACAGCTAACCATGCTGATATTCGTTGAGGTCTACAGTTTTGTAGCCGGCGCCTTCATCAGCCTGTTCATAAGCCGCGAATATTCTTACGGTACAATGAGGAACAAGATAATATCAGGACACTCCAGGTGCTCAATATATCTTACCGAGCTGATAGTATGCTCGGCAGCAGGCATGATACTTCTGGCAGGTTGTCTTCTGGTGGTGGCTTTTACCCATTTTAAATACGGCATCCTTGATGAAGAGGCAGGATACTTAATAAAGATGGTGATAATATGCTGTATTCTCGTGATAGTATACAATGCACTGATCGTATTCTTTTCCATGCTCATTGATTCAAAGGCAAGCTCCGTGGTCTGGTCGGTGATATTCGTAATATGTCTTACCGTATTCTCCTCCATGGTAAACAGTAAGGTCACAAACGACGAATATGCCCGTGAGTGCCGCAGTAACGGCAAGGAATATGTGCATAGCGACATTTTTGATGATACCGAGAGAAAAGTATATACTGCACTGGATAGCACTCTCCCGATGACTCAGCTCATGAAAACATTTACAATGACCAATTTTGTCGATTACGGAGACGGCACAGGTTATGTCGAGGAGTTCATTCCTCCCAAAGGTGAGGAAACGGCAAGATTTGCAGTTATCGACGCAGGTCTCATCGCTGCGGTAACTGTGCTGGGGATAGTTTTCTTCAGAAAAAAGGAGCTTAAATAGCAAGATCACAATATAAGGAGCCCGGTTATGGTAGTTCTTACAGTTCTTCTGGCCGTATTATCGGCAGTACTGATAATAAAGGTGTACGTCCTGCGAAGATCCGCAAGGGAGATCGCAGAGGCTTTTTCGGACTGCCTTAAAACGGATACCAATAACCTTATCACGGTTTCAAGCAGCGATAAACAGGTTAGGAGGCTGGTAAAACAGGTCAATGACGAGCTGAAGCTTCTCAGAGAGGAGCATCACAGGTTCGTACAGGGGGATATGGAGCTGAAAAACGCTGTTACCAATATATCCCACGATCTGAGGACTCCTCTTACCGCTATTTGCGGATATCTGGATATGCTCAGGAGCGAGGAGAAGTCGCCGGCCGCAGAGCGCTATATCGAAATAATCAGCAGCAGGGCAGAGGCCATGAAGCAGCTTACGGAGGAGCTTTTCAGCTATTCCGTAATAATGTCAGCAGAAGGCGGCAGTCAGGAGCAGGTGAACGTGGGCGACTCTCTTGAGGAGTGTATAGCGGGATATTATTCCGTGCTCATCGAAAAAGGCATAACTCCCAAGATAAGCATAACGGAGGAAAAGGTGGAACGTATACTTGACCGTTCCGCACTGTCAAGAGTATTCTCAAATCTTATCAACAATGCTGTGAAGTACAGTGGCGGCGATCTTGCTGTATCTCTTTCGGCAGACGGAACCATAGTTTTTTCAAACAGCGCTCCTCAGCTTACGTCAGTGCAGGTAGACAAGCTGTTTGACAGGTTCTATACCGTAGAAGCCGCAAGGAACTCCACGGGGCTTGGGCTTTCCATAGCGCGGACTCTTGTTGAACAGATGGACGGTTCGATAACAGCCTCGCTGAATGACGGAGTGCTGTCCATCGTAATAAAAATATAACTTATCAAGTATTTTTGCTTCGGCTCTTGATTTAAAGAAAAATATGTGATATAATAAATCTTACAGGGGAGCTTGTGGGACAGGCTGAGAGGAAGGTGACACCTTCGACCCTTCGACCTGATTTGGTTAATGCCAGCGTAGGGAGTCTGATATTGTTATGTACATTCAGGGAACTGCGCAGGCGGTTCCCTGAATTTTTTGAGGAGGTGCTCATATGGTTAAAATTAATGGCGAACTGCTTGAAAAAGACGGAAAAACAGTTGCGGAAATGCTTGCCGATATGGATATAAGCGGCCAGCGTGTGGCTGTAGAGATAAACGAAGAGATCGTACCCAAGGCCAGATATGACGAGACCATTCTTAAAGACGGCGACAGCGTCGAGGTTGTCCGCTTTGTGGGAGGCGGCTGATATGGCGATACCGTCGGAGCAGGAGATGTACCGCGCCCTTGAGGAGCGTCACGGCGCAGAGCTCCAAAGGAAGCTTAAATCGGCATCTGTGGCAGTATGCGGACTTGGCGGACTTGGCTCCAATATCGCCATAGCTCTTGCAAGAGCAGGCGTCGGCAGACTGCATATCATAGATTTTGACAGAGTTGACATCTCAAACCTCAACAGGCAGCAGTATTTTCCCGAACAGCTGGGGCAGCCAAAGGCTGTGGCGCTTTATGATACGCTTCACCGCATTGCGCCTTATTGCAACATCAGGAAGGATACAGTAAAGCTTGACGAGACAAATATCCCCTCACTTCTCTCAGAGGCGGATATAATAGTCGAGGCCTTCGACAAAGCAGACCAGAAGGCCATGCTGGTGAACTGTGTCCTGGAGAATATGCCCGGGAAGTATCTTGTATCTGGATCGGGCATGGCAGGGATAGGGCCGTCAAATACGATATCCACCAGAAGGATAGCAAAGCGTTTCTACATTTGCGGCGACGGCGTCAGCGATGTTGACGACGGAATGGGACTCGTTTCATCAAGGGTGCTTATCTGTGCAGGCCATCAGGCTCATACGGTCATAAGGATAATTGCAGGCGAATTTGATATATAAGGAGTAATTCATATGAAAGATGATAAGCTTATAATCGGAGGACATGAGTTTTCCTCCCGTTTTATACTTGGCTCGGGAAAATATTCCCTCAGCCTAATCGAAGCAGCTGTAAAGTATGCAGGCGCAGAGATAATAACTCTTGCCGTCCGCAGGACAAATTCCAAGGAGCATGAGAATATCCTCGACTATATCCCCGAGGGCGTTACTCTGCTGCCCAACACATCGGGAGCCCGCAACGCAGACGAGGCTGTCCGCATTGCCCGTCTTGCACGAGAGCTCGGCTGCGGAGACTTTGTAAAGATCGAGATAATGCGTGATACCAAGTATCTGCTCCCCGACAATCAGGAGACAGTCCGCGCTACGGAGATACTTGCCAAGGAGGGCTTTGTTGTAATGCCCTATATGTATCCCGACCTGAATACCGCCCGTGACCTTGTGAACGCAGGCGCTGCCTCTGTAATGCCGCTTGCTTCGCCCATAGGCTCAAACAAGGGACTTGCCACAAGGGATTTTATACAGATACTTATCGACGAGATAGACCTGCCGATAATCGTTGATGCAGGAATAGGCAGACCATCGCAGGCCTGTGAGGCAATGGAGATGGGAGCTGCCGCTGTAATGTCAAATACGGCGCTTGCAACAGCAGGAGACCTTCCCGTTATGGCCGAGGCCTTCAAACAGGCCATCGAAGCAGGCAGAAAGGCCTATCTGTCAGGTCTCGGACGTGTCCTTACAAGAGGAGCTTCTCCTTCCGACACGCTTACAGGCTTCCTTCACGATTAATGGTACGTCTTGAAAAGGTAAACGGCGGCAATATATGGGATATACTGGAACTGAGCGTTGCGGAGTCACAGAAAAGCTTCGTAGCTGATAACAGAACGAGTATCATCGAAGCCTATTCCACCGTCAGCAGCGGCGGTCACGCTTTCACATTCGGGATATACGATGACGATACGCCTGTGGGATTTGCGATGATAGGCTTCGGAACAGATGAATACTGGGAAGCGCCGCCTGAGATCGCTGAAAACACATACAATATCTGGCGTTTTATGATAGACAGCCGTTATCAGCACAAGGGTATCGGGAAAGCCGCATTGAAGCTGCTGCTTGACTTTATACGCACATATCCCTGCGGAAAAGCAGAGAAATGCTGGCTGTCATACGAACCCGGGAATACTGCGGCGGAAAGGCTGTACAGTTCCTTCGGCTTTGTACCCACCGGAGAAAAAGACGGCGATGAGATCATTGCTGTACTTAATTTATAAGAAGGTAATTCAATGGAAAATCATTATTTTGTAGACTCGGACAAGCTCTCCGGGGCTGCACTGAAGAAAAAACATGAGCTTGAGACCGATCCTGCCTCCCGTACCGATCATATGAAGTACATGGAGGGCATGGAGCAGATAAAGTCGGATATCATGGACAAGGTAATGACCGAGATGAAGAATTATGACTATTCTCGGTATACTGCCCGTGATGTTAATGCAGCCCTGAATCATGAGACCTGTACGGTGGAGGACTTCAAGGCGCTGCTTTCACCTGCCGCAGAGCCTTTCCTCGAGAAAATGGCGCAGCGTGCAAAGCTTGAGACCCAGAAGCATTTCGGCAATACGGTCTATCTTTTCACGCCTCTGTATATAGCCAATTACTGCGAGAATTACTGCGTTTACTGCGGATTCAACTGCTATAATGACATCAAGCGCATGAAGCTCAATATGGAACAGATAGAGCATGAGATGAAGGTCATTGCCGACAGCGGCATGGAGGAGATACTTATCCTCACAGGCGAGAGCCGCGCAAAGAGCAGCGTTGAATACATCGGTGAAGCCTGCAAGCTGGCAAGGAAGTATTTCCGCATGGTAGGCGTCGAGGTATATCCGCTCAATACCGATGAATACAAGTATCTTCACGAATGCGGCGTGGACTATGTCACCGTGTTCCAGGAGACCTATGACAGCGACCGTTATGAGCAGCTTCATCTTCTGGGACACAAGCGTGTATGGCCTTACAGATTTGAGGCGCAGGAGCGTGCCCTTATGGGCGGCATGAGAGGAATAGCCTGCTCGGCTCTTCTCGGACTTTCGGATTTCAGAAAGGACGCCCTTGCAAGCGCTCTTCACGTTTACTATCTCCAGAGAAAGTACCCGCAGGCAGAGATATCACTTTCGTGTCCGAGACTTCGTCCCATAATAAACAATGACGAGATAAATCCCCTTGACGTCCATGAGAGGCAGCTCTGCCAGATACTCTGCGCATACAGGATATTCCTGCCCTTCTGCGGCATAACAGTTTCCTCCCGTGAGAGCGAAGAATTCAGGAACGGTATCGTTAAGATAGCGGCGACCAAGGTCTCCGCAGGCGTTTCAACAGGTATCGGCGATCACGAAAGCAAGTACACAGGCAAGGAGAGCGAGTCGGCGGAAGGCGATGAGCAGTTTGAGATAAACGACAGCCGCAGCTTTGACAAGATGTACAGGGATATGTCCGAAGAAGGACTCCAGCCTGTACTCAATGATTATCTCTATGTCTGATGTGGTTTGTGTTACTGCGCGGGGACTTTGCAGCGGAGAGTTTACGGACAGACTGAGACTGATCGCTCAGGCTTCGCCAAAGGCGATCATTCTCCGCGAGAAGGATCTCAGCGAGAATGACTACATTGCTCTTGCAGAGAAAGCGATAGAAATATGCAATGAAAGCGGAGCAGAGCTTATACTTCATTATTATCACAGAGCTGCCGCGGGGCTTGGCTGGAAGAACATACATCTTCCGCTCCATATACTGCGTGAGCTGAGCGATACGCAAAAAGCCTGTTTTGAATGTATAGGAGCTTCCTGTCATTCTGTCTCCGATGCAAAGGAAGCTGCGGAGCTTGGTGCGGACTATATCACGGCAGGTCATGTTTTCGCAACAGACTGCAAAAAAGGTCTTGCTCCAAGGGGACTTGATTTCCTCAGGGAGGTCTGCGGCAGTGTCGATATTCCCGTATATGCCATAGGCGGTATATCTCCCGATAACATCGGTCTTGTCAGGAGCGCAGGGGCGTCAGGCGCCTGCGTTATGAGCGGCCTGATGAAATGCAGCGATCCGGCTGCCTATATCAGAGAATTTGAAAAGAAGTGATACCATTGAATATTGAAAAAAAGGATCTTCTTCTGTATGCCGTGACGGACAGAAAGTGTCTCCGCGGCATAAGTCTTGAGGAGGCTGTGGAGCAGGCTCTGCTTGGCGGTGTTACCTGTGTCCAGCTCCGTGAAAAGGACGCAGACGGAGATGATATGATCACCGAGGGCAGGAAGCTGCTGAAAATATGTCATAAATACGGCGTTCCGCTTATAATCAATGATAACTACGAGGCGGCGCTGAAATGCGGTGCCGACGGAGTTCACGTTGGTATCGAGGACGCACCCGTTGCGGAGATCAGGCGCAGAGCGGGGGACAGCTTTATAATCGGCGCCACTGCCAAAACTGTTGAACAGGCAAAGCTTGCCGAGAGCTCGGGAGCCGATTATCTCGGCGTAGGTGCAGTATTTCCTTCGCCCACAAAGAAAAACGCTGTCAGGATAACTCCCGGGCAGCTTACGGAGATATGCGGCTGTGTAAGTATACCTGCTGTTGCCATCGGCGGTATAAATGCAGGAAATGTCTCCGCTATAGCAGGCTGCGGACACTGCGGCATTGCAGTAGTATCCGCGGTTTTCGGTGCTGATGACGTAAGGAAGGCTGCTGTGGAGCTTCGCAGGGCTGCTCTTGAAACAGTGAGGTAAATATGATAAAATACTATGATATCGGGCTGAATCTGTTCTGCAAACAGTTCAGAGAGCCCGAAAGGATAATAAACGATGCAGCTGACGAGGGCGTATACTGTATACTTACGGGCTCGGATATGAAAAGCAGCGAGAGCGTGAACAGATTTGTAAAGGACCACGGCTGCTCAGGCACCTGCGGCATACATCCCCACAGTGCAGACAGCGCAAGAGCTGAGGATTTTCAGCGTATAAGAGAGATCGTTTCCTCAAACGACAGGATAGTTGCTGTGGGAGAATGCGGACTGGACTATGACAGGATGTTTTCCACACGGGAGAATCAGATAAGGTGCTTTGAACATCATATAAAGATCGCCGAGGAGCTTGGAAAGCCCTTGTTCCTTCACGAGCGTGAGGCGACAGATGACTTTATCGCACGTTTCAGAAAGCATAGTGACATATGCAGTCGTTCGGTAGTACACTGCTTTACAGGCGACAAGGAGACTCTGAAAAAGTATGTCGATATGGGCTTCTACATCGGCGTAACGGGCTGGATATGCGACGAAAGGCGCGGAGCTCCTCTTCGCGAGGCGGTTAAATATATCCCCCGGGACAGGATAATGGCGGAAACTGATGCTCCATACCTGACACCAAGGAATATAAAGGGACTTGACCGTACCAACGTACCGCAGAACATAAAGTATGTTGTAGCCGAGCTTGCAAGGAATATGAAGATAGACGAGTGCGAGCTCACAGAGCTCCTGAAAGAGAATACCGAGAGATTTTTCGGCATATAAAAGGACTGCACGGAGATGAAACCGTGCAGTCCTTTTGGCTTATTTGCAGATACCGAGTAATTTGCATATCATTGCCCAGATATTGTTGCAGCACATAATTCAGACCTCCTGTGTGGTATTCCCTTATGGGGTAATTACATTATACAGCAGAAGATAAGTTAAATCAATATTAAATTATTGGATATAATTTTACAAATAATTCCCTCAGTTTATTATATAAACGGCGGTGGTGAGATATGCTGCGAAGCCCAGCCATATCAGATAGGGGATATTGAGCCGTGCAGCGGTTCTGTTTACCCGTTGGAAGGCGAGTATCATGGCTCCGACAAGTACAAAAAGAAGGAGCGCCACAGCAACAGCCGCACCAAGGAGTTTGAAGCGAAAGAAGATGATGCTCCATGAGAAATTGACGGCAAGCTGTATGTAGTACAGTCTCAGCGCAGAACTGCGTTCGTTATCGGAGCAGTTACGCCATATCATGTAAGCGGATATGCCCATAAGAGCGTAAAGAACAGCCCATACCACGGGGAACAGCCATGCAGGCGGCAGGAGAGGCGGAGCCTTGAATTCATTGTAGAAGGCGGAATAGTCTCCTGTGAAAAGAGCTGACAATGCGCCTGCAAGCTCAGCTGTGACTATAAAAATAAGCAGATCCGTAAGTTTGAGTTTTTTCATAGCATTTACCTCTTTTGATTTGATAGTAAATACTATGTCGGATCTGCTCTGTATATGTCTATTTCAGGGGCAGTACATTGTTGAATACTGCATAGAATTTTATGGGGATATGCTTATCTATGTGGCATTTGCCGAAAAACCACTTGCTGTAATTGCAGGTCTTGATTATCTCCTCGAAGAAAGCGTGCATTTCCAGTCTTTCAAGAACATCGACGCCGAGACAGTCCTTCAGGGAAGCAGGGGGCTCATGAGTGATAATATAGTCCACATCGTAGCGGTTCTCTCTGAGGTGAGCTATACCCTCGGTTATTTCTGCCTGAGTAGGCTGTTCCTGTTCCCACCAGTCGTTATCCCGTCTGAACTCAATGTCCTGACTGTGGCCGCCTCCGAAGGTGAAGATCTTCTTTTTTTCGATGGTATAGACCTGTCCGCGCATCAGATGGACGATATTCGGCATTATGACCCTTGCCTTGCCGCCGTGCCATTCCTGGGGACGGTATTTTTCAAGGATATCGAAGTTTTCGTGGCAGCCGTCAAGAAAGGCTATTGTGTAATTCTTGTCTGCCAGCTTCTTCAGCGCAGCTTTTTCCCGCTTGGAATTATCCCAGAAAAAGCCGAAATCGCCTGCAACTATTAGAGTATCGCCTCTTCCGAGCTTTCTGATCTCAGGGCTTTTAAAGCGGCTGATGTCTCCGTGAGTGTCTCCTGTAACGTAGATCACATTAAAAACCTCCGTTCTCTTGTTCTGTTATCTGTGCGGCTGTATATATATCTGTGCCGCTGTCGTTTTGTACTTACATTGTAGCATATTTTCTCCCAAAGGTAAAGAGTCTGAAGAAATTTTTCTGAAAATTCATAATTTTTTTCTGAAACCCCTTTTAAAACGGATAAATATCTGCTATAATATAGTTTGGGCTTTTTTGTAAGCTGATTACTGCGGTTCGCCGCTTGAAATAAAGGAGAATGTATGAAGAAGTTATTATCTGCTATAGCAGCTATGGTAATGGTGCTTCCGTTTTTGTGCAGTATCAGGTCAGAGGCGGTGAATTTCCCGCTTCCGTCGCCGATAAAGAGTGAATCTGCTGTACTGATAAATCTTGATTCCAATACTGTCATTCATCAGAAAAATGCCGATACCAAGCAGATGCCTGGACCTCTTGTCAACATAATGACGGCAGTGCTCTGTATCGAAAACTGTTCCAATCTTTCGCAGGAGGTAACAGTTGACGAGTCTGTATACGAATACCTCTATAATATAGAGTTCCCCGATGATCTGAGGTTTGCGGAGATAGAGGACGGAGATGTGCTGACATATACCGATCTTCTTCACGCCATGATGCTGACCTCATCTGTTGAGGCTGCCGAGACCATAGCCTATAAGATAGGTGAAGGCAATACCTCTAAATTTGTGGAAATGATGAACGACAAGGCCGCAGAGCTTGGAATGGCGGATACTCACTTCACAAATGCTACCGGTATGTATGATCCCGATCAGTATACGACAGCAAATGATATGCTGAAGCTGACGTTATATGCTCTTGGAGTGCCGTATTTTGAGAATATATCCACCGCATTCACATATACACCTTCGGTACCCAACCCCAAGAATCACCCTGAGATGGATAAGTGGATCTGGACCAATTCAAACGTTATGATGGACAGCCAGGGCGATTATGCTTACAGCGGCGCCAAGGGTATCAAGACCGCAAACCTCGAGCGTGCAGGCAGAAACATCATCACAATGGCGAGCCGCGACGGAAACAAGTACCTTGCCGTGCTTATGAAGTCGCCCCTGAACAACGCAGACGGCGACAACACCTTCTTCCATATCACCGACGCTATGGCGCTCTTTGACTGGGCGTTCGATCATTTTTCCTATCAGGTGATACTTGCCGATACGGCGGAGGTAGGCGAGCTTCCTGTAGAGCTTGCCGATGGGAATGACTATGTTCTTGCGATCCCCAAGGAGGAATTCTCGCTTCTCTGGTATGACGAGGTGGATATATCCACTATAAGCCGCGATAAGGTCGTATGGTACAAGAATTCGCTTCAGGCACCTGTTGCCAAGGGCGAGCCCCTCGGAAAGGTAACGCTTGAGTATTCCGGAGAGGAGCTTGGCACGGTAGAGCTGGTAGCTGTCAGCAATGTTGAGCGCTCCACATCAAAGTACAATATGTATGTTGCCAAGATGTTCACCAAATCCCGCTGGTTCAACAAGGCTCTTATGGTGTCCTTCCTGCTGTGTGCTATATATATCATAGTATGCGTATACTCGTATATAGTTTTCAAGAGCAAGGCGAAGCCCATGAAGCCCATATATGCTGTTCCTAAGGTCAATGACAAGGACCGCCGCAGACGCAGGCAGCAGCAGAATGACGACAAGAAATAATAAAGATACCGTACAGTGAATCACTGTACGGTATTTCTTTATAATGTGATGAATTGCGACGATGAATAACCGGTTATCCCGTTGTAGTTTACCACATACCAGCCGTTGGTTTCGCCGTTTATGGTCATTACAGCGCCGTCGGGAGCCGAACCTATAATATTTCCCGAAAGTGAGGGATAGTCCCTGATATTGAGGTTGCTGCCGTCGGTAGTGACCGTGCCTCGTCTCACGGCTCCCGCAGGAACAAAGGGAATACCAAAATAGTCGCAGAGGGAATCAACGATATTTCTTGCAATGCTTTCCATATTATTCTTCAGCCATGCCTCATCGGCGTAATTGTCATGGTATCCCAGCTCGCAGAGCACTGCAACAGCTCTCGTCCGCAGCACCTCCCCCAGAGAGTATGTCGGGACAGCTCTTACTTTATCGGGCAGTGGATATATTTCCCTCAGATTATTTGATATGATATCGGCAAGCTTCCTGCTGAAGCTGCTTTTTGGTGCGTAGTATATATCTATACCTCTTAGTCTGCCCGACAGTGATTCGGGAGCCGCGTTTGAGTGCAGAGCAAGATGAACATCGTATCTTCCTGCGTTTGAGTCGGCTATAGCGCCTGTAACGTTGCGGACCGGATCATTCCTGACATAGCTTATACCGCAGGAACGCAGATACGGCTCCATGCGGTCGGCGAGGAGATTCATGTAAAGCTCCTCATTGCCTTCGGTGGCATATTGGTTCCATTCCTGAGTTGACGGACTTAAAAAGACCTTTGGCATATTACCATTCCTTTCAATAGATATGAGAAAGCTCTCATTCCATTATATGCTGAAGGAACAATATAGGTTTTTCTGAAAAAAGCTCATAAGCCTATTGACTTTTTGGTTTTAAAGCGTTATACTTTAAATGATAAAAGAACTATGGAGGTATCACTGCAATGAAAATATTAGTGGTAGGACTTGGCCTTATCGGCGGTTCGCTTTGTAAGGCGCTGAAAAAGTACACATATCATACAGTCGCCGGCTGTGATATAAATCATGATATCGAGAATGCTGCTCTCAGGGACGTTGCCCTTGATGAAGTGTTTGACGGCAGCTACGAAGGCTATGATCTGATAATAATATCTCTTTTCCCCGAGGGTACGGAGAGATTTTTCGCAGAAAATGCGTCAAAGATAAGCAAAAACACGCTTATAACCGATGTCTGCGGCATAAAGGGCGAGTTTTCACAGCGTATGAAGGCTATCGCTTCCGCAAACGGTCTCAGATACACAGGCATTCATCCCATGGCAGGCAAGGAATTCGGCGGATACTATAACAGCACAGCCGATCTTTTCGTAAAGGCAAACTTTATAATCGCACCGTTTGAGGACAGTGAGCAGTCAGATGTGGATATGCTCAGCGGTCTTGCAAAGGAAATAGGCGCAGGCAAGATAGTTGTTACCAGTCCCGAAAACCATGACAAAATGATAGCCTATACCTCGCAGCTTGCCCATATCGTATCGAGTGCATATGTAAAAAGCCCCGAGCTGGGGCTTGAGTGCGGATTCAGCGGCGGCAGCTTTCAGGATATGACCCGTATTGCTACCATGAACGAGAAGATGTGGACTGACCTGTTTATGCAGAACAGGGAGCATCTTCAGTATGAGCTGGATACGCTTATAGAGAACCTTACAAAGTACAGCGATGCGCTGAAAAAAGGCGATTCTGAAAAGATGCGGGCGCTTATAGCCGAGGGTCGCGAGCTTAAAGAGGAGAACCTCCGTCACAGAGTCGGACAGCCTAACTGAAAAACCTCTTTTCAAATGCGGGAGTCCTGTCGGTTATCTTCAGCTTGTTGAGATAGCTGAGTTCAGAGGTTTCCGGAAGCTCAAAATCCAGAGCGTATGCCCACAAGGTCTGACGGAAGCAGCCGTACCGCTTGTTTACTGCGATATTGCCGTATTTTCCGTCACCAAGCACGGGAGCGCCTATGTGTGCGAGATGAGCTCTTATCTGATGTGTTCTTCCCGTGTAGAGCGTTACCTCAAGGAGCGACAGGCCTCCTTTTGAGTTCAGAACGTGATATCCGGTTTTTATAGGCTTGAAGCCGTTTTCAGGCGAGTCAGAGATCCTTACGAGATTTCTTGACTCGTCTTTTTTGTGATATGCAGTGACAATATCCTCGGTACGGGGCGGAGGCGATACAGTGATGCAGTGATATATCTTGTGGACTGCTCCGTTTCTTATGGCTTCGTTTATATCACGGAGAGCAGCTGCATTTTTTGCGGCAGTTACCAGTCCGCAGGTGTTTCTGTCAAGCCTGCTGCAAAGAGCAGGTGCAAATGAGCTTTCTTTTTCGGGCTGATATTCTTTCTTATTATATAAATAGTGCTTTATCCTGTCGATAAGGGTATCCGTCATGGGACTGCCGTTGGAGTGCGAGTCGAGACCTTCGGGCTTGCTGACGATGATGATATTCTCGTCCTCGTAAACGATATCTATTTCGGCAGAGCATCTGAGAAAGCTCATATCGTGTTTCTTTTCTGCGGCAACATCGTCCCTGACGTATACCGTGACCTTGTCTCCCGTATTTACACGATCGGATATATCACACCGTTTGCCGTTGATCTTGATGTCCTTCTTTCTGATAAGACGGTACATCATGCTTTTCGGAAGCTCGGGCAGTGCCTTGGATATGAATTTATCCACTCTCTGACCGCTGTCGTTTTCATTTATGATAAACTCTTTCATATATGCTCCTCAATTATTACAAAATTGTATCCATAAGTTACAAAAAGACTTCACGAAATTCTTCAAACCTCACAAAAATTAATAATCTATTCACTTTTTTATTATAAAAAGGTTGAAATTCGATCAATAGTATGGTATAATTGACCAAAAGAAACGTTAATAGCGTTTTTCTTTTTGCGACCTTAATAAAAAAGGAGTTCGATAAGCTATGAAGATCTGCAAGGCTTTACTTTCCTTATTGATGACGTGTAGTATCATTAGCTCGGGAGTTGCGATGTCTGCGTCGGCAGCCGACTCCGATACATATAATGATATCACATATTCCACGGAAAGTAAAGAGGAGGATCAGCTGACTGTTCCCGAACAGTACCATAAGGTGGGAAGCCCTTCTGTTGAGCCGACTTCTCAGGCTGATACGGTAGCTGCCGCTTCCGTTACAACTCAGACGCCTTACAATGTATTCGATATTTACGATGCCCATCAGAAGTATGTCAAGCTCCATTCAGGCGATAAGAGCATGATGTACAAAAAGACAGAAGGAATAGACGTTTCCTATGCCCAGGGCAAGATCGACTGGAAGACTGTCAAGGCAAGCGGTATAGATTACGCTATCATCAGGGCAGGCTACGGAAATGCCAATAAATATCCCAACCAGGTGGATACATGGTTCAAGTACAATATCGAAGAAGCCCAGAAGGCCGGCGTGGACGTCGGTATCTACTGGTACAGCTATGCTTTTGATACTGAAGCTGCCCGCTGCGAGGCCGAGTCATGCTGTCAGGTCATAAAGGACTATAACATAACTTATCCTGTTTATTTCGATATAGAAGAGGAAAGACACAAGCAGCTTTCCACTGCTCAGGTATCATCTATAATAGATACTTTCTGCTCAACAGTAGAGTCCAGGGGCTATTGCGCAGGTATATACAGCTTTTCAAGTCTGCTGAATACAAAGATTTATCAGCAGGTGCTTGACAAATACGCTGTATGGGTAGCTCACTGGGACGTAGCAGCTCCGGGATATTCTTATGACTACGGAATGTGGCAGTATAATGCAAAGGGCAGGGTCAACGGTATATCTACCGAGGTAGACCTGGATCACTGCTACATAAATTATCCCTATCTCATATCTCCCGATACCTATAAGCCCGACGGCAGAGAGACTGATTCAAGTGAGAAGCTCTATCCTTTGAGCATGAACAAGGGCGTTGCAAAGGGTATAGACGTTTCTGTATGGCAGGGCAAGATCGAATGGGACAAGGTTAAGGCTTCAGGCATAGATTATGCTGTTGTCCGTGCGGGATACGGCAATGACGCTTCCCAGACCGATAAGTACTTCAAGGCAAATATAGAAGGCGCCGAGAAGGCAGGACTTAACTGCGGCGTATACTGGTACAGCTACGCAACATCTGCCGAGGACGCTGTCCGTGAGGCAGAGGCCTGCTATGAGGTCATAAAGGGACACAAGTTCGGATATCCTGTATATTACGCTGTTGAGGATGCGTCTTTTGCTTCACTGAGCAATCAGCAGATAACCGAAATAATCAATGCTTTCTGTTCAGTACTTGAGAAAAAGGGCTATTATGTAGGTGTAAAGAGCTATGCGAACTTCCTTAATACAAGGATAGACCCGTCAGTATACTCAAAATATGATGTATGGGTAGCTCATTACGGTGTATCAAAGCCTGCTTTCAATAAGAACTTCAATATGTGGCAGTTCACAAATGAGGGAAAGGTCAACGGCATAAAGGGCTATGTAAACTGCAATTATGCTTATCTTGATTTCCCCAAGGTAATGAAGAACGCCCATATCAACGGTTTCTGATCAATAAAACATATATGCATACCGCAGCAATGCGGTATGCATATTTTATATTACAGGAGATACTATGATCGAATTTATAACAGGTCCTGCGGGAAGCGGAAAGACAACCTGTATGTTTGCCAGGATAAAGGAAAGATGTCAGGAGGCGGACAAGCTCTGTATAATCGTTCCCGAGCAGTTTTCACAGGACTTTGATAAAAAGCTGTACTTCTACCTGGGAGCTGAAAACTTTAACGAGCTTTTCTCGCTGAGCTTCACCGGTCTTGCAAGACAGCTTTTTCAGCTTTACGGCGATCCTGCCAGAAAAGGCGGATATGCAGATGATATGGCGAAAATGATATTGGTCTATCAGGCTGTTGAGTCAGCCATGTCACGGCCTGATTCTGTTGGCAGCTTCCGCAGACAAAGCACTCAGAGCGGCTTTGCCGAGGAGATCATGACTCTCATAAGGGACATGAAGCGTACAGGAGTAACTCCCGACGAGCTCATGATCCGCTCACAGCTGCTTGACAAAAGGCTGAGAGACAAGACCAACGACGTTGCCGTTATTTTAATGGAGTATCAGCGCCTTATGGAGGAGTACGGCTTCAAGGACGAGCTGGATAATATCCGCGAGGCTGCTGCTGTTGCAAATCTTAACAGGTATTTCTGCGGAAAGACCATATTCCTTGATGAGTTTGAGAGTTTTACTGCCGATCAGTATGAGATGATAAAACTGATGATCTCATCTGCCGAAAATGTCTGCATAACTTTAAGGACAGACGACGTCAACGCAGGCGAGTACACTCTTTTTGAGACGGTCAACGACACATACCGCAGGATAATGGTGATATGCCGTGATCTGGGCAAGGATACCCGTGTCATTCGGTGCGCGGAAAGCTTTAGATTTATTACTCCCGATCTCGGATATGTCAGCAGCCGTGCTCTGGTAAACCTTTGCAACGAGCCGGATAAAGCGCCAAAGCCGGAGAATATCCATATTTTTGAGGCAAGGGATATGTACAGTGAGGCAGAGTATGTCTGTGCTGCGGTAAAGCACCTGCTGTATGAGGACAGATCTCTCAGGTATCGTGATATTGCCATAATCTCAAATGATATTGCTGTTTATTCCGATGTGCTGAAAGCAGCCTTCGGAAGATATGACATACCATACTTCCTGAGCCTTGAAAAGCCTGTGTCTCATACGGCTGTAATGGTATTCTTTACGACACTTCTCGATATCATTTCAAGCAGGAAATACCGCTCGGAGCAGCTGTTCAGGCTCATAAAGAGCGGACTTCTTGACATCAGTCTCACAGAGGCCTCAATGCTGGAGAATTACTGCTACAAATGGGGCATTGACGGCGATATATGGGAAAAAGCCTTCTGTGCCGAGGACGAGGGCCTCGAACAGCTTGAGAAGCTCAGAGGTAGTCTGATAGGGCCGTTGACTTCGCTTAAAAGGAAGATCAAACGCTGTTCAAAGGCTTCCGAAATATGTTCGCTGCTTTACAGTCATCTTGTGAGCTGCGGTGCAGAGCGGAATACGGCTGCTCTTATGGGAAGGCTCATAAAGCAGGATAAGGACTATGAAGCAGCCGAGCTTAAAAGGCTCTGGGGCTGTCTCATGGATATCCTTGACAGCATAAGTGAAACTATTGGAGAGCGTACTGTGAGCTTTGCCGAAATATCAAGGATGATGCGCTCTATGATTGGCAGGATACAGTATTCCGTACCGCCTCAGACGCTTGACGCAGTTACTGCCGCTTCGGCAAGAATGGCAAGACTTGATTCGCCGAAGGTAGTTTTTGTAATGGGCGCCAATGACGGAGACTTTCCAAACAGAATAAGCCTCCACGGGCTTTTTTCAGAAGCGGACAGAGCAAAGCTTGCCGAAAACGGCATAGAGCTTTCAACTCCGCTTGCCGAGCTTATAGCTGCCGAGCGCCTTGTGGTATATAAAGCCATATCGGCCGCATCACACAAGCTGTTCATATCATATCCGCTGTCAGATCTTGCAGGTCAGGCAAAATACCCTGCGCAGATCGTTGACAGGATAATAGGTATGTTCGGCGACAGAAGCATACGCAGGAGAGACGATGATATCCCTGTCGAATACTATGCTGTAACACTTCATTCTGCGTTTTATCACTATATGCAGGAGAGAAGCAAGAATGATACATCAGTTGCCTCTATAAAAAAGCTCCTTATGGATACTCCCGAATACAGAAGAAGGCTTTCATATGTGATCAGCAGGAGCAATCTGAAGCAGGATTATCATATAGACAGCTCGGTAATGGAGAAGCTCAGCAGTTTTGAGCCTCTGAGGCTTTCTCCTACAGGATTTGAAGAGTACAATCTGTGCCATTTCAGGTTTTTCTGTGATAAATTTCTCAGACTTCACTTGAATGAAAAAGTGGAGCTGGACGCAAGAATAGCGGGTGAGCTTACACATGAGTGCTTTTACGGGATACTCGGCACAAGATCAAAAGCTGATTTCATAGGTATGACCTATGATGAAGTCTGTGACGAAATAAACCGATGCGCCGAGAAATACCGTGAGAACAGCCTTGCCGGAGATTTTGGAAAGGACGCTAAATTCAACCTTATATTCAATAAGCTTACCGAGCGTATGTCGGAAGTATTCATTTATACTCAGCAGGCGCTTATGGCATCTGATTTCGTTCCCCATAATTTTGAGCTCGATCTCAGAGACAGTCATTCTGTTATACTTCCTTTCGGCAGCGGCAAGAAGCTCAGCTTCGGCGGCAAAGTGGACAGGGCCGATATATGCAGGATAGGAGACACTGACTATCTGAGAATAATAGATTACAAGAGCAGCCGAAAGGATATCACTCCGGAGACACTTGCCTGCGGTATCAATATGCAGATGCTTCTTTATCTTTTTGCCTCTACCGACAAGGGCGGATTATATGAGGGCTATGAGCCTGCCGGAGTATTGTATTCGCCTATGCGCATATCAGAGGTCAGTATTGATGACCATAAGATAGAGACCAAGAACAGCAGCGCGGTAAAGTCTTCCTTCAGGACCACCGGACTTGTTCTCGGTGATATGGATATACTTCAGGCAATGGAAAAGAATGTGATGGGAGAGTTCATACCTGTAAAGCTTGATAAGAACGGGGTTCCTGACAAGAACTCAGAATGTATCTCTGCTGAGGGAATGACGCTTCTCAGAAATTATACATACGGAAAGCTTGTCAGCATGGCGGAGTCACTGCTTGACGGAAATGCGGAAGCAGTACCGCTGGTGATGAGCGGCAAGATCCCGTGTACCTACTGCGACTATGTCAATATATGCGATAATTCGGAGCTTACAAGTCAGAGACTTCCCGATGAAGCACAGGTCGCCGAAGCGGCAGAGATACTCGGAAAGAAATATGCGGGAAAGGAGGAGTAAAATGGGCTGGACAGAACAACAGCAGAAAGCCATTAAAGCAAGAGATACTTCGCTGATAGTTTCTGCGGCAGCGGGAAGCGGCAAGACAGCTGTCCTTACGGAAAGGCTTGTACAGCTGCTTGCAGACAGCAGTTCCGGCGTGCACGCTGACAGGATGGTCGTTGTTACATTTACCAATGACGCCGCCGCAGAGCTGAAAAAACGTCTTGACAGCAAGCTGCGATCGATGATAGGCGATAATCCCGATGACAAACATCTTCTGAAGCAGCAGATACTCCTTCAGAGCGCAAGGATATCCACTATAAACTCATTCTGCTTTGACCTTATAAGGGATAATACCGGCGACAGCGGCATTACCTCCGCATTCAGCGTACTTGATGATACGGATAACAAGGTGCTGAGAGCTGCTGCTATGGAGGAGCTTATAAACTATTACTGCGAACACGAATACGAGAAGATATCTTTTATGTATGACCATTTCTGTATAAAGGACGAAAGGAGACTCGTTGAGGTAATAGAGCGGGCTGACAATTTTCTTTCCTCTGTAGCTCTCAGGGACAAATGGCTTGACAGAGCTGTAGAGATGTACAGACCCGAATTCAGAGATTCAGAGTATTACAGCAGACTTTTCGATTCGATAACAGCGAAGCTTGAGAAGGCTGTGGCAGCGGCTGATGATAATATCGGGATGATAAGCAGGATCTTTCCGGATATGTCGTCTGCGGCGGCGGAGAAGTCGTTGGGCCAGGCTGAGGAGGATTATGACAGGATAAGCAGGCTTGCTGAGATTTTCAGGGAAAAGCGTTTCCCGACTGCCGAAGAGGCGGAGCAGGCAATGGCTTTTTCATCTCTTGTGCGTCTGGGAAAGGCACCGCATGATAGTGCACTCAGGGAGATATACAAGAAAAAGCGCGACATAATAAAAAACACAGTAAAAAGTGTAATAAACAGCATAGAAGCCGTAGAAAGCGATTATGCCGAATGCGGAGAGGTCACTGTTATACTGGCAGAGATGCTTAAAAAGTTCAGCGAGATACTCTGGGAGAAGAAATGCGAAAAAAACGCACTTAGCTTTGACGACGGAGAACGTCTCGCTCTGGAGATACTTGCCGCAGAGGACGAAAACGGCAGGATAGTGCAGTCTGAGACTGCTCTGAGAATAGCTGAACACTATGATATAATAATGATAGATGAGTATCAGGATTCTAATAATAAACAGGATCTGATCTTCAAGCTCATATCAAAGAATTACAGGCTTGACGAAAACGGCGGTCCGCTTTACGGAAACAATGTATTCCTTGTAGGCGATGTGAAACAGTCGATATATCGTTTCAGGCTTGCAAATCCACGTAACTTTATAAATACGCTGAGAGCCTCGGTCCCGTACTCCGAGAGCAGCGATGCGTCAAATAGTTCGATAGCTCTTAATAAGAACTTCAGAAGCTCTCCGCAAGTCATTGATTTTGTAAATTATGTGTTTTCAAGGATAATGTCCGAAAAATGCGGCGATATCGACTATACTGATGAAGAGAGACTTTATTTCGGTGCAGAGCAGTATTCGGAAAGCGACTACGAGAAGCGGCTCGCAAGTATCGCATTTATTAAGGACGACGCAGATGATGACGAGGAGCAGGCAGAAAAAAGCAATACAAATAAAGAAGCGGTATATACAGCTTCAAGGATCGCTGAAATGCTCGGAAACGGGATTTTGGTAACTGATAAGGACGGTTCGGAGCGTCCTTGCAGACCTTCAGACTTCTGCATACTTGTAAGGAACAATGTACATATAAATACATATGCCGATGAGCTTAACAGGATAGGTATACCTGCAAAGGGCAGCGAAGAGACGGGATATCTGAGATCACGGGAGATAGCTGTGCTTATTGATCTTCTCAGGATAATAAGCAATCCTCTTCAGGATATATCCATGGCGGCTGTTATGACATCGCCGATGTATATGTTTTCCGTTTCCGATATAGCTATCATCAGATCATATGATAAGAACAGACATCTTTTCCCGATAATACGCGGGATCGTTGACGGAGAATATCCCGCCTTTGATGATATGTTCCTGATGGAGAGATGCAGAGAATTCCTTGATTCTCTTGACAGATTCAGGCTTGATTCGGTAACAATGACCATTGGCGAGCTTATAGGCGAGATATATGATACTACGGATTTCATATCTGTTATGCAGCTGTACAGCGACGGTGATAAAAAACGTGCAAATCTTCGCGCTTTGATACAGTATGCTCAGAATTACGAGTCCACAGCAGCTTTTGACGGTTCGGGAGGCCTTAACGGCTTCCTTAGACATCTTGACAGAGTAATGGAAAACGGAGATTATGCACAGGGAAAGGTTTCAGCATCCGCAGGCGACTATGTATCCGTCATGACGTTCCATCGCTCAAAAGGGCTTGAATTTCCGTTCGTGTTTATTGCAGAGACCTCTGTAGGCTTCAAATTTGATTCAAAGCCTGTGATGTGCAGTACCGACGGCAGGATAGGATTTATGCTTTACGATCCTGTTTTGCTCAGGAAATACAAGACATTCCAGCAGGTAATGCTTGCCGGGGAAGAGGAGAAGGATACAAGGAGCGAGGAAATGAGGCTTCTTTATGTTGGTCTTACAAGGGCGCAGCAAAAACTGTTCATCAATCTTAAATGCGGTGAAAAGGCTCTGAAAAGGGTAAGAAACCTTATTGACAGCATTATGCTTCATAACGGAGATATTTCTGATTCTGTCGGAGAGGCGAAAAGTTTTTCTGACTGGCTTTGGTTAAGCATCATGGGAGATCCCTGCTTTAAAAACATAGCTGAGGATATAGGCATCGATATGAGCGATATACTGCTTGATACTGAGGAAAGAGAAAAGCAGGTGTTTATATATGATATCGCTGAAGGCATTTCCGAAGCCGATGATGAAGCTGAAGAAGAGCAGACTGAGGCGTTGCCTGATGAAGCGCTTGTGAGCAGAATGAATGATATCATATCCTTCCATTATGATAAAACACTTTCGGAAACTCCCGCAAAGCTCAGTGTTACGCAGATAACCAAGAAGCTGAAGGACAGCGATGAGCTGTTTGACATGAAACTGAGACGGCCGAGACTCTTTTCCTCCGACCATAAGCTTACAGGTGCAGAGAGAGGAACGGCAATACATACATTTTTCCAATACTGCGATTTTGATAATACTATCAGAAATGTCGGTGATGAGATATCGAATATCGTAAATAAGGGGTACATAAGTCAGGCGGAAGCGGATTCGATAGACACGGCCAATGTTTCTGCGTTTTTTGAAAGTGATCTTTACGGTAGGATATGCAGAGCCGGGAAATATGTCCGCGAGAAGAAATTCATGGTAGCGGTATCTGAACTTAAAACAGATATAGATACGCTTGAAAAGCTGAAAAGCTCTGAAGGGATGATAAAGGGCATAATAGATCTTATGTTTGAAGAAAAAGACGGCATAGTGATAGTTGACTATAAATCCGACAGGGGAGTATCTCTTGAAAAACTGAAGGAGAGATATTCGATGCAGCTGAAGCTTTACAAGGCTGCTATTGAGCTGACGACCGGAAAGCGCGTAAAGGAAGCATTTTTGTATTCCTTTGAGCTGAGAGATAAGATTAAAGCTGATATATGATACATAAAAGCTCCCGAACTTGCTCGGGAGCTTTTTAACGTGTATTCAACAGATTGATTTGTTACATAGTGATAATATCAACCACTTGGTTTGTGCAAATCGTAGAAATATATCGGCTTGGAAAATTTTGTTGACAATAAATGAAATTTGTATTATAATAAAATATACAGAGATATAAAAACTGAGGTGTAGAATGAACAAAAGAAGGAAACAAAGGCGCAATGCTAACTTGTTAAAAGCAGGCACAGCGGTTTTCCTTTTAGTTCTTATATTTGGCGGTGCTTTTGCAGCACGGTGCTGGTGGAAACGCGACGGGCGTACTGTCCCTGCCGTATCTGTTTCGTCATGCACAGCTTGCGAAGCTACAGGCGAAGTGCCTGTATTTACCGTTACCACTACAGAACAATCAGAGGAAGCAGCGGTGCCTTTTGTTGTTTTTCCTGAAAAGACGGACAAGTCTGTGAAATTCAAAAAGGAATACGACGCTAAGAATGCTATTCTGATAAATGTAGACGACAATGAGGTCGTAGCGTACAGAGATGAACATATACAGTTGTATCCTGCTTCGCTGACAAAAATAATGACTCTTATTGTTGCGGTTGAGAATATAGATGACCTTTCGGCTGCCATTCCGATAACGTATGAAATGGTGGCTCCATATATAGCTCTGGACGCATCCAGGGCAGGCTTTGAACCTGATGAGACTCCTACAGCAAAGGATGTTCTTTACGGAATGATTTTATGCTCGGGAGCAGACGCGTCGCTTGCGGCTACTGAGTATGTCGCGGGTTCAGAGGCCGCCTTTGTGGAGCTCATGAACAGTAAATGCGATGAGATCGGTCTGAAACATACGCATTTTACTAATGTGGTGGGGCTCCACGATAAAAATAATTACAGTACGGCAGAGGATATCGCTGTTTTGCTTGAATATGCAATAAAGAACGATACCTGCCGTGAGATCCTTTCAGCGGTAGAGTACAAAGTACCGCCGACTGAACAGAATCCCGAAGGCCTGACCTTCAGCAGCACTCTTTTCAGCAGGATGTATGGCGATGAGATGCCGGGCGTCAGAGTGCTGGGAGGAAAGACCGGTTTTATTGATGAAGCCGGCAACTGCATGGCAAGTTTTGCGGAGGTGAACGGTAAAACATATATACTTGTTCTTTGCGGCGGAACCACCAGCTGGAACAATGTGTATAATACACTAAGCGCATACAGTGAGTATTGTGCAGGCGGAAAGCCTTATATTCCGTCTGATGAAAAAGAGAAATAAAAAGATAGATAATGTAGAACAAATATCGGAGGATATGTATAATGAAAGAGACAAAGAAAAACAAGCTCAAGCTGAGCCGTGTTCTTCTTGCGATGGGTATAATTGTAGGTACCCTTTTTGGTGCTGATACTCTTAGAAGGGGACTGGCTTCACAGCAGCCATATAATCTTACTATAAAAGGCGATTTCCGCAGTTCGGAGGCTGCTACGCAGGCCTCAACAGGCAGCAGTCTTGGTTTTACTTCGGCTGATGAAGGAACAACTGCTTTTGAGGGAGTAAAGTATCTAGGATATTCTGAGTGCGAGCTCCTGAAGAAAGATGTATCGGACGGACTGCTGTCGGTATACAACGAAAAGTCTCCCGCGAAGGAATCCCATCAGGGAACAATGGTGGATCTTTCGGAGGAAAAGAATGAATTCTACAGCCTTGTTGATGAAAATGTTTATCTCAACGAGGATGCAGCAGAAGCTTTTAACCGTATGATGGAGGATTACGCAAACGAAACAGGTCTTGCTGATTTTATCGTTTACGGTACTACTGATACATTTACAGGCGAAGGATCATATTGTCCCGAGACTTTTTACGATTCAAAGGCCGGATACTGTGTTGATCTTGCTCTCAACGCCTATGGTTCCGTTTTGACGTATGACGGATATGATGCCGAGGGCTGGGTGGTTGAGAATTGCTGGAAATATGGATTTATTGTCAGATATCCCGAAGGTAAGAAGAGCATGACGGGTTATGAATACTGTCCGTGGCATCTCAGATATGTCGGCGAGATTCATGCGGCGATAAGCACACAGAAAAAAATGTGCCTTGAGGAATATGTTGAATTCCTTGAACAGTATACGTTTGATGATCCTTATACTTTCTCGTTTAACGGAGAGGCTTATCAGATCTACTCTGTTACAGGCGATGAGGACAAGCTTACAACAAGGGTGCCTGTATCGGGTAATTATGAGCTTTCAGGTGATAATAAGGATTCATTTATAATAACGGCACATAAAGTTTGATGGGTAAAGGAGCAGCCAAGGCTGCTCCTTTACATTTATCGTCGGATATTCGCATATAATCATATGAGGTGATCGTATGCGAAGTTTTTTCAGAATTATGTCTGTTATCGTTTCGTTTTTGCTTGTTTCACTTGTTGTCTGCGGGGCGGGGGACAAGGAGAATATAAGCGGAAAATCCTATGTTTTAATGGAAGCTGATACCTGTACGGTGATCGAGGGCAGTGAGTATTCCCGGCGATTGAAGGTAGGCGCCCTCAGCAAGCTTATGAGTATACTTCTTATAGCAGAGGATATAGATTCGGGAGAATTCACAGTTAACGATATTCTTACCGCATCTGACAGCGTAACAGGTACAAAAGGATCTGTGATATGGCTTGAGAGCGGAGATAAGCTTTCTGTTGATGAATTGCTGAAAAGCGTTATTGTGGGAAATTCAAATGATGCCCTGACTGTTCTTGCGGAACGCTCGGCAGGCGATATAGGGACTTTTATAGCGGATATGAACGCAAGAGCGTTTGACCTTGGCCTGAAAGATACATATTTTGAGAGCCCCTATGGATACAGCGGAGAAGCTGCATATTCATCCGCACATGATATTGCAGTGATATGCGCCGAGCTCTCAAAGCATGATTTTCTTACACATTATTTCAGGATATGGCGTGATTTCGTGAAGAACGGACAGGTTGAGCTCGTAAATGAAAATGAGCTGTCGCGGACTTACGGAAGCCATATCGGCTTCAAAGCCTGTCATTCGGACGAATGTGGATATTGTATTGCCGAAGCGGCTCGAGGTGATGACGGGTCAGCGTTTATTGCTGTTATCCTTGGGGATAATGAGGCAGAATTATGCTTTAAGAGCTCGAAAAAGCTGCTCAAGAAAGCTTTTAACGGATATAAGCTGTCTTTGACTATGTTTCCTGACGAAATGCTTGCTCCTCTCAGAGTAAAAAACGGTACGGAATCTGCGGTGGAGATATGTATAAGCAGACAGGGGAAGGCTGTAGTACCTGTCGGATCGTCAGAGCTTAGAACGAAGGTCGTTATTCCTGAATATATATCAGCTCCTGTGCGTGAGGGCCAGGCTGTAGGAACGGCTGCTTTTTACAATGGTGATAACCTGGTTTTTGAGGCTGATATTATAACTAAATCACCTGTACAGGGACTGCGGTTACCCTATGTAATAGGATGCTTATTGTTTAAACTGATAGAAAAATGATGTTGAAATAGTGATAAATGTACAAATGTTTATAATGTTCTGTAAAGGGACTTGAAAAAAATCCGAAAATATAGTATCATAAAGATGGTAAATTATATTTGTATGGCTTTTCATACATATTGGAGGTAAATTCTAATGTCTTTGAAACTCAACACCAAATACTTGAAGGATTTTGTCAATGCAGACGAAATGGCCGGTATCAAGGCTCAGGTCGAGGCTGCTGCACAGTCCCTTCACAGCAAGACAGGTCTCGGTAATGACTTTTTAGGCTGGGTGGAGCTTCCCACAGCTTATGATAAGGAGGAATTTGCGAGGATCAAGGCTGCTGCTGAGAGGATCAAGGCTAATTCCGATATTCTTATAGTTATCGGTATCGGCGGTTCCTATCTTGGCGCAAGAGCTGCTATCGAGCTCCTCAAGTCGCCTCTTTATAATAATATGAAGAAGGATACTCCTGATATCTATTATGTTGGAAACAGCATCAATCCTGCTTATCTCAACGAGATAATCGCCCTGTGCGACGGCAAGGATTTCTCTGTAAATGTCATCTCTAAGTCAGGTACAACTACAGAGCCCGCGCTTGCTTTCCGTATCTTCAAGAAGATGGTGGAGGATAAATACGGCAAGGAAGAGGCTAAAAACCGTATCTTTGCAACAACAGACAAGGCAAGGGGAACTCTGAAGAACCTTTCCGATGCTGAGGGTTATGAGACATTTGTTATTCCTGATGACGTTGGCGGACGTTTCTCTGTTCTTACAGCTGTCGGACTTCTTCCTATTGCAGTTGCAGGCTGTGATATCGACGCTCTTATGAAGGGTGCTGCAAAGGCTCAGGCTGATTTCTGCGCTGATTTTGACAACAATGACTGCTATAAGTATGCAGCTCTCAGAAATATCCTCTACAGAAAGGGCAAGTCTGTTGAGATGCTGGTTTCATACGATCCCAGTTTTGTAATGATGTCAGAGTGGTACAAGCAGCTCTTCGGCGAAAGCGAAGGCAAGGACAATAAGGGTATATTCCCGTCAGCAGCAGTTTTCTCAACTGATCTTCATTCAATGGGTCAGTACATTCAGGACGGCGCAAGGATACTCTTTGAGACTGTCGTTGATATCAAGAAGCCCAAGACAGATCTTTTCCTTGAGGAAGATGCCGAGAACCTTGACGGTCTTAACTTCCTTACAAATCAGAATATGTCAGTAGTTAACAGAAAGGCTTTTGAGGGTACGGTTCTTGCTCATACAGAGGGCGGAGTTCCGAATATCATTCTTGAGCTTGATGATACAACAGAAGAAAATGTAGGTTACATGATCTACTTCTTTGAAAAGGCTTGTGCTATCTCGGGTTATGTTCTTGGTGTAAATCCATTTAACCAGCCCGGCGTTGAGAGCTATAAGTCAAATATGTTCGCTCTTCTCGGCAAGCCCGGTTATGAAGGCGCAAAAGCTGCTCTTGAAGCTAAGCTCGGCTGATCGGTCTGTTTAGCTCATATAACAAATATAATACGTCATAAATGCCTAAAGGCACGGAAGGAGTAAATTATGATTAAACTTATTACAGGTAAAAAAGGCACAGGTAAAACAAAGATACTTATTGACCAGATCAACGAGGCTGTAAAGTCTACAAACGGCAATCTTGTTTGCATCGAAAAGGGCGATAACATCAGACGTTCTATCAGCTTCAGAGTTAGATGGTGCGATACAGAGAGCTTTTCAATCGAGGGCGCAGATGCTTTCTACGGTTTTGTAGCAGGTATGCTTGCAGGCAACTACGATATCAAGGACGTTTTTGTTGACGGTATCCTTAAGATCGTTGGCCGTGATTACGATGCTCTCGGAGCACTTTTCGAGAAGCTCGATAAGCTTACAGGCGAGGAAGCTACTATCGTGTTTACAGTTTCCGCTGATGACAGCGAGCTTCCCGAGAGCGTAAAGCAGTTTATCAAGTAATTCAGCTGAAAAAATGAAAATTTTTACACCTAACTATTGACATATCATGTCATCTGGTGTATAATATATCTTATGGTGCTCTGAAGGATTATAATATGAAGATCAATTTAAAACAGATATTTGATATCGTTGGAGAATCAAGGAACTTTAGCTATGAGATCGGCTCTGAAGAGCTCGACGGAGTTAAGGGATATGTTTTTGCATCTCCTGTAAGTCTGAGCGGAAGAGTGTATAACAGGGCGGGAGTGATCTATCTTGAGTATTCCGCTGTATTTGATATACTTCACACCTGTGACAGATGTCTCAGGGAGTTTTCAAAGAGTTATGATCTCAGCTTTGAACATATTGTTGTTCCTTCCCTCAGCAACAGCGATAATGATGATTATATCATTGCTGATGGTGAGAGCATTGAAGTGAATGAAATTGCGCTGACCGATATGCTTCTCAGTTTACCGACAAAGGTGCTCTGCAAGGAAGACTGCAAAGGACTTTGTATGGTTTGCGGCTGTGATCTTAACGAGAATCAGTGCGATCATCTTAATAATAATGAGCTGTGAAGCTCTGTAAGGAGGTGCCAGAATGGCTGTACCGAAGAGAAAAACTTCCAAGGCAAGACGTGATAAGAGACGCAGTGCTGTTTGGAAGCTTGAAGCACCCGCAATGTCCAAGTGTGATAACTGCGGCGCATATAAGGCTCCGCACAAGGTTTGCAAAAACTGCGGATTCTATAAGGGCGTTGAGGTCCTTAAGATCGACGCTGAATAATCGGCTTGATCCGATAAAAGAGAAGGAGAGGAGGAGAGATCCTTCTCTCCTTTTTAAGTGTTTGGAGTTTTTTTATGGTTAAGATCAACAGTGTTCAGCCTAATTCTCCCTCGTTCAGAAGCGGAGTAAAAAAAGACGATATACTCGTCAGGATCAATGGTCACGGTATCAAAGATGTACTTGACTATATGTATTATGCGGCAGATACTGAAGTCACTCTTGAACTGCTGCGTGATGACGAAACTATTGTGATCGATATCATAAAGGATGAATATGACGATCTGGGGCTTGAATTTGAGACGTTTCTTATGGACAGCAAGCAGTCTTGCAGCAATAAGTGTGTCTTCTGCTTCATAGACCAGATGCCTCCCGGAATGAGAGAGACCCTGTACTTCAAAGACGATGACGCCAGGCTTTCTTTTTTGCAGGGAAATTATGTTACTCTTACCAATATGCATCAGGAGGATATAGACAGGATCATTGAGATGAAACTGAATATCAATGTTTCTGTACATACCACAAACCCAGAGCTAAGAGTCAAAATGATGCATAACCGCTTTGCAGGCGAAAAGCTCAAATTTATCTGGCAGCTTGCTGAAAGCGGTATAAAGCTCAATTGCCAGATCGTATGCTGTCCGGGACTCAATGACGGAGATGAGCTCAGAAGATCACTGACTGATCTTGGTACACTTATGCCAAACATCACGAGTATGGCTGTAGTGCCTGTGGGCGTAACAAAGTTTCGTCAGGGGCTTTACCCTCTTGTAGGCTTTACCAAGGAAACAGCAGGGGAGACTATTGATATTATCGAAGAATTCCAGCAGGTGTTCCTCGAAAAATTCGGTACGCGTACAGTCTTTCCTTCGGACGAGTTCTATCTCATCGCTCAGCGTGAATTGCCGCCTATGGAGGCTTACGAGGATTTTTCTCAGTACGAGAACGGCGTAGGTATGCTAAGGTCGCTGATCGATGAGTTTGACAAAGCACTTGAAATAGCAGAATGGGAGGGCGGAAAGAGACACGTTTCGATCGCAACAGGCTATTCTGCGTATACGACCATATACGACCTTGCCAGAAAGGCAGAGGAAAGATTCCCTGAACTGAAATGTGACGTGTATCGTATAAGGAATGATTTCTTCGGCGAAACCATTACTGTTACAGGTCTCATAACTGCTCAGGATCTTATTGCTCAGCTCAAAGGCAAGGACCTCGGTGACAATCTGCTTTTGTCACAGGCAATGGTAAGGCGTGATTCGGATGTATTTCTTGACGATCTTACTATTAGCGATGTTGAAAGAGAGCTTGATGTGGTCATCCGTACGACTCCAAGTGACGGATATGAGCTTCTTGACGCCATAATGGGTATTACATATTGAATTATCATAAGCCTTTATCAGCAATATGCGGAGAATGATCTGCTTTTCTGACAGGTGTTTGCATTATAATTTCTGAAGAAAGGGGAATGGAAAATGTCTTTGCCTATAGTTGCAGTGGTCGGACGTCCTAATGTAGGAAAGTCCACCCTTTTCAACAAGCTGATAGGACAGCGGCTTTCTATAGTTGAGGATACTCCGGGAGTTACCCGCGACCGTATTTATTCAAAATGCGAATGGCGCGGCAAGGAGTTTATGGTAGTCGATACAGGCGGTATCGAACCAGACAGCAATGATGTGATCCTCTCACAGATGAGAAGGCAGTCTGAACTGGCTATTGAAAAGGCAGATGTTATAGTTTTCGTTACCGATATCAGGTGCGGAGTTACTGCGGATGATTATGCTGTTGCTCAGATGCTGCTGAAAAGCGGAAAGCCTGTTGTACTTGCGGTTAATAAGGTCGACAGTCTTGGAGATCCTCCTATGGAGCTTTATGAGTTCTATAATCTGGGACTTGGAGATCCGTATCCTATCTCGTCAGTTCATGGTCATGGTACAGGTGATATGCTGGATAAGGTGTTTGAATGCCTTCCTGATACTGAGGAGACGGTATATGATGAGGATCATATAAAGGTCGCTGTGATAGGAAAGCCAAATGCCGGCAAGTCCTCTCTCATAAACAAGATAGCAGGTGAGGAGCGTGTCATAGTTTCTGACATCGCTGGAACTACACGAGATTCAACGGATACTGTCATCGAAAACGAATACGGTAAATTTGTATTCATTGATACCGCAGGTATAAGAAAAAAATCCAAGGTTACCGAAAAGGTAGAGCATTACAGTGTTCTCAGAGCTTATATGGCTGTTGACCGCGCTGATGTGTGTGTTATAATGCTTGATGCGGCCGAGGGCTTTACCGAGCAGGATTCAAAGGTGGCAGGCTATGCCCATGAACAGGGAAAAGCCTGTGTAGTTGCGGTCAATAAGTGGGATCTTATCGAGAAGGATGATAAGACCATGCAGGAATACAGAACAAAGCTCGAAAACGATTTCAGCTTTATGTCCTATGTTCCGTTTGTGTTTATCTCCGCTAAGACAGGTCAGCGCATCAATAAGCTGTATGAGCTTATCAAGTACACCTATGAACAGAACAGTATGCGTATTTCTACCGGAATGCTGAACGATGTACTCGCTTATGCGACTACGAGAGTTCAGCCTCCGTCGGATAAGGGAAGGAGACTGAAAATATACTATATGACTCAGCCTTCCACAAAACCGCCCACATTTGTTACGTTCGTCAACAGGGCTGACCTTTTCCATTTTTCATACAGAAGGTATATTGAAAATCAGATACGCTCGACGTTCGGACTTGAAGGAACTCCTGTTCGTTTTATAGTCCGCGAGAGGGGAGGAAATGATAAATAATGAAAGTTTTGCTCTCGATAATAGCTGCCGCTGGCCTTGGATACTTTCTTGGCAGCATGAATTTTTCCATAATCGTTGTCAGAATGATGACCGGCAGAGATATCCGCGACATGGGAAGCAAGAATGCAGGTCTTACAAATACGCTGAGATGTGCGGGAAAGACCTGTGCGTTATTCACGCTGATCGGAGACCTTATGAAGGGTATCGTGGCTGTAGCTCTCGCAAGAGGCTTCTGCCATCTTATCCATGCAGGCATGATGCCTGGTAATGATACTCATTATATCGGGTATATTGCGGGATTCTTTGCTATTCTTGGCCATGTTTTCCCGATTTACTACAGCTTCAAGGGCGGAAAGGGCGTTCTTGTAGGAGCGGCTTCGTTTATTGCAGTTGACTATAAAGTTTTCCTTGCACTTCTGGCTATATTTGTTGTAATGCTTGCTCTTTCAAAGTACGTTTCTCTTGCTTCCATAATATCTACAGCATACTGTCCTCTTGCGACACTGCTCATGTCGTGGCTGATCGACGGATATTCCTTTGGACGAAGTTTTCTGTATTTATTATTGTCGCTTCCCATGGCGGCAATGGTCATTTGGATGCATCGTTCAAATATAGAGAGGCTTCTTGACGGAAGCGAGAATAAGTTTTCGTTCAGCACCATAAATATTAAATGACATAAAAGCAGAAGGAGTGAAATCTAATGGCTAAGATCGTAATACTCGGATCAGGCGGTTTCGGGCTCAGTCTTGCAATTATGGCTGAGCACTGCGGACACGATGTAACTGTATGGTCAAAATTCCAGTCTGAGATAGATGATATACGTTCTCATGGCGAGCACGTTCAGAAGCTTCCCGGAGTTCCCGTTTCGGAGAGCATAGCTATGACAAGCGATATATCGTGTATAAAGGGCTGTGATGTGCTTATATTCGGTATACCGTCTTCATTTGTAAGGGATGTTGCTAAATCGGCAGCACCTTATGTTGACGATAAAATGATCATTGTCAATACAGGCAAGGGCCTCGAGGAAGGCAGCCTCAAGACACTGAGCGAGGTCATAAAGGAAGAGATCCCCACAAATAAGCTTGTGGTACTTTCCGGACCTTCTCATGCTGAGGAAGTTGCCAGATGCGTTCCGACTACCATAGTGGCTGCATCTGAAAATCATGAGGCAGCAGAATTTGTTCAGCGCGAATTCGGAAACAGCTATCTCAGGATATATCTTAATGATGATGTCAAGGGCTGTGAGATCGGCGGTGCGCTGAAGAATATCATAGCACTGTGTGTTGGTATATGTGACGGTCTTGGCTATGGAGACAATACAAAAGCAGCTCTCATGACAAGAGGTATACATGAGATCGCAAGACTTGGCAAGGCGTGTGGTGCTGATGTGACTACATTCAGCGGACTTACAGGTATAGGAGATCTTATTGTTACCTGTACAAGTATGCACAGCCGCAACAGACGTGCAGGAATACTCATCGGACAGGGCGTGTCTCCGGAGGAAGCGGTAGAGCGTGTAGGTACTGTTGAGGGATATTTCTGCTGTAAGGCGGCATATGATCTTTCGAGACGTCTTGGCGTGGAAATGCCTATAACAGAGCAGCTGAATGAGGTGCTCTTCAACGGCGGCGATGTAAGACTTGCTCTGGGCGCTCTTATGAATCGTCCCCAGAATTACGAAGAATTATAAGATCTACTATATGAGGTGAGTTCAGTTGATAAATATTTGCGATTACAGAGGGCATATCCGTAACTGGAGAACGCTTTGCGAGGAGCTCGGTATTGACAATACTCTTTACCGCGAGGAGCGTGAAAAGGCTATTATTGTAAAGGCATATGAAAAATGGGGCAGGGAAATGGCTGACCATTTTTACGGAATGTTTGCTTTTGCACTTTATGATAGCGATAAGGATAAGTATTTCTGTCTGAGAGATCAGTTTGGCACCAAGCCCTTCTATTACTATGTAACAGCGGATAACAGACTTCTTTGCGGTACATACATCAGGGACATCATTGATAAGGAAGGATTTGTGAAGGAGCTTAACGTTGATATGCTCCAGATCTATATGACGCTGACCTATGTTGCAGGTGAGGATACATTCTTCAAGGGCGTTAAAAAGCTTATGCCGGGACACTGGCTTGAGTTTGAGAAAGGAAAGCTCACCATCGGAAGATACTGGACTCCCACTTTTGCTCCCGATGAATCAAAGTCTCTTGATGAATGGGCTGACGAGATACATGAGACGCTTGGAAACATCTTCCCCGAGGTAAAGGATGATGATGAAATAGCCGAGTCATTCCTTTCAGGCGGAGTAGACTCATCATACGTTCTTGCTATGTCAGACGCAAAGAGAGCAGATTCCTGCGGCTACGATGAAGAACGCTTTGATGAATCCCGTGTTGCTGCAAAAACAGCTGAGCTGCTCAATGTCGAGCACAGCATTGCCAATATTCAGCCTAAGGATTTCTTCGATATCGTTCCCTTTGTAATGTACAATATGGAGCAGCCTCTCGGCGACGCCTCTGCTATAGTATTTACTCTCGGCTGTAAAGCAACAGCTCAGCATACAAAGCTTTGCTATTCGGGTGAAGGAGCAGATGAATTCTTCGGCGGCTACAATATGTACCGTAATGCAGAACGTTACGGTGAGAATCTCAAGACCTTCTACGTTGGCAATACCAATATCATGAAGGAAGACGAGAAGCAGCGCATTCTGAAGCATTATGATCCTAATGTACTTCCTATTGATCTGGTAAAGTATATTTATGACGAGACCGAAGGACTTGATCCGCTTACCAAAATGTCTGATGTTGACATACAGATCTGGCTTGAAGGAGATATTTATCTCAATGTTGACAAGATGAGTACAGCCTGCGGACTTGAGATACGTATGCCTCTCACTGACAGAAGGATATTTGATATTGCTTCCCGTATGCCGTCGAAGTACAAGGTGAATGACGAAATGAACAAGGTGGCATTCAGAATGGCAGCTGCAAAGGTGCTTCCTGAGGAGATCGCATTCAGAAAGAAGCTCGGATTTATAGTTCCGATAAGGATCTGGCTGGCTGATGAACGCTATAATGCTGATGTAAGAGCAAAATTCAACAGCGATACAGCGGCTGAATTCTTTGATCTTGATGAGATAAATGCAATATTTAATGATTATGTCGGCGGAAATTCTGATAACTGGCGTAAAGTTTGGACTATATATACCTTCCTTGTATGGTATGAGGAGTATTTTGTAAAAAGATAATGAAATTAAAACAGCACCTTTGGCTTCATCGTTCAAAGGTGCTGTTTGATATAAAACGAAGGGAATACATGATATGAATGTAAGTAAATATCTTGAAATACTTCATGTATCTGAGAGATTAAAGGATACTTTGAGACACTGTACTACAACAAATGGACGTACCGAAAGCGCTGCTGAGCACAGCTGGCGTGTTGCACTCATGGCGTTACTGCTGAATGATGAATTTCCTGATGCTGATATCGGTAAGTTGACGGAGATGTGTATCATACATGATCTCGGCGAGTGTTTTACCGGGGATATACCCACATTTATAAAAACAGATTCGGACAGAGATACTGAGGATGATCTCCTTGATGAATGGGTAAAGTCTCTTCCGGAAGGTCTGTCCGAACACTGGTCATCACTGTATGCTGAGATTAAAGAGCAGAAAACGCTGGAATCCAGGATATTCAAGGCACTTGATAAGCTTGAAGCGCTGGTACAGCATAATGAATCACCAATAGATACATGGTCGGATAATGAATTTGAGCTTAACAAGACATACGCCTTTGATACCGTTGAGTTTTCTGATTGGTTGACAGAGCTCAGAAAAGCGATACTGAACGAAACGATAGAAAAGATCAGAAAAAATGGATAAAAATGCGCCTTGAAGGTTGTTGGCCTTCAAGGCGCTGGTTTTTATTCAAGTACGGGCATAAAAGCAAGAGCACCGATTCCTTTTGCCTTAGCTTCAGCCTGAGCGAATGTAAGTTCCTCTGCAGTGATATATGAAATACCGTTATCGTTGTTATAAACTTCAACTCCAACGATCTCTGAACCGGTTGGAACACGGAAATACCACTTTGAACTGTAATTCTCGATCTTTTCGACAAATGAATCATCAGAAGCTGATTCCCATGACTGAGAGAATACAGTCACCTTGTGCTTTACAGCTTCGATAACATCTCCCAGCACAGCGCTTGCAGTGGGGAATTTACCTGCGCCTCTTCCGTAGAACATCGTCTGATCGATACCGTCACCGTATACGAGTACAGCATTGAATACGTCATTTACTCCGGACATGATACTGTCATATGAAACAAGAGTAGGCATTACGCAGGGGAGGATCTTTCCGTTATCAAGCTTTGTGACAGAAGCAACAAGCTTTATGGCGTATCCGAGAACGTCAGAAGCTTCTACATCGCAGAGCTGAATGTCCTTTATTCCCTTTGTAAAGACGCTTTTCGGATAAACGTGTCTGCCGAATACAAGTGAGGAAATAATACATATCTTGCGGCAGGCGTCGTGACCCTCTATATCAGCAGTAGGATCCTTTTCGGCATATCCAAGCTCCTGAGCGAGCTTCAGAGCTTCATCAAACGGCATATTGTCGTTATACATCTTTGTGAGTATGAAGTTTGTCGTGCCGTTGAGAATACCTGCGACCTTGGTAATATCATTAGCTGCAAGACAGCGGTGTAAAGGTCTGATTATCGGGATCGCACCGCCGACGCTTGCTTCAAAGAAGAAGTTGCAGTTATGATCCTTGGCGGTTTTGAGGAGAATATCGCCTTTTTCAGCTACAAGCTCCTTGTTGGATGTAGAAACGCTCTTGCCCTTTTCAAGGCAGGCTTTTACAAAAGTGAATGCCGGTTCAACACCGCCCATGCACTCAGCAACAGAAACTACCTCGTCATCATTAAGGATATCGTCAAAATTCTTGGTGAATTTATCCTGATAAGGCGAATCGGGGAAATCTCTGAGATCAAGGATATACTTTATATCCATTTCGTGACCTGCACGCTTTTCGATACTTTTACGGTTTTTGTAAAAGAGCTCAACAACACCTGAGCCAACAACACCGTGGCCTAATACTGCAAATTTGACTGACATAAATAGAAAACCTCCGTAAACTACTCGGCGGAGAGGATCTTGACCTCTAAAACGCCATCGAGTTCAGTAATTGAATTAAGTGCGGCAAGTTCGTTGTCGGACTCGCCGGTAAGCCTGAGTGAAATATTGACAGCAGCCGCACCGTCTACGGGAATGCTCTGATTAACAGTCAAAATATTAGCATTCAGGTTATGAAGAAAAACAAGAGCGCTTGAAAGAATTCCTGGACTGTCACTGAGAAGCAGATAGATGTTTACTATCTTTCTGTTAAAAAGCTCCTCATATGAGAAAACGCTGTCCTTGTATTTATAGTAAGCACTTCTTGAAATGCCGATACGTTTACAGGCTGAAGCAAAGCTTTTTTCGCCCTTCTGGGCCATCAGCTTCTTTACTTCGAGAACCTTGGTAAAAACCTCGGGGAGTATTTTGGCATCGGCAACGATAAGCTGTGATTTGGTATCCATAATAAATCACCTTTAAGTTTTTTGTGAAAAACGTCCGTCGGAGACGTACAATTGTATTCCACATACTTACTATAACATTTTTTCATTATTTTGTCAAGACTAAAAAATTAAAGGATAATCAAGCTAATTTATCTATATTGCTAAAAGCTCCGTAGATTTCTGCGGAGCTTTTACTTATCAGTGTTATTCAGTATCTTTTGTCTGTACTGCAAGGCTGCCTGTTCCTGCTTGTTATCTCCGAAATTGTAGTATACATGATCTTTCAGGGCATCAGGTAGATACTGCTGCTTGACATAATGATCGGGGAAGTTGTGAGGATAAAGGTAATGCTGTCCTACGACCTTTGCACCTTTTCCGTCGAAATGAACATTCTGAAGATGACGCGGGAAATCAAGCGCATCGCAGCTTTTCAGATCGTCCAGAGCAGCGTCTATAGCCATACAGGCGCTGTTGGATTTTGGAGCAGTTGCCATAAGTATAATGGCTTCTGCGATAGGAAGCTTTGCTTCGGGGAGACCCAGCTGTAAAGCAGAATCCACACATGCCTTAACTATTGGAACTGCCATAGGGTAGGCCAGACCTACGTCCTCAGAGGCGATACAGAGCATACGTCTGCAAAGTGATATTATATCTCCTGCTGCGATCAGACGGGCAGCATAATGGAGAGCAGCATTTTCGTCCGAGCCTCTTACAGACTTGTGAAAAGCCGAGAGTATATCATAGTGCTGGTCGCCGTCGCGGTCGTAACGCATATTGCTTCTTTGAGCGAGAACCTCGAGAGACTCGTCGGTAACAGTCACTTTGCCGACGGAGGCTTCGCCGCAGACTACTGCAAGCTCTGCTGTGTTCATTGCCTTGCGTACATCTCCGCCGCAGCTATATGCGATCTTAGTGATGATATCTTCAGACGCGTTAACTTCATAGCCGTTTTCCTCGGAAATGATACGAAATGCGCGTTTTATAGCGGGAATAAGCTGCTCGGCAGTAACGGGCTTGAATTCAAATACTGTGCTTCGGCTGATAACTGCGTTGTATACTGCAAAATACGGATTTTCAGTAGTTGAAGCTATCAGCGTGATATCTCCGTTTTCAATGTATTCAAGGAGGCTTTGCTGCTGCTTTTTGTTGAGGTACTGTATCTCATCGAGGTACAGGAGTATACCGTTTTCGCTGCCGAAAGTTCCGATATCGGCAACAACGTCCTTGATGTCAGAAAGTGAGGCGTTGGTACCGTTGAGTTTGTACAGTGACATTCCACAGTTTTCAGCTATGATACGGGCGACAGTGGTCTTGCCGACTCCCGACGGTCCGTAGAATATCATGTTGGGAACAGTTCCGCTTTCGATTATGCGGCGCAGGGGCTTGCCTTCTGAGAGGATATGCTCCTGACCGACTACATCAGAAAGGGTCTTAGGACGTATTTTATCGGCTAAAGGTGCAGACATAGCGGTTCTCCTTTCGTTTTACTTTGCAGGTGCGGTTATTTCAAGGTGATTTCCCTCTGAATCAGCAAATTCCGCGACCCAATTGCTTCCGATGCGTGTAACAGGGAAGCAGACCTTTTTCCCTTCAAGCTTTTTCATCAGGTGATCGAGGCTGTCAACGCTTATGCTGGGCAGACAGTTGGTCCCGAAAGTGTGGGGCTCATTGGTCTTTTTATATGCAAACAAGCCCAAGCGAAAGCCGCTCACTTCAAAAACACTGTATATTTCGTCTTTTTCAGTAACTTTCTGCTCGAAAAGCTCTTCATAGAATCTTATTGCTCTTTCCATGTCATTGACACACAGGTAGAGCGAATTAATATGAAATCTCATAGCTATTTCCTTTTTTTGATCTATTATATCTCAATTCATTTTTAACAGCTAAATCTCAATCTATAATATAATTAAAAAAATATCGGGACGGACAGCTTGTCCGTCCCTTGATGTTTATTGATTACTTGTAAAGCGGGAATTTCTCGCAGATAGCGTTTACGCCTGCACGGATCTCGTCTGCTTTGTTCTCGAAATCTGTAGCGCAGAGGTAGATGTACTCAGCGATCTTTTCCATTTCCTCAATGCCGAGACCTCTTGTAGTAACAGCGGGAGTACCGATTCTTATGCCGCTTGTTACAAAAGGCTTCTCGGGGTCGTTATGGATAGCATTCTTGTTTACTGTGATATAGACCTCGTCAAGTCTGCGCTCAAGCTCCTTGCCTGTGATGTTGAAAGGACGGAGATCAACCAGCATGAGGTGGTTGTCTGTACCGCCTGATACGAGGTTGAAGCCTCTCTTGAGGAGTCCGTCGGCAAGTGCCTTGGCGTTAGCAACTATTCTCTGCTGATAGTCCTTGAATTCGGGCTTGAGAGCTTCGCCGAAGCATACAGCCTTAGCAGCAATGGTGTGCATAAGAGGACCGCCCTGTGTTCCGGGGAAGATAGCGGAATTGATCTTCTTAGCGAGGAATTCGTTGTTTGTGAGGATAAGACCGCCTCTTGGTCCGCGGAGAGTCTTATGTGTAGTAGTTGTTGTTATATCAGCATAGGGAACAGGGGACTCGTGGCAGCCTGCTGCAACAAGACCTGCGATATGAGCCATATCTACCATAAGGAGTGCGCCCACAGCTCTTGCGATCTCTGAAAGACGCTTGAAGTCGATAGCGCGGGGATAAGCAGAAGCACCTGCAACGATAAGACGGGGCTTTGTTTTGTTAGCAAGCTTGTAAAGCTCGTCATAGTTGATAGTTTCTGTCTCGTCATCAAGACCGTATGAAACGAAGTTGAAGTACTTACCCGAAAGGTTAACAGGTGAACCGTGTGTAAGGTGGCCGCCGTCTGCAAGGCTCATACCGAGAACGGTATCACCGGGCTGGAGAACAGCGAAATATACAGCAGTATTAGCCTGTGCACCGGAATGGGGCTGAACGTTTGCGTACTTGGCGCCAAAGAGCTTGCAGGCTCTTTCGATTGCTATAGCTTCGACTTCGTCAACGCACTGGCAGCCGCCGTAGTAACGCTTTCCGGGATAGCCCTCAGCATACTTGTTTGTGAGAACACTGCCCATAGCAGCCATTACAGCAGGTGAAACTATATTCTCGCTTGCGATGAGCTCGAGATTTCTCTGCTGACGTGCAAGCTCCTTTCCCATTGCTTCACCGACAGCGGGATCGTAGCCTTTTACGAAACCGATTGAATCCATAAGATCGTTGTACATTATAAGCACTCCTTTAATAATTGTGTTTTGCGAAAATGCATTACTTTATAATTATACATTATAATCTGATAAATTTCAATAGGAAAAGCAAAAAAAGTTGGCATAAAAGAAAAATCCCCTGTGTATACAGGGGAGAACGGTTATTTGATGCCGAGGATCTCATCATAATCGAAGAAATCGTCCCAGTCCACAGTTTTCTGAGATGTGGAGGCAACAGCGTAATATCTGAGAATATGCGAAGCGTCACGCGCATCAAGCTTGCCGTCCATATTCACGTCTGAGAGAGTTAACATCTTGTCTGAGACAGTGTAGTCCTTTGAAGCGGCCATATTTGCGTATGTAGCAAGCACCTGAGAGGCGTCTGTTGAGTTTATGGAGCCGTCGCTGTTTACATCTCCGAGACCTCTGTGGTATATTATTTCAAATGAACATAAGGATTTCTGATCTCCGAGAGGGTACACGGTTATCGTAGCCTTGTCTCCTTTAGCGAAAGCTTCCTTCAAAGATGAAGGCTTGGCTGTACAGCTTTCGGATACATCTACAATGCTTTCCTCGGTTTTGTAATTGCCTTTTTCATCCTTTTCGGGCGTCTGGACAGTCATTTTGATCGAAGCTTCGAATCCTGCCAGTGATACTTCACCGTCCAACGTGTAGTATCTGTGCTTGGCGGGAGGCTTTATATGTGTGATAGAAGCGGTTTTTGATAAAGCGTGTATGGTATAGTCTGCATCAGCGAAATCAGGCTTGATATCCCAGGAAGAAAAGTCTTGTTCGGTATACTCATCGAGATGCTTATGAAGCGATTTTGTATTGACATCGGAATAGTTTATCGGATCACCTTCTTCTATGTTGAAGGACGTCATTACATTTCCGTCAAAGTCAAGAAATGTTATATTGTATTTCTTTAAGGTCGTAGGTTCTTTTTTCGGTTCAGCCGTTGTCGAGATATTATCTGAAGGGTCTTTATCCGCGGCAGCGTCTTCCTTTGTGGTATCAGCAGCTGCCGAAGCTGCTGCAACTGCGCCCGAGAGGAGCAGCGTTGATATTAAAGCCGATATCGTTTTTTTGATTAACATATTAACACCTATCCGTTTCCGATGCAGAATAATCTGCAGAATTTAGAGAGCCTTTCGCATGCGTAGGCATAACGTTCCATAGAAAGCCTCAGAAGCATGAAATTAGCATATATCAGACGCTGTGTATCCACATCATAGGAATATATGGCATAAAGAATCACTTCATTCTCTCCGATATCCTTTGCGGCTTCAACCGCCATTTCGTGATACTCTTCAAACCGTTCTTCGATATCCCACAGTCTGTAAAAGCCCCGATATACAGAATCGATATAAAGGTCTATATCAAAGTCCATGATACACAGCTCCTTTTTATTCTTCCTTCCTGTCATCAGAAGGAACACTGGCTGAAGCGTTGATCTTCTTTTTCTTTATTCTGAAAGTGATGAATGCAGTAATTACAGCAGTAGCAATGAAAACTGTTATCATGATAAATGCAGCGGCGCCTTTTGATACTCCGCCTGTGTTTTCAGACTGAGCGGCGAAAGCATTTCCGCCGATGTTAATAAGAGAATAAACTGCAAAAAAAGCAGAAAAGAAGCCTGAAAAAATAATATTACTGATCTTTTTCACGATATCAGCTCCTTGTAGGACGTTAAGTTTTTATAATGGGTTCACTGCTTTCATTATAGCATATTATGGCAGATAAAGCAACAGCCGCAGTGATAATTTTTATAAATCTGCTGTCTTTTGCTGAAAAATGAGTACCTGTAATAAAGTACAGATCCGCAAACGGCTTAAAAAAGGCAAAAAAAGCATTGAAAAAATTTTTTTGAAAAAATTCAAAAAAACCCTTGACAAAACCTTATATGGGTGATATAATATATATCGTTGATTGCGATGAACCAATCGTCTGGGTGTGGCGCAGTTGGTAGCGCGCTACCTTGGGGTGGTAGAGGCCGTGGGTTCAAGTCCCGTCACTCAGACCAGATGCGATCAGCATTACCCCGGAATCCGATACTCTTTTGAGTATCGGATTTTTTTGTGCATTGACTATTAGCTTTTTATATGCTATAATAATACTTGATAAATCGGCTGTTGCCATGATCAAGGAGGAGTTTATGATAGATCGCGATAAGGCATTCCATATTCTGTCGCAATATGGTCAGGAGCATATACTGAACTATTATGATGAATTAAGTGATGACGAAAAGAAAGAGCTGCTCGGTCAGATCGAGATCACTGATTTTTCTGTCCTTGACAATCTGGATGCAGAAAAAAACAGTAATTCGGTCCGCGGAGTTTTTGCGCCTCTCGGTGCTGTGACTACCAAGGATATAGCTGCTGAAAGTGACAAGTATATAGGGATCGGTCTGGACGCCATTAAAGAAAGAAAAGTAGCTGCTGTTCTGCTTGCGGGCGGTCAGGGTACGAGACTTGGATTTGATAAGCCAAAGGGTATGTTCAATATAGGCGTTAATAAGGAACTTTATATTTTTCAGTGCCTTATTAATAATCTGATGGACGTGGTAAAGCTTGCCGGGGCATGGGTACCTCTATATATCATGACCAGCGAGAAGAATAATAAAGAAACTATTGAGTTTTTCGAGGTGAAGGACTATTTCGGTTACGATCGAAGATATGTAAAGTTCTTTATTCAGGATATGGCTCCTTCCGTAGATTATAAAGGCAAGATCCTGATGGAAAGCCGTTCAAGGATATCGCTGTCACCGAACGGAAACGGAGGCTGGTTCTCTTCTCTTGTAAGAGCCGGGCTTCTCGACGAGATCAAAGAACATGGCGTTCAGTGGATAAACGTCTTTGCTGTTGACAATGTTTTACAGCGTATAGCAGATCCCGGATTTGTAGGGGCGGTCATAAGATCAGGACTCCAGTCGGGCGGAAAAGTGGTAAGCAAGGCTTCTCCCGAAGAGCGTGTCGGCGTTCTCTGCCTTGAGGACGGAAAACCTTCTATTGTTGAGTATTACGAAATGACCGAGGAAATGAGGACTCTTCTTGATAAGGACGGAGAGCTTGCGTATAAATACGGTGTTATCCTGAATTATCTGTTCAATGTTGATAAACTCGAAGAGATATGTGACAGGAAAATGCCTGTTCATGTTGTTGAAAAGAAGATACCTTATATGAACGATGAGGGGAAGCTTATAAAGCCCGAATCGCCCAACGGCCATAAATTCGAGACGCTTGTTCTTGATATGGTCCATATGCAGGACAGCTGCCTTGCGTATGAAGTTGAGAGAGAAAAGGAATTTGCGCCTGTTAAAAACGCAGTCGGAGTTGATTCTGTTGACTCGGCTCGTGCTCTTCTAAAGGCAAACGGAATCGATATATAAACTGAAGCAACACTCCCGCTAATTGGGAGTGTTGCTGTGTATTGGACACATAATAAACGGATGGATGCTTGCTTATGAAAAGTTTATTGAAATATCTGAAAAACTATAAAAAAGAGCTTGTTCTCGGACCGTTCTTCAAGCTTCTGGAAGCGATTTTTGAGCTTATTGTACCTGTTGTTATGGCAAAAATTATCGATAACGGTATCGGAAACAGGGATAGTTCCTATATCCTTAAAATGAGCGGAGTTATCGTTCTTCTGGGAGCGAGCGGTCTCTGTTTTGCACTTACCTGTCAGTATTTTGCAGCAAAATGTGCATATGGCTTCGGAACAGAGCTAAGAGCCGAACTGTACAGGCATATCAATACACTGTCATACAGCAGTATTGATAAAATAGGCACTGCATCTCTTGTTAACAGGCTGACAAACGATACCAATACCGTTCAGAACGGAGTTAATATGTTCATAAGGCTTGCTGTAAGAGCTCCTTTTCTTGTTATCGGTGCTGCAGTCATGGCTGTTACGATCGATCTGAGACTGTCTCTTATTTTCTTTGTGGTAGCTCCGGTTATTTCTTTGATTATTTTTCTGATAATGAAAAAGACTGTTCCGATGTACAAGAAGAATCAGCAGTGCCTGGACAAAGCTGCAATGCTTACCCGGGAGAGCCTTGAGGGCGCAAGGGTTATAAGGGCATTTTCACGTCAGCAGGAGGAGATAGGCGAATTCAAGGAAGCAGTCGTCGACATTTCAGATAATTCGATTGCAGTAGGCAAGATTTCCGCAATACTCAATCCGGTTGCGTTTATGGTGATGAACCTTGGCATTGTTGCTGTTATCTGGTTCGGCGGTCTGAGGATAGACTGCGGAGAGCTCACACAGGGCGAGCTTACAGCTTTTACAAATTATATGACCCAGATACTTCTTGCCCTTGTTGTGCTTGCAAATCTTATAGTTATCTTTACTAAGGCGTTTGCGTCGGCAAACCGAATAAACGAGGTATTCTCTCTTGTTTCCGAGGAAAACGGTGATATCGACAGATTATCGTTTAACACTGATATCAATATAATTGAGTTCCGCAGCGTTTCATTTGCGTACGAAGGGGCCGGAGATTATTCGCTGAGAAACATTAGCTTTTCCGTTAAAAGGGGACAGATGCTCGGAATAATTGGCGGTACAGGCTGCGGCAAAACCACTCTTGCAAATCTTATACCGTGCTTTTATCGTGCAACAGAGGGCGATGTGCGTCTTTTCGGTGAGAATGTCAATGATATTGAGAATACAGAGCTTAGAAGCAGGATCGGCACTGTGCCGCAGAAGGCTACTCTTTTTTCCGGAACAATAAGAGAAAACATGAAATGGCGAAAAAACGACGCCACTGACGAAGAGATAATCTCTGCTCTCAGGATAGCGCAGGCCTGGGAATTTGTGAAAGAGACCCCGGACGGCCTTGATACAGTAATATCTCAGGGCGGAAAGAATCTTTCCGGCGGTCAGAGACAGCGTATCTCTATTGCAAGAGCTCTTGTGGGGGCCCCTGATATCGTTATTCTTGATGACTCTACCAGCGCGCTTGATTACAAGACTGATCTTGCTTTCAGACGTGCTCTCAGCGATGAGCTTCCCGATACAACTGTTGTTATGATATCTCAGAGAACGACCTCGCTGAAAAATGCGGATAAGATAGTCGTCATGGATGAGGGAGAGGCCGTAGGCGTGGGAACTCACAGTGAGCTTGTTGAGAACTGTGATGTTTATAATGAGATATACAGATCTCAGATGAACGTTAAGGAGGGAAGTGCTGATGTTTGATACATTAAAGAGAGTGTTCTCGTATGCCGCTCCTTATAGGAAGTTCTTTGTAATGACCCTTGTTTTTGCTGCGTTGGGAGTATCGCTTTCATTAGCTGTTCCCGTATTTATCGGTGAAGCAGTTGACTGCTGTACAGGAAAGGGCGAAGTTGAATTTTCCCGCTTGGCTGTCATAATCCCCCTGCTTGCCTGTTCTGTCATAGCAAGTACCATTTTTCAGTGGCTTATGAGTATATGCACCAATAAGCTTTCTTTTCTGACCATAAGGGATCTCAGATCCGACGTCTTCTGCAAACTGGAACGTGTTCCGCTGAGATATATTGACGGACATACAAAGGGTGAGCTTACAAGCAGAGTCATTAACGATATTGAGATCATATCAGACGGTCTGCTCCAGGGATTCACTCAGTTTCTGAGCGGCATCATCACTATTATCGGAACTCTTGTGTTTATGATGATGATAAATTACAGGATCGCCATAGTAGTTGTTGTACTCACGCCTTTGTCTTTTATAGCGGCTTCAAGGATCACAAAGGCTTCACATGATTCGTATATGAAGCAGTCGAAGCTGAGAGGAGATATGGTGGGACTTGCCGAGGAGATGGCAGGAAATCAGAAGATAGTTAAAGCTTTTGGATATGATAAACGAGCGGAAGAACGCTTTGACAGGATAAACAAGGCGTATGGCGAGATCGGTGCAAAGGCGACTTTTTTCAGTTCGATGACCAATCCCACTACGAGATTTGTAAACGGTCTGATATATGCGGCGGTGGGACTTCTCGGAGCGCTTGGCGTTGTTGGCAGATCAGCGTTGATAGGATCAATGACCATTGGTAAGCTTTCGAGTTTTCTTGCTTACTCGAATCAGTATACAAAGCCGTTCAACGAGATATCCGGTGTATTTGCGGAGCTTCAGAATGCGGTGGCCTCTGCCGAGAGAGTTTTCGGTGTGCTTGATGAAGAAGAGGTAAGTGATGATTCCGACAAGGAAATACTTGATAAATGCGACGGTTCGCTGCGGTTCACTGATGTTTTCTTCTCCTATGACAAAAACAAGAAGCTTATCGAGAACTTCAGTCTTGATGTGAAAAGCGGACAGCGTATAGCGATAGTGGGACCTACAGGATGCGGAAAATCCACAATTATAAATCTGCTGCTCAGGTTTTACGATATCGACAGCGGTAAGATAGAGGTATCAGGCAAGGATATAAACACAGTTACAAGAGACAGTCTCAGGAGCTGTTTCGGTATGGTGCTTCAGGAGACATGGGTCTTTACAGGGACAGTTGCAGAGAATATTGCTTACGGCGCTCCCGATGCCACAAGAGAACAGATAATCAATGCGGCTAAGTCGGTATACGCTCATGGCTTTATCAAGAGGCTACCCGACGGGTATGATACGATCATAAGCGAAGAAAGCGGTCTTTCTCAGGGGCAGAAGCAGCTTATATGCATTGCAAGGATAATGCTCATGGATCCTCCTATTCTGATCCTCGATGAAGCCACAAGCTCCATTGATCTGCGAACAGAGCTGCGAATACAAAAAGCGTTTGCAAAGCTTATGGAGGGGAGGACGAGCTTTATAATCGCTCACAGACTCTCAACTATCAAAAACGCAGATGTTATACTTGTAATGAAGCAGGGCAACGTGATAGAGCAGGGAAATCATGACCGGCTTATGGAAAATGGTGGTTTTTATTCCGAGCTTTATAACAGTCAGTTTGCTTCGTGATCGGTCCGACAGACGGGAGGTGATATAGATGAATAAGGAGTGGTCGGAGCTCAATAAATCTGTACAATTGCTGATGAAAAGGAAAGAAACATACAGCGAAGGCATAAAAACGCTTCTTCATCTTAGAGAAGATCTTATGGATGTAATTCTTTCCTTCAAGGATGAACTGAAAAGAGAGGAGTTCAACGCTATTCCTTTTATAAATGCCGACGGCTATCATTCTAAAACCATCGCCTATTCTTTATGGCATATTTTCCGTATCGAAGATATCGTTGCAAATACACTGATCCGTAATGATGAACAGATATTTTTTACAGGAAATTACAAGGATCGTATATCTTCTCCTATAATCGCCACGGGTAATGAGCTTGCAAAGGAGCAGATCGCTGATTTTTCGGAGAAATTGGACATTGATGAACTGTATCTCTATATATCCGAGGTCAGAGACAGTACCGATGATATTCTTAAAGATCTGCCTTTTGAAGCTCTGAAGGATAAGATATCGGATGAGCAGAAGAAACGCCTCAGAAAACTGAATGTAGTGAGCGATGATGAAAAAGCGGCCTGGCTTGTGGATTACTGGTGCGGAAAGAGTGTGCTCGGACTTATAAAAATGCCGTTTTCACGGCATTGGATAATGCATATAGAAGCAAGTCTGCGCATAAAAGAAAAAATCATGAAAAACCGAAAGTAATATACTTGCTTTCGGTTTTTATATTATGTAAATGTTTTGCCTCAAAATACTTTGTTTAATTCTTGACAAACTGAATGAAATGTTGTAAAATTAATATGTATTCTTATGTATTGAAAGGAATGATCTTCAATGGGTTTAACTTTAACAGAAAAGATACTCAAAGCGCACCTGGTCGACGGTGAATACGTCAAGGGTCAGGAGATCGGTATCCGTATCGATCAGACTCTCACTCAGGACGCTACAGGTACTATGGCATATCTGGAGTTTGAAGCTATCGGTGTTCCTCGTGTAAAGACAGAACGTTCGGTGGCTTACATAGATCATAATACTCTCCAGAACGGTTTTGAGAACGCTGACGATCACAGATTTATCGGCAGTGTTGCAAAAAAACACGGTATTTATTTCTCGCGTCCCGGTAACGGTATCTGTCATCAGGTACACCTGGAGCGCTTCGGTATTCCCGGAAAGACTCTTATCGGTTCCGACAGCCATACGCCTACAGGCGGTGGTATCGGTATGATCGCTATTGGTGCAGGAGGTCTTGATGTTGCTGTTGCAATGGGCGGCGGCGCTTACTATATCACTTGCCCGAAGGTCGTTAAAGTTGAACTCACCGGAAAGCTTCAGCCCTGGGTAGCTGCAAAGGACGTTATCCTTGAAGTTCTCAGAAGATTATCCGTTAAGGGCGGCGTCGGCAAGGTAATAGAGTATTGCGGCGAAGGCGTAAAGACACTTTCTGTTCCCGAAAGAGCTACTATTACAAATATGGGCGCGGAGCTTGGTGCAACTACATCTATATTCCCTTCGGACGAGATAACAAAGCAGTTCCTCAAGGCTCAGAAGCGTGAAGAAGTATGGACTCCTCTTGCAGCTGATCCTGACGCTGTTTACGACGAAGAGCTCACGATCGACCTTAGTAAGCTGGTTCCTCTTGCTGCTTGTCCCCATTCTCCCGATAATGTAAAGAGCGTTGAGGAGATCGGCAGACTCAAGATAGATCAGGTCTGTATCGGTTCATGTACTAACTCTTCTCTTCTTGATATGCTCAAGGTAGCTCATATATTAAAGGGCAAGACCGTAAATCCTGATGTTTCGCTGGCTATAGCTCCGGGTTCAAAGCAGGTCCTCAATATGCTCGCACAGAACGGTGCGCTTTCCGTACTTATTGATGCAGGCGCAAGAATTCTCGAGAGCGCCTGCGGTCCTTGTATCGGTATGGGACAGTCTCCTAATTCAAAGGGTATTTCTCTCCGTACCTTCAACAGAAACTTTGAAGGACGTTCGGGAACAAAGGACGGTCAGATTTATCTTGTATCACCTGAAATGGCTGCTGTATCTGCACTTACAGGTTATCTCACAGACCCCAGAGAACTCGGCGAAATGCCTGATTTCAAGCTTCCCGAGGAATTCGTTATAAATGATAATATGGTAGTTCCTCCGGTTTCCGAAGCAGAAATGGACAGTGTTGAGATACTTCGCGGTCCCAACATCAAGCCTTATCCAGAGACTTCGCCTCTGCTGGATACCATTGATGCACCTGTATCACTCAAGGTCGGCGATAATATCACTACAGATCATATCATGCCCGCAGGTGCGAAGATACTTCCTCTGCGTTCAAATATTCCGAAGATATCGCAGCACTGTTTTGCAGTATGTGACGAGAGCTTCCCTGAGAGAGCAAAGTCGCTTGGCAAGAGCATTATCGTAGGCGGTTCAAACTACGGTCAGGGCTCGTCCAGAGAGCACGCTGCACTTGCTCCTCTTTATCTCGGCGTAAAGGCTGTGCTCGTAAAGTCATTTGCAAGAATACATCGTGCTAACCTTATAAATGCGGGTATCCTTCCGCTTACATTCGTTAATGAGGCTGATTACGACAAGATCTCACAGGGCGACGAGCTCGTTCTTGCAGATGTGAGAAAGGCTGTTGAGGACGGAAAGACCGAGCTCACTGTTGTTGATAAGACAAACGGCACTGAGATACCTGTGCTCTGTGAGCTTTCAGGACGTACAAAGGATATCATGCTTGCAGGCGGACTGCTTGACTTTACAAGAGAGTCTATGAAGTGATGCATTTTATGGCAGGTGTAAAATGATGAATACTATTACAAGTCCGTCAGTTTGCAGTGAATTGTTTGCGAGCAGGATCGTCAGGCTCCCGAGGACAGGAAAAGACTGGATAGTCCTTCTGATAGCTGTAGTTATAGCCTTTCTGCTTGAATTTCTGTTCAGGAACACTTTATCAAATATGAAAAGAGAGCATAGACGTATAGTTGAAGGCGTCGGTATGTTTATAATAATCGTTATTCTGGAACTGATTATTTCTGATTGAAATAAAAAGGAGGTATAATCCGATGGCAAAAATAACAATGAAAACGCCGCTGGTCGAAATGGACGGCGACGAGATGACAAGAATACTCTGGCAGTGGATCAAGGAGACACTTCTCGAACCATATGTAGAGCTTAATACAGAATACTATGATCTTGGTCTCAAGCACAGAGAGGAGACAAAGGATCAGGTAACTATTGATTCCGCTGAGGCTACAAAGAAGTACGGCGTAGCGGTTAAATGTGCAACTATTACACCCAATGCCGCAAGAATGCCCGAGTATAACCTTACTCAGATGTGGAAATCCCCTAACGGAACTATCAGAGCGGCACTTGACGGTACTGTTTTCCGTACTCCCATAATTGTAAAGGGAATAGAGCCTTATATTCCTACATGGACAAAGCCTATCACAATTGCACGTCATGCTTACGGTGATGTTTATAAGAATACCGAAATGCGTGTCAGCAAGGGCAGCAAGGCCGAGCTGGTTGTTACTGATGAGAACGGAAACGAGACCCGTGAGCTTATCCATGATTTCACAAAGTGCGACGGTATAATCCAGGGACTTCATAATCTTGACGACTCGATTTCAGGCTTTGCAAGAGCCTGCCTCAACTACGGTCTTGATCTCAAGCAGGACGTTTGGTTTGCTTCCAAGGATACTATCTCAAAGAAGTACGATCATCGCTTCAAGGATATCTTCCAGGAGATCTATGATAATGAGTACAAGGAAAAGTACGAGGCGGCAGGCATCGAGTACTTCTATACTCTTATTGATGACGCAGTTGCGAGAGTTATCCGTTCAAACGGCGGCTATATCTGGGCTTGCAAGAACTACGACGGCGATGTAATGTCGGATATGGTATCTACAGCATACGGAAGTCTTGCTATGATGACATCTGTACTTGTTTCACCTGACGGCATATATGAATATGAAGCTGCTCATGGTACTGTACAGCGCCATTATTACAAATATCTCAAGGGCGAGGAGACCTCGACTAATTCTGTAGCAACTATTTTTGCCTGGAGCGGCGCTCTCAGAAAGAGGGGAGAGCTTGACGGAACTCCCGAGCTCTGCGACTTTGCTGATAAGCTCGAAAAAGCTACGATTCAGACGATAGAGGACGGCGTAATGACAGGTGACCTCTATCTTATATCAAAGCTTGACAATAAGAAGAAGGTCGATTCAAAGACTTTTCTTGATGAGATAAAGATAAGACTTGATAAATTAATGTGATAAGAGAGAGGGCATACAATAATGTCAAAAAACTCAATATCAAACTCTGTCATACGAAGACTACCAAGGTATTATCGTTTTCTTGGCGAGCTTGAAAATAATGGATATGTTCGTATATCTTCGAGAGAGCTGTCTGAGAAGATGGGGCTGACAGCTTCGCAGATCAGACAGGATTTCAACTGCTTCGGCGAATTCGGTCAGCAGGGTTACGGCTATAACGTCAGTGATCTTAGACAGGAAATAGGGAAGATACTTGGACTTGACAAGCAGACTCCCATGATACTTCTTGGTGCAGGTAATCTTGGAAAGGCTATTGCTGCTCATATTGATTTCCGCAACAAGGGCTTTGATCTTATCGGAGCTTTTGATATCAACGAAGAACTCATAGGCAAGGAAATAGGCGAGCTGAAGGTAAAGAGCGTTGATGAGCTGAGCTCGTTCTGCGCTGAAAACAAGCCTGTCGCTGCAATTCTTTGCGTTCCTATGCAGTCGGCCGAAAAGCTTGTGAACACTCTTATTGAGTGCGGCATACAGGCTTTCTGGAATTTCACTCATTATGATCTGAAGGTTGCTCATAAGGGCGTAGCGGTTGAAAACGTTCACCTTGGCGACAGCCTTACAACTTTGTCCTATTGCTTGAATAATATGGAGGATAAGGACAAGAAATAAAGATCTATAGGCGGAACGAGTGAGAACTTGTTCCGCTTTTAGGAAGAAAGTATGTGAAATAATTATCAAAGTGTAAGGTGCGTTATATCACTATTGATATTTAGCAATTCCAAATACGAATTGCGTTTTATAACAAGGTTTATTTAATTTTTGCTCTTTGATCGCTCTGCAAAGAAAGCAAAGCAATTTTCGGGATAAGAGATAATGATTTGTATTTGTCTTATCAGAGAGAATATTCAGCCTTGTAAGTCAAATGCAACAAAAATATTTCTCTAAGTTCTCAATTATGTGTCAGTAATAAAAAGGGAATATAAAAACAAATATATCGTCTTATAAAAAAGAGTGAGAAAGGCTTTTAGCCTATTGTTAATTCGATATCAATATCAGAATAGCGATATTCTTAAAGTGAATTTGAATTTATTCGCGGATATTGGTATACTTATAATGTATAGTAATGCAGAAATAAGTATAATGCTGTTATGACGCATTGTACAGTATAAAACTGGGAGAGGATTTTATGGATTATCGTATCGAACACGACTCAATGGGTGAAGTAAAAGTGCCTGCTGATAAGTATTGGGCAGCTCAGACCGAAAGAAGTCATGAGAATTTTCTTATTGGCGTTGGCATAGAAACTATGCCAAGGGAGATAACTCACGCATTCGGTATACTGAAAAAAGCAGCTGCTCTTTCAAATCATCAGCTCAAACCCGAAAAAATGACCGATCGTAAGCTTGATGCTATTTCCAGAGCTTGCGACGAGGTAATAAGCGGTTCACTTAACGATCATTTTCCGCTTGTTGTATGGCAGACCGGAAGCGGTACTCAGTCGAATATGAATGCCAATGAGGTAATTGCCAACAGAGGAAACGAGATCGCCGGCGAGAAGCTCCTCCATCCCAATGATGACATAAATATGAGCCAGTCGTCAAATGATACTTTTCCGACTGCAATGCATATTGCAGCTGTTATTGCTCTTGAAGATAAGGTGATACCTGCTGTTGATACGCTTATAGATACCTTTAAGAGACTTGAATCCGAGAATGAGGGGATAGTTAAGAGCGGAAGGACACACCTTCAGGATGCTACTCCCATAAAGTTTTCTCAGGAGATCAGCGGCTGGAGAGCTTCTCTTGAAAAGGACAGAAAGATGATCCTTTCTTCATGCGAAGAGCTCAAGGAGCTTGCGCTTGGCGGTACAGCTGTTGGAACAGGCCTTAACGCTCCCGAGGGATTTGCAGAACTGTCTGCTGAAAACATAAGTAAGCTTACAGGCAAAAACTTTATAACATCTCCCAATAAATTCCATTCTCTTACTTCAAAGGATGAGATAGTCTTTGCACACGGCGCTCTGAAGGCTCTTGCAGCCGATATGATGAAGATAGCCAATGACGTAAGATGGCTTGCTTCAGGTCCCCGCGACGGCCTTGGAGAAATATTCATTCCCGAGAATGAACCGGGTTCTTCAATAATGCCGGGTAAGGTAAATCCCACGCAGTGCGAACAGGTGACAATGGTTGCTGTTCAGGTAATGGGCAACGATGTTGCTGTGGGTATGGCAGCTTCACAGGGTAATTTTGAACTTAATGTGTTCATGCCCGTATGTGCGTATAATTTCCTTCAGTCTGCAAGACTTCTTGCGGAGTCGATCATTTCATTCAATAAGAACTGTGCAGTTGGAATAAAAGCCAACAAGGAAAAGATGCACCATAATCTTCATAATTCTCTTATGCTTGTAACAGCTCTCAATCCGTACATCGGATACGAGAATGCTGCGAAGACCGCTAAAAAAGCTTTCAAGGACAATATCTCCCTGAAGGAAGCCTGTGTTGAACTTGGTTTCCTTACAGCTGAAAGATTTGACGAGGTATTCCACCCCGAGCAGATGGTTTGATCTATACGAAAGGAAGCGTAATATGGAAACTTTTACATATTATCCGGGCTGTACTCTGAGGACAAAGGCAAGAGATCTTGATAGATATGCAAGGTCATCAGCTATGGCTCTCGGTATCTCCCTTGAAGAGCCCGATGACTGGCAGTGCTGTGGCGGTGCGTATACTACCGCCAAAGACGAGATAGCTACAAAGCTCTCGGCAGTCAGGACGCTCAATGCAGCTAAATCAGTCAACAGGCCTCTTGTGACTGTATGTTCTGCCTGCCATAATGTTATAAAGCAGACTAATTATGACATTATCCACGATGACGAAATGGCTTCAAAGGTAAATAATTATCTGAAGCTCGACGAGCCTTACTGCGGAGAGACAACAGTTTATCACTATCTCGAGCTGCTTCGTGATGTTATCGGATTTGACGAACTTGCAAAGAGAGTTGTCTGTCCGTTCAAGGGAAAGAAGATCGCCGCATATTATGGTTGCCTGCTTCTTCGTCCGTCAAAGGCTCTTGCAATGGATGATCCGGAGAATCCTTCGATCATGGAAGATTTCATTAAAGCCATCGGAGGTACTCCTGTGATATATGCACAGAGAAATGAGTGCTGCGGAGGCTATATCACTCTTGAGGACAAGGATCAGGCCGCAAAGAGAAGCGGAGTTGTTATGCGTTCTGCTGCGGATCAGGGAGCCGATATGATCATCACAGCCTGTCCGCTCTGTCTGTATAACCTGAAAAAGAACTCCGGCTCCGAGCTTCCTGTTTACTACTTTACCGAGCTTCTTGCGGAAGCTCTTGGCGTGAAGGAGGAAAACGATGAATAAGAATTTAAAGGAACAGGTTCTTCGTTCCAGCGGAGTCAATGTGCTTAAATGTATGCGCTGCGGAAAGTGCTCGGGCACCTGTCCGTCGTATGACGAGATGGAATATCATCCGCATCAGTTCGTGTATATGGTTGAACGCGGAGATATAGAGACTCTGATGAACTCTAAGTCGATATACAAGTGTCTGACCTGCTTTGCCTGCGTCGACAGATGTCCGCGTAATGTTGAGCCCGCTAAGGTAGTTGAGGCTGTACGTCTTGCCGCTGTCAGACAGCAGGGCAACAATCACATGACACCGGCTCAGATACCTGAAATGCTCGATGATGATCTGCCGCAGCAGGCTGTCGTTACAGCTTTCAGAAAATACATAAAATAAGGAGGAGATGGCTAAATGCAGAAAATAGGCGTTTTTGTCTGTCATTGCGGAACCAATATCGCTGCAACGGTAGACGTTAAGGCTGTTGCTGAAGCACTGGGGCATGAACCAGGTGTTGTTATCTCCCGGGATTATCAGTATATGTGTTCCGAGTCGGGACAGAATCTTGTGAAAAATGCAATTAAGGAACATAAGCTCACAGGTATTGTAGTATGTTCCTGCTCACCGAGAATGCATGAGAATACGTTCAGAAAAGCTGCTGCTTCCGTAGGTCTCAATCCGTATCTTGTAGAGATCGCAAATATTCGCGAGCAGTGTTCCTGGATACACAAGGATATAGCGACTGCTACCGAGAAGGCTATAATACTCGGTAAAGCTGCTGTTGCCAAGGTGCATCTCAACGCCCCGCTCACAGCAGGAGAGAGCCCTGTAGCCAAGAGAGCTCTTGTTATCGGCGGAGGAATTGCCGGTATACAGACCGCTCTTGATATTGCAGAGGCGGGCTTTGATGTAGATATAGTGGAGAAGAACCCCACGATCGGCGGTAAAATGGCTCAGATTGACAAGACCTTCCCCACACTTGACTGCGCCGCTTGTATCCTTACTCCTAAAATGGTAGAGGCTTCGCAGAATGAGCATATCACTATCCATTCATTCAGCGAGGTAACAGATGTAAAAGGCTTTGTAGGTAACTTTACAGTTACCATAAAGAAAAAGGCGCGTTATGTTGACGAGACAAAATGTACAGGCTGCGGTCTTTGTACTGAAAAATGTCCCATGAAAAAAGTGCCCAATGAGTTCAACATGGGACTTGATAACCGTACAGCGATCTATATCCCGTTTGCTCAGGCAGTTCCCAAGGTGGCTACTATTGATCCGAATTACTGCATGATGCTGAAGAACGGAAAGTGCGGAGTCTGCTCAAAGGTATGCTCTGTGGGAGCTATCGATTACAAGCAGGAGGATAGGTTTATTGAGCAGAAGTACGGCGCTATAGTTGTAGCCACAGGCTTCAATCCTATTAATCTCGATAAGTACGATGAGTTTGCATACAATCAGTGTCCCGATGTAGTTACATCACTTGAGCTGGAGCGACTTATGAACGCCGCAGGACCCAATGGCGGTACGCTTCTTCGTCCTTCCGATAAGACACATCCTCACAAGATCGTTTTTGTTCAGTGTGTTGGTTCAAGATGTGACGACAGCAAGGGCAAGCCTTATTGTTCAAAGATATGCTGTATGTATACAGCTAAGCACGCTATGCTCATCCGTGAGAAATATCCTGATACAGAGGTATATGTATTCTACATAGATGTCCGTACACCCGGCAAGAACTTTGATGAGTTCTACCGCCGTGCAGTTGAGCAGTACAATGTTCATTACATAAAGGGTATGGTAGGCAAGGTAACACCTCGCTCCGACGGAAAGATTGAGGTACAGGCTTCAGATCTTCTTGCAGATGAACAGCTCCATATCGATGCTGATTTGGTGGTTCTTGCTGCGGCTATAGAGCCTGACAAGACGGCACGGCCTCTGGCTACTATGCTTACGACTCAGATGGACACTAACGACTTCTTCACAGAGGCTCACCCGAAGCTTCGTCCTGTTGAGAGTGCTACGGCTGGTATATTCCTTTCAGGCGCTTGTCAGGGACCTAAGGATATACCTGAAACAGTTGCGCAGGCAAGTGCGGCTGCGGCGAAGGCTATCGGTCTTCTCGTAAAGAACAGTATTACCTGTAACCCCTGTGTTGCACATTCGGACGAGCTCATGTGCAACGGCTGCTCCTCCTGTGAAAAGGTTTGTCCTTACGGAGCTATCACATATATTGACAAGGAGTTCAGAATGCCTGACCGAACAACCGCTGTACGCCGCGTAGCAAGTGTTAATCCTGCGGTATGTCAGGGCTGCGGTGCTTGTACAGTCGCTTGTCCTTCGGGAGCTATGGACCTTAACGGCTTCTCTAACAGTCAGATCATGGCGGAGGTAGACGCAATATGCAAGTAAATGAAAACAAAGAGTTTGAACCGCTGATAGTTGCCTTCTGCTGTAACTGGTGTTCTTATGCAGGAGCTGATCTTTCGGGAACAAACAGACTTAACTATCCTACAAATGTAAAGATAATCAGAGTGCCCTGTTCATGCAGAGTAAACCCTATGTTTATTCTGAGAGCCTTTCAGCGAGGCGCTGACGGAGTGATACTCTGCGGCTGTCATCCCGGTGACTGCCACTATACATCAGGAAATTACTTCACAAGAAGAAGAATGACACTTCTTTTCAGTATGCTTGATTTCCTTGGCATCGAACGCGACAGAACGAGAGTTGAGTGGGTCTCGGCAGCTGAGGGCGCTAAATTCGCAGCTACCATGAATGAATTTACCGAAGCGGTAAAGAAACTCGGACCTAACCGCAGATTGGAGGATTTACGATGCAGGAAGCAATGATAAACAGAGCAAAGCAGCTTCTGGCTGACGGCACCGTAAACCGTGTCATCGGCTGGAAGAGGGGAGAGTTCGCTTATGATATTACTCCTGCTGTTTTTGATTCTGCTGATGAACTTGACAGCGACTTTGTCTTTGATGATTTTACAGCCGCAAATGTGTCAAAGTATCTTGTTAAAGAGAGTAAAAAGGAAGGAAAAGTGCTTGCCTTCCTGAAGCCCTGTGATACATACAGCTTCAATCAGCTCGTCAAGGAACACAGGGTGGTTCGCGAAAATGTATATATCATAGGTATCCCCGGCGGACCTAAGCTTGATGCCGAAAAAATCAAGGCAAAGGGTATTACAGGCATTCTGGGCGTTAAGAATGAGAACTATACACTGAAAATAGATACCGTATACGGCGAGGAGACCATGCCTTTCTATGAGGCTGTGCTTGATAAATGCGCTTCGTGCAAGAGCAAGAAACACGTTGTATATGACGAGCTTATGGGCGATGAGGGCGATGTACTTGACTCAGATCGCTTTGATATGGTAGAAAAGCTTGAAAACATGACAGCTCAGGAGCGTTATGATTTCTGGCGTGAGCAGCTTTCAAAGTGTATACGCTGTAATGCGTGCAGAAATGTCTGTCCTGCCTGCACTTGTGAGAAGTGCGTGTTTGACAATCCCGCTTCGGGCGTAGAGAATAAAGCTCCGGCTGACAGCTTCGAGGAGAATATGTTCCATATTATCCGTGCATTCCATGTGGCAGGAAGATGCACTGACTGCGGAGAGTGTTCGAGGGTGTGTCCTCAGAATATACCGCTGCACCTGCTCAACAGAAAGTTCATAAAGGATATCAACGAGCTGTACGGAAACTATCAGGCCGGTGAGGATACCACCTCAAGAGCTCCTCTCAATGACTACCGACAGGATGACTGCGAGGCCGGAATTGTACATGAAAGGGGAGTTGAATAATGCTGAAGATATCACTTGATAAGCTGGATAAGCTTTTTGAAGCGGTCTCAGCTTCGCAGACTCTCTATATTCCCGTTGACCGTGAGGACGGTGCAGCAGAGTATAAGAAGTACGAAAGCGGTATGAAGCTCAGCAGTGCTCTGAATACAGTAAGGAGCGCAAAGGACTTCTTTTTCCCTCAGACAGAAAATCTCGTTGATTTCAAAATGGAGGGCAAGAATATCGAGGTCATCGATGTCCGCGAGGAATCTGAGGATTTTGTAATATTCGGAGTTCGTGCCTGTGATGCAAGAAGCTTCACTATTCTTGACAAGGTATTCCTTTGCGAGCCTGTTGACAGCTATTACAAGAATCGCCGTGATCACGGAACTGTAGTCACAATGGCCTGCACACGTCCTGCCGAGACTTGTTTCTGCGGAACTTTCGGTATCGACGCAGCGGCTCCGGAGGGAGATGCTGCCTGCTACAGCGACGGCGAGAGCCTGTTTATCGAGGCTCATAACGAAAAGGGACAGAAGTTCATCGACTCCGTTGCTTCGCTTTTTGAAGATGGCGATACAGCAAAGCTTGAAGCTGTTCGTGAAAAGACAAGGGAAGTGCTCAAAAAGCTCCCTCTTGCAAATCTTACTACTGATAATTTCGGCGGCGACAAGCTCAACGAGTACTTTAACTCCGACAAGTGGGGAGAGCTTTCCGAGAGCTGTCTCGGCTGCGGTACCTGTACATTTGTATGTCCCACCTGCCAGTGCTATGATATTAAGGATTTCAACACAGGTCATGGTATAAAGCGATTCCGCTGCTGGGATTCCTGTATGTATTCCGATTTCACGAAAATGGCGCATGGCAATCCGAGACTTACCCAGCTTGAGCGTTTCCGCCAGAGATTTATGCATAAGCTTGTGTATTTTCCGGCAAATAATAACGGCGAATTCGGATGTGTGGGCTGCGGAAGATGCCTTTCAAAGTGTCCCATATCTATGAACATAGTCAAGGTAATGAAAGCATTGGAGGTAAAGTGATGAATAATGATACATTGATACCTTACATAGGAGTAGTTACCGATATAAGACAGGATACCCCTGACGTAAAGACCTTCAGAGTCGTTTCTCCCGAGGGCGGCAAGGTTTTCGAGCATATGCCCGGACAGTGTGCTATGCTTTCGATCCCCGGAGTAGGTGAGGCGATGTTCTCCATAACGTCTTCTCCCACTAACAAGGAGTATATGGAGTTCAGCATCAAGAAATGCGGATGTCTTACATCATGGCTCCATGCAATGGACGTAGGTCAGCAGATAACGATACGCGGACCTTATGGCAATCATTTCCCTGTTGAGAGCGAACTCAAGGGAAAGGATCTCCTGTTTATCGCAGGCGGTATCGGTCTTGCACCGCTTCGTTCGGTTATCAACTATGTCCGTGACAACCGTTCCGATTACGGCGAAGTACAGATAGTATACGGTTCACGTTCAAAGGATGATCTTGTTGACTACAAGGAGATCATTGACGAGTGGATGGCCGATGACGGCATTGAAGTTGATCTGACCATTGATAATCCTCAGGAGGGATGGGACGGTCATGTAGGTTTTGTTCCGAATTACGTCAAGGAGCTCAACCCTTCCATAAACAAGACGGTCCTTATATGCGGACCTCCCATAATGATTAAGTTTACACTTTCAGGACTCAAGGAGCTTGGATTTACAGAAACTCAGGTCTACACAACTATGGAGCTGAAGATGAAGTGCGCCGTTGGCAAATGCGGACGCTGCAATATCGGAAACAAGTATGTGTGCAAGGACGGACCTGTATTCCGCTTCGATCAGCTCGATGAGCTGCCTGATGAATATTAAGGAGGAGAATTTCGCATGGATAATATGTTGAATGTTTACCTGTTCGGCAAGAGATACCAGGTACCTGCAGGTCTTACAATAATGACAGCTATGGAATATGCAGGTTATGAACTTGTCAGAGGCTGCGGCTGCCGCAACGGTTTCTGCGGTGCCTGTGCAACTATATACAGAATAAAGGGAGAAACCGAGCTTCACGGATGTCTTGCCTGTCAGACGGAGATCCAGGAGGGAATGTATGTTGCTACACTTCCGTTCTTCCCGCTTGAAAAGAGAGTATACAATATCGAGGAGATAAAGCCCGATCAGCAGATCATGATGCAGCTTTATCCCGAGATATACAGCTGTATCGGCTGTAATGCCTGTACAAAGGCCTGTACTCAGGAACTCAATGTTATGCAGTATATCGCATACGCTCAGAGAGGCGAGTACGATAAATGCGCAGAGGAGAGCTTTGACTGCGTAATGTGCGGAGTATGTTCATCACGCTGTCCCGCAGGTATCTCACATCCTCAGGTCGCAATGCTTGCAAGACGACTCAACGGTAAGTATATTGCCCCCGAATGCGGTCATCTTGCTGACAGGGTCAATGAGATCAACGAAGGTATATACGATGAAAAGATAGCAGAGCTTATGATCAAGGCTGTAGATGATCTTGACGAGATCAAGGATATGTACAATCATCGTGAGATCGAAAAGTAAGGGGGAGAGAAGATGTACAAGATTGAAAAGCTTAATGAACTTGCAAAGGTAGTTGCAGCCAAAAGAGCTGAAAATGCAGCCCTCGAACCCAGACGTATGACTGCTGAAGAAAAGGACGAGCTTCTGGCTAATTTCCATCCTGATTACAAGCAGGACGAATTTACCGTACTTTCCGCAGGCGTTAACAAGGGAGATAAGGTCCCCACACAGCTTGCAGCACTTCTTCAGGGCAAGAGCCGTATCAGTTCGGATGACGTGGATCTGTCATCTCCTGATTATGATACAGATGTGCTTATAATCGGCGGCGGCGGCGCGGGAGCTTCAGCAGCTATCGAAGCAGATGAAGCAGGCGTAAAGGCAATGATCGTCACAAAGCTTCGTATCGGTGATGCCAATACTATGATGGCTGAGGGCGGCATTCAGGCTGCCGATAAGCCTAATGATTCTCCTGCCATACACTTCCTCGACGCATTCGGCGGTGGTCATTTTGCTGCTAAGCCTGAGTTGGTAAAGAAGCTTGTAACAAAGGCGCCCGAGGCAATACAGTGGCTCAACAAGCTCGGCGTGGAGTTCGATAAAGAGCCTGACGGTACAATGGTCACGACTCACGGCGGCGGTACTTCCCGCAAGAGAATGCACGCTGCAAAGGATTACTCCGGTGCTGAGATAATGAGAACTCTCCGCGACGAGGTCATCAACAGAGGTATCCCCGTTGTTGATTTCACAGCTGCTGTGGAGATAATCCTTGATGAAAACGGCAGAGCCGCAGGCGCTGTTCTCATGAATATGGAGACAAAGGAACTTCTCGTTGCAAGAGCAAAGACCGTTATAATCGCTACAGGCGGCGCAGGAAGGCTCCATTATCAGGGATTCCCAACATCAAATCATTACGGAGCTACCGCTGACGGACTTATCCTCGGCTACCGAGTAGGAGCAAAGCTGCTTTATGCTGATACGCTCCAGTATCATCCGACGGGTACAGGCTATCCCGAGCAGATATTCGGAGCACTTGTAACCGAAAAGGTACGTTCTCTGGGTGCCAAGCTCGTAAATATAGACGGTGATGTATTCATGCATCCTCTCGAGACCCGTGACGTAACAGCAGCTTCCATCATTCGTGAATGTACAGCCCGCAATAAGGGAATAGACACAAGTCTTGGCAAGTCTATATGGCTTGATACTCCAATGATAGAGCTTATCCACGGCGAGGGAACTATAGAGAAGCGTATCCCAGCAATGATGAGAATGTTCGGCAAGTACGGAATAGATATAAGAAAGGAACCCATACTTGTTTATCCTACACTTCACTATCAGAACGGCGGCCTCGATATCGCCGATGACTGTGCAACAGGTGTCGAGAATCTTTATGCCGCAGGCGAAGTAGCAGGCGGTATCCACGGCAGAAACCGACTCATGGGCAATTCACTGCTTGATGTTATCGTATTCGGCAGAAATGCTGGTATCAATGCAGCAGCAAAGGCCAGGGAGACGGATTCATCAGTTAAACTTACACTTGCTCATATTGATAAGTTCAATAAGGAGCTTGAAGCAGTCGGAGCTGCAAGTGATGTTCCTTCACCTATGCTGCTTCCTCATTACGCAAGAAAAAAATAAAAAACAGGGACGCTTTTCATGAAGCGTCCCGAAATATGATATAAGAAAGATAAGTGATAAATAATGGATCTGTTTAATGGAATTCTCTCTATTCACGGCGTTTCATTCCTTATGATATCGGTGATCGCTATTTCGGCTATCGGATATGTTCTTGGAAGAATAACCATAAAAGGCGTTTCACTTGGTACGGCAGGCGTTTTTATAGTCGCACTGCTGTACGGCTGCATTTTCTATAAGCAGCTATCGGATGAGATAAATACCGATTTCGTTGGAAATGCTCTGAAGATCGTCGATAATCTGGGACTGATACTCTTTGTTACGGCTGTGGGCTTTATTGCCGGCCCGAATTTCTTCGGAAACTTCAAGAAAAACTTCAAGTCATATGTTCTTCTGGCAATTATTATCATACTGAGCGGCGGACTTGCCTGCGCAGGCTGTATAATGGTAGGCAGAAACTTTACCGACCTGAGCACAGAAGAGTTTACAGCTATGCTTACGGGAATACTCTCGGGGGCTCTTACAAGTACTCCCGGTTTTTCTGCCGCAAAGGACGCAGTGGGAAATGACCATCTTCAGAGTATCGTATCGGTTGGCTATGCAATAGCATATATTTTCGGTGTAATAGGTGTGGTTCTGTTTGTTCAGATAATTCCTAAGCTTACGAAGGCTGATATGGCAAAGGAGAGAGAGCTTCTTGCACCTTCTTCTGCTAAAAAGACTAAGGAAAAGAAAATGTATAAGCTTATTGAGATGGACAGCTTCGGTATCATGCCCTTTGCTTTTGCAGCTGCAATAGGAATAATCATCGGTTCCTTTAAATTTGGAAACTTTTCTCTTTCAACCACAGGCGGCTGTCTGCTTGTATCGCTGATATTCGGCCATTTCGGACATTTCGGAAAGCTGTCTGTAACACCGAAGGATTCTACGCTGAAGGTGTTCAGAGAGCTTGGCCTCATGTTCTTCCTTATCGGTGCGGGAGTTTCGGGCGGAGCAAAGTTCGTGCAGTATTTTGATGCTGTATACTTTGTATACGGAATGATAATGACTGTTATTCCTATGATAATCGGTTATCTTTTCGCCAAGTATGTGCTCAAGCTCAGTCTGCTAAACAATCTCGGCTCAATAACAGGCGGAATGACTTCCACACCTGCTCTCGGTACACTTATCAGTACTGCAGGAACAGAGAATGTTGCGTCTGCTTATGCGGCAACATATCCTGTAGCACTGATATCCGTAGTTCTTGTTTCACAGTTCCTCATAATACTTTTCAAATAAAAATAAAGCGTCTCCGCTGTGGAGACGCTTGTTTTATACATAAAAAAGCCTGAGAGCTGTTCTCAGGCTTTGTTTATTACTTAACTCCGTATGTTTCTCTGTATTCCAGCATCTTATCCAGATATTCCTTGCCGGGAACGATATCATTCCTGATTGCGTCGATAATATCCTCCATTGTAACGATAGGATAAACGATAACTCCGAAATCACGTTTTACTTCCTGTACTGCGGAAAGCTCTCCTGTACCTTTTTCCATACGATCGACTGTTATGACCATACCGGTAACATTTACATCTGCCGCAGTCATAAGCTTGGGCATGGACTCTCTGAGCGCTTTGCCCGATGTCATAACATCATCAATGATAACGACTTTCTCTCCGTCAACAAGAGTTTTTCCAACGAACATACCGCCTTCGCCGTGATCCTTTGCTTCCTTTCTGTCGAAGCAATAGGATACATCAATACCGAATTTATTGCTGAGAGCTACTACAGCTGATACTGCAAGGGGGATACCCTTGTAAGCAGGTCCGAAAAGAGTATCCACGGGGATATTATTCGCTTTTATACATTTAGCGTAGTATTCACCGAGCTTTGCAAGCTGTGCACCTGTCTTATAGTTTCCGCAGTTGATGAAATAGGGAGCTTTACGTCCGCTTTTTAATGTGAACTCACCAAACGTAAGCACGCCGCAGTCAACCATAAACTTTATAAAACTTTCCTTGTAAGTCATTTTTATAACCTCCGTTATGTATTTATTACCTCCTGCATTGCAGGTCATAATCATTAAATAGCTTCATATACATGACCGCAGAAAGGACACCTTGGGTAGTCGAGGTCTATTTCTGCGCCGCATTCGGGACAAATCTTTTTAGGAAGAATATCGATACTGTCGTCTATGTCCTGTTTGAATTTTCCGGCAAATCCCGTAGGGTGGGTGACAGGGAATACGCCAATGAGCATACCGCATTCAGAACAATAATAGCCCAGTGTGGTATCTACGGGAACTTCACAAAGCATTTCATCGCCGTCGTAGAATGTGGAAACGGGATAAACGAGAGACGAGCCCTTGGTAGGGATTCCGCGTTTTTCTATCTTGAAGAAGCCTCTGAGCATTTGTTTGCCGCAATGGATCATAATTATCCCTCCTAAATGCTATAGTATTATTATAGTCTATTTTTCAGAATAATTCAAGAGACTATGGCAAGAAAAAACAAAAAAACATAATAACCGTATAAAGGCATCCTTGAATTACCACTTGATTTTTGCCGCTGATTAGTGTATAATATATTCATAAAGAGGCTTATGCCGGATTGGAGAAACATTTATGTCTGAAATGAACGAGTACACACCGGACCTTTTTGAACTTATAGATGAGGACGGAAACAAGAAGCAGTTTGAGCTCTTTGATGCTGCTGAAATAAACGGTGAACAGTATTTTGCAATGCTTCCTGCTGTAGAGGATGATGATTTCCTGAATTCTGACTGTGAGCTTGTTATATTAAAGTCGATAGAAGAGGACGGGGAAGAGCTGCTGGCTTCAATCGATGATGACGACGAATTTGAAACGGTATCAAAATTCTTTATGGAGAGACTTCAGGACGCTCTTGAGGAATGATTTTACCGATTTTTAATAATTTTACATAGAATTGCTATTGATTTTTTGAAATGTATATGCTATAATACATATAGAAAGAATAAATTCTGCCTTGTTCGGGTAATTATAGTTTTTATAATCCAACACATAATCCAAGGGAATTCGACTCCGTATGTGGACTGCAGACCTCCCGCCCTGCGGAAGAAGGGAGCGAGAAGCATAAGGGCGTTTACCCACCTGCTTCGTGCGGGTTTTATGCACTATATGACGGCAAGGCGGATTTTTTTACAAAAATGCAAATAAACCTCCCGAAAGCATGATCTGTTTTCGGGAGGTTTAGCATTTTCTCAGTTTTCCGAAACTTTTGAGTCATCACTGAACGGAGCGTTTTTGCCGCCTGTGATGTATTTCTTTTCCTGTAGAATTACTCTTACTTTTAAATCCTTATTATTTCTTACTATCGTAAGCGTTATTTCATCGCCTGCTTTGTATTTATTCTTTACCTCATTAAGCTCCTGAGCAGTTGAAACAGGTTGTCCTTCTATGTCGATTATTATATCACCGACTTCGAGACCTGCTACATCGGCCGCGCTTCCTTCCTGAACAGTAAGGATACATACACCAACAGGGATACTGTAATATCTGGACTGCGCTTCGTTGATATCATTGGTGTTTATGCCGATCTGAGGCCGTCCCGTGACATAACGGAAATTGATAAGATCATCTATTATCTTTTTGGCTTCTTTCATCGGAATAGCAAAGCAAAGTCCTTCTACGCTGGCGATGTTGCTACTGTAGCTTGAAGACATCTTTGCAGAGTTTATACCTATGACCTGTCCGCAGCTATTGAGCAGGGGACCGCCTGAGTTTCCGCTGTTTATGGCGGCGTCTGTCTGTATCAGGTCGATATTCTTTTCATTGATATCGATCTTTCTGTTGAGTGCGGAGACTATTCCGCAGGTAACTGTACCAAAAAGATCGAATCCCAGAGGATTTCCGACAGCTATAACAAGCTCACCGACTCTTAATTCGTCGCTGTCACCGATCACAGCAGGTTTAAGGCCTGTTTCGTCAACTTTTAATACTGCGATATCTGTTTCAGGATCATAGGCAACGATATTTGCTTCGTGTTCGGTCTCATCGCTGAAAAGAACAGATACTTCGATTGCTTCACCCGCATTATATTCTTCGTCATAAATAACGTGTGCATTTGTAACTATATATCCGTCATCCGATATGATAAAGCCTGTACCCGTGCCTCTGAGCTGCTGAGTCTGAGGCATGGTGTTCCATCCCCAGATACTGAACGACTGCTGCTGCTCAAACTCAAAAGTGGAAGCGACTCCAACAACAGAAGGCATTATAGAATCAACGATATCAGGGATCTGTTTAGCATCGGAACGTGAAGCAAGGTCGATAAGGCTCGGGAGAGGTTCTTCGTTCTTATCGGCCGCTGTTGCTTCGGGATTTATAACAGCCTTGGAAGGTTTGCCAGAGAATTCCGCCAGTTCATCCTTTGTATCATTCAGGAACTTATATACCTGAACTGTACCAGTACCAAGTATTGCAAGAGCAAGTACCGCAGCAATGCATTTCAAAACGAAATGTGACTTTTTCTTATTATTTGTTTTTGAGGAGTTTTCGGAAGTATAGGTGTATGAACCTTCGTCGTAGCGTGTTTCGTTTTTTAACGGTGAACTGATATCATCGTAACGATCAGATCTTACTTCGTGTCCGTGATCGGAATGAAAAAAGTCATTATCATTGTAATTATCTGACATACTGCTCGTCCTTTCACATATTTACTCATTATAATATATTATAAGCATTTATGTGATAATTATATGATAGCATAGGGAAAGATGATATACATATTAATTATATATATATTTCATAAAACAAAGCCCCGACACATGTCGGGGCTATAACATCACTATTCAATTTTAATTTAAGCGACTTTCATCGCTTGGCTAAATTACCCTTTGGACTCACCCTTTCGGATCAGATTTTAAATGTGTACCTCATTTTCATCGTACATCATTCCTTTAAATAAAGTAATCAAGCAATGTAAAAATTCTCCATCGGAATCACCTATAAAGATGTATTTATTCGGTATCATTTTCCTGATCCGAACATCATGCAAGTTCATAAAGTAATAACCTAAATTCTCATTGGACTCAACCTTTACTTAAGATTTTTCGCAATATATCTAAAGACTTATTGTCGAAATTTCAGATAACTCTGTATCCTTGAAGTTTTGACATGAAGCCGTTCAGATCAGCAATGCGTCAGCCTTATAATCAGGTATTTAAGCTTTTTTGAGCTTTCATCAATGGAACAAGCGCTAAGCCTATATTCCCGCAAACTATTATCCGATTACTCAGCAAGCCCGCCGGCTTCAAGATGCTGTACAAAGTTTCCTTCCATTGGACTCACTCTCCCTTCCGCATAAAATCATTTACATTGAGGCATTGCCTCAGTCCAAGTAAATATAGCTTGGAGGACTCTGTTGAGCTCTCCTTTTCCTTGATTATATATTACCACATAATGTGTGCATTGTCAATAGATTTCTCTAAACATTCACATATATTTAGTGTAATTCGGCGTATATAACAAAGGCGTTTACGCCTGATTGTATATTATGCTGTATTATATGGATTGAAAATGAGATAGTCTGAAAAATCAATGAAAACTCTTGCAAAAAGCATAAAAAAGGGGTATAATATATTTGTATGCCGTTTCGGCTTATTTCGGTATGCCGTATACCGTAATACGGCGGCTCTTTAGGAGTCAGGAGAAAATATGTCAAAAAAGAAAAGCATAAGAAGGATCTCAAATAAAAAGAGAGTAAGGCCGAAGGTCCGTTTCAGTATATGGGGACTTCTGCTTATTTTTGTTCTTTCGTTTGCGACCTGTTTCGTATTATATATGGTGGCAGCAAATTATAATGAGGATTTCTTCTCGGAAGAGTTTGAAAAGGTAGTTGTTGAGGAAAAAAGCGGCAAGTCTGCATCGGAAGGTAATAATACAGACGTCGGCGACGGACATGAGCAAGACAATAAGCCTTCACTGACAAACCCCATATCACAGTCAGACCCGAAGGATCCTTCCTATCTCAGTGAATGCTGCCTTGTGACTGATACGACTTTGCTCGATATGGCAAAATACTCTGAGCTCAAGGACGTCATAGGAAGCGCCGAGCTTACCGCTATAGGCTGTAATGCAGTTACCATCACTTCATCATATGGTGATAAGACCGCCTATGAGATCATTCAGATAAAAAAGCCGGAAAAGGTTTATGTGATGCTTGGCAGTGATATCGGCACCTCATCCGTCGATGATATGATATCCAGCTATACAGGATTTATAAAAAATGTAAGGGGATATCTTCCTAATTCTGATATATATATAATGCAGCTTCCGCCTGTTCGTGATGATGATCCTGTTGTCAATAACAGTAAGATAAACGAATTCAATACAAAGCTGCTTACGATCGCAAATACAAATGATGTATACTGTATCGATACTAACACAGCTCTTAAAGGTGTTGACGGAAAACTTTCCGAAGATTTCCGCTCTGCGGAAACGGGTTCTCTGACTGAATCTGCATACAAAACAATAGCCGATTACATACTTTGTCATACTGTATAATTTTCAGGCTGACCACTATATATAGTGGTCGGCTGTTTACATTTTGTAGACCCCTTTTAAACGGCGAAATATCGCAAAAATCAATTTTTATAAATGTTTTATGCACATTAATCACAATTATATAGCATGTTTCTCCTCGTTCATTGTACATACTTCACATTGACAAGAGCTCTCTAATGTTTTATACTATAGATTAGAGCAATTGAAAGACAGATACTATATATTGTGTTTGGAGGTATGATAAAGAAATGCTAATTCATATTATTAAAAGAGACGGACGAAAAGTTCCTTTTAATATAGAGAAGATAGCAAACGCTATCTTCAAGGCTGCTCAGGCTCGGGGGGGCACTGATTTCAATGTGGCAATGGACGTTGCCGTTGAAGTTTGCAGACTTTATGAGGAACAGAACCCGGGAAAGACTCCCACTGTTGAGGAGATACAGGATCTCGTTGAGAAGGTTCTTATCGAGAAGGGCCACGCTAAAACAGCAAAGGCTTATATTCTCTATCGCTATGAGCGTACACGCTCGCGTGAGATGAAAACCAATCTGATGTGCGTACTCAACGAGCTTACCTTCAGTCCTGCAAAAGACAGTGATATAAAGCGTGAAAACGCTAATATAGACGGCGATACCGCCATGGGAACCATGCTTAAATACGGCTCGGTTTCCGCCAAGGAATACTATGAGATGTACGTCCTTGAGCCTGCGCACGCAAAAGCTCACAGAGAGGGCGATATACATATCCACGACCTCGATTTCTACACTCTTACGACAACCTGTACACAGATCGATCTCAAGAAGCTCTTCACAAACGGCTTCTCAACTGGACACGGCTTCCTCAGAGAGCCTAACGATATAGCAAGCTATTCTGCGCTTGCCTGTATCGCTATCCAGTCCAACCAGAATGATCAGCACGGCGGTCAGAGCGTACCTACTTTCGACTACGCTATGGCTGAAGGTGTAAAGAAGACCTATGCTGCAAGATATACACAGAATGTGGCAAGAGCTCTTTCACTTATAGGCGGAGTTGAAAACGAATTTGAGGTAATGGACGGAATAAAGAAAGAAATATACGAAAACTACGGTCTCAAGCCTGTTCTTGCTAATGACAACGGTTACGGAGAAAAGGAACTTGAGCTGCTTCAGAAGTATACAGATAAGGAAACTGCTGAAAAGATCCAGTCTTTCGCCACAAGAAATGCTGAGAAGGAAACAGACAGAGCTACTTATCAGGCTATGGAGGCTCTTATCCACAATCTCAATACCATGAACAGCCGAGCAGGTGCACAGACTCCGTTCAGCTCTATAAATTACGGTACAGATACTTCACCTGAAGGAAGAATGGTCATCAAGAACGTTCTTCTCGCACAGGAGGCAGGTCTCGGTAACGGCGAGACTCCTATCTTCCCGATACATATCTTCAAGATCAAGGACGGTATCAATTACAATCCTACCGATCCCAACTACGATCTGTTCAAGCTTGCCTGCCGTGTTTCGGCAAAGCGGCTTTTCCCGAATTTCTCGTTTATCGACGCACCCTACAATCTCCAGTATTATAAGGAGGGCAATCCTGATACGGAGATAGCTTATATGGGCTGCCGTACTCGAGTTATAGGAAACAACTACGATCCCTCAAGAGAGATCGTTACCGGCAGAGGCAACCTCAGCTTCACATCTATAAATCTTCCGAGACTTGCTATAAAGGCAGATCATAATGTAGGTCTTTTCTTTGAGCTTCTCGAGGAAAAAATGGAGCTTGTCATAGATCAGCTTATGCACCGCTTCAATATCCAGTCGCAGAAGCGTGTAAGAAACTATCCTTTCCTCATGGGACAGGGAATATGGATAGACTCCGATAAGCTTTCTCCCGATGATACAGTCGGAGAGGTCCTCAAGCACGGTACACTTTCCGTTGGCTTTATCGGACTTGCAGAAACTCTTAAAGCTCTCATAGGCACTCATCACGGTGAAAGCGAAGAAGCTCGTGAGCTTGGTCTTGAGATCGTTACAGCCATGAGAAAGCGTCTTGACGAGGAGTCAAAGAGAACCGGTCTTAACTTCTCACTTCTGGCAACACCTGCCGAGGGACTTTCAGGCAGATTTGTTCGTATGGATGCCAAGAAATACGGTATAATCGAAGGCGTTACAGACAGAGACTATTATACAAACTCTTTCCACGTTCCTGTTTACTATCCTATCAGCGCGTTTGAAAAGATAAAGATCGAAGCTCCGTATCATGAGCTTACAAATGCAGGTCACATCAGCTATATCGAGCTTGATGGCGATCCCCTTGAAAATCTCAGCGCCTTTGAGAAGATAGTACGCTGTATGAAGGAATCCGGAATAGGCTACGGAGCTATCAACCATCCTGTTGACCGTGATCCCTGCTGCGGATATACCGGTATAATCGGCGAGACCTGTCCGTGCTGCGGCAGAAAGGAACATTCAGACAATGTTGCTTTTGACAGGATCAGACGTATCACAGGCTATCTGGTAGGTACTCTCGATCGTTTCAACAACGGCAAACGCGCCGAAGAACATGATCGTGTAAAGCACGACGTATGATCAAGGTGATATAATGGAACTCAGAATTGCGGGAACCGTCAACGATTCAATAGTTGACGGTCCCGGAATACGATTCACGATATTTGTGCAGGGCTGCCCTCATAATTGCAAGGGCTGCCACAATCCACAGACACATGATTTCAGCGGCGGCACTCTTACTACTACCGATGAGCTGCTTGAAAAGATCAGAAGCAATCCGCTATTGGACGGCGTGACGTTCAGCGGCGGAGAGCCTTTCTGTCAGGCAGAAGCGCTTGCGGTTCTTGGCAATGAGATAAAAAAGCTTGGGCTCAACATTGTAACATATACGGGCTATACATTTGAGCAGCTATATGAAAGCCGTATGAAAGACCACTGGCAGGAACTCCTCGAGATATCGGATATACTTATTGACGGTCCCTTTATCCTTGAACAGAAGGATTGGGAGATCAAATTCCGGGGCAGCTCCAACCAGCGCTATATCGACTGCCGTAAAAGTCTGGCAGAAGGACATGTGATAGAAACCGAACCATAATAAAAACCCGAAAGCATTATAAAGGCTTTCGGGTTTTTTCTTTAGTTTATACGATCCGATACGTATAAAAATCTTAATCAATGAATTACGTTCTTACAGTTTTGAATAAGTCTTGGCTGTAAATTTATCGCCGTTTACAAGAAAACGCTTATGTATACCTTCACCGATATCTCCGGCTTCGTCATATGCTTTTACCGAAAAAACAAATTCACGTCCGTTTACCTCCAGAAGTTCGGCTTCTGCGCAAACTTTCATGTTCTTTGGGGTAGCAGAAATATGCCTGACATTCATTTCTGTGCCCACTGTTGTTTCGTCACTTCCGAGAATATCGGAGATACAGCTGCACGCTGCTTTCTCCATGAGCATTATCATGACCGGTGTAGCAAGTACTTCAAGACTGCCGCTGCCCACATTTACAGCAAGATCTTTATCCGAAACGGTAAGCTCAGACGTACCTGTGGCTCCTATGGAAAACTCTTTCATTATATATCTCCTTTAGTTATGCGTTGATAGTTCTTCGTCAGGGATAGGAGAAGGCGAATACTCCTCCATAACAACTCGGTCGATAGTAATTATGTCAAGCTCCTCGTTTCTCGGAATATCACTGTCATACTCAGAGGAATACACAGGAAGTGTATCCATGAAGCCGTTCATCTTCTCAATGAAGGCGTCTCTCGGAGCGTCAATAATATTGAGTATAACATAAGGCATATAGAAGAATGAAATCTCCTCATCGGGGATATATGAGAAATCGGCATCATAATTGCTCCAGAAGAAATACTTCTGCTGATAGAGAGGGCTGCAGCTTTCTCCCGTGAGACCGAGCTGATTGTATACGCTGGTTTCGCCGCGGAGAGAAGGGAAGTGGTCGCCTACAAAGAAAACAAGAGTAGGTTCATCTATATCTTTAAGCTCTTCAAGGAATCTCTTCAGACCGTCGTTCGTGTGACTTATCCATGTAAGATAGTTTCCGAATTCATCGTTGGGATCCTCGCCCTGATTATATGGCTGGTGATTCTGCATAGTAGTCGTGTGCAGATATATAGGCTTATCTGTATTCTGGATCTCATAGATGATCTGATCAAAAACAGTCGAATCGTCAACATATGTACCGAAATGCTTTATCGGAACAGTGAAATCCGTGATTCCGTCCTGATCGTCGTGATAGATCATCTTTTCAAAGCCGAAATGACCGTAGATCTTGGCACGGCTGTAAAAACCGCTCTGGAAAGGGTGTACATATACCGTCTGGTACCCCCAGCTCTTATAGTACTGTGCAAGTGCAGGCTGTTCACGGTCTGCAAGCTCACGCTGCGGCATATTTGGGGTATTTATTCCTCTTACGGGGAGACCGAAAAGAAGCTCAAATTCAGAACGTACCGTCCAGCTTGCATATGTAGGAGTTATGGCGATACCGCCTTTTCCCTCGGAAATAGCCTTATCGAAGTACTTGTAGCAGTCCTTGCCGATATCAAGCTGGTCGAACGCACGGAAATCAGCGTAGGATTCGCTCATTACAACTATTACGTTAGGTTTTTTGCCGCCGTTGAAGTCCTCGTCGGTGTCAACGGGGATATTCATCAGCTGGTCTATGTATTCTTCGCTGTACCCCTCCGGAACAACAAGCCTGTTTGAATAGCTTTCGGTTGCTGTCTGGATAAGAAAAGCAAGGAAATGGTTCTTATCAAATTTTTCATTGAGAATAAATGTATTTGTTGCATTAGTAGTATCAAGTTTGAAGGTCTTGTAAACAGGATTGTAGAATCCGGGGAGAACGATCAATGCTGCAACAGGAAGAACACAGGCGCAGGATAACGTTATACGCTTCAGGGGAGTGGCCTTCAGCTTGGGATTAAAGTACATAGCAAGCAGTACAAATGCTATAACTATAATGTAATACAGTATGAGCTGCGGTGTGATCTTGATATATGCAAACGATGTGAGGCTCTTGACGCTTTTGACAAGCTTCATATCCGAAAGGATAAGATGATTTCCGTTAGTACCGAATTTGAAAAGCTCAGTGGTGCTCAGCGCCATGAATATGAAGCTGTGAACCGCCATTGCGATCCAGCCTTTTCTGAATATACCGAGTAAGAAAAGAAAAATGACCGATGTAAGAATAATATCAAATATCAGTACGGTAGGTCTTACGGTCCAGAAGCTGAAATAAGATGAAAAATGCTTGGATTGAGTGATCTCTGCCATGCTGCAAATAAAGACCGGAAAGATCATCATCAGAAACACGTTGAGTTTTTTGTGTTTCTCGGTATTGAGTTCTCTTTTCTCGTTGAATTTCTTTAATCTGGGGAACCTTGTCTTTTTGGGTGAAGCGGGTTCTATAGCGGCTTCTATAGGATCTTTAACGTCCTTCATAGTTGTATCCGCAGTTTCAGCAGCTGTATTTGTTTTGATCACTGTGGATTTTTTTATCATTTGTCATCATCCTTCTTAATAGTATTTGTATTTATGTAAATGTGTTGTTATCTGACTTATTACTTATTAATATAGCATAATGCGGGGCAAAGTTCAATATTTCGCGTGAATTATCATCATTTGTTCATGAAATTCGGCGCTTTGGTAACAGTGCACTGCTTATGACTATATTATTTGTGCATTTTGACGGTTGACTATTTCAGCCAGCCTTTTTCAGCTGCGTCGTTTATTACTGTTGTTATAAGGTTTGCGAGTTCATCAGACTCTTTGAAGTAGTCAGTGTTTCGCCCGAGTACCTGATCTTTGTATACATCGTGTTCCTTCCATGAGATACCGTCTTTTGTATAATTGAGCAGAAGCGGCTGTATCCTGTCTATCATTGCTGCAAACCTTGCTTCATCGGTGCGGCTGTCCTCAAATTCGCGCCATAATCCATAAAACTCTTTCTTCTGGTCATCAGGAAGCAGTCCGAAAAGACGTTCTGCTGCTTTTTCTTCCCGTTCTGATTTTGTTGAATTGCCCGCGGCGTCATAGCAATATGTATCGCCAGCGTCGATCTCAACAACGTCATGCAGCAGAAGCATTTTCACGACTTTGTTTATATCCAATGCTTTATTTGCGTATTCAGCGAAAAGGAAAGCTGTTACAGCAATATGCCAGCTGTGTTCGGCGTCGTTCTCCTTCCTGTTCTCATGCAGGATATATGTCTGACGATACAGGTTTTTCATTTTATCCAGTTCAATGAAGAAGTCAAGCTGTTTTTTCAGTCGATCGTTCATTATACTGCCTCCTTAAATTACCATTCCGCCGTTTACAGCAAGTATCTGGCCTGTTATATATTCTGACTTATCAGAAGCAAGAAACGCAACCGCATCAGCAATGTGGCGAGGCTTTCCGAATATTCCGAGCGGTATATCCTGCTTGATGAGCTCGAGGTCATCAGCAGAAAATCTGCTGTTCATTTCCGTCATTATAAAACCGGGAGACACACAGTTAACTCTTATTCCCGACGGTGCAACTTCCTTGGCGAGAGCTTTGGTGAAGCCGATAACTCCTGCTTTTGAGGCGGAATAATCTACTTCACAGGATGCTCCGCACTGTCCCCACATTGACGAAATATTGATTATGTTTCCGCTTTTCGCTCTTATCATAGCCGGAAGTACAGCTCTTGCACAGTTCATTGTACCTCTCAGATTGATATCGAGGATATTTCTTGCTTTGAGGTTTGAAATGCCTGTGAACAGACCTATTTCGGAAATGCCTGCATTATTTATCAACAGATCGATACTGCCGATGGAGGCTATAGCAGCCGATACCTGTTCTTCGTCGGAAACATCAAAGCATAGAGCTTCTCCGCCTGTTTCGGAAGCTATAGCCTCGGCTTTATCTTTTGAATGAGCATAATTTATTATTATATGATAACCGTCAGATGCAAGGCGCCTGCATATAGCTTCTCCTATGCCTCCGGCGCCGCCTGTTATTAGTGCTGTTTTCATGATTTTCCCCCTTATGTATGTGTTTGTTTATTAATTATATCACATATTGCCGCAAAAATCCAGTATGACACTTGAAATTAAACATGATTCATGTTACAATATAAAATATATTGATAGGGAGTGTTTAAAATGGAACAGAAAAAAATCGATCGTATAAACGAGCTCGCGAGAAAATCAAAAGCCGAAGGGCTTACCGAAGCGGAAAAAGCAGAGCAGACAGAGCTCCGCAACGAATACAGAAGGGCTGTTACAGGCAATCTTGCTTCACAGCTTGAAAATACATACATCATTACTCCTGATGGCAAAAAGCATAAAGTTGGCAAAGGAAGGTGAAAGCTATGAACTGCCAAGAGCTTTTCGTAGCAGCTGTAAAGGCGGCAGAAAACTCGTATTCAAAGTATTCCGGCTTTTCGGTAGGAGCAGCTCTTTTGACGAGCGACGGACGGTTGTTCACAGGCTGTAATATTGAAAATGCTTCGTATTCTCTTACCATCTGTGCCGAGCGTACAGCTGTATTCAAAGCTGTTTCTGAAGGCTGTAGAGAATTCTCTGCAATAGCTATAGCAGGAAGCGGTGACGGAGACTTTTCCAGACCATGCTATCCATGCGGTGCCTGTCTTCAGGTCCTGAGCGAATTCTGCGGAGATGATCTGACTATAGTGCTTGCAGATGGCGAGCACAGGCTTTCGGATTTTATGCCGGTCCGTTTCTCAGGGGAAAGCATAATATGATCTTTATAAATGAAATAACTGATAATAAGCGGCGGTATATGGATCTTCTTCTTTTAGGCGACGAGCAGGAGGAGATGATATTGAAGTATCTTGACCGCGGAAGGCTCTTTGCTATGAGCGACGGTGAAAAAACGCTGGCGGTATGTATAGTTACCGATGAGGGCGATTTTACCCTTGAGCTCAAGAATATAGCCGTTTCTCCCGACGTACAGCGAAAGGGCTGCGGCAGAAGGCTTATTTCCTATATCGAAGAAAAGTTTTCGGGAGCGTTTGACAGATTGATAGTCGGAACAGGTGACAGTCCGCTGACTGTTCCTTTTTATGAGAGCTGCGGATTCAGAAGAAGCGGCGTTATCAAGAATTTTTTTATTGATAATTACGATCACCCGATAATCGAGGCAGGGGTTCGTCTGTGTGATATGATATGTTTTGAAAAGGAGCTTCGTGGTAATGATGGAACAGTTAGCGAAGGTACTGCCGAAATATAAAGAGAATATAATAGTTGCTGTTGTCTTCAAAAAGCATTTTGAATGGTATGTTGCGCCGAAGAATCTGTGGAAAATGGACTACCGAAGACTTTACAGCATATGGAAGGCTTTGTATTCCAAAAGCGGCAGATCATATGAGGACTTCGAACGCGATATCGGCAGCTACGAGGATTTCTGTGCCAAACGCTGGGGAATAGAGATACTCGACAGCGATACGGCCAGCCATTTTCTTGCTCATCTCTTCAAATGCAGATATTCTGCCGACGAGCTGCGTCTTCTAAGGACAATGGCAAGGGATGACAGGAAAAATGATTATGATATTTCCCTGTATATTGATTTTGACAGCAATAAAATGTATTCGATGTTCCCGAAGCCCGAGAGCTTTGAAAATTTTGTTCCTGAGGGCTGGACAGGCAGATACGGTGATTTTACCGCTATGATCCCATATGATAAGCGTTTTTGATTGTTCGGAGGAAATATGCTTAAAGATTTGATAGAAAAACACCTTCTTGAAGTCCAGAAGCCTTCAAGATATATCGGCGGAGAGGTCGGAAGCGTATTAAAGGATAAATCTAAGATAGATGTGCGATTTGCTTTCTGTTTCCCGGATACATATGATATCGGAATGTCACATATAGGCATGAAGATCCTTTATTCTCTCACTAATGAGCGCGAAAACTACTGGTGTGAGCGGTGCTTTGCTCCCGGCGAGGATTTTGAGGCTATAATGCGCGAAAACGGCATACCGCTGTATGCTCTTGAAAGTCTCGATCCGATTCGTGATTTTGATTTTATCGGTTTTACAATGCAGTATGAGCTTTCTTATACAAATGTGCTCAATATGCTGGATCTTGCAGGTATACCGATTTTTGCATCTGAAAGGTCTCAGAAGCTCGGTCAGATCGTTATTGCAGGAGGTCCTTGCGTATGCAATCCGGAGCCTCTTGCCGATTTTTTTGATCTGTTCATTCTTGGCGAGGGCGAAGAAGTAAACCTTGAAGTTATGGATCTCTATGCGGAAATGAAGAAACAGGGCGCTTCAAGAGATGATTTTCTCCGAAAAGCTGCTCGGATAGAGGGAGTTTATGTCCCGAAATTCTATCATTTCACATACAAAGAGGACGGGACCATAGACAGAGTTGATGTTACCGACGGAGCTCCTGCGACAGTTCATAAAAGGATAATAAGAGATTTTGATAAAGTGTACTATCCTGAAAATTTTGTGGTACCGTTTACCGAGATAGTTCAGGACAGAGCTTCGGTGGAGGTCCTGCGCGGCTGTATAAGAGGCTGCCGCTTTTGTCAGGCAGGCTTTATATACAGACCGTTCCGTGAAAAGCACACCGATACTATTTATAATGAAGTGAAGTGTCTGTGCGAGAATACAGGTTATGATGAGGTATCCCTTGCTTCGCTGAGTACCAGTGATCATTCTGAGATAGACCCCATGCTGACAAAGCTTCTCGACTATACCGTCCGTGAAAGGATCAATATGTCCCTTCCTTCGCTGCGAGTGGATAATTTCTCGGAGTCACTCCTTGAAAAGATCAAAAAGGTAAGGAAAAGCGGACTTACCTTTGCGGCAGAGGGCGGTACACAGAGGCTTCGCGATGTTATCAACAAGAATGTCAGTGAAGATGAGATAATGAATACCTGCCGTATAGCGTTTGAAGGCGGATATTCTTCTGTAAAGCTCTATTTCATGATGGGACTCCCGACGGAGACAGATGAGGATATAATCGGTATTGCCGAGCTTGCCAACCATATTATCGACCTTTATTACAGTATCGAGAACCGTCCTAAGGGCAGGGGAGTTCAGATATCAATAAGCTGTGCTACCTTTGTCCCCAAGCCTTTTACCCCTTTTCAGTTTGAGCCGCAGGATACTGCCGAGATGATAGAGCACAAGCAGAAGCTGTTACTTGATTCTGTTAAGACCAAAAAGATAAGGGTAAGCTATCATAATCCCGATGTAAGCCGTCTTGAAGTTGTTCTCGCTAAAGGCGACAGAAGGCTTTGCAAGGCTATATATGCCGCATGGAAGAAGGGCTGTAAATTTGACAGCTGGGACGAGTATTTTCGCTTTGACAAGTGGCAGGAGGCGTTTGAAGAATGCGGTATAGATACATCGTTCTATGCCAACAGACGATTTGAGTATGATGAGATCCTTCCGTGGGATCATCTCGATTATTATGTAAGCAAATCTTTTCTCGTGCGCGAGAATATGACCGCCCATAAGGCGCAGACAACTCCTAACTGCCGTCTCAGGTGTTCAGGCTGCGGAGTCAATAAAAAAGTCGGGAGGGAATGCTTTTGATACGAGTAAGAGCAACATTTGAAAAATGCGGCCGTGCAAAATATATATCCCACCTTGATCTGAACCGATGTATGCTCAGGACATTCAGGCGTTCGGGACTGCCTGTGTGGTATACCGAGGGCTTTAATCCTCATCCGTATTACAGCTTTGCGCTGGCGCTTTCTTTGGGCTTTGAGAGCAGATGCGAGATACTTGATTTCAATCTGAATGATGAAATGCCCTTTGATGAGATCAGGGAAAGGCTCAATGCTGTAATGCCCGAGGGCATGAGTATTGTCAAGGTTGCCGAGCAGAAGCAGAAAATAACCGCTATAGCAAAGGCGGAATATACTTTTTCACTGGTTTCGAATGATACGGATAAGCTTTTTTCTGATGTACAGGCGCTTATGTCTTCGCCCGAGATACTAATTGAAAAAAAGACCAAAAAGGGATTTAAAACTGTTGATATAAAGCCCGATCTGGAGGTTCTTGCCTGCGAAAAGAGCGATACCTCGGTAAATATGATCATGAGGCTGCCCGCAGGCACTCAGACAAACTACAATCCTACGCTTTTTATCGAAGCGCTGAAACAAATGACAGATACCGGATTTGAAGTCCGTGATATACGCAGAACGGCTATTTTATGCGCGGACGATTCCGTGTTTGAGTAAGATGGAGTAATAAAATGGATATTTATAAGAAAGAGATCGACGGCGGAAAGGCTTTCGACTGGGGACGTACTTCTGAAGATTACGCAAAATACCGCGATATTTATCCGCCTGTCTTTTTTGAGAAGGTGGCCGAAAGAGGCTTGTGTGTGAAGGGACAGAAAGTGCTGGATCTTGGTACCGGAACAGGCGTTTTACCGAGAAATATGTACAGGTTCGGAGCCGAATGGACAGGTTCGGACATTTCTGCTAATCAGATATCCCAGGCAAAGATACTTGCCGAACGCGAAGGCAAAAGGATTGATTTTATAGTATCTGCCGCAGAGGACATTGATTTCCCGGACGGTTATTTTGACGTTATAACAGCTTGTCAGTGTTTTTTCTACTTTGATTACGATGTAGTTGTACCGAAACTGGCAAAGCTCCTTAAAAAAGGCGGAAAGCTTGTTATTCTTTTCATGGCATGGCTTCCCGCCGAGGATAAGATCGCAGGGGAGAGTGAAAGGCTTGTCCTGAAGTATAATCCCTGCTGGACAGGCGCGGGATATGTCCGCAAGCCGATGTTTATACCGAGTATCGCCGACAGATACTTCAGAACAGTTACAAATGAGGAATACGATCTCATGGTGCCGTTCACCCGCGAGAGCTGGAATGGCAGGATGAAGGCCTGCCGCGGCATAGGCGCCTCGCTTTCGGACGAGGAGATAGAAGCATGGGAGGGAGAGCATATGCAAATGCTTGAAAGAATTGCTCCCGAGGAGTTCGAGGTGCTGCATTTTGCGTCTATGGCAGTGCTTGAAAAGAAGTAAATAAATAATTTTGTTTTTTTTCAAAAAAACACTTGCATTTTCCTTTAAAGTATGGTATGATATAAAAGCATTTGAAATCCGTTCGGGTATTATTATGCCTGGATGAGGGTTAATGCCGAAAGACATTAAATCGGATAGTCCGCTGCCTGCTGCTCATTTATGAGCCACGGCGCTAATGAACGCCGCTTTTATATTATTCCTGTATGTACCGAATGCTGAACGGTATATCGCGGGACAGGTAAGAATGTTCGGAAATTTTAGGAGGAAAATAAAATGGATGCACTCAAGTTAATCAGCGAATCAAGCATGAAGGAAAATGTTCCGCAGTTCAACGTAGGTGATACCGTTAAGGTTCACGTTCAGATCAAGGAAGGCGATAAGAGCCGTATCCAGATCTTCGAGGGAACTGTAATCGCCAAGAAGCACGGCGGCATCAGCGAGACCTTTACTGTAAGACGTGTTGCACACGGCTGTGGTATCGAAAGAGTATTCCCGCTTCACTCTCCTGTTGTAGACAAGGTTGAGGTCGTAAGATGCGGTAAGGTTCGCAGAGCTAAGCTCTACTACCTCAGAGACAGAGTTGGTAAGGCTGCTAAGGTTAAGGAACAGATCCGCTAACAGGTTGCAGACTGAGTTCAGCCGACTTGAGTCGGCTGACTCATCTTCTTTCCTTGAGGGACTTAAAGTCCCTTTTTTGCTACATTTTTATATTTTAGTCTGGAGGCAGCATTATGGCTGATGAAGTAAAGAATACTACAGAAAACACAGAAGCAGAGGAAGTTACAGAAGCTGTTGAGGAAATCGAGGAAGCAGCAGAGGATGCAGCTGAGGCTGTTGAAGAAAAAGATGACGAGGATAACGAACAGGACGAAGAGGCCGAAAAAAAAGAAGGCAAGATCGTCGATGATATCCTTGAGATAGTTGAATCTACGCTTCTTACAGTTTTTGTTATCATAATGATATTTACATATCTCCTGCACCCTGTCAACGTTGTGGGGAAATCTATGAACAATACACTCATGGATAAGGACAGGATCTTTATGACGACTGTTTATTCAGGTCCTCATTACGGAGATATCGTTGTAATAAACAATGATATGGCATATTTCCTTGACAGCACTGGAAATGTTATAGACAAGGATATCTCGAATTCAGGCCTGAAGGAGTGCATAATCAAGCGTGTTATCGCTGAGCCCGGTCAGACCATTGATCTTGATGCCGAAAAAGAGCAGGTCATCGTTGACGGAAAGGTCCTGGACGAGCCCTACATCAGACAGACTATGAATGATGCGGGCGTTATGTTTAATTTCCCTATAACTATTCCTGAGGGCTACTATTTTGTTATGGGAGATAACAGACGTGAGTCGGCAGACAGCCGTAACGGTGATGTCGGTCTTATAAAGAAGGAGCAGATATACGGTAAAGCCGTGCTCAGATACTCGCCTATAAAGGATTTCAAGTTCCTCCTTTTTAATAAGAAGTGAGCTGACGGAAGATCATCCTGCCTGTTTGGAAAGATCATCTGATTTAAGGAACACGGGAGGCAAGTGTGGATAATTCGGATATGAAACAGATCCAGTGGTTTCCGGGCCACATGGCCAAGACAAGGAGACTGATCGCTTCAAATCTCTCCCTTGTCGATGCTGTAGTGGAGATCGTGGATGCAAGAGCTCCACTGAGCAGTCGGAATCCCGAGATGGATAATATGACAAAGAATAAGCCGAGGCTGGTTCTTCTCAACAAGAGTGATCTGGCAGATGACAGGACCACTCAGCTTTGGATAAACTACTTCAGGCGCTGCGGAAGCGAAGCTCTCGCTGTTGACTGCAAATCCGGCAAAGGCCTCAAATCTGTACTTCCCGCGCTGAAGGGGAGCGTACTGAAGGAATTGATGGATAAGCGCGAAAAAAACGGTATGAAGGGCGCTGCTGTCAGACTTATGATAGTAGGAATACCAAATGTCGGAAAGTCGTCGCTTATTAATAAGTTAGCAGGTTCTAAGCGTGCGAAGGTCGAGGATCGTCCCGGAGTCACAAGAACCAAACAATGGGTAAAGCTCGATAACAATACCGAGCTCCTGGATATGCCGGGAGTACTATGGCCTAAGTTTGAGGATCAGAACGTAGCTGTAAGACTTGCCTTTACGGGAGCTATAAGTGATGATATACTTGATATTGAAACTCTTGCGATGAAGCTTTTATCTTATCTGGCGGAAAACTATCCCAATTCTCTGACCGAAAGATATAAAATTGAATTTACGGAAGGCTGTACAGGCCTTGAGCTTCTTGAAATGGTGGGTAAAAAGCGCGGTATGATGATCTCGGGAGGAGAGATAAATACCGAAAGAGCTGCCATAACCGTGCTTGACGAGTTCAGAAGCGGTAAGCTTGGCAGGATCACTCTTGAAGTACCTCCGCAGAAGGAGTCATAATGGCACGTATCATTTTACATAAGGAGCTTTTTGAGTATGATTCACAGCTCCGTAAAGCTTATCCCGTTATATGCGGAGTAGATGAGGCGGGACGAGGCCCGCTTGCAGGCGATGTATATGCTGCGGCTGTTGTTCTGAATGATGAAGTCCTGATTAATTACCTCAACGACAGCAAGAAGCTTTCCGAAAAACGCCGTGAGCTTCTGTACGATGAAGTCATAGAAAAGGCTGACGCATATTGTATAGCGACAGCAAGCGTCGAAGAGATAGACAGTCTTAATATTCTTCAGGCTACTATGCTTGCAATGAAAAGAGCTGTTTCAGGTCTCGGCATAAAGCCTGATCTGGCTCTTATAGACGGAAACAGGCTTCCGGAGCTTGACTGCGAGAGCCGTTATGTTATACACGGAGATGCAGTTTCGGCTTCAATAGCCGCTGCTTCGATACTTGCGAAAGTAGCGAGAGATCGCTATATGCTGGAGCTTGACGAAAAATACCCGCAGTACTGCTTTGGAAAGCATAAGGGCTACGGAACCGCACTTCATTACGAAAAGCTCGCGGAACATGGTATATCCGAAGTACATCGCAGGACATTCCTAAAGAAACTATATGACGAAAAGTGAAATTGGCAAGCTCGGTGAGGAGAGCGTATGCGCTTATCTTATCCGGCGAGGATATAAAATAGCCGCCAGGAATTACAGGATAAAGGGCGGCGAGATTGATATAATTGCCGAAAACGGCGACTATATGGCATTTGTTGAAGTCAAATCCCGCAAACCCGATAGTATGGTCTCGGGCTTTGAAGCTGTCAACAAGCGTAAACGAGGTCTTATAATAAAGACTGCTGCTGATTATTGCTGTAAGCACCCGAATATGCTTCAGCCGAGATTTGATGTCGCACAGGTCATCATTGCGGACGGCAAGGTGCTCAGCATTGATTATATTAATAATGCCTATGATACAACAGGCTATGATTACATATTTTAAAGGGTGATAGTATGTTATATAACAGCACAAGAAACAGTGATGTCAAGGTAAACAGCGCTGAAGCCATTACTCAGGGTATCTCTGCTGAGGGCGGACTTTTTGTTCCCGAAAGCATACCTCAGCTTACTCTTGATGAGATAAAGGCTATCGGTGATATGAAGTATGCCGACAGAGCTGCCTGCGTGTTTTCAAAGTATCTCACAGATTTTACCGACGCTGAGATACATTACTGTACCGATAATGCTTACAGTACGAAAAATTTTGAGACTGAGAGTATCGCTGAGATAGCACATCTCTTTGACGGAACATATATGCTTGAGCTCTGGCATGGTCCTACTTGCGCTTTCAAGGATATGGCGCTTCAGATACTGCCTTACTTCCTTACCACATCAGCGAAGAAGATAAATCTTGACAAGAAGATAGTTATCCTTGTTGCGACTTCAGGTGATACAGGAAAGGCTGCTCTTGAAGGCTTCAAGGACGTAGAGGGTACTTCCATACTCGTATTCTACCCCGAGGACGGAGTAAGCCCCATGCAGAAGCGCCAGATGAAGACTCAGGAGGGCTCTAACGTCGGTGTATGCGCTATCAAGGGCAACTTTGACGACTGCCAGAACGGAGTAAAGGCTATCTTTACCAATGATGAAGTAAAGAAAACTCTTGATGAAAACGGTATGGTTTTCTCAAGTGCTAACTCCATAAACTGGGGACGTCTTGTTCCTCAGATCGTGTATTACATCTCCGCATATGCAGAGCTGGTAAAGGACGAGGAGATCGCGCTCGGTGACAAGATCAATATCGTTGTTCCTACGGGCAACTTTGGCAATATCCTCGCTGCATATTATGCAAAGCATATGGGTATCCCCGTAAATAAGCTTATTTGTGCTTCAAATATCAACAATGTACTCACAGATTTCATAAATACAGGAATCTATGACAGAAACAGACAGTTCTATGCAACTGTATCACCCTCGATGGATATACTTATCTCAAGCAATCTCGAAAGGCTTCTCTACCTTATGACAGACCGCAATGACGCGCTTATCAGGGAATGGTTCGGCAAGCTTGCTTCCGAGGGACGTTATGAGGTGTCGGACGATGTCAAGAAGAAGCTGAAGGAAGAATTTGCTGCCGGCTTCTGCGATGACGGCCAGACAAAGTCAACTATCCATTCGGTTTACGAGACATATTCTTATACCTGTGATACACACACGGCTGTTGCGGTAAAGGTGTACAAGGATTACAAGGAAACAACAGGCGATGATACAAAGACTGTTATTGCTTCTACAGCAAGTCCTTATAAGTTCAGCACGGCTGTTCTCGAAGCCCTTGAAGGAAAGACTTCCGATATCAATGAATACGATAAGGTGGACAGGATAGCTCAGCTTTCCGATATTCCTGTTCCGGCAGCGCTTGCAGACCTGAAAAACAAGCCTGAGAGATTCAACGATGTTGTTGACAAATCCGAGCAGAAGGGATATGTTCTCAGAACTCTGGGAATATAACATATGAGCTTGTTCGTACTTGCAGATCTGCACCTGTGCAAGGGTGCTCCTGAAAAGACCATGAGTATCTTTTCAGGCTGGCAGGACTATCAGGAGCGGATCGAGAAAAACTGGCTCGAACAGATAAAACCGGAAGACACGATCGTTCTTCCCGGAGATATATCATGGGGAATGAATCTTGTCGAAGCGGCTCCTGATTTCTGCTTTATCGAGTCTCTTCCCGGAAATAAGATAATCATTAAGGGAAACCATGATTACTGGTGGACTACCATGCGGAAAATGGAAGAATTCCTTGCCGCAGAGGGGCTGAGTTCAATAAAGATTCTTCATAATAATCATTACAAATATGAAGATTACGGTATATGCGGAACACGCGGTTGGGTCAATATGCCAGGGGAAACTCAGGACGAGAAGGTCCTTAAAAGGGAAGTGCAGCGGCTTGAAACGTCTATCCGTTCAGCTGTGGATGCAGGTCTTGAGCCTATAGTTTTTCTTCATTATCCGCCCATCTTCGCTACCAATTTCAATTATGACATTCTTGAGGTACTGTATCGTTACAAGATCAAGGATTGTTATTACGGTCATATACATGGGCGTTCCGCACACGATCTATGTGTAAAAAACACCTATGACGACATAAATTTTCATCTTATCGCAGGCGATTATTTACAGTTTATCCCTGAAAAAGTCCTGTGATTTGTGCATAATGCAGAAGTGTTGAAAATCAGTAGAAATAAAAATGAGAATGTGGTATAATATACTAAGTATGTTATATAAATATTGGAGGACGTATCAATATGAGTTTAAAATCATCAAACAAAACAGATGTGAATACTACCGAGTTAGTAATTTCAATCGATCCTGTTGCTTTTGAGGCAGCTGTTGAAAAGGAATTCCAGCGTCAGAAGAAGAATATCCAGATCAAGGGCTTCAGAAAGGGCAAGGTTTCGAGAAAGCTTGCAGAGAGAGAGTTCGGCGAGGGTGCTTTCTATGAAGGCGCTATAAACGCTCTCCTTGGTCCCGAGCTTGACGCAGCAGTTCAGGAAACAGGTCTCCAGCTTGTTGACAGACCCAACGTCGAGGTTACTTCCATCGATAAGGAGAACGGCGTTGAGATCAAGGCTGTATGTGTTACAAAGCCTGAGATCGAGATCGCTGATTACAAGGGAATCAAGGCTCCCAAGGAAGTAAAGGAGATCTCTGATGAAGATATCGACAAGCAGATCGATATCATCAGAAAGAAGAACGCTCGTATCGTTTCTGTAGACGACAGAGCAGCTCAGATGGACGACGAAGTTGTTATCGACTTTGAAGGCTTCTTCGGTGACGAAGCATTTGAAGGCGGCAAGGGCGAGGATCATCCTCTCCGTCTTGGCAGCGGTCAGTTCATTCCAGGCTTTGAGGATCAGATCGTGGGACACAACATCGGCGATGAGTTCGACGTAAATGTTACATTCCCCGAGGATTATCAGATGTCTGATTACGCAGGCAAGGAAGCTACATTCAAGTGCAAGCTCAAGTCAATCAGCTATGAGGAGCTTCCCGAGATCAATGATGACCTTATAAAGGATGCTACAGAGTTCGATACTGTTGAAGAATACAGAAATGATATCAAGACAAAGCTCGAAGAAGCAGCTGTAAGCCAGGCTGATTCAGCTTTTGAGAACGCTGTTATGACTGCTCTTATCGATAAGGTAGATGCTCCTATTCCGAACTGTATGTATGAGCAGAGGATAGATGCTCTTATGAGATCATTCGAACAGCAGCTCCAGCAGCAGGGTATGGACATAAAGCTCTATTTCCAGTACACAGGAATGGATATGGATTCATTCAGAGAGACATACAGAGACAGAGCTGTCAGCGAAGTAAAGCTCAGACTTGCTCTTGAGAAGATCGCTGATCTTGAGAATATCGAGATCTCGGAGGAGGAACTCAACAACGGTCTCGGTGAGATCGCTGCTGCAAACAACATTGATGTTGAGACAGTAAAGAGATTTATTCCTCTTGATGAATATACTACAGACCTCAGAGTTCAGAAGGCTATAGAGCTTGTAAAGGAAAATGCTGTGGTAGATAACACTGTTGCTGAGGAAAAGGCAGAATAATCTCTTTTCCGACAAATAAATCATAGAATCTACGTTGTCCCGCAGCCTCTTGTGGGACAACTGTTTTTAAAGAAAGGGCGATAAACTATGAGCGTACTGGTACCTTACGTCGTTGAACAGACAAGCAGAGGCGAAAGATCATATGATATATACTCCCGACTGCTCAATGACAGGATTATAATGCTTTCGGATCAGGTAAATGATGCAACAGCAAGTGTTGTCGTTGCTCAGCTTCTTTATCTTGAAAGCCAGGATTCAGAGAAGGATATATCCTTGTACATCAACAGCCCCGGCGGTTCTGTTACTGCTGGCATGGCAATATATGATACAATGAATTACATCAAGTGTGATGTTTCCACCATATGTATAGGTATGGCTGCATCTATGGGTGCATTTCTCCTTTCATCAGGTGCAAAGGGCAAGAGAATCGCTCTTCCGAACAGCGAGATCATGATCCATCAGCCTCTTATCGGCGGCGGCCTCGGCGGTCAGCAGACCGATATAATGATCCATGCAAAGAATCTTGAGCGTACCAGAGATCGTCTTGAGGAGATACTCGCCAACAACACAGGCAAGAGCATCGAGGAGATACACGCAGCCTGTGAAAGAGATAATTATATGACTGCTAATGAGGCACTTGAATATGGATTGATCGATAAGGTCATAACAAAAAGGTAGGGGTTATAAATGGCTGAAACGTTTAAATCGTGCAGCTTCTGCGGCAAAGGAGAAAACAGGGTACGCAGTATGTTTTCTGCAGGTTCATCAAATATATGTGATGAATGTGTTACTTACTGCTATGAGATGCTGTATGGTCCTGGCGTAGCAAAAGCTCACAGAAAGGCAGCAAAATCTGATACAGAGAAGGACGTTTCTTCTCTGACTCTTATGAAGCCCGCTGAGATAAAAGCGTTCCTCGATGAGTATGTCATCGGCCAGGATGACGCAAAGATCTCACTGTCGGTTGCTGTATACAATCATTATAAGCGAATAATGAGTCAGGAAAATGAGAGGGATCTTTCTGACGATGACGGTGTTGAGCTTCAGAAGAGCAATGTGCTTCTTCTCGGCCCTACAGGCGTTGGTAAGACGTTTCTTGCGCAGACACTTGCAAAGCTGCTCAATGTTCCGTTCGCTATAGCCGATGCTACAACTATCACCGAAGCAGGTTATGTCGGCGATGATGTAGAGAATGTTCTTCTCAGACTCATTCAGGCAGCTGATTTTGATATCAAGGCAGCAGAGAGAGGAATCATATATATCGACGAGATCGACAAGATCGCAAGAAAATCCGAAAATACGTCTCTTACCCGTGATGTAAGCGGCGAAGGTGTACAGCAGGCTCTTCTCAAGATAATTGAAGGAACAGTATCTAATGTTCCGCCTCAGGGAGGAAGAAAGCATCCAAACCAGGAAGTGATCCAGATAAACACAAAGAATATCTTGTTTATCTGCGGCGGTGCGTTCGATGGACTGGAAAAACAGATCCAGAAACGTATCGGAAAGGCTCCTATAGGCTTTGGAGGCGAGATTAAGCCTCACAAGGAAGAAATGGACAATATCTTCAAGAAGGTCGTACCGAAGGATCTTGTAAAATTCGGTATGGTTCCTGAATTTGTCGGCAGACTGCCTGTTATATCTGTATTGGAGGAGCTTGATGAAGCTTCGCTTGTAAGAATACTGACTGAGCCCAAGAACGCTCTCATAAAGCAGTATAAGAAGCTCTTCAGTTATGATGATATTGAGCTTGAGATCGAGGACGATGCTCTTACGGAGATAGCCAAGAAGGCTATAGCCCAGAAAACAGGAGCTCGCGGACTTCGTTCCATACTTGAGTCTATACTCATGCATACAATGTTCACTGTTCCGTCTGACGGAAGTATCGCAAAAGTAACTGTTACGGCTGACAGTGTTGTAAACGGCGTCGAGCCTTTGCTCACAAACAGAAGAAATAAGCTTTTGAAGGCTGAATAATGAATAAGGGACTGCATATGCAGTCCCTTTTCTTTTTAGCAGCCACAGCCGCAGTTGTTATTTCCGCAGTCGCATCCGTTGTTGCCGCAGCCAGAGAAAAGAATGATCACGAGAAGCACCAGGAGAATGATGCACCAGCAGTTATTTCCTCCAAAGCATGAATTACACATAATTGAACAACTCCTTGAATTGATGTATTTGAACCGCTTTTTCCGCGTTTCATAGTACATATTATGCTACAGGAAAAAAAGTGTTACAATTACGGCCTTGTTTATAGATTCGACAGTTATCGCATGGATTTAGTGGCATAATATATAATGAATGAAGGAGGAAACATATGCTTAGAAATGATAAATTCACAAAAAAATCAACTGATATCCTTGATGCGGCTGTAGAATATGCGTCTGAATTGGGACATACCTATGTAGGAAGCGAACATATCCTTTTATCCATCCTTGGCGAAGGCACCACCGAAGCGGCTGATATCCTGAAAAACAACGGCCTTACCTTTGAATCATTCAGACATAGCCTGCTAAAGCAGGTGGGGTATGGAACTCCGTCAAAGCTGGATCAGAGATTCTTTACAAGTTCCGCGAGAAGGATACTGGACGTATCCTGTTCCGAATTGATAAAGCCGGATAAAAAACAGGCATCTCCTGAGCATATTCTTGCTGCCATATTAAGGGAGAGCTCTTGTACCGCCTGTGAACTCATGAGAAAAACGGGTGGGGATATAGATTATATCAGCGAAAGCCTTTCAGCTGTTACAGAATGCGATGATAATAGGATAAGAAGCTCGATTAAACTCAAACCATCACAGCTTCCAAATCTTTTCCGATACGGGAAAAACATTACAGACCCTGCTGAGATAAGCAAGAACGATCCTCTTATAGGCAGAGAGGACGAAATAAAACGTGTTCTTCAGATACTGGCAAGGCGGAATAAGAATAATCCTTGCCTAATCGGAGAAGCAGGTGTTGGAAAGACAGCGATAATCGAAGGCGTTGCAGCACTTTTTCTCCGTAACAGCGTGCCTGACAGACTAAAAAACAAGTATATATTCAGTCTTGATATGACGTCTCTTCTTTCGGGAGCAAAATACAGAGGCGATTTTGAAGAGCGTGTAAAGGCTTGTATAGATGAGGCAGTGAAAGCAGGAAATATAATACTGTTTATTGACGAGATACACGGTATAGTTGGCGCAGGTGCAGCTGAAGGCGCGATAGATGCTGCAAATATAATGAAGCCTCAGCTTGCGCGAGGTGAACTCCAGGTCATAGGAGCTACTACTTTTGATGAATACAGGCAGTCCATAGAGAAGGATCATGCTCTTGAAAGGCGGTTTCAGGCAGTTAAGGTCTCGGAACCTGATGCAGAAGGCTGTATAAAGATAATCAAGGGACTGAAAGGCAAATACGAAAGCTATCACAATGTTAGCATAGGCGATGATATAATAAAGTTTGCGGTCAATGCTTCCGTAAGATATATCACAGATCGCTGTCTCCCGGATAAAGCTATAGACGTCCTCGATGAAGCCTGTGCTGCCGCAGAAATAAAAGCAGAAGGCTCTTCAACAGGAAATGTATCGGTAACAGAGGAAGATATCAATAATGTAATATCCATGCGTTCTGGTATTCCCGTAAACAAGATCACTGCATCGGAAGCTGATGTTTTGTCTGAGCTTGGTGAACAGCTGTCTAAAAGAATAATCGGACACCGTGATGCAATAACAAAAGTTACGGACGCCGTTTACAAAGCGAGGTCGGGGATACGCGAAGGAAAACGCCCGATAGCTTCTTTTCTGTTCTCAGGAGCTACAGGAGTAGGAAAAACCGAGCTTGCCAGAGCGCTTGCCGAGTGTCTTTTTGACGGTGAAAAAAGTCTTATAAAGATCGATATGTCAGAATATATGGAGAAACACGCTGTTTCAAGGCTTTTGGGAGCACCTCCGGGATACGCCGGATATGACAGCAATGACAATAATCTTTGTGAAAAAATAAGAAGGCAGCCTTACTCGGTAGTTTTGTTTGATGAGATAGAGAAGGCGGACAGGGAAGTGCTTAATATTATGCTTCAGATACTTGATGACGGTATACTGACTGATTCCATGATGAGACAGGTGAGCTTCAGAAACTGTATAATAATAATGACGTCAAATATCGGAGGGGAAGATGTGCTTTCAAACTCATTGCTCGGATTTGGTTCGCCGTGTCCCGATGAGCGCAAAAAAGCAGCTGTATCATATGTGCGAAAAAGCTTTGCGCCGGAGTTCCTCAACAGGATCGATGAAATAGTGATATTCGGCGCTCTCGGCTATGACGAACTCATAGATATCAGCCGATTGGAGCTTGAAAAACTTCGTCAGCGTATTGAGTCCATAGGAATGACAGTAGAATTTACGGACAGAGTAGCTGAAACCCTTGCTTCTACAGCAGACACCGAGAGATACGGCGCCAGGCCCATACGTCGAAAGCTTTCCGAGCTTGTGGAAAATAAGCTTGCTGCTATGATAATAAAAGGAGAAACCGGAAAGGGAGATCATCTGAAGATAGATATAAACGGTGAATCGGTTACATTCACCAAGCTTGTTGCAGTATGACAAAAGGCAATACACAACTGTGTATTGCCTTTTTATTTTGAGCCTATTTGATATCCTTTACAGGTAATATCGGATATTTTGCCGAGTTCTTATAGTTCGTATGATTCATCGCATGACCTGTATAGTCTACATACAGATTGTCAAGGTCGTCTGCATCGGCAGCAAGTGATATCCTTACATGAGTTTCGCCGCCCGCTGGGATATTTATTGCGTTTTTACCAGATTTATTATCTGATTCAAGTGATAAAAAGTCCTCACAGGCAAGCTTGCTGTGATTAAGAAGCCTTTTATCTGTATTGCTTGCTTTAACGCGCCAGTAGCAGTCCCATTGGGGAGCTATAATCAGACTTGGGAATATATTGCAGCCAAGCTTACAGTTTTCAAAATCCTCAAATATATCTTCGTCCCCAACGTTTTTATATGTCAGGTCGAGAACTATAACTTTCTTTTGTGTCTTTACAGTATCTGTAATTTCATCAATAGTATTTATACCGTCTCCGACAGTACCATAATAATACGTTTCATATATCTTGCCGTCCTCGTCAAGAAATTCGCTGTAATCCGCAGGCCATCCGCAGCCGTCAGTTGTTATACCATCGAAATTATCCTGAACCCATGCGTCATTAACAGTTATCTCGATATTATTTCCGTCTTCACGCTCGTCCTTTACTGTATCGCCAACGCTTACTACAGTAAAGTCGTCAATGCTCTTTCCGCTTGTTGCAGGCTGAACATTATTGCTGTCGGTAGATTCTTCTCTGTTGAACCATATACCTGCAGCCTGTTCCTCAGACGGTACAAGCTTAGCACCGTCAATAACACTGCGGACGTCATCATCTGAGATATCGTCAGTAAAGCAGAGCTGAAGTATAAAGTTTGTTCCCTTGAAATGTATCCATACAACTCTTCCGAATGAATTTGTGCCTTCCGCACCTAAATATGCATTTTCCTGACGGTAGAATATATATGCTGTCTTTTCGTCATTGGAAACATCGTCAACATTTACTATACCGCCCACTTTTTCTTCCATAGAAACATTCGCGGAAACACGGTATTTACAAGGAGAGATACCTCCGCCTGTTCCTACCTGATATTTGAAATCGTGTTCTCTCCGGTAAGTTCCCTCAGGCAGAAATGTATACTCAACGTCATAGTTTTGCTCGTCGTTTGCTTCTTCATCAGTAGGGGTAAATCTCAGTATATACTGGTATTTGCCGTTCTTTTCCATGGTCATTGAACCGATAGCTTCGTTGACGGGATCTGCTTCTGTCGGTTCTTCCGAAAGTGTGATCGCCCCGGTGTTTCCCTCTGTGGCTTCAATTTCTGCAACAGGTGTGTCGGAAGGTTGCCCTTTTGACAAAACATATACTGCTGTAGGAGCGGCGATGACAATAGCGGCTGCTGCTGCCACCATAGACAGGTAGCGCCCTTTTATATGATTTGATGTCTTTTTCATTGTTATCCCTTTCTGTATATCTGCTTTGCGCAGTTCATACATTACGGAGAAATCATGATCCTTGTCAGATGAAAACGCCTCATCTATGATCCTGCTCCATTCTTCGGAGTTGGGAAATATCCTTTTACTCATCTCTAATTTCTCCTTTCATTTTCAGGCGCTTCTTCGTACGCTCAAAACGCTTTCTTGCATTTGATTCGGTGATAGACAGTCTGTCTGCGACATCTCTCCAGGGCATCTGCTTTATGCATCGAAGTACGATTATGCTTCTGTCAGGTTCGGACAGATCACTGAGTATTTCCTGAACAGAAGTATTTTTGTCAGAGGACTGAGAATCATCTGCAATCTGCAAAGCTTCATCTATAGGCAGCTCTGATGAGAACCTCTTTTTATTACGTCGATAAATATTTATAGAGGTGCTCTTGATTATTTTTATTATGTAATTCTTTGTCCTGCTGCTCTGACAATCTCCGATCTTATGAAGCTTGCCCATGAGTCTGATAAATGCCTCAGAAACAGCGTCCTCGGCAAGGCCCTCGTCATGCAGGACGGCATATGCGATCCTGTACATCGGCTGCTCATATAATTCGTACAGTTTTTTGACCTTATCGGAGTTTTCCTGAGTCATTTTATCACCTCGCTTGAAACGTTTCATAATATATAACACTGTTGGAGACTGTTTTGTGACACATAAATGAAAAAAAGCCCCGGCGAAGGAGCTTTATATTCCTGACAGATCAAAATCAGGCACATATTCATCTGAAGCAGAGCTTTTTTGCTGTGTGAAACCGTTCAGTCCGAGTTCGGCGGCTCGATTTGCAACAGAGTTGTATTCCATTTTGGTAACACGCCTGTGAAGCTCCTTATATTCGTCCGAAAGAAAATCAAATGGCGTGTACTGGTTCATTATACTTACAAGTATTTCATCGGCGGAAAAATTCCCGGCTATCCATTCGATTATTTTCATTGAATCATGTCTGTGGGTAGGGAGTACCATATGACGTATCACCGTGCCGCGCACAAGTCCGCCTTCATCGTTGAACAAAGGAGGCCCTGTCTGTTCTTTCATTGCAAGAATAGCCGCTGAAGCTCTTGCAAAATAGTCGGGAGCAGAGGAATACCTTGCAGAGACCTCGGGCGAGTAGTATTTCAGATCGGGAAGATATACATCAATATATCCTTTCAGCATAGTGATCGTGTCCGTAAGCTCATATCCGCTGCTGTTATATACCACAGGTATTATGAGTCTGTGCTTTGCCATATCGAGAGCGTTTATGATATTGGGAACAAAATGGGTCGGTGTTACCAGATCTATGTTATCGGCTCCGGTATCCTGAAGTCTGAGAAATATATCTGCAAGCTGTCTGTCAGATATCTCTTTTCCGAAAAGCTCATTGCTTATCCTGTTATTCTGACAGAAACAGCAGTGCAGGCTGCAACCTGAGAAAAAAACAGTGCCTGCTCCGTTTTTGTATGAGATACAGGGTTCTTCCCACTTATGGAGGCAGGCTTTTGCGACTATTACCTTGCTTCCTGCTCCGCATAATCCTTTGCTTTTTTGTCTGTCTGCACCGCATTTCCGAGGGCAGATAATGCAATTATTCATCGTATTCATCGAATATATAATCTCTGAAATTAAAGTTTTCCGGCGTTAATGTGCTGTTGAGCAATTCATGGACATCGACCTCATGCTTTATGCAATACATAGCCGCTGCTGTAAGAAAAAGACTTTTTGACACCTTGTTCTTGATGCAGAAATCTGTTATAGCTCTGTCCTCAACTATGCTCGCCTTGCATGAAAGGCTCTTATAGTATATCACTCCGTCAGAATAACGCGTAATTCTGTTATTTTTAGGCTTTTTCCTATCCATTGCATATCCCCCCTGAGTATAATTCTATCATTGATGTCTGAGAATGTCAATAAAAGTCGAAAAAATGCTACATCATTTATTATCACAAAAAACCACTTGCTTTTTTGTACATAATGATGTATAATTAATATTACATAAATTATAAGGAGATAAGGTATGACTAATATAGGTTTTATCGGTGCAGGCAATATGGGTTCTGCCATCATGAAAGGAATATCCACAAGCAGTCTCGGAAAGGATATACAACTCTATACTTTCGATCCCGACTCCCAGAAGGTGCAGGCTCTTTCTCAGTTCGGAGTAAAGCCCTGTACTGACGAGAAGGAGATAATGGAAAAGTGCAGATTTGTTTTCCTTGCTGTCAAGCCTCAGATAATTGAAGGTGTTCTTGAAACGATAGCTGCTCACACCACAAAGGATACTGTTATTATTTCTATTGCAGCAGGCATCGGAGATGAATTCATTGCAAAGAAAACTATTCCCGAGGCAAAAGTAATACTTGTTATGCCCAATACACCGCTTCTACTTGGAGAAGGTGCTTCCGCCCTTTCGCGCAATGAAAGAGTAACAGACGAAGAGTTTGATGTTGTGCTCAATATTTTCCGTATATGCGGTAAGGCAGCTGTTATCCCCAAGGATAAGATGAAAGAGATAATAGCTATAAACGGAAGTAGTCCTGCTTTCATTTACCTTTTTGCAAAAGGATTTATTGATTATGCTGCTTCAGTTGGTATTGACAGAGCTGCGGCAGAGGAGCTGTTTACTCAGAGCCTTATCGGTTCAGCAAAAATGATAACCGATTCAGGCAATACCATTGATGAACTCATAAAAATGGTATCATCTCCCGGCGGAACTACTCTTGCAGGACTGGACAGACTCTATGAGGGCGATCTCACAGGTGTTGTGAAGAAATGCTGCGAGAGCTGCACAAACAGAGCATACGAGCTTTCAAAATAGTTCTTTATCATGAACAACGTGCATATCATTTAAAAGAAAGGAATGATATGCATGAAAACCGTAAGTACAATAGCGCTGCGAAGGACAAGCCTGTCGATATATATCCTTTTTATAATCACAGGTGTGGTGATCGGCTCTTTTATTGCGAAGTACACCTCTCTGCCGTCATATGTGACTGTGAATCAGTTTTTCCTTTTGCCGAAAGACGGCTTTAATGTTTTTCAGCTAATAACGGGAACGTTCATAACATCTCTGTGTTTCGTCACAGCAGCTTTTTTCTTTGGCTTATGTGCGGTCGGACAGCCTTTTGAATTATTGCTTCTTCTGTACAGAGGCATAGGCATGGGGATTTCCGCAGCAGCAGTCTATATGACCTACGGAAAAGCGGGGATAGTAACTGTTCTGATAACTGTACTTCCGAAGGCTGTTGCTTTTTCATTGGTAACGGCTGTTGCCGCAAGAGAAGGTATACGGTCGTCCTGCGCAGTCTTTTCATACTGCTTTCTCAGAAAAGAACATGACCGTCCGCAGGGCGGCGTAAAGCTTTTTATGATCAAGTATTCAGTTCTTGTTCTGATATCTTTATTTATATCTTTTGCCGACGGAGCTGTATGCAGTTTTTATCTTTCCCGTCGGTAGACACAAAAACGGAGGAATTTCAAATTGGGCCTTTTTTCTAAAAATTATGAAACTGCTGGCGTAGGTATTTCCAAAAATGCGCCTAAGAAAAAGGGAGCAGCTCTTTTCTTTGATATAGTGGGCAGAAAATTCTGGAAGCTTATGCAGATCAATCTTGTGTATATGCTTTTTTATCTGCCGCTTGTTATGGTACTGCCTGTAATGAGTCTTTTCAAGAACAGCTATGCGGCTTCTATTACATCGATGGTAGTGATGCTTCTGATCTTTATGGTGCTGATCGGCCCTGCAACAGCAGGAATGACGAAGGTCATCCGGCTTTTCGTCATAAACAAGCATTCGTTCGTTATGAGGGACTTTTTCAAAGGTTTCAGGAATAATTTTAAAAATGCAGCTATCGTAGGCTTTATCGATTGCCTTATAGTGATATCTGCGATCGCATCACTTAATGTATATCCTGCTCTTGCCATACAGACGCAGTCAAAGCTCATGTATATCCCCATGGTACTGACCTTCAGCCTGTTTCTGGTAATTATCATCATGAACCATTACATATTCCTGATGATGACCGCTACGAGCCTTTCGCTGAAGAATATTCTGAAGAATTCTTTTGCACTTGCATTTGTTGCCCTTAAACAGAATCTGCTTACATTTGTGATCTCTCTTCTGGTTGTAGCACTTATGGTAGTGATCGAGTTCTATTTTCTTCCCGTATTTCTGCTGCTCGTACCATTTTTCCCCGCAGCGATACTATGTCTGCTCAATTGCTTCATAAGCTATCCTATTATACAGAAGTATGTCATCAATCCGTATTATACAAGTATCGGAGAGATCAATCCCGAGCTCGTTGATGATTCTCCCACAGATGAGGAGCGTATTTTCACGGATATGGGCGGTAAGGAAAAGCCTATTGAGAAGCGTGCAAAGGGCAAAGGAAAGAGAATTTCATAAATCCGGACGGCGTCTTATGGCGCCGTTTATTTTTTGTGATATTTTATACAGCTGTTTCGTTATATATACGAAGCGCTTCAGAAAAGAAAGGAAGTGACAGGATGGATGCCGGCAGGTTAGCGGAACTGTATGATAAATACCATAATACGGTATATCGTATGGCGTTTTCATATTGCAGGAACAAAGCAGATGCAGAGGATATAATGCAGGAAGTTTTTATCAGGCTGTTCAATACTAATGCAGACTTTGATGATGAGCAGAAAGAGAAAAGCTGGCTGCTGAAGGTCACTGTAAACAAATGCAGAGATATGTTCCGCTCGCTGAGATACAGGTATTCACTGAACTCCGTTCCTCTTGAGGAGGCTGCACTGACCTACGAGACTCCCGAGGAGAGCGAGGTATATCATGCTGTCATGTCCCTTCCTGTAAAATACAGAGTCGTCATTCATCTATATTATTACGAGGATTACTCAGTCAGGGAGATAGGCGCGATAACAGGCAATAATGAATCTGCAGTACAGACTCAGCTATACCGCGCAAGAAAGAAACTGAAGGAAATACTCGGAAAGGAGCTCGGGCTATGAACATGAACGATTATAGGAAAGTAACAGACCGCCTTGAAGCAGACGAGCGGTGCAGAAAAGAGGTACTTGATATGAGCAGACGTGAGAACAGAATAAAGCTTGATACAAAAGATTATGAGGAAAAGGTCTCGGGTGTAGAAGTACGCCGCGGACACAGTGCAATGAGGTATATCGGCATAGCAGCTGCAATTGCCATAGTTGCAGGCGGTGTAGGAGCAACAGGTGTATTTCTCCACAAGAACGGCAGAAATGCTTCACAGATCACAGATATAAGCCGGGAGGAATCAACCGAGCCTGCTGAGGAGTCCACAGAAGAAGCTACAGTTACCGTAGCCCCTGTTGAATATGATTATGAGACTATAGCAAACGAACTCACACAGCATTATGTTGATAGTCTGAATGTACTGCAATATGGAGAAGTTGCATATGACAGCAGCGATAGTATTACATTCTATACCTATGACAGTACGGATGAAGAGTGGTCAAATAATTTCGGCGGAGAGCGCACGTTCTACAAGGTGACAGATGACCGCTTCAAGAACTGTCAGGATATCTATGAGTACTACAAAGCCCCGATTTCGTCTTCAATAGAGAGAAAGCATTACGGTGAAACATATGAAACCTGCACAATGCCTGATAACTACAAGGACGCAAATGAATTTGAATTTGGAGCAACTTTAAAAGGCTGGCTTGGCGGAGATGTAAGCAAGTTCGAGAGCGGAAGCAGAGTCGATATCAGACCAGATGGCAAAGGAACAGCTGATGATGAAGCGTTTTCAATTAATAGCGGAATTTATATAGAATATAACGGCGGTCTGTATGTTTCAAAGAGTACTGTAGAGCCGGAAAATGCTCCGTATTATGCAAACGGAAAACATTCATTCCCGATAAGTATAACAACAGAGCCACAGATACTCGGAATAAATGAAGATAGCTTTGTTGCTTCATGCTTTATAAAAATGCCGTATACAGGTATGGAAAATGCTAAATACGGCGAAGAAAAGCTTATCACATTTAATCTGATAGACGGAGAATGGAAAATCAGCTCAATTGAAACAGGAGACAGACCCGAATACACTTCGGCAGTTGCTATTCAGTGCTATATCGAACAGAGGCAGGAATACAACGATATAAATATCGGATGTGACAGCGAAAAGAGCACAGGAAGAGGTATCGGACATATCACGGATAAGCTTGAGGTAACAGAATATGATCCTGATATCCATGTATGCAAGGTACACGCTGTTCTCCATAACATGAACGGCGAGGACGCACTGGATATGACAGCAGAGATAAGCGTAAATTATAAGGGAAACCCTGTGGTCATGTCAGCAGATATCACAAGAATAAAGGAGTATGACAGCTCATATGAGCGTCCAAATGCAGTTTCGGCAAACTAAATATAAAAATATCCCCTTGAATCAGCTTCAAGGGGATATTCTTATGTAACAATGATATAGTCTCTGCATAGAATATAAGCAGGGGAGGTCATACATCGACTATATTGGTGACCACACCGGCAGGGGATATATCTATATGTCCGAAGGAGGGCTTGCCTCCGTCACGCGGGATAGAAGCACTTCCGGGATTCATTATGTAAAGCCCGTCCTCATAGCTCTGATAGCGCATATGGGTATGACCGAAAAGGATGACATCACACTCATTGGTCAGAGCAAGATCTTTCAGTCTTTCAAGTGATCCGCTTACACCAAAGTGATGACCGTGGGTGGCAAAGATTTTATGCTCCATAACGGGAAGTATAATATGGTCCTCGCTTAGACTGTCAAAGTCGCAGTTTCCGGCAACATGGATTATTTTGGGAGCTATTTTCTGATGTGAGAGGATAAAGTTATCGAGCTCGTGCTCTCCGTCACCAAGGTGGATTATCCAGTCTGCATCTGTATTTCTTAGAATAATACTTTCAAGATTGAAGTAATTACCGTGTGTATCTGATAAAACGACAATACGCATGATCATCCCTCCCCGAAAAGTTTATACCATATTATAACATAATCCAAGTAAAAATGCAATATACTATTGTATACATTATGTAAACGGAGGTATATATGAATAATAACATCGATCCCAGGAAGATATCGGGACTTCTCAATGCTGTCAGCAAAAAGATCGGAGTTCCGCCTGAAAAGCTGAGAACAGAGCTTGAAGAAGGCAAGTTTGACAGTGCGCTGTCTGCTATGAACAAAAATGACGCGGCAAGATTTCAACAGGCTGTTAATAACCCGAAACTTGTTGAAAAGATGATGAACACTCCGCAGGCAAAAGCGTTATATGAAAAGCTTTCGGGCGGCAAAAAGTAACAGGTGGTTGATGTGGACGATTTAACGAGCAGGATAAGTGAGCTTTTATCAGACGAAGAAAGCGTAAAGCAGCTTACCGAGCTTGCAAATATGCTTGTATCCGAGGAAAAAAGCGAAAAACAAGAAGATCAGACTGCTGCTGACGCAGCCGGCGATCAGCCTGATCTTGGAACGGTCCTCAAGCTTACGAGCCTTATGGGGGCTGCGTCGGGCGAGAACAAGAACACCGATCTGCTTCTTGCGCTGAAGCCTCATCTCGGAGCGGAAAAACAGAAGCGCGTTGATAAGGCGATAAAACTGATGAAATTGCTTGCTATGTGGAATATACTGAAAGACAGCGGTTTATTGCAGGAGCTCATATAACGATAGGGAGGTGATCCTGTGGCGGTATACGGTGACGGCAAAAGGAATATACATTGCTGCGGTGATATGAAGATACACCAGAACTGTCCTCGGAATATCGCCGCTGATCTGCCTCCTGATGATAGGAGATGTGAGCGGACAGACTTCAGCGATAATGATTCTGTAAAAGCGGAACACAGAAGCTTTGTTGACGATTTGCTTGATGGTGGTATAGACAGCGACAAACTGCTTATTGCCGCTCTGTTGTATTTGCTTATAAAGGAAGGCGCTGATATAAAGCTTATGATCGCATTGGGATATATATTACTATGAGAGGTATTAAAATGAATGCGGATACAATATTCATCTTTTTATGCATTGCAGTTACAGCTATAATTATTGTATATTATTTAAAAAGGGAAAAAAAGCTCATTTACGTTCTTACAGGTGCATTAACCGGAAGTGCGGCGCTTTTTATCATTAACAGGTACGGAACTGTATTCAGCCTTGAAATAAATCTGAATCTTTTCAATATCATCGGAAGCGTTATTTTGGGAGTTCCCTTTGTTGTATTTCTTGTAATAATGAATTTTTTGTAAAAACAAAGTCTTATTTCACAAAAACTATTGAATTATTGTATTTTTTATGGTAAAATATCATTATAGGAGGTGGATCATGAACATAATTGATATCATTAATAAAACTAAAAAATCACAGGAACTAAACGAAGAAGAGATCAGCTGGCTTGTCAGGAGCTTTACTAACGGAGATGTGCCCGACTATCAGATGTCGGCATGGCTTATGGCTGTGTGCCTCAACGGACTTACCGAAAAGGAGACGTTCGCGCTTACTGCTGCAATGCGTGACAGCGGCGATATCTTAAAGCTGAGCATACCTTTTACGGCAGACAAGCACAGTACGGGCGGTGTAGGCGACAAAACCACCCTTATTGTCGGACCAGTTGTAGCCGCTTGCGGTGTATGTGTGGCAAAAATGTCAGGGCGCGGGCTGGGACATACAGGCGGAACTATCGATAAGCTGGAAAGCATTGAAGGTTACCGTACAGATCTGCCTCTTGCTGAATTTGAAAAGATACTGAGACATACGAATTTCTCAATAATCTCTCAGACAGGCGAGCTGTGTCCTGCCGATAAGAAGATGTATGCACTCAGGAATGCAACAGGTACAGTTGACAGTATACCTCTTATATGTGCAAGTATTATGAGCAAAAAGCTTGCTATGAATGCTGATTGTCTCGTGCTTGACGTCAAGTACGGATCGGGAGCTTTCATGAAAACAAAGGAGGATGCTGAAAAGCTTGCTGTTCTTATGGAAAAAGCAGGTAAATCGGCAGGAAAGAAGTGCAAGGCTGTAGTTACCGATATGGATTCTCCTCTTGGAAAGAATATCGGCAATGCTCTCGAAGTAAAAGAGGCGGTTGAAGTGCTTCAGGGAAAGGTGAAAGGCAGGCTTTATGATATCTGTATCGAGCTTGCGGCCGATATGCTTGAGCTTTCCGGCAAGGGCGACAATGCTTCGTGCAGGAAGATGGCTGAAGAAGCTGTTGATTCGGGAAAGGCACTGAACGTACTTCGCGATACGATCAAGCTTCACGGAGGAAATTACAGGATATGCGATGATACTTCTCTGCTGCCGCAGCCGCTGCTCAAATATGAGATAAGAGCAACCAAGGATATGAAGATCCTCGGCTTCAACTGCGAGGAATTGGGCATGACATCACTGCTTCTCGGGGCAGGCAGGCTTTCCAAGGAAGATAAGCTTGATATGAGTGCAGGTATTGTCATGAACTGCGATATAGGCGATCAGCTTGCTGCCGATGATATCATAATGACATTGTATTCAACGGTATGCAGCGATTTCTCCGATGCAGCCGTAAGGGCTCTCAATGCTGTGAAGTTTGAGATCACTGAAAAACCAAGTTATACATAATCAATGGCCGTATTTCAAGACCATAATACAAAAACGGAGGTAGTTAAAATGGGATTTGTAGAATCAGTAAAGGATATTGCAGGTAAGTTCGGTGAATCTGTTGAGCGCGGCGCTAAGACCGTTTCAAACAGCTCAAAGAAATTTGCCGAGAAAACAAAAATGAAACGCGAGATCGCCCGTGTTCAGTCGGACATAAACACCGACTATATCGAACTGGGAAAGGTTCTGTTCGAGAAGATAGCAGACGATCCGGACAGCGAGTATGCATCTATAGCTGCCGATATTAAGGAGAAGAGCGCTAATCTTGAAGAACTGAAGGCCTTGCTCATGACGCTTGAAGATAAGATAACCTGCTCAAACTGCGGTGCTCATATCCGCAAGGATCAGGCTTACTGCGACAAGTGCGGCACAAAGGTTGAGATCATCACACCTGAAACTTCGGAGACCGCGACAGAATCGGTCTTCAGCTCGGACGATGTCGAATAATAAGTTCTTAAAGGCACATATAATCAAATATGTGCCTTTATTTATGCATTGTGCTGAATTTTAAAGTGTCATTTTGTTGAATAAAACATTGATTGGGTATTTACTTTTTCGCTTTTTTGTGATAAAATATAAATAGTTTATCGCTTTGCAGCTTTTTGACTTTTATACATAAAAGCAAGGAGCTGTTTATGCAGAAAGGACAAGCATAATGCCTATTACAGAATTACTTGAAAGAAATGCCAGATTATACGGCAGCGATGTTGCCCTCGTTGAAGTAAATCCCGAGATCACCGAGGTGCGCCGCGTTACATGGAAGGAATACGAGCTTATCGAATCAGATCCCGAATGCCATTACAGACGTGAGATCACATGGAAGGTATTTGACGAAAAAGCCAACCGTTTTGCAAATATGCTCCTTGAAAGAGGAGTACACAAGGGAGACAAGGTGGGTATACTCCTCATGAACTGCCTTGAGTGGCTCCCGATATACTTCGGAATTCTCAAAACAGGCGCCCTTGCGGTTCCGCTGAATTTCAGATATACAGCTGACGAGATAAAATACTGTCTTGATCTCGCAGAAGTCGATATCCTTATGTTCGGTCCAGAGTTTATCGGAAGAATAGAGGAGATCGCTGACGAGATAAGCAAAAACAGGCTTCTTTTCTACGTTGGAGAGGGATGTCCTTCTTTTGCTGAGCATTATGACAGCCTTGTGGCTAACTGTGCGAGCACAGCTCCCGATGTAAAGCTTACAGATGACGATAATGCAGCTATTTATTTTTCATCAGGAACTACAGGCTTCCCGAAGGCTATTCTTCACGATCACACAAGTCTTATGCATTCTGCAAAGGTAGAGCAGAATCACCACGGTCAGACTCGTGACGATATTTTCCTCTGCATTCCGCCTCTCTACCACACAGGTGCAAAAATGCACTGGTTCGGTAGTCTTTATTCAGGCAGTAAAGCTGTTCTCCTTAAAGGTGTAAAGCCCAAGTCGATAATAGAGACAGTTTCGGAGGAGGGCTGTACAATAGTATGGCTCCTTGTTCCGTGGGCTCAGGATATACTGGACGCTATAGACAGGGGAGATATTGATCTTTCCGATTATGAGCTTGATCAGTGGAGGCTCATGCACATTGGTGCACAGCCTGTTCCGCCATCGCTTATTGCACGTTGGAAGAAGGTATTCCCCAATCATCAGTACGATACAAACTACGGACTCAGCGAATCTATCGGTCCGGGCTGCGTACATCTTGGTGTTGAGAATATACATAAGGTCGGCGCTATAGGCAAGGCCGGCTTTGGCTGGGAAGTGAAGATCGCCGACGAAAACGGTAATCAGGTAGAGCGCGGCCAGGTAGGCGAGCTTCTTGTTAAGGGTCCCGGCGTTATGAAGTGCTATTACAGAGACGAAAAAGCCACAGCGGAAACTCTGAAGGATGGCTGGCTCTATACAGGTGATATGGCTCAGGAGGACGAGGACGGTTTCATATACCTTGTTGACCGTAAGAAGGACGTTATTATCAGCGGAGGCGAAAATCTCTATCCTGTACAGATCGAGGACTTCCTCAGAAGTCATCCTGCTATAAAGGACGTTGCTGTTATAGGACTTCCTGATAAGAGACTGGGCGAGATCGCTGCTGCTATCATATCCGTTAAGGAAGATCATACCTGTTCGGAAGAGGATATAACTTCATTCTGTCAGAAACTTCCGAGGTATAAGAGACCTCACAAGATCATTTTTGCTGATGTTCCGAGAAATCCCACAGGAAAGATCGAAAAGCCAAAGCTTCGTTCTATCTACTGCGGCGAAAGTCTTGTAGCAAAGCAGATAAAGAACTGATCGATAAAAGCCGATGAACACGTTTCATCGGCTTTTTTGCGTTAAATATCTTAAACCTCGACGTTTTTCGACAATACTCGTCACTCAACGACAAAATCTCCTATGTAAATTGAGCCCAAAGTATGTTATAATTTGTCTGAAAACATCGAAGGAGTGATAATAATAAATGAAGAATAACGTCGTAGCAATAATCGTAAACACACTGTTGAATCTCGGGATCTCTCCGAACACGAAAGGATATCATTATCTGCGTGACGGCATACTGATCTGTGTGACGTCTGAGGGAAAACTGACGGTTTGCAGCAAGGATCTGTATTCCAAGCTTGCGGAATCGTATAATACCTCAGAGTGTTCAATTGAAAGAGCTGTTCGCCATGCGATCAAATCAGGCTGGTACCGTCATGATGAAGCGCTGGCCGAGCTGATATTCATGAACACTCTTCAGAGCGAGAATGATATCCCTACCAATTCAGTTTTTATATCGACTATTGCGGAGTGGATCAGGATAAACTATTCTGACCTTCTTTGAAAAAAGAGCAGCTTTAAAGCTGCTCTTTTTCTATTATTATATACGGAGTCAAAAAGATTAGACAGGCTATACGGTATAGAGCATGAAAAAAATTCGCGTCTCACAAAAAGTGAAACGCGAATCCGCCAGCGGGGGCTCCCCGCCGCTGGTGAGACATGAGGGATTTGAACCCTCGACCCTACGCTTAAAAGGCGTATGCTCTACCGACTGAGCTAATGTCTCACAACAAAATTAATTATATCAAATTTCAGGATAATTGTCAAGGTGTTTTCTATCTTTTTATATAATTGGTCAATGTGCTAACTTTTTGGGGCAGAATTAGTGCAATCTGACGTTTTTGCGTTAATCTGTTGACTTTTATAATAATACGTGATATAATATTTAAGTCGTCAAAAGATGTGCTTGTAGCTCAGCTGGATAGAGTGACTGGCTACGAACCAGTAGGTCGGGGGTTCGAATCCCTCCAGGCACGCCAGAAAAAGTCATGCAGATAGCATGACTTTTTCTTTTTCTTGACATAGACGCAGAAAACGGGTATAATATATTAGTATTGATGATAGGAGGGAAAACCATGAATAAAAGAACTATAAAGGCTTTACTATATACTTTTACTATCACAGCAGGTATGTTTGCATTTTCGTTTACAGCCAATGCCACCACTGCCGATGATGTTGCGGCAGTTGCAAGATCTTACGGATATTCCGAGGAGGATATACAGGCAGGCTATAATGAATACTATTCGCATCCCGAGGATTACCCTTCCGAGAGACTGGACAGGGCTATTGCCAAGCTGCATGAAGCAGGACGTCAGATAGTAACCACAGGGCCTCAGAGCTCGGAACCTGTTATTGTGACTACTACAGCTTCTGCTCCTGACGGAAACGAATCTCCTGCAACTCCTCAGAGCAGCGGTATAACCCTTACAGCAAGCGACGGAACCACCTTTACCCGTATAAGCAGGGAAGAATTCATCAAGATGTCGTATCAGCAGAAAATGGCTTATATAAGCAGCTTTACTCCTGCGCAGCAGCAGGCCATAATAGATGATCTCAGTCCCGAAGAGTACAGAAGTCTTATGAAGCAGACTCCTGCCGAGCAGAAGGTTAAGATCGTCGGTACTCTGTCGGAAGCTGCGGAGGAAATGGGACTTAATATCACGGTTGACGAAATAACCGATGATTCACTTACTCTTGCTATGAGAAACGATAAGGGCGAGCTGGTCAATGTTTCAACAGCAGGTGCTTCTGTTGAGGACACAGGCTATGACAGAAGAGGCATCCTTGCTTTTGCTGGTATTCTTATCGGGTTGAGTATTTCAGCGGTGATCGTTCTTATGAAAAGAATGCGAATAAAAGGATCGGAGAATTAAATGAGTAACAAAAGTAAAAAAGACAGTGCATTGATCCATATAGCTACTCCTTTCGTTCTGCTTGCTCTTTGTATAGGTCTTTTCATGATAGCAATGATAAAACCTTCAGACAAGATCAGGATGTATCTCAATCTTGCGTTTATGGACAGTCTTAAAACCACGCCGGAAGCCGTGGGGACAGGACTTGTAGTACGCGACAATGAGATCATCAGTGATTATGAAGGGGAGACATCTGATACAGGAGAGTTCATTCGCCCGAAATTCGGCGAAATGTATGCGATGATGGAGTGCTCTGCGTTTGATATCACAATCCCTGTGTACTGGGGAAGCAATTCGGAACTGTTTGAACGAGGCGCCTGTCAGTCATCCGGCTCTGTTATTATAGGCGATAAGGGCAATACAGTCATCAGCGCTCACGTTGATACCTTCTTTTCAGAGCTAAATAAGCTGAAGAAAGGCGACACTGTTACATTAAAGACCAATTACGGCACATTTGTGTATATAGTCAAGGAACAGATAAGCTTTAATAAGAAGGACGGAAAGTTTGTTGCACCTTCCGAAGACACAAAGCTTACACTTTATACCTGTAAGCGCGATATTCTTGGAAACGCAGATGAGAGGACAGGAGTTATCTGCGAGCTTGACGAGAAAAGATTTTACAAAAGCGCAGGGGAGGGGAGCTCAAATTGAAAAAAGTCAGCACTTATCTTCCCTCACTTATCATATCTGTAATATTTGTGTTTCTTCTTATAGCCAGTTCTGCTCTGCTGCTTGTGGATATCAACATATCCTCTTCAAAGCTGAAGAATCTTGCAGCAAAGAATGATCTTGAGTCAAAGATCTATACAGAGCTCAATAAATACTATACGGACAAGTATAATACTACCGGAATACCTGCCGATGTTTTGATGTCATCTATTAGCAACTCCTACCTGAAACGTGTTGAAGAGGTCTATATAGATGCGGCTTTTGATGCTCTTGGTGAAAACGGAAAAATGAGCGTCAGGATACCGGGCAACACAATGCTTGAAGAAAACCTGGATCAGTTTTTCAACGATTTCGCCGATGAAAACAACTATGAAAAGGATGATAACTTTGAGCTGAAGCTCCGCAGTACAAAAGACGCTGCATATAAGACAATAGGCTCATACTGTGATGTTTATAAGTTTTCGGCTATGAGTGACCACGGAGTTCTTTCCAAGCTTTCAGGTATATATAGATACCGTATTCCTGCTACGGCAGCTGTATTAACGTCAGCAGCGGTAATGATTATTCTTCTTGTGATAATAAACCGCAAAAAGAAGGTAACTACTCTGTATTGGTGCGGCATTTCAGCTATTATTTCGGGTATACTCGGCGGAGCTCCAAGCATTTACCTTATAGCAACCAGATACTTTGACTCGTTTTCTATAAAGCAGGCACCTGTTTTTGCAGCGTTTACAAGTGCAATGTATAAGTATACAGAAGCTTTTATGGCTGTACAGATGGCTCTTATAGTTGTTGGGATCTCGCTGGTTGTGATCTATGGCGTAACTCACGAAAAGAAAAAATATCCTGACACTAAACCTACAGATATAAGCTAAAAAACAGCTGCAATATGCAGCTGTTTTGTTTTAAAAGATATTCTTTATAAAATATTGACAATCGTTATTGAATAATGATATAATAGTTTTATCGGTAATAACCGAATAAAAACAATAAGGAGGCATTTTTATGGAATCAATCAAAAAGTACATTGCAGAAGTCATAGGTACATTTGTGCTCGTTCTTCTTGGCTGCGGAACAGCTATGCTTGTAGGCTGTGACTCGGCAAACGGAGGAGGTTATATCCTGACTGCTCTGGCGTTCGGACTTGTAATTGTCGGAATGGCATACTGTATAGGAAATATCTCGGGATGTCACATTAACCCTGCCGTTTCTCTTGGAGTTTTTCTTACAGGAGGAATGACACTCACAGATTTTATCGGTTATGTTGTTTCACAGTGCGTTGGAGCTATCGCAGGTGCAGGAATGCTCAAAGCGATATTCAGTTTAGGTGATGTAACGGATAAAACAGGCGGCTACGGTGCAAACGGTCTTGCAAATGTCAACGGAAGCTACGGCGCAGGAATTCTTGTTGAGATCCTTCTTACTTTTATTTTTGTAATGACCATTCTCGGCGTAACCTCAAAGAAGGCGAATCACGGTTCATTCGGAGGTCTCATCATTGGTCTTACACTTACACTTGTGCATATCTTTGGCATAGGTCTTACAGGTACTTCGGTAAATCCTGCAAGAAGCCTCGGACCCGCACTTTTAGCTGGCGGAGATGCTCTCAGTGATCTGTGGGTATTTATAGTTGGTCCGTTTGTAGGAGCTGTTCTTGCAGCTGTTATTTATAAGTTCCTTGAAACTGCTAACGCAAGCACGAAACCGGCTGCTGAAAAAACTGCACCTGTAAAGGTAACACCCGCAGCAGCTAAAACGCCGACTCACTCAAAGAACAATTCAAATAAAAAGAAAAAGAAGTAAAATTTATGGACTCCCAATATCACGGGAGTCCTTTTTATATTATGTATCCTTGAATTTATTAGAGGAAAGTGGTATAATAACAGTAATGAAAAAACAGATAGAGTTTCACCAAATCAAAGTTTGGCGAAAGTTTGTATACTTTTTACAGGAGAAAATTATGAAACAGCTTTTTGTTATGGATATGAAAGATTACGATGACAGCTTCACAAGATTTGTTCGTCCTTCGGTAAGAGGCGTAATTATTACCGAAGGAACGATAGCTATGGTTTACAGCAAGAAACATGATTACTATAAGTTTCCCGGCGGTGGCATTGAAAAAAATGAAGACAAGTTATCCGCGCTTAAACGCGAGTTGCTTGAAGAAACCGGTCTTACTCTGATTGAAGATTCTGTAAAGGAATTGGGTTCAGTCCTGCGTATCCAGAAAAGCCGTTTTGCTGAAAACGAGATCTTTGAACAGGAAAACTATTATTATCTGTGTGATGTGCATGATAACATAACTGATCAGGAATTGGATAAATATGAGCTTGATGAAGGGTTCACTCTTGAATATGTCTCCCCCAAACACGCTATAGCTGTTAATCGTACTCATATACACGGAGATTACGATGAAATGCTTATTGAGCGAGAAGCCAGAGTTATCGAGTATTTATGTGAGAAAGGATTTATATGAAAAATTTTAACAATGAATCTAATCCCGAATTCTTAAACGAATATCTTGTACATATAAAGATAGTAAAGCTTCTTTCACAGCGCACTATCGAGGAATATTACACAGATATCAGGCTTTTCCTAAGATATATATATGAGAATAATCATGAGACCGGCAAAGCTATCGAGGATATTGATATTCGTGATATGACTACAGCCGAACTCAGGAAAATCACTGTTTCAGATATCTATAACTTCATTTTTTATACGTCTGATGAGCGAAATAATAAGGATCGTGCACGCTACAGAAAAATCTCATCCCTCAGGAGCTTTTTTAAGTATCTCGAAAATGTTGCTCATATTATTGATGAAAATCCTACAAAGGATCTTGACGTGCCTGTACCGAAGGCTTCCCTGCCTAAGTTCCTTTCACTCAATGAAAGCCTCAGATTGCTTTCTACAGCAGATAGTGCTGATTCAAAACGTGATTATTGTATCATAACACTGTTTCTCAATTGTGGTATGCGTCTCAGTGAGCTTGTAGGTATCAATATTAAGGATATTGACTTCTATGAGAACAGACTGAAGGTTCTCGGAAAACGCAGTAAGGAACGTATGGTATATCTCAACCCTGCCTGCATCGATGCACTTAACAAATACCTTGTTATTAGAAGGGATAATCCGAAAGCTGCAGATGAGCCTGCACTGTTTATAAGCAATCAGAACAGACGCATCTCTAAACGCCGTGTGCAGCAGATCGTTGAGGAGACCCTGCGGAAGGCCGGTCTTGACGGCAAGGGCATAACTACACATAAGCTACGGCACACTGCTGCTACACTTATGTATCAGTACGGTGATGCAGATGTGCTTACTCTGAAAGAGCTTCTTGGCCACGAAAGTACAGCTACAACGGAGATTTACACTCATCTTAACAACGAAAACGTGCGCAATGCTGTTGAAAGCAATCCGCTGGCGAAAGTGACCTCGGAAAACAAAGAGGATAAATAATCCTTAAAATAGCTCTTTTTCTGTTGCAAAATCCTTTGTTTTGTAGTATAATATTTTGGGAGATTTAATAGATAGAAAAACGGAGGTAACACATTTATGTGTGGAATCGTTGGCTTTACGAATAATGTAGGCAATGCTGATGAAGTGCTCGGAAAAATGATGGATCGTATACGACACAGAGGTCCTGACGCTGAGGGCAGATATATAGATGATAATATCGCGCTCGGCCACCGTCGTCTTAGTATAATCGACATCAGTTCAAGCGGTGATCAGCCCATTTTCAATGAAGATAATTCGCTGGTTATCATTTTTAACGGCGAGATATACAATTACATGGAAATTCGTGAAAAGCTTGTTGCTTCGGGACACAGCTTCAGAACCAACACAGATACAGAAGTGCTTATACACGGATATGAGGAATATGGTGTTAAGCTTCTGGAAATGCTTCGCGGTATGTTTTCCTTTGTTATATGGGATAAAAATAAAAAGGAACTCTTTGGCGCGAGAGACTTCTTCGGCATTAAACCTCTTTATTATGCCAATATGAACGGAACTCTCATGTTTGGTTCAGAGATAAAAAGCTTTCTTGAGCATCCTGCTTTTGTCAAGGAGCTTAACACGTCAGCTCTTGAGAATTACCTCACCTTCCAGTACTCCCCTACCTCAGAAACATTTTTTAAAAATGTTTACAAGCTTCCGCCTGCGCATTATTTCATTTTTAAAGACGGCAGGTTCGAGGCCAAGCGCTACTGGGACGTTCATTTCAACGCTGACGACTGCCCCAAGCTCGATGACTGGGTCAATATGATATCCGATACCTTCCATAATTCTGTTGAAGCTCATAAAATAGCAGATGTTGAGGTAGGTTCATTCCTTTCCAGCGGCGTTGATTCAAGTTATGTAGCAGCTATTGCTGACGTAGACAAGACCTTTACTGTTGGCTTTGGAAGTGACGAGAAATACAATGAGATCGGCTGGGCGAAGAACTTTTCAAAGGCTATAGGCAAGGAAAACACCAGCAAGGTCATCTCTCCCGAAGAATACTGGGACAGTCTTTCCATGATACAGTACCATATGGATGAGCCTCTTGCAGATCCTTCTGCTGTTGCTCTGTATTTTGTATGTAATATAGCTTCAGACAAACTGAAGGTAGTCCTTTCCGGTGAAGGCGCAGATGAGATATTCGGCGGCTATAACGTCTACAGCGATCCTGACGGAACGTTTTATGACAAGCTTCCGAGGACGCTGAAAAGAGGCATAGGAAAGGTTGCATCAAAGCTTCCTGCTAAGCGCGGTATCAATTTCTTTGTGCGAAAAGGCAAGGATGTTGAGGAGAGATTTATCGGCAATGCTTATATGTTTACTCCAGAGGACAGAAAGGCGTTGTTAAAGATACAGACAGATGCTCCGGATCCTGTACAGATCACCCGTCCGTTCTATAAGAACGTAAAAAACAAGGACGATGTGACAAAAATGCAGTATCTTGATCTGCATATGTGGATGGCTGGAGATATTCTTCTCAAGGCAGATAAGATGAGTATGGCTAATTCGCTTGAACTCAGAGTTCCCTTCCTGGATAAGGAGGTAATGGCTCTTGCGGAGAAAATACCGACCAGATTCCGTGTAACTCATGATAAAGGCACTGACGAGACCAAGTATATCACCAAATATGCTATGCGTCTTGCGGCGAAAAAGGATACCCCCGAACAGACTGCCAAAACGGCCGCCAAAAAGAAGCTGGGCTTCCCTGTTCCTATAAGGGTATGGCTGAAGGAGGATAAGTATTACGAGCTTGTAAAGAGCTATTTTGAAAGCGAAAGCTCCGAAAAGTTCTTCAATACCGCTCCCCTGCTCAGGCTTCTTGACGAACACCGTGCAGGCAAGGCTGATAACAGCCGAAAGATCTGGACTGTTTTCATTTTCCTTGTATGGTATAAGGTCTATTTTGAAAATAACGGAAAATATTGATATACAGGAGAAATTATGCCAAGTATTGTTACTTATAAGTATATAAAGCAGAACCCCGATATAATGGAGTATATCCGCCGCGCTGACCAGGCACTGGAGGCGCTTGGTTATACCGAGCATTCATTCCCTCACGTTGAGAGAGTTGCGCATACATCCGCAATGATACTGGAAACTCTGGGGTATGATGAAAGAATGGTGGAGCTTGCCAAGATAGCTTCCATAATGCATGATATCGGCAATGTTATCAATCGTGTCGACCATGCACAGAGTGGTGCTGTCATGGCTTTCAGACTGCTGGATAATCTCAGTATGCCTGCCGATGAGATATGCTCTGTTATCTCCGCTATAGGAAATCACGATGAAGGTACAGGACAGCCTCTGGACGCAATTTCCGCTGCAATGATAATCGGCGACAAAACTGATGTGCGCAGGAGCCGTGTACGCAATACCGATCTGCTTACATTTGATATACACGATCGAGTGAATTACGCTGTTGAAAAATCAAATGTTACCTTCAACGAAAGCAAAAGCTCAATTATACTTGAATTGCAGATAGATACAGAGATCTCCTCTGTACTTGAGTATTTTGAGATATTTATGGAGCGTATGCTGCTGTGCAGAAGGGCGTCCAAGTTCCTTGGCGTACAGTTTGAAATGATGATAAATGACAGTAAAATACTGTAAATAAATACAACGGAGGTTCAAATATGTTTTCAAAGTATCAGCATCTTATTGATCTGAATGATTATCCTGTTTCATGGTGGAAGAGCGTGGTAGAGCTTGGCGAAAAGATATACAACTCCCCTGCTGATTATGCCCATGTATGCGACGGCAAGATAATGGCTACTCTTTTCTATGAGCCGTCCACAAGAACACAGATGTCCTTCCAGACTGCCATGATAAGACTTGGCGGACAGATAATCGGCTTTGACAATCCTGCGAATTCCTCTGTGGCAAAGGGTGAAACCATCAAGGATACCACCAAGATCGTAAGCAATTATGCTGATGTTCTTGTAATACGTCACCCTATCGCAGGCGCTGCAAAAGCAGCTTCGCTGACATCTGACTGTTCTGTTATAAATGCCGGAGACGGCGGGCATCTTCATCCAACACAGACTCTTACAGATCTGCTGACGCTGAAAATCGAAAAGAAAACACTTTCGGGACTTACTATAGGAATGTGCGGCGATCTTCTCAATGGAAGGACCGTTCATTCCCTTTGCAAAGCTCTCAGTATGTTTGAAAATAACAAATTCGTATTCATCTCTACACCCGAGCTCGGTATGCCTGCTTACATAAAGGATATAATCAAAGCAAACGGCACCAGCTTTACTGAGGTCAATACTCTTGAAGAAGCTATAGGAAGCCTTGACGTACTCTATATGACAAGGATCCAGCAGGAGCGTTTTGCAAGCGAAGAGGAATATCTCGCCCAGAAGAATACCTACGTTCTTGACAAAAAAAAGATGCTTTTTGCACGCAAGGACATGATAGTTATGCATCCTCTCCCCAGAGTTGATGAGATTACAGTTGAAGTCGACGATGACGAAAGAGCAATGTACTTCAAGCAGGCTAAATACGGTATGTATGTCCGTATGGCGCTTATTATGACTATACTCAGTGAGCAGAAACAGTCCGAGACACTGAAGGGCAAAGTGTTCGGCGGCGTAAGATGCTCAAATCCCAGATGTATAACCAATCATGAGGAATATCTTCCGAAGAGCTTCCGTTCAAGCGGCGATGAAACGCTTCTTGAATGTGAATACTGTGACGAGAGAAAGCTTATATAAAAAATCGGTCCGTGCAGCTTGCACGGACATTTTTTGCAGTAAATAAGAAAAGCCGTGTACATTGTACACGGCCATATCTTTTATATTCAGTTCTTCTTCTTAGCTTCGATCTCAGCAAGAGCGTCCTTGCGTGAAAGATTGATTCTTCCCTGACGGTCGATCTCTGTAACCTTTACAACGATCTCGTCGCCGATGGAAACAACGTCTTCAACCTTTTCAACTCTCTGCTTGTCCAGCTTGGAGATGTGTACAAGACCGTCCTTGCCGGGAGCGATCTCAACAAATGCGCCAAAGTCCATTATCCTTACAACCTTGCCCTTGTAGATAGCTCCTACCTCGGGATCGTTTGCAATTGTGTGGATTATCTGGAGTGCCTTGTTTGCATTATCAGCATCAACACCACTGATAAATACATTTCCGTCATCGCTGATATCGATCTTGACATCACAGTCAGCGGATATCTTCTGGATGACCTTGCCGCCCTGTCCGATAACCTCACGGATCTTGTCAACGGGGATCTTTGTCTGGAGCATCTTGGGAGCGTACTTATTGACAGTAGGTCTGCTCTCGGGAATAGCCTTGAGCATGATCTCGTCAAGGATATAGAGACGAGCCTTTCTTGTCTTCTCAAAAGCTTCCTTTATGATAGCAGGTGTAAGACCGTCTACCTTGATATCTACCTGGATAGCAGTAATACCCTTGTGAGTACCGCCTACCTTGAAGTCCATATCGCCGAAGAAGTCCTCAAGACCCTGGATATCTACCATTGTCATGAAGTCGTCACTGTCGGGAAGTGTGATAAGTCCGCATGATATACCTGCAACAGGAGCCTTGATCGGTACACCGGCATCCATAAGTGCAAGTGTTGAACCGCATATAGAGCCCTGTGATGTGGAACCGTTAGATGAGAGTACCTCGGAAACAAGTCGGAGAGCATAGGGGAATTCCTCAACAGGAGGAATAACAGGTGCAAGAGCTCTTTCTGCAAGAGCACCGTGACCGATCTCACGACGTCCGGGACCTCTGTTGGGCTTGGTCTCGCCTACAGAGTAGCTCGGGAAGTTGTACTGGTGCATATATCTCTTTGAATCCTCTTCATCGAGGCCGTCGATCTTCTGAGCGTCGCTTACAGGACCGAGGGTTGCAATAGTGAGAACCTGTGTCTGACCTCTTGTAAAGAGACCTGAGCCGTGTACTCTGGGAAGAACTCCTACTTCAGCAGCAAGAGGACGGATCTCGTCGATGCCTCGTCCGTCAACACGCTTGCCTTCGTAGAGCCATGTACGAACGATCTTCTTCTGAAGCTTGTAGATGCACTCGTCGATCATGGGGATCTGCTCGGGATACTTTTCATCGAATGCTGCATGAATATCGTCAACGATAGGAGCAAGTCTCTCATCGCGGACGTTCTTGTCGTTTGTATCGAGAGCAACCTTAACGCGGTCTGCTGCAAATGCTTCGATAGCGTCGAACATATCGTGGTCAACTTCCATTGACTCGAATGTGAACTTAGGCTTGCCTATCTGAGCACGGATATCATTGATGAATGCTACCATCTTCTTGATCTCTTCGTGACCTGTAAGGATAGCCTCAAGCATTGTATCCTCAGGTACCTCGTTTGCGCCTGCTTCAATCATAACGATCTTCTCGGCAGTACCTGCTACTGTAAGGGTAAGATCTGTCTTTGCTCTCTGCTCAAGCGTAGGGTTAAGTACGATCTCACCGTCAACAAGTCCTACATTGATGCCTGCGATTGGACCGTTCCAGGGAATATCCGAAATAGAGATAGCGATAGATGTTGCGATCATACCGGCGATCTCAGGTGAATTATCGGGTTCAACAGAAAGGACAGTCATAACAACTGATACGTCGTTTCTCATATCCTTGGGGAAAAGCGGACGGATAGGTCTGTCAACGCAGCGTGAAGTAAGAATAGCCTTTTCGGAAGGCTTACCCTCACGCTTTGTGAATGAACCGGGGATCCTGCCTACTGAGTAGAGTCTCTCCTCGTAGTCAACTGACAGCGGGAAGAAATCGATGCCTTCTCTGGGCTTTGCGCTTGCGGTTACATTAGCCATTACAACTGTCTCGCCGTATCTTACCCAGCAAGATCCGTTGGAAAGACCGCAGGTCTTGCCTGTCTCGACGATAAGCGGTCTGCCCGCATATGTCGTTTCAAAAGTTCTGTAGTTTTCAAACATATATTTCTGCCTCCAATTTGATTATTTTTTATCAGAGGAGAGCCTTTAGAAGTTAGAGGTAAAAGCCTGCAAATCGTCCTTTCCGACCCTTACCTCTGACTTCTAATCCCTGCACTCTGATAGACGTAAAGGCAGAAGGGTATAAAACCCCGCTGCCTTCATACTCGTGATTACTTACGGAGACCGAGCTTCTCTACGATAGCACGGTATCTGTTGATGTCCTTCTTCTTGAGATATCCGAGAAGGTTACGTCTGTGACCAACCATCTTGAGAAGACCTCTTCTTGAGTGGTGGTCGTTCTTGTGAGTCTTGAGGTGGTTTGTAAGGTCGTTGATCCTTCTTGTGAGGATAGCGATCTGAACCTCAGGAGATCCTGTGTCGTTTTCGTGTGTTCTGTTAGCCTCAATAACGGCTGTCTTTTCATCCTTCAATAACATTTGAAGCACCTCTTGATAAAATATTCCGTCAACTCAGTAGGGGGTGAAAGTCGAGGTCATGCCCCGGACCAAGTACACGGTGATATTATTATACCATAAAAAAATGCCTTTGTAAAGCTTTTTTTGAGATTTTACAAAAAAATATGCAATTTACTCACTGTCGCACTCTGCGCTTTTAACAGTTTTCTTAAAGATTATAGTTGACTATTGATGCGTTATGTGGTAAAATAGTTATTACAGAGGTCTGCTATTAAAAGAATGGAGGATTTTGCTATGAAAAAAAACGCTTTCGAATATGTATGGACAGATAAAAAACGTTCACTTTTCGGTCTACCTCTTACTTTTACGCGTTATTATCTTACAGAAACAAAGTTTATAACCCGTACAGGCTTTCTCAGCATCGACGAGGACGAGATAGACCTCTACAAGATAACAGATAAAAAGGTTAAGTATCCTTTCTTCCAGCGTTTGTTCAACTGCGGAACCATAATAATATACAGCAGGGACGCTGATACTCCGTCCAAGGAAGTACACTGTGTCAAGAATGTGAGAAAGGTATCGGAGCTTATCGATAAATACCTCAATGTAATGCGTGATAGATACGGTATCAGAGGAAGAGATATGATGGGCTTACATTCAGGTCATGATCACTGCGATGATTACGATGATGTCCATGACCACGACGGAGATTTTTGATTTCAGAGGTGATTGGGAGAATGCTCTCGTTTATTACAGAAAAACAATCCAGCTGGGACAGACTGAAGGCTGAAAAGCGCCCCATATTTATTTATGGTATGGGTGACGGTGCTTTGAAGATAATGTCTGTTTTCCGTAACAAGAAGATAACTGTAGCAGGTATTTTTGCAAGTGATGACTTTGTGCGCGGGCATTCCTTCGAGGGCTACAGAGTCCATAAGCTTTCCGAGATCGAAGAGGCTGTTGACGATTTCGTTGTTGTACTTGCCTTTGCCGCAGGATATCAGGAGATCGTGGATAAGGTCCATTCCATTGCGGCAGCACATACTCTGTATGTACCGGATGTACCTGTAGTTGGCGGCGGTCTTTTTACTTATGAATACTGTACCGAACACGCAGATGAGATACAGCAGGTATACGACAGCCTTGCAGACGATTATTCCCGCAAGGTCTACGCTAATATCATCAACTTTAAGATCAGCGGAAAAATCGAGTACCTGTCAGCTGTTACAACGGCCAAGGCTGAAATATACAAAAAGATCATAAAGCCCAATCTCAATGAAGTATATGTTGATCTGGGAGCATATAACGGTGATACAATAAAAGAGATACTTGAGTTCACTCATGGCAAATATGTATCTATATATGCGCTTGAACCCGATAAAAAGAACTTCAAGAAGCTTGCAAAATTTGTTGACGGTATGCCTCATGTATATGCTTACAATGCGGCAGCATGGTGTATTGATACGGAGCTTCCGTTTGCAGCCAAGGCGGGACGTCAGTCTGCAATAAGCGCCAATTCCGATAATATGGTGGGAGCGCTTTCGGTTGACAGCATACTTGCCAAAAAGCCGGCAACCATAATCAAAATGGACGTTGAAGGCTTTGAGCGCGAGGCAATATGGGGAGCTTCCCTTACGATCTCGCATTTTGCCCCTAAGCTCATGGTATCTTTATATCACAGAAATGAGGATATTTTTGAACTGCCGCTGCTAATCAAAAAGCTTAATCCGTCCTATAAGCTTTATATAAGACATCAGCTTTATATTCCTGCTTGGGAAACCAATCTCTATGCAACACTATAAATAACAAGACCTTCCGATAGATCATAGCTTCGGAAGGTCTTTATTATTAGTGGTAATTATGACTCTGTTTCAGCACCATGTCCTTCACCTTCATAAGTGAAGTTGTGGTGCTTCTTTCGTTTTCTGACAGCTTCATGGTGATAAACTTGATAGTTTCTTCATAATCAGGTATCATAATATGCTCAAGAGCGTTTACACGGCGCCTTGTTTTTTCGATCTCGTCTGCCATGAGCTGGCAGGCTTTTTCTATCTCAGCAAGTCTTATCATCTTTGGAAATACTGCGCTAAGAGCACATACTGCTCCGTCCAGATCAATTGAGGTGAATGCCATGCCGTAAGAGTAGATATCATTTGTATCTTCCGTCCTGAATTTAGTTGTGAATTCGGGGATATATACGCTCATTACATTCTTTTCAGTCACTTTGATCTCGACTTCCTGTTTTGGAAGCATAAGAGCAGTTTCAAGCACCTCTCGCTGCATTACCGAGCCTGCGACGGCCATATAGCGATTTGCTTCGTTTATTGCCTGTTCGACCTCGGTCCTCAGCTGGCGGTTCTCTTTTATGAGTATCATGAACTGTCTCATAAGTTCGTCGCGCTTATCCTTCAGCAGCTTATGTCCTCTTCTGGCGGAAGCAAGCTTCTTCTTCAGCTTACTGAGCTCCATTCTGGTGGGATTAACATTAAGTCGTGCCAATCAGCTCACCTCATTTCTGAGTATCAAAGTACTTGACCAGATATTCCTCTCTGATTCGTCTCAGCTCACTTCTCGGAAGGAGCTTCAGCAGCTCCCAGCCTATTGAAAGAGTGTCCTCGATGCTTCGGTTATTCTCAAAGCCCTGAGAAACGTATCTCTTTTCAAATTCATCTGCAAATTTTGCATACAGAAGATCTGTAGGAGTAAGAGCGGCTTCACCCAGTACGACCATGAGTTCCTTGGCGTCCTTGCCTCTTGCGTAAGCAGAGAAGAGCTGATTCATAGTGTCCGAATGATCGGCACGGGTCTTGCCCTCGCCTATTCCCTTATCCTTCAGTCTGGAAAGCGACGGAAGAACATCAACGGGAGGATTTATACCCTTTCTGTAAAGCTCGCGGGAGAGTATTATCTGTCCCTCGGTTATATATCCTGTAAGATCGGGGATAGGGTGTGTTTTATCGTCCTCAGGCATGGTGAGTATCGGTATCATGGTGATACTTCCCTCTTTGCCGTTCTGACGGCCGGCACGCTCATATATAGTTGCAAGGTCTGTATACATATATCCGGGATAGCCTCTTCGTCCGGGAACTTCCTTACGTGCAGCCGATACCTCACGGAGAGCGTCTGCATAGTTTGTGATATCCGTAAGGATAACAAGAACGTGCATACCCTTTTCAAATGCAAGGTATTCTGCGGCGGTAAGCGCCATTTTAGGTGTTGCCAGTCGCTCGATAGCGGAATCGTTGGCAAGATTGATGAACAGAACTGTTCTGTCAAGAGCGCCTGTGCTCCTGAAGCTCTGTACAAAGTATTCGGACTCCTCGAAAGTTATACCCATTGCAGCAAATACAACGGCGAACTGCTCGTCTTTGCCGCGAACCTTTGCCTGACGCGCTATCTGAGCTGCAAGCTGTGCGTGAGGAAGGCCGCTGGCAGAAAATATTGGCAGCTTCTGGCCTCTTACAAGGGTATTGAGTCCGTCTATAGCTGAAACGCCTGTCTGTATGAACTCCTGAGGATACTGTCTTGCAACAGGATTCATAGGAAGTCCGTTTACATCGAGTCTCATTTCGGGAATGATCTCGGGACCGTCATCGATCGGTCTGCCGAGGCCGTCAAAAACTCGTCCGAGCATATCCTCTGATACGCCAAGCTCCATCTGATGTCCCGAAAAAACAACGCTGCTGTCCTGAAGGTTGATGCCTGCTGCGTTCTCAAAAAGCTGTACAAGAGCGTTTGTACCGTCTATCTCAAGAACACGGCAGCGCCTTTTTTCACCGTCTTTAAGCCTGATCTCTGCAAGCTCACCGTATGTTACGTTTTCAACATCTTTAACAAGAAGAAGTGGTCCTGCTGCTTCTTCAATGGTTCTGTATTCTCTCGGCATCAGTCTTCCTCCTTGTCGAGCAGTTCGTTAAGCTCTGATGATATCTCCACGGAGATCTTCTCGAATTCTGCGTCTGTTCTTTCTTCCTCGATATACTTGAATCTGCCTATTTTTTCTCTGACCTCGAGATTTGCGATCTCTTCGATATCTGCACCCTTTGCTACAGCGTCCGCAGCTTCGTCATTGAAATTGAGTATCAGCTTCATCATATAGAGCTGCTTTTTCAGACTTGTGTAGGTGTCTACCTCGTGGAATGCAAGCTGGTGCAGGAAGTCCTCTCGGATAGAGCGGGCTGTTTCCATTTTCAGTCTGTCTTTTGAAGAAAGAGCGTCCATTCCTACAAGCTTTACGATCTCCTTGAGTTCAGCTTCATCATGTAGGATCTCCATGAATCTGGCTCTCGACTTCATCCAGTCCTTTGAAACATTGTTATCATACCAGTTGGCGAGAGAGTCAGCGTACAGCGAATAGCTCGTAAGCCAGTTTATTGCGGGGAAATGTCTCTGATAGGCAAGATTTGCATCAAGTCCCCAGAATACCTTTACGATACGGAGCGTAGCCTGCGAAACAGGCTCCGATATATCTCCTCCGGGAGGCGATACGGCTCCTATAACGGAAAGTGCTCCTTCCCTGCCCTCGGTACCATTGGATATAACTCTGCCTGCACGTTCATAGAACTGAGCAAGACGGCTTCCGAGATATGCAGGATAGCCCTCATCGCCGGGCATTTCCTCAAGTCGGCCTGACATCTCGCGGAGAGCCTCGGCCCAGCGTGATGTGGAATCAGCCATAAGAGCAACAGAATAGCCCATATCACGGTAATACTCCGCAATGGTGATGCCTGTATAAACAGAGGCTTCTCTGGCGGCAACAGGCATATCTGAAGTGTTTGCGATCAGGACTGTTCTTTCCATAAGGGATTTGCCTGTGTGCGGGTCGATAAGCTCGGGGAATTCGTTGAGAACGTCCGTCATCTCGTTTCCGCGCTCACCGCATCCGATATATACTATGATATCTGCTTCCGCCCATTTTGCCAGCTGATGCTGAGTTACGGTCTTTCCGCTTCCGAACGGTCCCGGGATAGCTGCAACACCGCCCTTAGCTATGGGGAAAAGGCAGTCAACAACTCGCTGACCTGTTACAAGAGGCATATCGGGTGAAAGCTTTTTCTTGTAGGGTCTGCCGCGTCTTACAGGCCATTTCTGAATGAGCGAAAGCTCCTTGTCACCTTTTGAAGTCTCTATGATACAAACAATATCGTCGGCGTGGAATTTACCCTCGGATATCTTCTTTATTGTACCTTCTATGCCGTTAGGCACCATTATCTTGTGAAGAACTATATCTGTCTCTGGAACTGTACCGATAATATCTCCGCCTGTGACCTTATCCCCTGCTTTCACAGCGGGAGTGAACTTCCACAGCGGCTCTCTTTTCAGTGAGGGAACTTCTACGCCTCTCTGAAGATTATTACCGCAGACCTTTCTTATATCATCAAGAGGACGCTGGATACCGTCGAAAATGCTTCCGATAAGTCCGGGGCCGAGCTCAACGCTCATGGGCTCGCCGGTGGATTCAACGCCTTCGCCTGTACCGAGTCCGGAGGTTTCTTCGTATACCTGTATTGAGGCACGATCACCGTGCATCTCGATTATTTCGCCGATAAGACGCTTTTCGCTTACTCTGACAACGTCAAACATATTAGCGTCACGCATACCCTCGGCCACGACCAGCGGTCCTGATATCTTAACTACTGTGCCTTTACTGTTCATTTCTGCTTATCCGCCTCTTTCCTAATTCAATATATCTGAGCCAACAGCTTTCTCGACCGCCTCATGGAGAGCTCTCATACCGTCACCTGTATTTCCCTCGATTGCAGGTATCAGAACGATAGACGGAAGCTTGCTGCTTCTGTATTTTGCTATAGTATTGCTCACAAGAGCGGCAGCAGGTTCGGTGATATATATCACTGCAAAATCATTTGCTGCAAGTCTTGATATTAGCTTTGTGATCTTTTCCGGCTCTGTCTCACGGAACACAGAAAGGCCAAGTGCAGCAAAGCCGGAAACACTGGCGCTGTCGCCGATTACAGCCGCTTTATACATATAGCTTTCTCATCCTTTCCGTGATAGTATCCCTGTCTGCACCGAATTCCTTGCAAACAGACAATATCCTGAGATTTTTTATCTCCGTTTCCTTGGCGATATAGTATGCAGCAAGCGGCTCGGAGCCGAATGCCAGCACACGCGCTGATTCAGCAAGCTCCATGATCGCATCATCACACCATTTTTCGTATTTTGCAGATGACATCTTCAATAATGCCGCTGCTTCGCTGTAGGGCGTAGTTTCAAGGTGCGAAAAAAGCTGATCCGTACCGCTGAGGGAAGCTTTTATGAGGGAGTCCTTTTCGAGATCGTGACTTCCGCATATGGCTGTTTCCATAAACTGAGCCGACTTGTTGAGCATACAGCATCTGTATGCTGTTTTTATGTCGGCACAGGCTGTCTGGAGCTGCGCATATCTCTGCATGAACTCGCTGCCGGATTCAGCGGCACTTTTCTGCATGGCTTCAAGAGCAGATCTGTCTATCAGCGAATCAGAAAGCTGACCGTCCAGAGTCCTTGTTACAAGCTCATAGGCGTCAGCGGCGGCTTTTCGCATATATTCGGGAAGTCCGCTCTGATCCTTTGAATTGATAGCTTCCTTCAGTTCTTCAAGTCCCACATTTGAGGGCGCTATATAATACTGATCCGGTTCGCGGTTGGATATGATCGCCTTCAGAACTGCTTTCAGATTGTGAAAATCATTTCTGTACAGAAGTATTTCAAGTTCCTTGCAGTCCGGAGCATATTCCTTCAGCATATTCCATACAGCCGAAAGATCCTCCGGGGCAGAGACTCCCTTTCCCGAGGTGATCATAGCGGTGATTTCTGCTTTTGAACGGGCGTTTATCATCTGTTCAATGTCACTTTTGCCAAGAAGTGAGTTTTCCATTGCTCTGACAGCGCCGACAGCATTTGCGTATTTTGTACCCTTCATGCTATCACCTACCCGAACAAAGCTCTTGCTGCCGTATCTCTTATCTCGTCCTTATCGGCTTCTATGATAGCACGGAAGCTGCAATTCTCAGAAATAAGGCCGTAGCTGAGAATAAAACCGTCCTCTATATCAGCAGGCTCCTTTGAGAGCTCTATAGTGCCGCCGTCCTTTGCAGCCAGATCTGTTATCTGTTTTCCAAAATCAGAAGGAAGTCGGTTCAGATCATTGCTGCACAGGCTGAGAATACCCTTCCCTTGTCTTATATGACGGCTTATGAGCCGTATAAGAAGCTCAAAATACTCCTTATCGGGAAGCGCTTTAAGTTTAGCGATGGTTTTTTCGATAGTATCATTAATGAGACCTACCTTGCAGGAAAGCAGCTTTCGCTTCATTGAGGAGTCAACGGACACGCAAGAGTTTTCAAACTCTTTTTCTGCGCTTATCTTAGCATTGTCAAGATAATCCTTATAGGCCTTATCAGCCTTTTCATTGCCCTCAGACAGGATAGACTCTGCTTTTTTTCTGGCGGCCTTGATGATACTTTCCTCGGTCTGTTTCTGCTGTTCTTCGATGAGAGTTAAGATCTCGTCAAGTCCTGACATATCCTTACCTCCGTTATACAGCTATATTCAGTATCATGAGAACTGATATGAGAAGTGCAAGGATAGCGTATGTTTCAACCATCGCAGCCATGATGATGGCCTTTCCGTTATGATCGGGCTTCTTGGCTGTAATGCTTACACCTGCTGCTGCTGTCCTTCCCTGCATGATTCCAGAGATAAGGCCTACTACAGCTATAGGAAGCGAAGCTGCAAGGAAAGCGAGTCCCTGCTGTACGCTGATATCGGCTGCATTTCCGCTGAGGACATTGGTCTTGATAAGAATGAACATGGCAGCGATAAGTCCGTAAAGTCCCTGTGTACCGGGAAGGAGCTCCAGCAGAAGCACCTTGCTGAACTTTGAAGGATCCACAGACACCACTCCCGATGCAGCTTCACCAACAAGGCTTACTCCCTTTGCAGAACCGATTCCTGCAAGTAATGCTGCAAGAGCAGCTCCGATCAAAGCTAAAACTAATCCGTTAGTCATTTGTATTTTCCTCCTTGAATTTGATATACTTTGTGTTAACTGTCAGCGGGGCAAATTCCCTGCCGCCGCCTGTGTAGAATTTACTGAAAAGCTCAACAAACTGTAATCTGTCGGTGTGAACATATGCTCCGAGCAGGTTGATCGCAAGGTTGGCCGTATGTCCGACGACAAAAACAACTATCAGAAGAATGAGCTTTACTATTTTGTTTTCCGGCATAGTTCCGATAAGGTTGATAACGCTGGCTATGCTTCCTGTTGCAAGTCCGAGAGCAAGAAGTCTCGAATAGGAAAGGATATCTCCAAGATAACCTGTGGCCGTATTATAAAGTGCATACAGACCTCCGAAGAACTTTCCGAATATGGATTTTGAAGTCCTTCCTGCTGTGAGTACAAGCAGCGCAACGCCTGCTATGAGCATATACAGTCCTGTTTTGGTAAGTAATGACGGAACTGATATGAACATACCTGCACCGATGGGAGCAACACCGATAACTATAAGATATATCGGCAGAGCATCAAATACCGCGTCCAGCTTTTTGCCTGTATCCCATGTCATCTTGAAGGCGACTGCCACACCCAGAAGAAGATGCAGTATACCCAGTCCGAAGGATACCAGCAGCAGCTTTACGGGATCGGTAAGAGGTTCAAACCACAGAGCGATGCTTCCGATCTTTTTATCAAAGAACTGCTCGGAGACTACCTGGACAATATCACCGAACCAGCTTCCGAAAAGCGCTCCCCAGAAAACTGTGGAAACACCGCAGTTCCGGAACATGGTAAGAGTCTTTTTCATGCTTGATTCAAGCTTGAATTTCTTCAGGGCGATAGTAGTTCCTATCACCATCAAAAGACCATAGCCTGCGTCTGAAAGCATCATTCCGAAGAAAAGATAATAGAAGAATGACATTACAGGCGTGGGATCGACGTCTCCCTTTGAGGGCATGGCATACATTTTTGTTATTCCCTCCACAGGAGCGGAAAACCTGCTGTTTTCAAGCAAAACAGGAACATCCTCATCATCGGACGGATCTGTAAAAGTTATTGAAGCCGTATATTTTGCCTCGATCTCCTTTTTCAGTGACTCTGCGTACTTTTCGGGGATATAGCCTGTCAGTACAAAAGTGGTCTCTGTAAAGCCAAGTCCGCTGAGAGCGTCATATTTTTCCTTTCTCATCTGAAGGTAGTCGATAACAAAGCGCAGCTGTTTGCGGTTTTCAGCGAGCTTTTCGATATCGGAGCGTGCTGCTACCGATTTTTTTTCAAGCTCCTGTATCTCCTGCTTATAGCCTTCAAGCAACTCTGACGGCGTCTTGCCCACAGATTCCGAAAGCGAAGCAAAAGTCATTTTTCGCAGTATGTCTCCTGCTTCATCGTAAACGCCCTTGCTGCACAGAATAAACAGATTAGTCTGCTCCTTTGAACCGCTTACGACCTCGACGCTGCATTGCCCGGGAAGCTGAGCCTCAAGCTCCTCCGCGCTTATCTGGTACGGAAGAGTGCCTATATACGCTGATGTTGTTGCCGTGCCTCTGAAATTCAGCGGAACATCAAGAGGCAGCCAGCTGTCCAGCATATCGCATTTTATCTCCAGCTGAGCTTCGGCAGCGGCAGCCTCATCAATGGACTTCTGATTCCTGATTATCTCATTTGCAGCGCTCATCACCTTTTCCATCTGCATGGCTTCCCTGCCGAATTCATGTTTTTCAACCTCGGTCTTTCCGCTGAACATATCGGCCAGCCCGACCTTTTCGGGAGCATGGGTATCGATGATCTCCAGAGCCTGCGCAGCTGTACTCCTGAATTTTTCAAATTCTCCTACAACAGCCGCAACATTTGTATTTTCAAGCTCTTCGTCATCGTTGCGGGAGATCTCGACGACACCGCGCCGCTGAAGAAGTTCGATTATCTTTTTACTGTCTGTAAGCATAGCTATAAGCTCTATTTTTTTCATTTTGAGCTTCGCCATATTTTACATCACTCTCCTTTCGGAAAACGTTATCAGAAATATCTGTTTATTATTTCATCTATGGCTTTATCCGAGTTAGAAGCCGCCATTTGTTTGATATCATTTATCATCCTATCACAGTCTGCTTCGGCTTTTTTTCTGTATTCTTCGAGCTGTGTGTCATATTTCTGCCTAAGCTTTGAAGCCTCTGAGGTAGCTTCGCTTATTCTTTTCTGTATTGCCAGAGACGAGCTGCCCGAGGCAGAGCTTATTATATCCTCACGCTGTCGTCTTGCTTCGGCATTTTTTTTATCAGAAAGAGCTTCTGCTTCAAGTATCTTCTTAACCGCTTCCGATGCCATCTGATTACCTCCTTTAAAAATGACCATCAGTCATTTACTTAGCTTAGTATACCACAAATGTTATACGCAGTCAATAGATATTATGTTAATAAATTCTGTAAATAAACAGAAAGGGAGCTTTCCCTACAGACAGCTCCCTTGCAAATCATCTATCAACATTTAATATTATACCTCAAAGAGCTAAAAATGTCAATAATAATTTTGAATTTTTAATTGTTTTTATACACCGAATATTTCATATTCGCCTGACTTCAGGGAGATAGACTTGTATTCCCCTTTTGAAAGCGTTTTATCACGATCTTTTATGTACGATTTCAGTATTGCGCGGCTCATATTTGTGATATCGCTTCTTTCGATGGCTTCTTCCGGTGTAAGAAGCAGTACTTCACTGTTTTCGTAGCCGTCAGAAACCGGTTCGCCAGAAATATATTTGAGCCTGAAAACAATTATCCACTGTTCTGCGCGGAACTGTACAGCGAATACCGATTCTGCTTCAGCGTTGACCCCTGTTTCTTCCAGGAGCTCACGCTTTACTGCATCCGAAGGAAGCTCGCCTTCCTTGACATATCCGCCCGGGATAAGTATCCTTTCCTTGGCAGGTCCGTATGTATGCCTTACAAACAGTATCCTGCCGCCAATCTCTGCTATCCCGCAGACAGCATAAAAACGATTACTCATTTTCTTCTGTTTTCACAACGCTTATACCGAGCACTTCAAGACTCTCGTCATCAACTGTTGAAGGACACTCGGACATGAGCTCGCTTGCATTCTGAACCTTCGGAAATGCAGTCACATCACGGAGACTGTCCGCATTGCACATTATCATAGCAATTCTGTCAAGGCCGATACCCATTCCGCCGTGAGGGGGCGCACCGTATTTATATGCGTCAACAAGGAAGCCGAACTTAGCCTGTATCTCCTCGTCGGTCATGCCGAGAGCTTCAAACATCTTCTGCTGGAGTTCAAAATCAGTTATACGCATCGAACCGCTTGAAAGCTCTGTACCGTTGAGGACAAGATCCCATGACTTTGCTCTGACATTTGCTGGATCGGTATCAAGGTACTCTATGCATTCCTCCATGGGCATGGTGAAGGGGTGGTGCGCAGCTACCCATGTATCATTATCCTCGTCGTATTCAAAGAAAGGCATCTCGGTGATCCACAGGAAATTATACTTATCCTCGGGGATAATATCGAGCTTCTTTGCACAGATAAGTCTTATTGCACCGAGAGTTGCAAGTACAGTCTTTGTTCTGTCTGCACAGATAAGAACAAGATCTTCTTCTTGTGCATCTACAGCGGAGCATATCTTCTCAAGATCACCGTCTGCAAGGAATTTCTTGAATGAGCAGTTGGGCTCATCTGCCCAGCGTATATACGCAAGTCCCTTTGCTCCGATACCCTTTGCGTGTTCAATAAGCTTGTCTATCTCCTTGCGGGTGTAGACTGAAGCACCGTTCTTTACATTTATAGCGCGAACGGTGCCGCCGTTTTCAACAGCACTCTTGAATACAACAAAATCTATATCCTTTACAGTATCGGTGATATCCTGTATCTCAAAGCCGAAACGTGTATCCGGCTTATCAGAGCCGTAACGGTTCATTGCATCTGCAAAAGTGAGTCTTGGAAGCGGTGTGGGGATATCCACGCCCATAACTTCCTTGAAAAGACGCTGGATATAACCCTCGACACATTCCTGGATATCCTCTGCATCAACAAAAGACATTTCAAGGTCTACCTGTGTAAATTCAGGCTGACGGTCTGCTCTGAGATCCTCGTCGCGGAAGCAGCGTGCAAGCTGTATATAACGGTCAAAACCGGAAACCATAAGAAGCTGCTTATAGATCTGAGGAGACTGCGGAAGCGCGTAAAACTTGCCCTGATGCACTCTTGAAGGGATAAGATAGTCTCTTGCTCCCTCCGGAGTTGATTTCATCATCATAGGTGTTTCGATCTCGAGGAATCCGTTCTCATAGAAATACTCTCGTGTTACTCTTGCAATCTCATGGCGCTTGATTATGTTCTCCTGGAGAGGAGCGCGTCTGAGGTCAAGGTAGCGGTACTTCAGACGAAGCTCATCGTTTACCTTTGTTTCATTTGTTATTTCAAACGGAGGTGTCTGAGCTTTTGCAAGTATTCTCAGGTCACTAACAAATATCTCTACGTTTCCCGTCTTGAGCTTGTCGTTCTTGCTCTCACGCTCTCTGACCTGTCCCTTTGCCATTACAACGTATTCGCTTCTGCACGAAGCCGCCTTGTCAAAGAGCTCCCTGTCTGTTTCGTCATTGAACAGAAGCTGAACAACACCTGTTCTGTCACGAAGCACGATAAAGATAACTCCGCCCTTGTTTCTTATTCTGTCAACAAATCCGCCTACAACTACTTCCTTGCCGATCTCGGTAACGTCACCGCAGTAGTGTGTGCGCTTCAGACCTTTCATACTGTCTGCCATTTTACTTATCCTCCCCTGTAAATGCGAACATCGACTGATTTTCGTCATCTATAACATCAAGTATTTTATTGAAATACTCGTTTTCAAAGTTTGCTGTGAACTTTTCGTTGAGGAGCATTTCCTTCTCCTCGCCGCTCTCCATTTCTTTAAGACGCGCCTTGCCGTCGTTGAGCTCGTTGTCGCCGATAACCATAGTATATACAGCGCCGATCTTATTCGCATACTTCATCTGGGCCTTGACGCCCCTGCCCATAAGATCATATTCGGCACGATAACCGAATTCGCGCAGTCCCTTGACAAGCTCCATGGCCTTTTCGAGTGCAGCGTCACCCATTGTTGCAAAATAGATATCGCACTTTTTGGGTGTAAGGTACTCGCAGCCCTGCTTGTCCATAACAAGAAGAAGTCTCTCAAATCCCATACCGAAGCCAAGTGCGGGGATATGCTGTCCGCCCAGCTGCTCGATAAGGCCGTCATATCTTCCGCCTGCGCAGACCGTGCCCTGAGCGCCGATCTCTGTAGTGATGAACTCGAATACTGTCTTTGTGTAGTAATCAAGACCGCGGACGATCTTTGGATCTACTATAAAATCTACGCCAAGCTTTGCAAGATAACTCTTGAACTGCTCGAAATGATCCTTGCATTCATCACAGAGATAATCAAGTATCACGGGAGCGTCCTTTCCTATCTCCTTACATATCGGGCTCTTGCAGTCAAGAAGCCTCATAGGATTCTTTACAAGCCTTTCCTTGCAGGTATCGCAGAGTTCCTCTTTATGAGGTTCAAAGTACTCACGAAGAGCCTTATGATACTTTGCACGGCACTCCGGGCATCCGATGGAATTCACATGAAGCTCTATATTCTTAAGTCCGAGTCTGTCGAGAAGGGTCTTGGCAAGAAGAATGACCTCGGCATCAGCAGACGGTGCGGGGCTTCCTGCCATTTCAACTCCGAACTGGTGGAACTCGCGGAGTCTTCCTGCCTGCGGGCGCTCATGTCTGAAGCATGAGAGCATATAGAACACCTTCTGAGGAAGAGCTTCATTCAGAAGTCCGTTCTGGAGCATAGCCCTTATGGTGCCTGCTGTGCCCTCGGGACGGAGGGTGAACTCTGTTTCCTTAGCCTTTACCGTATACATTTCCTTCTGTACGACATCGGTGGTTTCTCCGACTGAGCGAAGGAACAGCTCGGTATTTTCAAAAGTCGGGATCCTTATTTCAGAAAAGCCGAAGCTCTCTGCGGTATCTCGTGCGATCTTCTCTATAGTATTCCATTTGTATACATCTTTCGGAAGAACGTCTTCGGTGCCGTTGGGGCGTTTGATATTCATTGCCATATATTTCAAGCCTTTCCTTGTATGTTTTAACATGAAAATTGTCCCTTAATGAAGGGACAATTAAATATCAGATGCTCGGGTTACCGACTTCACGCCAATCAAGGTCACCTCTTTCGAGAGCGAGTATAAGCGCTTCTGCGGTAGCGATATTTGTTGCAACAGGTACGTTATGAACGTCGCAGAGTCTCAGAAGGTTCATTCCGTGTACGTCTGCTGCCTTAGGATTGATAGGATCTCTGAAGAAAAGGAGAACATCGACCTCGTTGCACGAAAGAAGTGCAAGGATCTGTTCAGCACCGCCTTGTCCGCTGAGATATCTTTTTATCGGAAGACCTGTAGCTTCGCTTACCTGCTTGCCTGTAGTATTTGTAGCTATGAGAGTGTGCTTTGACAGTATTCCGCAGTATGCACTGCAGAACTGTACCATGAGCTCCTTTTTAGCGTCATGCGCAATAATCGCGATCTTCATTATATATGTCCTTTCCCCGCAAAGCGGAATTTTACTAATTATACAGTCTTAACTGTAAGCGGAACGAATTCTCCGCCGAGTCTCTTGGATATAGCATCGAATGCTCTGAGGGCTTCGCTGTCTGTAGGGATAGGATTACCCTTTCCGGTAGCAACAGTCATCTTGAAATCGTCTGGGATAACGCCGATGAGCTGAACACCCACCTTGTCGATTATCTCGTCCAGGTTGGAGATAAGCTCGCTTCCGATGATCCTCTTGCTAATCTTGTTGATGATAAGGCGCTGGCTCTTATTGCCTCTGTTGTAGAACTCGTCAGACATAAGACTTGCGTCTCTGATGCAGACGGGATCGGGAGTAGAGATAACAAGTATAAGGTTTGCCTGCTCAACGATATCAAAAACGTGAGAGTTTATACCTGCGCCGGTATCGATAATGATGTATTCAAAATATTTCTTTACCGAGCGGCATATCTCAACGATCTGCTCGGCATTTACAGCAGTCAGAGTCTTGGGCGCACAGAGGATATTCAGATTTGTAGCCATAGGGATCTGTGCAACAGCTTCAAGAGCGGTTTTTTTGCCGCTTAGAACATCTCCAAGGTCATACTTGATATTATCCTCAACTCCGAAAATGATATCGAGACATCTCAGACCGAAATCCAGTTCAATGATAAGAGTTCTGTGACCCTGCTTGGCGAGTGTATAACCAAGACCTGCACAAACGGTAGATTTTCCTGTACCGCCTTTTCCTGAGGTAATAGCAATAATTTTAGACATTTCGTTTCCTTTCCGATATCCGCAAGCCAATGCAGAATAACTGCAAAAACGGCACCGGACTCTGATAATTATTAATAATAATAATCCTACTGTACATTATAACACATAATTAGCTAAATGTCAAAGACCTTTTTGAAATAAAAGATAAAATTGTGCAAAACAGCTTTTTTGAAAGCTTGTAATTGTACAATTATAACAAAGGATACCCTAATTCAGCCATTATCTTGTTCACAGTTTTTTCAATATTACAGCCGTTCTCGTCTATGATGATATCAGCGTATTTTTCATAGAGAGGTATACGCTCTTTGAAGAGATCGCTAAGGGACTGGCCTTTTCTGATAACAACTCCCCTGTTCTTTATATTTCCCAGGCGGTATCTGAGCTTTTTATAATCAAGTTTAAGGTAGATAACAACACTGGCTTTTGAAAGATTTTCCATTGCTTCTTCGCCGTAAACTACACTTCCGCCTGTTGCGATAACGGAATTTTCAACGCTGAGATCACTCAGGATACGGTTTTCGGTATCAATAAAGCCATCTATCCCCTTTTCGGCGATAATGTCCTTCAGAAGACGGTTCTCTTTTTTCTGGATAACAAGATCGGTGTCAACAAAGCTGAATCCAAGCAATTTCGCAAGGATCACGCCCACGGTACTTTTGCCTACGCCTGGCATACCGATCAGGATGATATTTCTGAACACTTGATACTCTCCCCAATAGTTTGTTACATTATTATTTTAACTCACATTGTGCAAAATGTCAATAGATAATTCAGCCATATATTGCGATATTGGTTTTTTATATACTGTTTATTGACAAAAATCGGGTTATATGATAACATATTTTCACAAGGAGTGATATCATGACCGTTAATCCATTTGCTTTTTCTTTTGATAACAAGCGCTATCATACGCTGAATTATTACAATAAAACAAAATACGGCGAAAAGATACAGAAGGCTGTGCTGGACTGCGGATTCACCTGCCCTAATATTGACGGAACAAAAGGTACGGGCGGCTGTATATTCTGCGACGGAGGAAGCGGTTACTTTTCACACTCCTGCATTGACATAAGCGGACAGCTTGAGCTTGAGAGAAAGCGGATAATCTCCAAATATGGCGAAGGTACTCGTTTTGTTGCATATTTCCAGGCTAATACAAACACCTACGCTTCTGTTGATGTACTAAGAAGATATTATGAAGCAGTTCTGACTTTTCCCGATGTATGCGGTATTTCTATAGGTACAAGAGCTGATTGCCTTTCCGATGATGTAATGAATCTTCTTTGCGATATTAACAGCAGAACCGATCTCACAGTTGAGCTCGGGATGCAGACCTGCCACGATGAGACAATAAAGCTTATCAACAGATGCTGCTCACACAGAGAATTTGTTGATGGCTACAGCAAGCTGAAAAGTGCGGGTATAAGGACCTGTCTCCATCTCATAAACGGTCTGCCGTATGAAACTGCGGATATGATGCTTGAAACTGCAAGGTGCACAGCAGATCTGTGTCCTGATGCAGTAAAGATCCAGATGCTTCACGTTATAAAAGGGACAGAACTTGAAAAAATGTTCTTATCTGATGCTTTTAAGCTTCCTGAACGCGATGAATATATTGATATTACGGTAAAGCAGCTTGAACTGCTGCCTCCGCAGACGGTTATCGAGCGTATCACAGGTGACGGAGACAGATCAAAGCTCATAGCGCCGCTGTGGACGGCGGATAAAATTTCTGTTCTCGGCGGCATAGATAAAAGACTTGCCGAGCTTGATACATGGCAAGGGCGGTTATATAAATAGAATATAACGGGCAGAGATCATTCTCTGCCCGTTTTCCCTTTATATATCGTTTCTTATGATATCATCAAGAGACTCTCTCTTAACAGCTATCCTTGAAGCTCCGTTGTTGACAAACACAACAGCAGGCTTCTGAAGTCTGTTGTAATTCGAGGACATGGAGTAATTGTATGCTCCTGTAGCGCATACAGCAATGATATCGCCTGATTCTGCGTGCTGAAGCTTCATGTTCTCGCCTATAAGATCGCCGCTCTCACAGCATCTGCCGGCGATGGTGACCTTTTCTGTCTTGTCCTGATCTGCCTTGTTTGCAACGATCGCGTCATATTCCGAACCATAGAGGATATATCTCGGACTATCGGCCATACCGCCGTCAATAGATATATATGTTCTGATATTCGGTATTTCCTTGCGGGCGCCTACGGTATAAAGAGTAATTCCTGCCGAAGCTACGATTGAACGTCCGGGTTCAATGAACATTTTGGGAAGCTTTATACCAAGACGGCTGCATTCGCTCTTTACAACATCGGATACCTTTTCGAGATATGTCTCAAAAGGCGAAGGATCGTCCTTTTCGGTGTATCTGATACCGAAGCCGCCGCCAAGATTCAGCCCCTCGATCTCATATCCGAGCTTTTCCCTGATCTCGGAAATAAAGCCGAGCATGACTCTTGCTGCTTCTTCAAACGGTGCTATATCGAATATCTGTGAACCGATATGACAATGCAGGCCGTAGAGATTTACGTTCTCGCAGCTGACAGCTTCCTTTACAGCTTCAAAAGCCTCTCCTGTTTCGAGCGCAAAGCCGAATTTACTGTCTATCTGACCTGTTTTTACAAAATCATGTGTATGAGCATCGATACCGGGTTTGATACGGAACATTATGTTCGGACGAACGCCGCTGTCCCCTGCTATCTTTTCGAGTCTTTGAAGCTCGCTTATATTATCGACGATTATATGTCCGACACCGTGCTCAACAGCAAATCTCAGTTCTTCGTCGGTCTTGTTATTGCCGTGAAAACCGACTTTCTCCATCGGAAATCCCGCCTTGAAAGCTGTATAGAGCTCTCCGATCGAAACAGCGTCGAGACCGTCGCCTTCATCGGCAACTATTCGGCACATCTCCATGCAGGAAAATGCCTTGCCTGCAAAGTGAACCTCGCCCTTTCCGTCGTAATACTTATTCATGCTGTCATGGAAACGGCGGAGATTATCTCGTATAAGCTGCTCGTCCATAACATAGAGCGGAGTGCCGTATTCTTTTGCAAGCTCCACCGTATCAGCTCCGCCAATGGTAAGATGTCCTGCGGAGTTGACATCCAGATTTTCGGATACAAACATTTTTAACATCCTTTCGGGTATAATTTATTCGTCAGCAACGTCATTGTCGTCTGCTATCTCTTCAACGATCTGTCTGAGTTCTTCAACTCCCTCGAATGTCTGGGAAGAAAAAGGAATGGAATGGATATCTTCAAAGCAAGGTATCTCGTCCTTGAACGCTTCGAGACGTTTTTCACGTTCTGTTTTGTTGAGTTTATCGGCTTTTGTAAGCACAAGAACAAAAGGCATTTCGGTATCGATAAGATAGTTTATCATCTGCACATCGTCTTTTGTAGGCGCGTGACGCATATCCACAAGCATGAACACAAGGCGGATATCCCTGTCGGAGCCGAGATAGCCCTCGATAAGTCCCGACCAGCGTTCTTTTTCTGATTTTGCCACCTTTGCGTAGCCGTATCCGGGAAGATCAACGAAATATATGTTTTCCAGCCCGTAGAAATTTATAGTTGCCGTTTTTCCCGGCACAGAGCTTACTCTCGCAAGATTCTTGCGGTTGAATAGCTTATTGATAAGTGTCGATTTGCCGACATTTGAATGTCCCGCAAAGGCTATCTCCATCCTTTCGGGCGGAGGCAGCTGGGAAAATTTGCCGTATGCGGCGGTAAACTCCGCTTTGTTATAATTAAGCTTCACGGCGTTACCTCCTTATATGATTTATTTTATGAGAGCAGTATCGAGGACGTCCTTGAGCTCCTCTGCATATACGAAGTTTATTGCGTTCTTTACGGTGTCATCAACTTCTTCAAGATCAGGTTTATTGGCAACAGGGATTATCACTGTCTTGATCCCTGACTTGTAAGCAGCCATAGTCTTCTCACGAAGGCCGCCTATAGGCAGTACCTTTCCGTGAAGTGTGACTTCGCCTGTCATCGCAACATCTGATCTTACTTTCAGTCCCGAAAGAGCCGATACAAGCGCTGTTGTCATGGTAACGCCCGCTGAAGGACCGTCCTTTGGCACAGCACCCTCAGGAGCATGGATATGAAGATCGTCGTTCTTGTAGAAATCGGGGTCGATACCGTATTTTTCGGCGATATTGCGAACATAGCTGACAGCTATCTTCGAGCTTTCCTTCATGACCTCGCCAAGGGATCCTGTGAGTTCGATCTTTCCGGTTCCCTTCATGGTTATGACTTCGATCGGCATAAGTACACCGCCCACAGAAGTCCACGCAAGGCCGTTTACAACGCCGACCTGATCGTTCTTGGATGAAAGATCACCGAGATATTTTCTTATACCCAGATATGAGTTGAGATCCTTCGCCTTTATGGTGACCCGCTTTACTTCTGCTGCCGCTATCTTCTTGGCAGTCTTTCTGCAAAGCGAAGCGATACACCTTTCGAGGGAACGGACACCGGCTTCTTTGGTGTAATACTGTATTAGCTCGTTTATAGCGTCATCTGTTATCCTGAGCTGTGAAGCCTTCAGTCCGTGCTCCTTCAGCTGCTTCGGAACAAGATGCTCCTTGGCAATGTGGAACTTTTCCTCGGCTGTATAGCTCGGAAGCTCTATGACCTCCATTCTGTCCAGCAAAGGAGCAGGTATAGCGCTGACATTGTTGGCTGTTGTGATGAAAACAGCCTTGCTGAGATCAAACGGCACTTCTATGAAATGGTCGCGGAAAGCGTTGTTCTGCTCAGCGTCGAGGACTTCAAGCATTGCTGATGAAGGGTCGCCCTTTATATCACTGCAAAGCTTATCTATCTCATCAAAAAGTATGAGCGGATTTGCCGAGCCTGCCTGCGTCAGAGCAGTTATAATACGTCCGGGCATAGCGCCTACATATGTTTTTCTGTGGCCTCTGATATCGGCTTCGTCACGGACACCGCCGAGAGATACTCTCGCATATTTCCTGCCCATAGCCTTGGCTATGGATTTTGCTATCGAGGTCTTTCCTATGCCAGGAGGGCCTGCAAGACAGATTATCTGTCCTTTTATCTCGGGATTGAGCATATGGACGGCAAGGAACTCAAGAATACGTTCCTTGACTTTTTTCAGGCCGTAATGATCCTTTTCGAGGACAGCTTCCGCCTTTTCCATAGAGAGCTTCGCCTTTGTGTACTTTCCCCACGGAAGATCAAGCACAGTATCGAGGTAATTCTTTATTACAAATGCTTCCTGAGATGAGGGCGGCAGCTTTGTAAGCTTATCCGCTTCTTTAAGAAGCTTTTCCTTGCTTTTTTCATCGAGCTTCAGCTCCATGATATCGTTTATATACCCGAAGGCCTCTTCACCCTCGTCTTCGCCCAGCTGTTCCTGTATCACTCTCAGCTGCTCGCGGAGATAAAACTCACGCTGTCCCTTGTCAATACTGTTTTTTGTCTGCTCGTTGATAAGATTCTCAAGCTCGAGAATCTCCACTTCGGACGTAAGACAGGCAAAAAGCACGGATAGCTTATTGACTACGTTGGTCTCCTCAAGCAGAGTCTGCTTATCTCTGTAATTGAGATTGCAGTTGAAAGTAACGGCCTCAAAAAGCTTTACAGGAGAATCCTGTGTCATGATAGAGGTCAGAAGCTCCTTTGGCATTCTCGGGAAGAATGAAGCATATCTTTCAAAAACGTCCTTCACAGAACGCATGAGAGCCTCTGCTTCCACTTCATCGAACTTTACTCTCGAATATGTAGGCGTTCTCTTGACCTCAGCCTTGAGGACCTCTCCGTCATCTATAAGACGGATAAGATTTGCTTTGTATACACCCTCGACGAGAACCTTCATGACATTATCAGGCAGCTTGAGCACCTGTTTTATTTCTGCAACGACTCCCACCTTATAAAGATCCGAAGCCTTGGGTTTTTCTACATACGCCTCGTGCTGAGTTACAAGAAAAAGCTTTCCGCCTTCCTTGAGTGCTCTTTCGACCGCAGACATAGACTTGCTTCTCGATACATCGAAGTGCATAACCATTTTCGGAAAAGCTACAAGACCTCGCATAGCCACTGTATAGAGGATATTGGCCTCCTCGATATTCTTATCGCTCTTTATTGTCTGTTCCATAAAATCACCGCATTTCCATTGCTAACATATTTATCCTTTTGACCGACCATATCGGTTTCATATTATTATACTATAAAAGCAAAAAAAATTCAACCCCTCGTCCGTAAATATGCACAACTAATTCGTTTATACGTTCTGTAATAACCTCGTCCAAAAAAGGTATATATAGTATACAATAATACAAAAAGGTTATTTTCTATACAGAAATTTGCGGTCAGATGGGCTGAATCCCCATTTTTTGCGAACTTTACGAAATAATATTTACATTTTGTTGAGAATATGATATCATATACACAAAGGTGTGCGCTTTTGAGACTGTGACTTTTGGCATATTGCTGTAAAGAATTTCCTTTTGTTTCAAAAAAGGCTTTACTTTTACGGAATAATGTGCTAAAATGTAAAGCAGGGAATTGTTGCAACGCCTTTATGGCAGATTGGAGAATTAATATGATCGACAAAATCAAATCTGAAAGCATGGATCTGCTCTTTGAAGCAATTCTTACCCTCGACTCTGTCGACGACTGTTACAAATTTTTTGACGACCTGTGTACAAGTATAGAACTCAAGGCGTTTGCTCAGCGCCTTCATGTTGCTAAGCTTCTCGACGAGCACAGAGTATATAACAGCATCGTCACCGAAACTGGGGCAAGCACTGCTACAATAAGCAGAGTCAACCGTTCACTGAAGGACGGAAATGACGGCTACAATATTGTTTTTGACAGACTGAAAAAGAAGGATCTGCTTAAGTAAATGGCTATATTGGAACATCTCCGAGGCGGGAGATGCTCCAAGAGATAGAAATTACACTTGAAAGGAAGATTTAAATGAAAAAGGCGAAGATATTCAAAAAATCATTAGCCTGCCTTTCCGCAGCTGCTACCCTTTTGTCGTGCGGCATAATGACAAACGGTAATGCTGCTGTAATCACGGAGGGCAAAGAAAACAATTACGACAATTTTGCCGAAGCGCTTCAGCTTGCATTATGCTTCTATGATGCAAACAAGTGCGGTGACAAGGTATCCAATGACGGCTATTATTCATGGCGTGCTAACTGTCACGTTATCGATGCTGAGATCCCGCTTCAGCCAATGACCCCTATGCCGACTGTCGGAAAGGGCAAGACTGACGATCAGCTCAAAACAGATCAGGGACTCGGTCAGGGCGATGAAGGAAAGGCTAAACCAAACCTTGGCGATGACGATCCCGATCTTTATGTAGGCGTAAATATGTCATCTTCTTTCATTGAAAAGAATAAGAAATATCTCGATCCCGACGGAAACGGTACTGTTGATCTTACTGGCGGCTGGCATGATGCCGGTGACCACGTTAAGTTCGGACTCCCGGGAAGCTATTCTGCTTCAACTGTAGGTTGGGGTTATTATGAATTCCGTGATTCATATGAAGAACTCGGTCTCGATAAGCACGTTGAAGATGAGCTTCGCTGGATCAATGACTACTTCATGAAGGCAACTTTCCTTGACGATGACGGAAAGGTTGTTGCTTACTGCTATCAGGTCGGTGAAGGTAATAACGACCATAACTACTGGTGTCCTCCCGAGCTTCAGCAGGATAACACAATGGTTGCTTCATCTTCATGTGCGGTTAAGCGTCCTGCTTACTTTGCTACAACAGAAATGCCTGCTTCCGATCAGTGTGCAGGTGCTGCCGCTTCACTGGCTATCAACTACCTCAACTTCAAGGACACAGCTCCTGAGTATGCTGAGGAGTGTCTCAAGTACGCAAAGGCTCTTTATGATTTTGCAGTAGAAACTCACATTGAGGAATGGAAGCCCGGTATGGTACCAAGCAACTCAAGCCTTGGCTATGACGGCGGCTTCTATACATCAAGCTATGACTACGACGAGCTTGCTTGGGCTGCTGTATGGCTTTACTACTGTACAGAAAACTATGATTATATAGATGATATTATCGCAGTTGATACTTCTAAGCCGATTTCTGACAGTGGTTCATATGATGAACAGGCTCAAACCGGTCAGCAGCCTTCTTACGCTTATACAGGCTATATGAAGCGTATCATTACTGATACAGGTAACTGCTGGCAGAATATCTGGGTTCACTGCTGGGATACAGTATGGGGCGGCGTTTTCGCTAAGCTCGCACCTATAACAAATACAGCGCGTGACTGGTACATCTTCCGTTATAACCTTGAGTTCTGGTCAGGCTGCTCAAAGACAACAGATTGCTCAGCATGGGGCTATGAGCCTGTACACGGTCATAAGTATTTCGGCAGAGACGATTATCTCTGGAATATGCCGATGACTTGTGATCAGATTTCTGATCTTCCTGACAGCGAAACAAGCGGCGACTTCATTGCTAAGTCTCCTAACGGCTGGGCAGTTGTTTCAGGTTACGGTTCGGCTCGTTATAATACAGCTGCCGGTCTGTGTGCTTGCGTATATGCAAAGACAACAGGCGATGAAACGTTCCTCCCCTGGGCAAAGGCTCAGATGGAATACATCCTCGGAAAGAACCCCATGGGCTATGCTTACGAAGTAGGTTATGAATACAACTTTGCTTCACATCCGCATCACCGTTCATCACACTGCTCGGCTACACAGAGCATGGATGATCCTATAGTACAGGTACATACCCTCTGGGGTGCTCTCGTAGGCGGTCCTGACCTTAAGGACGTTCACGTTGACAAGACAAGTGACTATATCTACAACGAGGTTACTGACGACTATAACGCAGGCTTCTGCGGTGACCTTGCCGGACTTTACCACTACTATGGTACAAAGGGCAAGGAAAATGAAAAAGATAACTACATTATCGAAGACTTCAATATGTCTGAGAATGCGATCGGCTACGATCAGGTAGACGAGGACGGCAATCCGCTTCCTGTAGGATACTTTGTATCAGGCGGTAAAGCACAGGAAAAGAAAGACGGTATCCAGCTCAAACTCGTTCTTCATAACAGAACAACAAATCCTCCGAGATTTGAGTGTGATGTTAAGGCAAGATACTACTTCAACATCCAGGAGCTCATCGATCAGGGCTACGGAATCGATTACATCACCGCTCGTATCGACTACGATCAGGAGGCAGGCTACACAAACAACAAGTCACATGCAACTCTTTCTGATCCTGTAAAGTACGACGACAAGGGTACTTACTATGTTGACGTAACATGGAAGGATTGTAAATTCTACGGCAGCCGTGTATATCAGTTCGCTCTTACAACAAAGATGGATCCTGAAACAAACATCTATCCTGAGTGGGATTCTTCAAACGACTACAGCTATCCTGACCTCATAAGCTTCGAAGAGGTGAACGCAGCTTCAGCTATCACAGATAAGGTTACACTTTATGCTGATGATAAGCTTATCTGGGGCGTAGAGCCTGACGGAACAAAGCCCGAGGATACATCATCAATAGCTGAGCCCGGAGCAACTGTTCCAACTAATCCTTCAAATCCCGGCGGACCCGGTTCTTATGATTTACTGTACGGTGATACAAACTGTGACTCAAAGGTTGAGCTTGCTGACGCCATCCTAATAATGCAGTCCCTTGCAAATCCAAACAAGTATGGCTTAACCGGCTCTTACTCCAAGCACATTACAGAAAAGGGACGTATTAACGGTGACTGTGATCTTACACAGGAAGGTCTGACAAGTAATGATGCGCTTGCAATTCAGAAATCTCTTCTCAATCTCGTAACATTACCTATAAAACCTGCAAAATAAAAAATAACGGAGGACTTATAAAGTCCTCCGTTTTCTTTATATAACAAAGTTAAGGGGCATACCGTTTTTCATGATAGCATGGAGCTCTCCTTGTATAAGCGGCATAAGATAATCATAAGCGGGCGGAAGAACGTTGTTACCTGCCTCGTTGATCCACTCTCTCGGGAAAAACTTTTCCGAATTTGCCGCTTTTGAAGCTTCAACTGTATCGATCCTGTAGCTGTATGGCATATTTGATTCACGAACAAATGTCATCATACAGCCTGATTTACCGCCGAGACCGGCTTCAACCGCGGCCATACCGATAGCTTCGGATGACTGTATATCCTCAAGCGATGCTATATGCGAGCTGCATCTCTGCATTACATTCAGCTCTATAGAACGAACTTTGCAGCCAATCTCAGCCGCCACAAGCTTTTCGAGAAATTTTCCTATGCCTGCAAGATAACAGTGTCCAAATACATCACGCTGTCCCGACTGATACTCCTCAGCTGCAAATTTTCCCTCGGCAGTCTTAACACCTTCGGAGACTACAACGATGACTGCACGATGCTTTTTCATCTGATCCTTTACGTCAGCAAGAAATCGCTCTATGCTGAACACAGTTTCGGGAAGATATATAAGATGAGGAGCACTTTCACCGTTTGCACGGATACAGCAGGCAGCCGCAGCAAGCCAGCCTGCATGACGGCCCATTGTTTCTATTATAGTTACAGAAGGGATACTGTAAACATTGCTGTCTCTCGTTATCTCCTGAACAGTTGCTGCAACATATTTTGCAGCCGAACCGAATCCCGGAGAATGGTCTGTCTCACACAGATCGTTGTCGATAGTCTTTGGAATTCCTATTATCTTTATATCGTTTATATTCATATTCTCAAGATAGGCTGAGTATTTGGCTACGGTATCCATAGAATCATTTCCGCCGATATAGAAAAAAATACCTATATCATGACTGCGAAGCACATTTGTTATCTTTTCATATAATTCTGTGCTTACTTTATGATCGGGAAGCTTTTTGCGGCATGAACCGAGTACAGCTGAAGGGGTCCTGAGAAGGAGCTGATAGGCTACATCACTATTGATTTTTTCTTCAAGATCTACCATTTCGTCATTGATAACACCTTCTATACCGTTGATGACACCGAAGATCTTATTGATCTTTTCAGAATTCTGAGCTGCGCTGAAAACTCCTGCCAATGAAGCGTTGATCGCGCAGGTCGGACCTCCTGACTGAGCTACTGCAATATTCATGATCTCTATTTGGCGGAACAAAACTTGTTCACGCCTTTCCTCCCTTTTTATTTGCCATAGGCTTTATTTATATTATATCATAGAGATATGAGCATTTCAATGCGAAGAAGCGCCAAAAAAGCTTCATGCAAATCGCAATATTTGGTTTATAAGCAATAAACGCCTATTGTATGCTGTCAGATAAGGCAGAAATGCTTCAGTGCGTTTGCGATACCGTCTTCTTCAATCGGTGATGTAACATAGGATACATACGGATATAGATTTTCAGCTCCGCCCATAGCAATACTGTTTGGTACTGCCTGCAGCATCGGAAGGTCATTCATACTGTCACCGATAGCATATGCGTTTTCAATGCTGATATCAAGAAGTCTCAGTATTGTTGCAATACCTGTTGCTTTTGAGAAACCGAGGGGGACGTTTTCGTAAAAGCCTTCTCCCCTGTCAATGACAGAGTATTCTTTGCTGATTTCTCTGAAAAACAGCTCCATGTTGCTTTTATGGTTTTTCCATATTACAAATTTATCAAAGCCGAAGTTTTTATCTTCTACTCTTCCGCTTACATCTATTCCGCTGTCAACAAACACATCCATGAAATAGCGCAATCCTTCAGTCATAGGAGCTTTATCATCGAAAAAATAGCCCTGAGAATGCTCATATACCGGCGTAACATTGCATTCTCTCAGCAAAGCAGCAATTCTCAGACAATCTTCTTTAGGGACTGTTCTTGACATAAGCACTTTTCCGCCGTACTCTATATATGTACCGCAGCCGCAGATATATCCGTCAAATCCGAGTTCCTTGACCTTTGGACTGATATTAAAGGCAGTCCTTCCAGAATTAATAAAGGTCAGATTTCCCTTCTGCCGTGCAAGAGCGATAGCTGCTTTTGTGCTTTCCGGTATAACAGCTCTTTCGTCTTCGGTCACGATGGTTCCGTCGATATCAAAGAAAATGACAGATCTCATTAAAACACTCCTTAAATTAAGTCGGCTTTATACTAATAAGCCTGTAAAAGTATTGATTGATCCCTCACATTATGCTATAATATAATGCGAGGTGATACGTTATGTTACATATTTATTATGGGAATGGAAAAGGAAAAACCACAGCCTCAGTGGGGCTTGCCATACGAGCAGCAGGCGCCGGAATGAAGGTGGCTTTTCTTCAGTTCCTTAAAAACGGCACTTCATCAGAGATAAGCATACTTAAAGCGTTGGAAAACATTACCGTGATCTGCTGTGAAGAATGCAGAAAATTTACTTTTGCAATGAATGACCTTGAAAAAGCAGAAGTCACTCACAGACATAACGAAATGCTGAAAACTGTTTCTGACTTGCTTTCGGAAAACGCTGTACAGCTTGTAGTTCTCGATGAGTTTATAGGCGCATATAACAAAAAGCTCATAGATACAGAGCTTGCTGACGCGTTCATAGAAAACGATCTCGTTAAAGGAGAGATCGTTATGACAGGGCGAGATCCGTCTGATAAGCTCATAAAATACGCGGATTATCTGACGGAAATGACTGCCGTAAAACATCCCTTTGACAAAGGAATAACCGCCCGCAAGGGCATAGAATATTAAGCTGCCGCATAAACGGCAGCTTTTTCTTATAGCTGTTTGAGTTCCTCGACAATATCCATATCTTCCTGATTCACCTTGATATTGGATATTATAGTTTTATTGTCGGGAGATATTACTTTTATCTCGATAATGCTGCCATCTCTGACAGAGCCTACAGCTGCTTTAAAAAAGGGTGCCAGCTTAGGATGATTCTGCAGGAATCTGTCGAGGAGAGATTTCAGCTTTAAAGCGTTCATTGGATTCATTATATTCACCTCGTGAAATTGATTATTATAAACATTCGGTTCAGCTTTTATCACCTTTTTCGGGAAGCTTTCTGCTTATGAGGAACTGTGCGCATAATCCTGTAAAAGCGCCTGCGATACAGCCTGTAATTATAAGGAAAGGATATACCGACAAAACAGCGAATGATCTCATGACTGATACAGCTACTATTATCTGGCCTGTATTATGCAGTAAAGCTCCGATAATACTGCTCAGCCATATATACTTCATCGGCACTATCCTTTTTACAAGAAGCATACCTGCAAGGCAGAAAAAAGCACCCGTGATACTGTACATAAGCGCAGATACATTGCCGCTGAACAGTGCTCCGAGAAGCACTCGTGCAATAACTATCAGGAATGTCTCCTTCGCGGAATACTTGTAGACTGCATAGACAGTGATAATATTTGCCAGACCGAGCTTCGCTCCGGGGATCGGTATGATATCTATTCTGAGCTCGATAACGAATATTATAAGTGCAAGAGCTGTAAGCAATGACAGCTTGGCGAGTCTGTTTGCTTTCATATTATTGCTCCTTATCGGCATATCTGATGACAAGCTTGTGAGGCAGGCAGACTATCGGTATACTCTCCGAACGCAGAACGCCGGTTTTTACGCAGGTATGATCATGACAATCTGCGTCGGTAATACTGATTTTTCCGTCTTTGATGGACACCTCGTTCCAACCGCCGTCAGGCGATTCTATCCTGAATGTCCTGTCATCTTCCGTGGAAAGATCAAGCTCGTATATCACTTTATTGTTCTGAACTATCACGACCTGCGTACTGTCAGAGTCCTTTGACGCTATAACTGCCCATATCACAGCGGCAGCAAGTATCAAAGCAACAGCGGCAATCAGCAGCTTTACAGTTTTAGTCAAGATCTATCACCTCTGCACCCATATCACTCAGATCAGTAAAGCATTCGGACAATCCTTCTGAATAGTATAGTTTTTTATCGTCAGTAACAAGTATAAGCTCATAGCCGTTTTCAGAACGCAGAAAATCAACGGCTTTATCATAGCCTGCAACAAAAAGAGCTGTTGATAAAGCATCACAGTCTATACCGCTGTCCCCTATTACGGTAACGGAAACAAGACCGTTATCGGCAGGATATCCGTCGGAGGGATCAAGTATATGCCAGTATACTTTTCCGTCATCGGCAGTAAAACAGCGTTCATAGTTTCCCGAAGTAATAACAGCTTTGTCTGATACTTCGATCATGCACATATCCTGTTCGGGAGAAAACGGATCTCTCACCGCGATTTTCCAGTCCGAGCCGTCAGGCTTTGAACCGAGAGCCTGCACGTTTCCGCCAAGACTGACTATAGCGGAGCTTACTCCCTCTTCCGACATTATCTTCATTATCTCATCGCCTGTATAGCCCTTTGCAAGAGCTCCGAGGTCGAGCTCGGCTTTTTCGGGCAAGCTTACTATATTCCCGTTCAGGTTGATTTTTCTGTAATCAACATAAGAAAGAAGCTCACCGATGGTATCATCGTCGGGAACTTTATAGTTCCCTGTTGTGAATCCCCATTCCTTCAGCACGGGAAATAAAGTTATATCTAAGGCTCCGCCTGAACGGTCTCCTATTTCAATGGCTTTATTTATAATTACTGCCGTATCATCACATACATTTACTTCATCACCGAAGCTGTGATCTATAGCCCAGATATCACTCTGTTCATCGTTTACCGAAAGTTCCTTTTCCAACTGAAGAATACGTTCTTCGGCTTTATCAAGAGCTTTACCGGCATTTGCTCCGTATGCCTTCATGTTCATGAAGGTGTCCATAGCAAAGACATCTTTTGTCATTGAAACTGTTTCACTATTCAAGTCATGATCCTTAGCAGCACAGCTGCTTATACACACAAAAGCCAAAAGAACAGTACCGATAATAATCCTTTTTCCGCCCATAATACATCTCCTATTTATTACTTATTACATTATAACATAAAATGTTAGTATATGCAACCATATTATTATCAGGCAGAAAAAAGCGGACCGTTTTATCGATCCGCTTCGCTGATTACTTTACGAGCAGGCTCTTTCCTGTCATTTCCTCAGGCTGAGGCACGCCCATTATATCAAGCATTGTAGGTGCAAGATCGGCAAGAACACCGCCTTCCGCAAGCTTGCCCTCAACACCGACCGCAATAAGCGGAACAGGGTTTGTTGTATGAGCTGTGAACGGACTGCCGTCGGGCTCCATCATCTTATCGGCATTACCGTGATCGGCTGTGATAAGAGCTGCGCCTCCCTTTGCAAGGATCTTGTCGACCATACGTCCAACGCAAGTATCGGTAGCCTCCACTGCCTTTACAGCAGCATCAAATATGCCGGTATGTCCGACCATATCGCAGTTTGCGTAGTTGAGTATGATAACATCGTACTTATCAGAGTCAATAGCCTCGCATACAGCGTCGCATACCTCGTATGCACTCATCTCGGGCTTGAGGTCAAATGTAGGAACATCGGGAGACTTGATAAGGATACGATCCTCGCCCTCGAACTGTCTTTCCTCACCGCCGTTGAAGAAAAAGGTAACGTGCGCATATTTCTGTGTCTCCGCAATACGGAGCTGAGTCTTTCCGAGCTTTGCAAGATATTCGCCCATTGTCATCGTAAGCTGCTCGGGAGGATATGCTACTGAAACATTAGGCATTGTAGCGTCATACTGAGCCATACATACAAAGCTTACAGGGAAGAAGCCGTTTCTTCTCTCGAAGCCGCTGAAATCGGGATCAACGAATGAACGTGTGATCTGTCTTGCTCTGTCAGGACGGAAGTTAAAGAAGATAACGCTGTCGTCAGCCTTTATCTGTGCTCCACCCTCGATAACTGTAGGAAGCATGAATTCATCGGTAACTTCATTAGCGTAGGAGTTCTTTATAGCCTGAACAGGATCTGTTTCCTGAACGCCCTCGCCGTAAACAAGTGCTGCATATGCCTTTTCAACTCTGTCCCATGCGTTGTCTCTGTCCATAGCATAGAAACGTCCCGAGATAGTAGCGATCCTGCCAAGACCGATCTTGTTCAGCTCTGCAACTGCTTCCTCCATATACTCGGCAGCAGATGAGGGAGGAACGTCACGTCCGTCAAGGAAAGCATGAATGTAAACCTTGTCAAGACCGTTCTTCTTTGCCATTTCAACGATACCATAAAGATGCTCCATATGGCTGTGAACGCCACCGGGGGAAAGAAGTCCCATAAGATGGAGTGCGCTTCCCTTTTCCTTGCAGTTGTTCATTGCACCGAGAATAGCCTTATTATTGAAAAACGTGCCGTCCTTGATATCCTTTGATATCTTAACAAGCATCTGGTAAACGATGCGGCCTGCACCAATATTGGTGTGGCCAACCTCAGAATTGCCCATCTGTCCGTCAGGCAGACCAACATCAAGTCCGCTTGCACCGATGATAGTGTTAGGGCACTCGGCCATATACTTGTCAATGTTGGGCTTCTTAGCGGCAGCGATAGCGTTACCGTATGTATCGGGATTATAGCCGAAGCCGTCCATGATTATAAGTGCTACAGGTTTCTTTGACATTATAATTTTCCTTTCATATTTAAGGGCGGAATAGCTCCGCCCTTATAAATATAAGATTTATCAGCCGTTTACAGCTGCCTGAACGATTGTATTGAAGTCGGCAGCCTTCAGTGAAGCTCCGCCGATGAGACCGCCGTCGATATCAGGCTGTGCAAGAAGCTCGGCTGCGTTGCCAGCATTCATAGAACCGCCGTACTGGATAGTTACAGCATCAGCTGTTGCCTGATCGTACTTCTTAGCAAGCTGCGCACGGATAAATGCACAAACCTCCTGAGCCTGATCGGGTGTAGCTGTAAGACCTGTACCGATAGCCCATACAGGCTCATATGCGATAACAACGTTCTTTACCTGCTCAGCAGTTACGTCCCAGAGATCAAGCTTGATCTGACGAGCGATAACTTCTTCAGTGATATTGCACTGACGCTCCCACTTGAGCTCGCCAACGCAAACGATAGGCTTGAGACCAGCCTCGAGAGCTGCAAGAGTTCTCTTGTTAACTGTCTCATCTGTCTCGCCGAAGTACTGTCTTCTTTCGCTGTGACCGATAACAACATACTCAACGCCAAGCTCTGTGAGCATATCAGCAGAGATCTCGCCTGTGAATGCGCCGCTCTTCTCGAAGTGAACATTCTCGGCACCGATCTTTACATTGCTGCCGGCTGTTGTATTTATGGCTGTCTCAAGGTTAGTGAAAGGTACGCAAGCGATGACCTCGATTTTGCCCTCAGCATTGGCTACAAGAGGCTTAATAGCTTCAAGAAGCTCCTTAGCCTCGGGACGTGTCTTGTTCATTTTCCAGTTACCGGCAATAATTGCCTTTCTTAATGACTTGTTCATTACTGATTACTCCTTATCACATTTATGCTTTTTACAGCACTTTTTATCTTTTTTCTCAATATTATTTGAGTTTTTGAACTGATTGTTCGCACCGTTGTAGCTTCCGATCGCGATCCCGTTTTTTACAGGAGACAATAATAGACCCACTATCACTCCAACAAGGAATCCGATAAGCACATAGAGAAAAGCTTTTTCGCCGTTCTCCTCTTTGAATTTTCTGATAGCTTCCATTACGGTTATTTCCTTTTCTTTGATACCAAAACGAGGGCGAATATCTCTACCCGCCCTGTTTGTAAATTCAATTACTTTTCAGCAATAGCTGCAACACCGGGAAGAACCTTGCCCTCGAGGTACTCGAGTGAAGCACCGCCGCCTGTTGAGATGTGGCTCATCTTGTCAGCGAAGCCGAGCTGGATAGCAGCTGTAGCAGAGTCGCCGCCGCCGATGATAGTTGTAGCGTCAGCCTGTGCGAGAGCCTCACATACAGCAACAGTACCCTTCTTCAGTGTGGGATTCTCAAATACGCCCATAGGTCCGTTCCAAACAACAGTCTTTGCAGACTTAGCAGCCTCAGCGAAGATAGCAGCTGTCTTGGGACCGATATCGAGGCCCATCTTGTCAGCAGGGATCTTGTCAGCGTCAACATACTCTACGCTGATCTCTGCGTCGATAGGATCAGGGAATGAAGCTGCGATAGCTGTATCAACAGGAAGAAGTATCTTCTTGCCGAGCTTCTCAGCCTTAGCCAGCATTTCCTTACAGTAGTCGAGCTTCTCCTCGTCAACAAGTGACTTGCCGATAGAGCCGCCCTGTGCCTTTATGAATGTGTAAGCCATACCGCCGCCGATGATGAGTGTATCGCACTTCTCGAGAAGGTTAGAGATAACATTGAGCTTGTCAGCTACCTTAGCGCCGCCGAGGATAGCAACAAAAGGTCTCTCGGGTACCTCAACTGCATTACCGAGATACTGGATCTCCTTCTGCATGAGGTAACCAACAGCTGTCTCCTTAACGAACTTTGTAACGCCTGCTGTTGAAGCATGAGCTCTGTGTGCAGAACCAAAAGCGTCCATAACGAATACTTCACCGTCAACGAGATCAGCGAGCTCCTTAGAGAACTCCTCGCCGTTCTTTGTCTCCTCGTTGCCGCGGAAACGTGTGTTCTCAAGAACAACGATCTCGCCGTCGTTCATAGCAGCAACTGCCTTCTTGGCGTTTTCACCTACAACTGTATCGTCAGCTGCAAATGTAACCTTTGTGTTTACCAGCTCGCCAAGTCTTGCTGCTGCGGGAGCCAGTGAGAACTTAGCCTCGGGACCGTTCTTCGGCTTGCCGAGATGTGAGCAAAGAACAACCTTTGCACCGTTCTCAACGAGCTTATTGATAGTGGGGAGAGCAGCCTGGATTCTGTTATCATTTGTGATAACGCCATCCTTCATAGGAACATTGAAGTCAACTCTTACGAGAACTTTTCTGCCCTTAACGTTAATGTCTTCTACAGTAACCTTGTTTAATCCTGCCATGGGTATGACATCCTTTCGTAATAAAATACATTCTTAGCTGTTGTTATATTATTAACAACGTACATTACTATTTTACACTATTTCATGATATTTTGCAAGTATTTCCTCAATATTTTTCATCTTAAACATGAAAACTCTTTATGACGGCCGTATATATATTGAAATTGCCCTGTTCTACGCTAAGAATTCCATGCTGAGCTTATAGAATTCCTCCTGATTTGTCATCATGGCAGGGTGATCTCCCGTTTCAAAGAGGTGCATACTGCCATTGGTTAACTTTTCCAGCATATTACCGTATATTTTTTCGTAGTAGTCAGGTGCAACGCTGTACATAAACTTATCACCTTTGCTCCCTGTGAGCAGCACCTTAGTTTTAAGATCACTGAGAGGTCTGTGAAAGAAGTCCACAACTTCTTTTGAGTGTCTGATAATAGCTGATGTGTCATTCCTGACGATCTGCTCCCAGTCATTGCCGTGCATATAAGAGTAAAAACCCCTTGCATTTACATCTTCCATCGAAGAACTGCGGTCGGAAAGCAGATTTTTCACAAAAGCTTCATCAGCTTTCTCACCCTCAAAACTGTCAGCGATGACTTTGTTCACACATTCGGGCACTTCAAGCGCTACATTCAGAGCAACTATAGCTCCACCGCTGCTACCGATAATGTTAACCTTGTCATACTTTTTATGCCTGAGAAACGCAATTACCTGCTGTGCCTCATAAAACCATAAATCGGCAGGAAACTTTGATAATCTTTCCGACCTTCCGTGGCCAAGAAAGTCGATCAGTATGACTTTGAAACGTTCGCTGTATCGGTTGGAATAATCTTCGTACATTTTAGAGGAAGCTGTATTGCCGTGAAGGAAAATAAGCGGTGTTCCCTCACCCATTTCTTCGTAAAAGATCTTTTTATTATCAAATATATAGAAACTCATATAGCACCTCCGTTATGATATAATTATATAGTATTTATAAACGGCTGTCAACTAAAAAAGCCACGGCAGATAAATGCCGTGACTTTGTAAATACTATTCAGTTCCTATCACTTGAATACAGCGAGGAGGAATCCGGCTGCGATAGCAGAACCGATAACACCTGCTACGTTTGGTCCCATAGCGTGCATGAGCAGGAAGTTTGAAGGATTAGCCTTCTGGCCTTCCATCTGCGATACACGGGCAGCCATAGGAACGGCTGAAACACCTGCGGAACCTATAAGAGGATTGATCTTGCCGCCTGAAAGCTTATACATGATCTTTCCGACGAGAAGTCCACCGATAGTCGAGAATGCAAATGCTGTAAGACCAAGAACGATGATCTTGATGGTCTCAAGTGAAAGGAATCTGTCAGCAGCTGTTGTTGCGCCAACGGAAATTCCGAGGAACACAGTTACGATGTTCATAAGAGCATTCTGAACTGTGTCTGAAAGTCTTTCTGTAACTCCACACTCTCTCCAGAGGTTACCGAGCATAAGGCAGCCTACAAGAGGAGCTGTTGAAGGGAGAAGAAGGATTACGAACATAGCAACGATTATAGGGAATATAATCTTCTCTGTCTTTGTAACGACACGGGTCTGCTCCATCTTGACTTCTCTTTCCTTCTTTGTGGTGAGAAGCTTCATAAGAGGGGGCTGGATCATAGGTATCAGAGCCATATAAGAGTAAGCTGCGATAGCTATAGGTCCGAGAAGTTCAGGGGCCAGCTTTGTGGTAAGGAAGATAGCTGTAGGACCGTCAGCACCACCGATGATACCGATGGAAGCAGCCTGATTTCCGCTGAATCCAAGGCATACAGCACCAAAGAATGCAAGGAATACACCCATCTGTGCAGCAGCTCCGAGAAGGAGGCTCTTGGGGTTGGAAATAAGAGGACCGAAGTCTGTCATAGCTCCTACGCCCATGAATATGAGCGACGGGTAGATACCTGCCTTTACGCCGATGTAAAGGATATCAAGAAGACCGCCGTTACGCATGATAGCGCCGTAGCTATGATAGTCAGCGTGATCGTGATCGAGGAAGTTATCCCAGAGATTCATGTGATAAAGTGCATCCGATGTGTCTCCGCCTGTAAAATATGAAAGGTTTACCAGCAGACAGCCAAATGCTATACCAACGAGAAGCAGAGGTTCAAACTTCTTTTTGATTCCAAGATAAAGAAGAACGCAGGAAATAAGGATCATTATAAGATTCTTCCAGCCTCCGTCAATGAGGAAGCTATGGAATCCCGAGCTTTCCCAAAGGGTCTTCAGGGTTTCAAGTATATCCATTTCAAGTCCTCCTTATGCGATAACAACCAGAGGAGCGCCTGTATCTACAACAGAACCCTTGCTTGTAACTACCTGAGCAACTGTACCGTCCTTAGGAGCTACTATCTCATTTTCCATCTTCATAGCCTCGAGGATAACGAGGATCTGACCAGCCTTTACAGCGTCGCCCTTAGCAACATCAACTCTGATGATGTTTCCGGGCATAGGAGCTGTTACAGTCTCGCCTGCTGCAAGATCAACAGGTGCTGCAGGTGCAGGAGCGGGAGCCGCTGCGGCAGCGGGTGCAGCAGCAACAGGAGCAGCGGCAGCTGCGGGAGCGGGTGCAAGTGCCTCGTATTCATCAAGCAGAACAGCTTTACCCTGTTCTACCTCAACTTCATAGGTTTTGCCGTTAAGAGTTACTTTATACTTCATGATTATTTGACCTCCTTAATGGAAATAAAGTGCAGCTCATTGAGCGGCTTCTGCATTTTATCGGCAACGATAGCCATTATCATAGCAGCTTCCTTATCAGGAACGTCAAAGAGCTTAACATGACCTGCTGAACCGGGAGCAAGAGGAAGCTCCTTTTCAGCTTCGGGAGCAGCCTCGGGAGCGATCTTATTTTTAGCTTCTGCAATGGCGCTTTCCTTTTCGTTCTTTGACTTGAAGTAAGCACCTGTGCAGTAGAGAACGATCATCAGAAAAATAAGTCCGCAGAAAACAACACAGTAACCAAACACAGCGGTGATCGCTGCGTCACTGATAGACATTTCCTTTACGTTTTCGGCAGCAGCAGTAAAAAAGTTTGAATCAAACATAACTCTGCCTCCTTACATTTCCTCAATGGTGTAAATAGCTTCGTTTTCTTCCTTAGCCTTGCGGTCCTTGAGGAAATTGAGAGTCTGATCGGGATAGCAGATATAGCTCATTACATCCTCCTCGCTGCGGCAGAGATCTCCGAGAGCTTCCCTGGCGGCAGTGAACTCCTCGCCTGTTCTCTTCTGATCCTCTATGCGGCAGTCGACAGGCTCGTCTTCGCCAAGAACCATCTTGCTGAGTTCTGCATCTATAGGAGCAGGAGCGATACCGTACTCGCCCTTTATGTAATTCTTTACTTCCTTGGAAATATTCTTGTAGCGCTCGCCGATGAGCACGTTTGTTACGGCCTGATTACCTACCATCTGTGAAAGAGGAGTAACGAGAGGCGGATAACCGAGATCTGCTCTTACCTTCGGGATCTCTGCAAGAGCATCGTCGAACTTATCCATTGCGTGCATATCGGTAAGATTAGCGATCATATTTGAAAGCATACCGCCCGGAACCTTATAAACCAGAGCCTGCGCATCTGTACCGAGGCTCTTGGGGTTGAGCTGACCGTTGTCTATGTACTTCTGCTTGATAGGCTTGAAGTAGTCGTTCACCTTATTGATTATATCCTCGTTGAGGCCTGTATCTATGCCATACTGGCTGAGAGCATAGAACATACTCTCTGTTGCAGGCTGAGAAGTACCGCCCGAGAAGCATGAAGTTGCAGTATCGATAACATCGATTCCCGATTCGATAGCCTTTGTGAGAGTCATATAGGCCATTCCGGTTGTACAGTGTGTATGAAGGATAAGGGTCATATCTCCGATAGCGTCCTTGATGCCCTTGATAAGGTGCTCTGCCTCATAAGGAGACATTGTACCTGCCATATCCTTCAGACAGATAGTGTCAAAGCCCATTTTCTGGAGCTCCTTACACATCTCAATATACTTGTCTACTGTGTGAACAGGGCTCTGAGTGTATGAGATACAGCCTGAAGCGATAGTCTTTTCAGTCGCATACTTCTTTGTAGCGTTGAGTGCAGTCTCGATATTTCTGAAGTCGTTGAGAGCGTCGAAAATACGGATAACGTCAATACCGTTCTTGATCGAAAGTTCGATGAACTTCTCAACTACATCGTCGTGGTAGTGCTTGTAGCCCAGAAGGTTCTGGCCTCTGAGAAGCATCTGGAGTCTGCTGTTGGGAAGATTCTTCCTGAGATTGCGGAGCCTCTCCCACGGATCCTCGCCGAGGTAACGGAGACAGGAGTCAAATGTAGCTCCTCCCCAGCACTCGATCGAGTAATATCCGGCCTTATCCATTTCTGAAAGAATACCCTCATAATCGGCATAAGGCAGACGTGTAGCCATAAGTGACTGGTTGGCGTCACGCAAAACGGTTTCTGTCAGTTGCACTTTTTTCATGTACAAACCTCCTCAATTATAAATCTGCAGAGCAGAAAAAATACAGTTATCTGATCGGGAGAACACATTGATATCAAAGTTCCTTAAAAAAACCCCAATCAAAAATAATTATATCATATCCAAAAAATAAAATCCACTGTTTTTTACAAAAAAATAATTATTTTTTTCTTTTACTCAATTTACAAACAAAAAACAGGCACATTATGTGCCTGTTTAATTACATGGAATCGATATATTCTCTGATGGATCTCTCTGCTACCTCGCAGCGTTTTCTGAATTCGGTGGCTGAGATCCTCATAGCCCCGTTGCCGAGGATTATCATCTGCTCTACTCCGTCAGAGGTGGCAACTCTTACCCTGTGCTTCTTTGACAGCTCATGGGTAACCCGCTCAATATAGGTATCTGCGGTCTCGCACTCCTTGGTGTATACTATATTTATATTACAGTATTTCTCTACGTCTCTGTGCTTCCCTTTTACTTTATAGGCGTCAAATACAAGTATAAGCTCACATCCTGCATAGCCCTGATAGTTGCACATACGGTTTACAAGTTCACCTCTTGCCGCATCGAGATTTTCCTCCGCGATCTTTTTAAGGTCGTCCCATGCAAAGATAATGTTATATCCGTCCACAAGAAGATAGTCGGGACCTTCGTATTTCGGGAGCCTGACTTTTTTATCGTCAATGGTAACAACCTTTGTTTTCTTGAAGGCTTTGTTCGGATCGCGCTTTATCTTTCCGTAAGTCATCTCGAAGATTGCCATCAGTTCTTCGTCGCTGACTGCCTTTTCCATAAACCGGGCAGCCTTTTTCTGCTGCTGTTCCTGAGTATCGTCATCATCGCTGTTCTCCGTACAAAGCGGCAGGTGCATATTGTCATACACCTCGTTCCACTTTACGAGATATCCTGCCCCGTGCGAACAGAATACGGAATCAGCACTGTTTTCCACATCACTGTCGGGATCGTACTGTATTCGCCCGATTACATCATCTGCATTATGACATTCCCTGTATCCGCTCAGCGACAATGAGAGCTTGCCTTTCCCTCGGGTGTACTCCATAAGCTCCGACTGATAGCTGCTTATCTCCGATACGGGAGCGCTTCCTTTTATTACAGAGCTATCACCTATCTGCTGGGGAGAACCGAATTCAGCGCTCATGCGTTGCAGATCGGATATGGCTCTGCCTACATTTTCCGCCGGTATCTCCAGCTCGTAGTCAAAGAAGGGTTCAAGAAGTACAGACTCCGTACTGCGAAGCCCCTGCCTGACGGCACGGTATGTTGCCTGTCTGAAATCTCCGCCCTCGGTATGCTTCAGATGAGCCTTTCCTGCTACAAGAGTTATTTTTATATCAGTTACAGGCGAGCCTGTCAGGACGCCGATATGCTCCTTTTCTGTCAAATGCGTAAGAATGAGGCGCTGCCAGTTCCTGTCAAGCTCGTCCTCCGGACAAACGGTGTCTATCTGTATCCCGCTTCCGCGAGGCAGCGGTTCGAGAAGCAGATGCACCTCGGCATAATGTCTGAGAGGCTCGTAGTGACCGACTCCCTCAACGCTTTCAGCGATCGTTTCCTTGTAAGAAACCGCACCGTCCAAAAAACTGACGTTATAGCCGAATTTATCATATATGAGCTTTGTAAGGACCTCGGTCTGTACAGCGCCCATAAGCTGTATATTTATGCTCCGATTCTGTTCGTTCCATACCAGATGGAGCTGCGGATCCTGATCCTCAAGAAGTCTGAGTTCTTTTAATGCCTCATGAACATTTTTTCCATCAGGAAGAGCGACATGGTATGTCATTACAGGCTCAAGCACAGCGCCTTCAGAGTTAAGCTCTTCTCCCAGTCCTTGTCCGGCATATGTACCTGAAAGCCCGGTAACCGCACACACCTCCCCGGCCGCGGCTGACTCGGATGTTCGGAATTTTTCGCCTGTGTAAAAACGTATGGAACTGATCTTTCCTCTGATATCCTGCCCGTCAGCGTCTTTATATCCGATCTCATCTCTCATTTTTAGTTCGCCGCCTGTTATTTTCAGATGAGTAAGACGGCTGCCTTTGGGATCGTAGGATATTTTATAGACCTTAGCGGCAAAAGAAGTCTTGTACTCTTTTTCAACAGTATATCTGTCCAGCAGGCCGATAAACTCCTCTATCCCCTGCATTTTCAGTGCGGAACCGAAAAAGCACGGAAAAATTCTTCTGTCTCTGACGGCGGCGCATATACTGCAACTGTCAAGAGCACCGTCGCGAAGATACTCCTCCATCAGCTCCTCACAGGCCATTGCGCAGTTTTCAGCTATATCATCACTGCTGCCTGAAAAATCTGTGCAGCCCTCCGACAGCCTTTTGCGAAGCTCGTTGATCAGATAGCTTTTATCTGCACCGATAAGATCCATTTTATTAACAAAGATAAAAACAGGGATACCGTATTTACGCAGCAGCTTCCAGAGAGTTGCCGTATGGCTCTGCACTCCGTCTGTGCCGCTTATTACAAGCACCGCGTAATCAAGCACCTGCATTGTTCGCTCTGTCTCTGCTGAAAAGTCAACATGACCCGGAGTATCAAGAAGAGTAAAACGGGTCTCATCAGTTGAGAATTCGGCCTGCGAAGAAAAGATCGTTATACCGCGCTCTCGTTCTATTGAATTGGTATCAAGAGTGGAATTGCCATTGTCAACTCTGTCGAGACTGCGGATAGCTCCCGATGTATAGAGCATAGCCTCCGCAAGAGTAGTCTTTCCCGAATCGACGTGTGCGGTTATACCTATTATAATGTTTTTCATTGTTACGCTCCGAAATAAAATATCACTTTATTTTACCACATAAAACTGATTTTGTCCATATATAAAACACATCAAGGAATCAAAGTGAATATAATAGTACGAAAAGAGGTGCTGTAATGAGACGCAGAAGAAAAAGACGGCAATTGAAACGGATATACCTTATATGGCTTTTGATAGCAGCAACGATCTTTGCTGTATTTTTTATTCAAACGGAAAAAGCGCTTGAACCAGTTGCAAGAACGCGAGGGGAACACTTTGCGAAACAGCTCGCAACAGAGCTTGTAACAAAATCTGTATCGGATTATATCAGCGATAACCGCTTTACATATGATGATTTTTCGGCCGTTCTGTATGACGATAAAAAAAGGCCTGTGTCGGTAGAAGCCATACCGTATACTATAAACAAAGTTCAATCCGAACTGACTTATGCAATAAACAGACGTTTTGAAGAAGCAGGAAAAAAAGAAGCTCATATTCCTTTGGGTTCTCTCATTGATTCACCAGTTTTCATAGGCAGAGGGCCTGCCGTGAGAATAAGAGTCTGCCCTGATGGAACAGCTGAGGTGAAGATAAAAAGTGATCTCTCAGAAGCGGGAGTCAATCAGACCTGCCACAGGATATCAGCGGTAATAACAGTTAAAATGACTTCATCAGTGCCTATGTACAGCTTTGAGACAGTCACAGAATTTGAGTTCGTACTTGCGGAATGCGTCATTGTAGGAGAAGTACCGAATATAGCGCCTTATATCGGGAACTCAAATCCCGTACAAAATAAGACGGCATGAAAATCATTTATTGCCTTCGGCACAAACACATTTTTCGCCATCCTTTGTGTGTATAACAACATTTCTGAAACCTGCACCCGTAAGAAGCTGCCTGAACTGTTCAAGAGTAGGGTTGAAAAGTCCGTACTTTCGTATACCCTCAATGTCTTCTTCGTCGAGGCAGGCGTCGCCGTTTATATCGGCAACTATAAGAAAACGTCCGCCATTTTTAAGCACCCTGTACACTTCTTTAAGGTTTTCGGCAGGGTCAGGCCAGAAATAAAAGCTTTCTACCGTGATTATCTTATCAAAGAAGCAATCATCAAACGGCAATGCCTCAACGGAAGCGCCCTGCACGCTGACTTTTCCACTTTCAACATCGGTTTTATTCCTTTCTGTTGAAAGTCTGACAGATACCTCCGAATAATCAACTCCGTATATATTGCCGTTCTTTATACTCTCTGACAGTCTGTGCAGGGTCTCGCCGCCTCCGCAGCCTATATCAAGGGCTGTATCGTTATCGCTGAATTCAAAGAAGCCGAGAGCCCAGCCTGTTACAGCGTAATGATGCTGGTTCATACCCATGAGCATTTCTATACCGGCATCGCCTTGAGGCTTTCGAGGATTGCCAAGCTCGGTAATTGATACTTTTTTCTCACACATTTTTATTCTCCTTAATATTTGTTTGCAGCTGCTTATCTTCATTGTTACAGTAAAGACGGCTGCTGATATTTTAAACCGCCTGTTTTCATGTCGGAGAGCTTATTGACTTTTTGTCCGATCGCGTGGTATAATACAAAAAAAGCCTAAAGGAGAAGAATAATGAGCAATAACCACTCTGACGATATACAGGGTTTCAGTCTTCTTGCTCCCGATGATTCCGACAGCTATTTTTGTTTGAGTGCCAATACGCGCAACGATCTTTCTATCGACTACATCACTGAGGCTGTATCAGCAAATTCATCGGAAAAGGAAGCAATAAGGCGGATCCTTCTGAAAATGCCAACCGACAACAGGATAATAAGCTACCGCAATGCAGTTTACTCCGAGCTCAGGGAGGAACCTGACCTTTGCGAAAAGCTGTATGAAATATTTGACACAATGCGTTTTTATACCAGCGACAGTCCTTCTCATATAGATAAAAACTCAACTATCTGGGAGCTGCTTACCCGACTGAAATCACTTGAAAATTATACCCGTTCCATTCTTCAGGTAAAAGAACTGATAGCAGATCGCGAATTCAGATCGGAAGGACTGAGGAGATTTGCCGCTCAGATAACGGAGATCTACAATAACAGCGGTTTTGATGAGCTGTCTAAGGATATTTCCGTTATAAGCGACGAAATAAATAATGTTAAGAGCATGACTCTGGGAGTCAACTTCAACAGGGATTTTTATCCGGAAGAAGTCGGTATAATATCGCTGAATAAATTCTGGTTCAGTGAACAGAGTATGCTGAAGCGCTTTCTGAAATATCACAGAAAAGATCAGATCAACGATAAGGATCTCATGGCTTTTTCTATGGAAATGCCGGAGGATAATATGGCTGAAATGCTCAATAAATATGAGAGGAAATACCGCGGCGCTGCAAAGCAGCCTTCTGCAAATCCTCTTATGAACAACCTTAACAGTATTATAGAGCGTATGCTGCCGTCCGTTACTGCCAAGATAAAAAGAGTTCTTCATAAATATATCGACGCCAGCGGCCGTGCCCTTTTTACTCTTGCAGACGAGCTTTTATTCTATCTGCGCTTCATAGAGCTTGAAAGAAAGCTTACCGCAACAGGCGTCCCTTGCTGCTGTGGAAAAGCTTCCGATTCGGATACGTTCATAAAGGACTTCTACAATGTCAAGCTTGCCATTTGCAGGCTAAAAGGCGAAATAAACGACGATATTATATGTAACGATATCGAATTCACCACTGACAAGACGGTTTGGATACTTACAGGTCCCAACCGCGGCGGAAAGACTATACTCACACAAGGGATAGGGCTTGCCTTTCTTCTGTATCAGAGCGGCCTGTTCACTCCTGCCTCATCGGCAGATATACGCCTTTGTGACGGGATATATACTCATTTCCCTGTTGATGAAGAACGCACCGTATCTCTTGGTCGTCTCGGTGAAGAATCGGAACGCTTCAATGTCATATGCAAGACTGCTGGTTCAGACAGTCTCCTGCTGTTCAACGAATCATTCGCAACCACAAGCCATACCGAATCGCTGTATATAGCGGAGGACGTTCTTAAATTCCTTTGCTGTAAGGGAATACGCACCTGCTTTAATACACATATGCACGAACTCGCCGAAAACGCCGGAAAAATCTCTGATGGTGAAAACTGCCAATGCAAGGCGGTAAGCGTTGTAATGGAAAGCGATAACGGCGAACGTTCTTACCGCATATCCTTCAAAAAGCCCGACGGTAAGAGCTATGCTCATGATATTGCTTATAAATACGGTATCACGTTTGAGCAGCTTATGGGCAATACATAAGAATAGATCAGGCAGATCTACAGTTGATCCGCCTGATCTTTTTTAATTTGAGTTTTATTCAACAGTAACGCTCTTGGCGAGATTTCTCGGCTTGTCAACGTCATAGCCCTTGGCTACAGATACATAGTATCCCAGGAGCTGAAGCGGTATAACAGAGAGACTGCCTGCAAAATGTGCGTCAGTCTGAGGAATGTATACAGTAAAGTCTGCAAGATCCTCCATGCTGTAGTTGCCGTATGTGGTAAGACCCATAAGTGAAGCACCGCGGCTCTTTACCTCAACCATGTTGCTGACTGTTTTTTCGTAAAGCTCCTGCTGGGTAAGGACGCCGATAACAGGTATGCCTTCCTCAATAAGGCTTATCGGACCATGCTTGAGCTCGCCTGCTGCATATGCTTCTGAATGGATATAGCTGATCTCCTTCATCTTGAGGCTTCCCTCGAGACCGATAGCATAATCAATGCCGCGGCCGATGAAGAAAGCGTCTTTAGCGCCTGCAAGCTTATTTGCATACCACTGGATACGCTCCTTGTCCTCGAGGATCTTCTCGATCTTCTCGGGAATGGTGTAAAGCTCCTCAAGAAGCTCCGCGCATTTTTCCTCGGTCATTTCTCCGCGTGCAACAGCAAACTGCATTGCAAGAAGATAACCGGCAATAAGCTGTGTGCTGTATGCCTTGGTTGTAGCAACCGATATTTCGGGACCAGCGAGAGTGTAGAATACATTGTCTGCCTCACGGGCAATGGATGAGCCTACAACATTAACGATACCAAGAGTCTTTATGCCCTTGTCCTTTGCCTCTCTGAGAGCAGCAAGGCTGTCAGCAGTTTCGCCTGACTGGCTGATAATAATAACAAGACTGTCCTTTACAAGAGTCATTTTTCTGTATCTGAACTCGGAAGCAAGCTCAACTCTTACAGGTATTGAGGTAAAGTCCTCGATAACATACTGAACCGCCATACCTACATGGTATGCACTTCCGCAGGCAACGATATATATCTGGCTGATCTTCTGCATCTCCTCGTCGGTGAGACCGATATCGGAGAAATTGATCTTTCCGTCCTTGACAACGGAATGGATGGTATCCTTTACGACCTTGGGCTGCTCATGGATCTCCTTGAGCATGAAGTGCTCATAGCCGCCTTTTTCGGCAGCCTCGGCATCCCATTTGATCTCTGTGAGTTCCTTCTCAATCTCCTCACGATCAATGTTATAGAAAGTAACTCCGCCCTTAACAAGCTTTGCTATCTCCATATTGCCGATATAATAAACATTTCTGGTATATTTAAGGATAGCAGGAACATCAGAAGCAACGTAGGTCTCGCCGTCTGTGATACCGATGATCATGGGGCTGTCCTTACGTGCTGTGTAGATCTCGCCTGCATAGTCCTTGAACATTACGCAGAGAGCATAAGAACCTCTTATACGGATCATAGCTCTTGCAATAGAGTCTACAGGACCGAGATTATACTTCTTATAGTAGTAATCAATGAGCTTGACAGCAACTTCCGTATCGGTCTGTGAATTAAAAGAATAACCGCTCTTTGAGAGCTTTTCGCGAAGCTCCTGATAATTCTCGATGATTCCGTTATGAACAGCAATGACATTTTCGTCGTCGCTGCTGTGAGGATGAGCATTGAGTGCGGAGGGCTCTCCGTGTGTTGCCCAACGGGTGTGGCCTATACCGCAGCTACCCTTAACAGCGTCGCCGTTATTGGTCATTTCCTTGAGCACCTTGAGTTTGCCCTTAGCCTTTACGATCTCCGTGTCCTTTTCACCGTCACGAACCGCAATTCCTGCCGAATCATATCCTCTGTATTCCAGCTTTGAAAGACCGTCAAGCAGTATGGGAGCTGCCTGCTTGCTTCCTGTAAAGCCGACTATTCCGCACATAATCTGTTCCTCCAAGTATAATTTATGATTTCAGTTCCAACCTATAGATACGGCAGATATATTCCACCATATTACATCTATTATACTACAATAAAGCTTTTTTGTCAACCGGATTATTTCCTTGTATTGATGTTATGGGGAGGAGCTGCATTAGTTCTTGCAACAGGGCTTCTCTCGGTCTTTTCACCGAGGTATGTATCCTGATTCAGCCTGAGCTTCAGACTGTTCTCCTTACGATAATCAGCTGCACCTGTTTTCTTGTGTACCGACTTCATGCTTGATCTCATTATCGATACGCCGATAAGTCCTGCAACAAGGCCGATTATAAGACATATAATAAAAGATCTTACGGGATTATATGTTCTTTCAACTGCTCTGTCATCGTATGAGCTGCTGTGATGACTGTCCTGAACATAATCATATGCATCATCAAGATCTTCCCAGTCTGAAGCTGCATCGTCGTCGCCTATATACTCAAAATCATAATCTGCCGCTGCTGTAATACCTATCGGACTTTTTTCTGACGCTGTTCCGAGAGCGACAGGGACTGCGAAAAAAAGAAGCAATGAAGCAGCCGAAGCAGCTAATTTCCTTATATTCATCTTTTTCCTCCTTAAAGTCCGAGTATAAACGAGATCACAAAGCAGGCAGCGGTTACTCCGGCAGCAATGGCACAGAACCATTTGGCTGCTGCTCCCGAATCCACGGGAAGATCACCGACGAATTTGCCTGTCTGACCGTTCATAGCAAATGTGTATTTATTGCCGTTCCATGTGGTATTCAGAAGCCAGACGGGATATAGTGCATATTTCGCCTTGGCGTTTTTCAGCTTTATGCTTGAGTTTTCTCTTGTAAATGATGTATAGCCTGTAACTGTGCTGTCGAATACCTGCTGCGTAGTCTGTTTTATGCGCTCGTTGGCACGGTCTATGCTTTGCTCGGCAGTAACATCATATCTGTCGGCAAGGTATCCCGAAAGATAGGCAGTCTGGAACTCCACCGCGCCGTTGAAATCAAAGGGCTCGATGGATTCCATAAGCTCATCCTGCATTTTGGTCGAGCCATCAACGGGAACAAGCTCAAACTCAACATTTCCCTCACGCTGAACGGAATAAAACTTTCTTTCTACATAGTTGAAGCTGTTATCGCTCCATCTTCTTGTCTTCTCGCCCTTATAAAGCATTTTTGCGTCAGCTTCCGCGTCAAAAAGCCAAACAGGGACATATACTCCCTTTATCTCGTCGATGTGATTCTGATCCTTGAAAACCTTCGGAAGCAGCTTCCTGCCCTCTATATGCTTGTTGAGAGCCTTTTTTGCAGCCTCTTTATCGAATTTGAAGGGAATGATGTAATCAGGCTTGAGGTCGCCTGAGAAATTGCCTGACATTACAACGGGATTGTCACAGTAAGGGCACTTTGAAGCGGACGTTGTCGAGTCGGTTATTATCTCGCCGCCGCAGGACTTGCAGGTATATATCCTCATGCCCTCAGTCTCGCCCTCTTTCCAGTCGTTTCCCGCCGCCGAATCCCACTTCATCTCATCGGGCTGCGAATTTTCCAGATTACTGTCGTGATCTTTCAGTGATTCCACATCAAAGACAGACTCGCAAAACGGGCATTTCATCTTCTGCTCGCTGCTGTTGAACTCAAGCTTACCTGCACAGGCAGGGCACTTATATTCTATTATTTCGGACATTCATTTCACCTCTGTATAACAGTATATACCTTTTGTCACGATCTTTCCGCCGCAGGACGGAAACGAATAGACACGGAGTTCTTTCATTCGATACTCCCATAATCCGAAACAGGCGGACGCTAAGGTCCGCCCGTTATGTATTATTTTACTTTACGATATCATCATCAGTGAAAGGATCGCCGCACTCAGCGCAGAACTTAGGAGGATTGAACGGATCCTCAGGCTCCCAGCCGCACTTGTCGCATCTGTAAAGAGGTGCGCCCTCGGGCTTCTTCTTTCCACACTCCGAGCAGAACTTACCCTTGTTTACAGCACCGCACTCACAGGTCCAGCCGTCAGCTGTAAGCTGTACTGGCTTGGGCTTGCCGCAGGAAGAACAGAACTTTCCTGTATTGGTCTCGCCGCATTCACACTTCCATGCGTTAGCTGCGGGAGCGCCGCCTGAAGGAGGTGTAGGCTGAACAGGCTGCTGAGGCTGATTCTGCTGAGTCATACCAAAGAGTCCCTGTGCATTGGCACCGCCCATCTGCTGAGCCATACCCATACCGAAGAGACCCATTGCGGCACCGTTGGGGTTATTGGCAGCATTCTGCATAGCCTGAGCCTGTGCTTCAACGAGTGTAGCGGCAGCATTGCCGGGATCACGGTTCCATGCTCTGTCCTCAAACTCCTGGATCCTCTTTGTATCTTCTTCGGAGATAGTTGCGGAGTTGATATTTACTGTCCAGATCTTGAGACCTCTCTTTTCATTCCAGATAGGATTGACCTCTGTCTCGATAGCAGCCTTAACTTCACGCTGTCTGCCGGGAAGCTCGTCATATCTGATGCCTGATGCAGAGATAGCTGCAAAAGCAGGCTGAAGTGAATCGAGGAACTCGCTTCTGAGCTGATTATCCAGCTCTGAACGCATATAGCGGTCTGTTACGTTTCCGCAGACATTTACATAGAAAAGTACAGGATCAGCGATCTTGTATGAATATATACCGTTGCAGCGAACGCCGACAGTAAAGCTTCTGCCGAGGTCCTGATATGCCATTCTGAAAGGAACGGGATTCTGTGTGCCGAACTTATTGTCGAGGATCTCCTTCATATTGAAGAAATAAACTCTCTGATCCTTGGCAGCTGTTCCGCCGTACTTGATACGCTCCCACATTTCCTTGAATGTAGCTTTGAGTCCTGCGCCGAAGGAGCTTGAGAAAATACTTGGTGCAGTACCTGTCTCATATTTGTACACACCGGGTTCAGTAGCGATCTCGGTTACAACGCCCTGATCTACCATGATCATAGCCTGACCTTCATGTACAACGATTCCGCTTCCGTCAGAGATAACGTTATCGTTTCCCTTTGTGTTGGAAGAATTCTTTCCCAGATGCTTCTTTCCTCTGACAACGAGGCAATCTGCAGGAATAGATTCGCAAACGAAGAATTCCAGCCATGTATCAGCGAGTGTCTGACTTGCTCCGACGAGAGCTGCCTTGATAAGTCCCATAGTTTTAACTCCTTTCGGGAAATGATCCCTAAAAAATATTATTTAGCGGAAAACAGAGGTTTCCCGTTGTTTTTCTGCCAGTATTTCACTAACATAATTGAATTATAACATATTTTAAAGAAAAATGCACTACCCTTTTGTCAATTTTTTATGCCTTCGGATATATTTTTATTATTTAACAATATTATTCCCAGTCCTTCCATACTTCGGGGCAGTAACCGATGGTGACTTTCTTGCCGTTTCTTACAACGGGAGTGCGAATAAGCTTAGGATTTTCGAGTATCTTTTCTTCCTTGTCCTCATCTGAAAGATAGTTTATGATGGCCAGAAGGTCCTTATCCTTGCACGATGTATCAATAAGAGCATCCATGCCGCCTACCGCCTGCTTAACGTTGTTGAATTCGCCGCGGCTCATTCCCTTTTCCTTCATATCAATGAACTGATACTTTATACCGCGCTCCTTGAAGTATCTTTCTGCTTTTTTGCTGTCAAAGCACTTTTTTGTGCCGAATATCTGTATATTCATGTTCATTCCTCCTCAGCGAAGGCGATATCCATAGTTTCCGCCGATTTCACAAGCTTAAAGGAGATACTGTGCAGATCAAGTCCGTTCTGAGCAAAATACAGCCTTATGGACGAGAATTTCGAGAACAGCGGCATTTCGCTGCTGAATGACACAGGCTTGCCGTCCGTACCGTTCCATGTAAATGTACCGCTTGCAGTTCCCATTGAGAAAATGGTGATCGGTATCTGAGCCAGCGAGCTCTGAGTCGAGGAAGCTGTTATAGTTACATTATATAATCCGGGATTATTGATGACGAGGGCAAATGAATAATTCCTGCCCTTTTCGCTTTTTACACCCGACAGATCAAGTGTGAACTCCTTGTCAACGTCGTAGAATACAACGGGTTCATCGTCAATTCCGTCACCGTCGGGGCGGTTTATGATCTCTACTGTATCCTCACAGCCTGTAATGCGCTTCATGGCGTGAGTGTCAAGGAGCATACCGAGCACATTTGCTGCATTTCTCTGGAGCTCACCTCTTGTGAGCTGCCCGGAGCTGAGTGCAGCAGTTATCTTCTCATCAACACAGGAACTGTCCGCACAGACCATATATACGTCATTCTGCGCCATTGCCATAGGAACATAGCTGCTTCTTTCGGGAGCTTCCCCGCGGAAATTGACATTTGCCCACCAGTCCGTCATGGTGAATCCGTCAAATCCCCATTCATTTCGTAGAATAACGGTATTAAGGTCATAGCTGCCTGCTGTCCAGAGCCCGTTGACGGAACCGTAGGTGGTCATTACAGTCTTTGCATTGCCTTCCTTCACAGCCATCTCAAAGCCTTTAAGGTATATCTCGCGCAGTGCTCTTTCCGAAACTACCGAATCAAGAAAATGGCGGTTAGTCTCCTGATTGTTTGCGCAGAAATGCTTTATTGTACCTGTAACGCCTGCGCTGTGAAGTCCTTTGAGCTCTGCCGAAGCCATTTTACCTGTAAGGAAAGGATCCTCGGAAAAATACTCAAAGTTTCTGCCGTTAAGAGGATGACGATGTATATTCATACCCGGACCGAGAAGACAATCTACCTTGTTAGCCACCATTTCAATGCCGACAAGACCGAAAAGCTCCCGGGCAAGTTCTTTATTGAATGTCGAAGCGATAAGCGTTCCGTTGGGAAGGCTGAAGGCCTTTGTTCCGCAGTCAAGGCGCATTCCCGAGGGGCCGTCGGAGCAGCAGCCTGCGGGTATGCCGAACCCTACAAGTTCGTCGGATACACCGCCGAACGCAGAAGCAGTACCCGCTGTAACACGGGGGCTGCCCATTCCTTCGCCTCTGATGATACATGAGAGATCATGGTCTGAGAGCTGAGCAATAAACTCTTCCATTGTATTTTTTCCGTTTTTTACATCAGCCAGCTTTATGCCCTTGTCGCCTGTGTAAGCTGTCTCTGCGGGGAGTTTCTCGCTCCTGCGTTTTTTCTCGTCAATCCTGTTCAACGGAGCCTTTTCCATGACATAGGTTGTGCCTTTATCTGATGAAACAGCCTTTATCCTGTCAAATTCCACAACGGGAGCAAGCGCCTGAGAGCACTGTTCGATAATCCTGTCGTTTTCCACCTCATAAGTGCATTGTATACTGCAATTCCTTACGCTGTTTCCGACATGAAAGATATATTTTCCTTTTTCAAGCACCCAGCAGTTTCTTCCCTCACTGTCATCATATGAAGCTATATCTCTGTGAGAGACCTTTATTTTCAGCGATTGTGACTCATCAGGAGCAAGCTCCTTTGTTTTTTCAAATCCGCAAAGTACTCTCTTTGCCTTACCGAGTATGCCCTGCGGAGCTTCGCAGTATACCTGAACGACTTCTTTCCCTTTGAATTTGCCTGTATTTGTAACTCTGACACTTATTATAGTTTCATCTTCAGTACTTTTTACGCCTTCCAGCTCAATATCAAATGTAGTATATGACAGTCCGAAACCGAAAGGATAACGGACCTTATCCTTTGCAAAAGTTTCAAACCAGCGGTAACCCACAAAAATATCCTCTGTATACATATCCTGATCTTTATTGCCGAAATACGGATCAGATGGATAATCAGTGACATTATATGCGATAGTATCCGGAAGTTTGCCCGAGGGGCTGACTTTTCCAGTAAGTACATCGGCAATTCCCGTACCGCCTGTCATTCCGCCCTGCCACACATACAGCAGAGCGTCGGGATAACAGTCCTCGATCTCGTTCAGATCAATAAGACCTCCCACATTAAGGAGAACGATCACCCGACCGAAGTATTTTCTAACCTTACGGAGCATATCAGCTTCGGTATCGGTAAGAAGATAAGAACCGGCCTCCACACGGGCGTCCTGTTCCTCTCCTGCTGTCCTTCCGATTATAACTATAGCTGTTCCGCTTAATGAAGCAGCTTTTTCAACAACTTCATCACTGACAGGCATTTCCTTCTGCGACCAGGGCTCACCGCCCCAGCCGCTTCCCTGATCAAAGGGATTTTCCTCGTCCCAGCGGCGGTATATGTCAAGTAGCTCTTCATTTATCTTTACACCTGCATCAATAAGGCCGTCAAGTATTCCTGTGACCTTGGAGACATTAACCATTCCGCCCGAACCTGTACCGCTTTTATAATAATGAAGTTGTATGCGGCCGAAAACAGAGATCATTTCGTTTTTGTCCAGCGGAAGTGTATTATTGTCGTTTTTCAGCATAACTATACCTTCGGATACAGTCTGTGCTGCTTTTTCAAGATATTTATTCCAGTCAAGTATTATTTTCATATCATATTCCTCCTCTACAGGGTATTATGAATATATTATATCAAATCGCCTCCGTTATTGCAAGTGTTTTGTGTAAATTAACAGAAAAATAAAAAACGGCGGAGCATAAGCTCCGCCATTTAATATGTATCATTAACCAAAATATCTCTTGAGAAGTCCCTCAAATGCCTTGCCGTGACGAGCCTCATCTTTTGCCATTTCATGAACTGTATCATGGATAGCGTCAAGGTTGAGCTCCTTGGCTCTCTTTGCAAGCTTGAGCTTGCCCTCTGTAGCACCGTGCTCGGCAGCAACTCTCTTTTCAAGGTTCTCCTTTGTGGAAGAAGAAAGAACCTCACCGAGAAGCTCTGCAAACTTGGCAGCGTGCTCAGCCTCCTCAAAAGCAGCCTTTTCCCAGTAAGCACCTATTTCCGCATAGCCTTCACGATAAGCAACTCTTGCCATTGCAAGGTACATACCGACCTCTGTACATTCGCCGCTGAAATTAGCTCTGAGTCCGTCCAGAATCTCCTGATCCGTTACAGCCTTTGCAACTCCGAGCTCGTGCTCGCAGGCAAAAACAAGCTTCTCGCCTGCTTCCTTTTCGATAAACTTAGATCCGGGAACTCCGCACTGAGGGCACTTCTCAGGCGGTGCATCTCCTTCGTGAACATATCCGCATACGGGACATACATACTTTTTCATGATTGAATACCTCCGTTTTTTGATAATATCTGAGTCCGTACAGTCAGAAATATCCTCCTGCATCAGACTGTCATACTGAATGCTTTACTCTATCGTGTTCCTCAGCTCGTTTTCCGTTGTTGAAACGATCAAGTGTACCGACAAGATAGCCTGTGATCCTTCTGATCCTGTCAAAAGGGATATCCTTTGCAAAATCATACTGGAGATCAACGTAGTCTCCGTCAGTCTTAACAGTCATACCGATGATCTCACGGTCGCTGTATTTTTGTCTGCCGTAGTCGATGTATGCGTCGATCTCATTCTGAGAAAGCTGCTCGCCAATTACATTTACTTTCATGATGATTGACCTCCAATTAGAATAGTATTGACTTTTGTCTGAATATATTGTATCATAAAGAATGTGAAAAATCTGTTGCATATGCAACACAGGAGGAGTTTTTTATGTTACCCGAGAATAACATATTGTTCAAAGGCATAGATGAAAGCGACTGCCGTCGCATGATAAGCTGCTTTAATGCGGATATAAAGAAGTTCAAGTCAGGCAGCAGGATAATGGACTACTCCGATAATCCCGATAAGCTCGGCATTGTTCTCTGCGGTACGGCGGTTATGGTAAGATATGATATAAACGGAGTGCGTTCTATAATGGAATCTCTGGAGGAGCAGAGTGTTTTCGGCGTTTACTTCACATTTACTGCCTCACAGAGAAGCGGTATTGAGATCATGGCAGAGACAGACTGCGAGATCATGTTTGTAAGACGCTCCGAAATAACCAAAAGATGTGAAAATGCTTGTCAGTGCCACTCAAAAGTCGTTGAAAACTTACTTGAACTTATGTCTGAAAAAGCAATTTCGCTCAATGAAAGGATAGAGGTCCTCAGCCAGCGTTCCATAGAGGAAAAGCTTATAAGCTGCCTGCGTATAATAGAGGAAAAGACTCCCGACGGAAAATCTCCTCAGATACCGTTTTCAACTACAGCGCTGTCCGATTACCTCTGCGTCAACCGAAGTGCTTTACAGCGAGAGATAACCAGACTGAAAAAATCAGGAATCCTCACTATTTCAAAAAGGAAATTCAAGCTTATAAGATATCATGACGCCGATAATTGACACATCAGCTCAGATGTGATATAATGAAGTTTGTATTTTAACTGAAAGGAACATAATACATATGATCTGGGAGATAATCAAAACAATAATACTCGGAATAGTTGAAGGTATAACCGAGTGGCTTCCCATTAGCAGCACAGGACATCTTATTCTTGTAGGAGAGTTCCTTGATCTCGATAAATCCGACGAATTCAAGGAAATGTTCGATGTTGTGATTCAGCTCGGCGCAATTCTTGCGGTAGTCGTTATATTCTGGAAGAAGCTGTGGCCCTTCGGCAAAAAGAACAATGCTCATCCGCTGAACAAATCGCCTTTTGGACAGATGATAAAGAAGGATATATTCATCATGTGGTTCAAGGTCCTTGTTGCCTGTCTTCCCGCAGCAGTCATAGGCCTTATTCTTGATGACTGGATAGACGAACATCTCTACAACCCGTGGACTGTTGCAATTGCACTTATAGTATTCGGTATGGCATTTATTATCGTTGAAAACTGGAACAAGGGCAAAAAGCCCAAGATCAACACCATTGCGGAGCTCACGTTCAATACGGCTTTCATTATCGGTGTATTCCAGCTTATCGCAGCTATATTCCCGGGCACCTCACGTTCAGGCGCAACAATAGTAGGCGCTCTTATTATAGGAGTATCAAGGACTGTTGCTGCTGAATTCACATTCTATCTTGCTGTCCCCGTTATGTTCGGTGCAAGTCTGCTGAAGCTGGTAAAGTTCGGCTTTGACTTCACAGGCAGCGAGCTTGCAGTTCTGCTGACAGGCATGGTTGTTGCCTTCCTTGTATCGATCTTTGTTATAAAATTTCTTATGGATTACATCAAAAAGCATGATTTCAAGGTGTTCGGCTGGTACAGGATAGTGCTTGGCGTTCTTGTACTTATATACTTTGGCGTAAAAGCAGCAATAAAATAGCAAAAAGCAGCTCTATGAGCTGCTTTTTTATTATTATTATTCAAACGAATCAAGATCTATGCCCGCAAGAAGCTCCTTGAGCTCGGCAAGCTCATCGGCAGAAAGGGTCACGCCCTTTCCCATTCTCGAATGATCGGGCGACCATTCTCTTATATCATACTTAGGCTCGTGCTCGTTCCAGCTTACCATGTTGAGCTCCTTGGTCCAGCCCTTTGCGTTTTCTGAGAGCACTCCTATTTTTTCGGTAATTTCATATTTTAATTCTGCCATTTCCCATAGCTCCTTTCAAAAAATCGGCTTATCAGCCATTACAAGTCATTATTATAACATATTATTTTAAAAAAAGCAAGCAGAAACAGGAAAAATACATCATCCGCATACAAAATCCCCCCCGCACCTGCTCCGTATATCATATTGATACGCTGAGATAACCGAGAGCTCTGCTGTAAAGCTGCCTCGGACAGCTCCTGTTGTTTATCAGCGATTCCGCAAAAGCCACCGCTTCTTCGATATTTGTTGAAAAATCAGCAATACATTCTCTTTGGCCGCTTTTATGGTCATATACCTCAATTCCGTATGTAATGACCTCATCTCCGAAAAGCGTCATTCTGCTGCTCAGAACCCTGTATGCCACCTTGTTGTCGCCGAATATTTCCATATACAGCGTTCTGTCAAGCACCTCCCGCTTGTTTCTTTTAACGATCCCGAACATTTTATTTCTCCTTTCAGCTTTTGTATTACATATATTATATCACTGCGCAGCAGCCGTGTGAACGGGGATTTTTTTGTAAAAACAAAGAATTTGAGTAATAATATGACGAAAAAGCTCACCTGTAAAGGTGAGCTTTTCTTATTCGATATCATTTATCTGCATATAAATCCTCTGCATTCGCATATCCGTCTCGGCAATGCGTTCGGCACACTCACGAAGCTCCTCCGATATGTCGGGACTGAGCTCTGCAGATGTTTTGTATCTGAGCTGATGTTCAAGACTTGCCCAGAAATCCATTGCTATAGTTCTTATCTGTATCTCAACGGGAGCGTATTCCTTGTGAGTAGAAAGATATACAGGCACATTCAGTATCATATGATAGCTTCTGTATCCGCTCGGCTTGGGAGACTTTATATAGTCCTTGCGTTTGATGACAGTAAAATCATCGCGCCTGCTGAGCATTTCCGCAATTGCGTATATGTCGCTTATATAGTAGCAGGTCACTCGTATCCCCGCAAGATCAAGCAGGTTTTTCCTTGCAGCCTCCGTCGAAAGAGGCAGCCCCTTTTTCTGGAGCTTTCCGATTATGGACTGTGGGGATTTCAGTCTGCTTTCAATGTTGTGTATGGGATTTCGCTGAAACTTCACACTGAATTCGTTATCGAGTATGTTCAGGTATGTCTTCACGACCTCTATGGCCGAGTCATATAAATGCGACAGCTGAAGAAAATCATAAAAAACATGAGAGAACGTTTCCTTGACCGACTCGTTGTTGTCTGCCAGTGCAGGCAGATTGTCGAATGCTTCCATGTAAAATTCCTTTTCGTCCATATATGTATCCTTCCTTTCTGTATTATTGGCGGCGATCAATCCTCGCCTTCCGTATAATCAAAGCGTTCCGTATCATTTCCCGCCTTGCTGAACTGGGTCTTGTAAAGCTCCGAATAAACACCGCCCTTATTGACAAGTTCACTGTGCGTTCCTCTTTCCGAAATAACGCCGTCCTTGATGACAAGTATCTCATCTGCGGCAAGGATGGTCGAAAGACGGTGAGCTATAAGAATACTTGTACGGGAAGAGATAAGCGGCTCGATGGCGTCCTGTATCTTCTGCTCGGATATGGAGTCAAGGGCAGATGTTGCCTCGTCAAATATCATGAGGGCAGGGTCCTTCAGCAGTACCCTTGCTATGGAGATACGCTGTTTTTCGCCGCCGGAAAGCTTCAGACCTCTGTTTCCTACAACTGTGTCAAGGCCTGTTTCCTGCTTTTCAATAAATTCGTAGATATTAGCCTGTTTGCAGGCCTCGATAAGCTCCTGCTCCGTCGCGTCAGGCTTTGCATATAGTAGGTTTTCACGTATAGTACCGTTAAACAGATATGTTTCCTGACTGACTATACCGATATGCTTTCTGAGATACTCAAGATCCAGCTTTCTTACGTCCGTACCGTCAAAAAGCACACTTCCAGCAGTCACATCGTATAGTCTTGGGATAAGATTTACAAGGGTACTCTTACCTGAGCCGGATGGTCCTACGACCGCAATACATTTGCCGCTGTCAAGCTTGAAGTTGATATCGCTGAGTATCTGGCGCTCCTTATCGTAATAGAAGCCTACGTTCCTGAACTCTACCTCGCCTTCGGGAGCTTTCGCGGGCGTTATGGCATCGGGTGCGTTCTCGATCTCAACGGGCATATCATAATACTCGAATATTCTTGTGAACATGGCCATTGAGCGTATCCAGTCCACCTGTATATTCAGAAGCTGGTTCACGGGGCCGTACATCCTGCCGAGAAGTGCAACGAGCACGGTTATATCACCGACTGTCAGGCTTGAATCGTACTTCATCATAAGAATACCGCCTGCAAGGTAAATAAGCATGGGGCCTATGCTGGAAAAAGTCGTCAGAGCGACTCTGAACCAACGTCCTGCCATACCCTCACGGATATTCAGCTTTATCATCTTATGATTGACCTTTTCGTACTTTTCGTACTCGGTCTGTTCCATGCCGAAAAGCTTAACAAGGAGCTGTCCGCTCACGGACATGGTCTCGTTGAGTATGCCGTTTATCTCGTCGCTGCAGGCCTGAGACTCCTTTGTGATCGACCAGCGGGTCTTTCCGGCGCTTCTTGTTGGTATGGCGAAAAGCGGCACAACAAGCACGCCAACGATAGCAAGTATCCAGTTCTGACGGAACATTACTATCATTGCAACAATAAGGGTTATCGAGTTTGACAGTATGCTTGTAAGAGTATTGGTGATTATCTGCTGGACTCCCGAGATATCGCTGGTCATTCGGGTTATGATATCGCCCTGATTGTTTGAAGTGAAGAACCTCTGGGACATTTTCTGAAGATGCAGGTACATTTTATTGCGCATATCATATGTGATATGCTGAGCTATCCATGTATTCATGTAGCTCTCGAGCACACCGATAAGATTTGCTCCGAGAGTCACGGCAAGGGACAGAACTATGAAAAATATCAGTTTTTTAAGGCTTCTGCCGATAAGGCCTTCGTCTATGATCTTTCCGGTCAGAACCGACGGAAGAAGTGAGAGTGTGGAAGAAATTATAATGGCGATAAGCACCACGATCATCTGCTTCCAGTACGGTTTCAGATAGGAAAAAATCCTTTTCAGAAGGGCTTTGGTCACCTTAGGGCGGTTCTTTTTCTCCTCATCGGTAAGATAGCCCATTCCTCTCGGTCCACCTACAGGCGGCATAGAGATCATCTCCTTAATAAAGATTATTATGTCTTCTTCAAAGATGCAGCTTTTCCGTCAAGCGCTTCTATTACCTTATTGACTGCACCGGAGTAATCCTCCTTTGCCGCCAGTTCGTTTGCCGGCTTCAGAGCCTTCTCCAGTTCCCACGGAAGCTTGTCACCGGAATACGCGATCATATTCTTTTTGTTGGCGTCTATCATCAGCATGATGCCGCTGCCGTCACTGTATTTTCGCGTATAATACGATTTCAGTATATCCTCGTTCGGCGTATCGGAACCGTTCCTCGAAGCAAGTAAAGTCAGATCGTATTTACATGAACCCATTGCCTTATCCAGGACAGTCAGCTCATCGAACTCAAATACCTGAGCGTTATCAACGATATGATCGCCGCACAGCTCTCCAAGCTGAAGCAGACGCATTATACCGCGTCTGTAGCTGCCGCCGATGATCTCTTTTGTAGACCAGTATATCGCGTTGCTCTCTGACGCCTGGCTTATTTCCGACAGACATGAGCCGGTTCTCCAGATAAAGTCTTCGTTTGTGTCGTTATTTATGAGAACAAGCAGGCCGCTGCCCTTGCCCTCATATATCCTGTTGTACTCGTCGAGGGCAAAATCCGAAGGAGACTTTCCGCCAAGGTCATTTGTAGTGACAACTGCGGCGTTTATAAGCTTCTCGGTATAGAGCCAGCCCGCATAATCATTGCAGGCTTTCAGATCGTCTGCGTTCAGCAGACCTGCCTTGTCATATACATAACTGCCGTCAGCCGTATCAACAACGCGCTCGGTAAAGGGCTGACTTGTGGCCTCCACCGATTCGTCATGCTTCTTACCGTCGTTTTTTGCCGTACAACCACACAATATCATTGCCAAAGCAGTTACTGCTGCTGTAAAAGATATGAATTTTTTCAAAAAAATCATTCCCTGCTCTTGTATTTACTATTATATTTTAGTATAATTTAATTGAAAAATCAAGTGCAGTCACATATTTCTTACATAATTTTCAGAAAAGGAGCGCCAATATGGATTACAGAGTTCAGGGAAATGATATTATTGTTTACGAGCCTGACCTTGATCTGGATGAGACCCTCGACTGCGGACAGGCATTCCGCTGGAAAAAGATCCCATCGGATCATATCTCCACCTATGAGGGAGCTTACCTGAATGACAGCCTCAGGATATCACAGACTGATAAAGGCAGCTTTATATTCCACGATACCGACGAAAACGATTTCATATCAAAGTGGATAGATTATTTCGACTTTGAAACGGACTATTCGGAACTGAAACGCTGTTTCTCCGAGGACGAGACCCTTGCAAAGGCCTGCAGCTTCGCAGGCGGTATAAGACTGCTCCGTCAGAACAGCTGGGAGTGCCTTATTTCCTTCATTATTTCCCAGAACAATAATATACCGCGTATCAAAGGCATAATCGACCGCCTTTGCGAGCATTATAACGGCTGCTTTCCCGACGCTGATGCACTCGCAGAAGAGACTGCCGATTCACTTGGATATCTCCGCAGCGGTTTCCGAGCAAAATACCTTGCCGACGCTGCCGACAAGGTTCACAGCGGCATTACAAAGCTCGATGAGATAGCAAAACTGCCCATAGATGACGCACGGAACGAACTGAAAAAGATAAAGGGCGTGGGACCGAAAGTGGCAGAATGTGTGCTATTGTTCGGTATGTACAGAACGGATGCATTTCCCAAGGATGTTTGGATAAAGAGAGTCCTCGCAGAGTACTACCCCGACGGTTTCCCCGAATTTGCCGCCGAAAAAGCAGGCATTGCCCAGCAATACCTGTTCCATTACATAAGAAATCTTCATTGACATGCTGAATAAACGCCGCCGAACAGGCAATACTCCCGATAAATAAGTTTTTGGGAGGCATTATGTTAAAAGGTGTAAACAAAAGAATAGTAGAAGTCAACGATCCGAACAGTATCTATTTCGAGAGAGCTGTATTCTATCTGAGACCGGAGGTAACGATTGTTCCCGACCTTGTTTCCCACAGGGAAGCGGAAAGACTTTATTCCGCTGTCACACCTCAGAACAGCAGTACCCGGAAAAGGTCTGCAAAGAAAATTATCATAGTTATAACAGCTGCTGCCGCTGCAGTGGCAGCCTTCATACGCATATTTTGATACAATAACAGCAATATGCTGTTTGTCAGGAGTTTTATATGGATAAGCATGAGACCAACGGCTTCAGGAACAGGCTGTCAAAGCGCTTGATATGCACTCCGAGTCCTGCCGCCAAGAATACATTCTTTTATATACAGGAGACAGGCTGCCTGAAAACCGAAGACGCAGCCGCAACTCAGCGTCACAACCTTGAATCCTTCCTCATCGCTGCTGTAATAAGCGGCAGAGGCGAGGTAACTGTGGGAAACGAGACATATCCTCTCGGAAAGGGCGACTGCTTCTTCCTTGACTGCCGTATTTCCCATTATTACAAGAGCTCCGCAAACGACCCCTGGGAGCTTATGTGGATACATTTTAACGGCAGCACCTCTCAGCAGTATTACGATTATTTCATATCGCAGTCAAAAAATGTGTTCAGGCCGCCGTTTTTCGACAAAGTCATCTCGGCAATATCCGAGATAATCGATATAAACGACAGAAAGCTCCCCGATGCGGAGATCACCACTTCCAAGCTCATCGTGGATCTTCTCACCCTTTCCCTGACCGTTAACAACACTGCGCAGCAGTACGATTCTGCACTGAAACAGAAGCTTGCGGCTGTACACAACTACATCGACGACCATTTCAACGAGGATCTGTCTCTTGAAAAGCTGTCATCGGAATTCTACATAAGCAAATACTATCTGACCCGTGAATACAAGAAGATCTACGGTAAGACCATTTTCCAGCATATAATAACCGCCCGCATCAACTACGGAAAGAAACTGCTGCGCTTTTCGGACAAGTCCGTTGAGGAGATAGCGCATCTTTGCGGATTCAACGATCAGAGCTATTTTGCAAGGCAGTTCAAAAAGACCGAGAATCTCACTTGCTTTTCATACAGAAAAATGTGGAGAGACTGACATATAAAGAAAAAAGAGAGCATAAGCTCTCTTTTTTTATGACCAGACCGATAAGCCGGGTTCTGTCGTGTGCGGTAATTTATCTACGCTTATCGTCGCCGATAAGCTGAAGCCGTCATTACCTGTTATCCGCCGAGCCGACGTTGAGATAACAGGCACCAATAGACGTTGCATCGGATAGGGTTTACATAGCAGCGCTGTCTCCAGCACTCTGGTGAGCTCTTACCTCGCCTTTCCACCATCGCCGCCGTAAAGACGGCAGTATATCTCTGTTGCACTTGCCCTAAGGTCGCCCTCGGCTGCCGTTAGCAGCTACCCTGCTCTGTGATGCCCGGACTTTCCTCGTAAACTAAAGCGTTTCCGCTACCGCATAGTCTGCTCACCTGATAATGATATCATTTTTTTGATAAAAAGTCAAGCTCTGACCTTCTCTGCCAGCTTATACCCAAGTATATCCGCTATTTTCCGTACTTCATCAGCCTTCATGGCCTTGATTTTGAACCGCTTGTGCTCCTCCCCCTCGAACCATATGCTCATGGCGCAGCGTCCGCTGAGAGCCTGAAGAAGATTCTGCTCAAGCTCCATTTTCACGATCTTTCTGCGATCGGATACTACAGTATGGAAACGTGTCCACGCGGAACACCTTATCATTATCTTATCGTCGTAAAGCGCTACGCCGCTTGTCAGGAGAGCCACGAACTTTACGATTATAAACCACACAGCCGGTATCTCAAACATGACGGCAGCAAAGAATGAGAGCTCTGCAAATCGTGGAAAAAGTCTTGCGACCCAATCGTGGGAAGGTACTATCAGCGCTGCTACCAGCAGCGGTATCATCAGATATGAGCCGATACCCGCAGGCTGAGCACAGAAATTGTTCCGTATACCGCTGTATATGCCTATAACCTGTAGGTTCTTGCCGAGGCTCTTTTCATGCTTAACGGGCAGAAGCACGGGAAGCCTGTTTTTGGACGAACCATAACCCGCGCAGCTTATATTGACGGCTACGGCGCCGAAAAGCTTCATTATCAGATTCTGTCTGAGATCGGTATAATTGATATGGGAGTTCTTTATGCGGTATTCCTTACGGTCGAGTATGCCGTATCCGACCTTCATGCAGTGCTTATCGCACTCTATGGAGAATTTGCCGTATCTGAAAAGATTGACAAGGAAGGATACGAACCAGGAGGCTATGAAGAATACACCCATGAATATAGCGGCCGTAGGTATTTTCAGTACCAGCTTCTCCGTTATCTTTGCCGTTTCGGCAGTAATGATATTGAGCGATCTGCTGATAATGTCATAGGCAATGTCGCCGCCTTTGAGGAAAAAAGTGGCAAGATAGACCGTTCCCGAAAAACCGCTCGAAAAGAAAACGGAGAAAAGCAGTATCGAAAGCGCCGTAGGCTGAGGTATACCCTCTATTTTCTGCTGATCGTTGATATCGGGCATACGTTCCATTATGGCTTTTCTTGTTTTATTGCTTACAAGAAGCTTCAGGTCTACGGTCTTGAATATGCCTGCGCGTGTATCGCACCTGAATCTCATCGCTCTTACAGGCACCATGTACAAAGGCCGCTCCACAGTTACGGAGCTGATATTCCTGAAGGGAATATAGGTATTAACTCTTACAAACACGCCGTCTCTGTGGACAAGCTCATCATTGGTAAAATCGATCCTTGAAAAGAACCACCTGACCAGTCCGAATATAATGATGGCTCCGAGAACGGCTATATCGAACCATGCGCCCCTGACCCAGCTGTAAAACCAGTTCTTGTCAAAATGATAGGTGTATATGCCTCTTAACAGAGGAAAAATAAGGAGCCAGATGTTCTTTGCGGAATACTTCAGTATTTTCAGAGGGTGTTCATGGTACATACTTATCCCCCTTTATGTCTATACTGCCTGATATCTTGATTATCTCCTTTGCGTCCGACTGTTTGAGGAAAAGCAGTCTGAGCTGTCCGCCGTAGACAAAGAATATTATAAAATTAAAGCCTGTATACTGTGAGAACGGGCTGCTGATTATGGTTGTATACTGTATTGACGAGTATCTCACCGACTGGTGGACTTTTATAAATACACCGCTGCTCTTGGTTACCTCCGTCCTTGTGACGGTATAGCTGATGGATGAAAAAAACAGGGGGAGATGTACGAACATCTCGATACAGGCGACAGCGATAACACCGACCGTCGTATATATAACGACTTTTTCTATCGGAATAAAATATCTGACAGCTGAAAGTATAATGATAACAGCAGCTGTTATCATAAGTCTCAGCGTAGTGAGACAATGTCTGTCAGGATAATATTGTTTCATTCTCCGCCCCCTTTCCCAGTATATTTTCATTATAGCACAAATATCATTTAATGTAAAACATAATTTAAAGACAAATTGTAAACTTTATAGCAGAAAAATCGCGGAAAGAGTGTGTTTATGCTGGAAAAGGCAGCTTCACTGATATGGGGCAGAACGACAGTATTGCTTCTGCTTGTGACGGGAGTAGTGTATACGATCAGATATCGTTTCATACAGTTCAGGATGTTCGGTTATATATTTAAGAACCTGAAAAAAGGAAGAAATATCGGTCCCCAGGTGCGTACAATGTGTATGTCCCTTGGAGCTGCCATGGGCACGGGCAACATCACAGGAGTAGCGGCTGCAATTGCGTCAGGCGGAGCAGGTGCCGTATTCTGGATGTGGGTCTCGGCTTTTTTGGGAATGGCTACTGTATATGTGGAAAACTCTCTTTCGGCAAAATACAGCGATGCAACGTTAAAAGGCCCTATGGCCTATCTGAAAAAGGGCTTGGGAAGCCCTGCGCTTGCCGCTGTATTCGCAATATGCTGCATCTTCACCTCGTTCGGTATGGGCGGAATGATACAGATCAACTGTATGAGCGAAAGCATAAGAGAATGTATCTCCGTCGATTCGTTTACCCTTTCCGCGATCCTTTTCATAGTGATATATCTTGTAATAAGCGGCGGCAAGGAACGTATCGGCAAAACCGCTCAGCTGGCACTGCCGGCAGCTTCAATAATCTACGGAGCACTGTGCCTTGCGGTGATATACACTGAAAAAGGTCGGCTTTCCGACGTTTTTTCGAACATTATATGCGGAGCGTTCGGCATAAAACAGGCAGCAGGCGGAGCGATGGGCTATACTGTTTCACAGGCGGTCTCCACAGGCATAAGACGAGGCATATTTTCAAACGAAGCAGGTCTCGGAAGCTCTCCTCTGCTCCACAGCTCCGCAGAAAAATGCAATTCAGCGCAATTGCAGGGTATGAGCAGCATGATAGAGGTTTTTATCGACACAATGCTGTGCTGTTCGCTCACCGCAGTAACTCTGCTGTGCAGCGTGAATTGCAGCGATATATCGGAAGCTCTCGGTATTGTATCGGGCAGAGCTTCAGAACCTCTGCTGGCGGCTGTGCTGACCGTTTTTGCCTTTTGTACGGTCATAGGCTGGTATTATGCGGGAGAATCCGCATTTCTGTATCTGATGCCGAAAGCTCCGCGGAAGCTCTTTGTATGTGTATTTGCGCTTATCGCCTCTTTCGGCGCTCTTTTCAAATCTGATATGCTCTGGAATCTTTCGGATATCTTCAATGGCACTATGATGATACCCAACCTTATAGGACTGATATTCCTGTTCAGGCACACCGCAAACGAATAAAAGGCATTAAAACTGTCAATAAATCATATGTGGAAAGAAAAAAGGCGATTCGTCCCCTACTTTTATTTCAACGGTTACAAAAAATTTATTGATAATGCCAAATGTTAAAAACAGCCCCTTTCCCTATTGACATTGAGCTCCTGTTTTTGTATAATTATAGTGTGAATTATTATGCCTGTGCATATATAAACTATCAGTATTTTTATGCAGGATTATTACGGCTTTTATGGTGAGTCATCGCCATTAAGATACAGGAACGTGCGGCGATATGCGTTCCATCGGTTTCGGATCAGTTATTCTCGGGATCACATTGATAATAAAACAGGATATGCTCATCGAAAGAGCTTGTACGTTTGCCTGTTTTCTGTGTGGTCAGTCTTTTTATCGCCTTTTTAAGTTCAGGATCATCAATTCCGAAGCCCTTTTACATACTTTTTCAGGCTTCCGCAGCGTTCATACGGAAGTCTTGTGATTTTTGAAAGTGAGGTCATATAGTGAACGAAAAAGATAAAAATACAAAGGCTAAGAAGAATACATCGGATACGCCTAAAAGAACTTACAGAAAGAGAACTGCGCCAAAGGAGAAAACAGTAAAGGAAACTGTTTCCAAGAACGAAAAAACAAGCGCAGCAAAGCCTGCTGCCCGCACAAGAAAGCCCAAGGAAGTCAAAAAGACTCCCGTAAAGATCATACCACTCGGCGGACTTAATGAGATAGGTAAGAATATGACGCTCTTTGAGTGTTCAAACGATATATTCATTCTTGACTGCGGACTTGCATTCCCTGACGCGGATATGCCCGGCGTAGATATAGTTATCCCCGATTTCACATATGTTGAGCGCAATCAGGACAAGATAAGAGGTATCGTCATTACACACGGCCACGAGGATCATATAGGCGGTCTTGCATATCTGCTCAAGAAGATAAATGTTCCCGTATATGCCACAAGGCTCACCATAGGCCTTATTGAGGGCAAGCTCAAGGAACAGGGTCTCAGCGGAAAGGTGAACCTCAATATCGTTGAGCCTAAAAAGACCGTTAAAATGGGCTGTATGGCTGTTGAATTCATCAAGGTGAATCACTCTATCCCCGATTCGGTTGGTATGGCTATACACACCCCCGCAGGTGTTATCGTACACACAGGCGACTTCAAGGTGGACTATTCCCCTATTGACGGCAAGATAATAGACCTTGCACGCTTCGGCGAACTCGGAAGCCGCGGCGTACTTGCTCTTATGGCAGATTCGACCAATGCTGAGCGGCCCGGATATACCCATTCCGAAAGAACTGTCGGCGATTCCTTCGACAAGCTCTTCCAGAAGGGCGAGGGCAAGCGTATCATAATCGCTACATTCTCCTCGAATATCCACCGCGTCCAGCAGATCATAAACTGCGCTGTCAGATACAACCGTAAGGTCGCTGTATTCGGCAGGAGCATGATAAACGTTATCAATACCGCTATCGAGATCGGATATCTCGATGTTCCTGACGGTATTATCATCGATATCGAAATGATGAACCGATATGAGAGCGAGCGCATCGTCCTCATAACTACGGGAAGCCAGGGCGAGCCTATGTCGGCTCTTACAAGAATGGCCATGAACGACCACAAAAAGGTCAACATTACGCCTATGGATTTCATCATCATATCGGCTACTCCCATTCCCGGAAACGAGAAATTCGTTACCAGAGTGGTAAACGAGCTGATGAAATCGGGCGCAGAAGTCGTATATGAGGCCATGTACGAGGTTCACGTTTCGGGACACGCCTGTCAGGAGGAGCTCAAGCTCATGCAGGCTCTTACAAAGCCGAAGTTCTTTATTCCCGTTCACGGTGAATACAAGCATCTGAAGAAACACGCCGATCTTGCGCTGCAGATGGGTATGCCAAAGGAAAACGTCATCATCGCCGAGATAGGCAATGTCATCGAGACTGACGGAGCTACCATGAAGGTCGTTTCACAGGTCCCCGCAGGCAGAGTACTGGTCGACGGCCTTGGCGTCGGAGATGTGGGCTCCATCGTTCTCAGGGACAGGAAGCATCTGGCTCAGGACGGTCTGATAATCATCGTTATCGGTATCGAAAAGAACAGCAACGAGATCGTTGCGGGCCCGGATATCATATCACGAGGCTTCGTTTACGTTCGTGAATCCGAGGAACTCATGGTCGAAGCACGTGGACTTCTGTCAGATACCCTTGCAAACTGCTCTTCAAGCGAGCTGAGAGAGTGGAATTCTCTCAAGGGCAAGCTTCGTGACGCTCTTTCTGATTACATCTATCAGAAAACAAAGCGCAGTCCCATGATCCTCCCGATCATTATGGAGACATGAACCTTCCGAAAGGAGCTTTAAGGTGAAAAAGAAATACCCGGCAGTCCTGATGATCCTGCATCTGCTGGCTCTCGGCACAATGATAGCTTCCTATCTGCTGATAGGTCACGCCGACAGAACAGTAAATGTACTGTTTCTCGCGTCTGCCGTTATAATATTCATTTGTATCATTTATACTATCTTTTATTCAAGGAACTCAATGCGGCACATATCAAAAATGAATCAGCATCTTGAAAGCTCTGCCGCTGAGTTCATGAATTCACTGCCCGCTCCCGTTGCCGTTATCGACGACCACAGGCAGTTCGTCTGGTATAACCGGATATTTGCCGAGAAGATAGGCCTCGGACAGGATGTATACGGCCATGATTTTGAAGGCTTCGTCAAGATCGATATAGATTCGCTCATTTCCAACGGCAGAGCTATCTGCCCCGTAAACGGATGTATATACGACGTTACTTCCGAAAAATTCGACAAGAACGATATGTCCTTCCTCGTTCTCTATTTCCATGACGAAACAAGCTATTACGCCATGAAGAAGTCAATGGACGAGTCACACCCCAACGTGGTGGTCATCACTATAGATAATTACGACGATATAATGCAGAACGCCAAGGAAAGCGAAAAGGCTCAGACCTCTGTCGAGACCGAGAAGCTCATCGAAAATTTCATGAGCAAGACAAACGGCTTCATAAAAAAGACCTCGTCCAACACCTTCTTCGCTATAATCGAGAACCGTCATCTCAATTCCATTATCGAAGGCAGGTTCAAGATTCTTGATGCCGCAAGAAATATCAAGATCGCAGGAAAATACCCCCTCACCTTCTCTATCGGTGTAGGTCAGGGCGCTTCTTCGCTCTCCGAAAGCGAGAGCATCGCAAGACAATGTCTTGATATGGCTCTGGGACGCGGAGGCGATCAGGCTGTCATCAAGACCGACAGCGGATACCGCTTCTTCGGTGGTGTTTCAAAGGGCGTCGAAAAGCGTTCAAGGTCAAAGACAAGGATAATTGCAAATGCCATGCAGGATCTCATTATGAGCTCTGACAGGGTGTTCATTATGGGCCACCGTTTCAGCGATCTGGATTCCGTGGGAGCTGCCTGCGGTATGGCCGGTGCGCTGAAAATACTGGGCAAACAGGCGTACATCGTTGTTGACCGCTCAAAAAGTCTTGCTTCCAACCTTATAGATATTGTAGATTCCGAGACGGAGGGAGAGCTTTTCATCACTCCCGTCGAGGCCGAGGAAAACATCGGTCAGAACGATATGCTCATAGTTGTTGATACTCACAATAAGGACTATGTGGAAAGCCGCGAACTCTATGAAAATGCGAGATCTGTAGTTGTCATAGATCACCACAGAAAGACTGTCAACTTCATTGATGACGCCGTTATTTTCCACCACGAGCCCTACGCTTCTTCCGCTTCGGAAATGGTGACCGAGATCATACAGTACTTCAACTACGGTACAGACGAAAAGATCGCAAGCTGTCATGCCGACGCTCTCCTTGCCGGTATAATGCTCGATACAAAGAACTTTGTTATGAGAACAGGCGTAAGGACCTTTGAGGCCGCTGCGTTCCTGAAAAAACTGGGAGCTGACACCATAGCCGTAAAGCTCCTGTTCTCAAATTCCATCGACTCCTACAGAAGAAAAACTCAGATAGTTGCTTCTGCAAAGATACATAACAACTGCGCTATTGCCGCAGCGGATTTCAAATCCGATGATATACGCCTCGTTGCTCCCCAGGCAGCAGATGAGCTGCTGGGAATTACCGATGTGGACGCTTCATTCGTAATATACAGAACGGGAAGCGCTGTAAATATTTCGGCGAGATCTTTAGGTGCGCTGAACGTACAGGTGATCATGGAACAGCTTGGCGGCGGCGGACACCAGACAATGGCGGCAACGCAGCTTGAAGGCTTCACAGTGGAGGAAGCCGTGAAGGCACTTATATTCGCAATAGACGAGTGCCGTAAGAATTCACAGTAAAAACAGACCGAAAGGCAGGTATAAATATGAAAGTAATTTTCTTAAAGGACGTAAAAGGTTCGGGAAAAAAGGGTGAACTGAAAAACGTTGCGGACGGATATGCACGCAATATGCTGCTCCCCAAGGGACTGGCGGTTGAGGCTACTCCCGAGAACATGAACAAACTGGAAGGCGCTCAGGCGTCCGCTCAGCACAAGATCGACGTTGATATACAGAACGCTAAGGACGCGGCTGCCAGGATCAAGGGCAAAAAAGTTCTTATCAAGGCAAAAGCAGGCTCTAACGGCAAGCTTTTCGGTTCTGTAACCGGCGCAAATGTCGCTGCTGCAATTTCGGAACAGCTCGGCGTCAGCGTAGACAAGAAAAAAATCGTTTTAAGTACAGATATCAAGAACTTCGGCTCCTACACCGCAGCGGTCAAGCTGTATAACGGCATTTCCGAGACTGTGGACGTGGAAGTTACCGAAGGCTGATCGGTGAACAATATGGATGAAAATGATATCCTGCTCTCCGCCCGCGAACTGCCGCACAGTATCGAGGCGGAGCAGTCCGTTTTAGGAGCTATAATCTCCGATCCGACTGTTCTGTCGGATGTTATCGAGCTCATCAAGCCCGAGTATTTCTATAACGAGCAGCATAAAGCTCTTTATTCCATAATGCTGCAAATGAACTCCATGAGCCTGCCTGTTGATATCGTGACTGTTCTCAACGAGGCGGAAAAACAGCATATTTTTGAAAGTCCTGCCGAGGGCAGACGTTACCTTGCGGAAATAGGCAATCTTCTTCCTTCAACAGCGAATATCGAGAGCTATTGCAGGATAGTAGCTGATAAATACTTCCTCAGAAGTCTCAGCTACGTTGCAAGAACTATCCTTGAAGAAGTCCAGTCGGGCGAGCAGAATGCTCAGCTGCTTCTGGATTCCGCAGAACAGAAGATATACGATATCAGGCAGGGACGGGACGTCCGCGGACTCGTTCCCCTTTCGGAGGCCATTGCCGAAGCATATGACAGGCTCGGAAAGATATCGGGTCCCGACAAGGAAAAATATGTGGGCGCAAGGACAGGCTTTACGCTGCTGGACAGTATTACTTCCGGTCTCAACAAATCGGACCTTATCATAATAGCTGCCCGTCCCGGTATGGGTAAGACCTCTTTTGCTATGAATATCGCCACAAACGTGGCAAGACGCGCTGAAAAGGAAGTCGTTACCTTCAATCTGGAAATGTCAAAAGAGCAGCTTGCCACAAGAATTCTTTCCACGGAGGCCCTCGTTGAATCAAACACTCTGAGAAACGGACGTATTTCAGGCGATGACTGGGTAAAACTGGCAACAAGCGCAGGATATCTGAGCTCTCTGCCGCTATTCATTGACGACACCGCAAGTATGACTGTACAGCAGATGAAAGCAAAGCTGAGACGTACAAAAAATCTCGGCCTTGTCATAATCGACTATCTTCAGCTCATGGAATCTACCTCGCGATCCGATAACCGTGTTACGATCATCAGTGAGATAACCCGTCAGCTGAAGGTCATGGCAAAAGAGCTGAATGTGCCTGTAATACTGCTTTCTCAGCTATCCCGTGCTGTCGAGAGCAGAACAGACAAGCGCCCTATGCTGTCAGACCTGCGTGAATCAGGTTCCATCGAGCAGGATGCCGATATCGTTCTGTTCCTTTACCGCGACGCTTATTATAATAAGGAAAGCCAGAACCAGAACATATCCGAGTGTATCGTTGCCAAGAACCGTCACGGCGAAACGGGCACGGTAAAGCTCATATGGGACGGTCAGTATACACGTTTCTCGAATCCCGACTATAATGAGCCCCCCGAAAGCCTATGACAATTCTTGATAAGATCTGCAGATTCATCTGCGAAAACAATATGCTGTCCCGTGGTGATACCGTTGTATGCGGTCTCTCCGGCGGAGCCGACAGCGTCGCTCTGCTGCTGTCTTTGTTTCAGCTCAGCGAAAAGCTGGAAATAAACGTGGAAGCCGTCCATGTAAACCACTGTATACGCGGAGAAGAAAGCGACAGGGACGAAGAGTTCTGTCGCGGTCTGTGTGCGGAAAACGGTATCCCCTTCCATGCGGTTCGCTGTAATGTGCCAAAGGAGGCGGAACGGTTGCAGAGATCACTGGAGGAAACCGCAAGAATAATGCGATATGACTGCTTTTCCAGATATTCCGCAGGCAAAAAACTGGCTACCGCTCACAATGCAAACGACAATCTAGAGACCCTAATCCTGAATCTTGCAAGAGGTTCGGGCGTAAAAGGTCTTGCAGGGATCCCCTGCACCAGGGATAATATAATTAGACCCCTGCTGACAGTCACAAGAAGTGAGATCGAGGATTTCCTCAGGGATATGGATCAGCCTTATGTAACAGACAGTACAAACCTTTCCGACGATTATACAAGAAACAGGATCCGCCACAGGATAATCCCGCTTCTTCAGGAAATAAACAGCTCTGTTATCGAGACATCCGTTAACAGTATCGCTGCATTACGAGAGGAAAACAACGCACTGGAGGCTATTGCCGACTCTGCCATGGAGCAGTGCCGAAAGGGACAGAAACTCGCGGGACTTGCTTCATATGACTCTGTTAACCGTAAGCGCTGTATATCGAGGCTGCTTGCAGAGAATCAGCTTCCTTACTCCCATAAAAGGCTCGAGGAGGCGGACGATATACTCCTCCACGGCGGAAAGATCAATATATCAGGCAAATATTTCCTTGTCGGGAGCAAAGGTTCCATTGAACTGAAAGCCATCGGCAACAAGGAAGAGATTGTTATTGATCAGCCGCTGACAATCGGAGATAATACTGTCAGTGATATATGTACAGTAAAATGTGAAATTGTCGAATGTGATAATTTGAAGAAAATTGAAGCTGTTCACAAAAAATCCACATTTTATGTCCTTGATTATGATAAAATAAGAGGAAGGCTTTTTTTAAAGACCCGTAAATACGGCGACAAAATCAAGCTAAAAGGAAGAAATTTCACTTCTTCCGTGAAAAAGCTGATCAATGAAAGGATCCCTGCCGAAAAAAGAAATGATCTTCTTTTCGCAGCGGATGATGAAGGAACTATCCTGGCGGAGGGCATAGGCATAGCCGACAGAGTTGCCCCCGATGATGATACAGCCAGATTTCTGACAATTTCATTTATACGATCATAAAGAATGGAGAGGATAATTTGACACCAAAGAAAAGCAAAGGCATTATCACCTATCTGCTTCTTATCGTTATTGCGGTATTCTGCCTTGTATTTATCAGCTCAAGGATAAACGCAAATACCGATAAGACCGAGTATTCAAAGATTATCAGTTATTTCGATGAGTACAAGGTATGTTACTATGAACTTGATCTCGGTACAGGCGATCTGACCTATAAGCTTATAGACGATGATACCGAAAAGCATTATACCGTTCCCAATGTAAATATATTCCTTACAGATACGGAGAACTACCGTCAGGAGTATAAAGAGAATAATCCAAAAGGTCCTGAGCTTGAGCTTGACTATATCAAGGTAACAGACAGAACATGGCTCTATTCCCTTATCCCGGTTCTTCTGACAATAATCCTCGGTATCGCCATACTCTACTTCATGATGAAGCAGAGCGGCGGCGGCGGTAAGTATACCACCTTCGGCAAAGCAAACCTGAAGAACGGCGCAAGCGCACGAAAGGCCACCTTCAAGGACGTTGCAGGTGCCGACGAGGAAAAGCAGGAGCTCGTCGAGATAGTTGACTACCTCAAGAACCCCAAAAAGTATACAGAACTGGGCGCTAAAGTGCCCAAGGGCGTTCTCCTTCTGGGACCTCCCGGTACAGGTAAGACACTTCTTGCCCGTGCTGTAGCAGGTGAGGCAGGCTGCCCATTCTTCCCTATCTCCGGTTCTGATTTCGTTGAAATGTTCGTAGGTGTCGGTGCTTCAAGAGTCCGTGACCTTTTTGAACAGGCAAAGAAACACGCACCCGCTATCATTTTCATTGATGAGATAGACGCTGTAGGACGTCACAGAGGCGCAGGTCTCGGCGGCGGACACGACGAGCGTGAGCAGACTCTTAACCAGCTCCTTGTTGAAATGGACGGCTTTACAGGAAATGAAAGCGTTATCGTTATTGCTGCTACAAACAGGCGCGATATCCTCGATCCTGCTCTGCTCAGACCCGGACGTTTTGACAGACAGATCGTTGTAGGCTATCCCGATGTAAAGGGACGTGAGGAGATACTCAGAGTTCACGCTAAGAACAAGCCCCTTGCTCCCGATGTTGATATACAGCGTATCGCAAGAACTACTCAGGGCTTTACAGGCGCTGACCTCGAAAATGTACTCAATGAGGCGGCTCTCCTCGCTGCAAGAAACGAGCGTCTTGCCATCACTGAGGCTGATATCGAGGAAGCCACTCTCAAGGTCATTGCAGGTCCCGAGAAAAAATCAAGGATCGTTACCGAAAGCGATAAGAAGATCACAGCTTATCACGAGGCAGGTCACGCTATTGCTGCATATATACTTCCTACTCAGGATAAAGTTCATCAGGTTACTATTATCCAGAGAGGCATGGCAGCAGGTATGACCATTCACCGTCCCGATACCGACGATCAGCACGTTTCACGCAATCAGATGCGCGAGCGTATAATCGTTCTTCTGGGCGGAAGATGCAGCGAGGAGATCTTCCTTGACGATATCTGCACAGGAGCTTCAAACGATATCGAGCGTGCAACTGCTACTGCAAGAAATATGGTCACAAAGTACGGCTTCTCGTCAAAGCTCGGCGCTGTTGCTTACGGCTCTGATAACGATGAGGTATTCCTCGGCAAGGACTACGGCCATACCAAGAATTACAGCGAGGCAGTGGCTGCACAGATCGACGAAGAGATAAGAGTTATCATCAACAAGGCTTACGCCGATTGTTTACAGCTCCTCAAAGAAAACGCTGACAAGATCCATTTACTTGCCAGGTATCTGCTCAAGTACGAGAAGATCGACGGCGACGATTTTGAAAAGCTCATGACAGGCGAGTTAGTTCCCGATCTTTCAGATGATACTACCGAAACAACTTCGTCTGAAGGCGTTGAAGATAATACTATCTGATATCTTTGATAAATGTCCCGAAGAAGCTTTTTCTTCGGGATTTTTATTGCTAAAACGCTCCTCATATCCCAAGTTGAAATAATTATCTCTTTATGATATAATATAATAAGCATTTTTATACGGAGGTGTTTATTTGAATTCTCTGAATCTTATATTATGTGCCGTAGCAGCTGCCGCACTTGATATTTGTATACTTGTGCTTATCCTCACGGCTTACCGTGAGAAGAAGTCGTCAAGAATAAACTGGCACAGAGTCTCAAATGATATGGAGCTGGCCGAACAGGATAAAACCTACGAGCTCGGCTGCGACGAGGTGCTTATCGGCCGTCATGCATCGGCAGATATAAGGCTCCCCGATCTTTCTGTATCAAGATATCACGCTATGCTGACTGTTGCAGACGGAGTATGGACAATAAAGGATATCGGCTCAAAGTCAGGTATCTTTGTTAACGGTGAGCTTACACGAGAGACCGTTCTCCACGAGAATGACATCATAAAGCTTGGCAACCGCCGCCTTTTGTTCAGAAAAAGGAGGGACGGAAATGTACGCTAATCCTGTGGCCTATGTATTCTCATGTTTCTTCGTCCTCATCGCACATTCGGCTATGCTTTGCAATATCTTCTTTAACGGACGCTATGATGACGTCCACCAGATAGCCGTTATCGGCGCTGCTGTCATAATACTGGATATCGCATATTTTGTGGCTATCGTTGCATTCAGGCAGACCTCATACGCACTTGATTTCCTGCTAATACTCATAATAGGAATGAGCGTCATATTCCAGTCCTGCTTCGGACAGATCCATTTGGACGTAAAGCACTACATAACCTGTATCGTATGCCTTGCCGCAAGCAAGGGTGCCTATATTCTTTGCCGCAATCATAAGCTGCTTCAGGATAAGAAAATGTACTTCTACGGCGCTATAGGCGTGTTGATTCTCATAACTCTTATTTTCACAAGCGCTGAGAATATGTGGATAGAGCTCGGCAGCTTCACCATTCAACCCTCAGAGTTCATCAAACCGCTGTTTGTACTGGCCTGCGCTACATCTATCGCCGATCAGCAGAAGAAACACAAGATACTCTTTATTAATGTAGTGTATGAAAATATCGCATTATTCGGTCTGATGGCCGCTATATGCCTTTTACAGGTAAAATCACATGACTACGGAAGCCTTCCCACATTCCTCAGTATTTACGCTGTGGGCTTCCTTCTGAGAATATGCTATCCAAAGGCGAAATTCTCCAAGAAAAAGCTTATCGCTGTGGGAGCTGTGATACTTGTTTTTGTTATCATAGGTCTGAAGTACGCTCCCGATTACGTTCAGCACAGACTTCACGTTGACATCTGGAGTGACAAGACGGGCGACGGCTATCAACAGTCACAGGCACTTATAGGAGTAGCCAACGGCGGCTGGTTCGGTGTAGGCCCTGGTTTCGGAGCCCTTGCAAAGATACCCGCATACGACAATGATATTGTTTTTACCACTATAAGTGAAGAATGGGGCCTTCTCTACGCTCTCATGACTGTTCTGACTATTATAATCATAACTGCAATCCCCCTTATCAATCCTGCACGTTCATATTTTCATGGCACCATGTCAACCTGCATATGTGCTGCATTTCTTGTACAGATGGCGCTGAATATCTGGGGTTCATGCAACCTTATCCCCTTTACAGGCGTAACTATCCCCTTTATATCAACGGGAGGAAGCTCACTCATGGTAAGCGGACTTATGATAGGTATGCTTATGGCCTGCCAGTCCCCTGTATTCAAGGAGCCTGCACATAAAAAGAAGCAGGAAGCTCCGGAGCCTGCATGGAGGTGGAAGGAATGAAAAGCATAAAACGAACACAGAGGCTGATAAGCCTGATAATCACCCTTTTTATTCTCGGCATGGCTGTGCTTATCTTCAAGATAATACATGAATCTTCATTCTATATGATGAACTCTGACAAGCATGAGCTTGGATTTGTGTATGACAGAACGGGCGATGTACTCTTTGACGGTACGGGCGAAGGCTCATATCCGGATAATTATTTCCTCGATGTGGGAAATATAATCGGCGATGACAAGGGACAGATGGAAAACACCCTGGTTGCAAGAAATATCGAAAAGCTCAACAACTACGATTTCTCCAACGGACTTATGCAGGAGGGCGGCAAAGCTGCCATATACACAACTCTCGACCATGCTTCAAACCGTGCTGTTTTCAATGCCTTCGGCAATATGGACGGCTGTGTATCCGCATACAACTACAAGACAGGCGAAATGCTTGTCTGCGCCAGCCTTCCGTCTCTCGATGTTACAAAAGGCTATGATAATCTGCCGAACTTCAGATCGGGTACTCTCCTGTCAAAGAATCTTTACGGTACCGTTCCCGGCTCTACACAGAAAGTCTCGACGGTAATAACCGCTCTTGAAATAATGGGAACAACTCAGCTCTATTCCAAGAGCTACACCTGTACAGGCAAATACATTAACAGAACAGGCGACGAAATAGATTGCCATAACATCTACGGACACGGTACTCTGAATATACAGGAGGCCGTAGAAAACAGCTGCAACCCCTTCTTCGCCCAGCTCATCGAAGACGATGATATGCCTCTTGACAGAGTTATGAAGCAGTACGAAAAGCTCGGCTATGTTCTCAACGGCGGTAAGCCCACATATATCGACATAGACGGTATACAGTGCGAGACCGCCTCCACTACACTCGAGGACTCTTATCAGTTCAAGACTCAGTGGGGCTGTATCGGACAGGGAGATACGCTTGTAAGTCCCATACAGCTCATGATGTGGGAAAGCGCCATCGCAAACGAAACAGGCAGAATGACAATGCCCTACTTTATCGATCATGTCACTGACCTGAAAGGCAATATAAAGAACAAAGCCAAAACCAGATACAGTGATAAGCTGTTTTCCGAGAGCACTGCGTCAGCTGCCAAACAGATACTTCTTACCAACGGCGCCGACAGATACACTTATTCCATTGCCGGCTACACGGTGGGAGTTAAGAGCGGTACTGCTCAGGTAGACGAGGGTGCGCATGAAAACTCACTTCTTGTGGGCTTTGTGGACGATCCGTCCTTCCCTATCGCCTTCTGTATCCTTATCGAGGATAAAAACAGCGGATATCTTACTACAGAGCAGATTGCCCAGGTGCTTCTTGATAATTTAAAAAACAATTATTGATGTCAGATTAAACAAATTATGTTTTTCTCTTTGTGCATTTAAACGAATTTAACAAAAATATATTGTAAACGCTATAATATTATGGTATAATATAACCATAAACTTAGCTATGTTTTACATAGCTTAAAGGAGGACTAATATGAAAACTACTATCACAGCTAAAAAAATGCAGATCCCGACAAACTTTACAGAATATGCTGAGAAGAGAATCGATACCCGACTCGGTAAGTTTTTCGGCGACGACGCCGACGCAAAGATCGTGATCTCCGAGATCAGAGGTCAGATCATACTTGAGCTTACTGTTAAATACAACAGCATCATTTTCCGTGCAGAGCGCTCTGCCGAGGATAAATATGTTGCCCTTGACGACGCTATCGACAAGATAATCAGACAGATCCGCAAGAATAAAACAAAGGTCGAAAAGAAGCTGAAGGATACAGCCTTCAAGGAGGCCTTCGCTTATCCCGTTCCCGATTCGGTTGATTATGAAGTAATCAAGCATAAGAAGTTCAAGATGAGACCCATGGATATCGATGAGGCTATCCTCCAGATGAATATGCTGGATCACGAGTTCTTTATGTTCACAAACGCTGATACAGGTCTTATCAACGTCGTTTATAAGCGTGCGGACGGCAATTACGCTGTTCTCGAACCTGACAACGACTGATAAACAGTTTATTACAGTATGCGGGGCTTCATGTCCCGCATATTGATTTTATACAAAAGGAGAATACCTATGGATAACAATAAGAAAACTATAATCGAAAAGCGAATAATGAATGTTGGCGAGAAGCTCCGCAGAAACAATATGGAATTCTATTATGCGGAGAACCGCAGCGATGTTGCAGATATCGTCAAATCGCTTATCAATAAGGGAGACGTTATCACCAACGGCGGAACAATGACCATGGCTGAATGTGGCCTCAGCGAGCTGCTCTCCTCCCCTGATTACAATTACCTTGACCGCTCGAAGATGACTCCCGAGGAAGTGAAAGAGTTGTATATCAAGGCTTTCTCTGCCGACGTTTACATTTCCAGCTCAAATGCTGTCACTGAAGACGGAGTCCTCTACAACGTGGACGGAAACAGCAATCGTATCGCAGCAATTGCATACGGTCCGAAGTCGGTTATTATCATTGCAGGCTACAATAAAATAGTCAAGGACCTCACCGAAGCTGAGATAAGAGTCAAAAGAGAAGCTGCTCCCCCGAATTGCGTTCGTCTCGACTGCGATACATACTGCAAGGAAAAGGGCGAATGTGTATCACTTTCAAAGGCAGACAGACAGATGAGCGACGGCTGCGGCGGTGACGGAAGGATATGCTGCAATTACCTCATATCTGCCCACCAGAGACATAAGGGAAGGATAAAGGTAATAATCGTCGGTGAGGAACTGGGTTATTGATATTTATTACAGCGATTCTCATAAAAAATACTGTTTGATCCCGCTTTTTTGATACATTTCGTGAAATTTCCGAAAACGTTTGACAAATCTGTATTAGTGTGATATACTATATAAAGAAACGCAGCGCTTTAAAGCTTAAAAGCTTCAAAGCGCTGCAGTATCAAATGAAAGAGGAATACTTATGAAAGAGATAGCCAAGCTTATGAATTACAGATCAGATGTCAGAGTTGTAGACGCTACTCTGAGAGACGGCGGATTGGTAAACGAGTTCAGATTCACCGACGAATTTGTAAAGGATCTTTACATTGCCAATATCAAGGCAGGAGTAGATTATATGGAATTCGGCTACCGTGCCGACAAGGAAATGTTCAAGGTAGAGGATTTCGGTCCCTGTAAGTTCTGCGATGACGAATACATCCGCTCCATTGTAGGTGAGAACAATACAGATCTCAAGATAGCTATAATGGCTGATGTCGGACGCTGCAACTATAAGCAGGATATCTCCGAGCGCGTAAACAGTCCTGTTGATCTTATACGTGTAGCTACATACACACACCAGATACCTACGGCTGTTGATATGATTGAAGACGCCAAGAAAAAGGGCTATGAGGTAAGCTGCAACATAATGGCTATATCCAATGCTCAGGAATCCGATATAAAGGTTGCTCTCGACATTCTCGGCCAGACCCCTGTTGACGTTATATATATCGTTGACAGCTTCGGTTCAATATACCCCGAGCAGATGGCAAGGATAGCTTCACTTTACCTTGAATATGCTGAAAAATACGGCAAAAAGATCGGTATCCATGCTCACAACAATCAGCAGCTTGCATTCGCAAACACCATTGAAGCTGTGGGCGACGGAGTGGACTGGCTGGACGCTACATACTCGGCAATGGGCAGAGGCGCAGGAAACTGTGCCATGGAACTCCTTCTCGGATTCCTCAAAAATCCCAAGTATAATGTATACCCCGTATTCCAGTTCATAGAAAAGCATATGACCAGGCTCCGTGAAGAAGGTGCAGTATGGGGCTACGATCTTCAGTATCTGCTCACAGGCCTCTTTAATCAGCACCCAAGAACCGCTATACAGTTCACAAAGGATAACCGCAAGGATTATTCCGAATTCTACAAGGAGATAATCTCTCAGGAATAAAAAAATCAAGGACTGCTGTAAAGCAGTCCTTTTTGTTCTCAGAATGTAAGCTGATTGCTGTCGCCAAGTTCCTTTGCAGGCTTGCCTGCGGCGGGAACGCTTTTAGCTCTGTATTTTTCGAGTTCGGGCATATCCTCGGGGATAATGATATCCGCAGAGGATAGCACAGCCTTCTTCCTCAGATTGATCACCTGAACGCCCTGTGAGTCTCTGGTAGACTTGGGAAGGATCATACCTGTATTGAACACAAGTGCATGACCGCTGGAAGTCCTGAGAAGAATATCCGCATCCTCTCCCACAAACAGAGCAGACACAAGTGACGACTTGGCTGAATAGGCGTTTGCAAGCTTCTTGCGGTTGGTCTTTGTCTCGTATGACTTCATGGGAACCTTTGCAGCCTTGCCGTTCTCGAAGAAGAACACGATATATCCGCTGTAATCTGTAGTGGGGACCAGAGTTTTCAGGCCCTCTCCCTCGTCAAAGCTCAGCTTTGCAGGGATATAGTCGCCCATTACACTGGCCTTTGTGTCGTCAAATGCGCTTGCTTTAGACTTGTACGCCTGGGCTTTATCAGAGAAGAATACAAGATCAGTCTTATTGGTAGCCTCAAAGCTCTGGCTGATGAAGTCACCTTCCTTCAGCTTCTGCTCACCGCTCATGCGCAGAGACTGAGGTGTTATCTTCTTGAAATAGCCGCTGTCTGACACAAAGATATTTACCGCATAATCAGGAGTATCGTCTATATCCTCGGCTTCCTCAATATCGGACTGGTAATAGAACATTGTCTTTCTGGGCTTTGCGTAGTTCTTTATGACATCGCGGAGCTCATTGATGATGATCTTTCTTATCTTCTTCTTATCGCGGAGGATATCCTCCATTTCGGCAATATCCTTTTTCAGCTGGTCGACCTCCTCAATGCGGCGGAGGATATACTGCTTATTGATATTGCGGAGCTTGATCTCGGCAACATACTCTGCCTGTATTTCGTCAATACCGAAGCCGATCATAAGGTTGGGAACAACGTCTGCCTCATTTTCAGTCTCGCGTATTATCTTTATAGCCTTGTCTATATCGAGAAGGATCTTGGACAGAGCCTCCAGCAGGTGGAGCTTTTCCTTCTTTTTCTGTAGATCATGGTATGTTCTGCGCTGGATACATTCCTCGCGGAAGGCAGTCCACTCTGTCAGTATCTCTCTGACGCCCATTACCTTCGGAGTACCTGCTATGAGGATATTGAAATTGCAGGGGTAACTGTCCTGTAAAGGAGTAAGACGGTAAAGCTTCTGCATGAGTTTATCGGGATCAGTGCCGCGCTTCAGGTCGATAGCGATCTTCAGACCTTCTATATCCGTTTCGTCACGGATATAGGATATCTCCCTGATCTTGCCCTGCTTTACAAGGTCGATTATCTTCTCGATAATAGCCTCGATAGTTGTGGTATAAGGGATCTCGGTAACTTCTATGCAGTTGGCGCTCTTGTCGTAGCTGTACTTAGCCCGCACCTTAATGCTTCCTCTGCCGGTCTCGTAGACCTTGTTAAGCTCGGCTTCATCATAGAGCATAAGGCCTCCGCCGGGAAAATCAGGCCCTTTCAGAGTGCTTATAATATCATGGTCGGGATCCTTCATGAGAGCGATGGTGGTCTCACAGACCTCCTCCAGATTAAAAGGGCAGACATTGCTTGCCATAGATACGGCAATACCCGTATTGGAGTTAACAAGCACGGTGGGGAATGTGGCAGGCAGCAGAGTGGGCTCCTGCATCGTATTATCGTAGTTCGGTACGAAGTCTATGGTCTCCTTGTCGATATCGCGAAAAAGCTCGTTGCATATCTTTTCAAGCTTTACCTCGGTGTATCGCGGAGCCGCAAAGTGCATCTTGCTGGAATACTGCTTTCCGAAGTTGCCTTTGCTGTCGATATAGGGGTGGAGCAACGCCTCGTTGCCCCTCGTCATACGCACAAGAGTCTCATATATAGCCTGATCTCCGTGAGGATTGAGCTTCATGGTCTCTCCCACCACGTTTGCAGACTTTGAACGCTCCTTGTCGGGACTGAGCAGTCCCCTTTTGTACATCATGTAAAGGAGCTTCCTGTGTGAGGGCTTGAAGCCGTCTATCTCCGGAAGAGCTCTGGAGATGATAACGCTCATAGCGTAAGGCATATAATTCTTTTTCAGCGTATCGGTGATCTTCTCGTCGACTACGCTTCCGGAACCCTCTATATAAGCCTCGTGCTTGAAAACAGGCTGTTTTTTCGGAGTTTCCTTCTTCCTTGGCATTTATTCTTCTCCTTCTTTACGTCGTTCGCTCTTTTTAACAAGCTTTTCGGGATCCTTAACGTAGGTCCTTATAACGCTGCCGCAGTCGCGGCAGATAGTATGATAAAGCGATGTAGAGCGCAGCAGGCTGTCAGCGCTGTACACTGCACCGTAAAAATTCTGGTATCCTGTTATGAATTCGGTACCGCCGCAGAAGCGGCACTTTGTCATCTTTACCCTTTTCATAGCTTCACCTCATCAGCTAATATCAGCAAGCTCAAGATAGTCGGCACCGTACTCGGAGATATAGTCCTTACGTCCCTGAAGGTCATCGCCCAGGAGCATCTCGAATACCTCAGCCGATTCCGTGATATCATCGGCCGTAACCTTGATAAGACGTCTGGTATCAGGATTCATGGTAGTAAGGCTCATCATGTCCGGCTCGTTCTCACCGAGACCTTTCGAGCGCTGAATGGTGTACTTCTTTTCGCCGATCATATCAAGTATGCGCTGCTTTTCCTGCTCAGTATAGGCAAAATATGTCTTTTCCTTGGTATTTATCTCAAAAAGCGGAGACTCAGCTATATAGACATATCCCTGCTCGATAAGTGTTGGAGTAAGACGATACAGCATAGAGAGTATCAGTGTTCTTATCTGGAAGCCGTCAACGTCCGCATCGGTGCATATTACTATCTTGCTCCAGCGGAAATTATTGATATCAAAATTTGAAAGCTCCTTGTTTGCCTTGGTAGTTACTTCAACTCCGCAGCCCAGTACTTTGATAAGATCGGTGATGATCTCGCTTTTGAATATCTTTGCATACTCAGCTTTAAGGCAGTTGAGTATCTTTCCGCGGACAGGTATTATTGCCTGGAACTCTGCGTTTCTCGCAAGCTTTACGGAACCGAGAGCCGAATCGCCCTCCACTATATAGATCTCGCGGCGTGAAACGTCCTTTGTACGGCAGTCTACGAACTTCTCTACCATATTGGCAAGATCAATAGTGCCTGTAAGCTTTTTCTTGACATTGAGTCGAACCTTTTCGGCATTCTCGCGGCTGCGCTTGTTTATGAGCACCTGCTCGGCGATCTTCTGGGCTTCATCGGGATTTTCGATAAAGTATACCTCCAGCTGGTGACGAAGGAATTCCGTCATTGCCTCGCGGATAAATTTATTCGTAATAGCCTTTTTAGTCTGATTTGCATATGAAGTCTGAGTGGAGAACGATGAAGAAACCAGCACAAGACATTCCTCGACATCTGCATAGGTGATCTTGCTCTCGTTTTTCTGGTAGCCGTTAATAGACTTTATATAGCTGTCGATCTGAGCCTGAAAAGCTCTTTTCACCGCCTCGGCAGGAGAACCGCCGTGCTCAAGGAAGCTGGAATTGTGATAATACTCGGTGAGCTTTGCCTTATTTGAGAAAGTAAGCGCAACGTCAAGCTTTACCTTGTATTCGGGTTTATCCTCGCGGTCTCTTCCCTTCTTCTCGGCCGTCCAGTGCTGTATGGAGGACAGTGTGCCTTCCCCTGCTATCTCCTGAACATACTCTGTTATACCTGATTCATAGAAGAATTCCTGCTCATTGAAGCCGCCTGCTTCGTTCTCTGAACGGAAAACAAAAAGAATATTGGGGTTAACTATCGCCTGACGCTTCAGTATATCACAGAAGAACTCGTCCGATACATTGATATCGGTAAACACTTCCAGATCGGGACGCCAGCGTGTCTTGGTACCTGTCTGCTTTTTCTTGCATGGCTCCTTTTTCAGACCGCCTACATTGTTACCCTTTTCAAAGTGCAGATCGTACTTGTAACCGTCACGAATAACTTCAACGTCCATGAACTCCGAGGAATACTGTGTAGAGCACAGACCGAGTCCGTTGAGTCCGAGTGAGTACTCATAGGATTCCGCAGCCGAATCATACTTACCGCCTGCGTAGAGCTCGCAGTACACAAGCTCCCAGTTATAGCGTTTTTCGTTGTTATTATAGTCAACGGGACAGCCGCGGCCGAAGTCCTCCACCTCTATCTCGTTGTTTCTGAAATGAGTTATGATTATCTTATTGCCATAGCCCTCACGAGCCTCGTCGATGGAATTAGAGATGACTTCAAAAATAGAATGCTCACAGCCGTCAAGACCGTCTGAGCCGAATATAACAGCAGGACGCTTGCGGACTCTGTCCGCGCCCTTCAGCATTGAGATACTGTCATTGCCGTAATCTTGTTTCTTAGCCATAATCCACTGCCTTTCAGTCACGTTTTTATGCATACTTGATAATTATAACACATCTGAAACATTTTTGCAAGTGCGCAGCAAAAATCTCCCGATATACTGAAAAAGCAGCCGTAATGACTGCTTTTCTCTTATTTTACGCCAAGATATTTATATCCCGCATCGGTAACTGCCTTTTTCACGGCATTCTCATCGAAACTGCCCGATATACTAAGCTCCGCAGTTCCGTTTTCGTGACTTGGTGAAGCTTCATCAACAAACGGGAGTTCTTCAAGTGCTTTTTTCACTCTTGCCTCACAGTGTCCGCACATCATACCTTTGACTTTTATAACCGCCGAACCTGTCTCAGCTTGCGACGGCGGAGGGCTGCTGCGCTTTTTATCGCGGCGGCTGTCGTATATCTTCAGCAGATTCAGTCTAAGGGCATTAGATACCACAAAGAAGCTGGAAAGGCTCATTGCCGCCGCACCGAACATGGGATTCATCTGCCAGCCGAAAAGCTTATAGTATACGCCTGCCGCAAGAGGTATACCGATTATGTTATATATGAACGCCCAGAACAGATTCTGTTTTATATTCCGCAGTGTGGCACGGCTCAGTCTCACAGCGGCAGGAACGTCTCTCAGGCTGCTTTTCATTAATACTATATCCGCAGCGTCTATAGCAACATCCGTGCCTGCCCCGACTGCTATGCCCATATCAGCAGCAGTAAGCGCAGGGGCGTCGTTTATGCCGTCGCCCACCATAGCTACTCTGCCCTTTTTCCTCAGACTCCGTATAGCAGCCTCCTTGCCCTCGGGAAGAACTCCGGCTATGACCTCATCAACGCCTGCCTGCTGCCCCACAGCCTGTGCCGTTCTCTCATTATCTCCTGTAAGCATAACAACATGGATGCCCATGTCGCGAAGCTCCTTTATGGCGGCAGGACTTTCCTCCTTTATTACATCGGCAACAGCGATAATGCCTGTCAGCGTACTGTCCTTTGCAAAGAACAAAGGAGTCTTCCCCTCTTCTGCCAGTTTATCGGCGGCAGCTCTCATATCATCGGGGATATCAGCTCTGCTACTGATAAAGCTATAGTTGCCCCCCGATAAAACACTGCTGCCATAGCTGCCTGTAAGGCCGTTTCCGGCAACAGCCCTGAAATCGGTCACCTCAAATGCTGATATGCCATTTTCACTGCCGTATGCAACGATCGCCGCCGCAAGTGGATGTTCGCTTTTTACTTCAAGTGAATACGCCATTTCAAGGAGCTGACTGCGTTCAGTCCCGTCGGCTGTTATTATATCCGTGACCTGCGGCTGTCCTTTTGTTATTGTACCCGTTTTGTCAAGAGCGACAATATTCACCTTCCCCGTCTCCTCAAGAGATACGGCAGTTTTGAAAAGAAGCCCGTTTTTTGCTCCCACACCGCTGCCAACCATAATGGCAACGGGAGTTGCAAGTCCAAGCGCACAGGGACAGCTTATTACAAGAACCGATATAGCCCTTGCCAGTGAATACCCCAGCGGTCTGCCTGCAAGAAGCCATACAACAAACGTTATTATGGCCAAAGCTATGACTACAGGCACAAATACACCCGAAACCCTGTCGGCGATCTTGGCAATAGGCGCTTTTGTAGCAGCTGCATCGCTGACCATTTTTATTATCTGAGAGAGCGTGGTATCCTCGCCCACTCTTGTTGCCTCGCATCTGAGAAATCCCGACTGATTGATCGTTGCAGCAGATACAGTATCTCCAACGGTCTTATCAACCGGTATGCTCTCGCCTGTTAGGGCAGATTCATTCACTGCGCTTTCGCCCTCGGTTATGACGCCGTCCACAGGTATGCTCTCTCCCGGTCTTACAACGAATATATCTCCTTTTCTGACCTGTTCAACAGGAACTCTGACCTCCTCGCTGTCGCGGATAACTACCGCTTCATCGGGCGAGAGCTTCATAAGCCCCTTTATAGCGTCGGTAGTCTTTCCTTTAGAACGTGCTTCAAGCATCTTTCCTATTGTTATGAGCGTCAGTATCATGGCAGCCGACTCAAAATAGAAGCTGTGCATATAAGCTGCCGCTGCTTCGGTGTTCCCCTTCATCTGCGAATCGGTCATAGCCAGCAGAGCAACAGTACTGTAGATGAAAGCCGCTCCCGAACCAAGAGCAACAAGAGTATCCATATTCGGTGAACGGTGTATGACGCCCTTAAATCCGTTAATGAAGAACTTCTGATTGATTATCATAACTATAGCCGCGAGCAGAAGCTGTATTATGCCGATCATTACATGATTTTCAGCCATAAATGACGGAAGGGGCAGTCCCAGCATATTATGTCCCATTGAGATATACATGAGAACAAGGAGGAATCCAAGTGACGCAATTAGTCTGCGCTTCAGCAACGGAGTCTCGGTGTCCTTCAGGCTGTCATCAGCACCTTTTGAAGCAGAAGACGCCCCGCCCTTCACGGAAGCGCCGTAGCCTGCTTTGGTGACAGCTGCTATGATATCGGAATCGGATGCGCTGCCTTCGACTCCCATTGAATTCGTAAGAAGGCTCACTGAGCATGATGTTACTCCGTCCAATGATGAAACAGCCTTCTCGACCCTTGCGCTGCAGGCTGCACAGCTCATTCCCGTTACGTTGTACTGCTTCATTCATACACCTCCGTCTTTTCTTAGGATAATTATACCAGATACGGAAAAAGCTGTCAATTAGCCTTGGTTAACACAAAAAGCGGACGAAGGGGTCCGCTTTTTTCATCTGATATTCTCCTCGTAATCCTTTTCTCTGAATCCTACGAGCACCTTACTGTCGGTTATGAGCAGAGGCCGCTTCACAAGCATACCGTCGGAAGCAAGCAGTCTGAGCTGCTCCTCCTCTGACATTTCGGGAAGTTTATTCTTGAGATCCATTGATCTGTAGATAAGTCCGCTTGTATTGAAGAAACGCCTCAGAGGAAGACCGCTGAGCTTATGCCATTCCCTGAGCTCATCAAGTGAAGGATTATACTCCTTGATATCCCTGAGCTCATAGGACATTCCTTTGTCGTCAAGCCACTTTTTTGCCTTCTGGCAGGTTGTACATTTAGGATAGCATATAAATTTCATATTATACCTCCGTTTTTTTCAAAAAAATGTTACATTTCAGCCTTCTGTGTCGTTTATATATATGGTGAGCAAATACAGTTTGCATTACTCTGAAATTATATCATATTTCCGATACAAAATCAACCCGCTGCCGATAACAAAAAACAGCCGGCAGTACGCCGACTGTAATTTCTTATTTGTAGAAGTGGTTGCTGTATCCGTCACCCCAGAAACCAACGTAACCCTGAGTAAAGGATTCGGGTTCTGTAAAGTAAAGTGTTACTGCGTCCTTGACGCTCTGAGTGACTGTCTGTGAATATGTGCCCAAATTTACATATCCATATGCTCCCGAGAACTGATACGGCTGAGTAAGAACGCCGTAAATCGTGTTCGGGAATCTTGGTGAATTAACTCTATTCATGATCACCTCTACGACATACGCCTTGTCAGTAGTGCTTATCCAATTGCAGCCTGCTTCGTGTGCGACTGCGTTACAGAGCATGATATACTCCTCATCGGTAATAGGCAGTGACTCATTCTCGGAAACTACTTCAACATCTGTTACTACAGGCTCTTCCACTACTTCGACGTATGCGGTGGTCGTTTCGGGAGCAGCTTCTGTAGTCTCAACTGCTGTTGTAGTTGTCACGATCGTGGTGGTCGTTGTTGTCGTAGCGATAGTTGTCGTCGTTGTTGCAGCAGGCTGTGTAGCCGTGCTTGCAGCCTTTGCAGGCGCTGAAGATGTTACCTTAGCGACGATCTTTGCCGCTGTGGTGGCCTGTGTTGAAGGCTGTGTAAGTGCAGCCGGCGCGTGAGCCGGTGCAGGCACCGATCTTGAAATCTGTGAAGCTGCTGTAGCGGCCTCTGTACTGTACACGGAAGTTGTGCCTTCCTGCTTGTACACTGAGAATGTGCTGGCAGCCGTTGTATTTTCGGCTGTATAAGATTTCTTGGTGGTTGTTCTGTTATATGTAGTAGACTTCTCGTTATCAGCAGCAAATGTAGTATTAGCGGCTGTTGAAGCGGCAAAACTGGGGACGACAGGGTCGTCTGCGTTTTCCTCAGTAACGAGATCAGCTGTGCTTACGGTTGAAGAAGTAAGATATGCAACTCCGAAACCTCCGCCCAGAACTGAAGCAACTACTCCGCAAGCTAACGCTGCGGCTCTGAGATTACCCATCAACTCATCCTTTCCTGAAAAAGTATTTCTTTTTTTCGGGCTGATGATATGATAACACATATCCTACGAAATATCAATACTTTCAGGATTTTTTCCATTTTGTGGCTTGTTTTTTCCACATAAATCGCGACGCCGAAGTAAATCTGCACAGTTTAGATGGCTTTTTTATGTCTTAAATATGAACGCGCAGTTAACGCGGTATCTTTTTTAACATCAATTTATTACAAAATAGTAACATCGGGCAGCACCCACACAAGGGTTCCGCCGATACAAAATGCCTATTTATCGTTAATATCTCATTTCCCGACAAAGGGATTCAAGTGCAAAAAAAGTAACTGAATAATTACATAGGCATATTGCAAAAATATACAGATAGCTATTGCAATAATCAGCCGTTAATGTTATAATATAATAGTATAAACAAAATTTACAGGAGTAGCAATATGAACAAGACGTATTATACAAATCAAATCAATTCAGTCATTGCCGAGGTTAAAAAAGCCGTCATAGGCAAGGACGCGATCATCATCAAGGCTCTTCTCGCTATGCTGTGCAAGGGCCACATCCTCATCGAGGATATCCCCGGCGTGGGCAAGACCACTCTTGCTCTTGCATTTTCAAAAGCTCTTTCTCTTGAGCATAACCGTATGCAGTTCACGCCCGATGTCCTCCCCTCAGACGTAACCGGTTTTTCTGTTTACAACAAGAGCAACGGAAAGTTCGAGTTCCGTCCAGGTGTTGCATTCTGCAATCTCTTCCTCGCCGACGAGATAAACCGTACCTCCAGCAAGACTCAGTCTGCTCTTCTGGAGCTCATGGAGGAAAAGAGCATTACTGTTGACGGCAACACATACAAGCTCCCCGAGCCTTACACCGTTATAGCTACCCAGAACCCCATCGGATCCGCAGGTACTCATAACCTTCCCGATTCTCAGCTGGACCGTTTTATGATAAAGCTCAGCATGGGCTATCCTGATTTCGACGGCGAGGTAACTATCCTGAAGGCTAAGCACAACGATAACCCCCTCGAAAGCGTACAGCCTGTCGCGGACGCTTCGTTCATTACAGAGCTTCAGGAGTATATTTCCGGCATTTATGTTGACGACAGGATTTATGAGTACATAGTTTCTCTTTCGGCTGCTACAAGAAAGCACCCCATGCTCAAGCTCGGCGTCAGCCCCAGAGGCACTCTGGCGCTCATGCAGCTCTCAAAGGGTATTGCGGTAGCTATGGGAAGAGACTATGTTATCCCCGAGGATATCTCTTATATATGCAACGATGTATTCGAGCACAGGATCATGCTCAACTCAAAGGCAAAGCTTTCCGATACAAGCGCATCGGATATCATAACCGAGATACTGAAGACCGTTCCCGTCCCCGGTATCGGTGAAAAATAAGGCTGTATCATGATTCTGACAAAAATTCTGTTTATTATACTTATAATAGTATGTCTGTGCTTCTATGTTCTTTATGTCTGGGATTTTTCACTCATACTGCTCATAATCATAGCGGCACTGCCTGTTATAATGTTCATAATAACCTATATCGCCAAACGTAATATTACTGTGGAGTTCGCCGTCAAGGACAAGAACGTGCCCAAGAACAAGGACTTCCCTGTTCAGCTGGTGGTCACCAATGACAGCATTTTCCCCATCGGCAAGGCAGAGGCTCACATAGAATATTATAATGTATTCAGCAACCAGGTCTCGGCTTTCGATCTTTATCTGCCCATACAGGCAAATAATTCCCAGAGGATCACATTCCAGCTCAGTTCTAAGTTCTGCGGTATAATCAAGATACGCTCCGCTTATCTCAATCTCTACGATCCCCTGAGGATATTCCGCTTCAGGACAGCAAAAAACATCCGCACAGACGTTGCGGTAATGCCCGAAGGTCACGAGATAAGCGGTATAGTACATTATACCGACAGAGTAAACGAGGAAAGCGACGTTTTCTCGGAGTATAAGCCGGGTGACGATCCGTCCGAGGTCTTCGACCTGAGAGAATACAATCAGGGTGACAAGCTCAACCGTATACACTGGAAGCTGAGTTCCAAAAAGGACGATTTCATCGTCAAGGACTACAGTCTTCCCATAGATGTGCCCTGTTCGATCTTCCTCGACCTGAAATGCTACAAGGACGGCGAAATGACTCTCCCGATCTTTGATACTCTTATAGAGACCGTGCTCTCTCTTTCGCAGTTCCTGCTGGAAAATGAACGAGGTCATTCAGTTGTTTTCTTTAATGCTTCCGTCAGCAGATTCGTGGAGCATACCATCACCGACAATTCGGACCTCATCGCTGTTATCCATGAGATAATCACCTCCTTCAAGGACGATCTTTTCTGTCAGTCCCCCGAGATGTATTTCATGGAAAAAACATCGCTTTCATTTGCTTCCTTTACTCTGATCACTTCTTCAAGCGATCAGAAGATACTTGATCATATCGACGAAAACATTGAAGCGGACTTCAAAAACGCTATTCTTGTCACAAACTCGGCAGATACAATTACAGAAGGGATGGGAGGCTTTCAGTCTCTTAACATCATCCCTGTTGCTGTTGGCAAGATATCTGCCTCGATAAAGGACATAGATATATAATGAAAAGAAAGAACATACAAAACAAAAACGGTATTACTATCAGTGACAGCATTGTAATGTCTGTCAAGAAGAAGCACGACAATTACCGCAAGCCTTTTTCGGCCGCTATTGCGCTGATAGGCTATATATCCATTATCATGGCATTCCTCGGAATGTTCTCATTCAATTATGATAAGGACACTCTGGTTTTTGTTGTACTCGGCTTCGGAGCGATATACCTTACCATGGCTCTGGTGTCAGGAAAAGCGCTATGGGGCTACGCAGCCTCTGTGGTGCTGTTTGTACTGTCCGCCTACAGAAAATCCGAAAAGATTGCCATGGGCTTCAAATTCATATACAATATTATATATAAAGACGCTTATCATTCAAATATAGATTACTACAAGGGGCTGAAATCGACTCTTGAAGTCTCATCGGTAAACACGCTGTTCTTCTTCTATATATGGCTGCTTGCCATAGTGATATTCTTCTTCACTATCTGCCGGCCCAATCCCGTGCTGCCGCTCATGGTGACCTTCCCCGTCCTCGAGATAGGAATGTACAACGGTATAAGCGTTCCTGTTTTCTGGGGCGTGCTGTGTATCGCCTTCTGGCTGGCACTTCTTGCCATGTCCACCATCGATGTGGGCGAATACTCCGGCGGACAAAGCGGATTTGTGCGAAAAAACGACCTGTTTTTCCCGAAACGGCATATGAAGCTGAAGGTCACGGAAAAATGCGGTATGCTCATCATAGCCTCTGTTGTGGCTATTGCTGCCGTATCGACCTGCTTCCTGAAGATCACCAACTATAAGAGAAGCGAAAAGCTCGATCAGAAGCGCAAGGATATCACAGAGGCGCTCAATGATTTCTCCTTTGAGAATCTTGCGGAAAGCCTTTCAAATCTCACCAATGCCATCGGTCTGGATTTTGAGTACGAAAACCACAAGCTGGGCACAAACGACCATGTAAGATACAAGAACGTTACAGATGTTACCGTTACACTTGAAAATCCCGTACAAGGAGCCATCTACCTGAAGGATTACTCAGGCTCCATATACAAGAAGAATGAATGGTTCGAGCTGCCTGCGTCAGCCTATAAAAACAAGGTATTCGACGATTTCAAGGACTATGAGATATATCCTCAGGACTTTCCGGCGACCTTCATCAAAATGCTTGGCAACAGCTCAATGGAAACCACTATATGGATAAAGCCGAGCTCCAAGAAAAGCAAGCATCTTTACGCCCCATACGGCACCGTAAATGTGGGCGACATGAACTATAACAAGGATCTGACGGTCTCAGGCAAAAACCCTAAAAAGGGTGAGTGCTCCTACAAATTCATCAACACCGACACCGATGCCATTGCCTCTGCGCTGCTCTCAGTATCCCAGAGCACAAACGGACAGTCTTCACGCGCTGTATACTCTGCGTCTGATATCAGGGACAGGTTTTATCGTGAAAAGATACTGAAATACTGCACCGACAATGACCTTATAACATATGAGGATTATTTCCCCGTAGATTACGGTATCCCCGCTTCTCCTGATTATATGGCATACAACGGCGACGCCCTGCTGTCGGAGCTGCTTCAGAACAGCTACAGAGACTTTGTATATCAGAACTATCTCGAAGTCCCAGATACCGACGCAATGGCCGAGGTCAAAGACGCCTATTCGGATATACTTTCCTATAACGACGGCTCACTCGAAGGCGAGCTGGCTACTCTTTATGCAATACGCGACCGTATGTCCGTGGAGTGCACCTATTCGCTCTATCCGAGAAAGACTCCTTCAAACCGTGATTTTGTGAATTATTTCCTGCTTGAGAACAAGAAGGGCTACTGTACCCATTACGCCACATCAGGTGTAATGCTTGCAAGAATGGCTGGTATCCCCGCTCGTTACGCAACAGGCTATGTCATAGTTGAAAAGGATCAGCTTAACGGTGAGCAGCGTTCAGACGGTTCCATAAAGATCGAGGTCAAGGACAACAGGAGCCACGCATGGGCAGAGATATATCTGGACAGCATAGGCTGGATCCCCTTTGAGTTCACAGCAGGCTATTCTGCTCAGGAAGTAAATACCCAGCCCTCCACGTCAGCTGAGTCAACTACCACTATTGTATCCGAAACAACGACCACTGAGGCTGCCATAACCACAACATCCGGCACAAGAGTTCAGTCTGCCACATCAACTGCCCCGGCATCTACATCTCAAAAGACAACTACCGTAAACAGGAGCGGTCCCGGCAAAGGAAAGGGTACAGGCATACATATCCCCAGGTTCCTGAAAAATCTTCTGATAACACTGTTTATTTTTGCGCTTATCATATGCCTCATTATTCTCAGAAGATATCTTATACTAAAAACAAGAAACATGAGGTTTACTACCGGCAAGGCCGAAACAAAGGTAAGAAGTATGTACGCTTACGCAGAAAAGCTGCTGAAAGTACTGGAAATGCGAAGCGAGAACGGCAACTTCAAGGTATTTGCAAAAGACGTTGAAAAATCCTACGGAGGCGTTTACTTTGAAGAAGGCGGATTTGAAAAGCTGACAGATGTTGCTCTCAGAGCAAGCTTCAGTCAGGAAACACCCACTGCCGAAGAGATAGAAGAGTGCAAAAAGACAGTCGAGTCGATCTCACAGACCATATATGATAAGTCAAACTTCTTTGACAGACTGATGTTCACATATATCAATGTACTGAGATAGGAGTGAGTCAATGAAAATCGATAATTCAGGTTATCTGTTCAAAGCAATACTGTTTACAGTCTGCGGTATACTCCTCGCATTCTTTCCCGGAGTCCTTGCATGGGCCTTCTACATCGTAGGCGGTATCATAATTATCGGAAGTCTTCTGACCGGTCTTGGCGGAGGCGAAGGCTCATCTCTCTTTTCCATAGGACTGGTGGGCGCAGGCATAGGTCTTTTCATTATGTATCTGCCGAAGCTTATAAGCTCACACATTTCGCTGATTGCAGGTCTTGTGCTGGTAATATTCGCCATAATCCAGATCGTAAAGTCAAGAAAAAAGGATTTCACCAACGGTATGAAAAACGTACAGCTGGTATTCGGTATACTTCTCCTTGTTGCAGGACTGTTCTTCATGTTCAATCCATTTGATACTGGCAAGCTTGTACGAATACTCACAGGTGTTATCATGCTTCTGTACGCTGCTTTCAATTACTATGTGGTCTATGTTATCGGACAGAGAAACGAAGGCCATTCAGGAAGCGGCTCCCCTGACGTGATCGACACATCGGGAGTCGAAAAGAACGAAAACGATACAAAACGATTAGAATAACGAAAATACTGCCGAGTGATCGGCAGTATTTTTTTCTTCAACAAAAAGAACAAGTGTTTGACATTGTTCTTTTTGTATGCTATAATAAAGGTTGAACACCGGAAAAAGGAGGCGTGAACTGTGTCGGATACCAAAGAGATATTGAACATGATACTGCATGATGAGAAGCTTCTGAACAGCCGCGCTCTCCGTGACAGGATATATACCGATGAGCCCATATTAAGGCCTGCTTCCCAGCTTCGGCGTCCTGCTGCTCCCGAGAGAATAAAGGAGATGAAGGGGCTCGCATTCACTCCGGAGGCCTACTGGAAAACCTCGGCCTGGCTGTTTTATACGCAGGGGAAGTTCATGGAGGACTATGAGGACAGCTTTTCCTATGACACGGACTTCGTTAAATACTATCCCTCATACAGAGAGCTCAGCACAGAGCAGCTCAGAGGTTATTTTTCGTGGCGCACCGATGTGCGCAGAGGCAATATAAAAAAAGCTCCCTCCCCCTTTGTTTTTATTTATCTGTATGAGCTGGTGAACTGCATCGGCTCTGATGATCCGAATGAATGCTTTTCACGAATGAAAAGCTTCTGCGACAGCTATCGCGCTATTGACGACTCCATTGTAAAATACACGGACGTATGGCTTGCTGATATGATCGTTTACTACGGACTTGATGCCGCCCTTGCCGATGAGCTGAATGATATAAAATACGACAAAATGCTTCTCACACTTATCAACTGGGAAAGCTACAGCAACGACGAACTGTTCGAGGCCATAGATTTCCTTTCAGCATATCAGCTGAAAAAATCTCTCTACTACAGCGCAGCCCCTGAGGAGCTGAAGACCGTTCTCGTCAGAAGCTTTGTCAGCCTTTCACGTTTCTTCCGCGATAAGCGCAAGAACTCACTGATCGACAAGCTTTTCGGCAATATGGTGGAGTGCTCCTGCAATATGTTCGCCTCGGCTGTTTTTTACGACAGACAGCCTATGCGAAGCTGTGAATACTCCCTCAATGATATCCATTCATTTACCTGTACAAACGGCAAATGGAAATGCAGGAAGTATTTCGGAAACAGAGGCCGCAACGGCCGGCTTGGCGACCTTGTCAGGGCTGTGGACAGTCTTATGCGTGATAAGGCTGATTTCAAACACAAAATAAGCTTCACAGGCGTATCAAAATCCGCGGTAAAGCTCATACAATCTGAGATAGACAGTTTTTACGAGGAAAAACGCCGAAAGGAAGCCGCAAAAATTGAAATTGATCTTTCTAAACTGGCCGGTATAAGAAGATCTGCCGATATCATCAGAGAAAAGCTTATAGTTGATGAGGAGGAGATCTCTGAACTCAGACAGTCCGAAGAAAACGTATGCGAAGATGAAAAAAGCTGTGAAAGCTGCTGTGAGCTTCCACTCGATAATGACGAGATATGCTTCATGAAGGCTCTGCTGTATAACGGAAATATTGCAGATATTGCAAAAAGCTGCGGAAAAATGGTATCTATTCTTGCCGATTCGGTAAACGAGAAGCTCTTTGACCGCTTCGGAGATACCGTTATAGAATTTACAGGCGACCTTCCCGCACTTATTGAAGATTATACCGAAGAATTAATGGAAATGATACCTGATAACAAGGAGTAAACCTATGAAAATACCTAAAAGGATAGCTTCGTCCGTTATAAATTCCCTTAAAGGCGGCGTTGTTCCCCGCACGGGACTGCCCTACATCACAGTGGGACGAGAGACAGAGATCAATGCCCTGCTGCACGATGTGGATATTATCGCTGACGGAGGCGCTGCATTCCGCTTCATCTCAGGAAAATACGGAAGCGGAAAAAGCTTTCTGCTCCAGACTATACGCAGCCACGTTATGGACAGGAATTTCGTTGTGGTCGACGCCGACCTTTCTCCCGAGAGAAGGCTCCAGGGCACAAAAGGTCAGGGACTTGCAACATATAAGGAGCTTATACGCAATATGTCAACAAAGACCCGTCCCGACGGCGGCGCTCTTACCCTTATACTTGACAGGTGGATAAGCGGTATCCGGACAGAAACAGCCGCAGAAAGCGGACTTCCCCCCGATCAGCCCGAATTCGGCAAAGCTGTTGAAAAGAAGATATACGAGGTCATAAACACGCTGAACGAAATGGTACACGGCTTTGATTTCGCAAAGCTGCTTACAATATATTATCATGCCTCCGTGGACGGCAATGACGAGGAAAAAGCCAAGGTGGTCAAGTGGTTCAGGGGCGAGTATATCAACAAGACCGAGGCAAGATCTGAGCTTGGCGTCAATATTGTTATCAGCGATGATGACTGGTACGAATATATCAAGCTTTTCGCAATGTTCCTGAAAATGGCAGGCTACAGCGGTCTGCTCGTGCTCGTTGATGAGCTCGTCAATATATATAAGATACCAAACAGCATTACAAGGCAGTATAACTACGAGAAAATACTGACTATGTATAATGATACACTTCAGGGCAAAGCAAAGTATATGGGTATCATCATGGGCGGAACTCCTCAGTGTATCGAGGATACGCGCCGCGGAGTGTACAGCTATGAGGCACTGCGCTCGCGTCTCTCGGAAGGCAGATTCGGCCGTGAGGGCATAAGGGATATGCTGGCTCCCGTCATACATCTCACCCCTCTCACATACGAGGAAATGCTTGTACTTACCGAAAAACTGGCCGATATCCACGCACAGCTCTTTGATTACACACAGAAGATATCCCAGGAGGATATGATACACTTCATACAGCTTGAATTCGGACGTATAGGCTCGGACAGCCATATAACTCCCCGTGAGGTCATAAGGGACTTTATTGAGCTGCTTGATATAATATACCAGAATCCACAGATAAATGTAAGTGAATTCATCGGCTCAGAGGCCATGAGCTTCTCAAAGCCCGATATGGGACAGGAACCATCAGATAACGAGGAATACGCAGAATTTGAGATATAAGGACTTTTTCTATGAGTATTTTTGAAAGGTATGCTCCCTTTATACAGGACTTTATATACCGAAACAACTGGGAATCCCTGCGCGCTATACAGGCTGCCGCAGGGGACGCTATTTTCAACACAGATGAAAACGTGCTGCTGACGGCTTCGACGGCCTCCGGAAAGACTGAAGCTGCTTTCTTCCCTATTCTTACCTTTTTCAGCGAGGATATGCCGAAAACAGTGGGAGCAATTTACATCGGTCCGCTGAAGGCCCTCATAAACGATCAGTTCACAAGACTGAACGATCTATGCGAGGAAGCGGATATACCTGTGTGGCACTGGCACGGTGATGTTGCACAGTCCCACAAGAGTCGTATGTTGAAATCTCCCTCCGGTATACTTCAGATAACGCCAGAATCCCTTGAGGCCATGATGATACGCAAACACGCGCTTATCCCTAAGCTTTTCGGCGATCTCAGATTCATCGTGATAGATGAGATACACTCGCTCATGCGCGGAGACCGCGGCGGTCAGACCATATGCCTGATAGAGCGGCTATGCAGAATGGCAGGCGTCAACCCCAGAAGGATAGGTCTGTCCGCAACCATCGGCGATCCTGCTGCCGCAGGCGAATTTCTTGCCTATGGTACCGGCAGGGGCACCATAATCCCACGTATAGAAAGCAAGGGCGTAAAATGGCGCCTGTCAATGGAGCATTTCTATATAAGCCAGCAGGAACAGACAGATGAAATCAAAGCCGACGACGCACTTCCTGCCCTCGATATAAAAACAGATACGGCTCCGGAGCACGCAGACGCAGGCATGGGTTATATCTTTGAACATACAAGAGGCAAAAAGTGTCTCGTTTTTGTAAACTCACGGGAGGAATGCGAGGCTGTCACCACAACGCTCCGCTCCTACTGTGAGGCTAATCACGAGCCCGACCGTTTTCTCATACACCATGGCAATCTGTCGGCGGCATACCGCGAGACTGCCGAGGAAGCCATGAAGGACGAGGACGTTTATATGACTACCTGTACTACTGCGACGCTTGAGCTTGGCATAGATATAGGCAGGCTTGAACGTGCGTTCCAGATCGAAGCTCCGTTTACGGTCTCCTCCTTCCTTCAGAGAATGGGCAGAACAGGAAGACGCGATCTTCCGCCTGAAATGTGGTTCGTTATCCGCGAGGAGCTTCCCGAACCGCGCTCCATGCTACCCGAGACCATACCATGGTCGCTGATACAGGGTATAGCGCTCATACAGGTATATGCTGAAGAAAAATGGGTAGAGCCGCCTATGCTTGACAGACTTCCGTTCAGTCTGCTGTATCATCAGACCATGAGCACCCTTGCCTCCTGCGGTGAGCTGAGTCCCGCTGCTCTTGCGTCAAGGGTATTATCGCTGAAATACTTCCATCGCATATCACAGGATGATTACAGGTGCCTTCTCAGACATCTGCTTGAAACAGATCATATTCAGCGCACCGACGAGGGCGGCCTTATAATCGGTCTTGCAGGCGAACGGATAGTCAACAGCTTCAAGTTCTATGCGGTTTTCCAGGAAAATGAAGAATATACCGTCCGCTGGGGCTCTCAGGAGCTTGGTACTCTTGTCAAACCGCCGCCGGCAGGTGAAAAGATAGCAATTGCCGGTCATGTATGGGTGGTGGAAGAGGTAGACCACAAGCGGAGACTTGTTTACTGTGAGCAGATAAAGGGCAAAGTCCCCGCATACTTCGGAGACTGTCCCGGAGATATAAACACAAAGATACTTCTCCGTATGCGTCAGGTACTTGCGGAGGATAAAAGCTATCCCTATCTCATGAAAAACGCTGCTGCAAGACTTTTGCAGGCAAGGAACACCGCACAGAACTCCGGCGTCACTGAAACTCCCCTCATATGTCTCGGCGGCAGTATGTGGTGTCTCTTTCCGTGGCTGGGCTCATACGCTTTTCTTGCTCTGGAACGCTTCCTGAAGCTGAAATGCGGTGAACGACTGGGACTTCGCGGTCTGGATTCATGCAGACCGTATTATATGCAGTTCACCATGAAGGTCACACCAGAGGAGTTTTTCGCCATAGTTTCCGAAGAAGCTGAAAAGAACTTCGATCCTCTGGAGCTGGTTTATCAGGGAGAAGTGCCTGTTTTTGAGAAATACGACGAATTCGTACCTCCTGAGCTGGTAAGAAAAGGCTTCGCTTACGGTATACTGAATATCGACGAAATGAGGTCGAGGATCAGAGAATGGAAAGAATTAATTTAATAATCGCAATTTTTATCTTGATTTTTTCTCTTAAAAGTGATATAATATTAAGCACAAAAATGACATAAGGACAAAGGTAGGATGTTTTATGAAAATACAACAGCTTGAATATGTGATCGCTGTGGCAAGAGAAGGTAGTATTACCAAAGCGGCAAAGAAGTTATATCAGGCTCAGCCTAATATAAGTATTGCCCTTAAAGAGCTTGAAGCGTCTCTTGGCATACAGATCTTTAACCGCTCTCCCAACGGAATGATCCTCACGCCTGAGGGTGAGGAGTTCCTTGCAAGAGCTCAGACCATTGTGGACGAAATGCAGAGTCTCGAAAGAGATTATGCCCAGACTCCCGAAAACGAACTGAAGCTGAAGGTCGCAGCCGCCCGTTCAACATATGCTACATCTGCTATGGGCAAGCTCATAAGCGACTACTCAGAAAGAACCGACAAGATCGAAGTACACGTTATGGAGACCAGCACTGCAAAGGTCATGGAGGATATCTGTGCCGGCAAATACGATATAGGCTTCATAAGGGTCCCCAGTACATACTCCGAAATGATCGAGAGCAGACTCAAGACCCGTAATCTTGTGGGAAAGACCGTTATGGAATTCCCGCTGCAGATCGTCATGGCTATGGATCATCCTCTCGCAAAGTATGAGGATATCCCCTATGAGCTCCTGTTTGAATATCCCGAGATCATACACGGCGACGACGAACCCGAAATGATCAGGCGTGCGTCGATCAACCAGGACTACGATGACAAACGTTCAACCAAGCGCATATTCATCTATGACCGCGGCACACAGATCAGTATGCTCAAAACGGTTAAGAACGCATATATGTGGGTTCCTCCCATGTCACAGAAGCTTCTGAAGTACAATGATCTCGTTACAAGAAAATGCTCATATGCAAACAATCTTAACAGGGATATGATAATCTACCGCAGAGCAAGCGAAAACAGCTCACTCATTGCGGACTGTATAAGAGCGGTTTACGAATACGCTGATAAGGTCGAAGGCCTTGAAATATAATAATACCCCGATCAGACGGCTTTCCGTCTTTGATCGGGGCTTTTTTTGGCGAAAAAAAGAATGAGAGCCATTAGGGGGGAGGTTCTCATTCTTAATAAGGGGATATGAGATTGTCATTTATGAAAGAATGACTTTCCATAAATTATTATAGCATAATGCAACCTTTAATGCAAATATAAAAAATTAATCCCTTTATATGTATTCTTTATCATAGATTATTTAAGTAAGCAATTTACATTTCATTAATATTTGCACTGATTTTTCTTCATAATATCAGTCGCGGCTGATTATTTCAGTTCTTGTTATCACAAATCCTGCGCTTTCATACAGCTTTACTGCCTTGTAATTCCATTGTGCAGTGCTCAGAGTTATAGGCTTATCCGTATAACTTCGTATATAGTTTATAGCCCATAGAAGCAGTTTTCTGCCGTATCCCCTGCCCTGATAGGAACTGTTGACTATAAGGTCGTCGATCTCTGTACCGAAGCAACCAACGCTGCCAATGATAATATCACCATCGGTAAGCAGGTATATGTTATCGGCTTTTTCTACCAGCTGATTTATATCATTATAATAATCAAAGGGCTTAACATCAAGTGCCTTCCTCATATCATAGAAACAATCGTTATATATCCGCTCATACTGAGGATAATACTCCTTACTGAAAGGTATCATTCTAATCTCAGGAGCAGCTGTTATCTCTCCCCTGTATTCCATTTCATATATCTTAAAGCTGTTCATCATTCTCTACGTAAAAATTATTGTATCAATTATATATTATAAATCATATCAGGTCAACAAAAAAGCCATAGTACTCCCGAACGGGAAAACTATGGCTTTTATCATTAAAAATACAGCTTAGTCAGCCATGAAAACCTCAAATGCCTTATAGGCCATATAGGTATCCACCTTAGATACTATCTCATATGGAGCGTGCATTGAAAGCACGGGAACTCCCAGATCAATGGTATCAACGTTGAGATTGGCAATATAAGCTGCAACGGTTCCGCCGCCGCCTTCGTCAACCTTGCCAAGCTCGCCTGTCTGCCAGATAACGCCCTTTGCGTCCATAAGACGTCTGATTCTTCCTGTAAACTCAGCGGATGCATCGGAAGTGCCTGCCTTGCCTCTTGCACCCGTATACTTGGTAACAACAACACCGTGATTGATGTATGCAGCATTATTGCGCTCATTGACCTCGGGGAATGTGGGATCATATGCAGCATTTACATCTGCTGAAAGGCACTCTGAAGCTGAAAGCACAGTTCTGCCGTCCGAGCCAAGAGCCTCAGCGATATCTGCTACAAAATACTCAAGATATGATGAGCTGAGTCCTGTGTTTCCGTCACTGCCTGTCTCCTCCTTGTCGGTAAGTACAGTAACTACTGTATGCTTAGGCTTTTTGCACTCCGCTGTAGCCATAAGAGCAGGATATGCACATACCTTGTCATCGTGGCCATAGGCGCCTATCAAGCTTCTGTCAAAACCGATATCCTTTGCCTTGAATGCAGGAACTGCCTCAAGCTCTGAGGAAATGAAATCAGCCTCGGTAATACCGTACTTTTCAAAGAGAATATTCATTATTGCAAGCTTTACAGAGCCACTTTCCTCATCGTCCTTGAAAGGACGTGAACCGATAACGATATTGAGCTGCTCGCCTGTTATTCCCTTGCCCATAGGCTTCTGCATCTGAGCTGCTGCAAGATGAGGCAGAAGATCGGTCACTACAAAAACGGGATCGTTTTCATCCTCGCCGATATTTACCGGAATGCTTGTTCCGTCGGACTTTATTATAACACCGTGAAGTGCAAGAGGAATAGTAGTCCACTGATACTTCTTGATGCCGCCGTAGTAATGAGTCTTGAACAGAGCCATCTCCGTATCCTCATAAAGAGGATTCTGCTTCAGATCAAGTCTGGGAGAATCGATATGAGCTGCACAGAGCCTTACTCCCTCTTCGATGGGGGCTGTACCGATAACAGCTGCAAGAACGGCTTTTCCGCGGTTGTTGCGATATATCCTGTCCCCTGCTCTGAGCTTCATGCCTGCCTTGTATTCAACAAAGCCCTTCTTTTTCAGGAGCTCTATGGAATAAATTACTGCTTCACGCTCTATCTTAGCCTTGTTCATGAAATCCTTATAGCCCTCGCAGAACTTGTCGCAGGCCTTCAGTTCCTTGTCAGAGATAAGATGATAAGCGTTTTTGCGCTGCATAAGGAGCTTTTCTTTGAGCTTCTTTGCTGAGTCTTTTTTTTCTGCCATTAAATGTATTCTCCTTTCGCAGAAAATATATATAGCACAGCCATTTACGGCTGAGTTACTGCACTGCTACGGGAGCCTGCTTTCTTCTGAAAAGCTCCCTGATCTTTCCTGATACCTCCCACGAGATACCGTTAACGGTGTCGATACTGCCGTTATTATGGATAATATAGTCCGAATGGCTGCGGAAGAATTCCTCATTGAACTGTGAATTCATTCTCTTTCTCGCCTGCTCGGAGGTAAGGCCGTCTCTTGCGATTATACGCTTTTCCCGTATATCAGCGTCAGCAAGTACGGATATGATTATCTCACAGAAATCATCAGCCCTGCTCTCAAAAAGTGTGGGAGCGTCAAGAAGAATGAGCTTCTCCCCTTTCATTGAGTGAACTCTGATCTGTCTGAGTATCTCTCCTGTGATATAAGGATATGAGATAGTATTCAACATCTCAAGCTTTGATCTGTCCGAGAAAACTATAGCTGCAAGAGCCTTGCGGTTAAGTGTGCCGTCCTCATTGATAACGCCCTTACCGAAGAAATCAGCTATCTCGTCAAGGCATTTCGTGCCTTTTTCAACTATCTTTCTGGCTACCTGGTCAGCGTCGATTACAGCAAAGCCGTTGGAAGCAAATATCTTTGAGACTGTGCTCTTGCCTGCCCCTGTCTGGCCTGTGAGACCCACTACCATGACTCCGTTGAGACTGTTCATATCCTTATCACCTCGAATCCTGCCGCCCTGATAAGGCGGTTATATACTGCAAGTCCCACTCCTTCGGGACTGGGAGCGCGTACATAGACTTTTTTAGCGCCTGCGTCGTCAAGCTCGCGGAGGCGCTGGAAAAGCTGATGCGCCTGCTGGGAACTATCCTTGCCGTAGGTCATATATCTGTAGGGATAATTCTCCCTGTCAGTGTCAAAAATGAGCGAATATACGCCATCGCCATTATGGCTGCCGACAAAGCCGATAAAATCCTCAAGCTTCCCCTCCACCATAACGATATCCGCTCTCGGTGAATAGTGCTTGTACTTCATACCCGGTGAAGCTGCCTTCTGGCCTGCTTCAAGCTCATGAAGGATAGCATGGTCGATAACGACCTCGCTGCATATCTCCGCAAGCATCTCCCTTGTAACACAGCCGGGGCGAAGTATCCTTACGCTGTTATCACCTTCAATTGAGATAACCGTGGATTCAACGCCGAATTCTGAGCTTCCGCCGTCAACTACAGCCGCGATCTTTCCGTCCATATCACGCATGACATGGTCTGCCGATGTAGGACTGGGATAGCCCGAGGTATTAGCAGACGGAGCAGCTATAGGTCTGCCCGAAAGCTGTATTATCCTGTGCATTACGGGGTGTGAAGGCACTCTGATACCTACCGTATCAAGCCCTCCTGAAGTAATCATTGGTATTTTATCATTTTTAGGCAGGACCATAGTAAGAGGTCCGGGACAGAATCTCTCCGCAAGCCTGTAAGCAAGCGCGGGGATAGCTGCCGTGAACTCCTCTGCCTGTGAAAAATCAGCCAGATGAACTATCAGCGGATTATCGGCAGGTCTGCCTTTAGCCTCAAAGACTTTGCGGACCGCCTCCTCATTGGAAGCGTCTGCTCCGAGACCGTATACCGTCTCGGTAGGTATGCCGACAATTTCGCCGCTTTTTATAAGTTCAGCCGCCTTCAGAAGGTCGGTCTCACTGTCGCTGAGTAAAACTGTATCCATAAAAACTACGCTTCCTGATTTGCGAGCTTGGCAGCCTGATCGGCAGTGGCAAGCGCATCAAATACTTCATCAAGATTTCCGTTAAGGATATCCTCGAGTCTGTATATGGTCAGACCTATACGATGATCCGTAAGACGTCCCTGCGGATAGTTGTAAGTTCTGATCCGCTCGGAGCGGTCGCCTGTACCGACCTGCATTTTTCTCTCCGATGCGATCTTTGCGTCGTGCTCCTCCTGCATAGCTTCGTAGATCCTTGAGCGCAGAATTTTCATTGCTTTATCTTTGTTCTTATGCTGGCTTCTTTCGTCCTGACACTCTACCACAACATTTGTGGGCAGATATGTTATTCTTACAGCGGACTCCGTTTTATTTATATGCTGTCCGCCTGCACCGCTTGCGCGGAAATAGTCTATTTTCAGATCCGTGGGATTTATTTCCAGCTCGACCTCGTCTGCCTCGACAAGGACGGCCACGGTAACTGTTGATGTGTGGATGCGTCCCTGGGACTCAGTCTCGGGAACGCGCTGTACGCGGTGTACACCGCTCTCATACTTCAGGCGTGAATATGCACCCTCGCCCTCGATAGAGAAACTTATCTCCTTGAAGCCGCCCAGTTCGGTAGGATTGGCGCTGAGCACCTCCTGCTTCCAGCCGTTGGCTTCCGCGTACATTGTATACATACGGTACAGTGAATTGGCAAAGAGTGAAGCCTCCTCGCCGCCTGCGCCGCCTCGTATCTCAATAATAACGTTTTTGTCGTCGTTGGGATCCTTTGGCAGAAGAAGGACTTTAAGCTCCTGAGTTACAGTCTCCATAGATTCCCTGGACTCATCATATTCCATCTGAGCCATTTCCTTGAAGTCCTTATCCAGACCGCCTCCGTCAAGAAGCTCTTTTGCCTCGTTGAAGGAAGCCTCTGCCTTCTTGTATTCCCTGTACTTTTCAATAATAGGAGTAAGGTTCTTGAACTCCTTCATAAGCTGCGCATACAGCTTATTGTCGCTGACTACCTGGGGATTGGCAAGTTTTTCGCTGATCTCCTCATATCTCTGCTCCATCAGTGCAAGCTTTTCAAACATCGGGTACTCTCCTTAATGCTAAAAATATTACAGATATTGTTGCAGCAGGCTAACCCTCGTCAGCGTGTTTTACGTTGCGGATACTCTTTTCTATCTTATTGCGTGCTACCATAAACTCCCTGTCACAGGTGGTACATCTGAGTCGGAAGTCCATTCCCGAGCGTATTACATACATCTCGTTTCCGCCGCAGGGGTGTTTCTTTTTCATAGTCAAAACATCTCCCGGTCTGATATCCAAAGTAGTATCCTCCTTCCGCAAAAACCAAAAATCGTACATTTTTCATTATACCCTAAATAAGCTCTCAAATCAATATTTTAGAAGTATATTTTTTTCATTTTGGTGAAAAATAATAAAAACCCCCACACAAACATATTGAACCCGTACAAAAAAACAGAAAGGATATTTATATGATATCAAGAGTAACTGCTGAATTTGAAACACCTGAGCTTGCGGAATACGCAATGAAACGTATAAGGGAAAGCGTTGAATATGTATATTCCGCTAAAATGATCCACGATCATTATGCAGAACATACTGCCCGTCTTGGAAGAAGAACCACTTTCACCGTTATCCCTACCTATTATAATACGCATACTAATTTTCTAACTGCGGTAATGGAGTCCCCTGCCTCAAAAGATATAATCCCCGAGCCAAGACGGAACAGAAAAACAACTGCCTGCATAATCTGCGGAAGCGCCGCTGTGGATAATGTTATAGCTGTTCTTAATGCTATGGGCGGACTGAATATCAGGTTCGCTCAGTGAATATTCCGTAACGCCTCCGCATATAATCAACTACAAAGTTTTTATGATAACGGAGGTACAAACATGAACTACAGACCTGAAGGCTGCATTTACGATTCACCGAAAAATCAAAGGTATATCTCATCGCAGGAGGGCCTTTCGGAAGCAATGAACAGCGGTATCATACTTGAAGCAAGAGTGAAACTCTGCACCAGTTCCCATGATCTGATCGTTGATCTCCCCTGCGCAAGGGGGATCATTCCGCGGGAGGAAGGAGCAATAGGCGTAAAGGAAGGAAATACCCGTGATATCGCCCTGATATCACGGGTAAACAGGATAGTCTGCTTCAAGGTCACAGAGCTTGTACTCGGCGACAACGATGAACTGACAGCAATACTCTCCCGCAGAGAGGCTCAGCTTGAATGTACCCGCAATTACATATCAACTCTGTCAGCAGGAGAAATAATAGAGGCAAGAGTTACTCATCTTGAGAAATTCGGCAGTTTTGTGGATATAGGCTGCGGTATTCCGTCGCTCATACCTATAGACGCGCTGTCAGTATCGCGTATATCCCACCCTTCGGATCGCTTCACTACCGGTCAGCTGATAAAGGCTGTGGTCACAGGCAGAGAAGACGGACGTATTTTACTCTCACATAAGGAGCTTCTTGGCACATGGGAGGAAAATGCAGCCTGCTTCGGTACAGGAGAGACAGTTCCGGGAATAGTACGCTCCACAGAGGATTACGGCATATTCGTCGAGCTGACGCCGAATCTTGCAGGTCTCGCCGAGCCCCGCGAGGGTATAAAAGCCGGTCAGAGCGTAAGTGTATATATAAAGGCTATACTGCCTGATAAAATGAAAATAAAGCTGATAATCGTCGATGTCTGCTGCCAGCACTCCGAGCCTATGCCATTCAGGTACTTCAAGGACAGCGGAAAACTTGACGTCTGGAGATATTCCACTGAATCATCGGGCAAGGATATAAAGACCGTCTTTACATAAAAAATGCACCTGTAATACAGGTGCATTCTTGTAATATTCTCTTAGAAAGCGATCTCTTCAGCAATATGATGAAGCTTTTCATCATATTCCTTGTGCATGGAAAGTGCCTCCTGGATATCGTAATCAACGATCTTGCTGTCCTTGATACCAACAACACGGTTTCCGATGCCCTGCTCAAGAAGCTCAACAGCGTAATAGCCCATTCTTGTAGCTTCAACTCTGTCTCTTACTGTAGGCGAACCGCCTCTCTGTACATGACCGAGGATAGTAGCTCTTGCGTCGATGCCTGTCTTTTCCTGAAGCATATTGGCGATCTCCTGTGAGTGGCCGACGCTCTCGGCTACGATAACAACGAAGTTCTGCTTACCCTTTGCCTTCTTAGCCAGCATTGTGTTAGCAATAGCGTTGATATCATAAGGAACTTCCTTTGTGATGATATCAGTAGCACCGCAGGCAATACCTGTATTTACTGCGATATGACCTGCGCCTCTGCCCATTACTTCAACAACAGAGATTCTGTCATGGGACTGAGATGTATCACGAAGCTTGTCAACAAGCTCCATAGCTGTATTCATAGCTGTATCAAAACCGATGGTATAATCTGTGCAGGCAATATCGTTGTCGATAGTACCGGGAAGACCGATACAAAGAACGCCCATTGCCGAAAGATCGGCAGCTCCTCTGAAGGAACCGTCACCGCCGATAACTACAAGGCCCTCGATACCGAGCTCGTCACACTTAGCCTTGCCCTTGGCAACGCCCTCAGCTGTTCTGAACTCGGGACATCTTGCAGTATAAAGAACTGTACCGCCTGTGTGTATAATATCAGAAACGCTTCTTTCGTCCATCTTGAAAATGTCACCGTTCAAAAGGCCAACATATCCTCTGCGTATACCATAGACCTCCATGCCCTTGCTGAGAGCAGTTCTTACAACTGCTCTTACTGCGGCATTCATACCCGGAGCGTCTCCGCCGCTTGTTAAAACACCGATTTTCTTGATCATACATATTCTCCATTCTGCACTAAGCATATATTGTTTAACCCACAGAAAAACTGCGGCATAATTCCATACTATTATATTTTACTACTTTGCGGAAAAAAAGTCAAGTATATTCCGTATTTTTTCATTTTAAAGCTGTAAAACAAGCTTTTTCAGTTTATAAGCCCGATATTATCGCTGCCCAGAAGCTCCCTGAGCTCTGCAAAAGAGGATTCATTTACCTCCAGAGTGAGCCGCTGACGCGGGGAAACTGTCTTTTTCAGGTCGGTAAGATAAAAACAAACCGATGTATCTCCCCTGTGTCTGCCGCAAAGCTCTATAAGTTGCGGACTTACGGACGCTTCGGAAGATGTGGTCTTTATGCAAAGCTTCATGTTCGAGACGAGCCTCGAAAACTCCGTCTCTGCACTGATAACACCGCAGATGACCGTTTTTCTGTCGTCTTTTACGGATATCTTCCCCTTTACGAGAACTACCGCCTCTGGTATCAGCTTGGAGCCGCTTACCATGAACAGGTCGGGAAAAACCACGCCCTCCAGCTCTCCTGTATCATCCGAAAACGTAACAAAGCTCATCTTGTCGCCGTTTTTGGTCATATGCAGTTTGGAACTTTCAACGGAGCAGATAAGCTTTACGGCGGCGCCGTCTCCAAGTGACGTATCAGACAGTATATCCCCTATCTTCCTTGCGTGCATAAGCTCCATCAGCCAGCTGTGCGGCGAAAGAGGATGTCCGCTGAGATACATACCTGTGGCGTCCTTTTCAAGAGTCAGCAGCGTCTTGTGGTCATACTCCTGCTTGTAGGGGATCCTTATCTCCATATCTGTAGTATCGGCTCCGTCAAGGAAATTGAGCTGCCCCTCGATAACGCCTCTGCTGCCTGCTCCCACCATGTCCAGTATAGACTCATAGCTCTCCAGCATCTGTCTGCGGTTATAGCCGAGACCGTCAAAGGCCCCTGCCTTTATGAGGTTTTCAAGAGCCTTTTTATTAAGCTCTCTGCCCTCAACTCTCTCGCAGAAGTCCTGAATACTTCTGAAACTGCCGTTTTCTTCTCTTTCGGCGATTATCCTGTCAGCAAGCCCGCTGCCTATGTTCTTTATTGCCAGCAGGCCGAAATACATACTTCCGTCCACAAAAGCAAAGCCTCTGCCGCTCTTGTTTACGTCAGGACGAAGTATCCCGATACCGTAATCACGGCAGGAATTGATATATTCCGCCAGTTTTCCGCTGGTACCCATGACGCTGGACATAAGAGCTGCCATGTATATGCCACGGTAGTGACATTTGAGATATGCGGTCTGATAAGCAAGGTAAGCATAAGCTGCCGCGTGGGACTTGTTGAAGGCGTAGGAGGCAAAGCTTACCATTTCGTCAAAAACAGAGTTGGCGATCTCCTCTGAGACTCCGTTTTCGGAGGCGCCCTTTACAAAGCTCTCGCGCTCTTTCAGCATAACATCATGCTTTTTCTTAGCCATAGCCCTGCGGACTATATCTGCGTGACCGTAGGAATAGCCTGCAAGCTTGCGGCATATCTCCATTACCTGCTCCTGATAGACCATACAGCCGTAGGTATCCTCAAGTATATCCTTCAGCAGCGGGTGCTTGTAGGTAACTCTTTCGGGGTGCTTCTTGTTCTCGATATACAGCGGTATGGACTTCATCGGTCCCGGACGGTAAAGTGATATTATAACTATAAGATCTTCAAGCCTTTCGGGACAAAGCTCCATAACACGGGCAGTCATGCCCTCGCTTTCAAACTGGAACACGCCCTCTGTATCGCCCTCTGACATCATACGGTAAACCTCCGCATCATCGGCGGGGATATTGCTGATGTCGAAATCCGGCTCTGTCCTGTGTATCTCTTTGACCGTATCTCTTATAATTGTAAGATTGCGCAGTCCGAGGAAGTCCATTTTCAGAAGTCCCAGTGATTCAAGAACTCCCATAGTGTACTGCGTCACGATAGTATCATCGTTTTTCTGCAATGGCACAAGGTCACTTAGCGGAACCGCCGATATAACAACTCCTGCCGCATGAGTAGATGCATGGCGCGGCATCCCTTCAAGCTGCCTTGCCATGTCAATGAGCCTGCGCATATCCCTGTCGGTATGATACAGTGAATCCAGCTCTTCAGAGGCCTTCAACGCTTCGTCAAGAGTGGCGCGAGGATCTATTTCCTTGGCTGCCTTATCGCAGAGCTGGTATGACAGTCCGAGAACTCTGCCCACATCGCGGACTGCCGCCCTTGCTTTAAGAGTATCGAAGGCGATTATCTCGGAAACTCTGTCAGCTCCGTATCTGCGCACAACATAGTCCTTAACGCTCTGACGGCCTTCGATACAGAAATCAATATCGAAATCAGGCATACTTACTCTTTCAGGGTTGAGAAAACGCTCAAAGAGCAGATTGAACTTTATGGGATCGATACCTGTGATACCTATACAATATGCACAGAGACTTCCTGCTCCGGAGCCTCGTCCAGGACCGACGGGAACATTGTGTTCACGGGCATAGCGTATAAAATCCCATACAATGAGGTAGTAGTCAGTATATCCCATTTTTGTGATAACATCAAGCTCATAATCCATGCGCTCGACCACATTCTGCGGCGGCTCAGAGCCGTATTTCTCATACATTCCCTTACGGCACAGCTCGCGGAAGTACGCTTTATTATCGCTTACGCCCTCAACTGTGAATTTTGGAAGCTTTATATTGCCGAATTCAAATTCAACATTGCAGCGATCTGCTATTTCAGCAGTATTGCTGACAGCCTCCTCATGGCCCTTGAAAAGCTCCGCCATCTCATCGGCTGACTTCACATAGAACTCGTCCGTTTCAAAGCGAAGCGCATTGGGATCGTCAAGAGTTTTTCCCGTCTGTATGCACATAAGAACGCTCTGCATCTCAGCGTCGCTCTTATTTATGTAATGGCAGTCATTAGTTGCCGCAAGGGGGATCCCTGTCTCGGCTGAAAGCCTGTACAGAAGCGGAAGTATCCTGAGCTCGTCCTTTATACCGTGATTCTGTATCTCGATAAAATAGTTGCCCTTTCCGAATATCTCCTGATACTTCAGCGCAACTGACTTTGCCTCGTCATAGCTTCCGTCAACAAGCAGTCGGTCGATCTCTCCGGCAAGACAGGCAGACATACAGATAAGTCCCTTGTTATACTTTTTCAGGAGCTCAACATCAACTCTCGGCCTGTTATAAAAGCCCTCTATGCTTGCCGCAGAGACAAGCTTTACAAGATTCCTGTAGCCCTCGTTATTCTCGCAGAGGAGGATAAGATGATAGGGAGACGAATCCAGCCTGGGTTCCCTGTCGTGGCGTGTCCTTCTTGCAACGTAGACCTCACAGCCGATTATGGGCTTTATGCCTTCGGCTCTTGCTGCGTTCCAGAACTCCACCGCACCGTACATATTACCGTGGTCGGTTATGGCAACAGCAGTCTGTCCCAGCTCCTTTACTCTTGCGATAAGCTTCTTTATACGACAGGCGCCGTCCAGAAGACTGTACTCGGTATGGACATGGAGATTAACGAAAGCGTCACTTTTCACGTCCTGCACCTCCGCCCCTGATCTCGTCCGCCATTTTTGCCAGCTTCTTGAAACGGTGATTAACTCCCGAACGGCTTATGGGCTCGCTGAGAGTCTCACCTATCTCCTGAAGGCTCATATCAATATTGTCAAGACGCAGCTGGGCTACCTCGCGGAGCTCGTCGGACAGATTATCAAGTCCCACAGCCTTGTCTATAAGCTTTATATCCTCGATCTGCTTCATAGCAGCCTTTACGACCTTGTCTATATTGGCAGCGTCACAGTTGGCGAGCCTGTTGGCTTTATTCCTGATATCCTTGTATATCTTCATATTCATGAGTTCAAGGGTACACTGGGGCGCACCGATAAAGGTCAGCGTATCCTCTATGGATTCACTGCCCTTGATGTAAACTATATGCTGTCCGCGGCGAAGCATGGTCTTTGCGGTTACTCCTATATCACGAAGCAGAGTCGCAAGCTGCTCCGCAAGCTGCTCCTCGGGACAGGCAAATTCAAGATGATATTCCTTTGCGGGATCGTTTACACTTCCGCAGGCCAGAAAAACTCCTGCTGTAAAAACTCCGAGACTATTGGTGGCAATAATCTCGGAATCTATGGCTCTAATATTTTCGGATAGCCTGTATTTCCTGAATACTTCCGCAGCTGCATCGTCCCTTATATCACAGCAGTGAAGGACGGTGCCGTTTTTCCTTGTGTGCTCTTCCATCGCAGGTTCGGAGCCGAAAACCGCACCAAAGAGACTTCGGAACAGCTCTGCTGATGTCCTGCTCTCGCTCTGGAAGCATATACTGTGTTCCGTGAGAGTCCTGCAAAAAAGCAGCATACCATACAGGCAGGCAAATCGTTTTTCTTTATCGTTGACCGAGGAACATATCTCTCTTCTGACATCATTTGAGAATGAAATTTCAACTCACTCCAATACTCAGAATTTTTTGTCCTTGGTTATATCACGATGATACTTCTGGACCTTGTACTCCTTGCTTATGAGATGATCTGCCATAAGCTCGGCAAAGGTGATGGAACGGTGCTTTCCGCCTGTACAGCCGAAGGAGATGACCAGCTGGCTCTTTCCTTCGTGGACATACAGCGGTATAAGATAATCTATCAGATCCCTCATCTTCTCAAAAAGGACCCTGGACTGCTCAAAGCTCATAACATAGTCCCTTACGCAGCTGTCGCAGCCCGTATGATTGCGCAGCTCCTCAATATAGTGAGGATTAGGCAGACATCTTACATCGAACACAAGATCGGCCTCCGTTGATACTCCGTACTTGAAGCCGAAGGACATTACCTTTATAATAAGAGAATCCGAACTCTTTTCAAGGAAAAGCTCCTTGACCTGCTCCTTCAGCTGGGAGGCGGTAAAGTTGGAGGTCTCTATGTAGTAGTCGGCTATCTCGCGCAGCTGTGAGAGCTGTACCCATTCATAGTTTATAGCCTCATGGATATTGCCGTTGAATTTCTCCGAAAGGGGATGCTTGCGGCGGGTCTCCTTGTATCTTTTCAGGAGAACGTCATGATTAGCCTCGATGAAAAGCACCTTGACATCAACGTCGCTGCTCTGCTTCAGCTCCTGCCAGGAGCGGAATATCTCGGCAAACATATCTCCGGAGCGTATATCAACAGCTACCGCGATCTTATTTATCTCAGATTCGGACTGTCTGCACAGGTCGACGAACTGGGTTATCAGCTTGGGTGGGATATTGTCGATACAATAGAATCCGATATCCTCCATTACTTCCATGACGCTGGATTTACCGGATCCCGACATACCCGTAACTATCAAAAGCTGCATAAATATCTCCTTAAAACGGTGTTTATCTGAGGATAACGGGTTCCAGTTCAAGCTGATATCCCGTTTTCTCCTTGACTATGGAGCTGACCTTCTCGCAGAGCTCAAGCACATCTGCGCAGGTGGCATAACCCTTATTTATAACAAATCCGCTGTGCTTCTCGCTGACCATTGCGCCTCCGCAGGTAAGGCCCTTCAGACCGCACTGTTCAATAAGAAGCGAAGCATAACTTCCCTCGGGACGCTTGAAGGTGCTTCCCGCACTTGGGTATTCAAGCGGCTGCTTGGAACTTCTCCTGGCCATGCATTCCGACATGGCGGCTTTAATGCTTTCGGGATCGCCGCTTTGCAGTTCCATTGTCACTGAAGTAATAACTCTGTCCGTGCCGGAGAAGAAGCTTCTTCGGTATGCCAGCTCCATATCCTCCGCCTTTATTGTTTTCAGCTCGCAGTTTTCGTCTATATACTCAGCCGATACAACTACGTCCTTCATCTCGCTTCCGTAGGCGCCTGCGTTCATATAAAGAGCTCCGCCGACTGTGCCCGGGATACCGAAAAGATTCTCCATGCCTGTAAGGCCTGCCTGCTGTGCCTTTACACAGGCCGAGGCAAGAAGAGCGCCCGCGTCGCAGCGTATGGTATTGCCGCTGACCTCTATACCTGCGAAATCTGCTCCGAAATGGAGGATAACGCCGTCAAAGCCCTCGTCGGATACGATCACGTTGCTGCCGCGTCCGAGAATGCCGTACTTCACGTCATTCTCCTTCATGTAACTTATCAACCGACAGACAGAAGCCGGCGAATTGACGCTTATAAGCGCGCGGCAGGCTCCTCCGAATCGGAATGTTATATATTCTCTCAGCGAACACTCGGGAGTTATCCTGCATCCGAGCTGTTCGCAGAGCTGTGATAATTCACTTATGTCTATCATATTTTCCCCCTGATCATTTTGTTTTTCAGGCGATCAGAACGCCTCATAGTCGCGGACTACCTCCTTGGGGTCCGACTCCATGCCCAGACGGTTGAGAAGCTCGCGGGCAGCATTATAGCCCATCTTCTTCTGTCTGTTGTTCATGGCGGCAACCTCAAGGATAACAGCCAGGTTACGTCCCGGCTTTACAGGTATCGTCAGTGAAGGTATCTTTACGCCGAGAAGGCTGACAAATTCGGTGTCCACGCCCATTCGGTCGTATATCTTCTCGGAATTCCACTGTTCAAGCTCGACCACAAGGTCGATCTTCTCCGTCATCTTTACAGCACCGATACCGAACAGCCGTCTTGCATTTATGATGCCGATACCGCGCAGTTCAAGGAAGTGACGGATATTGTCGGGAGAGCTTCCCACAAGGCTTATATTCGATACCTTTCTTATCTCAACAGCGTCATCGGCAACAAGTCTGTGTCCGCGCTTTACGAGCTCGATAGCGGTCTCGCTCTTTCCGACGCCGCTCTCGCCCGTAATGAACACACCTTCGCCGTATATCTCGATGAGAACGCCGTGACGGGTTATTCTCGGTGCAAGAGTAAGATTCAGGAAAGCGATAAGGCCCGCAATGAAGTTTGATGTGCTCTCCTTGCTTCTCAGCAGGGGCACCTCATACTCCTTGGCAAGCTCAAGCATCTCCGCGAAATAGGGCAGCTCTCTTGTGATTATGAGAGCAGGTATCCTCTGTGCAAAGAGAAGCTGAAGTCTCTCCCTCCTCGTCTTCTCGTCGATAGTTGACAGATAGGCGAACTCCATTTTTCCGATGATCTGGATCCGCTCGGGATTGAAATACTCGTAAAAGCCCATGAGCTGGAGTCCGGGACGGTTTACGTCGTTCTCATCGATCATAAGCTCATTGGGATCCTTGTGAACGTATATCGCTTCAAGCTTGAATTCATCAATTAAACGCTGCAGCGACACTTTGAAATTTTCTGCCATAATAAGCTCCGTTCTCCGGTCAGAGACCGGGAATTATTTTAGCCGAGCACATAGGAATCGAAACCGTACCCGACAATCTCTTCCTTTACATCAAGCATATCCTGAGTGCTTACAGTAGCACCCGAAACTCTTACCGCAACATTGAAATCCGAAACGTCATCGCTTACAAGTTCAAGCATCTTTCTGACATTTTCGGCAGGAGTACCCGTGAACTCATACACAGTTTCTCCCGTATACACACCATAGCTGATAACATCCAGGTCTATGTTCAGTATAACTGTATTGACCTTCAGCAGCATGGGCTGAAGAACGTCGTTCTTGCCCTTGAGAAGATCGGAGGCATTGACCTCCAGCATCATCTTTGAGCCGTTGTTCATTATCTTATCGTACATCATATTGGCAGCAGATGTCAGCGCCATATACCTGTCATTGCTGACTACCTTCTCGCCGAGATACTCAACATCGCTGGGACGGAAGTCGGGGAAGATGAAATCCGAGCAGACTACTCTGTCGAATCCCGCCTGCGATACCTCCTCCACGATATCCGTGTTGTACTCCACAGCCGTCTCGGAGAAGGGGCTCATCCAGGGCTTTCCGCCTGCGTTTATATCGTTGTCTATCCACTGCGAGCCGTCGTCAACGGTGAGATAGCTCATATCGCGGAAATAATTGGGCAGTACATTGTCGTCAAAGGTGCTGACAAGCGCCACAGGCTTATAGCCCTCCGCCGATATGGCAGACACGATGTCACTGAGCTTGGTATAGGACTTAATAAGTCCCGATGATGTTGCATAGTAATTATTCGACGCATAGTAGATGTTTCCGCCGCTGACCTTCAGAGGCACCTCGATATACTCGATCTGCTCCCCTGCAGGCACACGCTTCAGGGCTGTCTTTATGGACTGTGAATCAGCGATATCAAGCGGATCGAGAGCGAACGCCCTGTAGCTCTCAACGCTGACGGGGGTCTGAGAATTTGCGGCTCCCTCTGTAACAGGCTCGCCGTTCTCATCAGTAGGGACTGTATCGGAAGCTATCAGCGATGATGACGCAGCGCCGTCGCCTTTTTTCTTGGTATAGTTTATAAGCGGCTCGGCAACGCTGTATCCTATGAATACTATTCCGCCGATAAGAAGAACGGTAAGACCAACGGAAAATGCCTTTCCTACAGGGCTTTTTCCGTAATAATTCTTCTCCTTGGTCTTATAGATCTTCCTTCCTTTGTTCTTGAACTTCATTAATTAACTCTCCTATATCAGTATATTGCAGTTATTTCAGCGAATATACTGCCATTGAAATAATTCCAAGATATACAAGCATAGCAGGAAATCCCCTGAATGAAGCGGGAACCTTTGACGAATTGAGCTTCCTGTATGCGGCCGTAAGCATGAGAGCCGCAATTACGAAGCCCGCGCCTGCTTCAAGTCCTGCCGAAACATATCCCCATAAATTGAACATAGTGCCGTCCATGGCTGCTCTGCTGTTTATGGTGAACAGCGTACCCATAACAGCACAGTTGAAGGCGGATACATGGATGTATCTGCGGAGCTCCTCAAACCATCTGTCACGGAACTTATAGACTGCTGCCAGAAGCGTCACATAGAGCACGGCTACGACAATGACATAGAATAACAGTCTGAGATCCGCCGCGGAGGGCTGAAGTAAAAGGTCTATCAGATAGGCCGCCGCCGCGCCGATGGTAGTGAACACAGTTATCACGCCTGCTGTGGCAACAAGGTTTTTCCTGCTGCCTGCGGCTATGAAGATCGTACTGGTTCCGAGAGCCTGTGAAAGTATAAGATTAGCTGCAAGGAGCGTTATAAGATCATTTATCAGAAACATTCACGTCACTCCTTACATTTTTGTCATCCTTTGATATAAGACTTCTTATGAAGCGGTATGCGCCGCACATCAGTCCCAGGAAGATAAATCCTCCGAAGGGCTGGGACAGACCGCCGATAAGAGTATTCATATCAACTATCCTGCTGTTTATGGTACCGTAAGCCCAGAGCTCACGCAGGAATCCCGTCAGAAGCATGACGATATCGAATCCGACTATGCACGACAGCAGGGATATTATCATTTCTCCCTTCTTCATACGGAAGAATTTCGCCTCTGTCTGGAAAACGATAAGAGAATTCACCGCAAGAAGCGGATAATATATACCTATACGCTCTATTGACTCCGGATAGAATTCCCGAGCCGCAAGCTTTACGGGGATATATACAAGCGCGGATATAAGCGCGTATACTATGACTTTCGCCGCATAAGGCAGCTTCCTCGGAACGAATGATGATATAAGCACCGACAGGAAGGTTATGGCAGAAAAGGCATATATAAGCGCCTCTGCGTTTTTCAGAGTGTCACCGCAAATTATTACGGGAGAGATGACCATAAGTCCCGAAAGTACGATATTATCGCCGAGGACTCCGCCGAAAAGGCGCTTTTTGCGATCATTCATCAGCAGGTGCCCCCTCTCCTGCTGCCGTTTCTGTAACGACCTCCGCGTTTGCCTCCGCAGAGGCCTCAACAGCAGCTTTTTCTATATGCTTTTCCAGATGCTTGAATCCGAGTGCAATGGGAGTAAACAGCACAGACACAATAACAATGGCATTTTCCTTTGCCCCTGTAAGTACAAGCACATAGGATATGACGCCGATGAAAAGTCCGTAGAAAAACGCATAATAATCGCGTTTCGGAGCTATCCTCACATCGGAAACTAAGTATATAGCCGCAAAAAGCACCATGTTGGTCACAAGTGAGTATTTCAGAGAATCGCCCCTGGAAGAAACAATGGGGGTCACAACTGCAAAAAGACCCGTACCGAATATGGTACCGATAAATGCGCCTGCGGAAATGCTTCTGCGCATCATGAGCACAACTGCGGCAACAGCAAGCAGCAGTATGCTGACCGCTCCCGAGGGACCGCTGAAATTGCCCAGCAGTATCTCGAAATCTGTGTGGCCGAAGCTGCCTGTATGGTCAAACACATAGGAAGCAGACTTCACAAGAGCCGCAGGTTCCTCAAAAAGGCCTGTCTTTATGTGAGGCTCCGTATACTGCAGCAGCTGCCGCTCCCATGAGGTGAGCACAAAGACATATGCAGCAGCCGCAGGGGAAAAGATCATATTCAGCCGTCCGCCGAACAGGTTCTTGGCAACTATCACAGCAAAAAGCACTGCAAGGACGGATACATGATAATCCATTACCGCAGGAAACATCAGCGCTATTATAAGCGCGTCCGATGTACAGGTAAGATCGTCCGCCGTGAACTTCCTGCCCATAAGCCTTATGGATATAAGCTCGGCAGCAAAGCCCGTGACAACGCATATTCCTGCAAGGAATACCGAACGTATCCCGTAATAGAAGTATGACATAAGCTCAAGAGTGAGCAGAGTTATCATTATATCGAGCCAGATAAGGCGTTCTTTTCTTGCTTTTTTCAGCATGGTTCGCCTTCCCTTATGGCATCTGCGGCCGCTTTCATATCCTCTGCACCGAAAAGGTAGCTTCCCGATACAAGAACATTGGCTCCCGCTGCTTTCACCGCGCCTGCCGTATCTGAATTTATGCCGCCGTCAACCTCCACATCAACATCAAGTCCGAGCTGGGTGATCTTTTCTCTTACTGCTCTGACCTTATCAAGTGTTTCAGGTATAAAGCTCTGTCCGCCAAAGCCGGGCTCAACAGTCATTACAAGTATCATATCCACATATGGCAGGAACTCATAGACCGCACCGATGGGAGTTGCCGGCCTGATGGCAACAGCTGCCTTTATACCCTTTGCCTTTATAGCCTTGATGGCTGCAAGGGTATCGCTTTCGCTTTCTATGTGAAAAGATATGATATCCGCGCCGAAATCTGCAAAGCAGTCAATGTATCTTAGCGGATCGGTTATCATCAGGTGAACGTCAAGCGTCATATCCGTGGCAGCCCTTACCTGCTTCAGTACAGGAAGGCCAAAGGTGATATTATCGACGAATATACCGTCCATAACATCGAAATGAAGCATATCTATGCCGCTTGTTTCAAGCCTTTTTATCTCATTTTTCAGCTCAAGCATATCCGCGCTGAGCACGGAAGCTGAAACGTAATTTTTCAATTTATCACTTCTTCCGAATTCTTTCGCCTTAGAGGCGGTCAAAAATGTCCTTTCAAAAATCATACACTATTATTATATAATATTTATCGCCTCCAGTCAATAGCAAGTTGTCTTTTTCTGTGTTTTTTGATCCCTCGTAACAATAAAATATAGTTTAATATTTTGATTTGATATAAAGGCCAGGCCTTTAAGCATAAGATATGCCATGAACTTCCGGAGGTATCTGCTTATGTTTATTGAATTGCTGCGCAGTCTGTTCTTTTTCGCCCTTCATATCGAGAACTCCTCGGTCTTTCCCAAGCCGCTGCCCAAAAAAGAGGAGCAGGAATGCTTTGTCCGTATGTCACAGGGCGACGTCGCTGCAAGAAACAGGCTGATAGAGCACAATCTGCGGCTTGTGGCCCATATTGTAAAAAAATACGCTTCAACTGTTGATGAGCAGGACGAACTCATATCCGTGGGCACCGTGGGGCTCATAAAGGCGGTTTCCACATTCGATCACACAAAGGGCGCAAAATTCGCCACCTACGCCAGCAGATGTATCGAAAATGAGATACTGATGCAGTTCAGGGCAGCAAAAAAATCAGCGGGAGACATATACATCAACGAGCCCGTTGAGACCGACAAGGACGGCAACAGTCTCACTCTTATAGATCTGATCGACGACGGAGTAGATATACACGAGCAGGTAGATGTTCTGATACGTTCAAAGCAGCTTTACAGCTTTATAAGCACATGCCTCGACAAGCGGGAGCTGGAAATAATCATTTACCGATACGGACTGTACGGCAGTTCTCCCCACACTCAGAACGAGACCGCTGAAAAGCTGGGGATATCACGTTCCTACGTTTCACGGCTTGAAAAAAAGGCCATAGGCAAGCTGAAAAAACGCTTTGACGCTGCGGATATCTGAACACTCTGCGGATCGCGGTACTTGTCATAACTCTGCTGATATGATATAATTATATATATCAGTATCAGGAGGTTCATATGGATATTCTCGTAACAGGCGGTACTGTCTTTGCAAGCAGATATACCGCAGAATACTTTGCTTCAAAGGGCAACAACGTCTATGTGCTCAACAGGGGAAACAGACCTCAGTCGGATAATGTCATACCGATAATCGCAGACCGTCATTCACTCGGCAGTACTCTCAAAGGCCGCAGTTTTGACGCGGTTATCGACGTGACCGCATATAACGATACGGACGTAAGCGACCTACTGGACGGGCTCGGAAGCTTCGGCTGCTATATACTTATAAGCTCAAGCGCCGTTTACCCCGAAACTCAGCCCCGGCCCTTCTGCGAGACCGCTGAGATCGGTCCGAACTATATCTGGGGAAAATACGGCACAGACAAGATCGCTGCCGAAAGAACACTCACAGACCACGTCCCCGACGCCTATATTATCCGTCCGCCATACCTCTGCGGCCCTATGAACAACCTGTACCGCGAGGCTTTTGTATTTGAATGTGCAGAAAAAGGCAGAAGCTTCTATATCCCCCGCAGCGGCGACATGAAGCTTCAGTTCTTCCATATCGGTGATATGTGCAGATTCATAGAGCTGCTCATTGATAAAAAGCCCTGCGATCACATATTCAATGTGGGCTATCCCGAACCTGTAAGTATCAGGAAATGGGCTGAGCTTTGCTATGCTGCCGCAGGTGCGCAGCCTGATTTTAAGTACGTTAACGGAGATATTCCCCAGAGGAGCTATTTCCCATTCTACGATTACGAATATCAGCTGGACGTTGCACGAATGGCGGCTGTTATGCCGGACCTTACTCCCCTTTCCGAGTCGCTGCACCTGTCATTTGAATGGTACAGGAGCAACCGTGACAAGATAGTACGCAAACCTCTAATAGACTTCATTGACAGAGAGCTTGCTAAGGAGGAGCTATGATATACACCGATCTTACCCGTAAGGCAATGAAGCTTGCCTACGAAGCTCATCACGGACAGACAGACAAAAGCGGCGTCCCCTATATCTTTCACCCCTATCATCTTGCCGAGCAGATGAAGGACGAGATATCCGCCTGTACGGCTCTGCTCCACGATGTGGCAGAGGATACCGATATCACTGTCGTCGATCTTGAAAAGGACTTCCCTCCCGCTGTTACGGAGGCGCTGAAGCTCCTTACTCACAGCAAGGACACGGATTATATGGACTATATCCTTAAAATAAAGGAAAATCCCGTTGCAAAAGCTGTAAAGCTTGCTGATCTGAAGCATAACTCCGACGCTTCAAGACTGGAAGCGCAGAACGGGAATGACCTTTGCGAGGCTTCACTGCGTATGGAGAAATACAGGCTTGCAATAGATGTACTGTCTGCCGCCGATTGAGAAAATAGACGATTATTTCACAGACTGATTGTACATTTTGCATGGTGACAACACTCCGAAAATATGTTATAATGTTTCTTGCAGTATTTTACGGAGGTGTCTTTATTGGAATTCAAAGTCAACTGCGGCATATGGGGAACCATGTTCGGCGTTCCGTCCATTGTTGCCGATAATTTTCTGAAGCTCGCAACAGGCGGGCAGATAAAGGTGCTTCTGTACCTCCTGAGATGCTCGGGCAAGGCCTGTTCCACCGAGGAGATATCCTCAAACACGGGAGTCACCCGCGAGGAAGCCGAGGACGCGGTCCTTTTCTGGCAGCAGGCTAATGTTCTCAGCCCCGATAACAGCGTAAAGGCTCCTCCCGTCAGTCCTGTAATGACCGCTCCCGCTGTGAATGAGCATCCCGTCGGCAGCGGACAGCTTACGTCAGAAAAGGTCATCGCTCCCGACCACAAGACCAACCTCAGCGGATCGGAGATCGCTGCCATTATGAACGAATCAAAGGATATCAAGGAGCTGTTCACTATTTCCGAGACCATTCTCGGTCCCCTGAAGAACAGTCAGATGAACTCCATGATCTGGATGTACGATCATCTCGGTCTCAAAAAGGAGGTCATAATCACCTTGCTGTCCTACTGCGCTTCCATCGAAAAGGTCAATACGGCGTATGTTGAAAAGATAGCCTGTTCATGGGCAGAAAATGAGATAAATACCATAAATGCCGCTCAGGACGAAATACAGAAAATGACTGCTTCAAGAGTGTTTGAAGGACGCATAATGAAGATTTTCCAGATGCCGAACCGTCCCACAACAAAGCAGAACGAGATAATACAGCAGTGGAAAACAGCAGGCTTCAGCACGGAGCTTATAAAGCTGGCATACGAAAGGACCTTTGAACAGATAAACAAGCTCAACTTCAATTATATAAATAAGATACTGCTCTCATGGCGTGACAGCGGCTTCATGACCGTCAAGGATGTCCAGAAGGCAGAGAACGAGTACAAGAAGAAAAAGGCTGCTTCATCAGGCAGCCCGGACGACTCCGATATTGAGAAATACGATTCGGTAGTCAACAAATTCCTGTACTGAGGAGGTAGAAAATGGACAGCGAAATATTTGACAGAGCTCAGGCTGTACTTACCGGCCGCCGTATGAAAGCTGTCAGCGAAAACGAGGAGCGTATCCGTGAGATAAATGAAAAGATACCGCAGATACGGGAAATAAACGAGGTGCTTTTCAACACGGGAAAGGACCTCATCGCTATAATATCCGGCGGAAGAGGTCAGGATATCAGTGAAAAGGTGGAGCAGCTGAAACAGTATAATCTGGGCGCTCAGGCGATGTGCAAAAAGATACTCGCCGAAAACGGCTATCCCGAGGATTATCTCGATACTCACTATACCTGCCCCAAATGCAGCGATACAGGCTATAACGGCAGCAAATTCTGCGATTGCTTCAAGTCTCTTTGCGGAAAGCTTGCAGCAGATGAGCTCAACAAAAACTCCCAGCTGGAGCTATCAAGCTTTGATACATTCTCCCTTTCCTATTATTCCGGCGAAAACTATGCCGCGATGAAAAGGATTCTGGAATACACCATGCAGTATGCAGCAACTTTTTCCCCCAACTCCAGAAGTATTCTTATGTTCGGACAGACAGGTCTCGGAAAGACTCATCTTTCGCTTGCTATTGCAAATAAGGTGCTCGAAAAGGGCTACAGCGTCATATATGACTCTGCTATCAATATACTCCGAAGCATCGAGAAGGAGCATTTCAGCCGTGAACACAGCTCCGAAATGATTGACCTTGTAATGGACACGGATCTCCTTATACTGGACGACCTTGGCACAGAATACGAGTCACAGTTCTACACTGCTACGATATACAATATCATAAACACACGTCTCAACCGCGGAAAGCCCTCGATAATCAGTACAAATCTTGATCTTGCAGGCATCAGCCGCAGATACGACAGGAGAGTGACCTCAAGAATCATAGCTACATACTCCTGCCTGGAATTCAAGGGCGAGGACGTAAGGCTTCAGAAAAGAAATGAAATATAAAAAAGGCTGCCTTTTCGGCAGCCTTTGCTTTTTACTGTGCAGAATCTTCTGTTTCAAGCTTCAGCTTGAATGGGGAGAATTTCCTGTAAGCGGACGAATTCTTGTTTGCGTCGTAGCTCTCGGCAATACCCTTCATCATGTCCTCAAACTCCTGATAATAACGTTCGCTGAGGAGTGATTCGATATTGCTCTCGCTCCAGAGATCGTCATCAGTCATACGTTCCTTGATGTCGGCTCTGATGATAACGTATACAGTATTCTCATCATAATCGTATTTCTCAGCCTTGTAGTAGCCAAGCTTATCGAAGATGTACTTGTTGTAATCCTGGAAAGCCTTCTGTGAAGCCTGAGATTCGGGTGAAGCTGTGGTAGTTACCGCACTGCCCTCTTCGGCGGCAGTGGTTGTGTACTTTGTCACAGTCATCTCGTTAGCATAGGGATCGGTTGTAGTAGTTGTTGTAGTCTCGCCCTTTGCTGTTGTAGTTGTCACGGTTGTAGTAGTGGTAAGTGTCTCGCCTGCTTCCTTGGCAGCCTTTTCGGCAGCCTCCTGAGCACGCTTGTCGGTGTACTCTTTGTACTCCTCCTCACACTCGTCTATCTTCTTGAGCTTAGCCTCATTTGTCTTCTCAGCGTTGATGTCCTTAACATACTGGTCGATCATCTTATCGAGACGACGGATCTCTTCATCGCTGTACTTTTCACCGTTCTCATCTTTATAGCTGACGGTGAAGTACTTTACTCTGGTAGTCTTATCCTGGAAGTATTCCTTCAGCTCGTCCTCGGTGCAGCCCTTTTCGCAGCCAAGTCCGTAATAATGCTTGAATATAGCTTCCTGCTTGTAAGAGTTCTCGATGACCTTTCTCAGTGATTCCTCACCGATACCATTCTCTGTGAACATCTCGTTGGAGCTGTTTGCAGCAAGGATACTCTTGATATTATCAAGCTCCTCAGCTGTAAGAGAACCGCCGATCTTGTCGAATTCCTTCTCATATGCAACGAAATCTCTGCAAGCCTCTGTAGCCTTATTCTGGATCCATTCACTTGCTGTAAGATCTTCGATGGTAGCATTCTTCACATCGTCAAGCGAAGGCTCCGTGCCATTCTTGGAATAGAGTTCGTATGCGGCATTATTATAAGCCGATATCTCATTATAAATAAATACGCCTGCAGGCACTTCGTACCCGTCTACCGTAAGAGCTGTCTGGGTACCCTTACCGAATGTGATAGCTTCAGGCGCACCGCAGCCTGCCGCAGTAACGGCAAGAGCAAATGCTGCAGCTGCAGCAGCGAACTTATTGAATTTATTCATCTGTATATTCCTCCGATATAAATGTAATTCCAGATACTGTTTTATTATACAACATTTTTTTATGTTTGTCCATAGTAAAATGAAAATTTTTTCCTTTTTGTCACCAAACGAACTTATTAAATGAATTACTATAATTATTTTTACGTTATATCCTTGACTTGACAGCTATAAAATGATACAATAGATGTATATGCATTATTATAAGGAAGGTGTCTCAATGAAAGTAAAGCTTCTGTCATACACACCCGAGCCTGAAAAGCTTGTGGCCACTGCCGCAAAGCTCTGCTATTCCAGCAGCGACATAGAGTCCCTCAGGGACGGCCTCACCGAGGATAAGATATCGGGGTTTATCGATATGCTTACGTCAATAGGCCATGAGAGCGTTATGGAGCACGTCTGCTTCACCTTCGGCGTTGAAGGTATTTCAAGAGCCTGCTCGCATCAGCTGGTACGTCACCGAATAGCTTCCTATTCACAGAAGAGCCAGCGTTACGTCAACGAAAACGGCTTTGAATTCATAACTCCCCCTTCTATTGCAGAGATACCCGAGGCTAGAGAGGAATACGACAGAGTTATTGCCGTGATCACCGAAAGCTACGAAAAGCTTGCAGCTATCCTTACCGATAAGCATACAGCTGAATTCACCGCACAGGGACTTGATGAGAAAACCGCCCGTTCAAAGGCTTCAAAGCTTGCCAATGAGGACGCAAGGTTCCTTCTCCCCAACGCCTGCGAAACAAAGATCGTTGTTTCCATGAATGTGCGTTCCCTTTTCAATTTCTTCCGCCACCGCTGCTGCAACCGTGCTCAGTGGGAGATACGCGCTGTTGCCAATGAGATGCTGAGACAGTGTCTCGAAGTTGCTCCTCACATATTCGCACACGCCGGCCCCTCATGTGTTGCCGAGGGCAAGTGTCCCGAGGGCAAAATGACCTGCGGAAAGATAAACGAAGTCAGGGAGTTCTTTTCGGCAATGAAGGCAGACTGACCGCGGAGGAAAAATGCTCGAATTCAGAGATATCGACATAAGCGATAAAGAGCGGATAACCGCTGCTCTTGAATACTCCCAGTTCATGGGCTGTGAATACAGCTTCGCCAACAATATGGCGTGGAAAAGACTGGGGGATTCTAAAATCACCTTCTTCAATGATTTCTATATCTGCTGCTCCTTCCGTTCAGAGGACGGTATACCAAGATTTTTCCTGCCTTCGGGCAAGGGCAGCTACAAAGACGTCATCGCGGAGATGGCTGCATACGCTTCCTCGCTGGGAAAGCCTCTGAGGATAGCTGGTATAACCGAACCCTCACTTGAAATGCTGAAGGAGCTCTTCCCCGACAGCTTCACTGTCGACACCGACGAGGGAGACTGGGATTATATCTATAATTCCGCCGATCTTATCGGGCTCTCGGGAAGAAGATATCACGGAAAACGCAATCATCTATCGCAGTACGAAAGACTGGGTGCGGAATTCTCACTCATGACCGAAAACGATTTTGACGACTGTATCACCTTCAGCGCTGTCGAGTACAACAACAGGACTTATGAACCCGATCACTCCTTCATCGCAGAACAGTACGCCATAAATACCTACTTCAACTATTTCGGCCAGCTTGGTCTGAAGGGCGCCGTCATCAGAAAGGACGGCAGGTTGATCGCATTCACCATAGGAGAAGGCCTAAACAGAGAGACCTTCTGCATTCACATCGAAAAAGCCGATACGCAGTACAGCGGTATCTATGCGGGGATAAACAATCTTTTCGCAGGTGCCTGCGCTGCTGACTATAAATTCATAAATCGGGAGGAGGATCTGGGCATCGAAGGGCTCAGAAAGGCAAAGCAGTCCTATCACCCTGCATTTCTCCTCAGAAAATACACCGTTACATTCAAATGAAAGGATATGTCTCATGATCTATGTTTATCTTGCCAACGGTTTTGAAGAGACCGAGGCTATCGCTCCCATTGACCTGCTCAGACGTGCAGGCAAAACTGTAGTTACTGTCGGCGTAGGCGACAATATAATAGTCGGTTCTCACGGTATTACCGTGGTTCCGGACACTATCGCACAGGAAGCTCCTCTTACCGACGAGCTGGAAATGATAGTACTCCCCGGCGGAATGCCCGGAACTCTCAATCTTGAGAAGTCTGACTATGTACAGCAGGCTATAGACTTCTGCGTTGCCAACAACAAATATATCGGCGCTATCTGTGCAGCTCCCTCCATACTCGGACACAAGGGACTTCTCAGCGGAAAGACTGCCGTGTGCTACGAGGGCTTCGAGACTCAGCTCACAGGCGCAAATATCGGAAGCGGCAGCGTAGCCGAGGACGGTATATTCATTACCGCAAGAGGTGCAGGCGTTGCCGTAGACTTCGGCCTGAAGCTTGTGGAAAAGGTACATTCAAAGGAAGAAAGCCTCAGACAGCGTAACGCTATACTTTGTGACTGATATGGATAATAAGAAAGAACTGCGAAAACGATATTCACATATGCGGGCCGAGGTCCGCGATAAGGTCTCAAAGGACATGGATATTATCGACAGGCTCCTGGAAGAGGAAAAGATACTGGAGGCCGACCATATCCTTCTGTACGCCTCTTTCGGTTCGGAGGTCGATACATACCTGCTCATAGACAAGCTCATTGAAATGGGCAAGAGTGTGGCTCTGCCCCGCTGCGGCTCCGAGCGCTCCATGACCTTCCATCTCATACAGTCCGTGGCAGACCTTCACGAGGGTATGTACCGCATACCCGAGCCTGACAGCGCTCTCCCCCAGCCAGAGTTCACTTCTGATACGGTATGTCTCGTCCCGGGACTTGCCTTTACAGAGGAGGGCGGCAGGATAGGCTACGGCGGCGGATACTACGACGCTTTCATACTGGATAACCCTCAGGTCTACACCATAGGCCTTATATATGAGGAGCTCGTCGTCAGCGAGCTGCCTCTCATGGATCATGACCTCAGAGTCAATATGATAGTAACTGAAGAAAGGACGGTGCTCTGCAATGGCTGATAACAAAAACAATGATGTTATAAATGATATTCTCAATCAGCTCGACAACGAAAAAAAGAAAAAAGAAGCAGAGACAGAAAAGAATATTGAAAAAGCCGTAAAGGAGCCTGAGAAGGCGGTGGAAAAGGCGCCCGAAAGACCTGTGAACAGATCGGCAGCTCCCAGACCTGCGGTTTCCCACGAAGCTCATCCCGAGCCTCGCCCGGAATCAACTGCAAGGCCGTCTGCTGCAAGAAACGCTACTCCCCGCCAGGGCGCAAGGCCCGTTTCTCACGATGATATCCCCGTAAGAAACAGCGCAGCCATAAAGAGAAACAATACTCACCACAAGAAAAAGAAGAAAAAGAGAAGAAGCAGACTGCCTGGCGTTCTTATCCTGACAGTTTCCATATTCGCTGTTTCGATCTGCCTTTCAATGGTCATTATCGCATTCGGACGTGATATGCTTGGTATCGGCAAGAGCGACACCACAAAGCTCATAATCGTTCCCGAAAACGCTACTACAGAGGAGATATCACAGCTTCTCCATGACGAGGGAATCATAAACTCTCCGAAATGCTTCCAGATGTTTACCAAACTGCGAAAAAAGAACGATATCTACCTTGCAGGCGAGCACTTTGTAAGTCCGAATATGGCCTATGAGACAATAATCGACACTCTCACCAACGAGGAGGAGGAAGAAGCCAAGGAGCCCGTTTCCCTCACATTTATTGAAGGTGAAACAATATACGACGCCGCAGAAAAGCTTGAAGCCGAAGGCGTATGCAGCGCAAGCGATTTCATCTTCTACTTCAATTCCGGCGGATTCGGCTACAGATTCGAGAACGAGCTTCCCAAGACTCCCAACGCTTCAAAGTTTGCGGACGCCCGTATGGAAGGCTATCTGTTCCCCGATACCTATACCTTCACAAAGGATATGGAGCCCGAACAGGTCTGCCAGAAGATCTACTTCAACTTCGATCAGAAGATGACCGACGAGAGGCTTGAAAAGATGAAGAAGCTGGGGCTTTCGCTGGATCAGCTCATAACTTTTGCTTCCATCGTTCAGAAGGAAGGCCGTGACAGAGAGCAGATGGACAATATCGCTTCTGTATTCTGGAACCGTCTTGAGCATCCCGACGAGTATCCCAAGCTTGAATCAGACCCTACTTCTAACTACGCAAACAACGTTATCAGGCCTCATATGACAGTTATAAACAGCGATATAATCCAGGCCTACGATACCTACAAGGGTACAGGTCTCCCTCCCGGAGCTATATGCAGCCCCGGTACAGACGCTATCGACGCTGTTCTTCTGAAGAAGCCTTCCGAGAACTACTTCTTCATCGCCAATATCTATACAGGAGAGACCTTCTTCTCCAAGACCAATGACGAGCACGAGATGAAAAAGGCACAGGTAAAGGCGGATGAGGCTCAGTACGAGGCTGAGGAGGCCGCCCGTAAGGAAGCCGAAGCTCAGGCCGCTCTTGCGGAGGAATACAATGGATAAGCTTGAAGTTCTTGCACCCGCAGGCGACGAGGAACGCTTCAACGCCGCGGTTGATTACGGCGCGGACGCTGTTTACCTCGGACGAAAGCAGTTCGGTATGCGCTCCTCCCCTATGAATTTTGATTTTGAGCAGCTTTGCTCGGCGGTAAAAAAAGCTCACGAAAAAGGCGTTAAGGTATACCTGACCTGCAACACCCTGCCGAGGAACAATGAGATCCCTTTCTTTGAAGGTTTCGTAAAAGAAGCAGTGGAAGCAAAGGTAGACGCTCTTATAGTTGCCGATATAGGACTGCTGATGCTCATAAAAAAATATGCTCCCGATATGGAGATACATATTTCCACACAAACGGGCATCGTCAACTATGTGACCGCACGGGAGCTGTACAATATGGGCGCAAAGAGAGTAGTTCTCGCAAGAGAGCTGTCGCTTGACGAGATCGCTGAGATCAGGGCAAAGACGAGTACCGATCTTGACATCGAGACCTTTGTACACGGCGCTATGTGCGTTTCATTCTCGGGAAGATGCCTGCTGTCCCAGTACCTTGTCAACCGTGACGCAAACCGCGGTGAATGTGCTCAGCCCTGCCGCTGGGGATATCATCTTGTTGAGGAAAAGCGTCCCAACGAGTTCTTCCCCGTTTTCGAGGACGAAAAGGGCACCTACATTCTTAACTCCAAGGATATGTGCATGATCGAGCATATCGACAAGCTTGCAGAGGCCGGCGTGACCAGCCTTAAAATAGAGGGCAGAGCTAAGTCCGCATACTATGTCACAGTCGTTACAAATGCCTATCGCATGGCTGTTGACCACTATTACAAGGATCCTTACAACTTTGTCCTCCCCGACTGGATAAGGGACGAGGTATATAAGGTCAGCCACAGGAAGTACTGCAACGGATTTTTCTTCGGAACACCTCAGGAGTCCCAGTATTACGAGAACAGCGGCTACATAAGGAATTATGACGTTGTGGCTGTTGTTGAGAGCTGCGAGGACGGTACCGTTTACTGCACACAGCGCAACCGCTTCTTTGCAGGCGATACAGTAGAGCTCCTTGCTCCTTCGCAGAAGCCTGTGGAAATGACGCTCTCACAGCTTTTTGATGAGAACGGCGAGGAGATAGAGACTGCCAACCACGCGATGATGAAGTTTTCATTCAGATCTGATCTCACCTTCCCTAAGGGCACTGTTATCAGAAAGGCTACAAACTAAAAAATAAGGCTGATACATAAGAAGTGCGCCGGTAAAGAAGTATTTAAGATTTGAAGAGAAGGTTGCGTAACCAAGCGGTTACGCAGCCTTTCTTTTTTTGTCGTACTTCATGCTGTCAGCAACGGTAGTCGTTACGGCAACATCGAAGCGATAGTGAATCTCGATCTGCTGAGTGCGGTGTCCGCTACTCTTATCGGGAGCGTGTACGACTATCTTGTTGATAAGCTCGTGCATGATCTCAGGTGTCAGCTCCGTGATATGCTCATACTTCTGTACTGCCCTGATGAAAGCGGTCACATCGGAGGACTTTTGTTCAGCCGTATCAATGTAGGCTGTCAGTTCGGCAACGGTTGTTTTGAGCTTCTTCTGCTCGTCCTCATAACCTGCCGACATCATAGCAAAGCGTTCATCGGAAATCTTGCCCGATACATTGTCCTCATAAAGTCTTGTGAACAGCCTATCAAGTTCAGCGATACGCTTTTCTGACTGCTTCATGGCTTTCTTTGCTTTTGCAAGCTCCGAGGATTGCTTCTGAACAGAATTGTCCATTGCTGCCTGAATGAACTCGTCTTCGTTCTCCTTGACAAAGAAAACCATCTTGTTAAGCTCACCGAGGACGATCTCTTTCAGTACAACAGTTCTGATGAAATGCGCCGAACAGGCATCTTTATCTGAGGAGTATGTTGAGCATTTCAAATGCTCCTGATCTTCCGTCAGGCTTGTTGCACGGCAGAGGTACATCTTCTTTCCGCAATCTGCACAGTAAACCATACCTGAAAACTGGTTAAGTTCCTCGTGCTTGGTAGGTCTGCGCTTATGTTTACGAAGTTCCTGCACCAAGTCAAACTGTTCCTGTGTTACGATGGGCTCATGTGTGTTCTCGAAAACAAGCCATTCTTCCTGCGGATTTCTTACGGTTTTCTTGTTTTTATATGACTTCTTATGCGTCCTGAAATTAACCGTATGCTCGATGTACTCTTGTCTGTCGAGTATGTGACCGATAGTTTTACCGCTCCAACGATGCAGCTTGGCATTTTTATGACCGTTATCTCTCCCCAGAGCTAAGGCATAGGCGGTAGGTGTCGGGATACCTTCTGCTGTAAGAATACGGGCAATCTGAGTAGGACCATATCCTTCAATGCAAAGGTGGAAAATCTTGCGTACCACCTCTGCGGCTTCTTCGTCAATCACCCACAGATTCTTATCCGTTTCCGAGTGCTTGTAGCCATAGATCGGATATGAGAGCGGTTTCCCCGATTGTCCTTTAGCTTTGAAAACAGCTCTGATCTTCTTACTTGTATCACGAGCGAACCAGTCATTAAAAATATTTTTGAATGCCATTAGCTCGTTCTCACTTTTGAAAGTATCCACATTATCATTGATAGCGATATAGCGGACATCATAATCAGGGAATATGATCTCAATGTACTCACCAGTTTTCAGATAGTCTCTGCCGAGTCTACTCAAATCCTTAGTGATGACCGTACCTACTTTGCCGTCCTCAATGTCAGCCATCATAGCCTTGAAACCGTCACGTTCAAAAGTAGTGCCGCTGACACCATCGTCCACATAATAAACTGTATTATTAAAACCGTTGTCATCGGCATACTTCTTGAGGATTGCCTTCTGGTTGGTGATGCTGTTGCTCTCACCCTGTAACATATCGTCCTGGCTCAGACGACAATACAATGCTGTGATCTTGTCTGTCATAATTTACCTCTCTTTCCGACAGATACAGCAAGCTATGTTATCATTATAGCGCGCATTGGAATATGATTCAATGCGCCGATTTTCCAAAGTTACACAGCCTGCTTCCCAGGTTCTTGTCGGGATCACCGAGGAGTTTTTCACTCTCCCGGATCATCAGTCTTTTCAGAATATCCGAAAGGCTTTCCTTTGAAGCAGGGTTGAACACGGTAGTCACCGTGTATAGAGTATGTCCGATCTTGTATTCGGACGTTGCGTTAAAAGTTGTCTCTGCCTTTTCTCTTTCTACGGCAGTAGTGTTATTATTCATAGCGATTACTCCTTAGCTTCTCTCTTTCTATGCTTTTAGAGCGAGGGGATTGCTTTCTATCTCTGCCCCTCTTTCTGTTTTTGATATAGCTGGAAGGAGCTTGGAGATAAACTCTGGCGACCGCTGCTGTTCCTGCAAACGAAGGTTGCTCATTTGAAGCATTGAGCAAAATATGAAAATCGCCGTCAGGGGAATTCCCGACAGCGATGAAATACGATATGTGCGCTATGTACCGGACTGGCTTTTGAAATTGCTGCGCCCTGCACAAGAATTATTACAATTATTCCGATATGCTGGACTCTTGCGGTATTATGGTATATACTGTATCTACAATATTGATTTGGAGGTTCACAGCTATGTTGAAAACACCTGAATTGGCAATGCCGAAATCAAACAGGGTCACTACCGTATGCAATGGCAAACGTGAGGTCTGGACTGACTACGAGGAAGCAAAAGCTTATTTCCTTGAAATGATGATGTCCACAGACGGCGAGGAGCATGAACGAGCGGAGTGCGTATACATTCAGCTCGCGCACGGGCTGGATGAGTGCAGTGACGAGGACGAATAAACGTAAAAAGCGGTCAGCCGAAATGGTTGACCGCTCTGCTATGCCCTGCGGCGAACGAAAATGCTCCTCAGAGTTGTTCGTGATAAATATGGAGAAATGTATCCGCTGAAATAACGCTCTCAGCACTACCGAGAGCGTTATGGTTGTTATGGAGTTTTTGGAGCTTTCTTTCTCTCATACAAGAGTAATGTCATAAAGCCTACCGCCAGCAAAATCATCGTAACATACTCAAACACACTTGCAATCATTCCAAGATCGGCGTTTTCAGGGATATTGCCCTGAGAAAGAAGTGACATTAGCGCAGTCTGGCTCATATTGAACATAAAATGCGCCACCACCGCAGGAAATACGCTATTCGTCTTTTTCGTCAGCCACATCAGAAACACCCCAAAGCAGACAAGAAGTATGAGTCTTCCAAAAGCTGTTTCCAGCGAATTGGAAAGCGTGCCGTATCCTTCAAGATAGTTTGCGATATCTATTGGAAAATGCCACAGTCCCCACACGACACCGCCGAAAAGACAAGTACCGACCGTGCCAAGCAGCGGCTCCATTTTCTGATTCATATACCCGCGCCAGCCAAGTTCTTCACCAAGAAGAGAGACAGAGCTTACAGCGGATTGTGCTGCAAGCATGAGTATGACTGCAAGAATATTTCCGAAGGTAAAGCCGCTGAGCCAATCGCTGTGTCCGCTGATAATTATGGGAATCAACTTAGACGCAGAAAAGCATATCAGCGGAAGTGCAAAAGCGAGCAGATACCACCTGAAATTTCTGCTGAGATTCAGGTGCAGCTTCATATCACGAAAGCCTTCTTTTGTTACCGTTCTTGTGATGAGGCTCGCGACCGCAGGCGACGCACAGAAAAGCTCTGCGATGAAGAAATAGAATGTCTCGGAGCTGCTGATAGGCTTTCTGAGAATAATAAGCAGAATACTGAACGCAAACACGATGAGCAGATAGATTGCAAGACGCTTTGCGTTTGCCTTTTTAGTGGTCATACTGCTCAACTCCTTTCAGATATACCCTGCACGAAATGCGGTACGACAGATAATAGATTACAAGCACCGAAACGGCAAAAACACCGAACAGCAGAGAAAGATGATCGCCGGTGAACAGCTTTTCGTATGCGTCAAATAATATCACACTTATATTGCAGAAATTCGTAAGTACCATTGCAGACAGAATGATTGCAAATACAAGTGAATAGATCAGCTTGATCAGGCTGCCCTTTTTGTTGCCGTAACGCAGCGTGAATGGGATATCTATGGCACGCAGAAGGAGCTGAAAGAAAATCAGCGGTAAGCCGATATTACTGATATCTCCGACCTCTGTGAGACCGATATCGGCAGCAATGGCACAGAATAACTCATCAAACATTTGCAGACTGAACAGAAACAGCAGTACCATACCGAAGATCATCTCATATTTCACACGAAGAAATCCCTTGAATCCGTCAGAGGTCGAAGTAATCCAGTAGCCCCACAGCTTGCGGTCATCGCCTTTCAACACCATAGTCTGAATGCCGCCGGCAAGCAAAAATCCGATGATCAATCCGAGCGAACGCCCATCATTGATATGCGCAGGATCACTGATACCATTTTTTTCGCTCAAAAGAAACAATAAAGGAAAAGCACCGCATATGAGCATTGAAAGAATAAACCAGTAGTTCTGCTTCCATTCTTTGTAAACCAGTCCAGTCATTACGGCTCTCTCCTTTCGCGTGACCTCCACATTATAAGGAAAAATAATACACATAAGACAACAAAAACGGCTAATATGCAAAGTGTTGTCTGATGCGATGTCAGAACAGACATGAGCCTGTTTAACTGTTCTTCCGAGAGCAGCGCTCCATCCTCAGTAGGCTTCTCAGTTTTATTCATACCGGGGAACAAGCCAAAAACTCTTAACACAAAACCAGCACCGAAAAATGCAATTACACCTATTACTTTAAATTGGTTTTTATCATTTGCAAACATCACGATATAGCTGTATGCGATATCGATCAGCATCACGGCACAAACAGCGCCGAGATAAATATTCAGCATAATACCGAAAGCGTTAAAATCTGCTGCAATCGTATATATCAAAGTAAAGGTTCCTGATAACAGACCGAAGAACAGGATATAGCACAGCTTTACAAATAAATCGGAGATTGCCTGTTGTTTGGCTGTCGGCGGCAGTACAAAGGAATATCGTTTCCAACCAGAATTTATATCTGCTTTCTGCAAGCCGTTGTTTGTGCCTGCCATAAAGCCGCCTGTCAGGGAAACCATCCCCACAAAAAGCAGTACCATTTCCGCAGGCGATTCCTCACCGGGTTCGGAGAAGCCGCCGAGCATGATTGGTGTCAACATCAGCAACGACAGCAGAAGAAACAGTATCAGCATAAGGATACAGCGTTTGCGTGTCAGCTTTAATTCACGATATATCAGCGATCTGTATAGTTTCATCACGACCACTCCTTCATATCACGGTGGACATAGTAAAGCATAATGTCATCAAGGCTTGCGGGATCGATCACGTACTCACGATACTTGTATGAAACATTCTCACGGTTAGTCACCATTACCTCGGCACCGAAATCATTAGTGCGAATGCTGACAATATCCTCATTGTCAATTTCTTTCAGCTTGTCCTTACCGCACTTGAGAATACCGTGCTGTTCGATGATCTCGTCCTTATAGCCAGTCAGCAGGATCTTTCCTTTGTCAATGAATGTCACCATATCTGCTATCTTTTCAAGATCAGAGGTGATATGTGAGGACATCAGGATAGAGCGCTCTCCGTTTTGCAGATATTCCATGAAGATATGCAGTATCTCGTCACGGACAACGGGATCAAGTCCCGTTGTTGCCTCGTCCATGACAAGAAGCTCAGCATTATGGGACAGCGCACAGGCAATCTGCAATTTCATTTTCATACCTTTGGAGAACTGACCTATCTTCTTTTTCTGTGGTAGCTGAAAACGCTCAATGTATTTCATATATGCATCGTTATCCCATTCAGGATACATACCTTCGAATATCTTAGCCATATCCTTTGCATTGAACACATCATGAAACGGTAGCTCGTCAAATACCACGGCGATGCGCTTCTTTATCGCAGTTTCGTCCTTTATATGGTCAAGACCGAGCAGACGTATCTCACCACTGTCAATATCCGTGATATGTAGCAGACTGCGGATAGTTGTGGTCTTTCCCGCACCATTCTGCCCAATAAAGCCCATAATACATCCCTTAGGTATATCAAAGCTTATATTATCCAGCGTAAAGCCGTCATATTTCTTGGTAACGCCCTTGATCTCAATAGCGTTTTCATAGTCATTCATATTATTCCCCTCCGTTAACAAGGTCGAGCAATTCGTGAAGTTCCTCCATTGTGACGCCTATCTTGCGTGCTGAATCGCCTGCTTCCATTAGCAGAGATTCTATACGCTTGATCTGCTCTTCACGATAGAGCTCCAGGTTCTGCGCCTTTACAAAAGAACCTTTTCCAGTATAGCTTTCGATAAAGCCATCACGTTCAAGCTCTTCATATGCGCGTTTTGTTGTCATAAAACTGATACGGAGCTCGGTTGCGAGAATTCGCATAGAGGGCAGAGCTTCGCCCTCTTTGAGTTTTCCCTCCAGTATCATAGTCTTTATCTGGTTAGCTATCTGGATATAGATAGGCTCACCGGATGAGTTACTGATGTTAATATTCATTTTTAGTGTACACTCCTTGTGGTTATATAACTTTACCTGCTTTCCGGACAGCAAAGTCTAAATTGTATAACTACCTTTTATACAATTATATCAAGTATGTTACATTTTGTCAAGGGGTTTTTGAAAATAAAGCAAAAAACAGGAAGATACCTCGAAATGAAGTATCTTCCTGTTTGATTGTTATAGCCTGCTGTATAGGTCTTTTATTATAGTTGCTCTAAAACTTCTATATTAGCGCACACCTTAACGTATCAGCCTTTTCTTTTTTGCTTATTTATCAGTTTTCTTGTAATTCTTGTAGCCAAGCTCGTCAAGCTTGTCCGTAAGCTCGTCCACTGTATTCTTTGCGGCGGTGTCGTCAATTTCTATAATAATCTGAATACTATTATCTTTTCCCGAAACTGCTTTTTCAATGTCGTTTACTTCAATTATACTATTGTCAATAATGATTTCGTTTTTTTGAACCGATATTTTCAGAGCTTCTTCGTTGTTGTCCTTGGTATCCTCCCCTGATTCTGTAGGCTCATTTTTATCAACTTTCTCTGAAATACTTGTATCATTTTTTTCTTTTCCATCTTTGTCATTTAACCCTGGAATGCCAAATCCTTTGAAATGGAGCAGCAATAGAATAAGTGCTACGATAACAGGCAGACCTAAAAATGGAGCAACTCTTTTTTTCTTACCTTCAACTTCAACTTTTATGATTTTATTTTCTTTTTTCTTTTTCATTTTAATTACCTCGCTTTATTAGAATTTGTAAAATAAAAACCCGAATATTCTCGCTGAAGGTCTTCAAATGCGTCATTGATCTTTCTCACAGCTCTTGCTGTTCCGAACTGATCTCCATCGTAATTCAGCATACAAAGGAATGTATCATCATCTGAAAATTCCGCTTCATTCAAAATATCTTTGACCTTACTATTAATATCGTCAGTTTCGTATGAATTGATCTTGTCAAGAAAATCTTCACCATATGATATAGTCAATGTCCAATTATCGCTGTTGCCGTCTACTTCAAGATCAAATCTAAAAAATTCACCTCTGTCAAATGCATTTAGCGCCTCCTGGTTAGCAGCAGCATTTTTATCAATTGCTTTATTTCGTTCTAATTCACGAACTGCTTGTTCATTCATTTCTTCTTGTTCAACTATAAGGTTATTGTACGTCTCTTCCAGCTCTTTAGCCCTATAATTATACCCCATTGTACTATTTATAACAAAAAAGAACAAAATAATCATTATTACATCAAGTAGTGGAGTAAAATCAAGTATAATCTCACGTACTTTCATTTCCAACCTCTTTTTTTATATATTGCGATAATTTTTTTATACTATCTTCAATATATGTAATAATGATAGCATTAACTACCTTAAATGCTATTGCAAAAATAATTCCCCAGGTAGTTGATGTCAATGCACTTAAAAAATTCTTTTGGGAATTATCAATTTCATTTTCACTCCACATATCTAAAAGCAAAAGCGCTTTCACAGTACCATACATACCTAAAAGAGGAAAAATAGAAATAATTGTTATGAAAACAGTATAAAAAATGCTTAAAATATAATAATTTGCCTCTACACTTTTTTTGTTCTTATCAGTAGAATAGTCGATTTTTTTTGTTACAAAACTCAATACAAATGAAATAACTCCACAGACTAATGCAATTATCGCCCACCACAGTATATAACTATCATTTGAAGTTATACTGTCCCATAATTTTGACCAGAAGCTCATCATTATCACCTCACAACTTATTATACAGCATAAAAACGCAAAATGCAAGATTTTTACCCAAATTTGGCAATAAAAAACTCCGCGCATTGCGGAGCGGATATCATTGTTCGTTTTTTTCTCTCTTTTCTTTCTTTATGTTCATGATATGAGCTGCGAAAGTGACTATCGCTCCGATAAGGAGTATCAGATAGAAGGTCAGGCCGCGGCTGATAAGGAGCGCAGGCTTTACCAGTGTATCTCCGAATATCCCGCTGAACGCCAGCAGGAAGCAGCCTTCGGATATTCCCGCTGCACCGGGCAGAGGAAGCATCTCCACCGCAACAGCAATTATTATCTGGAGCGTTAGTATATCAAAAAAGGTTGTGCCGCTGAGGCCATAGGCCTTGTATACTATCCATGTCACCGCAAAAAGGCATATCCTCTGGAGTGCCGTCATAATAAAAATCCTGAATACCACGGCAAGATTCTTTTTTATGTAGTCGGCGCCCATTGCGTAGGTATCGCATATCCTTATGATCTTTTCCGTGTACTTATCCTTATGTTTGCGCTTTATTACCCTGAGCTTGGACAAAAGGTGAACCGCCTTTATACCCAGTGCTCTTGCCCATATAGGCTTGATGAAAACAAGGAGCAGCAGTGATATGAAGATAAGATTCAGAGCAAAACCAAGAACGATGAGCCATTTCAGGTCACCTGCATATGTCCTGACTGTATCAAAATTGAATATCATAAACCCCAGTGCAAGCAGAATGAGCACGGATTTATACGCGATAGTTATAATAAGCATTATCAGCGTTGAATAGCCTATCTTTATCTTATCCTTTTTCATATGGTACATCTGCATTGGCTGGCCGCCTGTGGAGGACGGGGTGATATAGCTGAAAAAGAAGCCGATAAATGAATACTTAAGGCACCTGAAAAAGCTGGTCTTCTGCTCAAGTATCCTTAGCATATAATGTATTATCACCGACTCTCCCGCCACAAACAATATGGCTGCGGCAGCGCCTCCCGCGATCCATAGAGGATCAGCGCTCCTGAGATCCCGTATGATCTCGGGCAGCTCCTGTTCCTTGAAGATCAGGCGCAGGGTAAGCAGAGTTATTATGAAGATAAGACCTATATTCAACACATATTTAAGTATTCTCTTTATTAATGTCACCCCCGCGGTCTTGAAAGAGTATTATACAGTTACTTATCTTAAATTATAGCATATCAATGTTCCATTGTCAACACAAATCCCCTTTTTACTACAATATTCCGCTTTTTGTACTGTTATACGCTCTCCTTGACAAAAGCGGTGATATAGACTATAATTATATCATCCAATAACCATCAGAAAAACTGATTACGAGGTGAAAAATGAAGGAAAAAGCCATTTTCAGCATACTATCTCCCCTGAATGAGGACACGGAATACAAGCAGCTTTCAACAACCTCCTGCCACGATCTGGGACTCGATACAATATGCAATGAACTGTCAGACGATCCCAAAGAGCGTAACCTCATTATGAATATAATTTCAAATATGACCTGCGATCCGAGGGTCGCAGAATACAGACAGGAGGTATTCAGCGATATACTCAAGCTTCCCGAGTTCAGGGAGCATATGTCAGAACTCTTTGACAAGTTTGAATTCATGCGGAACTTCGGCTCCGCTCACAGAGAAATGGACGAGAAACACAGTCTATGGCATCTCCTTCACAGACTTGACGAACTGAGTGACTACATAAAGTGCGTTGAAGCCATGCGTGAATGTCTTTCCGACGAAAGGATAACCTCCGAAGGCCTCACGAACTTCAGAAAGTATATCGAAACTTTATACAATGATGCCTGTTTTGCCGAAATGAAAAAGGATATCATAGAACTCAAGAAGAAAACCTATGATATCCAGAGCGTTACTATCGGTATCAATGTCAACGAACGCTTCGAGGCTGTAAGCATGGGACTTGTCTCCATCAACAACAAGCCCTTCAAGAAATCAGGTATCGTCAGCAACTTTGCCGACGCTATCGCGTCTAAAAACAAGATACAAAGCGGTACCGACTGGGACGGAGATATGCGCTATCATCTTGTGGAAAAAGAACATACAGAAAGCGTCTTCAAATTCATTGAAAATCTGGGAGGCTTCATGGCCGTCAGAAATACGCCCTTTGTGGACGGAAGGATAAGATCTACTCTCGTTAACGCTCCCGACGGAAACGGTGTAAGCAGCTCCACATTCTATCTTGACGGCGTTCTTAACAAGATGCTGGATTCAATCGTAAGGAAGCTCCGGGATACCCTGTCCAAATATGCCGATATAGCAATAATCAACATATCACAGATCATTCCCGAATTCATTTACTATATCAGATTTGCGGAGTTTATCACCAGATACAGCAAAAAGGGCTTCACATTCTCCGCTCCCGAGCTACTCAATCACGCAGACACCTCCATGGACACCAGGGACGCATACAATCTGAAGCTCGCTCTAAACTCGGAGAGCATGAAGGATATAGTCGGCAACGATCTGATCTTCGACAAGGAGCACACGATCTATATCCTTACAGGCGCAAATCGCGGCGGCAAGACTACTATCACACAGGCAATAGGTCTTATGTACGTTCTTGCACAGGGCGGTATCTCCGTACCTGCCGCATCATTCCGCTATCGTCCCGCTGACTGCGTATATACTCACTTCCCTGCCGACGAGGATAAGACAATGGATCTTGGCAGACTCGGTGAGGAATGTGTCAGATTCAGGGATATTTATTCGCAGTGTACCGAAAACAGCCTGCTTCTCCTTAACGAGACGTTTTCAACTACTTCATTCGAGGAAGGATATTATATCGCAAGAGACTCCGTCAAGGCTCTTTTACAGAAAAAGGTCAGAACGATATACAACACTCATATGCACAAGCTGGCCTCCGACGCAGAGGAGCTCAGCAAAAATGCGGAAGGTGCCGGAATATCGTCACTTATAATGAAGAACGACAACGGCAAAAGGCTTTTCAAGGTGGAAGTCGGCGCTCCCGAGGGTTCTTCCTATGCAAGGGATATTGCAGAAAAATACGGCGTGACCTATGAAATGCTGACAAACAGCTAATAAAAAAGCTCTCTTTACCGTGGTGCTTATATAGGAGTTTATGCGTAATTATCGGGGAAAAACCTTTCTGAGGAAAGGTTCTTTCCCCGAACCCCTTTTCCAAAGACTTTATAACTGAATTTAGCCCGTGCAGGGCGCTCTTCACAAAATGTGAAATCCGGTAATAACCGGGAAGCGCCCTGCACGGGCTAAATTTAATGCTAAAAGTTTTAGGAAGGGAGTTTGAGGGTGACTCCCCGCAGTGCGGGGAGATGTCACGCAGTGACAGAGGGGACGCGCCTCCGTCAGAGGAACCCTTTTTCAAAAGGGTTTCCCTCAATATCACCCACAAAGCTGCTATATGAGTATAGCGGTTAAGGGAGCTTTTTTATTTATACTATTATGCGGGAAGGTTGCCGATAAGTTTCAGCAGATACATCTGTATAGTAAGAGCATCATCGCTGGTGAGTCCGTCCTTGTTGCCGGTAACATCGCCGTTAGCCTTGCCCTGGCCGGTAAGATGGCGCTCATCTGATCCTGTAAGTCCGTACTTGTTGGGATTTGCAAGAGCCTGCATTATGAGTATTGCGTCGGCAAGCTCAACAGTTCCGTCACAGTTTGTATCTCCGGGAGTTACCATATCATAGGTAACATCGGGAGTTGATGTAGTTGTAGTAGTGGTGGTTGTTGAGGTCGTAGTCGTTGTGGTGGTAGTCTCTGTAACAGGACCAGAAACAGTTGATGACTTCTCCGTAAGAGTGAGAAGATATGTCAGAGGAGAATTCCAGTAAATAGTTATCTCGTTTGTGGAATAGCTCTCGGCATTATCAATGAAGCACTTTGCAGCAGGATTGTCGCGGCAGTATGCCTTTGCTGCACTATCCTCGAGATTCTGGTTAACGCCGCCTGCAAGCATTCCCTTCATTGCCTTTCCTACAGCCATTGAAGGACGGTGGTGAGGATGCTCGGGAGATACTGTACCGTAGCCTGAAACAAAGCAGGTACCAACAGAGTTTGTACCGAGGAGATAATTGAGCTGAGACTGTGCAGCCTTGCCATATGAAGCGTCATCGGTAAGCTGCTCAGCAATACCGCAGATTATACCTGCATTTGCAATGGTCATGTTACTGCCCCAGTTGTACTCTGTAAGAGCGTCGCCGTAGCTTGAAGCCTCTGAATTCTTTACAATATCGTCAGCCTGCTTTAGAACGGCAGCCTTTGCGTTCTTATAAACTTCTGAATCCTTGTCGGCATTTTTCATTGTGAGTATAGCGATATTGCCGTAATCGCCCACTGTTGACCAGTCAAGACCTGTATATGCCTTGCTGACGCCTGCAAGATACTTCTCATCGCCTGTTGCGCGGTACATCTGTACAGCTGCCCAGTAACGCTCGTCCTTGTCTGTCCTGTCGCCGTATTCGCCTGTAACGATCTCCTTGGGATTCTTGAACAGGAAATCAGGATTGGCTTCAAGCCATGCCCATGACTTTTCGGCAGCAGCCATACATTTCTCCGCGAAATCCTTGTCGTACTTCTCATAGAATTCAGCTGCAAGAGCCATAGAAGCACAGAAATCGGCAGTTGCTGTCGAGCTGACGGGTGTTACATAAAGAGGAGCTGTCTCGGCAGTAGGCATTATATAGCCGGGGAATGTCTCGCAGCTTACCTTATGGTATGCACCGCCGTCAGCAGCCTGCATCTTCATCATCCACTCAAGCTCGAATCTTGCCTCGTCGAGCACATCGGGCACGTTGTTTCCGCTCTCGGGTATACCGATATTATCACCGTAAAGCTCTGGCTGATCCTGATACGCATAGAGCAGGTCTGCAACAGCCTTTGCAGCAGGAACCACATATCTTCCGTAGTCGCCTGCGTCATGCCAGCCGCCGCTGACGTCTATCTTTTCATTTGTTCCGTAGATAGTAGCTTCCTTTGTATGGCAGGCTTCATGGCCGAACTCCTCGTCCTCTACCTTTACGCCGCAGCGCTGGAGATAAAGCATTCTTACGCTGTCGTCGAGAAGGTTTGAATAAACCTTGTCGCCTATCTCAAATGTATAGGAGTTGTCAAGGCCTTCGCAGGAGATATAATACTTGCCTGCGTCCTTAACGCTTGAGAAGTCGCCTGTCCAGTCGGTCTCACCTGCTAATGTGTTGTTCTTTTCGTTTTCCAGCTTGCCCGTATAAACCTTTTCCTTGGTATCGGCATTTATAACGCTGAACTCTGTCTGATCGGTTACATCGCGGAATACAGCCTTCTTTACAGCGTCGGGTCTGTAGCCCACCTGATTGATGTTTATGGAAGGTGCATAGGGTTTGCCTGCATTGTAATCAACATTGCTGTCTTCAACAAGCTCGAGAGATACGTTATCGATGTAGATAGTATGCTCTGGCAGAGGTCCCTCAAAATCCTCCTGGAGACCGCAGTTGAATACCAGCTTTGCCATGATATCGGTATCCTGCTTCATGGTGAACTGATAATCAATAGTTTTGGGTTCGGTGGAAAGTGCAAGACCCTTCCATGTATAGGACTGATATGTACCGCCGTTCTGCTGTATCATACCTTCGATGTATCTTCCGATATCCGAATAGATATCATACTTCAGACGATAAACGCCGTTCTTGTACAGCGGAACGATGTCGTAGAATACCTGTACAGAGTAGTTGAGCCTTCCGACATCCGAAATGGTAAGCGCAAGCTTTCCGTCCTCTGCATGAAGATTGCAGACGCCGCCGCTTTCCTTGTAGATGCCCCAGTCCTGGACACCGTTTTCAAAGTCGGAGTTTGTGATCATGTTCTTGCCTTTCTCAGCAGGATGCGCGGATAACGGTACTGCGGTGACCATCATCGAGCAGGCTGCGATAGAAGCAATACACTTCTTCAGAACCTGTTTTTTCATAATAATTCCCTCTCATTCCGTGGATATACCACATTTTATACTTATATTCTATCAAATAGCAATGCTGAAATCAATAACATATAAAGTTTGTTATATAACATTTTGCGCATAACTTTTTGTGCTGCATAATTTTGCCATTATCATTGCCGAACCGCTGTAAATACAGCAATAATATATCATTATATTTTTGTTATCAGAAACAATATAACTTATTGCTTCTGAAATCCGCACAATATGTAACAAAAGGTTATATATTATATCCGTTATGGATATCAGTCTGCTATTCAGATACGTAATTTGATAAACTGCTTTTTCACCCGCTTATGTTGCATTTATCATTTTTCTGTGATATAATAGACTTGCAAATGCAATACTTCCCTATAAACATAAAGGAGTGATATAATGTTAGCCGATAAGGATACATTTGATAAGATCGAAAAATCACTTGCCAAGCAGGGCATAATCAAGGATTTTGAAAAGGAAAGCGGGAAAATAAAGGCACGAATGATGATAACGCTCGGAGAAGTCCCCGATGAGCTCAGAGAACAGATCACCCTTGAGGACGGCGATCATTTCTTTATCGGTTCATTCGATATATTCGACACTTCCGTAGGTATAGTTTTCAATCCCAAGGAAAAAAAGGCTAAATCAGGAGTTTTTGTCAACGGTCAGGTTGACGGGGCAGCTGCTCCTTCCAACGAATGGCTGGAGACTTTTCTGCGTACACTCAGGAACTACGTCAGAGCAGACGGCTCATTCGGAGTACCCATGTTCACCTTCTGCTCCAAAAATGACGACTTCACCATCGTCCCCTCTTAAAGCAAGCAATAAACACACGGCCGCTCATGAGAGCGGCTGTTTTATTTGCATTATGTCATATTCCTGCGATGTCAGAGCACAGACGCCCTGTTGTAATCGGTAAGATCACTGCCCAGCCTTTCATAGAGCTCCGGAACCTTGATCTGCTTTTCCCTGAGAGCAAGAAGCTCTCTGTCAGTACAGCCGATGAACTCCACGAAGTCAACACGGCCGTTTGGAGTGCCGATAGACGGTATATCCGTATCAGCAACAGTAATAAAGCCGGTAAGACTGCTCTGCTGATGAAGGTCTATGCCCGTTGTCTGCCCTGTGTAGAGATACTCGTTAGCATAGAAGCACTCGCCATGCTCAAAGGTAAGCCTTGCGATCTTTTGCAGTATACCGCATATGCAGCGAAGCTCCCCTTCCTCATCGGAGGGTGAGATACAATCCTTCTTCAGCTTCAGTGTGAATTCCATTCCGTAGCCGCTGATCTCGGGATCATCGGTCTCCTTTTCAAATATCTCGCTGAGCCCGTATGTAACAAAATGATAATACTCCCCTGTTTCATAAATGCTTATTCCTGTAAGCGGATCGTCACCGCCCAGCTCCCAGGGTATAAGAACTCCGTAATGCTTAGGATCCTTCTGGTCGGGATAAATCTTCTCAAAAGCGGCTGTTATAGCGTCCCATCCCTTTGTATCGGTCTTTTCAAACTCTACAGTCTCATCTCCGTTGTTTTCAAACAGGCTCATCTGCGTTTCACTCCTTATATATAATGTATAAAATATATCATAATATGCTTTATAACAATTATACATGAAAAAACTGATATAGTCAACAATTTCCGTAATATAAAAAAGCATCAGCTGAGAATAATTCCCTACTGACGCTTTAATAAGGATAATATTTATCTCACAAGCTGAAATGTTGCATTCAGAGATCAGCTATGATATAATCATAGTGAGGCTTTTTTCAGTTTCAGACGTATCCTGTCCGTGATAAGAGCTATGAATTCAGAATTTGTCGGTCGTCCCCTGTAGCTGTCTACAGTGTACCCGAAGAATTCATTTATTACATCTGAATTGCCTCTGTCCCAGGCTATTTCTATTGCATGCCTTATGGCTCTTTCAACTCTTGACGATGTTGTATCATATTTCTGAGCCACGCTCGGATAAAGAAGCTTGGTCACGCATTCCATAAGCCTCCCGTTTTCTACTGCGCAGAGTATGGCTGTACGCAGATAATGATAGCCCTTGATATGCGCCGGAACTCCCAGCTTCTGGATAACATCCGTGACAAGTATCTCCGTGTCGGCACAATCAGACTGAGGCGGCCTCTTACATATGGATTTTACAATTGACGGAAGCTCCTGAATATCAAAAGGCTTCGTAAGGAAATATGAAGCTCCGTTCTCAATAGCCTGTCTCTCGATAAAGCTGTTGTCAATATCTGATACAACGATAAATGCCGGAACGCTTACAAGCGCTTCCCTTACCTGATCTATCAGCAGTATTGCGTCTGTATCAGGCATGGTAAGGTCAGCAATTACCACATCAGGCTTATCATTGAGAATGGAATCAAGTATCGCTCTGCCATTGTTTCTTCGGGTGTAAGCGATCATGCCGCTTTCCCTCAGCTTTGCTGCTACTTTTACTCCGTTTGATGCTGAATCGTCTCCGATCAATACTTTGATTCTTTCATTTTCCATGATAGGACTCCTTTTCTTTTTTACTACAATAACTATTTTACATCATACGGAAAAGGAATACAAGGGGTATTTTCAACGCAAATTGTCGAAAATCAAGACAAAATGTTTTTTTGTATTTATTACTGATAGCATTATGTATCAAGCCATTTTGTTATAACATAATCCAATAATTGTAATAATATAAATTTATATCTTTTTCTATTGACATGGCCCCGTGTTTGTAGTATAATAGTAAAGTACTTTGCGAGTGTGCTGGAATAGGCAGACAGGCACGTTTGAGGGGCGTGTGTCGAAAGACGTATGGGTTCAAGTCCCATTACTCGCACCAAAGTATGGACAGATGGCTGAGCTGGTCTAAGGCGCACGACTGGAACTCGTGTGTACGTTAATAGCGTACCGAGGGTTCGAATCCCTCTCTGTCCGCCAAATATAGCCGCTTGTGAGATAACTCATGGGTGGCTTTTTTGTTACGTAAAATGCTACTACGACACTTACTACGACACTTGTACCTTGTTTTTCTTTTACACTAATCTTATCATACAAAACTATACCTTTTCAGTTTCATAGTGTATCAAGATATACTATGAAACAAAAAAAGCTCTAAAGCGATGTGCTTTAGAGCTTTTTCAATAATTTGTTATACGGCGGCTTCCTCTTCCTCAGGATCAGGATCGTAGACCTCACAAGTTGCCTGGTTTACCCATTTGCCTTCACTGTTAAGCCCCCAGAAGTCACCTGAGGAGATCTCCCATGCTATTGACGCCGTTGCGAGGATTTTACCCGTTAAATCCGCAGGCGCAGGGAGATCCTCTTTTGCATCAACAAAAAGCTCTGCACGCATTACGGAAACGCCTGAGTCCGAGCCAAGATACTCTTCTTTATAAATTGTAAGCATAAGCAGTCACCCTTTAGTCGAGCAGGCCGCTGAACTTGTGGTCGTCCACAAGCACGTCATCAATGAAGACTCTGAGGCGGTGCTCCTTTTTAGTCAATGCCCCGATCGGGTCTGGTTCGTTTTCCTTCGGACGGTACCCGTCGTCATAAATGCCATTCTCGACATTCGGGATACCCGAGATGTCACAGACGTTAAGAAACGTACCGGGGCTCATGCTCGTCCTTACGCAGTAGTGGCAATGGCTGCCTGTACTGTATCCTGTGCTGCCCTCGACGCCGATAACGTCTGTGATTGTTACCTTGTCTCCGACTTTGCACCTGATCTCAGACAGATGACCATAATGATAGTACCTACCATTGGACTTAATAACAACGTACTGACCAAAACCCTGAGAATGGTTGGAAGGATTTTCCCAATTAGCATATACAACCTCTCCTGTCGCTGTCGCGTGAATTTCTTTCGAGTCCAGACCGACGAGATCCAGACCGTCGTGCTCCTTGCCTTTAAACTGCTGGGTTACTTTGAACCTGCCCATATACGGTGAGTTCATTACTATACCTCCTTTTAATTACGCGCGTGTTTTAGTTAACGCACGCTGCGCGTTAGACGTGCGTTAAAGCCAGTAGCGCATGACTTTTTTAATCCGGGCTTCAGCCCGTTTGATCGTTCCATAAACAGCCTGGTGAGAGGTGCCTAAGTACGCTCCGATCTCCTCATAGGTCATCTTTTTGTAGTAGTAAAGATAGATGACCCTTTTCTGACTGTTCGTTAGTTCTCCGTCGATCACACGACGAAGGAGTTTTTTCATCGCTTTCCCTCTCTCCGCTAAGTCGTTTCCGCAGGTCAAAGCGATTATAGACTCATCCTCAAGACCGACATAGTAGGCTTCGCAGTCTACTCTTTTCTTACGTCCCATTATTAAATGCTATACGAGACCTGCTGATGCCACGAGCCGTCCTTGTCCATGCGAACAGCGGACCCGTTTTTTACCATAACAGCGAGAGAGCCCATATACAAATGGTAACCTGAGAAGCTGTCGGCATTAGGTAAGTCATTCGAGTCGTTTACAATCAGTTCGGCATAAACGTGTTTTATGCCATTAACCTCTTTGATTACCTCCCATCGACGGACGAGCACCGTGTCGCCAAGGGGCTGATTGAGACCGCTGAGGGTAAGATCATCCTCAACATGAAATCCGAAAGCTGTACCCATTATTCTTTATCCTCCTTGTTATCATCATCGTCATCGTTCTTGCTGCGGAGCTGCGCAAGAATAGCTTTCAGCTTTTTGGGGAGTGGGAGTCCGAGCTCCGCAGCGTTCTCTAATATGCTGATGCCTTCATTAGCAAGATAGAAGCCGATAACAGTATCGCGGCAGACATCACCGCTGCCGAAAACGTACACACCGAGGATGTGCCCTACTGCTACCAGAATAAGTATGAAGACCTTCTTTGCTATGCCCTTAAAGCCTACAGCTGAGGAAAGTTTTTTCTTGCTGATCGCGACGAGAACGCCTGTTATGTAGTCGAATACCATGAAGGCTATCAGCGCGTAGAATAATCCATTGAAGTCACCCCAGATGAAGCCTGCGATGCCTGCAGCAACAGCAGAGACGACCTGTATGAACTTAGTCATTAGCATCACCTCCTGCTGCGTGAACATATACATCGCCCCTAAGCTTGTCATAATGGTTTATGCCATCGGGGGCTCTCAATGAGAAGTGCATTTCGTATAAGCCCTCGCTGAGGCCTTTGGTATGCGCACTTGTCAGCTGCACCTTATACGTTCTGTCATTTACGAGAGTGCATTCTACGGATAGCACTTCCTCTACGGGATTTGTTTTCCTCGCAAGGATAACGAACATTCGAGTACCACGCAGATCCATGTTTGCTTCAACAACGAATGTTTTGAGGGTATCGCCTGCGGTAAACTCCATATCGGGGAGCTCATCATAAAACTTTATTGACTGCATAGCAACCTCCTTATACATTTCCGTGATACATATCTATCTGAAGCTGCAAGCTCTTGATCATGCTCTCAACAGTTACATATGCGCCGTTCTCATTCTTATAATACAAGTGATTGCAATAAATATCGCCGCTCGTCGAATTGAGACTGATATTGACATTGCTTCCGTTGTAAAAGAAAAGTGCACCTGCCTGGCCTATGACCTTACAATCAATGTCAGTGTTCTCAAGCTTCCACTCAAGTGGGGATATCGTATGTATCCAGTCCGTATTGTACTGATCTGAGTGGTGACTCAATGATATGACATCATAAGACTCTGAGTTAGTTTCGATGTCAATGCTGCCGCCTGTTATATTGATTGCCGAAGCGCTTACAGTGCCGTTAGGAGAAACATGAAAAGTGCCGCTGCCATTGTTGATGTCAATGGCTTTAGCTGTAACAATGCCGTTTGGATCAACGTGGAAGCCGTTGCCATTCGTGATTTCAATACCTCGCAGGACGCCAGCTGTTATGAAGTCAGCAACGATAGCACCGTCCATTGTCATTGCAACGCTGTAAGGACCGCTATAGCCATTGTTACTGTATCCGAAGCCTCCCGAATTCCAGCGCCAGACCTTGGTTGCCGTTTCCTTGTTCGGTGTGTCCATTATAAGGATCTCGTTTCCGTTTACAACGACATAACCGTTAATACCTGCCTCGATAAGTGCTGTGGCAGTTGCTTTTGCAGAGGCGAGTATATCAATACGCTGCTTCGGCAGCTCGTATTCGATGAGGCTTGCCGTCCTGGTAGCGATAGAGGTAATGCTTTCCGCCTTGTCACCAATCTGGACCTCAGGTTTGTACGGCTTAAATATATCAACGGAGCACTTCATCACCCTGAGATCCTCGTCGAGTCCAATGATATCATGTTTGAAGTGATAAGTATTGCCTGCTCTGATGCAGAGCTGAGAGTCGAGCTGCTCATTAAGGAGAGACAGATCAAGCACCTGTGCAGCATAGCCTTTCTTGACTCTGTTATTATTCGTGAGGTACTCCTGTCCGCGCTGCTTAAGGTTTGATGCAACTGTGATATCATCGAAGGTAACAGTACCCATTATGATGCCGTACTTTGCTATGGCAGCAGCGTCGTCGATGTACGGAAGTCCATCGTTGACCTCTGAGATCGTAAGCCGTTCCGAGGTTTCATCGTTGAGCTGTGCTCCCAGAGGGACGAGCCTTGTGATGATATTCGACGAGTCAGTGTCAACGCTGAGGGAATAAATATTTTTTGCAAGCTCCACCGTTGTATCCGACTTTACGCCGTACTGGTGCAGGAAGTCAAGAACGAGAGCTCCGTTCACCTTGCGTATCCTTATCTCTCCGCCGATACGCTCGATGAGGTTTACCTTTATCTCTTCGAGGGTATTTCTGTAGGAGGTTGTCTTGCTGTTGGTGTTATCGCCTGAAAAGTCGCAGGAACCGAGGGTAATATGCTTCTCCGTAGGCGTTACGCTGTTGTGGTAGTCGAGCAGAGCCGTGAGGAACTCAGTTACCGTTGAGCTCTCATAATGATGATAGGGCTGAATACTGTCATTTAGATAGGTTAGATAGCCCTCGCAGCTGCATGACTTGTATACCTTGCCTGCTGATGTAACATCTTCTTTGCTATGGATAAGAGGTCCCTCGAAGTCGACCTCACCGGTCTTGTCATTATGTATAGATATGATAGTTGTGCGGTCGTGCAGCTCGTTATAAGCAGGATTGAACGCAGGAATGTTGAAGCTGAACCCAGGGATCGCGTTGACCTCGTCTGCAAACTTGCCTGCACTCAGTCTATTCGTGCTGTCGGGGTCGTTCGCGTGGATAACAGATGTACTGCTGCCGTTAATCGCTGATATTGTATACATTAGTAAACTTCACCTCCCGTGTGGAAGTAGTCATTAAGGTAAGCAGCCCACGCAGCTTCGATGCTCATGCCGTCGTATGGGCTACTGGTCTGTGATAGCTTTGTGTAGAAATTGAGTACCATAGATGCGTCAATAGAGTCTATCTTGCCGTCCATGTTTGCGTCCGCAGCGTGGAGCTGAGCAGGGGTGAGCCCTGTATCCAGAGGCGGCGTGGCTGACAATGCAGCGTAAGCGGCAAGGATAGCAGATGAGTCTATGGCGTTGACCTTACCGTCGCTATTAACGTCGGGGATAGTGACATTAGCCGCGTTATACTTCATCTTATTAGGATTTGGAAGTATCTCGGGCGCAGCTTTGAACGAGACTTTCAACGTATATACTCCGTGCTTCTCAGAGCAGTCAACGTCTGGCTCTCGGACGCAGAAATGATAATTCGGATAGTAGTCATCATACAGGTCGAGGCTGCCGTCCCAGTGAAGCCAGTTGATCAGGCTTATTACTTTGTCCTCAGCACGCTCGATGTGACGTTCTATGAACTCAAGCTCATAGGAGAGCTTGCGCTCTCCATAGCTTTTTTTACCAAATAGCGAGTCGAAATTATATGTAACATTGCTAAAGGGGACGCGCTCAAGGTGTTCGTCCTTTGGCGCGGAGCCGATGTTGCGCTTGAGCATTTGCAAACCATAAGCATAGTACGTATGCTTACCGTTCACAGTAAAACCTTTTCTTTTCACGTCGTCACACCTCTCTTCTTCATCTGAACGCGGAGCCCCTGTCTCTCGTCGATAGCCTCGTCAACAAGGTCAAGCACGCCTTCAGCGACGATCTCCTCGCCGACTATAAACTGAGCTGTGAGAGACCTTAACTGCGGCTCTGAGCTCTGCTGATTGCTGTTATTCACTGTATTGTTGTAAGTATACTGGTTATTAATGATGTCCGATGTAGCACTCGGTGCTGCGTCTGACCTGTCAATAAGTATCTGCTGCGCTGTCATAGCAGTCAGAGCGTCGTTCGTGACTATCGGCTGCGGTGCTGAGCTCTTAAGTGGATCCGTATCGAGGTTCGGAGCAGGCGCGTCTGGTTTTTCAGGTTTAGGTATATCGGGTATATCAATCTCAAGCTTCGGGAGCTTTATCTCAGGCACATCGACCTGAAGCTCAGGCAAGTCTATCTCAGGAACGTCAACCTCAAGCTCAGGTAAGTCGATGTCGGCGACCTTGACCTGCAGCTCTGGAAGCTCCGTGTCAGGAATATCAACAGCAAGCTCAGGAAGGCTAATGTCGGGCACGATCACATCGAGCTCAACTGGTTCGATGTTGGGTACCGATACCTCAAGCTCTGGAAGCTCAGGCAGTTCTGCGGCAGGATCGATGATGTCGATGCCAACCTTAGGAGCGCCGAGGTCAAGATTCGTAAGAGCCTCCCTTGCGTCCTCAGCTATGGTCGGCAGCTCGTCCATGAAGCCAACGCCGACACCCTCTGCAAGGTACTTGCCGACGCTGTCACGCATTACGCGCGAAGGGGAGTTGATACCAAAGGCGGACTTGAAGCCGTCGATAATGCCGTCAGCAAAGCCGAAGATCTTATCCTTGATCCACTGACCCATGTTCTTGATACCGTTCCAGATACCCTCGACGATGTTCTTACCTGTCTCAAGCATCTTGCCAGGAAGTTCCTTGATCGTATCGACAATATTATGGAACATATCCGACGCGGCATTTTTCGCCTTTTCACGCAGTTCGAGGCCCCAGGAAATAACGTGCTTGATAGCAGCGGTCAGGTTGTCCCATATCTTACCGGGGAGCTCCTTGAAGAATGTAACGATATTATCAAGGAAGTCCTTCGCAGTCTGGCGTGCCTTTTCCCGCATCTCCAGAGCCCAGGAAACAATTTTACCGATTGCCTCACCGATAAACTCACCGATCTTGTGAGGCAGGTCCTTGAAGAACTCAACAATACCGTCAAGGAAATCCTTTGCGGTCTGACGCGCCTTTTCTCGCATCTCGACAGCCCACTGCGCTACCGAGACAATGATGTTCTTGAGGAACTCTCCTATCTTACCGAGGAGCTCTCCGAGGCCAGTTACGAGCGCGACAAGTATCTGAGGAATGGCTTCGACGATCGCCATGAACATATTGACCGCGGCTTCCAGTATCTGCGGAATAGCCTCGATCAGAGCCTCGACGATCGCAACGATTATTGTAGGCAGGTTCTCAACAAGAACTACGATAAGATCAGGAAGTGCTTCAACGATCGCGTTGAATATGTCAGTAATACAGTCAAGTATCTGAGGTATCGAGGATATGATCGTATTGATCAGAATAGGGATAAGATCAATAAGAGCCTTGCATATCGTAGGTGCTGCGGCGACTATTGCCTTTGCAAGTGATACGATGATGTCAAGAGCTGCCTGCACGAGTATAGGCAGGCTATCTCCGATAGTATTGACAAGTGCCTGTATTACCTCTGCGGCTGCCATAGCAAGCGCAGGGGCGTTTGCAGCAATAGTGCTTGCGAGATCTGTGGCAAAGGTCTTTGCCATATCAGCAATATCACCAATATGCGATGATATGCCGTTAAGCAGCGTTGTTAGCAGCTGCGCTCCGAGGTCGAGCAGCTTCGGTCCTATGGTGAGGAGCCCCTCAAGGAGCTGCATACCTGCGTCAAGTGCAGCATCGGCAAGTGCAGGGGCGTTGTCGACCATACCCTGCACGAGCGCGTCCACAAGTGATACGCCTGCCTCGATGAGGTCGGGGATATATTCAGTAAAGCCTACAAGAGCATCAGCAATGACGCCGCTCATAGACGTTACGAGCTTGCCCATTCCGCCGAGGATAGTCTCGACTCTGGGGAGTATATTCTCAGCAGCTGTCGCCGCACTCTCAACAAAATCTGTTGTGAGCTTCTCAAAATCCTGTTCATCATCAGCAATGCCGACAACAAGGTTGCTCCATGCTGATTTCATGGACGCAACGGATCCGCTTATAGTTTCAGCTGCTTCTTTAGCAGTCGTGCCGGTGATACCCATTTCGTCCTGGATAACATGGATAGCCTCGACAACGTCCGCATAACTTTCTATGTCATAGTGTATTCCGGATATGGCTTCTGCGTCTGCGAGCAGGCGCTCCATTTCCGACTTGGTGCCGCCGTATCCGAGCTTAAGGTTGTCAAGCATCGTATAATTCTGCTTGGCAAAGCCCTGATATGCGTTCTGAATGCTCTCCATTGAGCTTCCCATTTTGTTGGCGTTGTCCGCCATATCGACGATAGCCTTATCGGCAACCTCTGCCGCTTTAAGAGTATCACCGCCCAGGGAAGCAATGAGAGCTGCGGAGAACGATGTAACCGTCTCCATGTATTCATTCTGCGAGAGGCCTGCTGTCTTGAATGCCTTAGCAGCATTGTCAAGGACATCAGACTGAGCTTGCAGAAGCTTATCATATTCACTCCGAGCTGCGTCAACAGACTTTCCTACACTTGCAGCATATTCCTCAAGGCTTCTGTCCTGAGTGCCAAAAAGCGTTGATACGCCGCCTGTTAGCTGCTCGTAGTCAGCGTATGCGTCAAGCGCACTTTTACCGAGGGCAACCATTGCGCCCGAGGCTGCGGTGACAGCTCCTGTGACAAGAGCCATGCCTTTCTTTGCAAAGCTGCCTATCTTTTCTAAGCCTGCGCTAAAACCGCTGTCATCAATTTCAGTGTCAAATTTCAGTGTGCCGTCAAAAGCCACAACAATCCCTCCTTATGGTGGATCGTGCGGCTCAATGGCTCATTGCACTTGTTTTCCGTTTACTATTTTGAGTTCAAATTCCTTCTTGCAGCCGCGAGTGCATTTGATATGCACTCCGCTGCACTGGGCAGTGTTATCATACAACACTGTTTTCGCGCCGCAGTGAGGGCACCGAGCCCACATACGCTGCAGCGGCGGTAGTTTCAGATCCTTCATATAAAACCTCCGAAAGCCGCGCCTATCATATCGTCCTCACATTCGTAAGGTATTGCGATGCTGCGTTGGATCCGAGCAATTCGTGCGCGTTCCTTATCGTCCTTGATGCTGCCGAGGTTAACGCCTCGATACGCCATACGCTTCTGGCATTGAGAGTCATCGGGGAGAGCTGCGAATAAACATCTGAACTCCCACCAGTGCAGGTACTCAATGCTGATAAGGTCTATGCCATAGTAGCGGCGGAAGTCTCCGAGAATAAATCTTGAGTCTATCCGCCAGTCAAGCACAGGCGGTTTTATAACAGTATCATCAACGTCGTCAGCTGCTTCGTCATCGTCAGCATCGGGCTCAAGCTCACGGGCATAATAAAAATCAAAGAGAGCGTTCACGGTTTTACCGTTTATTTTCTTAGGCCGTGTCTCGAACCAATCTGACAGCAGATAGACTTTGTCGCGTTTGCTGACGTCTGGATCGCGCATCAGGTCTGCGAAGCGAAGCCAGTCCCGGAAGTCGGTTAAGATCGGATACTCCTCACCCTCAACCGATATGTGCTCCGGGAACGGCTCGTATAACGCATTTATCATTTTTTCTTAGCGCGACGCTGCTTTCGATTAGGAGCGTATTTTGTAAGGCGTTCAGCTCTCTGCTTTGTGTCAGCTTCAAACTGCGCGTGGGCGAAATCAAGGAAGCTGTAGTATATCTCCTCGTATGCTGAGATACTGGTCGGCACGCCTTCAAATACCTGATCCGACGTGCCTTCGCCGAAGATAGTGTCGAACAGCTTTTTGAACAGTCCGCAGCACGCACGGATCCTTTCGGACGCTTTGCCGTCCTTAGGGATCAGCTTTTCAGCTGCTTCCATGTTCTCAAAAGCGTTCTCGTAACGCTCAACAGTATCGGCATCGGTAAGATCAAGCTCGAAGCTCTTGCCGTTGATCTCCCATGTCTTCTGGCTCATAGGCTCATTCCTCCATTAATTAATCTGTCTGAGGCTCGTCCTCGGGTTCTTCCTCGGCCTGCTCCTCAGAATCATTCTGTTCTTCGGAGCTGACTTCCTCAGCTCCGGCTACCTAATCAACTGCTTCCGTGAATGTAACAGTCTGATAATCGTCAGATGTAGCAGCGGTGCCCTTGATGAGCTCGCCCTTACACTTGAAATTGCCGCTGTAAGTGTATACGTTGATGTTGTCGCCCTCAGAGTTCGGGATAACCGCAAAGTCTCTCTTGTAGGCCTCGTTGGTCTCTGTATCAACGATGATGATAGGACGTACTGCGTCATCGCCGAGAAGCTCATCATTGGTGATCTTGATGATGTCCTCCTGGACGGGAAGATCTCTGTGCTTGTCGAAGGCGTATGCGATGCTCGGGTTGTAGCCCATGACATCTGTAACGCCGAAAGGCTCGTCAACGTACTGTCTGCTGTACTCGATAGGGTTCTGTGACTTAGCGAGCTGCGTGAACTTCTTCATTCTGTGGAATGTCGTAGTTGACGTTGCTGCACCGCCTGAGGTCGTGGTTGTTGTTACGCCGTAGAATGCAACGATCTTATGACGCTGCACAATTGTAGGTGTACCAGGCATTTTTATTCCTCCTCATAAATTAATCGAAGCTGTATTTGATAACGTGCCGTTTCTTCATCAGCAGAAAGGACGTAACCCCTTGTAAGCACTTCGAGACTTACAGGGACTTTGTTGCCGCCAAGATCGGGGAGTGCCCCGTTATCGTTGTTCTGTTCTATCCACTCCTCGAAATTCTCATAGAAATGAAGATTTTCAATGCAAGTGTTGACATCTGCCTCGAAATATTCTCGACTGGCAAAAACAAAAAGGAACTGCTTGACCTTTTCACCGTCAACATATTCCTTGTATACCGGATTGCACGGTACTGCCTCGACGGTATATTCTACGGGCTTATTGCCCAGATAATCAATAAGCAGGCAGCAGTTCTCTGAGAGATCGGGGAAAGCGCTTATATAGTCCCGAATGCTCTCGATTATAGGCTTGTTGCTCATTTCGGCTTATTCAGTCCTTTCAGTATATCGTCTTTATGGTCAGCCTTCATGCGCTCTAACCAGTATTTTCCGCGATTATGCCCAGAGTGGCCTTTATTAGTGTAATACTCGTGCCTTGCCTTAGGCTCAGTGTTAATAATAAGCCCCGGCTGCGCAACCTTATGTGCTTTGCTCATCTTACCACGATTTTTGAACCGCTTATGAGCTATCGGGGTGTAGTCAGGCAGGTACTTCAAGCACTGCCCGTCTATATAGTCCTGAGCTTCAGCGATGTTTTTCTTGGATCTGCTCTCAAAATCAGATGAGAACACAAGCCCTTTGAAATTCAGCATAGCATCACTCCAATGTCATCTCTATATGTCGCACTCGCGCCGAACCGTAACGAAGATCCTTGACGTCCATAACTGTAAGGGCATCATGCGGTGGAGCTGCTGCCTCTATAATGCCGCGGACAACTCTGTCATCACACTTTGGCAAGTACGTTGTTGAGGCTTCAGGGATATTAACAAAGATATTATTGCGTGAATGCCGGTCATTTCCTCCCGTCTGTCCCACTGATGGCTGCCAGTAGATGCGACTTGTCGTATGTCTTATGTATGCAGGAGCTCTGTTAGCTACTGTTTTTTCGTAGATCGTGCAGCCCTCACAGTTCGTAAACATCATATCACTCCTTTTCGGTGTCGTATATCTCAATTGCTCCGTACACCTGACGGAGCAACCCGAGATCCTTAAGTTCATTTCGCAGGAAGTATAGGGACTGCCCTGCATTTAGGTAGGTCATCTGAATACTGTATGATCCGTTTGTCTCTGAGCCATGGGAAAGGGCAGGAGTATCATCGGAAACAGTATTGAGCGCTCTGACCGTAGCATTGATTACAACATTTTTTACTGCAAGGCTATAATCCTCACCGTCATTCTCGTCAGCCAACATTTTATCTATGTCTTTTCCGTATTTCTTAGCCTGTATCCTAAGTTTAGCGGAAGCCATGTCAATAATGCTTTGTGCTGCTTCCTGCTGCTGATTGGTCAACTGATACCCGAGCGCTAAGATATCATTAACCGTGCAGTATGCCGTACCCATTACTCTGCGATGTCGTCAGCTTCTACCGTAAGGTATGTAACAGCCTTGACTTTGCTTGAGCTGAGGTTTACGACCTCAATCACATCACCTGCGGATACTGCGATTGCAGTTGTGCCAGATGTGAGGGATGTACCGCCATAAGCAGTGCTCGTCATATCGAAAGTTGCACGCTCTGAAGGATTAACCTTGTAAGCGTATGTTGTGCCAGTATTGCCTGCTGTAACTGTTGCAACCGTCTTGCCGGTTGAGCCTTCGCCTGTAGCCTTTGCAAGGGAAGCAGTAAGGGAGCCGGGGACGTATACTGCACGAATAGCAACGCTGCGGAGAACCTTATGAGCGTATACTCTACGGCCCTGTACAGCAGATGCGCCGATGTACTTACCAGATCCTGCAAGATCCTGAATGTGTACGGGTACCTGCCACTCATGCACTCTTGTTGCAAATCTGGGGTGACCTGCAAGCATTGCAAGATTTGCCGTGCTGTCATTCCATTCCTTTACCAGGAAGCCCGCGATCTGACCTACGACGCCGTTTTTCTTTACGTCATCACCCAGAGATGATGCACTGATGAACTCAGGGCTCTTAAGGATCAGAGCCATTGTATCAGGCGTAACAAGCAGATAACGTCCAACGGCAGGGATCTTAGCCTTGGTCATCGCTGTACGAACATCGACGATAGTATCATAGATATTTGTCTTGGAGATTGATGCCACATTCATAGGTGTTGATCCTGCGAGCAGTACAGTTCCGCCGTCGGTATCTATTCTCTCTGCGAGGCTGTAGCCTGCGCTGTCAAGACGATCCGCTACGAGCTTATCGGGGACGGACTCAGCATCGTAGCCGTCGATGATCTCGTTTACAGCCTTATCCTTGTCGATAATGAGGTCTGTATAGCTTGTAGAGCCGTTAGTAGCTGTGATACCGTTAGCCTTGTCGTAGTCCGATACTGCGACCTCAGTGTCACGTACCGGGATCTTTACAGAACCGGAAGTAGGATCGCCCTCGTAGTCGTTGTTGAATACTAATCCGTCAGAGAGCACAAGCTCATTACGAAGCTTGGCAAGTACAAGATCGGAATAGCGTGTCTGTGCTTCGTGTGCCATAATTCTTTTTCCTCCTTAGTTTTCTTTCAGTTTGGGGTTTCTTGCGTAGAACTCACGCTCAACGCCTGTCATCGCGTCATTGTGCTCAGGTGAGAAGCGTCTTGGCTGATGAGTAGACTTGCAGGTGATCTGCGCGAATGACTCAGCATCTTTCTGGATATCCTCGGCAGTTTCACCAGAGATCTTGTCAGCCAGTTCGATAGGAAGGCCACTCTTGAGAGCTGCATCGAGCTTAAGATACTTCAGCTCATACGACTTGCTTTCCGCTTTGGCAGCATCGAGAGCCGTCTGATGTGCCTCAGGAGAGATATAGCCCTCGTACTGAGCCTTTGTCTCTGCAACAGCTGCATCGACAGCAGGCTTGATAGCTGCATCAAGCTCTTCCTGTGTGGTGATAGGTTTGAATTCCATTGATTTTTCCTCCTTTGGTTTATATTTCTTTGTAACTCCTGCATTTATCTGTGCAGGAACAGCAACAAAGCTCCACTCGTAAGCATCGGTGATGTCATCGAGAATGTGGTGACATATTTTACCGTCGTATTCTTTGCCTTTTCTGTGCTCGCAGTCTTCCTGATAAGTATCAACTCCGCAGATAGAGCACGTTCTCTTGGCAGATGAACACGATACGCTTACTTCCTTCTTGATACCTGCGTCGATTTCGGAAATGAGGTTTTTATTAGCGTCAGTGCGCACCATGTAAGCCATTCCCTTAAGGTATTTATAAGGGCGGCCGTCTTTTGTTGTGCGCGAACTGTCAGCTACGACCTCAGTATCGAATACTCGCGCTTCCTGGTTGTTTGCAGTGGGGTCGTGGTCGAATATTCCTGTTTTTCCAATGAATAGCTGCTGCATTTTTTCAAGTGCAGCATCAGAAAAGCGTTCCATATCACGATCTATATCGTTGTCGCAGAGCGTGATAGGGAAAACATAGAGCTCTTCTTCTTTGAACTCTCTCCTCGTGAAGGAGTTGATCTTATCAAGTATTTTCTTTTCCATTATGCACCTCTTAGTACGTTATTACCTGCTTTTTCTTTTCTTTCTCCTTAGCGCACAGCCAATGAGCAAGGGACGCAGACTCAAGCAGGGAGACATCTGCGCCTTTAAGTATCGAGCTGTATCCATATCCGCCACTGCTGCCGATAGCTCTATGTTCACAATTGGCAGCAGCCTGCGCAAGTGCAGGCTGCCCTTTATGGCATATCTTATCCTCAAACAGCATCTTTTCAAACAAAGTATTGGCTTCAATGACTTCATTGACCTTCGGCATGATCGCCTTGCATTTTACATCGGCATCTTTCATGTCCTGCTCAAGGATACTCTGATTGCCTGCTCCGTCGATCACGACGCTGACGGCGTTAGGGTTCCTCAGAAAATCAATGATCCATGTGTTGCCCTCACGCACGCTGCGGCAGTCGATAGCCTCCACAAATACCTTATTGTCGGCTGTTTTTATAGCAGCGGAAAGAGATACATTTGATGTTGTTTTGGCATATTTTATGCCAAAGTATATTCTATGGGGCTCTCTGAGCTTAGGCAGCTCGGTAATAGCATAGCTGTCCCATTCCTTGCGGCTTATGGCAGATTTCTGAGAATAAGCTATCCACAAGCCGAGACGCTGAATGTTGTCGTCGATCTGATCGTCGCCGAGCTCCGAGCGTATCGTTCTCTCGCTGAGAATATACCCGAGGGAAGGGTTGGTATCATACCAGAGCTCAGGATCGTGCGCATCAGTGAGCTCAGGGACGGACCATTCAGCCCAACCGCTGTCCGCGTTTGCACCGGTAAGGGTCTCTTTGCGGTACTTCTGGAACACAGAGCCCGAAGATACTGCCGTCGGCGGAGTACCGCACATAAGTGTCTGTGGATTTTTGCTGTCAGTTACAACATACTTAAGAGCCGACTCCTGATCAGAAGTGTACTCCTGAGCTTCGTCGATAATAAGCAGATCATAACCTTCACCGAGTCCGCCCTTACTTGATCGGGTTCGGAAGTTGATAACTCCGCCGCCGTCCTTGAGCCACTCAATATGCTCCAAGCCCATTTGTTTTGTGGTCTTGAAATCAACGCCCTCAATGTAGCCAGCCTTTACGAGGCGGTCAATACATTTTTCCCAGGCGTTGTGTGATGTGGTTGTTCGATGCGCTGTGTAGAGCACCCTCTCATTATGAGATACGCCATACACAGCACGCATTATAAGGAGCTCAGATTTACCATTTCGACGTGGTATAGACCACCCGAATTTCATGTGAACCCATAGACCGTCCTCGTTGATCGCCATGATATCTTCCAAGAGCAGTTCTTGCCACTCCTGCGCAACTCTGTCGGTGCTGTTATATATCAATATGGCTTCTGTTCCGAGTGATTGTGTATATGGGAGAACGACTGATATTGTTGGAGTCTGTCTGCCTCGCCGCTTTTCGCTCACCAGATCAGCTCCTTTCTGTTATAGGCTCATAGGCTCTTCCAGTCAAACGTCAAAGGAAGCAGCCGATTGGAAACGACTTCCGTTTCGGCTTTAAAGTCCTGCTTTGGTGATAGCTTATCAGATTTCTGTCGGTTGCAGCACAGGTGTGCAAGCTGTAGGTTGCTGATGTCGGACGGGTGTCCGTTTCTGGCAATAGGAATGATGTGATCTATACACGGGCTCATAGGGTGCGGGAACTTAAGGCTAAAGTCCACTCTCTTACCGCAGATACCGCAGACTTCCTGCGTTGCATATATCTTCTTTTTGTTCGAGTTGAACTGCGCTCGCTGCGTACCATTATGATCTGGACGCAGATTTGGCATATACATCACCTCCGACAGGGTATAAAAATAGCACTTGCGAGGGACATTTGTGTCCTTAGCAAATGCTTAGTGTTCTTTAAGTTCTACGCAGAATACATGGTCGAAGTTATATATTCCAATCCACGCACCTTTCTGCTTTACGATGATAGCTTTTCCGTCGTAAGCGTAGTCGTCCCATTCTCCTTTGCCGTAGGAGATAGTCTCACCGCTCTTGAAGGTAATCTCTATTCTGTCAGCACTTTCCACTTTCTCACCCCCTCCGAAGATCTTCCTGTGGACGGTTCTCCATAAAGCGGATAGCCTCGCCGATGTGGAAGATCGCCATTTGGTTTGCTGCACTCGTGTGCTTCTTCTCCTTCTGGAGCTTCCTGAGGTGATCGCGTACCGTCTCAAGCATATCATAGTCGTTGAAGTCGAGCAGCAGCTTTTCAATCCTCATATCGTCTATTTCGTCTTTTGTCGGCACGATAGCACCTCCTTTAGGGCATAATAAAACCGCCCTCAGGTGAGAACGGTTTTATTTTATATCGTTTGCTTCTTTTATTTCCTTCATTCTTTCAAGATGTTTCTTGAATTCGTTATCACTTTCGGCTTTATTTTTAAAGCCCTGTTTTTCAGGCATTTTGTAGCCGTCGTATTCTTCGTATTTATTTTTCATATCATCAGCCCCCTTTGATAATACTGTACTTTATGCCTAAAATATCATACATTTCGGTATAAGCTCTGTCAATATCCGCGCCTTCTCTATAACGATAAGCAATTTCATCATGGATCAACTTCGGATTGTTTATACGCTTGCCCGGATTGTCATATTTGTATACCTGCCCATTATGCCCAACCGCTATTCCAAACAATGTTTTGTTGTCGTAAGACTTATTTATGTCGTCAACGCTCGGCGGGTAGCCTTCTGGGTGATTGTGCAAAGTAACAAGCGGAATATTTTCTTTTTTAGCTTTTTTTAGCAATGACGTTATTTCGTCGTTATAAGAAATACCGCTTGGGTATGTCATTTCAATCTGCTTTGCAAGTATTTCGCCTGTTTCGGCATGGATAAAATACATATCCTCGTATTTGGTTCCGTTTCTATGGGCTATTGCTTCTTTTGCGCATTCGCGTAAAGAGCTATTAACAGCAGCATTATCAGTAATGCTATCAAATTTAGCCGCAAACTCAGCCGAATTAATATAATCCATGTCAGCATTCACAGAATACTTGCCGTATGGTACGTTGAATTCCTGCTCCCTTTCTCTTTCTTCTATTATACCACTTCTTTGACCATTTGTCAATCGCGTGGGCATATTTCTTGCCTGTATTTCCGCAGCCTGCTCAGGCGTGAACCTTATCGGCGGCGGAGCTCCTGCTCCGACCTCAGGGGCAGTCCAGGAACGCTTTGACCACACGTCCTGCCTTTGCTTGCCGTTCTCGTATGTCGTAGTGCAGCCGCAGTTGTCATGGCGTCGGTATACGTCGTCAGGCTCAGTGCCGTAAACGTATCGACCTGCAAGTCTGTTGCACCATTCGCAGCATTTACCGTCGGTCTCACGATTGATATACACCTTGAGCCCTGCATCGTTACGGAAACTTGCATTGACCTTTATGTAGCTGTCGTGGAAGCCCTTTGATACATTCGCGACGCCTGTGTTTGCCCTGCGCTTTATAGTATTATCCGTGACTGTTGGATCAAGGAGAGAGTGCGCGATTTGCTCGGCACGGTCTGTCGGGAACGCTGCTTTCTGAGGTCTGATGTGTATACCTGCTGCCTGGTCAAGAGCTGTCTGCACCTGAGCGCAGATAGTATTAATCTCCTCATAGTTACCTCGCAGCAGCTCCATGCACACTTCCTCACGCTCTATTCCTTCAAGGTCGAGTACATTTGCACCGAAGACGCTGCCTGTAATATTGGAGTAGATCTCCGAATAGTATGCAGTATCCTTGAATGTAGCTGTCCCCGCCTTGATCTTCTTTAGCACGGCTTTCAGCCGAGGATCCGTTGCAGTGCGAGCCTCGATTAGATCCTTGATGTCTGTCATTCTGCATCACTCTCCAAGCCTGTGAGTCTGTGGACAGTGTTTTCGCCGACGAAGTCAGGAACTGCCTGATTGATCTTATACACAGCGTCACCAATAGCACCGATAGCCGAAGCGTCAGGCTCAAATATAGGAGCCCATGATACTCTTGCATTAGCGAAGGAGCGTCTCTCATACGCAGTGTCATCGCGTATGCACGCAGCGAGATAGCCCGCGTTGATAAATCCAACGCCAAAGTTTCGCTGACCTTTTCTGGTACTAAGGCGGAGCTGCTCGTGACTTGCCCTGATAGCATCGTAGCTCTGAGGGTTGTCCGTCGAGAACCCGAGATCGTCAAGGGTAAGTCCTGTCTCTCCTGCAAACATTGACGCGAGCATTCTCATGTGCTCGATGTGCGGAGCCATGCTCTGCTGCTGAAACTGCCCCAGTGACGGCACTTTCCCTTCATCGTCTTTAGAAAAACTAAGGAAAGTCGAGAGAGTGGCAGCCTTATTGTTAAATTCTGCGTCCTGGGCTAAGCCAACAATGTACTTCTGCGGTACGCTGTAGAACTCAGCTCCGACCTCTGTACGAAGGAGTGTGCGAAGTGCGCACTGAACTATATCCATGCAGCTGCGCGATATACGCGAGTGTCCGAATGGACGTCGCGCATCTGGGCGGTAGATCAGCGGTACAAGAAGAGCATACGGAGCCTTGTGAGTGAACACATCGACAGGCTCTGACTTGCCGTTCTCATAGTATACAGTCTCACCGGGGCGGAAATACGCCTCCAACAGCGCATCACCGTTATCTGCTCGCTTCAGTACCGCATAGCCTTCCGTGAGCATATTTGTAACCGGGTCGATTATACCTGTGGCGTTACCGCCGTCGACGCACTCAATGGTCGGGTATCCGTCGTAGTCCTTATCTATATACAAGAAGCTGCACGACGAGATCAATGCTGATAGAATAGAGCTGTCGAAAAGAATATCCGCGTTATTCTGACTGTATATTTCGTTCAGCATAAAGTCGTCTTTTTCAATCTTGTCAAAGAACATTCTATCTGCGATACTGTCAACAGCTTTACCACACCAACCGAGAGAATATGTCATGGTTTTGAATTCAGGCGGTATGAGAGCGGTTATTTTTCTTACGGTGTTTTTCATGTCATAATACTTGTACCTTAGGTTGACTCGCTGAGCCTTAGTGCGCAGCTTTGACCTGAGGTACTCAATGCCGTATTCCATGTTTTTCCTCCTTTCAGCGAGAAATATGAGCAGTGACGGTGTGAATGTCTTCATCACTATCTCTGGGGGTACCCCTCCCCCCATAGGTGGGGGTTGTTTAACCGTATAACAAAAATACCGCCTCAGCTGAGACGGTATTTTTGTTCTTTGAACGGTGGTTTGTTCGACCAAAGAGGTCTTGGCCTCTGATGCAGGACTCGAACCTGCTGTTGACCCTGACGACATTAACTTCGCCGTCGTATCAGAGAAGGGGCGTCCGAATGCCGGAGACAACAGCATTCGGGACGATCTGGAAAACATAAAGCCATTTCCTGCAGAAGGGGCCCGAGATCGCGGAACCATTGAAAGACAAGACATGAAAATGTGCACAGCGATCTCCTTTTTGCAAACTTCTACGAATACAGTATAGCATACTTAACAGCGGACGTCAATAGGAAAAAGCGGACATCAGCGGACATTAGCGGACATAGGCGGACAACTTTTCAAGCGCCTCGCCGTAGAGCCTACGTTCATGTCTTGATGAGTACCCGATCGCCTTCGCTGCTTTGCCCGGTTCAATACAGGCGAGGTGACGATAGATCAATATTGACTCAAGCCTGCTGTCATGAAGTCTCCTTATGCTTTCCCTTATTTCTTCGTCAAGCTCGCGGACCCTAAGTACCTGCGCATTGATCTCCTTGTCTATATCAGCAAGCTCATCGCAGTATTCGGCAAGTGCGAGCTCCATTGCATTTTCATTACTTCCGCCGCCGGTGCTGCCGCCGTATTTTACGCCTTTAAGCCCTACGGATCCTGCTATGGAATGCCTGTACGCTCTTAATGCTTTCAGTTTTATGTTTGCTTCAAAAGCTCTGTTCAGCCATTTTGCGGTAACTCTTTGTTTATCTGTCATCTCATCTTTCCTCCATTCCTCGTCTGAGACGTACCCCTTGTTGTCAGCGCAGTGTACGATAACTGCCGCCGACACTAATGTTATGATTATCGGGACTATTATCCCCAGCATACTTTCGCCTCCTTGCCGATAAGTTTCTCAGCCTCTGCCTGATGGCGCCATTCATATCTGCACTCGCCCTCACTGCACTGGCCTGCATATCTGCAGCTCACGCAGTCTCCATACCCGAGGCGCTGCACGTCATTCATTGCACTTCCAAGAAGCTTTATCGACTCGGCTCTGCTTGCTTCAAGCTCATTGACATAAGCAATTATCTCCGGCTCTGTAAACCATCTTCCCTTAATAAACATCCTCGTTGTCCTCCCGGGTAAGCCCCATTTCGCCTCTCATCTCCAGGAAGTGCTGCTCCGCCTGCTTTCTGCCGATGTGCATTCCCATAAGGTAGATTGCCAGGGCCACCGCGGCCGATGCTATAACTAAGATCATCAATACTCACCTCGCAGTATCATATCAAACGCTATAATTTCCATTCTACAAGCTACTATTTTACCGCATACAGGGCAATAAAAGAACGTAGGCGGGCAAGATGTTATTGGACTGAGAGCCTTAATAAGATCATCTGTATTCATCTCCCTACTCCTTTCCGACCTTTTTGACTATCTTATCGTACAGGTCATTCGCCTTGTTCTGGTCCTTATAGTTCGCGAAGAACGCCGCTCTCAGAACAGGACGCGTCTCCTGTAGGAGCTTCCACAGCTCCATGTTCTCTTTTTCCATTGCAGCCATGTGCAGAATATCAGTATCGCTCATTATTTGCCCTCCTCAAAAATCGTAATAAACTTCATGTATTTACGCCGTTTACTGTCGACCTTTTTCAATTTGTCGATAGCGGCTTTATGCGCCTTATGATCTCCGCGCTCAAGCGCTGTGTGCCTGAGTGCATCCTGCTGCTTCATTCCGTAGACACATAGCTCGACGCGCTCACCGATTGCGGACTTCCACACTTCCACAGCATTGGTGCCGTAGATCAGATCTGACGCAGTGGCAAGTTTTGCGAGGATCCTTACCTCACGAACTGTGATACGGGCTTTATTGAGGAACTTGTCTGTATCCATAGTCAGGCTCCTATCCTCGCCCATAATCATTTCTACAATCATTTTCCCTTCACTCCCTTGATCCTTGCCTTAAGCGCCGCCAGCAGACTTTCCTGCGTCGCGTCCTTGTCTTGCAGGGAAGCCATTACCATCTCGTCTGCACTGTCCTTGACGATAAGGTGATGTATGATGACCCTGTCCCGTTGTCCTTGCCTGTACAGTCTCGCATTTGCCTGTTGGTAAAGCTCCAGGGACCAGTTAAGACCGAACCAGATGATGTGGCTGCCGCCTGCCTGAAGGTTAAGTCCGTATGCAGCCGATGCAGGGTGCGCAAGCAGCACACTCAGCTCGCGTCGGTTCCAACGGTCTATGTCCTCGGGCGTCTTAAGCTCGCCGAAGTTTACTTTTGCCTTCTGCAGCAGCTGCGATATACGCTGCAGCTCATGTCTGAAGTTGTAGAATACCAGTACGGGCTGCCCCTGGGCTGCTTCGATGAGCTCCATGAATGCTTCGGTCTTGCAGCTGTGTACTTCCACCGGCGTACCGGCAGGGGTGTACGCAGCTCCGCCTGCCATTTGCAGCAGCTTATTCGTCAGGACTGCTGCAGTGCCTGCGTCAAGAGTCTCCTCGTCGACTTCAAGGAACATATCATGCTCGAACTGGTCGTACAGCTTCCTCGCCTTCGGATCCAACTCTACCGGGACGATGATGTCCTGCCTCTCAGGAAGCTCAATATAGTCCTCGGCCTTCATGCTCACGCATATATCTGAGATCTTCTGCTTTATCAGCTGCTCAGCTCCCGGGCGCTCATCGAAGGTGGAGAAGTTGCCGCCATGGGTATTCTCGTTGAAGTAAGCTCTGCGGTATGCCGTGATACTCTTGCCAAGACGTTCTCCGCTGTCAAGCAGATAGATCTGCGCCCAGAGATCCATAAGGCCGTTAGGAGCAGGCGTGCCGGTGAGCCCGACAAACTTGCTGATGTGAGGTCTTACCCAGGTGAGACACTTGAACCTTTTAGCCTGCGGGTTCTTGAAACTGCTCAGCTCATCGGCGACAACCATGTCGAACTTCCAGTCATTTCTGTAGTGATCTACAAGCCATTGCACATTCTCACGGTTGATAACATAGATGTCCGCAGGTGTGTTCACAGCTCTGATCCTCTGCGCAGCTGTACCGAGAACCTTTGAAATCCTCAGGTGCTTGAGGTGATCCCACTTCTGAGCTTCGCTGCTCCATGTTGCTTCTGCGACCTTCTTAGGCGCGATAACTAAAGCCCGGTTTATCATGAAGCGATTATACTTCAGGTCGTTAATGGCCGTTAATGTTATTACAGTCTTTCCGAGGCCTAACCCATATCCAGAAACAATCCTACTGCGGGCTCGTTGATTATCCTGCCAATGCAGTAAGCCTGGTATTTATGTGGTCTGAATATCATCGGGCATCACCTCCTCGTTTAGAATTTCCCTGACCTTTGCCTTGGTATCCACATCTGCGTAAACGCGGCAGCCGAGATCCCTCAGGCGTTTCTGCTGCTGCCGCTGCTTCGGTGTGCTTTTCTTGCCTTCCGATTTCGTCTCTACAAAGAACACTTTCCCACCTGGGAGAATACATACCCTGTCAGGCACTCCTGTCTCGCCGGGCGAGACAAACTTATACGCCTTTCCTCCCAGCTTCTTTATTTCATCCCTGAGGTAAGCCTCAGTGACTTTTTCGCTTTCCATTTTCAGCCTCCTCGTGCTACATTGTAACGATTTGCCCTATTATATATATTACAGTATAGGATTTATAGATATTATAGGGGGCATTATACCCTATACTTTCTATCTTTTAATACTTATATATAAAAGAATGTTACAATGTTACAATATAAAGTATATGCCTATTTACCGCCGTTTGCGTTTGAAACATTTTTATAACATTCTTGTAACATTCTTTTTGTTTGTTACATTAACATTTGTAACATTCTCACTATGATTTTCTTGAATGCCAGAATAGAATGTTACAACTTTTGAAACCCTCTTTGCACACCGTATCCTGCCCCAAAGCGTTCAGTTTTCTCAGCTCTTTTCCACCCCTCCATTCTCGACAGTATGTCGTTGATCTCTCTGGAGTCTGATTTCTTCATGTATTTTACATCGCCGCCGAAGCACTCAGCCCATATCTCAAGGGCGCATACTCTTGTACGCTCCACAAGATCGAGAGCACTATCGTTTTTGCGGCCAAACTCGTCGGACCAGTAGGATCTTCTTTGCTGCAGAGTCCTTTTACTCCAGTCCGCAGGTATCTTCCTTTCAATGAATTCGCGGACGATACCTTCCTTTGCATTTGCTTCTCTGTGGGACTCCTGCTCCACTAAGGCAGCGGCCGCAGCTGCGCCCTCAAGGTAAAGCTTTTCCCCGACCTGCCATCTGACATAGGCTTCCGCCCAGATCTGAGGTGCTTCGAGCTCAAGCTCTGTGAACACAGATTTTGTAGGAGCTTTGGCCATACAGTCTATCGGCCAGAAGCGACGACCGCCGGTGCTGTCCTTGAGGTACTCTTTCTCATTAGAGGTGCCGAAGAACACGCAGCGCCTCGGATAACGTCCTGTGCGCCTGCCGTATGGTTCTCTATAAATATCATCTGCCTTGCTTAAGAACTGCTTGACCTGGCCGCTCTCGGACTTGCTGAGGCCGTTGAGCTCACCGAGCTCGATTATCCAACTGCCCTGTATCATCTCGCAGGCTTCCTTACCGTCGAAGCTGTCGAGGCTGTCGTTGAACCAGTTGCCCGCCATTATCTTGAGCAGTGTCGATTTACCTATGCCCTGAGGTCCTGATAGGATAGGCATGGTGTCATACTTTACGCCGGGGATCATAGCTCTGGCCACGGCAGCAGTAAAGGACTTCCTTGCTACAGCCCTGGTGTACGGAGTATCCGCGGCGCCCAGGTAATCAATAAAAATGGTATCGAGCCTTGGTATGCTGTCCCACGGTGGGAGAGATCTGAGCCAGTCCTGCACAGCATTGAAGCTGTGTCTGCGGAAGCAGAGAGTGCAGGCATCTGTTATTTTGTTGATACCTGTTATACCGTAAGCTCTTTCGAGATAGTGTCTTATGCCGGCATCGTCGTTGTCTGACCAGTCGCGCTGCTTCTGCCTGAGGTCCCAGGGGACGGCTTCCTTGATAAGCACGCGGTTAGAAAAATCATCGAACGCAAACTTATTCTTCAGCAGCGGATCATTTTCAAGTATAATGAGTACGTTATCAATAGTCTTCTGCAGCAAGCCCGTTGATGTAACTGCGAGCTTTGACTCCCAGTTGTCATCGACATTAGTGTCGGTCGCAGTCTGAGCTGCGTTCTCAGGCAGGGGCATAGAGAACTCAGCTGTTGCCTTGCCCCTGCGCTCCTTTGTCAGAAGGGTTGTTACTGCGTTGTCAGATGCCGCGAGCTCGCACATAGCAGTGTAGCTCGGCAGCTTAACTGTTGGAGTGCCTTCCTTCGCCTCTGCATCCGTGTCGGAAAACTTATGAAGCCTTACGAGGTCGAACGCATTGCAGAGTTTTCCACCTGCGGGATCCGTAGCGTGATTACTGTATAAGAACTTGCCGTCATCGTAAATAACCGCACCGCCTGTGGTAGAGCCGCCTGCATAGGTGTATCGGTCGCTCTGAGCGGTTTCTGTATAGACCCCGGGAAGGAACTTGTCCATAGCTGCATATATGTCATAGATGCGGCAGAACGCGCCGACAATGCCTGCCTTCTCTGTCGGGTCGCCCTGCTTGGCCGCGAGCTTCTTACGCAGCTGAGGCGCATTAGGCACATCAGGCCACTGTGCTATATCATGCCAGTCTCCATAGAGTGCCAACATACCATCAACTGACAGAAACGGCTTATCCTCCCATGCGTATACATACTGGCTATCGGACGAAGCTGACGGCCAGTACATCAGGCGTGAAGCCTGGAAGGTGGTAGGGTCGCAGAGCTCAATACCTATCAGCTCAGCGAGCTTCCTCGCGATAGGCTCGTATTCATCAGGGGTGCAGCACCTATCAAGAGGGAAAACGCCCCTGAGCCTCGGACGCGCGGGCTCATGCTTTCGCGTAGAGTACACACAGTATCCACAGTTTAGCGATGAGATCCTCTGCAGAACAGTGTTAGTCTGCTCCGCGGGTATACTGTCCATATCAAGTGTGATCAGATCGCGGCCTGTCACTTTGTCCGCTTTTCTTTTCTCACCGTTGAATGTACCACCCACAAAGCCGCCGACGTCCTTAAGCTCGTCCTGCTTTGCCTTCGGGAGCTGCAGGTAATGTTTTAGCGTTTCCGTGCCTCTAACGGGCGACGCGAGCTTTGTTACCAGCTCGGACCATAAAAGCGCCTGTGCCTTCCACGTTGACGCCTTACGGCTGACGCCCGTTGTTATTACTATTTTTCTATCGTATTGCATTTTTCTGCCTCCCTTAGAGGTTAGTCTTTCATGTAGTAGTTGCTCTCAAAGCCTGCTGCCTTGAGTGGGAGCCCCGGTGCCCACGGTATCGGGGTGCCCATAAGGTCACACGCAGCGTCGACGCTTACCTGGTCTCGGCCGCAGTCTATGACCGCCTCGTCGTGTATGTGCATAACTACTTGCAATCCTGCTGCATCGAGCCTTTCAAGAGTTACAGCAAGACAGTCTCGGGCTACCGCCTGCACTATATTCTCTGTGAGTTTACCGCCGTAGGTAGCAATGACGCCCCATTTGCCCGTTTTCTGATTGACGCCGTAGTAGTGCAGCGCCTGTTTACCGAGGTCATTCTCAGCAAGGAAAGGGTGAGGATAAAAGAGCTTGCGGCCACTCGGGAGCTGCACTGTAAAAAAGTCAAGCCCTGCACCGCAGTCATATTCTCTTGCAAATATGATGTTCTGATTAATGCCGACTCTCTGACCTGTTGCCATTACCTCAAGCGCAGCATTCTCGCAGGTGTACCAGAGATCTCTTATTCTCGGATTAGCCTTACGCCAACGCTGTACGATATCGGGAAGCTCGTCCTCAGAGAGCCCCATATCAAGTGCGCCCATGTTAATAAGAGCACCCGCGCTGCCCTGGTAGCCGAGAGCGAGCTCGGCGACTTTACCCTTAGCGCGGAGCGAATACTCAGGGTTGCCCTTCTTGATCTTCTCGATAGGGACGCCGAACATACTTGATGCAGAAGCCTCATAGATCTTACCGTGAGTGTTGAATACCTCAAGTCTCCACTGCTCTCCTGCGAGCCATGCTATAACTCTTGCCTCAATGGCTGAGAAGTCCGCCACAACGAATTTGTTGCCCTCAGACGGGATGAATGCTGTTCTGATCAGCTGTGACAGTGTATCAGGCACATTACCATAAATGAGCTTTATTGCGGCCGTATTCTTATTTTTTACAAGGTCCCTGGCCGTATCTAAGGTATCCATATAGTTTCGAGGAAGGTTCTGAACCTGTATGAGCCGCCCTGCCCAGCGCCCGGTGCGATTACCACCGTAGAACTGGAGGAGACCCCGCGCCCTTCCGTCACTGCAAATGCACGTTTCCATAGCCTCATATTTACTTACTGAAGACTTGCCGAGCTCGCGTCTGATCTCAAGCACTCGGTTCACGTCAGAGCTTGGTAAGTCACGGTCAAGTAATTCTGCGACTTTAGCTTTACTAAGTGTGTCGATGTCCTCAGACAGCTCCTTAGTAAGCCACTTCTTAAGCTGAGATACTGACTTTGGATTTCTGAGACCCGTAAGCTTTGTAGCTTCGGCCATAAGCTCATCAGTAATACAAGCGTTGCAGTGGAGAGCGCCCTCGATGAGATCCCTGTCAAGATTAACGCCGTAAGCGTTGATCCTCATATCGAGTTCCCATTGTCTCTGTACATCATCACTGACGGGGAAGGCTGACAGTATACGCCATATACTGTTTTCTGAATAGACGTCCTGCATACAGTAGTCCTTGAAGATCTTCCACTTCTCGGGCTCATGCTGCGGCAGGTTACGCGTGCGGCCGCCGTTGGCCTTAGTAGGTTTACAAGGCTTGCAGAAGTAGCGGATGAGCGATTGCCCCACGCCCATTTTCTTTTTATCCTGCGGAAGCTTCAATGCCTCACCTATAGCGGCAAGCCCACTGGGATAACCGAGGTAGAGGCCATGAAGCATTGTGCAACGCCACTGCTGCAACCATTCATTCTGAGTCTCCTGAGGCAGCTTGAGGTGCTTCGACAGACAGTACCACTCAAACGCTGCATTGTATGCCCGTTTCGTAACATTAGGGTCAAGCATGGCGATCTCTATATCAAAAGGGATGCGCTCCCTGGCTGTAAGGTCAACTATCTGTACGGGCTCGTCATCAACACGATAGGCAAAAAGCAGTATTTGAAACTGAGGGGACTGCACATATTTGTACAGTCCCGATTTCTTCAGGTCAACATCAGAATAAGTCTCGATGTCGATAGATAGATTAGTCATCAGAACGGGAGCGGTCCGCCAGGGAAGCCCTGAGCCGGGGCAGGCTGAGACTGAGGCTCCCATGTAGCAGCTCCGTAAAGCTGCTGTGACTGCTGCGGCTGCTGCTGATAGGGAGCAGGCTGCTGCACAGGTGCTGAGTAAGGCTGCTGCGTATATGCAGGCTGCTGCGCGGGTGCTCCGTACTGCTGTGCAGGCATACCGTACTGCTGCGGCTGCTGCTGATAAGGAGCAGGCTGTCCAGGAGTAAAGGCAGCGGCTGCACTGCCGAAGTCCTGAGCTGCGGTCGAGCCGCCGCCGAGGGGCTCACCGTCGCGCAGCTTCTGTACGTTGCCGAGTCCGCAGCCGATGCCCTTCTTGCCTGCCTGATTGTAGGCGAAGAACCTTATGGATACTCTGCCGTAGCAACCGCTGTAAACAGAGGTAGCAGAAAGAATGGGCTGACAGTTTTCATCAACGACCTCAGGTTTCTGCTTTGTACTTGCCGTGAATACCCAACAGCCGCGGCACTCCTCACCGAATGGCTCACCGTTAGGACGGCGACCGTCGCCGTCGTGGATCGGGATCGCAGGCATAGCGGGCATCTGGCCGCCAAACTTTGTTGCTACACCGTTCTGAAGCTCTGCCTGTATCTCTCTGTCGATCGCTGCCTTTGTGGCTGTATCGCTCTTAGGGAGCAGGACGGTTACCTGGTACTTAGGATCTCCGCCGTTCTGGTTAGCTCTGGGCTCGAATAAACTTACATAGGAGAGTCGTACTTCTCCTGTTACGATAGTGTTTGACATATTGATAGTCCTCCTTGATTACTTAAAGTCTTCCGCTGCGGACGTCCCCTGGACGTATGCAGCTCTTTTGTCTGAGATCGGTGCAAGCGCAGGCTTGCCCTTGGACTTCTCGACGAGATCCGAGAAGCTGTCCGTGAATACCTTCTTGCCGAGCAACTTCTCAAGTGCTGCAGGCGAGAGAACCTTACGCTCATAGGCGAGGTCGCTGCTCTGTCCGATAGACTCAAGACGCTTCGGCACGTCGTCAGGATTGATAAAGGCTCTTGTGCCTCTGCCCTCGACTGCCTTCCAACCGCTGAGCTCACCGCCGTCGAGGATCTTGGCGAGTGCATACTCCTTGAGGTCCTCGTACCATGCTACGAGCTGCGCTCCCTTTGTGAGAGCTTCCGCGAGCTCTGCATCGTTAAGCATCGGATCCGTAGCGGTCGGATCGTTGTCGGGCTTTCTGAACTCATACTGTGCAAGCGCAAGGTTGTCCGCAGCACGCTTCTTGCAAGTCGCTGCAACCTTGCAGAACCTGCAGTGCTCACCGCTCTTGAACTCTCCCTGGCCGCTGAACGCGAGCTGTGCTGTGGGCTGTATAGAGAAGCCCCATGCGAGGAGATCGGCGGTGCTTATCGACCAGTCGTCAATATTGCTAAGTCTCGGCTGTACGATATGCAGCGTTATCTTATTGAAGCTGTATATGAGGCCGAACTTGCTGATAGCTCCGAGGGCGTAAAGTTTGAGCTGAGGGTTGTCCTCAGGTGAGACAAGTACGCCCTTGCCGTACTTAAAGTCGATCACATGAAGCTCATCGCCGAACAGTATCAGACAGTCGGCCGTGCCGGAGCCCTCAGGGGCGAATGTGCTATAGTCGACCTGCTCCTCGGCTCTGATCGTAGGCGGCCCGTTGAAACTTGTAGCGATCTTCTTTATGTAGTCGAGATACTCCTCGGTGTATCCGTCCATTTCGGGCTGATACAGCGGATCACTCTTGAGCTTCTTGAGATTAGCGGTGATAGACCGCTTAGGTATGGCAGATATGTAGCCTCTGAGCTTGATCTCACACATTGCATGGGCGAGTGTACCCTCAGCTGCATAGCTGCTTTCCTTGTCATCTGCTCCTGCATTGAGCTTAGCGGAAGGTGGACAGTTAAGCCACCTTGCCGAAGAGCTTGCAGAAAGGAGCGCGTGCGTTCCTGGCATTACAGTACACCTCCGAGAGAGCGCAGGCCGTTAGCAAACTCACCGTATCTTGCCTGGGGGAGCTCTGCAAGTGAGCTGACGCCGAAGGAAGCAATGAGCTTCTGGAGATCTGCGAGCTTGCCAGAGTCAGCGAGCGGACCGCAAGCTGCCTGCAGCTGTGCTATAGAGTACATCGGTGCCGATGTCGGAGCTCCTGTTACCTGGGGCGGAGCCTGTGTCTGAGGCTGCGCCTGAGGAGGCTGCTGCGGCATGGGCTGCGCTGTATACGCAGGTGCTCCGGTATACACAGGAGCCTGAGGGGTGGCAGGAACAGGAGCAGGAACAGGAGCAGGAGCGTTGTTGTAAGGAGATCCACCGAACTGCTGCACAGCGGTCTGCGCGGGGGCTGTCTGCACGGCGGGCATAGCCGCAGGAGCAGGTGCCTCTACCTTATAAGGGTACTCGTTGGACAAGAGGGCGATTACCTTTTTCGCCGACTCTGTTGTTACCTGGATAGTCATCTCGAATGTCTTCTCGTTCATAATTATTTACCTCCGTATTGATTATATTTGTACACCATTTGCAGGTGTCACCTATGATTTCAATGCTGCCGCAGTAAGGGCAGTGCTTAGGATGAGCGCCCATTTAGCTTCACCCTACGTATCTTGGCCATGATCTCCGGGATCGTATCCTTTACACGGAGTAAGCCGACAATGTGGCAGGTTATTTCGCGGTAACTTCCTCTGTCGTGCATCTCCTTTATTATGTCGATGTCGAGCTCGAAGTTTACGCCGTCGATGTCAGTTAATGTTATCATTCTGGATCCTCCTTCTTACTGTGTCTTGCATCACATACCCTGATCGTCATATCACGCGCCACCTGATAGGGGACACACAGGCAGCGGCCGACAATCTTTATAAGAGAGTCAATGGCAAGCATCGCCTCCGCTGATAGTTCAAGGGGGGGGGCCTGCTGCGCTTATCTCTGCTTCTTTTTCTTTTACTTTTATCTCTAACATTTGACATTTTCCTTCCTATGTGGTAAAATGTACCTGAAAGCTATTTTTGTGTTTGCTCCCTTCGGGGAGCTTTTTTCTTTTACAGTGAAGCTGCAGTCTCTATGAGGTCAATAGCTTCCTTTGCGCTTACACTTTCGACGCCGCTCTCTTTCAGCCGTGCGACCATTGACTGCCCATTTCTGTACCTTCTGAGGCAACGTTCACAACTCTGATTAAGCGATTCAAGAGCCATTCCGCATATCTTCATCAAGTCCTCGTATTTACGAGCAGTCCTGAGCTGGGAAGCTCCGCCTACAACTTGATAATTATTATAGTACTTTTCGTACTTAGCTTCTGCATCGGCCATTACGCGCATTATAAGCGCACGATTATGCTCTTTGCGTTGATCCTCAATTTTCTCTTCGTCGTACATTTTTATTCTCCCTTCATCTTTAGCCTCCGAACCTTAGCTTTATTCGGAGTGCCACTTCTGCCGGTATATCAGTAAATTCTTCACCGTCGACGCCTACAATGATCGCGGGCCCAACGATTTTAGTGCCTGCAATCGCAGAAGCTATGATGTTAGGAAACATCTGGTGAAGCCGTCCTTCCTCGTTAACGACCATAGCCGCCTGCCCCGGTACCAATGTAACTACTTCTATGTATCCGAGAACGGCCGCCTGCAGCGCATCAAGTGTATTTGCAATGTCGATTTCGCTGGGCCCCGATCTGTCTACCCGTATCGCTTTCAACTCAATCACCTCCTCAAATTCTTTTCAGCACGTCGCGCGCCAGGGCAGACAAGCTGTCACCTGTGACATTGATCTTGCGGTCAGACGAGTAACCTTCTGATGTCAACCAGTATACTGTTACGATCTCGATCTCGTCATCGAGTATCTCATACTCAGCCTTTAAGATGTCTCTGTCAATCGCCTTGAGGAGCTGAAGCAGCTCATGGCGGACGAAGTTAAACTTCTGCTCATGTACCTTATCCACTTATATCACCGTCCTTTCGTAGAGTTTCTATCTGCAGCATCTCTGCGCTGAAGAACTCGACGTATTTTGCGAGCTCCTGGTCTTTAGCATCGAGCTGAGCCTTGAGCTCGCGCCGCTCTTTTATCAGCCCTGCGACCTTTTTGCGGATACTGTCGAGAACCTCGTCCTCAGAGAAGATCTGTTTAGGCATACTGCCTATTATGATCGGCTCAGGCTCGTTCTGCTTCTTTTCTCTCTGCGCAGCTAAGGAAGCCTCAAATATCTGCTGCTTCTCCTCCTGTGAGATGTTTGCTGTTTTGCTGTGCTCCTGCTCCTCGATTTGTTCTCCTTTGCTGAGAGCGGCATCGAAGTCCTTGACGGCCTCAACGGCTTCGTTGATTATAGCCTGCTCCTTTGGAGCTTCGTCTATCAGCTCATCTTCGATGTGCTTCTTCTTGTGGCTGCCGCCGTTGAGGATCCTCAGATTGATACCGTGCTCTTTGAGGATATCTTTGATAATGCCTATTGATGACTCGTGCAGGTCTGCTTCGATCTGTACCTGCTTGCGCTTGTCCTTTGCACCGAGAATGTTTCTGACGATAATAGACTGCTCATTCTCGGAAATAGCTTTGCATTTGCTCATGCCCATGTACTCCTTTACTTCTTGATTGATGCCCACAAGCTGCGCCTGTTACGGTAAACAGCCCAACTGTCGCTCACCTTCTTGTATGCCCCTGGTCTCAGTGCTTCTCTCCTTGCGTCTGACTTCTCCTGTGAGATCCTACGCAGCTCAATGCGAAGTCTGCGCAGGCAGTAAAGCTCGAAGCAAGAGAGCACGATAATAAGTGTCTCACCCAGTAACTCGATCCTGTCCATGATCTGCCTCCTTACTGCACACCGAATTGACAGCACCACCAACGAACGAAGTGTCCTGTCGGTATCACGAAGCCTGCGTTGACCTTGCCCGGCTGCTTCTGTGCGATGCCCAGGTATCCGTGCTGCGTGATCGCATTGCGAACGCTGTCCTCGGAGCAGTGCCACCACTCAGCCAGTACCTTGACGGGTATCTGGAAGGGGTGAGCCTCGACGATCTCGGCAAGTTTCTCAGTATCCTGTGCGATAAACTCTTTGATCTTATCCGTTCCTGTCATAGTGATCGCTCCTTTCACTCGCTGTCCTCGTCGTCATCATCGTTGTAAACGACCTCGACGTGCTCGTAAGCAAACTTTATGAGCTTATTTGCGATAGCTGCCTTGCTTCTTCCTGTCTTGGCTACAAGCTCGTCAAGCAGTGCATTAGAGCAGCCGTCTACTCTGATAACTGTATCCTTGGACATCTTGCTTGGTTTGCCTTTGATGATAAGCTTATCCATGTACCCCTGCCTCCTTTCTATATCTTATCCTCGTCCTCCGTCTATGTACTCGTCAATCACGCACTTGCACAGTTCGCCAATGAATGATCTGAAAGATTTAAAGTACATAGCTTTCTTTGCTTCGTCCAACTTATCTCTCGGAGCGACAACAGTTAAACCACCTATGCTTCCGTCGTCAAGTACTGATATGACGAAGTACGCCTCTGCGTGTTCCATTACATTATCGGGCAAGGCGATTGTTGTATATTTTACATTCATTTAGCCTTCCTCCTTTGTTAGTTTCCTTTAGGAAACTAAATTTGCAAAAAAAATATTCATAATCTTGTCTTCTGTGAGATTAAGAACCTGAGATATTTTTACGATCTCCTCCTGCTTGAATGATGTTTCACCACTGATTCGTGAATATAGCGTCTTTTTGTCTATCTCGATAAGCTCAGCAAGCTTCGGGATAGAGAGACCGCATCTCGCAATCTCAGCTTTTAAGTCTGGAATGTTCAAGCTGCCCACCCTCCTTTCTTAAGAGAATGTTTCCTTTAGGACACTTAAAGTATATCACTGCTTTTGGTTTTTGTCAACCCCTTTAGGAAACTTTTTTTGAATTTTTTTGAAAAATAGTTGCATTTTAGAAACTTGCATGATATAATACCATTGAAAGGAGTTGACGGAGTATGAGCGAAATAGGTACTTTAATATATAATAGGAGAAAAGAATTAGACTTAACTCTTGAGGAAGTAGGTAACGCCGTCGGAGTTAGTAAGAGCACAGTAAAGAAATGGGAGAACGGACATATTTCAAATATGAGGCGAGATAAAATCGAAAAGCTTGCAAGCGTACTCCAAATAAGTCCCGTAAGGCTCCTCAATGTAAAAGAACGCAAAACAATTACTTATGACCGTGAGAAGATGGAACTATATAAAGACTTCTTTAAGGAACTCAATGATGAATATAATATAGAAAAAGACGAAGATAATATATGGAAGAAAATAATTAATTACTTTAGTGTAGATATAACTGAAGAGTCCAAGTATGCGCCAGTTAAAGATGAAAACTTCACAAGAATTAAAATCGCGTATGATAAGCTCAATGACACAGGAAAGAAAAAAGCCGTTGAACGTATAGAGGAGCTCGCAGAGATCGAAAGGTATAAAAAATAAGCCCCTGCCGATTAGGCAGAGGCCGTGAAGGGGTGATTACATGGGCAGACCGAAAAAAGATGCTCCGAACAGAGCTGACGGCCTATACGAAGTTAAGGTCACGATCGGTAAGGACTTTAGCGGCAAGCTCATTCGTAAGAGCTTCTACAGCACTGTGAGCAAGGCTGACGCCAGAGCTAAGGCGGAGCAGTACAAGATAGATCATGCTGTTTACGAAGCCACCGGGGCGATGCCCGCACCGCCTGTGATGACCTTCGAGAAGTGGGCCAACAAATGGCTTGAGACGTACAAGAAGGGTGTGGTCAAGGATCACACATACCTTTTCACTTACAAATCTAACATCGACAAGTATCTCGTTCCGTACTTCGGTAAAGCTCGCATAAGTGAGATACAGCAGATAGATGTGCAGCAGTATTTTAATGCTATCCGGGGCGAGACAGGGGAGCCACTCGCAAAGTCGACACTGGATAAGCACAAGCTCATTCTCAAATCAATGTTCGACGCTGCCATTGATAACGACCTCTGTTATAAGAACCCTGTCAAAAACATTAAATTCCAACACGTCTCAGATGCAGCAACCAAAAACGTATGGACGAAGGAGCAGGCAGAGGCAGCAGAGAAATATGCTCGCCGGGTGTATCGACTCGACATCGTACTATATCTCAACACAGGGCTGCGTCGCTCCGAGCTGCTCGGTCTTAAATGGTCAGACATTGACTTCGACGGGAATACTCTCCATGTTCAGAGAGCTGTGGTGCAGACAAAGGGCAAGATCGTAATTGATCGTCCGAAGTCAGCGACATCGGACAGAGTCGTTCCGTTCTCAGCTGAGTTCGGCAGCTACTTAAAGAAGTTCCAGAGCGATAACGAATACGTCCTGGGCACAAATGGAGTGATGTCTCCCGGAACGTATGCAAAGAACTTCAGTGGGTTTATGAAGAAACTGAGTGCTGCAACAGGCGTGCCGGTACTTACTCCGCACGAGCTCAGGCACACATACGGTACACTGAGAAGGGAAGAAGGCGTGGACATCTACACCATTCAGAAGGTTATGGGGCACGCTGACATCTCGATAACAGCAGACATTTACGTTCACAACGATATTAATGTACTGAAGAAACGTCTCAACCTCGATTAATACTACGACACTTCTACGACATTTATCTCATTTTTTCTAAGGTTTTGAAAAAGAATGGGTTCTTGCTAAAGCCGATATTACGTTGATTTAGCATGAAATAATAAAAGAGGATTTTCCTAAAAATAATGACTGGAACTCGTGTATACGTTAATAGCGTATCGAGGGTTCGAATCCCTCTCTGTCCGCCATTGAAAATAGCCTGTATTTAGCAGAAAACGCTAAATACAGGCTTTTCTGTTATCTATGCAAATGTAGTCAGAACTGCGCGTGTGACATTGAAACTGCATAAAATCACACGAAAATGCAGGGGGTGTCACACGAAAAATCACACGAAATCCACTTTAAGGCTGTTCCAATATCATTACTCGGCTCCCATATATGGGAGCTGAGTTCCTATATAACACAAACATTCTATTTCCCATTTTTAAAATATTATTGATTTTGGGAAACAGATGTGATATAATACTAATAAAGGAGCGTGAGTGCATATGAAGCTTATAGAACGAAACGATTATTTGGATAAAGTCATAAATGTAATAGGCACCCCGGATATCAAAGTAATCACCGGCGTTAGACGTAGCGGCAAATCGAAGCTACTCGAAGCATTTAAGAGTTATGTGACTTCAAACGTGCCGAACGCCAATATTATTCATATCAATTTTAATCTTCCCGAATATGAGGATCTAACCGAGTACCGTCCCCTCTATGACCACATCAATGCTGCTTATAAGGCGGGAGTTGAAAACTTCGTATTGATAGACGAGATTCAGATGTGCAATAACTTTGAGAAAGCGATAAACGGTCTGCACGCTTCTGAGAAGTTCGATATCTATATCACAGGTTCAAATGCTTTTCTTTTGAGCTCAGACCTTGCTACTCTATTCACAGGAAGAACTTTTGAGATCAAGGTATATCCATTCTCCTTTGCGGAGTATGTGAAATACTTTGGATACGATGACCTGTACGCTGCTTTTGATAAGTATATCAGTGAAGGCGGTATGGCAGGCTCTTATGTCTACAAAGACCAAGAAACTAAATATGACTATATCGAAGAAGTGTTTGACACATTGATCGTCAGGGATATCCGCAGAAAATATAAGATACGCAATACTGCTCTTATGGACAGACTCGTGGACTTTCTCATGGATAACATCTCTAACCTCACTTCCGCAAGGAACATATCAGATACATTCAATAGCAATAAGGATAAGATCAATCATAAGACTGTCGGCTCATATATGCAGTACCTTTGCAACGCTTTTGCCTTTTATAAGGTACGGCGCTATGATATTAAAGGTAAAAAGTATTTGTCCACGACAGAGAAATATTACCTCAGCGACCATTCCTTTCGCTACGCAAAGCTCGGAACAAAAAATATGGATTATGGCAGGATACTTGAAAACATCGTTGCAATTGAGCTTCTGCGTCGAGGATACGAAGTCTACGTTGGCGTTCTCTATAAAAAGGAAGTCGATTTTGTAGCCATAAAGCGCGATGAGAAAGTGTATATTCAGGTCTCTGACAATATCTCTGATGACAAGACTTTCCAGCGAGAGGTATCTCCGCTTCTGTCTATACAAGATGCATACCCCAAGATACTGATTGCAAGGACACGGCACGATGCTTATCAATATGAAGGAATCAAAATCTATGACATCGCTAACTGGCTTGCAACTTGAATTGATTCACATGACTAAAAGGCGAAATTATGTTACAAATGAAACCAGCTCCCTTACGGGAGCTGATTCTGTATAATAATAATATCCATTATCAAAAGTAGATTCAATGGATTATGCCGTTGCTATACTCTTCCAAGAAATCGGCAGCACTGATACCGCCCTTTATGAGATGACTAAACCTAATCAGTTCTTTAGGGCATTCGTCCATATCTGACTCTTTGCTTGATTCGATACGGAGTATAGAGAAATCTCTTTGTATAAACACACCGCCGCAGGAATGAAAATCGTTCTTTTCAAATATCACGCATCTTAGAGTCATATCATTAATATCACGACCTGTGGTTGTTAAAGGGCTTATGTTATCCTCAACGACAACAGCAAATGTATTGTCACATGTGAATACGACAATATCACCAATTGCGTATCTATGCGGTATCCAAGCGTACGAACTGTATATGCTCCAGTTGATTCTGTCGTTATATAGATTCCACATATCATACGGCTCGCCCTGTTCATTGATAAGCGCTGTTATATCTGTAACATTTTCAAATTCATTTATTCTCGCTTTTACTATACAAAACTCATTTCCAGAATAACTATTCTTTATTCCATCTATGGCTGCTTCAAATGTATCGAATGTTCCATGGAACCCGATATCATCTGTGGCGTGAGCGTTGTAAACATGATTGCTGTCAGGACGGTACATATCGTCAAGAACCTTTTCTGTAGAATCGATGTACTCTTTTAAAGCGGACTTAAAGTCTTTTTCTCGACAGTTGTATATTCCCTTATTGAAATCTTTTGCTGAATATGTATCATATATCTCTTTCAGCGCTTCTAACTTCTTCTCTATTGAACATCTGCGGCTACGGACTATTAGTATGCATTCTATCGCAGGTTCGAGCGCCTGATTTCTAAGATGTTCTCTCAGAGTATCTGAGTCAATAAAATCAAGTAAGGATGTTTTCATGAAAATCACTCCATGGCTTTAAATTTTAAATTAGACATTTGCATCCCTTGAAAGCATGGTGTCCAATGCTTGTAACACTATTCGGTATCTTGACCGAGGTCAGTTTAGCACATTCATAGAAAGCCCCAACTTCGATGCTTGTTACGCTGTCAGGTATATAGACAGAGGTTAGGTTCAAACAACAACAGAAAGCCTCTCTCCCGATTCTTGTTACACCATCCGGTATCGATACTGCTTTCAGTTTATCGCACCACCAGAAAGCATAATCGCCAATACTTTTCACACTATCTGGTATCGTGATATCGGTCATGTGCCTGCATGCTCTGAAAGCTCCGCCAACAATACTTGTCACACCATCAGGTATGATGACCGAACCTGAACAAGCTTTACCGTCGAGCAGTATATCATTGATAATGACAAGAGGCGTTTCTTCACGTTTTTCTTCCAACCACGGCGTTTCTGAAAATGCTCTACTCCCAATACTTGTTACACTATCCGGCACCGTGATATTCGCCAGATTACTGCATTCATAGAAAGCGGAATCCTCTATGCTTATCACGCTATCAGGTATCACGACAGCAGTTAGTTCCTTACATCTGGCAAAGGCCCAGCTTCCTATGCTTGTAACGCTATCCGGTATCCTGACAGTACCGGAGCAAGTTTGACCGTCGATCAATATGCCATTGACGATGACAAAGGGATTCACCTTGCGTTTTTCTTCCAACCACGGAGTTCCGGAAAATGCCATCCCGCCAATATCTTGCACGCTGCTTGGTATCGTAAGAGCGGCAAGGCTCTTGCAGCTACAGAAAGACCATCCCCCTAAGCTTTTAATGCTATCAGGTAACATAACAGCAGTCAGGCTGCTGCATCCATCAAAAGCCCTTATACCGATGCTTTCCACACTGTCTGGTATCGTCACGGAGGTCAGGCTGCTGCATTCGCAGAACGCTCTAATTCCGATGCTTCTAATGCCATCAGGTAACATAACAGCAGTCAGGTTGCTGCATCCATCAAAAGCCCTTATACCGATGCTTTCAACGCTGCCTGGTATTGTCACAGAAGTCAGGTTACTGCATCCAAAGAACGCTCTATTTCCTATACTTGTAACTGTATCCGGTATTGTTACTGATTTCAGTCTTGTATTGTCCGAAAATGCAGATTCTTCGATCCTCGTTACGCCATGTGGTATTATACATTTACCTTCTATATCGGGTTCAGCGTAAACTAAAACGCCGTCATCAATTTCAAGTTTTCCATTTGTAGAGCGATAATCATTATTGTCAACAGTCATTTTCATGAACGAACCTCCAAAATTGATTTGAAACTATTGATTTTTCGTCCTTCTATGATATAATATAACAAAGACTATGTACGAAAAAGCGAACACGACTATCCGTATACTATAAATAGAATAAGCAGAGCGAGGTGTGAATATGTACACGATACAGCCCAAGAAGCTGATGATAATCAATATTCTCGATATATTGAAGAAATACACCGATGAAAACCACAGACTCTCTCAGAAGGATATCGTTGATATTCTCAAAAAAGAGTATAGTATGCCTGCGGACAGAAAAGCGGTAAAGAGCAACCTGATGAACCTTGTGGACTTCGGATATCCTATCAATTACAGCGAGTCGCTTCGTAAGGACAAAAATGGAGAGGACAAGACTGTTCTGACCGACTGGTACCTCAGCCACGACTTCAGCGACGCAGAACTGCGCCTGCTTATTGATGGACTCCTGTTCTCACGTCATATTCCATATAGTCAGCGCAAAGAGCTTATCTCTAAGCTGGAGGGGCTGTCGTCGGTATATTTTCATAGCAAGGTACGTCATATCTGTACTATGCCCGATGACAGCAGCTCGAACAAGCAGCTCTTCTACACTATCGATGTTCTCGATGAGGCTATCGAAAAGAAGCGTCAGGTGGAGTTTGAGTATTGCAGTTACGGTACCGATAAGCAGCTCCACCCTCGAAGAAACGATAACGGAGAGATACGCAGATATATCGTAAATCCATATCAGCTTGCGGTTATGAGCGGTAGGTATTATCTTATCTGCAACTATGATAAGTACGACAGGCTCTCCAATTATCGCGTGGACAGGATCAGCGATATCCGAATGCTCGATACTCCGATAAAGCCTGCGGATAAGGTAGCTGGATACAAGTACGGACTCGACCTCGCCGAACACATGGCAGAGCACATTTATATGTTCACAAGCGAGAAGATAAATGTGAAGTTTCGCGCCAATAGCTACATTATCAACGACATCATCGACTACTTCGGAACTGACATTGATATTTCCGACGTTACAGACAAGGATTTCATTGTTCGCGCGCATATCAGCGAAGAGGATATGCTCAAGTGGGCGGTGCAGTATGCAGGTCATGCCGTTGTTCTTGAACCTGCTCCCCTCAGGGAGCGAGTTATTAATGAACTGAAAAAGGCTGTCAACGACTATGAGGAGGAATGAGTTATGTTGTTTGATAGGATAATAGTATTCAAGAAATATTAAGGTGTCGCCAAAGAAAATAGTAATGAAAGCATTTTATTTAAGAAAGGAAGTATCTATTATGAGTAATTGTTGGATTGTATATTTGATTCCATTTGCACCCGAAGATAGGAATAAACCGATAGTTGCAGAATTTCAGAAAGGTTGCATTAAGGATGGAGTATTCGGCATGGGGTGGTCAATTGGCGATACAAATGATTTTGATGATATTGATAAGCTAACATATGATGATTATAACATCAAATGGAAGGAATATCTTAACGATAATAATGCTGAAGTTAGTAAAACTGCTTTTAATAATTATAATAAAATTGAAAAAGGGGATATTGTGATTATCAGGAACAAAGATTCACACTATTATATTGGAAAAGTTTCTCAAACAGCTAAATATCATTCGTATATAGAGATGAAGAAAACAGATTACTATAATGATTATTTTAATAATGATTATTTTAATATTGAAGAAAATAACGTGGAAAAAAGCCCTCTGTCATTCTATTGTAGAGTTGAAAAATGGATAGATATTGAAGAAGAATATGGTGCTGTTCCTTCGATAATTGTAGGTCGTTTTTCTCAAAGGATGCATCAAACAATTACTCGTGTTGCAGATGAAATGCTTAAAAACATAATGGAGAATTTAATCTCTTCGGATAAAGTTAAAATCGCAATAAATATTGATAATTTTACCGATGTTCTTAATGCGGATGAATTGGAAGATCTTGTAGGCTTCTATATGGAAGCAAATAATACAAATTATCACTTTCTGCCTTCTTCATGCAAGAATTCAACACAGAAATATGAGTTTATTATGATTAATGATGATTGCAATCAAATAACCTGTCAAGCTAAAAACAAGAAAATTATAAATCTTGATGATTACATGGATGACAAGAATATTTATAAGAAAATCTACATATTTAGTGCAGAAGGTGTATCAGGAAAAGCATCTGAAAATATCGAAGTAATATCAAGAGAGGCTTTATATAAGTTTTTAAAAGACAAGCCTTCCTGCAGTTTTTTTAGAAAGCACCTCGAAAAATGGTACACCTTTGAGTGATGTCAAAAATCTCTCCATATTATGATCACCAAAGCGATGTGAGAAAAACATCAGTTTATATTATTTCTTGTAACGTCTATTGAGATGAGAAATGAAGATGCGGTCTTATCATATGCTCTTATATTGCAATATTTACGTTAAAAAACAGGCTCTGTTTTTTTATAAATGAGGTGATAGTATGAAAGATGAATTCGTTGTTATCGACATTACAACAAACGGACTGGACGAAGATTCTGAAATAGTCAGCTTTGCCGCACTCAGATTTGAAAACGGAGTTTCTACCGACCGCTTCTTTGAGTATGTTAACAGCGGAGCTGTTCTCTCAGATAATGTTTCCGAGATACTGGGAATCACCAATGATACGCCGCAAAGATACGGAACGACTATGGAAGATGCTTATTGGCAGTTCATAGAGTTCTGCTACGGCAATGATCTGGTCACTATGCATCATGACTATGATAGCAAGTTCATGGATCGTATATGCAGGGAATATGATCTCCCATTTCTTGAAAATCATATCACTGACCTTGATACTCTATTCCATCTGAAGTATCATCGAGGCTACAGCACACGCTTTGCTGAAAAACAGCTAGGTATCTCTACCGTTGAAACAGACAAATGGAGGCACCTCGATATTGCTGGAAAAGTATATTTAGCACTACAAGGAGAATGATTGAAAACCTGCTCCTACAAAGAAATATCATTCAAACGATGTACGAAATACCGTACATCGTTTCTTTTATACTATAATAGGGGCGATAGTATGAATGATAAGGATATACGCAAAATACTGATAAATTACCTTCTTGCAGAGCGTCAGGATATTCGCATATATCAGGAAAAGTCAATAGGCAGCTCTATCTGCGATGTGATGGCAGTCAGTTCTCACCTGACTGGTTACGAAATAAAGAGCGACAGCGATGATTACAGCAGGCTTGACAGGCAAGTCTCTGCCTACGATAGTTTCTTTGACAAGAATTATCTTGTAATTAGTCAGAAGCACAGAAAATCAGCTGAAAGCAAGGTTCCTCGTCACTGGGGAATCATAAGCATAGAGCAGGACAATGTTGAAATTCTTCGCAGAGCAGCTAATAATCCTAACGTTTCAAGGCGCTCACAGCTGACAGTCCTATGGAAACTTGAGCTAAAGAATATACTTGTCCAAAACTCGATGCCTATGTATGCTCAGAAGGATAAACAATACATCTCATATCAGATATCAAAACAAGTTGATACTGCTATTCTTGGTAAACAAATTGCCTATGAGCTATATAATCGGGATTATTCATACTATGCTGCAAAAGACTTTACTATCAGGAACGATAGCGATACAAGTCAAACACCATTGTTCGAGCTCATTGAAAGGGTAGCCGAAGACGATACGAACAACTTTACTCTTGAGGAATGGATATCTTTATATAGTAAGGCAAAGGAGATTCAACAGGAAAAGCAGAAACAGTTTGCAACAACTGTTACATCAAGAGCTGAACACAAGATAAAGTATTCCGATATTGAAGTCTCTCTCGGCGCTCCGTGGATATCAGAAGGAATAATAAATGATTTTATATACCATCTTCTTGGCATCAGTTCTGATCTGGTAAAATATGAATATAACACCGGAACATGGACAGTACATGATAAAAAAGCATATTATAATAATATCAACACAGCGTGCACCGTAAAATATGGCTTGAAAAGGTATAACGCTTTACATATCATAGAAGCAACTTTGAATCTTCGCGAGATTAAACTATACGATTCCAATAACAAATATGATGAAACAGATACAATTGCCGCTCTGGGTAAGCAGCGTCTAATAATCGAAGAATTCCGCAAATGGATCTGGCTTGACGAAGACAGAATATGGGAAGTTGAAGAAGCATACAACAAGATATTTTCAGATCTTGAAAAGCCATCATATAGCGGAAGAGAGATAGTCTTTCCTGAAATGGCTGAAAACTTTGAACTATATGATTATCAGAAGGACGCAGTTGAAAGAATAATCCACGAGAAGAACACTCTTCTTGCATTTGACGTTGGCTCGGGAAAGACGTATATAATGATAGCGGCAGCAATGAAAATGCGGCAAATGGGGATGTCTCGCAAAAATATGTTTGTCGTTCCAAATAATATTGCGGGTCAGTGGGAGAAGATATTCACCGACTTATATCCCAAGGCGAAACTCCTCACTATTGATCCTAAAAGCTTCAAGCCTGAACTAAGGGAAAAAGTCCTTGTTCAGATGCGTGACGGAGACTATGACGGAATCATTATTGCTTACAGCTGCTTTGAAATGATACCTCTGTCCAGCACTTACGTTGTATGCAATATGGAGCAGCAGCTTGAAAAGCTGAATGGAGCGGTAAGCTCATTGCGATACGGCGATGCACGAATTACGATTATTAATCGTGAAAAGGAATATATATGCAAGCTTACAGATGAATTACTGAAATCTATGGAAAAAATGCCGCTTCATATTACTTTTGACCAGCTTGAAATAAATACTATCTTCCTTGATGAAGCTCATAATTTCAAGAATATACCGATTCGTACAAGGCTTAAAAATCTTCGTGGTATCAATGTCAACGGCTCAAATAAGTGCCACGAAATGCTGAAAAAAATACATTGTGTTCAGGAACAGAACGGCGGTCGCGGAGCTGTCCTTGCAACCGGCACGCCGCTCTGTAATTCAATATCTGACGTTTATGCTATGCAGATGTTTCTTCAGTACGAGCAGCTTGAAAGCAGACAGCTGCATATATTTGATAATTGGGTAAGGACTTTTGCTCAGCCCGAGCAGATATGCGAAATAGATGTTGATACCTCCAAGTTCCGTATGGTAAGAAGGTTTTCAAGATTTTTCAACCTGCCGGAACTATCGCTTTTATTCTCGCAGGTATCTGTTTTTCATGCAACTGATAAAAGTGGGTTGCCGGAATTTAGAGCTTATGATGATATAACCATCAAACGGCATAAGCTTATAACCTCTTATATGAATAAGCTTTGCACCAGAACTGACAGAATTCGCTCTAAGCGCGTAAGCCCCAGAGAAGATAATATGTTGAAGGTCAGCACTGACGGTCGAAAAGCTGCTCTTGATCTGTCTCTTGTCGGTGAGCAGCAAGAGTATGATAAAACATCAAAACTCACACGCTGCATAGATGAAATAATGAAGATATATAAAGAAAATGATGCCTGCTCCCAGCTTGTATTCTGCGATTATTCTACGCCTAAAGGCGAGCAATTCAGCGTATACGCCAAGCTTAAAGAGTTACGCTACTGGCAGAACCTGCGTGATGTCAGTGATGCGGAGCTCGCTTCCTACCTTCAGGTTGGAGAGAGAACGTTGCGCGAATACGATAAAAGTGCACAGCACGTTACGCTTGAGAAGGTCGACAATCTTCTCAGTGTTACCGGAATGGAACTTAACGATTTAATGACCCTCTAAAACCCTCTTTACAAATCTTTGAAAGGCTGTTATAATAGTGATATTGGAACAGCCTTTCATATTTTTATGAAAGGAAGTTGAAAATGAAGGCAACACAATTACCTTCAGGATCATATAGGGTTCAGGTAGTAGTCGGCAAGGATGAAACAGGTAAGCGTATTGTTAAGTCTTTTACAGGCGATACAGCTGATGAAGCTATTTTTGAGGCACTGAAATTCAAGAATAGTATCGGTGCAGCAGCTAATGCTAAAACCATGACAGTAGGGCAGGCATTTACTCAGTACATAACGGCTCGAGATAATGTGTTATCTCCGGCTACCATTCGCGGTTATAATATAATCAAGAATACTCGTCTTCAGAGCATTATGATGACTGAGATACATGCGCTTACTATCAATGATATTCAGTTCGCTGTTAATCAGGACGCTGCAAGACTTAGCCATAAGTCAATAAAGGAATCCGTAGCGTTGCTTAAGAGTGTACTCGGAGTACAGGGCGTTGAGCTTAATACAAAGCGCATTGCTCTACCTCCGAAGAAGAAAAAGAATATCGTTATACCTGAGGCCAGTGATGTCATCAAGCTTATTATAGGTACTGATATCGAGCTCCCATGCTTGCTGGCTATGTGGCTCTCTCTGAGAGTAAGCGAGGTCAGAGGTCTACAGTTCAGGGACATCTCTCCCGACGGAAAGACAATTTCCATCGAAAGAGCGAGGATCTATTTTGACGGTAGTGATATCCTCAGGGACTGCAACAAGACCTACGAGAGCACTCGCACAAACTTGCTTCCGCCCTACATATATGACCTGATAAAAAAAGTTCCTCACAAGGAACCAACCGACTTTATAGTGACTATGAGCTATCAGACTATTAACGGTCACTTCAGGAAGCTCATGGAGAAGGCTGGTTATAACATAACCTTCCACAAGCTTCGTCACGAATTTGCTACTACTCTTAATGATCTTGGTATTCCCAGTAACTATATCCAGAAGCTGGGAGGCTGGTCTACTGACAACATTATGAAGTCGGTATACACACATACGACGTTCTCCAAGGAGAACGAATGCCAGAATAAGATCAATGATTTCTTCATGTCAGCCATCGAATCGGCGGCTAATAGCGAGGACGAGAAAGCAGCTGAAACTGCATGAAAAAAGTCACACGCCGTCACACGGCATTTCAAATGTGGCTAAATACAGCCTTTTGCGGGCAAATTATAGAAGTTCGAATCCCTCTCTGTCCGCTCAAATAATGAGTTAGAAAAATGGCTGTATCGCGTAAAATAGCGGGATTCAGCCATTTTTCTTTTATGTATTGAATAGAAGAAGATTTCAATGAACAGAAGAAAAATCCACGTAAAGCAGGCATTTTTCAGACCTATTCCGCACGGAATTCACAAGAATAAACCACCGGGTGTATACTAATAAGTGTCTATAATACGTTATTTATCATCAAGAAATCCCTTGACCAGCCTATGATCATAGGATCACCTCCTTCAAAATGATATAAGAAAACCGCCCGTGAAGGGCGGTCATCATATTAGGAAATTTCTTAATTCTTTTTTATGAATTCTTCCATTGACATCGGAGTTTCTTTTGTAGTCGATACATATGCGTAGTATGAAAGAATATTGGAAGCGTCAACAGCGTTTATATCACCGTCATGGTTTACATCTGCTGCTGTCTTCTGATCTTCGTCATATCCGCCGTCCTGATTTGTTGAAGTCATTGCATAATATGAAAGTACTGATGAGGCATCTACTGCATTTATTTCTCCGTCTTTGTTTACATCTCCGAGGGTGTAGGTCACTGGTTTTACCGGTGCTGTGGTGGTCGAGGTCGAAGTAGTGGTCGTGGTTGATGTAGTAGTTGTTGAAGTCACTGAACCTGATACTGATGTTGTTGATGTAACAGCAGGAACATCTATTATCAGTTCTCCGTCATTATTTACTGAAATGGTGCCGTTTGATTTTATATAATGCAGATATCGTTTCAATGTTGAAGCGCTTATGTACTCGCCGAGACCATTCGTAAGCAGACCCGATGCTTCGGCATAAACACTTACATCAGCACCTGTTATGGCGCCGGTAATATTTACCGGCTTCCCTTTTGGTACGTAAATACCGCCTTTATCGCCCTTAATGCAGATATTGCCGCTTAGATTTACCGTACCATTTTTCAAGCACTTTAAACCATAGTCTTTTTCACTTATTATCTTACCGCCTGATATATTCACTATGCAGTCCGAAGGAGAACCGCTGACAGCTGCTCCAATGTCTGAGTGCATCTCTCCGTCTGTTATATTGAGAGTACCGGCAAATGTATCAGCAAGCCATACTGAATATACGTTGGTTTTTCCGTTTTCAGCAGAGGAAGCCTTCAATACTCCGCCCATGATGTTTATTATGCCGTCTTTGGTCCTTACAGAAAGAGCATGACTGTAGTATCCGATGATCTCGCCGCCGTAATAATCAAAACTACCATCATTGATCCTTACTGTTGCGCAGACCGTCTTCTTATCATAGCCATAAAAGTTGCCGCCATAGATGGTCAGTTTATTATATGATGTTATAAGGTTGCTGTCTGCTGTGCAAATGATCTTACCTTTTTTCTGCTGATCACTGTCCCTGATTATAACATTGCTTGTGCTGTTGCATATTATCTCAGGGATCTTTACTGTATGGCCGTTCAGGTCAAGATCAAGTTTTCCGCTTATGGTTATATAGCTTTTAACGTCTACATCGCATTCAAGCTTATAAACACCTGCAACAGGCAGACTGTCAGTTCTTTTCCAAGCTCTTTCTTCACTTTCAATGAAATCCAGCCCATTCTTCTTTGCGAAAGTCTCCGCAGCTGAATCCTTAAAACCGTAAATAGTGTCTATTTTGCTGTCCCTGAGAGCATTTCCGTTTATCATGGTAACTCCCGAAGGGATAAACAGCGAAGTAAACGTTGTACCCGAAAATGCATCATTCTGTATCGCAGTTACTGAATCAGGAATATCAACTTCCTTAAGTTTTACACAATCTTTGAAAGCATTGCTGTATATCACTGTTAAAGACTGTGGAAGATCCACAGATTCAAGTTTCTTACACCCCATAAACAAACTGTTTGTATCCAGTGTTACTACTGATTCCGGAATAACTACTGACTTGACAGCTGTACCGCTGAAAGCATACTGTCCGATACTTGTTACCGAATCAGGAATGATGATGCTTGTAAGTGAAGTACAGTTTTCAAATACATACTCGCCTATACCGGTAAGTGATTCAGGCAATTCTATTGACTGAATGTCATGGCACGATGAAAAAGCATAATTACCTATATGAGTTATTCCTTCCTCAATTATGACTTTTTTAATCGGAGCAATATTGGCAAAAGGGTTCTTTCCATCCGCATAATCGGATATAGCACCATTTCCGCTGATAGTCAGATTTCCTGCATCGTCAAGGGAATACGTCGCACTATCGCCGCAAGTTCCTGTGTTCACTGATGTATCTTCAGCTTCAGCCGCCAAAGTTTCAGTTCTTTCATAAGAATTAAAGTTAGAAACAGAGCAAGTAATAACAAGCGCACTAAGCATGGTTGAGAGTATTCTTTTTGAAATCATAATAAGGTTCCTCCTGTAAGAAAAGCTTTGTTTGTCATTATTTGTGCCAATAGTCACTTATGACTGTTGCTTTCGGTACAGCCAGTGTTGTGACTCCTTAATTGTAGCATAATTAACTATATTAGTCAAGACAAAAGCTAAGCCGCCCCTGAGGGCGGCTCTTTCATGTCACTGTGCGTTCTTGTAGGCCAGTGTTGCCTTGTAGTATTCGTAAAGTGCTCCCATTGCACAGGTCTCCGTTCTGTCTAAGGGATCAACGAGACAATCATAAACATAGGAGAGCACGGATGCGGTATAGGTGGAGGTGCCGTGATCTGTCGTTACAGTTATGGTATGGGGTTTATCGAGGAGATGTGCGGAGATGCCGCTTGCCGTCACCTGATATCTGTTGTTGCCGATACTCTTTGGAGTTACCTTCTTGCCGTCCAGCTTCACCTCAAATTTTCCGTTGTAACCATCTTTCTTCGTGAACTTGAAGTTGATAGCGGTGTTAGAATCGAGGACGAGGGAATAGTTCACCTTTTCGATGTCGGGGTTAGTCTCCCATACCTTCTGAACTTTCATATCTTCGAGTTCGCTGATGTATGCGGTCTTATTGATCAAATATCTTGCTACCATCTTGAAGCTCTTCTCCATGGCCTTGTGGTCAACGTCGAGAGTCAATTGTTGGCGCTGTGGCTGCTGAGATACTGCTGCATATAGTAGCCGTAATCGTTGATGCCCATGATGAGGTTCCAGAGCGGTTCTTCATCGCTCTCGTCGAACTTTTTAAGATAGGTCTCGCAGTTGGATGTGGTGGTTATGGTCTGCTCGCTGCCGTTATTGTCGTAGTAGTGGAGGGTGGCCTTTACATCATCGGCCATGGATATGGAATTGAGGGCACAGTTGAAGCCATAATCGCCGGCTTTGTTGGTCTTCTTTGAATTGAACTTTGCCTTCTGCTTCTTGCCGTTGACCTCAAACTCAACGTATGACTTGTTGAGTTTATCTGCGGGAACGCCGGAAAGATCAGCATAGAAGTTAAGGCTGATAGCGCCGCCGAGCGTCATGGAGTTGGTGGTGAATTCAGGGAGCTTTACCAACTCTTTATAGTAGATCGTCACCGCACTGGCAGAGAAGTACGTATCACCGGTGCAGCCTGTCAGCGTCACAGAACTGTCATTTATGTCTGTGAATGTAAAAACATTACCATTTATTTCAGACAGTGTTCCCTTTGATATAGTAGGTACACTATTATAATTGTAGCGTATAACATCGATATGGTCTATTATTTTATCATCTAAGGCAGAGATGGTAGCAGTCATTTTATCATTATAATTATTCAAGAAAAAACAACCGTCCCTCGTATAATCAACTTCTAAGACAAAATACTCTCCAAATTGTTGCCAATCCGGGTAGTATTCCTCTGATACCATACCATCTTCATCATAGGAAAACGTACTATGCGGCATTGTGATCGTTTCTGAACCTTTGTTATAATAACTTGCAGCCTGTGCGCTCATGATCAGATCTGATTCACCGGGTTTCACAGGAACCGCACCGCCTACCAGCGCAAAAGCAAGTAACACTGCCGCTGTCTTCTTTAAAATACCTTTCATTGAAAAACCTCCCTTTTTCTGCATGACAAAATGCGCATCTCACAGGACAGACCTATCCCGCGAAATGCGCTGCTTTAACGTATGAAATTTCAGAGAGGGCGCAGAAAATCTTTTTCTATATATATATTAACTAAATATACTGCTGCTGCTATTTTTCTGTCCTCCCGCAATATAAGCTAAAAACTTTATACCACAGCTGACAGGAATTGTCAAGTTATGCCCTTATCCCGCCTTGAATATGAACCTGATGAAGTTATACATCATCGGTATGACGGTGCTGCTGTCGTGGCCGCCGCCCGGTACTGAGAGATAGATATTATCCGTGCCGTGCTGGGTGAAGAGGTCGCTGTACTGCTTCGGGAAATCGTTTACCATGCCGTCGTTCGTTCCGCCTGCTATGAGAAGCAGATAGGGTGAATAGGGCGGATCTATACGCATATCGTCCTTGCTCATAACGCCCGGATGATCCATGAACTGATCCTTGGTGGGGAAAATGCCCGGTGCAGGTGCGCCGCCGCCGATATAGCCCACCTTGTCACAGCACTTAATGCCGATATAGAGGGATTCCCTGCCGCCCATGGAGAAGCCTGCAACGGCGGTGTTCTCGCGGCCGGTCTTTACTGGGAAGTGGGATTCGATATAGGGCATTAGGCTGTCCGGCAGATCCTCAACGAAGTTGTCATAGCCGGGAACGTCAGCCTGACCGTTGCCTGTCTGCTTGGGGTGGTTCGGATCGGTGTACTGATCCGTGAAGACGATTATCATGGGTACGGCCTCCCCGCTGTTGATAAGGTTAGTGGCTATCTCAAGCACGCCCATGCCGTTCATCATGGTTCTCTCGTCGCCGCCGTAGCCGTGGTTCACGTAGAATACGGGGTATTTCTTGTTCTCGTCATATCCCGGCGGCAGCCATACGTTAGCCCCCTTGTCCCGGCCTGCCTTAGTCGAATAGTAGGTTATATGCACTACATTTCCTCCCTGATCTTTCAGCACCTCAGCGGGCACATTGGCCGTTATCCGGTCGCGTATGCTGTCCATATAGCCCTCAGCGCTCACAGGTGGAGAGGTGGGCTTCTCAACCTGCTTGAACTCCTGCACCTGACCGAGGACGAAGCCGCTTATCTGCACAAGGTCGGCGACCGTCATCTCGTCGTCCCCGTTCACGTCTCCCGCCCTGAGGGCGTTTCCGGTAAGACCGCCAATAACGCCCTTTCTTGCCAGCACAACATCGAAGGCTGTTACCTCCTCGTCAAAGTCGATATCCCCGGGGATTATCTTCACGGGGCTGAGGCCGTCGATCTGCGTTCCGGCCTCGGCTATTATGACCTCGTCGATGCTGAAAGCGGAGGTGCCGGATTCCGTCTCCACATAGAGGACATAGTCCGAGCCCTCCGGCAGCCGGAAGGAGGAGTTGGCAAGCTGTATGTAGTCCTCCGTTGAATCGCCCTCCGCGATGTGGCCGTATTTCGTATTTCCGGAGGTGTCCTTGTATTCAAGTGAGAGCATCATCTTACCCGTACCGGAGACCGCAGCGCTGAAGCTGTATTCACCGCCTGATGTGAAAACAGCAGAGTCCAGCTTCTTCTGTGCGCCGTGCCACGAACTTCCTCTGTCCGTGACTCTCAGCGCACTGCTGCCCGCATAGGCCGTGCCGCCCGATGATACTGAGGCGCCGCCTCTCCCCTCCCAATCGTCAGTGCCGCTCTCAAAGGTGTCGTGGCAGTAGTACCCCGCCGCCGCCGTTTCCTGTCCTGACGTGCCGCCCGGCAGGGTAAGGGATGCGGAAAAGGCCGAAGCTCCTGCGAGAAGGCCAGCAAGCACAGTCCTGACTGTTCTTATCCTGCTCATATCTGTTCCTCCTTTGATAATTATAATACAGTATCCCATTTTATATATTATATAACATCTGAGCGGCCATGTAAACCCACTTTCTTACGGTTACGGTGTATAATAAAAAGATTTCCCCGAAGATAATGAGGGCTCTGCCTCTTTGGCAGGGGTGTGGGGACAACGCCCCGCAATATCTGCCCGACACTATTAAAAACAGACAGAATGGTGTATAATAGTCATGTACAGCCTCAGATGTATGTGAGTATACTACGATTATCATTCCGACTGTTTTTTTATTGGGTTGATGTTATGTGAAAACAATAAGAACATGAGAAATATATAATGTAATAAGATAGAGGAGATTTGCTTAGTGCGTTATTCATAATAATAGGTATGCACCAGAACAGTTGCTTTGTATTTTTGCAGTCGTGTATGAAGCAGAAACAGGTGTTATGCACACGAAATGCACACGACGAAAGGCAGTATAACAAAAAAGGCCAGCTCCATTACGGAGCTGGTTTTTTAGAGCTGTTTGTCTTGATGAAACGGAAGTATTATGGTATGATAATATTATTAAGATAGAATACTGATATTTTCTGAAATGGAGATAAATGATATGGACACACTTGAATTTATAAACGCTCATAAAACAGAAGATACCGTCATCACATCAGTGTCAATATTTCAGTTTTCGTCATAGATAGTTACCTTTGAATCAGTGTAGCTGTCCTTTGAATTAACGCCGTTGGAAGAAATCACACTATCTTTTTACTCCTATGCAAAGTTTTAATTAACAGGAGACAAATGAATGGATTATAAATTCATAAGAATTACAGAATTTGGGATTGACTCAAAAACTCTTTTGTTATGATGAAAAGAAACTAATGTTAATCGTCACAGCGATAATATACAAATGCTTTTTCATCAAAATCGTATGCGGAATAGAATGTCCTGCCATCTTTTGTATAGCTGTACACATAATGCTCGCCGGCACCGCCTATAGCTATTGTCGCCTGATCATTTAAATTCCCTTTAGCGGGCGGACTACAGCAGTACCTGAAGTTTTTTCTTATAAAATCAAAAAATTCCTTCGTACCGATCCAGTGATCGTTTTTACCGTACTGTTTTATATCTTCTTCATCCAGTGAAAGTATCTTTGGATGGCTCGGAACATATATATCGCTGCATACGGATGCAAGAATAATCCTTAATCGCGGCAGCTGAGAAATATAATCCAGTTTTGTACGGTAATTCGGTACGGAAGTGATTACGTCAGGCTTTATATATTCTGTAACGGTATGTATGTCATTCTCGAAGATATGCCATTCCTTTTCCGTATCGCCGTTGAAAAGCGCCACAAGGTCTATATTGACATATATGCCGTATTTATGAAATTCATCTACTATATGCTTCAGCTTGTCCGGTGAAACATACAGCCGTCTCTGTCCCTTGCATGCGTCGGCGTCAAGACTCTGCACGCCGAGACTTGCTATTTTCAGATGAAGATTTTCAGCGTAGAATTCTATGCGCCGGTCATCAAGATCATAAGGATGCATTTCTGATTTTACCGACTCTATCGAATCATAGCCAGGTATCCTGCTGATAATTTCCGACAATTCCTGTTCCGTCCAGAGACTTGGCGTACCTCCGCCGAAATAGACTGATTTTAACGGCTTCATCTGCATTATTTCTTTAAACAAATCCAGTTGCTCGAATACGGCGTTTGCATATTCTTCTCTGTGTTCAAGAAGTTCCTTGTAAGGAAGAGAGTGATATATGCAGTAAAGGCAGTTTGATCTGCAGAACGGCAAATCAATGTATAAGCACAGATTATCGTTTTCTGCCAGCGATTCTTTGAAGCATCCGATCATTTCTTCAGGTTCGATAATAGTTACGTTCGGCATGGTATCACATTCTTTCATATAAAATAGCGGAAATATCATTATTGTTTGAGAAGGCTGTAACGGATATGCTTTCGGCCTTGCCTATGCTTTATTCATATAACTACATTATACAATAAGCTTGAATAAAATTCAAGGGTAATTTCATTTTTTATGGTTTTATATTTTCATCGGCATCAAAATATTTTTTGATTTTCTGCCGCATTTTTTACACAAATGCTTGACAAAGAATATAAATTTTGTTATATTTGTTTTATAAGCTTTGCTTATTCGTATCAATACACATTTTAAATCAATTATCATTCAGGAGGTATCACAATGGACGAAAAAGATAAGAAGATCACCGCAGAAACTGCCCAGAAAACTTCGGAAGAACTTAAAAAAGCAATTTCATCCGCAAAGGCATCGGGAAAACGTACGGTAGGCACAGCTAAAAGGAATCCGTCGATAAGGGTGAGTGGCCCCGGCAGAAAAGGCTCGTTAGGTAGTAGATTATCAGTAGTTGCTGATTCTCATTCGGATCATCCACATCATGATGTTTATACCGACCGGCATCAGGACGCTCCGCATATGGATGTTCCTCTTCCCGATAAGACAAGCGGAGGATATGAGCTGTCTGATGAGATCGTAAAAAAACTAAAGGGCAAATCTGTTATAGGTATCAAGAAAAAGCTGACCAAAGCTCAGGTAGTAAAGCTTGCTGCTTTAGAGGTCACTGTTAAGGAGAATTACCTCATAGTTCCGGTGGAGAACGCTTTATATGTAAAAGACCTTTTAGGTATCAAGGAATAGTAGTTATTAACGGATAATCGTACGCTCTTGTATGCAAGTGCGTACGATTATTTGAATTTTCAAGTATCGGAGTAATGAAATGCTTACAGAATCAATCAAAAGAGAATTCGTTCCCGTAGGAGATGACCTTATAGTTCTTGATCCGGAAACGGGTGCGTGGCTTTGTGTCAATAAAGAATGCCGCAGCATAATAGAATATATTTCACAGGCTTCCGACATCAGCGATGTTTACGATAAGTTTCCCGGAATTGCTCCTTATGAGATAGCCGGGCTGCTGCATATGCTGAAAGCAAGCGAGGAGCGTTCTGCCGAGACAAAGGAGGCAGCCGAATTTGAAAAATGCAGGAAATTTGCGCCTACTCTCTGTATACTGAAGCTGACCGAAGCATGCAATCTCAGGTGTTCTTACTGCTATATCGACGCAGGCGGCAGGCATAACAGAATGATGAGCAGGGAAACAGGACTTCTGACCGTAAAAAAATTCCTTGATATGCATTCCGAGGACGGGCTTAACTCAAGCATAGCCTTCCACGGCGGGGAGCCGCTGCTGAATTTTGAACTTATGCGCGAGATCACCGGATACCTTGAACCTTTCCGCGATAAGGCGTCTTTGACAGTCCAGACCAACGCCACGCTGATAACCGACGAGATAGCAAAATTCCTTAAGGATAACAATATATCAACGGGTATAAGCTTCGACGGTCCGAAGAATATGCATGATATCACCCGCAGGTTCCCTAACGGAGAAAGCTCATTTGATCTTGTGATAAAGGGCATAGAAACACTTAGAAAATATGATATACATTTTGACGTCATCTGTGTGCTGAACAGGTTCAATGCGGCTCATATAGGAGAATTATTTGACTTCTTTGTCAGCAATCATATCGAGACCTTCTGCTTGTCTCCTGTACAGCCTAACGGAAGGGGTAAGAATGAGGACGGGATATGGCTAACGGGAGACGTTCTCTTTGATGCCTACAAGATCCTTCTTGACAGGATAATTGAGCATAATTCCTCACATTCCGGTGATGAGCGCATTTATGACAGAACGCTGACGTATCTCATTCACATAATCTATTCAAATGAAAGAGATTATATGTGTATGAGAGGTCCGTGCGGTTCAGCCATCAATATACTAAGCTTCACCGTTGACGGAGATATTTACGGCTGCGATAATTTCATAGGCCATGAGGAGTTCCGGATAGGCTCAGTATATAACGGAGACATAATGGAACAGGTATTGAACAGTCCTGCAAGAGCCGGCTCGATGAGCCGTTCAATGAATGAGCTCAAGCGGTGCAGGAACTGTATCTGGCGCGGCCTGTGCGGCGGAGTATGCTATTCGGCAGACTACTGCTCCGGGGCAAATGGAGAAGAAGAAACCGAAATGTGCGTATTCTATAAAAAAATGATACCATACCTTATAAAAAAGATCAGCGATGATCCCGAGATACCGTATCTTCTTGACAAACATCTGAAAAAGATAAGATACCGCAAGTATTATGTGGATATCGATAAAGACCCTGACGATATGATCGACACTGAAACTCTTGAAGCGATAATGAAGATACATGAAGCAGATAAGAATACCATGGTCTGCCTTTGCGTGAGAGATCTTGATAATTGTAAAGAGCTGACGGAGATGTTAGGGAAAATAAAGGAAAACGGTGCTGTTCCCGCAATTATGACCGTAAGCCCGCCGGAAGAGAACGCGGACCTGTACAGGAAGATTCTTGAACTTGGTACCATGCGCATTTATTTTGCGGTAGATGAAGATATAAGCGTCCTTGAAACTGCCGGGCAGTTTGCCGATGTCAGGAAAACCTTCAGCGAATCAAATACAGCATTCGGAATAAGAATATCAGTCTCTTCCTTATATGATGATGAAAATCTAATTAAAAGGATAAGGGATATAATGGGAGAGAATGACGTTATAGAGCTTCTGAACGACGTGGGTGAAGATTATAGAATATTCAACTGCATTCTTGACAGGATACGTGCAGAGGGTATGGAAAGCCGTGTGATCCTTCCAAAGATCGACAAGGAAAAGCTGAGCATTGATAACTGTGTCTTCCTTATCTATCAGAACGATGATGAATTCTATCATATTCATGTAGATGCGGATTGTTTTACAGGAAAACTGCTTTCCGGAGCTTCCGATTATTGTTTCGGCAAGCATCAGCCGATTTCTGCAATATAAATCAAAATCACCACTTCAGTGATGTTTTTGATCATGAACCTATATATAAAAGACCTGCCCGATACCGTTAGCAGGTCTTTTTGCATCACGGTCCGTGCTTTAACGATAACCGTGTACAACGATTCATGATCGAATCTGATAATTTAACATCTTTTTGATATAATAATGTATTTAAGAGACATTTTTTACAAAATTTCTTGACAAATTCTGTTCAATGTGTTAGACTGTAATGTAAGGAGCTTGGGGGCTCCTAATATATGACAGGAGGAAAAAACACTATGAACACAAAGAACCGGATCAAAGCATTTCTCACAGCAGCAGTAATGGCTGCGGCACCATTGGCTATGAATATCCCATCTGCTTCGGCTGAAGATTACATAGTCGAGAACGGACAGGTGCTCACACTATTCGGTGACGTAAACTTCGACGGAAGTGTAGGTATTTCCGATGCTGTACAGCTCAAGCGCTATCTGCTCGGACAGATAGATGAGCTCGGCAACGTTAAGAACGCCGATCTTCTTGCTGACGGAGTTATCGACGCCTTCGACATGGTATACCTCAGAAAACAGCTGGTAGGGGCTAAAAAACCGGCAGGAACAAAGCTCGGCGTCAAGGTTGTTGATATGATGACAGGCGAGACCCTTGAGAACGCAGAAATCAGCCTCAACGAGATGAACGGCAATATCCTGTATCCTATCGGAGACAAGATCTCCACATACGGCGAGGATATCAATTATTACGGACTTCCCGATGATAAGGATTATCAGTATTTCATCACTGTAGAGGGACTCCCGGAGGGCTACAGCGAAAGCTACAAAAAGTGGGATCATGTAGTTACATTAACTGTTCCCGCTGGCACAGAAGAAAAAGATATTGTCATCAGAGTTTGCGCTGACAACGCTGTCAACAATGTAAAGATCACTCAGATGGACTGGTGCCAGGGTAAAGAGTATGTAGGCTACGGCAATTTCAATGTTACTGACACCGAAGGAAATTATTACTATCAGAGAAATTACTGGGGCGAAATGGCTTTGCCCGACGGCGATTATCACGCTGATTTCAATCTCTTCGGCGAGTCTGTTGCATTCATCGATCAGAGCGGCGATTTCGCCGAAATGATAAAGGGATACTATCCCGACGCCGATATCAAGGACTGCTCGCAGGGCATTGATTTCTCTGTTGTAAACGGCAAGCCCGACAGAGACCTGTTCATCGATCTCGGTCCTGTAGATGGTATGTCCAACTCTATCAATGTGAATTGCTTTGACAGTTCTACAGGTCTGCCTCTGGAAGGCGTTGAGCTTTCCCTTGTTGAAGCTTCCGACAGCTACGCAAAAACTGTAAGCTGGACTTCCGACGGCACTACAAAGGTATTTGATGATCTCTACCGCACAGGTCAATATGCATATGACATCCATGTGGACAAGGTCCCTGAAGGCTATACTGCCGTAAGGACCGAAGACTGGGCATACTTCCCGTATGTACGCAATTTTTCAACTGATATAAATTTCTATTTCAGCCCTGTTGAGGGAGAGAAGGACCTTTCCTTCAGCGTTATGACATGGCCTGATAAGCAGCCCTACACAGGCGACACTACATTCAGCATCTTAAATGCCGACAAAATGGACAATATGGTGCTTTCAGGCATAAAGTCCGGGGAGAAGTTCGCTCTCAAGGACGGAGATTACTTAATCACAGCCAATAAGTATGACGACGCTGATCCCTACTGCGGAATCTCAGTCTGGTCTGAGCTCGGAGAAGAACTGGCGGCTGAGGAGCCCGGTTTATTCGATAAGGTATTCAGATCTGATATGGCTATGTTCACTGTAAAGAACGGCAAGATCGAAAAAGACATCGTTCTTTATGTAGGCGAAAAGGACAAGGCTATGGCTCAGTACGAAAAGGATCTCATTTCCGGTGAAGAAGAGATCCCCGAGGAAAAAGAAGAATCATAAATAATTATCCGCACAGCATAAACTGCTGTGCGGATATTTTTTTATTTCTGATACTTTGCCCTGTCCATCTCACGGATAGCTGCACGGCGGATCTTTCCGCTTCCTACGGTCTTAGGCAGCTCGGAAACGAACTCCACCACTCTCGGATACTTGTAAGGCGCGGTACGCTCCTTGACATAGTCCTTTATCTCCTTTACGAGCTCATCAGAGCCGCTCTTATCCTTTGTAAGAACGATAGTAGCCTTTACTACCTGTCCTCTTATCTCATCGGGAACGCCTGTTACAGCACATTCAAGTACATAGGGAAGCTCCATGAGAACACTTTCGATCTCAAAAGGTCCGATACGGTAGCCTGATGACTTGATAACGTCATCGACACGGCCGACATACCAGAAATAGCCGTCCTCGTCCACCCATGCGGTATCGCCTGTGTGATAGAAGCCGTCCCGCCATGTCTCGGATGTATTCTCTTCATCGCCGAAATAACACAGAGCCAGTCCGGGAACGCCGTAGCCGTTAGCTTTGCTGTCTCTGAGCTTTATACATATCTCTCCGGTTTCGCCCACGCTTGCGGGAGTACCGTCGGGAAGAAGCACCTGAACGTCATACTGCGGATTGGGCTTGCCCATACTGCCCGGCTTGGGCTCCATACCCACAACATTTGCAATAGAGAGTGTGGTCTCGGTCTGACCGAAGCCCTCCATGAGCTTGATACCTGTAGCGCGGTAGAACTGGTGGAAAACCTCGGGATTGAGAGCTTCACCTGCGATACAAGCGTATTTAAGCGATGAAAGGTCGTACTTTGAAAGATCTTCCTTGATGAAGAAGCGGTACATGGTGGGAGGAGCACAGAATGAAGTGATATTGTACTTTCTGAACATGGGGAGGATATCATCTGCGTGGAAACGGTCGAAGTCATATACGAACACAGCCGCCTCGCACATCCACTGGCCGTAGAGCTTGCCCCAGAGCGCCTTGCCCCAGCCTGTATCGGAAATAGTGAAGTGCAGACCGTTGGGATCGGCGTTCTGCCAGTAACGTGCGGTTACATAATGTCCCAGGGGGTACTGATAGCTGTGGAGAACCAGCTTGGGATTGCCCGATGTGCCCGAGCTGAAGAAGATCAGCATTGGATCGGTGCCGCAGGGAGTCTCGGCAGTACGCTCAAAATGAGTACTGTATGCAGTGAGCTCCTCATTGAAATCATGCCAGCCCTCACGCTGACCGTTCACCATTATCTTTGTTCTGAGCGAAGGTGAAACTGCGGCAGCCTTATCCACCTCATCTGCGACGTCGCCGTCAGCAGTACAAACGATAGCGGATACATTGGCGGAGTTGAAGCGGTACTCCAGATCATGCTCCTTCAGCATATTGGACGCAGGTATTGCCAGAGCACCGATACGGTGAAGTGCGATTATAGAGAACCAGAACTGATAGTGGCGCTTGAGTATCAGCATGACGCGATCGCCCTTCCTGATGCCAAGAGACTTGAAATAGTTGGCCGTCTGGCAGGAATACTTCTTGATATCCCTGAATGTGAAGCGGCGCTCGTTCTTGTTTACGTCAACGTAGATCATTGCCGTCTTATCGGGACATTTCTCTGCCATTGCGTCAACGATATCATATGCGAAATTGAACCTGTCCTGATTTACAAAATCCACCTTGCTGAGGATACCCTCCTCATTGGTCTCGCAACGAACGAATTTCTCCGAGACAGGATGAAGCAGACCTGCCTTGTCGACATTTGTCAGGTAATGCTCTGCGATATGCTCGCGGAATTCGGTCATTCCGGTAGTTCCGCGGGGAGCCATAACAAAGGCATATATCTCGCAGTCCTCGCCGCCGAGAGCAACCTCGTCATGAGGCATTGAGCTGTCATAGTAGATACAGTCGCCCTCATGGAGTATCTCTGTATGAGAGCCGACGGTCATACGCACTGTTCCCTTGATAACGATATCCATTTCCTGGCCTGCATGGCTTGCCATATGCAGAGGCTGCGAAAGCGCTTCCTCGGAATAAGGGATAACAACATGGAAGGGCTCCACGATCTTATTCTTGAATTTGGAAGCAAGTCGGTTATATGCAAACCCCTTTCTGCGGGCAATAGGAACTCCCTCGCCCTTGCGGGTGATAGTATATCCGCTGAGCTCCGGGCTGCTGCCCTCCATAAGGTCGGTGATATCAACATTAAAGGTGTTTGCGCACTTGTAGATAAATGTAAAGCTGAAATCCTTTTCGCCGGATTCATATTTTTTGTAGTCCTCAACCGAATATCCGGTATTTGCAGCCATTTCCTCAACAGAAATACCGAGATCCTCGCGAAGATGCGAGATACGCTCTGCGACCTCTCTGATCTTTACTTCTGCATTCTGTAAATTTGTCATTTCGCTCATAGTAATCTCTCCTTAAAAATGTTTATTACCGGAATATGAAACGGGTGCGGAAAAACTGCCGCTGTCCTTTGCCGCGAAAAACAAAAAACTCGTCTCAAAGAATCGTTCTTTGAGACGAGTATCATTACATGATCACCCGCGGTACCACTCAAATTGTGCCGCTATTGCGTAACACCACTTCAGACTCCAGCAAGTCCTATTCATTGACGCAGAATCACGGAAGCGCTTACTGTCAGCTTTCAGCACTTCGGCTCAGAAGGGATACATAGCATTGCTTATCACCGACTCACACCTACCGTCGGCTCTCTGCAGACATTGGCAATCCTCTGCTTGTCTTCCTCATAGCTTATGTTTTGGATTATATCACACAAAAAAGCATTTGTCAAGCCCTTTTTAAAAATATTTTTCAGAAATGCCGTTCTGATCTTATGCGATCACTGTTTTCTTACGGCTCTGCGGCAGAAGAAGCCTGCTGCAACAAGTACAGCCGCCATCCCGAGAAGCCACCGCTTTTCCTCAAAGCTGCCCGACATCATCGAGAACAGGTAGAATCTGTCCAGCTTGTCCTTCATGGCGAAATTGCAGAGGTAGTACATTATAGCTGTCATATAGCCGACTATGGTATTATCGCTGACAGCCGATGCAAAAAAGCCAATTGAGCCGAGCGCAAGGGAGGTCGCAACGGATCCGCGGAAAAGCCTTGCTGTTACTGCCGAGTCCTGAAACCTCATATAAACCACGAAGACAGCGGTTATCGCTGTAAGGATCACAGCGGAACATATAAGCCTTATAAAGCATACTCCCAGATATGATGTCTTTTTTGAGCGTACAACATCTCTGATGTTTTCATTCTGTTCGGGCATGAATACCGGCGTCATCAGTATTATCCCCATCAGGGGAAGCATTATCTCAAGAGGCTGCGCCGCAAGTTTTTCGTCAAGCTCCGACAATCCGAACATAAAGGCGGTTATAATTGCAAGTCCCACAGCCGCCAGATAATGAAGCAGAAAGTTATGCCTTGCGTCTGAGCAGACCACCTTGGCCAAACAGCCTGATAGCATTGAATTTTCCTCCCCTCTTCAGCTCATATACAAGGACTGTCAGAACTGCGGCAACTATTGCAGCTGCCAGATAGAACAGCCTGTTGAATACGAAATTATCTCTCGAAAGCAGGAACGACGTTCTCTGATAAAGCGTATTATGACGGCATACCAGAGTGAATTTGCCTATACGTCCTTCAAGTACCATCCCGCTGCTTAGCACATCATAGAACCACCAGGCAAACTGCACGATAATAGCCGTTCCCCCCGAAAACATCTCTGTTATGAGCATGCCTGCCGCTGTTACTATCATAAGCTCGGGAAGCAGCCAGAATACGGGCAGAGTGAACATCCCTGACAGGTTATAGTTCTCTCCGCTGTAATTCTTCATGAGCTGCAAAGCTGCCGCCGTCATGGAAAGCAGTACAGGAATGAACATTGTTGTCACAAGTGCGGCATATCTTGTGAAAACCAACCTGAACGAGGATATCTTCCTTGTGTATACAAGTTCGCTGACCTTTCTGCGCCTGTCTGCCGATACGAGCGCAACGGCAACAAATACAGGCATAATGCCGATGACAATTCCTATATAGTCACAAAAAAGTCGCGCATAGCTTCCTGATATCCTGTCCTTTTCAAAAAGCTCCTCATATTCTGCCTGAGCATCCTCATATGTCATAGGCACCTGTGAAAAGTTATGCACAAGCCTATCCACTGCGTATTCCGAGCCTCCGCCGAGTATATCATCGATATCTCCCATTATCTCAGTAAATCTATCATATGTCATTGTCGTTGCAACAGGTATTTCAGGCACATCATACTCAACATTTTCACTCAATCCGCTCGACAGATAATACTTCTGACTGTTATTTTTCACATCCTCAAGGCCGTCTTTGTCAAGTCCGGTTATCTCCTTAATATAACCCTCGAGCGTCGTTCTGTCACTTTTTTTCAGGTGTACCATTTTGTAGAAACCAAGGGGATAACATACATAACTGTTCCCCAGATAGTCGGAAATCAGCGAATTAACAGCCGATCCCATTATAAGGTCGTGATCTTCGGAAATCTTATATCCGTAGTCCCCATTTTTTACGGGAGGATATTCTCTTTCATTACAATCGGAAAAATACTGAGTTATAAAAAACAGAACAACTATAAAGCAGTATATGATATATGTCAGCGAGCGGATAATCTTCCTGCATTCCTTTCCGAACAGCATTATTCCTCACCTCCCCTTACGTCACAGCCGCTGCTGTGGAGACAGTACATATACGCCGCCTCAAGATCGGGCTCCGCCAGCACCGCGTTTGGCAGATCGGGCTCGCTGTCGGAAACTATCCTTACAGTGGTATAGTCGTTCTGAGCAAGCATACCCGTAACTATATATTCCTTCTTTATCTGAGGCATGAAGCGCTTCTCTACATTTGCTGTATATATATGTCCCCGTGAGTTTTCAAGGAGCTGCGTCACAGTGCCGCGCCAGAGAACCCTTCCCTCGTCCATTATGGCTATCTGCTCGCAGGTAGCCTCTATGTCGCCGACAATATGTGTTGAAAGTATAACTATCCTCTCCTCGGCCACTTCACAGAGGAGATTGCGGAAGCGTATACGCTCCTCTGGATCAAGTCCTGCTGTCGGCTCGTCTACTATAAGCACCTGCGGATCGTGTATCAGAGCCTGTGCGATGCCAAGGCGGCGCTTCATGCCGCCTGAAAGCTCCTTGACCTTCTTGTGCCTGTGCTCTATAAGATTTACACGGCGCAGAAGCGAGGTGACCTTCTTTGCTCTTTCCGACTTTGGTATACCCGACAGAGCTCCCAGATAGTCCAGAGCTTCATCTGTCTTCATGGAAGGATACATTGAAAACTCCTGCGGAAGATAGCCGGTCATTGCTCTTATCTCCCTTGCCTTCTCTATAGGAACACCGCAAACGGTTATCTCGCCGCTTTTCTTGGTATGAAGTGCAGCAAGTGTTTTCATCAGCGTTGTCTTGCCTGCTCCGTTTCTTCCCAGCAAACCGAACATTCCCTGTCCGATCGTAAGGTTGATATCGAAAAGAGCCTGCTTGCGTCCGTAAAACTTGTTTACCTTTTTTATCTCGATCTTTTTCTCCATTTTATCGCCTCCAAAAATAATGACATGGAAGATGTATTCTCTTACCATGTCATTATAATAATCTATGAATTTCAACTTTTTATCTACGATCTGAACATTTTACGAAAAAAATTGCTGTGACTTTACCTCCGCCATTTGTATCGTTTTCTATTCTGATATCTCCGCCGCATTTTCTGCAAAGAAGACGGCATATATATAGTCCCAGCCCGAAATGCTCCCTTTCATTCTCGTCACTGCCGCGGTAGAACGGCTGCAAGGCCTTTCGCAGAGCTTCCTCGGAGAAGCCCTTGCCGTCATCGGCAACAGTTATATCCAGTTCATCAGAGCTTACAGACATACAACAGCTGACCTTCTTATCCGCAAAGCGCACTGCATTTGAGACAAGATTTTCAAATACCTGCATTACCAGTTCCCTGTCGGTACAGATGAGCTGCTCACTGTCTCCGTGAACCCTCTGCACAAAATCGGTATCTCCGCATATGAGCCTTCCGCTCTCGGCAGTTTCGGCGCAGAGGCTGCCGAAGGAGAACTCCTTTTCCTCGGGGATAATATCCTCCAGCTTGTGTACTCCGCTCATTTTCTCTGTATAGCGTTCCAGTCTTTCCACCTGCCCCGACATTTTATCCAGTATCTCCCTGTGCTTTTCGGGGCTCAACTTTCCGTCAAATTTCTCCACCAGCTCCGTATACCCTTTCAGCACAGTAATAGGTGTACGCAGGTCATGAGAGAATGCGGAATTGAGCCTTTTCCGCTCCTCAAGAGCCTTCCATAGCTGATAATTGCTGTTGTAGAGGTCACGGCGCATTACCTCAAACGAGGAGCAGAGATCTCCCAGTTCATTGGTACTGCTGCTCTCAACTTTAAAATCAAGATCATCGTTCAGTATCCTCGCGGAGGCATTCTGCAATACGTCTATAGGAGCCTTCAGCTCCCTGCGGTAGAACACCTTCACCGTTACCCATAGGCAGAATACCGACCAGACGGGTATAAGCATGATCTTTGCAAGACGCATCATTTTACAGACAAATATGCCTTTCTCAGAAACTATCTGTGAAAACTCCATTTCATTCACAGAGACCATATCCGAAACATACACCTGATACCGGCTGTTCAGATACCAGCGCTGAAAGTAATCTGACAGCGCCATTATAAGAAATATGCCCGCTGCACAGATCATAAAGCAAGGTATCAGATACTTAACCAGTGAAGCTGTGAGCTTGTGTCCTTTTATTTTATCCATTTGTACCCCATTCCCCATACGGTAGCTATGTGGCTGTCCTCGCCGTACTTTCCAAGCTTCGCTCTTATCCTGCGTATGTGTTCGGCAATGACGGAGCTGTCGCCCTCTGCGTCGTAGCCCCATATTTTCTCGTATATCCTTTCCTTGTCAAAGACCTGTCCTGCATTGAGGGACAGCAGTTCAACTATGCGGAACTCCTTGTTTGCAAGCTCCACCTGTTCATCACCGACGCAGACCGTTCTCTCGGTGTAGTCGATGACCACATTCCCGAAAAAACGTGCATTCCTGACAGAATTGCTGCGGTGATCCCGTCTTATATGGGCGGCCACCCTTGCACCTATCTCGTCAAAGGAAAAGGGCTTGATTATATAGTCGTCGCCGCCTGCGGCAAAGCCCCTTACCTTGTCCTCATCGGTTATCCTGGCTGTAAGGAACAGTATGGGACAGTTAACGTGCTCTCTTATTCTGCTGCATACCTCAAAGCCGTCAGCTTCAGGCATATTCACATCAAGGAGTATAAGATCGGGATTCCTCGAAGCGGCCTCTATGGCCTGCTTCCCGTTATATGCTGTATATACGCAATAGCCGTTGAGCTCAAAATAGTCCTTCAGCAGGCTTACTACGTCCTTTTCATCATCAGCTACAAGTATACTGTACATTACGTCACTTCCTTTCATACAGACTATACTATATGAAAATCAACTTTTTCTCAACTAATTATACCCCCTTCGGAAGAATATGTCAATTGACTACCGCTGCCCAATGTGTTATAATTGTAGTATCAATCAATGGGGAGAAGTGAAATGTCAAGACTGATTTCCGAAATATATAAGGAGTGGGAGGAACTGTGTCAGCAGCGCTTCCGCAAACTCAAAGAAAACGAAGAAAAGCTCAACCGCTTTTATATAGACCTGTACGGTATGGAAGAGGAGATAACTCCCGATGTAGAGGACAGGGACGTCACTGTGCGCCTTGCGGACCTGAGCCGTGAGATACGCAGTCTCATAAGCTATGCTGTCGGCTGTATATTCGGGCGGTATTCACCCGACCGCGACGGACTCTGCTACGCAGGCGGCAGCTGGGACCCCTCCGCATATTCCACTATAGTCCCCTGCTCTGACAATATAATGACAGTGAACTCGCCTGACAGCGGACTGACCAGAGCTGTCACCGACTTTGTTGAAAAGATTTACGGCAGCGATACACTTGCCGAAAACCTTTCCTTTATGGCCTCGGCACTGGGCGGCGGCGACGATCCGGTCAATACTATACACAACTACCTGAGAAAAGGTTTTTTCGCCGACCACTGCAAGGTCTACAAAAACCGTCCCATATACTGGCAGATAACCTCCGGCAGAAAAAAGGCGTTCAGTGCCTTTATCTATTTTCACAGGTATACACCGCAGCTGCTGTCCGTTCTGGAAAATGGCTATGCTCTCCCATATCATGCTGAGCTGAAGGAAAAGCTGAATAAGCTTATTCAGGCTCACAAGGAAGCCTCCGGAGCTGAAAAGGCTGCTTTCAGACGTGATATCAGCCGCTTACAGACGACACTGCTTGAAATGGAGGGCTTTAATGCAAGGCTTCACCAGCTTGCAGATCAGAATATCACTCTTGATCCCGACCACGGTATAAAGGCCAATTATTCCATGCTAAAAGATATTCTTGAATAGCGGGATCCCCCCGGAGCTTTAGGGGAGGATCTTTCCTGACTTTTATATACTGATAATTTATAATATACACTGAAACCAATCATAGGAGGATTTAATGAAAAGGATAATACTGAACCTTGTACCATACCGATATATCGTACTTCTGATCCTGCTGCTCCTGGGAGTGCAGGCATATTGCGATCTGTCGCTGCCCCAGTATACATCTGATATGATCGACACGGGTATACAGAATCACGGCGTTGAATACGCTCTGCCCGAGAAAATAACGGCAGAGGATATGGCCTACTCAACACTGTACATGACAGATGAGGAAAAGAATGAATGGAGCAGCTGTTACTCCGATAACGGAAACGGCATACTGAAAAGAAATGTCAGCGAGGATAAGCTGGAAACCCTCAGCGATAAGTTCCTTATCCCACTCACCCTCTCATATCAGACAGGAAACATGAGCGAGGACAGGTTCCGTGCCACATTGAAGGGCTCAATGGCGGCTTCTCCCGATCAGGCTCCGGAGGGGCTGGACATCGACACACTCTCTATCGAGGAGATAAGCAGCTTTATGGGCATGGAGCTCAGAACCACAGAAGCTGAGAATGAAAAGGGCGAGATGACCACTTATGTGGATATGCGTCCCGTTATGGAAGGGCTCATAGAGAGCGGTCAGATGAACAGCGAACAGCTTGCGGCTATACGCTGTCAGATGGAGGAAACAGTCTCCACGGTAGGCAGCAATACCGTAAAGTCAATGGGTATAGCCTTTGCCATAGCTGCCGACAAGGCCGCAGGCATCGACGTTGACGGGATACAGAAAAGCTACCTGTGGAAGCAGGGCTTCAAGATGTTCTGCATGGCCGTGCTCATGCTTGCAGCTTCTGTCTGTGCAGGCTTTTTCGCCGCCCGAACAGGCGCAGGCATAGGCAGGGATCTCCGCGAAAAGATATTCCGCAAGGTCATCGGCTATTCCAACACCGAAATAGATAAATTCTCAACAGCTTCGCTTATAACAAGAAGCACAAATGACGTTCAGCAGATACAGATGGTGACTGCGCTGCTGCTGAGAGTCCTTATGTATGCTCCTATACTGGGTATAGGCAGCGTTATCAAGGTTCTCCGCACAGGTGCGAATATGGGCTGGATAATAATTGCTGCCGTAGCCGTGATACTCATGCTCATTCTGGTACTGCTGCTTATTGCAATGCCGAAATTCAAGGCTATGCAGAAGCTCATTGACGGACTCAACCTCATATCAAGGGAAATACTTACAGGTCTCAGCGTTATACGCGCTTTCGGCCGTGAAAAGGAAGAGGAGGAGCGCTTTGACAAGGCCAACACCTCACTTATGCGTACCCAGCTCTTCACAAACAGAGTCATGGCATTCATGCTGCCATGTATGATGCTGGTCATGTACGGCGTTACCCTTACCATCGTATGGGTATCTGCTCACCGCATAGACACAGGCGATCTTCAGGTAGGCGCTATGACCGCATTTATCACCTACGCCATACAGATAGTAATGTCATTCCTCATGCTTACTGTCATGTCGGTAATGCTGCCCCGTGCGGGAGTTGCTGCCGACCGTATAGATGAGGTCCTCAAAACAGATTCAACAGTCAACGATCCCGAAAAAACCGAAAAAATAAGTAATTCGTCGGGCACAGTTGTATTTGACAACGTATCATTCAAATATCCCAATGCCGATGACAATGCCCTTGAGAATATCAGCTTCACCGCTGAATCGGGCAAGACCACTGCCATAATCGGAAGCACGGGCTGCGGAAAGTCCACACTCATAAACCTTATCCCAAGATTTTATGATGTTACCGAAGGAAGCATAACTGTTGACGGCGTTGACGTGAGAAAGCTTTCCAAGTCTGACCTCCGCAGCAGGATAGGTCTTGTGCCGCAGAAGGGGGTGCTCTTCTCGGGAACTATCGCTTCAAACCTTAAATTCGGACGCTCAGAGGCTACAGATGAGGAGCTTGAAAAGGCTGCGGAGATAGCTCAGGCAATGGAGTTCATAAGCGCCGACGAAAAAGGAATGGAAAGAGCTATATCACAGGGTGGAAGCAACGTTTCGGGCGGTCAGAAGCAGAGACTTGCCATTGCAAGAGCCATAGTGAAGAAGCCCGAGATCTACATTTTCGATGACAGCTTCTCGGCTCTGGATATGAAGACCGACGCTGCCCTGAGAAAGGCTCTTGAAAAATATGTAGGCAGCTCTGCTGTTATTATAGTTGCACAGCGTATCAGCACGATAATGAACGCCGATCAGATACTTGTTCTTGACGATGGTAAGATCGTCGGCAAGGGTACTCACAGAGAGCTTCTCAGATCCTGCGAGACCTACAAGCAGATAGCAGGTTCACAGCTTTCCGAGGAGGAGCTGAAAAAGAGCATGGGAGGTGAGGATAATGAGTGATAACAGGAGCAGTATGCCGCCTTCACGCCCAAAAGGACATATGGGCGGCGGAAGATTCGCGCCCGGTGAAAAGCCAAAGAACTTCAAAGGCACGCTGAAAAAGCTCATTTCCTACCTTGGAGTATACAAGATAGCAATAGTCATTGTCATGATACTTGCGGCTGTAGCGACAGTGTTCTCCGTTGCAGGCCCCAAGATAATGGCCAAGGCCACTAACGCACTGTTTGACGGTCTCATGAGCAAGATAGCAGGCACAGGCGGTATCGACTTCGGGTATATCGGAAGGATACTCCTCTTTACACTGGGACTGTATATATTCAGTTCCACAGTAAGCTTTGCTCAGGGCTGGATAATGACAGGCATATCCCAGAAGATATCCTACCGCATGAGAAAGGATATATCCGAGAAGATAGGCCGTATGCCCATGGGTTATTTTGAGAGCAGGACCTACGGCGAAGTCCTTTCCCGTATAACCAATGACGTCGATACTCTCGGAATGACGCTTAACCAGAGCATCACACAGATAATCACATCTGTAGCCACCCTCGTCGGTACGCTGATAATGATGCTCTCCATATCTCCCCTGATGACTCTGATTTCACTGGTGATACTGCCAATATCCGCATTTCTCCTTTCCTTTGTTATCAAGAAGTCACAGAAGCACTTCAGGACACAGCAGGAATACCTTGGACATATCAACGGTATCGTTGAGGAGACATACAGCGGACAGACCGTAGTACAGGCCTACAATAAAGAGGCAGAGACCGTTGAAGAATTCTGCTCGGTCAATAATGTGCTTTACAAGTCTGCCTGGAAGTCACAGTTCCTGTCGGGCATAATGATGCCTGTAATGCAGTTTGTCGGCAATATGGGCTATGCAGGCGTCGCCATTTCGGGCGCACTTCTGGCTATAAAGGGAGTTATCGGCATAGGTGATATACAGGCGTTCATACAGTATGTCAAGCAGTTCACACAGCCTATACAGCAGATCGCTCAGGTAATTAACCAGGTGCAGTCAATGGCGGCGGCGGCCGAAAGAGTATTTGAGTTCCTTGACGAGGAAGAGGAGGAGCAGATTCCTGCCGACGCCGTTATCCCCGAAAACGTCACCGGAGCTGTAAGATTCGATCACGTTTCCTTCGGTTATGATCCCGAAAAGATCATAATCGGCGACTTCAGCGCCGATGTCAGATCAGGTCAGAAAATCGCAATCGTAGGTCCCACAGGCGCAGGCAAGACAACTATCGTAAAGCTGCTGATGAGATTCTATGACGTCAACAGCGGTACAATAACTCTTGACGGTACGGATATAAAAAGGATACCCCGCAAAAAACTCAGGGAGAGCTTCGGTATGGTATTGCAGGACACATGGCTGTTCAACGGCACTATCATGGAGAATATACGCTACGGCAGACTTGACGCAACAGATGAGGAAGTCATCGCCGCTGCAAAGGCTGCTCACGCCCATCACTTCATCAAGTCACTGCCAAACGGCTATAACATGGTGCTGAATGAGGACGCAAGCAATGTCTCTCAGGGACAGAAGCAGCTTCTCACAATTGCAAGAGCTATCCTCTCGGATTCAAAGGTAATGATACTTGACGAGGCTACATCATCTGTCGATACAAGAACAGAGGTGCTCATTCAGGACGCTATGGATCGTCTCATGAGCGGCAGAACCAGCTTCGTTATCGCTCACCGCCTTTCCACTATCCGCAATGCTGATATGATCCTCGTCATGAAGGACGGCGATATCATCGAGCAGGGCGATCACAGGGAGCTTCTGGAAAAGGGCGGCTTCTATGCACAGCTCTACAATTCACAGTTTGAAAGTGCATAAGATAAGCGGTCTCCTTTCGGAGGCCGCTTTTGCTTGCAAAATAATGAATAATGTGATATACTTCATGAGGAGGTATAGATATGGATAACATCAGACTTGAAAAGAATATCTGCGATAATATATACGAGGCTCAGCTGAAACTCGGATATGACAAACGGCCTGTGAGCCTGAACTACACAGCTGCTTCGCTGGAGCATATCCTTGGAGAAGTACCCACGGAGGATATACTGAAAGAATTCGCTCTCACTGTACAGGAAAGGCTGGGACAGCTGCAATTCCGCCTGATAAAGAACGGCTGGTGCATTACCGTGCCTGCCGAGGGCTGCGAATATGTCCATAACAACAGCGGAGAACGCAGCTTTATGAAAAAGCTGGTTGACGCTGTGAGAGATCATGCAGACGCGGCAGAGCTGCTGGGACTTTTCCGCAAAGCCTCTCCCGACGCTGTGATAAAAGACCTCAGCAATGAGGAATTCCGCTATCTGGTGTACTTCCCCGGGGGAGTGCCTGACGAGTATTACTACTGTATAGCTGAAGAAGAGGAAATGGACGGAAGCCTTCACGCCTCCTATCACCGCTTCATTCGCGAGGACTATGAGGACTTCGGCTTCTGAAAAAAGGACAAAAGCTGTATTCGCCTATGAATACAGCTTTTCTGACTTGTCCGCTACAAAGAAATCACCTCGGCAGAGTTAATGTGCAGACACTCCGCTTCAGCATTCGCTCAAATAATAACCCAATTATTCTCGCAAATATATTATATCATTTATATCCACTCTTGTCAATAAGCGGCAGAATAATTTATATAAGCTGCACAAATATCATCAACTATTTTATATTTGAGTAACTCTTATTCCTTTATGATCTTTTCACTCTTGACGATGAGTATATCATTGGGCTTCATCTTCAGTTCCTCAACAGGGATAACTGTCAGCTCTCCCCTGAGAATAACAAGTATCTTCATATTATACTTTTCGGCGGCTTCACGGACCTTCATTCCGTTGAACCCGCTTTTTTTGTCCACAAGGATCTCCCCGACCTCTCTTATATCGCTGAAACGAACGTCGGAATGCTGATTCTTCGTGTACTGCTCAACGAAACCAGCGCTGATGATACCTGTAGGGATAGCCACCACGCCAACGCCCAAAAATGCTATACATATGGCCATGAGCTTTCCGATAACTGTTATGGGATAAATATCGCCGTAGCCAACGGTCAGCAGCGTTGACACGCTCCACCATATGCCGGAAAAGGCATTCCTGAACGCTCCGGGCTGAGCCTCGTGCTCAACGCTGTACATTCCCAGCGACGAGGCAAGCATAAGAACGATAATGATGAATACAGAGGATATGATCTGATTCTTTTTCTCGGTAAGTACCGTAGTGATAACGTGGAAGGAGTCATAATGAGCATTGACTCTGAACAGGTGGAATATCCTGACCACCCTCAGCATACGGAAAACTATGAAGCCGCTGAGGAAGAAAAACGGAAGTATGGTCAGAAGATCCACGACGCCGTCAAATGAACGCAGAAACCTTAAACGGGCTGCAAAGGGCTTTTTCTCCGGATACAGCATATCAGCCGTCCAGATACGCAGTATGTATTCTATGCAGAAAACTGATATAGTAACAGCTTCTGTCACTCTGAATACAGGCTTCAGAAAGGCAAGCTCCTCAAAGGTGTCAAGAAAGACGGTAAGTATATTGAGTATGATGACCGTAACTATGAACCAGTCAAAGGAACGGCTTATGAGATCGTCCTTGTTGCCTATCTGGATTATATCGAATATCCGCCGCCTGAGCGGTTTTTTTGTTTTCTCACTCAATTCCGCTCAGCTCCCTGTACAGTTTTCTGGCGTAACCGTCGGTCATGCCGCATATGTAGTCCGTCACAAGCATGAGCCTCAGGTAAAGCTTTTCCGCCTCGTCCTTCCCATCCGAGCTTACTCTGTAGGCGCGGATATAGTTCTCTGATACCAGCCGCATTATCCTCTGCTCGATGGCAGAGCTCTCGTATTCTGTATCATAGAGTATGGCAGCGCGAGTAAGCTTCGTAAGCAGGAATTCGTATATCTCACCTGCGGCGATCTCAAGCTTGTATATCTCCTTTGAACGGAACACATAGCGATAGGCTATGTCTCCCAGAGCATAGGCTATAGCGTTGCCGTGGGAAGCCGCAAGTAGCTCATAAGGGAATGTGCCCTCCATTATAGCCTGATAGTTGCTGGTAAAGCCGTAGGACGCACACCTGAGCAGCACTCCCTGAACATATATTATCCAGCGCTGTACCGCATTCTGCTCGGGAGATGATACCTTCTTTTCTACTGCGCTTGCATAATAGCCCTCAAGCTTTTCAACTGCCCTGTTGTACTCCTCACGCTCACCGTCGTCTGCGCACCTGCCTATGTAATTGTTTTTCAGTTCGTCAAGCAGCTGTGCGTAAGTAATAAAGCCCTTCTTTACAGCGTCCTCGGTGTCGGCGGTCTTGTATGCGATATCATCGGCTGCTTCCAGTATGAACGCCAGCGGATGACGGCAGCCCACAGCTCCCGTATTTGTGACTATATCCTCGAAAATATCCTTATCGGCATAATAATAGCCCATCTTCTTATCCTTGATATTGCCGCTTTTCTTGTTGATCTCCGTCGAGGACACAGGATACTTTATTATTGTATTGAGCAGAGTATACGTCAGGTTCATTCCGTACTCGTCCACAAGGAAATGAAGCTTCGTAAGAAGCCTCAGAGCCTGTGCATTGCCCTCAAAATGACAGAGATCCGCCGTCATCTGAGGAGTGAGTATGTCTATGAGCTTTCTGCCTCCCAGTTCAAGCTCGGGAAGGTTCCTGCCGAACCAGTCCCGCACATAGTCCTCTCCGAAATGTCCGAAGGGCGGATTACCGATGTCGTGAATGAGCCCCGCACACTCCAGAACGCTGCATATCTTGCTGATATCCTCCTCCGTGAGATCGCTGTCCTTTTTGTACTGTATGATATTGCGGAATATCATCTGCCCCAGAGACTTGGCAAATGAGGACACCTCAAGGGAGTGAGTCAGTCTTGTGCGGACGAAGTCTCCTCTGTCCAGAGGAAAGACCTGCGTCTTGTCCTGAAGCCTCCTGAATGATGCGCTGCCTATTATGCGGTGATAATCCTTCTGGAACTCGTTCCTCGGGTCTGAGCTGACAGACGATGTGGTGAAGCTCCTTCTTCTCTTTTCACATAAAAGCTCTTTCCAGTTCATATTATCTTCTCCGTTCTTATTCTGACAGGTTTGTCGATAGTCATACTGTCGGGAGTTACGATGCAGTCATAAGCAAGCAGGCTTACTCCTGCTTTTTCAGCTTCCCTGAGAGCGTCGCCGAACTCAGGGTGCATGATATCATTGGGGTGGAATTCGTATACCTCCTTCATCTGTATCACAAAGAGTATATACGCCCCGAAGCCTTCACGCTTTGCGCGTATAAGCTCGCGTATATGCTTTACTCCCCTTTCTGTGGGAGCATCGGGGAACAGCACGATACCATCGTTTTCAAGAGTAACTCCCTTTACCTCAAGAAATGATATCTTTCCTTTATCCTCAATACGGAAATCGAACCGCGAAGCTCCGTATGCCGATTCACGCTTTATGACAGCCTGCTCCGTGAAAAGCTCTCCCTTTTCCAGCCATTCCGCGGCAGCTGAATTTGGTATCTGAGAGTCCATATTCACAAGCAGAGGCGGAGCTCCCTCCCGTATCTTCTCCACAGCCACAAGATCATATCTTGTCTTACGCGAAGGGTTGTCCGATCCCTCAAGATATACGGTACAGCCCGGGGAAAGCAGTTCCCTGCACCGCCCTGTGTTCTTGACATGGACTGTCTCCGCAATGCCGTCTATAAGGACATTTGCAATGAATCTGTTGGGACGGCTTATAAACTCAGCCTGTTTTATACGATGGTATTTCATATTCTTTTCCGTAAAGCTCCTTGTACGTCTCTTTGGTGCAGATGATGAAAAGCTTCTTCTCGTCCACCTTGTCCTTGAATGGGCGGACCGCGTCGCCTGCATAGGCCTCGGCTATATATGAGCCTTCAAAGCCTATCTGCTCCCTCATTGAAGCAGGAGCCACAGTCGATGAGCATACGATAAAATCAGGGGCTCCGAAGCTCCGTGCATAATCGCAGTCTGCCCTTATTTCCTCATCGTCTGCCATAATATGGGTGACATAGGCAACCCCGCCCTCCATATTATAGTAAAGATTATGGTCAAAGTAGGCGTTGACGGTAACGGGAGCATCGGGATAGATATTCGTATCCTTTTCTGACCAGTCGATCAGCAGCTTCCTGTCCTGGATACCCTGTTCCTTTATCCATTCAGCTGCGGAAGAAGCGTTATCGTACGGTCTGCGTATGTCTTTGGCATAGCTGCATACGTCCCAGTATACATTCATGGCGGCTGATATGGCAACTCCGCCTATTACACAGTTCCGTGCGAATTTCCCGGATACACCTGCGCGGGATATGAGCGATATGAACTCGCTGAGTCTTATCTCCTCGGTATCAGCGGCTGTCCACATTATGAAAAGGGCATACAGCAGAAACATACCGTAATGATGAGGGTAGGCATATATGCTCATGGGTATCGAAATGAATATGTAGGGTATTATAAGCTCCGCAAGCATACGGCGTTTTTTACATACGATAAACAGTACAGCCCAGATCAAAACGGAAACCGCTCCCGCGCCTATAAGCTCACCGATGGAATTCATCTCGGTCTGAATGCTTGAGGCGTCTGATGAGAACGAGGTGACAAACACCTCCGACGGTATAAAGAATATGCACAGCAGCATTACCACAGGGAAGCTGTAATAATTGTCAATGTGCGTTGCCATGGTGTCATGCCTTGGAGCTATATCCGCTATTACGGCAATTGCCGCGGCAAGCAGGAATATATAGCCCGCCAGCAGCCTTTTGTTGCTGATAAAGCCGGAAAAAGCCTTTTTTGCGCTTCTCTGCCTTATGATCTCACCTGTAATGTCGGCAGCGGCGATACCTCCCGCAAAGGCTATGCCGTAGGAATGGCAAAGGCACAGAAAGGCCAGGGATAATATATACGCAACTGGCTTTCCCCTGCGTTTGACATAGAAAGAAGCACAGAGAAGTCCTGCGAACATAAGCATTGCATATGGCCGTGACAGAACACAATAGTGATATATTATGAAAAAGCTCAGAGGAACAAGGGCCTTTGTTACCTTGCCGAAGGGCGAGCGGAGCTCCAGCATAAGTATCATGGCTTCAAAGAATATGAACTGAACCGCCTTTACTGTCAATTCAAAGGAAAGGTCAGGTATTGAAGCAAGCTTTATAAGCATATGCCACAGCGGCGGATGTCCCTCATAGTGAGGTATGACGAATATGACCTCATACCATGAAGCATCCCGTGCAACCAGATAGGGCTGAGCCTCCTCATACCACGGCTCATGGAATACAAGTCCGATGACACCGATAGCTGTCAGGAGCAGCGTCATCACAAGGCCGAAGGCAAGGCTGCCTTTCTTTTTATTGTTATCCATTTTCTCTATCCCCTCCCTCGATAACATCCATATAATGAAGCTCCCTGAATTTCTTGGGAGTCATGCCGTTTATCTTCCTGAATACGCTTATAAAGGCGCTCTGAGACGAAAATCCCAGCGCAAGCGATATATCAAGACAGGAAAAGTCCGAATTCCTCAGCAGATTCTCTGCTGTTGATATCTTTGCCCTTGTAACAAAGGCCTTTATGCTCATACCCTTTTCCTTTGAGAAAAGCTTTGAAAGGTAAGAGGGATTCAGGCCGACGTGCTCCGCAAGAACATTAAGGGTCAGCTCCTCGTGAAGATGGTCATATATATAGTCTATACACCTGCGGACATGGATCGATATGACGTTATCCTTTTTGAGAGTACGCATACGCTCGGCAAAATCAAGCTCCATCTCACCGAAAAGATCAATCAAGCTCTCCACATCGTTGAGCTTGTCAGCACGCTGTATATATATATCGCTGAGAGTATAGGCAGTATCATGTCCCAGACCGCCCTCAACACAGTACCTCGACACAAGGGCTACCGCCGTAACGAAATGATAAATAAGATTTCTGACAGGATCCGCAGAAAGAGTGCCCTTTCCCTCAAGGAAAACTGGCTTTATGCTCTCAAAACGCCTTTTTACCTCCTCGGTATCTCCCGATCTGACAGCTCTGTAAAAGCTCATCTCCCGCTCAAAGGGATTCCTTGTAAATCCGTCGCTGCGCTGTATGTACAGCCTGTAGTTCAGGTCTCTGTCGGTTTTCATCATCTCACCTCCGTTGCTTTCTGTTCAGAAATTGTGATATTTCTATTATATCCCATTTTTGATACAAATGCAATATTTCTGATATAATTTATCACCTTTCGGGAATATAATAATCACAAAGAAAGAATAAATATGAAAGACGCTTCACAAGGAGGCATTTTTATGGCAAAGGCAAACGACCTTACAAACGGAAAGGTATCCTCGCTGATACTCAGATTCTATTTTCCCATGCTGCTGACAAATATGCTCCAGCAGATGTACAACATCGCTGATACTGCTATTGTCGGCAAGGGCCTCGGCAACAACGCTCTGGCAGCTGTGGGAAATATGTCGTCACTTACGTTTCTTATATTCGGATTCTCAATGGGACTTACCAACGGCTTTTCGGTCATAGTAGCCCAGAGCTTCGGCGCAAAGGATCACAAAAAGCTGCGCCGTGCCGTTGCATCATCGGTTATGCTCTGCTTTATCATTGCCGCTGTGCTCACAGCCGTAAGCATAGCATTCCTGCGCCCCGTGCTTGGACTTCTCCGCACAGACAGCGCTATCATGCACGACGGCCTTGTCTACGGATATTTCATATTCGGCGGACTTATCGCAACTATATCATATAATCTCTGCTCATGTATACTCCGCGCACTGGGTGACAGCAAAACGCCCTTTGTTGCAATAATCATATCCACCATAGTGAATATCTGTCTCGATACCTTCTGTATCTTCGTACTGAAAACAGGAGTTGAGGGAGCTGCTATCGCAACAATATTCTCCCAGATAGTATCAGCATTCATATGCTTCCGCAGGATCAGGAAGATCGACGTTCTGAACATCACAAAGGAGGACTTCAGGGGCAACGGAAAACTCTATGCCGAGCTTTTCGGCAACGGACTCCCCATGGCCCTCATGAACTCCATAACTGCCGTGGGCTGTATGGTAATACAGTATTTCGTAAACGGCCTCGGTGTCGCTTATACAACAGCTTATTCCGCCTGCAGCAAATTCATCAACCTGTTCATGCAGCCCTCATGTACTGCGGGCTTTGCAATGTCAGCCTTTACAAGCCAGAACTACGGCGCAGGAAAGTTCAGCCGTATACGCGAGGGACTCCATGTGTGTCTTGCCATATCAATGATATCCTACGTTATCCTGGGCTCGGTAATGGTGTTCTTCCCGGGATACCTTGCAGGCGTCATGGTAAGCGGCAGCGAGATAATAGAGATAGCAAAGTCCTATCTTCCCATATGCGGCATATTCCTCTTTGCGGTAGACCTGCTGTTCGTATTCAGGAACGGCTGTCAGGGCTTTGCAAAGCCTCTTGTGCCCATGATATCGGGTATCGTTGAAATGGCGCTCAGAATAGGCATTATCGCACTTTTCATAAACGTTACCGGCTTCAGAGCCACAGCCTATGCAGAGGTCTCCGCGTGGATAGGAGCTCTCCTGCTCAATATGGCTTCCTTCGAGCACACGCTGAACAAGAATCTCAGGACAACTGTGATACATCACCGCAAGCTCAGGACCGCTGCCTGACAACGGCTGATATCAGCCGTTCATATACACACTCACTCCAATCCCCAAAACTCGCTGTCTGTGTTTTACGCAGGCAGCACTTTTTTTGCAAAAAACAGCCCTCCGTTTTACGAAGGGCTGTATAAGAACTTTCTTTTGTATTCAAATCATATCGTAAGCGAGCATCCGTAAGCTGCTCAGTTATGGTTTTCTTTGGCTTCTGAAGCCGCCTTCTGCATTTCTTCGATACTATTCTGTATCACATACTGCTCTTGTACATTCTTTCTCTGTATTTCCAGCTCTTTAGAAATGCTTTCATAGAACTCCTTTTCCTGCTGATTCATCATTTCTTTCTGCTCATCATCTGAGACAGTGTACTCCTCTTCCTGATAGTATTTCGACTGACCGCTGTTAAGGTTACGTCTGTGTATAGTCAGTTTACCATCTTCGCCGTTGATGTACAGATCTATGGTCGGATCGCTCTGTGAAGAATACTGGAAGAAATTGGCAGTGCCCATGTATATGCACATAGAATACTTCATCTCACGGTTTACAGGCGTATTAACAGCTATCTCGCCGCCTTTTTTCTCAAGACGGTCTACATTTTCGCTCAGAAGATCCTCATCAGCTTCAGCATATGGAAAGAAATAGCTGTGTGAAAATTCTGCTCCCTTATTACGGTCAGAGAAGTAGTCCTTTCTTTCCATGCACAATTCTGATTTATCAGGCATTGCGTTGGTTCCGTCATAATTAATGGAGCATTTCCAGAGCTTTTCAGGTATGCTTACCTCCTCAAAAGCGAATGCTTTCTCATTATACACCGTATTAAGTACATCGAAGCAATATTTGCCGCTGTCCTTGTAGCAGCAGTATAATACCTGAGTTTCAATGGCTCTGATACCTTCGGCGTCCTTGAATAACCTGTTGTACATATAAGACGCAACTGTAACGCTGTTGCCGTCGGGATCGGTCATATATCCGTATCTGTCACCTTTGAATGACGTATCGGCAGCGGGATAGACTTCTCCGCCGTTCCCGAATAAAGGTTCATCTGACAGATCTTCTATGTCTTTATCGGTGAACTCAGCCTTTGACTTTGCAGCCGCAATCACGCTTGATCTGCCGAACTCGCCTTTGTACTCCACAGCGTATATCTGATTTGTCAGTATAGCATCTTTTATTCTTCTTACATAGATCCTGACCCTGACTCCTTCCTTTTCATTATTCTTGAAAGGACATCTGTAAAGCGGATCCACAAGCACATCGTTCTCGGCGTACTCCTTCAGAGTCATATCATATATATCATAGGTGTGTTCCTCTGTTTCTTCAAAGATCTCCGAAAGAAGCGTGCGGTATTTTTCATCACTGTTTCTGCGGAAGTTTGACAGGAAATTCTGTACAAATGCCGTATGCGGCAGTATACCTACACAGATAACCACCGCGGCTGCGGCAGCGATCCATTTTAGCACAGGTAACGCCCTGCGTCTGCCCGTTACGTTCTCAAGGTCGCTTACGGTAAACTCGCTGTCGGAAAAATCCGAATCTTTTTCAGGAAAAGCTCTTGCGGAGATCTTGTCGAAGCAGTCCACGCCTGACGAAAGCTCGTTCATCTTATCGCGGAGCTTTTTCTCGAATTCCTGATCTCCCTTTATATTTTTATCTTTCACTGATCTTCACCTGCCTTTTCCTGTAATATGGCTATTGCTTTCTTATACCTTGATTTAGCAGTAGTCTCCGGACACTTCATGACCTTTGCTATCTGCCTGAACGTAAGCTCTGCACAGCATTTCAGTATGACGGTCTGTCTTTGCACATCATTGAGATTCTTCAGAAGCTGATTTATGTAAATACTGTCCTCTACAGTCTTTTCAGCGTCGCCGTAGCTCTGTATGATAAAATTTGATATCTCTTTCTTATGTCTGCGGCGAAGCTCCAATGCAACGTTGCGCGCTATTGTAAGGATGAAGCCTTTGCCGTCCCCTTTCTTCGCGGAAAACCGCTTTACCTGAGTAAGCCTGACAAAGGTCTCTGTCACACAGTCCTGCGACAGATGATAATCGGATGTAATTCCGAAAGCCACAGCAAACACGCTGTCCTTGAACATAAGATACAGCCTGCTGAGACTCTCCTTGGAGGAAGCACAGTTCAATATGAGATCATTTACGGTATCATCTGCTGCAGAAGGTTCCTGTTTTGTTTTTAACACTGTAAGAATAGCTGTGTCACCTCCGCTGAATATTTTTGTTCCTGCATCCATATCATCACTCCTTTTTCGTCTGACAAGGCGTTTGCGGACAAATTTCCGCTTATGCCGCCGGACTATTATGAAAGCTTTCATATATAAGTGATTTCAGGAGCCGAAAAAGACGAAATAATTTTCAAAAAATGTTAGTGATATATAACAACGTGTATATCTGCCAGTTTCCCTGAAAACAGAAGTCAATACAGCAATTATATCATTTTCACTGATAAAATGCAATAAATTTCTCTTTACCTATTGACAAACGAATTGTAAAGTGCTAAAATGAATATATGAACAGTTGTTCATATATGAAAGGATAGTGATCCTATGGAGAAATACTACTCTATATCCAATTTAGACTGCGCTCACTGCGGCGCAAAGATTGAAGAAGCCATCAGCAAGCTTGAAGGCGTTGAGTCAGCTGTACTGAACTTCCCGCTGAAGAAATTCAAGATAAAGGGCGAACATTCAGATGAGCTCCTTGCCAGAATGAATGAAGTTGCCAACGCAATTGAAGCAGGTGTTATTATCACCGCGTTCGAGGAGAAGCACCATCACAGTCATAAGCATCACCAACATCATGAGCACCACCACGATGTAGAATGCTCCTGCGGACACGATCACGGCCATGAGCATTCTCATGAACACGGCGATGAGTGCTCCTGCGGACACGATCACAGCCACGAACATTCTCATGAACACGGCAAGGAGTGCTCCTGCGGACACGATCACAGCCACGAACATTCTCATGAACATCATCATGAAGCTGCTCACTCCCATGAAGATGAAGAAAAAGAGTACGAAAGCCTTCTGGGCGATATCATTCCCCTTGCGGCAGGAATAATATTGTTTGCTGCTGCCGTCATATGCGGAAAAACTCTTGACATAAAGCCTCTGACTATCGGGCTTTATATCGCCGCTTACCTTGTACTTGGCGTCAATGTTCTCAAGGCGACCTTCAGGAACCTGAGAAACGGCAATATCTTCGACGAGAACTTCCTTATGACTGCCGCTACCATAGGTGCATTTGCCCTCGGTGAGTATGCCGAGGCAGTGGGCGTTGTTCTGTTCTTCCGTATAGGCGAGATCTTCGAGGACTACGCTGTTTCAAGAAGCAGAAAGGCTATCACCGATGTGGCCGGACTGAAAGTTGAGGAAGCTGATATGCTTGTGGACGGTGAGTTCATAAGAGTAGATTCCGATGAGATAAGCGAAGGCGATCTGCTCCGCATAAAGCCGGGCGAAAGAATTGCTGCCGACGGTATAATTGAGTCGGGAAGTTCAAAAATAGACACATCGGCTGTAAACGGAGAACCTGTTCCCCTTATGGTAAAAGAGGGCGATACGGTCTTTTCGGGCTGCATAAATCTTTCGGATACATTTACACTGAGAACAACGGCAGCTGCCTCCGACTCCATGATTTCCAAGATCGCACAGGCAGTTGAGGACGCCTCGGCTTCAAAACCGAAGATAGACCGCTTTATTACAAGGTTTGCAAAGGTATATACTCCTATCGTTATGGCAATAGCCCTGCTTACAGCTGTTATCCCCTCTCTCATCACCGGAGACTGGAGCAAGTGGATATACTCTGCACTTACCTTCCTTGTAATAAGCTGTCCCTGCGCTCTGGTACTAAGCGTTCCGCTTGCATACTTCTCGGGTATCGGCGCAGCTTCAAAGCTGGGAATACTTTTTAAGGGCGGAAATGCTATTGAAGCCCTTGCCAAGGTAAAAGCCATCGCCTTTGACAAGACAGGCACACTTACAAACGGAAGCTTTACCGTTACCGAGATAAGAAGCTACGGCAGCCTTGACAAGAACGAAATAATCAGTATTTGCGGAAGCTGCGAACAGTGCTCCACACATCCCGTTGCCGAAAGCATCGTTGACTATTGCAGACAGAACGGCATGACTCTCAGCCAGCCAGAAAGCTCCGGTGAGATAGCAGGCCGAGGCGTATCCGCTGTAGTTGACGGCAAAACCGTTCTCTGCGGCAACGAAAGGCTCATGAAGGAAAACGGCATATCGGTTCCCGATGACACTATTCCCCTCGGCAGTATAGTATATGTTGCCATTGACGGAAAGGTATGCGGTATGGCAGTCGTATCCGATACGGTAAAGAAGACCTCTGCCTCAGCAGTATCTCAGCTCAGGCAAATGGGTATAGCTACTGCAATGCTTACGGGAGATAAGTCAGAAAACGCCGACGCTATGGCGAAGGAACTGGGAGTTGACAGTGTTAAGGGCGATCTCCTCCCTGACGGCAAGCTTGCAGAAATAGAACGTATCCGAAGGGAAAAAGGCGCTGTCATGTTCGTCGGCGACGGCTTCAACGACGGTCCCGTCCTTGCAGGCGCAGACGTGGGCGGAGCTATGCACAGCGGCTCTGATCTTGCTCTGGAGGCCGCAGACGCCGTATTTATGAACTCCGAGCCCGAATCGGTAGTAAAGGCAAAGAAAATAGCAGACAAGACGCTCCGCATATCCTATGAGAATATCATATTCGCACTTGCAGTAAAGGCTGCTGTGCTTATACTGGGACTTATAGGTCATCCGAGTATGTGGCTGGCAGTATTTGCGGACTCCGGTACGGCTATGCTGCTGATACTCAATTCCGTAAGAGTTCTGAACACAAGAAAATACAGATAAGGAAAAGAGACTTCCGTCCGGAAGTCTCTTTTTATGATTTTACCAGTTTATTTTCAACTCGACATATTATTTTCAACACATTGTTGACGGACATGTTAAAAGCTCCCCTTTGCAGGGAGCTTTATAATTAATAGAATGTGGCAACAGGCTGCTCAGGAGCCTCTGCCTTTTCGTATTTCTCAACATAGAGCACAGGGCCTTTGCCTTTGTACAGCTTGTGCTTCTGTACGCTGACCTTGCCTGTTACAGTTATCCAGTCCTTGTTCTGAGGCTCGTTTCCGCTCTCGTCCTGTGCCACCATCCAGCAGTACTGTATATCCTCAACACAGCAGGTCATGATATGACGTCCTACGGCGTAGGTATTCTCGGGGAACTTCCCGTTTCTGGCGATAAGCGCCTTGAAGGTCATTCTCTTGCCGTCATACTTCATGGGCTCCTCAATGATATCACGGTACCAGAGAGCAAAGTCCTTGTCCTCTATAGTGATATCGTCTGCCTCAACATCAAAGGGCAGCGGATCCTCGATATCGTCATAAGCGATCTGTCCGTCTGTGTACTCATAGACTATCTCGGCACGCCTTGAAACGCCTCTTACTATCTTGTGGAACTCGTTGGGGTCAAAACTCTTGTCAAAGCGGTTGAAAACTACCATCTCCGTAGTATTGAACTTGTCCACAACGAGATTGCGCATATTGGCGTTGTAGTTCATGAAGGTGGTGGAGTCCACAAAGCACATCACCTGAGCTATAGTGGTATCATCGGGCATAGCCTTGAAGAAGTCGTCCATTGTCCACATACCGTTGTATTCGACAACGATACGCTCTGCGCCGCTCTCCGCAAGAAGCTTTGAGAAGTTCTCCATAGTGAACTCGTCTTTATCATCAATAACGCGGATATCAACGTTTTTCTTCGGCATACGGGAGATATCGTACTCCTCGACGCCCTCCTCGCATATCAGGAGAAGCGTCTTTTCGCCCTTATTGAAACGCTTGTCCTCCATGGTCTCCTGTATGAACTTTGTCTTTCCCGACTCAAGAAAGCCGAGAAACAGGTAAATCGGTATTACATCATTCTGATCTGCCACGGTAAAAGCTCCTTTCTGTCAGGCCTTGAAAAGCTCGGCAATAGCTTCCTCGTTTATTTTTGAACCGATAACGCAAAGCCTGCCGATAGTACCTGCACTGCCTGTGCGGACATCGGGCACACCGGGAACATAGTCATAGTGTATCCACTTGCCGTCTGTGCCTGCAACTATGCCCTTTGCGCGGAGTATCATGCCGTACTTCTCCTCATCGCCCAGTGCGTTGAGAGCGTTTGTTATCTCCTCGGGAGTATAAGCTCTTGTTGTCTCTCTGCCCCAGCTGGTGAAAACCTCATCAGCGTGGTGGTGATGATGCTCGTGGTCATGATCGTGGTCGTGACAGCCGCAGGTACAGTCGGGACCGTGATCGTGATGATGTTCATGTTCGTGTTCATCATGATCGTGATGATGATGCTCATGCTCATCATGGTCGTGGTGGTGATGCTCATGCTCATCATGGTCATGGCAGCAGTGTTCATCGTGGTCGTGGTGGTGATGCTCATGTTCCTCATCATGGTCGTGGTGATGATGGTGGTCATGATGTGCGGCCTCCTCAAGAAGCTCCTTCAGCTCATCATCAAGTGTATTTTTCTGCGTCATAGCGTCAACAAGCTGCTTGCCTGTAAGCTCGTCCCACTCCGTTGTAACAATAGGTGCAGCAGGATTCTTTTCACGGAGACTCTTTACACAATCATCAAGCTTTTCCTGTGAAAGACCGCTGGTGTGGCTGAGGATAAGGCAGCTTGCATAGGTTATCTGATTATCGAAGAACTCGCCGAAGTTCTTCATGTACATCTTGTACTTCTTAGCGTCAACAACGGTTGTAAAGCCGTCAAGCTCCACATCGTGCGCGTTGATATTCTGAACGGCGCGGATAACGTCGCTGAGCTTTCCCACGCCCGAGGGCTCGATAAGGATACGGTCGGGAGCGTAGTCCTCCAGCACCTTTTCCAGAGCCTTTCCGAAATCGCCGACTAAGCTGCAGCAGATACAGCCTGAGTTCATCTCCGTGATCTCAACGCCTGCGTCCTGCAAGAATCCGCCGTCAATGCCTATCTGGCCGAACTCGTTCTCTATGAGGACCAGCTTTTCGCCCTTGTAGCCTTCCTGAATGAGCTTCTTTATAAGAGTGGTCTTTCCCGCACCGAGAAAGCCCGAGAATATGGTTATCTTTGTCATGTGAACAACACTTCTTTCATTTAAATTCAAATTATATTATAGCACACTGACAAAAATAAATCAAGCCCCGAAAACAAAAAGCGGCAGCCGCTTCTGCGACTGCCGCCATATCATTTAATCAACATTTCCTACTGCCGAGATTACCTCAGTTACCAGATTTGAAGGAAGCTGCTCGTATCTTACGAATTCAAATGTAAAGCTTCCCATGCCTCTTGTGGTCTGACGGAGATACATTGCGAAATCGTGCATCTCACGCATGGGCACCTCTGCCTGGATAAGGGTGTTTCCGCCGCCAACAGGCTCCATGCCAAGCACTCTGCCTCTGCGCTTGTTGAGCTCGCCCATGATATCGCCTGTATTGTCGTCGGGAGCTGTTACCTTCAGCTCGCCGATAGGCTCAAGCATTACGGGATCAGCCTGTCTGAGGCCTTCCTTGTATGCTATGGAAGCAGCTGTCTTGAATGCCATTTCCGAAGAGTCAACAGGGTGATATGAACCGTCTACCAGTATAGCCTTCAGACCTACTACGGGACAGCCTGCAAGAACGCCCTTCTTGACAGATTCTTCAAGTCCCTTCTGAACTGCGGGGAAGAAGTTCTTGGGAACAGCGCCGCCGAATATCTTCTCCTCGAATACGAGGGTATCGCTTACGCAGGGCTCGAACTCGATCCATACATCACCGAACTGTCCGTGACCGCCCGACTGCTTCTTGTGTCTGCCCTGTACCTTTACCTTCTTGCGGATAGTCTCCTTGTAAGCTATCTTGGGAACGGTAAGATTTACCTCAACACCGAACTTTGTCTTGAGCTTGGCAGCTGCGACCTCGATATGCTGTTCACCAAGACCGCTGAGGATCTGCTCCTTTGTGGTCTCGTCCTGGATATATGTGAGAGTAGGATCCTCCTCGATAAGTCTCTGGATGCTTGCGGAGATCTTTGCCTCGTCGCCCTGTGCCTTTGCCTTTACTGCCATAGAGTAGCAGGGTCTCGGGAACTCCATGCCTGCGAACTCAACGACTCTTGAAGAATCGGAGAGTGTATCGCCAGTATTTGCGGAGATCTTGGAAGCTACAACGATATCGCCTGCATATGCTGCAGACACCTCGCTCTGCTTCTTTCCGCAGAGATTATAGAGCTTGCCGATCTTTTCGGCTGCACCTGTGGTCGAATTCACTACGTCACAGTTAGATGTGAGCTTGCCCGACATAACTCTTATGAACGACATCTTGCCTACGAAGGGGTCAGCGATGGTCTTGAATACGAATGCTGACAGAGGAGCCTCAGCGTCACAGTCAACCTCAACAATATCCTTTGTGGGAGTATATGCCTCAGCAGCATATACCTCGTTGGGTGAAGGAAGCAGCAGCTCTATCTCCTTGAGAAGCATATCTATACCTGCAAGGTCTGATGCAGATGTGCAGACTACGGGAGTGATGATACCGCGGTTCATACCGTCGTGGATACCGTCGATGAGCTCCTTCTGGGTGAAGGCCTCGCCCTCGAAGAACTTTTCCATAAGCTCCTCTGAGGTCTCGGCAACAGCCTCGGAAACGGCAGCTACAAGACCGTCAACACGGTACTCAAACTTCTCCGATATCTCGGCTGTGGGCATCTCTGTCTCGATAGCGTTGCCCTTTGAGTCGTACTTATAGCACTTCATCTCTATGAGGTTTACATACTCAACTATCTGTCCGTTGCTGACAACGGGAACTACTACGGGGCATACAGTAGGACCGAAAACCGTCTTGAGCTCTGTGAGAACATTGAAGAAGTTAGCGTCCTTATCGTCGATCTTCGTAACCACGAACATCTTTGACTTGCCCTGCTTTACAGCCTCGTCATAGGCCTTTCTTGCGCCTACCTTTACGCCTGATTTTGCAGAGACTGTTATCATTACCGTATCTGAAGCCCTTATACCCTCGATCATCTCGGCTGCAAAGTCGAACAGACCCGGAGTATCGAGCAGATTTACCTTAAATCCGTTATATTCAAAGGAAGCAAGAGAAGTACCGATAGATATCTGTCTCTTGATCTCCTCGGGATCGTAGTCACAAACTGTTGTGCCGTCAGCAGTCTTGCCGAGTCGGTCGGAAGCTCCTGCCTTGTAAAGGATCGCCTCTGCAAGAGAAGTTTTTCCCGAGCCGTTATGGCCTGCAAATGCTATGTTTTTGACTTTGTTTACATCATATTCTTTCATGGTAAAGTTTCTCCTCTTAAATGGTTTATCCGTTTTATGCACGGCATACAAATATTATAATTCATTAATAAAAAAATTGCAATACTAACATAAAATTTTCTACATTTCATAGTACACGGTCAACCGTTTGTTGTGCACTATCACCAAATAATTCTTCTCCTGATTTACTAATTAGCTTTACTTTTCCCAAAACGGAGTAAGATCCGAAGTAAACAGCTCCCCAGAGCACAGCAAATACGATCATTGACGGCACTTTTTCTGCTGTCAGGCCTATGATACGGTATGCTATCTCAATGACCGACATGGTCGATACAGCAAGCAATACAGGCAAAAGCAAAGTCCCGCCAAGAGCTTTTTCCGCTCCGGACGCCCTTGTTACCCTGATGAAACGTGAGCAGTTCCCGATAATATTGCTGGCATAATATGAAAACACTATCCCGTAAAATCCGACCCGCGGCACAAGAATAAGCACCGAGGCTATCCTGATAATGTACTCCGCAAGATAGTTGAAGGACGAAAAGCTCTGGAGTCCCAGCCCTTTTATGAGGGCTTCAAGTACTATCTCCATGTATATAAACGGTATGACGGGAGCGATAACTGTTATGATCCTGCCTGCAAGCTCCCCGCCGCCAAGAAGTCTGCCGATATCTCCTCCGAAGCGCATCATCACAGCCGCAGCAAATACAGAGAACATAAGCGTCCACGCTTTCAGTCTTTCAGTCAGGCTCTTAATACGCTGCCTGTTCCCTGCTGCGCTTGCTCTGGCAGTCTCGCTGACTATTATTCCCGATACCGAACAAAATACTACCGACGGGAAAAACAGAGCAGGAAGCACTATCCCTTCAAATATACCGAACATCCCCAGCGCCTCCCCTGCCGAGTCACCGTATTGCCTGAGACATACAGGTATCAGGGCGTCATTGGTGCTGCTAAGTACAGCTGTAAGAATACTGCCGCCCATTATAGGGAATGACAGCGCGGCATACCGTCTGAATGTCAGGGAGCATACACTCTTAGCAGGCCTGCGGTACCTGATATATGACGCCGAAAGCAGCAGAAGGGATACTGTATTGCCTGCTATCACTCCGCCGATCATGATACGGCATACAGCGTTTTCCGAGACTCTCCCCACAGCAAGTGTCACAGCAACTATAAAAACGCACCTTGTGATAAATTCCGCTATGTCACCTGCCGCTGACACAGCCGCCCTCCTGTCGGCGTTGAAGTAGCCCTTCAGACAGGCCGACAGTGCTCCTGTTACAAGTGCGACTGGCATTATCCTCAGAGCCGCCGTCATCTCGGCTCCGCTGAAAAACCTGCGGCTTATCGGCTCTGCAAGCAGCAGAAGAGCTGCCGACACAGCCATACTAAGTATCAGGCAAAGCCTTACACCGTACAGAAGCACTCTGTTTGCGTTGCCGCATGGCTTTCCAAGCTCCTCGGATATGAGACGGCTGGTACAAAGAAAGGCGTTGCCGTTTGATAGTATTCCTGCAAGCCCGAGAAATGAGCCCATCAGGCTCAGTATCCCCACGGCTGAAGTTCCGAGCTGCTTCGTAATGAATACGTTCAGCAGAAGCGCAGCCGTATCGAGAAAAAGCTGCATTACCGTAAGTATGACCGTATCGCGTAATAGTCTGGATCTGAACACTTTGACCTCCTACAGAATGTGTTTTTACATTTTATGGAGAAAAAGTGCCAAAAATGACAAAACGGACAGCAGAGAGAAACTCCGCTGTCCGTTTTAGGATAGATCATCTTTTTTTGTATACCAGAAGCTCGGGATCTGCACCGTCTTTTCCATAGGTGCATACCATCATAAACTCCACATTTGCAAGTATGCCGAAGCAGCGTCCGTCACCATTTCCGCTCTCGAACTGATTGCCCAGATAAGTCGCATTGTCATCGAGGAATTTGACAGTATTTCCGTTTGGAAGCTTATATGCAAGGTTCACATAGCTGCCCACAAGTGCATTAAGCTTTTCAACCTTCGGCATTCCTTTGATACCGAGCGCATTGAATTCATCAATGAGCTGCTTCTTGAAGCTCTCGAACTTACCGCCGTCCTCCAGTTCCTTATGCTGTTTCCAGTAATCCAGCTTAGGCAGCATATCCTTCATATGGATACGCGCCTGCTCCTCGGAAAAGCCGTTGGCAGCCATATGCTTTACACAAACATTTATGAGGTCATCCATATCGTGATATGTATAATTTCCGTCGGCATAGCACCATTTGCAATAGTCCTCATTGAATGAACCGTCAGGCTCCTTGCTGATAGAAGCATCCTCAAGCGGCATACCGCAGCACTGGCATATTAGTTTTCTCGGAGAGCCTAAAATAGTATTTATGGACACTCCGAAAATCCCGGAAAGCAGCTTAAGAGTTTCGGTATTAGGTATCGTTTCACCTGTTTCCCAGCGTGAGACTGCCTGACGGGTAACGAATACCTTTTCGGCAAGCTCCTCCTGAGACAATCCGTGACTGCTTCTGAGTTCAAGTATTATGTTTTTAGTTTCCATGATTATCACCTCTGATGTTATTATAACACAGTATGAGAAAAAAACAAGAAACTGTCTGTTGCTTGCTTTACGCTGCAAATAAGATCTCCATCTGTACGGGTGAACAGTGTTCGCCCGAAAGAATCATGGTTTGTAATACATGGGCACACAAGGCGAGCCCTTACGAGCTGACATCTAAGGGCTCCCCTACAAGTTAACGGCTTTTAAGAAGCCTGTCAAGCATTACCTGACGGCAATCCTTTTCAAGAGTATCATCAAGAGCTTCAAGAGAGATATGCTCCTTCTCGCCCCTGTTCACACAGTATTCTATCATATAGTCAGATATCTCGGGGTTTTTCGACAGACAGGGACCGTGGAGATATGTAGCGATAACGTTTTTCTCACAGTAGCCCTCTGCCTCGCTCTTTGAGCAGTTTCCGTTTCCGTAAAGCACCTTTCCGAAGGTGGATTTTACTCCCTGTGTCTGACCGCCGTGATTTTCAAAGCCGACAACCTTAACAGGCTTGCCCGTAAGCCCGGTCTCGATGACTATATTGCCGATACAGCGCTTTCTGCGGCTGTTGGGAGCTACAGTGAAGTAATCAAAAAGCCCCAGTCCCTTTATCTCGTTTCCGTCAGCGTCACGGTAGTATTTTCCCATGAGCTGATAGCCGCCGCATATCAGGAAAAGGAAGGTACCGTTCTTATAGGCCTTTACGATCCCCTCCCTGCATTTCAGTAGGTCCTCTGAGATATGCTGCTGCTCCAGATCTGCGCCTCCTCCTATGTATATAAGGTCATAGGAGCTGAAATCGGGCATTTCCGAATCTATGGAGTATTTATCTATTATACATTCTATACCGCGCTTTTTGCAGCGGAAGGAAATAACCTCCATGTTTCCGCTGTCTCCGTAGAGATCGAGCATATCGGCATACATATGAAGTATCCTTATCGTTTTCATCTGTTACCTCCATGCTTTGCGATATAGCGCTTCAGAGCGCTTCTTGTGGGCTGCACTGCCGTATAATTGGCAATTATGAACTTTCGTCCCTGCGTGCTCGCAAGCTCCTCAACAGCCTTGTCAAGATCGGGACGAACTACTATCTTTGCCGGATCATAGCCCGCTGTCTTTATACGGACCGCGATATCATACGCTCTTGTTCCCGAAGTCACAACTCTTGTGACGCGCTGGAAAATGCTGAAATTGATATCATATATCCAGGAAACGTCAAGGCCGTCGGCGATATTGTCATTGAGCACGAAAAGCAGCTCCTTTTCGCCCTGCATCTCGTTCATGACGCGGAGAGTCATATTGGCTCCCACGGGATTCTTTGCAAGATTCAGCGTAGCCTTGCTGCCGCCCAGCATAAAGTTCTCCATACGGCCGTTCTTGACGGTATAGCTGTTGATAACTCCGTCTGTAATATCCTGATCGATATTGTAGAGCTTTGCCGCAGCCGCCACAGCCGTCATATTATAGATATTGTAGATACTGTTGAGCTTGGGCGAATATGTGTGGCCGCCGGCAGTGAATACAGGCTTTTCAAGGTCGATATCCCTGGCTGTGATATAGGGCTCATAGTTTCCGAAGCCGCACTTTTTGCATATGAATTTTCCGATATGGGAGTACTGATAGTAATCGTACTCCAGCGCCTCGCCGCAGAAGGGACAGAAGCGTCCCTCCGATGCCTCGAATATCTTCTTTGTGGCAAAGGCGTAGGGCTCCGCATGGAAATACTTGACGTTTTTATTATGGGGATTCGCCCTTCCCAGACGAGCTGTGTTGGGGTCGTCGCCGTTGAGTATGAGATTGCCCTCAAACGTCTTGCAGAAGCCGTTGATCTTCTGGATAAGAGTCTCCATCTCGCCGTTTCGGTCAAGCTGGTCGCGGAAGAAGTTGAGCACCACAAGTGTGTCCAGCTTCAGCTGGGAATACACCACGGGAACATGGGACTCATCGGTCTCCAGTATAAGGTAATCCGCCTTGACCTTTCCCGACATATCACAGTATTTCAGCAGCATGGAGCATATTCCCGTATCCAGGTTATTACCCTCGCGGTTTATGATTATCTTCTTGCCGCTGCGCTCAAAAAGCTGAGCGATACAGTTAGTGACTGAGGTCTTTCCGTTGGTTCCCGTTACGGCAATTATGGGACAGTCTACCTTGAACATGGAGACCGCCTTGTGCCGCGACAGATGCCATAGCACTATTCCCGGCAGGTTTCCCGCATTTCGGTGCATAAGCTTCAACAGCTTTACAATTATCTTTCCTATTAATATCAAAAGTCGTTTCAATTTAATTCTCCGTTAATTCAATTTCCTGTGTAGGAAACTCTTCCGTCCTCGGAAAAGCCTACCCAGCCGCGCTGCTTCGCAGCCTTTATACCAAGAGCAACAGAGGTCTCAAGTGTGGGAGTCACCCTTGTGAAGCCGAAGAGGTGCGCTACCTCCCGCAGCAGATCCTCACGGGCCATGGCCACCTGACGGGACATTATCTCCCTTATGCCCACTGCTATCTCCTCGGGGGCTACATCGTCTATATCACGCCTGTCATCGCCCTTGTATACTGTACGGCACTTGTCGTACTCCTCGGGAGACTGTGAAGCCAGCCATACATACTCGTTTTCTCCTGCGCTTGTGAGCTTTGCCTCAGACTTTTCAAAGGCCGTATCAAAGAGAGCCTTCATATTTGCGCCCGGACGTGATATGCCCCAGCATGAGAATGTCTTTTTGGCAAGAGTTTTCCTGTTCATGGGAGCCTCGCAGGTGAGGATATCGTTTATGCACTTTGTTATTTTTGCAGTGCTTGCCTCATTGAAGCTCTCCGATGTACCGAGAGCCTTTATCTTAAAGGACTTGAACTCGTCAAAGCTTTCAGTAAAGGAGGCGACCTCTTCCGTCTCAAATACCAGCTCCTGCTTTTTCTTTTCTTCTTCCTTCGGAGCTGCTCCCGGATCACGGTAGGCCGCGATGGCAGAATCAATCTCCGCCTTTATCTTTGCCAGCACCTTTTCCTTGTTATCCAGCCAGTCGATGATATAGACGCTCATTACGTTCCAGCCGAGACCCTTGAGCACGCTCGGCTGAGAAAGACTCCTGTCGCTTGCGGTGCCATTGTGGAAATAGGACTCGTTGCCGCAGTTTATACCCATAATATAGGTATCGGGCTTGTCGGGGTTCACAACGGCTACGTCCACCTTGTAATCCGAACAGCCTACGCTGCACTTGCAGTCGTATCCGAGCTTTTTAAGCTCAGCGGCTACAACGGTCTCGAAGCCCTCAGTGCCTGACTTTGAGCCAGCCCTTACGGGAAGAGCGCTCCTGCCCTTTGCAGCAAATTCAAGGAAGCCCTTCAGTCCTTCAACGCCGTCTGAGCGTGTGCGTGAAAGGTCGATCATATCTGGTGTGATGACAGAGAACACTATCATCTGACACTTTGAACGTGATATAGCTACATTAAGACGTCTCCAGCCGCCGTCGCGGTTGAGAGGTCCGAAGTTCATGGATACCTTGCCGTCCTTGTCGGGACCATAGCCGATAGAGAACATGATAACGTCGCGCTCATCGCCCTGAACGTTTTCAAGGTTCTTTATGAGTATGGGCTCATACATCTCGTTGGCATATTCCTCCAGCTTGGGATCCTCGCGGTATGCGTCCATGAGCAGATCGTCGATAAGGCTCTGCTGTGGCAGACTGAAGGTAACTACACCGATACTGAGCTTTCTCAGCTTTTCGTCCCTGAGTCTGCGGCATATTTCGGCTACAACAGCCTGTGCCTCAGCCTTGTTGGTACGGGTAGAGCTCTTGTCATAGTAGCCCTCAACGTGTACCCAGCTTACCTCAGATACCTGATCGTCGGGAGACGGGAAGGTGTAGAGCTTGTTATCGTAATACTTGGAGTTGCTGTACGCTATGAGACTCTCATGGCGCGAACGGTAATGCCAGAGCAGATGCTTCTGAGGCATGGACAGTGCCAGACAGTCATCAAGCACGCTTTCAAGGTCTTCCTTTTCGTAGTTCTCCTCGTCAACCTGATTGGAAGCAAAGAAGCTTGTGGGCGGAAGCTGATTGGGATCGCCCACGACTATGACGTTCTCTCCTCTTGCGATAGCTCCCACAGCTTCACAGGTAGGAAGCTGCGAGGCCTCGTCGAATATGACAAGATCGAACTTCGGATAGGACGGATCTATGTACTGAGCTACCGATATGGGACTCATGAGCATTACGGGACACATTCTGCGCAGCAGATTGGGGATGCTGTCGAAAAGCTTTCTTATGGACATCATTCTGCCGTTGGACTTGATCGCCTTTTGCAGTATGCCTATCTCAGAGCTGTTGGCAGAGCTTCCCGGAGCGGGGATCTTTGCCGAGAGCTCGGCTGCAAGCTCCTTTATGGAAAGTGTGGAGAAGCTGTCAAGCACTTCGCCGAAGCGCCTGATGGTATCCTCGAACAATGTTCCCTGGAACTTCGCCAGCTCGGGAGTACGGGAAATGGTGCTTGTGACCATGGCCTTGCTGAGGTCGCAGTCGAATGCGCCTATAAGCTGCTCTGTGGGGACCTCGCCGTTCATGTATGCCTCGGCCACATTGTCTATGCCAAGCTCTCTGAGCCTGTTGCATATGGTAACGATTCCTGTCCACTCCTTCAGCTGCGGAAGCGCGTCGATAACAGCGTCGGCCTTCATCTGTGCGTCGCTGCACCAGCTTTCCCCTGTTATGAGCTTGTCGGTATTGATGCTGAAGCTGCTGCGGAGCTGTGAAGCCACGTTTTCAAGCGCTGCATAGTCTTTGGTGATCTTTGATGTATCTCCGCTGACGCCCTTTGTAAGGCTGTCGCAGAGCTTCTGCTTTATCTCGGGGCTGAAAGTGGAGGCTGCAACTCTCTCACCAAGCTCAGATGAGCGCTGAACACAGGTCTCAACTGCGTTCCAGTCAGTATTCTCGTCAAGCTTCATGCTGCCGAAAAATCTCAGGAGCTCGGGCTGTGCGGAGCTTACCTGCTGCTTCAGAAGCCTGAAACGGCTTATCCTGTCATAGAACTGGGTTATATTGCCCTTTGTTACTGTAGAGGAGGACTTTGCGTGAGCTGAAAGCTCCTTTACCAGCTTCTTGCTTCCCATGCTCTTTCCGAGAAACCACTTTCCCTGTGCTGTCTTCCACCTTACAAGAGCGTCGGAGGCGTTATAATCAAGAACTGAGGGCTCGAATTTTGCAAGCAGCTCGTCCTTTACCTGTGCAAGCTCCTTACCTGTACCGATAAGCGCCTGTGCAGGCTCCTTGAAGCCGTTCCAGCGGCTGTCGCCTATTATCCTGGGAAGGAGCTGCTCGCCGCTTGAGGAAGCTGTGATTATCTCTGCTGCCAGCTTGCACTCCTCAAAGGTCATGTCGCTGCTGCCCGTGAACTGGGAAAGCTGCTGAGTATCGTCCTGCGCAGCGGCAAGAGCGGTTTTCAGCTCGCGAAGCTTTGTCTCCATAGCACCTCTGGTCTCTGGAGTGCATGAAGTGAGCTCGCAGACGCCGAGAGCGGTTGTGGTAACATCGCCGAATTCTCTGCCTGCCGCAACAAGAGCTTCAAGGGTTTCACGCCACATTGAGTATGAGGTGTCACTCATAGCGTCTATCTGCTCGGCGGTGAAGTTGAATTTGCCGCCAAATGCGCTGTTCTTCTCGAATCTTACGGCAGCGTCATACATTGAGCAGCCGAAATTGCGCTTTTTGTGTATCTCCTCCATGGTGCCGTTGAGTTCTTTTCTCATCTCGGCTATTTTGTCAGCCTGAGCCTTGTACTCCGCAGGCTTCTTTATCCTGCCCACGTTAAGAGTCTCCTCAAGCTGCTTCAGCACGGCACGCTTCTGGGCCTTGTTGGAATGGAGCTCGATACAGAAGGGGCCGAGACCTACCTTGTTGAGACGCTTTTCAACAACGGAAAGAGCAGCCATCTTCTCGGCAACAAAAAGCACGGATTTGCCCTGATATAGAGCACTTGCTATCATATTTGTAATGGTCTGGGACTTGCCGCTTCCCGGAGGGCCGTGGAGCACGAAGCTCTTGCCCTGTGAGGCAGCATATACCGCCGCAAGCTGCGATGAATCCGCGCTGAGGGGCACCACAAGATCGGTGGGAGCCACCTTGCTGTCAAGGTCAAGGGGGGATATGTACAGATCGTCCCCTGCCCATTCTGTCCTGCCGGAGATAAGGCTTGCTACGACCTTGTTCTTTGCAAGCTCGTCGGCACGGTTGCGGATATCGTTCCACATGATGAAGCGGTTGAAGGAGAACTGTCCTATAAACGCATAGTCCACTATATCCCATCTGGGCTGTGACATTATGCCCTGACGGACAGTATTGAATATTATCTGAAGGTTCACACCGTTCTCGTCCTCGGGAACGGGATCCAGACCCTTTATATCTATGCCGTAGGTCTGACGTATGAACTCCAGCATGGTGATATTCACCTGTGTGTCCTCGTCACGCATACGGATAACGTATGTCTTTTCCTGCACCTTGCGTATGATATCGACAGGTACCAGCACAAGAGGAGCATACCTAGGCTTGTCGCTTTTCTCCGTCTCGTACCAGCGCAGGAAGCCAAGTGCAAGGTATATGGTGTTTACGCCGTTTTCCTCGATGCTTACCTTTGCCTGTCTGTGGAGCTTCTTCATTATCTTCTCAAGCTCCGTATCCTTCATGAAGGTCCTGAGCCTGTGGTTCTTGAACTCCGACTCCGATATGGTCGATATAAGGTCACGGTCGTTCTCGGTCTCAAAAATCTTGCTGTCCGAAAGCTGAAGTGTCGTATCATTTGGCATGGGCATGACCTTGAAGTCCTCGCCCTTTGAGATCTCGTCCTCAAGCATACCGAGATCGGTGGTCATGAGCTGGACGCTCATGGCAGTGGGACGGAAATTGAGGAGACTGTTCCTGAGACTGAGGTCAAGGAGCTTCCTCTCCCACATCACCTGCTTTGTTACCTCTCTGCCCTCGCCGCCTGCTACGGTCTGGTCTGCTATCTCGTTGGGAGCGGAGGTTATCTCAGACTTTTTCCTGGTGCCGTAGTCAACAGCCTTGAAGGTTCCGTTTTCGGACACTCTTGCAGGCACGGGACGTATGCCGCTTGAACGTGTGCGGCTTATATCTATGGCAAAACAGAATGCCGAGGCGTCGTCAAGATGAGCGGCAGCGTGCTTCTCGGCGCTGTCGAAATCCGTATTTTTTCCGGCTGCGAAATCTGTACACTCAACTACGCTTATGGTATCTATACCGTGAGCAATACGCTTGGTTATGGCAGACATATCGTATTGCAGGCAGTCGGCAAAGGTCTCCTCCTCAAGCCAGCAGCCCGCAAAGGCATGACCCTGCACCATTATGAGGAGAGGGTTGAGTCCGACGGCTTCAAGGCATGAGCAGTACAGCACCGCAAGATCAAGACAGGTGCCCTGCTTGCCGTCCAGCACAGTATCGGGCATACGAATCCGCTGAGCCTCCTCAAAACTGGCAGGAGGCATCGTATAGCCTATGTTCTGCTCCTGAAGAGCTGCATATACCGCGCCCATCTGCTGCTTTACTATATTCGGGTTTTTGGTCTGATACCCTGTAAACGCAGGATCGCCGCACCATTTCTTCATGTATACGCCTGCTGCGGCAGTTATCTCCTGTACCTTAGGATGATTGGGCATAACAAAAGCAGCCGCGGTCTCGGGCATGAAGTTTATACCTGTCCACTGATCGTAGGCAAGGAGCTCTATGGTCCTGCTCTCCTGTCCTATGACCTCGTCGCCCTGAAGGGCTTCCAGAGTGACGCTGCCCACAAGCTTCTCCGTAAGGCTGAAAAGCTGCTCGGACAGCATAATGATGTTTATGGGAGATATCTCCACAGGCTGAGAGGGAGCCAGATCAAGAGGCGAAGATTCAAAGGTCTTTGCAAACTCAGGCTCAAAGCTTATCCTGAGACGGACGCTTTTCAGCTCGTCATCGGTATTATTGGTAATGACGATATTCCTGAACACCGGAACATAGTTCTGCTGCATCGCAAAATTGATCTGTGCGGTCATATTGCCGCTGAAAACAACTTTATTCTCCATACGGTCCTCCAATCTGCCATAGGCAAAGCAAATACTATTTCTATGATACCACATTTTCCGTTTTTTTACAATATTTAAAGCAAAAAAAATGAAAAAGCTTCATGGGGAGCCAGAATGACGGCATAAAAATACCGAGCCGTATTTTCAGGCTCGGTATATCACTTTTCCGTTTAGTTTTTCAGCTTAAAGCAGATATTATATATCAGCTCAGGTAAAGATTTATATGATGACCGTCGGTCTCGTTGAAATTCCTTCCGTCAGCCGTGAAGATACCGCTGAAATCGATGAATTTCTGATCGTCGGTCTTCTCCATCCACTCCTGACCCGTAAAGCTTGCGGTTATCCTGCCGTCGGGAGCGATATTGGTTATCTGTCCCTTGCTGATAAAGCTTGCTTTTTTGCCCTCCTCGGGCTCAAACTCGAATACAGCCTGAAGATCGCCGTGATCTCCTGCGTCCTCAATGGTGAACTTTATGCGGTTATCCCCCTTATCAGGCTGATATGTACCGTCGTAGCTGTTGAGGAGTATGCTCAGGTCCGCACCTGCCGATTTTTTCAGATCCACCTTATATTCATCGGAGGTCACTGTGCCGTTCTTCACGTCAAATCGGGCTGTGAATTCTATTATATGGTATGTATCGGGATGTTCCTCCCACTCAGAGCCCCTGAACTCCACCTCGATGATATCCTTGTCATCGCCGTCCTTTGCAGTACCCTCCATAAGGTAGCTTCCTGTGGGAACGCCTTTGTTCGAGGGATCCTCGTGGAACGAGAACAGCGCCTGTATATCGCCGTCGTCATCTGTGCCGAAGACCGAAAGATCGAGAGCTGTCAGTCCCTGCGTTGCCACATATGTACCCGAATATGTATTTACGAGCTCGGGATATTCCTTCTTTGCTGCGGTAGTAGCCTCAGTTGCAGCTTCCGTCGTAGTCTCCGTGGTGAGCTCAGTAGTCTCGGTGGTGGCTATCTCAGAGAGATAGTCGTCTGTATTATTGTCAGAGCAGGCAGCTGTTACGGTCAGTGCCATTGCGCAGGCAAATACGGCTGCCGCCAAAAGCTTTCTTTTCATTCTGTCCCTCCGTTCAGGCCTTAGTTACTACTACTCCGCCTGTCTTGTAGATGCTGTCGGCAGGGATAACGCCTCTAACGCAGCTTGTGGGGTAGATGTTTGAATTGCGGCCTATGACTGTTCCGGGATTGAGCACGCTGTTACAGCCGACTTCAACGAAATCTCCCAGCATTGCGCCGATCTTCTTTATGCCTGTTTCAAGCTGCTCATCGCCGTTCTTGATAACGACATTCGTCTTGTCGGACTTTACGTTTGAGGTAATGGAGCCTGCGCCCATATGAGACTTGTAGCCGAGTATGCTGTCGCCTACATAGTTGTAATGGGGAGTCTGAACGTTATCGAAAAGGATAACGTTCTTGAGCTCCACGGAATTGCCCACAACACAGTTCTCACCAACGAGAGCGCTGCCTCTTACAAACGCCCCGTGACGCACCTCCGTGCCTGCTCCGATTATGCAGGGAGCTCCCAGATAAGCCGTGGGAAATACCTTTGCTGTCTTGTGTACCCATACGTTCTCCGAGGGATTATCGTATTCGTCGGGACTGAGGGTCTTTCCCAGCTCGATGATAAAGCTGCTTATGCCCTTCAGAGCCTCCCAGGGATATGTGAACCTGCTGAGGTAGTCCTTTGCAGCTGTGTGGGTGAGATCGTAAAGATCTGCTATCTTAACATTTTCCATGTACTGTCAACTCCTGATATTTTTTATATAGCAAATATTATTATACCCTTACTTCGTCATATTGTCAAGAATCATTCTGTATTTTTTGTTACATCTGCTGTATCTCTTTACTTTTATGGCAGGATGTGGTAAAATATATAGCGGCAGTCAGACGGCAGACAAGAAAGCAGTCTGTCATTTATCTGTATCCCGCCATTGCCACAGGAAGTGTTTATATGAAAGACAAGCTTTTCGGACTGATACGGAAGAGCCATTTGCTGCTATGGGCTGTGTTCGTATCGGGACTTACAATTTTTTCCCTGACCTCGTCTCCGAAAAAGAATATACCGAGAAGAGCAGATACAGTCCTCATGTATGCTGTAAGCTCCGCCTCGGACGCTATTTCCGACGAGATGTGCCGTTATATCTTTACGACGACAACCACCACCGTTACAACTACGACTACTACAACAGTTTCACTATCTCCTTATGCTGTATGTGCTCCTACGACATATACGGGCGATTCCCCCAACAGCAGCTTCTATCAGGACCGTCTCACCATTGCCGGCGACTCCCTTGCTCTGGGACTCAATGTGTACGGCTTTATACCCGATATCCATAATATCGCAGGCGAATCCGTGTCCATATGGAACCTCGATTACTTTACCTTCGATGTCGGAGGCGGAGAGATGGGCATGATAGACGCCGTCAGCTACGTTCACCCTCAGCTGCTGTATATCTCCATAGGCATGAACGATGTGAATATGAACTATCCCGACTCCTATGTTGAGCGATACCGTCAGGTCTTAGACGAGATCATCAGACGTATGCCCGAGATCAATATCGTGGTGGCTGCAATTACACCTGTATGCTCCTTCTGTGACGTTGTAAGAAACGACATTATCCGCGATTACAATGCAGCCCTCAAAAAAATGGTGGAGGACATGGATTCGGAACAGGTCGTATTCTTTGACGTCTATTCGGTTGTATGTGACGAGCATCTCGATCTGCGCGAGGAGTTTTCCTCGGGAGACGGTATGCACCTTTATATCCCTTGCTACAAGGAAATACTCAACGCCCTCTTTGATTTTCTCGACACTACAGACTTCAGGGAAAGGCTGGGAGGATAAAAAGACCGCCTGAGAAATACATCTCAGGCGGTTTTTATCATGTATTCTTGTCTACCTCGTGGAATTTCTTGAGGTTGCCGATCTTTTCGTTTCTCTCGTCAAGAACTCTCTCGACCTCCGACCAGTCAAGACCCTGATTTGCACAGAGCACCATAACGTGATAGAGAAGATCGTTGATCTCGTTCATGAGCTCGTCGTTGTCGCCGTTCTTGGCAGCTATAACAGTCTCGGTAGCTTCCTCGCCTACCTTCTTGCAGATCTTGTCCACGCCCTTCTCAAAAAGGTAGCAGGTGTAGGAGTTCTCGGCAGCAGTACCATTCTCGAACTGCTTCTTCCTCTCCTTTATAACTTCAAATATTTCCTGATAAACTGTCATTATTCTTTCTCCTCCGTGTTATATAATTCGTTGAAAAAGCAGCTGTAGCTTCCTGTATGACAGGCAACTCCCGTCTGCTCAACATTTACCAGCAGTGTATCGTTGTCGCAGTCTCCGTATATAGAGACCACCTTCTGTAAATGTCCCGATGTGGCGCCCTTGTTCCAGTACTCCTGACGGGAACGGCTCCAGAACCATGTATAGCCTGTTTCAAGAGTCTTTTTCAGGCTCTCCTTGTTCATATACGCAAGCATAAGAACTGTTTTTGTGTTGACCTCATAGCATATCGCAGGGATAAGCTCGCCCTTGACAAAGAATTTGTCGAGGTCATTCATGTCTATTTTTATCATATTTACTCCTTTTTTAACAAGCGGTCGATCATGCGCTTATGATACAGCACATCAGCGGACTATAACGCCCTTGCCGCGGCAGTAATCCTTTACCTCACCAACAGTGAGCTCCTTGAAATGGAACAGCGACGCAGCAAGAGCCGCAGTAGCACCTGTTTTCTCGAAGACCTCATAGAAATCGTTTATCTTGCCCGCACCGCCGCTGGCGATAACAGGTATGGAGCAGTTGTCGCATACAGCCTTCAGCATAGGAATATCGAAGCCCTCCTTGGTGCCGTCGGCGTCTATGGAGTTAAGGCATATCTCACCTGCTCCCAGCTTTTCGATAGTGTGAACCCAGTCAATAAGGTCGATACCCATGTCCTTTCGTCCGCCGTTTATATAGACAGTCCACTTGTTTTCGGCTATCTTCTTGGCGTCAATGCCTACGCAGATACACTGGCTGCCGAAAATATCGGCTCCGTCCTTTATTAGCTGCGGGTTCTGTACGGCCTGTGAGTTTACAGATACCTTGTCCGCACCTGCTCTCAGCGCTTCACGGATATCGTCAACGGTCTTGATACCGCCGCCTACCGTAAGAGGAACGAATACCTTCTTTGCTGTATCGCGCACTACATCGAGGAATACTCCGCGCCCCTCGAATGAGGCTGTTATATCATAGAATACGATCTCGTCCGCGCCCTGCTTGTTGTACTCCTCCGCACACTCTACAGGATCGCCTACGTCGCGTACTCCCTCAAAATTTACTCCCTTTACCACCTTGCCGTTTCTTACGTCAAGGCAAGGGATTATTCTCTTTGCAAGCATTATTTCACCTCCGCATACTCAATGGCCTCTCTAAGGTCAAGAGTTCCCTTATATATGGACTTGCCGCAGATAGTGCCGTAAAGTCCCATTTCCTTGCAGGCGATTATATCCTCCATAGTGTGGACTCCTCCGCTGGCAACTATATCTGCTCTGCCCTCAGTTGCGTCTGCAAGCTTTTTGAGCTGCTCACGGTTCACTCCCGAAAGAGTGCCGTCCTTGGAGATATCCGTGAATATGAAATATCTCACGCCCGACTCTATCATCCTGTTTGCAAGGTCGATGTAGTGTACATCGGAGCTTTCAAGCCAGCCCTCTGTAGCAACCATTTCATTCATGGCGTCTATCCCTACAACTATCTTCTCGCTGCCGAACTTCTCGACGGCGTCGCAGACGAGCTTAGGATCTTTAAGGGCTGCCGAACCGAGGATAACCCTTGTGATACCCATATCGAGATACTCCTGTATAGTCTGTATACTGCGGATACCGCCGCCAAGCTCAACTTTCAGGTGCGTCTTTTCGGCGACATCGGTGTATATCTTCGTATTGACAGGTCTGCCCTCCTTTGCGCCGTCAAGGTCAACCATGTGTATCCACTGAGCTCCTGCCGCCTCAAAGCCTTTAGCAGTCTCAAGATAGTCCGAGGCCACCTTTTCAACGGTGGAAAAGTCTCCCTTGAAAAGTCGGACGCAGTTTCCGTCCTTAATATCTATTGCGGGGAAAATTATCATAAAAAATCTCCTTTAATAAAGTCTATATACCTGTGTATCTCTCGCAGCTGTATTTCTCTGCCGTTATATCAAATGTTTCCATATACGGGATACCGTCACTGTATATCCAGCGCTCTATGAACGTCGGTCTCACTATAAACAGACGTTCATTCTTCAATGATGTAAATGCGTCAAATGAGCCGCGGAAGCACTGTCGGAATACTTCCGTAAAATCAGCATTATCCAGAGGATGTCCCAGCTCCTCGCACTGACCCTCTATCTGGATATTATCTATACACAGGGCAACATTGCTGTTGGATATAAGCTGGCCATACTTTCTCAGTTCTCTGTCCGTCTGGAAGTAAAAAGCTCCGTTTATCTGAACAACGCTCATCATACGCGATGATACTCTGTCATTTTCCGAGGTGGAAAGCACCATTTTCCTGCCCTTTCCGAACTCCGAAAAGAACAACTTCAACCTGTCCGAAAACTGCATCATATCATCTGCCTTCCACAAGCTTGTTTCTGATCATGTCAGTATACTCCGCAGGGAGCCCTATGGCTTCAAAATAGCCTTCCACAGTGCCGAAACGCTGTGTGAACAGGTCAATGAATCCCTTCATGCTCTTTTCGTTTGCGAGAACGATATTCCTGTCTACCTCGGGATGAGCCGCCAGAAAAGCCGCAAGTCTCTCCTTGTTGTATTCCCGGCTTACCACATAGTCGCTGACTATGCTCTCTTTTTCAGCTTCACAGGCCATAAGTATTATCGCCGAAACTACGCCTGTTCTGTCCTTGCCTGCGGTGCAGTGGAAAAGTACTCCGCCATCAGCTTCCGCTATGACCTTCATGACCTTTGGCATATTCTCACCCATAGCGATAGTCATGTAGGAGCGCGGAACTGCTTCAAGGCTGTCGGGAGGTTCGCTTCCCTCGGTTATTGGAAAATGATGATAGTCAAAACCGTCAATGTCAGCCGTTCCGTCGGGAGCCTTCTTTACCTCGGCTTCCGTCCGCATATCTATGATGGTAGTCATTCGGCTGCTGAGCAGCTTTTCTACGTCCTCCGCCGACGGAGTTCCGAGAGTATCGCTGCGCCAGAACACGCCGTACCGTGTAATACCGCCGTTAACAGTCTCTATTCCGCCAAGCTCTCTTGTATTGCGAGAGCATGAAAGCAGACTGACATATTCGCTCACTTGATAAGTCCTCCGAAGCTGCGAAGTATCTTCAGTCCTGTTTCGCCGCTCTTTTCGGGGTGGAACTGAGCTCCGTAAACGTATTTCCCGTCGTAGACAAGAGCGGGAACTCTGCCGCCGTACTCAACGTAAGCAGCGATATCCTTATCCTCGCAGTGAGCCTTGTATGAATGAACGAAATATACATACTCGTTATCGCCTACTTTTTCAAGAAGCGGACAGTCATTGAGCTTTTCCAGCTTGTTCCAGCCCATATGGGGGATTATCAGCTCGGGCTCCTCCATTTTGCGGACGCTTCCGCCGATAAGTCCCAGGCCGTCGCATTCCTCGAACTCATAGCCCTTGTCGAATATGAGCTGCATACCAAGGCATATTCCGAGGAAAGGCTTTCTTGCAGCCTCCTCCTTTATAGTATCAACGAGGCCTGTCGCCTCAAGCTTTCTCATTGCCGCAGGGAACGCGCCTACTCCGGGAAGTATCACAGCGTCCGCAGCCTTTACCGACTCCTTGTCGCTTACAAGTCGGCTATCGAGACCAAGATAGTCAAGAGCGTTCTTCACGCTGAAGATGTTGCCTGCGCCGTAGTCGATTATAGCTATCATCAGAGAACTCCTTTCGTAGAAAGAGTCGAACCGTCCGAATTCTCGGTGACCGCTGTTTTCAGCGCGTGAGCTACTGCCTTATACACAGCCTCGGCCTTGTGGTGGTCGTTGCTGCCGTAGAGCAGATTAATGTGCAGGGTCATGCCGGAATTAAATGCAAATGCACGGAAAAACTCCTCTGTCATGCAGAGATCGTATTCACCGCAGCTCTGGTTTGTAAACTCGCAGTTGAATACCAGAAAGGGACGGTTGCTCAGGTCAAGGCTTGCCATGGCGAGAGACTCGTCCATGGGGATATAGGCTGTTCCGTAGCGGACGATTCCCGATTTTGCGCCGAGAGCCTGTCCAAGAGCCTGTCCGAGAGCTATTCCCGTATCCTCTATGGTGTGGTGGCAGTCAACGTGCAGGTCGCCGCTGACCTTTATATCCATGCTGATGCCGCTGTGCACAGACAGAGCTGTCAGCATATGATCGAAAAAGCCGATACCCGTGTCGATATTCGCCTTGCCCTTGCCGTCAAGGGCAACGGATATCTTTATCTGTGTTTCTCTGGTATTGCGCTCGATTGTTCCTGTACGCATAATTACCTCCCTTTATCTGCTGAAAAATTTATCAAGAATTTCAATTACCCGTTTATTCTCCGCATCAGTGCCCGAGGTTATCCTGATGGCGCCTCTGAACTTCCTGATAGCCACAGAGTTTTCAAGCATGAATCTGTATATCTCCTCAGCTCTGTCAGTCATGATGAACACGAAATTTGTACAGGGCTCCATTATCTTGTCAAAGCAGCTGTACTTCTCGTTTACTGCAAGAATATCACTGTAAAGCTTCTTTGTATTGGCAACGATAGTGTCGCAGCACTCCTTCAGGTAGTCCTTTTCGCTGAGTATATCCGAAACGATGGTCTGCGCCACTGTATCATTGTTATACGGAGACTTTGCTGCACGGATAGCATTTGTTATGATCCTGTTTGCAACTGCAAAGCCAAATCTTACAGCTGCAAGACCTATGGCCTTTGAGCAGGTCTTTAATATAATGAGGTTGTCATAGTTATCGACCTCGTCAAGCAGTGACTGATCCCAGAAATCCATATAAGCTTCGTCAAGAATAATAAGACAGTCGCCGAGAGACTCTATGATCTTTCTTACAGAAGCCCTGTTAAGTCCCAGAGATGTGGGATTGCAGGGGTTTGAGAAGATGAGTCCCTTTGCACCCTTATCCTTGCAGAAGGTAATGAGCTTGTCCGGATCTATGCTGAGGTCTGCTTCCTTCTGATAGGTCTCTACATTGACCTCACAGAGCTGAGCGTAGAACTCATACATTGAGAAGTCGTAGGATACGTTAACAATAGTATCCCCTGCCTCAAAGAAGCTGCCCTCGATTATGCTGATAAGCTCGTCGGAGCCGTTTCCCGCGCTGATAAGCTCCTCGGGAATATTATAAAGCTCCGAAAAAGCCTTTATGGGGGCTTTAGCAAGGCAGTCGGGATAGCGGTTGAAGTCTATCTGCGAAATGCTCTTTGCTATCTTCTCCTTTAAGCTGTCAGACAGATTGAAACAGCTCTCGTTTGCGTCAAGTCTTATGTCATAGTGTCCTGTTATAGGATCATAAGGCACTAAGTCTGCAAGCTTTTTATTAAGTTTGTAACTCATATTATATCCTTTCCGATAAACGCCTATAGGGCAGCTGTTTTTCAAGCCGCCCCATTGCGTGATTCAGTCTTCAAATCTTACCTTTATTGCATTTGCGTGAGCTGTAAGTCCCTCGCGCTCTGCAATAAGAACGATATCGTCCTTGGCTGCCCTGAGAGCCTCCTCGGTGTAGTATGTGTAAGCAGTACGCTTTGTGAAGCTTGCTACGCCCAGAGGCGAGAAGAAACGGGCTGTACCGCTTGTGGGAAGAACGTGATTAGGTCCTGCATAGTAGTCGCCCAGAGGCTCGGAAGCGTAGTGACCGAGGAAGATAGATCCCGCATTGTCAAGGCTTCCCAGAAGCTCGAAGGGATTCTCCATAAGGACTTCAAGGTGCTCGGGAGCTATCTCGTTTGCTAGCTCCACGCACTTCTCACGGCTGTCGGCAATGATTATAGCGCCGTAATCCTCCAGCGACTTCTCGATTATGCTCTTTCGCGAGAGATATTCCTTCTGACGGTCTATTTCCTTTATGGTAGCGTCAGCAAGCTTTTCGCTGGTAGTTACCATGATAGCGGAAGCAAGCACGTCGTGCTCTGCCTGCGACATGAGATCGGCAGCTGCGAACTTCGGATCTGCGGTATCATCAGCGATAACAAGTATCTCACTTGGGCCTGCGATCATGTCTATATCAACAACTCCGTAAAGGAGCTTCTTGGCTGTAGCTACATAGATGTTTCCGGGGCCTACTATCTTGTCGCACTTGGGTATCTCCTCTGTGCCGTATGCAAGAGCTGCAATAGCCTGCGCACCGCCCGAGAGGAATACTCTGTCAACTCCGCAGATAGCAGCCGCAACAAGGATATCCTTGTTGGGTGAACCGTCCTTCAGGGGAGGAGTTACCATGATTATCTCCTCAACGCCTGCGATCTTTGCAGGGATAGCGTTCATAAGCACGCTTGAAGGATAAGCAGCTGTGCCGCCGGGTACATAGAGACCTACCCTGTGCAGTCCGCGGACGCGCTGACCCATTATTACGCCGTTCTTCTTGGGAGAGATAAAGCTCTGCTCCACCTGTCTCTGGTGGAAGTCCGCGATATTCTCCTGAGCGTTCAGGAGAGCGTCAACAAACTCCTGGTCTGCCTCCGTGAGGGCGTCATTGATGACCTCGCGGGGCACCTCGTAATACTGTGGCAGATTGCCGTCAAATTTGAGTGTATATCCCTTTACGGCCTCGTCGCCGTTATTCTTTACATTTTCTATTATCTCCGATACGACCTCTGTGACCTTCTTGTTGGTCTCGCCGCTTCTCTTTTTCAGATCGTTGAGGAAAGCGACCTCGTCGGTACCGTTAGCAAATATTTTCTTCATCAAAGATTCTCCTCTATAAGTGTGATAAGTCGGTCTATTTCAGCGTGTCTCATTTTAAGACTTACTGTATTTGCGATAAGTCTTGCGGAGATGGGAGCCACGTCCTCGATGACTTCGAGTCCGTTTTCTTTAAGGGTAGTGCCTGTCTCAACGATATCAACGATACCGTCAGCCAGTTCAAGGAGGGGGGCAAGCTCCACAGAGCCCTCTATCTTGATTATCTCAGTGTCCATGCCCTTCTTCTCAAAGAAGCTCCTTGCAACATTGGGGTACTTGGTAGCAATGGTCTTTATACCGTAGCCGCTGTAGAAATCGTAGCCCTTCTTGGTGGCGAGAGCAAATTTGCACTTTCCGAAGCCCAGATCAACAAGCTCATAGAACTTGCCCTTCATCTCCATGATAGTGTCCTTGCCCACAACGCCCATATCGCATACGCCGTGTTCAACGTAAGTGATAACATCGTTTGCCTTTGCAAGTACGACTTCAAGGTTTGCATCAGGCACGGGAAGTATGAGCTTCCTGCCCTTTTCGCGTACAGCTGTGCAGTCAAAGCCCAGCTTTTCAAGGAGACCTACTGTGTCCTTTTCAAGTCTGCCCTTGGTAAGAGCCATTCTGATAGGCTTGTTCATATAGTGACCTCCTTGCTTTCTCCGTCGATAACAACGACCTTTGGTATCTTTCTTTCCATTGCGTATGCACGGACGCTCTCAAGGTCGTCAAAGAGAGCGTTCTCTACTATGAGCCCCTGGTCGCGGAGCTCCCCTGCTGCCTTCAGAGCAGCGACCTCGCAGCCCTCCTCGGCATACACGATAACATCGGGTCTGGGCTCGGCAGGAAGCACGTCGCTCTTTTCGATGAGCTTTGCCACTGCGTTGATATTTACGGCAAAGCCGATAGCGGGAACGTCATAGCCGAATTCCGATATGAGCCTGTCATAGCGGCCGCCGGAGAGTACCTCCTCGCCATGTCCCTGTAAATAGCCCTTTATGATAAGGCCGGTATAGTAATCGGTCTTGTTTACAAGTCCCAGATCAACGGTGATGGAACCGTCGCCGCCGCAGAGCTCGGAAGCGTCTGCGTATACCTCCCTCAACTCGTCGAGGATATGCTTGATATTCTCATCAGGCATAAGCTCCTCGGCCTTCTCGAATACCTCCTCGCCTCCGAAGAGTGCAGGAAGCTTTTTGAGAGCTGTGGTAACGGGGGAATTTCCGAAGCTGTCCAGCATATCGTTGAGAGCAGGGAAATTCTTGTTCTCGATGAGCTTCCTTATGGACTCCTTGTCCTTGTCGGAGGCCTCCAGCTTGCCTACAAGCTCCTTGAATATGCCTATATGTCCCAGCTCGAGGGAGAATTCCATACCGAAGCTGCTGAGCGAATCAACTGCTGTTGATATTACTTCAAGATCAGCCATTTTCAGCTGTGAGCCTATAAGCTCGATACCTGTCTGTACCACTTCATCGCTTCTGCCCTTCAGTGAGGGCTCGGTGGTGTATACCGCCTGAGCATAGCAGAGCTTCAGCGGAAGCTCTGCGTCCCTGAGCCTTGTTGCAACTATTCTTGCGATGGGCATGGTATTATCGGGGCGCATTACAAGCAGTCTTCCCTTGCTGTCTGTGAGCTTATACAGGTTCTCCTGCGGGAAATAGCGTGAATTCAGATTGAATACATCGTAGAACTCCAGTCCCGGAGTAATAGTCTCGCTGTAGCCCCTGCTTCTGAAAAGTCCCATGAGGGAATTCTCAATATTTCGTCTTATGATACACTCGCCGAAAAGAAGATCCTTTGTCCCCTCGGGAGTGATAAGGTCGTAATTCTTCATATTTACCTCCTCTGTATCATCACTTTAGCCTGCTAACATGATACTATGATAGCATATTACTAAAAGAAAGTCAAGTTAAAAGAAGGACATCTGTGTGGATTCGGGCAAATCACCAAATGCACCTATGGTTTTCAACATATCTATTGTTGTTTTTGACGCTCCGCTCTCCTGCTGGAACTCCTCAACGGACATGAATCCGCCCTTCTGAACAGCCTCATATATGCCCTTTGCAGCGTTATCTCCAACGCCGCTCATAGCCGAGAAGGGTATCCTCAGCTTGCCGTCCTCAACAAGATAATCGGTGGCATGAGACTTGAAAAGATCAATGGGCAGGAACTCATAGCCTCTGGACATCATCTCGTTTGTGATGAGCAGTATATCGTAAAGCGCACTTTCCTTATTTGATTTTTCGTTTCCGAGAGCCTTTATCTCCTCGATCTTCGCCCTTACGGCGCCTATGCCCTTAACTGCCAGCTCCGCATCGAAGTCCTCGCCTCTTACGGAGAAGTATGTTGCATAGTATTCAAGAGGCATATGCAGCTTGAACCAGCCCAGCTTTATGGCCGCGATAACGTAAGCAGCCGCGTGAGCCTTGGGGAACATATACTTGATCTTCAGACAGCTCTCGATGTACCACTCGGGTACGTTATGATCCCGAAGCATCTGGATTATCTCAGGGGTGAACTGCTTGGGCGCCTTGCCCTTACGGGTCCACTCCATGATCTGGAAGGCCATCTTCGGCTCAACACCTTTATAAAGGAGATAGGTCATGATGGAGTCACGGGTTCCTATAACGTCGGAAATGGTACATACGCCGTTATCGATAAGGTCCTTTGCGTTGCCCAGCCATACGTCGGTACCGTGCGAGAGTCCCGATATCTGAAGAAAGTCGCTGAACTTTGTGGGCTTTGCGTCCAGAAGCATCTGTATGGTAAAGCCCGTACCCATTTCGGGTATACCCAGACTTCCCGTCTTGCAATAGATATCCTCGGGAGTTACCCCCAGAACATCGCAGTTGGTACACATACGGATAACATCTGGGTCGGAAGTAGGAACGTCCTTTATCTTTATTCCCGTGAGATCCTCAAGATGCTTGTAAAGCGTAGGAACAACGTGTCCCAGCTCGTCAAGCTTGAGGATAGTATCATGAAGGGAATTGAATGTGAAGTGGGTGGTTATGATCTCGGAATCAGCAGTATCCGCAGGGTGCTGAACGGGGGTGAAGTCATAAACGTCATAATCAGAGGGTACGACCACCATTCCTCCGGGGTGCTGTCCCGTCGTCCTCTTGATGCCGGTACAGCCGATAGCAAGTCGGCTGAGCTCAGCATTATTGAGGGTAATGCCGTTCTCCTCGCAGTATTTCTTTACATAGCCGTATGCCGTCTTTTCAGCCACAACAGATATGGTTCCGGCCTTGAAAACGTTGGATTTTCCGAAGAGCTTCTCCGTATAGCGATGAGCCCAGAACTGGTACTCATCGGAGAAGTTCAGGTCGATATCAGGAGCCTTGTCGCCGTCGAAGCCAAGGAAGGTCTCGAAGGGGATATCGTGTCCGTCGCGGTTCATGTCCTTTCCGCAGTCGGGACACTTTTTCGGCGGCAGATCGAAGCCCGAGCCGTAAACGCCGTCCAGCAGGAACTCGCTGTGCTTGCAGTTGGGGCATACATAGTGGGGCGGAAGCGGATTTACCTCGGATATTCCCGCCATTGATGCAACAAATGAGGAGCCTACCGATCCTCGCGAGCCTACAAGGTAGCCGTTCTCCACGGAGTTCCATACCAGCTTCTGCGCTATGATGTACAGCACGGAGAAACCGTGCTTGATGATAGACGAAAGCTCGCGGTCAAGGCGCTTGTCAACCAGCTCGGGAAGCGGATCGCCGTATATCTCATGAGCCTTGTCATGAGTGATCTTTACAAGCTCCTCCTCTGCTCCCTCGATAGTGGGAGTGAAGGTGCCCTTGGGTATGGGACGTACTACCTCTATCTGATCCGCTATCATATTCGTATTGGTGATAACGACTTCCTTTGCCTTATCGGGACCAAGATACTCGAATTCCGCCATCATCTCCTCGGTTGTGCGGAAATACAGCGGAGCCTGCTCCTCGGCGTCCTTGAAGCCCATGCTGGCAAGTATGATCTTGCGGTATATAGCGTCCTTGGGATCCATGAAATGAACGTCGCAGGTAGCACAGGTAGGTATGCCAAGCCTGTCGCCCATACCCACGATGTAGCGGTTGAAGTCCCTCAGCTCATCATCGTCTCTTGCTACGCCGTCCCTAACCATGAATCCGTTATTGCCTATGGGCTGTATCTCAAGATAATCATAGAATTCAGCCAGCTCGTCGATGTAGTCCTGATCGCGTATATCCAGCATGGCCTGGAATACCTCGCCCGCCTCACAGGCACTTCCGTAGATAAGTCCTTCCCTGTGCTCGATGAGCTTTGACTTGGGGATAAGGGGCTTTTTGTAGAAGTATTCAAGGTTGCTGAGCGATACCAGCCTGTAAAGGTTTTTAAGTCCTGCCTGATTGCGGACAAGTATTATAAAGTGGTAGCTTTTCAGCTTCTTTTTCTCGATCTCGTCAACGAGAGTGTTAAGCTGCTGTACGGAAGAAAAGTTCCTCTCGGTCTTTAGCCTGCCTATGAGCTCTATGTATATCTTTGCCAGCATAAGAGCGTCGTCGGAGGCTCTGTGATGGTCAAACTTGCCGAGCTTCAGCTGCTTTGCCACAAGGTTCAGCTTGTGACGTCCCATTTCGGGCAGCATGGACTGGCACATGACAAGGGTATCCACCCATGTATACTCAAATGCGATATCCTGCCTTTTGCAGACCTGATTTATCATATTTGTATCGTATCGTGCGTTATGAGCTACGAGAACAGGCTTGTCTCCGCAGAACTCCATGAACATACGGAGAGCCTCTGCTTCATCGGGAGCGTTTGCCACATCGGCATCGCTTATGCCTGTAAGCTCGGTTATCCTCTCGGGAATGTGGAATCCCGGGTTCACCTTGGTATTGAAGCTGTCCACCACCTGAAGGTTCTTCAGCTTCACCGCACCTATCTCGGTGAGCCTGTCGTTGCGGAAGCTGAGGCCTGTGGTCTCAACATCGAATATGATTATCTCGTCGTCAAAGCTGCGGTCATCGCTGCCGTAGACCACCATATCACGCTGTATATCGTTGACAACATAGGCCTCCATGCCGTATATGACCTTGAAGTTCTTGGGCATATTGTACATACAGTCGGGGAAGGCCTGCACATTTCCGTGGTCGGTTATGGCCATGGCCTGATGTCCCCACTCCGCAGCCCTGTTTATGAGCTTTACGGGGTCTGTGACAGCGTCCATTGCTGACATATTGGTATGGCAGTGGAGCTCCACACGCTTTTCGGGATAGTTGTCCGTCTTGGGTATGCGCTTCACCTTGATAAGAGAATTTGCCGATATAACTATATCCCTTGCATAGGAGTCATAATCCAGCTTTCCCGAGACAAGGAGAGTTGCGCCGCTCTTAACGGAGCCCAGCTTCATCTCCTCCACCTCTTCGTTCTTGGCAAATATCTTTATCTTCAGCGAGCCGCTGTAGTCCGTAACATCATAGGTGACCACGGTCTTTTCGTTGCGTACCTCCTTCAGCTCGGAGGCAAACACATCGCCTACCACTACCACCTTTTCGCCAAGCCGCTGTACGGCCTCGCATATGGGTGTGGGCTTTTCGCGGATAGCTCTGCCCTTGATTATCTCGGCAGACTCCGCATCGAATTCCTTGTCCAGAGCGCCTATATCAATAGTGGCAGTAGGTATGACGGACTTCATCTCCTCTGCCTTTCTCTCCTCGGCAGACTTCTCGGGTGCCAGCTGATCGCTGTAGTCGGGGAGATCGGCTTCGATACGCTCTATCATTTCGTCGAATTCCTCGCGGCTGACAGAGCTCTCACCGTCAAGGACGACTTTTATCCTTATGCCGAACTGATTGTATATCATCTGGGAGAAATTGCGGCAGAATGCGAACTTGTCAAGTATATCCCTTCCGCCGTGGACTATCCTTATGTTGAGCTCTCCGTCGCTGAGTTTTACCTCAGCGTCGTCGAGGAAACCGTTCACAACAGGGATATCACGCTTCAGGAGCTTTACCAGCTCGGCGTAGCAGTCCATGCCGAATCTCCCGGAGGGGTATCTGGGAGCAAGCCTCACCTGCTCCACCTTTACAGCTGTTTCCACAGCCTTTTCAAATGCAAATATATCGTCGCTGGGAACTATACTGTCAAAATGAGCATGGAAGCGTATACTGTCAAGCTTCTCGGTATAGGTCAGCTTGAATATCTCGCCCTCAAGCAGGCTCTCAGGCAGCTCTGAGGTATATTCCTTCAGAAATTCGGATATCTTTATCTGCATTTGCAAAACTCCCCGTTAAAAATAATCGAGAATTCTCTCAATAAATTAAAGATTCTCTATCTCAGCAAGAAGCTCTGGGAGGATATCCTCCTCCTTTATCTTCCTGTGAGTACCGTCCTTTTTGAATATAACAGCACAGCCGTCGCCGCCTGCAATGCCCACATCGGCTTCGCGAGCCTCTCCGGGACCGTTGACTATACAGCCCATTACCGCAACCGTTATATCCTTGTCCATGTCCTTTACTGCTTCTTCCACCATTTTTGCGGCCTTTACAAGATCTATCCTCGTTCTGCCGCAGGTGGGACATGAAACTATCCTTACTCCGCCGCGCTTTCCTATGCTTTTGAGTATATCCTTTGCGGCCGCGATCTCCCTTATGGGATCATCGGTAAGGGAAACTCTTATGGTCTCGCCAATACCGTCGCAGAGCAGTGAGCCTATTCCCACAGCAGACTTGATAAGTCCCATTCTCTCCGTCCCCGCCTCAGTAACGCCAAGGTGGAGAGGATAGCTGCACTTTTCCGCAGCAAGTCTGTATGAGGCTATCATTCTGTTTACGTCAGATGACTTTATGGAGATAACGATATCATTGAAGTCGAAATGCTCCAGCATTGCCGCATGGTTAAGGGCGCTCTCCACAAGAGCCTCGGGAGTGGGCGAGCCGTACTTCGCAAGGAGCTCCTTTTCAAGCGAGCCCGAGTTTACGCCGATGCGTATGGGAAGGTTCCTTGCACGGCAGGCCTCCACAACGGCCTTTACCCTGTCCATACCGCCGATATTACCGGGGTTTATGCGTATCTTGTCAACTCCTGCCGCGGCAGCTTCGATGGCAAGCTTGTAATCAAAGTGTATATCCGCCACCAGCGGTATATTTACGGCCTCCTTGATAGCCGGGATCAGCCTTACCGCGTCCATATCGGGGATAGCAGCGCGTATTATCTCGCAGCCCGCTTTTTCAAGCTCCACCGCCTGCTTTACGCTGCCCTCGATATCGTCCGAGCGCTTATTTAGCATTGACTGTATGTATATATGCTTTCCGTCGAGGACGCAGTCCCCGACCTTTACAGGTCTGACATTTCTCATAGTATCCTCCATCAGTTGTTTTACAGAGTGATCTTCGCCCCGTCCTCAGTGACCACCGCATCGGGAAATATTTTCCGGAGCTCCTCAGCGTAGACCGAGGGATCCTTTTCGGCAGGGCTGTAATGGGTGAGCCACAGCCGCTTTGCATTCGCTTCCTTTGCTATCCTGCAGGCGTCCTGCATGAGCATATGCATCTTCTCGTTCATGGACTCCTTCTTTTCGGGAAGTCCGTACATTCCCTCGCAGACGAAAAGGTCGGCGTTTTCGGCAAAGATGAAAATATCGTCAAGGGGCAGTGTATCCGTTGTGTATGTTATCTTCATAGACGGACGCCTGTCCCCTGTTACGGCTTCGGGAGGCACTCTCGTACCGTCCTCAAGCACAACCGTCTCTCCGTTGTGAAGCTTCTTCCACAGCTCCACAGGCACGCCTATGGCCCTGGCATTATTTGGAAGGAACGGCGGCTTTTTCTTCAGCATAAGGCTGTATCCGAGACAGCTCACCCTGTGTGAGAGGGGCATGGTCCTTACAGACAGCATGGGATCCACCATATCAGCTCTGAAGGTGTAGGATATATCATCGGGAAATCCCACAGTCTTCACCTCGTAGGGCAGAGCTCCGCATACGCTCATAAGGCTCTCTACGGTCTTCAGGCAGCTCTCGGGAGCGGCTATGTACAGCGGCTGCGTCCTTGAACTGTTGCCTATTGAAAGCAGCAGCCCCGGAAGTCCCGCAACGTGATCCGCATGGCAGTGAGTTATAAGTATCAGCTCTATCCTGCTCAGCTTCAGTCCGTGCTTTGCTATAGCCACCTGAGTTCCCTCGCCGCAGTCGATAAGCACGGCTTTTCCGTTATATTCAGCATAAAGGCTTGTGAGGAACCTGTCCTTCAGGGGCATCATTCCTCCTGTGCCGAGAAGGCATATATCAGCCATTTTTTCCTCCTGCGATAAGTTTGATTATGTCGTTGTATGTTGCAAATATCATTACTCCGAAAAGCAGCACCATTCCTGCAAGGTGGACATATCCCTCATGCTCCGGCTTTACGGGCTTGCGGCGGATGAGCTCGATGAAGCAGAACAGCAGTCTGCCGCCGTCCAGTCCGGGAATGGGAAGAAGGTTGAATATGCCTACATTTATGGTTATAAGCGCCGTCATATATATGACGTTGAAAACTGCGTCGCCGAAGTTATCCGACTCCTCTGTGGATTCGCTTATAGCGGATACAACGCCCACAGGTCCGGAAACGTCGTCCTTCTTCATCTTTCCGGTGAGCATCTGTTTAATTGAAAGGCCAACTATATGAGTCATGGACATGAATACGTCGCCCGAGCCCCTGATAACGGTCAGCGGCGTCTTTTTCCTGTACTCAACGGAGAAATCAACGACTCCGCCCTCCTCGGTATTCTTGCGGAATACAACATCGTCAAGCTTTATGCGCTTTCCGTCACGCTTGACAACTACCGTATGACCCGAATCGGGGTCAAAGGTCTCGAAGACGTAATTGAGATCAAGGGTACTGTATATCCTTGTGCCGTCTATGGATACGAACCTGTCCTCATGGCGCAGGCCCGAAGCATAGCTCTCGGCGTAGTATGTGACTGTACCGTCTTCGGCGCGGACTCCGCTGAAGCCGCTGATGTTCGTAGTGGGAACTCCGTCCATCATGCTCACAAGTATGATAAGCATTACGAAGCCAAGCACGAAATTCATTCCTGCGCCCGCAACGAGCACGAGTATACGTTTGCCAAGCTTGGCATTGCGGAAGCTTCGGGGGTCACTGTTGGTGGAATCCTCTCCCTCCATGGCGCAGTAGCCGCCTACGGGAAGGAGCCTCAGCGAGTATTTGGTCTCGCCCTTTGACTTCTGGAGCAGCTTGGGTCCCATACCCACCGAAAACTCCAGCACCTTTATACCGCTGAGCTTTGCACAGATGAAGTGGCCGAACTCATGTACCGTAACGATAAGTCCGAAAATCAGTATTGCGATCAAAATGCCCATTTGTTATTTTCCTTTCTTACTACAGAAGCTTAGTTTGCAGCTATGCGCTCCCTGACATACTCTCTTGCAGCCTTGTCAGCCTTCATTACGTCGTCGTAGCTCTTTATCTCCGACGGTGCGAAATGCTCAAGCACAGAAGAAACGGTCTCTCCGATATCTATGAACTCCGTCTCATCGTGGAGGAAGGCCTTTACAGCCTCCTCATTGGCCGAATTCACAAGGCAGGGATATGCTCCGCCGCGCTTTATGGCCTCTATAGCTGCCGACAGACACTTGAAGGTATCGTAGTCCGGCTTCTCAAAGGTCAGCCTGCCGTAATCCGTAAGCGAGAGACGTCCCGTGGGACAGCTCATACGCTCCGGATAGAGAAGGGCATACTGTATGGGTATCTTCATATCGGGAACGCCCAGCTGTGCAATGACGGAATAGTCATTGTACTCCACGGCAGAATGTACAACGCTCTGACGGTGGACAACTATCTCTATCTGCTCAGGAGCAAGGTCAAAAAGCCATTTTGCTTCGATGAATTCCAGTCCCTTATTCATAAGTGTAGCAGAGTCGATGGTTATTTTATTCCCCATGTCCCAGTTGGGGTGGTGAAGCGCCTGAGCCTTTGTGACGGTTTTCAACTCATCGTAGCTCCTTCCGAAGAATGGACCGCCCGAAGCAGTAAGGATTATCTTGCTGAGCTGCGAGCGCTTATTGCCCTGTAAGCACTGGAATATAGCGGAATGCTCGCTGTCAACCGGGTATATCCTCACGCCCCTGTCGGAAGCCGCCTTCATTACCAGCTCGCCGCCTGCCACAAGAGTCTCCTTGTTGGCAAGGGCGATGTCCTTGCCTGCGGATATAGCCGTAAGAGTGGGAAGAAGTCCCACCATGCCCACAACGGAATTAAGTATTATATCGGCCTCGTCCAGAGAGGCAAGTGTACAGAGCCCCTCCATGCCTGTGAGGAGCTTGACGTCCAGATCGCCTATCCTGCTTTTCAGGTCGCTGTACTTATCCTCATTGTATATGCAGGCGTATGCAGGGCGGAATTTCCTTATCTGCTGCTCCAGCGCCTCCACGCTGCTGTGGGCGGCAAGAGCCGCTACCTTCAGTCCGTGCTTCTCGCAGACCTCCAGCGACTGAGTGCCTATGGAACCTGTGGAGCCGAGTATCGACACCGTTTTATTCATTATATTTTCCCCTTTTCATGGAAATTACTTTAATATCCAAAGTCCTTTATAAAATGCGAAAGGGACTATCCGTGAATAGTCCGTTTCAGAAATATCACTGTACGCCGAATAAGGCGATGAATGCATAAAATGTAGGCAGCACGAAAAGAACGCTGTCAAAGCGATCCATAAGTCCGCCGTGTCCGGGCATTATCTTTCCGTAGTCCTTGAAGCCTATCTGACGCTTTACCATAGATGCGGAAAGGTCTCCCACAGTACCGATAACTGCGCAGACTATGCCTGTAGCGCAGGCGATGACAGCTCTTTTTGCTGTGAAGCCGTAGTATACGGAAAATGCCACTGTGTAGACTATAGCAGTTGTAAGTATACCGCCGACAAGTCCCTCGATAGTCTTCTTGGGACTTATCTCGGGGCAGAGCTTATGCTTGCCGATAGCAACTCCCGTGAAATATGCTCCCGTATCTGCTATCCATGCGCCGCACAGACCCATAATGAGCAGGAAAAGTCCGCTTTCAGGGTCAAAGCGCTCGATACGTATCATAGTAGTCATAGCCTGGGGCACAAGTATCATCACAGCAAGTACAAAGAATACCTGCTCGTAGCGTATCTCCTTGTGCTTTCTAAGCCATGTAACGAAAACAACGAATGAACAGAGAAGCACTGCCGCAAATACATACATATCGTATTCATGGGCAAACCGAAGATTACGGAATTCGTAGCCTGCTCCCTCATAGCCTCCCATAAGGTAAAGCTTTGTCATTATGCCGTAAAGTACAGGCACAGCTATTCCGCAGGCCTCTGCCGCTAAGAGTATAGGCAGACACTTGTGGAGCTTCACTGCGCGGAGAAGCTCAAAAAGCATTACTGCTATGATAGCCGCAACTGCAATGGGCAGAACTATAGTGTCATGGAAGAACAGAACCGCGCCCAGAAGTACAACGCCTACAGCGCCCGAAATGATTCGTGTAAGCATCAGACACCTCCGAAGCGGCGGTGTCTTCCGTCGAAATCGATAAGAGCCTTGTCAAGCTCAGCGGGAGTAAAATCAGGCCAGAGAATGTCCGTAAAGTAGTACTCCGCATAAGCGCACTGCCAGATAAGATAGTTTGAAAGTCTCAGCTCGCCGCTGGGACGGATAACCAGATCCACATCGGGGATACCCTTTGTGTAGAGCTCGTTAGATATGGACTGCTCGTTGATATCCTCGGGACGAATCTCTCCGTTGACAGCCTTCTGCGCAAGTATCCTTGCAGCATGAGCTATCTCGTCACGTCCGCCGTAGTTTACGGCCATCATAAGAGTCATCTCGTCATACTTTGCAGTGTCCTCCTCCAGTTTGATCATCTTCTCCTGAAGATCCTCGTCAAAGGCGCTCTTGTCGCCCAGGAAAACCATTCGCGTATTCTCGCTGAGGAAGTTCCTTACGTCAACGATGTAATCACGGAAGAGCTCCATGATGGTACTGACCTCGTCTGAGGGACGCTGCCAGTTCTCTGTGGAAAAAGCATAGAAGCTGATGTTCTTCAGTCCGATGTCCTTGCAGTAGCGGACGATCTTCTTGAAGTTCTTGGCGCCCTCGCGGTGTCCGAAGGAACGGGGCAGACCGCGCTTCTTAGCCCATCTGCCGTTTCCGTCCATGATGAAGCCGACGTGCTCGGGAAGCTTCTCGGGCAGCGTCAGCTCAGATTTTTCCTTTTTTCCGAATAATGCCATATTTCACCAATTATACAGTCATGATCTCTTTTTCTTTGTCTGCTACCATCTTGTCAACGTCAGCACACATCTTGTCGGTGAGATCCTGAACCTTCTTCTCACAGTCCTTCAGATCGTCCTCTGTGATCTCGGAATTCTTCTTCATAGCCTTGTACTTTTCCATGGTATCACGTCTGACAGAGCGGACTGTAACCTTGCACTCCTCTCCGTATTTCTTGATGTTCTTGCAGAGCTCCTTACGGCGGTCCTCAGTGAGCTGAGGGAAAGCAAGACGGATAACGTTTCCGTCGTTTACGGGCTGGATACCGATATCTGAAGCCTGGATAGCCTTCTCGATAAGCTTGAGAGTGGACTTGTCCCAGGGCTGGATAACAAGTATTCTTGCCTCTGATACGGAGATAGCTGCCATCTGGTTAACGGGAGTAGCTGCTCCGTAATAATCTACCATTACCTTGTCAAGAACGGCAGGATTTGCTCTTCCTGCACGGATAGAAGCGAATTCGTTTCCGAGAGCGTTGAGGCTCTTGTTCATTTTTTCCTTTGCGTTATTAAGCGTTTCTTTCATTACTGTAACATTCCTTTCAATTTAAATATATCAGTCCTCTGACACAACTGTGCCGATATCTGCGCCCATTACGGCGTCATATATATTGTCGGGACGGCTGAGATCGAATACCAGCATCTTCATATGATTGTCGCGGCACATTGCGGCAGCTGTGCTGTCCATCACGCCGAGATCTTCGCCGATGACCTGCGAGAAGCTGAGGGTATCGTACTTCTTAGCGTCATCATATTTGTGGGGATCCTTATCATATACGCCGTCAACGAGAGTTGCTTTGAGAAGGATATCTGCCTCGATCTCTACGGAACGGAGAGCTGCGGCAGTATCTGTGGAGAAGAAGGGATTTCCAGTACCGCATCCGAAGATGACGATCCTGCCCTTGTCAAGGTGCCTTACGGCTCTGTTGCGGATGTAGGGCTCAGCTATAGCCGACATCTGGAGCGCTGTCTGTACTCTTACAACGCAGCCGAGGGATTCAAGTACATCAGCAAGTGCAAGCGCGTTCATAGTAGTTGCCAGCATACCGATGTGGTCTGCGCGGGTCCTGTCCATAGCTCCGCTTGAACGTCCTCTCCAGAAGTTGCCTCCGCCTACAACGACAGCTACCTGTACGCCTGCGTCAGAGCACTTTTTTATGCTTTTGCAGATCTCTGTGACTACATCGTAATTGAGTCCTGTCTTCTTGTCGCCTGCAAGAGCCTCGCCGCTGACCTTTAATAAGATTCTTTTATACTTTGGTTCCATATAAGCACCTCACAAAAAAATATATCTATAGTTTATTTTACACTAATTTCAATGATATGTAAAGTATATTTTCCGAAAAAACAAGAAAAAAATTCAGATTTCTTCCGCATTTCCCGATAAAACAGAATACTGCGGACCGCCTGTGCCCAATATCGTCACATTCAACAAAAATGTTGATAATTTATTGTGATCATCCGTTTTGTTTTTTTCTTGACATCTACTGCTCGCTGTGGTATAATATAAAAGCTGATTAATTCGGCAGTAAAAATGGAGAGGTATCGAAGCGGTCATAACGAGGCGGTCTTGAAAACCGTTTGACTTAACGGTCACGTGGGTTCGAATCCCACCCTCTCCGCCATTATTTTTTATCGGTGGGCTTTCGCTCGTCGGTTTGCGGATTTACCCAAGTGGTGAAGGGGCTCCCCTGCTAAGGGAGTAGGTCGGGAAACCGGCGCGAGAGTTCAAATCTCTCAATCCGCGCCAGACCTGTATCATTGATACAGGTCTTTTTATTTTATAAGCAGATCAGGATTCGTCTCAGTAAAAGTCACGTTATATGATAGCGATTTTGTCAATTGCTTTTTTGATATGTCATTAAAATGATATTTTTCACATAAAACAAGTATATTTCTCTTACTTAATCTGCTAAACTGTATTTACAGGAGGCGATCTATCATGAAAAAGATAAACGGTTTCAATAAGGGCATTAATCTCGGCGGCTGGCTCTCACAGTGCAGCTACGAGAAGGAACACCTTGACACCTTCGTAAGTGAAAATGATTTCAAAATTATAGCGTCCTGGGGTGCGGATCATGTCCGCGTGCCCTTCGACTACAATATCATACAGAACAGCGACGGCAGCATCATTGAGGAGGGCTTCGCCTACCTCGACAAGGCTGTTGATTGCGCAAAGAAGTACGGACTGAATATAATCCTCGATCTCCACAAGACCGCAGGCTTCTCCTTCGATTACTACGGCGAGAGCGAGAGCGGCTTCTTCGACAGCGAGGATTATCAGGAGAAATTCTACCGCCTCTGGGAGGAAGTGGCAAAGCGCTATGGTTATCTGGCTCCCAATGCTGCATTCGAGCTCCTCAACGAGGTCACGGACGCCGAGTTTATCGACAGGTGGAACAGGATCGCCAGGGAGTGCATAAGCAGGATAAGAAAGATCGCTCCAGATATACTGATACTTGTGGGCAGCTATCACAATAACAGCGCAGATACCGTTCAGTATCTGGACGAGCCCTTCGACAGCAACGTCATTTACAATATGCACTGCTACGAGCCCCTGAAGTTCACCCATCAGGGCGCTTACTGGACTACCGCCATAGACCCCAAGGAGCGTATCCCCTTCGAGAACAGCATCACCTCTGCCGAGTATTTCGAGGACCTTTTCTCCACAGCCATCGCCAAGGCAGAAAAGTCGGGAAGCGGCCTCTACTGCGGAGAATACGGCTGTATCGACGTTGTCAGCCCCGAGGATACCGTAAAATGGTTCAGGACCATCAATTCCGTATTCAGAAAGCACGGCATAGGCAGAGCCGCCTGGAACTACAAGGCCATGGACTTCGGCCTTTCAGATCCACGTCTTGACGGTGTCCGCAGCCAGCTTATAGAATTACTGTAAAAGTTATCCCCTTTGCTTTTCGCAAAGGGGATTTTTTTATCCTGCTGTTATTTCATAAGGCTTCGGCTCATATCCTGTTGGATCAAAAGACTTGTATTCTATGGGCTTATCGATCTCTATGCTTGTTAACTTCATAGTCTGAGTATCTCCTGTTTCATTGTTGGTCTGGGTACTCTTAACGATTATGCCCGTCCTCATGTCAATGAACATATCTTTAGTGTATCTGCTGTTGCTCTGATACACCTCTACACATTCCCTGCCTAATATCTCCGTTGTACCCTCTATAGACCAGGTGTCAAAATCAAACAATCCGTCCGCATCAGGATGCAGGCACTCATTACTACAGCCTGTAAGGATACAGTTGGTAAAATCTCTTGCCAGGATGATCTCACCGTCGGGAGTATAATACTCTATACACCTGTCATTATCGGGCACATATTCCGTCTCATAATTCTGTATATAGTCATTGTACTCAGTGTAGAACCCTGTCTTATGGTCGACCGTGATCCACTGTGTATCATTTATATACCATGTTATATGGTCGATGCCCGATTCCGAGTTCATTTCATACTCATTGTACATATATTTGCTGCGGTTATCAGCTATACTGCGCTCGGTGACCTCATAGCTGCTACCGTTTTCCTCAACTGTCTCGTCGTAGCTTGCATCTGCCGTGTCATAATAACGGAAGCCGTTGTACAGCATATGATATATATAACTCTTGTTTTCAAGAGAGTTGAGTTCCTCGGTGTTCTGTGAATCCATTATTTTCTTTATGTATTTTTCTCTGTCGATCTTTTTGAAGGTATATGTGCCGTTCTGCCATGCGTTTTCCAACTCATTCACAAGCTCCTTCGCCTCTTCATAGTTTGCGCATATCCTGCGTTCATGGAGCTGGAGCTCGGCAAATTCTTCCTCATTATGAGGTTCTTCCACAGGCACCGTAGTAGGCTCGGGCACGGTGTTGACCGCCGGATCGCCGTTTACGTCAAATGCCGCTATCCGCCACTCCCCTTCCTTGAGTATCATCTGTATCTCCGCCGTGACCTTTCCGCCGTCAGCTCTTTCATATACTCTTGTGCAGGTGACAAGACCTTCAAGGTCCTCGTATCCGCCGTCCTCAGATAAGTACATCATATCTCTTTCAAGAAGCTTACCGCCCTCTTTGAAATCGGAGGAGATGAGCTTATAACCGCTGAAGTTGTAAAGCTGCTCAAATCCTGCCGCATAAGACGCATTAGGCTCGCAAAGACTGAGAGCATATGTCTTTCCGTTGTATAGGATAAAGCTTCTTATATACTTGTTGGCCAGACTGTCGTCCTTGAAGTCGTGACCCACCTCATAATCGCTGAGGTCTCCGCCGAGATATGTGTGATACAGCTCATCAGAGAAGGTCTCTTTCAGCTTTGCGTCTATCTCCTCGAAGGTGTCAAGCTCCGGATCAGTCACTGCGTAATAGTATTTAGTGAGATTGAGCACCTGATCCACCTCGGCCGCATATGCGTCAATATTGAACCAGATACTATCGGAGAGATCCTCACCGACAGGGTACTGTGCTCTCATAATCTGCTCAAGGCTGCTGACAAGAGTCTTTACCGCAACGCTTTTATCATTGTCCTTCTCGTTCACAGCTGTGGGAACGGTGGACTGCTCCTCAACAACGCTGCTGTGCGTCATATGCTGCACCTTCTGAGACCTCGAAAGCAGTATTCCGCCGAAAGCTCCTCCCAGAAGCACAACTGCCGCAGCTGCTCCGCAGACAAAGCGTATCCAGTTGGGACGGTGATACCTCTCAACGCCCTCTGCTTCCTTTATGAAGCCGTCGTCGGAATTATTGTCATATTCTTCCTTCAGCTTATCATATTTTCTTTTTGTAGCTTCAAATATCCTTTCTTTTTCCCTGTTGCCAGCCGCCTTGTATTTATCGGCGACTCTCTCTATATCGCTGTCCTTGTCACTGAACAGATGATCAAGATATTCTTTCATAGCCTATCCTCCTATCTTGTGAAGCCTGCCGCAAGCAGTACGTCCTTCAGTCTCTTTACGGCCCTGCTGCACCTTGTCCTTACGTTTTCGGCAGTAAGCTCAACAATCTCGGCGATCTCCTTTGAAGTCCTGCCGAAGTAATACTTCTGTATGATTATTGTCGAATCGGGCTCTCCCAGCTCCTCTACCTTTTCATACAAAAGCTGCCGCAGTTCGGACTCTTCTGTCGAACGCACTATATTCTCACCTGACTCTATCTCACCTGCTTCATCTATGCTGACGTTTCCGCTGTGCCTTACGACCTTTCTGTATGTATCAACAGCCTTGCGCCTCGCCACCGAAGCTGTGAAGGCTTTCAGGTCGCCCTGAATGGTCTCCTGCCTGTCGAAGAAAAGGAAGCACTGCACAAAAACGTCGCTGACGCACTCGTCCACATCGTTAACCGACGCGGCACCCTTGAGCTTTGCGAAAACAATTGTATAGACGTAGTTGAAGTATTTATCATAAAATTCCCGCTGTCCCCTTTCGGGTTCAGCTTTTAGAAGATGCTGCAATTCATTGTCAGTCATTTTCATCTCTCCTGATCATGCGCATGATTTCTGCCCCCTTCATATATACTAATCGCGGTCATTTCCTTATATGATACACGGGCATATTTATTTTTTTATTTTAACATTTGCTCTGTAAAAAAGTTCATTCAGGTACTTTACAATTCATCGCAAATGTGGTATTATAATGTATATAAGGTCGATTTCGCACAAATTTCAATTAAGGACCTTTTAAATCTCAGGGGGGTTTTATATGCAGATCGTAGTCTGCGCTCTTATTGGTTATTTTTTTGGCAATATCAACCCTGCCTTTATTATCGGAAAGTTCAAAGGCTTTGATATCCGCAAGCGCGGCTCGGGGAACGCAGGCGCTTCAAACACGGTCATCACTGTCGGCAAGAAAGCAGGACTTGCAGTTGCCCTTTTCGATATCTTCAAGGCTGTTGCAGCATCTCTTATTGCTGCTTATTTTTTCCCGCAGATCAAATTCGCAAAGATACTGTCGGGCTCTTGCTGTATACTGGGTCATATCTTCCCGCTTCTGATGAAGTTCCACGGCGGAAAGGGCCTCGCTTCACTGGGAGGCACCATTCTTGCCTTCAATCCCTGCGTATTCATACTTATGCTGGGCTTTGAGATAATCCTCGGCTTCTCAATGGATTATGTATGTATAGTACCCGTTACGGGTTCCGTGATATTCACTATGATATACGCACTTCTGACAGGCGACCCCATAGGCACGGCAATACTCTCGGCAGTCTCACTGATCATTCTTTTCAAGCATATCGAAAACTTCAAACGTATCCAGAACGGAACGGAAGCTCACATAAGCTTTCTATGGAAAAAGGATCAGGAGATCGCAAGGATAAGAAAGAACGGAAACACTTAAAAAAGTCCCTTCGGGGGCTTTTTTTAACCATATGCGCAAGGCCGCTGCGCACGGATAATCTGCGGCAGATAGGAGTCTTTTTTATGCGGAGCAAATCCTCGGATATGTGCGAGGGACCTCTGATAAGCAGAATAATCCTTTACACTATCCCCATAATCCTTACGGGTGTACTTCAGCTGCTTTTCAATGCAGCCGATCTGGTGGTGGTGGGACGCTGCTGCGGAAGCAATTCCGTGGGTGCCGTCGGCGCTACAGGCGCTATCATAAACCTTATGGTTAATATGTTCATAGGGCTTTCGGTAGGCGCAGGCGTTACCGTTGCTCACGGTCTGGGCTCGGGCAGGAGCGAGGACGTACACAGAACGGTGCATACCGCCATACCAACTGCGGTGATAAGCGGTCTTGTGCTGACCGTCATTGGCGTGTGCTTCTCCGAGACCTTCCTGCGTATGATGAACACCCCCCCAGAGCAGCTTCATCTTGCTGCTTGCTATATGAGGATATACTTCTGCGGAACTGTGGCAAGTATGCTGTATAACTTCGGCTCGGCCATACTCCGTGCCGCAGGCGATACCCAGAGTCCCCTTTATTACCTTATGGCGGCAGGCGTTGTAAATGTACTGCTGAACCTGCTTTTCGTTATCGTGTTCAGAATGGACGTATCGGGAGTCGCTCTTGCTACCACTATATCGCAGATACTCTCCGCAGGTCTCATAATCCGCGCACTGATGAAGCGTGAGGACGCTTGCAGACTGGAGCTGAAAAAGCTCCACATCTACGGCAGGCAGCTTAAAAGGATATTGCAGATAGGCTTCCCCGCAGGAGTGCAGGGCTCGCTGTTCTCGGCTTCAAACGTAATAATACAGTCCTCCATAAACTCCTTCGGCCCCATTGTGAACTCGGGAAATGCCGCTGCCCAGAATATCGAGGGCTTTGTGTATATGTCCATGAACTCCTACAGCCAGACTGCCCTGAACTTCACGGGGCAGAACTTCGGCGCAGGAAAGTTCGATCGTATCCGCAGGATAATGTGGATATGTCTTATCGCCGTATTCTGCACAGGCGCTACCCTCGGTCTTACAGCCCTGTTCTTCGGCAGGCCCTTGCTGGGAATATACATCACCGACTCCGAGGAGTCCATAAAGTACGGCCTTGTCAGAATGACCTATATCATGATCCCATATTTCCTTTGCGGACTTATGGACGTTACAACCGGCCTGATAAGAGGTCTTGGCAGATCGGCTCTTCCGATGTTCATAACCGTGGCGGGAGTTGTGGGTATCCGTCTGGGCTGGATATACGCAGTATTCAGGATACCGCTGTATCACTCCATAAAGAGCCTGTACCTGTCCTATGCCATATCTTGGTCCATTACCTTCCTGACAGAGCTCATAGTCTTTATCGTACTGCTGCGGCGTATGAAAAAACGCTCTGAAAAATAGCTAAAGCCTGAGAACGCAGTGTTCTCAGGCTTTTTCTTTACGCTGATACAGTTGCGCAGGACGTAAAAGCAGCCTCCTCACGACGTATAAAGTACCCCTGCTCAACACTGCATACAGGACACTCCCGCGGCGGCTCACTACCCTTATGGATGTGACCGCAGTTAAGGCATATCCAGTACTGTCCGGGATCGTCGCTGCGGAAAAGAGTTCCCTCACGGCACAGCTTTCCGTAGTACGCAAAACGCGCTCTGTGGCTGTTTTCGATCTCGGCGATCATACCGAACTCTGAGGCTGCTTCCGTAAAGCCCTCGTCGGCAGCTATCCTTGCAAAATCAGGATATATCACCGAAAACTCCTTGTATTCCTCTGCCTCTGAGGAGTCGAGGAGCTTCTGTATCTCTTCCGACACAGCTGCGGGAAAGCCTGCGGAGATATCGACGTCCTGTCCGTCTCCCTGTTTGAGCAGCTTCCAGAACACCATGGCATGACGCTCCTCCTGCTCGGCCGTAAAGCGGAACATTCTCTCAAGTCCCACCAGCTTTTTCTGCTGAGCCGTCAGGGCAGCCTGATAATAGCGCTGACGCGCCTGACATTCTCCCGCAAAAGCCCTCATAAGGTTCTTTCGCGTCTGACTTTCATTGAAATCCATCTGCATGATATTACCTCCTTTTGGAAGTAGTATGCGCAGATATCTCCTTTTTATTCACCGGGCATGGTATAACGGTACTTCATTATATTCTCTGGGTTTTTCAGTCTGATATTCTGGATATGTCCGCATCTCGGGCAGGCGTCGCATATCACCTGACTTCTCTTGGGCTTCAGCTTCATCTCTTCGCCGTCGGGATAAAACTGTACCGCATAGGGACTTACAAGAGTTCCTGATACAACTTTTGCTGCGCAGAATTCACATACGTTATCCATTGAGAATTCCCCCCTGATTTATGATATATTCAATTATAGCACTTCATTGCCCCTATGTCAATAAATAAGGGCGGACAAATTTGTCCGCCCTTGATGAATTCAGCTATTGTTTATATTTCGTTAACTTTTCTCTTGATATAAGAGGTGTGGAGAACCTCGTGAGCCTTGTGGCTGCCGGGCTTCTCAAAGAACTCCTCGTAAACCTTCTTGATAGCAGGGTTTTCGTGAGACTGTCTGAGAGGCATTGACTTGTCGAGGTTATAGAGGACCTTAGCTCTCTCTTCTCTGATGTCAACGAAGTTTCTTACGCCCATGGGAACCTGAGGCTGACCGCCGCCGTTTACACAGCCGCCGGGACAAGCCATGATCTCGATGAACTGAGCGTCGCACTTGCCTGCTCTGATATCGTCAAGAACCTTTCTTGCGTTAGCAAGACCGCTGGTTACGATAACCTTGACATCGTTGCCTGCAACGTTGTATGTAGCTTCCTTGATAGCCTTTGTACCACGAACCTCGGGGAGATCTGTTACATTCTCGCCCGTAAGTGTGTATACAGCTGTTCTGAGAGCAGCTTCCATAACACCGCCTGTAGCACCGAAGATAACACCTGCACCTGTTGAGATTCCAAGCGGATCATCGAACTTCTCATCGGGAAGTGAATTGAACAGTATACCTGCACGCTCGATCATTCTGCCAAGCTCGCGTGTTGTAAGAGCGTAATCAACATCGGGCACGCCAGCAGCGCTCTGATCGGGTCTGCCGATCTCGAACTTCTTAGCTGTACAAGGCATGATCGATACCATAACGATGTTCTTGGGATCAATGCCCATCTTCTGAGCCCAGTATGTCTTGGCTGTAGCGCCGAACATCTGCTGAGGCGACTTGCAGGTAGAAATATGATCGAGAAGATCGGGATAGTAATGCTCGCAGAACTTGACCCATCCGGGTGAGCATGATGTGATGAGAGGAAGTGTTCCGCCGTTTGTGAAACGATCCAGGAACTCGTTAGCCTCTTCCATGATGGTAAGGTCAGCAGCAAAGTCTGTATCGAATACCTTGTCGAAGCCCAGTCTGCGGAGAGCAGCTGCCATCTTTCCTTCAGCGTTTGTACCGATAGGATTGCCGAAGCACTCGCCGAGGCCTGCACGAACAGCAGGAGCTGTCTGTACGAGAACAGTCTTCTCGGGATCAGCGATAGCTGCCATAACTTCCTTGGTGTAATCCTTCTCTGAGAGTGCGCCGACAGGACAAACAGCGATACACTGGCCGCAGGATACGCAGCTTGTCTCGCCGAGACCCATGTCAAATGCAGAGCCGATGTATGTCTTGAAACCACGCTCGTTGGCACCGATAACGCCGATGCCCTGTGTCTTTGCGCAAACTGCTACGCAGCGGCGGCAAAGGATACACTTGTTGTTGTCACGGTACATATGAGGAGCAGAATTGTCAACCTCGTACTCGTTCTTTACGCCGTCGTAAACTGTAGCGTCCTCAACGCCGTAGTCCTTGGCCAGCTTCTGGAGCTCACAGTTGCCGCTTCTTACGCAGGAGAGGCACTTTCTGTCATGAGTTGAAAGAATGAGCTCGAGAGTTCTCTTTCTTGACTCGATTACCTTGGGTGAGCTTGTGAGGATCTCCATATTGTTGGAACAGGGATATACGCAGCCTGCTACCAGACGGAAGCCTCTGCCCTCGTTTACCTCTGTAACGCAGATACGGCAGGCGCCGATCTCGTTGATCTCCTTCATATAGCAAAGTGTAGGAATTTCAAAACCTGCCATGTGAGCAGCTTCAAGAACAGTAGTGCCCTTGGGAACTTCTAATTCTACACCGTTGATTTTAACAGTTATATTTTCCATTACTCTTCCTCCGCTTACTTCTTGATGATTGCCTTGAACTTACAAGTTGCGATACAAGCGCCGCACTTCACGCACTTATTCTTGTCGATCTCCATTGCAGCAAGCTTCTTGCCGGGTGCAATGTAATCAGTTCTTGTGATAGCGGAAGCAGGACACTGCTTAGCACACATACCGCAGCCGATACACTTGTCCTTTTCGATCTCGAAGCTGAGGAGGTCCTTACATACGCCTGCAGGACACTTCTTGTCAACAACGTGAGCGATATACTCGTCACGGAAGCATCTGAGTGTTGAGAGAACAGGGTTGGGAGCGGTCTGTCCGAGGCCGCAGAGTGAGTTAGCCTTGATGTGGTAAGCAAGCTCCTCGAGCTTATCAAGATCCTCGAGAGTTCCCTTGCCCTTTGTGATCTTGTCAAGGATCTCCCACATTCTCTTTGTACCGATACGGCAGGGTGTACACTTACCGCAGGACTCGTCAACAGTGAACTCAAGGAAGAACTTGGCGATATCTACCATACAGTTATCCTCGTCCATAACGATAAGTCCGCCCGAACCCATCATTGAACCGATACCGATGAGGTTATCATAATCTATGGGGATATCGAAGTTGGAAGCATCGATACATCCGCCTGAAGGTCCGCCTGTCTGGGCAGCCTTGAACTTCTTGCCGTTGGGGATACCGCCGCCGATCTCTTCGATAACTTCGCGGAGAGTAGTACCCATAGGAACTTCAACGAGACCTGTGTTCTTGATCTTTCCGCCGAGAGCGAATACCTTTGTACCCTTTGACTTCTCGGTACCCATTGATGCGAACCAGTCTGCACCGTTGAGGATGATCTGAGGAATATTAGCATATGTCTCAACATTGTTGAGGATAGTAGGCTTCTGGAAGAGACCCTTTTCAGCAGGGAAAGGAGGTCTCGGACGGGGCTCACCGCGGTTGCCCTCGATAGATGTCATAAGAGCTGTCTCCTCACCGCAGACGAATGCGCCTGCACCGAGACGGAGGTCGATATCGAAGCAGAAATCTGTTCCGAAGATGTTCTTGCCCAGCATACCGTTCTCACGAGCCTGCTTGATAGCGATGTTAAGACGCTCAACAGCGATAGGATACTCAGCACGAACGTATATGTAACCCTGTGTAGCGCCGATAGCGTAACCTGCAATGGTCATGGCCTCGAGTACAACGTGGGGATCGCCCTCGAGTACTGAACGGTCCATGAATGCACCCGGGTCGCCCTCGTCAGCGTTACAGCAAACGTACTTCTGGTCAGCGTTGGGAACGATATTTCTTGCAAGCTTCCACTTCATACCTGTGGGGAAGCCGCCGCCTCCGCGTCCGCGGAGACCCGAATCAAGGATGGTCTGGATAACGTCCTCGGGAGTCATCTCTGTGAGCACCTTGCCGAGAGCTGCATAACCGTCGCGGCCGATGTACTCGTTGATGTTCTCGGGATTGATAACACCGCAGTTTCTGAGAGCTACACGGTGCTGCTTTTTGTAGAATGATGTATCGTCGAGAGACTTGATCTCGTCGCCTGCAACAGTTTCCTCATAAAGGAATTCCTTTACAGGGTTGCCGCCGATGAGGTGCTCGTCAACGATGCGGGGGATCTCGTCTACCTTAACGCGTGAGTAGAAAGAGCCCTCGGGATATACGATCATGATAGGACCGCGCTCGCAGAGTCCGAAGCAGCCTGTCTTAACGATCTGTACCTTATCTGTAAGTCCCTTTTCTGCGAATTCCTTCTCAAGCTCCTCAATGATCTTGGGTGAGCCCGAAGAGGTACAGCCTGTACCGCCGCAGACAAGGACGTGTCTTTCATATTTTGAAGAAGCATTGCCATGTGTTCTGAGAGCTACCTCTCCCACCATGCTGTCTCTGACAACCTTGAGTTCTTCAAGAGTCTTCATAAGTTAACCTCCTAAATGGTAATGTTTGGAATTAAGCGTATTTTTCAATGATCTTGTCAACGTCGTCAACAGTGAGACGTCCGTAAACATCTTCATTTACTGTGAGAACGGGTGCAAGTCCGCAAGCGCCGATGCAGCGGCAGGCATCAAGAGAGAACTTGCCGTCGGGTGTGCACTCGCCACCGCCGATTCCAAGCTTTTCCTGGAGCTTATTGTAGATATCTCCGGAACCCTTTACATAGCAAGCTGTACCGAGACAGACAGATATTGTGTATTCACCCTTGGGATACAGTGAGAACTGAGCGTAGAAGGTAACAACGCCGTAGATCTTCTCAAGAGGGATACCTGTGTTGTCGGAAATGAGCGCCTGAACCTCGATCGGAAGGTAACCGTAGATTTCCTGAGCCTTCTGAAGGATAGGCATAAGTGAACCCTTATCGTTCTTCTTTTCCTCGATGACCTTGAGAAGCTCAGCCTCCTGCTCGGGAGTACCCTTGAAGGGAACAGTTGATTTAGCTGAATTCATTTAATGGACCTCCTTGTATTAGCTGTGAAAAATGTAACAATGTCAGCCATAAAAAATTTATGTGACAAACCACACTCCACATATCTTAAACATTATACCATATTATAAAGAAAATTTCTATCTACAATTTAGCCTAATTCGACTTGATTTTACTGTGCATTTTACACAATAGTGCATATATTACTATTTTCTCACATAGATAACATTTACAAGTGTCAATGTTGGTATCTTGTCTCTATCTTTAGAATTATAATAGGTTTAATATATTATCTGTCAGAGTTTGAATGAAATATTAATTTGCTATAATTAATTCTAATTAAATATTGTTCTGCTCATTGGTATTTCCGCTGTATTTCAAGTATAAGCTGTGCATTTTTTGTGGTATAACTCACAAGGCATATTATCGTAAAAACAGAATACATATTTACCAAAAATTCTCATTTCGGATTTTTTGAAATACATTGACAAAACATATTTATTATTGTATATTATTTTTATAAGTTATAAATATACGCAGAAACACGTTTTCTGCAGGCTGTCGGGATGTCCTGCACTGCGTCCTGCTGCCGCTTACCGCCTGTACGGCAAAAGGAGTCACTATGAATCTGCCAAACGATCCGGTTATCTTACTGAGCTACGTAAATACTCTCCTCCGGGACGAGTATCCGTCCTTAGATGAACTATGCAAAAGTCTATGCGTTGAACAGAGCGAGATCTCCGCAAAACTCGGCGGTATCGGATACTTTTACGATCCGGACACAAATTCATTCAGGTAGTGTCTGACGTACACAGACACCGAGATGATGCCTGCGCATCAGATGGGAGGGCTTTATGAAACCATTATTCAGAACTGTCACCTCGGCAGCAATGGCTGCTGTGATGGCGCTCTGTTCCGTGAATGTCGGCGTTTCTTTCGCCGCGGATACGGAGCAGAAAACAACTTGTATCGTACACTATGATCTCAGCGGCGAGGGACTTGTCATTCCCGATGACGAGGAGGGCAATCCCCAGACTATCGAGGACGTTGAGACAAGACCCAATTCATCCATATTCGTAACAAGGGTGGTCCCCGAAAGAGAGGGCTGTACCTTCAGCTGCTGGACCGTCGATGATCTTTATGCTTACCCCGGCGGAAGCGCTTTTGTGGTAGGCGAGGAAGACGTTACACTTCGCCCCGTATGGGTAGATAATGCAGACCGCGACTTCCACAGATTCATTTTCCGCGTTGAAAAGGACGGAGTTATCGACGAGGAAGCCGAAGAAAAGGTTCCTCCGATAAACGCCAGAAAGGGCAAGTACATCAATATCCCCCTGACTATTTTCCCGCCCGAGGGCTACACTCAGAACGGCTGGACTGACGGCGTTCATGAGTTCCTCCCCGGATCAAGGATCATCATGGGCAGCGAGGAGATCGTTCTCCGCCCCAATCTCAAGAAGATATACAAAATGATCTATACAGTCGGCGACGCCGACAGGATCCTCGGTGCAACATCTCAGATATACGAGCAGCCCGAAACTTATTTCACTAACCTTCAGGACTCTGACCGCTTCTCCAGAATAGGTTTTGAGATCGCAGGCTGGCACTGTCTTGCAGACGACAAGGATTATCCTGTGCTCAGTCCCTTCACTATGCCAAGCTGCGATGCAGTTTTCGAGCCTATCTGGCAGCCTATCAAGTATACTGTATTATTCAGGCCCGGTACTTCCTCAAAGGATAATATAAGGGTTCCCGGCTATACGGATACAGCTATAGTTGCTCCGGAGTGTACAGTCACCAAGGAAGGCTACACCTTCGGCGGCTGGAAGTACGAGGATACCATCGTTCAGCCCGGTGAGGAATACTTTATCAAGGGTGCCGCTCCCGGCCTGGGTATCGCGTTCAACGCTGTATGGATCGAGGGAAGCGAGCCGGAACAGCCCGCAAAGGCATTTGAGATAAGCATCGTTGACAAAGAGACAGGCGCTCCCATAAACGATGTATGGCTCAGCGCAAAGGCAAACCGTGTAAAAAACGGCCAGACTATTACCAGCGAATTTCCTATTGACGGCAAGACTGAGAACCCTAAAAAGGTATACTACAATTCTGAAGACCTTGAATCAGTAACTGTAAATAGTTTTTCAATCGTTGAAAATATATACAACGGCCACGCTTACAAGCTTGATGAAAAGGATATCGTTACAAAGATCGAAAATGGCGTTGCTTACTATACAGTTAAGCTCTCAAAGAAGGTATATCCCGACGACGTAAAGCCTTATTCCTACGTTTTAAAGGCTGTTGACAAGGAAACAGGTGCTCCCGTGAACGATGTGACACTCATCGGCAACTGGAGCATAGAGTACCAGGACGCCGTAACAGGTCCTGTTGCTCTGCTTGATATGTCCGCTGCCAATCCCATGATCATAAGCTATGCCAAGGACAAGGACGCTGTAAAGTGCACATTTGCGATTTCGGGAATCTATGGCGAAAGCAATTATACACTCTCACAAGATGACATAACCTTTGAAGCAGCCGCCGAAGACAATGTAACCAATATCACTGTAAAGCTTGCAAAGAAGGCTGCTCCCGAAATAAAACCCTATTCTTACGTTTTCAAGGTAGTTGACAAGGAAACGGGCGAGCTTGTGAACGATGCGTCTGTAAGCTGCGTTTTAAGAGCAGCAAAGGACGTTGACGGTCATGAAATGACATCGTCTGACCTTATCATGATAGATCCATCAAAGAGCAATCCTTTTGTTTATGATTATTCTCAGTTCAAGGATTTCAAGTCTGTAAGTGTCAGTGATTTCAAGTGCGAAGGTTCGGCATATAGCTTCGATGAAGCTGTTCCCGAAAGCACAGCGGAGAATAATATAACATACTACACCATAAAGGTATCCAGGGGCGATATAGCTTACGGCGACGCTAACTGCGACGGTGTTGTCGAGCTTGCCGACGCTATACTCCTTATGCAGTCCCTTGCCAATCCCAACAAGTACGGCATAGACGGAACAGCCGAGAAGCACCTGACAGCTCAGGGCAAGCTCAACGGCGATGTTGATCCTTCTGTAAAGGGCATCACCACAGGCGACGCTCTTGCAATACAGGAGTATCTCCTCAATAAGACTGAGAAGCTTCCTGTTCCGGTTGCTGAATCAAAATAAAAAAGACTGCCGTAAAAGCAGTCCGTAAAATGTAAGCTGACCGAGGGCATATCCAAAAGCCCTCGGTTTTCTGTTTATATCACGCCCAGTCCTTCAAGCAGCAGCTTAAAGCCGATAAGGACAAGTATTGTTCCGCCTGCGAATTCGGCCTTGCGCTCATATCTGCTGCCGAACTTGTGGCCGATGAATACTCCCGCCAGAGAAAGAGCGAAGGTGATAATTCCTATCATAGACACCGAGAATAATAGATTGGTCTTTTCGGCCGCGAAAACTATACCTACTGCAAGAGCGTCAATGCTTGTGGCTATGGCAAGAATGAACAGCTCCTTCAGATCAAGTCTGTATTCCTTGTCGTCATCTTCCTCATCGCCGCCTTTAACTGCCTCCAGTATCATCTTTCCGCCGATAAAGGCCAGCAGTCCGAAGGATATCCAGTGACTGCATGAGCTTATGATCTTTTCAAAGCGGCTTCCGAGAAAATAGCCTATCACAGGCATCAGGCCCTGAAAAACGCCGAAAAACAGCGCTGTGATAATTCCTCCCTTAACATTGAGCTTTTTCATGCTCAGTCCCTTACAGACCGCAACGGAAAAGGCGTCCATCGCCAGCCCCACGGATAACAGGATCAGCTCTGCCAGACTCATAACATATACATCCTCTCAAAAAAAAATTCGGGCACCCTCGTACCCGAACCATACTCAGGTACGACGAAAAAGCCGTACATGAGTCTCATTATTCAAGGCAAAACCGGGCGCCGAAAAGCGCCAGTATGTCGGCTTGCCGCACACAATCGTGTGTTAACTACTCCCTCACATAACATAGCTTATTATATATTATATAAGAGACAAAGTCAATATATTTCTGTTTGTACTGCATAACATCAAACATCACGGCTTAATATGTAATCGTCCATGACATATCCGCCGCCGATATCCGTAACTGCTTCGTCGATCACAGTGAAGCCTGCGTTCTTATATACTGCTATGGCGTGGTCGTTATGCTTGTTTACCGTAAGATACACCGATGTCTTTCCGCAGTCACGCGCTTCAGCGTAAACTCTGCCCAGCATTTCCGATGCTATTCCTCTCCCCCGCTTGTCATGGCGGAGATAGAGCTTGCTGAGGAAGAAACGGTTATCCTTTTCGGGTCTGACTCCGATATATCCGCAGAGCTCCCCATCATCACGGACAGAAAAGTAACTGTAATCCTGATCTATGATCTGCTTTGTCATAGCCTTGTATGACTGGAATTTCTCCACCATATAGTCTATCTGCCCTTCGCTTATGATATCCGGGAAGCACTCATGCCATATGACGTCCGCCAGCGCGGCGATCTCCCTGAGCTCTGTGTCGCTGCCTGCTTTATTTATGGTCATGGCCATATTTTTTCTCCTTATAAAAAATGAAGAATAAAGAGCTCCTCTCCATTCTTCATTTTTCTGTCAGTATTATTCCTCTTCGGGCATCTCCCAGTTGTGGTAAACGTTCTGAACGTCGTCGTTTTCCTCAAGGTGCTCAAGGAGGAGGTTCATCTTCTTGATGTGATCCTCATCGGTGAGAGTAGTGTAGTTTGCAGGGATCATTTCAGCCTCTGCTGAAAGAACATTGTAGCCCTTTGCAGTAAGAGCCTCACGAACTTCGCCTACATTCTCGGGAGCGCACTCGATCTCAACAGTCTCCTCGTTGATATCGAAATCGTCTCCGCCGCACTCGAATACATCGTCCATAACCTTGTCCTCGTCGAGGCCTGTGTTCTCAAGGATAACTATACCCTTGTTGGTGAACATGAACGATACACAGCCGATAGTTCCCAGGTTGCCGCCGAACTTGTCAAAATAGTGACGGACCTCGCCTGCTGTACGGTTTCTGTTGTCTGTAAGGCACTCTACGATAACGGCAACACCGTTGGGGCCGTATCCCTCGTATGTGATATTCTCATAGTTGTTCTTGTCGCCGTCGCCAGCTGCCTTCTTGATGATACGCTCGATATTGTCGTTAGGCACGTTGTTTGACTTTGCCTTGGCAATAAGATCACGAAGCTTTGCGTTGTTATTGGGGTCGGGACCGCCTTCCTTAACTACAACGGTGATCTCACGTCCGATCTTTGTGAAGATCTTGCCCTTTGCGGCATCAGTAGCTTCCTTCTTACGCTTGATATTATTCCATTTTGAATGACCTGACATAGTTTTACACTCCTATCTGTTCATTATTATTGATATCTGAATTTATGATAATTTCAAACAGCTCGTATATACGCTCGTTGCTGCCTGTCAGATAAAGATATCCGAAAAGGCACTCCAGAGCTGTGGCACGGCGGTACTCCGCTGCGTCTGCGTGTTTCGGAACAGTATTGCCCGTAGCATTGCGGCCCCTTTTCAGGACGGCAAGCTCATGCTCCGAAAGCTGCTCTGCAACGACATCGTATGCCTTTGACTGGAATTCTGCGCAGACAAGTCTTATCTTCGCGGAATGGAGCTTCGCAACAGGCATATTCGCCATGCGCAGAAGGTGCTCCCTTATCAGCGTATCATAGACGCTGTCCCCCAGAAAGGCCAGTGTCAGCGGGCTGTATGAATTTGCTTCACGCTCGGTCAGTTTATCTCTGCTCATATCAGTTTATATAGTCGAACTCGAAGCCCTCAAGGCTTACGGTGTCGCCCTCCTGTATGCCCATTTCCTCAAGCTTGGCAATAATGCCGCTGTTGATGAGGACACGCTGGAAATACTGAAGCGATGAGTAGTCATCGGGATCAACGGTACGCATGATGGGCTGTATCCACGGAGCCTCAACATAGTATACATCGTCCTCCACGGTGACATCGAACTTCTTGTCGACGCCCAGCATCTCGTCGAGCTCCTCCTTGGGTATGGGCTCTGCCTCGAACTCTCTTATGGGAGGAAGTGTATCAAGCACCTCCGAGACCTTGTTGATAAGCTCTGCCGTTCCCTGAGTGGTGGCAGCTGATATGCAGAAGAATGGTATATTCTTGTCTTCTATATATTTGCGGAACTTCTCGATCTGTTCCTCAGTCGCCATGTCGGACTTGTTGGCCGCAACGATCTGGGGACGCTCCGCAAGCTCCTCGTTGAACTTTGCAAGCTCCGCATTGATGACCTCGAAATCCTCGCAGGGATCTCTGCCTTCAATGCCTGAAACATCGACAACATGGACAATAAGGCGGCATCTCTCGACGTGTCTCAGGAACTCGTGTCCAAGTCCCACACCGTCGCCTGCCCCCTCGATGAGTCCGGGGATATCCGCCATTACGAATGATTTTTCATCATCTACCCTGACAACTCCGAGAACAGGAGTAAGGGTAGTAAAATGGTAATTTGCTATCTTGGGCTTTGCTGCACTCACGACTGATATGAGTGTGGATTTTCCCACATTGGGATAGCCCACAAGTCCCACATCGGCAAGGAGCTTCAGTTCGAGAGTGACCTCAAACTCCTCTCCGGGATAGCCGGGCTTTGCAAACTTGGGGATCTGACGGGTAGATGTGGCAAAATGAACATTGCCCTTGCCGCCGTTACCGCCCTTTGCAAGCACCTTGGGCTCGTCAGTCGACATATCAGCCATTATCCTGCCGCTCTTTGCGTCGCGGATAACAGTACCTCTCGGCACTTTTATTATAAGTGGCTGAGCGCTTTTGCCCGTACAGTTTCTGCCGCTGCCGTTCTCGCCGCGGTCAGCAACATATTTTCTCTTATATCTGAAGTCTATGAGGGTCGAAAAATTATCATCGACCTGAAAGACAACATCTCCGCCGCGTCCTCCGTCGCCGCCGTCGGGACCTCCCGCCGCTACATATTTCTCACGGTGAAAGGACACTGCTCCGTCGCCGCCGTCACCTGCTTTGATCTTTATTCTCGCCTGATCAACGAACATTTCCGACCTCCGTTTCTAAAGAAAAATCCCAAGCAAATGCTCGGGATTTATTGTCACGTTATGGCTGTTACTGCTCAATCTCGTAAACAGAAACCTTCTTACGGTCACGGCCGAAACGCTCAAACTTTACCTTACCGCTTACTGTAGCGAATAATGTATCATCTGAACCGATACCAACGCCGTTACCGGGATGGATATGTGTACCTCTCTGACGAACGAGAATGTTGCCTGCCTTAACGAACTGACCGTCAGCTCTCTTGACGCCGAGTCTCTTAGCCTCTGAGTCACGTCCGTTCTTTGTGGAACCAACACCCTTCTTATGAGCGAAGAACTGCATACTGATCTTTAACATACTTACACCTCCGAAATAATGATTTTGATCGTGTTCGGGAACTCTTCCAGTATAGCCTCAAAATGCTGCTTTAAAACATTCAGCAGACGCGGCGGCATCTCTCCGCCGTCCTCGCAGACACATTCGATGACATTGTCCCCCACTTTTACGCGCGGAGCAAGTCCGAATTCCTCGAGGATATTTGCAGTAAGCTGTACAGCCGAGGAAACAGCCGCACAGGCGACGTCCTCTCCGGCCTCGGCATAACCCGAATGGCCGCTGAATCTAAAGCCTGTCAGAAGTCCCTGTTTTTCATAAAATTCTGCGCGGATCATGATCAAGCCTTGATAGCTTCGATCTGCACCTGAGTGTAAGGCTGTCTGTGTCCCTGCTTTCTCTTCTCACCCTTCTTGGGCTTGTAGGTGAAAACAGTGATTTTCTTAGCCTTGCCGTTCTTCAGAACCTTAGCGCTTACAGCTGCACCGTCAACATAGGGTGTACCGATCTTGAGTCCATCGTCTGCTCCGAGAGCAACTACCTTGTCAAAAGTAACTGTCTCATCAGCCTCTGCTGCCAGCTTCTCGATGAAGATGATATCTCCCTCATTTACCTGATACTGCTTTCCGCCGGTTTCAATAACTGCGTACATATTGTGGCACCTGCCTTTTCAATAAACTCGCTGTTACAGGCGTGTGAAGGCACAACTTTAAAGCCTGTTTACAAGCGGCAATAATATTTTATCACAAACATCAGCCTTTGTCAAGCATTTTTTGCAATATTCCGAAAAAACTTCCCCTGCACAGACAGAGGAAGTTTTATATATGTTTTACCAGACTCTGTATCCCTCGTGGCCGATCTTGTAAGATGTACCGGGTACATAGAGATCGTCGGGCTTGAGCTCCTTATCGTTTTCCTTGGCAGTTTCAAGAGCCTTTCTAAGCTCTCTGAACGCTACGCTGTTGGTAACGATGCGTGAAACGTCCTCCTGTGAGGGCTTTGTGCTCAGGTACTCGAGAACAGCCTGCTGAAGGTAGAAATATGAGCGGAGCTGTGTTTTCTTGAACTCTATGCTCTGCTGCTCGTCGCCTTCTCCCTCCAGGAGGAAGAGGCTGTCTCCCTCGCGGTAGCCGAGAGTGAGCTTTGCGAAGATCTCGGGGATAAACACCCTGATCTCTGCTGCAAGATTCTTGTCGCCGCCTGTAAGCTCCTCAAGCTTCTTGGACATTTCAATGTATTCCTCTTTGGATCTGATGGCAACCATAGAAGTGATGGTCTCCTTTGCAGCTGACATTACAAGCTCCTTGTCGAAGGGGCACTGATCCTCTTCACGCTGAACAAAGATAGCGTACTGCTTCTCGGAAACGAAAGTATCGTCAGCGCTCATCTCTTTCTCAACGTATTCCTTGAAATACTTGGGAAGCTCTACCAGTACGGAGCCGTTCAGGCGTACCTCTATGATCTGCTTCTCCTTATACTTTGCAAGGTATATCCTCAGCCAGTAATACTTCTTGGAGCCGAGATACTTGGGTATCTCCTGACCGATGAAGTTCACCAGCATGGTGGGCTGCTTGTCCTTTACGCCTATCCTTACAACGGACTGGCAGTACATATCGAAATCATAGTGCTGTCTCAGGAAGTCCACAGAGATATGCTGAGGGTTCTTCTTGGTCATGCTCTGATCGAGGGGGTGCCATACTCCGCCGTTGAAAATATCAACAGCCATCTTTGCAGCCTCCTCCTCGGATCTGCCCTGTGCGTCAACAGGCTCTATGAGAGGCTCGTCGAAATCATCATGTCTTACGATGAATATTATCTGAAGTACCTTGATATCATCAGCGTCCTCCAGTCTGCCCACCTGCACGTCGATGGTAAAGCCGTGGGGCATAATAACGCAGTCATCATAAAGTGTGCCGTTGAGCTTTGCATTCAGCTCGTCAAGCACCATTTTCTTCATCCCGTCCTTGGGATCTGCTGCTGCCGCAGCTGCTGCCGCTTCTTCCTTCTGATTGTTCTTCTTCTTGAAAAGTCCCATTTTCTATTCTCCTTATGAATAATATAAATATATGCTTAGCATAATATTAAACTGTGAATTTGACTGCTGCCCAGCCCTCGCGGATCTCGGGCTCGGGGTCTGTGAAGCCTACGGACTTCAGAGCGTCAATGACCTCGTCCATACGCTCCTCTATGATACCGGAAACTATAAGGATACCGCCTTTTTTAAGGTATCTAAGGAAGCTTTCCTTCATGGCGATGAGTACATCTGCAACGATGTTTGCCGCTATGATATCATACTTATCGTCGATCTCGTCGGCAAGCTTCTCGTCAGTGAGGATATTGCCGAAGTAGGTCCTGTACTTCTCCACGGGAATATTGTTCTTGACGGCGTTCTCCAGAGCGGTTGCCGCCGCGTTCTCCTCAATATCCACCGCAACGGCGCTTCCTGCGCCCAGCAGCATTGCTCCTATGGAGAGTATACCGCTTCCGCAGCCCATATCAAGGAGCTTGTCTCCCTTATTGAGGTACTTCTCCAGCACTTCCAGACAGAGTCTTGTGGTGTGATGCTTGCCTGTTCCGAAGCTGGACGCAGGATCTATCTCAAGGATGATCCTTCCGTCGCTGTTGTCGTACTCCTCCCATGAGGGCTTGATGACCAGCTTCTCCCCCACCTTGAAGGGCTTGAAATACTGCTTCCAGTTATTTGCCCAGTCCTCCTCGCGGATACTTGTCATCTCTGCTTCAAGCCTGCCGTAAAGGCCGTCCTTGTCAGCCGCCTTCATTTCGGAAAGCATGGATTTTATGGCAATGAGCATCTCTGCGCCCTGTCCGTTTGAGGGTATATATACCGTGATACAGGTCTCGCACTCGGAAAGTCCCAGAAGATCCTCGTCAATGTAGTCCCACTGACCGTTCTTGTTTTCAAGGAACTCCTTGAAATCCTCGGGATCCTTTATGGAAAAGCCCTTAATGCCTATATCCGTCAGCTTAGAGCAGAGAAGCTCAATTCCTTCGGTTGTTGTGTAGATGTTGACTTCTGTCCATTCCATCAGTAAAAGTTCTCCTTAATTGCAGATGCGCATGAGATACATGAGCACATCAGTATTGTCTATATTACCGTCGCCGCTAATATCCGCCGCGGCAACCTCCGATTTGGTAAGCACGGAAACGCCTTCGGGAAGCCTTGAACGGCTTATTATATATTCGTTTATCAGAGCAAGATCGTATGTATCGAAAGCACCGTCATTGTTGATATCTCCCACCACAAGCTTCTTTGAAGCGCCTGCGTATTCAAGCTCGGACAGCCTTACGCGGCACTTCCTGCCGTCTATCATTATCTGTCCCATATCGCCGCTTACGCCGATAACATCAACTATATTGCCTTTCTCAAGCACAGCCGCAGCTGTCTTGCTGTCGTCCTCGGCAAATACCTTGACGGTACTGCTGTCGGGACAGTAATACTCGCCCTTGCAGTATGTCACTGTCACAGTTGTAGAAGCAGGAGCATTCTTTGCAGTCGATGCCGCTGCCTTTGTTGTTGAAGCAGCCTTCGCAGTGGTAGTGACTGTTGTGGTTGTAGTTGTTGTGGTTGTAGTTGTTGTGGTTGTAGTTGTTGTAGATGTGGTAGTGGTCGTTGTTGAAGTTGTGGTAGTAGTTGTTGTAGTGACTTCAGCTCCGAGAGGCGTGAAGCCGCTGTAGGGATTCTTGCCTTTAAGTAGCTGATACACAGTGATATTAGCGTTGTTGTAGGCCTTGAACATGAGTATATCGTCCTTGGCCGGATCAGCCATATATACGTCATTGCCTATGACGCCGTCAACGTATACCCAGTGACCGCCCACGTTGCATATCACATATGAGCCCTTGTCAAGTGCCGCCTTTATCTCGGCGGCCTTGCCCTTCTGGTCAGATGATTTGAAATTGAGGTTTGCAGAAGAAATGCTTATCTCATTGACTACCTTGTTTACAGACGCCCATGAGCTGAGTCCGCCCGACGAGTTGAAGGCTCCGATACTATTGAGCTGCTTCGCAAACACTCCGGGATCGAATTTGTCTGTAGTTCTTGCGCCGGAAGCTACCGCTACCATCGCTATGGAAGTGATGTAGCAGCCCGATCGGCGCACGGTTGAGCCGCCAATGGCTGTGTTTCCCCAGCGGCTGTCCATCTGCCTCCAGAGGCGGAAATCCTCGGCAGCATTAGCCGTCTGAGCTGGTCTGTACGCTCCCGCCAGCACTCCGAAAACAATCAGGAATGTCAGCAGGAGCCGAATTATTCCGTTTTCTTTTGCAGTTCGCATAATTAACCTCCATTCAGTTTTGTCGGTTTGTTATGCCCCTTCTTTTTCTGGATTCCCCCAGTGCCTTATAAGCTGTTATATAGTCGCTCAGAGCACTGTTTTTCTCACTCTCACCGAGTTCCTCCTCACCGTAAACGACTCTGTCGAAAAGCACGGCTGTTTCTGATATGTCGATACCCGTCTTTTCCCGTACAAGCACGGCCGCCTCCGCTGAGGTGTTAACATCTTCTATATCATATAGCTTGCATATTCTATGCATCGCGTTCCTTACCACATATCCTGCGTCCTTTCTCGCAGCCCTGCGTACAAAGAGCTTATGCGAAACGACAGGATACAGCAATGAGCCCAAAAGAACCAGTAATGCTCCCGCAAGGATCATAAGTCCTGCCCGTGAAAGCATATTGGTAGCAGTCATGTTACCTCTGTTCACGACCTCGTCTGTAATGGTAGGCTCAAAATCCATCCAGCCGTAGCCCTTGATATAGAGCTGCGGGAAACCGTGAGCTTCCTTGGTAGTAACAATATAATTGGTATTATCATTAATTATACCGTCGACCTTGTTGTTCATGTTGTAGCCTTCGCAGTATCTTGCGGGGATACCTGCGGCTCTTGCAAGAAGCACCATAGCCGTAGCATATTCATAGCAGACTCCTCTTTTTGTCTCAAAGATGAAGTCCTCTGCGTTTTCGCCCTTGTCTTTTCTGTAGCCAAGGTCATAGGTGTAATCGTTGTTGTAGAAATACTTCTCGAGTATCCTTGCCTTTTCGTAATCAGAATCAGCATTCTCTGTGAGCTTATCGGCCAGCTTCTTGATCCGCCTGTTATTGCCGTAGTCAAGGAGCACGTCCTCATAATCATCATAGTATTTGTAATCTACCCTGAGATACTCGTAAGCTGCATCGTTGCTGTCATAGGAGCCGTTCCAGTAGAGAACGCTCTCGGTATCCTCCAGAAGCTGCTTGTAATCATACTTTGAAAGCTTTTCCACGAACTCCCTGTTCCTTCTGCTGTCAAAGAATGTATCGGCACTGTACTCAAAGGAAAATCGCTCGCTGCTGCTGAAATCGGAGCCTATGGAGCATACTGTTCCGCCAGAAAGCCTTGACATCTGCCCTATTTTGGTACATTGTGTCATTGTCACGGCATTCTGCGGTACTGGCGCCATGTCATAGGCTTCGCTCAGGCCGCTGGCACCGATGACCGTATAGATAGTGACCGTACGGAGCTCGGGCTCGGCAAGTCCCTCCTCAAGATACTCTGTAAGACCGTATTTCTCGGCATAATCCTCATCCAAAGAGGCCGCCTTGAGAAATGCGTCCGCAAGTCCCATGGGAGAGCCGATATTGAGAGGCGCCTTGTCCACCTTCTGTCCGTAATACAGGTCAATATCGTTTGTTGACCATGTGTCCTCATCGAAATCATAGGTGGAATACGATGACATTTTCAGGTGAAGATCGTCCTTAGAGTTTGCCTCATACAGATTGATAGTCCTGATATCACCGCTGAAGCGCTGTCCGCCCGTAGTGTTACGGAATACGTTCAGCATATCGTTGAGCTTCTCCGTAAGGGTATCGGCGCTGATCATGGTCTCAAGGGTAGTTCTGTCCGCCTCGATGACGGGCTTTGGGAAAAGTGCGGCAACTGCTGCAAATATGACAGCGTAGACCGCAATGGGCTTCCACGACCTTCTGCGTCCGATGAACTCGCTGTTCTCGCTGTCCGTAAGCTGTCGATAATACACCATCAGCAGGATGTACCCTACTGCAAGCAGTATTATCAGCAGAGTAGGCATCTTCTCGTATTCCTTACCATATATCACGAAAGGGATGATGAAGATGAGAAAGTTCATGAATATCCTGTACCTCACCCTTGTGAAGTAATAGATGACCGAGGCCATGAATATCAGGAAAAGCAGGAAAAACGCCACTGCGAACCAGAAATTGTATTCCAGCGAATCCTGAGGCGTCAGGAACCACAGCATCCATGTGATAGGATAGTTTTCCTGACCTATATTAAGTGAGATCCGCACGGCAAGGCCGAATGCTCCCACCGTGGCGGCATATGCGAAAAAGCCCGTGAAATGGTGCTTCTGCATAAAATCAAAGACCCTGAAAAGCAGCCAGCTGACAACAAGAGTCACCGCTCCGAAGCCTGCTGCAAAGAGATATCCCTGTTCGTCCTCCTTGTCCCTGTTGCGGAAGTGGAACATCAGCGATACCATTATCAGCACTGTATACCACAGTACAGGGTCGGTAAAGGTCCTCAGCAGGAAGCTTTTCAGACTTAATCGTTCTTTATTGGTTTCTTTCATTATTTATACCGGTTTGAAATTATTATCCTCATCAAGATACCACATTTGCAGCGAAGTCGAATTGGGCGTTGAGGGAGAAAGTCCGAGGATACTTACGTTATCTGGGCTTTCAATGTGCTGCGTTATCGCTCCGAAGTCGCCCGAGGCGTCGGTGGTGGCGATTATGCAGGCGCACATCTGACTGCCGCTCTGGGATATATCTGTTCTTCTGGCGGGCACTACCTTTGCGGCAAGCACCTTCAGCAGAAGCTGATCGGGATAATCGGGATTATCCACGCTCTCGCTGACAGTCTCGCCGGAGCTTGTACGATATATGAAGGTACAGGCTATGCCCTGCTTTACAAGAAGGTCAAGCAGACCGAATACCGATCGGATAAGCTTTTCCTCACCCATTACCGCCATTTCAGCAGGAACTTCCGCTCTTCTGTACAGGTCGAGGACCAGCACAGGCTGAACAGAGGCTACCGCCTCATCAAGACGCACCATCAGCTTGCCCTTTTTCGACGAGAGCTTCCAGTTGATACGCTTCAGGGGATCGCCCTGTTCGTATTCTCTGTGCTCATATCCGGGAGAGGTGTTTGCCGAGAACATCATGGCTGTATCGTTCTCCTCGTCCTGATCCGTAGTAAGCACTACGTCGGCGATGGAACGGAAAAGCTGTGATGATGCCTTTATATCGGGGATCTGAGGTATAACGCCCACAGATACAGGCTGCGGCAGCGGAGTCTTTACGGGGAACTTCAGAAATCCCAGAAATCCGCAGGAATACACTGCCTTTATACCCACCTCGCCGTTTCCGCCTGTCAGAGCGTCAAAATCAACGGTAAAGCTCTTTTTCTTCTCATTCAGCATCGTAAGCTTGCGTGATCTTATCTTCCGGTCGAATATCTCCGTAGCATACGGAACTATCTCCACTATAGAAGTAGGAAGGGAGCCTGACTTATTCACCGTGATCTTAACGGTAAGCTTGCTTCCCTTCGGCACATAAGCATCACAGGTAAAGCTTACCTTCACCTTTTTCCGCCCATACAGCACGAAAAACAGTGATACCAGCGGTGCGAACATCACAAACGCAAGGAGGATTATTCCCATTTCGCCGTCTACATAAAAGGTGAATATATAGACGAGGAATGCCACCGCAAGAACACTGACGATGCTTTTGATGTACTTGCTCATCTGTTCATTGCGGGGACCTGACAGGTCCTGAGAACATTTTCTATATAGGCCTCTCCTGTTCCGAAGGCGGTCTTGCCCTGAGGAGAGAGGATTATTCTGTGTGCAAGCACGGAAACTGCTGTATTCTTGACATCATCGGGAGTTACATACTCTCTGTCATAGATGTAGGCATAGGCCTTTGCAGCCTTGAAGAGCGCTATGCTTCCGCGGGGACTTATACCAAGTATGGTATTTCTGTCCTGACGAGTGGAGCCAACGATATTAACGATGTAGGCCTTTACCTCATCGGTGACTCTCACGCCCTTGACGTCCTCCTGCATCTGAGCAACATCGTCAACGTGCATAACAGGCTCGGTTATATTAACAATAGGGTTATGGCTCTCAGTCCTCTCCAGTATCCTCAGTTCCTCCTCGGGTGTGGGATAACCCATGGACAGCTTCATGAAAAATCTGTCCATCTGAGCCTCGGGGAGATGGAAGGTACCGTATGTTTCAACGGGATTCTGTGTAGCCATTACCAGAAAAGGTCTCGGCAGCTTGTGGGTAACTCCGTCAAGGCTTATCTGACGCTCCTCCATAGCCTCAAGGAGGGCGGACTGTACCTTCGGCGAAGCACGGTTTATCTCATCGGCAAGGAGAAAATTGCACATTACCGCGCCGTCGCGGTAAACAAATTCTCCTTTGACGGAATCAAGCATTGTAAAACCTGCGATATCCGACGGCATAACATCGGGAGTAAGCTGTATACGGTTGAACTTACCGCCTATTGAGCGTGAAAGCGCAGTTATCAGCTGCGTCTTGCCTACGCCGGGGACGTCCTCCAGGAGAACGTGTCCCTCGCAGAGAAGTGCGGCGATGAGCTTTATGACCGTATCGTTCTTTCCGACGATAACTCTGCCGACAGAATCAGCAAGTCTGCTTATATTTGAGTTCATATATCAATACCTCTTTATTCTGAGTATATTATCCAATTAAAACTATTATATCATATTTTGTCAATTACTTCAAGGGAAAACCCTACGAAAAAAAGCCTGTATTATTGTAACATCTGACAACAACACAGGCTCATGACTGTGGAAAAATTGTATAATAATATTCAAACAAATAAAAAACGGCAGCGATCTGCATCGCTGCCGCCTGATATAGTCTGATTACTTGATCATCTTAGCGATCTCGTCAGCAAGGTTGTCTTCCTTCTTCTCAACACCCTCGCCGCGCTCGTAACGAACTACGTCTGTTACCTTGATAGAACCGCCCAGCTTCTTAGCCTCAGCGTCAACGTAACCCTGAACGCTCATCTTGTCGTCCTTAACGAATGCCTGCTCAAGGAGGCAGTTCTCGCTGTAATACTTGCCTACCTTGCCCTCAACGATCTTAACGCGAACCTGCTCGGGCTTTGAAGCCATCTTGGGATCCTCAGCCATCTGAGCAAGCATGATCTTCTTCTCGTTCTCGATAACCTCAGCAGGAACGTCCTCTCTTCTTACATAGGGAGCGTTAAGTGCAGCGGACTGCATAGCTACGTCCTTACCGATAGAAGCTACCTGATCAGCAGCAAGATCTGTATCCATCTTTACGAGAACGCCGATGCTGCCGCCATTGTGGATATAGGAAGCAAGCTTGCCCTCGAGTCTTACGAAACGACGGATAACGATGTTCTCACGGATCTTCATGCCTGCGAGCTCTGTAAGAACCTCGCCTACTGTATTGCTGCCGCCGCTGATCTGCATCTCCTTGAGAGCCTCAACGTCAGCAGGATTCTTTTCGATGATCGTATTTGCTACGTTAGCAACGAAGTTTCTGATATCGTCTGTGTTAGCAGCGAAGTCAGTCTCAGTGTTTACTTCGAGGAGAACGCCAACCTCGCCGTTTACAACAGCTGTAACTACGCCCTCGGCAGCAGCTCTGCCGCTCTTCTTAGCCTGTGTAGCGAGACCTTTTTCTCTGAGGAACTCGATAGCCTTGTCCATATCGCCATCGTTCTCTTCGAGAGCCTTCTTACAGTCCATCATACCAACGCCTGTGGACTTCATGAGTTCTTTAATTTCTGCAACGGAAACCTTTCCCATTGTGATTACCTCCTATTTATTATTATATCCGCAAAAACCCGAAGTGTTAGTTCGGGTTTTTGATTGTTCCATTGTTAATGATTATTCAGCGTCAGCCTCAGCTGTCTCCTCAGCAGCTTCCTCTGCGGGAGCCTCCTGAGCCTCGGCAGCAGCTGTGTCATCGCCCTGTCTGCCTTCGATAACAGCGTTAGCGATAGTGCCGGCGATGAGCTTTACAGCTCTGATAGCGTCGTCGTTGCCGGGGATAACGTAATCAACCTCATCGGGATCGCAGTTTGTATCAACGATAGCAACGATGGGGATGTTGAGCTTCTTAGCCTCAGCTACAGCGATCTTTTCCTTGCGGGGGTCTACGATGAAGAGTGCTGCGGGGAGCTTCTTCATTGTCTTGATACCGCCGAGGAACTTCTCGAGCTTCTCTATCTCAAGGTTGAGCTTAACAACTTCCTTCTTGGGGAGAAGAGCGAATGTGCCGTCCTCTTCCATAGCGTGGAGCTGCTCAAGTCTCTTGATTCTTGTCTGGATTGTCTTGAAGTTTGTGAGCATACCGCCCAGCCATCTTGCATTTACGAAGTGAGCGCCTGCTCTTGTAGCCTCTTCCTTAACGGAATCGCCTGCCTGCTTCTTTGTACCTACGAAAAGTACCTCGCCGCCCTGTGAAGCGATGTCGCGAACGAACATATAAGCTTCCTCAAGCTTCTTTACGGTCTTCTGAAGGTCGATGATGTAAATGCCGTTTCTCTCTGTGAAAATGTACGGTGCCATTTTCGGGTTCCATCTTCTCGTCTGGTGTCCGAAGTGAACGCCTGCTTCAAGAAGCTGCTTCATTGATACTACTCCCATGGTGTAGTCCTCCTTAAAATTGGTTATATTAATCCTCCGCCCGACTTAACTCGGCAGCAACACAGACATCTGCGCACCAACCGCCGAAAGAACAGGCGTGCGAATTGCCTTAATATTATATCATTTTCCACACTTTTTTTCAAGCCTTTTCGCGATATCTATTTCAACAAACTTGAAAGCGGATTTCTATCTTTTTTTGTAAACTTCGTCCCGGAAGCGGTCTCCGAACGCTCCACAAGGATAACATCGTCGCCGACCACCCTTATCTGATCGCAGGTGAGAACAGTATCCTCGATCCTGCCAAGCAGGCCGAAAAGCCTTGCTCCGCCGAATATCACAAGGGAACGCACTCTGCCGCTGATGATATCCAGCTGTATATCGTCTATATAGCCCAGCCGCTCGCCGGAGGTCATATCTATGACTTCCTTCCTGCACAGTTCATCAAAGCAAAGCTCCACTGATATCCCCCCTCATACATTATATATGTAGGTCAGCTGAGGAAAAAGAACTCCTCGGGGGTACGTTCGCCTCCGCTGGAGATATAGGCATAGTACGATAGTATCACGCAGGCATCGACCGCGTTGACCTCAAGATCGTCGTTCACATCGGCTCTTGCGGTCTGTGCCTCGTCAAAGCTCGACTTCATATCATCGGTAACGGATCTTGCATACTCCGCAAGCACAAGACAGGCGTCATTTGCGTTTACATCGCCGTCGGCGTTGATGTCTCCGTACATGAAATCAAACTCAACAAAGCCGAGACCGTTTTCCTTTGCATACTTTTCCGCAGCGGAACCCTTTACTCCGTATATCTTGGCTTCGTTAACGCCCTGATACTCTCCCTTCTGGAAGAGATAGCCTATACTGTGATCCCCGATTTTTGTGACCGAAGGAGGTATCATGACTCTTTTCTGGAAGTAATTATTCTCTGCGGCAGTGGCTTCAATCTCCTTAACGCCGCTGCACAGCCGCAGAGTGTAGAGATCATACATGAAATGGGTAGTATGGTCGCGGAACACCTCTACTCCCCCCGGTATAGAAAGAGCATTAACGCTTTCACACATCTGGAACGCAGCGCTCCCCACAGACTTCAGTCCTCTGTTAAGCTTCATTCCGCTTATGGAGTTGCAATTGCTGAAGCCGAGATACTCTATGGACTCAAGGTTTTCGGGGATATTTACGTTTTTCAGATTTTCGCAGCAATAAAAAGCGTGATTTCCTATAGTGCGGACAGTATCAGGAAGCTTTACGGAAATGATATTCTCATTATGCTCAAAGGAGTAATCACCTATCTTGTCGACAATGATATCGTCAACCGACTCAGGGATCTCTATCTCGTCCATATCGGAGAGGCATTTTTTCACCTGAAACCTGAGAGGCTCAACCGAATATATTGAATATCTTATCCCGTCCTGTTCGACGACCGTGTTCAGTTTGTATTCTTTTGCAGGCTCGGCCGAAATGTCTTCCTCTGCAAAAGCCGCTGCGGGAGCCGATGTGCAAAATACGGCTGCCGTAAGCAGTGCTGCGATGATTCTGTGTCTCATAGGTTTTCACTCCATTCCGTAAAATCTATAATAAGCTTTCGGCAGCTGCATAAGCAGCTGCCGTAGTATGCGGATAACATGATATCAGAGAGCGGTTTATCCCGTACTCAGGCTATGTCATCATTCCTCATCGTCGTCGTCATCATCGTCTCCGCCTTTTCTCTTGGCAAAAACTGCCGAGCCTACAGCCAGCAGCACTGCGGCAATGATTATACCGATGAGAACGCCCTTGGGGAAAGTATCACCTGTCTGCGGAATCGCCGCAGCTAATATCATAAGTGTTTCAAGCATTTGTATTGTCCTCCTGTAAATATATGTTTATCAATGCAATTGTAGCACAATGAACCGGATTTGTCAAATATAAAAGCCCTGCAAATGCAGGGCTTTTGATATCAGAATCTGAAATCGCGCTTGCCGCCGTTCTTTATCTCGTCAAGATAGTCCATAGCACGCTGTCTGCGCTTTTCGTCGGGAACGTTCAGTATCTCCCTGGCGATAAGCGCCTCACCGACAGCCTTTGTCTCGGGTGAAGCATAGTCCGAAAGATACTCCTGAAGTGTCATGAGCGCATTGGGGTGGCAGCAGTTCTGTATCTGGCCGACCTTGCAAAGCGCCATAAAGCGGTCGCCTGTACGTCCTTCACGATAGCAGGCTGTGCAGAACGAAGGGATATAGCCGCCGTCCATGAGCCACTTCACTACCTCGTCAAGAGAACGCTGGTCGGATACGTCGAACTGCTCTGTATCGTGGGGACGCTCCTCGGGAGTATATCCCGCATAGCCGCCTACAGATGTTCTTGATCCGCCCGATATCTGTGAAACGCCGAGGCCGAGAACCTTTTCGCGGCAGGCTTCGCTCTCACGGGTGGAGATTATCATGCCTGTGTAAGGAACAGCGATACGGATACAAGCAACCAGCTTTGCGAATGTATCATCGTCGATACCGTTATCGAATACGGAAGGATCAATGTCAGCAGCCCTTCTTATACGGGGAACGCTGATGGTATGCGGACCTACGCCGTGAACGGCTTCGAGGTGCTCTGCGTGCATGAGGAGGCCTGCGAACTCGTATCTGTACTTGTCAAGTCCGAAGAGAACGCCCAGACCAACGTCGTCTATGCCACCGTCCATAGCTCTGTCCATAGCCTCGGTGTGGTACGCATAGTTATGCTTGGGTCCTGCGGGGTGGAGCTTCTCGTAGCTCTCCTTGTGGTAGGTCTCCTGGAAGAGGATATATGTTCCGATGCCCGCTTCCTTGAGCCTGCGGTAGTTCTCAACGGTAGTAGCTGCGATATTTACGTTTACACGGCGTATAGCGCCGTTTTTGTGCTTGATGGAGTAGATAGTGTCGATACATTCGAGGATATACTCGATAGGATTGTTCACAGGGTCTTCGCCCGATTCTATGGCAAGTCTCTTATGTCCCATATCCTGAAGGGCAATGACCTCCTGACGGACTTCCTCCTGGGTCAGCTTCTTACGGGGGATCTCCTTGTTCTGCATATGATAGGGACAGTATACGCACTGGTTAACGCAGTAATTTGAGAGATAAAGAGGAGCAAACATTACTATTCTGTTGCCGTAAAAGGCCTGCTTTATCTCTCTTGCAAGCTCGTACATCTTCTCGGTCATCTCGGGGATATCACAGGCAAGAAGCACGCTTGCCTCACGGTGAGAAAGTCCTGCGCACTCTACTCCTCTGCCTGTTTTTCTCGGCTTTGCCTTTTCGAGTATCTCCTCGAGGAGTTCGCGGTTGTTCTTATTCTTGTCGGCGTACTCTAAAGTAGCCAGTATCTCCTCATCATTTATAAATTCTTCCGCTTTTAATGACTTTACATCATACATATATATTACCTCCGTTTTTAATTCTCAAAAATGATGTCAAGAGCCCAGTTCTGCATTTCCCAGTACATTCTGCCCTTGATATCTCCGTATTTTATCCACAGGAATTCATGATCCTTTTCCATGGATTCAGATTTCCTTGAGATCATTTCCCCGACATAATAGGTCTGTATCGGGTGAAAAAAGCCTATTTCATCATGGTAGCAATAAGTTTCCGCAGAGCACACCTTTTTCTTTACGGAAACCGTATAACCTGCTTCTTCCATACATTCCCTTTCAATGCAGCTGATATGCGCCTCTCCGCTCTCAATTCCTCCGCCGACAAAGAAATATCCCTTCGGAGTGCGAATAACCCCGACCTTATCACCACGGACAGGGATTAGATAGGCTCCTTCTCTGTCAGTATACTCAGCTTTCTCCTTTGTACCAAAGACCTTGTGCATGATATCACCTCTCTGTATTCCTATACATAAGCAAGCCTTACTTTTTAGATATCGCAGCCTTGACAGATACTCCCTGTATCTGTCCGAGCCTTCCCGTAAGACTGCTTATGACATCTGGCTCTGCGTCAAGCGCCACCGATATCAGTGATATCCCTCTTTCCTTGTAGGGAATTCCCATACGTCCGATAATAATGTCACTGTGGTCGTGAAGTACATTATTGACCTCCACAGAAGCCGACTGCTCGTCAATGACTATTGCTACGACCGCTATCCTCTTGTTTTCCATTTCTCCTCCTTTACAGGCAGAAAAACGGCAGTCAACAAAAAAACTCCGCCCGAAAAAACGGACGGAGAGTATCTGCCATATAATAAGTATATCGCTCAACTGCCATCCGATAACAGAGTATGCACCCTGCTGCCCGAAAACAATAATTTTTACCGGCCGAACAGAAGATAAATCCCCTGCCCCGCTGTTCATATTCTATCACATTGTCACAAGATTGTCAATCTTATGATGTTAGTACATACTAAATCCTGTTGTTTTGTGCTTTTACAAGTAATAAAACTGTTCCATTGCAACAGTCAGAGTCAACTTCTTTTGTGCAATTATAACAACGAAGAAAGTGTTTTTTCAAATAAATATATAATTTTTCAAAAATCACTGGACAAAAGAATTTATTTGTGATATACTTATTTTAGATTTATTTTTGAGGTGATTATTAATGGGTTTATTCTCATTTTTCCAGGGCGGAGCTAAATATTTCGATAAAAAGATCGATCCAAAGTGCGATTACTGCACATACGGAAAAAGAACTAAGGACGGCAACAGAGTTCTCTGCGAAAAAAGAGGTCTCGTTGAACAGAATTATTCATGCAAGGCTTTCATCTATTCTCCCCTCAAGAGAATACCTGTAAAACAGCTCAGATTTGTGGGCAGTATCGCTGACGACGATCTGTATATCGAATCAAAGGGCGATCGCACCGAAAAGGAAGCGGCTGAAAAGAAGGCCAAAGAAGAGGCTGCTCCAAAGCCTAATACAGAGGCTCCCGTTCAGGCAGAGGCACCTGCTCCTGCTCCTGAAGCAGCACCTGCTCCCGCTCCCGCTGAGGCTCCTGTTCAGGAAAACATTCAGCAGGAAGCACAGGAGATCTCATCTCTTGCAGAAGCTGCCAAGGCTGCCGAGGAAGCACTCGCTGCAAATGCTCAGACAGAATAATAAAAATGTATTGAAAGGAGGAGCTGCGCTCCTCCTTTTGTTTTCGGAGGCTATATGATAAAACAGACCATAAACGGTATCACCTACAGACTTAAAACTCCCCATGATCTTTCGTGGATAGAAGGTTTAGGACGGGTTTTCAGCGTTATAGACGAAACAGGCTCGGGCTGTATATGCTTCGGAGTTGAAAAGAACGGCCAAAAGTTCTTTCTCAAGGTGGCAGGCGCCGATACTATCGAAGCCGAGGTCTCACCGAAGACATCAGTGGCTATGCTCAGGGACTCCGTACAGATATACAGAGATCTTGCTCATCCGAATCTGATTCGACTGGCCGACTGCTTCCCCCACGGACAGTTTTATGCTGCCGTTTTCGACTGGGCAGAGGGAGAGGGACTGTTCGATCACTGGAACTTTGAAAAATACAAGGCTGAGAATATCCCCTCCCCACGGGAAAGATTTTTACAGCTTCCAGATATGAAAAAACTTTCAGCTGTGTCGGATATCCTTTCATTTTTTGAGCATACGGCAGAGAAGTCCTATGTTGCCTGTGATTTCTATGACGGAAGCCTTATCTATGATTTTAACGCCGACAAGCTTACTATATGCGATATTGATCTTTTCAGAAAGGCTCCCGTTGTAAACACTGTCGGCGCAGACTATTGGGGCACAAAACGCCTGAAGGCTCCCGAGGAATACATAAAGGGAGCTGTTATCGACCAGGTCACCAATGTATTTACTCTCGGCGCCCTTATATTCGATTTTTTCGGGAGCTTCACCGAAGAAGATATTGCAGCAAGATATGAAAACTCCGCTTTTATCCCATGCTCCCGCGATAAATGGTCGCTCTCAGACGAACTGTATGATGTGGTCCTTAAAGCTGTCTCTCCCTCTCGCACCGAGAGATACGCTTCAATCGAAGAATTCTCTGAAGCCTTTTCCGCTTGCACTCCGGTCTTTTAAAGTTTCACTTGACAAATAAGCCCAAAATGTGTATAATTACATTTGTTAGTTTTATGCGGGTGTGGTGAAATTGGCAGACACGCAAGATTTCGTTCGCGCTACGTCATTGAATTATAAAGCAGCTCATCTGTTTGTACAAAATCAACAAAATTTAATATTGCGGATGTGGTGAAATTGGCAGACACGTTAGATTTAGGTTCTAATACCGAGAGGTGTGCAGGTTCAAGTCCTGTCATCCGCACCATAAATAAAACGCCTCAATTGCAGTATACTGTAATTCAGGTGTTTTTTAACATCACTTCTAGAAAATCCATTATAATAATCAAAAGCAGGAATCCCTTAAGTTAATCATGAGATTCCTGCTTTTGATATTTTGAAACATGGATAAAAATGGAATATATATAAAGTGTCTGAACTAAAAAAATACAGACACATTATATCATCACTGCCTTCTAGCCTTGAGAGCCTCTATCATGTCGATCTTTCTGATCTTCCATGATAGCATAACTGTTGTGATCAATGTACATATAATAACAATCAGCAGAACTACAATTATACTTTTACCAGATATATCAGGATATATCTTGAGACTGTCCGTGGAAAATGTATTACAGTACACTGAAAGAAACTTAAAGCCCGCAGGGATACCTATAAGCATACCTGTTATCAGTATAAGTATATTCTCCAGAGATGCAAGCTTCCTAAGCTCTGAAAAGCGGAATCCCAAGACCCTGAATGTATTATATACATTGGTTCTTTCCATAAAGCTGAGTGTACTGAGATTATACAATACGATCATAACAAGTAAAATAGCCATTACTCTCATAAGAGAAAAAACGCCGTTAAGCACATTCTTGAAGTCTTCGAGATTATTCCTCTGCTGAGATGATGTCACGATCTGAGAAACTCTGCTGTCTAATTCAAGCTTGTCGGTATCGTTGATCTCACCTGCAAGAAGATATGAAGGCATAAATCCGATATCGGATTTTTCCCACTCATTACTGCTCACATAAAAACTCTGCGGCATACTTGAATGGATAAAGCCTGCAACGGTGAATTTGAAGTAATCATTATTCAATGATGGCGAAAGATATACAGTATCTCCCACATTCAGTTCAAGTTCTTCCGCAATGCCCTCTGTAACATATATACCTTCCTTATCAAGTGGGCTGCCCTCTGTATCTTTGAGACTGACATATTCACCATCAGAAAAAACAGTTACCAGATAGCTTTCTGCATCGTCCTTTTCATCATTAACATATGTGTATGCAGGAACTATTTCCATAAGCTGGCCTTCATATTCGTTCTGGAGTTTCTCTGCCTCATCCAACGTTACGCCCTGCTCAAGCTTTATTTTGTAAGAATATGTGAATTCTTCGTCATATGCTCTGTTTGTCATAGCTGTGACCGCATCCGGAGTTCCGAAGCTTGCCATAAGCAGCATTATACTTCCGCACACACTGATAACACCCATGATCAGTCTTGTTTTATGCCCGGCTGCGTCGCGCATTGACCACCTAAAACCGAAGTCTGTCTTATTCCAGAGAGAAGCGAACCTTTCAATAAATATTCTGCCGTTTCTCTTTGTATTCTCGTTCTTGTGCTCCTCGGGAAGTCCCTGAAGCCTCTTTCCGGAAGCAAGAAAAGCTGTCAGTACACAGAGAATAATAATACAGATAATAAGCACAAAAACGGTTGCGGTATGCTTTACAGACCATTCGGGCAGGGTAAAGACCGCCTTCTGTGTTTTAATGATCATATTTGAAAACGGGAATGACAGCAGATAGCCCGCAAGTGTACCAAGCACACTGATGAACAAACCATACAGCGCAAAATACCACATGAGCGTACCGTTAGAGTAACCCAGAGCTTTCAGTACGGACACATCAGACGACTGAGAGTCGATAAGCCTCTTGATAGTCGTATTGATCGAAAGAATTGCAAGGAGTATAAAGAGTACGGAAAACATTACCGATAATCTTTTAAGGTTTCCGATCTGGTTGAACATCTTGGATATCTCTGGCTGAGTATCTCTGTTATAGTAGGAGATGAACCTGTCCTGCAAGATATCCTTTACGGAGTTCTTCACCTCGGAATCCCAGCCTTTTATATCCACCATATTTCCGTCATACATTATGCCCAGCTTTTCTTTAACGCTGATGCCGACAAGTCCGTATCCGAACATCTCGTAATCAGGGGAATAAAAATCCTGTGAACCAACATAATAGGTCTTTTCCGACGAAAGAACAAGTCCGACTATTTTAAGCTCAAGCGCTGTTTCCTTATAGCTTATTTCTATACTGTCACCAATATCAAGGCCGTTACACTCCGCATATTTTGAATCCAGCCACAGAGCGTCTTCAATGCCGCTGTCGTATGCCATTCCCCTTTCTACGATAACTCCTGATACTTCATTGTTATCATTATATGAATCGAGAGAAATGTATGATGTTTTATTGGCGTCATTTTCAACCATTGCGGTGATCCTTGTCCTCAGCGACAACTCGTCAACGCCTTTTATACACTTTATTGCATCTATATCATCCTGAGTAAAGTATAAGGCGCTTACCCACTCATCGGACAATTCAGAACTGTCGATAAACCTGTCGAATTCATACTTCATTCCGTACCAGGCGCCTTCAAGTCCCGAAAAAACCATTACCGAAAGCAGCGACATAAGAAAAGCAGCTATAAACTGTACCTTGAATTTCTTGATGCTACGCATCATTTTCTTCAGAAAAAATGTCATATATGAAATACCTTTCTTCTTATATATACCGCGATATCACACATTAACAGATCATCGCTCCCTGACAGGAGCTCATAAACACATATTATCACGAATGTGTGATCTCATCAGATATGACCTTTCCGTCGCTTAGTCTGATAACGTGATCTGCCATATAAACTATATCAGGATTATGCGTAACGACAACGACCGCTGTGTCGTCGCTTTGCGAATACCTTTTCAGTATATCGAATATCTTATTTCCCGTTGCCACATCAAGAGCACCTGTAGGTTCATCGCACAGAAGCAGTTTGGGCGATTTTGCAACAGCGCGGGCGATCGCTACTCTCTGCATCTCGCCTCCCGAAAGCTGATTCGGGAAGTTCTTCATCCGCTTTTCAAGGCCGACATCCTTTATACACTCTGCGACCTTGTCAATGTTGTTATTCAGCTTGGCGGCGATACCAACATTCTCATATACCGTAAGATTTTCAACAAGATTATAGAACTGAAAAACAAATCCTACTCTCGTTCTTCTGTAATCGGTCAGCTGTCTGTCGGAAAAACCGGCAATATCCTCACCTTCAACGATTATCCCGCCTTTTGTGGGACGGTCCATTCCGCCGAGCATATTAAGCATGGTGCTTTTTCCTGAACCTGACGGTCCGAGGATCACCGTGAATTCTCCCGGATTGATCTTCAGGCTCACATCGTTTAGTGCAGTGATCTCATTATCACCTGATCCGTATTTCTTTACAAGATTCTTTATCTCTATCATTTCATACCTCATCAAATCAGTCCAAACCGTGCATTTCCTTTGCAAACTGAAGGATATGAGGTCCCGCAAGATGAAGGAAAAGCATAAATACAACGATAATGCCGAGTATGATAAGTATTTTTCTTATATTCTTCTTGTTTTTCATAATGATTACTCCTTTTTGATTTTACTCGTAATTGATTATCTCGCAGACAGGCTTGTTAAGGAATTTCTTTACAGCCAGATGGCTAACAGCCATGCAGCACAGAGAGATCAGCACAAACCAGATCATAAGACTTTTAAAGCTGTATACCCAGTCCAGCGGTGCTTCCAGAAATATCCTTCCGAAAGCCTTGGATAAATATATAGTAAGCGGGAATGCCGCCAAAGCTGATACAAAAAGACTCAGAACAGCTATAACTCCGCTTTCACACATGAATATCTTGATGATATCAATATGTCTTCCGCCAATGGACATCATTATGCCCAGTTCCTTGGCTCTCTCAGATATGTTCACCGTAATAAATGAAACCAGACTGATCAGTCCGACAACTATTACCATCAACGACACTATCATCAGAAAGCCTGCTATCAGTTTCAGATGATTGGCAAACGCAGACTGTACATCATTTATGCTGTTTGTGTTCTGGATATCTATACCGTTATCCGAGAGCCGCTTTTCAATATCACCATATATCTGAGAGCTTTCTCCCCCGTTTTCATCTAAGAAGAAGGCTATCTCGCGTACATATTCGTTCTCATTGTCAATATAAAACTTATTGTACTCCGTCTGATTCACATATGCCGCCTCGTCACCACCTATCTCCTTGACAATGCCGACGACTTTCCACTCTCCTGTTTTCTTATTTGTTGTAATCTGTATGCTATCGCCTATTTTGACATCAGGATGTTCAGAGTGGAAAAGCTGATTTATCACTATCTCATTATCGCCGTTATAGGAAAGGCCTTTTCCCGAAATAACAGGATAATCAAAAATGTCCGCATCTTTAGGTAGACCTGCAAGCAGGAAGGAATTGCTCTGTATTCTGTCTTCTCTGGTATAGAAAGCCATGCCTCCCGAAATGTACTCTTTGCGTCTGATCCATTCAGCTCCCTCAAGAGCCTTGTCAACAGCCTCGCAGTCGTAGTTTTTCGATGCTACCGCAAGAAAATCATAATTTATCCTCTTCTGAGCATTTGCTATTGTATTATCCAGAGATGCTCTTAGGTTTATTGAAATAATGAACACTGCACCGCCCACAGATATCGTGATGACCAGTATAAGCAGCTTCTTCAGATTCCTTACGGAATTGGAAATGCCCATTTTCAGTATAAGGTTCTTCCATCTGCTGAGAAATGATACTCTTTTAAAGCCGCTTCCTATGCCGCTCTGTCCGTCGAATAAGCAGCTCTTTATGCTCTTTCCGCAATACCTGACTATGGAAAAGGACGCAGCAGCCATTGGGATAATTATACCCACAGATATCTCAAGTGCAACAAGATAATGAGGTATCGTAAATGAGCTTATCTCAATATTGAGCATATCCGCACAGAATACAACTATCTTTTTTGACAGGAAGTACGCTGCAGGTACTGCGAGACATAAGGCAATAACACTTATTCTCGCAACCATAGCATAATACATTTCGCCTATTGAGCTGTTCTTTGCACCCACGGCCTTCATTATGCCTATCTGCTTCTTCTGATTATTCAGCAGAACGCTGATAAGATTTATGATAAGAACTCCGCTAAGTATCATATTCAGCGCCGCAAATATCTCAAAAAGGAACATAAGTGCATTTATCTGTTTTGCGTTTGGGTGTTCATTAGGTTCATTTATCTCACACCTGTTGACCATATGGCCGCTTTCAATGATCTTTTCTCTTATTCTGTATGCTACCTCGCTTATGTGTTCCTTGTCTTCCTTATGATCCTTTACAGTGAATAATACCTGTATAAAGTCTGTTGAACCGCCCATTTCTTCAAAGGTATCCTTGCCGATGAAACAGTATGCACACTTCTCTATCCATGCAGGCTTGAACCCCGGTGCCTTGACTATACCTTTTATTCTGACGCTTTCAGAGCTATACAGCGGTATCTTCAGCTCTGCATTGTCGCCCGGTTCACAGCCAACAACATTTGCGGAAAGCTCCTCCATAAGGACTTCGCCCTTCTGTGGCGGTGAGGCTCCGTCACTGAAACTGAATTTATTGATCCTTATATCGTTGAAGTCATCAACGACATACAGATAAGTCTCAACCGGATCGCCTTTGTCATTTATAATACGCGATCTAACCATTCTTCTCGGCTCAACCTCATCCAGCAGTTCGTCTTTTTTCAGCTCCTCCACCAGATCGTCATCAATATCATTCAGCCACAATGAAAAAGAAGCAGGTTCGGTATTGATATAGCTTATACTGCTTTCTCTTTTCAGTACGCTGAACGAGTCAATGATGAGACATACGCTCAGTATACCAACAAAGATACCGAGGATAAGGAGTAGTGTTCTGTTGAAATCCGACCACATATCACGGTTGATTTTTTTTCTTTGTGTTACCTGCATAAGTCTTACCTCTTACTGATATCGCTGAGGATATTTCCGTCTTTAATCGTAATAATTCTATCTGCACGTTCTGCCAATTCGTTATTGTGAGTTACCATAAGTATAGTTTTTCCGTCTTTGATAAGAGATTCAAAGAGCTGCATGACCTGCTCCGTTGTCTCTGTATCAAGATTTCCCGTAGGCTCGTCAGCGATTATAAGCTTCGGATCGTTCACAAGAGCTCTTGCAACGGCTGTACGCTGCTGTTCACCGCCTGAGATCTCCGAGGGGAATTTGTTCTCAAGATGTTCTATTCCCACAAGTTTCATGATCTCCGTGACCTTTTTGTCTTTCTCCTGCGAACTGATGCTCTTTACGGATTTTTCATACTTACTTACAAACTCTATTGGCAAAACGATGTTTTCCTTGACCGTCAAAGTAGGCATAAGCTGGAAAAACTGAAATACAATGCCTATGTTCTTACCTCTCCATACCGAAAGCTGTTTTTCACTGTATCCCGTGATATCATCTCCATCAAAAACCACCCTGCCGGATGTCGGTTTATCGATACCAGAGAGGATATTCAGCAATGTGGATTTGCCGCTTCCGGATTTGCCGATTATAGCTACGAACTGTCCCTTTTTTATGGACAGGTCCACCCCTTTCAGGGCTTTTGTTTCAGATTGTCCTTCACCGTATGTTTTTTCGACTTTTTCAACTACTAATAAATCATTCTTTTCACTCATAATTATTTCCCTATGCTTAAATACGCCTTTTTACAGGCTAACAGTACCGACGGCATACGATCATGCCGTTTTTCATGTGTAAATATTGAAATACGCCCCCTGACACATATTCTATTCAAGATAAGCCTGACAATGAATTCAAAGGATAATCTATATAAAGAATCACTATCAAAACCACCTCAATCATTGTCAAGCTTTCTTTTATAGATCATGATCATACAGCAGCTTTTATTTTATATATTATTCAGCCTTCTTGCTTTTGCAGATCTGTATCTGCTTATAAATGGCAATTATAGCAATTATGCCGAATGTGTGATGTAAAAGGTCAAAACAGAAGTGAATATCAAATCTGTCACCGCTGATGAGATGAGTTACCTGATGAATGATCATGAATACCGTATAGAACGCAGTAACACCAAGTGAAACGATCCTTGTCTTTAAAGAATCGAATGCTGCAATGACGAACTGCATGATGATATTTACCATTATCATAATGGCAAATATCCAGATTCCCTTCATACCAAGGTGATGAACAAAATCAACATTATCGTTGAGGAATGCTTCAAGTGTGTCGGTTGTCTGCATACTGATAGCCAGAAGTGCCATTGCGTTCCATGCAATACACGCTACGAGTTTGTTTTTTAAAAGTTTATCCATTTTCAAATTCTCCTTAATTGTGATAATATGATCGCTGCATGATCAATGAATATCATTTATTCAAACAGAGCTACAAGCTCACCAATGGTTCTGAAGTTCTTCAGATCATTCGGTTTTATAGGCGCACAGTGATTAACTGCCAGCTGTGCTATAAGTGTGATACCCGCAAGTGAATCCCAGTTTTCAACGGATTCAAGTTCGGTATCACATTGCGTTTCGTCAACATCCATTTCAAGGATCTTTGACAATATCGGATAGATATCCTTTTTTTCCATTGTATACTCTCCTTTGCTGCAATAATCAGAAATCAATTATAGTTCCGCCCCAGGATAAACCAACTCCGAAGCCGACTATCATGACCCTCATGCCTTTTCTGAGCTTTCCTTCAGCCATTGCCATGGACAATGCTATCGGAATTGACGATGATGCCGTATTACCCACATTTTCAATATTAACATAGAACCTGTCATCACTTATTCCAAGAACTGTTTTAAGAGTGCTGAGCATAAACATATTGGCCTGATGAAAAACAAACAGATCAATGTCATCCAGCTTTATCGCAGATCTTTCAAGCAGCTCTGCAACTGTTGCAGGAACTACTCTGAGCGAGAAGTCAAACACCTCGGAACCGTTCATATACAGATCGTTCTGTGACCGCACATTCCCATTTTCATCTGCTGTCTCAGCCGACGTCTGCTGCGAGCGCTGCATTTTTTCGCCGCCCGCAGGAATGATAAGCGAATTCTTTCCCGCTCCTTCGGTACCGAGCACAAAGCTTCCTATACCTCCTGTTTCAGTCCTCGATACAAGAGTTGCAGACGCACCGTCACCAATAAGTGTTTTAAGGCTCCTGTCCTTGTCATTAACGTATCTGCACAGAGTATCCGCTGTTATCAGCAGCGCATTATGTGCCGTTTCCGACTCTATCATGGACTTTGCAACTGACAGAGCATAAACAAATCCCGAACATCCCAGGCTTATATCAAAAGCCGCGGTATCAGGTCCCATTCCAAGCATACCGTGAAGTATACAAGCATTTGCGGGAAGCAGATGATCAGGAAGCTGTGTAACAAAAATAAGAAGATCAATATCTTCAACGCTGATTTTTTCATCTTCAATCAGCCTTACCGCTGCCTTGTAACCCATATCAAGGGAGGTTTCGTCATCTGCTGCAACGTGTCTGCATCTTATGCCTGTTTTGTTATATATCTTCTCACTGCTCCATGTATGTATCATATCGACGATCATATCATTATCCAGAAGCTTCTCGGGAAGATAATAGCCAACAGCCTTTATCCCGGCATTCATTGCTCCTCACCCTTCAGCTTTCCTATACATTTCAGTATATCATCAACAATGTACAACGAGGACAGTTCTTCGGAAGGGATCTTTATGTCAAATTCGTTCTCTACCTCGCATACAAGCTCGATAATGTCATATGATGACAGACCAAGATCCGTATCGAGCTTGCTCTCGGGTGTAATCACTATGTCATCGTCAAAAATACTGTTTCTTAATATATCACTTAATTTCTCAAACATTTTCTTCTCCTTATCACCAAAGATCTGATCTGTCCAGACCTGGGAAATGCTTCTTTGCTTCTTCAAGGTTTCTGATTATCCCGACACAAAGAGGCTTTCCGGACTCGTCGCGCTGAAGTCCAGCTATACACTGCATGAAGTACTCATAGTTGTTATGGAAAGTCGTTATACCAAAAGCCTGAACGACTATTCCTATCAACGTAGGCGGCCAAAGCTGTGAACAGTAGAATTTGTTCCTGAATCCAACATTATTCTTCTGAGCCATCCACGGGACAGAAAGAAGCTTCATAAGACTCATTATAAATTCTTTATGTGTCCTTGCAGTCAGAAGCTCTTTATCATAGCATTCAAAGCTCTCAGAGCTTTCATCCCATTTAAAGAAAGACGCTTTTATATCTTCAAGCTTAACAACAAAGCCATCTTTATCATAGGTGATATGATTCGCAAAACTATTGAATATCACTCTATTTCTGTCAATGGTACCATTTACGATAATACTATCATCTACGACCAGTTTATCATCCTTGAGAACAGCCTGTGTAAGCTCACGAATACGGTACTCGCTGCGCTGCTGTTGCCTTGCTTCCCTATATAACATACACGCTCCGAACATCAGTTCAAATACATGGCGGCAACATAGAGCAAACTGATCCGTTAGAAAGACCGCATTCGGCTCCAGCTTCTTCCCTACAGTCTTTTCTTTCAGATTCCTTGCAAGGAACTTATATGCACAAGGGATACCCTGACTTCCCTTAAAGGTCCTGTCAAGCTCCGCGTCTGTTATAATGCCGTCACTGTCAAGCTTTATGCTTATTATAGTCGGCAGTTGTATGTCATAATTTTGAACATCAGCCATATTACACTGAGTCGCTATTATCTCTACCGATGAATCTTCAAGTTCCCTGTAGAAATACTGTCCGAATCTGAGGCAGCAGGCTCCGTCGAGTATCAGCTTTCGGTGAAGCTCCACTATGCTCTCGATATCAATTTGCTTTACCGCTTCAATTTCCTCAAGCTTCATTTGTCACCTCTCCCATTCTGCACGAATAGTCATAAAGCTTGCTCAGCGAATTGACTTGAGTGATATCGTTGGTATCTATCCTAATGCCAAGCTCGCTCTCTACCTGTGATACAATACTGTATAAGGTAAGAGAATCAATGCCCATTGTCTCAAATGAATCCATTTTCTTAGCTTCCTCGGTATCAATACCAAATCGTTCGCATATCATGCCGACAAACTTATCATAATCTATCATTTTACACACCCTTTCGCATAACGTAATACTTTAAGAAATCATTCTTTTCAAAGCCATAGCTTTTGATTATCCTGTTGCTATCATGGTTGTTTTCTTCCACCCATGCCCAGAAATTACTGATCTTGTCATATTCGGAGAGGATATACGACAAAAGAAGTATACCTGCTCCGGAACCGTTGTATTCGGTGCTGCAAGCCAGCATATGAAGATAGCAGGTCGAACTGCTGACCATTTCATAAAGATAAACGCCAACGACAGCATCATTGACCTTAGCGCAGATAAGCTCTTCATCGTTTATCATTTCAGTTATCTTCTTCCGCGAAGGGAATCTTGCCACTTCATCAGAAAAAGCCTGGTGAAGTACATTTTCAATCTCATCTATCATGGAAGTATCTGTACGGCATACTGTGATATCACTGTAAAGCGGAGCTATATCCTCGTATCTGAAAGGGAGTTCACATTTTTTTCTGTTCATCTCCCACATCTGATAATGCTGGAATTTCTCAAAGGAATTATCCTCCATGATATCTATGTACTCTATGATATCAGTTTCTCTGCCTATGAGTTCAATTGTCTTGCTGTAAGGAGAGAACTGAGGCAAATCAATATAATCAAAAAGCTCTCCAAATGACTCTTTTTCTTTCAGAATAAAGGAAAAGTGCACATATTCTCCCTGTATATAATACATACAAACCATATCCGTCCCAAAACAGAAATCAGAATCCTCCGCCGAAGAGTATGCACATATCTCGTCTCTTGATATAAACACATTGGAAATGATCTTCTTCGAGCAGTTTCAGGCTCAGTAATCAAGCATCCAATATACTCACCGACATTGAAAGAAGTGCGAAAAGTTGATAATCCTCCAACAGTTGTCACCCACCCAAAAGGACAACCAAATTACGACTGATTGATTTCCACGCTATTCTGCGGAAGTAAGAGGTTTCTGCTGTCTGTGAGGGGCTTGCTGATGAACTTGTAGTAAATGTCAACCTTGCGAGGGGCGTTGTGTTCTTCGGGACGGGCGTGGACTACAATAAACTCTATCAGGTCAAGGCACAGCTCACGGGTAAGGCACGGCGCATCGCTCCACTTTTTCAAACGCTGAATGAATTTCTCAACGTCCTGTTCGTCCTGCTGTTCCTGCACTCTTGCTTTGCGGTACTGCTCTGCCTGTGCCGTAAGCTCCTTCTGCTCGGCAGTATACTTTTCAAGCATTCTCGCACTCAGATCTTCGGGAAGCTTGCCGAGCATTCTTTCCTCGTAGGTCTTGCTGATGATCGTGTCAAGCTCCGCCAGACGGCTCTCAGCCTGTTTCAGAAGCCGGCTCTCATCCTCGGTCTGCTGTTTACGCTCATTCGCCTTGATTGCAAGATAACGCTGTCTCTCGCTGTTCTCGTCCTCAATGACACGTTTCGCCCTTGCACGAATATCCTCAAGCACCAGCCCCTCAATGATACGCTGTAAAATTGAATGCGAGGAGCATACCTCCTTGCCGTGATTTGCATAAGTGTTGCAGATATAGGTGACGAGCTTATATTTGCCACGCTTTTTTGATTCATGGAACGTGGTGTTGTTTTTCAGCTTTGCCCCACAGTCGGCACAGTACATCAGACCGCCGAGCGGAAGTATCACTCCGCTTTTCGTGACCTTGCCATGACTGCATGACTTGTTGACCTCCTGCAGCTCCGTTGTTTCTGTGGTGGACGCAGACCGTATTTACAATGAGTTTCTCCGTGAAATTTCAATGGAGAACGATACGGAGGAGGGCGATATCATCAATCTTATCATAGACCAGATCGAGTTCTGCAACCTTATTATCCTCAACAAGACCGATCTTCTCAGTGCAGAACAGGTAACGGAAGTTACTGAGGCGATCCGTGATATTCAGTCTGAGGCTGAAATAATTCCGTGCGTGAACAGTGAAGTCGATACGGATAAAATACTTCACGGCAAAGAGTTCGACTATCACAGTGTTCTTGCTTCATCTTCCATACAGCGTGCCCTAAATACCAATGAGCCTGCCGACATGGAAGCGTGTATGGACGAATACGGTATCACTTCCTTCGTATATGAGGAAGTCCGCCCCTTTGACCGCGATAAATTTATGGCACTGGTCGACGAGTATCCCACAGAGCTTATCCGCACAAAGGGCTATGTCTGGTTTGCCGACGATGATGTGCATATCCAGCTTTTCGAGCAGGCAGGACGCAACGCAAGCGTCACCGAGCTTAACGAGTGGCTCGCCTCCTGCCCGCAGGAGGAGCTTGACGTTATGTTTGAGAACTACCCCGATCTGAAAGATGATTGGGACGATCAATACGGCGACCGTATAAATCAGCTCGTATTCATCGGGAAAGGATATAAAAAGGCAGATATTCTTTCAAAGCTCAATGCCTGCCTTGCAACTGCATAAATAACAGCATAAGCGCAGAAGTGCAGAAATACTTCTGCACTTATAATGAATGGAGTGTATAGTAAATGGCTGAAAACCTTGATAAGCTGCGGCAGTATTTTGAATATCCGTTTGTGAGATACGCCTTTGTAGTCGGGATACTTATTGCATTATGTTCATCACTGTTGGGCGTAACACTTGTGCTGAAGCGCTTTTCTTTCATCGGCGACGGTCTTTCTCATGTGGCATTCGGAGCTATGTCACTTTCCGCTACAATGCCTGTCATCATAAAAGAGACAGCCTTGTCATTCTCCCACTCCGACAGTCTGAGTCCGGGTATGCAGAATGTCGTAAACCACATTGCTGAAATGAATAATATGGTCATAGTACTGCCCGTCACTCTGCTGTGTGCCATTCTGCTCCTCAGAACAGGACAAAACACCAAAATAAAGGGAGACGCCGCTGTTGCAATGATCTCGGTGGGCGCACTTGCCATAGGCTATATGCTTATGAACCGCTACCCTTCGGGGGCTAACATCTCAGGAGACGTATGCAGCACGCTGTTCGGCTCGACCTCCATTCTGACATTAAAGCCGGAAGATGTAAAGCTGTGTGTTTATATGTCGATAGTTGTTATTCTGACATATATCCTTTTTTACAACAAGATATTCCCCGTTACATTTGATGAAAGCTTTGTAAGGGCAACAGGAGTGAAAGCAAGCGCATATAATCTGCTTATCGCTGTTGTTACCGCCCTTATCATCGTTCTGGCCATGAACCTTGTCGGCTCCCTGCTTATCTCAGCACTTATTATATTCCCTGCGCTTGCAGCTATGAGACTGTTCAGGAGCTTCCGCGGAGTTATCGTCTGCTCTGCTGTGATCTCGGTTTTATGTGCAGGATTCGGTATCGTATCGTCAATACTGTTCTCAACGCCTGTCGGATCGACAATTGTTGTATCAGATCTGGCTGTATTCCTGCTTTTCTCCCTGATATCAGTATTTACTGGAAGAAAAAAGGCTCGCTGATTAAAGAGCAGAAAAATATATATAATTGTGATGGAGGATAAATATGAAAAAAACAGTATTATTGATCGCTCTGGCAGCCATAGTAACAGGTATAACAGGTTGCAGCGGTTCTGACAACATTAAACTGCCGGATAATAATGCCGGCAATGATCAGACTATAACAAATGCGGCAGATATGACAACAGAAAACGATCAGGCTGCTCAGGACTTTATCAATGTGATACCCGAAAAACCTGATCTCAGTAACGGAGAAATAGATATTGATCTGACTCAACTCAGTTCAAGTATGGTATACGCTCAGGTATATGATATGGTGAATAATGGTGATAATTACCTCGGCAAGACAGTCAAGGTCAAGGGAGCGTTTTCATACTTTCAGGAAACAGACGGAAGAGAGTTTTTTGCCGTACTGATAAGTGATGCTACTGCCTGCTGTTCTCAGGGGATAGAGTTTGTTCTGAAGGGAGACTATTCTTATCCTGATGATTACCCCTCTGTGGGAACTGATATAACCGTTGTAGGAAAATTCGACTATTATAAAGAGAATTATTATACTTACTGTCAGTTGCTCGACGCTGAAATGGAAGTTGATAAGTCGCTGTCGTGGAATTAAATATCCTGTTCTTTCTCGGAAGATCATAATTGACAGCCTGTCTGTTATTGCGATACAATAATCAAGTATCTGTGCTTCATTTTAATTTCCAAAACGTTAAACTACCATATAATTCTGACACATTTTCATCAGCCATTCACTTCCGGAGTATCTATAATTACAATCAAAAGCAGGGATCCCAAAAGTTAATTGTGAGATCCATGAGCGATTCGAGGAGCATCTTTTCATATAAAAAGGCTGCGCAGCCAATCGGCCGCACAGCCTTATTTTCTGAGCTTTAATGGTTCTTTATAAATACACTGCTTTCAGTAAAGCCTTTATACCGAAGCGATTATACATATCAGAAGAACCGCCGTCATAAGGATATGGAACTTGCTTTTGGATACCGCCTCCCGCAGAGTCAGCTGACGGAACAGCATACGCGAGAGTATACCGTAGATAGCAGGCATGAGAACTGCAATAAGTGCCGCACCGTCAAGTCCCGCTTTCATGCAGAGGAAGAAAAACAGCAATGCAATTGCCTCAAGCACCAGCACCTCCATGCCCACATTTACTGTGTCGCCCGTCTTTTTTGCACTTTTTACAGAAGACGGCTCAAAAGAGAGTATTGCCGCTGCTTTATCCTCAGCTTCCTTCAGACTTTCGTTCACGGGAGCCTGCGGTCCGGACTCCCCTTCACTGCTGAGCTCAGTTCCGGTAACGATACTTTCCTCCGCAGCAGGCTCTGTGGGCTCCACGGACTTTTCCCTGTCAGACCGCACACTTTCACTTTTAACGTCAGCTGCCGTATCGTTTGCTTCTTCCTGCGGAGTATTTCCCTGCTGCACATTTTTATCCGCTTCCTTCTGCTGCTGAAGCTTAGGTGAGGACATTATTTTCTCACGCAGACGTGGATCAAGCGCCGCAAGCACTTTGTCAAGATCTTTGTTTACATTCTTATTCTGCATATATTTGCCCTTCTTGATATGTATTTGGTAGGTAGAGACGCTTAGAGGCACCCCTCATGATTATTTCAGATACTGAGCAAGTCCGCCTATATTCTGGCTCCTTACATCTCCTGCGATGAGACCTGCGATAATATTGGCCCCCTTTTCACAGAAATGAGTACCGTCTGTAGAGTCTGCAACAGCTCCCATAAGGTGATAGCTCTTTGCGGTATCATAGCCTACGGAATTATAGTGGTTGACCATAATCGTGTTCAGGTCGATACAGGGGATATTGTACTTCCTTGCAAGGCTGAAGCAGGCATTGCAGTAGTCGCCGTAGCTGTTGACAAATCGGCCGTTTTTCATGGAGCTCATATTAATGGAAGTAGTCACCAGTATCGGAGTAGCACCCTTTTCCTTTGCCGTTGTTATGAAGTGGGTCATGTACCATTCGTAGGAACCCGATGACGGATTGTCAACGTTTCCGCAGACAGGAGCGTACCTGTCCTGATTTTTCTGACCTGAGTCGTTTATAGCGAACTGTATCATAACGAAATCGCCGTCTTTGAGATTGTCGGCAATGGTCTGCCATCTGCCCTCATCGTAGAACTTCTTGGAGCTTCTTCCTGCCAGTGCATTGTTGATAACTGTCAGATCGTCGTTGAAATAGCTCTGGAGATAGTATCCCCAGCCCTGCTGCGGTGCATAGGAAGCACGGTAGCTCTGTGCTGTGGAGTCGCCTGCGATGTACAGCGTGCGCTTTCCGCTGCTGTACTGCTGCTCCTGTGAAGGATCGTATATCTCCGCATAGGGCTCGTCTGTGGGGAAAAGCTCGATATAATCGAGGTTGGGACCGCCCTCCGACATTGCAGACTGCATGAGTATGGTGTTCCTGCCCGCAACGAGAGGAAGAACTATGCCGAATTCGTTCCATATCTTCCAGTCGCCTGTTGAGGTAAAGGACTGCATCCAGCACTGATCTATATTGTTGTTGAGGAATATCTTCATCTTGCGGTCGTTCTGCGAGCCGTTGGCAAAACGGATATGTGTCATATAGTTGCCTGCCGCAGGAACGTCCACGGTAAATGTGATATTGCTGTCCGAGTTGTTGTTGAGGTTCACATAGCCGTCAGCTCTGGTATAACCTGAATTAACGGTCTCAACGATGCCGTCGTTCCACTGCTGGTCAGCGGCATAGTATCTGAGCAGCACCGTTGTAGTGGTAGTGGTGGTCTCCTCCGCGGTGGTAGTTGTCTCCGTTGCAGTAACAGGCACAGCGTACTCCTTGGGGGGGAGAGTCTCAAGATTGAGCAGACATCTCTGTATGAAAAGGGCGTCGTTTGAGGTAAGTCCTATAATGTCCCTGTCAACGTCGCCGTTGAGGGAGCCCTGTTCTGTCAGGTGCTTGGGATCGGAGCCGCTTTTTCCGTATTTGTTGGGATTTGCAAGGGACTGCATTATGAGAATCGCGTCCGCAAGCTCAACGGTACCGTCACAGTTTGTATCTCCGGGGAAGCGTACCAGCACAGGCTCCGCAGGCGGAGCTGTTGTTGTGGTGGTCGTGGTCAGGGTAGTTGTAGTTGCAGTAGTGGTGGTAACAGAGATATCGCTGACCTCTATCATCTCCCACTTCTGGCAGTTGTGTCCGTTTACCTCCCACTGCTGGATATTGGCGCCGTTATTGGTATAGGCGCTTGCCACCTCAACCGCACCTGCGTCCTTTGTTGCTCTTGTGAGTATGGTCACAGTGCCGTCGCCGTTATCCTGAAATTTGAAGAACTGGTCGCTATAGCCGTTCTTTTCGGCGACTACTATATTTGCACCGTTGTCCTTGCTGCCGTTGTCCACATAGAGGTACAGGTCGGCATTTGAGGGCTTTATGTAGAAGTAGTCTCCCGTAGCCTGAACGCATTTCCATGTGTTATGGGGCTGAGAGCCGCTTGCTCCCCACTGCTGAACGTTAGCGCCGCTTGATGTGCTGCCGTCAGCAACCTCCATGTACAGGCCGCTGTTGACGTTTTTAAACATATAGCTTACGTCTTTATCGGGGTGTATAGCAGGTCTTGCACCGATCTGAAGCTCCTGCTGCATGAGCTCGGCTATCTTCTGAGCGCCCTTCTTGCTCTGGTGGAGATCGTCGGGATCGCCGTCAGCCTTGATAGCATAGTAGGAAGCCATGCCGTCATAGCCCACAGAAAGGCCGAAGCTCTGCCACTTGTTGAACAGATCCACAACCTTTACGTTCTGCTCGCTGCCTATCTGGTCAAGCTTATCGCCGAACCAGCGCCCCTCAAGCAAGGGATTGCGGGTAAGGTCTCCTCGTCTGCCCTGCTGCTTTACGAGTATGACCTCCATGCCCTTGGCCTTGGTCTTCTTTACCATATCTGTAACAGTGGCGTAATACTCGTCCCTGTTTGAATAGTTGCCGTCGTTTATGCCTATGGAGATGATGTAATAGTCTCCTGCCTTGCCGTAGGTCTCGATGGGAGTGAACTGTCCCGCATCCACGAAGCCCTTTGCATACTGGCCGCTTGTGGCCATATTGCGCACCTCATAGCTTCCTGCCGGGAGCTGCGCCCCGAAGAACTGTCCCCAGCCGTGCTGGAAGGTATCTGCGCAGTTATAGTAATTGGCTACGGTGGAGTCGCCGCATATCCACACCGTGGGCGGCATATCGCCTGTCTCGTTGAGCTGCCTGATCTCAACGGCGGCAATGGACTGCTCACGCTTGCTCATGCCCTCAACAGCCTGTATATTCAGCTGTCCGTCGGTAACGGGTATCTTTATTGTCTCAGAGGCGCCGCTGCCTGTGAGGTTCATCATCTGCACCATGCCCTCAAGCTTTATGGTAGTTCTGGGAGCATTTCCCGCAGTGACCTTTATCTCGTAGAGGCCCCTGGGCAGATCGACGTTGAAGGTGTTGCCCGTATCGCCGCTGTTGAACTTTACCGCGTCGGCAAGAACTCCGCTTCCGCCGCCGCTTGAATTTTCCACGTTCCATGTCTGTGCGAAGCCGTAGCCTCTCCCCGCATTATATCCGTCCGATGCGGAGACTCCCGTATAGCCGCCTGCCGCGCCGCTGCCGCCGAAGTCGAAGCTCCAGTTAGTCTGTGCAGCTCTGGCAGTGACGGGTCTGAGCAGCTCTGCCGCGCCGAATCCTGTAAAGGACGAAAAGGACAGCGCAAGAGAGGTCAGTCCGCCAAGCAGTTTCCTGATCTTCATAAAACTCCTCCAATTCCGTACTGAGTACGCATAATTATCTATGATAATTATATCACTGTGAACAAATCAAGTCAAGCGCAGGCGTATGCAGTTTTGGATTTTCAGTATGATTTTTTGTATCATTTTAACAAGATTGCGGCTTGATTTTCTGTTGCATAAAATGCTATCTCATGAAGTTTTCCAATGAATGACATACCGTCCTCCTATACCTATTTACTCTTTTTCTTACTTTCTTTCCTTATTGTACCAATAAGTTTATCCGATCTTGTATCACGTCCGTTAGGATTTCTTATTGTTCCTGCGGGGAGTCCTTGCTTCTTTTCAAATGTTCCGACAGTACAATCACTTCGTGTTTTTCTGAATCCCATTTTATCACCTCCTGCTATACTTATGTTTGATTCGATTTATCTGTCAAGCTTTTTCTATATTCCCATCCTATTACAGCAACTATTGCATCATCAATCGGGCCTGATACAGGATCAGGCGAAATGAAATAGAGAATGACCAGAACCAGAATAATCAGTTTTTTTATTTCATTCATAAGATCACGCTCCTTCCTCAACACTCTAATGTGTTTTTTAATTATATTATAACACATATTCATGCAATAGTCAACACAAATTTGTGCTATATGTTACAATGTATGTAACACATATCAGGGAGTTGATCAAATGAACTACAGGAGGGTTCGCGACCTGCGCGAGGACGCTGACATGACGCAGAAGCAGGCTGCCGAGAAGCTTTTCCTTCATCTTACACAGTACAGGCGCTACGAGTGCGGCGAAAGCGAGATACCGCTCCATATCGCTATTAACATAGCTAAGCTCTACAACGTTTCCCTTGATTATATAGCAGGGCTCTCTGATGATAAAAAAGGACTTACCAGATCAACGCTGACAGATACTGAGACTACGCTGATAAACAGCTTTCGCCAGCTCGATCAAACCAAGAGAGGCAGAGTCCTCGAAAGAGTGGACGTTCTGCTGAACGGAGACAAGCAGGATCGTAGTTGATAATGTGTACTTTCAGCGGCTTAAAGATCTTCGCGAGGACATGGACCTTAGTCAGACCAGGATTGCACAGCTTCTTCATACCGGCCAGACGGTCCATTCACGGTATGAACGCGGCTTCCGTACCATTCCCGTTGAGCATATGCTTATTCTTGCCGATTTCTACGGAGTATCGGTGGACTATATCCTCGGACGCACAAACGTGAAGGAGACAAACAGGCCGCATAAGCATTGACATGACATGACAGACAGAATTATTTATTTTCCATTCAAAAAGGGGGGTTTTTAATGGAAAAGAAGCATTCTCACTCGGGACACCGCGGCAGACTGCGCAGACGCTTTCTCGAAGCGGGGCAGGACGGACTCTATGACCATGAGCTCCTTGAGCTTATGCTCTTTTACGCGCGTCCTGTGGTAAATACAAACAATATCGCACACAGCCTTATGGACAGCTTCGGCTCCCTCGGCAAGGCTCTTTCCGCAGACCGCCGCAGTCTCAGCGCCGTTAAGGGCGTAGGACAGAGCGGTTCGCTTTTTATCAGGCTGATGTACGACCTCGGCGTAAGCAATCTGCGCACTGCGCACGAAAGCGAACGTCTTTCCGACCGCAGCAGGCTTTGCGCCTGTCTTGCAGAGCAGTTCAAAGGAGCCTCCGCAAGGATATGCAATATCCTGTGTCTCAGCTCACGCTCGGAGCTTCTGAGCACAGTAACTCTCCCTATGGATAAGATACTTGACGGCGAAATGACCGCAAAGGAGCTTGCAGCGTCCGTACTGAAAAGCGGAGCCGCATCGGTATGTCTCGGCATAAGCCACGGAAGCGATCTTCCGCTGCCCTTGCCTGACGATCTTGCTCTGACAAGGCTTTTCGGTGAACTTCTCTCAGCTATAGGAGTCGGCTTTACGGACTGTATCATCTGCGGCGGCGGCAGTTCCTTCTCCATGCGTGGCAGCGGCGCCTTTGCTTTCTGAATATGGCTGCCAATGATATCATGCTGCTCAGGAAGCAGCTGACGGAAAAATACGAACGCGACGGATTTGACTCCCTTACAGAACAGGAGCGGCTGGAGCTTCTCCTGTCATACTCCTGCCACGGCGATGTATCTTCACTTGCTGCCGATCTGCTGAAGGAATACGGCAGCGTAAACGCCCTTGCTCAGGCAGACCCGCGGCTCCTTATGAAGGATATACGCATAAACGAGCAGACCGCCGTTCTGCTGAAGCTGATACCTGCCGTCAGCCGCGCTCTGTGCATGGAGCGCCGTTCAGTGCGCACCCTTTCTTCATCGGAAGCTGCAAAGAGTTTCTTCTCTGCTCATTTCACAGGAACAGCCGAGGAAAGGCTCATCATAACCTCGGTAAACAAGCGTTTCCGCGTAATGAGCACGAAGGTGCTGGCCTTCGGCACCTCGTCGGCGGCAACAGCTGCATACCGAGATATATGCGATTTTGCCGTAAAAAGCGACTGCGGCATATTCTTCATAGCTCACAATCACCCCCACGGCGACGCACTCCCCTCTGACAGTGATATACTTTTTACCCGCACAGCGGCAGCAGCTCTTTCGGGTATTGGCGCCGTACTTGCGGATCATATCATAGTCGGCAGCAGTTCCGCATTCTCCGTCCGGGTCAGCGGGCTTGTCCCCGAGCTGTCCGCGGAGCCTCTCAGGGGCTATCAGACAGACGCGGCAGCAAACGGAAATAAAACCCAAACACAAAAGCCATAGTATCTCCGTCACGGAAATACTATGGCTTTTTTTATACCCTTGCGGCGCTGATATCACAGCTTATCCGAATGGGTGGTACGTGTTCTGGTGAGTGTGAATTCTGTATGAGTTGCTTTACCTGCCGACGGATCGTTCTCATCGGGAGCCACGGAATGAATTGTCATCCTCACGTCGCTGAAGCTGTCCAGCACCCTTGACAGGCGGTAAACGGTCTCGCGGAGGATATCCGTGCGGTTAGCGGAATAGACCCGTCCCGCAGGAGACTGCGGATTTGTTTCAAAGAGTATATAGAGTATACTCAGTACCTCCTCGCAGTTTTTCGGCGGTTCAAGAACGCCGTTTATCATCTCGAACCTCATGAATATGGAGCCGTCCTCGGCAACGAATCCGGCAAGCTCCGAATCCGAAGCGTATCTGCTGAATATATCCAGCATCATCGCATTGGTAAATCTGAGCTCTATATAGTTTCCGTCCTCAGCCATATCCTTCTCCTTATGAAAGGGCAGCCTTCAGTGCCTCTGCTCTGTCAGTCTTTTCCCAGGCTACGCCAAGCTCTTCACGGCCCATATGTCCGTAAGCTGCAAGCTTTCTGTACTGGGGCTTTCTGAGGTCAAGCATCTCGATGATAGCTGTTGGACGAAGGTCGAATACCTTTGATACAGCCTCAGACAGCTTATCCTCAGCGACCTTGCCTGTGCCGAATGTATCAACAAGTATGGAGATGGGCTTTGCTACGCCGATAGCGTAAGAGAGCTGTACCTCGCACTTGTCTGCAAGACCTGCTGCAACGATGTTCTTAGCGATATAACGTGAAGCGTAAGCAGCACTTCTGTCCACCTTCGTGGGATCCTTGCCGCTGAATGCTCCGCCGCCGTGACGTGAGTATCCGCCGTATGTATCAACGATGATCTTGCGTCCTGTAAGACCGCTGTCGCCCTGGGGACCGCCTACAACGAAGCGTCCTGTGGGATTGATGAAGAACTTTGTGTTCTCGTCCATGAGCTCGGCAGGGATAACAGCCTTTATAACGTACTCCTCGATGTCCTTGCGGAGCTGTTCGAGAGATACGTCAGCGGAATGCTGTGAAGATACAACTACTGCGTCAACTCTTACGGGCTTTCCGTCGTCATACTCAACAGTTACCTGAGACTTTCCGTCGGGACGGAGATAACGGAGAGTGCCGTCCTTGCGGACCTCTGTAAGCTTCAGTGAGAGCTTGTGTGCAAGAGAGATAGGAAGGGGCATGAGCTCGGGAGTCTCGTTGCAGGCGAAACCGAACATGATACCCTGGTCTCCTGCGCCGTTGGAAAGGCCGTCAGACTCGTCGTTCTCCTCTCTGTATTCAAAGGCTTCGTTGACGCCCATAGCGATGTCGGGAGACTGCTCGTCGATAGAAGTGAGTACAGCGCAGGTGTGGCCGTCGAATCCGTACTTTGCCCTGTCATAGCCGATATCGATGATGACCTCACGGGCGATCTTCGGGATATCTATGTCAGCGGACGTTGTGATCTCGCCCATACAGAGCACCATACCTGTTGTAACGCAGGTCTCGCAGGCAACTCTGCCCAGCTTATCCTGCTCGAGTATGGCGTCAAGTACGGCATCCGAGATCTGGTCGCAGATCTTATCGGGATGTCCTTCGGTTACTGATTCTGATGTGAAAAAACATTTGCTCATTAAATATACCTCCTGAAAAATAAAAAGGGCTTCTCTCTCCGAGAAGCCTTCATAACGTAAAGTTCCTCATCTTCCGGATCATACCGCAGGATTTGGCACCTTCGGCTCATTTCGGCCGGGTTGCCGGGCTTCACAGGACCTGATTCCTCCACCACTCTTGATAAGGTTATGTTAGTATTATACACCATTGTCGGAAAAATGTCAATAGGATATTTCCCTAAGCTAACAAAAAATTTTTCCGCAAAACAAATGAGCCTCCTTTTCAGGAAGCTCATCTGCCATGATATAGGGATTATTGGGGATTTAAATAATTTAATGTTGGGGTAAACATTAAACTACCATGAAAATCAGCTTCGGGATCTTCTCCCTCAGCAATTATATTATAGCATATGTTTATGTATTTTTTGTGAAAAATCCAAACGAGCAGCACACAATATTTTCGACTGTAGCCACACATTTTTGTTGATTTATAACAACAAATCTGAAGTTCGTCCACCTATAATCTACTCTGAGTAAAATCGCAGCAACGAATTATCGCCTGTTATTGCATTTTGCGCTTTTACATAACCCTTTACAGGTTCAGAGGAACGGAAAAATATCAGTGAACGTGGTCACAGCAGTCACACCCGCGGGTACTTCTCTGCCGCCGATCCGACTGCTTTTATCATTTTTCCTTCACATCGTTTATCTTGAACCAGAATGTTGAGCCTTTTCCCAGTGTACTGCGAACACCGTAGTCATAATTATGCATTTTCAGCACTGCCTTTACGATAGAAAGTCCCAGACCTGTACCAACTACCTCACGCTTGTGATTCTCCGAGCGGTAATATTTGTCGAAGATAAGCTTTATCTTGTCCTCCTCGATACCGTCGCCCGTGTCCTCAACCTCTATAAGCACTCCGTCCGCGCAGTTTATCTGACGGACAAACACCTGCTTGTCATCGCCCGTGTAGTTTATGGCATTATTGATCAGATTGTATATTACCTGCTCTATTTTGACAACGTCGCAGCAGACAGTTCTCTCCTCGTCGGGAGTAAAGTGTATCTGATAGCCGTTCTTATCGGAAAGCCCCTTAAAGCGGCCGATTATCTCGCCCAGCTTGCCGCTTATGCCGAATTCCGAGGGAGTCAGCTTCTGCTTGCCGCTCTCCAGCTTTGAAAGATCCAGCATATCGTTGACAAGCAGCGCAAGGCGGTCTGTCTCGCTTATGATTATTTCAAGGTGCTCGTTGCGCTTCACGGGATTGTCTCCCGAGAGATCACGTATCATTTCCGCATAGGCTTTCAGCATGGTCAGCGGCGTTCTCAGGTCATGTGACACATTTGCAATAAGGTCTCTCTGCATGGTGTCAACCTTTGAGAGCTCATTTTCCGCGTATATAAGGGCGTCTGCAAGCTGCTTGGCCTCGAGGTAGCCCCTTCCGTCGAACTTCGTATTGAAATCGCCCTTGGCCAGCTGTTCCGCCGACTTGGTTATCCTGTCGATAGGCATGGCGATGCGCCTTGCAAGGTAAAGTGACAGTATGAACGCGAAAACAATAAGTATCAGCGTGATTATCATGAGCTGGCGCTTTATGATATCCACCGTGGAGCCCACAGGCACAAGAACGGAATTCAGCAGCAGGTAGCCGTCCACAGAATCGCCGCTCTCCAGGCGGCAGCCATATATGAGCATATCGTAACCGCTTCGCGGGTTCTTCACCTTCAGCCTTATTACGCCGCTGTCCGAGGCGTCGATCATCTCGCAAAGCGCTGCATTGCTGTTTCCCCTGTCGTGTATCATACAGTCGCCTATGACGTGCTTTTTCTTGGCAGGTCTGGCGTACTTGTCCAGCACCTGAACGCATACATCGTTCTCATAGCCGATCCTGTTCACTGTATCATAGAAATCTTCCTTGCTTGCACGGGAATAGGAGTCCGCGATACACTCCATGCTCTTTGCCGCAGATCTTATCCTCATGCGCTCATAGAAGTTCTGAAGGAAGAATATCTGGAAAAACCACAGCAGAGCGAATACGATGATGGTGAATATCATAAAATATATCCATACCGTAGCCTTCAGCGGGAGCCTGCTGTGGAAATGTCCGAAACGCTTAGTTTGCTTCAAACTTATACCCCATTCCTCTGAGTGTTACGATGAATTTGCGGTACTCACCGAGGCTGTTGCGGAGCATCTTTATATGTGTATCAACCGTTCTGTCGTCTCCGAAGAAATCATAGCCCCACACCTCTTCAAGGAGCTTGTCCCTTGAAAGGGCGATGTTCTTGTTCTTTACCAGATAGAACAGCAGGTCGTATTCCTTGGGTGTCATGGACGCCTTTTCACCGTTAACATAGACCTCGCGGCCTGCGATATCCACTTCAAGCCCCTCGAATGTGAACTTGTCCTGTGCAGCGGGAGCTGCCTGTGCGGTATTGCGCTTCAGTACCACCTTAACTCTCGCCATGAGCTCCTTGGGAGAAAAGGGCTTTACAACATAGTCGTCAACGCCTATCTCAAAGCCGAAGAGCTTATCGTACTCCTCGCCTCTTGCAGAGAGCATTATAACAGGTACGTTCTTTGTCTTGTGTATCTCCTTGCAGGCTGAATAACCGTCAAGGCGGGGCATCATTACGTCCATTATGATAAGGTCATAGTCATTGTCGTGGCAGAGATTCACAGCCTCCATGCCGTTCTCGGCCTCTGTTACCTCATATCCCTCGAACTCCGCATACTCGCGGACAACCTTTCTTATATTAATCTCATCGTCAACTATAAGGATGTGTGCCATATGATCTACCTCCGTTTTTATTCGGCATTATAAACATGATACTATTGAGCTGTCTGTCACCCATACTCCGTTTATATTATAACATTATATCAGGTAAAAGTGTACATTCCGTGAAATTTTCTTGTAATTTTCCGTCAATTTTATCAAATTTGTTAGCACACTTGAATTTCCGATTGACTTTTTAGGTCATTATTGCTATAATATATTTGGATATCTGTATATGAAGGGAGGCGGTCTCTATGAAACGCAGGTCTAACATAAAAAGGCACTTCAACCCACTTGCAGCAGCTCTCATCATAGTTGCCGCAAGCTCGCTGGTAATAGGATACTGTATAGCATATCCGCAGTACGCCAAGGACACTCTTGTCATCTATGTCTGCACCATGGTGTGCGCGACGCTGATCCTTGCCATCTCTACTTATATATATAAAAGCAAGAGAACTTCCATAGACGAGAAGGATATAACCAAGATCATCGAGGATCTGAATACCGAAATGATAATCTGGTCGGACAACTTCTCCTATGTATTCATAAACAAGAAGCTCCGCGATCTGCTGGGCATAACCGCAGACCGTTCGGACAAGAAGGAGGCCGTGTGGACAGCTTTCGGCATAAACTCCCCCGACGAGTCCGCCCTTATGAAGATAGCGGGCAGCAACTCCTACGAGTCCAGCTTCCGCAATCCCCAGGGCTCGCTGGTGTCCATTGCATGGAGCACCTCTCCCGTCAAGAAGTACCGCAAGCAGTCGGTATATCTCAGTACGGGCTTCAACCTCACCGAGCTGAAGAAAATGAGAGTAAACCTCGCAAGCGCCAACGACTTCTTCCACTCCTCCATGGAACTGGCGGAGATCGGTCTCATCATGAGCACCGACAGGAAGATATTCCGCGCCTCTCCCGAGCTCATGCGTATGCTGGGACTCAAGACCGGAACCATCAACATCAACGAGTTCCGCTCGCTGGTACACCCCAATGACAGGATACAGTTTGACGGAGCAGTCCGCAGCGAGGATCTTTCCGAGATAAAGAACATCGAGGTAAGGCTCCGCAGCGCCGACGGCTCATACCGCTGGTACTCCTACCGCTTTAAGTCCATTGCAGGCACGGGCAATACCCTTCCCCTGTTCGGAGGAGCCGTCATTGACGTTACTCAGGAGCACGAGAAGGATATCCTCATCGAGAGACTGGCTTATATCGACGAGGTCACCGATATCGCAAACCGCAACAAGCTGGTGGGAACCGGTCAGGAGATATACGACTCCTGCAAGGTGCTGAACTACTCCTTCTGGATGATAGTGCTTGATATAGACAGGTTCCATATCATAAACGATACCATCGGCTACAACAACGGAAACTATGTGCTGAAGAACTTCGCACATATCCTCTATAAATTCGTTACGCCCGGCGGTCTTGCCGCAAGAATAAGCGGCGATAACTTCGCCCTGCTGCTGAGAGACTACGGCGACGACGAGATGCCCACACGAACAGTAAAATCCATTCAGGATGAATTCTCCAAGCTGGCAGTGGACGAGCTGGCCTCCATAAACCTCTGCTGCTCCGCAGGCTATTCAAAGATGCCCGAGGACGGAAACTCCTTCCTCGATGTCATGGAGCACGCCGAGTTCGCCCTGAAATCCAGCGACGGCACTCAGGGAAGCGTATGCGGCTATGAGCCCAGTATGCACGACTCCATAATCGGCAATACGGAGCTTGAGAAGTCCCTTGCCCTTGCCATAGACAACAACGAGCTCCAGCTGTTCTATCAGCCCAAGATAAACCTTGCAACAGGCAGGATCATGGGCGTTGAAGCCCTTATACGCTGGATAAAGCCCGACGGCACCATAGTAAAGCCCGACGCCTTCGTACCTATAGCAGAGAGCTCGCACCTCATCGGCAGGATAAGCGAATTCGTGCTCAACGAGGGCTGCCGCCAGAACAAGCTCTGGCAGAAAATGGGCTATCCAAGCATAGTAATGTCCATAAACTTCGCCTCCTCCGACTTCTATCAGACAGACCTGAAGGACAAGGTATTCGAGGCGCTGGCAAGATCGGGACTGGATCCACAGTGGCTTGAGGTGGAGCTTACGGAAACTCTGGCTCTCAGCGATATAGACTTCGCCGTGGATCAGATGAACAAGCTCCGCGATCTGGGCGTAAAGCTGGCCATGGATGACTTCGGCACGGGATACTCCTCATTGAGCTATCTCCAGATACTCCCCATCACTCTGCTGAAGCTGGACCGCTCCTTCATCACCGATATCGAGCATGACAACATCGCATACGAGATCGTATCCGCTGTTATCCGTATCGCCAAGTCCAAGAAGATAGAGACCATCGCCGAAGGCATAGAGAACAACGTGCAGGAGTCCATACTCCGCATGGCAGGCTGTGACTACGCTCAGGGCTATCTCTACGGCAGGCCCATGCCTCCCGAGAAGATACAGGAATACTTCGACATGGACGAGAAGAGGGACTTTAACATCAAGAGAAAATAGCCTGTGAACCGTAAAAACCTCACAGGACAAACGGAGGTCATAATAATGAAAAGAAGAATAGGTATCCTTACAAGCGGCGGCGACTGCCCGGGACTCAACGCAACAATCAGAGGCGTTGCAAAGGCCTGTTATGAGCGCTTCGGAGAGGACAACGTGGAGATAGTCGGCATATCCAACGGATATTACGGACTTATCAACAATCTCTGCAAGGATATGTCCCCCACTTCGTTCTCGGGAATACTCACCCAGGGCGGCACTATATTCGGCACCAAGCGTCAGCCCTTCAAGATGATGCAGGTCATCGGCGAGGACAACATCGACAAGGTGAAGAATATGAAGGAGACCTACAAGAAGCAGAAGCTGGACTGCCTACTCACTCTCGGCGGCAACGGCACCCACAAGACCTCCAAGCTGCTCTCCGATGAGGGTCTGAACGTCATAGGTCTCCCCAAGACCATAGACAACGATATTTACGGCACGGACGTGACCTTCGGCTTCCACACCGCAGTGGATATCGCCACGGACGTCCTTGATCGTCTCCATACAACAGCCGCAAGCCATTCCCGTGTACTCCTCTGCGAGATCATGGGCAACAAGGCCGGCTGGCTCACCCTCAATGCAGGTATTGCAGGCGGAGCCGATGTTATAATCATACCCGAGATCCCTTACGATATCGACAAGATATGCGACGCCGTAATGGCAAGAAGCGCCAGCGGAAAGACCTTCTCCATAGTTGCGGTTGCCGAGGGCGCATTTGACGTCAACGAGGCAAAGATGAAGAAGAAGGAGCGTGCAAAGAAACGTGCCGAGGCAGGTATACTCACCGCCACAGGCCGCATAGCCGCACAGATACAGTCCAATACTGGACTTGAAGCAAGGGTATGCGTTCCCGGCCATATGCTCAGAGGCGGAGCTCCCAGCGCTTACGACCGCGTGCTCTCCACACAGTTCGGCGTACACGCAGCCTATCTCATCGCCAAGGAGCGCTACGGCAGAACAGTGGCAAAGATAGGCAACAAGATAACCTCCAACAAGCTGGAGGACATCGCAGGAAAGACCAAATTCGTGGACACTGACAATCATCTTGTCATTGCAGCCCGTGATATCGGCGTTTCCTTCGGAGATTAAAATGATCCCGAGCAGCCCCGTGAGGGGCTGCTTTTTGCGATATACAGTATACGCCAAGTATTATATATAATATAAAATACTAATATTAAAAATTGATATATTGCTGTCAATCTTACGGTTTTTCGCTGTACGCCGCCAATTGTGAACTTGTTAAATCATAATTTTTTTGATAGTTTTAAAAAAAGCTATTCCCAAAACCTGCTAAATGTGCTATAATAACTATATATCTGTTCAGGAGGTATTATTAATGTCAGAAATGGAACTTTATGACCTTTGGTGCGAGAATGCCAAAGAGGATCCCGACCTCAGAGCTGAGCTGGACGGGATCAGGGGAGACAACGAAGCAATAAACGACAGGTTCTACCGCGATCTGGAATTCGGTACAGGCGGTCTCAGAGGCGTCATCGGCGCAGGAACCAACAGAATGAATATATACACAGTAAGACGCGCTACACAGGGCTTTGCGGACTACCTCAACCAGGAGTACGATTCCCCCAGCGTGGCCATCTCATACGACAGCCGCATAAAGAGCGACGTTTTCTCAAAAGCTGCCGCAGAGGTTCTTGCAGCAAACGGCATAAAGGTACATATATACACCGAGCTCATGCCTACGCCCTGCCTTTCATGGGCAGTACGCGCTCTGAAGTGTCAGGGCGGTATCATGGTGACAGCAAGCCACAACCCCGCCAAGTATAACGGCTACAAGGTATACGGCGAGGACGGTTGCCAGATCACACTGAGAGGCGCCGAAATAATCCTTGAGAAGATCAATTCCCTTGATGTTTTCACCGGGGTTAAGCATTCCGACTTCGATACAGAGCTGAAAAACGGCAATATCTCATACATCGGCGAGGATATCATCGAGGACTTCTACAAGCACGTTCTTGCCGAGGGCATAAACACCGATCTCTGCGCTTCCAGCGGACTGAAGGTAGTTTATACTCCCCTTAACGGCACAGGCAACAAGCCCGTCCGCGAGATACTGAAACGTATCGGAATCACAGACGTTACAGTAGTAAAGGAACAGGAAAATCCCGACGGGAACTTCACCACCTGTCCATACCCGAACCCCGAGATCCGCGAGGCTCTTCAGGTAGGTCTCAGCTACTGCGACAAGGTACAGCCCGATCTTCTTCTGGCTACTGATCCCGACTGCGACCGTGTGGGTATAGCGGTTCCCGACGGAAACGGCGGCTACGCACTGTTCTCGGGCAACGAGGTGGGAGCTATGCTCCTTGAGTATATCTGCTCACAGCGCATAAAGAAGGGTACTATGCCCAAGGATCCCATCACCGTAAAGACAATCGTTACCACGGATATAGTTGATCTCATTGCCAAAGAATACGGTGTTGAGGTTATAAACGTACTCACAGGCTTCAAGTTCATCGGAGAGCAGATAGGCTTCCTTGAAGCAAAGGGCGAAGAAAAGCGCTATGTATTCGGCTTCGAGGAGAGCTACGGCTACCTCTCGGGCGGATATGTAAGAGACAAGGACGCAGTTGACGCTTCCATGCTGATATGCGAAATGGCCGCTTACTACCGCACACAGGGCATCACTCTCATGCAGGCAAGAGAGAATATGTACAAGAAGTACGGTATGTTCCTCCAGACACTCTACAGCTTCGAGTTTGAGGGCGAGAGCGGCATGAAGCACATGGAGGAGATCATGACAGGTCTCCGCGAGAACCACCCCACTGCTATCGGCGGACTGAAGGTTGAGCGCTTCGAGGACTACAAGGCAAGCACCTGCAAGAACATCGCTACAGGCGAGGTAAAGGAGCTTACACTTCCCAAGTCAAATGTGCTGGCATTCTATCTTGAGGGCGGCTGCAAGGCTATAGTCCGTCCTTCGGGTACAGAGCCAAAGATAAAGACATATATCACAGCCAAGGCTCCCACAAAGGCGGAGGCCGAGGTCATCGAGCAGAAGATCTACGCAGACTTCACTCAGAGCATGAAATAAGATCGTTTATAATTTATAATCAGGGGGGCGGACATATGTCTGCCCCCCCTTTTATTGTAAAAGACTTTAAATAGACCACTATAAGGAGAACGCAATGAATATCAGTGAGATAAAGTCACTTATCGACCGTTCCCTGTTCGCCTCACTGGGCTACACCGACTCGGAGGGCAGACAGAATATCCGCCGCGTGTTCTGCGTCTGGCACAAGGGCATAGGACAGCACCTTATATCCACTAATACAGGTTCCTCACACGTTCAGGAACTGCTGAAAAACAACACCGCCTGTCTGTACTTTTCCGACGATGAGAGCTTTGAAGCTGTATGTCTGTACGGTAAAGCAGAAGTCAGCCGCGAAAGAGCCCACAGGGAGCTTCTCTGGAACGAAGGCGACGAGAAGTACTACCCGAACGGCATAGACGATGAGGACTACTGCGTCATAGTCTTTACAGCGGAGAGCGGCAGGTATTACAGATTTGACGGCAAAGCCGATATTACCGCTGAGGATATGGCGGTCTGCGATACGGATGCAGAGTATGAAAACGGCTACTCAAAGACCCACGGCTGACCGTTAAAGTTAAAACATAAAAAAATATCTGTGTCCCCTTGACACACACGGCACAGTGTGATATAATTTATAACTGTAATGTATATTCGGCACTACTGTCTAAAGGAAATGATGGGCTGCACGATCTACAATTTATTGTAAAGAGGTGAAAATCGTGAAAGAGGGAATCCATCCTGAGTTCAAGAAGACCACAATTACCTGCCACTGCGGTAACGTGATCGAGACTATGTCTACAAAGGAAAACATCAAGGTTGAAATCTGCTCAAAGTGCCATCCTTTCTATACCGGAAAGCAGAAGCTTGTTGATACAGGCGGACGCGTTGACAGATTCAAGAAGCGTTTCAATATGGACAAGTAAGTCACAAGCCCCGTCATTGACGGGGCTTTTCGTACATAGGAAAGTATTTATGAACTATCTGACTATTTCACAGAATGCCAGTGCTTCGTTCATCGAAAAGCGCTCGGAATTCATAGGCTATATCGCTCCCGTAAAGACAAACGACGAGGCTGTAGCCTTTATCAGTTCCATAAAAGCAGAGCACCGCAAGGCAAAGCATAACGTTTACGCATATATACTCCGCGAGGACAATATTTCCCGTTATTCCGACGACGGAGAGCCCCAGGGAACTGCGGGAGTCCCGGTGCTGGACGTACTGAAGAAGCGCGGTCTCACCGATGTATGCGTAGTTGTCACCCGCTACTTCGGAGGTATACTCCTTGGAGGCGGCGGCCTTGTAAGAGCCTATTCCCATGCGGCCTCCCTTGCCTGCGACGCCGCACATATCATGGATATGTGCCTCTGTCACCGTCTGAAGATAACAGCGGATTACGGTATGTACGTGAAGATCTCCTATCTTCTGCCGGGCTTTGACACTATAACGGCGAATTCCGACTTCGGCAGCGACGTCACCCTTGAGATACTTGTGCTCTCGGAAAAACTCGAGGCTCTCACAAAGGAACTGACAGAGGCCACCAACGGCTCCGCGAAAATAGAGGACTGCGGAGAGCTGTACGAGGATTTTTCCTCTGTGAAAAAATTTTCATAAAATTATCACGTAAAAAAAAGGGTTTTTTGTCCCGTTTTTGTATAAGTATATAGAAGCGGTAATAAGAGGCAGCTGTGTACAGTGTACATTTTCGTCACTGTACACGCTTTTTCACTGCCTTTCCGCCTAATCAACTGAAGTCAGGAGGAGAAGTATGACAGTACGCGAACAGATCGAGATCAGTGAAAACGGTATTCTCGGAAAGTATGCCTGCACAAGCGTTGACGAGGTCGGCACAAAGCGCGAGCGCTATGAGGAAAAATGTCCCTACCGCACCGAGTTCCAGCGTGACCGCGACCGCATACTCCACTGCAACTCCTTCCGCAGACTCAAGCGCAAGACACAGGTATTCCTTTCACCTGTGGGAGACCACTACAGAACAAGACTGACCCATACCCTTGAGGTCGCTCAGATAGCGAGGACTATTTCCCGCGGAATGCGCCTCAACGAGGATCTCACCGAGGCTATCGCTCTCGGTCATGATCTTGGGCACTCTCCCTTCGGCCACTGCGGCGAGAAGACACTCAACGACATCTGCCCTCACGGCTTCAAGCACTACGAGCAGAGCGTGAGAGTGGTGGAGGTTCTGGAAAAGAAGGGCAAAGGCCTGAACCTGACATATGCGGTGCGAAACGGCATACTCTGTCATACCAACATGACAGCCGACACAAAGGAGGGCAATATCGTCCGCCTTGCCGATACCATCGCCTATATCAACCACGATATCGAGGACTCTATCCGCGCGGGGATACTCAGCAATGACGATCTCCCCCGTGACTGCGTAAGAACTCTTGGCAGGACCAAGACCCAGCGCATAACCACGCTTATCTCCTCCGTCATTGAGCACGGAGCTGTGGATATAGACTTTGCTCCCGAGATACGCAAGGCTCACGACGCCCTGAAGAGGTTCATGTTCGAGAAGGTCTACACCAATCCTGCGGCAAAGGCCGAGGAGGGCAAGGCCGAGCAGCTGGTGCGCAAGCTGTACTCCTACTTTATCGAGCATAGTAACAAGCTGCCGGAGGAATACCGCAGTATAATGAAGCAATCAGACGCAGACCGAGCTGTCTGCGATTACATATCGGGTATGAGCGACGAGTACGCCGTCGATCTCTACACCGAATTGTTCGTACCGAAATTCTGGAAGTGAGGAGATACAATGCCTCAGAACGACGAATTTCTCTATAATCTGCGAAACGCCAACCCTATCGAGACTGTCATGGGCGGATATGTGAACCTGATACGGCGCGGACGGAATTACGTCTGCTCCTGCCCCTTCCATTCCGAAAAGACCCCCTCCTGCACTATATTCACCGACACCCAGAGCTTCTACTGCTTCGGATGTGGCGCAGGCGGCGACGTCATAACCTTTACCATGAAGATGGAGAACCTGGATTTCTCCGAGGCTGTCAAGCTTCTTGCGCAGCGCTCGGGCATGGAGGTCCCCGAATACGGCAGGAAGGACAGCGGCTACGCAAAGCGCAAGACCCGTATCTACGAGATGAACCGCCTTGCCGCCAATTACTTCTACACAAACCTTATCAAAGGCGCCGACAAGACAGGGCTGCAATACTTCGCAAACCGTAAGCTGTCCCCTCAGACCATAAAGAAGTACGGTCTGGGCTATGCCTCGGATTCGTGGACGGATCTCACCGACCACCTCCGCTCAAAGGGCTACTCCGACGAGGAGATCATCGACGCATGGCTGGCTGGCAGCAAGAACGGACGCACATTCGATATGTTCCGCAAGAGAGTCATGTTCCCTATCGTTGACCTTCGCGGCAATATAATAGGCTTCGGCGGCCGGGTCCTTGACGACTCACAGCCGAAATACCTTAACACGGGAAAAACTCCCGTATTCGACAAGGGCTCAAATCTGTTCTCCATGAACTTCGCAAAGAACTCCAACGCCAAGCGGCTGATACTCTGCGAGGGTTATATGGACGTTATCGCCGTAAATCAGGCAGGATTCGAGAATGTGGTGGCAACTCTGGGAACCGCCATAACCCCCGATCAGGCAAGGCTCATAAGCCATTATGCCGAGGAGGTAATCGTTGCCTACGACAGCGACGGCGCAGGACAGAAGGCCACTCAGAAAGCTATCAATCACTTCGCGGACGTAGGTCTGCGCACAAGGATAATCCACATGGAGGGCGCCAAGGATCCCGACGAGTTCATAAAGAAGTTCGGAAGAGACCGCTTCCGTATGCTGCTTGACGGCTCCAACGACGCAAACGACTTCATGCTGGACAAGTGCGAGGACGGCCTTGATCTTTCCACCGATATCGGCCGTGTGGAGCTGCTGAAGCGCACCTCAAAGGTGCTGGCAGGCATAGAATCTCCTCTGGAAAGAGAGGTCTACATATCAAGAACGTCCAAGAAGTGCGATATACCCGTTCAGGTGCTGAAGGCTCACATAGACACCATGCTGAAAAAGAACAGCAGCAGCGCCAAGAAGAACGAATGGCGGAACATCAAGGCAAAAACCACTTATATACGCGACGATATCAACCCCGACGCAGTCAGCAACAAGAAGCAGGCACGCGCCGAGGAGACTATAATCAGCTACCTTCTCACCCGCCCCGGCGAATGGGAGGACGTTGAGAAGCTTGCGCCGCCAGAATGCTTCGTCACCGCCTTCAATAAGAAGGTCTACACGGCATTGCTGGAGCGCATGAAGAATTCCGACAGATTTACCATATCTATGCTGTCCGACGTATTTTCCACCGAGGAAATGGGAAGGATAAGCGGAATAGCAGCAAAAAAGCGCGAGGTGGCGGTGACGCTGGACGTTGTCGCCGACTGCGCAAAGGTGCTGAAAAGCAACAGACCCGCGGCTGACGGAGAACTGAGCAACGACGAGCTGCTGGAGCTCTTCCGTTCAAAAAACAAATAGGAGGATAAAAAATATGGAAAAGAAAAACACCATCGAAGCCCTTATGGAACAGGGCAAGACCAACGGCAAGCTCACCACAAAGGAGATCACCGACGCACTGGAGGAGCTTGATTTCGACGTTGATCAGATCAATACCTTCTATGACAACTGTGAAAACCTCAATATCGAGATCGTTGAGGACATGAACCTTGACGCCGACCTGAAGATAGGTCTCGATTCAAATATGACGGACGATCTGGAAATGGCTCTCTCCACCGAGGGTATCGCCATTGACGACCCCGTAAAGATCTACCTCAAGGAGATTGGCCGTGTGCCTCTTCTCACCACCGAGGAAGAGATCGAGCTGGCTCAGAGAATGGCCAAGGGCGATCCCTACGCAAAGAAGAGACTGTCTGAGGCTAACCTCCGTCTTGTCGTATCCATTGCAAAGAAGTATGTGGGCAGAGGTATGCAGTTCCTGGATCTTATTCAGGAGGGCAACCTGGGTCTTATCAAGGCTGTTGAGAAATTCGACTACACAAAGGGCTTCAAGTTCTCCACATACGCTACATGGTGGATCCGTCAGGCCATCACCCGCGCTATAGCAGATCAGGCAAGAACTATCCGTATCCCCGTACACATGGTGGAGACTATCACCAAGGTAAAGAAGGTATCAAGCCAGCTTCTTCACGAGAACGGTCACGACCCCAGCCCCGAGGAGATAGCGGACAAGCTGAATATGCCTGTGGACAAGGTACGCGAGATCATGCGTGTCGCTCAGGATCCCGTATCCCTTGAAACTCCTATCGGCGAGGAGGAGGACAGCCATCTCGGCGACTTTATACCCGACGACGACGCTCCCGCACCTGCTGAGGCAGCTTCACATACTCTCCTGAAGGAGCAGCTCAACGAGGTGCTCTCCACACTTACAGACCGTGAGGCAAAGGTGCTGAAGCTCCGCTTCGGTCTCGAGGACGGCAAGTCCCGCACCCTCGAGGAGGTTGGCCAGCGCTTCGATGTTACCCGTGAGCGTATCCGCCAGATAGAGGCAAAGGCACTGAGAAAGCTCCGTCACCCCAGCAGGAGCAAGAAGGTCAAGGACTTCCTCGACTGAGCATAATAAGATATTTCCGAAAGCCGCCAGAAATGGCGGCTTTTTATTGACAATCGCGCTCCGATGTAGTATAATAAAAATGTATAAATTGTACGTTATCACGGTCTCCTGCTGACCGTTAAAAACGCAGGTACGCAAAGGGAAACAAGCCGCAGCATATCCCGCGCGGCTCCCAAGGTATAAGGAGCGAGCATGAGTATATTTGATTTTAGCAAAACTCCTCCCGCGCTGAGCCATGACTGGCAGGTATTCCAGCAGTTTGTAGGCAATATAGGTGCGTTTACCTACATTGCAAAGGAAAAGGCCGCTTACCTCGATGCCGCAGCCTGTCATATGCTCGGTTGCCCGAGTGAAAAGATCAACGAATTCGAATTCTTCAACCTTCTCGAAAAGATCTCAAAATGTCCCGTGGAAGGTCAGAAGCATATATATAAATTCACCGACGGAAATACCTCGCGCTACATAAAGATGAACATATACGAGAGCAGCGACGAATGGCTGGGATTCGTACAGGACTTCACACGCCAGATAACCGATATCAACGACCGTCAGGCCTTTGTGGAGTACGATCCTGTCACAAGACTCCCCTCCTATCCCTCCTTCTCTCAGAAGATAAAGAATATCCTGCCCGAGACGCAGCACGCCTGCCTTGCTACCATTTACATAAACGGCATAGACAAGCTGGGCTCCTACCTCACTGTGGACAATACCAACAGCTGTATCACCTCCGTGGCCGAGGCGCTGAAGGGCTTCGCCAGCGATACGCTGATAATCGGCTCCAAGTCAAACTATGAGATATGCGTGTTCTTCCGCGACTGCGACAAGATGAGCATTTACAATATCCTCAACAGTATGGACGAGGCCGTACAGAACTGCATACTTACCGACGACTTCGGCGAGATAATAGATATTTCCGACAAGAGCCGCATCAGCCTTTCTATCGGCTGCGCTTCCTTCCCCGAGGAGGCCTCCGACTTCAATATGCTGGTGAACTATTCCGAGTTCGCACTATTTGAAGCCAGAACGGACAAGCGCTCTGTCATCAACTGGTTCTCGGAGGAGAACTATGTCCGCGAAAAGGACTCATACCGCAATGCGCAGACATTCTCCCGCATAGTGCAGGAAAACCTGCTTACCTACTACCTCCAGCCTATCGTGGAGACCCATACGGGCGAGATAGTGGCCTATGAGGCTCTTATGAGGACCGTCGGCGACATAAAAATGCCGCCGAAGCAGATACTCAAGATCGCGGACGCACAGAACGACCTCTACGCTGTCGAGAAACTCACATTCTTCAATACACTGAAGCTTCTCAGCGATAATCAGCAGATATTCGAGAACAGGAAGCTGTTCATAAACTGCCTGCCAAACCATCTTCTCAGCGACGAGGACTTCAATGAGCTGTACCTGACCTACGGCGAGCTCCTTGAAAAGACCGTAATTGAGATAGTGGAGGAGTCCGCTTCCTCTGCAAAGGGCATTGAAACGCTGAAAAAGCGCTGCGGCTTCGCAAGAGCCATGCTTGCCATCGACGACTACGGAACAGGCTATTCCAACAGCTCCAATCTGCTGCATTACTCCCCCGATTATATCAAGATCGACCGTTCCCTCATAAGCGATATCCACAACGACCTGAAAAAGCAGCAGCTTGTCACAGCGGTAATCGAGTTCTGCCACGACAATCAGCTGAAATCACTGGCCGAGGGCGTCGAGACCTTGCAGGAGCTCAAAACGGTGATACGCCTGGGCGTTGATCTGGTGCAGGGCTACTATACTTCAAAGCCCAAGCCCCTCTTCCTCAATAGCATTTCCGCTGATATCAAGGACGAGATAATCAAGACCAATCTGGAGACCCGTCCCGACGGCGTAAAGAAGATATACGCCGCTCAGAACGATACAGAGGTGGATCTGCTGAAGCTGGCTCTTGAAAAATACACCGACATACACGTTTATCAGAGCAAGCTCACCATTGTGGGCGATCCCGACAAGCCCGTGAAGATGAATATATCCGTCATGGACAACCACAGCTGTGAGCTCACACTGAAAAACGTCAATATGATAAGCGGCAACAGCAAGCCCACTATCTCCGTGGGCGAGTATGCAAGACTTGTCCTCAATGTGGTCAAGAACAACAAGCTTGGCTATTCGGGAATATACGTCCCCATGGGCTCGCAGTTCGAGCTGGGAGGCAAGGGCAATCTCACCATTGACTGCTACGCCTCTGAGGGCATCGGCATAGGAAACGACTACGACCACGGCTACGGTGATATCACCGTGGACTTCGGCGGAACTCTCGAAATAATCTCCAACAGCGTGGAATCCATGTGTATCGGCGGCGGATATAACGACGACGATTCGGAGATAAACCTCCGCTCCGGCAATGTGAAGATATATATGTACTCCCACAACGGCCTTGCAGTGGGCAGCTTCAACGGCGACGCCAACATAGATATCGGTGAGGACTGCTCAATGGATATCACCATTTCCGGAAACCGCGTTACAGGTATCGGAAGCTGCAAGGGCATAGCCACTATAAGCTCAGGTGCCGATATCACCATGTCATGCACCGGCGCTCAGGCTGTGGGTATCGGCGTCCTTGAGGACGGCGAGGGCAGTATCTACATCAGGCAGGGCAAGATCGATATGAAGATGCGCTCCGCCAAGCACTCCGCTATCGGCGCCATGAAGGGCAGCGTCAACACCAAGATAAGGGACGCAGTTATCACTATTGACTCCGAGGGCGACGATGTTACCGGTATCGGTGACGCAGCAGGCACGGGCAATGTGAATATCATCGATTCCGAGGTATCCCTTGTGCTCAACGCAGGCAATCCCAAGGACATCGGCACGGAAAGCGGCGACGTCCAGATACAGAATTCAAACGTAAGCTCGCTGGTAAACAACAAACGCACGACTTACGCAAGCAACTAAAAGCTTATTATCCCCGCCCTGTCAGGGCGGGGTAACATATGATATGAAAGGTAAGAATAAATATGAAACTTGGTATGGTAGGTCTGCCCAACGTGGGCAAAAGCACTCTTTTCAACGCTCTGACAAACGCAGGTGCGGAATCGGCCAATTATCCCTTCTGCACTATCGAAAAGAACGTTGGTATAGTATCCGTCCCCGACGAGAGACTGGACAAGCTGGCTGAAATGTATGAGCCTGACAAGTTCACTCCCGCTACCCTGGAATTCGTTGATATCGCCGGTCTGGTAAAGGGCGCTTCAAAGGGCGAGGGACTGGGAAACAAGTTCCTTGCGGATATCCGCGAGGTGGACGCTATCGTTCACGTTGTACGCTGCTTTGAAGACCCGAATATTATCCACGTTGACGGCAGTATCAATCCCCTCCGCGACATCGAGACCATTAATCTGGAGCTCATCTTCTCCGATATCGAAATGGTTGACAGACGTATCGACCGCGCAAAGAAGGCTGCAAAGGGCGATAAGAAATACCTTGCGGAGATAGATTTCCTCGAAAGACTGAAGACTCATCTTGAAAGCGGCAAGTCCGCAAGAGGCTTTGACTTCACAGAGGATGAGCGCGAGCTTATAAAGTCAACTCCCCTGCTCTCCGCAAAGCCCGTTATCTATGCGGCTAACCTCAGCGAGGAGGACTTCACGAACAATATCGACACAAACGAGAACTACAAGGCTGTCTGCAAGCTTGCAGAGGAGGAGCACTCCGCTGTACTGCCTATCTGCGCTCAGATAGAGGCAGAGATCTCCGATATGGGCGACGAGGACAAGGCTATGTTCCTCAGCGAGCTGGGTCTTGAGGTATCGGGACTCAACCGTATCATCAAGGAGGGCTATTCTCTCCTGGGTCTTATCTCCTACCTTACCGCAGGCAAGCAGGAGGTCCGCGCATGGACTATCACCAAGGGCACCAAGGCTCCCCAGGCAGCAGGTAAGATACACACGGACTTCGAGAAGGGCTTTATCCGTGCGGAGGTCATCTCCTACGACGACCTCATGGCCTGTGGAAGCATGGCTGCCGCCAAGGAAAAGGGTCTTGTACGCCTTGAGGGCAAGGAGTACGTTATGCAGGACGGAGATATAGTTCTGTTCAGATTTAATGTGTGATTTGAATTATTAGTGAACAGTGATAAGTTTCGGGCGGATAATATCCGCCCCTACTAACGGGACGCCGTCCCCTACAAATATAAACTGGAGGTCTTTCAATGAGCTTTTCTCCTAAAGAGATACTGAAATTCGTTGAAGAGAACGACGTAAAATTTATAAGACTTACTTTCTGCGATATGTTCGGCAATCTCAAAAACGTGGCTATCATGCCAAACGAGCTTCCGAGAGCATTTGAATTCGGCATTCCCTTCGATGCTTCATGTATCGACGAGAGCTGCTCCGATCTGCTTCTCGTGCCCGATATATCCACTCTGTCCGTTCTCCCCTGGAGACCTAAATCAGGACGCGTCGTCCGCTTCTTCTGCTCGCTGAAAAACACCGACGGAAGCGACTATGTCGGCGATATGCGCTCTGAACTCACAAACTATATCAATCAGCTCCGTCTGGACGGGTATTCCTGCGAAATGGGCACAAAGTGCGAATTCTATCTATTTGAGCTGGACGAGCGCGGCGAGCCGACAAAGATACCTCACGACAAGGGCGGATATCTGGACGTTGCTCCGCTGGATAAGTGCGAAAATGCAAGACGTGAGATTTGTCTCTCCCTCGAAGAAATGGGCATGAGCCCCAAGAGCTCCTGCCACAAGCACGGTCCCGCGCAGAACGAGATAGAGTTCCGCGAGAGCGAGCCCATTACAGCTGCGGACAATATGGTACACTACAAGACCGTGGTTAAGTCCATAGCTGCTCAGAACGGCCTTTTTGCTTCATTTATGCCCAAGCCTCTGCCGGACGAGCATGGCAGCGCTCTCAGCATTTCCATAAGCCTAAAAAAGGGCGGAGAGAATATCTTCGGCAGCGATATCAACGCTATGCCGATGGATGGAAAGTGCTTCCTTTCCGGAGTTCTCAGCAGAATGAGAGAGATAACCGCATTCCTCAACTCCACCACAAACTCCTACAAGCGCTTCGGCATAGGCTATGCGCCCAAATACATAAACTGGTCCTCCGAGAACTGCGCTCAGCTCATAAGAGTACCGAAGCCCGTGGGGATATCTCCCCGTATCGAGATACGCTCCGCAGACGCCTGCTGCAATCCCTATATCACCTTTAAACTCATACTGGCGGCAGGTATAGAGGGCATACAGTCACGGGACTGCTCAATATTTGAAAGCTCCATGCACAGCGGCTCGGCTGCCTCTGTATTCCAGCCCCTCCCCTCTTCTCTGGAGGAGGCTGCTGCTATCGCAAAGGACAGCGATTTCGTAAAGCGTACCCTCTCACAGGAGATACGCGATAATGTCTTTGCACAGCTCGACAAGCAGATACAGGACTACGAAATGGCTGATGACAAGGATAAATTCGAGGAGATGTCCTACTTCAAATTCGTGTGAGGATATAAATGGAAAGAGCACTTATAGTATCCGCAAACAGCGAGGTCTCCGAGCTGACGGAGCAGCTTCTCCGCATAGAGGGCTGCGGCAGGACGGCTGTTGCCGTAAGCGGCAGCGAGGCACGCAGGCTGGTCAACAACGAGACTGAGCCTGAGCTGGTAATAATAAATACGCCCCTGCCCGATGAGTTCGGTCAGGAGCTTGCGGAGATGATAGCCGAGACTACCTCGGCAGGTATTATAATGATATGCAGCGGCGACGTTTCCGACGATATCGCAGACAGGGTATCAGACAGCGGTGTCAACGTCATACCCCGTCCCGTCACAAGAGAGCTGCTCCAGCGCACCATACGCCTTGTGCTTGCAGCAAGAGTCCGTATGGCAGGCGTCAAGAGAGAGAGCTCCGATATCATGAGCCGTATCGAGGAGATGCGCACCATAAACCGTGCAAAGACCACTCTCATGAAGTACCTGAAGTTCACGGAGCCACAGGCTCATAAGTACATCGAAAAACAGGCAATGAACAACCGCCAGACCCGCCTTGAGGTGGCTGTGCGTATTCTTGCCCAGTATGAATGAATATGAAGATTGAACATATTGCAATGTACGTCCGCGACCTTGAAGCCGCTCGTGACTTCTTCGTGAAGTACCTCGGCGCTTCTTCAAACAGCGGCTACCACAACAAAACTACAGACTTCAGATCCTACTTTCTCAGCTTTGACGACGGTGCAAGACTTGAGATAATGACACGTCCGCAGCTTGATGACGCAGTCAATTATCCCGCAAGGACAGGTTATATCCATATAGCCTTCAGTCTCGGAAGTAAAGAGAAAGTAGATGAGCTTACGGAAAGACTGAGAGCCGACGGATATACCGTTGCAAGCGATCCGCGAACTACCGGTGACGGCTACTATGAGAGCTGCATCATCGGCATTGAAGGCAATCAGATAGAACTTACTATATAAAGAAAGTCGGACTTAATGTCCGACTTTTTTGTTATGGGTTATTGATTTTTCTTTGTTACAGTGAAAATGCCATCTTTTTCTTCTATTATGTAATCATTAATATCTGCAAATTCAACACCATTTTTAATCAAGTATTCTTTCAACATCTCATGATATCCTTCTATTTTAATTGGTTCAATAATTTTGCTTAAAGATTCACCTACAGCAGTAAGCATAACATTACCAGCTGGAAAACCTGTATAATCGTATTTTATAATTAATTCAAATCTATTTTCAGTACATATCAATAACTGTTTACTTGTAATTTTATCTTCCCAAAATTCGTCATATTTTAAAACTCCTAAAGTATCTAATTCGTTAAGTACTTCAAAACTCAACCCCAACCTTTTAAAAAACACTTTATAATAACTGTATGGAATGACTATTAATTCTTTTGGAATAGTATTAATTTCTTTCTCATTTATTTCTCTTACTAAAACCTTCATACTACAAGTTTTGCTGAACGCCTGAGCTAATTCAGGGGTTATTTCGGAAAGTATCCTTGTCATATTAGGGGGAGTCGAGCCAGGCTTTTCAAACTCGCCAGCAAGTATCTTGCCCCATATAAGCTGCATTTCTTCGGAGTTAACAAATTTTGCGGCATCCATATAGCGCTCGAACCATTCTTCATTAACGCCGGATTTTTCGGAGAAATCAGTCCCCTCCTTGGCTTCGTTAACTGCTATCTCTGCAACAGCTTTTTGATTTTTTATCCTCTTTAAATCATCTTTCATGTTTAAAATCAGTGCTAATTTCGTTTCATCTGGTAAATTAGACTTTTCGATTTGTTCCATACGCATTTCTATAGCCTTTTTCTTTACTCCGGCAAATGGAAATAACATTCCCAACACATTAGATGCATTATTTTTTACTAAGTCAGTAGCTACTTCCAAGCCTTTTTCAGCCGCTTCTTTTTTTAATCCCATATCTCATCTGCTCCTTTTTTTACTTCTGCAATGCACAAGCTTTTTGCATATTATAGCATATTTTTACAGAATTTGCAATTGTTTTTACAGTAAAAACAAAAAGCTGCGGATAAAAACTATCCGCAGCCTGTTTACTGATCTTTGTACGATCACTTCTTCTCGGGTTCTTCTTCCTTATCCTCGAAGTCCTCGATAGTAAGATCGTCGTAATCAAACTCAAGGAGCTCATCGCAGTTAGGACAGTTGATAGATCCTTCCTCGATCATGCCCTCGTCAAGCAGAATAGTATCTCCGCAGGTAGGACAGGTGATCTCATAAAGCTCATCATCATCGTCGTCGAAGTCGAAATCGTCATCGTCATCCCAGTCATCGTCATCGTCGCAGGTATCGCAGTCTCCGTCGCACTCATCACAGTCAAGATCGTCATAGAAATCGTCTTCAACTGCTCCGAGATCCTCGTCAAGGATATCGCAGAGCTCTGTAAGCTCGTCTACCTGTGACTGGAGATCCTCAACATAGAGTACCAGCTCGGACATGACCTCAGACATCTGAATGAGAGCCTTGCCCTCCTTAGTAGATGCGTCGATCTCAAGTCCGTCGATAAGACCCTGTAAATATGACATTTTCTCGGTAAGCTTCATAACAAGCTCCTCCTCTCAAAATAGTATCGTGGATTGTACGGGAGCTTATGCTCTTGACATATACTCGCCTGTTCTTGTATCAACCTGAATGATCTCGCCTTCATCGATGAAGAGCGGAACCTTGATCTCCGCACCTGTCTCAAGTGTAGCAGGCTTTGTAGCGTTTGTAGCTGTATCGCCCTTGAAGCCGGGGTCTGTCTGTGTGACCTTCAGCTCTACGAAGTTGGGGGGCTCTACGCCGAATACGCTGCCCTTGTATGAGAGGATCTTGCAGATCATCTCTTCCTTAACGAACTTGAAGTTGTCGCCGAGGATAGATGCGCTGATCGGAACCTGCTCATATGTCTCAAGATCCATGAAGTAGTACAGATCGCCGTCGTTGTAGCTGTACTGCATATCCTTTCTCTCAACGAAAGCTGTAGGGAACTTAGCTGTAGGGTTGAAAGAAGTTTCAACAACTGAACCTGTGATAACGTTCTTGTATTTAGTTCTTACAAAAGCAGCTCCCTTACCGGGCTTAACGTGCTGGAATTCAACGACCTGAACAACCTGTCCGTCAAGCTCAAAGGTAACGCCGTTTCTGAAATCTCCTGCTGAAATCATTATAAATACCTCCGTATTTTTCAAAATAATATTATACTTTATTTTATCACATTTCAGGAATTATTGCAATACCTAAAGTGATATTATTATAAAGATATTAGATTTTTTGCACTTTTTGTCAAGTTTTCGCAGCCGTTTTCGGTCAAAATGACAAAATCCTCAATTCTGACGCCGAATTTGCCTGCGATGTATATGCCGGGCTCCACTGTAACTACCGCCCCGGCGTTGAGAGGGAGCTTATAGTTCGGCGAGGCATTGGGCTTTTCATGTATCTCCATGCCCACGCCGTGACCCAGGGAGTGTCCGAAGCAGCTGCCGTAGCCTGCCTGCTCGATGATATCTCTTGACACCTTGTCAAGGTCGCAGCCAAGTATCCCTGCCTTTGCGGCCTCTATGCCTGCCGTCTGAGCTCTCAGCACGATATCGTACACCTGTCTCATCTCGTCGGTTGGCTCTCCGACGCAGACCGTTCTGGTCATATCGCTGTGATAGCCGTTGTATACTGCACCGAAGTCAAGCAGCACGAACTCGCCGCTCTCCACCTTCTTATCGGAGGGAACTCCGTGAGGCATTGATGTGTTGGCTCCCGAAAGAGCAATGGTATCGAAGGAAAGATCCTCCGCACCGTAGGCGAACATCAGGCGGTTAAGCTCCAGAGCTATCTCACGCTCGGTAACACCTGCCTTTATGAAGCCCAGAAGATCGCTGAGGGCCTTTTCGGCTATCTCCTGCGCCTTCCTTATGCACTCTATCTCCCCGCTGTCCTTGGAGGCTCTGAGAGTCGCTATGGCGTTGCTGAGGGAGTCGTTATGGACGAAATGTATCTCGCTGAAAAAGTGCTCATAGGCATTGAGCTCCTTGACAGTCATGGTCTCGGACTCGATAGCCACTGACTGTGCGCCGTGCTTTTTGAGCAGCTCCATTATCTGGGGATAGAGCTTCTTCATCTCGATGACCTCGGCAGCTGTGACAGTTGCCCTGGCCTTTTCGATATAGCGGAAATCAATGAGCAGATAGGCCTTTTCGGGAAATGCAAGCACAACTCCCGCCGAGGATTTCATGCCCGTAAAATATCTTCTGTTTATGTCCGAGGTGATAAGGACGCAGTCTGCCCCCTCAAACACCTCAAACAGTCGGTCAAATCTTGTCATTCCGCACCTCTTACAGCTCAGCCATTGCCTGAACGGCAAGATAGTAGCTTCCGAAACCGAAGCCGCTGATGCTGCCCTTGCAGACAGGAGCTATGACGGAATTTGAGCGGAACTCGTCCCTTGCGAATACATTGCTGATATGTACCTCTATAACGGGTATCTTTATTGCGACAATAGCATCGCGTATTGCATAGCTGTAGTGTGTATAGGCTCCTGCGTTGAGGATAACGCCGTCAAAGCTCTTTCTTGCGGCGTGGAGCTTGTCGATGATAGCTCCCTCATGATTGGACTGGAATATCTCGCACTCCAGACCCTGTTCCTTTGCACGGTCGATAATATTGCTGTTGAGCACGTCAATTCCCGAGTTTCCGTAAACTCCCGGCTCACGCTCTCCGAGAAGATTGAGATTGGGACCGTGTATTACAAGTATCTTCTTTATCATATTTACTCCTTTGCAAGATTGACAAATTTCCTGGGAAGGAAGGGCTTTTCAAGCACTCTCTTGAACCTTATGAACCTTTTGCTCTTAGGCTCAAGCTCTATGGGCTCAACATAGAGCATCCTTATCCTTGAGAAGTTAGCTCCCCATACATCAGTGAAGAGCTGGTCGCCTACAGCGGCCGTCTCCGAAGCTGTGAGCCCCATCTTCTTCATAGCCGCCCTGTATCCCCTTTTCAGCGGCTTACCGCTGTCGCTGACATAGTCCAGTCCGAGAGGATCCGCAAAAGGCCTGACGCGCTCGGGATGATTATTAGAGACTATTATCAGCTTTATGCCGTTTTTTCTCATGTCGTCAAGCCATTCCCTTATCCCCTCTGCGGGGACGGGGTTATCATGCGTCGTCAGAGTATTGTCCACATCGAGGATAAGCCCCTTGATGCCATGCTTTTTCAGGAAGCGGGGACTGATGTCCACGGTTTTCCTGAAAGCGAAATCCACGTCGGTTCCTGTAATTTTATGTATAAGACCCAAGTAATCTGTCAACTCCGTTCATACAAATGAAAAAGCGAGCTTACAGCCCGCTTTTATCAACATTAATCATTTTCGCAAGATCAATACTTACGCTTACGAGCTGCCTCAGACTTCTTCTTACGCTTTACCGAAGGCTTCTCGTAGTGCTCTCTCTTACGAACCTCAGCAATTACGCCGTCCTTTGCACATGATCTCTTAAATCTCTTAAGAGCTGTATCTAAAGACTCGTTTTTGCCAACACGAACTTCTGCCACTAAATTTCCCTCCCTTGTTCAGAGGTTGCACGGAACTAAGCCCATGCTCTATACTAATCACCCGAAAGGGTGTCAGTCATCACATACCCCAATATATAGCAGATATACAATAAATAGTTATAAAGAATATACTATAAGTTTACCATATTTTAAGTTGATTGTCAAGCATTTTTTTAACGTGAAAAAAATTCGTTATTTTGCTACAATATTAACAAGTTTATTTGGTACATATATCTGCTTGACTATTGTCTTTCCGTCAATGGACTCCTTGACCTTTTCGTCTGACATGGCCATTTCCATTACCGAATCCTTGTCTGCGTCCATAGCGATATTCAGCTTTGCCTTCAGCTTGCCGTTTACCTGAACAACTATCTCTATGGTGTCCTCCTTGCAGAGCTCCTCGTCGTATACAGGCCAGCTCTCGTAGGCGATGGTATCGTCATGACCAAGTATGCTCCAGATCTCCTCGCCCATATGGGGAGTGATACAGGACAGCATCTTGATGAGTCCCTCGGCGTATTCCCTTGGGCACTTGCCGTTCTTGTACACAGCATTGACGAATATCATCATCTGGCTGATAGCGGTATTGAATGCAAGCTTCTCAAAGTCGTCGGTGACCTTCTTTACGGTCTGGTGGTATACCTTTGTGAGAGCACCGTCGTTGTCATCGGTGAGGTTCTCAGCCTCGGTGAAGAAGTTCCATACTCTCTGGATAAATCTCTTTGCACCCTCAACGCCGTTCTTGCTCCAGGGCTTGCTTACCTCGAGAGGTCCCATGAACATCTCGTAGAGACGGAGAGTATCTGCGCCGTAATCCCTGACGATATCCGAGGGATTTACCACGAACTCGGGGAAGCGCTTGCCCATCTTTATGCCGTTCTCGCCAAGGATCATGCCCTGGTGTACCAGCTTCTTGAAGGGCTCCTTTGTAGGTGCCAGACCCTTGTCGTAGAGATATCTGTTCCAGATACGGGAGTAGATAAGGTGTCCTACTGCGTGCTCGGGACCACCTATGTAGAGGTCGACGGGCATCCAGTGCTTCAGGAGCTCCTGATTTGCAAACTCCTTGTCGTTGTCGGGATCGATATATCTGAAGTAGTACCAGCTGGAGCCTGCGCTTCCGGGCATAGTAGAGGTCTCTCTGGTGCCCTTTACGCCGTTTCTGTCGTACTGCTTCCACTCTGTTGCATTTTCAAGGGGAGCCTTGCCGTTCTTGCCCTTGTAATCGTCAAGCTCGGGAAGTATCAGCGGGAGCTCCTCGTCATCGAGAACGTGTATGCTTCCGTCCTCACAGTGAACTATCGGAACGGGCTCGCCCCAGTAGCGCTGACGGGCAAAAATCCACTCGCGGAAGTGATAGTTTACAGTGCGCTTTGCTCTGCCCATAGCTTCAAGCTTCTGAGTGATGGCTTCCTTTGCCTCCTCAACAGTGAGGCCTGTGAACTCCTCGGAATTGATGAGCTTGTAGCCCTTGCCGAGGTATTCGGTCTTTTCCATAGCGGCCTCGGAAACGTCGATATGCTCGTCCTTGCCGTCGATGACCTGTATCATGTCTATATTATGAGCTATGGCATACTCAAAGTCACGCTGATCGTGGCTGGGGACTGCCATTACCGCACCTGTACCGTAGCTTGCAAGTACGAAGTCGCCGATAAACATACGGACTTCCTTGCCGTTTACGGGATTTATACAGGTAACGCCCTTGAGCTCGCAGCCTGACTTGGTCTTGTTGAGCTCTGTACGGTCCATATCGTTCTTCTTCTTGGTCTCTGCAATGTAAGCCTCTACCTCTTCCCTGTTCTGCACACGGTCAAGAAGGCTCTCGGTCACTGCTCCGTCGGGAGCCAGTACCATGAAGGTGATACCGTATATGGTCTCGATACAGGTGGTGAAAATAGAGAACTTTCCGCCGCCTACGATATCGAATTCGACCTCTACGCCTGTGGACTTGCCTATCCAGTTGCGCTGTATAGCCTTTGTGGACTCGGGCCAGTCGATCTCGTCAAGTCCCTCAAGGAGCTTCTCGGCGAATGCGGGCTGGTCAATTACCCACTGCTTCATGTTCTTTCTTACTACGGGGAAGCCGCCGCGCTCGGATTTGCCGTCGATGACCTCATCGTTGGAGAGTACGGTTCCCAGCTCCTCGCACCAGTTTACGGGCATATCTATATACTTTGCATAGCCGTCTTTGTAGAGCTGCTTGAAGATCCACTGTGTCCACTTGTAGAAGGAAGGATCCGATGTAGCTATCATCTTTGACCAGTCATAGTCAAAGCCCAGCTCCTTCAGCTGCTTTGAGAAGGTCTTGATATTCTCCTGAGTAAAGCCGTTGGGGTGGTTGCCCGTATTTACGGCATACTGCTCTGCGGGAAGTCCGAAGGAATCATAGCCCATGGGGTGAAGGACGTTGTAGCCCTGCATACGCTTCATACGCGATACTATATCGGTAGCGGTATAGCCCTCGGGATGTCCTGCGTGGAGGCCTACTCCCGAAGGATAAGGGAACATATCCAGCGCATAGAACTTAGGCTTGCTGAAGTCCCATACATCGGTCCTGAAGGTCTCGTGCTCCTCCCAGTATTTCTGCCATTTGGCTTCTACAGATGTGAAATCATATCTGCTCATTGTAATATCATTCCTTTATTCATTAGTGTTTATTATACATTTGCCAGCAGTTGTCTCAATCCTTTATGAGAAGGCTGCTTATATCCACCTGTTCACCGTCAGCCCAGAGTCCCTCCAGCTTGTAGAAGTTTCTGGTGTCCTTGTAGAAGACATGGACGATGATATCCGCGTAGTCGAGGATTATCCATGTATTTCCCGTATCGGCCTCGCGGCGCTGGGGCTCTATGCCCTTCTGTGAAAGTACGAACTCTACCTCGTCCGCAAGAGTCCTTGCGTGGGTGTTGCTGGTACCGTTTACTATTACGAAGTAGTCAGCAAGGATAGTGAGGTCGGCGATCTTTATTGCCTGTATATCCTCGCCCTTCTTCAGGTCGAGAGTCTTTATTATAAGTTCAAGCTTTTCCTGTTCGGTCATTTAATCATCTTCCTTCCACCATGGTTTCATATCGGGGTTTCTGGGCGGCTCGGTAGCTTTTTCCAGCTCCTCGAAGGTCATGCCCGTGTCGTCGTAAAGGTCATACTGATAGTTGTATTCGTCCACAAATTCCATGATATTGCTCTCTGAGAGCAGCAGCGGACGCTGATAGGGTCTGAAAGACTCGTTGAGCATATCAATAGTAGCTCTCTTGTGGATAGAGTAAATGCTGTAGAGCACTCCGTCACTGCCTACATATTCGGCGTCCTCGCCGGGCACCATGTTTACGGCTACGTTCTCCATTGTGAGGGTAGAGCCGAAATCTGCAAGCTTGCTGAGGTCGTCAACACTCATATTTGTAGCTATCCACTTGTTCTTGTAGATAGTGTTGAGGTAGCTGTAGAGCTTGAGCCTGCCCTCGTCCTTTACTATGGAAAGGAGCTTCTGCATGGCTGCGGCCATGAAGCGGCGCTGGTTCTGAACACGTCCGATATCTCCCTGGAGCCACTCGTGACGGAAGCGAACGAACCATTCTGCCTGGTTGCCGTTGAGCACCACATCGCCCTTGGGGATTATCTTGTCAGCCTCATAGATTATCTCGTTGTCCAGATGTATCGGGATACCGCCGATAAGATCAACGATATCAACGATATCATAGCAGGTTGTGGTAACATATGCGTCAATTGGTATCTGGAAGTTTTCCTGAACGCAGTTTACCACACGCTGAATCTTGCTGGATTCCTGATCCCATGCGTAGTAGTAGACGCTGTTTATCTTTGTGGTGGGATTGCTGGTATAATTGGGAACTGCACTGTCTCTGGGCACCTGTAATATATGGAGCTTTGCAGCTGCGATATCGAACTGGCATATCCAGATAACGTCGGTGAGCTCCTGATCCTCGTCAAATCCCAGGAAAAGCACGGTATACTGTCCTTCCACAAGCTGGGGAAGATCAAGTCCGTCGGTAAAGTTTTCATTTACTATATCGGTATCCACGTTCAGATCCATGGAAGGCTTTTGCAGCTCACCCTCAAGATCTACCGTAGGCTGCCAGCGCTTGAAGTAATTGATTATCGAAACCCTTTCATCGGGCTGGCCGCTCTTTTTGTACCAGAGTATGGGCATATTCAGGAAGAGCGTAATTATCGTCACAAGGCTCACCACTATGGCTCCCAGCTTTATCAGTGCGTCCTTTTTGCTCTTTTTAGTCTTTTCCGGAGCTTCGTCGTCGAAGTCCTCATCGTCATCGTCGTTCCATTCGGTATACTCGCTGCCCTTTTCGTGCAGTCCGTGGTATACCTGTTCCTGTACGGGTTCGGGCTTTCTGTTTTCGCCCTCAATGCTTATATCTATTGAAGGAGCCTCGTGCAGTCCGTGGTATTCGGGCTGTGCAGGGGTCCTGCTTTCTACTCGCTTCAGCTTCCTCAGCGGTTTGATCTGCCTGGGAGCATTGTCTGCCCCCGATACTTTCTCCTCGTTAAGTTCTTCGCGGTTCATCTGAGTCCTCTTTTCAAATTTCCATCATTTTTTCTCTGCTCTTGTAAGCCTTGTATAAAAATTATACCCCTCGGCGGTACAAATGGGAATGACTCCGCCTTTTTTTATTACAGACTTCATGGAAAACGCAAATGCCTCACGCATAGCCGCATTGAGATCGGCATATGCCAGCTTGCGCATTTTGTCTACATCCTTATAATCACGTTCTGCGGAAATGAGATCGCCCATATAGACTATCTCTTCAAGTCGGGACATTCCTGCTCTGCCCACTGTATGGAATCTGATGGAGTTGAGTATGTCTATATCCTCTACTCCGAATTCTTTCTTTGCAAAATAGGCGCCTGCGATGCCATGCCACAGGGAACGTGTATCCAGCTCCTCGCGGCATACCGTATATCCGCTCTCCAGCACCAAAGCCTTCTGCTCGTCGTCGGGGAGCTCCTTGCATATATCATGGATAAGTCCTGCGAAATACGCCTTATCGGGATCCTCGCCGTACTTCTCGGCAAGCTTCCTGCACTCTGCCGCCACATTCAGCGAATGAGCGTAACGCTTTGCAGAAAGATGCGCCTTGAGATATTTTTTCTTATCATCAGGGTTATACTGCAATTTACCTTCACCTCTTACGGAATATAATCCCTTTGACCTTATATATTGTACTACATTTTCGTCAAGATAGCAAGAGAAATCCTTGTTTTTTGCAATTTTTTTTCTTACCTCTGTACTGGAAATGACAGTGGGAGCTGCCTCGGAAATGAGTATATCACCGAATTTCCGCAGCTCGTCGGCTTTTCTTTTCAGCTCGGGGATATCGCCCTGCTCACGGGACACCACACAGAGAGTCACAGCCGCAAGTATATCCTCGAAGCGGAACCATGTATCGAAGCTAAGCAGCATATCGCTGCCTACAAGGAGGAACAGCTCGTCCGCGGGGAACTGCTGACGGAAATACTCCACCGTGTATATAGTATAACTCACACGGTCGCTTTTTATTTCGTAATCGCTGACAAAGAGCCTGTCATTATGGCTGCTTGCCAGTCTTAGCATCTCCAGTCTGTCCTCGTCGGGGGCATATTCAGCCATGGAGCGGTGGGGAGATCTCTTGGACGGCAGCAGATACAGCCTGTCAAGGCCGAATTCCGTCACTGCGGTCTCCGCAAGATGTATATGTCCGTTGTGTACGGGGTTGAAGCTTCCGCCGTATATACCTATCCTCATTCCGCACCTCCCTGTTGCTTTCTTATTTCCACGGACGTTTGCTCTCTGTCCAGCCCTTTGCCTTCCAGTAGTCCATGTCCGCCTTGTTCCAGCCGTTTCGCTGCATAAGGCTCATTATCTTGAAAAATCCCTTTGTTTTCAGCGGAACAGGTACCTTTCCCTGCCTTTTCAGTATCTTTTTTGCAATACTGTCGGCTTTTGCATTGATACTGTCCTTTATCTTCGGCTTTACACTGTCCCAGTCCGTCGCCGCAACAGGTCTGCCCAGCTTATAGGTCTGAGGGATTCCCCAGAAGAAGCAGCTGTCCGCCATATCCTTCATTGTTGACTTCACGCCTGCTCCCGCAGCCGTTGCAACTACTACCGCCTGCTTGCTGAACATCTTCTCCTCGGGACGGTGCGCCATCCAGCGCCAGCCGTAATGGTCGAGAAGCGCCTTCATCTGTCCCGTGCAGTGATAAACATAAACAGGGGACGTGAGTATCAGCACATCAGCGGCGTCTATAAGCTCCGTTATGGGCTTCAGCTTGCCATAGTGGGGACAGTTCTCCTCGCCCTTGGTGAAGCAGCTTGTGCAGCCGCAGCAGAACTCGTCAAAGTCACGGGGCAGGAACACCTCGCTGATGTCCTCGGGCTTTGTCAGCTTACCTGCCATGATACGGCCGATATTGTATGTGGAGCCCTTATGAGATGTCCCGCTTATTATCAGTACCTTCATCACTTAGCCTTTGGGATATTCTCGATAACAGGTTCCTTCTCGTTGCGCTTGAAGAGCACGAATCTGCTGCCGATGACCTGTACCACATCAGCGCCTGTCTGCTCTGCGATAGCGTCGGCGGCTTCTCTTGCTGTCCAGCCCGAATTATCAAGAACTCTCAGCTTTATGAGCTCTCTCTTGGTAAGAGCTGCTTCTATGTCCTTGCACATTGCCTCGGTAACGCCGCCCTTGCCAACCTGGTATATGGTCTCGTATGTGGAAGCGATACCGCGCAGGTATGCTCTCTGCTTGCTTGTAAGCATATTATTCACCAAATCTTTCTTTCAGATACTTGTACAGCTCTCTCAGAGCCGCTCCTCTGTGGCTTATGACGTTCTTTTCCTCTGCGGAGAGCTCCGCCATGGTGCGCTCTCCTGCCATGAACACGGGATCGTAGCCGAAGCCGTTGGTGCCGCGCTGCTCATGGCCTATAGCGCCTCTGCACTCGCCTGTCATGGTATGGCTGCCTTTTTCGTCTATATAGGCTATGGTACACTCAAATGCAGCTCCGCGCCTGTCGTCGGGAACGTCCTTCATCTCCTCAAGTAGCTTTGCGCAGTGCTGTCCCTCGGGAGCATATCTTGCTGAGTATACTCCGGGACGGCCGTCCATAGCGTCCACACAGAGACCGCTGTCGTCTGCAATGGTGGGCAGCTTTACGGCTTCGTAGACCGCTCTTGCCTTGATAAGTGCATTTTCCGCAAAGGTAGTACCGTTTTCCTCGGGATCGCAGTCAGCTCCCGCTTCACGCTGAGAGAGCACCTCTATACCCAGAGGTGCAAGTATCTCTCTTGCCTCGCGGAGCTTGTTTGCGTTATTTGTAGCCATTACAAGCTGCTTAATCATCGTCCTTACCTCCGAAAAGCCTGCTGAAGAAGCCGCGCTTTTTCTTCTTTTCGGGCTCGGCAGCAGCCTCGGGCTCCTCCTCGTCCTCTGCTTCTTCATCGTCCTCCGACTCTTCCTCATCGGACTCTTCATCTTCGTCGGTCAGCTGATCGTCTTCCTCAGCCCCGGTGTCCTCATCAGCCTCGTCCTCATCGTCAGACTCCTCATCGTAATCCTCTGCTTCAGCTTCGGACTCATATTCCCCATTATCTTCATCAGATTCAGCTTCATATTCCTCGTCATCGGCCTCATCTTCGTCCTCATAGGGAACAAAGGCTCCGTACTCGTTGTAGTAGCCATTTGCCATCTCAGTCTCGGTCTCCTCGTCCTCAGCGATCTCCTCCTCAGACTCGTATGCCTCCTCTGTCTCTTCTTCCTCCTCGTCCTCGATAGCCTCGGTGGGAGTAAAGAGAGCGTCAACGAACATATTGCTGTCGAAGGGCTGAAGATCGTCGATCTTCTCGCCTACGCCTATGAGCTTAACGGGGATACCCAGCTCGTTCTTTATGGAAATGACGATACCGCCCTTTGCGGTTCCGTCAAGCTTTGTGAGAACTATTCCCGTTATGGGAGCGGTCTCGCTGAACAGCTTTGCCTGATTTACGGCGTTCTGTCCTGTTGTTGCGTCAAGCACAAGGAGCACCTCCCGTGAGCACTCGCCTGCCTTGTTGTCGATGATACGGTTGATCTTCTTGAGCTCCTCCATAAGGTTCTTCTTATTATGGAGTCTGCCTGCCGTATCTATTACAACTACGTCGCAGCCTCTTGCCTTTGCGGCTTCAAGGGCGTCATATACTACAGCTCCCGGGTCGGAGCCCTCGGCGTGCTTTACGATATCTACTCCCGCACGCTGCGTCCAGACCTCAAGCTGGTCTATGGCAGCTGCACGGAAGGTATCCGCAGCCGCTACAAGCACCTTCTTGCCCTCCTGTCTGAACTGGTGGCAGAGCTTTCCTATGGTGGTGGTCTTGCCTGCGCCGTTTACGCCTATGACCATAATCACGGCAGGAGATACCGAGAGATCAAGTCCCGTATCGTCGCCCATTATTTCGGCGATTACCTCGTGTATGAGTCCCATTATCTCCTTGGGATCGGTTATGCCCCGCTCCTTTATCTTCTTGCGGAGCCTGTCGCATATCTCCTCGGAGGTCTCTACTCCGATATCGCTCATTATCATCTGCTCCTCGAGCTGCTCGAAGAGCTCCTCATCGATGACGGTAAACGAGTTGAGAACTCTCTGGATACCGCCGAAAAGGAAATCCTTGGTCTTTCTCAGACCGCTGGCAATTTTAGAAAAAAGTCCCATTATATCCTCCAAACATGGTCTACTATACTAATCGCAGCGCTGTGCGAAGGTGTGACAAAAATTATTGAATATCCGCAACGTCCTCCTGGAAATCCACCTGCTCCATTTTCAGGAGCTTGGAAATACCGTCCTCCTGCATGGTTACGCCGTAGAGAACATTTGCCTCCTCCATGGCGCTTCGTCTGTGGGTGACAAGGACGAACTGGGTGGTGTCGGTGAATTTCTTCAGGTACTGTGCGTACTTTCTTACGTTTACCTCGTCGAGAGCCGCGTCGATCTCGTCAAGTATACAGAAGGGCGCAGGTCTCAGCTTCAGTATCGCAAAGTAAATAGCGATAGCAACGAAGGACTGCTCTCCTCCCGACAGTGATATCAGGTTCTTGATGACCTTTCCGGGAGGCGCCACACTTATCTCTATGCCCGATTCCAGAACGTTCTCGGGGTCGCTGAGTATGAGCTCCGCCTTTCCGCCGCCGAAGAGCTCCACGAATATGCTCTTGAAGTTTGAATTGATTATCTCGAAGCTCTCGGAGAATATCCTGCACATCTCCGCAGTAAGGTCGGTGATTATCTTTTCAAGCTCTGCCTTGGATCTCTGGATATCCGCTATCTGTTCCGACATGAAGCGGTATCTCTCCGAGACCTCCTTGTACTCCTCGATAGCGTCCACGTTTACGCTTCCCAGGGCGCGTATCTTGTTCTTTATGGTGGTGAGCTCCGCCTGTGCGGCCACCATATCATCTATCTTTTCGGCTATCTGAACGGCCTCGGAGCGCGTAAGCTCGTAGACCTCCATGAGCTGCCTGATGATATTGTCTGTATCGCGGCATACGGTCTCCCTGCGCTCCTCGAGACGGGTTATCTCTGCGGAGAGCTTCTCCTTGGCGTCATTAATAGCCTTCAGACCGTTCTGCATCTCGTTCACGAGGCGGTTCTGCTCGGTATGGGTAGCGTGGCAGCGCTGTATCTCCTCATTGTAGGAGGCGGTATTGTCCTTGAAATCGGCAAGCTTCTGCTTCAGCTCCCCTATCTCGGACTCCTTCTGCGCTATCAGCTCTCTCTGGCGGTAGATCTCCTCCTCGAACTGATGGGCGCCGTATTTCAGTTCCTCCTCACGCCTGTCTATGCGTGAGAGCTCCAGCTCCTGAGCCTGAACGTCCTTAGCAAGCTCCATGCCCTTTATCTTCAGCTCGGACAGCCTGTCTGACAGCTCCTCGCGCTGAAGTCTCAGCTTCTCGCGTATATCCTGTCCCTGAGCAAGCTTCTCCTCGGCAGCCTTTATCTCCGCCTCGGTATCGGCAAGTGCCTTCTCCGAGTCAGCTATGTTCTGCTTTGCAGCTTCTATACGCTTTTCGGTCTCCGTGAGCAGCTTCGCCGAATCCGCCGACTGCGTGCGGAGCTGCTGTGCAACGGAATCAAGGCTTCCCAGCTCGGCTTCAAGGCGTACTCTCTCGGCCTCGCACTGTGCCTGCTCGTCCTTTGCAGCCTCCGTGTCATAGCGGAGCTTCTCCGATTCCGCACGGAGCTTTTCGGCCTTCTCGCGGAGCGTATCACGCATAACCTCAAGCTTTACTATCTCGGCGTCAAGGGTGTCAATCTCGTTCTTTCGGGTGATGAGTCCTCCCGAGCGCTGTGCGGAACCTCCCGTGAAGGAACCTCCCGCGTTTATGACCTGACCGTCAAGAGTAACTATCCTGAACTTGTAGCCGTACTTCTTGGCGATAAGAGTGGCGGTGTCAATATCCTCGGCTATGACTATACGTCCCAGCAGCGAGGAAATAATGCCGCTGAACTTAGGATCGTAGGTTACTATCTTGTTGGCGTTGGCCACAAAGCCCTCGCAGTTCTCCAGCCCCTGCTCCCTGAGCTCATAGCCCTTTACAGAGGTTATGGGCAGGAATGTTGCGCGTCCGCCCTTCTGCTCCTTCAGGAAGCGTATGCAGCGCTTTGCGATATCCTCGTTCTCCACGATGATGTTCTGCATGGCTCCGCCCAGTGCCGTCTCAACGGCCACTGCGTACTTCGGCTCAACGCCGATATTCTGGGCGACTGTACCGAACACGCCGCCGATACGTCCCTGCTTTGAGGCCTTCAGCACCTGCTTTACGCTGCCTGCGAAGCCCTCCATGTTGTTTTCAAGGTCTGTGAGTATCTTTCTGCGCTGCTGCTTGTCTTTCAGCTCGTACAGCGCACGCTCGAAGTCGTTCTTTGCCTGCTCGAAGCCCTCGCGCCTTGACTTGTACAGCCTGTCAAGTCCGCTGAGCTTGTTGCGGAGCTCCTCTGCCCTTGTGGAGTTCTTCCCTGTCTGAGCCTTCAGGCTCTCTCTCTGTGATTCGTACTCCTCCAGCCTTTTCCCGAGACTTCCGCTGCTCTCGCGGAGCTCGGCAAGACGGGCGGTCTGCTCCTCTATCATGGCCTTTGAGGACTCGATGGTAAAGCGGTGCTCGCTCTGTCTGATGTACAGGCCGTTTATCTCGCTGCCTGCCTTGTCAACGGAGTCGCCCAGCTTTGTGCTCTCGCTCTCAGCCTTCTCGAAGCTCTCCTCGGCAGCCTTTATCTCCGCCTCCAGAGCCTTCTTCTGCTCCTCCAGCTCTGCAAGACCGTCCAGAGCGGCTTTGCGCTCCTTTTCCAGCTCCTTCTTTGCTTCCTCGGAGCTGTCTATATTCCTCTGGGCTGCTTCCACAGCCTCGTTGCAGTGCTTTATATCGTTTTCGAGAACGGCAATGCCCGACTTCATCTCCGAAGCGGTCTGCTCCTCCTCCAGCATTCTGCGGCGCAGCTCGTCGGCACGCATGGTGCTCTCCTGCATCTTGCGTATGCCGTCCGCTATCTTCTGCTCCTCTCGCTGTATATCGTTCTCGATATTCTCGTATTCGTTCTTGCTGACCAGTATCCTGCTTTCCAGCTCGTCAAGCTTCTGCTTCATCTCGTCCAGCTTTGTTACCCAGACCGATATCTCCAGCCGCTTGCGCTCCTCCGCCAGCTTGATGAACTTCTCCGCCTTCTGGGACTGTATCCTCAGGGGCTCGACTCTGCCCTCCAGCTCGGTGAGTATGTCCGTGAGCCTGAGCAGGTTCTCCTGAGCTGCGGTGAGCTTCCTCTCCGCCTCCAGCTTCCTGTAGCGGAACTTGGATATACCTGCCGCCTCCTCGAATATATCGCGGCGCTCGGAGCTCTTTGCGCCAACTATCTCCGCGATACGTCCCTGTCCGATTATGGAGTAGCCGTCCCTTCCGAGACCTGTGTCCATGAACAGCTCGTTTATGTCCTTCAGTCGGCAGGGCTTGCCGTTTATGAGGTATTCGCTCTCACCGCTGCGGTAGAGCTTACGGGTTATGGCCACCTCGTCACCAAGGTCGGGGAGGGTCTTGTCGGAGTTGTCTATATTCAGCGTTACCGCCGCAAAGCCCATGGGCTTTCTTGCCACCGTACCCGAGAAAATGACGTCCTCCATCTTGTTGCCTCGGAGGGTCTTTGTGGACTGCTCGCCCAGTACCCAGCGGACGGAATCGCCGATATTGCTCTTTCCGCTTCCGTTAGGGCCTACTACTGCCGTAAGACCCTTGTCAAAGGTCAGACTGATCTTATCGGGGAAGGACTTGAAGCCCTGTATTTCCAATGACTTTAGGTACACCTGCTCACCTCCTCAGCTTACATTCGTATACGGGAACGCTGTCGTCCCCCACTATGGAAACGTCATAGCCGCGCTTCCGGAAATATTCGATATTTGACTTTTTCTGCCCCACGGCCTTGCTTATACATCTGCTGTTCACAGCAAGGACAGCGCTGCCCTTACAGGGAAGCTCCGTCGTAAGTATCCGCAGCATATTCCTCCGGTACAAAGCCGCCTCGCACAGCTCACGGAAGGCAGGGTGGTAATATCCCGCCGCCATGTCCTGTTCCACGAACTCGCTGGCGTGAAGTCCGCATTTTATCACTCTTATGCCCTTTTCTGTGAAAAGGCTCATTATCTCCGCGCACAGCTCCACCATATCATCAAAGGGAGCGGGACGGTATTCACCTTTATAAAACAGCTCTGCCAGCCTTGTGCCCTTCAGTACGACTACGGGGTATATCCTTACCGTATCGGGACGGAGAGCTGCGATCTTCACAGCGGTATCCATATCATCGGCAGGACTGCTTTTATAAAGTCCCGTCATCATCTGCAGACCCAGCTCAAAGCCGTACTCACGGATAAGGCCGCAGGCCTTCACCACATCGTCGGCGGTATGTCCGCGCTCGTTGGCTTCAAGGACTTCATCACTCATGGACTGAGCTCCAAGCTCTATGGCGGTGACGCCGTACCTTTTCAGCAGCTCCAGCACCTCACGGTCTATGCAGTCGGGACGGGTGGAGCAGCGTATGCCCCTGAACCTTCCTTCGCCCAGAAATTCCTGCGCTGCTTCAAGGAGCTCCAGCATATAATCGCGTGGGATAGCTGTAAAGCTGCCGCCGAAAAAGGCTATTTCCGTGTTTTCCGGCTCTCTTACCTCGCCCAGCGCTCTGCGGCAAATCTCCCTGACCTCGTCTCCCGTCGGTGCGTGCTGAGCACCGCTTATGGTGCGCTGATCGCAGAAGCTGCACATATGGGGGCAGCCTATGTGGGGAATGAATACGGAAATATTACTGTGCTTCATAGCCCATGAGCTCGAGAGCTTCCTTTGCTGCAAGCTGCTCTGCTTCCTTCTTGCTCTTGCCTGTGCCCTTGCCAATGACCTGATCGTTGAGGCATACCTCAACAACAAAGCGCTTGTTGTGGTCGGGTCCCTCCTCGCCGATGAGAACGTATTCCACCTTCTCCTCGGGGTTCTTCTGGACTATCTCCTGGAGCACCGTCTTGAAATCGTTAAACACTGGCTTTCTTGCATGGCGGATATCCTTTGGCATAAAGCGCAGGATATGCTTTGCGGCAGGCTCCATGCCTCCGTCAAGATATATGGCGGCGATCACTGCCTCGAAGGCGTCCGCAAGTATGGACGGGCGCTCCCTGCCGCCTGTGTTCTCCTCGCCCTTGCCCAGCAGCAGGAAATCTCCCAGGTTTATCTGCTTTGCGAATACATGAAGGGATTTCTCGCAGACCAGCGACGCTCTCATCTTTGTGAGCTCGCCCTCCGCCACGTTAAGGTTCTTGTAAAGGAAGTCCGATACCACTATGGACAGCACGCTGTCCCCCAGGAACTCCAGACGCTCGTTGCTGCCGCTGGGCTGCTTTCTCTCATTTGCATAGGACGAATGTGAAAGCGCCTGCCTGAGCAGCTTTATATCCTTGAACCTGTAATCTATAATATCTTCAAATCTTGAAAGATCTTCCATAATATCACTCCTTGTCCGAGGCGGACATACCTGCGACATAGCTCTCGATAGCTCCCGTTACATTTCCCTCTGCGCACTTCTTTGCCTGCCTTACGGCATTGAAGAAGGCTGTGCCGTCGGAGCTTCCGTGAGCCTTGATAACAGGCTTTTTCACGCCGAGAAGGGCGGAGCCGCCTACCTCCTTGTAGTCCATCTGCTTTCTGAATGTCTTTATCTTCCCCAGCGAGAACAGTGCGCCAAGCTTTCCTGCTCCCGAGAATATCCACTTTATCTTCTTGGAGAAGAAGCTTCCCATGCCCTCATAGAGCTTGAGAACGATATTTCCCGTGAAGCCGTCTGTGACAACAACCTGCACATCTCCGTTCGGGAGGTCTCTTGCCTCGATATTGCCTGCAAAGTTCAGTCCCGACTGCTGAAGAAGCTTGTAGGTCTCTGTTTCCAGCTCCCTGCCCTTGGTCTCCTCCGAGCCGATATTCAGCAGTCCCACCTTCGGGGACTTCACGCCCATGACCTTTTCCATGTAGGCGCTGCCCATAACGGCAAACTGCACCAGCATTTCGGGTCTGCATTCGGTATTCGCGCCTGCGTCGAGAAGTATGAAGCTTCCCTTGTCGGCAGGCAGGACAGGCGAAGGCGCTATCCTCTTGATGCCTTTGATACGCTTGACGATGAAGGTGGCTCCCATGACCAGAGCTCCCGTGCTTCCTGCCGAGACAAAGGCGTCGCCTCTGCCCTCAGCAAGCAGTGAAAGTCCCAGAGCCATGGAGGTGTTCCTGCCGGATTTTATTATCTCCTTCGGTTCCTCATGTATATCAAAAACATCATCTGTATGGACTATTTCTATGCCGTCGAGACTGAGGCCGTTATCGGCGGCACATTTCTTTATTTTTTCCTCGCTGCCTGTGAGTATAACACTCACTCCGAGCTCGCGGACCGCTCTCCCGCAGCCCTTTATTACCTCCAGAGGAGCGTTGTCTCCTCCGAAGGCGTCAACTATGATCTTTGAAGCCAATTCTTTCAAGCTCTCCTCTCAGCGAATTGACGGCGCGTTCCGCATATGCGCCGTAGCGTTCCTTCTTGTCTCTTATCCTTACGCCTATATCCGGCAGTATTCCCATATTCGCGCCCATGGGCTGGAAGCTGCCGCTGTTGAATGTATCGCTTATATAGTGTGAAAGCGCACCTGTCATTGTGTCCAACGGGAGGTTCAGGGGTTCAAGCCCCTTTATCCTGCGAGAAGCCGCAATGCCTGCTATAAGGCCGCTTGCAGCGCTTTCCATGTAGCCCTCGACACCTGTGATCTGTCCCGCGAAGTAAATCTCCGGACGGCTCCTCATGGAAAAGTCCGCGTTGAGAAGCTCGGGGCTGTTTATGAAGGTATTCCTGTGCATAACGCCGTAGCGCATGAACTCGGCGTTTTCAAGTCCCGTTATCATGGAAAAGACCCGCTTCTGCTCGCCGAATTTAAGGTTGGTCTGGAAGCCCACAAGGTTGAAAAGTGTGCCCTCGCGGTTCTCCTTGCGGAGCTGTACCACTGCATAGGGACGTCTGCCCGTTCTCGGGTCGTCGATGCCCACAGGCTTCATGGGACCGAACCGCATGGTGTCAACTCCCCTCGAAGCCAGCTCCTCGATGGGCATACAGCCCTCATATACGCTGAAGGGGTGGGTCTCGAAGTCCTTGAGCTGTACCTTTTCCGCAGCGATCAGCGCTTCATAGAACGCAAGGTACTCCTCCTTGTTCATGGGACAGTTTACGTAATCGGCGTCGCCTCTGTCATAGCGCGAGGCAAAGAACGCCTTTTCCATATCTATGCTCTCTGCGGTCACAATAGGCGCAGCAGCGTCATAAAAGCTGAGTCCCTCGCCGCAGAGCTCCTTTATTATGTCAGCCATAGCTCCCTGAGTAAGAGGTCCGGTGGCGATTATCGTTGTACCCTCGGGAAGCTCCGTTACCTCGCCCCCGATCACCTCGATAAGAGGATGAGACTTTATCTTTTCGGTCACGGCGTCGGAAAATCTCTCACGATCCACCGCAAGAGCACCGCCTGCCTCAACGGAATTGGCCTTTGCGCAGGGTACTGTCAGGGAACCAAGCAGCTCCATCTCGTATTTGAGAAGTCCTGCTGCGGATTCCAGTCTTGCAGCCTTCAGCGAATTCGAGCATACCAGCTCCGCAAATCCGCCGTACTTGTGAGCGGGAGAAAACTTTTCCGGCTTCATCTCATAAAGCCTTACGTTTATGCCTGCCTCCGCAACTGCCCATGTAGCCTCGCAGCCTGCAAGTCCGGCGCCTATAACGTTAACGACAGCGCTCATTTCTTCAGCTCTCTTTCATAGCCGCAGCCATCGTTCTCGCATACCAGCTTTCCAGACTTTCCACCCTTCATGAACAGGCTCTTTCCGCACTGAGGGCATACCTCCTTTGTGGGTACGTTCCATGTCATGAAGCTGCATTCCGGGAAGCCCTCGCAGCCGTAGAAGCTTCTGCCCTTCTTGGACTTTTTAAGCAGCATTTTCTTTCCGCAGCGGGGACAGTTTCCGTCCGCCTCCGTTACTATCTTCTTTGTATTCTTGCACTCGGGGAATCCGGGGCAGGCCAGGAATTTGCCGAACTTGCTGTACTTTATGACCATGTTCCTGCCGCAGAGCTCGCACACCACGTCGGTCTCCTCGTCGGGCACCTTGACGCGCTTGCCGTCCATAGCCTCTTCGGCCTTTTTCAGGGTCTTTGAGAAATCGTCGTAAAACTCGTGGAGGGTGCTTACCCAGTTCTTTTCGCCGTGCTCCACCTCGTCCAGATTATTTTCCATCTCGGCTGTGAATTTAGCGTCAACGATCTTCTTGAAGTGGTCCTTCATCAGCTCGGTGATGACCTCGCCCAGATTGGTGGGCTTCAGCGCCTTGCCCTCATGCTCCACATAGCGGCGTGAGGTTATGGTGGTAATGGTGGGAGCGTAGGTACTCGGTCTGCCGATGCCGTTCTCCTCCAGCGCCTTTATGAGCGAAGCCTCGGTATATCGCGGAGGGGGCTGTGTGAAATGCTGATTGCCCGATATGGACTTCAGCTTCAGCCTGTCGTTGGCCTTCAGCTCGGGAAGCATCTTCCTGGTGCCGTCCTCCGAGTCTGTAGACTCCACATACAGAGCCATGAAGCCGTCAAACTTTACGGAATAGCCCGAAGCCCTGAATGTGCAGCCGTTCGCCTCGATATCCGCGGACACAGTGTCCAGCAGGGCGTTTGCCATCTGACTTGCGATGAAGCGCTCCCAGATGAGCTTGTAGAGCTTGTACTGATCGGAGCTGAGACTGGACTTTACTCTCTCGGGAGTGAGCTCGGGAGTAGAGGGACGTATGGCCTCATGAGCGTCCTGAGCATTGCTCTTGGTCTTGAAGTTTCTGGGCTCCGGAGGCAGATAGTCCTTGCCGTACACCGTTCCGATATAATCTGCGGCAGCCTTCTTTGCCTCGTCAGATATACGCAGGCTGTCGGTTCTCATGTATGTGATAAGACCTACTGCACCCACGCCCTCTACGTCAACACCTTCGTAAAGCTCCTGTGCCGCCTTCATTGTGCGCTTTGCACTGAAGCTGAGCTTTCTGGAAGCCTCCTGCTGGAGGGTCGATGTGATGAAGGGAGGTGCGGGCTGCTTCTTTGTAACTCTCTTCTTTACCGATTTTACTGTATACTCGGCGTTTTCCAGCCTTGCAAGAAGGCCGTCCGCCTCTGCCTGTCCCGCTATTTCCAGCTTCTCGCCGTCAACTGCAACTAAAGCGGCGTCAAATACCTTTCTGGACGACGGAGCTGTGAACTTCGCGTCTATGGACCAGTATTCCTTGGGAACAAAGGCTCTTATCTCGTTTTCGCGGTCCACGACCAGACGTACCGCCACGGACTGCACTCTGCCTGCGGAGAGGCCTCTCTTGACCTTTTTCCACAGGAAGGGACTGAGCTCATAGCCCACAAGTCTGTCCAGGATACGTCTTGCCTGCTGGGCGTTGACCAGATCCACATCTATCTTGTGAGGATTGCTCATGCCGTTCTTTACGCCTGTCTTGGTGATCTCGTTGAAGGCCACGCGGTTATTGTCGTTCATATCCAGCTTCAGCATCTGTGCTATATGCCAGGATATGGCTTCTCCCTCGCGGTCAGGGTCGGTTGCGAGGAATACCTTATCGCACTTCTTCGCACGCTTCTTCAGCTCCCTGATAACGTCCTCCTTGCCCTTCATATCCGTGTACTGAGGCTTGAAATCGTTATCCTTGTCCACGCCCATCTTCGACTTGGGAAGATCGCGGACGTGTCCCATGGAGGCGATGACCTCATATCCCGATCCGAGATACTTCTGTATGGTTTTTGCCTTTGCAGGCGACTCAACTATGACTAAATCTGACATTGATTTATCCCCTTATCTGATAAGTTCAAACATTTTTCCGGGAAGTGAACGCACCGTCCCGTATATCTCAAGCTCTGTGAGCTCCGTCATGAGCTCCGCAGGATCCAGCTCAAGTCTCTGTGCAAGCTCGTCTGCGTGGAGAGCTCCACCTGCAAGCTCCCGTGCTATAAGGAGCTGCTGTTCCGACAGCTCGTCGGGAAACTCCGCAGGAGCTGTCTGCACCGGCTCTGCTGCCGTGTCATATCCGGCATCGGCCGCAGCTGCGGGCTCATATACATTATGAACAGCCTCGTGAGGCACAGCTGGTGTTTTCGCAGCTGACGTCCCCGAATACTGTTTCCTGTCGCCGGTTATACACTCCATTACGTCGGAGGCGTCGTACATTGGCAGCGCTCCGTCGCGAAGGAGCTTTATATTGCCTGCGAATTCTCCGCTGAATATATCCGCAGGAGGCAGACAGAGCACGTCATGTCCCTGACCTGCCGAAAGATTGGCAGTTATAAGTGAGCCGCTCTTGGCTCCTGCCTGAAATACCACCGTAGCAGCTCCGAGAGCTGCAAGCACCCTGTTGCGCTTGGGGAAGTTGGGCGAATTCGGCGCCGTACCCGGAGGGAACTCCGAGATGAAAACTCCTCCCGCCGCAAGAATGGTATCTCTGTATGAGAAATTCTGTCTCGGGTAGTCCACATCAACTCCGCAGCCCATTACGCATACCGTAGGGCGGCCTATATCAGCCGCAGCCATGCTGCACGCAAGGTCTATACCCACAGCAAAGCCGCTGACTATAACCACTCCTCTTGCGGAGAGCTCCGAGCATATCTCCTTAGCTGCCCTGAGACTGTAGGCTGAGGCCTTTCTGGTGCCTACCGCTGTAACAGTCAGCTTTGTTTTCAGGCATGAGATATTGCCTCTGTAGTACAGCACTGACGGCGGATTATATATATGCGCCAGCTGCGCGGGATATTCGGGATCGGTATAGGATACAACTCCTATCCCTCTCTTTGCGCAGTTTGCAAGGAAGACCTCCGCATTGCGCAGCGGGACTCCCCTGACGTTTTTCAGCTCGTTTTCCGTGAGACTGACCATGGAATTATCGGAAGACAGCGAGAGATACGCCTTCTCCGCAGTGCGGAAGAAGCTCATGACCTCCCAGATGCGGTGATTGCCCGTACCGAATACCATATTCAGCCAGAGCCAGTATTTTGTTTCCTCCATAGTCAGACCTCCTTTAAATATGTGTATGTATCCTATCTTTTCAGCTCCCACATGAGTATGCCTGCAGCCATTGCCGCGTTGAGGGAGTTGATATTTCCGTGCATGGGTATTATTACTCTTCTTGTGCAGCGCTGTGCGATATCGGCGGGAAGACCGTTGCCCTCATTGCCGATGAATACCGCCTGTGTGCCCGTGAACTCACATTCCGTAACGGGTACGGCGTCCTTGTCAATGACAGCCGCAGATGTGACCGCGCCTGCCTTACCAAGCTCAGCGAAAAGGGTCTCCGTATCGTTTTCGACAGCTATGTTCATTCTGAACACCGAGCCCATAGTGGAGCGTATCACCTTGGGACTGTAAAGGTCGCAGCTTCCTGACAGTATAACGCCGTTAATGCCGAGAGCGTCAGCGGTCCTTATCATCATGCCCACATTTCCGGGATCCTGCAAGCCGAACAGCACGAGGTACTTTCCGCCGTCACGGAGTATGGACTGCACTTTCCGCTGAAGGGGTATCCTGCACATGGCAAAGACTCCCTGCGTGCTCTCCGTGGAGGCTATCCTGTTTCCAAGCTCATTTGAAATGACAATTGTCCTTGTATTCCTCAAATCAGCCTGTAAAAGCTCCTCGCCGAAGCGCTCCTGTGCCTTTTCTGTAAGTATAAGCTGAGTTATGCCGCTTTCCTCTTTAAGAGCGTCCAGAACGATCCTCAGCCCTTCCAACACGAATAAGCCGTACTGAAGTCTTTCTTTTTTTGAGGAAGAAAGCTTCTGATACAGCTTGATGGTAGGATTATCTTTAGAGGTTATAATATTATCCAATACTACACGCACCTCCGTTGTATGCTGGTGAGACGGATCCTGCAGCAGGCGGAGAAGCCCCGCCTCCTACAAGAAAACACGCTCTTGAAAAGGAGCGTGTTTTTTAATTGGAATTAAAGAGCAGCCTTTGCCTTGTCAGCGATAGCTGTGAAACCTGCTGCATCGTTGATAGCGATCTCGGAGAGCATCTTTCTGTTGAGAGAGATACCAGCCTTCTTGCAGCCGTTCATGAATGTAGAGTAGTTCATGCCGTTGAGCTTTGCAGCTGCGGAGATTCTTGTGATCCAGAGCTGTCTGAACTGTCTCTTCTTCTGCTTTCTTCCGATATATGCATAATTACCTGACTTCATTACGGCCTGCTTAGCCATCTTGAAGTGCTTGCTCTTAGCGCCCCAGTAGCCCTTAGCAAGCTTTAAAGTCTTGTTTCTTCTCTTACGAGTCATCATTGCACCTTTAATACGTGCCATAGTCTTTTACCTCCAAATATTAAAATTACGGGAATTGCGCTCGGTACAATGCGGAACTGATTCCGCCTTCCATTACATATAAGGAACGAGCTTCTTGATTGTAGGAGCGTTTGTGCAATCTGCAACGCCTGCGTTACGAGCGATTCTCTTGCGCTTAGTGTCCTTCTGAGTAAGTCTGTGTCTCTTGTTGGTGTGCTGGTACTTTACCTTACCGCTTCCTGTAATCTTAAAACGCTTCTTAGCGCCCGAGTGAGTTTTAACCTTTACCTTTGCCATTATATGATCCTCCTTACTTAGCGGCCTTTGGGGAAACGAACATAACGATGCTGCGTCCCTCCATCTTAGCCGGCTTATCCACAGTGCCTGCCGCAGAAACTGCTTCCTTGAAGCGATCAAGCAGCTCGCTTCCAAGTTCGGGATGTGCAATAGCTCTCTTACGGAACCTTACGGATACCTTGAGCTTATCGCCGCCCTGTAAAAACTTAACGGCCTGATTTACCTTCGTCTCGAAGTCATGGGTATCTATAGTGGAGAACATTCTGATCTCCTTTATAGCCACAACCTTCTGATTCTTCCTTGCTTCTTTTTCACGCTTAGCCTGCTCGAAGCAATACTTTCCGTAGTCCATGATACGGCATACGGGCGGTGTCGCCTGCGGAGCTATCTTTACGAGATCAAGATCCTTGTCGAAGGCTATCTGCTGAGCCTCTTTGGCGGATAAAACGCCAAGCTTTTTACCGTCAGCGTCGATTACGAGAACTTCCTTGTCTCTTATCTCTTCGTTGATCTGCAGTTCCTGTTTGCTAATAGTCAAGCACCTCCAAGCAATAAATTTTAAAAACAAAAATGAGTGCAGAAATTATCCGCACTCACCAATACACACTGATAAACCGAACTGCCGCAAGAACAGCCCGATATCCGATACATATTGACCGTTTCAGCATAGCCCGACGGTGAGAACGCATAGTTCTGCTTTGTTTACTCAAATATTATACAACACTCCGCACCATAAGTCAAGGGGCAGTTTTATTTTTGTCACATTTCACAATTCACTCATTGATAATGCTCTTGATTTTATCCCATATTGCAAATCTGACTCTGTATTTCTTCGGCTTTTTCAGCATATCCAGCTCCTCATCGGAGAAGAACTCCTCTGCTTCCTCCTCGTCCTCTGTCACGGAGGCCTCCACGGAACTGTCCCCGCAGGCCGCAGGCAGACACAGCGGCGGATACATCACGCACCACCAGTTATGTCCCTCTGCCCTGCCTATTTTAATACGGAGCGCCCGATAACGCCCCCGCGGCATAGTGAGTCCGCCGTATACCCTGTCGCCGAAATCAACGTCCGCAAGCTCCGCAGTCACCTTATCGGAGCAGCCGTTCTCGCGGAGGACTTCCTCGGCTATATCCGTAATGTCGTCCAGTCTTTCTTCGGCTATAGCCTCCGCCTCAGACAAGCTGTCCGCAGAACTGAATATACCGCTGCCGAGGAGAGCGTCGCGCACCCTGAGCTTCAGCCGCTGATCCTCCCGACTGTCGGAATCCGCAAGTATATGCAGCCGCAGCACACTTCCGCGGAGCCTGTCCAGTCTGCGGCCATCCCTGACGATACAGCCTGCATTTGAAACAAGTATAGCCAGTATGAGTCCCGCTGCCGCAGCAGCCATTGAAGATTTTCTCAAAAACATCACCTCAACGACTATCATGGGCAGTTTTTTCCTTTTTATACCGCCGCCTGCTACGGGGCGGCTTTTTTCGGAGCTTTTCCATTAAAAAGCCTGCCCCCTGCAATATCAGCAAGGGGCAGACTGTCATGCGCAACGCTTATAGTTTACTTTGTGGGATCAAGGCTTGCGACCTTGTGGAGCAGATACTCCTGTATGCGGAGAGCGTCTCCGGAAGTAAGTCCCTTTGTGGACTGATCAACGTCGCCGTTGAGCTTGCCCTGAGCCGTCAGAGGCTTTTCAGCCTTGCCGCCTAAGCCGTATTTATTGGGGTTAGCCAGAGCCTGCATGATGAGGATAGCGTCAGCCAGCTCGACCTTGCCGTCGCAGTTTGTATCGCCGTATGTTATCTCATCAACGGGACCAATAGTTGTAGTAGTTGTTGTTGTGGTAGGCTTGGGACCTGTAGTAGTTGTTGTGGTTGTGCTTGTAGTTGTAGAAGTTTTGGGATCATCCTTCTTCTCCGGCTCCGTACCGTCAGGCTCTATACCGCCTACAAGAACACCGTCAGCGTAAATACAGATATGATCCGCTCTCTCCTCCGGGGGATCGTCAACTGCGAAGAAATCTCCGCTGTCACCGATCTTCAGTCCCTGATAGCTCCAGTCATTTGTAGGATCCCAGAAATCTCCGTAGTACATACCCAGATCAAACTGATACTTCTTTCCTGAGTTTGCGATAACATAGCCGTCCCATGTCACCTCTACATAATATGTATCGGGTACCTTGTCATACTTGAAAGGCCCTGAGATAATGCCGTCTGCGCCCTCGTCTCCTGCCTCAGTGCTGGACTGATCGTAGAGCTCTCGTACTTCCTTCAATCCGTCAATTCCGTTTTTCATCTCGCTGATGTTGAAGAAGTAACGTATTGATGTCTTCTTGGAGGGTGATGTCTCACCTGTGAGTACTTTGAAAGATATCTGTGTGGTTCCTGCACCGTCTCCGTTCTTGTTCGGCTTGTCGATACCAAGAGCCTCAACCCAGTAACCGCTTCCGCCGCCCTCTGAGCCGCCGCCGTAAACTCTCTTTTCGTCAGCAGGAGGGAAATTCTCGGTGATAGCCATATCCTCTGTGCCGAATACCTCGTAAAGGCCTGCACAGGCTCCTACGAAAGCAGCGTTATAGTCGATGGTTACCTCGTTCTCTCTCCAGTCGTTTGTGCTGTCGCTGTGTGCGTCCGCATCATCGGGACCGCCTGCGAGAGCGCCCCAGAGGATATGCTTCTGCTCACGGGGATCCTCTGCCATGAGGAGGCCTGAAGCAGCACGGTGATGAGGATTCTTTACAGCTGTATCATTATAGCCTACAACGAAGGATCTGGGACCGTGTGTACCGTTCTTGCCTGCAAGCACGGTCATTTTGGCAGTTTCCTTGTATGTTATGTCGTTCTTGCCGAGAACATAATCCATCTGCTTCTGAGCCCACTTGCTCCATTCGCTGGGCTGGCCGTTGTTGTGATACTTATCATAGAGGAGGCAGATGAGCTGCATAGCTGTGTTGTAACGGCAGCTTCCCCACTCGTTAAGGAATGCAAAACCGCCCTTTGTTTCTTTCTGCTGCCATGTCTTGAGGCACTTGCCCACGCAGTCATCGTCCCAGAAGTCATCGAAAACGTACTGGTTCTTGCCCTGAGCGTCTCTTACCATCTGGACCAGATCCAGCTCGGGGTGTTCCTGATTGATAACCGCCCACATAACGCCTGCGCCGCTCCACATATCGTTCCAGCAGTAGCACCAGCCCGAGGGAGCGTAGTAATCGAAGTAGGGAGCAGCCTGCTCCAGTGAAGTCTTATCGCCTGTTGCCATGTACATCCAGGCAGCAGCCCAGCAGAAGTCGTCCTGCCACTTGCTTGAACCATAGAACTCACCGGGACCGTCATTGTTATCGGAAAGGAGCTTATCCTCCTTCTGTCCCACTGTAGGCGGGAACTTCTCGATAGAATCGTTGGCGAACTTCCAGAGGGACTGTGCATAATCAAGTGACTTATCAGCATATTCGGGATCTGTGTCCTTGAAGTTAAGGTAGTTGATAGCCAGTGACGCACAGGCTGATACAACGTAGTCTATCTGAGGCTTGTCTGCTGTAAGGAAGAACGCGGGACGAGGCATTGTGTCAACCTCGGGGTTGTTCCAGATCTTATGGTCGATCTCACCGAGACCTACCTGATAGCAGTGAGCGATGACAGTTCCGTCCTTGTCGCGGAAGGTACACTTCATGAGGTAATCGTTGAAGTGACGCAGGATAGTCTCCATATGATCGTCCTGCTTCAGCTTCTTGAATACATCGCGGTACTCGTAGTAATCCCATGCAAGAGTAGCGGCAGTGTAGTTCTCGGGCATACCGAATTCAACGTGGTCGCCTGCGTCATGGAAGCCGCCTGCAACGTCCACTGTTCCGTCACCGTCGGGATCAAGGATATCCTTGTATTTTGCAATGAACGAAGAAGAAAGGTTAACGCCGCCTGCGGTGCTCTTGTCCTTTTTGCCGTCCCACTCTTCAAGCGGAACGTGAGCGTCATAGGTATGGCAGTTGCCTCTCCATGAGAGAAGGTTGTGTCCCTCAACATCATCGCCGCACATATTGGCGTCGTAGAAATACAGTGAATACTGCAAAGCGCGGGCGTAGTCGATATCAAGACCTGAGTCTGTGACTACCTCGCTTATGGGGGCGCAGAACTTCTGCTCCTCCGTTTCGGTATCTGCCGCATTGACCGACCATGTCAGGCAGACAGATGTTGCAGCGGTAACAATGCTCATTACTGCTGCTAAGAGTTTTTTGTGATTCATCATCTTTTCCTCCCTTTCAAATTATGAATCATAAAATTCAATCCCATTTTACCAGATTCAGGAGATATCTCTGTATCTCCAGAGCGTCGTTTGAGGTCAGACCTTCGACGCTTTTGTCAACGTCTCCGTTGCGCTGTCCCGCGGCAGTGATATGTTTTTCATCGCTGCCGTTTTTCCCGTATTTATTGGGATTAGCAAGAGACTGCATTATCAATATCGCATCTGCCAGCTCAACTGTACCGTCACAGTTGGCGTCGCCCTTCAGGTAATCGTCGGGCAACGCAGTGACAGGCTGCGATGTTGTCGTGGTAGTAGTTGTTGTGACCGTTGAAGTGGTGGTAGTCCCCGAAGCCTCGCCGCCCTCGTTTATGGGATACTTCTTCAGATCGGGCAGCTCGTCCAGAGTAATACAGTAATCGCTGTTGTATATCTCATTCAGACTGTCCGCGGGGTTGTTCTGTTCGCTGGTCAGATAGCCCTGATACCAGGGACAGAAGTAAAGCCATGCGGCCTTCTCACTGACGAGATTGTCCAGCGACGGTATGGAGTCGTTTTCCGACATGGCCACCATTTTGTGGCCGTCGGTGCTCTGCACCAGACTGTAGAATGTAGAGGTTATAGCGCTCAGATTGGGCTGACCGTCCGCTGCGTTGTACTTGTCGTAGCCGACGATATCAACGACGTCGTCGCCGGGATACCATGCAGGAGATGTGGCGAAGGTGTAACCCGTCCACACCCATATAAGGTTATCCAGACCGTAGTCATTGGTCAGCTTGTCATAGAGCAGCCTGTAGAGCTTCACGCAGGGCTCGGGTCCTTCGGCCCCCCACCAGAACCAGCCGCCCTCTGCCTCGTGGAGAGGTCTCCACAGCACGGGGACGTCAGCGTCCTTCAGCTTTTTCAGCTGCTTTGCAATGACCTCTATATCCGCCATGAGCACCTGATTTTCCCATGTGCCCTCCTCCAGCGCATTGGAAATACTGAAGGTGGTATACTTGGGATTGGCACTCTTAACGTAAAAGGCCGTCTCCTTGCTGCCCTTTTCCACAGGCACGTTCCAGTGCCATGTGAGAGTAGCAATGCCCTTTTTATCGTTTGTCCACTGTATAGCCCGCTCGGGAGCGTGATCCTCCCAACCGGAGTTTGAGTTGTATGCAAGCAGATCTATGCCTCTTATGGCAGGCTGCCTGCCTGTTTTTTCCTGTAAGTACTCGAACTCCGCCTCGTTGTCAACTAAATAGTTTTTCGGATCGGGGTCGGAGTTTACATTATAATAGTGTTCGCCGCAGTACTCCTGCTGACCTGAGAGGATATGCTCCCCGTATATGTCGCAGAGGTAGCTGTAGAGCCTTTTTGCAGACTCCGAGGCGTTCTTGTTTGAAAGGCTTCTGTCAGGTGACAGCTCCATATAATTCCTGGAAGCAGGCTTCAGGGTGATATAGTCATAATACGCATAGCCCCAGTAAGCCCTGAGCGCAATGGTGTTTTTTCCCTTTTTAAGGCTGACCAGACCTCCCGAAGTCTCCTCGAAGGATGTGTTGTAAGGGAAGCTTATCTCCCCCTGATTAACGCCGTTCACATCGAGGTACTGTACCTTCTTGTTCGGGTCGGTGGGCTCGCAGTAGCATATGCTCAGCTCATAGAGCCCTGCATCGGGAACATCGACATCTACGCTTATGGAAGTCCCCTTCTGTCCGAGGAATACAAAGCCGCTGCCCGAAAACTCGCTGATCTCCCATTGGGTCTCGGCATCGGGCTTGCTTTTCACCGCAGCGCTGTGGATCTCTCCGCCCGAGACAGTGCCGTCCTCGAATTCATACTTCAGCAGCCCCTCTGCTGCCGCAGCATATTTCCCGTCCTTGCGTACAGAGGGAAAACTCATCGCCGCCGAAGCGATGAAAGCAGCAGCCACAGTGCAGGCAGACCGCTTTATAATATCTTTCTTCAAAATGATCCCTCCAGATCGGTGTATTCAATTGTCAATAATGCACTTAAAATTTAATCGCCTAAATTAAATAATAAGCTTAACGCATACTTCCATAACTATAATAGCACATTTCACGCAAAAAAGCAAGGGATTTTATGAAACATTCCTAAATGTGGTCTGTTTTTGCAAAAACGCAATTAATGGTCAGTCCTTTTTATCATCATTTAAGCTGCCTTCTCCGCTCCCGCCGAACACCCACCACAGCACAGCCGCTCCAGTAGCTGCAAACACAGCAAGTCCCCACCATGCTGCCGCAGGTATCCCCGATGGATCGTCGTTTATGCCGATCTCCGCAAAGGCTCCCACCGAACGATCTCCCGCAGCAAAGACCATTCCGTTTTCCTCGGCATATCTCTCCGCAGCCGAGCCCTCCGCACCTGCAATTATCATTTCCGTGTGCTTTATCAGCATATTCCCGTCGCAGTCATAGCCCAGAGCCTCCGTGCCTATATTTTTCACCGACGGCGGTATGTACACATACCCCAGACCGCCGCACATATAAAAAGCTCTTTCGCCTATATCCGCAAGGGAGTCTCCCGTTTCCACGCTCCTTAGCTCCCTGCACCCCGAGAAGCAGAGCTTTTCTATGGTTTCAAGCTCCTGCGGAAGGGTCACTGCCGTCAGAGAAGCACAGGCCCGGAAACAGGAATCGGGCAGCACCTTCAGCGTGTCGGGCAGCTCCACATAGGAAAGCTCGCCGCAGCCGCAGAAACAGCCCATGCCTATCTCTTCCAGCCCGTCAGGCAGTATCACGCTTTCCAGCTCATAGCAGGCATAGAAGCTGTGATGGCCTATTTTCAGCACCGTATCGGGCAGTTTTATACTTTTCAGGGAATGGCAGTTGTAAAAAGCGTTGTCCCGTATCTCAGTGACGGGACAGCCCTCGATGAACCCGGGGATATCTATATACACAGGCTCTCCTGTGAAGCCGACCACCGTGACCTCCCCGTCGATCACGGTGTACTCGTAGCCGCTTATCTCGTTGGTCGCAGGCGGCGTTTCGGGTGCTCCCGTAAAAATCAGCGCAGCCGCAAGCAAAATTGATCGTTTCATTGTATACTCCTCCTATGATAAGAGTATAACACCTGCGGCACTGTGCGGAAAGGCCGCATATCCCCTGCATATCACCCTTTCCCGCAGTTTTTGTGCTTTTCCTGCGCAGACGCGGCACAAACCCTCCGCAAACGCCGTCGCTTACGGGAACATTCTCCCGATATATTTCCCGAAGGGCAGCAAAAAGGCTGTCGGAGCATAAGCTCCGACAGCCCGTCTCTCTTATTTTATCATCAGTATAAATACCCCTGAAGGCAATTCATACTTCCCTCTTACTCGCTCTTTCGGCCCGCTCTCATAACCAGACCGATCATCACGAAAAGTATTCCGCCTATCACCATTGGCAGCACAGGCCACCAGAGCTGTCCCGTCTGAGGTATCTTCACCTTTGTCGTTGTAGTGACGGTGCTCGTCGGCGGAGCGGTAGTCTTCCCCGTGCTTCCGCTTGTAGTCACGGAGGTAGTTGTTGTGGTGGTAGTGGTGGTAGTTGTAGTAGTGGTAGTTCTTTCGCCGTCGCCCCAGTCGGTTATGATCTTGTGGCGGTTCCTTATGAGGAACTGGGTATCGTTATGATCTATCCTTACCTCATAATCAACAGGAACTACCCGCTCGGCAACTCTCCACTGATTTGAATTGTCAGCCGCTGTCCAGCGGTACTGCCATTCGTTGCTCTCATCAAGGGTAACTGTGTCATACAGCTCCTCGTCCTTGAAGATATCTACGGTAACGTAAGTAGGACGAACCTGATAGAGATCATTATCATCCAACCAGATCTTTCTCACTGTATAGGCCGTAGCCCTTTCGCTGAGAGTAACTCTTACTATCTTTGGATATGCATCGAATGAGAAGTTGTCATCGTCACTCCTTACCTCCATAAGCAGAGGCGAGGGCTCGTAGTAGTAATTTCCCGATTCGAGAGGATAACCCACTGCAAGATACAGTCCGTCGGAAAGTCCGCTGAACTTCACGCTTCCGTCAGTACCTGTGTAGCCCTCCGCAATGGCGTCTATCCTTTTAAGTATGGCAAAGCTCTCAACTGTCTGAGCCGCGTGGCTGATATTCTCGACGGACATATCCTCCAGATCGGCCTGACAACCTTCAAAATCGCCTGTAAGGACGAAATCAGCGCCGTCTCTTTCACCTGCGCGGTAGAGCTTCCATCTCATTCCCGTAAGTACCACATCGTCTTTTTTACACTCAAGGGTGATGCTCTTGTCAGAGGCTGCTGAAAGATCACGGGGCACTGTCCATGAAAACACAAACAGCACACAAACCATACTCATGAGCAGGCACAGCGTACTTTTACGGATCTTCGGCATTTTCATCACTCCTTTCGTTTTTTTCGTCCGGGATCAAATTCTTACCGGCATCATTCAAATTCTCGGAAACTTTTGTTACTCTGCGTTTCTTTCTGCCGCCTATCATCATTATTATGAAAAGTACCAGAAGAACAGGTGCCGCCATTACAGGCGCAACTATCACAGGTGACAGTATAAAGCCGTCGTTAGCGACATATACCTTCATTTCCTCCCTGGTCTCGATCCTTCTTCCTCTGACGAGGAGCCTGTGGGAATTGATTCCGTAGGGAGTACAGGTAAACAATGTACAATAATCCTTATCGGGTTCTATTGCCAGATCATCGACCTCATAGGGCTTGACGGTCCTGATCTGATCCACCTGATATGTAAGAACATCTGACAATACAGTTATATAGAATACATCGCCTATTTCCATTTTATCCAGATCGGTGAACAGTCTGGCACTGGGAAGGCCTCTGTGTCCAGAAAGGACAGCGTGTGTGCCTGCCCCGCCTACGGGGAGACTGGTTCCCGGAAGATGTCCCGCAGCGATCTGCAGAACGTTTTCGTCAACACTGTGATATATGGGAAGCTCGACCTTGATCTTCTCAATGGTCACATAACCCATTATACCCGTACCCGTGATATCAAGGGTATCATTATAGCCCGCCACCAGCTCCGGATGGAAAAGAGCTCCGTCTGTGGCTGCGAGTCGTTGGTTGTAATCGTTGGCAGCGCTGATAATACTTCTCTGCTGTTCATCGCTCATTGAATCTGCTATATCGTTGTATGCCTGTATAGCACGGGACTGGTGCATAGCGTTTATATGCTCGCTGACAGTTGGATACAGCAGCAGGAACAGGCCGACAAACAGCGCGATAAATGGCAGCGACTTCAGAATAAAGCGCTTCATCAAAAGCTCCTTGAGATAATGTTATGGTTGTGCAGCGGAGGAAGGCTCCCCCGCTGCACCGGATTATTCAGAATCTGTAAATATTGTTGTTTTTGCTTGATTTGGCTTAGTTGTCCTTAGCCATTCTCTTCTTTGTTATGAGAAGAACGCCGGAACCTGCAACGAGGATACCGCCGAAGATGTAGAACAGCTTAGTACCGATACCACCGGTTGAAGGAAGTGTAGAACCTTCCTTGTTCTCTATCTCGAACTCAACAGTTGCTGTATCGTTCATATCGATATCTTCGCCATCCTTTGTAGCAGTCCATGCAGGAGCATCAAATGTTACACCTGTATCGCTGATAACAACCACTATAGGAGCATCAAGCATATTGTAACCAGAAGGAGCTACAAGCTCAGTGATAGTATATGTACCAGCACCAAGACCGCCGAACTCTAATGTTCCGTCAGATTTTACATAAGCATCCATACAGATATCTGTATATGTTGTGTTTGAGCTTACATTAGTAACTTCCTTATACTTATCTGTTCCGTCATATAACTTTTCGTTTCCATCAGGAGCAGTTGTTGTAAATGTTCCATCCTTTAACTTATAGAATGTTCCAGCTGCATCCTTCTGATATGCTGTACCGTTTACAAGAACAACGTTTGCAGCTGTACCCGTCAGCTTGAACTTAGCGCCTGTAAGTGTTGCCTTTGGTGTAGCTGTAGATGCACCATCGACCTTAGTGAGCTTGATATTAGCTGTATAGGTCTTTGTCTGCTTATCAGGTGTCTTTCCAACAGGATCGCCGGGCTCATCAGGATTATCAGGCGTAGGAGGCTTAGGTTCATCAGGATTATCAGGTGACTCACCATCAGGAACTATATTAGGATTATTCGAGTATGTCAGGTTAGCAGTATTAAGGTTACCTGTTGTAGTACGATCTGCATGCTCATTGAGCGTAGCAGAATATGTAACCTTGATCTCATCACCGGCATTATTCTTCCAATTGCCATAGAAATTCTTGAATACTATCTGGAAGGTATTTCCGTCAGCAGCAGCACCTGTCTGAACCTCATATTTAGCAGCAGGTACGGTTGTTCCTCCAATGGTAATTGCAACATCATTATTAAATGTCAAGCCTTCAACCATATTATCACTGATTACAAAGAAGTACTTTGCGTAACCGGTCATATCCGGAACTTTTGATGTTATCTCGTAAGGAACAGCATCGCCTATGCTAACTGCATTTGCCTTACCATCGTCCTTTGCGGTTGCGCCTGTTATCTTCTTCTCAAGTGTAGGAAGATCTTCCTTTGTTGTGACAGTAACATCATCGCCAACTACTTTAAGAAGATTGAGAGTGATAGGATTATCTTCATCAGCTTCTGTTGTTTCCTTTACCAGATAGTAACCTGAAGCTGCACCGCCGATAATATTAGCAGCAGAATTTGTATCAGTTATAGGAGAAGTTACAACATCATCAAGTATTCTTGCCAGTGCATTTGCAGCGTCAGACCTATCGCCTAACTTACCAATTGCCTTTGAATAATCCTCAGCTGTAGATGCTGATGTCAGGGAAGCAAATACATTTGTACCGCCTTCTCCAACCTTGAATGCAGCTTCGCCCTGAAGAGCAGTTAAGAGATTTTCCATTTTTTCAGCATCAGAATTAGGCATTCCTGAACCCCACTGAATTCCTGTGAGCTTGCCGTTTTCAACTTTTCCTGTAAAGATCTGATATGCTGCAAATGCAGAATCTGCTGCCTTTGCATTTTCCATATCTACGGTTATATCATGTGTTGCAGGAGCTTCGTCTTCCGCAAATGCAGCCATGCCTGTAGCTGCTAATGGTGTGATTGCCATAAAGGCTGATGTAAGTATCGCTAAAGCGCGTTTATTAGTTTTCATATATTTTCCTCCATTTTCATTGTATTTGTATTTTACGGATGCGTGTTCACTTCAGGAAGCCATTTCAATCACGCCTCCTTCTGCGCCTGTTCACGGCACATCCGCTAAATAGACCTATTGCTGTGAGAGCAGCTCCGAGTACATATATACCCGTTGTGCCCCGTCCTCCCGTTGCGGGGAGCTTGTACCAGATATACTTGTTTGTAACAAGTATCGGTGAGTTTTCTGTATTCGTCGCAACAAACTGTCTGTCGTAGGATATAAGGTAGTCGTTATGTTCACTTACAACGGTCTTTTCATCGCCGTTCAGTACAACATCGGTGGCTATGGTCTCATCTCCGATCTTGACCTCCTCAATCCAGTATCTGTAGAGGTAGCCGTTCTGTTCACCCAGTGAAGCTTTATCCCAGTGATACATCAATGGCTGGAACACACCGTCTATCCTTACCTTATTCTTAGGCTCAACAGTTGCATCGTCTGCGATGGGAAGTGTAATCTCCTTGGAAAATCCTGTATCGGGAGAATATTCTCCGTTATTATCAAGGCGAAGCGGAGTGGTAATAGAGTTCTCATCTATCTCCATGGTATAATTGCTGTAATTTGATACATACTTGCCTGTAGATTCGTCGTATCCAGATATTTTTTTCAATGTCGGAACAACCTTTTGCCTTATGCCGAAAGCATATACACCAAAATTACTATTTCCGCTATCTGTTTCGATATATACATAATAGTTGTCAGGATTTATATCGTTTGGAATAGTATACTTCTTCTCATACGAGCCACCTTCAGTCATCGTAAAAGTTGCAACATTTAAATAACTATTTGAAACATTCGGATTATACAGAGTAATTTTAAATGTCTCATTATTATTTGAAGGTGCTAAATATGTACTGAAAGTGTATTCTTGCCCTGCAACCAAACCTAATCCAGCAAGACTCTTTTCGGCTCCTGCATAGCTTCCTCCTCTTCTTGATATCTGTATGCTGCCTCCGTAATTGCTATCCCAATCAACGGTAGCATCATAATGATTCTGCCAGCCACATTTATCATTAGCAAAAGTATCATTAAGAAGTGCCACTTCGTTAGGCAATTCAACTGTTACAGCACCACCGGGATCGGTCATTGTGTTTCCGTTCATAGTCTGCTGTGATACAGATACTGTTGCTGTTCCTTCGATAGCTGTAAACTCATCAATTCGGAATTCCGATACACGAGGTGCCTGATCGCCCGGATCAGCAGTCTCTACAATAATATACATATTGTAAGGATCGATCTCAGCGGGAAGAGTTATAGTTCCTGTAAGCTGAGTCCATTGACCGGAAGGAACGTCTTCCTGTGATATCTGCTTAAAGCTTCTGTTATCGTCCTTGTTCAATCCGTCATTGAATGTGAACTTAAACGGGATAGTCTCGCCTGCTTCATGATAAACATACGTACTGAAAGTATATGTCTTGTTCATCTTGAATTTTGCAGGATCAAGATACAGTCTTGCACCGTGCCATGACTTGTCTCTTCCGCTTACAACGAGTGAATCCGATTTTGCGTAAGCCTGGGTATTATTATCGCCACTGTCATACGATATAGTATGATCATTACTGTTGGCATCCCAGCCGTCGGTGTTTCGTGTAAACGAATGATGCACCAGAAGCAGTTCATCTTCCGCATTATAGGTCAGCAGCTTTAAAGTGACTTCATTTGCTATAGCATCCGGATCGTTTCCGAGCGGCGCCAGGTTCTTGACAACAAGTATGTTTTCATCGTCCTCATACTTGGCAACAAGCTGATCGGGAGTTTTCTGAACAGCAGGACAGTATTCTTCATCCGCTCTGTAAAGTATTACTCCTTCGGGAAGCTCGCAGATTATCTCCGCGCTGCCGTTAGCGTAAACATCATTGAAGGTCTTACTTGCAATCGGGTTTTTACCCTCGTCAATAAGATTGACCTTCAGGTTGGTTTTGGCACTCGGATGATAACCGACCATTTCACGTCTGAGAACAAGCTTTACGGGAGGCTGTCCTTCAGGCGGGGTATTCTCCCATTCCTTCCTCACAAAGATATCCGATTTGGAAATATCCGTATTTGTTACCTGAAGTACGCTGATCTCTTTTCCGTCAACAATCTCTGTAGTTTCACTGTAGGAAGCCTTGAAGTTCATCGGAACGTTCAGCTCCTCCACCTTATAGCTGTAGATATGATTTCCGTAGCGTGCAAGAAGATCATCTATGGTCTTACCATTCAGCTGTTCATCGGGCCTGAGCAAGAACGTTCTTCTCTTCTTGATTGTTGTTTCATGAGTATCAGGGTCTGTAACCTCATACCTCAGCGCGATCTGCTTGACCTCTCCTGTGGCGGAGTCGGTTCGCATGATCTTGTACTTCATTGTGAAATCGGCTGGTTTTTTGTTTTCAGGATCGACCCAGTCCTTTTTGACCTTTATCTTTGTCGTTTCCTGAATAACTCTGTTATTGAATATGTAGGAATTAGTTGTGCTGAGAGCAACGGGATCCTCGCTTGAGCTGATATCCGCATTGCCTCCGCCCGGATTAAGCAGTGTAGAAGTACCGCCGTTTACCGATACCTGATCATAGATATTGGGGTCAACACCGACCTCAACTATCTTAAACTGTCTGTGCTGCTCAAGATCTTCAAATGTCATTCTGCGTCCGTCCCTGAGCGTGAAGTATCCCTGCTCAGTTCCCGGGAGATTCGGCTTTACCCATTCCCACTCTTCGGGATCGGAATTGACCTTTACCCATTCCCATACCTGGAACTCATATTCCTTATTATCAATAGCAGGATCCTTTACCAGATGATCCTGATAATCGACTTCCTTCTTGACTGTAAGGGGTTTGAGAGTAGGAAGGTTCATTTCCATTGCAAGGTTTGAATAACAGCCGCCTCGCTCGAGATAGAACATCTTGATCTCGTGGGGCTGCTTTTTACCGTCTACAAGAGCGTCCCAGTTATCACCCAGATAATTGGTTAATGGTGTAACTATCCACTTGTTTCCCGAGCCCTGGCTTGTACTTGATGTATCGGTACCGATAGGCTTGGGAAGAGCATTCCACTGAGCGTCAGTATAACCTTGCTTTATGGTGTTCATCGTTTCACCGCGCTCGTTATCCTGAATCCAGACGAGACCGTTGGTGAAATCGATCATACCGCCTGTAGGCTCGTGGATACCGCCGATATCGAGGACAAGTTTTCCGTCAACGAAGACCCACATATCGTCATCGCCGCTGTACTTGAAAGCTACAGGGTCTCCGTTCTCCAGATTTTCGGGAGAAGGATTGACGAATTTGGCCTCCATCTTCATACCGAAGTGGTGATTGAATCCGTTTCCGTCAAAGTTAGGATCCCTCCTGCTTTCATCGTACTGATCAAATGGGAAGAAGCCTATCATGAAGCCGGGGTCCTTATCTTCGGAATACACTATCGGATTCTCATTCGAATCAAACCTGATGTTGTTTACATCATCTTTCTTATGGTGATTATCATTGATGATCTCATAAGTTTTATTATAAACATCAAATTCGCTGGTATCCGTATTGAAGTAAGCGTAATTATCATTACTGTTATAAAACAGATGATTATTAGTCTTATTTTTCTGCAGCAAATGGTTTACATCAGTATAAACGGTTTTGTAAATATTTCCGTTGCTGTCTGTCAGATTATCATCGTTAAACAGATAATCAAGGCTGTGATGCCCGTCTGCATTTACCGTAGGATAACCATTTGTCAGAGTGTTGTCCACAATACCCGAAACAGGTCTGTTTCCTGAATATACAGGAGTAGAATTGTAATCGCCCGAATAGCTGTTTTTATCGGGTAAATAATCTGTAACTCGGTATCCAATCACTATAGGATTACCATTGTCATCTAATTTTTGATTACCATTTTCGTCAAGCTCATAAACAGGTACATTTGTATTATGAACATTTGGATCACCACACTGCCTGTCTACAGGTGTACCATAAGCAAGAAACAGTATATCCTGCTGAGCATTCCTGCCTGCATTTATTCCGTCTGTAGTATTGACATTAGGGTGAGTCCATACATTATTATCAGCATCCCAGTGATAACCATAATTGTTATTCTGCGACTCCAGGTTTGAATCACCGTAATCAAACAGCGTAAACTTTATACCTTCGGCGATATTGTCGATAGTGCTAACCGTCGGGGGCAGATCGCCGTCCGCAAACAGCTCTATCTCGTTATCCAGCGTGAGATCGGGCAGGTCTGTGAGAAGTATCTCCTCAGACTCCCCTTCATTCTCATCGATGTATTCAACTGAACCGCCAAGAGCAAAAATATCGTCATCAGCTGTCTCGTCAATGGTCTCTTCTGCGCCGAGGCATACTGCATTATGTATATGCTCCTCCATGCCGCAGACGAGACGTCTTTCATAACATTCAGCGGTATGAGTATGCTCTTCGCCTTCCTCGAGTCCGCACACAAGAACGTCCTCATAGCACTCATCCGTGTGGGTATGCTCAGCGATGCCGCATAACTCCTCATTCACCATTGTAATGCCTGTATCGTGCAGCCCCCAGAGGACGCCTGATGATACGAACATTGAAAGGACAAGCAAGAGCGATACCATACGCCGTCGCTTGAGACTGTTTTTATGGATCAATTCATAAAAACCGTCGATATAGTTTTTCATTCTATATCACTGTCCTCCTTTCGGGTTATTTTATCGGCCAGGCCTTGAAAAAGACCTTTCCGACTATCTGATCCTTACCTATGCAGCCGATAGCCGTGCTTCTGCTGTCCACAGAAGTCTCACGTCTGTCGCCCAGTATAAAGATCTTATTATCGGGGACCAGATACGGGAACTCTATCTCGCAGATACCGAGACTTTTCTCGCTGACATAGGGCTCGTCCAGCGGTACGTTATTCACGCTGACATTGCCCTCATCGTCAATGGTTATCAGGTCACCCGGCAAGCCGATAACGCGCTTGAGAAGGGTCTTGTTCTGCCATGATACGCAGCACATATCTCCTCTTTTCACGTCATCAGACTTTACAAGCACAAGGATATCTCCGTTTTTCAGTGCAGGCTCCATGCTGGTGCCCGACACCTGTACAACGGGGAAGAATAAAGTTGAAGCCAGCACTGCCAGAGCAGCCACAACGACCAGTATCGAAACGGTGCTCAGCAGTGTGCTTACGAATTTTCTCTTATATTTTATTTTACCAAGTTCGGTCTCTATCTGTTCCTTTGATGGCATAGCGACCGTTTTTTTCTTATTAGCTGACATTTAAATGCTTCATCCTTCAGTAATGGGATAATACAGTTATTTCGGTCTGTTTTTTCTGCTTTCCGCTTTCTTTTTTGCCTTTGAAAGTATCTCCTCAGCTTCTTTCTTCGCCTGACTTATTATCTCGGCCGCTTTTTTCTCGGCGTCCTCATTGGCCAGCCTTACCTGCTCAATATAGTCATCGGCAGTTTTCTGTGCGGTCTCAAAAAGCAAGTCGAGCCCGACAACAGCCTCTGCTATCGAACCCGCTTTACTGATTTTAAGATTTTTGGAATCAAGCTGAGCTCTTAATTCTCCGAGCTCTTTGACGAGTTCATCCTGTTTCTTCTGATACTCATATATTATTGCAATAAGATCGCCGCGTTTAAGCTTTCTGAATTCCTTATCAGTCATATAATGCTCCTGTTGGATAAATATTAGCGAGATTTCTTTTACAAGTTTATTATACCATCTGTTAATCACGCTGTCAACGGAATTTGTTTATTATTTACAATTTATCAAATAATTCGTTGACTTGAACAATCCAGCCCCTCCATTACTGTTCACATAGCATTAGAATAGTCAAATGTTCCACATAATTCCACTAACATCAAAGAGCTCTGCTGTCATTTTATATCAGATGGCCCGACTTTTGTAAGTCAGCAACACGCCTATTTTACGTCATTTTATCCCTGTTATGTGCAGTCCGCACAAACTATTGCTAAATCATTGTGCTAATTGCCGAAATTGGTTAGACAATCCATATTTCTGCTCATTTCGATTGACTCAGAGCCCCCGAAAGCGTTATAATATAATATGTAGCGACAAAAATATAAACTCATATGTTTTCAATATATGTCTAATAATTAATTATATTTTTTGTAACATCAATAGCAAATAATACTTTTTGTATATCAAGGAGAGATAAGTATGACCGACAAGCAGCTCCGCAAAGCAAAGAAAAGCGAACTGATAGAAATGCTCTATTATATGAGGAAGGAACTTGACCGTCTCAGCGAAGAAAACGAAGGTCTGCGCACCCGTCTTGACACAATACTTGGAAACGCCGTAAAAAACTCCGCTGCCGACGCAGCTCCCGACAGTGATAATGAGGAATGACCATGGACGAAAAGAAGAAAATGGATATCCCCACAGCGGAACAGCTCAAGAAAGAGCTTGACAGACGAAAATACAGACGTCGCTATATCAGGACCCTTACGGGTACATTGGGGGCTCTCATAGCCGCAGCGGCAGCAGTTGTGCTGCTATCCGTGCTTGTTTTTCCTGTAATGCGTATCACGGGCACAAGCATGGAGCCCACACTCAGGGAGGATCAGGTCATACTTTGCAGCCGAGCCCCCCACCTTAAAAGGGGCGACATCATATCTTTCTATTATAATAAGAAGATACTCGTAAAGCGCGTCATAGGCCTTCCCGGAGATGAGATCAGCATCGACGAGGGCGGAAGGGTCTCCGTGAACGGCACCGTCATCGACGAACCCTACGCCGCTGTTTCCGGAGAGGGCGAATGTGACATCAGCTATCCCTATACCGTCCCGCTGGGCAGATACTTCGTGCTTGGCGACGCAAGAGAGGTCTCTGTTGACAGCAGATCAACAGCTGTGGGCTGTGTTGCCGAGGAGAACATCATCGGCAAGACCACTATGGTGCTGCTGCCCTTCAGCGACTTCGGCAGGATAGGATAGAGCCGCGGAGGACATGGAATGAGCAAGAAACGCAGTGTTATAACCAATGTCATCTTTGTGGTCATGCTTATCACAGGACTTTGTCTTACTCTATACCCCAGCTTCAGCAACTGGTGGAACTCCCGTCTGCAATCCCGCGCCATAGCCAGATACGACCGTGCAGTTGCAGACCTGAGCAACAGTGAAAAAGACAATATCCTCAGGAGAGCCGAGGCCTACAACACCGCTCTCGGCGCTCTTGCCGAACCCTTTGAGGATCACGACACCGTAGAGGGCTACAGCGATATCCTTGACATCACGGGCACAGGTATAATGGGATATATAACTATCCCCAAGATAGGAGTATACCTGCCTATTTACCACGGCACCAGTCCCGAGGTGCTCAATGTGGCCGTGGGACATCTTCAGGGCTCCTCACTTCCAGTAGGCGGAACGGGCTGTCACGCAGTAATTTCCGCCCACCGCGGTCTGCCGTCGGCAAGGCTTTTCACGGACATAGACCAGCTCATCGAGGACGACACCTTTACCATTACCATACTCGACGAGGTGCTGACCTATGAGGTGGATCAGATAGTCACCGTTCTGCCATATGAGAGGAACGAGCTCCGCGCCGTCCCCGAGGAGGACTATGTCACACTCATGACCTGTACTCCCTACGGTATCAATACCCACAGACTGCTTGTCAGAGCGCACAGGATAGACACGGTATATCCCCACAATGTAAAAGTACCGTCGGACGCTGTAATGGTGGACGATATGACGGTATACGCATTCATTGCAACGGCAGTGCTGATAGTTCTGCTGATATACTGGATAGTATCGGGCAGACTCGGCAGCGAGAGACACTTCTCCGAGGAAACGGTTTATAAGATACCCCTTGAAGGCAGAAAAAAACGCAGGAAAAAGTAAGCGGCTCTCACAGAGGAGAGCCGCTCCTTTTATTTTTTGCCGCAGTTCTTGTCGAAGGAAGGATTGCAGGCATAGAAGTTTCTCGAATCCAGTTTATCCTGTGCTATACGAAGCGCTTCCCCGTTCCGTTCAGGGTGCAGCCCCACCCGCCACTGCACAGTGATACTGCTGCCCGTAACGTATATCACACGGATAAGAGCGTCCGCAGCACGTCTTTTCCCGCAGAAGCTCAGGCCGTCCCACACTGCCGCGAAATGCTCTCCCTCTGCGGAAAAGCCTGCAAGCCGCAGCTTTATGCACTCTCCTGTCAGCTGCTCCGCCATATCGGTATAGACCGTGCCTGCTCCTCCGCAGGAAGCGGAACAGAACAGATAACGCCTGCCGTTGCTGTACTGCCTTGCCGTCATTGCACAGCCGCAGGCTCCGCACCTGACCTTGCCGCACAGCCATGAGTTTTTCGCCTTCTGGGAGGATATCCCCCTCTGTCTGCTCATGCACTTTTCGCGGCATCTCAGCCATATTCCGGAGTCAACTATGCCAGTGTGGGGCGCGGGAACTATCCTTTTCCCTGCCAGCACTGAGGAGCTGCTCCTCTTTCCGTTTCTGTCACTGTAGCAGTAACAGCCCCTGCCATCAGTATATTCCGCAGGCGGAGCCGTGACCTCCGCGCCGTTACTGATGAAAAAATCATACACATCTTCATCGGACCTGACATATACGGGATTCATCACCAGCTCCCTTATCCGCGGACGCGCCCAATGTGAACCTCTCTTATCTATCCCCAGCTCATTCAGGTGATCTGCAACATCTCCGCAGGAGGTATCTGCCCGGGAGTACATATTATATATTAGCCTAACCACCTCAGCCTCCTCTGGGAGGGCTTCATACATCGAGGTATGTATGCCGTCTATGACTACAGGCACCTTCCTAAAGCCGTAAGGAACAGGACCACCCATGTACAGGCTTTTTGAGCTCCGCGAATAATAGGCGTCAGCCACACGCTTCTGTATAGTCTCCCTTTCCAACTGTGCAAAAACTATACAGATATTCAGCATGGCATTCCCCATGGGCGAGGAGGTATCGAACTTCTCGGTAGCAGATACGAACTTCACGCCGTACCTGCCGAAAAGCTCCATCATATTTGAAAAATCAAGAATGGAACGGCTTATGCGGTCAAGCTTGTATACCACCACCGTACTTATGAGGCCGTCGCCGATATCCTTCATCATCTCCGTGAACTGCGGACGGTTGGTGTTCTTGCCGCTGTATCCCCTGTCGGTATACACTCTGAACTCCTCTCCCCTCGTCTCATAGCGGCACACCTCTATCTGCTGCTCTATGGAGATACTGTCAGCCTTCTCCACGGACTGTCTTGCGTATATAGCTATCATCAGTCCCCCTCCGAAGCATTCCCGCATTCACCCAATATACCGCGCAGCTCATCCAGAGCCCTACGGAGCGTCCTTTCGTCCGTTTCCGCAGGTATGAGCTCCTCCACCGTGATCTCTCCCTTTTCCGTTTTCAAAGACCATATTTCCGAAACACAGCCGGTTCTGTCAATATCCATACACATCGCCTCCGCTATATTCTATCGGAAACCTGCCCGTCCCATTACCACATGAAAAAAAATTGTCGTATTTCTTTAATTATTCACAAATAATCGCTTGAATTGCAGATAATAATGTGCTATAATGTATGGAGATCATTGTATCGTCAGTGCATTTATATGCTCAGGCGCTCCCTCTCTCATATACAATGATCACGCGGCCTCTCAGAAAACTGCGGAGCGGCAGACGCTCCGAAATACATTTATAAGAAACACAAGAGGAGGATTTTTTATGAAAGCTATGAAAAAAGCACTGAAAACAGCAGCATTTATAACTGCATTTGCCCTTATGGGCGGACTGCCGCTGTCCATGAATGCGGGTTCATTCTCAGCAGCCCCCATGACAGCATATGCAGCCGATGATGACTACACCTATGGCTCAGACTCCAACTTCAACTACAGGAAGTTTTCGGATCACATCGAGATCTCAAGCGCCAAGTCCACAAAAGTATCGTCAGTGGAGATACCTTCTTCCATAGAAGGACTGCCTGTTACTTCCATTGGTATGTATGCATTCCAGCTCAGTGAGATGTCCACCCTGACTCTCCCCGATACGGTGACGGAGCTTGGTTTCTATACCTTCACCGACTGTAAGAACCTCAAATCCGTTACTCTCCCTGCCAACCTTGAGAAAATAGGCATACACGCCTTTGAGAACTGCACCTCACTTTCAGAGGTAAACTTCCCAGATCATCAGGTAAAGACCATGGACTATACCTTTGATAACACTCCGTGGCTGGACGCAAAGAGAAAGGAAGATCCCCTCGTTATCGTCAATAACGCAGTTATCGACGGCAGGACCTGCAAAGGCGATGTCACCGTTCCATCAAACGTCACATATGTTGCCTCGGGAGCATTCGCCAAGAACAAGGATCTCACATCTGTTGTATTCCCTGTAGGCGTCACCGAGATTACAGATAATGTATTCTGGTACTGCGACAACCTGAAATCAGCTGAGCTGAAGGGCGCAGAGACCATGGGCTTCGGAGTTTTCGCAGCCTGCAACAAGCTGACTGATCTGAAAATCTCAGGCAATCTCAAGAGCATTGACGGATATACTTTCACCGATAACACAGCTTCTGCAACTATTACTTTCTATGGCAGCGAGTCCAAGTGGAACAGCGTACAGAAGCCCTCAAACGATCAGTTCCTCCAGAGAGCGAGACTTATCTTTGACGAGAGCCACGTTGAGCCTCAGGATGTGGTCGGCGATATAAACAAGGACGGAGCTTTCAATGTATCCGATCTGGTATTATTGCAGAAGTGGCTCCTTGCCGTACCCGATACGCAGCTTGCCGACTGGAAGGCAGGAGATCTCTGCGAAGACGACATACTGGACGTATACGATCTGGTAAGCATGAGAAAAGCACTTATCGCAAAGAACTGATAAACGCCCGATTAATAAAAAAGCCCTCCGTACAGCCATATTACGGCATGGTACGGAGGCTTTTTTATCACAGACCAGGCAGTCTCACCACTCAATAACATATGTCAGAGCGCCGTTTTCGTCAGTAACCCCGGAAATACTGTATGGCACATTGTTTTCATCAGCGTATTCGGCAAAGCTCGGATTATCGTACAGATCATCGGCAAATCCGTCAACATCGGTCATTTCACCGGTCAACGGGTCGTATATCCTGTGACAGGGCTCATGTTTGCCTGTATCGCTTTGAACATGACTGATAAGATACACCTTTCCGTCACGCACCATTGTTGAACCGCCAAGAGGCTCGTTGTCAGGGTCAAGAGTCACTATCTCGTGAGCTTCACCGTCTATCAGATAGAAGCCGTGATACGAGCCCACCAGCAGCTTTCCGTCCATGATCGTCATAGCATAAAAATTGCGTAGAGGAGAATCGTCATCGTCCGCAAGAAATGTAAGCTCGCCTGTATTTCCGTTGAGACGATAGAACGAATACCCCTTATTAATTGTAAGGGATTCGCTTTTATAGCCGTATATGTCACCATAATATACGCATAGATATATCTCGTCAGAGTCTTTGTCTATCCACAGCGAATGAAGTATTCCGTTGACTTTCCCGCCGTTATCAATGATATCAGCGACTTTTTTCGGTATACTTTCAGCGTCCATGCTTCTGTACTTTTCAGGCACGGAGCGGTCGAAGGCTGAGGCAGCCACCTCTGCGCGGTGTTCATAAACCGCTGATGAAGCAGTTTCGGACGAGGTTGCAGAAGTGACCGCCGCAGCGGTCTCAGCAGCTGCCGTTGATGTCTCGGTAACGTCAGCCGTCTCAGCAGCTGCCGTCTCAGTCACAGCAGACGACGACTTTTCAGGATCTTTCGTATGATCGCTGCACCCTGCGGATAATACTGCCGCCAGAGCCGCTGCGGCAAATAGCATGATCCTTTTCATATTCCTACCTCCATGTTCCGTGAAAATCAAATCCAAATGAAAGCGGCTCAGAAAAAGAGCCGCTTTTATTATACATTATTGTCGTTGGCCGCATTACAGCCGGGACAGCGCTTATACTTTGAAGCATATGTTATTCCGCAGTAGGGACACACCACCGTTTTTGAAACATATCCCGTGATATTGTTCTTCTGTGAGCTGTACAGATCATTCATGCCGCTCTGAGGAGTATAGCTGTCATATGACCTTGGCTGATAGGTACCGACATCTACCGCAGAATTTCCCGCAGTACCCTCCTCGGGCGCAAGCACCGCGTTCCTGTATTTCAGATTGGGTATTCCCAGCATGAAGAAGGCATGAAACAGGACAAATCCAAGCATGAACAGAGGAGAAAAAAGCTCGCTCATATCAGGCTTCTTTGAGAAATGATCCGTCACATAACCGAAGGAGGTCTTCAGTGATTCATCGACCTTGTCCCCGCTCCAGAGCATATTATGGAACTGCTCGTTAAACATGGATGTGTATTTTTCCTTGAGAACAGAGTCGGTATCGTCGCCCTGCATACCCTCCCAGTACCAGTCGTTGAAATCGGGATTGGGATCTATGGGCTCAGAATAGACTATGAGCCAGTGCATCTCGTCATCGAACTCCTGAAGGTATCTGGAATAGGCATATTCTTCAAGAGAAAAGGAAGTGTCCCAGCTTTCGTTATATACCGTTACCACCGAGGGAGTTACACCTGTTTTCTTCATGAACCTCTCCAGCTCGGAGTACAGGGCGTCCTCATTGTCGATAACATCGGCCTCGTCCTTGATTATGATAGTATGGTCATAATTCTTCGGCACTATGGGAAGGGCTTCCTTGAACATAAAGAAGATAACGATCAGAAAGGGCAGGTAAAATATACCCACCAGAAGCCTCAGCGGATGGAATCCGGGCTTGAATTTATCGTCTGCGTAGAAGTATTTCGGTTCATTGTTTCTGTTGTAATAAACATATCTCCTTGAACCGTGAAAGTGAGTTCTGCTTATCCTGGGTCCGCTGCTGCCGTGTGAGCCGTGTGAACCTCCGTGAGAGCCTCCGCCGTGGGAGCCTCCTCCTGATGAATGTGGCATATATCATTCCCCCTGTATCATATTTATCGGAGCACCATCACATATTTTACCCCTTATGCAGCGCCTGCCGATACTGATATTATACATTATCCTGCTTTTTTTGTCAACAATCCGCCGATACCCCGATTACAAGCCCACTCCTGCGTAAACTATAATGAGAATAATTCTACATTGTCACGGCTGAAGGTCGGATAAGGTCCTCTCACCTTCGTAAAAGATACGTCCGATCGGCATAATGATCCGTACATATGCCGATTTTTCCGCAAGTATTGCTATCCATAAATAAATATGATATAATATAAAAAAAAAACTTTATTCTGCCATTCACACATTTTTGCTATCAGCTATAAAAAACATCGCAGCAGCAGTCTTACTTCAGAAAAAACGACCGTTTCAGTTCCTGACATATATATGATTTTTTTCAATGAGGAAAAAACTTATAAACAGGAGGAAAACATGAAAAAGCACTTTAAACTGAAGATCGCTGCGTGCTCGGTCTGTCTCGGCATGATAATGCAGACCGCCGCATACCTGCCTGCCGCAGCGGACGACAAGGGCGGCGTGACCCTCAACGAGATATGCGCCAAGAACACCGTTTACAAATCATCTGACGGCAATTGCTACGACTGGATAGAGCTCTACAATAACAGCGGCAGCGAAGCCGATATTTCGGGCTGGGGGCTCTCCGACAAGACCGATGCCCCCTATCTCTATGTATTCCCCGACGGAACGAAGATACCCTCCAAGGGCAGGCTCACTGTTTTCTGCGACAGCGACGCAGCAGCCGCCAACACAGCCATAGCTCCCTTCGGACTTTCCACCTCAGGCGAGACACTGCTCCTCACAGATAAGCAGGGCAATACAGTACATACCATCACCTTCGGTGCGCTGGCCTCCGACACCTCATACGGACAGTATCCCGACGGCAGCGGAGAGTTCTACACTCTCGGGTGTACTCCCGACGACGAGAACAAGGCTCCCGAAGGCAGCAATGCGGTTCATCAGCCGGTACTCTCACAGGAAAGCGGCTTCTACGGCGAAAGCTTCTCACTTACTATAACAGCCGACGAGGGCTGCAAGATATACTATACCACCGACGGCAGTGATCCCACGGCAGAGTCCGAGGAATACACCGCTCCCATTACCGTGGAGGATATGTCGGATACCGATAACCGCCTCAGCGCACGCACTGACATAGTTCCGGGAAATGCAGAGGCTCCCCGCAATAAGGTTGACAAGGCGGCTATAATCCGCGCAGTAGCTGTTGACAGCGAGGGACGTGTCAGTGAGCCTGTCACAGCCACATATTTCATAGGCAAGACCAATTCGGGCTACTACACAAGTATGAAGGTAGTCTCACTTGTGACCGATCCCGACAACCTTTTCGACTACGAAAAAGGCATCTACTGTCTCGGAAAGATATACGGCGGCAAGGAAGAGGAAAAGCCCAAAGAGGAAGACAAGCCCAAGGAAGAGGACAAGCCCGGGGAGGAAGAAAGACCCGGCGGCCCCGAGGGAGGTCCCGGAGAGCGCGAGGTACGTCACAGAGCCCCCAATAATCCATGGGAAATGCCTGCCAACTATACCCAGAGAGGCAGGGAGTGGGAGCGCGAGGCATCGTTCACCCTGTTCGAGGACGGCGAAAAGGTCCTGGAACAGAACGTGGGCATACGCATCAAGGGCAACTATTCCAGATGTCTCCCACAGAAAAGCTTTAATGTATACACCCGCCAGGATTACGGCACTCCCGAATTCCAGCACGATCTGTTCTCGGGCACGGCAGTAAAGGCAAAGAACGGTAAGGCAATCAAGAAGTATGACGGCGTAGTTCTCAGAAACGGCGGCAACGACAACACCTACGCCTTCTTCCGCGACAGCATAAATCAGGATCTCGTTGCAGACAGAGCCTTTGCTCATCAGGCAACAGAAGAGTGCATCGTATTCGTTGACGGCGAGTTCTGGGGTATTTACCAGATGCTTGAAAAGATAAATACAGGCTATCTCAACGCTCATTACGGCGTTAAAAAGAGCGATATCGCCATGATAAAGAACGGCGAGCTCGAGGACGGCACCGAAGAAGACCTCAATGACTGGAGCAAGCTCTGCAAGGGCGTTGCAGACGGCAGCATATCATATGAGGAGTTCTGCAATAAAGTGGATCTCCAGGGCTTCATGGACTATTTCGCAGCTCAGATCTACTGGGCAAATGCAGACTGGCCCCAGAGAAATTACTCCGTATGGCGCTCCGATGTCATCGACGAGGAAAATCCCTACGCAGACGGCAAGTGGAGAATGATACTCTTCGACACCGAGTCGGGTCAGGGACTCTACGGCAGCAGCGATAAGTCCGTTTCCGCCGACTGCTACAGACGTATCAGCAGCACCGACAGCGACATCGGAAAGATGTTCACCGCTCTCACAAAGAACGAGGAATTCAGGCTGGCCTTCTCAAGAACGATGATGGACCTTGCAAACTACAACTTTGCTCCCGAAAGGACAAAGGAAGTTATAAACGGCTACAAGAACAGCTACAAAGAACAGGTACTCGATACCTTCGAGCGTTTCCATTCAAACAGCCTTTCAGGGAATAACGGCGAAAGACGCTTTGAGGGAGAAATGTCCACCGTAACTAATTTCTACTCTCAGCGCTATACATATGCCGAGAAGACTACAAGATCAGCTATGAAGCTCAATACCGCTCCAAATAAGCTCACCGTAAAGAACAACGACGCTCAGGGCGGAATAAGGCTTAATACCCTTTCTCTCGGAAATGTCTCCCAGTGGAGCGGAAACTATCACTCCGACTATGATATAACGGTCTCTGTTCTTCCCAATGAGGGAAGCACCTTCTCCCACTGGATCATCAAGGGTGCGGAAATCACCGAGGGCAATGAGGAATCCACGGATATCAGCATCAGACTCAGCGCCGACGCAACGATAACCGCAGTCTACGGAACAGATATCCGCGGCGACGTCAATGCGGACGGAAGCTTCAATATCAGCGATCTGGTACTGCTCCAGAAATGGCTGACCGCAGACAGCGATGCAGAGCTTTCATGCTGGCAGAATGGCGATCTCAACAGCGACGAGGTAGTTGATGTATTCGATCTCATCGCAATGAGACGCGAGCTCCTTAATGCTGAAGAAAAGTAAATAAGACAACGCGGCCCGGAGATAACTCCGGGCCGTTTTTTTTGCACCATGACCGAAACGGTTCACCGAACCGCTGATAGTGGACTATCTCACGCTCGCGCAGGAAGCGAATGGGATCCCTGACGTCGGGATCGTCAGCCAGCCGCAGGATATTGTCATAGGTGGTACGCGCCTTCTGTTCCGCAGCCATATCCTCCTGTATATCCGTAAGAATATCGCCTTTGGACTGGAAATACGCGGCTGTAAATGGAGCTCCCGAGGCCGCAACGGGATAAATCCCCGTGGTATGGTCCACAAAATAGGTGTCAAAGCCGCTGGCCTTGATCTCCTCGATCGAGAGATCCTTTGTGAGCTGATAGAGTATAGCCGAGATCATCTCAAAGTGTGCCAGCTCCTCTGTACCGATATCCGTCAGGAGCCCTTTGACCTCGCCGTAGGGCATTGCATACCTCTGGTTGAGATAGCGCAGAGATGCCGAAAGCTCTCCGTCGGGACCTCCGAGCTGCGATATTATTACCTTAGCCAGCTTTGCATTGGGAGTCTTTATTTTCACGGGATACTGTAATTTCTTCTCATACTGCCACATAGTTTATCTCCTTTCCCAGGGCCACGGATCATCGACCCAAGTCCATCTGCGTGAATCACTGACCTGCTCGGGAGTGATCGGTCCGAACCGCCTTGTATATTCTTCGGCAGCATCACTGCGGAGCTCCTTGTACTTGCGGAACATAGCCAGAGCCCGACGGCAGTTCGGGTGGGTATCGAGATACAGATTAAGCTCCTTCAGGGTGAAGTCGTACTTCTTTATTTTGCCAAGGAGCATATTGCGTTCATTCACTTTCCGCCGCCTCCTTTCGCAAAGGGCAGATCAAGCTGAGGGAAGAGAGTCCCCCTGCTGAGCGCCTCGTCGTCGCCGTAGGTCTCGCCCCACTGCTGGAAGGGCACATATGCCATAGCAAGGGGAGTATTTTTCGGGAAACGCGGCATACTGTCGCCGTTCCCGTTTTTCATGTCCATATCAGGCATACTCATAGCAGCCTCACGCTCATGGAAGATCATATCCTCCACGTCGTCGAAAAGATCGAGTTTCATAAACGAGTCCTCCTTTCCTGTGCGGAGAACCTTGTGCGAAAGAGCTCTCCGCACGATTTATAATATGCAACATTGTGCGAAATTGACACAGAACCCACACTTTCCTCGGTTGACAGCCGCCGGTCATTGATGTATAATTGAAAAAAACACATTCACACAGAGGTACATATATGAATTACAGAGTAATAGACAAGGAACAATACTACAGAAAGGGCGTTTACCGCCACTTCACCAAGGACTGCAAGTGCTCCGTCTCCATGACCGCAAGGATAGACGTAACGGAGCTTGCCGCCTGTTCAAAGGAGCGGGGAACAAAATTCTACATTGATTTCCTTTATATACTTTCAAAGGTGCTAAACTCCCGTGACGACTATAAAATGGCCTATCTCCGGCAGACAGACGAGCTCATATGCTACGATACCATTAATCCCACACAGTATATATTCCACGAGGACACCGAGACCTGCACTCCCGTATACACCGTCTACAACGAGGACTACCACACATTCTGCAGCGGAGCTCTCGCCGATATAGAGCGTGCAGAGCAGACGCGGGAATACGGACTTGACTCCGCAGCACACCCAAACTGGTTCGACGCTTCCTATATTTCGTGGCTTTCCTATGATTCGCTGAATGTGGAGCTTCCCGACGGCTATCTCTACTTCCTGCCCATAGTGAACTGGGGCAGATACCGCGAGGAGAACGGACGGCTGCTCATGCCTGTGACTGTAAGGCTGAACCACGCTGTAGCAGACGGATTCCTCATAGCAAACGTGTTCAGGCTCCTTGAAAAGGAGATAAGAGAATTCTGCGGCTGAAAGGCGGTGCAAAATGGACAGCAGCGACATCGTTTCTGAGGCAGAGGAGATACTTTTCTCACCGCTTACCATAGGCGGCTACTATGTATCGGGTATAGTTTATTTTCTGCTTCCCGCGGCGGCTTTTCTTATAATGCGCAGATACGGCGCCGCAAGGCTCTATCCCGTTATAACAGGAGCTATAGTTTATTTTCTTTCCACAGGGCTGTGCGATATGAGCGTTATGCTCCTTCTGGCCTCGGCACCATATGAACGTAAGGCAGCCGCAGCGGTGGAGCTTGTGGGTTTTTTCGAGGAGACTGCCCGCTGGCTGGCCATGAAATACCCCATAACCGACATAAAAAAGCCCAATGCCGCCATATGCTACGGTATAGGCCACGGCGGTCTTGAGTGCTGGATACGGGGCATACAGAAGTTTCAGGTGGCAGGCTACGGACAAAAGCTGCGGAACGAGGGCATAGAGGCCTTTATTTCGGGAAAGTCCGCTGAAAAGGCCTCCGAGATAACGGAGCGTCTCCGCGGCTTTGCAGACAACGGCTTTTTCATGAGCCTTCTTGATTCCGTACACAGCGCCGCTGCCTTCGGGGTACACATTGCACTCTCCCTGCTGATCTTCCGTAAGGTCATAAAGGGAGATATGCAGAAGCGCTGGCTTGTACTGGCGATAGTTCTCCACGTCGGGCTCAACGAGACAGCAGGTATAGCGCAGTTCCTCGGCGGAGTTCTGGCCTCGGATATAGCGGGGATCATCTTCTGCGTCTTCATAATAGCGCTTGTATATAAGAAGACCGACGGCCGACAGGTCATAAACGACATTGTCTATCCAATAGAGCGAATATAAAAACAGCCCGTAAACAGCCGATATGACCGTTTACGGGCTTTAACATTTCTTATTTTACCGCACTGAATGCGCTGAAGCCGAGGAGAGTTGCCGCAGTGATTATGATAGCTGCAAGCACTACGCCGAGAGATACCGCAATGATACTCTTTTTGAAGTCAAGATCAAGGAGACTTGCGGCAAGAGTGCCTGTCCACGCGCCTGTACCGGGGAGAGGAATACCGACAAAGAGCAGGAGCGCCAGAAACATACCCTTGCCTGCCTTTGCCTGAAGCTTTTCACCGCCGTGCTGTCCCTTTTCGAGGCACCATGTGAAGAACTTGCCTATATACTTCTTATCCTTGCCCCATTCCAGTATCCTTCTTGCAAAGAAATATATGAAGGGAACAGGCAGCATATTGCCGATCATACAGATCGGAACAGCGTAATACCACTTCACGCCCATTCCCACGCCGAAAGGGATACCGCCTCTGAGCTCTACGATGGGCACCATGGATATAAGGAATGTAAGAATATACTTTAACATAAAAAAACTCGCTTTCATTAAAAATCACATACAGTTTATTATCTCATATAATCGGGAAATAGTCAAGCCCTTTTTCTATTTTTCTTCAGACAGTTGACGAAACCCGTATTTTACGCTATAATATTTGTAAATCAAAATTTGCAGAGTGCTTGCGGACAGCCAATGGCTGTCCCTGCAAATATCAGTTTAATTTACATAAAAACAAGGAATGATGATATGAAGACAAGAAATCTCGCGTCACTTGCCGCTACCATAGCAATGGCTGCATCATGTGTGTCCTGCTCCTCGTCGTCCGTAGGACAGGCCGACCTGAGCACCGCCGAAAGCACCACAGCAGCCGTCTCGCCCGAGACCTCCGCGGCAACCGAGGAAGCCACCACAGAGGCCGCAACTCAGCCCGTGACAGCGGCAGCTGCCGAAAAGGGCAGCTTCTATGACGCAAAGGGCAGGCTGCTCCTCTCAACAGGCGAGGACGGAAAGCGGAGAGTCTCCGCAGAGCCCTACGCCGTATCCTTTGCAAATATAATCACTCCCATGTCGGACGGCTATGATACAGCCTTTGACAAGATACTCACCACTCCCACAGCCGATGGTGCAGGCCAGTCCATAAAGCTCACCCTTGACGGCGACGTCCAGAACGAGATATACAGCTATATGGAGCAGAACAACATCGTGGGCTCCGTGGTATGTCTCCGCACGGACGGCTCCATAATGGCACAGGTGAACTATCCCTCCTACGACCCCAACGCCGTAGCAGACCAGAAGTACGACGAGGATCTTGCGTGGGGCGATGTGGGCAACAAGGCCTTCAGCAACTACGAGCCGGGCTCCTGCTTCAAGATAATGTCCGAGGTCATTGCCGACAAGCACGGTATATACTCCCTTTACGACGACGGCACATGGGAGGTAGGCGGAGTACCCATTGTAAACTGGGATCACGAGACCAACAAAGGCGGCTATCCCGTCCCCGACCGTACTCTCAGCTCCGCATTCGTCAATTCCAGCAACATCTTCTTTGCCAAGGCCTTTGAGGAGGTAGGCGCAGATGATGTACTGGCAGACCTCAGCTCTATCTTCCACTTCGGTGCAGACGACGATATACAGTGCGATTTCGGCTCTCTCAGCAACAATATCGAGATATACTGCCTGGACGACCTGCGCAGGAGCGCCTTCGGACAGTCCTATGTGCTCACCTGCCCCATATTCCTTGCAGCCCTTGGCCGTGAGGCTATATTCGGAGAAATGGTGACTCCCTTCGTCATGAAGGAGATCGTCTCCCCCGACGGAACACAGAAAATAGGCGAGGGCTCGGCGGCTCACGATGTCATAGCAGCCATTCCTCCCGATTACAGGCAGAACCTGCTGGACGGCATGACAGGTGTCGGCTCCGGACTGGGAGTACAGCTCCCCGCAGGCTACAGCTTCTACGCCAAGACAGGCACCGCCGAGGGCTGGAAGGGCGACTGTCTCTACATCACAGGCTGCGCAAAGAACAACAGCGACGACGGCTCAGCAGTATACGACAACTACGACAGCTACGGCGAAAACGGCTCCTATGTGGTGGTTATGCAGGTAATGAACCCCACGGATCACGGCTTTGAGTTCGCGGCACAGTCCGCAGGTCTCTACAGAGGCATAATGAACATTGTAGTGGGCAGATAAAAGTATTTATATCCCTTCCGGAAAGTCGGAAGGGATTTTTTTCTATTATTTTTTAAAACGTATTGACGAATACAGGAAAAAAATGTATAATTATAGTATAGCCGTTTATCAACGGGATGAAGGGCTTTACATATATACAGCAAGGGACGGTAATCATAATGATTTCGAGGGGAAAAAGACTTATCTCGCTGCTTGTTTCGGCAGCTGCGATAGTGTCGTTTCCGTCCTGTTCATCGGAAGTCGGACAGATAGAATTCCACAAGGACTCAGGCTCGGGTAATTCCGGAGCCGTCAATTCGGATACGCAGACTCCCGGTACCACAGCAGAAGAAACGACAACGATGACGACTACGACAGAACCCGTTTACAGGGGAAACATCTATGACACATACAATAACCTGATAACATACAGTACCTACGCCGAGGGCGGCGAGGAACAGCGCACCTACGGTCAGGGCTACAACTATTCGTTCGGAAACATAATAAGCGAGGCCTCCGCAGGCTTCGACGACGTTTTCAGCGATCTGCTCCGCACCAAAAATCCCACTCCCGTTACGGAGGCGAATAACGTCGGCCAGTCCATAAGGCTGACAATCGACGCAAATGTGCAGACAGCGCTCTGCTCGTATATGGCCAACATGGGCATGGCGGGCTCCATAGTGGTGCTCAGGACAGACGGCTCCATACTTGCCGAGGTCTCCTACCCCACCTACGACCCCGAGCTCTTCTACTCAGACCCCACATATGTGGAGGGACTCAGCAGCGGTACCATAGCCAATAAGGCATTCCAGAACGCCTCACCGGGCTCATGCTTCAAGATCATGTCAGAGGTCATCGCCGACAAGAACGGCATAACCACTCTCTGCGACGAAGGAACATGGGTGGACGACGGCGCCACCATAGTCAACTGGGATCACGAAACAGGCTGGTATCCCGTCCCCGAGAGGACGCTTTACTCCGCCTTTGTCAACTCCAGCAACATCTACTTCGCAAAGGTGTTCGACCAGCTGGGCACGGATACTGTACTTTCCGACCTGAACAATATATTCCACTTCTGCGATACCATACAGTGCGACTTCGGCCCCATCGAGAACAATATAGAGATATACTGCTCGGACGATCTCCGCAGGAGCGCCTTCGGACAGGCCTATGTACGCACCTGTCCCATATATCTGGCAGCTCTCGGCAGAGAAGCCATATTCGGTGATATGGTCAAGCCATTCGTGATACAGCAGGTAGTTGACACCACCGATCCGTATACGCAGGTGCTCCCGGGAAGCGCTCCATACGAGGTGCTGGGAAGCATACCCGAAAACTGCCGCCAGGGACTTCTTGACGGTATGACGGGCGTGGCAAACAATCTGGGACTGTACGTTCCGCCGAACTACGAGTTCTACGCCAAGACGGGCACAGCCGAGACAGGCGCGGGAGACTTCCTGTACATCACAGGCTGTCTGAAGAACGTCAGCGACAACACCGCACAGAAGCCTGTATACACCGATTACAACAACTATGGCAGCAACGGTTCATATATAATCGTAATGCAGCTCCAGAACCCCAATGACTTCGGCTTTGATTTTGCCAGCCAGACTGGCGGACTGTATCAGGGCATCATAGATACGGTGCTATCATACTGAGAAAACGGGCGGCAGTTATCTGCCGCTCTTATTTTATGCTTTACAAACCGCACGGGATGTAGTATAATATAATAGTAATCTTAATCAAACGGAGGAATTCATTATGTATATAACTTGTCTCGACCTTGAAGGAGTTCTCGTTCCCGAGATATGGATCGCATTTGCGGAAGCAAGCGGCATACCCGAGCTGAAAAAGACCACCCGTGACGAGCCCGACTACGATAAGCTCATGACCTGGCGTCTCGGAGTCCTGAAAGAGCACGGTCTCGGCCTTAAAGAGATACAGGAAACTATCGCAAAGATAGAGCCCATGGAAGGCGCAAAGGAGTTCCTTGACTCTCTCCGCGAGCTGGGACAGGTCATCATCATCAGCGATACATTCACACAGTTTGCCGCACCGCTTATGAAGAAGCTCGGCTGGCCCACCATATTCTGCAACTCCCTTGAGGTAGCAGACAACGGCGAGATCACAGGCTTCAGGATGCGCTGTGAGAAGTCCAAGCTCACCACTGTAAAGGCGCTCCAGTCCATAGGCTACGACACCATAGCCAGCGGCGACAGCTACAACGATCTGGGAATGATCGAGGCAAGCAAGGCAGGCTTCCTGTTCAGGAGCACCGAGCAGATCAAGAAGGATCACCCCGAGCTTCCCGCATTCGAGACATACGACAAGCTTCTTGAAGCTATAAAGAAGGCAATGGCTGACTGAACACAGACACGGGCAGTCTTATGAAATGGAGGTAATGTTATGAGCTATAGCTTCAACGCGGAAAAAGTAGCAAATGAAGTAGTTGAATGGGTACGCGACCTTTTCGAGAGGACAGCATCACCCACCACCAATGCAGTTATCGGCATATCAGGCGGAAAGGACAGCTCCGTAGCCGCAGCGGTATGCGTAAAGGCACTGGGCAGGGACAGAGTTATTGGCGTTCTCATGCCCCAGGGAGAGCAGGCAGACATCTCATTCAGCCATCTGCTGGTAGATACTCTGGGCATAAAGAGCTACACCATAAATATCGGCGACACTGTCAGCACCTTCATGAATGAGCTTGGCAAGCACATGGAGCCCTCGGAACAGGCAAGAGTGAATACACCTGCCCGTATCCGCATGACAACGCTCTATGCAGTTGCGGCCTGCAATAACGGCAGAGTTGTCAACACCTGCAACCTCTCGGAGGACTGGGTGGGCTACTCCACAAAATTCGGTGACGCAGCAGGCGACTTCTCTCCCCTGTCAGACCTTACAGTGACTGAGGTATTACAGGTAGGCGAGGTGCTGGGACTTCCCGACGAACTGGTACACAAGGTGCCTATCGACGGACTCTGCGGAAAGACCGACGAGGAGAACTTAGGCTTCACCTACGCTATGCTGGACAGATATATCCGCGGTGAGGACGACCTCAGCTCGGTACCCGAGATAAAGGAAAAGATAGACCGTCTCCACAGAGCTAACCTCCACAAGCTCCAGCTCATGCCAAAGTATGAGCTCAACAGGTAAAAAGCGCCCGTAAGCAGCCATACCGCCGCTTACGGGCTTTTTCATGTATAAAGAGCAGCAGCGTCCCCGTCTGTCACGGAAACGCTGCTGCTCATCTATCTGTGAGGTAGTTTTGAAAAAGGCAATATTAAAAACTTACTTCTGTTCTGTATTTTCTTCTGTTTTCTCTTCCTGTATATCTGTTCTGCCGTTTACCAGCTCGATGATCCTGTCGCCGTATGCAGCGCACTTATGCGAGTGAGTTACCTGAAGGATAGTGATGCCCTTCTGCTTGTTGATCTCGGAAAACAGCTTCATTATCTCAGCGCCTGCATTTGAGTCAAGGTTACCTGTAGGCTCGTCCGCAAGGATTATCTCGGGATTGCCGATGACAGCCCTTGCGATGGCAACTCTCTGCTGCTGACCGCCCGACAGCTCCGAGGGCTTGGACTTCCGCTTTTCCGTAAGTCCTGTTATGCGGAGTATCTCGTCCAGCTGCTCCTTCATTTCAGCCTTGCTCTTTCCCTTCACGCTTGAAGGCAGGAGGATATTGTCCTCCACGTTGAGATTCTGCACCAGATTGTAGAACTGGAAGATAAAGCCTATCTTGTCCAGTCTGAGAGCGGAGAGATCCTTCTCCTTCATCTTGCCGATATCCTGACCGCACACATTGATGGTGCCGTTGAAGTATCTGTCCAGACCGCCTATGAGGTACAGCAGAGTGGATTTACCGCTTCCCGAAGCGCCCATAAGGGACACGAACTCGCCCTTTTCAACGCTGAGGGACGCGCCCGACAGTACCTTTGTCATGCCCTCGCCCTTACCGAAGGCCTTATATACATTATTAACCTCTATTACATTAGCCATTGTACTTTCTCCTTTATTCGTATTTCAGCTGTGAAACAACGTCCATCTTCTTCAGCGCCCTTATGGGGAAAAGTGATACCAGAGCGAATATGCCCCAGAGGAATACCGCATAGATGATACACTTTACAACAGGTATGTGGAAGGGCATAACGTTTTCGGTTATATCCATCATTCGCATGAATAATACCGACATGAGCATTCCCACAGGGACTGCAAAAATCAGCGCATTGGCTGCGGAGAGCATATTTTCGAGGAGGAACACCTTTGAGAGCTTCTTGCGGGGCATGGCAACAGATGTCATTACCGCACATTCACGCTTTCTTCCCTCGAGACCGATGAGCTGGTTGCTTACAACACCGATGAAGGTAAGTCCGACGCCTATGAGTATAAGAAGATTGATTATCATGGTGATAGCAGCCCTCTGTACAGCGGACTGTATCTCGTACTCGCTTCTGGTCATGCTCATATCAACAAGTCCTGCGGAGTGATCCTGGATAGTCTTCTTGATGCCATTTGCGTCATCGCCCTTTACGAACAGGTACATGGGATAATCGCCGTATATCTCCTTGTATACATCCTGAGATATTGCTAAAGAGCTGCTGGAAGCGGTACCGTAGTCGATATCTATTTTTGATTTTATAGTAAATTCTTTCTCTATGGGGAGATAGCCCTCTGACAGGAATTTGATCTTTACCTTGTCGCCCACCTTCATACCGTACTTTCTCATGAGGAGACGGTTCATGCAGACCTCGTCCGCCGCGATATTGTTATCTCCGCCTTCAAAGACGTCAATAATATCGCTGCCGCCCTCCTGCCAGCCGTAAACGTAGGCATCGTTTTTCTTGCCGTTGAATTCCAGATTATCGGCGGTAAGATAGAACAGCTCCGTGTCGTCTACTCCGTCAAGCTGATCAACATATGACAGCATGGTGGATTTTGTGCCGCTCATAGAATTTATGACATCGCACTTGAATGCGGCATGAGAGTACATACCTGCCAGAGATGTAGAGAATATGTATATTACTATCGCCAGAGCTGCCGCTGTCATGCAGAGAACGGAACTTCCCACGGTACTCTTCTTTGCGCCTGCCTCAACGGCCGCAAGGTGAGCTATGGGCATATTCCTCTTTGCAAAGAACTTAGCCAGCAGCTTTGCGATACCGCGTGTAACGAAGTTGAAAAGGAGAGCCGCGCCTGCGATAATACATATGAACGACAGCATTGTCAGGTAGAAGCTGTCCCTGAAGAAGAATGTCACAACCGCAGCTGCCAGAAGTATAAGTCCGATGACGGTAGCTGCCCTGCTTGGCTTGTACTCTGTCTCCTTGGTGTTGAAGATGATATCTCTTATGGGCACTCTCAGCGCCTTTATGCTCTCCTTTACGGGACAGAGACACTCTATTATCATGGCGCCCAGGATAACTCCGATGAATACATGGATCCCCGGCTTAGGCACCTCGGGACGGATAGCGTCGGGAACGATAATGAGCGAATTGAACAGCGGCTCCTTGATGAGCAGATAAAGGAGTATTCCCAGAACGCTTCCTATGAGACCCAGTATGGCGTTTTCGATGACCAGTGCAAAGGTGGTCATTTTAGACGATACGCCCAGACTGCGGAAGGTTCCCACCACCGACATCTTGTCCGAGATCATACGCTCGGAAACAGACACGGTAACGAAGATAACAAGGAGCATACATATTGCAAAGAGTATCAGGAAAAGCCTGCTGACGGAATCTATAGCCGCCTGGATATCCTTCTCCTCAAGGTAGTTGGTTATCTCCGCAGTGGGATACTTTTCCTTGAAGAACTTCTCGGCGTCCTTGACCTGAGAATCGTCCTTAACGTCCACCATGGCCGTTTTGATCTCGGCATTGCCGCCCAGTGAGAGATCATTGAGATCCTCGATGCTGATAATGGCGATCTGACCCTGAGAAGCAAAGAGACCCTGCTCCTTTTCAAGGCTTGAGATGGTGAACTCAACGGGTATATCCCTGTCGCCGTGGAAAACTATCTTGTCTCCCACCTTATATCCGAATTCCTCGGCAAAGGACTCGGCAACGGCAGTTTTCTTATCGCCGATCTCCAGGTCCTTGCGGATAACGTTCATTTTAACTGCCGAGTCCTTGTCCAGAGCATAGATCACCAGACTGCCGCGGTTCACAAATGCGTAGTCCGAATCCAGATGTCTGTCAAAGCTGCAGCTGAGAAAGCCCATTTTCAGCACCGTACATTCGGGAGCTCCCTCGGCGAAGCTGTCGTCAATGGGACTCTTTGTCTCGATCATGAGCTCGCTCGAACCCGAAACGCTTGAGAACAGACCTCTCAGCATGATATTGAGAGAGCCACCCGTATCGAAACAGAGCATAGCCGAGAAGCTGCACACTATTATACACAGCAGAAGAAGCAGCGTTCTGAGCTTATGCGCAAGAATATCTTTAAGTGTATGTTTGAATATCAGTCTCATAGCTTACCACCTGCTTACCCTTTCCTCGGGAGCAACATACATACCGTCGCCCTCCTTCAGATCATATACCTCATTGAACTTCTTGTTTGAGGCAAGCACGGCGTTCACTCGTACCTTTCCGGGGCTGTGTTCATCAAGCTTCAGCTGCTCTACTGCGGCAGAATCCACAGACAGCTCACCCCATAACTCCGCATAGCTCCTGAAGAGCTTTTCCAGCTCGGTCTTGTCGTCGATTATATTGGTAACGCATTCCAGAGCGCTGAGGTCGGCGTAATTCTCACCGTTTGTGAGCTCACCGTCAACGTGGAACACCTCCATGATAGTGTAATTGCTATAGTAATCCGAAAGTGCGTTGGCACGCTCCTCCAGTACCTTCTTGTCGGCCTCGCTTATCCAGTCCGGATCAATGACGCCGTTCTCATTGTACTTTATGCAGTTTGAGTCAAAAGCATGGCCTATCTCATGTCCCACGATGGTACCCAGAGCGCCCAGGTTCTCGGCGTCGCTTCTTTGGGGATCGAAGAAAGGCGGCTGCAATATGGCAACGGTTATATTAATGGAATTACAGGGCAGATACTGAGCGTTCACCTCTGTGGAGAGCATCATGGGCTTTTCTCTGTCCACAGCGGAATTCAGCATATCTATCTGCTTTCTTACGCTGTCTTTTCTGAGGTTCTTTATGGTCTCAAAGGCGTCCCTGCCAACCAGCTCTGCGTCCCTGGGATCCACCTTATGGAATTCGCCTGTAGTGACGAGAAGGATATTGTCCAGCTTCTTCCTCAGCGACTTTCTTGTACCGTCAGTGAGCCAGTCGGCATTGTCTATGAGTTCCTCGTAGCTGCCGATGATCTCATCGAACATATGATGTATGCTCTTATCCAGCTCTGGAGTGTAGTATCTCTGGGAATATACCTCGGCAATACGGTCGCTGAGCAGCATCGAGACCACTCCGGCTGCCTGTTTATCCTCGGCCTCCTTGCTCTCGGGGTTATATTCCGCGAGGATATCATTGCTCTCGCGGATATATCCGCCGTTATCCGAAAGATAGCTTGTGAACACAAAGGTCTTCCACTTTTCCAGATTATCCTCTGTCATCAGCTCGTTTATTTTCCTGAGCTGATCGGTGTCAAGGACTATTATGGAAGCCGTGCTGCCGTCAGTATCACCGAAGAAGTTCCCGACCAGATCCCCGTCATAGTTGCTCATTATCTCATTCAGCTCATCGCAGGTGAACTTGCGCTCTTCCACGAACTTCGAGGTATCCATGGACATCTTCTTATTGATCTCCTGGTCTGTATGATTGGCTATGTCATAGGCAAGATATACCATCTGTCTGCCCTTTTCATCGGCAGTGTCGTAATCATCCCCCATAACTCTGTGCATATCCCTTGCAATGTCGTTAGCGGAGGAGCAGTTCTGTATGTTATCGGAAATATCCTTTAGCGAAGCTCCCAGGAAGCTCTCCGCGGGCATGATATAGAGTGCATACTTTGTACCGTCGGAGTAGTCGTTCGTAACATTGAACGAGAAAACCGATGAAGCTGCACCGCTGCGCACCAGCTCGCCCCAGATATCAAAGAGCTCATTTATGCTTCCCGCTGCAAGTATCCTGTTGCAGTTCCCCATTATTTCCTTTTCTGCTGTTCCGTCGTCCTTATATTCAAGCACCTGCCTGTAGACGTCATGGATAAGCTGTTCATTGCTTCCCGGGGCAAATTTTGTATTATCCCCGCCTATTTCCAACACGATATCCTCTACGGGATCATTCTCGCTTTCAAAGTGTGAGGCAGAGTATTCACCGTAGGGTATCTCCGTATTGAGAAGAGCCTGTCTGTTGACATAGCCGTAGAAATCGTCCTGCGGCCTGATGTCGCTCTTGTCCTCTGCCTTCTCCCCGTCGGCAGAGCCGTCCTTTTCCCCGTTCTCACCGGCGGTCGCCTTGCTGTCGGTGTCCGATTTGTCCTTGGAATTCATCGAACAGCCCGCAGCGCCTGCCGTAAGCATGGCAGCCATCACCAGAGCGAGGAGCTTCCTGTGTTTCTGCATGGTAATCCTCCAATAATTTTACTCTCTGAACAACAGAGCGATAGATTTATACATCATCTTCGGCAGGCATATATCCTTTCGGCTGATATAGTCTCACCTCAGATGTATATATACATTATACACATTAATCACAACTTTGTCAATACCCTGACAAATATATTTTTAAATTTTTCCATTTCACCGTATTACGGTATAATTCTACAATAACAACCTGTATTTCAGCTTCGTGTAACCTTAAGATTTCTTCAGCTTCATCTTAAATATCATTAAGAACAGCAAAAAAGCCGCAGAGAAGAACGCTCCCCTGCGGCTGCTGCGCCTTGCGGATATTCAGGATATCAGATACTGCACTCCCAGCAGGAGTCCCAGCAGACCGAAGTTTATGACAGTGAACACAAGGAAATACCTGCCTGTCTGAGCGCCCTCGTCCTTACGGTAGAGCTGGAAGGAAATCAGGCTTGCCAGTGAAGCGATAAGCGTACCGAATCCGCCTATGTCCACACCCAGAAGCAGCTGAGTGCCCTTGTCCGTAAACTCCGCCAGCATCACCGCCGCAGGCACATTGCTTATGACCTGAGACAGCAGAGCCGATACGATGAGCTCTCTCCCGTCAAGTATGCCTGAGAAGAAATCGCTGACCGCGTCTATGCGTGCGATATTCCCCACGAACACGAAGAAGCACACGAATGTGGCAAGGAGAGCATAGTCCACCTTTGCAAACAGCTTAACATCGCACACCGCGACAGCTGCCAGCGCACCGATAAGGCATACCCAGTCGGGCACCAGCCTGAATACGGCGGCGATACACAGCAGGAAAAGTCCCGTGTATACTCCTGTTTTCAGCCTGGGCAGCTTTTCGCCGCCGCCCTTTGGTGCCTCGCAGGCATTTCGCGGCAGCAGCAGGGTCAGCAGCATCACCGCCGCCAGTCCAACAGTCCCCACGGGCAGCATGGTTTTCAGGAATGTCAGGGCAGACAGTCCGTACTTGTCATACAGGAAAAGATTCTGAGGATTTCCCACAGGAGTCATCATGCTTCCCAGATTGGCCGCGGCAGATTCCAGCACCACAGTGAGGATAAGGCTGCGGCTGTCGCCTATACTGCGGAAAATGAGCAGGGTCAGCGGCACGAATGTGATCAGGGCCACATCGTTGGTGACCAGCATGGCGCTGAAAAAGCAGATGAGCACCAGCACAGCTACCAGACGTCTTACCGTACCTGTCCTGCGGAGTATCATTCTTGTGGCAGCATCGAAAATACCCACGCTGCGCAGTCCGGCCACTGCCGCCATAAGGGCGAAGAGCTCGATGAGCACCGTCCTGTTGCAGTAGCCTATGTACTCCCTGTCGGGAGGCACTATAAAAACAGTGACGACAGCCAGCACGAATGCTGCCGCCAGCACAGGCTGAGCCTTGATGAATTTCCACAGTCTGCTCATTCTGTCACCACTGATATATGTCTCGTATTATTCATATTATCTTCCTTTCGCATATACTGCAAAAAGATTATACCACCTTTTCGCCCGAACGTCAAATCCATACGCACATAAAAACACCCCGCCCATTATTACGGACGGGGGTAATGCAGTATTCGTTTTTATGAAGCCATATTTTTGCCGACGGAGCTGAGTGTTGCCCTTATCTTCTGCCATCTTTCGTTATTGAGCTCGCCGCGCAGATTGAACTTATACACCTTGTCATCGTGAGTGACCTTTACTGATATAAGGTGATCGCAGCCCATGAAGGCAAATCTGCCTATCTCCTTGAGACTTGACGGGATAGTAAGGTCGCTGAGACTGCGGCAGCCTCTGAAAGCATACCAGCCCACTCTGACCGTACCTTCGGGGAGTGCGATACATCTGAGGTTCTCGCAGCCGCTGAATGCCGTGTCGGATATGACCTGAACGGTATCGGGCACAAGGATCCTCACAAGATTGGTACAGTCGCAGAAAGCACCCTCGTCGATGATCCCCACGTTATCGGGAATAAAGATCTCGGACACGCCCTGCTCGTCCTTGTACCTTTTGAGTACGCCTCTCTTGATCTTATAATTCATTAAAAATTCTCCTTATCGAACAAACATCGATCCATATCCCCTGAGCCTTTTGCTCATTTATATTGTAGCACAAAAACGATAAAAAGTCAATGTTTAGATTAGAAATTAAAACATATTCATAGGATTTGCACAAAAATACTCCCCCTGTTTTGCAGGAGGAGTAAAAAACCGTCTTTAATTAAGCTTATCACTCGATTGATTTAAGGGACTCTGCCATGTTGATGCGTTCAAGTTTAAGCTCCATGAACAGATCAACGATAAAGTTGAACAGGAACGTCAGCAGGACGCTGAACAGGAAGCTTTTCGGCAGCACCTTCACGCTGAAATCCACAAGATCGACCCTTATCTGCGCCATAACGAAGCGGTGCAGGAATATGCCGATCACCAGTCCCACAGCTGTTCCCATGGCGGTCAGCGCCAGATTTTCGCGTAGCACATAGGATGAGGTCTCCCTGCGGAAGAAGCCCAGCACCTTGATGGTAGCTATCTCGCGGACGCGCTCGGTGATGTTGATATTGGTAAGGTTGTACAGCACTATGAACGCCAGTCCCGCGGCGCATATGATGACCACAAGGACGATATAATCGAGACTGCTCATCATTTTGCTGAGTCTGACCTTCAGATCGCCGAACAGCAGTACAGAAGTGATATTGCCGTTTTTGGAGAGCCTTGCCGATACCGCATAGGGGTCGTCCCCTTCTTTCAGGTTCATGAGAGCGTAATTTGTTGGCACACTCTCCCCCAGCTGCTTCTCCATGGTGCTGCGGCACAGGAACACCACATTATATACATGGTTCTCGAAGATACCCGTCACCTTAACCTCCAGCGTGCGCATATTCTCGTCGCGGAGCTTTATGGTGCCGCCCTTTTTCACCTTGTATCTCTCGGCTATGCTGTGACTGACGACAGCCTCACCCTCGGAGGGCGGAGCAAGGGGATTGCCGTCCATATCGCGTAAAATGAAGTATCTGTCCATATCCGCGAAGCTGTCGGCCGCATTGACGGTGACGCTCTTGACCTTTTTCCCGTAGAGCAGATCCCACGCACCTGTATACATAAGGATATGATCGGCCGTATTTTCATCAAGGGTCTCCGCAAGAGCCTGCGGCAGTTCATTTCCGTCAATATTTTTCAGCGAAGCGGAAGCGTCCGCCACCTGTATCTCGCCGTACTGAGTCTCCGCAAAGCCTGCAATGGAGTCCTTCAGTCCGAAGCCCGTCACCAGCAGAGCGGTACAGCCGCCGATACCCAGCATCATCATGAAGAGACGCTTCTTGTATCTGAATATATTGCGTATAGAGACCTTGTGAAGGAATTTCAGCCTTTTCCATACAGGTCCCGCATATTCAAGGAACACCCTCTTGCCAGCCTTTGGAGCCTTCGGCCTCATAAGGCCTGCGGAGGTCTCCGCCAGCTCCAAGCGGCAGCTGAACCATGTAGTGCCCACGGAGCAGATAAGGGACACCGCCAGAGCTATCAGAGCCAGTCTCGTATCAAAGAGGTAGGTCATTGGAAGTTTCAGGTACATAAGCTCATATGTCTTCCAGATGACCTTGGGGAACAGGAACGTTCCGCCGAAGTAACCGACTGTACAGCCAATGAGAGCCGCGCTTCCCGAGTAGAACAGAAACTTTCCCATAACAGTGCCTTCGGAGTAGCCCAGCGCCTTGAGAACGCCGATCTGAGTGCGCTGCTCCTCCACCATACGGCTCATGGTGGTCATGCAGACCAGAGCAGCCACAAGTATGAAAAACAGCGGGAACACTCTTGCCACCTGCGCCACGATCTCGGAATCGCTCTCAAAGCAGGCATAGCCTATATTGGTATTGCGGTCGAGAACGTAGACCTCTGGCTCCTTCAGCTTTTCCAGCTCCTTTTCGCCGTCGGCGATATCCTTTTCCGCGTCGGATATCTGCTTTTCAAAGTCAGCCAGAGAGGCCTCATATTCAGCCATTCCCTTTTCGTAGTCCGCACAGGCGGCGTTGTACTGCTCCATACCTGCATCATACTGCTGCGGACTGATATCCTTTATCTGCCGAAGCTGAGCCAGCTGTCCGTCAAGCTGCTGTTTTGCAGCCTCAAGATCGGCTTTTGCGCTGTCCAGCTCTGCCTGTCCCGCTGCACGGTTATCCTCAAGCTCCTTCCTGCCGTCTCTGAGCTTATCCTCAGCCTCGCTGCGGAGCTTTTCAAAGCGCAGGTCTGCACGGGAGCGTGCAATTTTCTCCCACTGCTTGTCCCTGTCCTCCATGAAGCTGTCATACTCATCGGAGTATATCTCATAGTCCTGACTGAACCGCACATATGCCTCGGTATATACATCAAGGTCGAAGGCCTCCTTCGGCAGGTATATGAAAGCGGTGATCTCGCCGTTGCCCACGGAGGTAGTTCCGCGTTCGAAGTTCACATACAGCGAGGAGTCGCAGGTGCCGACAATATTCAGCCTGTCGGATACAAGCGCGTCCTTCACCCTGTCGGAATTCTCCGCGGACACATTGAAGAACTTGCCGATATCGAAGCCGTTTTTGCCGGTCTCCACAAGGCACTCATCGGGAGCCAGCGGCATTCTGCCGCTGGTGAGCCTTATGCCGTTAATATCCTCGGTGAGGGAATGAGCCCTCAGCACGAACTCCTTTTCCCCCGAGGTCAGTATATCGAGGGTATAAGCTCCCTCGGCGCTGCGTACATCGGGGCGGCTGCGGAAGTCCGCAATATCCTCGTCGTTCCAGCCAAGGGAGGACAGCAGCCTGTAGTCATACAGCTGCTTCTCGTCAAGGAAGCCGTTCACCGCATTTACCATAGCGGGAGTAGTTATCCTCACGCCCGTAAAGAAGCCGACACCCAGAGCGATTATAGCCATAATGGCGAAGAACCGCCCGAAGGTGCTCCTTATCTCGCGGAGCGTGGTCTTTCTCATTGCCGAACCCATACCGTCACCACTCTATATCGGCCACATCAACGATGTTATCGTTCATACGCACGCTTGAAACAGTACCGTTCCTGACGGTTATTATGCGGTCTGCCATAGGAGTAAGAGCCTGATTATGGGTAATTACCACGACAGTCATACCGTTTTTGCGGCAGGTATCCTGAAGGAGCTTCAGCACCGCCTTGCCTGTTTCGTAGTCGAGAGCACCCGTGGGCTCGTCGCAGAGCAGGAGCTTGGGATTCTTTGCCAGAGCCCTTGCAATGGCAACTCTCTGCTGCTCGCCGCCCGAGAGCTGAGCCGGGAAATTCTTTATGCGCTGCTCAAGCCCCACCTGTCCCAGCACCTTTTCCGCGTCGAGGGGGTCGGGACATATCTGAGCGGCCAGCTCCACATTTTCCAGAGCGGTAAGGTTCTGAACCAGATTGTAGAACTGGAACACAAAGCCCACATCATAGCGTCTGTAGGCCGTCAGTTTTTTCTTATTCAGGGAGGAGATCTCGGTGCCGTCGAGGAATACGCTTCCCGAGGTCAGGGTGTCCATACCGCCGAGAATATTGAGTATGGTGGTCTTGCCGGCACCCGAAGCTCCGACGATAACGCAGAACTCCCCTTTATTTATCTCGAAATTCACATCATTGAGGGCGTGTATCTCCACCTCGCCCGTCTTATAGGTCTTTTTCACATTTCTGAACTCAACGTAAGCGCTCATATTTATCCTTTCATGGTATACATGACCTTTGTACCGGTGCCGCCGTGCAGGGACGCAGGGCGTCCGCCGATCACGGCATGAAAAGCAGCAGTAAACATCATACGGTAACGAGCCGTGATCGTCCGTCGGAGCTCCGCTCCGACGCTGCACGGCGGCTGATGATACAATAAATTATAGCATAAGCTGAAAAAAATATCAACACAGTGTGGGAAAGTAAAAACAATTACATCATAAAATGAGAACAATCCGCATAATTTCTGTTTACAAATGACAAATAACAATGTATAATAATAATAATAACAGGAGCATATAAAACCGAAAGGAGAAAGACGGATGAAACTGATTAAACGAATATGCTCTGCGGCGGCAGCATTCACGGTATTCACCGCGGTGTTTACGGCAGTACCAACCGCAGAGGCAGACGCAGCGACCATAGTGACGGTATCGCCCTATGACGTTTACGACATAAACGGCGGCACCTTTGAGGGCTGGGGAACCTCACTGTGCTGGTGGGCGAACAGAGTTGGGTATTCCGATATCCTTGCCCAGAAGGCAGCGGACACCTTTTTCAGTCCCGACGGACTGGGACTCAACATCGCACGCTTCAACATTGGCGGCGGTGACGACCCGAGCCACACTCACATAACGAGGACGGACTCCAATATGCCGGGCTACACCAGGTACAATAACGGCACGGTGACCTACGACTGGAACGCCGACCACAACCAGCGCAACGTGCTGGAGCGCTGCATACAGGCCGCAGGCGAAGACATGATAGTGGAGATGTTCTCCAACTCTCCCCCCTACTATATGACCAACAGCGGATGCAGCTCGGGAGCAAAGACCTCCTCCCAGAACAATCTCCGCGACGACAAGTACACGGATTTCGCCGAGTATCTTGCGGAGGTAACAGCCCACTACGAAAAGGACTGGGGAATACACGTCCAGAGCATAACCCCCATGAACGAGCCCTACACCGACTACTGGGGAGCCTACAGCAACAAGCAGGAGGGCTGCCATTTCGATCAGGGCAGCTCCATGGACAAGATATATCAGGAGCTTTCAAAGTCCCTGAAAAAGCGCGGTATCAATGATATCATCATAAGCGCCAACGACGAGTCGGTCATCGACACCCAGATCACCTCATGGAACAAGATGTCCGCTGAAACAAAGGCGCTCATCGGCCGTATCGACACCCATACCTACGGCGGAAGCAAGCGCGGCGAGCTTAAAGACACTGCCATAAAGGCAGGCCGCAACCTCTGGATGAGCGAGGTGGACGGCGGCTCCACAGCAGGCACCGATGCAGGCGAAATGGGCGCAGGCCTCTGGCTTGCTGACCGCATAACCCTTGACCTCAACGAGCTGAACTCCTCCGCCTGGATATTATGGCAGGTCATCGACAACCATATCTCCTCAGTGGGAATGAACGGCAACAAGGACAAGGGCATGGTGAACACCCAGGGCGGCTACTGGGGACTTGCCGTAGCCGACCACGACAACAACAATATTATCCTCACCAAGAAATACTACTCCATGGGACAGTTCTCGCGCTATATCCGTCCGGGAATGACCATGCTCAAGTGCAGCAGCAACTGCGTAGCCGCCTTCGATCAGAAGAACGGCAGACTTGTTATCGTAGCCACCAACGACGGCTCGTCGGACAAGCAGCTGGTATTCGATCTCTCGGGCTTCAGCGCAGTCGGAAGCTCCGCAAAGGCTATCCGCACCAGCAATTCCGAAAACTGGAAGGATATCGGCGATATCGCCGTATCTGGCGGCGGACTTTCAGCCACCCTTGCAAAGCAGTCCGTCACCACCTTCATCATCGACGGCGTAAAGGGCGGCACAGAGCTCACCGACAGGATAGACCTTTCATCGGCAGTCCTCAGCGGCTCCGATTCATGGAACAGCGACAGCTCCACCACCTACCACAAGGCCTTTGACGGCAGCGCCTCCACCTTCTTTGACGGCGTTTCCGACGGCTGGGTACAGGCAGACCTGGGCGGACTCTACGACATTACAGCCCTGGGCTATGCTCCCAGAAGCGGCTATGAATACCGCATGACGGACGGACGCTTCCTCGGCTCACAGGACGGACAGAACTGGACGGAGCTCTACACCGTAAAGAACAAGCCGACCTCGGGTATGCACTATGTTACAGCTCTTTCGGGAGATAACACCATACGCTATATCCGCTATGAGGTGCCCTCGGGCAAGCCCGCCAACGAGTACAACAACGACAGCGCCTACTGTGCAAATATCGCTGAGATAGCGCTGTTCGGAGTTTCCCACGGCCAGTCGCCGCAGCCGAAATACGACAAGCTGGCATTGGAGATCACAGACGGCACACTTTCATGGCACGAGGATACCAACACCTCTTATGATATGGCCTGCGACGGAAATATCAACACCTTCTTCGACGGACTGGAGGGCGGCTACGTCACCTTTGATCTTGGCAGCAGCTGCAAAATAGGCAATATCGCCTACTGTCCCCGCAGCGGCTACGAAGCACGAATGATAGGCGGCTTCTTCAGCGCCTCACTTGACGGCGTGAACTGGAAGAAGATATACACCGTTGACAGCAAGCCCGCCTTCAGAATGAACTATACTCCCGATTTCGAGGATCTGACCGCACGGTATATCCGTTATGAGGTTCCTACGGGAGCTCCCGCAAGTCCCCTCAGCACTGACAGCGTATACCTGTGCAACGTGGCGGAGATAGCGGTCTACGGCACAAAGGGAGCGCAGTCGCTCACAGGCGATGTGAACGGCGACGGCAGCCTTGATGTTGCCGATCTTGTGACCTATCAGCGCTACCTGCTGAAGAAGGAAGCCCTGCCCTCCCCCGAAAATGCAGATATAAACGGTGACGGGACCACAGACGTATTTGATATTATAAGTCTCAGAAGGCTGATAATATCAAAGATAAACTACACATGACAAAAAAAGCCTGAAAGCATAAAGCTTTCAGGCTTTTTCAGATTCATAATCAGCGGATCATACCTGCTCCGCAGTGAGGAAAACAGTGTCCATTGCTGTATCGCCGCCTGCGATCACCAGCGGAACCTCGGAGAGAGCATAGCCCTCGGCGGAGATCTCCACGGTATACTCACCGTCAGCCAGAGCAAATGAATAATTGCCCTCAGCGTCAGCGGGAACTGTCAGTATCAGCTCATCACCGCTGTAAACGTTGATAACTGCGTTTTCGGGAACAGCATTCTCATCGGAAGCGTCTGCGACACTGCCGATAACCTCAGACTGTGCAGCCGCTGTGGCAGCACTGAGGAGTCTGGCCTGCTTCTCGTTCTCGATCTCCCTGATCATGGCATTTACGCATCTTGCGTAGGCCTTTGCGCCCTCCTCATTGGGATGAATGGAGTAAGCGCTGGCGATACCGCTCTGGTCAAGATCCTGATCCTGCTTGGTGAGGATTATCTTGTTGATCCAGGCGTTGTCGGAGTATGCCTGATGGCCGCCGTCCTTATCGAACTCTGTCTCAACGTCCACAAAGTGGATATTCATGCCCTCATTGCGGCACTCGTTTACGATACCGAGTATGGCGTTATTGAACTTGGTAACGTTTCTGTTTACGATAGTGGCCTCCTTCTCGCTGATGAGAACGCCCTTGCCCTCCTTGTCGAGGAGCTTGGGATAGCCTGCAACGATGATCTCGGCCTGCTGTCCCGCGGAGGACTGTATATCGTTGTATACGCCCTTGATATCGGCTCTTGTGGCAGCAAATGTAGCCCAGATGTTGTCCATTTCCTTTTCCAGCTTCAGCTTTCCGCTGCCGAAATGGAGGTAGGTGCTGCCTGTAGCACAAGTAGTGATTATCTCCTCGAAGCCGACGTCATTGCCGCCCACAGTGAGGGTAACGTAGTCAACATCGCCCTTGACCTTGTTCATTACGTCAAGCTGCTTGGGCATATAATAAGTGGTCTTCAGCGTCCTGAAAAGGGACATTCTCTTGTAGGTGTCCTTTCTCTGGCGCTCCTTTCTGAAGTGCTTTGTCTCGGCGCCCGAAACGGCACCGAAGTACCATTTGCAATCCGACGAATTGGTCTGCTTAACGTTGTAGTCCTTCAGCTTTCCGTCGATCTCAGAGAACTCCAGCAGTCCGGGCCAGCTCTTTGTTGATCTGTGAGCCAGCCAGTCCTCGTCGTAGATCTTGTCCTCCCATGCCTTGTCCTGACCGTAGAATGCGGGAATACCCTCACCCGATGAATATGAATCACCGAGGGATACCACGATCAATGGGTCGATTGCTTCGGCAGATGCAGCAGCAGGCATTACAGAAACCAGCAAAGCGGATAATACCGCAGCTGACGCCAGCCTTTTAATCAGTTTGTTTTTCATTGATTACCTCCTCATATGTTAATTCGTCAAGCCGTTGGCTTGTTATTTTATCCACGATCTTTAGTATGACCGCGGATTCTTTCGGTACAGTTTCGTAGAACTTATTGCCCATTTCGGTATAGCTTGTAAGGGTCTCTGTCTCCGATATCATGACCTGAGCGTCCAGATCGGACTCAAGGTTATATGAAGCTGGATTTGCTACAATGGTCCTGCCGACTATATAGATCATCCATATGGAGCCGTCAGCGGCCGCATAGTAGGTCTGATACATGGGGTGCTTCTCGTCGGAGTCGGCAGAAGCCTCCACCTCGTCAACGTAGGTACCGTCCATATTATAGTCATAGACCAGCGGATACTCCGTAAAGCCCCTTTCGTTCAGGAAGGCCAGAGCCTCCTTCTCAGTAAAGACCATTTCGGTCTCCTCGGCCTTTTCCACGGCGACTATCTCCTCGGAATTCTCCTGATAGTACTCCTCAACCGCCGTCTGCATATCGGATATATCCATAGTGAACCTCACATTTGCGGTGAGCTCCAGTTCACTGCCGTCAACAGTCACTTTACGGCTGACGGAAAAGCTGTGACTGTCAGGCTCCTCCGCCCTTGCATTTCCTGCATTGGCAAAGGAGCCTGCTGCCGAGATGCAAAGCAGTATCATAAGGGCCTTTCCGCCCTTCTTTTTCCTCAGAACGATAAACGCGCCCGCAGCTCCAGCCAACAGTACCCCCGCAATTATGAAAGGCGCCGCGGAATTGCCGCTTTTCCTGCCGCTGTCATCATCACTGCCGCTTTCTGCGGTAGTTACCGCAGCCGCCGCTGCTTCGGCAGGAGCCGTTTTCTCCGTGACCGCAGTCACCTCCGCTGTTGCAGCTGCCGAGGTCTTTTCCGACTTATCCGGCAGAAACACCGACTGAAAGCTTATGCTGTCCCCTGCCATGATATATGTAGCTCTTTTTACGGAGCTGCTGTCGTCCGCAAGCCGATAGCTTTCGGGCACAAGGCTTTCAAGGGTGACATCTGTGATATCGCTGTCGCTGTTGTTTTCAAGACTGATATCCACGACTATTTTTTCATCGGCGCCGTAGCTGTCCTTATCCGCGGAGACAGTCAGCTTTACATCGTCCTGAGTTTTTTCCGCACCATAGGCAGGAAGTCCCGACATACCGCCCATAATAGCCATAGTGATAAAAAAAGAGGATAGTTTTTTCAGTTTCAAGTTTTTCTCTCCTCGCAAAAGCTGTTAAAAGCCAACAAAAAAACTGCTTTTACAGCAACAAATACAATAATAGTATATCACGTCAGGAAGAAAAAGTCAAGAAATCATTAAAAAAAATACCATTTTTATTTCATAAAAACAGGAGCCGCTTTTAACGGCTCCTGTAAGCTGTCATATTAACTTATCCGTTGACTATCCTCTGAACGATCCATATGACCAGATAATGCAGCGGATAGAAGCAGTAGAAGAACCATTTTGCAAATGTGGGGTGCTTTCCCTTTCTGCCGTTGTAGAAAACGGTCATGCAGAGATATGCCGCCACGAACATGAGAAACATCGTACCTATCTGCACCAGCAGCGGCACAACAGGCGTGCTCCCGAGACTGAAAAGATTTATCCCGCAGTGCAGTAACGCAAGACTCATGTATGCAATACACCGTGCTTTGGGCTTTTCGCGAAAGATATGCAGGAACAGGATAAAGACCACGCCGAATATCATCCAGTCCGACATGATCAGCAAAGTAGCACCGCATATCAGCACCACAAGACCTATCCTCTGCCAAAGCTTGTATCTGCTCTCCCATGCCATAAGCGCCAGCAGTCCGAAGAACAGCGTGAAAATAACATTTGTATGCCACCAGCCCTGTACCCTATGCAGGCACAGCCAGTCGAAGGGCTGTGCTATAGCCGCGAATATCAGCAGTCTCAAGGCATACTTTTTTCTGTCACGGGTATATTTATAGCCGTCCGCGATAAAGAAGAACATCACAGGCGGGCAGAATATGGACGTAAAGATCAGCGCCAGCTCCCACAGCGGAAGCTCATAGTATACGGAAAGATCGCCGTCGTTCCTGTCCAGCAGCACCCAGCCGATGAGATGTCCCCAGAACATGATGAATATGGCAAGACATTTCATCATATCGCGGTTGAATATCTTGTATTTTTTTGTCACGTCAGAACTCATAAAAAGTCTCCTGCGCAGTCATTACGGAAGATAATCGGTGAAGGTCACCTCGTAATTGTAGTTTATGCCGTCGGCAACCGTATATTTTGACGACACTTTGTTTACAGCACTGTATACCGCATTTTTCTCCTGACCGTCCACGCTCCAGACCACCTTGTCCTGCCCGATCTTCTTGATCTCCGCGATCATCTCGCAGTCGCTCTTTTTCGGCCTTTCAAAGAGCCAGTGTCCGCCGTAATCCTCATAGAACTCATCGCCCTCATGAATGGTGAAGCTCTCGGTGAACTCCCCCGAACCAAGGTCGTTGCCGTCCTCACCGTAGCCGCCGTAGACCGACTTCACGGTGATTGTACAGGAAGCGGTGGACTTCTTTTCCTCCTTGGTGCCGCAGCCCGCAAGCATGAGCACTGCCAGGGAAACGCCCATAACAGCAGTAATATTCCTTATCTTCATTTTTTGTCACCTCATGATCATTTGTTTATATCATAAGCCTTTTCGGCTCATTTCTTCTCAAACATATCCGCACCTACGCCGCAAATGGGACATACATAGTCCGCAGGCAGCTCGTCTCCCACATATTCATAGCCGCAGACAGTACATCTCCATACAGTCTTTCCGTCCTCGGTCTTGCCAACTGGAACGACCTCCTCCTTGTCGCCGCCTACCTTTTCAAAGTCCGCCTTGCCGTGCTTGCATATGGGACAGACGAAGTCGTCGGGGACCTCCTCTCCCACATACTCATAGCCGCAGATGGCGCATCTCCACACGGTCTGACCGTCGGGAGCAGTTCCCACTGCCTCGGGCTTGGGCTTGATATTGCTCTGGTAGTATTCATATGTGGCGGAGGGAGCGTCGCTCAGCACCTCCATATCCTCAACATTGCCAATGAACATGGTATGGGTGCCCAGGTCTATGCTGTGCCATACGGAGGCCGAAATATAGGCGTTGGTGCCCTTTGTGACTATCATGCAGCCGTTATCGCCGCGCTTGCAGTCCGTAAAGTCCGCGAACTTGTCCACGTCCCTGCCCGACTGGAAGCCGAAGCGCCTGAAGAGCTCAAAATCCGCATCGGTGCTGATGACCGAAGCCGTGAACCTTCCCGTAGCCATTATCATATCGTGGGTGTAGTTTGATTTCGCCACGGTAAGACTTACCTTATTGGGACTGGAAGTCACCTGTGCAAGGGTATTGGTGATACAGCCGTTGTCCTTTCCCTCGTTGCAGGTCGTTACCACGAAAAGTCCGTAGCTTATTTTGTACATTGCTTTCTTGTCCATAGTTTTTACCTCCGTTTTTGACATATAATAGCTGAAACTAGCCTCATATACTGATTTTAACAAAAATCTTCCGCCAATTCAAGTATATTTTATTAATATTCTTTAATCAGCATAAATAAGCCGTCACCCTCAGAGTGAGAGTACCGGCCACTGTCTTTATATATGAATGTTACGTTATCCGAGAAACAAGAATGCAATATATGCGGCTGCCAGAGACAGCAGGCAAAGCATGACCTCTCCTTCTCATTTTTTAAGTCAGTATATCTTAAAATGACTTCCCCTGAACCCCAAACGGATCATGACCAGAAGCACTGCAATTACCAGCAATACCGCAAAAACCTTCTGCTTTCGTGCTATGAACTCACCGGGAACTATATACTCTTCGGGGAATACGGGATTTATCCTGAGAATGATCGAGTCGTCTTTATCATAGAGCGAGGAATTCGACCTGACGATATGCCGGTATTCTTCACCGCCGTAGGTATAGACAAAGGTGTATGTGAAGGTAAACCTTCTTTCCTCGCCGGGGAACTTCAGGGTGCTTGTATCCACATCTCTGAGCGTGGCTTCCACCTCCTCGGTGTAGCACCTGTATTTATAGAATACATCCAGCCCATGATAGATAAATAAGCCCACGACAGCTACGACTTCAATAATTGTCTCCATATCCACAGCATTACCTCATTTACAGTACATTCCCGACTTAGCTTCATTATTATCATTATATCACAGGGCGTGATTATTTTCAATATCTTTCAGAAACAACTGCCCCAAGCCGCTTGACAATTCCGATAAAAGTGGTATAATAATAAAAAAGGGAGCTTGTGAACAGGCTGAGAGGGAGTTGTAAACTCCGACCTTACCTGATTTGGATAATGCCAACGGAGGGAAATACTTATGTAACGTAGGTGCGTCTCTCTGTGGGCGCACCTTTTTTTGCAGCGTCACGCTGCGCGGGACATCGGGGGCACCACCTTGTCTCGCGGTACAAAATTAATGCTGGGGCAGAAGCCCGACCGTAAAGGAGCAATGATAATGAAAACAGCATTAACGATCGCAGGGAGCGATTCCTGCGGAGGCGCCGGTATTCAGGCGGACATCAAAACGATGACCATGAACGGTGTTTACGCTATGAGCGCAATAACGGCTCTCACGGCTCAGAACACTACCGGCGTAACAGGTATTATGGAGGTAACGCCTGAATTTCTTGCCATGCAGCTGGACGCTGTATTCACGGACATACGTCCCGACGCAGTAAAGACAGGCATGGTATCCTCCGGAAAGCTCATACGCACTATTGCGGAAAAGCTGCGGCAGTACAAGGCCGGCAATATCGTGGTGGATCCCGTTATGGTGGCCACCAGCGGCGCCAGACTCATCGCCGAGGAGGCGGTGGAGACCCTGAAAGCGGAGCTCCTTCCCCTTGCGGCACTGGTCACTCCCAATATCCCCGAGGCGGAGATACTTGCGGATATGAGCATATCCTCGGAGGAGGATATGGTGAAGGCTGCCGCGATCATCGGCGAAAGATACGGCTGTGCCGTGCTCTGCAAGGGCGGTCACAGTCTCAATGACGCAAACGACCTGCTGTGGAATGACGGAAACTGCACATGGTTCATGGGAAAACGTATAGACAATCCCAACACCCACGGTACGGGCTGTACTCTTTCAAGCGCCATTGCCTCAAATCTTGCCAAGGGCTTTACTCTTGAGAAGTCAGTCGAACGGGCAAAGGACTACATATCTGGAGCTCTGGCTGCAATGCTTGATCTCGGTAAGGGCAGCGGCCCCATGGCTCACGCATTCGCTCTCACGGGAGAGTTCGCAAAGGAAGCAGAATAATGAGCGCCAATGCTCAGAATAATATCAAATCGGAGGAAATCAGTATGAAGAATTATTACACACAGATGGAAGCGGCTAAAAAGGGTATCATAACACCCGAAATGAAGATAGTCGCCGAAAAGGAATACATCGACGCAGAGGAGCTCCGCGCTCTCGTTGCAAAGGGCGAGGTCTGCATTCCCTGCAATATCAACCATAAGTCCATATCTCCCGAGGGTATCGGTACAAAAATGCGCACAAAGATTAACGTCAACCTTGGTATCTCGGGCGACGCAAAGGACTATGACGTGGAGATGGAGAAGGTGGATATGGCGCTGAAATTCGGTGCCGAGGCTATCATGGACCTCTCCAACTACGGAAAGACCAACACCTTCCGCACGGCTCTCGTCGAGAAGTCTCCCGCTATGATAGGCACCGTTCCCATGTACGACGCTATAGGCTACCTTGAAAAGGATCTCCTTGAGATCACCGCAGAGGACTTCCTCCGCGTGGTAAGAGCTCATGCGGAAGAGGGCGTTGACTTCATGACCATACACGCTGGTATCAACCGCCGTGCTGTCGAGGCCTTCCGCAGAGACAAGCGCAAGATGAACATAGTTTCACGCGGCGGCTCTCTCCTGTTCGCATGGATGATGATGACAGGCAACGAAAACCCCTTCTATGAGTATTATGACGAGGTTCTCGATATACTCCGCGAATACGACTGCACTATCTCTCTCGGAGACGCTCTCCGTCCCGGCTGCATCGACGACGCAACTGACGGCGGCCAGATAGCCGAGCTCATCGAGCTGGGAGCTCTCACCGAAAGAGCATGGGCAAAGAACGTTCAGGTAATGGTAGAGGGTCCCGGACACATGGCTATGAACGAGATCGCTGCAAATATGAAGCTCCAGAAGCGTATCTGCCATAATGCTCCCTTCTACGTGCTCGGACCTCTGGTGACCGATATCTTCCCCGGCTACGATCACATCACCTCCGCTATCGGCGGCGCTATCGCTGCTGCAAGCGGTGCGGACTTCCTCTGCTATGTTACTCCTGCCGAGCATCTCCGTCTCCCCGATACAAACGACGTAAAGGAAGGCATTATCGCCAGCCGTATCGCCGCTCATGCTGCCGATATCGCAAAGGGCGTTCCCCATGCAACCGACCGCGACAACGCTATGGCCGAGGCACGTCATGAGGTGGACTGGGAGAAGATGTTCGAGATCGCTGTTGACGGCGAAAAGGCAAGAGCTTACTTCGAGAGCACTCCCCCTGCTGACAGACATACCTGCTCCATGTGCGGAAAGATGTGCGCCGTAAGAACTACAAACATGATACTCAACGGCGAAAAGGTAGAATTCTGCTCAGAGAAGTGATAAACGTACCCTTCAGCGAAGCTGATAACTGATAAAGATGCCCCGTGACGGTCAGTTACTGTTGAGGGGTTGTTTTTCTGCTTAAAACAGCATTTTTGTGCGCTTTTATTATTGACATTAACTTATTGTTGTGATATAATTTAAAAAGATTTATCTTTTATATCATCAAGGGGGAAGCATTAATGCTTATGATATGGAGGAACTTTGATAATATCGGGCTCGGCGATAAGATAAAGCTCATGTTTTTGCTCGCGGTGTCGGTGGGCTGTGCTGTTGGAGCAGTTATCGTTCTTATCCACCGCATAATAACATATAAATTCTTCGCGGCAGACGTTACGGCAAGGATAACCGATGCGAAAAAAATGGCTCTGCCTACAGGCCGGATAATGGCGGTCTTCACCTGCGAATATACCTTTAAGAACAAGAATTATACCGCAAGAGTGGAAAAATACGACCACGAGGCGGAGGCAAGGGACAAGCTCACCTTTACCATTGATTCACGCCGTCCTCAGAAGGTGCTGTATCACGAGTTGAAGATCGTTTCGACTATAGGCCTGATACTGGTATTCGTTATCGGTGCTGTAATATTCTTCACTCTGTTTTTAAGCTTATACGGTCATGTGCTGCAGCGGCCGTGATACGGCCTTTTACAGGTAATAATGTATCGATACTCTTTTCGGCAGCAGACTGCTGTTCACGGTCTGCTTCTGCGCTGATCGCCGATAAATATGTCTCATCTCTGCCCGCTTACCCTGCGGGCTTTTTTATCACCCCTTTCACAAAGGGGGCGTAAAGAGGTCTTTTTCAATGGAAAACCGTTGAATAAACTGAAAAAAACACCGAACTTCGTATACACGCACAATTTTCACTGTTCGTTTTTGTCGGAATTGCACGGTATTGTTGGGAGCTCTGTAGAAAATCACGGCGTTCTCTTGATTATTTTTTCCCGTTGTGGTATAATGTTGTTTATAGTATGGCTATTTCTGCTCATTTATAATGCAGAAAAAACTTGCAGACTGTGTGAGAGGTTTCGCTCTCCCATACGTCTAATAATGTAAGACAATTTTTCGGAGCTTCTCGCTCCGTGGAAGGGAAAAGGTAATACAATATGAAAAAAGTAATTATCATCGGTGCCGGACCTGCGGGTCTTACCGCCGCTTATGAGCTCCTCAGGGACGGCTCGGGCGAGTACGATGTAACTGTGCTGGAGGAGACGACTGCTATCGGCGGTATCTCCAAGACCGTAAACTACAAGGGCAACCGTATGGACATGGGCGGCCACCGTTTCTTCTCAAAGATACCCGAGGTAAATCAGTGGTGGAGCGAGATGCTTCCCCTTCAGGGCGTTCCTTCGTCGGACGACAGATTCCTCAAGAGACACGTAAACGTTGAGGAGGGCGGCCCCGATCCTCAGAAGACCGACCGCGTTATGCTCAAGAGACACAGAGTGTCCCGTATCCTTTTCAACGACAAGTTCTATGATTATCCCGTTTCGCTCAAGCCCGAGACTATCAAGAACTTCGGCTTCCTTACCACTATGAAGGTGGGCTTCAGCTACCTGAAGGCCGCTATCCACAAGCGTCCCGTAACGAACCTGGAGAACTTCTACATCAACTGCTTCGGCAAGGAGCTCTACTCCATGTTCTTTGAGTACTACACAGAAAACCTCTGGGGCAGACACCCCAGCGAGATCGACGCTTCATGGGGCGCTCAGCGTACCAAGGGCCTGTCTATCGTGGGCATCATCAAGGACTTCTTCGGAAAGCTCTTCAAGGTCAAGAACCGTAAGGTGAATACTTCCCTTATCGAGGAGTTCAAGTACCCCAAGCTGGGTCCCGGACAGCTCTGGGAGGTTACAGCCGATGAGGTGAAGAAGCTGGGCGGTACTATCATAATGGAAGCCGGCGTAAAGAAGCTCCATAAGGACGAGAACAACAACCTCACAGGCGTTACCTATATAAAGGACGGCAAGGAGATCGAGCTCAACGGCGACGTTATCATCTCCTCTATGCCCGTAAAGGATCTGGTTGCAGGCATGAACGACGTTCCCGAGGAGCCCGCACGTATCGCTGCAGGTCTTCCCTACCGTGACTATATGACCCTCGGCGTTCTCGTTCCCAAGCTCAAGCTGAAGAACAAGACAACTATGAGGACTGTGGGCAATATCGTGCCCGACTGCTGGGTATACGTTCAGGACAGACGCGTAAAGATGGGACGTTTCCAGATCTACAACAACTGGTCTCCCTACATGGTAAAGGATCTGGGCCATACCGTATGGGTAGGTCTTGAGTACTTCGTTACCGAGGGCGACAAGTTCTGGAACATGACCGAGAAGCAGTTCTCAGATTTCTGCGTGAAGGAAATGGTAAAGCTTGGTCTTATCGACAGCGCAGATGAAGTAATAGATACACATATGGAAAAGGTGAAGAAGGCTTATCCCGCTTACTTCGATACCTACGACGAGATGGATACCCTTATCGAGTACCTCGATACTATCCCCAACCTCTACTGCGTAGGACGTAACGGTCAGCACAGATACAACAACATCGACCACTCAATGGTCACCTCCTTCGAGGCTGTAAAGGCTATCAAGAGCGGCAGCACCGACAAGTCCGCCATCTGGAACGTCAATACAGAAAAGGAATACCACGAGGAGAAGCAGAAATAATGGACGAGATAAAGCAGATACTCCGCGACAAGGACTTCAAGAAGCTGTTCGTCGGCGATACCGACAATACGCTTATCCAGTTCTTCCGCTATATCTTCGTTGGCGGTCTGGCCACCGTCGTGGACTGGGGACTCTCGTTCGTACTGTTCAAGTTCGTGTTCGGCGAGCGTTTCGCTGTGGCCGCAAATTCACTGTCATTCGTGGCAGGCCTTATCGTTAACTACCTCATAAGCACCTTCTGGATCTTCAAGACCTCCAACGTCAAGAACAAATTCGTGGAATTCCTCGGATTTGCCGCCATCGGCGTTGTGGGACTGCTCCTTACTATGGGCATAACCAAGGGCTTCGAGGTATGGCTCAGCGACAAGACCAGCGCTTATCAGATGATAGCCAAGGTGGTTTCTACCGCTGTATCCTTCCTGTGGAACTTCTTCGCAAGAAAGATACTGCTGTATACCAAAAAAGACAATAAATCATAAATCTGTGGGGCGGCGTTAACTCGCCCCCCTGCATTTTACGGAGGAAAAAACTATGGACGACAAGACCATGAAGCAGGCTGCCGATAATGCGGAAAATGCCGCAGAAGAGGTGCTCGACTTCACAGAGACTGCTGTCAATGAGGCCGGCGAGGTCATAGACCTCACCGAAACAGACGACGCTCCCGTAAAGGAAAGCGCCGGGTCCGGAAAGAAGGACGGCAGCAAGCCTTCAGGCGATAAGAAGCCCGAGGCCAGCAAGAACGACTCAAAGAAGTCAGGCAGCAAAAACAGCAGCGGCAAGAAAAACGACGCCAAAAAGGACGAGCCTAAGAAAAATGACGGCAAAAAGTCCGACGGAAAGAACAGCGCCAAGAAGAACAGCTCCGACAAGGACAGCAATAAAAAGTCAGGCAAAAAGACTGACAATGCTCCCACAGAAAAGACTGCCGCCGATACCGAGGCTGCCGCTGAGGAGAAACCCGATCTCAGGACAAGGCTCCGCCTTGGTCTTCTGGGCAGGATCGCTGTGTGGGTAATCACCGCCGTAATATTCCTCGGCGTCTGCGCTGTGACCATCTACTATGTCACCACTGCTTCAAAATCCGAGTTCCATGCGGACTGCACCGATACTATCGTATGGGCTGAGGCCTCTGTCGAGACCGGACATACCTACGACAAGGACTTCTCATACGCCTGCTTCCTGCCATTCAGCACAAGCACCATTATGATACCTCTTATCCATATGTTCGGCTACGGAATGACCGCTCATATCGTGGGTATGATGTGCTTCTTCGTGCTGCTGACGGTATTCTTGCTGTTCATGATACGGGAGATGACAAAGAGCTTCCCGCTGGCTATGGTGGGTACGGCTATATTCCTGTCCATCACCCTCTCCACTCAGAAGATGAGAGAGATATTCTGGGGACATACCATTTACTACTCGCTGGGTATCCTCTTCCTGGTCATCGGCGCCTTCATGTACTTCAGGCTGCTCACAGTAAGGAGCAAGGGCATCGCTCTCAAGAAGGAAGAAAAGAATACGAAGCTCGCACTTATCCACAGGATAGCGATTTTCGTATGCATATGCATATTCATGGTCTGCACGGGTCTGGACGGTATCACAGGCTTCACACTGTTCGTTCTCCCCTTTGTGGGCGCTATATTCGCAGAGCAGTTCGTTGACGCAAAGACAAAGCTCATCAGCAGCAAAATGGGTCTTGCAGCCTTCAGGGCCATCGTGTTCTTCGGTATGGCTGTTCTTGGTACTATCATCAACAAGAAGCTGCTGGGCGACCTCAGCGCAGGCTATCAGGAGGCTAACTCAAACTTCTCCCCCATGGAGGAATGGCTGGAGCACTTCCAGAAAATGCCCTTCGCATGGATGAGACTGCTGGGCGTTCAGAGTCTCCGCGATGTGAAGTTCGCAAGCAAGGAAGGCATTCCCAATATGCTCTGCCTCATGACCGCAGTGCTCATCGCAGCGCTCCCCATCGTGGCTACCTGCTTCTACAAGAAGTTCGGCAACGACCGCAGAGGCAAGATGATGAGAACATGGATATGGATGCACTGGGCTGTTACTGCCGTTAATATAATGGGCTATGTATTCGGCGTTCTCTCTGCCGCCGACTGGAGAATAATCCCCATGATCGGCTCCTCTCTCATCGTCAGCATACTCTTCCTCTGCTGGGCTATATCAAAGAAGGCAGACGTTGCAAGACTTGCCGTTGTGCTCTTTGTGCCTATATTCCTTACGGGCATAGTTCACTGCAACGACGTGAGAAAGATCAAGAAGGACGAATACAAGAAGAACGCTCAGTTCCAGATCGCAGAATTCCTCGAGGATCAGGGCGTTACCAAGGGCTATGCTACCTTCTGGAACGCTAACTCCGTTACACTTATCACCAATAACAAGGTGAAGGTATTCGATGTTGACGTAAACGAGAACGGCGTATTCATGAGGCCTTACCAGTCGTCAAAAAGATGGTACATGGACGATCCCGATCAGTCTGAATACTTCCTTATCCTCAGCGATACAGAGTACAGCTACTTCACTCAGTCGCCGATGTACTACAACGAGCAGCCTATAAGAGTAGCCAACACTATCATAAACAATGTTGGTTATACACTGCTGGTATACGATCACAATATAATCCACATATAAATGAAAAAAGACACCCTCGGGTGTCTTTTTCTTATACTTATTGTGTTTATAAGTCTTATTCCGCAAGCTTCTTGTTGATAGCGCTTACCAGCTCGTCTGCGTTCACACCGTGTACCATTGCTGCTTCCTCAATGGTCTCGCCCTGTGATGCGGGACATCCGAGACAGTGCATTCCGATGCTGAAAAGTATGGGTGATACGTCCTTGTCGAGCTGAAGGAGCTCGCCTATCTTTGTATCCTTTGTTACCTCTGTCATGTTGATCGACCTCCGTTTTTTTAACTCCGGGGCTTGACAAATGTCTGCCCCTTTGTTATAATATTATCATAGTATCTGACAATTGTCAAGGAGACAGAAGCAACTTTTACAAAGCGAGGTAATTTGTCAATGTATCAGGGAAGCAACAAATCCGCACTACTTTCTCAGAAGCTCATTTCCGAAGCGCTCCTGCGGCTTCTTGAGGAAAAGACCTTCAGCGACATCAGCGTCAGCGACCTCTGCCGCGAGGCGCAGGTCTCCCGTCAGACATTCTATTCACTGTTCGGCACCAAGGAAAATGTCATCATATATGAGCTCAGCCAGAACTGCTGCTTTCTCCCCGAGGAGACCGATACCTCCTGCCATTCCGCCGTGTTCCGCAGCTTTTGCAGGGACTACAGCAGATATATCGTGGACAAGCGCCATATCATAAGCCTTCTCGTAAAAAACGACATGATACACTTCCTCTACGATGTGCAGTATAAGTCTCTTATGGAATGCGAACACTTCATCAGCGATGTTTCCGATGAGAAAAGGATCTTCATTGTGGACTTCATCGCCAGCGGAATGAACAGCATCGCAAAAAACTACGTACTCACAGGCGCCGCAGCCGACGAGAGCTTTCTGGAAAAGCTCATGTTCAGCCTCTACGGCGGACTATACTTCAAGAACTACAATAAAGGATAAGAAATGACTGCAATAACAAGAAAATACATCGGAACAAAGGATTTCTATAAAACCGTGCTGACTATGGTGGTTCCTATGATACTTCAGATGATGGTGACAAATCTTGTCAGCCTCATCGACAATGTCATGGTTGGAAGCCTGGGTACCGAACCCATGAGCGGCGTATCCATAGTCAATCAATTCGTCTTTGTATTCAACATAACACTATTCGGCGCAACAGCAGGTCCAAGTATTTTCGGTGCCCAGTTCTTCGGAAAGGGCGACTATGAGGGACAGAAATATACCCTGCGGTACAGGCTGGCGGTCTGTACCGCTTTCATCATGCTGGCTTCCGCTATTGCTGTTGTCTTCGGACCTCGCCTGATATCCCTGTTTATCAGCAGCGAGAGCTCCTCTCAGCAGAGAGACGCCATTATGACAAACGGACGGCAGTACCTGAGAATAATCAAATACAGCTTCATTCCCTTCGGTATCGGTCAGGCCTATGCCAGCGTCATACGCGAGTGCGGCCACACCAAGGCTCCCATGGCGGCGGCTATGTCCGCTGTGGGTATCAATGTGCTGCTGGACTGGTGCTTCATCTTCGGCAGGCTGGGCTGCCCTGCTATGGGCGTGAAGGGCGCTGCCTGGGCGACTGTCATCGCTAAATGCGTCGAGGCCGCTATTATGATAGTATGGGCTCACGTCCACACCGACAGGATAGGCTGTGTAAGGGGGCTTTTCAGAGGCTTCCGTATTCCTCCGCGGCTGGCAGTTGATATCACCAAAAAAGGTATACCCATGCTGGTCAATGAGTTCCTCTGGTCCCTGGGTATGTCTGTGGTGATGCAGTGCTATTCCGTCAGGAGCACAGATGTGGTGGCTGCCCGTAATATATGCAGCACCATCACCAACCTGTTCAATTCCGTATACGCTCAGATGGGCGCCTGTATAGCCATAATCGTTGGTGCGAAGCTGGGCGCTAACGAGCTGAAGGAGGCACGGGACACCGATAACAAGCTGCTCTTTTTCGCTGTTGCGGCGGCTGCCGCAGTGGGGCTGGTCACTCTGCCCCTTGCTCCCGTTTTCCCGATGCTTTACAACACCGAGAGCGGCGTTCGCTCCCTTGCAGCCTATATGATAGTAATACAGGCTCTGGCAATGCCCCTGCTCAGCTACACCAACGCCTGCTATTTCACTCTCAGGAGCGGCGGAAAAACAGGTATAACCTTCCTGTTCGATTTCGGCTTCACATGGCTCATAATGATACCTCTTGCCGCCTTCCTCGCCTACTTCACAAAGCTGGATATACGCATAGTCTTCGCGGTCGTCACCTTCTCGGAGATATTCAAGGTGATAATCGGCTACTTCATGGTGAAAAGCGACCTCTGGGTGAACAATATTGTCAATAACGAGAATTAACGCGAAACACCGCAGTTCCCTGAATGGAGCTGCGGTGTTTCTGACTTAGAGGAAAGAATGTCAGGCCTCATGCCTTGAACAGTGTGCGTGCAAAATTGTAAATGTGGGAGTGTATACAGTTCTCACCGTGATAGCCTCCCTGAACATAGTGCCATATATGGGGCACTCCGTTCTTTGTAAAGCTGTCGTGATATCCGCTGGGGATATTGTATACGGTCTCATCGTTGCTGCCTGCGGTTATGAAGAGTATATGGGGCTCTTCGCCGCTCTTCCAGCTGAAGCTTCCCGTTACTCCCGGGGCAGGGCATATAGCTCCCACATAGCCGAAGAGGTCGGGACGCTGCATACCTATGAGCAGGGACTCTCGTCCGCCCATTGAAAAGCCTGTGATGGCAGTATTCTCTCTGCCTGTCTTTACGCTGTAGGTCTTTTCGATGTGGGGCATGAGATCCTTGGTAAGGTCGTTGATGAAGTTGTCATACGCTGCGTTATTGGCATCGTCCATGCCCGAGCAGCTGTCCTGCGTGGCGCTGGAATAGATATACGGGAACACTACTATCATGTCCTCTGCCTCGCCCTCTGCAATGGCGTTGCCTATTATCTGACGGGTATACATGGTGCTGTTGCCCTTGTATATCATTCTGTCCTGATTTTCCCAGTAGCCGTGCATACAGTACAGCACGGGATACTTCTTGCTCTCGTCATAGTTGGCGGGGAGAAGTATATTGTAGGGCTTGTTGCGCTTGCAGGTGGTGGAATAGTAGCTGCCGCTCTTTACGGTTCCGTACTGCACTCCCGCCTTCTCCTGATGTGAGGAGTCGGGCTCGTGATTCAGCACGTTGGGCTCCACGATCCTGGTGTATTCGGCCATGGAATAACCGCCTGTAGTTACAGGCTCGTCCTCACTTTCCGCAGGAGCGGCCTGTTTGAACTCGGTTATCTTTCCGAGAACGTACTGCTGTATCATCACCAGATCGGATACATTGCAGGCCTTGTCCCTGTTGACGTCAAAGGACTTTTTCAGCGCGGGAGCGTCGAACTTGTCTGCTATGAGTGCCTTTCTGGCAGCTATCATGTCGAAGCTGTCCACCACTTCATCGCCGTTGACGTCGCCGGGTATCACCTGAGTCGCCTTTGGGCCGTCTATAACTGTGCCTGCGACTGCGCCTATGGCCTCGTCCACATAGAAGCTGTAGCTGTCTTCGGCGGTCTCCACATAGAACTGGAGATCGGTGGCGTTATCGGGTATCCTGTAATTGGTATTGCTGAGCTGTACCCACTCGCCCTTCGGTACGCTGTCAACTATGGCTATCTTGTCGTACTTCGCCTCTTCGCCTCCGTCGCTGTACTGCAATGTAAGGTAGAACTTCTGGTCGTCGGGGCCCTCGTCGTACTTTACTACGGCGCTGAAGCTGTACTCCTCTCCCGCCTTGAACACCTTGGAGGAAAGCGAGCGGACTGCACCGTTCCAGTTGGCCTCTCTGCCAGAACACAGGATAGAGCCGCTGCCTGCATAGTGCTCGGACTTGTTTGTCTCAACACTTGCGGAGCCTCTGCCCGTCCATGTATCTGTGCCGCTCTCAAATGTGTTGTGGAAGTAATAGCCGTTTTCGTCGGGCTCTATTGAAGCGGGCTTGCCGCTGAGTATCTTGCTTCCGTCGCTGCCGTTCCAGGACTGGCGCTCGTACTCGAAGAAGTCTATATCAGCATAGCCGCCCGTGGTCTTGGTTGCGTAGCTGTAGATGCCGCTGCGGTAGCCCGTGAAGAGCTTCAGATCGTAGGACATGGACAGCTCCTGACCAAGCTTGTTCCAGCTCTGGCCGTCATAGGAATAGTAGAAGTTGGCCTTGTCGATGTTGTTCGATGAGCTTCCGTCAGAGCCTACATTGGCGAACTTGAAGTCAACCTTGAGGTATATCTCGTCGCCGCTTAGTGCCTGCTCCGCGATTATCTTGTTGGAGCTGTTCCCGACATCGTCGCCGCCGTTTACGGACATATATATCTTTTTGGAGCCGCTGTCGTCAACGCGGACGCCGATACAGCCGTACTTCAGCTGGAATGCGGAAAGTCCTGCGTAATCGCCCGGCTTCATGTTCTTTGTATCAAGCTTTATTACGCTGTTGCAGGCAGGTCCCTCGGTACGCATGGTAAGCGTGTTGCGGGCATTGAGCAGATGTGTGGCCAGGGTCTTGTTCTTCAGACGGAGCCAGCCCTCACGCTCGGTGACAGACCATGCGCTGTTGTCGGGATTGTGGTTCCACTGCCACTCCAGCGCAAGATCGTTGGTCGAATAGTCGAAATAATCGTCGCCTGCAAGGTCTGTGCCCTTGCCCTCGTTGGGGAGCTCGATCTTGACGGGCGCCTTGCCGTTGACGCCCATCATGGGCCAGTCGTTCTGCCAGGTAACAGGTACCAGCACGGGTATTCGTCCCACAGAACCGTGATCCTGGAAGAGAAGTCCGTACCAGTTGCCGTCGGGAGTATCAACTATTCCGCCCTGGGCTACGCCTCCGCCATAGGAGCCGAGCCCCGAATCAAGAACGTACTTGCTCTCGTAATTGCCCAGGAGCTCCTTGCTCCTGTAGCATATCTCCACACGGCCTGTATTGCTGGGCCATGCGATGATGAATATGTAGTAATAGTCGCCTATCTTCTGGATATGTGAGCCCTCGCCCGAAACATATCCCTGTATATTGGTCTTGAAGAGAGTCTTGTCAACTCCGCCCTGCCTGAAGCCCGTCATCTCGGAATTGAGCTCCTTGATCTTGATCTCGCCGCCGCCGTATACAAGATAATTCCTGCCATCGTCGTCAAAGAGTATGGAGGCATCATGGTACATACCGTTGATCTCGCTTCTCGTCCATTCACCGTTCTCGATATCGTCGGTCTTGAAGATGTAGGACTTGTTTGTGCCGTAGCTGCCGAAAAATACATAGTACATACCGTTATGATAACGGAGACTTGCCGCCCACTGTCCGTGGGAGTAGTCGTGCTTGCCGTTGGTAAGGTTCTGGACGTCGCCGTTGGCAAGGGTATCGTAGACGTAGTTGCATATCTCCCAGTTCACAAGATCCTTGGACTTCATGATGGGAGCTCCCGGACTGAAGAACATGGTGGTGCTGACCATATAGTATGTATCGCCCACTCTGATAACGTCCTCGTCGGGTACGTCCGCCCATATAATGGGGTTGGACACCGTCGATACCTGCTGTGCGGCCTTGCTTTCAAGCTGCATCAGGGGCGAAGTCCCCGAAAATGCAACAGCAGCCGCAAGGAACAGCGACAGCACTGCCCTCTTTGCTCTGAAATGATCCATAAGTAATTCCTCCTTCAGTTAATATCCCCTATTATTCTATCTGATGAGACAGTCTGCCGTCAATTGTTTTTTATGCTCTGTATATAACATTATGACGAAATATCCCATCTTGTTGATTAATATTGTATCATATCGCTAATATACTTACAACCGACATTTTGCAGATTTGGTGGATAAAACAATTAATACATCGTCTATTTCAACAAATTACCACAAGATTTTTCTATAAAAACGCTTATATTGACATCTCTATATAAATATGCTATAATAAATTATGAACAATTTGTGAAAGGGGCTCTACTATGGCTCATTCCAGTAATATATTACGCAGAGCTGCGGCTCTGTTCGTTTCAATCACTATGATATTCACCTGCTGCTTCTTCACCGGCAAGGGTACAAAAGCAAAGGCGGCAGTTTTAAATAATCCCAACGGAGTTTTTCTCAGCGAGGCCTTCAATATCGCAGGCGGCAACCGATATCACGAGCCAAGGTCCCAGTGGGTGAACTTCCTCGACAGATACTCAAAAAATGATTACTATTTAGGTACTCCCTTCGACTATTGGCTGTATTCCGCCTCTCCCAGAGGCGATAACTGGCAGGCTGAGGAGGGCTACGGAAGCTATCTTGTACAGGGAGGCGGTTCCTACTACAACGGCGGAATGAACAGCACAGGCTTCATATGGCACGCTGTGGCAAAAAGCCTTTCAGAGGCAACAGAACTGGATATGTCCGTAACGGGAAAATGGGTCCCTATGCTCAACGGCTTCAATACCGCAGGCTTCTCCAGACCGTGCTGGTCGGGAGGAAACAACCGCTGGTATGACTTTATCAAAACCTACAACGTCAAATATTACGAATTCAGCACAAAGGCTGCCATGCTGGACAGCGGCGTGCTGGAAAAGGGCGACATAATCTGGTGCGTGGACAGCGCTGTGGGCTCTCTTATGAGCGGTCTCAGCATACCTGCGGACAATCATCATGTGGGCATATACATGGGCGACGGCTCCTCCGACATCTGGTGGCAGACAGGTCCCACTACAGGCGACGGTGATTACTCCGCACAGTACAACAGCATCAACCCCATTTACGGTTGCGCTTCATGGAGCACCTACATCGTCCTCCCATGGGACGGTATCAGCTCATGGCAGCCTGCTGTGACTACTACCACGACCTCGTCCCAGCAGTCCCCCACAACAACTACTTCATCCATATACCGCGAAAGAAGCACAAGAACTGTCACAGCGGGACTGAAAAATCCCGACGGCGTTTACTTCAACGACGCTATCCGCTCGGCAAGCAGCGGCAAGGCTGATATCTCGCTGAGCCAGTGGCAGAGCTTCATAAACGAATACACCTCCAACGATTACTACATAGGTACCCCCTACTCCACCTGGCTGTACGCCGCCTGCCCGCGCGGCGATCTCTGGCAGTATTACGAAGGGTGCAGGGACACCATCGTGAATACGGGAGGCTCTGCTACAGACGGCGGTCTCAACTGCATGGCATTCGTATGGCACGCTATGGCTAAGGGTATATCCGTGAAAACAGGCTGCTCCCTTGAATACGCAGGCACACTGGTGCCCTTCAACGACAGCTTCAATACCATGTTCACTCGCAGCTCATGGAGCGGCGGAGGCGGCTGGCTCTCATACCTCAACCGCTATGACATAAGATATTATGAGTTCTCCACAAAGGCGGAAATGCTGGGCAGCGGCGCTCTACGCAAGGGCGATATAATCTGGTGCGTGGACGGATACTGCGGCACAGGCCTTGACGGTCTCCGTCAGCTCTCCGACAATCACCATATCGGCATATACACCGGCAACGGCTACACCGACTGGTGGTGGCAGTCGGGTCCCACTCTCGGAGACGCCAATTTCAACTCCCAGAAGAACAGTATAAATCCTGTTTACGGCTGTTCCGACAGAAATACTTATGTGGTGATCCCCTTTGCAGACGAGATAGTAAGGGATATTGCTGTTACAACTACAAGGCCGACTACTACGACAACGACCACAACGACCACCACTACAACTACGACCACAACGACTACTACAACTACGACAACGACAACGACAACAACTACTACAACGACAACTACTACGACCACAACAACTACCACATCAACGACGACGACTACAACTACTACCACAACTACCACCGAGCCGCAGTCAACAACGACTGCTGCCGAGGTCTGTCCCGTGGTGCTCAATTCCTCGGCTCATGAGATGATACTCCGCAAAGGTATCGCTCCCAAGGATATCATTTCCTCTGCGGAAATTGGCGGCGAAACCCTTGAGCCCGAAGAACTCAGCTTCGGAAGCTCAGGTGAGCCCGAACTGGAATTCCGCAGGGAGGACGACACCTTTATATGCTCAGTCAGCCTGTATTTCGGCAACGAACTGCTGGCCGCGCCTTCAGTAGCAACTGTACTGAAGGGCGACGTCAATATGGACGGCGAAGTAAACGCCGTTGACGCAAGTCTGGTGCTGAGCTGCTACGCTAACCTCTCGGTAGGCAATGAGTGGAGCTTTACGGGCGCCGATGATGAGGAGGATATCATGGAGCGGCTGGCTTATCTGGCCGCGGATATAGATACCGAATCCGCCACCATGTGCAGCGAGCCGGGAACAAAGATCGATAGCATTGACGCTTCAAGGATACTGGCCTATTATGCGCTGTCCGCAGTGGGCAAGGAGCCTCAATGGGAATAGTACGGTAAATGAAAAGCCTGAAAGCAGCAAAAAGCTGTTTTCAGGCTTTTGTATTTGTTGCATATTAGCTTTTTTCAGTCGCTCCAGTAGCCGTGAGAGCCGCCGCCGCGGTTTCCGCCGCTGCCACCCTTGCTGCCGCTTTCGTTCACGACGCTCTGAACTCCGCCCGGGTCCATGCTCCCCGTATTCGCAAACAGATCGTCCATTCCTGCGTTCCTGTCGCTGAAGTTGTACTTCTCACGCTGCTGACGCTCTGTGTTCTCACGCATGGCCTTTTCCGTCTCCATGTCTGCACGGAGGAGCTCCGCAAATTCAAGGCTCCTGTTTCCGCTTATATCCCCGAGATATACGTTGTTGCGCTGTCTTTCGCCGCGCTTCTCCCGCTGCTCGTCCTCGATATAGTCCGCAGCAGCAGTTATGCCGTCAAACAGAAGGTCCAGCAGTCCGTAGCCTCTTCTCATAATAACGCCCCTTTCTCATTTCCATATCATTACAGGCCTCCCCATAGGCCGCTACACCTATTATACCACAGGTGATAAGTTTTGGCAAGTTTTTTGCGCATCGCTTTTTCGACAACTCCCCCCTGCCTGCGCTGTTGACATTTTTCCCTGTATAGTGTATAATCTTTACATGAACAGGAGATGATATTATGCGTTCAAAAGGTACCAAGACTATTGCCGAGAACCGCAAGGCACGCCACGATTACTTCGTCCTCGAATCCTATGAAGCAGGTATTGAGCTTGTGGGCACCGAGGTAAAATCCATTCGTCAGGGCGGTGTGAATCTCAAGGACTCATGGTGCTCTATCGACAAGGGCGAGCTCTTCGTCCGCGGTATGCATATCTCCCCCTATGAGAAAGGCAATATCTTCAACCGCGACCCCATGAGAGTCAGAAAGCTCCTCATGCACAAGCGCGAGATAAATAAACTCTACGGCACTCTCAAACAGGAGGGACTGTCCCTCATCCCGCTGAGCCTTTACTTCAAGGACTCAAGGGTGAAAATGCAGCTGGGACTCTGCAAGGGCAAAAAGCTCTACGACAAACGCGCTGATATAGCAAAGCGCGACGCTAACCGCGAAATAGACCGGAATCTGAAATCACGGAACAGATAAGGAATGTTGATCTATGATATACCCGCAACCACTGAAAAAAGGCGATAAGGTCGCCGTAATATGCCTTTCAAGCGGAATTATCGGTGAGCCGTACTGTTCTCACGAAAAGGCGCAGGGCGAAAAGATGCTACGCGAATTCGGCCTTGAACCCGTTTTCACCGAACACGCCCTCATGGGCAAGGATTACATAATGTCCCACCCCGAGGCTCGTGCCGCAGACCTTAAAGCCGCTTTCCTTGACGACTCCGTAAAGGGCATCATCACCGCTATCGGCGGTATCGACACCTTCCGCACCTTCCCCTTTCTCATGGAGGACGCGGAGTTCATCAATGCCATAAAGCAGCACCCTAAGTTCTTCCTCGGTTTTTCCGACACTACCAATAACCACTTCATGTTCCACCGTCTCGGCTTGCAGACCTTCTACGGTCAGGCATTTATGTGCGACTTAGCTGAGCTTTCGGGAGATATGCTCCCCTACTCAAAGGCGCAGTTCGAGAGCTGCTTTGCTCCATATTACGGCAGGAGGATAACTCCATCAGATGTGTGGTATGAGGAGAGAAGCGATTTCTCCGCAGCTGCTGTGGGAACTATGCCTGTTTCTCACAGGGAGGAGCACGGATATGAGCTCTTGCAGGGCAGCCCCGTTTTCGAGGGACAGCTGCTGGGCGGCTGTGTTGACAGCATGGGCGAAATGCTCATGACAGGAAATGCAGAGAGGTACGAAGAATTCCTCGCTGAGGACTTCGGGAAATGCCCGCAGTTCAGAGAGGATATGACTGTGCAGGCAGAGATAACCAAAAGATATAATATCTTCCCTGCCGCCGAAGAATGGCGCGGAAAGATACTGTTCGCGGAAACCAGCGAGATCATGCCGACTCCCGTAATGCTGGGTGAATACCTTGAAGTCCTGAAAAAACATGGAGTTTTTGATAATATCAGCGGTATCATCATCGGCAAGCCCATGAATGAGAAGTATTACCGGGAGTACAAGGACGTATGGCGCGAGACCGTTGATAATGCGGAGCTCCCCATGCTCTATAATGTGAACTTCGGTCACGGAGCTCCGAGAGCTATTCTCCCATACGGTGCTATGGCCCGCATTGACGCAAACAAACAGGAAATAACACTGACATAAAAATAACGACACTGTTTGCAGTTGACAACCGACCGCAAACAGTGTATTTTTTTATCCTAAGCATTTCAGCACCGCGCCCGGAAGTTTATCGTATGACGCGCAATGCGCTGAATGTGTGACGGGGACTTATGGCTGGACTGTTACATTTCTTATATAATCTTTCTCTTTGCTTCTCTTGCTTTATGTGTTTCCAAATCAGCCAGTCTTGTCGGGAGCGGAATATGGCTCTCTTTATCGGTGAGTTTTAACGCAAGTGAGCAGGCTGTATCAATTGAGATATAGTTCCCGACAGAAATGAATACCGGCTTGACATCCTTGTGTGTGCGCAAGGCTCTGCCGTATACTTCGCTGTCTATGACAATATCCGTATAGCTGCCTGCTTCATTTTCCGGCTCAATATAGTCGGTCTTTTTATCCACACGGAAATAGGTCTTTGCGATACCGATAGTCGGTTTGTTCAGATAAAATGAAGCGTGAGTTGCAATACCCATATGGCGCGGGTGAAGATATCCGTTGCCGTCAAATATGAAAATATCCGGACTTGTTTCAAGCAGCTCCACTGTTTTCAGTATCAGCGGCAGCTCCCTGAACGCAAGGAATCCAGGCATATACGGCACTTCAATCTTTCCGCTGTATTGCTTCTTTTCAACTACCTCATGAGAACTGAAGCCGATTACAACAATGCAGCACACCGCATATTCATCATCGCCCTGATTCCAGTATGCAAGATCGACGCCTGCAACGAGCTTCACTTCGCCGGTCTCAGATCTATCAACAGTTTCTATCCTGTCACGCAGTTCATTCTGCTGTCTCAGGAATTCTTTCTGCATTTCACTTGATTCCATTTTGATCACTCTTTTCTTTCTTCATAATCCGACATGGCCATCTCAAATGCCTGTAAATACTCTGGGTATCTGCTGCTTGCCTTTCTGAAATACTGATAGCAGAAACTGTTTCTCAGACCGCAGTATACAGTTCCGGGAAATATATCTGCGGCGTTTCAGAGATTTCAGTTTTCAGGCTCACATTATCCCCGCTATAAAATGAAATGCCCTCCGCAGAAGGCAGTATGTTCCGATATTTGCCCGTTGACGGCTCTTTTATCAGACTACCAATGTATTGAGTATATCACAGGGCAGCTGAATTGTCAATATCTGCATGGATGACCTTATCGATCATTAAATGCCAGCATGAAGATGTCTGAACCATTGGCATAAAATAACCTCCACGATTGTGGAGGTTATCTTCATTAAAATTCAGTCTGATGGCTGTATCAGTCTTCGTAAGCATTTATTTTATTGTATAAATCCAGGAAAGACTGTCCAAGGTTGATTGTATCGGATAACGGAACATTTAAAACATCTTCATTAAGAATGCCAAAATCATCTTTGCTTCTGACAAGTTTTACATAATCGTTGCCATATACACAAGGTGTTGCCATAACATCATTATTTTCATTTAGCCACAGATATGCAAAAGCGCTTGTACCTTTATGATTTTTATCGACGCTTACAACCAAATCGTAAAAATAATCTGTATCCGGTTCTTTATTTGTAAGTTCTCTGTATAGCTGCTCACAATTCTTGTCAACTATCGGGTAATACCTTAAATCACCTTGCTCAGCAGACCAATGGTGCGGTATATCAGAAGCATATTTATCATATAATTGTCTTGCATCAGATGAACAAGCGTATATACATACTTTATAAGGTTCGCCAGATTCAGTCTTATAAAAAACAAATTTTATATCTATCCTTGTGTATGATCCTTTTATCATGTCATGTATATTGTTCATTATGAAAAGCCCACCCGAAGCTATGCTGTTGGTTTCTTCTAAATTCAGCCTGTCTTTAATAATAAAACTGCCTTGATCATCAACAAAAGTATATCCTTTATCACCTGGGACCGAGGGCTGTGTTTCATATAATTTGCTGCCAATAAAGTATTCTAATATGTGCCAATCACCATCTTTGAATGATACTGTCTTATATTCGGAATACTTAGGTTCCAAATAATATCCTTCTGAAAAAGCCGGTACATCTATTCTGTAATATTCACCCTCAAATTTTATTTGTCCATAAGGTGCATTTTCAACAGGCCTATCTGTATCGGGTTTAAGAGGATCTGTGCCCTTATCTATTTCGTCTTTGTCATTAATACCGTCATCGTCAGTATCAGCCTTTAATGCATTTGTTCCTAAAGCCTTCTCCTCTTTATCTGTCAGGCCGTCATAATCCGAGTCTTTCATATTAGGATCAGAATAGATTTTATGATAATACTTATAGACCTTTCCGTTAATCGTTTCAGCTTCAGTCATGTGAATAACCGGATCAATCTCTTCATTATCATCTAATCCGTCATCATCAGTGTCCTTTTTATCAGGATTTGTGCTGGTAGCTATCTGAGTGCCATTTGAGAAGTATATCCAGCCGTTTGTTTCCTCTGCATCTGTGAAACCATCACCGTCCGTATCAGGATATTCATAAACATACATACTATTGGCGATATCTATAATGCTATTTACAGTATTTGCATCATATTGATAATATTCACCTCCGGTAGCTTCAGCAGCAGCCTTAAGATCGGAATCTACTGATTCGCAGCAATCGATCACGTACAATTTGAATTTACATTTATTAGCTGCAGTCAAAAGGGCTGTGCGGGAAGATACCTGTCTATCGGTCATTACTATAATTGCAATATTAGGTAATTTATCATTTGCCAAATAATTGAGTGTCGTGAGGTATGTGGCCATGTTTACAGACTTTTCATTCATATCAAAGCCATGTGCGGTGAATTCACCATTATAAACAAATCACGGGTCTGAAATCTCTTTTACGTATAAACCGTGAGAATTATAACCTGCACTCATTATTCCCTTGCAGTTGTTTTCTCCGATCCCCTTATATAAGCTCTTTATTATGCTTGTTCTTAGCGGACAAGTATAATAAGCAAAATCATTCGGGTCATCATTTTCATGGTCTATTCCAAGAGCACATGGATCATGGAAGCCAATATGTTTTTTTACAGGGTCAATAGCAGAATACTTTGTCTCACAAAAACCGTAAACACAGTTTAAATGTTTCTGATTGTAAATCGGTTTCAATTTCTGTTCAATATCTTTCCATGTATCAAACCAGGCCTTTCCGTCTACCATTAAGTATTTGCTGAAATGAGACGTATTAAAAGTGACCGTTGAATCAGTTTCATCGGGTACTGTTTCAAGCTCTACAAAATTATCATTTTCTTCATCATACCATAAGCACATCAAGTCATTGAAATCGGTATCTCCAAGTCTGCTCTTATCGACCTTATATGTTATTGCCGCATTATCAAACTTTGACGAAGTCTCGATCGAGAATGGCTCGCCTACAAGTCCGACAACCTCTGAGCATATCTGATCCTTGCCCATAATGCTTTCAACCTTCATGGTCTCCTGAACATCGCCTGTACAATCAAGAGCTACCTGAACCTCTGTTATGGGACTATCAGGATTCTCACTCTTATGTATGAATTTCTGCGGAGTTTTAACAGTATCATCGCTGCCTAAAGAATCGGAAAGCGATCTCTTTACAGGATCGAGTGTATCGATCTTGTGCAGCATATACTCCTGTATGAGGAGAGCATCGTTAGCGGTAAGACCCTTAACAGACAGGTCAACGTCGCCGTTGAGTTTTCCCTGCTCCGTAAGGTGTCTGGGTTCTGTTCCGGAAATTCCGTACTTATTTGGATTTGCAAGGCTCTGCATGACAAGTATCGCATCAGCCAGCTCCACCTTGCCGTCGCAGTTAGCGTCGCCCCATTCATTCTCTGTCGGTTCGTGAGTTGTAACCTGAGGAGTGGTTGTTGTTACGTCAGTAATGTTTGATGATGTAGTAGAAGTTGTTGTGGTATCAATCGGCTCTGATGCTGTTGTGGTAGTAGTTGTTGTTGTTAAAGTTGTTGTGGTTTCAGAAGTAACATAATCACCTAATGACTCGAATTGATAGTTATATTCTCGTGCATATGCTTCCGCAGTTGAGCCGTTATATCCGATGATCGTACCATTAAATCCGCCACCATTATATATTGTAGTTTGATCGCCATTTATTGTACAGTCAGGATTCATTATTGTTACTGAATTAAGATTTCTACAGAATTGAAACGCCTTATGATCTATGTTTGTAATAGACGCTGGTATAATTACGGTATTAATGCCATCACAATCCATAAACGCACTACCGGCAATACTTTTAACAGTATCAGGAATAATAACATCTCCTGAACAACTCGTACCATCTATCAATATTCCGTTTACAATAACCAGCGGATTTTCTTTCTTTTTATTCTCAAGCCATACTGTGCCTTTGAATGCTTCTGTTCCTATATTTACAACAGAATCAGGAATCTTTATTGTCTCTAAACATGTGCATTGTTCAAACGCATCCATACATATACTTGTAACTGAATCAGGTATATCAATAGATTCAAGACTATAGCAACGGCCAAATAATCTTATGTTAATACTGGTAATAGAAGAAGGTAATTTTACAGATTTCAGACCTATACACCCCTGAAACACGTCTGTTCCCATACTTGTGACAGAATCAGGTATTGTTATAGATTCAAGTTTCCTACAAAGATTAAAAGCATTTGTGTCTATATTTGTAACAGAATCAGGTATTGATACAGATTCAAGATTATCGCAATAATGAAAAACTGATCTGCCTATACTTGTAATTCCATCTTCAATTATGACCTTTTTTACAGCCTCATTGTCATAGAAAGCATTTTCTTTAATTGCTCCAGTACCGCTTATAATAAGTAAACCTTCGCTGTCAATACTCCATGTAGCATTTTTACCACAAGTTCCAGATGATACAATAATACGTGCAACATCCACAAGCTGATTGTTTGTATCAGAAGCTGCATTTACTGTAACGCCTAAAGGCATAGCTGCACCTGTTGTTAATGTCAGCGCTAAAACTGCTGCTAAGATCTTATTTGTTTTCATAAAAAAACCTCCATTTTTAATATACATATAATTATTCTTAGTTTAAACATACGAATAATAGGTAATGATATTTGAAACGTATGCTGATTCAACTATCCATTGCCGTTTTCCGCAAGAAACTGCCGGCTGTCCGGACAGCTTCACATTCAGGTTGTCTCATCCTTTTCATTTTTTGACGCGCATCATTTTGAAAGCTTTAACCTTCTTACACTACTTAGACAACTCAAAATCTGATTTGTCTCACCTTTTTTCAAATTTTTTTGCTGCCTGTGGTTTTGTTTTGAAAGCTTTAACTTTCTTACACTACTTAGACAGCATTAAATACGATTTGTCTCACTTCTTTTTCAATTTTTTTTATTTGACAGAATCATCTGTATATTATATAATTAGATTGAGACAAATCACGTTTTTTATTGTCTAATAATTAAAGGAGAAATGATATTGCATTGAAAGAAGTATTTATGGATAACGGTGCAGTTTTCTATCGCCGTTTTCTCGAAAGCGACAATACTGCCGTTAAAAAAGATGCCATTTCGGAAATAATCAAGATTTACAAAGACGGTCTTATTCTGTATATTAATAGCATTGTAGATAATTACGCTGATGCTGAGGACATTGCAATCAACGTTTTTGCAAAACTATATTGTTTCGCACCTAAGTTTGCGGAAAAAAGCAGTTTCAAAACATGGATCTATGCAATGGGAAAGAATGAAGCTCTCAATACTATTAATAAAAAAGCAAGGCATCAGGAAATTCCCTTGGACAATCAACCTCCGATTTACGACAACGGAGAAGTTGAACATGAATATATCAAAAAGGAAGATAAATTACGCCTATACAAAGCAATGAAGAAGCTTAAAGATGAATACAGACAGGTATTGGAACTTGTATACATTGAAGGATTAAGCAACTCCGAAGCGGCTGAAGTAATGGAAAAAACAGAAAGGCAGATAAGAAATCTTTTATATCGCGGAAAGAAAGCCTTGCAAAAAGAACTGAAAAAGGAGGGATTTGACTATGAAGAGCTATGACGATAAGACATCGGAATTTATCGAAAGAGTGTTTGAAAGAAGTGATGAGATACTCAGACAGAGCCGGATACAGGCTAATGAAAATGCTTCTGAGCAAGCCGATGAGAAACCTATGCCGTGTGAAAGAAAGACTTCTAAGATACATCGTTTTTCATATGCCATTCCCGGACTTTGCGCCGCTGTTGTAATAGGACTTTGTATCAGGAACATCAGCAAATTATCAATAGGCCATGATAAAGATCACAATGATATTTATCAGAATTCAACATCAGATACAACCACTGAAAATATAATTACGACCACAGGCACAACTATTGTGACTGAAACAGGCAGCATCACCTCAACATCCTCGACTACGACTACGACTGCAACTGTAACTACTGCTTCAGAACCTGCCACAACTACGGATATTGAAGAGACTTCCGATGAAAGTGATAAGCCTGAAGATCCCATTGAAAACACGGAAGGACCTGAAGATATCCCTGTAATCCCCGAAGAGCCCACAGTTCCCGCTACTAAGGCCGTTGTACAGCCAACTCTGTGCGGAGATGTCAACGGTGACAAGTTAATTGATATCGAAGATGCTGTCCTTATCATTAACTATGTTAATAATAAGGATTCAATAACATGGGCTGAATGCTACAAGAAAAACAAAGCTTCTAATTCAAAGCTTACTGCCGAACAGGCACTTGCAAATGCTGATGCTTTCAAAGCGTCTGATAAAAGAGAAATAACCCGTGAAGACGCCGAGGCCATCTTAGGTTACATTAACGGCCAGTATCCAAATCTGCCAATAGATGAATTGATAGAGGATGATTGATCAGCAGATCGATATTTCAAAAAAACAGCAGCTTTTTTCCGAAGCTGCTGTTTTCATTTTCTGACGTAGAATCACGCCGTTCCAATCACTTGTTTGTACTAAAATCACTCAAAGCAAAATCGTAGAATACAGCGGAATACAGCCATTTTCGGGTTTTACTAATAATCGCTGGAAGCCCTCGGACTTTTTTAATCTCCCCTGCCCCAGAAGCAAGGCTCACAAACAGCTTGAAACAGGCATTTGCGGACTTGTTTTTCAGACATAAAACTATCAACTGCTTTTTATCATTATCAGCTCTGCGCTTTTTTTCTTCATGCTTGTCCTCATCATCGTTAAAGTATATACGAAAAGCAGACCCATAGCCTGTGACAGCAGACTCTTTTTTTCTTCCCCTTGCAATTCCACATTTACCATGCTATAATAAAGGCAAAAAGGAGGGCTGCGCATGAAAAAGATTTTTGCAGGCATTGTTGCTGCTGCTATGGCAATAATGCCATTACAGTCATTGCCGATTCAGATATCCGCAGAGGCAGATACGCTCGTCATGAAGTGGTTTGACTTCGGTAACCTTGGTACGGCTAACGGCTATATCGGTGTCTCCGCAGCGGACGGCTATGATTCCGCCAAAGGCTACGGCTTTGCGAATACGGATGCGGTAGAGAATGTACCGGCAAGCGGAACAGGCGCATTATCAGATGCGGTCCGCTTCAAATCTGATGTACCGAATCATATCTTCAATGTGGATCTGCCCAAAGGAGTTTATAGAATTACGGTAACAACCGGTGATGACCGTTCAACAACTATCACCGCAGAGGGCGTGCCGCAGCTTTACTTTCTGACAGGAAACAATGCGTCTGATTCCTTTACCATCCCGGTAACGGACGGTCAGCTCAATATCTATGCCGGTTCCGGCGTGGGTACGGAGTTTTCACTCAGTGCGCTGGAGATCGAGCAGACCTCAACAGATACGGAAACAAAGCCGACGATCTGGATCGGCGGCGATTCGACCGCTGCAAACCGATACAATGTTACAGATGACGCCGTGCATGGCTGGGGACAATACCTGAACAAATATATTGACACAGAAAAATATGATGTCAGAAATATCTCCGTCAGCGGTATCACATCAGCCGATCTGCTGGGATATTCATTCACCACAGCTGAGCATTACGGTAAAAGCAACGATATACTGCTGCTTGCTGTAGGTATAAATGATTATACAAAACAGAATACAATAAATCCCGACCCGACAGATTATAAGACTGATCTGACGGAAATGATCCGCCGTGCAAAGGCAAAAGGAATGACGGTATATCTGGTCAAGCAGCACGGTGAAAGCAGCGATCCGTTCAAATATCCCCTCCCTGCCTACAGGTGGTTCGGTAAAGTGATCGATGAAATTGCCGAAACCGAACAGACCGGCGTGATCGACCTGTTCCGCCCGTGGCTGGAACTCTGCCTTGAGAATAATTATTATGAGCAGAAAGAGTATTATTCTTCAGACGGTCTGCATCTGAATGCAACGGGCGCTGACAGAATGGCTGAAATGGTTAGTGAACAGCTTTTCCCCCATGAAGAACCGTCTGAACCAGAAAAGCAATACAGTTTCGGTATACCCACAGCAGTTTATGAAACGGAAGAATACGGAAAAGCTGTTCCCAATCCCCACAAGGGCTTTGTCATGACAGCGTATTCGCCGTATATGCTCAGCGACGATTTTGAGTATGGCATCGGCGGTTCTGCGGATAATCATGCGTGGGACGTGGTCACCATCGTCAGCGGTTCGCCGCACTGGAATGACCTGAATCCGTCAAAGGGCGTATATCAGTGGGACGAAATCGACGAGATGCTTGATGCCTGCGAGCAGCACGGCATGACCTATGAGATACGCATTATGCCCTATTCGTCGTATCTGGCTGAGGACTATGTTCCGCAGTGGGTCTATGATGCAGGCGCAAAGAAAAACACAGCCGAATCCCGAGACAATCCAGGCGAAGAAGTTGTATTTCCCAAATGGGACGATCCCATCTATTTGCAGGCGCACAAGGATTTTGTCAAAGCGTTGGCAGAAAAATACGACGGTGACCCAAGAGTGGAACTGATAGATGTCAGACCCTTCGGCGATTACGGTGAATGGCATAATTCGTTTGCGGTCGGTGATGAGAAATATATGCCCTCTTTAGAAATCCAGAAGGATATGCTGGACTGCTATGCAGAAGCGTTTGACAAAACGCTTCTGGTGCTGCCTTCCAATGCACGGGGGGAGATCTATCAGTATGCACTTTCGATCGGGATCACAAAGCGTGATGACGGTTTGATTTCCATGCCCAATGTCGAATGGAGCCTGCTGCCGACCTACAAAGCAAATATGCCTGTAGTCGGCGAAAACTACTGGCCATATGCATGGATGCGTGACACTGTCAGGGAAAATGATTATTCCCTTGTGAACTGGACACCCCAGCGGTTCCGCGAGACGATCGAGATTCCGCATATGTCAATCTTTGCGCTCGATCAGGACAGCAATTGCAGCTATTCATTCTATCAGGAGCAAAAAGATGTAATAGATGAAATGTGCAACAAAATGGGCTACAACTTTACGCTGACATCTGCCGTGCGGTACGGAAACAAACTCGTTGTGCGAATCAAAAACACAGGTCTCGCACCGTCATTCTTCAATATTGATCTCTGTGCGGAGATCACGGACACAAACGGAAACAAGCTGAAATCCTTCGGCAAGGCTGTAAGAATCGAAAAAGGGACATTCCGTGACGGTGCAGAAAAGTCGTTCCTGTTTGAATATGACGGCACGCTGGATGAGAACGCCGTCATATGCCTTGCCATGTACGACAGCGACAATCCGCTTGCTGCCGGTAAAGACCCGACAATACGGTTTGATAACAAGAATACTCTGACAACTAACAGACTGATGCTTGTTCCTACGGAAGTGCTCAGCGGTGATGTCAACGCAGACGGTGAATTCAATGTCTCCGACGTGGTGCTTTTACAGAAGTGGCTGCTCGCTGTCCCTGATACAGCTCTGGCTAATTGGAAAGCCGCAGATTTCTGCGATGACAATGTCCTGAATGTATTTGATCTCTGTCTCATGAAACGAAAACTTATATACAGAACATGACATATTTATTTACCGTGCGGAGCTTTCTGCACTGTGGAGATCATTTTACAAGGCTTTATGCTGAAAGAGCAGCAGCCCCCAAAACATCCAATAGAAATACAGTAAACGAGGTAAATTACAATGAGCGAAAGACCTGAACTAACATCCGAAACGAACGCTGACACCTTCAGAGATTTCTATTATCTCAAAGAAGAACTGGTGCAGTTCTGCCGCAAGAACGGCCTGCCAGCTTCGGGCTCAAAACAGGAACTTACAGAGCGGATAGCTCACTTCCTTGAAACAGGCAAGATACTGAACGCAACAACGCAGAAGAAAGCTTCCGCTGCCGTCGGAGACATTACCGAAAGCACAGTTATAGAGGAAAACATCGTATGCTCGGAGAAGCACAGAGCCTTTTTCAAGGATAAGATCGGCAAGTCCTTCTCGTTCAATGTGGCGTTTCAGAAGTGGCTGAAAAACAACAGCGGCAAGACCTACGCCGATGCGATACGGGCTTACCATAAGATACTGGAAGAAAAGAAAAAAGGCAGGACCGTCATTGATAAGCAGTTCGAGTACAATACATATATCCGTGATTTCTTTGCAGATAATCAGGATAAATGCCTTGCCGACGCGATAAAGTGCTGGAAATACAAAAAGAGCCTTGCAGGGCACAACCGTTACGAAAAATCCGACCTTGCTGTATTGAACTGACACAAAAGCCGCAAGATTTCAGGGTATTATGTGATAATGAAATGCGTTTCAAGAAAATATTTCAATACTTGACATAAGTCAGAAAAGGCGATATAATTGACATAAGTCAGAAAGGAGATGCGTTTATGCCCAGACCGCAGAAGTCCCGCCGTATATGCTGCTACCCCGATTACTGGAGCTTTGCGCCCGATCAGGATACCGCAAATGATACGGTAACACTGTCCCTTGACGAGTTTGAGACCATACGTCTGATTGACTATCAGGCAAAAACTCAGGAGCAATGCGCCGCCGAGATGAACGTCGCAAGGACTACAGTCACGGCAATCTATAACAGCGCAAGAAAAAAACTCGCCGCTGCACTGGTGGAGGGCAGACGCATTGTAATTTCGGGCGGAAATTACACACTTGACAACACTATCTCAGAGGAGATAGCTCAGAAAGGAAGCAAAATCATGAGAATCGCAGTTACCTATGAAAACGGACAGATATTCCAGCATTTCGGCAGAACAGAGCAGTTCAAGCTCTATGATATCGCCGACGGAAAGATAATAAACGAGCAGGTCGTGGGCACGAACGGCGCAGGTCATGGCGCTCTTGCAGGTTTCCTCAGGAACGCTCAGGCTGATGTGCTTATCTGCGGAGGTATCGGCGGAGGCGCACAGATGGCTATGCAGGAGGCCGGTATTGTTCTGTACGGCGGAAATACGGGAAATGCCGACGAGTCTGTTGCCGCTTTCCTTGCACAGACACTTGCACAGAATTCCAATCCCACCTGCGACCACCACCACGAGCACAGCGAAAGTCATTCCTTCGGAGACCACGGCTGCGGCAGTCACTCCTGCGGGAACCACTTATGAAGATAATCACACTTGTGGAGAATACTTCCGCAAATGAAAGCTGCATAGCCGAGCACGGCCTTTCAGTCTACATCGTGACTGAAAAGCACAGGCTGCTCCTGGATACGGGGCAGACAGATGCTGTTGTGAAAAATGCGGAAGCCCTCGGCGTTGATCTCACCGCCGTTGATACGGTCATACTCAGTCACGGTCACTACGACCACTCGGGAGGTATTCTCCCCTTTTCAAAGCTGAATCCTAATGCAGGGCTAATCATGCAGAGGTCCGCAGCCGAGCCACACTACAACGGCGAACGCTACATCGGCATTGATACCGAGATCCTCGGACTGCCGAATTTACGCCTGATCGACGGCGATTTGCGGCTTGACGAGGAGCTGTTCCTGTTCAGCGGAGTTACAGGCAGAAGATGCTATCCCCAAGGCAACAAAAAGCTGTCCTGTATGCGCAGCGGCAAAAAGGCGAAAGACGATTTCGCCCATGAGCAGTACCTTGTCATTACGCAGAACGGCAAGCAATGGCTGCTGTCGGGCTGCGCTCATAACGGCATACTCAATATACTTGACCGATACAGGGAGCTTTTCGGCAGCGAGCCCGACTATGTTCTCAGCGGCTTCCACATGATGAAGCGCGACGCCGAACATACTGAGGAAGAAAAAGCTGTTATAATCCAGACAGCACGGGAGCTTGCACAGATGAAAACAGTCTTTTACAGCGGACACTGCACGGGCGCACCTGCATTCGAGCTGATGAAAGAGATCATGGGTGATAAGCTCATCGCTCTGCACAGCGGCCAACAAGTGATATAAGATCAAAACGGGAACAGATTTGAACTGTTCCCGTTTTTTGGCTATAACCACCGGCAGTTCCCACCGTGCCTGTGCCTGTCTCACGGACGGAAGTCTTTTGTTGTATACGGCTTTACGGTATTGCAATATCACCAGAATAGTGATATAATAAATATGTTTATTTGATTCTTAATGGTTGGAGAATTCGTATGAAAAAAGATAAAACACAGAATGGTATACATTACAGGAACTCGTTTCGCATGATAAGTCTCGGCTTTTTGATACTGGTGCTGAGCGGAGCACTTTTGCTCATGCTTCCGATATCATCGCAGGACCGAAGCGTTACGCCTTTCAGGGATACGCTTTTCACAGCGATATCAGCCTCCTGCGTAACGGGTCTTGTTGTCCGTGATACTGCTACACACTGGTCGCTTTTCGGACAGGCTGTTATCCTTACACTCATTCAGATAGGCGGTATGGGCGTCATTACAATAGGACTTATGATAACGAGGCTGTCAGGCAAAAAGATAGGTCTGTGGTTCCGCGGTACGATGCAGGATTCCATATCTGCTCCAAATGTCGGAGGAATACTACAGCTTACAAAATTCATTCTGAAAATGACAGCAGCCATCGAGCTTACAGGCGCAGTTCTTCTATATCCCGTGTTCTGCCGTGAATTCGGACCTATAAAAGGCATATGGTACTCGGTTTTTCACTCTGTCTCAGCTTTCTGCAACGCCGGATTTGACCTTATGGGCGTAAGGGAACAGTTTTCATCGCTGACGACCTTAGGAAGCAACGCTTACGCCAACTCCGTGATAATGCTGCTTATTATCACCGGCGGTATCGGTTTTCTCACATGGGACGATATAATACAATATAAGTTCCGCTTTAAAAAATACCGCCTCCAGACTAAAATGGTACTTGTTACATCAGGCCTGCTTATAATCCTGCCTGCTCTGTTCTTCTTTTTTGCGGAGTATACTGATGAACCCATGAAGGAACGTATCCTTCACTCTCTGTTCCAGTCTGTAACGGCACGAACAGCAGGCTTCAATACATCTGACTTCACAAAAATGAGCGAACCTTCCGCACTCATAATGACAGTATTGATGCTCATAGGCGGCTGTTCCGGTTCTACTGCAGGAGGCATGAAAACCTCTACCATTGCAGTGCTTTTCCTTGCTGCAATGAGTGTGATCCGCCGCAAAAATGACGTTGAGTGCTTTAAGAGACGCATTTCCGAGGATACTATCCGAACAGCAGGTGCAATACTCTTTATGTACCTCACTCTTTTCCTGTCGACAGGAATCGCAATTTCTATGATAGAGTCGCTGCCGCTGATAAGCTGTCTTTTTGAAACGGGTTCCGCTCTTGGAACAGCGGGATTGACACTTGGCATAACGACTTCGCTTTCACTTCCCTCTCATATCATTCTTATGCTTCTGATGTTCGCAGGAAGAGTCGGCGCACTGACGCTGATATATGCTGCATTTTCATCACACAATGGAATCGCAAGACTTCCTCAGGAAAAGATAACAGTCGGATAATAAACATAAAAAGGAGATATTATTATGAAATCAGTTTTAATTGTAGGCGCAGGTCAGTTCGGTATACATATAGCAAGACGCATGGCGCAGCTTCAATGTGAGATAATGGCAGTGGACAGCGAAGAAGAACGCATCAATTCCATACTTCCGCTTGTTACCAACGCTCAGATAGGCGACAGTACAAACGCGGATTTCATGCGTTCGCTCGGTATACCTGACTATGACGTATGTATCGTTACTATCAGCGACAGCTTCCAGGATTCTCTGGAAACCACCGCTCTGCTGAAAGAGCTTGGAGCTCGCAAGGTAATATCCCGCGCTCAGAATGACGTTCAGGAGAAATTCCTTCTGCGGAACGGTGCAGACGAAACTGTATATCCCGAAAAACAGACCGCGATCCGTCTTGCTACAAAGGAAGCATCAGATGACATACTTGATGTGTTCCAGCTTGACCGCAATATCAATATCTATGAAGTCCGTGTACCCAGGACATGGAACGGAAAAACTATCGCTGAGCTTGATATACGCAAGAAACACCACTTGAATATCATTGCAGTCCGCAAATCCGATCAGCTCGTTGTTCCGATGCCTGATATGATTCTTTCTGTCGATGACGCAGTTCTTCTCCTCGGAAATATGAAGGATATCCAGAAAGCATTCTGACATCATTCATATAAGATCAATAAAACAGCATTTACGGTTATACGGCGCTGATGCGTTTGTTTTTGACGCAGGGGCGATCCGTTGTCCGCTGTAAAAAAAAGATGCAGGAGTTTTATCTCCTGCATCTTTTCCATTTTTGCAGCCTGAGGCTTTATGCCTTAACAGTCATTCATTTATTTTTTGTAGGATCAAGTGTCGTGATCTTATGCAGCAGATACTCCTGTATAAGGAGAGCGTCGTTAGCGGTAAGTCCCTTAACAGACCAGTCAACATCGCCGTTGATCTTTCCCTGCTCTGTCAGGTGCTTTTTATCAGAGCCGCTGAGACCGTACTTGTTGGGATTTGCAAGGCACTGCATAATAAGTATCGCATCTGCCAGATCAACATTGCCGTCGCAGTTGGTATCGCCGTATTGAGCGGCAGACCCTTCAAAGATCTTTGAATTTACCGAGCCGGAAAGTGCGATAGTCTCAACATTTATATCCTTTATATCCTTGTCAACGGTAAAGTACTTTTCGTCTCCGAGCTCATCGGCTGAGAGGATATATCCGCCTCCGCCGTTTATTGTATCGCCGAAGAACAGCACTGCTTTTTCGTCAGTTGACACCGCAATGATAACGCAGTAGGTAATGTGCTTGCCGTTGTCCTTCAATTCATATATGGAAATATCGTCGGAAGTTGCGAGTGAATGTGCCTCCTGTGTTGATTTTACAAGTCCCGGCAGATAATTTGTACCGCCTTTGAAGTCCTTGTAGGGAGAAACATACTCAAGGGTCCAGTTGCTCTTGTTCTTTGTATCAAAGATCATATCACCGACCAGAGGAGTACGGAGGTCGTATGCTCTTACCTGATCTCCCTTTGAAGGGTGTGCAGGTCTTCTCTGACAGTCATAGCAGTAAGGGAATGCATAGTTCTTTCTGCCCTTGAGGTCGGAATTCTCATCGCTTCCGAAGTATTTCTCGTTGCCGACTATCCTGTAGTATACGGTATAATCGCCGATCTCGGAGGCAGTAGGTATCTTTTCGCTCCATGTGCCGTTTTCCCCTATCTTGTACTGTACAGTACCGCCCGAAGCCTTACCTGCATTTACAAGCTCCTGGAGAGTTCCGTTGTATTCAAGCTCTTTTCCTGTAGGCGGTATGAGGTTGGGAGTTTCCTTCTGTGCTGATGTGGTAGTCACAGGCTTTGTTGTAGTAGTTGTTGTGACTTTTTTTGTTGTAGTAGTAGTATGCTTGGGAGTTGTAGTTGTTGTTACTTTCTTCGTTGTAGTTGTTGTGACCTTCTTCGTTGTAGTAGTTGTGGTGACCTTAGCAGTAGTCGTTGTTGTAGGTACTGTTACTGTAGTTCCGGCTTTGTGTGTTGTTGTAGTCGTTGTATACATATCAGGAGTCGGATCGTCCGAGAGCTGCTTTACAACGACTTCAAAATAATTCGTTAAATTGTTATGGGGCTGGATCCTGCCGTAGGGAGTTTCTGTGTTATAGTCCTTTGTATAGACTGTGCAGAGATACTCTGTGTCTCCCAGCTTGAATTTATGCTCGCCTTCTCCGCTGAACGCTGCTTCTCCCTCGGAGTTAGAGATCCTGAAGCCGTGATACATATTGGGCTCAATATAGAAGTTTATGCCGTTTCCGACCTCTCCGCTGCCGCACTTTGTGGGCGGGAGCTGCGCGAGGTACAGATCAGGCGAGGTCGTAGGATATGATGTGAAGTCGATATAGTTGTTATTCTTATCGTTCTTGTCTCCCATCTCTATATGGAGAGCCCCCTTGGTCTCGTCACGGAAATAAACATAGGAAAAACCGTCACTGAACACACCGGGACCTTCTGTAACATATATATCGTGATTTGAAGCATCAGATTCTGCTATTGAACCGAATACGCCGTAGATATATCCCGTATAGGTAAGTCCCGAGTCCTTGTTGCCGTATTCACCGACACAGCTTTTTCCCACACCGTGCAGAAAGCTGGTGTTGGTATTATCGATCATGTAATAGGTCTCGCTGCTGTGGTCGAGTCTGACAGCGTTGAGAGCGTGTCCGGGAACACCTACACAGAGTACGTCCTGATCCTTATCAACTATGTCATGTCCCATAGCAGCTCTGCAAAGGTCCTCGAAGGCGTGTGCCATACCGCCGCAGACGCCTGCATGGAAGCCGATAGTTGACATTGCCGAGCCTGAAAGGTTCATCATCTCGCGGCACTTTGACTGATCCGCATTATAGGGATAAAGTACACAGTAGCGTGTATTTCCTCTCATGAAGTTGACTATCTTCTCCATTTTCTGCATTCTGTTCAGCTTCGTATCATTTATGCCCTGCTTTTTAACAGCTTCCTCGGCGTAAAGATAGCCTATTTTTCTTGTATAAGGCGAGCAGGCAGCTTCGTTGATAAATTCGATCCTGCCGTTTACGCATTTGTTCTTATCGTATTCTTCCTTGCTGACCATAAAGCAGTCAAGCTTGTCTTCCATAGGCGTGAACTTGTAGCCCTCGATACCGACCAGCTCCCTGAATCTTGAAAGATCATCCGAGGTAGCATAATACGCCTTATCTATGTTGTCATAGGCATAGACCTCTGTAAGCCTTGTGTAGAGTCCGAAGGTATCGGCTCCGACTTCCTCAAGGTTATTGATGTTGACATAGAGATTTGTCATACACGGCAGATCGCAGTCAACAAGGGCTCTCTTGTGTATTTCCTTCAATGTGTTCGGCAGCTTTACGGTGGTTACCTGGACCTTGTCCGATTTCCTCGAAATAATAACGCCCTGCTTATCGTCCCCTATTGCAGTTACGGTATAATTGCCTATCTTGTCAGGGATTATGACCGTATCATGCTTACTGATATGCTTGTTTGCGTCATCGTAGATCGCCTGGATAGTGCATTCTCCCTTGCTTGGCGAGTCAGGCACATACAGGTACGTCAGGTCACCGACTACCTTCTCGGCGGCTGCAGCTGTCGCTGTTGGCAACGGCAACATCGAACCGTACTGCACGACAAGCGCTGCCGCAACAGATACTGCCGCGGTCTTGTTGATCAATCTCATTAAAAAACCTCCTTAAACATAAAAAAATGTATATTATGCTTATAATATACATTTAATATTATATATTATCAACAGAAAAAAGTCAAGACTTTATGCGATCCTACAGTGAACACTGTCCTTATTGCGAGACAATTTTATTCCTTCATCAGCAGAACAGCACAAAAAGAACATTTTTGCTGTGTTTCAGTTATAATTTAAGGCAATACAGCATTTTTCGTCTCTCCGCCCTGACTCAAACGCAACAATATTTAAGTATATATTATATCTATTATCCTCCATGAAATTCGTTTCGCAATTTTTGGTCAGCTGTGATAATCATAATATCATAATCATCTTTCATAAGGTATATATTTTTTTATTCTTTATTTTTAATAAGCTAATTATTGCTGCTTTTTGACCGTTTATTGCTATCACCTGACCAAATATTGTTATCTTGATGATAGTTACTTTACAAAATGTTCATTTTATTGTATATTAACATCAACGATAATAAACAATAATGCCAAACAGTCGGTAATAAAACTATATATTTTTACCCAAACAAACAGCAAAGGAGGGATCAAAAAAATAGTTTATGGCATTGTTTAGATTGGATGGATTTAATTAAATTATCAGGAGGGAATTATGAACAAGCAAAACTCTTCACGGGGAACCAAGGGCAGAGCCTCACGGGCTGTAAGAATAGGCACCGCCCTTACACTGGCTTTTTCTGCCATAATTGCGCCGGTGCTCCCACTGACCGCATCACGGACCCAAGCAGCAGGCAGCACAATAAAGATAATGCCTCTCGGCGACTCCATAACCTACGGAATGGCCGACGAGGGCGGCTACCGCAAGTACCTGAGCTATTTTCTCACTCAGGACGGCTTCACAAATGTTGATCTGGTAGGTCCCGAGGGCAAGGACAGCGCCACCTTCAACTACAACGGAAAAAGCGTGACTTACGATGATAACCACGCAGGCTACAGCGGCTATACCATTACCGACCTCCCCGGAGGCTGGTTCGGAAAGCTTAACGGTATACTTGAAACTATGCAGAACGGAGATTACATAACCAAGTACTCACCTGACATCATTCTTTTACAGATTGGCACAAACGACGTATCCAACGGTCATCTTGAAGGCTCCGAGGAGAGGCTCCACCAGCTCCTCGACTATCTGAGAGACAAGATGCCTTCCGACGGAAAGATTTTCCTGACCACTATCCCAGACCTGGGCAATACAGGCTGGGGCGGTAACTCCAACGGCGACATCGCCAAGTACAATGATCTTATAAAGAAGGTCGCCGGCGATTACAGCAGCAAAAACGTTATCTACGCCGATATCCACAGCGTTATCGACGGCTCAAAGGACCTGGCGGACGGCGTTCACCCCAATGCAGGCGGCTATGAGAAAATGGGCAAATACTGGTTCGATACCATCAAGCCCTACCTCAGCGGCACAGCCGCTACCGAGCCTACAACACAGCCGCCCACAGAGCCTCCCACGGATCCGCCCGTTGCTTCTGATGTCATACGCGGTGACGCAAACGCCGACGGAGCCATTGATTCCCTCGACCTCACAAGGATCAGGAAACTGGCTCTCAAGGGCAGCCCCGATGCCGACGCTCTCAAGCGCTGCGATATCGACGGCGACAAGGATATCGACAAGGACGACATAAACTTCGTCTCCGATTTCCTCCTCGGCAAGATCACCGAATTTCCCGAGATTTCTTCATCGGATCCTAAGCAGGTATATCCCAGGAGCTACGACTTCCCTGCCGTCAGTCAGCTGAAGAGCTCCAATGATATCCCCGATCCCTTTGTATTCATGGACGGCTCAAAGGTGGAATCCCCCGCCGACTGGTGGAAGCGTCAGGCCGAGATCAGCTGTATGTACGAATACTATATGTACGGCAAATGGATAGACGGCTCCGACGACGAGACCTCATACAAGATAAACGGCAATAAGATGACAATTACGGTAAAGCGCAAGAGCACAGGCAAGACCGCTTCATTCGATATGATAATCAATCTGCCGAAAACAGTGCGTCACGAGGGCGGCGCTCCCGTTATCCTCGGTATGCACAAGGGCATTGCAGAGAGCACGGCTACCTCAAAGGGCTACGCCGTCATCACCTACGACGCCGACGGTATGTTCAGCGCTCCCGGTACCGCACAGGACAACAACCAGCACAAGGGCGCTTTCTACGACCTGTACCCCTACGGAAACAGCTTCGAGACACAGACAGGCGAGCTCATGGCCTGGTCGTGGGGGCTCAGCAGGACTCTCGACGCTCTCTACGCAGGCGCCGCAAAGGAACTGAACATCAATCCCGATAATTCCATCTGCACAGGAGTTTCAAGATACGGCAAGGCTACCGCTGTCTGCGGCGCTTTCGAGACGCGCTTCAAAATGTGCGCTCCCTCATGCTCGGGCGCAGGCGGTATAGCTCTGTACCGCTATATGTCACAGGGCAAGACCTACGACTTCAGCTCAAAAGGCGCTTCAAGCTCATACAGATACTCCGAAAACGAACCTCTGGGAAGCCTTCAGGCTTCGGGCGAGCAGGCCTGGTTCAACGGAAAGTTCATGGAGTTCAGAAACGCAAACCAGTTCCCCATGGATCAGCATATGCTGGGCTCACTCTGCTGCGATCCCGACAGATACCTGTTCATTATCGGCTCATGCGTCAGCGAGGACTGGGTAAACGCTCCTTCAATGTGGATGAGCTACTGCGGCATGAGACCTATCTGGAAATATGTAGGCCTGGAAGATCACCTGGCTATAAATATCCATAAGGAGGGTCACGCTGTTATCGCAGAGGACGTCGAAAAGATGATACAGTTCTTCGATTACCATGTTTACGGCATACAGCCCACCATGGACCTCAAGGAGCTCCAGACATCTGTATTCGACCTTCCCAAGAACAAGGACCCCTATCAGGATACCTTTACAGCAAACTGGGTACACTGACGGATAAAATTCACAAAAAGCGGCACATAAAGCAATATTATGTGCCGCTTTAAGGTTGGTTTAAGACTATTTTAAGAATCATTGATTATAATATAGCCATCTATTAATAATAGCTCAATATGCTATTTAGGAGGATGATCGAAATGAAACGGAAACACTTACTGGCAGGCATACTGTCTGCCTGTATCCTCGGCTCTGCTGCCGCAGCGGCGACTGTGGCAGGAGCAGCAGGTGATATAGTATACGGCGACACCAACTGTAACGGAACTCTTGAGCTGGCCGACGCTATACTTATCATGCAGAGCCTTGCCAATCCCTCAAAGTACGGCATACAGGGTACAGCCGAAGGACACCTGACAGAACAGGGCAAGAAGAACGGCGACGTGTGCGAGCGCGGCGGCGGTCTCACATCAAGCGATGCTCTGGCTATCCAGCGCAGACTGCTTAATCTTATCCCCAGCCTGCCCGAGTCCTATGCTCCCGGCTACTCCGAGGAGGAAACAACCACTACAGCTCCCCCCCAGGTGACTACCACCACCACTACCCAGCCTGTCACAACTCTCCCCAAGGAGGACGTTGAGACCAAGATCCACCTCAACGGTTCGTCAATCACTGTTGACGGCAAATACGCTGAGGCAAACGGCTCAAAGGTCACTATCTCACATTCGGGCAATTTCTACATCGACGGTTCTCTCAACAACGGACAGATCTACGTTGAGGTACCCGATGACAAGGCTGATCCCGATACAGTAAAGCTCATACTCGACGGCGTTAATATCACAGGCAGCAATGCTCCTGCGATACTTGTAAAGAACGCCGACAAGACCTCTATCACCCTCTCCGACGGCAAGGACAACGTCCTCTCCGACGGCAGTTCTCCCTATGCGGGCGATAACGAGGGCGACGCTGTAATCGAGGCTAAGGACGACCTTACGATCAAGGGCGGCGATGCAGGCACAGGTACTCTCACTATCACCGCTAACTGCCAGCCCGCTGTTGTATGTAACAACGATATCAAGATCACAGGCGGTACTCTCACCATTGATACCCTTAACGAGACAGAGGGTCAGGACGCTATCAAGGGCAAGACCTCTGTTACCGTAAAGGGCGGTACAGTCAATATCGACTCCAAGGGCGACGGTATCAATTCCTCAAAGGGCAATGTGGATATCGAGGGCGGTACTCTTACCATCAAGTCCAGCAAGGACGCTCTCCAGGCAGCCACAGAGCTCAATATCTCAGGCGGTAAGATTGGCGCATTCGGCGACAAGGGTCTCACGACCAAGGAGGGCACTATCAATATCACAGGCGGAAGTCTCATCGCTACCGCTACCGATAATCAGTACGAGGGCACCCTCACCGCTCAGCAGTCCACTCTTGTTTTCGACTTCGTCAAGGAGTGGTCAAAGAACAATCCTATCGCTGTAACTGACGTTTCCAAGACTATCCTCTTCGAGGAGAATACTCTCAAGAAGTACAGGTATGCTGTAGTATCATCTCCCGATCTCAGCACCTCCGGCGATTATAAGGTATTCGCAGGCGGCATCAAGATGAAGCACAGCACAGGCAATACCTTCAATGGCGGCACTCCCGCTTCATTTACTGAAGTAAACAACGATATGGACAACGAGGATCAGCTGTACGGCAGCTTCTTCGACCAGAAGCAGGTTCACAAGATAGACGTCAAGATGTCCGAAAACGACTGGAAGAACTTCCTGTCAGTCTGCAAGAATGAGGAGTGGGTTCCCTGCGATCTCACTATCGACGGCGAGGAATTCAAGAACGTCGGTATCAGAGCAAAGGGCAACAGCTCTATCATGATGGTCAACAACGGAAAGTACAGCTTCCGCTTCAAGCTGGATAAGTACGACAAGTACACCAATTACCACGGTCTTACCGAGTTCTGTATGAATAACTTCTATTCAGACGCTTCATGCATGAGAGACCTCCTCTGCTACAACGCTATGTATTGCATAGACGGTGTGGCTCCCAAGAGCAGCTACTCTGATATGTATGTAAACGGCAAGCTCTACAGCTTCTATTATGCTATCGAGCAGCCCGGTACCACTCTTGCAGAGCGCTACGGTATCGACGACGATACAAACCTCTACAAGGCTACCGAGAGAAGCAATCAGGGCGGCGGCATGATGATGATGGGCGGCGACAGCTACAGCACCTTCACAACTAAAATGCCGGTAAGCAACCTTGATCTTAAGTTCGGAAAAGACGAGCAGCTCGCTCACCTTGAAGAGCTCAAGACTGAAATAAACAAGTTATCAAGCTCCAACTACAAGTTCATTGAGGATATCATGGACGTTCCAAGCTTCCTCAAGGGCTTCGCAGTTAACTCGGTAATGTGCAACTACGACAGCTATAACGGCTCTCTCGCACATAACTATTACCTCATTTACACAGGCGGTAAGCACTACTTCGTTGGTTGGGACTACAACCTCAGCCTCGGTGCTTTCATGGGCGGCGCTGACGCCGTTAACTCGGACGTAACTACAAGCCTTTATCAGGCAGAAATTGCTGATCGTCCTTTCGCTAAGCTTCTCCAGGTACCCGAATACTACGATATGTATGTCGGCTATGTCAAGGAGATCCTTAACTACTACAGCAATCCCGAGCAGTACGTTTCAGAGTACGCTTCTATGATCCGTCCTCACGTTCAGGCAGATCCCCTCTTCTTCTTTAACGTTGATCAGTTCGACTCTACTACAAAGAAGAGCGCTAACGGTCTCCAGACCAGCGGACAGCAGGGACAGCAGCAGAATCCCTGGGGCGGTCAGCAGCAGAATCCCTGGGGTGGTCAGCAAGGCTGGAACTGGCAGTCCAACGAGCCCGACGGCAGCGTTGTCGTAACAGACGAAAGCTGGGCGTTTGAAGGCGGCTGGGGCGGCGGCTTCGGCGGCGGCGGCTTCGGCGGCGGCGGCTTCGGCGGCGGCGGTATGATGTGGGGCTCAGAGAATATCTCTGTAGTCGACTTCCTCGTAAAACGCTTTGAAATCATCCATTCCGCTTTACACTATTGATAAGCTATAAGAGTATCCCCCTCACTTGAGGGGGATATCTTTCTCTCAAAGTATATGTTAAAAAATAATTTTTTCTCAAAAGCATTGACAAGCCCCCTCGTTTCTGATATAATTATTTTGTTGTGATGAATGTCACTTCAATATGTATCATAGGGGTATAGCTCAGTTGGTAGAGCAGCGGTCTCCAAAACCGCGTGCCGAGGGTTCAAGTCCTTCTGCCCCTGCCAAAAAATGCCGTAAACTCGCCGTTTACGGCATTTGCCATTTATGAACGGCTGTTCATTTCTAACACTTTTCTAACACTTGGATATTTTGTGCGTCCTGTGCGGAACTGTCAAAAGTTCTGTACAGGACTTATTTTATTCGCTGATTGCAAGCAACTGTGCCATTTTTGCCGCCGAGCTCTCCTTGCTGGAGTAGTCCAGATGAGCATAAATGTTGGCTGTTACCTCGAATGTTGAGTGTCCCAGCCACTCCTGTATCGCTTTCATTGGTATGCCGTTCTTCAAGAGCAGGCTTGCACAGGTGTGGCGCAGGTCGTGGTAACGTATGTGGCGGAATCCGTTGTCCTTGAGCAGCTTTCCGAACTGCACCGATATGAAGTTCGGACGCATAAGCTGACCTGTGGCATCAGTGCAGACGTAATCGTCGCAGTCGTGGCAGTATGCACCTCGAAGAACTGCTGCATTCATGGACTGCTGCTGTCGGTGGTAAAGCAGTTCATTTTCAACATTCTCAATGAGCGGAAGTGTCCTGTTGCTGGACTGGTTCTTCATTCTGTCGAAGCCCTTTGCCTGGTATTTGCCGTCCACATTAGCCTCTATTACCTTGTGGGATATGGAAATGGTCTTGGACTGGAAGTCGATGTTGCTCCATTTCAGCCCGAGAGCCTCGCTGCGTCTGAGTCCATAGTAAGCTGCAAGCATTACGGGGATGTATATGGGACTCTCCCTCGCCGCAATAAGCAGGTCTCTCAGCTCGTCCTCGCTGTAAAATGAGGCTCGGTAGAGCTCCCTCTTCGGGTGGTCTGCGTGGTCGCAGGGATTATCGTCGAGGAGCTCCTTCTTCACCGCATAGCTGAATGCTGCGTGGATAAGTCCGTGATAGCGCAAAGCCGACGCTCCCGACAAGCCTGAGCCTTCAAGATAGGCGTAGAAGTCGTTGAGGTCTTCGCCTGCAAGGTCACCTATCGTTATACCGCTGTCCCCGAAGAACTCGGTTATCCTGCCGTTCACCATTTTCATATAGCCGTCTATCGTGGACGGCTGAAGCCTGCCTGACGACAGGTTTATCCAGTCAGTGAGGAACTCCGTCAGCGTCTGATACTGCACCTGCTCTCGCTGCTGAATGAACTTCTCGGGAGCTTTCTTCTTGCTGATAGTCCTCAGCAGCTTCCTCTGACTGCGGTTGTACTCCTCAAGCACCTCCGCCATACGAGCCTTGGCAGCCTTTTTGTTGCCTCTTGCGTCCAGCCCCAGCGCTACCCACTTTATGGAACGCTTGCCGCTGCGATCGTACAGATTCACAAGCACATAGTACTTGCCGTTTTTTACTTGCAGATTTCCTGTTACTTCTTTCATTTTTACCTCCTGTTTCGGAAATCCGCTTCAGCGACTACAGTATACCACAACCTGTCCCGAAAAGCAATATTCGGACTCAGAATTAAGATTTCAGACACATTTGCGGGAGCAAAAAAATAAACCGGAAAGTGGTTAGCTGTCCGGCTTATAGTCGTTTAAATCAGAATTTATCGTGTAATTTCCATTTCAATACTTTTCCATTTTTCGCCGCACAAATCATAACTTGTGATATTGCCATTTTCTCTGAATCCGACTGATTTATAGCAGTAATAGGCATCAGGATTATTATCAAAAACCTCTAACGAAACTTTAGTGATTCCGTAAAGCTCAAAAGCAAATTTAATCCCTAATTTCAGCATTTGTTTTCCGTAACCCTTTCCTCTTGATTCAGGTCTAAGGATTACGTATCCGAAGCTTAATTCCTCAGCATTTACACCTGGTTGACGCAGAGTGAAGAAACCAACAGCCCCTGTTTCATCAAATGCGGTAAACGGAAAATACTTTTCGTTATCAATTCTTCCGGATACAGCCTGTTCAATTCTCTCGGGAGAAACAGGAAAATCACCTAATCTACCCTCGCTCCACTTATAGAAGGAAATGCTATCCCGACACCAGCAAGCTATTTGTATACTGTCGTTTTTTCGGTATGGTCTTATTCCGAGCATTAATTCACCTCATAATCAGTATTTGGTTTACAAAAAAACTCATTCAGCTGTTTGTTGTAATCGGTTTTGTAAATTCCGATTTATATTACTAAAATTATACATCAGCTAATTCATATTGTCAATATCACACCGCCAGCACCTGCGAAATAATCTCAGCCGAATGCTCCTTACTGCTGAAATCAAGATGAGAATAAACGTCGGCAGTTGTGCGGTAGTTCGAGTGTCCCAGCCACTCCTGTATCTCTTTCATCGGCACCCCGTTTGCAAGAAGCAGGCTGGCACAGCTATGGCGGAGGTCATGATAGCGTATGTGCTTCAAACCGTTTTCTTTCAGCAGCTCACTGAATTTTGCCGTGACATAGTTCGGTCTGAGAAGCTGACCTATCTCATTCACGCAGACGTAGTCATCGTATTCGTGAACGTAGGAATTTCCGCATAAACGGCGCTGCTCGTCCTGGTGGAGCTTCAGCCTCCGCAGTGCCATTGCCACTTCCTTCATCAGCGGAAGTATCCTGTTGCTGGACTCCGTTTTCATTTTGTCGTGACCGACTGTCCGATATTTGCCGTCTACCTTCTGCTCCACGACTTTGTGAGCAATACGGATAGTGCCGTTCTCGAAGTCGATATTGCTCCACTTGATACCGAGGACCTCGCTGCGGCGAAGTCCGTAATATGCAGCAAGAAGCACGGGAATGTATATCTCGCTCTCTTTCGCAGCACGGAACAATTCCGTCAGCTCCGACTGATTATAGTACGCTCCGCGGTACTTCTCAGCCTTTGGACGGTCGGCGAAATCACAGGGATTGCTGTCAATGTACTGGTGCTTCATAAGAAAGCTGTATGCGGAATGTATCAGTCCGTGATACCTCTGCTGAGAAGCACCTTTCAGTCCCTGCCTTGCAAGGTAAGCATAGAACTCGTTCAGATCCTCGCCTGTGAGATCATAAACGGTAGTTCCGCGGCTCTCGAAGAACGTCCGTATCCTGCCGTTGCAGAGCTGCCTGTAACCGTCAATGGTAGTCGGTTGGAGCCTCGCAGACGCGTGGTCAATCCATTCTTCGATGTATAAAAACAGGGGCAGAGCTATTATTCGGCTCTGCTCCTTTATAAACTGCTCGGGATGTTTCATCTTTGAGATAACTTTCAGTGCCGCCTGCTGTTTCTTGTTGTAAGCTACAAGCAGCTCGTCAAGGAAGGCTTTCGCAGCTTTCTTATTACCTCTGATCTCATATCCCGTGAATACCCATTTCTGTTTTCGTTTACCTGTGTGGTCGTATAAATTCAGCACAGCATAGTACTTGCCGCGCTTGGTTTGCAGACTTCCCGTCACATTTTTCATAGGCAGTACCTCCTTGCTCCGAGTATGTATTCAATAACTTTTATCTTCGGTATCCTTATATTCTTTCCGACCTTGAAGCTCTGTATCTCGCCGCTGCTTACTAATTCATAAGCAGCATGGCGACCTACCGACAGCATTTTCATCAGCTGCGGAACACTCACCACGTCGGGATAATCGGTAAACATCTTGTCGTACATCTTTTCAATATCTGCCAATAGCTAACACCTCTCTTTAGTATTCTAAACATTATCATAATCATTGAATTGTTCATTTTAACATTCTCCTTTGGTTTTTGATAAAGTAAAAGGGTACGGCTCTGTCCGTACCCTTTCCATTTGATTTTTATTTCAGATTCTCGCTCCTGCCGAACATCACATCAATTATCAGTTCGGCACAGTCGCGGAAGCCTTGTATGTAGCTTTCCGCTACGATTGTCTCGGACAGCATTCCCTGCATATCCGTTATGTTATTAAACAGCTTTTTATCATCAGCCGACAGCCTTTTCTCCAGTCTGTCACACATCTCGAGAAACTCCAGACTTCGCTTTGCATAGTCGGAGTTCTTTCTCACATCGTGCTGACACGGTATGACGTTTCCGTAGTATAAATCCTGCAACCTCATCGCCGCGGTCACCTCCCGACCAACAATAATACCACAGCTTCCAGTCGAAATCCATTCATCAGAACCACTGAATGTTCGCTGTTGATACTGAGCAGAAGCACTACAAGGGTATCGGCTTTCACGATACCCTTTGTTGACAGAGACGCCGTCACGTTTTGTTACTTCGTCTACTGAACGAACGAATCGTTCCGCACCGCCTTGAATTAGGGCTGGTGTATAAGCATAGAACGTTTTGTTCACCCCTTTGCTGAGCCTGCGATTTGCCGACTCAGGTGGCGAGGTGGCGATTCATCACCCCATCGTCATGACGGGATATTTCATCCCACCATACTGAATTCCCATTTCGGGAACGCGCTCCTAAGTCGGGACTGAGTGCAGTCATGTTTTGGGACTTCAAGTACCGCTACGGTAGTCGAGCTTCGAATAATAACTCACGGACGTTTTATCCCTGAGTCATAGTCACCCCATGTGTATTCCGTGAGCTTCCTTGCGCTCACGTTCTTCTGCGAGTGCTTTGCTGTCAACGTGTTTCCGAGCGTACTCGGTGTCATCGGCAGGCTCGTCATCAATCAACGAAGCCACAGCAGCAATGCCACCGACGATATCAGGTGCAGAAACTCTATAAGCACCACCAGTCGGAGCAGTCTGAAGCCGTGCTTCCTGCTCTGCTCTTCGGAGCATTTCAGCTGCGATAAGGTCCGCTCGTTCAGCCTCCCAGCCTGTGATACGAGATCCTTCGCCGCCTGATCCAGCTTCGACACCTCTGCCGTCACGTTTTGTGACGTCTGCTCCTGAATCTCCTTTCCCTGTTCCAGCAGCTGATTGTATATCGTCCGCTGATTTTGCAGGTACTGTTTCATCTGTGCATATGTCATTGTCTCGTCTGTCTGAGCCTTGACATCGAACAGCGTATCTGTCAGAAGTTTCAGCTGTGATATCAGCGCCAGCCAGTTGTGTTCCTGGACGCAGACCATAGTTGGTATGTCCTGTGTCTCCTCCAAATTCTGTTTGGAGGCTTCTTTCGCTTCTTCGTATTTCGAATTCATATTCCATATTCTCCTTTCTGTATTTCGCTTCGTGAAGCTTGTTGTCGCGGCATCTCCTGCCGTTGGGACAGGTGTATGTGATGTACTTTCGGCTATCTTCCCATTTCACATCGTAGCCACACTGCTTCATGTAGAAGCGGAATTGTTTCTTGGACTTTGCTCTTTTCATGACCATGTCAATGGTATTGGAGAGAGCCATTTTCCAGCTCTCACCTCGCATTGCAACACGATACTCACCGTTAGTGATACCGTTGCTCTGCTTGTGTATCTCGGGTTTGCTGAGCGTTGTCACTCCGTACTTCTGACAAATTTCATCGCTGAGATGCCGCAGCTCTTGCAGTGTAAACTTGTTTGAGTGGTACTTCAGACCTGTGTCAGCGTTGACCGCATTGAGTACGAAGTGCGAGTGTATATGGTCGGCATCGGTGTGAGTTGCAACTACAACTTCGTGACCTTTGAACGCTCGCTCTGCAAACTCAACAGCAATCTTGTGAGCAAGCTCGGGAGCAATGTTGTAGCCGCTGGGGTGTGACTGAACGAAGTGATAGTAGCGTATGCCGTCAGTCTTTCCGTACATCTCCCTTGTGTTTTTGAACTCCTGATATGCAGTGGGCAGCGAACAATTGAGAGCCGTCACATATTTCTTGCCCTCGGTCTTGTCATCACGACAGATGTAGTCGAGACTTTTCTTTCCGCCGCCACCGCCTTTCGTGCTTATCGCTGTGACCGTCGCCACTACTTCACCTCCCTCAGCAGCTGACCTATCAGCTCCGTGACCTTCCTGTGCTCTTCGAGGAGCGGCTGAAAATTCACGGCAGTCAGCCTGTCCATGTTTGCAAGTGTAGCTATCTGATTGAGGTTCCGTCCGATAGCTTTCTGCTGCCGGACTATCTCATCTATACCGGTTGCGACAACGATTTTCTTACCGAGAGCGCACCGCATTACGAAGTCATTCAGCTTCAAGCCATGCCTCTCAGCCAGTTCATGGACATGTCTGCTTTCTTCCTCTGTGCAGCGTATCGCAATAGTCGTGTTACGTTTTCTCATGTTATCTACCTCCTGACTTTTGTTGGTGTATGCCTATGAATTGAAGTGGGTTCGGGCTTCTGCCCGACAAGCAAGGCGGCAGGCGGAATGCCAGCTGCTATGCTTGCCAACCCAGTAGGGTTGATTT
>NZ_CAMYUE010000002.1 GCF_947301925.1 uncultured Ruminococcus sp.
GATCGAAAAGCACGTCAGGAGGGAGAAATAATGCTGAACGAAATTGAAGAATTCAGGGCTTATACGGGCAAGCCCGTTTACAAATGCAGCGGCAAGCGGGACCTCTCCTTCCTCGGACGTTTCAGCTTTGAAATGATGAAGGACTTCACAGGTCTGAGCCGCGTGCTGACTATAATCGCCCGCGGATATATGTTCAGAAATGGTGCTCCCGATGTGGACTATGCACGGCGAGCTCTGTGTGCGTGGTGCAGTATCCCCGACAAAAAAACTGCCGCTCCGAAAGAGGCGTGGCAGTTCAAAACTGATTTCAGTGACCTTCATGAGGAGTTTCCCGAATTGGTGGATAAGACGGGAAAAGGCTGGTTTTACAGGCACGTTCACAAGGTCGAAAAGTTCATCACCAAGAACAGCGAAAACATGAGCAAGACTACTCTCTTCAACGCTGAGCCGTTGAAAAACAGATTTGACGCAGCATGGAGAGATAAGGTCAAGCAGTATCAGGTGTCACTCTATTCGCCCGAGACCAAAGGTGCGTGGGTACTGCGGTTTGATGATGTATTGGCGGACGCTCTGGAGCTCGGACCGCTGGCGGATAAGACAGTTTCCTTTTCTGATGATGAGAAGGCGCGTATACAGGCGCTTCTGCCTGACGGGCTGCCGTATGAGGTTGCGGAAAAAGTTATCGCTTACTGTATTGACAACAAGCCTGCTGATTCAGACTATGTTATCCTGCCTGTGTCCAACTTTGATGCTTACTTCGGAAATACCAGCTTCAGCCACAAGTGGCTCAATATGTTCCCTGACACTCTGCTTGAACGTGACAAGCAGTGCTTTGGGGTGTGTAGGGTGAAGGTTATTTTATAATAGCATGAACTATTATTCCAAGAATCTAAGTATATCCTTATAATCAGAATCAACCACTTGCTTGAAATTCACACATAATCTCGTTTTTAGCTGATTAATAAAAGAAGCTAAATTATCGTTTATGGTTGTAAACATATGATATGTGTTTTCAAGTGTGGTTTTCGCTTTCCCTTCCGGAATCTGGTCTATTTTTCCTTTATATTCTCTTGCTTTATTTGCCCAATATAGGTTATAATTGATACTGTCTGCATCATTAAAAATATGGGCTCCGCCTTGTTCTCTATTACAATATTTGTTTATATCGTCATCAGAAAGAACTATAAAAAGCAATCTATCCATATAATTGCGATCTCTCATAAGTTCACAAATTTCATACATACAATTCTTAGATTTTAAATATGCATCACTAATTAAGGATAAAACATAATCCTGTTCCTTAATCGTTTGCATATATTTCTCGATGCTATCTTTATATACTAATTCTCTGGTATCACGAACAATATTAATGCGCTTATTCTTAAATGGTAAGTCTCTATCAATGATATCGGCTATCTTACTGTCATTCCAGCAGTACGATAAAAATATATTTATATCTTTTTTTTCAACAGCTAAATGCGAATCATCGTCATAGTAATATGCTATGCCATTTAAAGCGACTTTATTTTTTGATGGCGATACGGTAATATAATCTATCTTTTCACCATATATACTACAATTTCCATATCTAATAAGATCACAATAATCCGGAAGCAATTTTTTTAGCTTTTCCGAAACGCCAGTTATATCATAATGTGAACCTTTTATTATGATTGAAACGCCAGTATCTTCTACTCCAAATACGATTGTTCCTCCATTTGAATTCATGAAAGAACATGTCAAACGTCCAAGATAATCTAAGTCTTTAGCAGGATAAACAAATACAGCATTCTTTATTTCACTATAGTCTTCTAAATACTTCATAATGACTTCATACATCTATTATTCCTCACTTATATAAATTCTTTAATGGGAAACATGTTATTCCTGTAGTTTTTAATAAGTCTTTTAAGGTGATTTGTTTAACACTTTTCCCGTCATCCGTCCATAATTCATATTCGTAATCATCTACTGCATCAAATTCGGCTTCTTCAAAGAAGATTACTTTATTATAATCTCTTGGTCTAACTATGATTCTTATGTCGTTACTTTCTTTTTTGGCAAAAAAAACGGTATTGGAGGCACGGCCATTTTTCCATTCTTCCAGTGTTTCACTCACACTATATTTGGGATTTTTCTTTAATTCATCGTAAACATTTCCGATACTTCTTTCAATCATCTCTTGAACTCTTTGTGCTGAATATGGACTATGAGAAGTTATGTGTTTGAGCAATTTCTTAGTTTCTTCTGGAAGTTCCTTATCTTCATTAAGCAGTTGGGCTAATTTTCCTATGCTTGAAATAATGGAGTCTAATTGATCCATGCTTAGATTGTTATTCTCCATAGCGGTTTCAACTTGATTGGCAATCTCTAATTTCTTTATTGTATCTTCTGGTTTGCATAATAAATGCTGTTTTTCATATATATCAGGGAATAATTGCTTTGCTTCTTCTGAATGCTTCAAAAACCAAATAATTAGTTTATTGAAAATTTGTTGCATTTCATTATCGCGGCTGTAATTTGTCTGACTGTTTTCTCTTGCTAATTCTTCTCTAATCTTACTACTGATTTTTTCAGCGATGTAATTGTTATTCCTTGATTCAAATACTGGGTAACGCATAAGATTTTTATTAATTAATTCTTCTTCCACATTACCACCTAAATTGCAAAGAATTTCTTTTAGTTCTTCATCTGTATCATCATAGTATAGATGGGTGAAAATATCATGCTCCTTAAATTCGTTTTTTTGATTCAAAAAAATCATCTTTTGACTGAAATCGTTTTTTTCTTGATTCCAACATAGTTTGTATAATTCATTAAGAATTAATGGCGTATCACTATTAATTTCCCAGTTCTTTATGCAGTTAAGCAACTTATTTAAAGTGAATACACTTTTTTCCATATTGTTAGGACAAACTTTTTTCCAGTTGATAAGCTCAGCTTCATTTGGAATTGGACAATTAACTGTTTTATGAACTAAAAACCAAAAGCCAGATGGATTTTGTTCGTAATATGGTATCAAAACATCATCAATGGAGTAAAATGACTCATCGCCATCTGGAGTTACGGCTTTAATTATTGGTGCTTGAAAATAAAGGTTTTGCACTTTTTTCTTATAGTTTAATAGTTCATTATCAATTAAGTCATCATCTATAATCTGACAAATATTAAATCCTTTTTCAACGTGATTCCTTGCTGCACCATTCAGTAAGTTTTCATATAGACTAAGAGCAGTGTTTAATATTCTAATATTACACTCTTGGTTTATTAGTATGTTATCGCGTTCTTTGGTTACATAAAAACTACTATCATTAATAATAATAGGAAAAGGAAAATTCTCCGTGCCAATCAACGGAAAAGCACAGAATAATTTGGGATGCCTTGATATATCATCGAAATAATGTTTTCCATCATCATTTCTTCCTAATAAACAAGCTATTGATGTTGAACCTTGAAATTCTACTCGAATAGTGATTGTTTTAAAACATTTATCATTTTCTCTATTAAAATTAATGTTTATTATTTTATAATTACTACATGATCTTACAATTCTTTTGTTTACAATAATATTGTTAAACTTAACAGTACCCAATTTATCTGAAAATGCGAGAACAAAAGGAATGGTGGACTCCCAGTCAGCATATGCTTCATTACATGCACGTTGAAATTCCTCTTTCGAAATACGTATTTCTGAATCATCATAATTATATTCAAAAATTGTATTATACAAATCATTGCCAATTTCTTCGTTATTCTCTAAATTATCAATATTATCAAGAGCTGTGCTGATTGAATTGCGAAGCTCATTATAATCTTGAGAACTACGATCTAGTAATATATTCAGTTTTCTTAACTTATTGTCATATGATTGATATGCACCTTTTATTCTGACTTTTGTAGCTAATAAATGTGTGGAAATAAAACCTGTACCAAATTTACCTGTTTTTTCTTCATTTGTCCTTTTGGCGGATATTTGAGTGAATAGATCAATTAAGTTTTCTTTATTGAAGCATTTTCCACTATGCATAAATGTTACATTAGACTCTGTAGAATTAATACAAACATTCACAGGTTTATCATCATAACAATCAGATGCGTTTTGAAGCAGTTCCCATACCCATCTTCTTCGATTTTTATTCTTATTAATGTCTGTATCATTAAAAATGGCTTCCATTTTTTCTGATATTGTATTAAGTGCAGAATCTAGTGTTTTTTGTTTATAAACGTCATTATCTGGCATTTTCTAATCTCCTTAATGAATTTCGAATAACGTTTAATTCAATTGAGCCTTCAAATCTTTAAAACTATCAAGTGCTCCTTGAAGATTTTCTATAATATCGTCCGCAAGTTCATCGGCAGGAGGCAGATTATCAAGGTCAGCAAGTGACTTATCTTTAATCCAGAAGATATCCAGACTCAACTTGTCTCGTTTCAATATCTTATCAATGCTGTATTTGCGGAAACGTCCTTCAGGATTATCTTCACTCCATGTTTCCGATCGCTCATATCGATTCTCAGGGTTATAGCATTTAATGAAGTCTTCAAGGTCTGCCTCTGTCATCGGATGCTGCTTTAATGTAAAGTGGATATTAGTGCGGAAGTCGTATATCCATACTTCTTTCGTCTGCATCTCCGGACTTGCCGGGCGCTTATCAAAAAAGATAACGTTAGCCTTAACACCCGGTTTATAGAAGATGCCTGTCGGTAATCTCAGAATCGTGTGTAAGTCCGTAGTTTCAAGCAGTTTTCTGCGGACTGTTTCGCCTGCACCGCCTTCGAAAAGCACATTATCAGGTACGACCACAGCAGCCTTACCGGTAGACTTCAGTATAGTATTGATGTGCTGAACAAAGTTGAGCTGCTTATTGGAACTTGTTGTCCAGAAGTCCTGACGATTATATACGAGATCTTCGTCCTCCTGTTCACCTTCCTCATTTGTAAAGGTAATAGAGGATTTCTTGCCAAACGGCGGATTAGTCAGCACATAATCATATCTCTCGCCCGAATCCATAAGAAGTGCATCTCCGAGAGTAACAGGGATATTACCATAAATATCGCCTATATTATGAAGATACAGATTCATCAGGCAGAGTTTGAATGTAGTAGGAACTATCTCATTACCATGAAAAGCCTCGGATTTGAGGAACTCCTTTTGCTCACGATCAAGAGAATAATTATCAGGATTAGCTATATAATCCTGTGCTGCGAGCAAGAAACCGCCGCTTCCGCAGCAAGGATCCGCAACAGTTTTCATTGGCTCGGGGCGAATACACTTTACCATAGCTTTTATAAGCGGACGGGGAGTGAAGTATTGTCCGGCACCGCTTTTTATATCCTCGGCGTTCTTCTGGAGAAGTCCTTCATAGATCTCGCCCTTGACATCAGAGGACATGGACACCCATTTCTCCTTGTCGATCATTGCAACGATGCGGCTGAGGATAGCAGCGTTGCTTATTTTGTTTGTAGCACCTTTGAATATCTTACCGAGGATACCGCCTTGTTCACCGAGTTTTTCAAGTATTTCACGATACTTGTCCTCAAGCTCAGCACCTTTCAGCAGGCTCATGTCATTCCAGCCGTATCCTTCTGGGATACCTGTATTGCGCTTATATGGCGGGCGTGAGTATTCATCGGACATTTTTAGAAATATAAGATATGTAAGCTGTTCCAGGTAGTCGCCGTAGGAAACGCCGTCATCACGTAAAGGGCCGCACATTCCCCATACTTTTGATATTATGGTTGATGAAGTTTCTGACATAATTTACTCCTGACTATTTTTTCGCATTTTTTCTAAATAATGTTTACTCAATTCAATTGTTTTCTTATAACACTTTTCAGAACCAATAACTTTTCCTTTAGAAGTCGATAAATAATTAAATTCCCACTTTGAAATCTCTTCATTAAATATGAACTGGATTTTATATGTTGGTTCGTCAAATATCGATTTGAATTGGTCAATGTTTTCATCAACAGATGAAATAACTTCAGTTGATAAAGCATGAAATAGTATATTAGTATCATTAGTTCGAATTATTAATTCTAAAATATAGCCTCTATTCTCTTTGAGAATATATGTTATTGGTCTATTTTTAGGAATAATTCGACTTGAGGCTAAGACTAAAAGTTCCTTAATTTTATTATATGTATTTGAAATATCTTCAGAAATATTATCCGATAATCTTTCAGCCGTTTTTTCTAATGTTTTCTTTCCGCACAAAACAAGAAAAGACCCAGCAACAAGATTAAGAACAATTTCAGGATCAGGAATTAGCGATTTTCGCATCATTACTTTGCATTCGACATCCTTTTTTTGTTCCAATTCTGTACAGACATCTTTAAAATCTTTATATTCAAAATTTACAGGGTCTAACTCGATTCTATTTTTTTCATACTCAAATGGCTCAGTATCTGCAAATGGTCTATTATCATATTCTGAAGAAGTAATATATACATTCCCAAGTTGAGAAATAGAGAGTCTTTCAAATTTCTCAAATGTCTCCTGCTGAACCATAACTGCAAATTCACCATCATCAAGTTCCACGATTTTGGCATTTATAGTCTTTCCAATAGGCATTAAAGTACTGTCATGTTCAATGCCAACTGATGGAACGTATTTTCCGTTATTTATTTGACTTGCAAAGTTTTCAAGAGCTTCTTTTGTCAATCTACAGTTATGACGATCTTCATGAGTTGTTGCACCTATTCCTTCAATAATCATTTTATCACTCCTTAAAGTTTAATAAACTCAAAAGCTTTTAATTATCAATAATTATTTAACTCACAGTAGAATTTTGTCTTTATTCATGAAGCTCTTTATGAGCAATCCAGAATGCTCTATCATGCTTTATAACCAGTATATCAATTGGACCGCCAACAGTTTTAACACAGTTTTGAAATGCCATAGTTTTTATTGTTACATCGATAGCATATTTAGCAAAATCAATAGCATCTTGCAGTGTAAAATACTGCCAATTGATTACATTTGAAGGTAAAGGAATATAATCATCCTGATTCTTTATGTACATAGGGGTTAATAACTTCGATAGAATTAAAAATTCACCATCCCATACAGCACCAGGTGAGCCTGAATTTATTTTTTCAATTACAGGAAGTCCCGCATTTTTGTTTTCGAGTTTAATATGATTAATAAATATTTTATAATCTTGATATCCCGCAACTAAAAAATGCAAATTCAAGCAAGGTGCAATAGAATCAAAAAAGGTGACTAAATCTTGCGATATTGTTTCAATAGTTGATTCCTGATTGGTTTTTTCAGAGATAAAATGTTCTATATATTTTGATATTGGAATTCCATTTATTGAACCATCTCCGCAAGTAGATATGCCTATTTTGTCATTAATTAAAAATGTTTTATAAGTTGTATCGGTTATTTGTGAACCCAAAGCATGTCTTATACTTCCATCAGGATATGCTTGAGTTAATGAACCAGTTGAACGGCTATCACTTGCCATGACTATACCTTCATATGTGTTTATTGCTATAATTAATGACATTATAATCCTCCTTCAAAAGCCTGTTTCAGAATGCTCTGCCTGAGAGCCTCGGCTTCCTGTAAAGCTGTATCTATTGTTTTTTCTATGCTGTCGCAGACGGACAGGCGGGATTCTATTTCTTGAATTACTTGAACCTGTTCGCTAATTGGGCACCATGGAAAAGGTAATTCCTGAATCATTTTTTTGTTTAGCACATCCATTGTTGCACCATGAGCTTTTTCTTTGTATAATGCCCTTAAATAACTACTCTCAAAATAATACTTAAAAAACATAGGCATCATTTTACTTTTATCCAGAGAAACCTTTATTAATCTTGGATTGATAATGCCAGGTTTACAATTATTGGATAGAACAAGTATTTTTCCGACAGTTCCTACAAGGCTAATAAGAACATCTTGCGGTTTAACTTTACATGTAATTAATTCCCGATATTTTTCTTCGCTTATGTAGTAATTTCCGATTTCTTCATCACCTGCTATAACTTGTTCTTGACCATATATTTTAAAACCATTTTTAGTATAGCACTCTTTTTTTAATGAAGAACCAAATGGACCTGCTTTTAATGCGTTTTTGTCTTTTTCGATTAAGTCATTTATATCTGTTTTTTTCCAATTATTATTAAGTTTATTCTCTTTTCTCCATTGTTTGGTCAATTCTCCTTCAAACGCCTCTTTCAGCACCGCCTGCCGATACACTTTCAGCTGTTCCTTAGTCTTTTTCAGCGTTTCAACGCCGCTGTCAAGCTGAGAGAAAAGCTCCTCGATTCGGGTAACTATGCGGTGTTGGTCTTCGAGGGACGGAACATACAACTCAAAAGACTTTAGTAACTCCTGATTAAGATGAGGAGTTCCAGTTCCTTTAATACTTGTATTGAGCTGTATATATTTTCCTTGAATAAAATGATAAATATATTCCGGAAGAACAGATTTATCAATATCTATTCTGGCAAGAGTAGAACCAACGTAACCTTTAACAGCTCTGCCTACCAATCCTGAACGAGAACCGTCGCAAACAATAAGCAAATCACCATATTCACAAGGTAGGCACTTCTCACCATCAGTATAATTATCAATTATTTTTTGCTCAAATGCTTTTATATCAACATAAGGCATAAGCCCTTTTTCAAGAACTTTTGAGATTAGCTTTGGCTTTTTTCCTTTACTAATCTGGATTATTTCTTCTATTTTTTTCATCATATAGTTATCCTTAGTTTTTTTCATGCAATTCAACTTCGGCAGTATTTATAGTTGTTGGAATCTTAAATTCTTGTTTCAAAGGATAAAGAAGCACTTCTTCGATGTTATTATTCAATGAATAATTATCACTTGAATCTATTTCAAATTGATAATTATACTCTTTCTTTTTATTTAGATAAGAAATGATAATTTTCAAATCATATTTACTTATTTCCCAAAAGAATTCGGTGGTTACCTTTTGTTTTGCTTCGTTATAAAAATCACTTGACTTATACTCCTTTTCGCATTCTTCGTAGTTTTTTTCACTGTTTATAATTGTTTTCACACTACTATATAAATCCTTGGTATTAAGGTTAATGCTTTTCCAACTTGACTGGAATTCATCTGAAAACTCTGTAAAAGCACACGAAATACTATTTTCAGGAATTCGAAAAGGGTGTGCAACTTCGGTAGTTTGTGTGAAATTGCCTATAAAGTTCTGATTGATCGGAGATATAAAACTCGACCATGTAAGATTCTTTTTCTTTCCGTCTTTTGTCCTTGTAATAACAGCGTCTATCCTTTTAATTGAAACAGGCTGGTTCATCGCTTCAATTACTCCATTTATTTTAATATAAGATCCGCTTCGGTTAAAGAAAATCATTGATTTTTCATCAGTGTAATACTTTATCTTAGGTTTTTGAAATACTTTCTTCCATATCATTTGAAAAAAAGGAATAAGTATTGCTACTACAGAAATAACAAGTGAAATTATTTCATATATTGTCATGATAATCCTCCTCTATGATGTCAAACCTCATCTACTCTAATTGATAATTATTCAAAACAGGAAATGAAGCCATAACAGATAAGACATCATCTTCTTGTAGCTTCAAGCCACTTTCTATTGCATTCATAACATCCAGTTTCAGTTTTAGGTATTAGTTTGTGGTTTAATCCCCAGCAATTTGAACAATAATGTATCTCCTCTGCATCATCTTTAAGAGTGATGTAGTTCTCTTTATGCATTATTATTCTGCTTTCTATATCATTAGCCTTTTTCAATTCTTCGTTTTCTTCTTTAAGCTTTCTTATCTCATCCTGCATTTCAAGAGCTTGTGCGCCTAAATCAAGAAGCTGTTTAATCAAATCTGCGTTATCAGCTTTTTGAGCAAGACCTATCGCATCTTTTATACCTTCATATAGTCCCATAATAATCCTCCTTTATGCTACCAATACCTCATTCATTTCTATCAAAATCTCTTCATAGCTGTCTCCGAAAACCTCATAGAATCTGCCGAGACCGCCTTTATGGTCAAAGGGGTTGAGGTCAAGGTCGTCGGGCTCAATGCTGAGAGAAGCTATGATATGGTCTTTTATAAGCCTGAGCCACTCCATTTGCTCCTCTGTGAAATGAACCGCACCTGCATTCCTGCGGAGAGTCCATTGCATGAAATTATAGTTGACCTTGTCCGCAAAAGGCTGCAAATTATCGGCATATCCCATTTCAAAGCGTATTATGGATATAAGATCAGTAAGTTGAGCCATAGTGCCACGCTTTACCTTATCAGGCTTCTTTATGGCGTAGCAGTCCCACAGGCGCTCGACAGTGATGCCCTTGTTTTTCAGCTTTTCATACAGCTTTTTCAGGCTTGCTATCGCCATAGGACGATTTTTGTAGCTCTCGTTATAAATGATACGGAGTGCAATAATCTCGTCCTTGTTTTCTTCTATAAATTCATGGAATGTCTGGATAGTCCTGTCAACGTTCTTTTCCTGCTCGGAATCAAAATCTGCGAACAGAACAGTGTCAAGGTTTACATTATCAATTATCTGCTCATGACTTCTGCGTATGTTTTCGATGAAGTCCCTTGTATCAGGATCATAGAAAGGCTTTACCGTGTCAGCGATCATTGCTTTCTTAGCTTCATTCAGCTGTTCTTCATCAGGTTCAGCGACCTGAAATGTGTCGACCGCTGTTTGTTTTATTACCTCTTCGTCAAAGGCATTGAGGAGAGCTTCAGCGAGTTTACCTGCAGGTGTTCCGACATTCTCCTCAAATTCCTTACGCTCACCCGGAGTCATCTGACTGTTAAGACGTACAAGACGATTGGCAAGAGATGTCAGAGTATCTTCGTCCTTTGATCCCAATGCGACATTGAGCATGAGCTCTTTCATAGAAACAGTAGGCTTACGTTCAAGTGTTCTTGTTTCAGTTTTCTTGGACTTTGTAACACCAACAGCATCAATGATAACAAAATGATCCTTATTCTCAGTCGCAGACGGTGATACCTTTTGGAGATCGTCCTTGCCGAGAGTTCTCGTTCCACGACCTTTCATTTGCTCGAAATAGTTCTTGCTGCGTACATCACGCATAAATATAAGACATTCAATAGGCTTGACATCGGTGCCTGTTGCGATCATATCAACGGTAACAGCTATTCTCGGATAGTAACTGTTTCTGAATTCTGCAAGAACAGTTTCAGGGTTGGAGGCTGAATAGGTTACCTTTTTGCAAAATTCATTTCCCTCGCCAAACTCTTCACGAACTATCTGTATGATATCATCAGCGTGGCTGTCTGTTTTGGCGAATATCAAGGTCTTCGGAACTTCCTTACGCCTTGGAAACAGCTTTGTATACAAGTTTTCCTTGAATGTCTTGATAACAGTCCTTATCTGGCTTGGGTTTACGATATCACGGTCAAGCTGAGTCGGCTTATAGTCAACATCTTCATCAAGCTGCTTCCAGCGTTTTTCTCTTGACATACGATTGCGTGACTCAATAAGCTGCTTCATTATATGAGCACCATTTTTGCCAACATTGGTCTCAATAAGGAATATATCTTCGCCGACATTTACACCGTCAATAATAGCCTGTTCCCTTGAATATTCACTTACAATATTCTGATTGAAATACGCAAAAGTGCGTTTATCCGGAGTTGCAGTTAGTCCAACAATAAATGCATCGAAGTATTCAAGCACCTGATTCCAAACATTATAAATGGATCTGTGGCATTCATCTACAATTATGCAGTCGAAAAATTCAGGAGGATATTTCTCATTATAAACTACTTCTTTTGGTGACTTCTTTTCCATTGAAGTCACTTCTTCAAGTGAGATCTCATCTATAGATTCATCAGTTTCTTCTCCGCTGAGAATGGAGTACATTCTTTGTATTGTACTGATACAAACTTGTACATCGGACGGTATGTATGAACTTTTTAGCCTGCGAACGCCATATATTTCTGAAAAAGAACGATTATCATCATTCGGACGATATGCAAGAAATTCACGTTCAGCCTGCTCACCAAGACTCTTGGTATCAACAAGAAAGAGAATTCGGTTCATTTTGCCAAATTTAAGCATACGATATGCTGCTGTTATTGCAGTAAACGTCTTACCTGCACCTGTAGCCATCTGAACTAATGCTCTCGGTTTATTCTCAGCTAAAGACTTGTCCAGAGTTTTTATAGCAGTAATCTGACAATCTCGAAAGCCTGCGCCATCGAACTCTGGGAAATGCTTCATATTGTTTCTGATAGTGTCGTTTCTTCTTATAAGACTGGCTAATGTTTCTGGTCTATGGAATGAAAACACTGTCCGTGAACGGTATTTCTCATCGTTGTAGTCAGTAAAGCGAGTGAGCTTATCTGTAGCTTCATAAGCAAATCTTATCTTGTACTCGCACTTGATCCACTTAAATGTGCTGTTGGCATAACGAGAAGACTGTCCTTCAACAGTTGTTATATTCTCTCCTTCTTCACTTTTCTTAGCCTCAATTACTCCGACTGGTGTTCCGTTTACGAAAAGTGCGTAATCAACAGGACCAGTATCTGTCGGAAATTCGCGTACAGCGACGCCGACAGCAGCATTAGGATTTAATCTTTTAACATCTTGAATTGTCCAACCAGAAGTTAGTAGCTTTTCATCAATTATTTTTCTTGCTTTCTGTTCGGGCGTCATAATTTCTGCACTCCTTTACAAAAAATTACAATTTACCAATTATAATTATAGCACAATTTGCTACAAATGTCAATTAAAATCTATAAACAGTCTTACAATAAAATATAAAAAAATTAATGTAAGTTCAACGATACCTGCACTTCGTTTTCATATTGAGTCATTATCAGTAGGAGTATTCCTGTATATATACTTAATAACAGACAGTTTATTGTCAACCAGCTTGATATTCAAGCTGCCTTTTATGCTATCATCAATGAAGTTATTTTTCGATGTTTCGTTTCTATAGTAATAATAAATCAGTGTTTTATCATTAACAAAGAGTTTTTCTGAAACAAGATTATACGGATCGCATTTTTATACTCGTATACTACAATATCACAAGAGAACATACAATTGCTATAGCTTTCGGTAATATTATATTGTCGAATAATACACTCTGTTTATGGAATGTTTGCCGAGAAATCTCTTGAAAAATAGGGCTAAGTATGGTATAATAGGTGTATCATCAGGAAATGAGGGCGAACCCTATGGATAATGAAATCATAAAATCTGAGAGCAATTCAGAGGATATATATACTTCCATACGTTCTTTTGTTATAACAGCGCAAAATAAAGTGTATGCCGCTGTCAATACTGCAATGGTAATTGCTTACTGGGAGATTGGCGAGCAGATATACAAGGCTTGCGGAGAAAATGACAGAGCTGAGTATGGCAAAAATCTTTTGAAGTACCTATCTGACAAACTTACCGCCGAATTCGGAAAAGGCTTTACAGAGCGAAATCTGCGTGCAATGCGTCAGTTTTACAGCTGTTTCCCGAATCGGCACACACTGTGTGCCGAGTTGAGCTGGTCGCATTATCGCATACTTATGAAGATAGCCGATAAGCCTGCCCGTGATTTTTACACAGAAGAATGTGCAAAATCAGCGTGGAGCGTCCGCCAGCTTGAAAGGCAGATCAATACGATGTACTATCAGCGGCTGCTTGCAAGCAAGGACAAGTCCTCGGTGGCAGCGGAAATACAAACCAGCACGCCAAAGCCAGAGTATGAGAAAGCGATAAAAGACCCGTATATCATGGAGTTTTTGCAGATAAAGCCCGATACTCATGTGTATGAGAGCGACATTGAACAAGCTCTGATAGACCACTTGCAGCAGTTCCTTTTAGAGCTTGGACGCGGCTTTTCCTTTGTGTCAAGGCAAAAGCGATTTACGCTTGACGGTCAGGACTTTTTCATTGACCTTGTGTTTTACAATTATATCCTCAAATGCTTCGTGTTGTTTGACCTCAAAACTGACAAACTCACACATCAAGATTTGGGACAGATGCAGATGTATGTCAACTACTACACAAGAGAACTTATGAACGAAGGCGATAATCCGCCTATCGGCATTGTGCTGTGTGCAGAAAAGAACGATGCTGTCGTGAAATACACTCTGCCTGAAGGCAACAACCAGATATTCGCTTCAAAGTATTTTACCTATCTGCCGACTGAGGAAGAATTGAAACGTGAGCTGCGAATCGATGAGTTTCATAAACTTGAAGAAGAGTAACAATATGATATATCATTTGTGAATACTACCGGCACTAAACGTAAGATTTGAACTCATGAGAACTCTTAAAAAATAATTCGACCGCAATAATTGATAAGGTTTATGCAACCGCTATATTTAGCAGAATTTGGGCAGCCGTAATCCGTGCAATAAAAAAGCAAGCAGCTATTCTTGATACAAGCTGCTTGCTTTGCTTTTATCTGACCGCCTTATAGCAATGACGTTTCACTTCTCGTTTATCGGGCTCGCAAATCAGTTCACCATGTTCGCACAGCGGTTTCAGCAGGTAGTCCCGGCAAAATCCTGCACCGAGATTGAGATGCTGTGCTATCTCGGTTATCGTTCTGCGAGTGCGGCAGTAGCGGAGCACTTCACGCTGATAGTCACGGACATTTGGTTTATCGCTGACAGCGTAGACCGCAAGGTACTCAAGCACCCATTCTTTCGGATATATCAGGCGATTGCCTAAGTTATAGTGACGCAGCATACCACAGTTTTTCAGGTTCAATACAGTAGCTCTGCCGACTCCCAGCATCTTCATTACGTCCTTTGTACCGAGTGCGTCAGGGTAATTTGAATACAGCTTTCGGAGCTTTACGACCGTCCTTATCTGTGCTGAAGTTAGCTCCCAATCGGTGTAACTTATGTCTTTCATTATACTTCCTCATTCCTCAGATTTTTTTGTTGCTGAAGCGGAATTATACATATTTCGTTAACGGTGTACACAAAAACCGTTCACAATCGTATCTAACACTTTTCTAACACTTTTGAGACTTTTTTTCACGATTTTTGCTCAGATGTTGCTATCAGTCAAATACGTTAACACAGGCATTAGCGGAGCTTCGATTGTTACACTTGGCTAAACACAGCCATTTATCGCCTGACAGGCTGATGCGTTCCGACACCAATTGGAATGTGCTGACACGTCCTGAAAAACGTCGGGCTCTGCTCCAAAACCGCGTGCCGAGGGTTCAAGTCCTTCTGCCCCTGCCAGAACGACAAAGCCTGTATTTCGAGGAAAGCACCGAAATACAGGCTTTTCTCTTACCTGTATGAAACAGTTTTAAATGCATTTTTGCAGATTCGTGTGCAGCAAAAAAAGGTGTTATGCACACGGAATGCACATGAAATGCACACGACGAAAGGCAGTATAACGATACGAAAGAAGACAGCTCCCGCGAGGGAGCTGATCTTTTTATAATGAATTAAATGGAAGCATTAGCAAAACGGGATATATACGTGTATTCAAGGAAAGGACAATTACGCAAACCAAGCTTCATGGTCTCAAGTATCTGAATAAGCTCGGATTCGCCTATCACATAAGGAACCATCGCATACATATATTTCAGGAAAGTTCTGCTGAATATTCCGTGTTCGTATGCGAACTTCTTGAATCCTTCAATGTCAATCATTTCCTCCGGTCAATATTATAGCACTGCATATCATAAATATCAACCATTCTGTACTTAAAAGGTTGACAACTAAAACTTAATAGATTACAACTCTTGTAAAATCACGCGTTTTATCGCTATTACGCTATATACCGAATGAATTGTCTATTACAGTATCTCACGGATGTCTTCAAGTCAGTTTCAAAAGTTTAATCATAAAAAAATATTTGAAACCTCTTGACAAATACCCCATGAGGGTATATAATGATATTTAAGAGATACCCTGTAGGGGTATATAAAGGAGTGATAATCATGAAAGATAAAGAATGTAACTGCTCATCAGAGCAGAAGGCTGAAGTTGTTTGCTGTGAGCGCAAGAAGAAACGAAGTGATGATGAATTCAAGTCTCTGATGAACCGTCTGAAAAGAATAGAGGGACAAGTTCGTGGAGTTGAAAGGATGCTGGAAAATGATGCCTATTGTCCTGATATACTTACACAGGTATCGGCTATAAACAGCGCACTGAACAGCTTTAACAAGGAGCTTCTCGCTTCACATATGAAAAGCTGCGTGGTCAATGATATTCGTGCAGGTAAAGACGAGGTCATAGATGAGCTTGTAACTACATTGCAGAAGATAATGAAATAATTTGAAAGGAGCTCAAATGGAGCAATATAATGTAACAGGGATGAGCTGTGCAGCTTGCAGTGCAAGAGTTGAAAAAGCAGTATCAGCTGTTCCGGGAGTTCAGAGCTGTGCGGTCAGTATGCTCACAAATTCAATGGGAGTTGAGGGCACAGCATCGGAAGCAGACATAATAAAAGCTGTTGAGAATGCAGGCTACGGTGCTTCAAAAAAGGGAGCACAAGCTAAAACAGTGGCAGCCAATGATGATATGCTGAAGGATACGGAAACGCCGAAGCTGAGAAAACGTCTGATAAAATCCGTGATAGTGCTTTTAATTCTGATGTACTTCTCAATGGGACACATGATGTGGGGATTCCCTGCACCAGCGGCATTTGATAATCATGTATTTTTAGGCGTATTCGAGATGCTTCTAGCTATCATCATCATGATGATAAATGCTAAATTTTTCACAAACGGCTTCAAATCACTTTTCAGTGGACATCCTAACATGGATACTCTTGTTGCCTTGGGTTCAAGCGCTTCATTCGGGTATTCTCTGGTCGAGTTGTTCATCATGATTCTTGCACAGGGCAACGGTGACCATGAGACTGTCATGAAATACGGGATGAATCTGTATTTTGAGTCTGCAGCCATGATACCCACACTTATCACAGTGGGAAAAATGCTCGAATCCATGTCAAAGGGACGGACGACCAATGCGCTGAAAGGACTTATGAAGCTTGCCCCGAAAACAGCCGTTCTCTATCAGGACGGCGAGGAGCATGAAGTTGGTATCGAGGAAGTCCGTGAGGGCGACATTTTTGCAGTTAAGCCCGGTGCAAGTATTCCCGCTGACGGAGTTGTTGTGTATGGAACATCTTCGGTAGATGAATCCGCACTCACGGGCGAAAGTATTCCTATTGACAAGGAAGAAGGCTCCGCGGTATCGGCAGCTACAATAAACAAGTCGGGCTATATCCGCTGCCGTGCTACGAGAGTCGGAGAAGATACTACACTCTCGCAGATAATAAAAACAGTTTCTGATGCAGCCGCTACAAAGGCCCCTATCGCCCGAATAGCAGATAAGGTATCGGGGATATTCGTTCCGGCTGTTATGGCAATAGCTACACTGACGCTGATCGGTTGGCTGATTGCAGGAAAGGAGTTCAGCTTTGCCATAGCAAGAGCAATATCCGTGCTGGTTATAAGCTGTCCATGTGCTCTCGGACTTGCAACTCCCGTTGCTATAATGGTAGGAAGCGGTGTCGGTGCGAAAAACGGTGTGCTCTACAAGACTGCCACTTCACTCGAAGCAGTCGGCAGGGCGAATATAGTCGCACTTGACAAGACAGGAACTATAACCGAAGGCAAGCCCGATGTTACGGATATTATCCCAAACGGCATCACCGAAAAGGAGCTTCTCACATACGCTGCGGCTCTTGAAGCAAAAAGTGAACACCCTCTTGCTAAAGCGGTAATTGCAAGAACAACTGGAATGACCATTCCTGAAGTCACAGACTTCAAGGCTCTTGCCGGAAATGGCCTTTCGGCTGTCCTTGACGGGGAAGTCCTCGAAGGCGGCAACTATAAGTATATCTCGCAGAAGTATGAGATTCCTTCGGACTTTACCGCAAAAGCTACCGCACTTTCCGACGAAGGAAAGACTCCCCTGCTGTTTGCAAAGAGTGGTAAGTTCATAGGTATCATCGCTGTTGCAGATACGATAAAAAGCGACTCGGCAGAGGCGATAAAAGAGCTGAAAGGCATGGGAATAAACGTGTATATGCTCACCGGCGACAACGAGCGCACAGCTAATGCCATAGGAATACAGGCAGGCGTTGACAATGTCATCGCAGGCGTTCTTCCCGATGGCAAGTCAAACAAAATATCCGAACTGAAAAAGCATGGCAAGGTCATAATGGTCGGTGATGGAATCAACGATGCTCCTGCTCTGACGACTGCTGATACGGGCATTGCGATCGGTGCGGGCGCGGATGTTGCCATAGATGCGGCAGATATCGTTGTTATGAAGAACAGGCTGACCGATGTTTCAGCGGCGATACGTCTCAGCAGAGCAACCATAAGGAATATTCACGAGAACCTGTTCTGGGCATTCATCTACAATGCCGTGTGCATACCGCTTGCGATAGGCTTGTACGGTATTGAAATGAAGCCTGCATACGGTGCGGCAGCTATGGCAATGTCGAGCTTCTGCGTGTGTATGAACGCTCTCAGACTTAACTTAGTCAAGATTCATGACGCAAGTCATGATAAGAAAATAAAAAACAAATACCAAAAATGGAGGAAAAAGCTATGACAAAGACATTAAAGATCGAAGGTATGATGTGTGGACACTGTGAGGCAAGGGTAAAGAAAACTCTTGAAGCAATCGACGGAATCGAGAGCGCTGCTCCAGACCACAACACAGATACCGCTGTTATCACACTCAGCAAAGATGTATCCATTGACGTTATCAAGGCAGCTATCGAAGCTCAGGATTATACGTTTATTGGAGAGGAATAAAAATGGGTAACGTTATTATCGTTGCTGTATTGGCTATGATTCTTATCTTTGCTTTAAAGAGTTCGCTCAAGCACCTGAAAGGTGAAGGCGGTTGCTGCGGTGGTGGTTCAACTATAAAAGAACCTGATAAGAAGCTTTCCGGAACTGTCATCAATACGAAAGTGTTCAAGATCGACGGTATGCACTGCGAAAGCTGCACAAGTCGTGTGAAACGTGCAATCAACAGTATTGACGGCGTATCTGCAAAGCTTGATCTCAGAAAGAAGCAGGCAGTTGTAAAGTATGATAAAGAAGTAGCCGATGAAACTTTGGTGAAAGAGATCGAAAATCTCGGATACAAGGTTATTGCAGTCCAATAAGCTGCGGCTATAATAAAAAGCCTTGCTCTTAATAATAATGAGAACAAGGCTTTATTTACGGACATTACAGGAGATGTGTCAATGGAGAAGATAAATGATATAACAAGCCAGATAGATAGCTATGTGTGGGGACTTCCGCTTATCATCCTCATTATGGCTTGTGGTATTCTGCTTACGGTAAGGCTGAAATTTCTACAGATTCACAAGCTTGGAAAAGCATTAAAGTACATGGTGAAGAATGAGGAAGACGGAAACGGTGAAGTCTCCAGTTTCGCAGCTTTGTGTACCGCACTTTCCGCAACAGTCGGAACAGGAAATATAGTCGGTGTAGCAACTGCTATTGCAGCAGGAGGTGCAGGAGCACTATTCTGGATGGAGCTTGCTGCATTTTTCGGTATGGCAACAAAATACGCTGAGGGACTCCTCGCTGTAAAATATCGTGTCAAGGACGAAAACGGAAATATTCTCGGCGGTCCTTTCTATTATATTGAAAATGGACTCGGTAAAAACTGGAAATGGCTTGGAAAAATGTTTGCACTGTTCGGGCTACTTGCCGGTATCATGGGCATCGGTACGATAACGCAGATAAACGGTATAACCTCTGCCGCAAACAATTTCTTCGATCCTCAGCAAAGCCATACGGTTTCAATATTTGGTATGGATTATACATGGACAACAGTAATTGCCGGCGCTCTCATAACTCTGCTGTCTGCACTAATCATTATAGGTGGCATCAAGCGTATTGCTACGGTTTCAGAAGTCGTAGTACCTGTCATGATAGTGGCATATGTGGGCTGCTGCATGACTATTATTTTCTGTCATATCACAGAGATTCCTTTGGCTATTGCTTCAATCATCAAGGGAGCTTTCAGCCTGAAAGCAGCTGCAGGCGGTGCGGCCGGTACTGTGATGATGTACGCAATGAAGAATGGTGTAGCAAGAGGTATCTTCTCGAATGAAGCAGGTCTCGGCTCAGCTCCCATAGCAGCAGCTGCTGCAAAGACCAATGAGCCTGTTCGTCAGGGACTTGTTACAATGACAGGTACTTTTATTGATACCATCATAGTATGTACCATGACCGGACTTGCAATAATCATGTCAGGCAGCCATAACACATCAGAACTTAAAGGCGTAATGATAACGATGGACGCCTTTGATTACGGTCTGCCGTTTAGCGAGAGAGTATCATCTTTCATACTGATGTCATGTCTGGCTGTATTCGCATTCACGACTATTCTTGGCTGGAACTACTATTCTGAAAGATGTCTTTCTTATCTTACAGGGGCAAATAAGAAGATCGCTTCGATATACAGATGGATCTACATCGCTGCTGTGTTTATAGGACCGTATCTTGCGGTTGAAGCTGTATGGAACATTGCTGATATTTTCAACGGACTCATGGCTATCCCGAATGTAATTGCGATTATACTTCTCTCAGGAGTTGTGTCTTCCGAGACGAAGGATTACCTGACAAGGCTTAAAGAAGGAAAGGTCAAAGAATGATAGTGTTAATTCTTCTGCTCCTGCAGGAACGATAAAGCCTGTAGAAAACAGTTTTAAATGCATTTTTGCAGTTTTGTGTGCAGCAAAAACAGGTGTTATGCACACGGAATGCACATGAAATGCACACGACGAAAGGCAGTATAACGATACAAAAAGGCCAGCTCCTCACGGAGCTGGTCTTTTATAATAAAGCAAGTACTACTGCTGTCAGAGCATTGAGAAGCGGAAGTCTGAAGAGAGATTTCTTTCTGCTGATTGACCTTTCTCCGGTGGTATGGTATAATTGACCTATATTACACTGGATAAGTATCTTGTAGGAGGCGCAGAAATGAACGAACGAAACGACAATATTGAGATCATCGGCGCACATGAAAACAACCTGAAGCACATCAGCGTAACCATACCGAAAGGACAGCTCGTGGTATTCGCAGGCGTTTCGGGCTCAGGGAAAAGCTCCCTCGCCTTTGATACGATAGCGGTGGAAAGCGCAAGAGAATGGCAAAGCTCCTATCCGCTGTTTCTGCGTAACAAGATGCCGCACTACGAACGTCCGAAAGTAGAGGAAATACGAAACCTCACACCGTCAATCGTTGTCGATCAGCGGGCTATGGGCGCAAGTTCACGCTCAACGGTCGGCACTGCGATCGACGTTGCTCCGCTTGTGCGCCTGCTGTTTTCCCGTATCGGTCAGCCATCGGCAGGCGGTTCAATGGCGTACAGCTTCAATCACCCGATGGGTATGTGTCCCGACTGCACCGGTATCGGTGAACAGCTCGTTCTGATCGAGGATAAAATGTTCGATCCGGACAAAACTCTTGCGGAGGGTGCTTTGCAGTTCAGTCAGTTCTCGGCGGGCTGGCAGACTTACCTGTATCAGAATAATCCGCTGCTTGATCCGCACAAAAAACTGCGTGACTTCTCAGCGGAGGAAATGGAGATACTCAGATACGGCGCAAAAGAGAAAGTGCAGGTCGAGATACGCTCCAACAACACGGGGCGTGTGGATAAGGTGGATTATGAGGGCGTTATCCCTCGTTTCTATCGGCTGTATCTTCGCCGTGACATCACAAAGCTCAAACAGAGTTTGCAGGACGAGATCATGTCCCTTGTTGAGAAAGGGCATTGCCCGACCTGCGGCGGTACAGGCTTGAATCCTGCCGCACTCGCTTCAAAGATCAACGGACGGAATATCGTGGACTATATGGATATGACAGTTACCGAGCTTCTGCCTGTGCTTGATGAGATCACCGAGCCGAGAGGGATTTCCCTTGCAAAGCAGATCAGGGCGTATATCCAAAGAATGATAGATGTGGGCATCGGATATCTTTCATTTTCAAGAAGAACAGATACGCTTTCCGGCGGTGAATTACAGCGTATCAAAATGGTGCGCAACCTCGGCAGCAGCCTTTCCAACATCACCTACATCTTCGATGAGCCGACTGCCGGACTTCACCCTGCCGATGCGGAGCGCATCGGGAAACTGCTCATTGATCTGCGCGACAAGCACAACAACGTGTTCATCGTGGAGCACAGCCGTCAGATGATAGAGCTTGCAGACCATATCATCGAACTTGGCGAAAATGCAGGAACACAGGGCGGCAGGATCGTGTATGAGGGCGATCTGAACGGCTTGAGATCTGCGGATACTCTGACAGCGCAGATGATACAGCAGAAGATGCAGCTCAACACCTCACCGCTGCAATGGTCAGAGGGCTTCCCGATAGAAAACGCCCATTGTCACAATCTGAAAAATGTGACCGTGACCATACCAAAAGGCGTTCTGACTGCCGTTACGGGCGTTGCAGGTTCGGGCAAAAGCTCGCTTGTATGCCATGAATTTGTACGCCGTAATCCCAATGCTATCGTCATCGACCAGAAAGCGATAGGCACTTCGATCCGTTCCACGCCTGCGACATACACAGGCGTTATGGATGAGATCAGAAAGCTGTTCGGCAAGGAAAACGGCGTTGCTGCGAGCTGGTTCAGCTACAATTCAAAGGGAGGATGTGCGGTCTGCAAAGGTACGGGACAGATCACCTACGATATGGCGTTTGCCGAGCCTGTTGTCGTTCCCTGTGAAGAGTGCGGCGGTCATCGCTATAACCCGACTGCGCTTTCCTATACCTACAAAGGTATGAACATCGAGGAGGTCATGAGCCTGACGATCGAGCAAGCTATGGACTTCTTTGACAGCAGGAAGATACGCTCTGCACTGCAAAGTATGATTGATGTAGGTCTTGGTTATCTCACCCTCGGTCAGCCCACAAGTACGCTTTCGGGCGGCGAGGTACAGCGTGTGAAACTCGCAAGCGAGCTGCACAAACAGGGCGAGGTCTATGTCCTTGATGAGCCGAGTACGGGACTTCACGGCAAAGATATCGAAAAGCTCCTTGCACTCCTGCGAAAGCTCGTTCAGAACGGCAACACGGTCATTATTGTAGAGCATCGCCTTGAACTCATCGCACAGGCTGACTACATCATCGACATGGGACCGGAAGGCGGCTCAAACGGCGGTCAGGTCATGTTCTGCGGTACGCCGGAGGAACTGCTGAAATGTGAACAGTCGAGAACGGCGGAGTATCTGAAAAAAGCAATGGCACTTTGATGCTTGTGGATGCAAAGGAAAAGAATTTCACGGAAACGACAGCATCATTAGTTCTGCTGATTGACCTTTCTCCGGTGGTATGGTATAATGGTAAAAACAAATGACCGAGGTGTTACCATGAAACGCAAGACTGCCAAAGAAATACTCGCCGAGTCCTTCCGTGAGCTTGCCGAGACAGTGCCAATAGATAAGATCACCATTAAGGATATCGTGTATAACTGCGATTATTCTCCCGCGACATTCTATCGCCACTTCAAGGACAAGTATGATCTGATCGCCTTTGATTACGTTCAGCGCACCTCGGAGATCATGGAGAAGGTCGGCAAGAATGGTTATGAATGGAAGGATACTCTGACAGATGGAATGCGCTTTTTTGATGAAAACAGAAAGTACATGAAAAATCTTCTTCTGCATACAAGCGGTATGGATTCATTCGTGCGGTATTTTGCAAGTGCCAATATCAAACATTTGTCCAACTGCATACTTCATAACTCGGAAATTACGGAGCTAACATCTGACCTTGTAATATATGTAAAGGTGTATGTGTTCGGAACGGTGCAAACTGCATGTGAGTGGCTGCTCGGCGAGATCGACTGCACTCCCGAACATCTTGCAAAACTGTTTGAAAATTCAGTTCCCGAACCGCTAAAAAAGTATCTGGATATAAAATGAGAGGATTTTGCCTGAATGTCTCATTATGAGATGTTCGGGCATTATTATAGCTTGCATCTGCTATGTTTTGAGGATATAATAGAATCATAGATTGCATACAGAATGACGATATGCGATAAATGAAACAGGAGGTATATATCATGAATGAAAAGCAGCAGATACTCGAAGCAATGAAGAAGGCAGGCGAACCGCTGAACGCAGGAAAGATCGCAGAGTTAACAGGTCTTGACCGCAAGGTCGTTGACAAGACCATGACCGCAATGAAGAAGGATGCTTCTATCGTATCTCTCGTGAGATGCAAGTGGGAGCCTGCTGAAAAGTAAGAACGATATGGGGCTGTCGGTCGGTTGTCGGCAGCCCTTTGCACAAAAATGATCTGGAAGGAGCTATATTATGGAAATCAAAGCAGTTAAATTCAGAAAAGACGGATTCTATTCTCAGCCATTCGTATTCGGCGGCGAGGACGGTGCAGATAAGTTTGACAAGAATATCCGCTATCGCGGCAGCTTGCAGAACTACCTGATTGACACAGGCGATGAAGTTATCCTTGTTGATACAGGTCTGCCAGCCGGAACACCCGAAGAAGTACCCGATGAGAACAGTCCTATCTTTACAGGCAAGGATATTTGCAGTTACATGGACGCTTTCAAGGCACTTGGCTACAAGCCCGAACAGGTCACGAAGATACTGCTCACACACAAGCACGGCGATCATTCGGGAGAACTGAGATCTTTCCCGAATGCTAAGATATATGTGAACGCCGATGAAGTTTCCGCCGATGAATTGCAGGGACTTGATAACATCGTGCCTGTTAACTTTTCGGACGGAGCGTATCACAACTTCCCCGAAAGTCAGAAGATCGCTGAGGGTGTTTATCTCATCAAGGCTAAGGGACACACCAACGGCAACAGCATTATTATAGTCGAAAGCGACGGGCTGTTCTATATGCTTCACGGCGATATTACCTATGTGGACGAAGCTCTCTATGAGAACAAGTTGTCCATAGTATTTGATGATCTCTCAGCGGCAAGAGAAACACTTGACCGTGTGCGTGAGTTTGTCAGAAACAATCCAACCGTTTACTGCGGTACGCATACGCCGCAGGGCTATGAGAACCTTGAAGCAAAGCGTGTTATGGATTTGGATAATCCCGTTCCGACAGTGCTTGCAGAGGTCGATTTCTCGGCACAGCAGGCAAGCGGCAAGTATATCTGCTCCATCTGCGGATATGTGTATGATCCTGCTGAACATGACGGCGTTGCATTTGAGGATTTGCCCGATGACTGGAAATGTCCAAGATGCAAGCAGGGCAAGGATAAGTTCAATAAGGCTTAACAGCCATGCATAAAAATCTTAGCAAAAGGTGGCTGAATGCCTATGAGTAATGAATTATCAGAAGTATCAACTGTAAACGATTCATCCAGAGAAAAGACCATTGTCAAAACAAGTATCATCGGAATCATAGCAAATGTGTTCCTTGCGGCGTTCAAGGCTGTGATCGGTATTATGACGCACTCAATTGCCATAGTTCTTGATGCGGTCAACAACATTTCCGATGCCGGAAGTTCGCTCATCACGATAATCGGTACAAAGCTTGCAGGCCGTGAACCTGATAAAAAGCATCCTTTCGGTTATGGTCGTATCGAATACCTGAGTGCGATGATTATATCTGTCATCGTATTGTATGCAGGTGTTACGTCGTTTATTGAATCGGTCAAGAAGATCATATCGCCTCAGACTCCCGAATACAATGTTGTTTCACTTGTAATAGTAGGAGTTGCCGTAGTAGTAAAGATCGTGCTTGGCAGATATGTGAAAAGCGTAGGCACAAAGGTCAATTCCGATTCCCTCGTAAATTCTGGCGAAGATGCAACACTTGATTCGATCATCTCTGCTTCTACGCTTGTAGCAGCCGTGATATTCATGATCTTCGGTCTGTCACTTGAAGCATGGCTTGGTGCAATTATTTCACTGGTTATTATCAAATCTGGCTTTGAGATGCTGAAAGATACGATCTCGCAGATACTCGGTGAACGCAGTGATCCCGACCTTGCAAAGAGCATCAAGCAGACAGTTACCGAGTTTGAGGGCGTTGAAGGTGCTTATGACCTCGTGCTGAATAACTACGGTCCGGATGCATGGAACGGTTCTGTTCATATCGAAGTTCCCGATACCTATTCAGCAGATCAGTTAGACCGCCTTATTCGTGAGATACAAATGAAAGTATACAGCCAGCATCAGGTCATTCTTACCGCAATCGGCGTGTATTCGATCAACACCAAAGACGATGAAGCAAAAGCCATTGAGCAGCAGGTTCGTGATATAGTATTCTCACACGAACACGTTTTGCAGATGCATGGTTTTTATCTGACAAGAGAGACTAACAACATCCGCTTCGATGTTGTAGTCAGCTTTGATGCCCCGAACCGCAGAGAAACATATCAGGCGATAGTTTCTGATGTTCAGAAAGCATTTCCCGATTATCAGTTACAGATTACTCTTGATACTGATTTTTCTGAGGAATAATGCACAAGACGAAAGACAGTATAACGATACAAAAAAAGGCCAGCTCCTCACGGAGCTGGTTTTCTTATTATAATAAATCGACTATCTCCTCATAGAAATCAGGTGTGATGTTCCGCATTGAGAAGTGAATAGATAGAGCATCCATCAATGTATTAGTGGTACGATGATGTTTTTATTTTATATGCTTTTCAAACCTGAACATTCCCGCAGGAAACTGAGGATCATCGCTATCAAATTCATTCGCAGGGAAATCTCCCGGATGATGCTTGTTGAGATATTCTACGATATGGAATCCGCAGCGGTTGACGTAGAAATGGATATTCCGTGTTTCAAAGTAGGGAGTGAATGTCTCCCAGACAGTTACCTCCGGATGCAGTTTCTCTATCGCACACCATGCCGCATATCCGATACCTTTGCTGTGGACTTCCGGCTTTATGAAAAGCAGTTCAAGGTCTCCGCGAGTGCCTGAAACTTTGATAACTGCGCCACCGACAATTTTACCGTCAGCAATGATGCGGTATGCTTCACCCGTATCAATGCAGGCTTCTATGGTTTTGCTGGAAATGATCTGCTCGTCGTCTTTGTCTTCAAAGTGAGCGTCCCGAAGGCCGAATTCCTCCATTGCACCATAATTGAAGGCTTCCTGATTATCCTTAATAAAATGCTCACGGTCTGATGTCTCCAACGGAACAAGCTTTACTTCTGTCATGTTTATATCTCCTTTTCTTTTTTATAGTAAAAATACGGTTGCCAGTTATAATCCAAGCCCATACCCTGCTCCGACTCCGACAACTGCCGCAAGCAGTATTATTTTTATCGGGTTCATCTTCTTAAATGCAAGAACAGCCGAAACTGCGAATAAGCAGAGGAATATCCAGAATGATACATCTGAAAAGTAGCTTAACTGCAATCCATTCGGGAAGAACACAGTTCTGCCGACCGAAAGAAATGCCGTACCGATCATTCCGACAACAGCAGGCTTTAAGCCAGACATCACGCCTTTGACCGCTTTGCTGTCTTTAAACTTCTCAAAGCACTTCGCAATGATAAGGATAATGATGAAAGACGGAAGTACGATACCAAGTGTTGCGATAACAGCTCCAAGGACACCTCCTGTCCTGATACCTACGAATGTAGCCATATTGACTGCAAGCGGTCCAGGAGTACTTTCGCTGAGAGCTACAAAGTCAACAAGCTCTGCCTGTGTAAGCCAGCTGTGCCGTTCAGCTTCATACTGTATCATAGCGATCATCGCATAACCGCCGCCAAAGGTGAACGCTCCTATCTTCAGAAAGGTCAGGAACAACTTAATCAGTATCATGGCTCTGCTCCTTTCTGTTCAGCAGCGACCAAATCAAGCCGAACAAACCGCAGCCTATGATAACAAATACAGCATCTATCTTTAGAAACGCTGTAAGGATAAACGCCGCACCCATGATAACGTAAGAGATCACTTTCTTCTTTGCTGATTTGAACATCATCCACAATGCTTTCAGTATCAATGCAAGAACGGCTGCACGAATGCCCATGAACGCATACTGCACAGCCTTGAAGCTCTTGAATTCATTCAGAATAAAAGAAATGAGCGATATGATAAGGAATGACGGCAGAACTACGCCGAGCGTAGCAACACAAGCTCCGATGAAACCATTTGTGCGATAACCAACAAAAGTCGCTGCGTTTATCGCTATCGGGCCGGGTGTCGATTCGGAAATTGCCACAATATCGCTTATCTCTATTTCATCAAGCCATTTTTTATTCGTGCAGACCTCACGTTGTATCAGCGGTATCATAGCGTATCCTCCACCGAATGTAAATGCTCCAATCTTCATAAAGGTAAGGAACAGATCTAGGTTTTTATTCATAGTTGATCACCATTAATCAGTATATCACGACAAACTGTACGTGTCAATTATTTCTGCCCTATGGTATATGAGTATACCAATAGACTACGGTCTATTGACATACCGAAAAACTGTGTCATATAAGTCGTTTTTTCACTTTTGAAATATTTCAGAAAAAATGAACACGTTATTGGAATATAAATTGAGCCGGTTATCCCGGCTCCTTCTTATTTATGTATACTTTTTCTCATAATCTCTGAGCCGACGATAGAATGTATTGGCTTGTAGTCCCATTTCTTTTTGAAACCATACAGCTGTAATAGCGCCAGACTTCCACTGCTCATACAGCTGTGCGAATTTCACCCAGTCTGTCGGTACTACAGATCTTGTTATCTTTACAGAGGGCATCTTCCCATCATCATTCGGTGAAGCCGCAATGGAAAGCTTACAGAGTCACAGGAAGGCTATGAGTCTCTTTTCCGGGATAAGAACAAGTATAACGCTATAATGAGTGCTCTTGCAGGAGTAATATACCGTGAGATGCGTAAACAGAATTTAAACAAGCAGTAATAGTGAACTACCCATCACGGGCGGTTATGTTTTATGTATTTACATTATATCGGTATTATGCTATAATAGGAAATATGAGAACCGAAAACCAGCTACATACGGCAAATCGGGAGATTATTGACAGAGATACCTATAAAAAGATCAAGAAGATGAACCGAGAGGAGCTTACAAAGTTCATTCTTCAGTATGAAGATGAGCCTCCCGGAGAAAAGGGCAAAACCATTGACTTCCCTGCTCTTGAGGCTGAACTCAGCAAGTTCAAAGGTATCGGCGGTAAGCGCCTTTAGGAGATAATGGCCGTTATAGTGTAATTTTAAGATATCAAATAGGAGCAATATTATGGACAGCGAATTAGAATTAATATTTTCCCTTGCGAATGAGAGAAAATACGACGAAACCCGAAAGACTATCGAGGCTCTTGACATATCTGCATCACGTAAAGCCACTCTTAATATGCAGATATGGCAGATGCAGCGTAATGCCGAATTTGCCGGTTACGATCCGGAAAGGATACCGAAATTTCCTGTTATCTCAATGATACTCGGATTTGTCCTGCTGATATCAACCGGCTTTCTCTTCAAAGGCTCATTGCAGGACTTTTTCTTTGTGATAGGACTTATCATGGTAGGAGCCATTCCTGCATATTACTGCATAAAAGAAAAAAACTTAATTGACAGCGTTACTCACAAGCGCGACAAAGAAGCGCAGATGTACGCCGAGGAGAACGCCGATATCAACTTTTCAAGACCTTTGCCAGCTCCGCACATTGTTTTGATGGGCATTTCGGCAGGTGTTTTGTTCATCATCGGACTATTAATGACAAATCTCTTCAATGGCACAGCTAAAGTACTGGCTGCAAGTATATTTTTCCTTACCGGCTTCATGCTCATGTATTTATGCTGTAAAAAGAACAGCAACCACAATGCAGCTGTCTCGTTTATGCTTCTCTGCGCGAGTACTTTTCTTATTCTTATCTACAGCCTTTTTTCACTTACCATAACTGACAGTGATACACTCAGCCGACTGGTATTTTTACTTCCTTCCTCAATCATACTTCTGTTCTTTCCTGTTTTTTTCAGGGTTGTAAAGCGTTTTCAATGCACTGAATCCTTAGAAGCCGAATGTATTGATATACTCAGCATAGGCGGCGGATACATTCGCAGCAGTCACCGTCCTCGTTATCATGCCATATGGAAGTATTCATATCACGGAACAGTCTATATCCACAAGGATATGGCTTCATACAAAAGCCCCATATACGGTGAGCACACGGAGCTCCGAATAGATCCGAACGCGCCGCATAACACATACCGTGGGAAATCGCCGATAATCAGTATATGTTTTATCGTTGCGGGGCTTTTTATTGCAGTTTACGCGTTAGCGCCGCTGATAGAGAAGCTGCCGTATTAAGAAAGGAATAACTATGGATCACAGAACTGTTTATATGCTGATACGGGAACTAAGTGATGGAGAAGCAAGAAAAGGCCTCATGACCGACGCAAAATTTGCTATGCTTACGCCCGACGAGCAGCTTAACGAAGTAAACAGGGCGGTAAATGCGGCTCATATCGACCGTTCACTTTTGCACATGGCTTATTCAACACCGCCGCAAAATGAAGAGAAAGCAAATTCTTCAAAAAAAATCATGATAATTACAGCCGTGTCAATGATAATCGGATTTATTATTATCTGCTCGGCTTTCTTTTTCCATGAATCCAACAGCGAGCTTGCAGGACTCATAGCTGCAGCAGGACTTATCCTCGCAGCAGGAGTTCCTGCTGTATGCTACGCCGTCGATAAAATACGCACCGAACTGGCACAAAAGCGTGCGAGAAATAATGCATCGTTTTCCAAATATGACGCAGACACCAACTTTTCCTCTGACACTCCACCCAAAAAAGTATTGTGGACAGGAGCTCTGGGTATCACAATGGTAATGGCTTCATTATTAACAGCAATCCAGCTGCGCGACAAGGCTTTCGGTTTAACATTCGGAGCTCTCATATTCGTCGGATTCGCTCTGCTGTCTGTTAGTTTCAAATGGAACAAAAAACGCGATACCGCAATAATACTCAATCTACCGTCGCTGCTCGGACTTTTTCTTCTGATGATCCGGACAGCCGATACGACAAAGCTTGATATAATCCCAAATTTCAGCGAAAAATGCACCAATGCATATTATATTATCATCGTGCTCATGCCATTGATATACAATATCGTCAAGCTGCTGCGATGCAGAGCAAAAGTTGACGCCAAGTGTATCGATGTAGAGGTCGTCAAGCTAAGACGCTATTCCAATAAAGACAATTACCGACTATACTGGTCATACAGCTACAATGAAAAAGGATATGTGCACAAGGACCTTATTTCACTCTGGGAAAAACATGTTGGCGACGATATAAGGCTTCGTATAAATCCAAAGGATCCACATGATATCCACAGAGTAAAACTGCCGTGTTTCTGTGTATTTACGATGATGTTCTGCACCATGCTGGCGTTGCTTGCTTTTTAAGCAGCGTCGTGAAATCCTGTCAACCGAATAGAATGATAATCAAAGCCTCCCTCGTGAGGCTTTGATTATATTAACTGTATTCAATTATAATGATAAATAATAACCAGCTCGATTACAGAGCTGGTTTTAGCTTGCAGCATTATCGTCTGTTCAGTCAATAGGCCTGCTTGGCGAGAAGCCTGGCTGGCGTGGATATATGAATCAGAAAATGGAGCTGCTGTTCGGTACGATGGGCACTTGTCTGCCCGGTGGTATCTTGTGGAGCTTATGGCAGCTTCCAATGGATCTGGCAGGCCGGCCTGACGGCGAAGGCGCACTTTCCGATTCTCTGATGATGTGCGGCGGAAGAATGCTCCTGCTGACGTGCTTCGGTACATTCCTGATGTGGTTCACGAAAATGACGGACAACGTATTTTCTGCGGTGGTGGCTCATTCCATGTTCAATCAGAGTCAAGGTGCTTTGGGTAGACTTCTCTCGCAGGGCAATATCCCCAAAAACGCATAACGGAAACAACGCTCTCAGTGTGCCTGAGAGCGTTATTTATTCCATTATAAGAGGCCTGTTCCGGCTCATTTACTCAGAACAGTGTTTTTGGCTCATGCTGATCCCCGGGATCATTTTAATTGAAGTTAATGAAGCTTGCGTCTACCCAGCCATAATAGTCATTGTCATCGGTATCATACAGTTCGTACCAGAGTATACCCTTTGAGTAGCAATAGTTAACGGCTGTTACATGCCAGCCATGATCCAGAGTCTTTCTTATGAGCTTTGACGGACCTCCGTCTACTACATAAGAAGAAGCAAATCCCGCGACCTCACCGTTGGAAGCATTTATAGTACCCCTTCTGTTGCAGGATACTACCTGCACTCTTTCATTTGTATTTGAAAGATACTGCTTATTGGCATAGCCGTAGTAAGTGGTCCCGCCTGCGGTGTAACTGATGTAACTCCATACATGGTTATGACCGTACTCATAAACGGTAGCTCCCTTGGGCATAAGCACGATGACCTCGCCGCTCATTGAAGGAGCAGCTCTCAGATTCAGCTCGCCCGACTCAATATTTATCCTGCATTCGCTGGTACCCTGACTGAACGAGAAATCACTGCCCGCAGCGCTGGGGTCATAGCTGGTATATTTATCTGTTTTACTCTTGTCAACATGAGTCTTTATCTCCGGTATATCTGTAACAGGCGTCGAAGAGAAGGCTACTTCCTTTCCGTACTGAGCCGTGATCTGTTCAAATTCTTCCTTTGTGATGGCCTGACCGTTATTTGTATAGTTCCATACTTTTGTATCAAGATTGAAGGTATTGACAACAACAGCTTCAAGTCCTTCAGTTCCGTTAAATCTGTAATAAGTGGTGCTTCCTTCACCGTTGCCTGAGATATTCGTCATACCGATGTAACCGTTTTCATAAACAAATATACCCTTGACAAGAGCTCCGCCCCAGAATGGCGTAAGCTCCGCTGCGTCTCCGCTGCGGATAGTATATATGTCAGGGCTGCCTGCCAGTATCACAAGCTCGGGTGTATTGTCTGAATTGATATCACACAAAGCGTATCCCACTTCGGATACGTCGAGGGCACCTTTGAATTTGACGGAATTGGAAGCTGTATACAGATTATCCTTCAGCACCTTGATATACTGCGGATATTTAGTTATATCCCCGGCAGGGTATTCCTTTACTATCTTCTGCACCGTAACGGCTGTGGTGGTGGCTGACGCCTCAGTAGCAACAGCGGAAGCCTCTGTGGTGACGGCTGCTGCGGTCAATGCTTCGGTGGTATCTGCCTGTGCTGTGGTATCAACTGAAGACCTTTTTCACTGAGCTTTGTTATATCTTCGCCGTCGAGCAGTATCTTACCCGAAGTTGCGGTATCCATACCTCCAAGCAGGTTGAGAGTGGTGGATTTTCCCGAACCCGAGGGGCCGAGAATTACCGTAAACTTGTCATCAGGTATTTCAAAGCTTATGTTATCAATTGCTTTTATCTCTTCTTCGCCCATATGATATATTTTGCTTACTGAATTGAATTCTATCATTATCATTCTCCTTACATGATATAAATAGCAAAAGTATACTTGTGTTATTGTTTTACTGCGCAGAATGCAAAGCATTCAGACAGCTTCAAAAAGCATGGCCCGCAGATGACCGCCGTATCCGTATGACACCACCGCCTGTTTCCTGCCTTTGGTGAAGCGCCCGTTTTTCTCGTACAGCAGGATATTACCGGGGATATCAGCGGACAGTCCGTGCGCAAGTTCGGCTATGGTACTTTCTTCATAACGGCACTCCAGGTGATTATGCTGTACGAATGCGGTTCAGATAACTCTGCGAACAGGGGATGCCCTGTGAGCCTTTGAAGTTCTCCATCAGTTCAGCGTCGGTAACAATCCCCGTATCGTCCAGAACAAATCTGAGCACAGTAGGAAGCTTCAGATCGGTTGTTTTAAGCCTTGCCATATTGCACTGCCATGCCGTTATGACTATTTCGCTGCCGATCTGATACATATCTATGGAAATGGTTCTCTGCGCCAGTATATCATCAAAGAACAGAGCATCAAGCTTAGCTTCAACATCTATAAGCCGCATTCTTTATTTCCCCGCAATATAGTTTATGAACTTTTCAGGGGTATCTATCTCTGTCATATCATCGGTGTCTACCTTTACTCCGAATTTTTCCTCGCATTCCGTAACAAGTGAGTAAAGACTCAGAGAATCCAGACCGAGAGCTTCAAAGCTCTCAGCCTCCTTTATTTCCTCATCTGTCCAGCCGTAGCGCTCAGACAGAAAACCCGTCAGCTTTTCTCTAATATCCATTCCGAAAAATCCTTTCTCCTTTTATTCCGCAAACAGTATCTGCTTATCCTCTGGTATACCGTTCACAGCCCATTCAGACAGCACCTTCTTGTCGATCTTTCCTGCAAGTATAGCAGGCATATCGCTAATGAGGTAAATATGATCCGGCAGCTTGTAATTGGCAAGATGCTGGAATACATAACGGTTTATATCATTGGTGCTCAGAGTCTCTCCTGCGCGTACAACAACAAATGCGATAAGCTCCTCTCCGAGAACGTCGTGAGGTCTTCCCACAACAGCAGCCGTCTGAACCTGGGGTATCTGAAGGATAACCTCCTCGATATCGCTGGGATAAACATTATATCCGCCTCTTATGACCATATCCTTGCATCTTCCTACAATGCTGATATTCTCCTTGTCATAGTATCTTGCAAGATCACCTGTATAGAGCCAGCCCTCGTCGTCGGTTATCTCGGCTGTCTTTTCCTCATTGTTATAATAGCCTGCCATTACATAGCCTCTTATGGCAAGTTCTCCGATCTCACCGTGAGGAACAGGCTTTCTGTTCTCATCAACGATCTTTATCTCAACTCCGGGGATAGGACGTCCTACGGTATTGCGGCGCACTTCCTCACTGTCGCCGTAACGGGTCATGGTGACTACACTGGTGCCTTCAATAAGTCCGTAAGCGTTCAGAAGATCACAGCCAAGTCTTTCTTCTATCCTCTTTGCAAGCTCGGGACTGCAAAGCGAGCCCGAGACAACTATTTTGTTGAGTCCGCTGAAGTCAGCAAAATTAATAGCTCTGCTGTTCAGCAGCATTGTCCACATGGTAGGCTGTGTATGGAAAATGGTCTCGTTCTTTTTGGATATCTCGCGAAGGATATCATTGGTATTAAAGCTGGATATCATCTTGAAACGAGAACCTGTAGCGAAATTAATGAGCAGACTGAGGAATCCCTGTGCGGAATAAAGCGGCGCAATGGAAAAAGGCTGATCGTTTTCATCGGTCCATATCTGCTGGGTATAGAGTGAGATCTTTGCTATATCCGAATGCCTCAGCATTACGCCCTTAGGCGTTCCTGTAGTACCGGAAGTATAGGATATCATGGCGATATCGCTGCCTGAGAGGGGGTCAAGCACTGTTTCCGTATCATCGACAGCGATCCTGTCAAAATCGGATCTTCCGCTCTCATCAGGATCGCACAGGATCACTCTGTCAATAGTGACGCCGTCATTTTCCAGCATTTCACGCAGCTGTGAAAAACGAAGCTTGCCCGAATGCTCCCGTGCGATAAAGTAACTTGCACCGCTGTCCTTGATTACCTTAACAGCTTCAGCAGGATTCCATCTGGTATTTATCGGCACAGGAACTGCTCCGATATAGAAAAGCGCAAAATAAGAAAGAATGTATTCCATACAGTTATCAAGAATTATCACTGTATGAGTTCCTTTTTTTATTCCTTCGTTGATGAAGCCCGCTGCAAGCCTGTGTACACGTTCCGTAAGGTCACTGTAATTATATGTAACATCGTCAAACGTAACAGCAGGCTGTGAAACATCTTTGCTGCATATCTCATCGAACAGCGTCCTGAGTGTAAGAGAAGCTGCACCTTTCATATTATTCACAGTATCCGCTATCATTATCGGTGAATCGAACAGCTTCAGATCCAGATCTTCAAGGTCGAAATGAACATCGAATTCCGTTTCTATCTCAAAAATAAGTGTGACGATATCAAGAGATGTCAGCAGTCCGCTCTGAGTGAACGACATGGTCGCAGGCACATCATTGATATCAGGAAATGTCTTTTTTATAAGCTCAACAACTTCTGTTTCTGTAATCAATTTCATGGTGATCCTCCAGTATCAGATATAAAGCGACATAAGCGCCATGCTTACACCATTTCCGAATCCGAAGATCACGATCTGCTGGCCGCTGCCGAGCTTTATCCTGCCGGATTCGATATTCTTTGCAATAGCAAGCGGTATGGATGAGCAGCCAATATTACCGTGATCGCCAATTATGTCAACAGTACGGTCAATGGGCAATCCGAGGACCTCGCAGGTCTTCAGAGTGAGATACTTTGTGATCTGGTGAGGGATAAAAAGCGCAACATCGTCGATGTTGATATTGAACTCCTTCATGGCCTTTGCATAGAATTCCGAAGCCTTGGCAAAATTCGTTTTTATCATTTGTCTGGATTCGTTCTGGAAATAAGCCATTTCAGGCTGATGAGCATAATGAGTTCCGCCACCCCAGAGAATACCGTCGTTCCAGAATTCGGAAGATGTACGGAATATGCTTTTGAGTCTGTCCTTATCGTCTGAACACTCCCTGGCAGTTACAACGATAGCACCGCCTGCGTCGCCGAGAGAGAAGGTAGCGTTAGCATTGGCTATCTCATGAGGATCGTTATACTTCATTCTAAGGTAACGGCTCAGTATCTCTCCAGAGCATATAAGAATGTTCTTTGCTCTCCCCGTCTCTATGTACATATTAGCGATCTCCACTCCTGTAAGGAATGCGTTGCAGGCATTTTTCAGGTCATAGCAGTTTGCATTGCAGCAGCCCAGATCCTCGCGTATCTTCATTGCGGTAGCAGGCTCAAGGAAATCGGATGTGATAGAGCAGAAAAGCAGAAGATCAATATCCTCGGGCGCCAGTCCCGACGATTCGATTGCCATTTTGCCCGCTCTTACGGCATAATCCGAGGAGTCCTCGTTATCCTCGGCAAACCCTCTTTCATTTACGCCGCTAAGAAGCTTTGACATTCCTCTGCGGATATTGAATTTCTCAAAATCCATCATAGTTTCGAGCTCCTCGCTTGTAACCTTACGCTTGGGTACAGAGTAACCTGCACCTATGATTTTCATACAATAATTGGCCATTTAAAACTTCCTTTCAAAATAATAATAGTACTATTAAGGCTAAAAGTAATACAGAGACTTCTTATAGAGATATTAAGTACATTGTTAGCACAAACTAATATTAGCATAAACAAACACTATTGTCAAACAGTATTTGAAAGTTCTCCCTTTTAAACAAATAACCGATGTTAACACTTTGTTATATGGTGCAAACTGATATAATGGCAAAGTTGAAAACAGTCACCTCATTTCGTGAGGATAACTGAATGATATACCGTGAATATAAATTTTCTCCGTAGTTTTTGTGAGAAATGTGCAAAAACAGACGTCTTTTTTGTCGCAAAGGCGGATTTTTTGCAACAGCCTGATATGATATAATGTAAGTATAAACGGCCCTGTACAGGGAGATAGGAGTGATGTAATATGAAAAAAGGAAAGCTGTTTGCATTTACGGCAGCTGCGGCCATGACTGTATGCCTTATGCCTCAGAGCGTTTCCGCTGCAGGACAGACAAGCGCTGATGTTTCGGTGATCGGACAGAACAAGACCGCAGCCGATAACTACTGCAACAAGCAGGACAACAAGGAATCCCCCTATGACAGCTCATACTGGATCCAGCCCACAAAGTGGATGTCGGATCCTATTTCTCCCGATGATTATGAGGGAAATGTCAGGCTGTGGTTCGATAAGTTCACTCTTTCCGCATCGGAAGCCAAAAGTCTGATAAGCGGCAACAAGACCGTGCCCGTAAAATTCCATGTAAAGGGTGCGGCAAAAAAGGCGTCGGTGCTCGCCTTCCATGTCATTTACGATACCAGACTGACTCCCGTAAATCAAGGCTCGTCGAAAAACTCGAAGATGAAAGCAGGCTATGCCATAGAAGGCAAATTTTCCAGTTTGGAAACTCAGATCGATAACGGCTGCATTTCATGGGCATCCAGCGCAGCAGATGACATTCTGTATGACGGAGTTATATTCAGCATGGAGTTCAGGCTCCCCGACAATGCAAAGGCAGGAGACTTGTACCCCATAGGTATAAGGTATGATTATGACGGCATAACAAGCGATCTGTTCTATAATTCGAGGCAGGATTATGAAGGTAAACAGATGATGACCTACGTTTTCAACAAGGGCATCGAAAACGGCTATATCAAAATAGAAGGCGGCGGTCTCGGCGACGCTAACAGCGACGGCAATATAGACGCTATCGACGCGTCGAGGATACTTGCCATGTACGCTAAGTTCTCGACTACTGGCGGAGGCTCTCCCACAACTCATGATTATGAGGTCTGCGATGTGAACCGCAATGGCAATATAGACGCGGTGGACGCTTCAAAGGTACTTGCCTACTACGCCTTTATGGGCGGCGGCGGAACAGGCACCTTCGAGGAATACCTGAAGAAAAAATAACAAAAAAACAGCTTCTTCATTACAGAAGAAGCTGTTTTGTTATTTCATTATAATGTATTTTTTAGGAGGTTATACACTAAATGCTTTCAGCTAAAAATTGTTTACCGATGCAACATCGTCCTTTGCTGCACATTCGGTCTGTCCCCCTTACGATAGAGCGGAGCATACCATGCATACAGGATATTCTGTTTTTCATTTTCACCGCTCCTTTCGTTTGGTGTGACTTTATTATATCACAGGAAAAGGAGCCTGTCCAATGCCAAAAATCCATTGCAGATTATAGAAAAAAGCTATATCCGACGCCCTTGAAAAGCTGATGTGTATATGCTATACTTATTAAACACACAGGAGGCCCTTACAGCCCGTTCCCTGCCAGACTTACGGTATATGCGGCATGACCGCCCTCAATATTGTATACGTCATATCCGCGGTCTTCAAGTATCTCGGCTACTTCTTCGCTTAGGTCGCCTGTTCTGCACAGGACGTAGACAGGCTTGTCCTTCGGCAGCTTTGAAAGTCCCACAGATATCTCGTCAAAGGGAACATTAACCGAGCCTTTTATACCGTTATTTTCAAATTCATCGCGGCTTCTTATATCGAGAAGAAGCACCTTTTCCGTATCAAGAGCGGATATTTCCGCTGCATTTATACTTTTCATATCAATTTCCTTTCGGGAGGCAAAAATGGCTTTGACAGACCAACAGCTCGAACGCTATTCGAGACATATCACATTAAAAGAAATAGGCGTGAGAGGACAGAAGAAGCTCCTCGCAGCAAAGGTGCTCATAATAGGTGCAGGCGGTCTCGGCGCCCCTGCCGCAATGTACCTTGCAGCCGCAGGTGTGGGAACTATCGGCATTGCCGACTGCGACAGCGTGGAGCTCTCAAACCTGCAAAGGCAGATAATACATACAACCGATGATATCGGCAAGCCAAAGGTGCAGTCCGCCGCCGAGACCATAAAAGCCCTCAATCCCGATGTTGATGTTATAACTTATCACGAATTTGTGAGCAGCAAGAACATCGCGGATATGATAGCGGACTACGACTTCATTATAGACGGCGCGGACAACTTCCCCACCAAATTTCTCATAAACGACGCCTGCGTTCTTGGGCATAAGCCCTTTTGTCACGCAGGAATCCTGCGATTTGAGGGACAGCTTATGACCTATGTCCCCGATAAAGGTCCTTGCTACCGCTGCATTTTTGAAACTCCGCCGCCTAAGGACGCAGTCCCAAGCTGCCGCGAAGCAGGAGTCATCGGCGCTATGGCCGGGATAATCGGTACAATGCAGGCTCTTGAAGCTGTGAAGTACATCACAGGTCAGGGTGAACTGCTTATCGGAAGTATGCTGATATTCGACGGGCTGAAAATGGAATGGCGCAAGGTAAAGCTGCCGAAAAGAGTACCGACCTGTCCGATATGCGGCGATAATCCGACAATAACCGGACTTTTTGACGAGGAACGGCAGGCTTGCTCACTTTGATGAAGTCAGATCATTTACGATCTCCCCTGCTATGAGCAGTCCTGCCACCGCAGGCACAAAAGCCGTACTGCCGGGGATATCGCGGCGTTCCGTACATTTGTGCTGAGCCCCCGGAGGGCAGATACAATGAGTGCGGCAGCTTATGGACATATCTTCCATAGGCCTTATGGGCTGCTCGTCAGAGTAAACTACTTTAAGCTTTTTCACGCCCCGCTTTCTCAGCTCATGGCGCATGACACGGGCAAGAGGACAGACCCGTGTATCATAGATATCTGCTATTTTCAGCCGTCCCGCATCAGTCTTATTGCCTGCGCCCATTGCGCTGATTATCGGCACTCCCAGGCTTTGTGAGCGCATTATCAGCTCCAGCTTTGCAGTTACGGTATCGACTGCGTCAACAACGTAATCATATTCATCGAACTGAAAATCATCGGCATTTTCAGGCAGGAAAAAGCACTTATGTATGCGGATATCCGCATCGGGATTTATCTCCTTCATACGTTCAGCCATGACCTCCGCCTTGTATTTGCCCACTGTTTTTCGTGTGGCTATTATCTGACGGTTCAGATTGGTCAGGCAGACCTTGTCATCGTCGATAAGGTCAAAATGTCCAACGCCGCTGCGCACCAGAGCTTCGCAGACGTATCCGCCCACACCGCCTATACCGAATACGGCAACTCTCGACTCCGAGAGCTTTTTTATTGCTTCTTCACCGTAAAGAAGCTGCGTCCTTGAAAACTGATTCAGCATTTATATCACCTGTAATCATAGTAATTTTATAGTTATAATATGATTATATAATCCATAAGAGCAAAAGTCAATAGCTAACGCACAGAAATCCTATTGACAAAGTATGTAAATTATAGTATAATATAAACATAGTAAACTGGTATGTATTCATGGAGGTGTTTGTTATGCAGGTACATATGTGTAAAATGAATATTTGTATAACGGGTCCCGCGCTTTCTGTGTCATAGGCTTTTTCTGCCTGTAAGCAAGCAGTCTGCCGCGGAGGCAGGCTATTTTTATTTACAGGAGGGATAGTATGAAAAGAATTGAAGTAATATCACTTGACAGGATAGGGCTCGTTGGCGAAATATCAAACGTCATCAGACGCCTGAACGGTAACATTGTAACTCATACAGCCAATGTGGTGACAGACGAAAAGAATACCCTCGTTTCGCATTTTACTGCCGATATTCACTTTGAGACCGCTTCAGAAGACGAAGCTGTTTCCCGCAGGCTTCGCAGGATAAAAAATGTGCGGCAGGTAAGAATTACAGATATCTGAGGTGATAGCTATGAATGAAAACATAAGAAAAGCGATATACGATAAATACATAGCTCCTACCAGAAAAGAGCGTCCCGACTATATCGGCGTTGAGATAGAAATGCCCGTTGTGAACCTCAGCGGTCAGCCTGTTGATGAGGCTGTTTCCATTGAAACTGCCGAAAGCTTCATAAAGAACTTCGGTTTTATTGAGTCGGGAAAGGATTCGGGCGGCAATATCACATCTGCAAAGCATGAGAAAACTGGTGATATCCTCTCCTTTGACTGCTGCTATTCAAATCTTGAATTGTCATTCGGCAAGGCTGTTGGACTGTTTGAAATAAAGGACAGATTTGAAAGATACTGCCGCTTTCTCAATACCGAATTTGCGAAGCACGGCTATACTCTCACAGGTATGGGCGTAAATCCCAATGCGGATATCAACCACAATCGGCCCATTCAGAACGAGCGCTACCGTATGCTTTACCACTATCTGCACTCCTATCCTCAGCATATCAACGAGGTGGCAATGCGCTTCCATGAACGTCCCGATTTCGGTACATTTACCAGCGCCTCACAGGTGCAGCTGGACGTAAGATATGACGAGCTCACAGACGTTATCAACGTTTTCGGACTCCTCGAACCCTACAAGGCTCTGTTGTTTGCAAACTCCTATCTGCCAGATTATCCCGATTTCCTCTGCGTGAGAAATATGCTGTGGGAGCACAGTATGCAGGGCTATAATCCTCATAATGTGGGAATGTTCGGCAAAAAGGTCTCAAGCATTGACGAGCTTATCGACTATATCGGTACGCAGTCCGTTTACTGCACTATGCGGGACGGCAAGTACATTGATTTCACTCCCCTGACTTTAGACGAGTTCTTCTCCCGCGGATCTGTTGAGGGCGAATACTTCGACGGCAAACAATATCAGAAGATAACATTTGTCCCGGAGATAAGCGACCTTGAATACCTGCGGACATTCAAATTCGAGGACCTTACATTCAGGGGAACTATCGAATACAGAAGCTCATGCTGTCAGCCCCTTTCGGAGGCTCTCACTGTGGCGGCGTTCCACACAGGTCTGAAGGAAAAGCTGTATGAGCTGAAGGAGATACTCGAAAACGACGACGTTATCTACTCTCACGGCTTCAGCGCCTTAGAGCTCCAGAAGCTGCTTTCAAAGCGCAGTCATCCCTATTTCATTGACGAAAACAAAATAGAAAAGCAGCTCACACGCATACTCGACCTTTCTGCAGAGGGACTGAAACAGCGAAAGCTCGGCGAGGAAACTCTGCTCGCTCCGCTGTATGAAAGAGCGCAGAGGCACACCAACCCGGCCAGAACAATGCTTGACGGAATAAAAAACGGCGTTCCCATGATAAACTACATTGAGCAGTACGCTGCTATATGAGGTGATATACATGATCACAAGCAAATATTATTACGGCGGAAAATTCGGCATTGAGCGCGAGACCCTCCGCGTTGACAGTCAGGGCAGACTTGCACAGACGCCCCACCCTTTTGGCAATGACGAGCATATCACCCGCGATTTCTGCGAGAACCAGACCGAGCTTGTAACACCTGTCTGTCATAGTGTTGACGAGGCTGTTGAAGCCCTCGGGAAGCTGGACAAAAAAGTCCGCAATGAGCTTGCAAAAAACGGCGAGAGCATATGGCTCTACAGCAATCCTCCCCACATTGACAGTGAGGACGAGATACCCATTGCCGACTTTACAGGCGACCATTCCTCGAAACGCGCATACCGTGAGGTCTTACAGCAGAAATACGGCAAAAAGCTAATGCTTTTCTCGGGAATACATTTCAATTTCTCATTTGCAGAGGAGTTCCTCCGCGAATTGAATACAAACAACGAGGATCCCGACGCATTCCGCGACCGGCTTTACCTGAGACTTTACAAGCAGCTTATGACCCATAGCTGGCTGATCGTGCTGCTTACTGCGGCAAGCCCGTACTATGACGCTTCCCTTGACAAGGAGGGAAAAAGTGGTATAATTATGAGTGAGTATTCGTCCCTGAGAAACAGCAAGCGCGGCTACTGGAACAAGTTCCTGCCCATACTCGACCACAGGAGCCTGAAGACCTTCACGGGCAGTATCAAGAAGCATATCGTGACAGGTTCGCTGTACTCCGCAAGCGAGCTGTATCTTCCCATACGTCTGAAACCAAAGGGCGTGAACAGCCTTGAAAATCTTGCGGCAAACGGTGTTGACCATATAGAGCTGAGAATGTTCGACCTCAATCCGTCAGCACCTCTCGGCATCGACAGCAGAGACCTTGAATTTGCACATCTTCTCATGCTTTATCTGCTTTCGCAGCCCGATTTTGATTTCACTCCCGAATTGCAGGAAAAGGCGGTACGGGACCATAAGAACGCAGCACTCCTTGAACCCGATACAAAGCTTTTAGAACAGGGACTTGAAGTCGCGGAAGAAATGGGAAAACATTTCTCAGGCAACGAAAAAGCCATTGAAATAATCACATTTGAAAAAGAAAAAATACTCGGCAGAAATCATTTCAGGACCTCAATCGTTTCGGCTTCTGCAAAGTAATTACATATCAGACAAGGCGGTGAAATAAATGTGCGAGCTTCTGGGCTTCACTTCAGAAAAAAATACGGATATATCGGACTATCTGCGTACTTTTTTTGCCCACAGCAGGAATAATCCTCACGGCTGGGGAATGATGTACGAAAGCGGCGGCAGAGTGATTCTGAAAGAACCTGTCTGCGCCAGTGAGAGCAGCTTTCTCGGCGATATAACAGATAGTCTTGCTCCGCAGAAAACCCTCCTCGCTCATATAAGATTCGCCACTGTCGGTTCTATAAACGAGAATAACTGCCACCCATTCACGGGAAAGGATATTTCGGGCAGAGAATGGACGCTTATCCACAACGGTACTATCTTCAACAGCAGACATAACCATCGTTATGCTGCCGTACAGCAGGGAGATACCGACTCAGAGCGCTTTTTTCTTTCGTTTCTTGACTATATGAACGAGCATATCTCACGCTCCGTTCCCAATGAACGCGAACGTTTCGACCTTGTCAACAGCTTCATTGTTGATAATGCTCCGCGAAACAAGCTGAACCTGATGATATACGACGGCGATATGCTCTATGTACACAAAAATCTGAAAAATACCCTTTGCTTCAAACGCCTTGAAAACGGCATGATATTCTCCACAAAGCCGCTTGATAACGGAGTCTGGATACCTTTTCCCATGGCTCAGGTCATAGCCTACAAGCAAGGACACGAGGTCTATCGCGGCGACCGTCACAAGGGTACTTTTGTACCGACTTTAGAGTATATCACGGCTATGGACGCAATGTATATATGAGACGGATAACAAATCGAGTTCTCTGCGTTCGTGGAAAGCGCTCTGAAACCGCCTGTCAATAACGGCTTCATGAGCATAGATACTCCGCAGAAGCAGATTTTATACTATCAAGACAAAAGGCCGGCAACACTATAGTTGCCGGCCTTTTTATTATACATAGTTTTGCTTGAGGAAATCCTTCAGACTCTTGTCTCCGTTTGTTGCGGTATATGCGTAATAGGCAAGGATACGGGAAGCGTCAACAGCGTTTATGTCCCCGTCCTTGTTCACGTCACAGTACTTATAATCATCCTCGGTATATTCCAGCTGATTTGTGGAACCCATTGCGTAGAGACTGAGAATTTTCGATGCGTCGATCGCGTCGATATTTCCGTCGCCGTTCATATCTCCGGGAGAACGCGCTCCCGAAACCACAACAACGATATCAAAGGAATCATGTCCGTAGACTTCAGAACCATCTTTGTTGGTGAGTCTTACTATTACGGCATATGTGCCTGCCTTTGACGTATCTACCTTTGAGCGGTCGAAGGTCACAACATATGTTTCCGAATTGCCGTCCAGAGTTCCGAGAACATACTCCTCGCTGAAAACGTCATCTGCTATATCAGATAAATAATGCTCTTTTCCTCCCAGTGTGTGAACCGCACCTGATTCATATTCTGCATAATAGTGGAATTTTGCATCTTCGTAGTTAACAGTCTCCCCTACATTGTACTCGGTCTTTTCGGGATCATTAAAGAATACGGAACCGAAAAATCTTGCGGCGTTTGAGCTCGTAGTTGCAGTGGTTGTGGTGGTGACAGCAGATGTGGTAGCGGTAGTCGTAGGCTTCTTTGTGGTGGTAGTTGCTGCGGATGAAGTTGTAACGCTTGATACCGGTATTGGTATTACAGGTAAAAGAATAACATCTGATGAAGTAGTTGTTGTAGTTGCGGCAGGAGCGTTTTTTTCATCAGACGCAGCTTTTCCCGTACCTGCGCTGTTCTCGGCCACAGCGGTAAAGCTGACGGGAGAATAATAGCTTGCTGTTTGAACTGTGCCAAATGACATTGCTATTGCCATTGCCGCAGCAAAGAATCTCTTTATTTTCATCTGGTAATCCTCCATAACAATTATAATGTATTAATTATATCACTTGCGTCCTTCCCTGTCAACCAAAGAGAAAGCTCTCTGCTGTTGCTTTGGCAATTGATAACTCACCTTCCCTGTATGCTAAAACAATTACCTTATAAACGTATCCCCATGACTATTGAAATTGCGGATCATAATATAAAACTTTTCATTTTTATGCCTGAAAGCCTGTTCCTGATTATATCATTTCGACAAAAAAGAACATTGACATACGCAAAAAAGTATAATATAATTATAATATATATAAGCCACTGCAATTATTGGAGGGGATCAACAAATGCTTGCAGCACATATTTCTAAAGATTTGAAACGCGAACAGTCAGTACAGGAGCATTGCAAGAATACAGCCGTGCTTTGTATGGAATACTGCGCTTTGTTCGGAGCTGAAAACATAGGATATCTTGCCGGATCATTACATGATACGGGTAAGCTTTGCACAGACTTCGACAGTTATATCAGAGGTGATACCAAATTCAGGCGGGGCGAAATAGACCACAGCTATGCAGGAGCAAAATACATTACCGAATTAGCCGGACATGAATACAGTGATATCGCCAGATTTATTGCAAGAGTAATCATATCTCATCACGGGCTTCATGACTGGATAGGTGATGATTGCAGAGATTACTTCAAACAACGAGTTTCAAATGATAAGAACTATGAGCAGATAAAGGACAATATCAGCAAAACAGCTACCGAAAACGATTATCTCGGCCATTTACAGAAAGCAGACTGTGAATACAAGGAAATACGCCGAAAAATAAAAAGCATATCCAGAACTCAGGAAGAAGCAGCGTTCTATATGGGAATGCTCGAACGTCTCGTCGAATCGGCTCTTATAGACGCCGACAGAACTGATACTGCTTCATTTATGACTGATACCGAGCTCCCCGAATTCTTTTCCGATCCCGGATCATGGCAGAAAATGAAGCGTAATATGGAGCAAAAACTAAACGGATTTGCTGATAAAACAGATGTTATTTCCGTCCAGAGAAGAAGTATTTCCGCCCGATGCGAAAGTTTTGCTTCTGAAAATGTGAAAATATGCAGACTGATAGTTCCAACAGGCGGAGGCAAGACATTGTCGTCTCTGCGTTTTGCTATCAATTACTGCATAAAACACGGAATGGAAAAAATAGTCTATACTGCGCCGTTTATGTCCATACTTGAACAGAACAGTGCTGAAATAAGAAGTATTGCCGAAGATGATAATTTTCTGGAACATCATTCAAATGCCATTGCAGAAAAAGCAGATAATTCAGAAGAACTGTCAGATTACGAACTGCATACTGAGCGCTGGGACAAGCCTGTTATTGCAACAACAATGATACAGCTGCTGAATTCAATGTTTTTAGGCAAAACGTCCTCTGTCCGCCGTTTTCATCGGATTGCAAAGTCGGTTATTATAATCGACGAGATACAGTCACTGCCTCTGAAATGCGTGAATATGTTTAACCTTGCAATTAATTTCCTGGCCTATATATGCGGTTCAGCTATCGTACTGTGTACGGCGACACAACCATCCACAGAAGATGTTCCGCACCCTGTGATACTTGATAAAGCAGAAAGTATCACAGGTGATTATAGTGCTGATTTTGAAGTATTCAAGAGAACCGAGATCATACCTGTCATTACGCCATACGGCTATTCCTATGAAGAAGCTTCCGATTTTTGTATGGATAAATTTGCCGAAGCGGGAAATCTTCTTGTTATCGTAAATACAAAATCAGCTGCTTTGAAGCTCTATAGGCTTTTAAAGGAGAGATGCGGCAGTGAAGCAGAGGTATTGCACCTCAGTACAAATATGTGTCCTCAGCACCGCCGTGAGAAGATAGAATATATACGTTCTATGCTTGATAAAAAGCCTGTGATATGTGTAACCACACAGCTTATAGAAGCAGGTGTGGATATATCATTCAAATGTGTTGTGCGTTCCCTTGCCGGACTCGACAGCGCTGTACAGGCGGCAGGCCGCTGCAACAGGCACGGCGAAAACAATGAAATATGCCCCGTATACCTTATAAAGCTTAAAGAAGAAAGGCTTGGCAATCTAAGGGAGATATCCAAAGCACAGGGAATAACTCAGATGATGACTGAGAGCGGAAGATATAACGACCTTTCTTCGCCGGCAGCAGTCTCGGATTATTTCAGAAAGCTTTATCTTGATGAAAAAAATGCTCTGTCCTATTCGGTGCCCGAAAACGAAACTCTGCTCAATTATCTTGCATTAAACAAAAAACGTTACGAAGCAAGTCCTCAGACAAGCTGCAAATACGAATCACAGGCTTTTAAAACGGCAGGAACGCTGTTCAGGGTCATTGATGACAATACACAGGACGTAATAGTTCCCTATAACGATAAAGCTATTGAAATAATACAAGAGCTGGAGAGAAATGAAGGAAGCTTGTCAGAACTGCTAAGAAAAGCGCAGAGATACACTGTCAGCATTTATAACGGAACAGAACGCAGATTATACGAAAACAATGCTTTACGGAAGATCGCAAACGACGTTATCATTCTTGATAAGACGTATTACAGTGACGAATTCGGTATTGACATAAACGGTGCCGAAAATGAATTATTGATATTCTGAAAGGAGGCTTGAGAATGTCAAAAGAAATCTACAGAAACACCGTAGAATTTGCTGTCCGCGGACGGTATGCACTTTTCTCGGATATCCTGACAAGGGCAGGAGGTGAAAAGTCAAGCTATCCCATTCCCACCTATGAGGCTCTGAAAGGTATCCTTCACAGTATCTACTGGAAGCCTACTATTGTGTGGATAATTGACAGTGTAAGGATAATGAATCCCATACGCACAGCAAGAAAAGGCATACGTCCAATAAAGTACGGCGGCGGAAACGACCTTGCGTATTACACTTATCTTGAAGATGTGTACTATCAGGTCAGAGCACATTTTGAGTGGAATATGAATCGTCCCGAGCTTGAAAAAGACAGGAATGAGCATAAACACCACAACATAGCAAAACGCATGATAGAACGCGGCGGTCGACGGGATATCTTTCTCGGCACAAGAGAGTGTCAGGGTTATGTCGAGCCATGCAGATTCGGCGAGATCACAGGCGCATACGACAACTGCGGCTCTATCCCCTATGGACTCATGTATCACGGCATAACCTACGCAGACGAAGCCGTCAGCAACGATGATAAGGATATGCTTACCGTAAGACTCTGGAATCCTGTTCTGGAAAACGGCGTTATTGAGTTCATACGTCCCGAAGAATGTACGCTGAAGCGTCATATCAGAAAAATGCCGATTAAGCCTTTCGGTGAGTTATATGATAACTTTACAGGACTTGATGAATTTGTCGGAGGTGATATTGGTGAGCTGGACTAATGAATTATACCAAATATACGAATATAACAGTAATCGTGAGTTTGAGCCTAATGAGCCTGTTATGCTGCCTGTAGCACATTCGACCGCCAATGCACAGATAGAGCTTACCATCGGATTTGACGGTAATTTCAAAAGTGCACGAGCCGTTGAAAAGTCCGAAGCGGTTACTGTTATACCTGCAACCGAAAACTCTGCCACAAGAAGCAGCGGCATATGCGCTATGCCGTATGCCGATAAGCTGATATACATAGCAGGTGATTACAGTCAATACGCCGAGGGCAAAAAAGCTGATAATTCAGGGCATTTCACCAATTATATGAATCAGCTGAGAGCATGGCTTGCAAGCGAATATTCTCACCCGTTTGTCAGGGCGCTGTATTCATATCTTGAGAAAAAACACCTTATCGCCGATCTTGTTGAAGCCGGAGTCATAAAAACTGACGAGACTACAGGCAAATTCAAGGACAAGGAAAAAATATCAGGAATAGCCCAGGAGGACTGCTTTGTCCGCATAGTCATAAACACTTCCGAAGACCGCATTGAGACCTGGAAGGACAAGTCATTGCAGGAGAGCTTTATTTCCTTCAATAGTGATCTGATGGGCGAAAAACAGCTTTGTTATGCGTCGGGAGAATATGCTGCCGCAACATATAAACACCCGTCAAAGATACGCAACAGCGGCGATAAAGCAAAAATAATGTCAACAAATGACGAAAGCGGTTTCACCTACAGAGGCAGATTTTCTGACAAAGAGCAGGCTGTTTCAGTCGGATATGAGTATTCGCAGAAGATCCACAACGCACTGCGGTGGCTAAGAGAAAAGCAAGGCAGAACTATCGACTCCCTGACTGTTATAGTCTGGGCAAGCGCAATGCAGGATATTCCCAAGTGCTCTGAAAGCCTTATAGACGATTCAGACTTTGATGATCTTCCTGCCGGAAAAGAGGCTGAAATACCTTCTACTGTGCCTAAATATATGGACCTGCTCAAAAAGAGGATATTTGGCGTAAGAGAAAAACTTGAACCCAATACCAAGGTAATGATAATGGGCCTTGACGCAGCAACTCCGGGAAGGATCAATATTTCGATGTATTCCGAGCTTGAAAGCTCTCAATATCTTGCAAATATCGAAAAATGGCATTCTGAAACGGCATGGCTGAGATTCAGCGGAAAACTCAAAAAGAAAATGGTAAATTCTTTCAGCGTCTACGATATTATCAAATATGCTTTTGGTACGGAGCAGGGAGCCTTTGTAGACTGCGACAAAAGAGTAATGCGGGATAATATCATCAGACTGCTTAATTGCATTACTAACGGCGCAAGGCTGCCCAGCGATATAGTTAACGCCTTGTACCAGAAAGCGTCAACTCCCCTTGCTTATGATAAAGACTATAATCACCGCGCAGTTCTCGAAACTGCCTGCGGTATGATACGCAAACAAAGAATCGAAAACGGAAAAGGAGATGTTTCAATGGCTTACGATCCGAGTATTAATGACAGAAGCTACCTTTACGGCTGTCTGCTGGCTATAGCTGACAAAGCTGAAAACGAAGCTTTTGATCCCGACGAAAGAAATGTCAGAGTGACAAACGCAAGAAGATACTGGAATTCATTTTCACAGCGTCCGTACACGACATGGTGCATAATCGAGGAAAGACTCAGACCATATCTTAATAAACTCGGAAAAGCACAGGTCAGGTACGGCAAATGGATCAACGAGATAACTTCAAAAATGGACGCAGCAGGCTTTGCTGACAACACTCGCCTTGAACCAATGTATTTACTTGGTTATCATAATTTTACCGAATATATGTATAACGGCAATACAAATAAGGAGGATTAAAAAATGGGAGTTTTACAGAATAAGATCGATTTCACACTGCTTATTACAGCAAAAAACGCAAATCCGAACGGTGACCCGCTCAACGGTAACCGTCCCCGTGAGAATTATGACGGTCTGGGCGAGATATCCGATGTTTGTATCAAGAGAAAGATACGAAACCGTTTGCAGGATATGGGCGAAAAGATATTCGTTCAGTCAGACGACAGATGCGATGACGGATTTGACAGCTTACGTTCAAGGGCAGACGCAAATGAGGCACTAAAGAAAATAAGCAACGGCAAAAATACCAACAGAGATGAGTTTGCAAGAACTGCCTGTGAAGAATGGATCGATGTCCGCAGCTTCGGTCAGGTATTCGCGTTTAAAGGCGATAATGTATCAGTAGGCGTAAGAGGTCCTGTTTCTGTTCAGCAGGCTGTAAGCATATCCCCTGTTGACATCGTAAGTATGCAGATAACAAAGAGCGTCAACAGCGAGGGCGGAAAGGAAGGCAAAGCTTCCGACACTATGGGTATGAAGCACCGCGTTGAATTCGGACTTTACGTCGTTAACGGCAGTATAAACTGTCAGCTGGCGGAAAAAACAGGCTTCTCCGACGAGGACGCCGAAAAGATAAAAAATGCTTTGCTTACTCTGTTTGAAAATGACTGCTCATCTGCACGTCCTGACGGAAGTATGGAAGTTTGCAGACTATACTGGTGGAAGCATGAGGGAAAGACTCCTAAGTATTCATCAGCAAAGGTACACAGACAGCTGGAAGTGAAGCTTAAAGACGGCGTCAGCCGCCCGACAAGGTTTGAGGATTACCAGGTATCCCTCAACGAGCTCGACGGGCTTGCCTGCGAAAAATACGAAGACCTGATATAATGTACAGCGAAGACGAATATCTCATGCTGTCGGGAGTTCAGCATTTTGTATTCTGCCGCAGGCAATGGGCACTGATACACATTGAACAGCAATGGGCTGAAAACTCGCGTACTGTTGAGGGAAACATCATGCACGAAAAAGTACATGACGCCGAGGCCCATGAAAAGCGCGGCGAGCTTGTAATAACCAGAGCTATGGCTGTCTCGTCTGCAAGGCTGGGCATTTCGGGCGAATGTGACGCAGTTGAGCTGAGAAAGTCAGAAAACGGCATAGGATTACACGGACTCGAAGGGAAATATACAGTTACTCCCGTTGAATACAAAAGAGGAGAACCCAAAGAAGACGACTGTGATGTCGTTCAGCTTACGGCTCAGGCGCTTTGCCTTGAAGATATGCTCTGCTGTGATATCCCCTTCGGTTACCTGTACTATGGCGGGATACGCCGGAGAGTCAAGGTCGTGTTCGATGATGCTCTGCGCAAGCGTACCGAAGATATGATAGCTGAAATGCACGATCTATACAAAAAGCAGTATACCCCGAAAGTTAAACGCAGAAAAAGCTGCAACGCCTGTTCACTGAAAAACATATGCCTTCCCGTCATTTGCGGAAACAAAAAAGCTTCTGATTATGTCAATGAAATGCTGAGCGAAACGGAGGATATATGAAAAAACTCCTTAATACTGTTTATGTGAATAATCCTGACAGATACCTGTCACTTGACGGCGAAAACGTTGTGATAAGTCAGGACGGCGAAGAAGTCGGCAGAGTCCCGCTGCATAATATCGATCGTATCATGACCTTCGGTCACGCCGGAGCAAGCCCTGCACTAATGGGCAAATGCGCACAGAATGGTATAGAGCTTGTTTTTATGAGCCGAAACGGTCGCTTTATTGCTCGCGTCGAGGGAGAAGTCAAAGGAAATGTCCTCCTGCGCAGACAGCAGTACCGCTATTCCGATAATAAGGCGCAAGCACTTGATATTGCAAAGAATATGATATCCGCAAAGCTTTTCAACAGCCGCTGGGTGCTGGAAAGAATGATCCGCGATCATGGTGAAAGAATAGATACGGATTTATTCAGCAGAAAATCCGAATTCCTGAAAAGCTCTGTAAATCAGGCCAGACGGAGGGAGTGGATTGAAACCTCATAATAGCAAATATAATCAATGTGGGTTCGAGTCTCCCTCCACACGGAGGGAGTGGATTGAAACGATATCGTCGGTTGTAACACCCATTCCCGCGCCTGTCTCCCTCCACACGGAGGGAGTGGATTGAAACAACCCCGTTGTATTGTCCGTCGGTTATCTTGTCAAGTCTCCCTCCACACGGAGGGAGTGGATTGAAACGGGTATACGCAAATTGTTATTGATACCAACAACGGTCTCCCTCCACACGGAGGGAGTGGATTGAAATAGGCAAAGCATATCAAATGAGAAACTGGACACAGGTCTCCCTCCACACGGAGGGAGTGGATTGAAATGTTGAATAGTCGCCGTAATAACATATCAAGACGGGTCTCCCTCCACACGGAGGGAGTGGATTGAAATACAAGCTTGGTCTCAAGCTGCTGCACACCGAAGTGTCTCCCTCCACACGGAGGGAGTGGATTGAAATACAAGACGGAGGAAGAGTTCATCGACTCTCATAAGTCTCCCTCCACACGGAGGGAGTGGATTGAAATGCCTTCATCACTCATCATTCCCAGAGGGTGAGAGTGGTCTCCCTCCACACGGAGGGAGTGGATTGAAATTCGGCGGAGTATGAGCTGATAACTCTACTCCCTACGTCTCCCTCCACACGGAGGGAGTGGATTGAAATCACTGTTGGATTTGAGCCTGTAGCTTCTGCTGTTGGTCTCCCTCCACACGGAGGGAGTGGATTGAAATGTTAACGGCGCTTACCTTATCACCGAGATTATAGTCTCCCTCCACACGAAGGGAGCTGATTGAAATCTTTGCTACATCATTGACACGCAGAAACGTCATAAAAGGCAAAACCGCCTCTTACAGGTATTATCCGTAAGAGGCGGCTTTTATTCTATCTTTATCACTTCATGCTTTCCAGCTCATGTATGAAGTTGCTATTCACTGCGCCGAGTGAATAGCAGATCTCCTTCAGGTAGTCCTGTATCTCCTCACAGTCTATCCATTCAAGGCAGTCTCCATCGGAATAGATCTCCAGAAGCAGAGGCTTACCATCGGTATCCTTTCCGATAAGGTATACAGTCTCCTGACCTGCATCACACATCTTCGGGATATATGGCGCCAGTTTATCGTCCTTATGCTTGTAAAGCTCCGATGACATTTTTCTTGTCCTTCCGACTATACTGTCAGCAAGACGCTTCTTCTCGGCGTTCCCGTTGTTCATGATACCGACAAGTGCGTCATACCAGTCTGTATTATCCTCATCATATAATCTGACGATCTCATCATATACATTCTTGTCAGTTTCTTTCACAGGATCTCCGAGGTACATATAGTAGCCTGTTCCGTTCTCGTCGTATACAGTTATATCCTGATGCACTCCCCATGCGTGGTTCTCATATACAACTGCAAGCATTGGCTTTGGATCCTCAACGATACCGCTGCTGTGCTCAGAGGCCTTTATGACCTCCTTCTTCAGCCTGATAAGATCGAATACATCGATAACACCATCGCCGTTGATATCGGCATTCTCCTCCTTGATCATCTCTCCCGTACCAAGCAGCCACTGCTGAAGTGCCACAACGTCTGAAATGCCCAGAACTCCGTCATAGTTGCAGTCGCCGGGGATAAGGGGATCGCACTCCTCACTGCTTATTATGCTTGCTTTAAGATCATTGTCAAATCTGAAGGAGCAGACTGCTTCATCCTTTGGCTCATATACATCAGTTCCGCCGGAGTAATGGAAGTCCACGGTTACTGTACCGGGGCGTTTGGCGCCAAAGACGGTTACCTGACCGTACACTCCGCCCAGAACATCAATAACGTTTGCGGATTCAAGATAATACTGGTACATCTGTTTTATGGAGGTCATGCCTTCCTGAGTGGGATCGATTCTGAAGTTTAGTCCCACAGAGCAGAATATCACGAACTCATCGTGTACGGATATGTTTCCGTTGGTCTTGATGAATTCCTGTGCCTCTGTAATACAGTCGGGCACCCAGCCGAAAAGATCGGTCTCGGTGATATTGCCTTCCTCATCGCATATGAAGCTGAGAGCACAGTCCTCGGGGTGAGAAACATCGTAATTACCGCGGAACTTGTTCCAGTAGACGTCGACTCTCGACGACGGCAGAGGCTTGAACACGTCAACACTGTAGCGGACGTCGGTCTTTGCATACTCCAGATCGCGCTCACTGAGGCCCAGATTCTTAATGGCAGCGATATACTCATCATAGCCTTCCTCATCGTTTCTTACAGCCTCGGGGAAAGTGAAAACTCTTGAATATACACGGCTGTCATAATAATCATTTACATCAAATTGATCGGAACCGATAAATCTTGTATACGGTCTTTCGGAACAGCCCTTGCCGTTGTTCACCATTCTTCGTACACAGCAGATATAGCCGTCCTCAACGTGGGTAGCGCCGTACTTATTGTCAAAGACAAGTGCCGACTTCAGATCTGTGGGCACCCACTCGGGGAGATCCTTGTGGTTCTCCACAAGGCACAGATTGTTATTGTAGTCTCTCTTCAGAGTGAAGCATCTTGTGTCGATATCCTCGGCCTTGGGCGTCATGCCGCGTGATACCGCAAAGTCGATATACACCTCGCCGTCAGTCAGGGGCTCGTAGACCGCTACCGTCCTCTCAGTGCGGAGGCCGTCAACCGGTTCTCCGAACATAACGGGAGAACGCTCCTCCACATTGTAGGTCATGAACGTCTTTACCTTGCCCACGCCGTGCTGCTCCATGAAGTACTTCTCACCTGCCGCACGGTTCACGTCTCCGCAGAAGATGACATAGTTGTTGAAGGCGCATATATTGCCGTGCTCCTTAATGAAAGCGTCGTACTCCTCCACCGAATCGGGCAGGAACCTGAACACATCGCGCTGCACCTTGTTCAGCAAGGATTGGTTATAGCCGAAGGTGTAGGTCTGCGAATCATCAATACTGAGGACGCCGTCCTCGTAATGTCCGCTTCTCAGGGTAACATCAAGGTCCTGGAACAGGGTGGTGTAGACCTCTACCCTGAAGTAGTTGTCCAGCTCCTGTGCGTCCTCGGATATGCCTGCGGCCCTCAGCCTTGCCATATAGGCCTCATAGGCCTCGGCGTCCTCCTCTGAGGGAGCGTCGGCGGGACTGAACTCCATATCCTTTGAAAAGGCATAGCTGAGCTCTTTGTTCTCCACGCACTTTCCCGAGCACACTATATCATAGAACAGATCGTCGTTATGGAGCGGCCTCTGCTGTACTACGCATATGTATTCGCCCTGAACATAGGTGGCGCCGTGCTTGTTGCTGAACTCCAGAGCCTCAAGGTAATTGTCAGGTACCCAGTCGGGGCAGTACCTTGCAGTTACGTTTTCGGCGGTAAGAGCTCCCGTATCGGGCGGGCTGACCACCGCGGCAGATGTGATGGCAGGAGAAGCTGCTGTGACCATGAGAGCAGACGCAGCCGCTGCACTGAGTATTTGTTTTAATAATTTCATGAATAAACCCTCCTCTCGGAAAAAAATCCGTTTTACATATATATTAACGTTTCAGAATGAAAAATGTGCGGCAGATTTTGTAAACAATCTGTGAATTTTTGCACTGAATACAGGAAAAAAATGTTAAACATCATCTTGACAATCCTACCAGTATATGTTATAATCCAGATATACAGTTTTATTGAGAAAAAAAGGTTTATACAATAGGGGGGCGATGTTTATGCTTAATTATTCAGCTAAAGCATATATAAAGGAATATACTGCCTTCCCGCTCACAAGGTACATAAAGGCACATTATGCCCACAGGGCGTAGTGTGCCTTTTTATATTTTTTTATAAGGAGAGATGTTTATATGAAGAAAATCTGGAAAAAAGCCACTGCGGCAGCTCTTTCACTTGCCCTTATGGCGGGAGCTGTGCCTGCAAGCCTGTATATAACGGCCAATGCAGACACTTCAACTGTTTACTTTGAAGGTAATCCTACAGATAGCTGGTGGGGAGAAGAGGAAGATATAATGCTTCCCGGCAGTATTATAAATGGTTGGAGAGCCACTGAGTGTACTTTTGAGAGCCCATACGATTCAGAATCCTTCGATGACCCATATTATTTCAAAGACTTTTATCAGGAAAATGATATCTGGATAGCTGAATTCTTTAAACTAAGATTTGACACGGAGTCAGGGGGATTAATCTATAGCAGTGGGAATGAAATGTTCACATTAGCATTCCCTATACCCGCAGATCATGAAAATGATACTCCTATAGGCATTTGCTGCGAAAACTTTGAGGAAGATAGTTTTCAACCTGATCCTGATGAATTTGACCCGTTGGAATACTATTATACATGGTCATTCAGCCTTGCATATGCTGAGCCTTTTAGAGCTGACTTTGATGCTAACGGCGGTACAGGCACAATGGATCCCATTACGGTAAACGAGGAAGGTTGTTATACTATTCCCGATTGTACCTTTACTCCTCCCGAGGGCAAGGTATTCGATTACTGGGACTGCGACGGCTTGTTCAATCCCGGCGATTATGTACAGCCCTATGAAAATCGCACCTACACAGCAATCTGGAAGGACAAGGAGGTAGCTTTCATAAGCAACTCCATGACTCTCGGCGGCGCTATCAGCCTCAACTTCTACGTTGATTTCGCCAACGTGCCCGATGAATACCTTGACGAAGCATACGTTGAGTTCTATGTTAACGGCGGCACCCAGACCGTTCCACTCAACAGAAACAAGATGAACAGCAAGAAAACAGCTTACTGCTTCACCTGTATGCTCAATTCTATCTCAATGGCAGATCAGGTACACGCTATCCTCTATTACCTCGATAAGGACGGCGAAGACGCAACTCTTGAAACATGGGCTTCCGCAGAGGATTATATGAATAAGTTCAACGAGAATGACGGTGAAAAGATCTGGAACCTTATCAAGAGCACCAATGACTACGGATACTATATGCAGAAGTATCTGTACGACCACTCCGCAGCAGGCTGGAGCTGGTGGGATCACCAGGCTATGGAGAAAGCATACAGAAACAATGCCGATTTCAGGCTCGCCAAGAACCGCGAGAAGTACACAGAAGCTCTGAAGGCTTACGAGAAGGTCGAGAACTTCAACAGCGACGTCAAGAAGGTAAATCAGACACTCACTCTCGACGCAAATACAAAACTCACACTGAAGGTATCTCTTGCCGAAAACTATAATGGCAGCGTTTCCATGAAGCTTGACGGCAAGAAGGTAACTCCCAAGAAGCTTGATGACGGCCGCTATCAGGTAGCTGTATCGGGTATCCCCGCTCATAAGCTGGGCGATACACATACCCTTGAGATCATCACAAAGAAGGGCACATCTACCTATAAGGTATCTGCTCTGTCATACGCTTATATGTGCGTAGTAGATCCCATTGATAATTCAGAGCTCTACGCTATGTGCGCACTCTATGAATACTACAAGGCAGCAGTTGACTACATATCATAATAATTGATATAAAAGGCAGTCACCCATAACGGTGACTGCCTGTTTTTTCTATACGCTCTCTGCTAATCTCTTTTTCCTCTGATATATAACCGCTCCCGCACATATGACCGCGGCAGTGATACAGAATATCTGGTTCAGGGATATGATCTTCCCCGTATGTGAAGCACGGAGAAAGTCCAGCAGCCCCTTTGCCGCCGCTGACATAAGTATGACGGCAGGAACAGTACAGTGCCTGCGTCCTGCGTGCATGACCAAAGCTATAACGAATATGACAAGGAACGCCGCGGACTCCGCTATCTGTACGGGAAACACGCATATCTCCCCTGCTCTGCCGCTGTATTCCAGCGCAAGAGGTCCGCTGTAGTCCATGCCGTGGCAGCAGCCTGCCATCAGGCAGCCGAGCTTTGCTATGCTGTACATCAGCGGAAGCGTCACCGTGCAGCTCTCAATAAGTATCCGTCCGCAGCTGCGGTCCCGTGATATGAGAGCCATTGTAAAGGCGCTCATGTACATACCCAGAGCGCCTCCCACCGAGGAAACGCCTACGCCCTTGCCGCCAGTGTAGAGCTGCATGACCAGTATTGCGAAGAATGCAGCCATAGGCGGCGCAAGTATAGTCCCGTAGCCTGCGATGCTCTTCTTCACGCCGCTCTTTACGTTAAGCAGGAACTGCACCCCGAGCCCTGCGATGAACGAGATTATGAGCATGACCGCATAAGGCGGTATCGGGCCGTGATCCGTATCTATATGTATAGTCATGTCTCATTCTCCTCTCAGCACGGGATATTGCATTCCTTTAACATCTGATAGCAGGCCGCCAGCAGCAGGATACCTGCGATAAACGAAATGGCCACTACTGCGATATAGAGTATCATCAGCACCAGACCGAAGGTATTCTTCGGATAGCTTGCCCTTACGATTATCATAAGCACTATGGCTGCGATAAATGCCGCAAGGGAAAAATAAGGTATAAAAAATACGGAAACCACGCTGAAGCAGAACAGCCCCAGACTTATGCCGCAGAGCATATTGGGAGTCGTGCCGGCGCTTCTATCCTGATAATTGGCCACGGGAAGTCCAAGCTCGTATCTGCGTGCGCTGTAAAAACTTGATATATTCACCCATGTGGAATAGTCGAAAACCACCCTTTCACAGCCGCTCTGCATCATTACATGATAGTATTCCTGCTGATCCAGAAAATGCACATATCTGCCGTCGTTCATCAGTGAAAAGCCGTAGTTTGCCATTATATCCGCCGCTGTCCCTACAGGTGCGAAAATTGCTGGCCTGCCGCAGTACATATCAAAAGCACAGCCTTTTATCTCATAGTAATCAACTGTCATATCAGTCACTCCTTCCGAAGGCTCTCTGTCCCTCTCTATGACCTGATTATATACTATCACGACTGTTTTTTCAAGATGACGGGAATAACTTTCGCAGTGACATTTGTAACGATCTGCTCATACATAACGGGAAAGACCACCTGCACAGCCTTTCCCGTTTTTTCATATCACTTCTTGTCCGATTCTCTCTTTATCCTGAACTCTACGGAGCGCTTGAGGTACTCAAGATACTCCTCATCGCGGCACATAGCCTTGCCCGGAGCGTCAGACAGCTTCGCAACAGGTCTGCCGTTGACGTACTGGAGCTTTATGACTATATTCAGCGCCTGCTCCTCGGTATCGTTGGAGCAGAAGGTTCCGATACCGAATGATACCTTGGACTTATTGCAGAAATACTCATGGAGCTTCTGTGCTCTGTCGAAATCAAGGCTGTCGCTGAACAGGAGCAGCTTCGTCATGGGATCAACGCCGTACTTCTTATAGTGGGCGATGATCTTTTCGCCCCACTCATAGGGATCGCCGCTGTCGTGACGGACGCCTGTATAGTTGTTTACCATCGAGCGGTTGAAGTCCAGCAGGAACAGATCCGTTGTGATAGTATCCGTAAGAGCAGTACCGTTATCGCCGTCGTATTCGTCATACCAGTCCTTCATGGCATAGTGGTTGGTATATGCCAGCGGTATGGAGTCTATGCCCTGATACATCTGTACGAATTCATGTGCGTATGTGCCTATGGGAGTTACGTTATACTTCATGGCAAGGTACACGTTTGACGTACCCACACAGCTCTCGGTCTCTGTGCAGAGGCGCTTTACCACAACATCCTCCCACTCGCGCGAAAGTCGTCTGCGGCAGCCGAATTCAGCGAATTTGAAGGTATAGGTACCGTCGTTGAGAGCCTTTATCTTTGCGTCCAGCCGCTCCTCAGCGGACTTTCTCAGCCTTTCGTAATCGAACTTCATGCGGAAGTATACCTCGTTGACTATCTCCAGCAGGTATATCTCGAACTGCATAGCCGAGAACAGCGGACCGTCAACAACTATCTCCAGCTCGCCCTTGTCATTGAGCTCAGCCGTCACATAATCCCTGATGGGGTGCCATAGTCTGAGAAACTCAACGTAATCGTCCTTGATGAAACGAATGGAACGGAGATAATCCAGCTCGTCCTTTTTAAAGCTGAGAGTGCAGAGGTGGTCGATCTGTTCGTTGATCTCCTGCACCATTTCGGCAGTGAAAACAACGTCCTTGTTGCGGCACTTGAAGTAATACTGACCGCAGAGGTCTGTGTGCTTGTGGAAGATGACCTGATCCATATTGAACTTGTAGAGGTCGGTATCCAGCAGCGAAACAACAATTGGTTCAAGCTTCATGGTATATCATTCCTTTCCGTTATATAATATCTATCTGGCAGCTTCTCATGGTCTCCAGAGCTGCTTCGTGCTTTTCGGGAGTTACTCCCGCGCAGCAGGCCGCGTCCACCATAATGGCTGCCTCGGGATAATTCGCCTTCACTATCAGTACATTGCTGACTACGCATATATCCGTGCAGAGGCCTATGAACTCCACCGAGAATTCCTCGTCCTCTGCGGCTTCCTTTATGAGCCCAGGCAGCTTTACAGAGCCGAAGGTATTCTTCTCTACGGCAGTGAAGTCCTTACCCTTTAGGGCAGCTGCGATATCCTTATTCAGCTTCCAGCCCTCTGTGCCCTTTATGCAGTGAGGAACAGGCAGCTTCTTTCCCTCGGCAGTCTCCATATAGTTGTCGAAGTGAGTATCGTAGGTAACGAATATCTTTCCGTCGAAGGCCGCTATCTTCGCCGCAGCTGCGGGAACGATGGCACAGGCCTCAGCTGTGCCGAGAGCTCCGTCAATGAAGTCCTTCTGCATATCCACTGCTACCAGTATCTTTTTCATGACAATATCCTCCTTATTATTGCTTTTTTCTTCTGTAGAGCTTTGCGGGACGGTGTCCCTGTCCCCTGACGAATGAGCCTGTCTCCTCCACATACCTGCTGACCATTCTCCTGAAATTCGCAGGCTGGAAGGAGGTGTTCAGTATGGTCTCCTGCACCTTCTGAAAAGCTGAGAGAGTGAACTCCTCCGGCAGAAAATCAAAGATGGTATCATAGCTTTCCGCCGCTCTCCTCAGAGCTGTTATTGCCGAAGCGATCATAGCCGCATGATCGAAGGCAAGCGAGCCGCTGTCCTTTATGCTGAAGAAGGTACGTCCGAAACCCGAGCTCTCCTCGGTGAGAACTGCATTCAGAACGATATCCTCATAGCTCAGCTCCAGGTGATACCCGCCGCCCCCGTCCTTTTCAAAGCTGACATTGAACCACTGAGCGTCAGAGGCGTCGTCCATAGCCACCTGCTTTACCGACTCATCGCCGATGATAGACACATAGACGCTGGATATTATCCAGCCTCTTGGGTCACGATCAGGCCTGCTGAAAACTCCCACGGGCATTATGGAAACAGGAAGCACATCCGTCTCCTCCTTTATCTCCCTCAGCGCACATTCCTCAACAGTCTCGTCGGACTGAAGGAAGCCTCCGGGAAGAGCCCACATACCCTTGAAAGGGTGTCCGCCCCGCTTTATCAGCAGCAGGGACAGCTTGTTCTCGGGGTTCCTGCGATAGCTGGAATTCTCCTCGGACCTTATCATGAACGCAGCCACATCAGCCGTCACGGAAGGCCTTTCGTAGTCGCTGAGCCTGTACTCCGACAGGAATTCCTTTTCTGTCGCCATGGGCATCACCTCCTCTGTTATTTCTATTATGATAATAACACAAAAACTATAAGATGTCAAGTACTTTCCGAAAAAACTTTTTTGATTCGTTATATAACACTATCACTTTTATACAAGTACGGAGCTTTCTGCATTTTTACCAATGTGAGCCGTGCCGTATTGTCACATACTACAAAAAAACTTCCCTGTGCGCCGCAGTTCACAAAATATTCTCAATTCTCACAGCCGATTATGATATCATATAATTATGATGATAACAAGGCTCTGTCTATGCCCGACAGACGCAGAGTCTGAAAAATAACAGCTTAGGGGGGCTGAACGTGAATACCGACAGAATAAGCAATATCACCTTTGATGACGCCATCAGATACGCAGGACAAAGTGCGGACGCTGTTTTCGTCGCCGACGGCAAAGCAGATGTTTACAAGGCCTTGGTCAGACGGGGATTTTTTTCGGAATACCTTCGTGAGGAAGGCCGCTACCACGATCTTATCGAAAGACTCTGGTATCACTTCAACAACAGCGAGGACAAGGTCATAGAGGATTACCATGTGTTTATACCAACTGCGGGTAAATTCGCAGGCAAGTACAGCAAAAGGCTGAACATAACCTTTAACGAAAAGGCGCATATCGTTCAGATGACCATTTATCCCATGGAAGAGGAACAGGTATACCTGTTCGTTCTGAACGAGCTTGACGGAAGTTTTTACATCGACGAGACCCTTACCACAAAAAAGGTCAGCACCATTCAGAACACCTATCTTTTCTCCATGTATGTCGATCTGGTAAAGGACACTACCAACAGCATAAGCATAACCGAAATATCCGACGAGGTCATGAACCAGCAGCTGAAATACTCCGACTGGCGCATGATGATCGTGAATATGATATGGCCCGACGATAAGGATATATTCCTGGAGAGGACGGATCCGGAGTATCTGAAGAAGAACCTTGCTCCCGGACGCACTACCTCCTTTGACTGCCTCATGATGAACCTTGAGGGAAAGTTCATATGGGTAAAGCTGATATTCAGCCGCGCCGAGACCCTCAACCCCGACGATTTCAGATTCGTATTCATGGTGCAGGATATACACGAGAACGCAGAGGAGCTCATGTCAACGCTGAAAAAGTACGAGGATCTGGCCTCAAAGGATCCCCTCACTTCCATATACAACCACGGCAGGATCGAAACAGAGATGTTCAACGCCATTGAGAACATTAAGAAAAACGGCGGCAGTGTGGCAATGATGATACTCGATATCGACTACTTCAAGCGTGTCAATGACGAGTTCGGCCATTCTGTAGGAGATGTGACCCTTGTCCGCTTTGCCGAGGTCATAACGGATTTCCTCAGCGATCACAAGGCTGTAGCGGGACGCTGGGGCGGAGAGGAATTCGTTGCCGTAGTCTACGATATCGATGAAGAAGCGGCCGTAAGTCTGGCAGAAACCCTCAGAGAAAAGGTAGCCGCAGAGGACTTCACAAAAATAGGACATATAACCTGTAGTATCGGCGTTACCTCCGCAGGTCCCGACGACGATCTGAACACAGCCTTCAACCGCATGGACAAGGCGGTGTATTCCGCAAAATCCGCAGGCAGGAACTGCGTAAAGGCGGTATTCTGACATATGAGAAAGCTAATAATAGTCGAAGGTCTCCCATGCTCGGGAAAAAGCACCACTGCCCGTTATATAGCGGAACAGCTGGACATGACATACATAGACGAGGGCAGCGGCTGTCACCCTGCCGACTACGAATTCCACGCTTACATCACCTGTGACGAGCTGAAAAGCTTCACGCCGCGGCAGCAGTCCCGGATACTGAACTGTGCAGAAAAAAAGCAGGGAGGTTACATTGTCCCCATAGGCAGCTTTGAAGGCGAACTCGCAGAAAAGCTTATCAGCCGCAAGATATACGACTTTCTCCCCTGGGAGACCGAGTACCCGCTCATGCTGGACAAGTGGAAGGAATTTGCCGGCACTATCGGCAGCAGGCGCTATGTTTTCAACTGTGTGCTGCTCCAGAACCCCATGTGCGAGACCATGATGAGATTCAACTATGACATATCGGTATCCGCAGGATATATAGGCAGAATATGGGATATCATCGCACCTCTTGAGCCCTTTGTGGTATACCTCCGCACGGAGGATATAAGAGCAGCTGTGGAAGCTGCGGCTCCCGCACGCGGTGAAGAATGGCTCAGCGGCGTTATAGATTATCACTGTAACGGTGCATACGGCAGAGCCCACGGTCTCAGCGGAATGGACGGATATATCGAGGCTCTCGCAGAGCGGCAGCACCGCGAAACAGAGATACTGAAGTCACTCGGTGCAGACCATATCATAATCGAGGCCCCTCAGAAAGACTGGGAAAAGACCTACAAAGACATAATGTCAGCAATATGACCGATGCCTCCTTCCTGCGGGAAGGAGGTATTGTTTTTTTATACTTGACTTCATACATATTATAGTCTATAATTAATATATAATCCGACTTTTTATCAGGGAAAGTCGTCAGATTATACAATCAACAAAATGCTATGGCAGCATATCACACGACAAAAGCCGCTTGATAAGCGGCGATCTCATTCAGGGAGGGAACAAGAATGAAAAAGAAAACATCCAAACATCCAATCAGAAAAATGATGGCACTATCCATCGCTGCGGTAAGCACTGCCGCCTTTGTGCCGTTCACGGCCAATGCGGACTGTCTCGGCCAGAACGACTTTGACGATGGAATAGCACTGCCATGGTCGGTATTTCGGAATATACCTGCCGAGCAGCATTTTGAGACCGAGGGCGGAAGCTACAATATCACCATCGTAAATCCCGGCGGAAAGGAAAGAGGCGGAGATTCAAGATGGGATCTCGGTATACGCCACAGAGATCTCCATATTGAGAAGGATCACAAGTATAAGATACACTGGGAAGTTAATTCTTCAAATAACGGCGAGCTCGCAACCTACATAAACGATGTCAGCAGAAACGGAATGAGTTATAACACAGGTGTATGGCAGAACAACAGTGGCCAATGGGATCTGGGCTGGAACAATGTGAAGATAGAAAAGGGCGATAATAAATTCGACAGTGAATTCACTGCCGACAGAACTATAGAGGTAGCTGAATGGGCGTTCAATTACGGCGGTGCAGGCCCTTATCAGCCTCAGGACTGTTTCCCCGAGGGTACCACGCTCAAATTCGATAATATGCGTCTGGAATGCGAGACCTGCGGAGAGGTATTCAAGGACAAAAGTTCTACCCCTTGTCTCTGGGATCCCTCAAACGAAATGGGAATTGTAACTCCCAGAAGCGACGTAAGGATAAATCAGGTTGGCTACTTCTCATTGGCAGACAAAAGGGCAACTTACGCTACAAGCGAAGAAAAGAGCGCCGTAAGCTTTGTTGTCAAGAAGAACGGTAACACTGTATATGAGGGCAAGGGCACGCCCATAGGCTTTGACAAGGAGGCAGGAGAATACTGCCAGATACTGGATTTCAGCACGGTAACTGATCCGGGTACCTACACCATAGAGGTTGACGACCAGGACAATGTTTACACCAATCCCCGCACAGGCGAGGTCTATAAGAAATATATAAGCCATGAATTTAAAATAGGCCATGATATCTACTATGGGATACTCACGGATGCAATGAATTACTACTACCAGAACCGCTCCGATGAGGATATAATCGAGAAAAACCTTACTTCGTACAATCCAAAGGATCCTAAAGGCAAGCATGGACTTGCACATTCTGCTTTCCACAAGAAGGACAAGGCTTATATCCAATCAAAGTGGGTAAGATACTACGAAAATGAATTTGACGGCAATACTAAGGATTCTATCGACGTAACAGGCGGCTGGTACACAGGCTCAACCTATACAAAGAACGTTATATCAGGCGCAAACTCGGTATGGCTCCTCCAGAATATGTACGAGAGGTCTAAGGTACTGGATGATCCCAATGAGGAATCTCTCAGAGAGGCAAGATACGAGCTTGAGTGGATGTTCAAAATGATAGTTGATCCCGAAAAGGACTCATACTGGGGCAAGAACCATACAGGCTTCGTATACCATGAGGTCAACGACCACAAGTTTATAGATTTCGATGCTGATCCCATGGACTATCAGGAAAAGTATAAAGCTACCCGTATAGTAAGACCTCCGACGTATGCGGCTACTTTCAATATGATAGCCTGTGCAGCTCAGGCTTCACGTCTGTGGAAGGGCATAGACGATGAATTTGCTGCGGAATGCCTTGAAAAAGCTGAGGCATCATGGAAGGCTGTGATGAAATATCAGTCAAAATGGCATATTAACTACGGACAGTATGAGAGTGACCCGCAGTTTGCTCCCACTGTGGGTTACATAGGAACTGGACTGTATGATGACAATTATGTTCAGGACGAAGCATACTGGGCAGCCTGCGAGCTGTTCTCAACAACAGGTTCAGACGAGTATTACGACTACCTGAAAGCATATAATAACGAAACAAATGCTTCAGGAAGCGGAAAGGCATTCGATATAGAGCTTGTATCCAAATCAGAGAATACTCCTATTGCCTTCTTCGATGATGAACATACTGCTTCTATGGGAACACTTTCGCTTTACCTCAGCGACAAGACCTCTGATATGGATAAAGAGTACATCTCCGACAATATCATCAAAGCGGCAGATATACTTTTAGAGAGGGAATACGATCCGACCAACGGAATGGGATTACCATACAAGCAATTCCGGAACGCTGACGTGATAGGTGTGCCCGGTCCCCTGATCTTGGAAGGGTATGCTCCCTCCTCCAATGCATATGTAGCAAATAATGCTATAATCATGGGCTATGCCTATGATGCGGCAAATCATGATATGAAGTACCTCAACGGTTCGGCACAGGCTCTGGACTACCTTTTTGGCAGGAACGGTCTCGGCATATCATATGTCACGGGATACGGCACATACCACACTGAAAATCCCACACACAGATACTGGAAGCACGAGATAGACAACGATTATCCCATGGCTCCCTGGGGAGTACTGGTCTGCGGACCTAATTCATTGCTTGAAGACGATCATGTTAAATCTCTCGGAATGAGAGTGGGTCAAGTCGCTCCTCAGAAATGCTACGCCGACTCAGTAGAAGCCTGGAGCTCAAACGACACGTCTCCTCAGTGCCAGGCAGCCCTCATATGGAACCTCGGCTTCATCGAGGATGCAATGATCTTCGGTCCCGTTCCGCCGCCTGTCACAACAACTACAACGACTACTACCACGCCTCCTACGGTCACTACAACAACTACCACTGTTCCCGATGATAAGCCCATAATAATCTGCGACAAGTTTGATCTGGAGCCGTACGAAACCGCTACTATATCGGTTAAAAACGCTTCGAGCTTTACCATAAAGCCCGAAAAGAATGCAGACGGAACTGATTTTACTTATAGCTTTGATGTAACCAACAACTCTGACGGCTCTGTTTCCGTAACTGCCAAAGGCGGCGGCATTGCAGTATTTGATGTAAATGCAGACGGAGTTTACAAGAAAGTTATCATCACCTGCGCATCGGGCAATGGTGCCCCCGGTTCTAACAGTTACGGTTATGATATCGTAAGGAATGCAAGTATTGAGAAATGCTCAGGCAAGGTCGGCTTCTATAAACTTGAGGGCAAGGAGGACTATATCCTGTTCTCCGATTCCTTCCTTTACAGACAGACCGACGTAGATGCTGCCACCAAGCTCGGCAATACAGTCTCAGGTGTGATATGCTATGATAGACAAACCAGGTACGTATCATGGGCTGCACTTACGTCCTCCGAGGGCGAACTTTGTGAGCTGAAGCTGGGTGATACCAACTGCGACGGAACCATAGAGCTTGCAGACGCTATACTCACCATGCAGAGCCTTGCAAACCCCAATAAATATGGACTTGCAGGCACAGCTCCCAAGCACCTGACAGAACAGGGCAAGGAAAACGGCGACGTTGATAAGTCCACAGAGGGACTTACCTCCAATGACGCCCTCCGCATACAGGAGTATCTGCTCAACAAAAAAGTATCATTCGACACCATGTATTAACAAAAAATTCCCGAAGCCTTACCGCTTCGGGGATTTTTTCATTATCTGTTATTGATGCTCTCGGGGTACATATCATGGTGAGCCAGTCTGTCCCATGCCAACTGCTCCCACTTTGTTCCTGCCATACCGTAATTGCAGTAGGGGTCGATTGATATGCCGCCTCTGGGCAGGAATTTTCCCCACACCTCGATATACTTGGGCTCCATGAGCTTGATGAGATCCTTCATGATGATATTGACACAGTCCTCATGGAAGTCGCCGTGATTGCGGAAGCTGAAAAGGTACAGCTTCAGCGACTTGCTCTCCACCATTTTCTCGCCGGGGATATAGGATATGTATATCGAAGCGAAGTCGGGCTGTCCCGTTATAGGACAGAGACTTGTGAACTCGGGACAGTTGAACTTCACGAAGTAATCGTTGTCGGGGTGCTTGTTGGGGAAGGTCTCCAGCACCGACGGATCGTAGTCCGAGGAATACTTTGTATTGTTATTGCCAAGGAGAGTTATGCTCCCCTTCTCATTTTCTGTTCTACCGCTCATAGTTATTCTCCTTTCATTGCAGGGTCGTCAATTCCGTTTGCCCTGAATGCAGCTATCCTGTCACGGCAGGTGCCGCATACTCCGCATGGACTGTCGCCGCCCTCGTAGCAGCTCCATGTGAGCTCATAGGGAACTCCCAGCCTCAGTCCCTCGGCAACCACCTGCGCCTTGTTCATGCCGATAAAGGGAGCGATAACGCGGAGCTCTCCGCCGCTTCCCAGGTGTATGGCACGATTGATGGCGTCGTTGAAGTCGCTGCTGCAATCGGGATAGGCATTGCCTGCGGCGTCATCGCTGTGAGCGCCGTAGTATATCTCCGTACAGCCGTTTGACAGGGCTATGCTTGCCGCAGAGGCAAGGAAAAGGCCGTTCCTGAACGGAACGTATGTAGATACGGGCTTGCCGCCGGTCTTTTTGAGCTGCTCCGCGTAGCTCTCCTCAGGGATATCCTCATCCGAGCCTTTGAGCAGAGAGCAGTCGCTGTCTGCAAATATCAGCGCAAGGTCAAGCTCCTTATGCTTTACGCCGTAACGCGCGGCTATAGTCCTTGCCGCTTCAAGCTCGCGGCTGTGCTTCTGTCCGTAATAGAGCGAAAGTGCAAGCACCTCGTCCGCTCCGTATTTATCCGCAGCGATGGCGAGACAGGTAGTGCTGTCCACGCCGCCGCTGAAAAGTACCAATGCTTTCATGACGTCCTCCTCAGTCAAATTTTACCAGCTCTTTCAGCTCGGCGCTGTCACGGAAGGCTCCCATAAAAGTGCCCGTGACCGTCTTTGCGTTGGGGTTGCGTATTCCCCTTGCCGTCATACAGCTGTGACTGCCCCGTATCATTACTCCCACGTCGGGAGTACCTGCGGCCTCGGAGATTATCTCCGCGATGTCCTTGCCCAGACGCTCCTGGAGCTGAAGACGCTTTGCCGCCATATCGCAGATACGGGCTATCTTGCTTAGTCCCAGCACCCTGCCGTGAGGGATATAGGCAACGTTTACGCTCATATCGTACATGAGAGCCAGGTGGTGCTCACAGTAGCTGAACACGGTTATATCCTTCATTACCACGGCGCTGTCCGTATCGGGATCGCTGTCAGTCTCAAAGGTCTTGCCGAACATCTCCGCTATCTGATGATTGGTATATGCCGTTCCCTCAAGGACCTCCTCAAGCATACGCGCCACGCGGGCAGGAGTCTCCTTCAGGCCCTCACGCTCCGGATCCTCTCCGATAGCCTTTATCAGTCCGAGAACGTGGTATTCTATTGCTTCTCTGTCCATCAAACGCCCCTCCTTGAAGGCTCCCATATGAATTTATGCAGCTGTAACTGCAATCTTACGCCGTTCATTCTGCGCTCCTCCATGAACGCAACTATGTCCGCAGGATCTATCTCGCCGAAAACGGGGCTGATGTACACATGACAGCGCTCCGTCAGCTTGTATGTCTGTATTATATCCGCTGCCCTTTCCAGATCCTCCATGCTGCCCGACACGAATTTCACCGTATCATGGCAGTCCAGCAGGCGGAAGTTTTCCATGCACATGAACTCCTCCATACCGCTTGAGGGCAGCTTGTAGTCCATAGTAAAAACGGGTCTGTGCTCAGAGGCAGCCAGCCCGTCAAGGGCAATACTGCCGTTGGTCTCTATCTCCACGCGGCAGCCCATTTCCATGAGCAGAGCGATAAGTCTGCCGCACTCCTTATGGAGAAGCGGCTCTCCGCCCGTAAGAGTGACATTATGTACGCCCGTTGCCGATACCCAGTCCGCTATCTCCTCCGGTGTCTCAGTATCGGCGGGAGCATTTTCACAGTTGGCCCAGGCGGTATCGCAGTAGGAGCAGCTGAGATTGCAGCCGCGGAAACGTACAAATACAGCCAACTCGCCTGCGTGAGCGCCCTCACCGTTTATACTCACGAATTTTTCAACTACGGGAAGCATCATATCCCCTCCTCATATACGGCGCAGTTTTCGGGAGTCTCATACACCGTGATACTTTTCACGGGAAGTCCCTTTTCTCTCAGAACGCCAAAGAAATGCCTTGCAAAGTTCTCGGCTGTAGGACGGAAGTCCACACATATCAGACGGAAATCCTCACCGCGGAGAGCCGCAACAGTGGTCTCCTTCAGTGAGCCGTTCTCATAGATAAGAGCGTGATCGAAGCTGTCCGCAAGGGCTCTCACCTCATGCTTGAGGTCGCCGAAGTCGATGACCATGCCTCTTTTTTCGCCCTTGCTGATGAGCTGACCGCTGTACACAACAGCCTCCACCTTCCAGCGGTGGCCGTGGATATTGGCGCACTTGCCGTTATATCCCGCAAGGAAGTGCGCGCTGTCGAACTCTGCGGAAGTTTTCAGATAATACATTTTTTCACCTCAGATAAATAAAAAGCGCCTGCCATAAGCAGACGCATCTGTATCACACAAAGAGCGCAGTATCCCCTGCACTCACAGATGCCCTGGTTTTGTTTAACGACAGGATGGCGCAAACGAACTGTCGGGAGAAAACTCCGAAAAACATTATAGCATTTATCCGCGAATATGTCAAGAGGCTGCGAAAAACTACACACAGGAAAAAGCCGCTATGGGTTGCATAGCGGCTTATATACTCATATACTGTTATCACAGCAGTCTGTTCTTTCTCCTTCTTCTCAGCAGGAAAGCACCTGTGCCTGCAAGAAGGACTGTGGATATGCCTGCCACCTTGACCCATGTCCTGCGGACCAGGAGCCTTACAACGCTTGTGGTTACAAGCACGTTCCTGTAGGTGTACTCCACCTCGTTATCGGCCATATCCGTAAGCTTTACCCTTATGTTCTGGGCGTGACCCGAATTGGGGATAACGAATGTACACTCGTCGTCGGTCAGTCTTGAATGAACCTTGTCGCCGTTGATGTAGACCTCAACGCTCTTGAGATTGACATTATCGCTTACCGAGAGATGAGCAGTATAATTCTCGCCCTTGTATGCGCTGTTCTCGCTGATGTTCAGCGGTATGCACAGAGGCTTTGTCTTGTCCACGAAGAATGTGAGCTCCGCCTTCTTCTTGTCGGAGTCGCTGACGTTGATATTGCCTGCCTCATCGGTTGAATGGACAGACACGGTGTACTTGGCGTCGCTGTCGAAGTTACTTGCATAGATGGTATATGTGTACTCCGACCACTCCTCACTGCCTCCGCTGTGCTCAACATAGTAGTCCCTGCCCTCGCTGAGCTCGATGATCTCCGAATCCTTTGTGATATAAACGGAGCTCTTGCCCGAATGCTTGTCGGCATTGTACTCGGTTATGACAACATCCTGAGGCTTTGAGAGATACTTGTTCTCCAGCTTTCTTGTTTTCTCGCTGAACTCGAATGTAGAGCCGAACCTGTTTACCGAGAAGCTGTAGGACGTCTTGCGCTCGTTGTCGGCATTGTCCTTTACGCTGGCATTGATGGTATAGATATCATCATATGTCTTTCTCGCAGGGAAGTTATCGAATATGTACTCCAGACCGTCGGGAGTCTCATTGAACCTGCCCTCATAGGCAAGTCCCTTTCCGCGCTTTGCACCGTCAAGAGTTATCTTTATGCTATCCTTGTCAAGATTTGTGTCGCTGAATCGTATACGGGGCATTACAACAGCGTCGCTGTTGGCCTTTTCGATATCGCTGATACCGATAGAAGGAGCGGAGGTATCGATGCAGAAACGTGTGCTGTACGCTTCAAGGTGGTTGCCCGCCTTATCGCGTCCCGAAACGTTTACCGCATACTCGCCGTCCTTGCTGAGTTTTACTGAGGAGGTATAGTATCCGCCTGCATTGCTCCACTCTGACGGCTTGGGGAAGCCCTCGGCGCTGCCGTTGAGAGTTCCCGAAACGTTTATCCTTGAAGGATCGAAATTCTGATCGCTGATCCTGAATGTCATGGTCATATTATCGCGGTAGTAATGCTCGTTCTCGAGGCTCCTGTCAAAGCCCACATTGAGAACGGGAGCCGTTCTGTCCACGGTAAAGGTCTGCGAGGTATAGTCGGGAGCTTTTCTGCCTGCCATATCCCTGCACTTTACAGCAAGGGTATATACGCCGTCATCATCGAAGGTGACCTCGGCGCTGTGCTGAGCAGAATCCGTACCCTGAACACCGCCTGCGATATTCCATACGGGGCGCTGTCTTACGCCGTTTACGGTTATCTCCACAAGTTCTCCGTCAAAATTGCGCTCGGTAACCGTGACAACGGCCTTGCGGGCATTCCTGTATATATCATGGAATTCCTGATCTCCGCTTCCCTGATCCGTAAATGCCACATCCACCTTGGGATCGACCTTGTCTATGCTGAAGCTCTTGCTGTCAGCCTCCTCGGAACCGTGTCCCGCTTTGTCGCTATAGCCCAGAGAAATGGTATTGCCGTTGCGGTTATCCGAGAAATGTATGCTGCCGTTCATGGCGGTGATGATATTAGCGAAATCTCCCGACGGCTGCCATATATCCGCACCGTCGCCTTCGAGGCCTTTATCCTCGTTTATCTTTACTGTACCGCTGCCCTGACCTGTTGATGAAACCGTAATTTCGGACAGACCCGAGAAGCTGTCACGGACGCTGAGCTTCACGTCAATATCGCTGCTGTAGAGGGGCAGCCCTTCACCGTCGAAATGATCGGCAGCGGGCAGCTCTATGGAAGCAGACGAGCTCTGACCGTGCTTTGTACCGGTCTCGGTTATGATACCGAAGGTGGTAACGGATTCGGAGCTCCTATCGGTATTGCTCTTCAGGCTCACCACAACTGTTCCGCGGAAATCCGCAGGTACGGTGAAGCTCCACTCCTTGTCAGCCTCGATGACCTTCACATCAGGCACCTGCCTGCTGAGGGTACCGTCCATATTTATAAGGTGCAGATTAACAGCGGATATGCCCGATATAGGTATATTGCTGCCTGCTTTTACGCGGAGCTCCGCAGCACCGCCAGAGAATACATTGAAATGCTGTGTGCCGCTCTTATTAATGATATTTCTTCTGTCGAAGAACACGCCTGCAACAGTGGGCTTTTCGAGCTCCAGGAATATCTTTTCGCTCTGATCGCCGCTCTCATGGCCTGCAAAATCGTAAGCTCTTATGCTGACAGCGATACCGCCCTTGTCGGGAACGTCGCTGTAGCTGCCCGAGGACTGTCTGCCGAGACGGTAATAGCCGCCGCCCAGAGAATACTCAAAGTCGTCATCATTGTCCGATCTGATCACAGCCCTGAAGCTGTCGGGAGCAGTATCTGCGTCAAAGGCTACATAGTAGCTGCCATCTGCAAGTGCAGCGGCGTCCATGCCTGTGTCTGCAAGCACGATCTCGTTGTCCCTGCCGTTGATGTTAATGGCTATCTTCTCCACGCCCGAGCATATATCGGGCTCTGCGTCGGCAGCCTCTATCTTCATTTTCAGGCTCTCAAAGCGGCTGTACCACTTCTTAGTCTGATTGCCGCTTTCGTTGACATACAGATCTTCGGGATCGGAACTGTCTGTGATACTGCACAAAGGCGCCTTGTTATCTACGATGATGGTGAAGCTGTTCTTTACATCGGCGCTGCTGAATTCCGACTCGTTGCCGGTTCTGTCAAAGGCATGGATATCCACGCTTCCGCTGAGATCCCTGCCGCTGAGGTCGCCGCTCGTTATCCTTGCGGTATAGAAGCTGCCGTCTCTGTCCATGGGGTGCAGCTGTCCGTCAATGCTCCACATTACCCTGTCAACGCCGGAGCCGCCCTTGTCCGAAAGCTCTGCCCTGACGGAGGTGCCGTCCCTGAGAACGTAGCGCTTCACGCCGTCCTTTTCGCCGACGAAAACTGCGTCCTGTATAGTTATATCGTTGTTTTCAAGCGCAGGAGCCGTACCGTCGTAGTTGAACACGATCTCGTCGGCCTTTTCGCCTGTGCCTGTATTGTCGCTGTTATCCACTGCATAAACGGGCAGAACGTCCCTGAAGGTATCAGATGCGTTAGCCGAAGCTGCCGTAAGCTTTACGCTGAAGCTCTGTGTGGCCTTGTCAAAAGAAAGCTCGGGAACACAGCGGTAGCTGCTCTTTGCGGAAGCCACAGCGGATCTGTAATCACTTACCGCAGCCTTGAAATTGTTCAGATTCTTCCGGGCAAGATCCAGCTTCTTTGTCAGCGTTTCGGGAACGTCCTTATCGGCGGCAACAAGCTCATTTTTCTCCTCCGTAAAGGAGTTGAAACGGTTTGTAAGCACCTTTTCGATCTCGTCGCACACGCCGTTCCTGAGTATTTTCTTGTAATAGTAATAGCTGTTGCCCTGATCGTCGTAGCCCTCACCAAGATCGCTGAGCTCGAAGGTCTTGAGGTAGTTCACAGCCTTCTGCTCTGCCGCAAGGATATCAGCATTCTCAATATATCCCGTAACAGCCTGACCGTCCTGCCAGCCTTCATCGGGTCTGTCGAACCTGTAATCTCCAACGATTACCGAGCGTATCTCCTGCTTGTCCTCGGTGGGAGCGTTTATGTAATTGTCGTATATCTCCTTTATGTACTTATCAGCATAGGAGCCTGTACCGTTTGCGGGCAGAGGACATTCCTCGGTGTCGTCCACATAGATATTCGCAGACATACCGTCCTTACCCGACCACGCACCGGGATCGGGCTTATTGCCTGTGGCGGGATCCTTTGCCTCAGCAGCAGGCGCATTCCTGTCCATATAGAAGCAGATGCTTCCGTTGAGGCCGTTGGTGATGCCGTCTCCGTCCTTCAGGATATCCTTCGCGATAATGAAGCGTGAATCATCTATGACTCCGCTGTTGAGCACGAAACCGCTCTTGTCCCTGCCTATCCTGAACTTTGCATAGCCAAGTCCCGAGGCGTCATCTCCGCCGAAATAATCATAGAGGAAGGTGCTTCCGAACAGCTCCGAGGGGAATGACATGAGAGCCGTACTGGGAGCGGTGCTGTCGATGGTATAGCATTCGCTGCTCCTCTGTGATATATCGGGCTCGGGAGTATAGATATAGCTTCCGAAGCTGTCGAACTTCCTGTATGTGAGAGTCATCTCCGATACGCCTGGCTTTGCGTCTATGCGAAGGAATCTCTCCTCATTTCCGCTGAGGTCGCTGAACATACTGTCCGCAGATACCTCCACAGAGCCGTCGTAGTCATACTTACTCAGGTAGTAGTTGCCGTTCTCCAGATACGGTACCATATAGTACATATCGTCCCCGTCGATGATAAGGGGGAAATCCACTGTATCGCCGGAGCGCTGAGAGTCGCCCTCATACTCAAAGGTGGCCTTCAGCACATTGCTCACGCTGCTGACCCTGAGGGTACCGTTGCTGACATATTCGATATCCGATTTTTCCAGCAGATTTGAAAGCTTTACCGTATTGCCGCTGAGTTTTTCCGTATAGTATTTTCCGTTGCAGGATATCTGCACAGCGCTGCTGTCGGAAGTGATAAATGAGATATTCCTTACGTCTTTCCACTTGAAAGTGACAATACTCGGGTCAACGGGAAACTGCTTGTTGAACACGGCGATATCCTCATCGCCCACATCTATCCTGAAGGATCTCGGTGCTACACGGTAAACCTTTCCCGAGACATTCAGCTCATAGGACTCTCTCTCGGTGTCCACGTTCTGCTTAACGATATAGGCGCCTTCTTCCACTTTAAAGGATATACCTTCGGAGCTTCCCGCAATGATATATTCTCTTTTGGGCTTTACGGTGACAGTGGAGCCTATCCTGCCGTATTTTCCCTCCTCAAGGCCCACGAATTCAAGCTCTTTGAGGTCGGAAATGCCATTCAGAACCGTATAAGCAGCGATTATGATATTCAGATCGTCACCTGTGGCATCTTCAGCTGCGCGGTCTCTCTTAAATACATGGGAGCCGATATTCATGAATTTGTCGTCGGGTACCGCATCAGCCTTTACGGTAACAGTTCCCGAACCGTTATTATAATCAGACTCGATCACATCCTCAGATTTGAACAGATTGCCGACCAGAGCGCTGAATTCGTTCTCGGACAGTGTACATTCCTCGAAGGTGACAGTGTAGGTCACCGGCTCGCTCTCGGGCTCGGCAGGAGTGTCGTTATCCGTTGAGTTGTCCTCGGGAGGAGCTCCCGTATCATTATCGGCGGTCTGCACCACCGCAGCCGCATTGCTTTCCGTTAAAGGCATACCACAGAGAGAATGTGAGACAAAGATAAGGGCAGCCGCAAAAGCTATTTTTTTCCTGAAATCAAAGATGCCGTTATTCATCCTGATCTACCTCCTTTTTCTTGAAGCGAGTCCCACAGCCGCCGCTGCTCCTATGACAGCAGCGATAATCGCAGGAAAAGGCAGCCCGCCTCTTTTTCTTGTTTCGGTCATTCCAGTGGGAGCGGAAGTCCTCGCTGAAGATGACGTCTCTGCAGCAGAAGTGCTCGCTGCGGTGGTGGAAGTGGTGCTCCTTGCCGCAGTCGAGGTGGTTTTTGTCGTAGATACAGAGGTTGTCGTAACAGCCGCCGCAGTGGTCACAGCCGATCCGTCCGAAGAGGGAGCTTCGGAGCTGCTGACCTGTTCTGACTCAGCTGTGCCCGTTGGCGCGGCGGTCTGTTCCGAGCTCTGAACGGGTGCGGGAGATCCTCCGCTCTGCTCACGGCGGATCTCCTGCGCAGGGGGAGCTTCGATGGATACCGAGCCTCCCTGCATCTGTGAAAAGCACTCTGCGCCGAATTCGGCGTCAAAGTCGTTGTATGTGTATATAAGCATCCTGAAAGAGCCGCTGCTCTCACGGAAGGAGATATCATAGCTGCCGTCGGGTATATCCTGAGGCACTCTCAGTCTCAGATCACCTATATGGCCGTCGTCGGTGAATCTCTTTCTTTTTCCGTCGGTCTCAAAACAGATGGAAATGGTCTTTCCGGATTCGTCGCACCTGTAGATACCGACGCCTCCCAGCTCATCGGCCGCAACATCTGCTTCATATTCTTTATCGAAGCTGAGGTTCCCGTCGATCTCGAATATCATATTCAGCGACGAAAATCCGGGATTGTTCTCTATGTATATGGGCAGCTCCACAAGGGTATCGCCGCTGAGCTGCGAGCGTTCAAGCTGAACGCTGCCCAGTGACAGCATTATATCCGAGGGAGCGTCATAGGCCGAAGCGGTAACGGAAGGTGTGCAGACAAAGCACATCATGACAGCGGCAGCCGCCGCAAGAGGTCTGTAGCTCATCTGTTCCTACCGCCGTTATCTATAGCTTCAACATCAGCATTGACGAGGAGAATGTTCCTTACTATCCTGAAATCCTCCTGTGAATCGGTCTTTGTACCGACCACCACCGTATCGCTGATATCCTCATTTTTCTTCTGACCAACCACAACGGTGATTATGTCTCCGTCCTTATTATCGGACAAATCCTCGGAAAAGAAGTTCTCCTCCGCTCTCAGCGAGCGGCTAACCGAGGGAGACGGCACAGCTTCGGCTGCTGCCCTTCCGCCCTTTGCCGATATCTCGGACACTATATTTGATATCACTCTGAACTTTATGGCAATGAAAAGTGCAGCAAGGAGCAGCACAACACCAATGCCCAATGATATCTGTGATATTATCTGCCAGTGAAATGATTCCATACCGCACCTCCTTATTCAGCGCCCTTTATGCTCTCGAGGACCATTTTATAGTTATTGAGGATATACTCCTTGGTCTCTGCCGCAGAGTCTCCGGCAGCCGACGCGCTCTCGGCCTTATTCCTTATATCCTCAACGAACCTCTCCTGCTCCTCATAGGATATGCCCGACTTTGCGAAATCGTTCATATTGTCCTTTTCGAGGTTGAGAAGCGTCTTGTAGGTCTCAAGAACTATGAGCTCTGGGCTGTCCTCGGACTCCTCCACCAGCTCATTGAGCTCGTTCATATTCTCCCACAGGTCTGAGGCGTAGTTCGACTTCAGCAGCTCATACTCCTTCTTCTGAGCCTGAGAGTAGAAATCGCCTATTGCGCAGTACACCCTTGCGATCTCGTAATCCTTGGGCGAGGAGGACCTGAAGCCCTCGGTCTGCGCCTCCTTGAACCACTTTACCGCAGCTATCTTGCCTGCGGTGCTTACTTCCTGATCGGGATTTCCGTCCTCATTTCCGTAGAAGTAGTGGTACCAGTAGAGTATGCCTATGCGGAAAGCAACGTTTCCGTAATCGGGAGCCTTTTTCAGCTCGTTGGTATGCTCGTTCACAAGGCGGAGTATCTGCTCCACCTCGGCAGAATCGAATACCAGATCGTTATTGTAGAGATCCAGCAGCTTCAGATAGGCGTCGGTATAGGAGCCGTCTGCCTCGATGACGTCCTCGAAGGCGGCAGCCCTCTCGGCATAGTCGCTGGTATTCTCAGCCTTTTCCACCAGCTTGTTGAAGTCCTCGCTCCTGCTCTTGTTGGCCATAGTCCCCGCGAAGAACGAGAATGCAAGGAATACCGCGGCAGCACCTGCAAGTATACCCGAAACTCTTGCGTAGGTATGGTTCTCCGCCTTGTCCAGGGCGTCATAGAGCTCGTCGCAGTTGTGATAGCGCTTGCTTCTGTCGTCGTTGACGCACTTTCTGATTATCCTGACCACAGCGGAGCTCATGCCCTTGCCGAAGGTGAACCTCTCCGCAGAGCTTACCAGCTTGCCGTCCGCCGACACGTTCAGGGGCTTTTTGCCCGTGAGCATATGGTACAGGGTAGCGCCTATGTTGAATATATCCGTCCTCTCGTCCAGTTCCTCCTTGTTGAACTGCTCGGGAGCCGCATAGGCAGGGGTATAGGCGAATGTACCCTGCCTTCTTTCTATAACGGAGCCGAAGTCGATGAACTTCAGTTTGCCGTACTTGTCGGGACGCTTTACGTTTTCAAAGTCCTCATAGTTCCTGACCACCATGATGTTGTCAGGCTTCATATCGCTGTGTATCATACCGCATTTGTGTATGAACGACATTACCGAACAGATATCCTTCGCGTATCTCAGGAAGGTCTTCTGCCGGAAGGGATCATAGGCAAGGAGCTTCTCCATGGAAACTCCGTCTATGTAATCCTGAACTATATACAGTGCCTCGGGCTTGTTGTCGATTATTTCTATGATATTGGGGAAGTAGGAGTTCTTGACGTCCTTTTCGCAGAACTCCTTGATGAGAAGTGATTCCTGTCTTGCGTTGTAAGCGTCTGCACCGTTGGTCTTCATGACCTCCTTCACAGCACGCTGGGCGTTGTTGGCCTTCAGGTCAACGGCTCTGTATACCACGGAAGTACCGCCTTTTCCGGCGATATTCACGATCTTGTATCTGTTTTCAAGGACAAAGCCTTTATTGAGCAAATAGATCTCCTCGCTTTCAGCAGAGCTTTACCATGAGAGCGGTGATATTGTCCTTTTCGCCGCCCTTTATGACCTTGTTTTTCAGCTTTTCCAGATGAGCTGACATTATCCTCTCGTCCTCGTTTGACGAGGGCTTCAGCAGGAAATGTATATCCTCTGAAGTAATCTTCTTCCTGAAGCCGTCTGTGCAGAGCATATAGCAGTCGCCCTCTGCGTACTTGCCTATACTGTAGTCATAGGAGGTATCGTCAAGGCCTGCACCGATACAGTTGGTCAGCTGGTTCTGACGGGGATCCTTTTCGGCCATCTCCGCAGTTATGACGCCGTTTCTTACGTCCTGACCCACTACCGAATGATCGGATGTGAGTATCTTTATCTCGTCGTCGGTTATCTTATACAGCCGCGAGTCCCCCACATGGGCCGTGAGGAATCGTTTCAGCTGAGGTATTATGAGAATGCCCGTGAAAGTGGTAGCCATATCGGAGGCGTGCTTTTCAGCATATGCATTTATACTGTCGTTAAGCTGGTGGAGCCTGTCGTCAAGAGACTCCCTTATTTTGAGTACAGGCGCCGATCTTCTCATGAGGTCGGCAAAGTCCTCGGCGAACCACTCGTTTATGCGCTTGCAGACGAAGCCGCTGGCCTTTTCGCCCGAGGACAGACCGCCGACGCCGTCGCAGACAGCTGCAAAGAAGATATTCTCGCCTCTGAATTCGGCCTCAGCCGCAAAGAGAGAGTCCTGATTGACCTTTCTCACCGCGCCCTCGGTAGACACATAGGAAAACATATATTTCATAGCCGTTCACCGTCAGTTCTCTTCGTAGAATGTATAGGATATGCCGTGATACAGGAAATTGCAGCCCGAGAATATCACGGTCTTTTCACCTGCGGGGATATCGCTTCCCTCCACGTTCAGGGAGTTGCAGGATATATTCTCGATACAGATATTATGCCTGCTTCCGTTGCTCTCACGGTCGATTATAATGCCCGAGAGCTCCGCACAGGTAAAGGGATACACGAAAACAGGTATCCTCTCATTGCTGGAGCCGTTTATGAAGTAGGCGATCTTCTTCACTTTGTTCTTCGGAGGCTGCTGCTTGGCGCCTGCCGCACCCACGATAACAGTAGCTGCGTCCCCTGCGTTCACGGTGAACACGAAGGGCACGTCATAGATATAGATGACGTCGCCGCTGGTTATGGGCTCCCTGGTGATCCTTCTTGCGTTCTCGGCAAAGTCATTGAGGAAGGTACCGTTTGCCGAGCCCCTGTCCTCCACGAACCAGCCGCCGTCCTCGACGGAGATAGCCGCATGGACCTTGGATACCGTTCCCTTGTCCGTAAGGGCAATGTCATTGTCGGGGCGTCTGCCTATAGTAAAGGGCACATGATCTATGGGGAACTCCCTGTTGTTCTCGTCCTTCAGGAATGCCAGACAGTCGCTGCTCCTTCTGCTGACGAGAATGGTGTGGTCTCCGTCGTCATCGGCAGCGCTTTCGGCTGCTCCCGCCGCAGGAGACTGCATATCCGCATTATTCACTATGGCAGCCGCAGGATCCTCCTCGGGTATGGAAAGCACATCGTGGAGCAGAGTATGCAGCTGTGCATAGGAAAGGCCTCCGTTTCTGGGAGTCTTGCTGTTCTGCTTGCCCATGAGGTCCTCAAGGCAGAAGCCGTACTTCTGCATGACCGTACCGTTTGAGATAGTGATGCTGGCGCTCTTGTTGACCTTGCTCAGGAACTTCACAACGTTGGCACACTTGTAGATATTCTCGGAAAGCGGCAGATAGGCCACGAATATCCTCTGCTTCTCGGTATCGTAGTATACGTTCTTCATATCCCCAAGCAGAAGATTGTCGGCCGAAAGGCCGTCGGTAGTGGCGCAGAACTCATATATCTTCTGGAACTGGCTTATTATCCTGAAGTATTTCTCCTGAGTCATGGTCTGCTTTATGTATTCCGAGAGCGCCGTCATATTGCTCACGTTATATTTAAGGACATTTCTTGCGGCAGTCTTTTCCCATCTTATGCCGAGAAAGCCCATATCCTTCCTGCTGTTTATCAGCTGCAGCTGATCCTCGTCGATCTTGTCCTTCTTTTTCAGTCCTGCCTGAAGAAAAGTATCACAGTTCTGGTAGAGGACCTTTGTTGTGACGCTGCCCGCCATTATATCACCCCTCATTGATATACGCCGCTCAGTCATTAAGCCCGTAACCCGGCGGCATTTTTAAGAAAAATCATCTCTGTTCAAAACGCTTTTATGTCATAATTATACATATAGAATCATTATAGCACTTTTCACGACTTTTGTCAAGAATTTGAATAAGTTTACAGCAAAACAAATAATATTTTTGTGCTGTGAATCTACAAGGCTTTTTATTGCAAAAAAAAGCTCCCCATGTTATAATAAAACGAACGGGAGGTAAGGTGAAATGATACTGAAAGCTGCAAACACAGAGGATATCGAGGCGGAATATCTCTTTGTCCGCGATATCCCCGAGGACGAAAACGGCTATATAAACGTGAATCACGGAATAAGCCGCGAGGACTTCGACGAAGCCCTTGATATCATCATAGCCAATTCCCAGGGCAGAAGGCTCCCCGCGGGCTACGTCCCAGCCACTACATATTATCTGTGGGACAACGGCATTATCGTGGGAGAGTTCCAGCTCCGCCATCATCTCTGCGAATCTCTGATAAACGGCTCGGGACACATAGGCTACTACATCGCTCCCACATTCCGCGGCAGGGGCTACGCAAGCGCCGGTCTGAGGCTGCTTCTGAAGGAGGCAAGGGGTATAGTCCCCGAAAACGAATACTATCTCCATGTATTCAAAAGCAATCCCGCCTCGCTGAAGGTCATGCTCAGAAACGGAGGCAGTATACACCACGAGACAGATGACAGCTTTTTTGTCCGCATACCAAAGTAAAAAAATCGCTCCTCACAGATATTCTTCTGCGAGGAGCATTTGTATTGTGAATATAAGTAAGAGATAGGGCAAAACAAATATGAGAGGAAATAACGATCAATATTCGCCGCGAAGCAGTCCCTCCTGTATAGCAAGAGCATCGCCTGCGGTGATACCGCCGCCCGTCTCGCATACATCGGCATTGAATTTGCCTAATTCGGAGAGCTTGTACTTATCGGGATTAGCCATTGACTGCATGATGAAGATAGCGTCTGCAAGATCAACTGTTCCGTCGCAGTTGGAGTCGCCGCTGCGCTTGATAGCCGCATTTGTCCTGAGCTCGCTGAGATTGCTCTCCACAACTGCGGGAGCCGCCTGCGCAGAGCCGAGCTTTGCAGCCCTGAGCTCATCGCTGTATTCATTGAAGAAGCGGACATATCCCTCATGATCGTACTCGGGTGTGCGCTCTGCTCCCTCGATAAAGTCGCAGTACGCATAAATGCTTGTCTGGTATATGCTTACATCGCAGATATCGCCGCAGACGCCGTTCTCGTTGAGATCGAGCTGTGTCTCGAAGAAATCCCATACGCTTTCGGGAATAATGGAGTTCTCTCTCGATACGTCGTTCTTGCAGTCGCGGAGATACATATCCGAGATGAGAATATCCCTGAAGTTCAGCACGCCGTCACCGTTTGCATCGGGGGGAACTATATTTCCCGCAACAACATTGTCGCAGTAGGGGTTGATATACTTGCTGAGCTCGGCTTGATCCAGTCTCATCTTCTCGCTTACGGGGAAGAGCTCATTATAAAGCTTGTTCACTATCGCGCCGAACCATACCGTGCCTGAACCGGGAAGGATACTCTCGTAATAATCATTGTCCATGTACTTTTCGTCAGGCATTCCGTCTCTCTCAAAGAGGTACCAGATAGCGTACTGTTCCAGATCCTCAAAACGATACAGATTATAGTACCAGTTCTCCAGTTCCACGCACTTTTCCCACTGATCGTCGGTGATTGAGGTCTCGAAATCAGGCTCTCTCAGTTCAAGAAGTCCCTCAGGATCGAGATCAATGGGGAGAAGGCTCTCTATCCACTGGTGATTCCTTTCAATGCGGTCATGCTTTGCTTTCTGATCATTACGGTAGTAAGTGAAGATATTGATATCCTCATAGGTAACGACGCCGTCGGAGTCTATATCAAGATCAAATATACCGTCATTCACATTCTTAACAAACAGCGGATACTGTGCAGAAAGTCCGCGTGAGCAGTTTATCATTTCCGATACAAAGGTTTCTGAAAGATGATTCTCGACGGATTCGTAGCCTATTATGGTCTGTTCATCGGCAAGCCTTAAAAGCTCTTCGAGCTCCTCGGGAGTATATGCTGACTTGTCAAAATCCTCGGAATTGAGTTCCTCTACAGCCTCGGGGTGAGCAGGACCATAGATAGGTCCGCCGTTTATGGTCTTTGTCTTTTCCCAGGGCTTATAGAACTCCGCTGTGAAATACTCGTTTGTGATCGGATTATTTACCAGATAGTATCTGAGCAGCTTTTCGGCATCATAGTAACTTATACCGCCGTCGCCGTCATAATCACCTATAGCCTGAACGTTTTCCCTGATCTCGTCACTGTAGTCATATTCGAGATAAACGCCTAAAAAATCATAGCAGTCCCTGAGGTCGAACTTACCGTCGCAGTTTATATCGGTCTGGACCTCACCGTCGTCCATAGCCGCAAAAAGGCTTACCTCGTCGTACTGTAATCTTGTTTTCGGTATCTCACCGATAGCGGCATTGACCGAAACCGCCCCCGCATTTGAAAGCACAGCTATTGCAGCGGCAAATGGCATCAACTTTCTCATAGAATAACTCCTTTCATCATCATAAACAGTAGTAGTAGTGACCGCAGCAGGCGGCGCCTGAGTCATACTCAGTGTCGTAACGGCCGCAGCAGCCGCAGGTCTTGTATTGACTGATGTCGTATGGATAGCCGTTCCCGAAGCTGTCAGAGAAGCGCCTGTAGTCGCAGCAGGTGCATGGGTCCCTGATACGCCTGTAGTCTGAACGGCGGAAACAGTTGTGTACGTAACAGCTGTTTCATGGCTCGAAGGCTCTGTGTCAGTGATAACGTATCCCGTAACAGCGGCGGAGGTGGTCTCCGAAACACCGGTATCACCGCCGTTGAACTCAATATCCTCAGCGCCGCGTCCGAAAACGCTGATGCCAATTACAGCGGCAGCACATACCGACAGGGCAGCGGCAGCGCTTCTTCTGAGTATTATCGCTTTGCGTCTGTCTCTGGCCAGCTGCTCGTCACGCCGTCTGAGCACGGTCTGAGTTACTTCATCATAATCCCGCATACGTTATCCCCTCCTTTTCCAGCTCTGACCTGAGAGCTTTTTTCGCCTGATAGAGCAGGTTGGTTATCTGCCGGCTGCTTTTGTGCATTATAGCTGCAGTTTCTGAATTGGAAAATCCCTCTATGTATATCAGGCATATTACCTGACGGTACTCGTATTTCAGTTTCTGCAGGAGCTTATGAATGATGATCTTACGTTCTTCAACGAGGTAATTATCTTCGATATTCTCATCGTCGGCGATATCGAAGCACTCGTCCGCCGAAACAAAGACAGCCTTTTTTCGTTTTCTCAGGTAGTCTATGGCAAGATTCCTTGCGATAGAGTAAAGCCACGTCCTGAAGGAGCTTTTACCCGAGTATTTAGGCTTCTTGTAAGCAAGCTTGAAGAAGGTTTCCTCCATGAGCTCTTCGGCTTCAAAGAGGTCGTTTGTAAAACTGTTGAGAAATAACGTAAGCCCGTCCTTGTACTCACGGACGAGATCACCCATAGCCGAATCATCGCCGGCAAGATAACGGTCGTAGCTACTTGAACCATTATCCATAGACAAGGCTCCTTTCCGGAAATTTATGCCTTTCACTATATTAGACGGAAGTAAAAATGAAATGTCTTAGCATAAATCGAAATTTAGGTTTGCTAAATTTTGATTTACCGTCACTGCTTGTTTTGTTCATAATTATATGATATACTAAAGATATACAGAGACTAACGGAGGTGATACCATGCGCCACTGCGGCACACTTACCATAGAAACACCAAGGCTGATACTGCGCCGCTTCAGATCAGACGACCTTGAAGATATGCTGAAAAACTGGGTCTCCGATCCGTCCGTGCAGGAGGAATACGGCGAACCCGTATACACCACGGCCGAAGAGGCAAAAAGCCTCCTTGACAGGTATATCCCGGGCTACTGCTCCGACAGCTTCTACCGCTGGGCAATAGAGGAAAAGGCCAGCGGCATGAATATAGGGCAGATAGCCTTCTGCCGCGTGTACGAGGAGCTCCGCACCGCAGAGATAGAGTACTGTATCGGCACTTCTTTCCAGGGCAGGGGCTACGCAGGGGAAGCACTCTCCGCAGTCATAGATCACATATTCGACAATACGGACTTCCGCAGGCTCGAAGCCTATCACCGCGCCGAAAACAGGAAATCGGGGCGAGTGCTGGAAAAGTCCTCAATGCACATTACCGATAACGTTGAACGTTTCCGCAGTCAGGGACTCGAGCCCGAGGGCGAGGTCTGCTACTGCGCAGAGAGAAGCTGAAAGGAGGTACTGCATGAAACTCAATTTCACAAAGCTGCGCCCGGGAAGCGCCGATATCCGCAGGGTAAAGCAGCTCTACACCCGCGCCTTCCCCGACGATGAAAGAGCTCCGTTCCTTATGCTTGTACTGAAAGCAAAGAAAAAGGGAGTTGACTTCTGGAGCATAAGCTGCGACGGACAATGGGTCGGAATGCTATATATCGTCAATCATCTCGACCTGTCCTACATCTTCTATCTCGCCGTCTCCGAGGAGCAGCGCGGCAGGGGAATCGGCAGCGCCATACTCCGCACGGCACAGGAGCTCTACAAGGGACGCAGGCTGTTCCTTGCCATTGAACAGCTTGACGAAAACGCCGACAACTACGATCAGCGCGTCAGCCGCAGGGACTTCTATCTGCGCAGCGGCTTCACCGAGCTTCACCGCAGGCTCCGCGAGGGCAATGTGGTATATGATATACTCGGCGTAGGCGGAGACGTCAAGGCAAAGGAATATGAGGCTCTCATGAAAAACTATGCAGGAAGCATACTCTCAAAGCTTTTCACAATGGAATTCGTGGACTGACAGAAACAGCGTACCCGTGAGGTACGCTGTTTTTATATGACGATATCCATCTCGCCCTCATCAGGCAGTTCAAATAAAGACTGAAATTTTGAAGCAAGTCCCTCGTCAATAAAATATGCGTCGCTCCTGCCTGCGGAAACCTCAGCGTTGCGCTTCTCTATCCGCCTTTTCCATTCGACGTCGTCAATGCTGACATAGTGGAACTGACAGTCAATGCCGCGTGAGCGGTAAAACTCCCTTGCGAAGTCCCTGTCCCTGCGGGTCCAGAAGCCCCAGTCGAGGATAACGTCACTGCCTGCGGCAACTATCTCCGCAGACTTCCTGTAAAGGTACATCTCCGTGCGGCGGACATATTCGTCGTGCATATCCCCCGTATCACCGCCGAGGATATCCAGCATGAGCTCGTCTATTGAGAGTATCACCGCACCCAGCTCCTTTTGCAGCTTTCCCGCGTAGGTGCTTTTGCCGCTGCATATCCTGCCGCAGGTCATAATAACTTTTGGCATTTAATTATCCTTTCCTTACATATCCTGTTTTTTCATAGCTTCCTCAAGCTTGTTCTTCAAGTCAGCTGAAATCGGATAGTATTCAACATTAATCTTATAAAGCTTAATTGTAAAAACAAGGTGAGAGCTTCCCTTTGTAAGCTGCTCTTTTTCTTTCTCGCTGCACACTATTATATACTTTTTCAATTCCTTGCCGCACGCTTTTTCAAGCGTCAGCATTTTCAGTATATCCGCGGCAACTTTGTGCTTCTGTGCAGGCTTTAAAGAACCAAGATGTGTATGTATCTCGCCTATGATAGCATATTTTTCCGAGTAAATATCAGGAAGCATATAATCGTTATCTTCTTCATTCAGCCATACTTTTCGGCCTTTAATAACATCATCAGCCGCAAAACCAAATTCTTCCTGATGTGCTTTTTTGAACTCTTCTATAAGCCTTCCTTCAATATCACGCTGTACAGAAGCATCCGCATTTGCAAACTTCTCCATAATTACATCTCACTTCTCTATTATCTTTGTAAAGCCGTGACCGCTGCGCTCATGAGGGTGGCTCTTGTATCCGCATTTCAGGTAGAACCCGTCCTTGTTCTTTGCGCTCATCAGCTGGAAATAAGACCACCAGCCCTCCTTCAGCTCGCCGCGGATAAACTCCTCTATATGAGCCATAAGCTCCTTGCCTATGCCCTTTCCCTGATACCCGGGATCGACTATCAGATCCTTCAGGAAAAAGGCCATACCTCCGTCGCCGATGAGCCTTGCCATTGCGATGACTTTTTCACCGTCCAGCACCGAGAACGTAACGTAGCTGTTTTTCAGCGAGGTCTCCACCAGTTCGCGGTCAGGCCTTCCCCAGCCTGCCGAGTCGAACAGCCTTATGAAATCATCGGCTTCCAAAGTGTTATGTGATATACGGTATTCCATTTCCGTCAGCTCCTTTCACATATGATTATATCACAGTACAACCCCTTTTTCAACCGATCACGTAGGTGTACACAAAAAGAAGTTGCAAATCTCAACAAAAAGTGATATAATACTGTCATACAGGACATCTTTCGTTAAAACAAAAAAATATATAAATTTATGCGACACTTCCCGGTATTCACGCGAAAGTTATATATGAAAAGACCTTTTACCATTAATAATGAAGGAGAATGAAAATGAAAAGAAGTTTATTTGCCGTTCTTGCAGCCGCAGCCGTTATTTCCTGCACAGCCTGCGGAAAAGATGTTGTCAGCAGAATAGACGAACCCACTGTTTCAACCGAAGCGGTCACCACAACTGCCGCTGAAAATACAGCTGTTACCACAACAGCCGCAGTCACTACAGTCACCACAGCAGCAGAAAAGCCCACCGAAGCAGTGACCACAACCGAAGCTCAGCAGGAGGAAGCTCCCGCAGCAGTTCCCGCAGGCGGCGGAGAGAGCGCTGCACAGCAGCAGGCGCCCCAGCAGTCACAGCAGTCACAGCAGCCTGCACAGAGCGGCCCCGTACACTCTCACGACGCCGTTCCCACTCCTGACAATTACAATTACGGCCCTGCACCTGCGCAGTACAATATAGAAGGACTTACATATATACAGGGCGTACTCATCGCAAACAAGAGCTACAGTCTTCCTTCAAACTTCAATCCCGGAATGGATTCTACCTGTCTGAATCAGTTCTACAAGCTGCAGAACGACGCTTCCGCACAGGGACTGTACATATATGATTCTTCGGACTTCCGCTCATACGACTACCAGAGCCAGATATACAACAACTATGTTGCCCGCGACGGACAGGCTGCTGCCGATACATACTCCGCCCGTCCGGGATATTCCGAGCACCAGACAGGTCTTGCCATAGACGTTAACCAGATTGACGACTCCTTCATCGGAACTCCCGAGGCAAACTGGCTCGAAGCACACTGCCACGAGTACGGTTTTATTCTCCGTTATCCCCGCGGAAAGCAGGATATAACGGGTTACAAGTACGAATCATGGCATATCCGCTATGTAGGTACAGATATGTCCTACGCTATCCACAGCAGCGGTCTTACTCTTGAGGAATACTTCGGTATCGACTCATACTATCATTAATCACTGAACTGAATAACTCAGATCAAGCCCCGAAGCATAAGCTTCGGGGCTTGATTTTATATATCATTGTTTATCATGGCGATTATGCTGTCATAGACGAACGCCATATCTGCGCCGCTGTTCACATAGGAATCAAGTTTCTTCTCCCTGTACAGTTCCCTTGCGGCAGCCACGGCAGAGCTGCTCAGCTCCTCAAATCGTCTCAGCACATGGTCGCCCCTGCCCTCGGATCTGAGCTCGTAGTAGCTCTGTATCACAAGCTGCACCAGCTGGGGCTCGCCGCCCTCATGGACATAGTCAAGTACCTTGCCGCTGATATACGGATCCTCATTCTTCAGATATACCGAGCCGCAGTAAGGATCGCAGGAAGCATATCTCAGGTGCTTGATATTTGACATTACCGCAGTACCCATGCACATGGGGCAGGGCTCCATTGTGGTATAGAGAACCGCGCTGCGCACATTGCAGCGGGCTGTGTCCAGCCTGCGGAGGGCGTTTGCCTCCGCATGGGATATGAGCCTGTTCACCGTATCCGGCTCCCCTGCGCGGTTATGCTCTCTTATAAGTATAGTGCCGCTTTCATCGGTAATAACAGCTCCGATAGGGATACTCCCATTTCCGAAGGCAGTCCACGCCTCCTCAAAAGCTGCCTGCCACTGGGGAGAAAGCTCCTTCCACATATATATCACCTCGTTTCAGACATCAATGAAATTATAGTACAAAACAGGTCTGATGTCAACAAAAGCGTGAGCTGTGAAAATTTTTTCATTTTTACTTAGAGTTTTACGGATAAAACAACGTCTAATAAGTAGAATGGTTTTTACGTTAAATGTCCTTTGTTGAACCTGCACATTTATTATGGTCCGTTTTTGTCATTACGACATATATTAAGTCATAATTTGCGATCATCGATCATTTAATGTGCAGGTTGCACATTTTATATTGACATTTGTGGAAATAAACATTATACTGGTAATATGGATAGTAATATCCTGATATTTTAATTACGAAAGGGGTAACTCACTATGGAAAACATGAAGAAACTGACCAAAGTCACCGCAGGTATCATGAGCTTCGCACTGGCTCTCGGCGCGGTAAGCTACATACCTGCCGCCCGTCCTGTGGGAAGCGTTTTCGCTGCCGGGGAGGAGTCCGAGGAAACGGCGGATATCCACGATTACTATCTCGAAGATGTCTACATCAGCGATGTGTGCACCGACCCGCTGGACGCAAGCCTATCTGTTGAACGCGGCGATCACGGGTATTATGAGCCCTGGTCGCGTAACAGATTAGTGCTCAGATTCGACCGCAGTATGCCTGATGGTCTGTTAAATAAGAATCTCGCCCTTCTCGAAGAGCTGGACGAAAGAACCGTTATATCCCTGAAGCTGCAGACCGCTGAAGAGTATACCATACTTGACAGCTTCAATGATCCCGAAAAAATGACTTACGAATTCGCAGGCTCATACAGGGTATATGATATCGTGAAGGTCATCTCTCCCGGTATACATTACTACGGAGATATAAACGACGACGGCGTCATCGACTCCTTTGACCTTATCACCTACCGCAAGTACGTTACAAAAACCGATCACGACGGGCTCACGGACGCCATGTTCAAGAATGCGGATATAAACAAGAACAACGCCATCGACGAGGATGACCTGAAGCGCGTTTCCGATTACATCCTGGGCAATCTGGACGACTTCTACGATACCGAGATAGGCAGCATACGCCTGGACAATACAGTTAATGTTGAAGCCTCCGAGGGAAAGGTAACTGACGAGGCCTTCGCAAAGGCCGAGATGCAGTTCGGTGTTGATCTGGTGAAGAAGTGCTTCGATCCTACAAAGCAGGGTGAAGAAAACCTGCTCATCTCACCCATGTCCATATCCTCTGCCCTTGCTATGACTGCAAACGGCGCTGACGGCAAGACCAGAGATGAAATGGAAAAGGTACTGGGCAGCGGTCTCACTCTCGATCAGCTCAACGAGTATCTTGCATACTATGCCGCAAATCTCCCCAATGAGAAGAAGCAGAAGGTAATGCTTGCAAATTCCATCTGGTTCAGGGACGATCCCATGCTCCAGGTATACGACAGCTTCCTTGAGACAAACAAGAAGTATTACAGCTCCGAGATATACAAGACGCCCTTTAACGACAGCACTGTTGACGACGTAAACAGCTGGGTAAGCAAGAACACCAAGGGCATGATACCCTCGCTTCTCGAGCCCGGCTCTCTTGATCCCACACCCGAAAAGATTATAATGATGATGCTCATAAACACCCTCTATTTCGAGGCTGACTGGATGAACCCCTACGATAGTTCATACGCAGGCACATTCACCGATCTCAACGGCGAAAAGCACAATATACAGAGAATGAACAGCAAGGAGAGCTTCTACTATGATCTGGGCGACGCCGACGCCTTCAAGAAGCCCTATGCAGGAGGCGAATACAGCTTCGTAGGTATCCTTCCCAGAGAAAATGACATTATCAGCTATGTAAACAGCATGGACGCTGAGAAGATCACTGAAGATCTCAAGACATATGAGGATCCCGACAGCATCGACCTCTATGTTACAATGCCCAAGTTCAGCTATGATTACAGCAAGAGCCTGAGTGAAGTGCTCTTTGATCTGGGCATGGAAGAGGCATTCAGCAAGGATAATGCCGACTTCTCAAAGATGGGCAAGGTCACCATAGAGAATCCTCTCGGTGTTCCCGAAACAACACCGCTCTATATTGACGATGTTCTCCATAAGACAAAGATAGAAGTGACCGAAAAGGGCACAAAGGCTGCCGCTGTTACCGCTATTATGATGGCAGCAGCAGGTGCAATGCCAATTGAGAAGAAAAAGGTAAACATCGTTCTTGACAGACCCTTCGTTTACATGATCGTTGATAAGAACAACACTCCGTTATTCATCGGTGTTGCAACAACTCTTGAAGAAAACTGATATTATTACGCCGTCGGTGCAGCAATGTACCGACGGCGTTTTTTCATTATACACTGTCGTCTTCCGGAACAGCCTGTCTGACGCACATAAATACTTGCTTTTCTCACCGTAAAGATGTATAATATAATTAAAATAAAAAAATAATTCCCGGCCTGTAACGTTTTCCGTTCTGCTTCGGAATAGATATGATGAAAGCCGATGACGCGTCGGAATGCTTTGATAAAGAAGGTGAGTTCATGACACATAATGAGTTTCGCAGAGCGGCTAAAAGCTCTCTTGAAAACGCCCAGCGTATGCTGTTTGAGGAATACTTCAACTATGTATATACTATCGTGTTCAGCAGACTGCGCAGCTGCGCAGGCCGCGAGGATATCGAGGAATGTGTGGGCGACGTATTTGCAGACATATATATCTGTTATGATGAAAGCAGGGACGTAAGCGGCGATATCTCGGGATTCATAGGTGCGGTCGCAAGAAGAAAGGCCGCAGACGTTTACAGGAAACTGACAAAGCACAGCTTCGGAAGAATCTCCCTTGACGATGAGGAGACCATGAACATCAAGGCTCCCGACGATACCGCAGGGACCGTGGAGAAAAAAGAGCTCAACAGCTCCCTCATGCACTGCGTGGAGCTGCTGGGAGAGCCCGACTCCACTATAATAATACAGAAATACTTCTTCATGCGCAGCGCAAAAGAGATAGCGGAGCTCGTGTCACTGACTCCCGAGGCAGTCCGCGTCCGCAGCAGCCGTGCGCTGAAAAAGCTCAGGGAAAAGCTCACCGCTTTGAACATTTCACTTTAAAGGAGGTACAGTTATGAACGATAAGGAATTGAACCTTGACGCGCTCGAAAACGCCGACGAAGATACAATAAGAAAAATTGCGGCGGACTGTCCTGCTTCCGATGAAGAGAAGGAGAGAATGTTTGCAATGAGCAGAAAGATATACAACGAAAGAACCAAGGAAAGCGAATATAAAAATGATATGGAGGTCTCGGGAGTAGACGTCTACAGAAAGCCTGCATGGCATAAGTTTGCTGCGGCAGCTGCGGCTCTGGTCATCGGTGCAGGTGCAATTGCGGGAGGGGTAATGCTGAAGAAGAACAGCAACAGCAAGCCCCCTGTCGTGGACTCGATGACGGACAGAGTGATGTGTCCCATAGGAGACCTCAGTCTTTGCAGCGTAAGAATATCCACGGCAGCTATCGCTCCCGCAGTATTCCAGCCCTCAGAGTATGAAAGACAGAAGATAACCACTGCACTTACAATAGGTCAGTGGGAGGAGATATCCCTTGATACTCCCCTCCCAGACGGAGAATATGTAACATTATACTTCCGTAATCATATGCTTGCAGCCCAATTGGAAGAAGCCATTAATGAGGCTCTCAAGGCTGAAGACGGAACATCTGACCTGGTCACGCCCGACAATGCGGAACAGGAAAAAGTATTCACACTGAAGCTTTTCAATGACAATACGGTGCTTTATGAGGACGAAAGCACACAGACAAGGTATCAGCTGGACGATGATACCGCAAATACCGTAAGAGAGGCCTCAAAGTTCGATCCTCTGGCAGACTATGACCTGCTCTATCCCGAGGTGCCCTACGACGATCTCATGCACACCGTATGGGATATAGTGATAGAAACAGACAAAAAGAATACAATTGACCTTTTCTTCCCCGTCACAAATGAAACTATAAAGGTAGCTCCCGAAAACTGCCGTTTCTGTCTGGGACAGTGGGATCAGGACGACTCCATGAACTGCGTCACCGATCCCGAGGTGGTGAAAAAATTCAACCTTATAAACTGGAAGGAGGCAACAAGAGAGGCAAATGTATCATCTGACGGTATTCTGGTCTCATTCAGATGCACAGACGAAAACGCTCTCAGGAACTATCAGTATACTATACACAGCAGCGGCTTAGCAGTAGTAAGCTATGACGATGTTGAGTTCAGCAAGAAGCAGAACATGATCTATGATATAGGCTCGGATGCCGCAAGCGAGCTGCACAGCGCCTTCTATGATATGCGTGACAAAGCCCTTACGGGGCTGGCTCCCGATGAGTTGTTCTCGCTTATGAAGCTGCGCTCAGCAAAGATAAGCAGAAACAACGATCCAAGCACTCAGACCGCTCTGGACGATGAGGATCTGAAGCTGCTGAATAACGCCATACTCTCAGCCACATGGGAGAAGCTTCCCGATGATACACTGTGCAATAACCGTATCTATAATCTGACTCTGAGCACATATCTGAGAGTGTACAATATAGATATCTACCCGGGCAGCATCGCTACATTCCCGGGGGCAGGCGTATTCAGAGTATCAGACGGTTTTATGGACGCTCTCACCTCCATATCCGACAGTGTATGGGAAAAGGTGGAGCCGCAGGATGATCCCGCCGTTACCGCCGACGAGAATGCCGAGCTCATAGAAAGAGCCACAAAGCTCTATAATGAATGTATCCCCAGATACAATGAATATGTGGGCGGTCCTCCGCGTATGCTGTCTGTAAACCTGACCGAAGATGATTTCTACGACTTCGGTGACAACCTGGCAGGCTACCTTCTTCCCGGTGTCAGCAGCATCGAAGATATACGCCGGATGTTCTTCAAGGAGTTCAGCGAGCGATATCACGCCAACGATATCGGCGGCGATTCCCCCTACTTTGAAAGGGAGGGCAAGGTGTACTGGAAGCCTAGCAACCGCGGCTCAAACATATACTTCCAGAGATCGGAGATCACCGAGGTACAGCGTATAACCGACGATGAGATAGTGTTCAATGTAAAGAACTACTACGACGGAACTGCTGTGGGAGACCCGAGAGTATGGGCAGAGCAGGTGGAATTCTCTGTTGTTGTCCAGCCCGACGGATCATGGCTGGTGGGCAAGCTGACTATCCCCGACTGATATGTGATACAGTAAACAGACCATGATATATGAAAAGAGCCGCAGCTCCCCACACAGGCACTGCGGCTCTTATATATATGAGGGGTATCCGTTCACAGAATGTTTACATTTTGCCTGCACATTTTTGCCCCGCTCAGATGTTTTATATTTAGTGAAAGATCATGCGTATCTAAGATGACACGCTGTTTTATCACAATAAGGAGGTGCTGAAAATGATGAACAACTACAGAAACATGCTCTCAAAACGTATATGTCTGCTTCTCTCGTCAGTGCTGATATCGGGACTTGCAGCAGGCTGCTCGGATAAAAAAAGCAATGACTCCGCTGACGTCAAGACGGAAGCTGTGACAGAGGCTGTCACCACCACTGCCGAAAACAAAGAGGCTGCAACAACGTCTGCTGCGACTTCGGCTAAATCAACGACCACCTCCGTTACAACAACTGCGGTCACGACTACCCAGGGCACTACCACCACTACCTTTGCGGTGACAGTTCCTCCCGATGCGGTGAACTATGCAGATCCGGATATAAACGACTCTATCAGGGAATGTCTGAATATACTCCTTAACACGGAAGAAAACCTGCTCCAGGCAAAGTATATGCTCACAGACGTCAACGGCGATTATACTCCCGAGATCGTCTTACGCTATGACAACGGCGACTGGTATGACGCCTTCTTCGTATACAAGAACGGAAAATACGAGAAGTGCGATCTGAAGGCACTGACCATATATACCTGCAAGGAAAAAGGTCTGATTGGTACCAGCTTCTATGACGGCAGCTATATCTATGGAAAGTATAAGCTGAATGCAGACAACGAGCTTGAAAGAGTATACTATTACAACGAGGACGAGGGCGTGGAGACAGGCACCATGTATCCGGAGCTTACTCATCAGGTTGAAGTCACAGACGAATTCGGCAATACATTTTATGTAGAATGTGATTACGATGATGAGTACAATTGTTACTACAGCTCTGCTTTCCAGACCTGTGAGCCCTGGGACGCTCCCGACTTCACCACATTCTATAACGCTGATTAACCTCCTTTTTTATAAATAATATGATCTGATTTGGCAGTTTTTTACAACTGCCATTATTTTTTTGCCTTTTTGATTGTGCAGGCATACAATATTTTATAAATCTTGCAATATTGTATTGACAATCAATATTATACGCGATATAATATTGTCAGAAACCAGATATTACAACTCACAAAATACTATATGGTTTCAGAAAGGAGTACACTATGGGATTTTCGATCAACGCAGGGCTCCTCGACGCCATGGTGCTGTCAATAGTTCAGAACAACGACACCTATGGCTATGAGATCACTCAGTATCTCCGCAAGGCCGTGGATATTTCCGAATCCACACTCTACCCCGTACTGAGGCGATTGCAGAAAGGCGAGATGCTCGAAACCTATGACAAGGAGTTCATGGGCAGGAACAGACGGTATTACCGTATAACCACAAAGGGTAACGACTCCCTTGAGGAGTACAGAGAAGAATGGCGGAGCCATAAGAAAAAGATCGACAGTATTTTATTGAATGAGGGAGCTGAAAACAATGAACAAACTTGAATTTCTTACCCGTCTCAGGAATAATCTTGAAAGAGGCGGTCTTGGTCCTGATGATATAAATGACGCCCTGTCATATTATGAGGAGGTCTTCCTCGATGCAGGCTTCGGCAAGGAGGAGGAAACTGCCGCTTCCATGGGCTCGCCCGAGGAGGTAGCCGTGAACATTCTCCGCGAAAGCGGTATCCATGTCGGAGGCGCTCCCGTAATGCCTCCCCAGAGAATGAATGCCCCCCAGGGACAGAACGGCCCCGCTATGGGATACGTTCCCCCCAAGAAGAAGGCTTCGGGCGGCACCATCGCTCTCGGAATCATACTCGGTGTACTTACATTCCCCATATGGCTTCCTTTAGTCATTGTTGTAGTTACACTGCTCTTTACACTCATCGTAGTTCTCATCTCAGTATTCATAGCCTTCGTTGCAGCCGCTATCGGTCTTATCATCGGAGGTATCGCAGCACTGTTTGAATTCCCTGCTGTGGGTCTTATGGCTCTTGGTCTGGGACTCTTCCTTACAGGTATCGTAATACTTATCTGCAAGCCTGCCGTCAGCGCGGCTGTTCCCGCTATCGGCAGAGGAATAAAGAGCTTCTGCGGCTGGGTAGTAGGTCTTTTCAAAAAAGGAGGAAAAGAAAATGTCTGAAAACAATAACAACACCATTACACGCGAATCAGAGGCAGCTCCTGCTGCAAAGAAGTCAAACGGCGGTCTCTGGGCAGGTCTTATCTGTATAATCCTCGGCATTATCATCGCCCTTGTGGGTTATATCATGCTCAGGAACACCGATACAAGCAAATACTACAAGTTCAAGGATTACACCAACAGCTTCAGCAGCCAGTCCGTAAAGGATCTGGATCTGGATATCGAATGGGCCGATCTCATAGTGGAAAAAAGCCCCGATGACGATATACATATAGACGCAAAGGACGTTCCCGAGAAGTTTGAGGCTTCCGTATCGGGAAGCACCTTCAAGATAGATTTCGGCTCTGCAAGAGTGAACTTCATCCCCTTTTCTACGTTCCTGTCAAATAACGACGTGGATCCCGTCATAACCTTACAGCTTCCCGACAAGGAGTTCGGGGAATTCAAGCTGGATCTGGGCGCAGGAGATAACAAGATCACAGGCATAAGCTGCTCCGATCTCATCATCAAATGCGGTGCGGGCGAGGTAAATCTCAGCCAGGCAGAATGCAGGACCTGTGATATCGACTGCGGTGCAGGCGAATTCAATATAACTGCCATGAACTGCGAGAACAAGCTGGATATCGACGGCGGCGCAGGCGAAATAAACATAATGGATTCCATTCTGGGAGGCCTCGATCTGGATCAGGGCGTAGGCGAATTCTCCTTCAGAGGCACTATCAACGGCGATATCGACGCTGACGGCGGTGTGGGCGAGCTGGTATTCAACCTCACCAACCCCGAGAGCGACTTTTCGGGAAGCGGCAGCAAGTATAAGCTTGATATAGACACAGGTATAGGCTCCAAGACTGTAAACTATAATGTTTCAGATTAACAGCCATGTTCGACCACAAGGAAATAAAAAAGGGAGACAGGGTGCGTCACCGTCTTTTCGGTACGGGAACCGTGAGCGATACACTCCCTCTGGGAGACGACACTGTCGTTACCATTGAATTCGACAGCGGAAGCACCAAGAAGCTGTGCGCTGTCATATCGGCTCTGGAACCCGTTGAACCGGAGTCCGGACAAAAGGAAGAATAAATATGAAGCGGGCAGGCACGCGGCCTGCCCGCACAGAAGGAAATGATAATATGAAAAAAGCATTGAAGATCTTCGGAAAGATCATGCTGGGGATAGTTGTTCTTTTCGCGCTTTTTCTCATAGTAATGACCATATACAATCAGATAATGCTCAGAAAGAACAAAGACCTGTATGAAACTCCGCTCGGACAGCTCGTTGAGGTGGACGGTCACAATATGAGCATTTACACCGAGGGTCAGGGCGACCATACACTGGTCTTCATGTCGGGCTGGGGAACTCCCTCTCCTATACTGGACTTCAAGCCCCTGTACTCAAAGCTCAGCGATGAATACAGGATAGTAGTAATAGAGAAGTTCGGATACGGATTCAGCGATATAGTTGACGGCGAACGCGATGTTGACACTCTGCTCCGCCAGGACAGAGAGGCTCTGCAAAAGGCGGGGATAGAAGCTCCCTACGTGCTGTGCGCTCATTCCTTTTCGGGCTACGAGGCGACCCTCTGGGCGCAGAAGTACCCCGACGAGGTCGAAGCTATAGTAGGTCTCGATATGTGTACCCCAAACTGTGAGAATGAAGATACTCTCAAGAGCAATGCCAAACTCGTTGGTCTTGCAAAGTTTCTGAACAGAGCAGGCAAAAACACGGGGCTGTTAAGGCTTGCAAATCCTGATTATTCGGGAACGCTCACCGATGACGAGAAAAAGATATTCACCGAGATAGCCTGCCATACCACAGCAAATGATACAATACTGAAAGAGCAGGAGCTTGACGGCGTGCTTGCAGTGAATGACGAGCTGAACTCCGCTCCCCTGCCGACAGTGCCTATGATAATGTACGTTTCTGCCGATTACGGCGATGAAGAAATGTGGGTAGGCGGTATGCAGGCAATGGCAGACGCTTCATCGGACGGACAGCTCATAAAGCTGGACTGCGGACATTATGTTCACGATTTTGAATATGAAAGAATAAGTGACGATATAAAGGATCTCATAAACGGTCTGGATACCTGATCGGCCCGGCCGTCACGTACTCGGGAACAAACAACATCTCTACTAAAACCGATATCAACCTGCTGTTTCGGATGGGACGGCCTCACCGTCCTTTTCTCGATCATTCCGTTGCAGCTCCCATACACGCAAAAACTTTTTTATCCCGAGCACACAGCGAAAGCCTGATCCGATATTATACCAAAGAGCCCGTGGCGCTTAAAAAACGCCTCCGGGCTCTTTTTACATGGATAAGAATATTACGAATTCCATTTCCGAGGTCTCCTCGATACGTCTTGCGTATACTGTACCGCCGAGAGCCTTTACAGTCTCATGAACAACATAAAGTCCTATGCCGCTGCCCTCGGGAGCAGCATTTGAACCGCGCCAGTAGCTCCTGAACACATAGGGCAGCTCCTTTTCGGGAAGCAGCTCTCCCCTGTTCCTGACGGATATGGAAAAACCGTCGTCATGACGCATGAGCTCCACTCTTATACCGCCGCCGTCGCCGTACTTCACCGCATTCTCAAGGAGCTGGCTCACCGCACGGTACAGCGCATACTTATCGCTAACAAGCATTCCCTCGCTGCGGCATTCCACAGTGAATGGTATGCGCTTCAGCTCCATTCTGTCGATGAACTCGCTGCGGATAAGGTCCGCAAGCTCCTTTACGGCAAATGGGCTTTTCTCAATATCAAATCCGTCAAGGGAGGAATACTGGGCTGACATAAGCTCCGCCGCCAGCTTCTCTATCTTCACGGTGTTCCGGTCTATCTTGTCGGCGATATCGTCGGTCATGCCCTCGTCGGAGTACAGTCCCGTCCTGACTGCGTCCGTATAAAGCCGTATATTGGCTACGGGAGTCTTGACGCCGTGGGCTATGGTGGATACCAGCTTCTGACGCTCCCCTTCAAGGGTATGTATGCGCCTGCTGCTTGCCGCCAGTATGTCCGAGAGCATATTCATTCCCCAGATGTACTTGCCGAAGAACCTGCTCCTGCTCTCGGGTAGCTTCTGTATATCCCTGAGCCTTGCCAGCCTTTCGGGATAGTCCGACAGCCGCCTGAAGGGCGCAAGTATAGCTGCGCACAGGTACAGGAATACTGCTGATACAAGCAGGAAGCATATGACAAGGAAGATGTTTCCCGCAGTCCTCATCCAGCTGTGGATACTGTTATCGTATGTGTATTCGGCTATTCCCGTCAGTCTGCCGCTGCTGTCGTACACGCAGCATACGGCGCAGTTCTTATCGGCTGTATTGAGGAAGCTGCCTGTGCTGCCCTCAGCGGGAATGAACACTATCTGCCGCGGCATATCCTTGCCGAAGCGCCTGCTCCAATCCGCTTTGTGCTCCGCTATTATCTCCGCAGGTTCACTGCCGCTTTCCCTCATCGCCTCCGAAAGCTCCGCGTTGATCCTGTTCACCGCCACATTCCGCGAGGACATCTTCAGCTCCGAGACCTTGCCGAATACAACGTTGAAGCTCACCAGAAGCACCGCGAAAAACGCCGCAAACAACAAATAAAACGATATAAACCTCTTCATTTCTTTTCACCGAATATATAGCCGACCTTCCAGACCGTCCGTATGATCTCGGGAGAGTTGGGGTCGCGCTCTATTTTCTCTCTGAGCCAGCGTATATGCACGCTGACGGTGCTGGGCTCCGTAAAGCAGTCAAAGCCCCATACAGCATTGAAAAGCTCCTCCTTGCCCACGGCCTCGCCGCTGTGCTCCATGAGGTACTTCAGCAGCTCGAACTCCTTGGCATTCAGCTTCAGCTCTGCTCCGTCCTTTGCAACGGTGCGGGAGGCTGCGTCAAGGACTATGCCGCAGCCTGTCAGCCTTCCCTGCTCCTCATAGGGAGATCTGCGCTTCAGCAGCGCCCTTATCTTTGCTGTCAGCACCTTGATGGAGAAGGGCTTGTCGATGTAATCGTCGGCTCCCGTATCATAGCCCAGCAGCTTGCTGTCCTCATCGGTGAGAGCGCTCATCATGAGTATGGGGACGCTGCGCTTTTTCCGTATGGCCGCGCAGGTCTCAAAGCCGTTCATGCCCGGAAGTATAACGTCAAGCATGACAGCGCCGAAATCCTCCTTATCAAGCACCTCAAGGGCTTCCTCGGCGGCAGAGCAAAGCTGCACCGAGAAGCCCTCTTTTATAAGAAAATCCCTTACTATCGGCCCCATTTCGGGGTCGTCCTCTATTATCAGTATATCTGCCATAGACCTCTCCTGTAATGCGGCGGTCTCCTTATTTCCAGCTTCCCAGATCAATGAATTCGGGAGAGTCGATAACTCCCTCCGTACCTGTGAACACCGCCTGTAGCGTTCCGGTGGAATAGTCGGCGATGACCATATGCACCAGACCTTCACTTCTTATGAGGATAAGCTTATCGCTGCTTTTCTCGCAGGTCATGAGCTCCTTGAAGCGGTCGAGAGTCAGCCCCTTCTGTCCGCAGAACAGCTCGTTGTATCGGTTCCACCTTATGGTATTGTCCTTTGAGCCTGTAAAGAAGTCGGAATTGCCGTCTGACGCAAAAGCATTGACTGCGCAGACGTAATTGGGGTCGTCCCATTCGATACCGTTTTTCAGCTTGGTGGAGCTGTCGCGTATAACGGTCTCTCCGTCCTCCTCCGTAACGCTGAGCTCCGCTATCAGCGCTTCGTTCCTGTCCGTTGCAAGCACGTTTACGCAGTATGGGTAGCTGTCTGCGTTTGCTGCCAGATACCCGGCGGCCTCACGGGCTGTGCCGAAGTTCTCAAGTGCGTACCTCATACCGTAGGTGTAGCTTTTCTTGTCCTCACAGGTATATTTTACCATTTTTCTGCTGCCCACGTCAAGCTCTCCCAGCATAAGGCCCTCGCGGTTCACTGCGGTAAGTATGGTCATGAACCCCAGATAGGACACTGATACGAAGCTCTTGCTGCCGTTCTTCATATGCACCACCGAATGGCAGCGGCAGATCTGGTTCTCGCTTCCCAGAATCCATTCCAGCAGTCGGCAGGTTATACGCTCCCCGCTTGCTGTAGCCGCTCCGTCGGCAGATATGGCGCTGCACGCAGTTCCCCTGAGTGCGTCCGGAATGAACTGCATGAGTATGACCTCGTCACGGCTCAGTATACCGTCCTCGACAAAGCCCTCAGAATCGCCCTTTATCTTCTCTGTAAGGCCGTCAAGCTCCTGCCGGTACTCCTCGTCAAGAGCTTCATAAAAGACCTCCGCCCTGTTCTTTAAAGATGAATAATCCCCGTTCAGATTACTGAACTCAGCCTTGATGTTCTCATATATATAGGGCTCGCATATTTCGTGATATTCGGGACAGGCAAGGAGCAGAGTCTCCGCATAGGCAGCGCCCACTTCTTTCGGTGTTCCCTTCTCATAGTCAAGGGTAACGTCATAGTAGCTCTCCATTACGTCTATCCTGCACAGGCCGTCGGAAGAAGCGAAGGTCTCCTTCACCTTCTCCTTCGTAGGCGCTACCCCCTGATAATTCGTCTCCATGTAGCAGTCATCAACTGGCTTGAGAGTGCTGCCGCCCTGAACGGGTATCACAAAGCTTTCATAGCCCTCCCTGTGTCCGCAGCCCGCGGCAGTCGCCGCCATGACCAGCGCTGCCGCTGCCGATAATAACCTTTTCATATCCATAACGCTCCTTACCAGCCGCGCTCCATGAGCCAGCTGCTCAGCCTTCTCTCCCTTGCGGCAAGCTCTCCGTCGTCTATGAGCTTGCCCAGCTCGATCTCTCCCTGAATATCCCCGTCCATAAGGTATATGACCTTATCGCTCATGGCCGCTACCCTGGTGCTGTGAGTCACCATCATTATGCTGGTGCCTCTGCGGTTGGCATTTATCAGCTGATCCATAACATCTGCCGCCGCCTTTGAGTTAAGGGCGCCTGTGGGCTCGTCGGCAAATATCACCTTGGGATCGTTTATCAGCGCTCTGCAAAGGCAGGCTCGCTGGAGCTGACCGCCCGACACCTCGTTCACGTTATGCTCGGCTATGTCGATAATGTCCAGACGCCTCATGAGCTCCTCGGCACGCTTGTTTGCCTCCTTGTGAGATGTGCCTGCCTGATATGCGGGAAGAACGATGTTATCGAACACGCAGAGCTTCTTCATCATGTACATCTGCTGGAATATAAAGCCCATCTCCGTCAGGCGGAGCTTTGAGAGCTCCTTCCTGTTAAGCGAACTGATGTCCCTGCCTGAGAACTCCACTTTGCCCGAGGTCATGCGGTCCATACCGCTGACCGTATAAAGCATGGTGGACTTGCCGCTTCCGCTGGGTCCCATCACCGTTATGAACTCTCCGTCCTCAAGGTCGAAGCTTATATTCCTCAGCACGTTGTTGCTGTACTTCTTGATTATATATGTCTTGCATAGCTCCTTTACGGATAATACTGTACTCATTTTCTGCTCTCCCTTATTCTTCGGAAATTTTCCATATTTCGATATTGCGGACTCCTCTTGACGTCAGCCATGCGGTAAGTTCCACCGTTCCTATGATAAGAAGCGGTATCAGAACGAAGCTGACGGGGAACTCAAAGAAGAACTTCATGCCTGTAGCCTCGTACTGCTTCAGGAACAGATTGAAGAATTTTGAGCCCAGCGTCCATATTATCACCTCTCCGATGACTACGGAGATAACTGCCAGCAATGCCATTCTGATGAGGTAGGCCTTTCTGACCGTTCCGCCGCGGAAGCCCATACTCTTTAGCAGAGCCGTCTCCGAGGCTTCCTCGGATATGAATATGTTCACATACAGATAGGTTATCAGTATGAGCACGAACACGACCACAGCCGTCATGACCTTTTCCAGTGTGGCGAAAAGCCTGTCGTAATCATCCATCTGATTTATTACCGCCTGATGCTGATCCATTACAGCTTCATCGCCGAACAGATCGCGGAGCTGCTTTATCACTGCGGGATGCTGCGACTTCGGAGCATCTATCACCCAGCCGGTCCAGTTGTCCGTATAGTGGCTGCCGGTATTGTAATCGTCGCCCATAATCAGCGCAGGGAAGCCGTTTTCCATATAGTCGAACAGACCTGTGATGACAAGCTCCCTTTCGTTTTCATCATAGCCTGTATGATCCTCGTTATCCTCTGTGATAGTAACCTTGATAACGTCTCCCGGCTTTATGCCAAGGTTATTGGCAGTAAACGCGCTCATTGCCGCCTCATTGGCAAGCTTCGGAGCCTTTCCGCCCTTGCGGTAATCGAATTTTTCAGGCTGGCCCTCATGCCATAGCACCCCAAATCTGACCTTATCGCCGTTGTGCTCAAAGACTCCGTCAGTCTGCCAGAAATACTCTACATGGGCAGGTATGCCGTTGTCCGCAAATCTTTTGTTGAGTACATCATAGAAACCGCTTCCCGTCCTGCTGACTTCCTTATCGATATCGTCCTCGATATCATTGGGAAGATCCAAATTGAAATCAAGGGTATGGGTGAGCCAGGTCTTCATGTACTCCACAGATACGCAGCTGTTGCGGACATTGAATACCAGCAGCACTATTGCTGCACCGAGGGTATAGGCTATCATCAGGAATATGTAGCGCCTGAATCGTCCCAGTACGTCGCTGATACCCAGGAAAAGGGGCACGGACATCCTCTTTCTCCTGTGAAGGAACATGGGAGTTCCCCTGCCGAAGCGCTCGCCGCGGTTCTCACCGTGAATGGCGTCTATGACTGATATCCTGTTTATCCTGCGCATTACCAGAAGCGAGAAAAGTATCATTATCAGGATAGTCAGCAGCACCGATATCACGCCGATAAGGATCATCTGCCAGCGCTCGGGAAGGATACAGTCTGGGCCGAACATATTCACCACCATGCCCGAAAGAGGCAGACCCGCGGCTATTCCTATTATGCCGCCCACTATGGCAAAGGCGATATACTTGGCGGCGAACATCCAGCGGAAGCGGAGGGAATCAACTCCCAGAGCCTTCATCATGCCTATTTCCTTCTCCTCGTTCTTCATCTCCGCCACCATGGTGAAACGGATAGTCATGAAGATTATGGCTATAAGAAAGATACTTGTTATGATAACGAAAACGGAGATTATCTCCATCATCATGAAATCATCGCTCATGGTATATGAATCGGCGATACCGTAAAAGCCTCCTGTCGACTCCTCATTGTCCTCCAGTTCTCTGAATAGTTCTTCTACTTTACTATAGTTATTGTCCTTCATTCGCACGCCGTATACTATATCAGAGCCTGCACATTCGGAAGCGAGCAGCTCGTAATCGGCGTCAGAGACTATGAATCTCTTCACAAAGCTTATACTGTTATCCTTGAAGATATTGCTGACCTCAAGCTCATAGACCTTGCCCGTATCAGTGGTCAGTCTTATCTTGTCGCCGATACCTGCTCCCGTCTTCTGATATGTGTCAACAGACAAGGCTATGCAGCCGTTGGGCACATAGAAGGGTCTGTCATTCAGGTCGTAGACGAGATCGAATTCACGGGGCAGCGGCGTCAGGAAACAGGCGCCTGTATTAGGCGGATTCTTTTCCTCGTCATAGTTGGGATAGTCTATACTGGCAGATTTTATCCTCATCATTCTGAAACGCGACCACTCGGTAATGTTGTCGCAGCTGTCAAATATGGGCTCTGCGTTCTTGTAGTCGTCCTCGCCATCGGAAAATCCCCTTACAACGCCCAGCAGGAGATCCGAAGGCCTGCACATGGTCCGGGCAGTGCTGCTCCGCGCGATATTGGAGTATATCTGCACCGAGCCCGCAAATACCAGCACAGAGGCTACCGCTATGAACAGGAATATTATGATATTCAGGCCTTTTTTGCATTTAAGGTCGTTTTTCAGCATCTTGAAGAACATATCTTTTCCCTCCGATGTTCGTTTCGCTGATATTATATTATCACAGAAAAGTTTAAAAAGTCTTTAAAAAAACAAGATCCATTAAATTATACCATATATCCTCACAGCAATCAATAATTACAGTTTGGTGAAAAATTAGCGAAAATCGCAAGAAGTGTGATGACAAATCCATAATAGTGTGATATAATGAATGGGACAAATAATTCTTTCGGAGGTCTACCATGAAAAAATACCTTGCAATTCTGTTTGCAGTCGCTATGCTTTGCGGCTGCTCCGATAAAAACAACAGCAGCTCCACCGGCGGTTCAACTGTCCCTGCTGCCACCGACGATCTGGGCAATCCCGTATCTCCCGGCGGCGAGGCCACTACACAGTATGTTATGGACACATCATACGAGGACCCCATCATCGGCACCGATGTGGATATGTCCGAGGTTGAGAACGTTGACTGGAGCCTTATCTACCGCGACGCTATCGAAGAATTCAGAAAAACCGACAAATGCGACGAGACCGCACGCTTTACCGTATACGATATAAACGACGACAAGATACCCGAGCTCATCTTCTCCTACGGCCCCGGAGACGCAAGAGTCTACGAGATAAGATCACTGAGCTCCGAGAATATATATACCGAATTCGAGCCCATAGAGCACTGCGACTATATGATCTATACCATGAACCGCAGTCTCCTTTCCACCTTCAAATACGATTACGACAACAGCAGTCAGGCCATACAGTTCTACCGTCTGAAGAATTCCAAGATGGCCAATGTATTTACCCTGGGAATGAAGGACAACATCTGTCTTATGAACGGCGAGGAGTGTACCGAGGACGAATACTTCGAGGAGTACACCAAGCTCTACGACGGCGTGAACAAGCCCATGGGCACCGACTTCGGCTTCGATGACGAGACTATCGACGCCGCCCTCGGCAACTGCGATTCATGGGAAAAGGCGTACAGCGCTGTTTTAAACGATTACCTGAAGTACAAGAACAGTTCGGATCTCAACCGCTTCTCCGTAATGGACATCAACGGCGATGATATCCCCGAGCTCTTTGTATCGGGCGGCGCTCCCTACGATCCCTATGTTGACGTTTACTCATGGAACGGCTGTGCAGTTCCCGTAAACTGCTTCAGCGGAGACGTATACCTGTACTATTTCCAGGACAGCAAGAAGCTGTGGTCCGATTATAAAAGCGGCTCTCTGACCGCAGGAACCATATACACCTTCAACGACGTATACAAGTTCGACAAGATATTCAGCTACGCCGATGACGAGGTGGCACATCAGAACGAGGAAAATGCTACCGATGTACAGTACAAGATCAATAACGAGGATTCAAACAAGGACGACTACAAAAAGCAGGTCGAGGAAAACACCAAGGGAAATCCTTATGCTCTGGGTCAGGACAACGAGGTCACTGAAGAGACAGTGAAGCAGATGGCCGAGGGCAAGTTCACAGCTCCCTCGCTGAGATCGTAAAATCAGATAAGAAAAGCCATAAGGAAGCAAAAGCTTCCTTATGGCTTTTTGTTTACGTCAAGATCGGGCGTACTCTATATACCGTACAGTCTTTCGGAATTACCGTGCATGAACAGCTCCCGCTGATATGAGGTGATATCAAGGCTCTCCGCAAAACGGATATGAGCCTCCATCGAGCAGCTGCCGTAATCAGAGCCGTATATGAACCTTCCGGGCATGACTGCTATGGCCTTTTCAAGAGACTTCTTTATCTTAGGCACCGCCTTTTCATCGTCCGCCAGCGAAGATGTATCAAAGTATAAGTTATCACAGCCGCCCAGCACCTCAAAACAGCTTACTGTATCGGGATAGAAGCAGTGACAGTATACGAAGCTGTTCTGCGGACGGCTGTCCGCAAGCTGCTTCATGACACGCGGAGCCGAATACTGACAGTTGTCCCAGCCTGTATGGAACAAAACGGGAACGTTATACTCAGCGGCAAGGTCATACACGGGAAGCAGACGGCTGTCGTCACAGTAAAAATGCTCATGTCCCGTGTATATCTTCAGTCCGACGATATCCCCGCAGGCAAGGAGCTCCCTGCAATAGGCAAGCTGTCCCTCATAGTCTATAAGCGGACTTATGCCCGCAACCACCTTTATCCTGCGGTCTCCGCGGAACATCTCCGCACAGTCGCGGACAGAGCCGATAACGCTTTCCAGCTCGGAATCGGCTATAACTATCCCCTTATCCGCATTATGCCTGTCCATTTCAGCGAAAAGCCTCTCCTTTTTCGCTTCAAGTCCCTTTTCCTCCCAGGGAAGATGCAAATGTGAATCGATCCTCATTATGATACTCCTTTCAGTGTGCAAGGCGCTGATAAAACAAAAGCCGCAGATCACTCTGCGGCAGACTGACTAAGATTTGCAGAGCGATCAGTTTACAGCACGAACAGACCGCCTTATTGCAGTCTTAACGCGCATTTGATTCCGATCGTCCGCACTTTCCGACACATACGCTTACCGCTTCTGCGGCAGCCTTATCTTCGGGAGTATCACTTCCTTTTCATTGTTTCGCCTTGCTGACGTAAGTATACCATATTTTTCGTCACAAGTCAAGATTATTCCTTTACAATTGATGCCGCCTGTGTTATAATAGATTATAACTTTTCACATAAACTATGATACCCCGAAAGGAACAATATGAAACTCAGATATATATTTCCCGCAATAGCTGCTGTTATGCTGCTGACAGGCTGCGGCGGCAGAAAAACGGTCAGCACAGCAGACGTCACCATCGAAGTCGGGACCGCCACCACTGTCACCTCCGTTGTGACCTCCTCATCTGCACCCAAAACAACAACGGCTGTGACAACTACTACCGCTGCAAATCCCGAGCCTCCCAAGGATCTGGTAATGAAATGCAGAGACTCCGTGGAGGTCTATGAGGAGATAAAGCTCAAGGACTTCATAACCGAAAGGAACGTTGACCTAAAGGACGGAGAGGTCATGCTGAACACCTCCGATACGGGAGTTTTTGAAGTGGAGATACCCTATATATACAACGGCAGCGAGTTCAGACAGAAGCTTCAGTACAGCGTTGTGGATACCACTCCGCCTGTTATACTGAATGCAGGCTGGGATACCGCACATAAAGTCGGCAAGGCCTTCGACCTCAACGACTATGTGGGCTTTGCCGATAACTTCGATAAATCCCCCGTCCTCACCTATGAGGGAGAGGTGGATCCTAATACGGTGGGCTCCTATCCGCTTACCGCTACAGCGACGGACAGCTCCGGCAATGAGTCCACATGGGACATCACCATAAATGTAGTGGATCAGGTGCCGCCTCCCGTGGACAATAACCCGCGAGTTGACTACAGCAGCTTTATCGAGCGTTACGACGCTGATAATGTGCGCTTCGGCATAGATGTCTCGGCATGGCAGACCAACGTTGACTATGACGCTGTACGCGACGCAGGCTGCAGTTTCGTTATAATGCGTATCGGCTACTATTACAGCCAGATCACCATGGACGACTACTTCCGCCAGAATATCGAGAACGCCACGGCGGCAGGGCTCGATGTGGGAGTTTACTTCTATACCACCGACAATACCGAGGAGGGAGTCCGCGAGCACGCACGCTGGATAGCCGAAAACCTGAACGGTCAGCAGCTGGACTTCCCCGTCGCCTTTGACTGGGAGGAGTTCGGCAACTTCCAGAAGTACGGCATGAGCATAAAGGACCTCAATGATATCTATGCTGCCTTCGCGGACGAAATGGAGAAGTGCGGCTACTCGGCAATGCTCTACAGCAGCAGGAACTTCCTCAATAATTTCTGGAGCGAGAAGACCAAGGCTTCCCACCCTGTGTGGCTGGCGCACTTCGTTGACGAAACCAATTACGATGGCGAGTACGCTATCTGGCAGGCAAGCGCCTACGGACGTATACCCGGTATCACAGGCGATGTGGATATGGATATTCTTTACACGGATAAGAAACTGGATTAACAGAAAGAGCTGACCGAAAGGTCAGCTCTTACACTTTGTATATGCGCACTCACTCTATTGACTAATCTATGGGGACATGATATAATGATTAAGGGTGAGTTATGTATGAGATTTTACATAGACTTTGAAAATGTCGGAAGTGCAGGTCTTATAGGAATAGAATCATTATCAGAAAATGACTGCGTACGAATATATTACAGCAACAATCCCAATGTTGATATGAATACTGTAAAGAATATGACGCTTTCATCAGCAAAGATCAGTTTTGTGAAAATACCTGATTCCATAAAAATGATGAATTTGTCAAACGCTCTTGATATTGTATTACTGACTGATATTTCAAGAAATGCAGGTACTTTGGGAAATAATTACGCTTATGTGATATCAAACGATAAAGGTTTTGATCTTGTTATATCAGAGATAAACCAAACTCATAACATAAAAAGCATTTCAAGATGTGAAAATATTCTGTCAGCTCAAAAAGCATCAATTTCTACAGTAACGGAAATCGCCACGAAAAAGCTTGACGAAAATGCCTTAAATCAGCTTTTTTCGCAGAGCCTTTCAAAGTACGCAGGTTATAAAGACAAGATCATAAATATCGTAAAAAAATCCAAAACAAGAAGTTCGATCAATAATAATATCAACAAGTCATTTGACAGTAACCAGACTAAAATAATAATGTCCGCTTTAAAACCTATCATAAAAAACTTACCGGGACAATAAACAAAAGAGCTATCCGATTCGTAATTGAATCAGATAGCTCCTTTTTATGTCTTTGGCTACTTTTCAAGCAGGGGGTACCCCCACTTGCGGTTCCCGGAATCTCCTTCGCTTCACGCTCGGATATTCCGACCGCTGCGCAGTAAACACCTCGCTGCATCTGCCACAGGCAGCGCTTTCAATATCGGTACCCACTTGCGGTTCCCGGAATCTCCTTCGCTTCACGCTCGGATATTCCGACCGCTGCGCAGTAAACACCTCGCTGCATCTGCCACAGGCAGCGCTTCGGTGTTTACTCCCACTCCCCAGATTTCGCCTAATACTAAACAAATTTGTTTAGGAGATTTGCTTTGTGGTATCTCAGTTATACATTTTGCTCTGTACTATACTGCCCGCTGATGCCAAGTTATCATTTTATTAGCGCCATGATAACAAAAACCAGCGACTTATAGGAGAATATGTGCCCGGTGGCTTGCTCCTTATTGGGTATTATAGCGCAGATTGGGACGGTTGTCAAGAGCCTTCACCATTATTATCAACTATTTTGTCATATAGGGATTGAGCAAGTTGTCTCATAATCTCATTGTTTATATCTCGTATATTTTGATATTTCGATACATCAATAGAAACTACATTTTCCAAATCACTTTCGCATATATTCCCGTAAGATTTCATGATCTGTTCTGAATATTGTTTGAGCTTATACTTTATATACGCTTCTTTTTCATCTTTAGATAGAAGCCCAAATGAAAACTTGCAGCTAAATCTTGATCGTAATTCTGGGGGAATATACTGACCGACATTTTCTTTCGACATATTTGAAGTGAAAACAATAATATACTTGTTCAAATCATATTCTCTACCTAATGAATCTGTAAATCTCCCATCTTCCAACATCTGAAGAAAAAAGTTGTATACAGGTTTTCCTGCTTTTTCAAATTCATCAATCAATATGACTTTACTTTTACTGTGCTGTAATTTATCTGTCAACTCACCTTTACTGCTTCCAATATAGCCCCGCGGGCTTCCTATCAAGCTATTTAATGCATCTTGCGTACTGTAATTTCCAAAATTTATTTTTATAACAGGCTCATTCGGACTTAATTCTCTATGCAAGATCCTTGCTACCTCAGTTTTACCTATTCCAGATGCTCCACATATTAAGACAGAAAAAATAGGCTGACATCCGATTCGATTGAAAAAGCGGTATTTTATTAGTTCTTCTTTAAATCTGTCCTTAAAGATTTGGTTGCCAAATAGTTGATATGAGAAATGGGACATTATAGTATTAAACTTATCGTTATCAATATCTACAATATTGTTGATCTCATCCAATTCTATGCCTATTTTTTCTTCAAGTGATTGTATTCCTTCTACTCTATAATACAAGTAATCTGAAAGTGTTTTTGCGTACTGGCTCTCAACTATATAGTGTATCTCTGCACCATCAGAAGTTGCATTAAATAGTGCTTCAAGCAATGGAATAATTATATCCGCTCGATCTTCGCTATGAAAAAGTGATGAAATGTCTATAAAAAGTGACTTAGTGCCTTGGGGAAGCTGATAATTATTATCATTTTTAGAAAAAAACGCCCAATTTACAATACAACCGGAATTATTTTCGATTTGTTGAGTAAATAATTCACGATTCCTTCTATCATATTCATAGATAATCTTTTTATCCATAGGTCAAATTCCTTTTTTATAGATTCAATTCCTGAATAATAGATATTACATCAATATAATGAGCTTTTTCAGCATTATTAGCCCTTTGCGTCAAGCTCCTCATTGAGCTGCTTGATGATCTTGTATGCATACGGAACGGAGATCTCCATGATCTCAGCGACTTCCTCTGCACGGATAAACTTTTCTGACATAGTAGTCAACCCTTTCTTAAAATATTGTTCTGTGTGGTATCGGGCGCATTTGCGTATCCGATCAGCAAAATTCTCTATCTAAACATTTTTGCTTAGTCTTATTATACTAAACATTTTTGCTTTTATCAACCCCTAAATCGAAATTTTTCTAAATTTTTTTGTTTAGTATCTATTGACTATCCTAAACAAATATGTTATAATGCAGTAAAGCTACTATCCCGGAGGTGAATCATATGATAGAAGATAAGGTGCTTGAAAGCAATGCGACTGTGCTCAGAACCCCACTTGTTGACATTGAGATCGTAGATGAGGACGAAAAGAATATCTCATTCGATATAGTGGATAGCTGGAACACATCACATGGAGTGTATATCAATAATGATGAAAACCATATCATTGAAGCGACTGACTATGAAGAAAAACAGATCAGAATAAGATCGGATTCCCTTGAAATTGGAAAGAAATATTATGTTAAGACTTCCGTTCCTATTGAAAGCAGAGATTCTGACGAGCGTTTGTTTACATATGGTTATACAAAAGGCTCTCAAACATTTGCAATCAGTTTTCCAGATCCCAATGACATGGCAAAGCTATTTCCCGAAGAATTTGATAATAAATTGGAATGGTATGACTTTAATGGGGAAGCACCGTCAGGCACAAAGGCTGTCTCTTTCTATTTGATTGACCGAGAGAAAGAATTCATCTATATTGCAACTGCGTGGATTTGGAATATCCAAGATCATATGGATGACTATGAAAGTGCAGCCGAGGTCTTTACCTGGATAGTATGAGATTTTGCTAACACAGAAATATATAAGGAGTGAACCACCATGAGCATTATCGGAGATAAGATACACCGCATTCGTGATTTCAGAGGAATGACGCAGAAACAGCTCGGTATGGCTGTCGGCTTTGACGAGAAATCCGCCGATGTCCGCATCGCACAATACGAATCAGGCACACGCACACCCAAGCAGGCACTTGTTGAATTGCTTGCCGAGGCATTGGACGTGAACCCTCGCTTCCTTGCTGATGATGAGATACTCGGAGCGGAAGGCGTTATGGAACTTCTCTTTGAGCTTGACGAGCATTACCCGATCAGCATTGAGGACTGCGAGGACGAGGACGGCAACAAGCGCAAGGGCGTTGTTTTCGGCTCTATCCTGATGACTGACCTCCTTTCTGAGTGGCAGAGACGAAAAAAAGACCTTGCTGACGGTAAGATCAGCAAGGCCGAATATACAGAATGGAAGCTTAACTGGCCGAAAACGACCGATGACTGCGGTAAACATGAGCCTGCGAAAGAGTGGCGTAACTTATAAGCCACTTGAACCGCAGAACAATTCCGCTTAGCTCCCTGTTATCAAATTGTTATCACTGAGATTTTAAGGCTTCGGAAATGGCGTATCTACGCCGTTTCTGAGGTCTTGTTTATTATTCCCACTCCACAGTTCCCGGAGGCTTAGAAGTTATATCATACACTACTCTGTTGACGTGCTCGACCTCGTTGCAGAGGCGGTTTGAAACTCTCGCCAGCACATCGTAGGGTATCCTTGCCCAGTCGGCAGTCATGAAGTCGTCGGTAGTAACAGCGCGGATAGCGATAAGGTGGTCGTATGTACGGTGATCGCCCATAACGCCTACTGTACGCACATCGGGAAGCACGGCAAAGAACTGCTTCAGCTGATCCTCTATGCCGCTCTTGCGGATCTCGTCGCGGAAGACCGCGTCTGCCTCCTGAAGTATCTTTATCTTCTCCTCGGTTATCTCGCCGATGATACGGACTCCGAGACCCGGACCCGGGAAGGGCTGTCTCCACACAAGATCGTGGGATATGCCAAGCTTCTCACCCACCTGTCTTACCTCGTCCTTGAACAGGTCTCCCAGAGGCTCGATGGTTCCTGCAAACTTGATGTCCTCGGGCATCTTTACCATGTTGTGGTGGGTCTTAATGACAGCTGTGCTGCCGTGACCTGCCTGATTTCCTCTGCCTGACTCGATACGGTCGGGGTAGATGGTTCCCTGTGCGAAAAATCCGTCTGTTCCCTGCTCTCTTATCTTGTCCCAGAATACGTTGTAGAACTCTGTGCCGATTATCTTACGCTTCTGCTCGGGGTCGCTGACGCCCTTGAGCGCCTTGAGGAACTGGTCCTTGCAGTTTACACGGACAAAGTTCATGTCAAAAAGCTTTGTAAAGGTCTCCTCGACGAAGTCTCCCTCGTCCTTGCGCATAAGTCCCTGATCCACGAAAACGCAGGTGAGCTGCTTGCCTACTGCGCGGCTGAGAAGTCCTGCTGCTACAGAGGAGTCTACTCCGCCCGAAAGGCCGAGAATTACCTTCTTATCGCCTATCTGCTCGCGGAGCTTCTTTACTGTATTCTCAATAAAGTCGTCCATTACCCAGTCGCCTGTGCAGCCGCACACGTTATAGAGGAAGTTATGGAGTATCTGCTTGCCGAATTCGCTGTGTGTAACCTCTGGGTGGAACTGTACAGCATAGAGCTTTCTCTCAGGAGCCTCAAAGGCAGCGCAGGGGCAGTCCGCAGACTTTGCCGTAACGCTGAAGCCCTCGGGGAGCTGACTTACAAAGTCGGTATGGCTCATCCATACCACGCTCTTTTCGGGAACATCGCGGAAGATAAGGCTGTCGCTGTTCTGAGAGATCTCGATCTTACCGTATTCGCTTTTCTCGCAGCTCTCTACCTTTCCGCCGAGGGTATATGCCATGAGCTGACAACCGTAGCAGATACCGAGGATCGGAACGCCGATGCTGAATATCTCCTCGGAAATATGGGGCGAGCTGGGATCATATACGCTGTTGGGGCCGCCTGTAAAGATGATGGCGGTGGGGTTCATAGCCCTTATCTCGCTGATAGGTGTGTCGAATCTCTTGATCTCGCAGTATACACCGCACTCACGGACTCTTCTTGCAATGAGCTGGTTGTACTGACCGCCGAAATCCAGGACGATACAAAGCTGGTTAGACATAAGTCCCTCCTTAACCTCCGCTTTGCGGCAGCGGACGCCGTATTTAACAATCAAAAAAACAGTAAGCAGCAAGCATGAAACGGCTTTGTGGGACAAAGTTCCCTGCTGCTCACTGCTTACTACTCTCTACTCACTAATTATGCCACATTTCAGCATAAATTTCAAGTGCCTGAGGGCACTTTTTTTCTGCATGAAAACTTGTACTGCCAATTATAGCTATAATCCATAAAAAAATCATATACGGCTATTGAATTTAGCAACATTTTGTGGTATAATATATTTGTATCGTAATTAAAGGAGTATAATTTATGACTGCAAAAGAAGAATTCATCTCGATCTATAAGGAAAACATCAAGCGTGAAGGAGCCGACAAGCTTCTTGAGTACCTGGAACGGAGCGACTTTTTCAGAGCTCCCAGCAGTACGCGCTTCCACGGTTCCTACGAGGGCGGTCTCGTTCAGCACAGCGTCAATGTCTATCACTGTCTGAAGGACTATCTGTCAAGACCGCGCACAAAGGAGCTCTACGGGATGGATTATTCCGAGGAGACCATCGCTATCGTCGCTTTGCTGCATGACGTGTGCAAAACGGATTTCTACACCACCGAAATGCGCAACAAAAAGAACGAGACCACTGGACAGTGGGAAAAGGTCCCCTACTACACCATAAATGATTCTCTGCCATACGGACACGGGGAGAAGTCCGTATACATACTCTCGGGTTTTTTCTACGGTGACAACCGCCTGACCCGCGAGGAAGCATTCGCAATACGCTACCACATGGGCTTTTCATACGGAGGTACGGAGGAAAGAGGAACTATCGGCAAAGCCCTCGAAATGTATCCGCTGGCACTGGCACTGAATGTTGCGGATATGGAAGCCTCCTATTACCTTGAAGGGTCTGACAAATAAAAAAAGGAGTGTTTATTATGAATTGGTACGATAACGCGATAATCTATCACATCTATCCGCTGGGCTTCTGCGGAGCGCCAAAATTCAACGACGGCAGCGAGGACGTCACCTACCGTCTCGACAAGGTCCTTGACTGGATACCGCACCTCAGGGAAATGAACGTTGACGCCGTTTACTTCGGTCCCGTCTTTGAGTCGGTGGAGCACGGCTACGACACAATAGACTACAAGAAGATAGACCGCAGACTGGGCGACAACAACTCTTTCCGCTTCATCTGCGACAGACTTCACGAAAACGGAATACGCATAATCCTTGACGGCGTTTTCAATCATGTGGGAAGGAAGTTCCCGCAGTTCGTAGACATACAGGAAAAGGGCCAGGGCTCGGAATACTGCGACTGGTTCCAGAACCTGAACTTCGGCGGCCCCAGTCCCTGCGGTGATCCCTTCTGGTATGAGGGCTGGAACGGCCACTACAATCTGGTGAAGCTCAATCTCCGCAATCCCGGAGTCTGCGACCACCTCCTTGACGCCGTAAACTACTGGATAGAGTCATTTGACATAGACGGCATACGCTTTGACGCGGCAGACTGCATAGACTTCGATTTCTTCAAGAGGATACGCAGCTTCTGCAAGGGCAAGAAGCCCGATTTCTGGCTCATGGGCGAGATAATCCACGGCGATTACAACCGCTGGGCAAATCCCGAGATGCTTGACAGCGTTACCAACTACGAATGCTACAAGGGACTGTGGTCCTCACACAATGACAAGAACTACTTCGAGATAGACTACTCCATAAACCGCCAGTCAGGTGCCAACGGCGGCATATACCGCAATATCGACCTTTACAACTTCGTGGACAACCACGACGTCAACCGTCTGGCAAGCACTCTCCACAATCATGCTCACCTGCCGCTGGTATACACACTGATGTACACCATGCCCGGCATACCCTCCATATACTACGGAAGCGAGTACGGCATAGAAGGCCGCAAGGAGAACAACTCCGACGACAATCTCCGTCCCTGTCTCCACCTTCAGGATATGGAGCGTGAGAACGTTTCACTCTATAAGCACATAGTAAAGCTGGGACGTATTTACCGCGCATACCCTGCTCTCAGAACAGGCAGCTACGAGCGCATCATGATAACCAATCAGCAGCTCCTCTTCAAGAAGGTGCTTGGGGATCAGACGGTATATGTAGCCCTCAACCTTGCAGACTATGACTTTGACCTTAACTTCGGCACCCATCTCTCAAGGCTGGTGGACGTATTCACTGCCTCGCCCTTACAGGTGGAGAACGGAAACGCCTATGTCCGCATGAGACCCTATTCCGCTATGATAATCGTTGCAGACGATATCGTGAATACCGAGCCCTGCGACGAGGAAATAGTTGAGGACAAGGATACGGAAATAGTCATCGGCGGCAAATACCGTCACTTCAAGGGCAATGAATACGAAGTCATCGCTGTTGCACGCCACAGCGAGACAATGGAGGAACTGGTAATATACAAGTCCCTGAAGGACGGCGAGGTCTGGGCCAGGCCCAAGGCAATGTTCGTCGGAAAATCAGGAGAAGTAAGACGTTTCACCAAAATAGACTGATCCAAAGGCAGCTTCTGCGGAAGCTGCCTTTTTCATGCACATTTTACTGACCGCTGATGTATAATGTATTGATCTGCATTTTATGCTGTTGACTTTATCCGAAAAACATAATATAATATAATCAGTTAGTATAGCATAACATAATAACATCATGAAAGGAGTCAATATGACCGAGATCATAAAAGGCCTATCCATACCATTTCTCGGAACTGCACTGGGCGCAGCCTGCGTGTTCGCAATGAAGAACAACTTCAGTATTACCGTACAGCGCATACTTACAGGCTTTGCCGCAGGGGTCATGACCGCAGCCAGCGTCTGGAGTCTGATTATCCCCGCCATTGAGCAGTCCCGTGAGAAAATGGGCAGACTGGCGTTCATTCCTGCCGCAGCGGGATTTCTGGCAGGTATTGCCTTCCTGCTGCTTATCGACAAGCTGGTTCCACACATTCACATGAACAGCGAGAGCTCCGAGGGCATAAAGGCACACCTCTCCAAGAACACCATGCTGCTTCTGGCAGTTACCATACACAATATCCCCGAAGGCATGGCCGTAGGCGTGGTATACGCAGGGCTTTTCTACGGAAACGGCGGTATAAACACTGCGGAAGCCTTTGCCCTTGCGCTTGGTATAGGTATACAGAATTTCCCCGAGGGAGCAATAATCTCCATGCCTCTCCGCTCTGAGGGCATGAGCAGGAAAAAGGCCTTTCTCATGGGCGTTCTCTCGGGAGCAGCCGAGCCTGTGGGAGCTGTGCTGACTATACTTGCGGCAGGTCTTGTGATACCTGCAATGCCCTATCTCCTCAGCTTTGCCGCAGGAGCCATGATCTATGTGGTGGTGGAGGAACTTATCCCCGAAATGTCCGAGGGAGAGCATTCCAATATCGGAACCATATCCTACGCAGCAGGCTTCACGGTAATGATGATACTGGACGTGGCACTTGGCTGAACAAAAAAACGAGCCGTAAGCATTACGCTTACAGGCTCGTTTCCTTTTTCATCCCGTCATAGCAGAGGAAGTCTCCGCCCTCGCACGGTATGCTGTGAAAACCCGTACAGGTATATCCTCTGCCCAGATATATGGGCTTTGCAGGCAGCGAAGCGTCTATGACTATGCGTTCATAGACACCGAAGATACGGTTCTCCGCAAAATTCAGCAGTTCTCTGCCGAATCCCCTGCCCTGATACTCCGGGAGCACAAAAAGCCTGTTGAGCTCATTGCCTGCCGTTGTCACCGTACCCACAGACTTACCACTGTCATCACAGAGTATGAACACGTCGCCGCTGCTGATATCCTTCATGATATTCTCATCGCAGTGATGAGCAAGGAAGAAATCCACAGCTCCCTTGGGGTAATAATGTGGATAGACTGCGCTTATAGTGTCCCTGACTATTTGCCTGACTGTACTGAGATCGTTTTTTTCTGCCGTTTTTATTTCCATAGTGTTCACTCCCTTCTGTAATGATTATATACCGAAAACAACTCCGTGTCAAACACCTGCAATACCAGTCAGCATATGTCCTATAGTATCACATAATAGTGCAAGCATGAATACTATTGTGCACATTGTCTGTAATTATGTACAATAAGCGTGAAAAAAGATACAATAAATCATTGCAAAATCCTGTTTTTAATAGTATAATATAATGGACAAGGAGTGTGCTGACTCCGAAAAACGAAAAAACACAGGGGGAATTACAATGAACCTAATACCAAAACGTCTTACAGCTGCCGCAGCCTCTCTTGCGATAGCTGCAAGCTCCACCCTCAGCGGAGCTTCCCTGCTCACCGCTGACGCCGCCTACGGAAACGGCGGAAACGGCTCTGCCATAATGGAATACCTTGACCGCGGCATTTACGCTATAAAGTCCGGCGACGGTATGTTCATCAGCTGGCGCTTCAACGCAAACGACGATGACAATGCGGAGTTCCGGCTCTACCGTGACGATCAGCTCATCTACACCAGCAAGGCAGGCGAAGCTACCAACTACTGGGACGCAAGCGGCAATTCAAGCTCCAAGTACCGCGTTGACACTCTCGTTAACGGCAATGTGGTAAGCTCGGAAGGCTGCCGCTTCACATCTGGCAGCAATTACTTCGATATACCGCTTGATGTTCCGCAGGGCGGTTATCTCAACGGCCAGAATTATTTCTATTCACCCAACGACTGCTGCGTGGGAGACGTTGACGGAGACGGCCAATACGAGATATTCGTTAAGTGGGATCCCAGCAACGCACAGGACAACTCAAAGGCAGGTCCTGATTTCTTCACAGGCAACGTATATATAGACTGCTATACCCTCACAGGAAAGAAGCTCTGGCGCATAGATATGGGCAAAAATATCCGCGCAGGTCAGCACTACACGCAGATGGCAGTTGCCGACTTCGACTGCGACGGAAAGGCGGAGCTCATAACCAAGACCTGCGACGGCACTGTTGACGGTACCGGCAGAACTATAGGAAACGCCAACGCCAATTATGTTGACAGCAACGGAACTATCCTCACAGGTCCCGAGTATATGACCCTTTTTGAAGGCGCAACAGGCGCAGCTCTCGATACTATCGACTTCCCCGTTTCCAGAGGCGACGCCACAAGCAACACCGCCAAGAGCACATGGGGCGACAACTATGGAAACCGCTGCGAGCGCTATAACTGCGCTATTGCTTACCTTGACGGTATTCACCCCTCGGCTGTATACGGCAGAGGCTATTATACAAGGCTTTCCCTTTCCGCGGTTGACGTAAGGGACAAGAAGCTTGTGAAACGCTGGGTATTCGATACGGGATTTGATACGAGCAATCCCGCCTACGGAAACGGTAACCACAACGTAATGGTGGCAGACTTCGACAACGACGGCAGGCAGGAGGTCTGCATGGGACCTTGTGTTATCGATGATAACGGCACTCTCCTGTGGTCCACAGGCCAGGGACACGGAGACGCTATGCACGTCGGCGACCTTGATCCCAACCGAGAAGGCATAGAGGTCTTCATCTGCCACGAAGGCGGAAACCACGGCATCACTCTCGTTGACGGAAAAAACGGTCAGAAGATATGGCATTACGACGGCGATAAAGATACAGGTCGTTGCTGCGCAGACAATGTTCTCGCAGGCAACAGCGGCGCTGAGTTCTGGGGCTCAAGACCTGCTGGCGCGGTATACGACGTATCGGGCACACAGATCGGCAGCAAGCAGCCCGCAATGAACTTCCTCATCTACTGGGACGGTGACCTTGAGCGAGAGCTCCTTGACAATATCTACATCACAAAGATGAAGTCCACATCGGATATACAGACTATATTCACAGCATCAGGCTGCGCTTCAAACAACGATACCAAGGCTGTTCCCTGCCTCACAGCCGATCTCTTCGGCGACTGGCGCGAGGAGCTTGTCCTCAGAACGGAGGATAACTCAAAGCTCAGAGTATGGTGTACAAATACCGAAACAAAGTACAGGCTGACAACTCTCATGCACGATATGCAGTACCGTATGCAGTGCGGCTGTCAGCAGTCGAGCTACAACCAGCCCCCTCACCCCAGCTTCTACCTCGGCACAGAGGCTCCCCTTCCCGCAAAGCCCGATGTTAAGATGAACAATACTCCTCCCGAGCCCGTGAACGGCAGACTGGTAAAGAACCTTATCGTAAAGGATTACACCAACTCCGATTCATGGAAGCTCATGGAATCCAACACCACAGGCGGACTGATATACGGCGACAGAGACTTTACATATACCGAGCTTGCTTCAGAGCTTCAGAACTGCGAGTACATCATGACAGCCTGCAACTCCAAGAATACGGACTCAGACCTTGCAGAATTCACCGCTGCTGAAAAGTCGGAAGTATATGTACTGGTCGATACACGAGAAGAAGCCGCCAATTCTGTCCCCTCATGGCTTGGCAGCTACACAAGAACAGACCTTACCGCAAAATCAAGCAACGGCGTTGACTTTGCAGCTTACAAGAAAACTGTGGAAGCAGGCGAAAAGGTAGTCCTCGGCACAAACGGCATGACAGGAAACGTAATCAACTACACTGTTTTCGTCAGGGAACCCGAGATCGTTACCACAACGACGACAACAACAACTACTACAACGACCACCGAAACTACTACAACGACAACAACTACCACCACATCTGAAACTACAACAACGACCACCACAACAGCTCCCATCATAACCGAAAGGCACTGGGGCGATACTAACTGTGACGGCAAGGTTGAGCTTGCCGACGCGATACTCATAATGCAGGCTCTTGCAAATCCCAACAAATACGGCCTCTCAGGCAGCTACGAGAAGCACCTGACAGAGGAAGGCAAGCTTAACGGCGACGTTGACAAGTCCACAGAGGGACTTACCTCAAACGACGCACTGAAAATACAGCAGTTCCTCCTGAACAAGATATCCTCGCTTGATCCCGACGCATAAAAGAACCAAGCCCCTGTGCATTAACCGCTATACTCATATAGTATTTTTACTGGTGATATTGAGGGAAACCCTTTTGAAAAAGGGTTCTCCCTCAAACTCCCTTCCTAAAACTTTTAGCATTAAATTTAGCCCGTGCAGGGCGCTTCCCGGTTATTACCGGATTTCACATTTTGTGAAGAGCGCCCTGCACGGGCTAAATTCAGTTATAAAGTCTTTGGAAAAGGGGTTCGGGGAAAGAACCTTTCCTCAGAAAGGTTTGTCCCCGATAATTACGCATAAACTTCTATATAAGCACAACTGTTAATGCACAGGGGCTTTTTATTCTTTCAGTTTTCACCGCAGCAGGCCTCTATAGCGGCCGCGGCAAACTCCGCCGTACCCTTTCCGCCTGCCTTGTCGATATTCTCGGTGAATTCCCCGCCTGCGGCGTACATCTTCCCCAGTTCGAGGAGTATCTCGTCGGTGCAGTTATAGAAGTTTTCGGTTATGAACCGCTGAAGCTTCCTTACCTGCTCCGCCGCCTCTGCCGATGAGGGACTTTCGTTTTTCATTGCGCCGAACTCTGCAAACAGAGCCATCATCTCAAGGCTGAGACCGCTTTCCTCCTCCGCAGAACGTCCGCCGTGCTTTTCGGAATACTCCCTGTATTCGGGAGTATCCCCCCACTGTTTTTTTGCCTTTTCGGCATATTCTTCGAGCTTTGACTTGTCAAATGCAGAAAAATCCACTGCTCTCACTCCTAACATCTTTATTCCGCGAGCGAAGCCGATGAGGTCCTCAAGGTGCTGCTTTTTCAGTTCAAGAAGCTCTATCTGCTGTTCAAGAGCCTTTTCGCGGTCGAAATCCGCGGCTCCCATTATGCGGATAATATCCTTCAGTGGGAATTCCAGCTCCCTGAACAGGAGTATCTGCTGCAATCTTTCCAGCGCTGCATAGTCATACAGCCTGTAGCCTCCCTCGGTGTGACCCGACGGACTCAGCAGCCCTATCCTGTCATAGTATCTGAGAGTGCGTATACTCACTCCCGCAAGCTCGCTTACCTGTCTGACTGTCATCATAAATATGACCTCCTCTCGTGTGATATCAGTATAGACCATGACGCAGCGTCAGAGTCAATACTGTTTTCTGATCTTTGTAGGAATGCACAAAAAACAGTTTGTGAAATTATAAAATATGCACCCGACCTGGATCGGGTGCATAATATCATATATTTCTCATGTTTTCAGAATGACCGCTACCGATCAATAAATACCATGAAGTGCGTTGTAGTAAGACATATACATCTTTACATTGTCGTTGTAAAGAGTTGTCTCATAGGGAGTTACATAATCCCTGATCCACTGGTGGATATAGGGCTGACCAGCCTTTGTAGCCCAGATACGGAAACCGTTGAGTTTATCAAGGTTGCTTGCGCCTCTGAAGCCGTGATGGCTGAAAGCGTATGTGAGGTTTGAATACTCTGTATCAATGTTTAACAGATTCTCACAGCCGCTGAATGCATCGGAATTGATCCTCCATGTGCCGGGGAGTGATACTTCACTGAAGTTATGGCAGTTAAGGAACGCATTTGAGCCGATAGTCCTTGTGCCGCTGATAGCATAAGGAATATTGAACGAAGAGATATTGCTGTTTTCAAAAGCATTTGCACCGACAGTCGTAAGGCCTGTGGGAATGTAGAAGGAAATAAGGCTGTTTGTATTCTTGAACGCTCTTGCACCGATAGATGTTACGCCGGGTGAGAGTGTCATGTACTTGAGATTGCTGCAGTTCATGCAGAACTCAGAAGGTACAGAACCGATGCCTCTGGGGATAGTAAGGCTTACAAGCTGACCCTGGTTCTTGAAAGCACCTGAGCCGAAGCTTGTAACTGAATGGCTGTCGATAGCCTCGGGAACGATAACGGTTGATTCATTTCCGAGATACTTTGTTACCCTGCAGGTATAAGTGCTTGTAAATTCGATCCTCCATTTTCCGTCACTTGATACATGATCAGCTGCGGAAGCAGAAATTGTATTTGTGGGGATGATCTTGCTGATAACGTTTGAACCTGCACCTGCTGTTGCAGATGTGATAAGTGTAAGTGCCATTAAAGATGATACGATCTTTTTTGATTTGATGCTAAAACTCATTATTATATTCTCCTTGTAAAGTTACTGTCGCGACAAGCATATCATACCATAGTTTTCGTAATTTGTCAAGTATTTTTTACAAAAAGTATAAAAGTTAACTTGCACATAATTAGGTCTTATTTAACGCAATGGGTTATAAAACTGCTCCACAGCACCGTGATCCGCCTATCTCTTCATCATACTGTGTCAGACAAATGAAAAAAATTCAAAGCGATTGACCTGTATCCGCTTTGATGATATAATAAAGATACCATAAGAAAACAAAGGGGATAGACCATGAATAACAACACCGATATAATACGAACGCTCCACGAGCTGGCGGAGGCGGATATGTCAGAGGCAGAATTCCTTCAGTCCGTGGAAAACAATATGGTGCCCATGCAGCAGTTCTTCACCTATTACAAGTGTGCCATAATGGAGATAGAGACCAAGTTCCGCGTGCTCAACGAGCAGTTCTCCCTTAACGGAGAGAGCAATCCCATTGAGTTCATACAGTCCAGGATAAAAAGCTATTCAAGCATTTTCCGCAAGATCATGACAAGGCACATTCCACGCAACATAGAGGCAGTTGCCCGTGATATCAACGATATCGCAGGCATAAGGGTGGTGTGCTCGTTCGTGCAGGACATATACCGTCTCGCGGACTGCTTCCTTCAGCAGGAAGATATCACCCTCATCGAAAAAAAGGACTACATAAAGGAACCCAAGCCCAACGGCTACAGGAGCCTCCACCTCATCGTAGCGGTGCCCATCTTCCTTGAAAACGAGAAGCGTCTTGTGAAGGCCGAGGTGCAGCTCCGCACCATTGCCATGGACTTCTGGGCAAGCCTTGAGCATAAGCTGCGCTACAAGAAGGACCTTCCGCCATACAAGCTTGACCTGCTCACCGACGACCTGAAAAGATGCGCCGATCAGAGCGCCGAGTGGGACAGCCGTATGCAGGACATAAAAAACATACTTGAAAGCGACTGAGCTTCGCCCCCGTTCTTTAGCAGAGTGGGGGCTTTTTTGGTAAAATCCTGTCATTAATTCCCTCACAGCGCCAAAAATACACCTTATCTTTAATTTTTCTGTTGCATTCCATGCTTTTTTATGATATATTAGACATAATAAGAGGATACACTCCGCAAAAACATATAAACACAGCACAAAAACAGGGGAATTATTAAAAGGAGGAATACTTATATGAAACGACTGATCTCAGCAGCTGTTGCAATCACAACGGCTGCAATGTCGCTGTCTGTCCTGCCGCCCGTGCGGTGGGAAGCCGCAGGCGCTCAGTTCAGCGGCAGCGAATGGACGGGCAGAAACGGCGCGGAGGACGTTTTCGCGGTCAACCGCGAGGACGCTTCATGCAATCCCGTGCCGTTCCAGAGCGTTGACGCCGCTGTGAATGCGGTATGGGACTACAATGCCCGCACCGATTCGGATTATTTCCAGCTGCTCACAGGCACCGGCGAGGACTGGAAGCTGACTGTGGTGCAGAACGCAAAGGAAGCAGAACGCCACCTTGACTATGCACTGAAAAACAGCTACATCGACGATCCTACGGAGAGCATATGGAAAACGGTGCAGCTCCCGAAAAGCTGGACCTGTCAGGGCTTTGACTTCCCTATATACTCAAATATAGGCGAGCCGTGGCAGGCAAAGTACGACAGCAATGTGTCCGTACCCCAGGCTCCCACAAACTATAATCCCGTGGGTATCTACAAGAAGAACTTCACTCCCGACAGCGCCATGCTGGCAGGAGGAAGAAAGACCTACATTGAATTTGACGGCGTTGAATCCGCCTACTATGTTTACCTCAACGGCAATGCCGTAGGCTACAGCGAAGACAGCTTCAGCCCCCACCGCTTCGACATCACCCCCTATCTGAAGGAGGGCGAGAACGACCTGGTGGTAGAGGTACACAAGTTCTGCGACGGCACATGGTTCGAGGATCAGGATATGATATACGACGGAGGTATCTTCCGCGATGTATTCCTGGTAAGCGCTCCCGATGTGCAGATAAGGGACTACACCGTACATACAAACGTCGATACCGCAAAGAACGGTTCATCTCTTACGATAGACCTTGATCTGCGCAACTGCTCGGGCAGCGATACATCGGGCTGGAGCGTAAAGGCCGAGGCCTATGACGCTGATGGCAGCAATATCCTCAGTTCGGACGCATCTGCCTCCGTATCCGTAAAGGCCTTCGGGAACAGCACCGCAAGGATAGAGACATACGTTTCCGATCCTAAGCTCTGGTCAGCCGAGCACCCGAACCTCTACGCACTGGTGCTCACTCTCACAGACGGCAGCGGCAATCAGCAGGAGATACTGTCCACACAGCTGGGCTTCAGAACTATCGGCTTCACACCTGCCGCGGTAGACTCGTCATACAGAGTCACCACAAGCAGCTGGGAGCCTGTTACCATAAACGGAAAGCGCCTGCTCTTCAAGGGCGTAAACCGCCATGACACCGATCCCTTCAACGGAAAGGCAGTCACACAGGAGGCAATGCGCGAGGACATAAAGCTCATGAAGCTCAACAATGTCAACGCGCTCAGGACGTCTCACTACAGCAACGATTCATACCTATACTGGCTGTGCAACAAGTACGGCCTGTATGTAATGGGCGAGACAAATATGGAGTCTCACGCTCTTATGGACGACAACGACGGAAAGGCTCTCTTCTATGAGCTGGCTATGGACAGAACAGAGACCGCCTACAAGCGTCTGAAGAACAATCCCTCCATAGTTGCATGGTCCATAGGAAACGAAATGGCATATACAGGCAACCCAAATGACGCAGGCGGTATGTTCCGCGATATGATCTGGTACTTCAAGAAGAACGACGGCTCACGCCCTGTTCACAGTGAAGGTCAGGGCAGCGGCATGGGCGTTGATATGGGAAGCAATATGTACCCCGGCTCCGACGGCATAAGATACAATGCAGGTCACGGCAAGATGCCTTATGTAATGTGCGAATACGACCACGCAATGGGCAACTCGGTGGGCGCACTCAAGGAGTACTGGGACGCTATCCGAAGCGCCGACAATATGCTGGGCGGCTTTATCTGGGACTGGGTAGACCAGTCAAGAGCAACTCCCCTGCCCAACGGCGGCTGGGACTACTACTCCGAGCCATACGCCCACAAGAACCTCTACTCTGAGGAGAGCAAGGGCAAGTACTTCGCATACGGCGGCGACTGGGGCGACTGGCCCAACGACAACAGCTTCTGCGAGAACGGACTTATCAGCCCCGACAGGACTCCTCAGCCCGAGCTCTCGGAGGTAAAATACCAGTACCAGAGCTTCTGGTTCTCGGCAGACTCCGCCCTTCTTGCGGATCATAAGGTCTCGGTATACAACGAGAACGATTTCACCGACCTCAGCGACTGCAATGTATCATGGAAGCTGCTGAAGAACGGTATACAGATACAGAGCGGCACTATCGAGGACGCTTCCTGCGCTCCTCTCACAAAGAACACTCTGAGCGTACCCTTCTCACTGCCCAAGAGCTCCCTTTCGGGCGACGAGTTCGTGCTTGATATCTCGGTGACCACAAAGACAGGCAATGACCTTATACCCGAGGGCACGGAGATATCCTACGGCCAGATAGGCGTAAACGCCGACGGCAGAACGGTGAAGTACGACTACGGCACCGATACCGTTGAGGTAGTGGAGACTCCAGAGGCATTTGTTCCCGTGGGACACGGCTTCAACATGATGATAGAAAAGTCCACAGGCCTTATGAAGAGCTACGCGATGGAGGGCGACGTCCTCATCGAGGAAGGCCCTGCACCTGATTTCTGGCGCGGCAATCTTGAAAACGATAACGGCTGGAATGCAAAGGGCTCATTCGACTCAGCCTGGAAGGGCGCTATGAACAAGGCCCGCTGCGACGGCATTGACGTAGGCGACGGAGCTGACGGCGCCAAGGTAGTGACCTCCCACCTTACCCTCACAAACGCAGGCAACGCAAAGGTGGATATCGTATACACCATACACATAAACGGAAACGTGGACGTTGAATTCAATGTTGACGCTTCACAAGCAGGCCTGGGCAACTTCATACGCGTGGGCTCCACCATGAAGCTCCCCGAAAACACCGAAAGCCTCAGCTGGTACGGAAACGGCCCCGTTGAGACCTTCAACGACAGAAAGACCTGCGGCAGACTTGGCGTATGGAACAGCACCGTATCGGAGATGTTCTACCCCTATATGAAGGCCGACAGCTGCGGCAATCTCACCGACGTAAGATGGATCTCGGTAAAGAACGATAACGCCGGTCATGCTCTGGTAATCGCAGCAGACGGCACTGTGGAAGCAAGCGCTCTCCACTTCATGACCACCGATTTCGACAACGCAGACCACCCCTACAAGCTCCGTCCCCGCTCCGAGACCTATCTCGGCGTGGATTACGGCTCAATGGGTACGGGAAGCGCTACCTGCGGTCAGGCGACCCTCGATAAGTACCGCCTGCCATCGTCAAGGAAGTACACATGGAAATATACCATTATCCCCGTATCCTCATCGGCAGGAGCAAAGGATATCGCAGACCTTACAGCAAAGCTCCGCTCTGACGGCGTATCCGTTCAGGACAAGAGCAGCAACGCTCTCACTATCCCCGTAGGCGGCACAGCAAAGCTGGGAACCTCCGACAGCGGAAACTATGTAACAGGTTCGCTGACCATACCTCACAACAGCAATATAGACTCATCACTTGAAGGCAATAACTCCTTTACAGTTGAGGCAAATGTTGTTCCCACAGGCACACAGCAGTTCAATATGATCGCCAGCAAGGGCGACTACGCATTCGGTCTCCGCGGCGGAAACGGAACTATCGACTTCTTCATCTACGCAGGCGGCGAATGGCGCAGTCTGAACTGCGATCAGCCCTCCGACTGGATAGGCAGAAAGCATCAGGTGGCAGGAATATACGACGCAGGCAGCAATATGCTACGCATATACTGCGACGGCAAGATACTGGGCGAAAAGGCTACAGGCACTACAGCAGGGGTTGCTCATTCCGACTACAACCTCACTCTGGGAGCCTGCCCCGAAACGGGAAGGAACTCCATAGCCGACTTCTACGAGCTGAGAGTCTACAGCAAGGCACTCACAGCCTCAGAGCTCTCCTCACAGAACACCTCATCGCCTGCATACGCTCCCGACAGTCAGTACGTTCAGCTGTGGCTGGACTTCGACAATCTTGCACAGGCTTCGGAGGAGCCCGTCATAGAGCCTGTATACGGCGACACCAACTGTGACGGAAAGATAGAGCTTGCCGACGCCATACTCATTATGCAGGCTCTGGCAAATCCCAACAAATACGGCCTCTCAGGCAGCTACGAGAAGCACCTTACAGAGGAAGGCAAGCTTAACGGCGACGTGGACAAGTCCACAGAGGGACTCACCTCCAACGACGCCCTGAAGATACAGCAGTTCCTGCTGAACAAGATAAGCTCCCTCGAACCGTAACAGCAATATCAGCCCCGATGCACGGAAAGCATCGGGGCTTGCTTTACACCGCCGCTGAAATATGCTACAATATATCCGAGGTGATATCCATGAACATCGAATACATACACGAGCCTACCGACCTCCAGTGTGGACAGGCCGTTCTGGCAATGGTGCTGGGTAAAACTCCCGAATACATCTGTGAGCTGCTGGATAACGACCGCGAGACCGACCTGAAGGAGATGAAACGTACTTTCCGTTCCCACGGGGTATGGATATCCGACGAGAGAAAACAGGCACAGTCAAAAGCCGACCTTCCTCCCCTTGCGCTCCTCAGCCTGGAAACTCCCCGCTGCTGGCACTGGTCCCTGTACTGCGAGGGCACCTTCTACGATCCCGAGCACGGCGTACTTGACGATTTCCCTCAGTGCAGCAGGAAATACTACTGGGAGCTGAAGCTGTGACCGTTCTCACAGCCGACTGTCAATTTATCTGAACTGTAATAATATATTTATTGACAGCTTACGTCAAAAGTGGTAAAATAATCATATGCAGATATTTGGGAGGAAACAACAATGAAACTAAACAGAATTCTATCGGTACTTGCGGCAGGAGCTGTTCTGACTGCCTGTGCCGGATGCAGTAATACAAAGAAATCAGTAAGCTCGGAGGTTGATCCTCTCGCTCCCAAGACCGCTCCCCAGAACGTTACCTTCGACTGGCAGGAGCCCTTTGAGACCGTTATAATGGCGTTCAAGACCTCCGACAGATGCACTGACACTTCCATGTTCGAGATACGCGACCTTACAGGCGACGACATTCCCGAGCTGATAATCTCCCCCTCCGATGACGTTGCTTCAAAGTGCGAGGTATACCGTCTCATCGGAAGCAGAGCCGACCTTATCACCAATGCAGGCTCCTACGGCACTCTGGACTATATCCCCTCGGAGAACGCTATCGGCTTCTCATACGAGGGCGAGGGCTTCACAATGGGAGAATACCAGACCTATCAGGACGGCAGCTTCTCCACAGCCGTAAGCTTCTACACGAACGCAGGCAGCGCCGCTTCGGGAGCCGTTATCTTCTACAAGATAAACGACGAGGACGTTACCCTTGCCAAGTATCAGGAGGCCCTTATCCCCTATCAGGACGTATTCACCGTAAAGGTAGGCAGAAAGTATTCTCTTGGCACCAACGCCGTGAATTATGCCATCCGCCGCAGCAAGTGCTGGAACGATGTGCTCACGGACGAGCAGAAGCAGCTCTACAAAGACAAGCTCACGGAGATAATGAACAGCTCAGACCTCCACGACGCAGCCTTTGAGATAGTAGACCTTGATCTCAACGAGCTTCCCGAGATAGTGGTATCAACAGGTCTCCTCAACGATTCCGAGACACGCATACTCTACCTGGACACCGACGGCGTAAAGGAGCTAACGGTAACATCTGACGCCGATGGCGGAATACAGTTCGATGTGAACTCCAAGATATTCTTTGCTTCGGATTACTACGGATCAATACAGTGCTGGTCAATGGCAGGCTCGGATATCAGCAGCTTCCAGCCCTCAGACAGCACCCTGCGCTGCGGCAGAGAGTTCAACCTCAACGCAGAAAACATAGAAAAGGCCTTGCTCTGATGAGGTAAAATATGGCAAGATCAAAATATATCTACACCTGTAACCAATGCGGATATGAAAGCTCCAAATGGAACGGAAAATGCCCTTCCTGCGGCGCGTGGAACAGCTTTGAGGAGGATATCGCAGATATCTCTCCCTCAGGGGGACGCGGCGCTGCTTCACAGGGAGGCGCCGCCGACCTGTCCGACAATATCCTCGAACTGGAGGATATCGGAGCCGACAGCGATATCCGCTACGACACAGGTATCGGAGAGCTGAACAGGGTACTCGGCGGAGGGCTTGTGAAAGGCTCTCTTGTTCTTCTCGGCGGCGAGCCGGGCATCGGAAAAAGCACCATACTCCTTCAGATATGCCAGTTTCTCGGCGAGGAGCACTCGGTACTGTATATATCGGGAGAGGAATCCGCAAGGCAGATAAAGCTCCGCGCCAGGCGCCTGGGCGTTGACACGGAGAATCTGTATATCCTTACCGCCACCGACGCAGAGGCGGTATCGCAGACCATCGCCTCCAGCGCTCCCGATATCGCCATAATAGACTCCATACAGACCATGAGCATAGGAAGGATAACCTCCAGCCCCGGAAGCCTTACGCAGGTAAGGGAATGTACCAATCTTTTCATGCATACCGCCAAGGATCAGGAGATCCCCATAATCATAGTAGGCCACGTCAACAAGGACGGCGCTATCGCAGGTCCCAAGGTCATGGAGCACATCGTTGACGCGGTGCTCTACTTTGAGGGCGAGCGCCACCAGAGCTACCGTATACTCCGAGCGGTCAAGAACCGTTTCGGCTCCACCAACGAGATAGGCGTGTTCGAGATGCTGGACAAGGGGCTCCGCGAGGTATCAAACCCCTCACAGATGCTTCTTGAAGGACGTCCACATAACGTATCGGGCACCTGTGTGGCCTGCGTCATGGAGGGCAGCAGACCTATACTTGCGGAGGTGCAGGCTCTTGCGGCCAAGACCAGCTATTCCGCTCCGAGACGTATGGCCACGGGCTTTGACTTCAACAGGCTCAGCATAATCATAGCCGTGCTGGAAAAGCGTCTGGGCATATATATGGGAACTCTTGACGTATACCTGAACATCGTAGGCGGCTTCCGTCTGGACGAGCCCGCAGGCGATCTTCCCGTTGCAATGGCTCTGTATTCGGGAATAATGGACAAGCAGATAGACGAGCAGCTCATAGCCTTCGGGGAGATAGGTCTGGGCGGCGAGATACGCTCGGTATCGCATATAGTTCAGCGTATCCGCGAGGCAGAACGCATGGGCTTCCGCACCTGCATAGTGCCGAAGCAGTCCATGTCCTCCATAGACCCGGGGGACTACGATATAGACATCATACCCGCAGCCACTCTGAAGCAGGCCTTTGCGGTGATAAAATAGCCTTTAAAGATGATACCGGGTGTATCATCTTTTTTGTTGCTATTTGTCGGTCATTATGCTATAATTAGGGTAACAGCATCGTTATTAAAATATAAAGGAGGCAAAATATGAAAATAAGTTCAAGGATACTGTCCCTTGCCGCAGCTGCGGCACTGCTGTTTTCGGCCGCTCCCCTGCTCCCCGATAACGCACGGGCAGCAGGACAGAGCCCCTCGTCATCTGTATCCGACGAGATAGGTCTGGCGGGGAACCTATACACCATATCCGACAGCGGCAGAGCCGATCACGCGGAGCTGCAATGGGCGACCACACTTTCCGCACAGAGCTATGTGCTGTACCGCTCCACAGACAAGAGCAGCGGCTTCGTACCCGTATACGAGGGCACAGGCACCTCATGGCAGGACAACGACATGGCCATAGGTCAGACCTACTACTATCAGCTGAAGGTAAAGGACAAGAACGGAGAGAGCTTCTCCTCCGTAAAGGAGCTTGCTCCCTGTGCACTCCCGTCGGGACTGAGCACCTACGACAACCAGAAGGGCAGCAATCTCGTCTATGAGACAAGCGGCTACAAGGTAGGCGACACCTACTACAGCTATTCCCTGAAAAAGCACGCAGGCAAGGACGACATATACCTTGCGGAGACCACCTCAAAGGACGGAAAATGGTTCTCCAACGAGAAAAATGTGGCGGACAGCTCCCAGAATTCGGCACTGGCAAGCTGTAAGATTGAGTCCGTTCACATCGACTATATCCCCGCTAAGAACAAGGTAGTCGTATGGGCGCACTGGGAAAAGCCCAGCGGCTACAGCGACGGAAAGGCACTGGTCATCACAGGCACTCCCGGCGGACAGTTCACGGTGCATCACGTTTACAATCCGCTGGATATACAGGTGCGGGATATGGCCATCTTCTTTGACGACGACGGCACGGGCTATCTCATAGCCGCCGCCAACAAGGAGGGACAGGGCGCAAACGCCACCATGTACATCTTCCGTATGAACGAGGACTACAGCGACGTCACCAAGGTAGTGAAAACGCTGTTTGAGGATCAGTACAGGGAGTTCCCCAACCTTATCAAGAAGGACGGCTACTACTTCCTGTTCACATCACAGGCAGCAGGCTGGTATCCCAGCAGCGGCGCCTACAGCGTCGCCACCGATATCGCAGGCGAATGGAGCGGCCTGCGCAGCATAGGAAACAGCTCCACATTCTCCTCACAGTCGGGCTGGATAGTGAATATGCAGGACAGGAACTACCTCATGCACGCCTACCGCTGGCTGAGAGCCTCGGAGACCAGCGGCACCACGCTTTGCCCGCTGTACTTCGACAAGGGCTTTGCATTCTATAACTACTATCCATACTTCAAGTACAACACCTCTACGGGAGACCTCTTCCCCGTTCAGCAGGGACAGCTTCTCTCGCAGGACAGGCCTGCCTCCTCATCACTGGCGGCAAAGGGCGGAAGCGCCCCTGCGCAGGCAGTGGACGGCTCATATCAGTCCTCCTTCAACGCTATCGGCGACTATAAGAAATGGCCGTTCTATTTGCAGGTGGACCTGGAACAGGTCTGCGACCTTGCGAATATACAGACCTCATGGTACATATGCAAGGGCTCAGAGGGCTACTATACCTATACCGTGGAGGGCAGCACCGACGGCATAAACTGGACGCAGTTCCTCGACCATACCAACAAGAGCAGCGAGACCGTCAGCAAGACCTACGGCTTCAACAGCGATATGCTCAAGGGCAGGGCAAGATATGTCAGGCTCAATGTAAAGGGAGCGACTCTCCAGAACAATCCCGACAACAACTGGTACAATCCCCAGATATACGAGATGAAGATATTCGGCACCCCCGTCACCGATGCGGAAAGGCCGTCGCCCTATATCGACCTGAACTTTGAAGGCGATACGGGCAACCTCTATCTCGGCAGCGGAGCTTCCGTAAAACAGGACGCACAGAAGGGCGGAGTCCTTTACCTCGACGGAAGCGACGGCTCATATGCGGAGCTTCCCGCAGGTATGCTGGACGGCTGCCGCGACTACACCGTAAGTATGGATATAAAGTCAGAGTCCGAGGGCAATTTCTTCACCTTTGCCGCAGGACAGAACGACGAGAAGTATGTATTCTTCCGCGTTGCACAGGATAAGTTCAGATTTGCGGCAACTACCGATTCATGGCGTGACGAGACCGTAATTGAACGCAACGCAGACGGTACGCAGTGGCACAATTACACCATGGTGTTCAGCGGCGCTGCAACAAAGCTGTATATTGACGGGGAATTCGTCACCGGGACTACCGGGACACACGGACAGATAGCGGATATGGGCTCGGGAAACACCTGCTATATCGGTAAGTCATACTACAAAGACGATACCTGCTTCAAGGGATATATCGACAACCTGAAGATATACAAGCAGGCTCTCACCGACGCGGAGATAAGGGGCGGAGAAGCTCATCCTCAGCCTGTGAAGGGCGATGTCAACAACGACGGCTCGCTCAGGGTCTCAGACCTTGTGGCCATGCAGAGCTTCCTGCTTGGCAAAGGCAGTCTTGAAGCTCCCATGAACGGCGACTTCTGCGAGGACGGCGTCATAGATGTATTCGATCTGACAGCCATGAGGAAGTATATGCTCCGCATGAGCTGAAGGCAGAACGCGCTCTGAAAACGAGCGCGTTTTGTTATGTCACCAGCTTACTATAAATCAGTCCATTTTGCTATATTTTTTCACTGCAAAAAGTTATAATAATGCCATAAGATATCAACTACTATCCTCAAGGAGGACCAAACATGAAAAAGATCAAGGCATTATCCTTAATTGCTGCAATGACAATGATCGCAGGTGCGGCAGGCTGCGCAAACAATAACGGCGGCTCCGTTTCCGAAAACGGGAATGCTTCGGAGACAACAACGGAAGCAGTTGACGTACCCGAGATAGAGGGCTACGACCTGCTGTGGAACGACGAGTTCAGCGGAAGCGAAATGGACGAGAGCAAGTGGAACTACGAGCCCCACGAGCCCGGCTGGACCAATCAGGAGCTCCAGGAATACACCACTTCTACCGATAACGTTTTCGTCCGCGACGGAAAGCTTGTGATAAAGGCCATAAAGACCGACAAGAACGGCAGGGACTACTATACCTCGGGCAAGGTAACAGGTCAGAACAAGACCGACTTCACCTACGGAAAAGTCGTAGTCAGCGCAAAGGTACCCGAGGGTCAGGGACTCTGGCCTGCTATATGGATGATGCCCAAGGAGGAGGGACACTACGGACAGTGGCCCAAGTGCGGCGAGATAGATATTATGGAGGTGCTGGGCAACGACGTTTCCACAGCCTACGGCACTCTCCACTTCGGTGAGCCCCACGGCGAGGTACAGGGCACATGGGGACTCACAGGCCAGACCTACGCAGACAGCTTCCATGAGTATTCTGTGGAGTGGGAACCAGGCGAGATACGCTGGTATATCGACGGCAACCTCTACAATACCGCCAACGACTGGTTCACAGCGGAAAGCGGCGGCGACGAAAAGCCATACCCCGCGCCCTTCGATCAGCCCTTCTTCGTACAGATGAACCTTGCTGTAGGCGGCTCATGGCCCGGCAATCCCGACGAGACCACCGACTTTGACAAGGCAGAATTCGAGATAGACTATGTAAGAGTATATCAGAAGCCCGAATATGACACCAATGTCAAGAAGCCCGAAAAGGTATTCCGCGAGCCCCTTGAGGACGGCAACTTCATATTCAACGGCGACTTCTCCGAGGCCGAGGATCTCACCGACGACGTAAACTGGAAATTCCTCCTCTTCAACGGCGGCGAGGGCTCCGCAGAGATCAGGGACAATATGATAGTCATAGAGTCTCAGGCAGAGGGCACAGAGGACTACTCGGTACAGCTGGTACAGCCCGATCTCCCCATGATAAAGGGCAAGAAGTACCGTGCCACCTTTGACGCCTACTCCGACGAGGAGCGCGATATCGTGGTATGCGTTTCGGCTCCATCAGCAGGCTGGATACGCTACCTGAAGGATACAAAGCTCACTGTGACTCCCGAGAAGCAGACCTTCATCTACGACTTCGAGATGAAGGAAAAGGACGACAACAACGGCCGTCTTGAGTTCAATCTGGGACACAGAGGATCCACCGCAACAGTTTATATCTCCAACGTAAGAGTTGAAGAGATAAAATAAGATTTTTACCCCCCCTCACAAGAGTCAGCCGATACCAAGGTACGGCTGACTTTTTTGCTGTAAAGCCAATGTTTTCACAAGTATCTCTCCTCAGCTATTGATTTTTTTGTCTGTTTGTGCTATAATATGGTATCATTCATACTTCTGCAAGGAGGGACTCACCATGAAAAAAACTGTTGAGATAGCAGTCATCGTCGCAGGCATCGACGAGGAATACCAGAACAGTATACTCGACGGCATAATCAGATGTGCCAGGCTTTCCCATGCGAATATATCCTGCTTCTGCGCCTTTGGTGGAGTCATCTCCAGCAACAAATTCGATATAGGCGAATACAATATCTACTCGCTCATAAACTATGAGAAGTTCGACGGCGTCATACTTCTGACCAATACCATCAGCGACCCCGCCGAAAAGGAGAAGATACTTCAGAGCGTAAAAAACTCGGGACTTCCCGTCACAGTGCTTGACTGCGATGACTATCCCGAATTCTATAACGTCAGCATCGACAACTTCAAAGCCATGAAAGAGCTGGTGGATCATGTCATAACCGTTCATGACGCAAAGCTCATAAACTACATCTCGGGTCCCCTTACAAATCCCGAGGCCGCAGACCGCTACAGAGCCTTCCTTGAAGCCCTGTCGGAGCACGGCCTCAGCACGGATACCGACCGCATATACTTCGGCGAATTCCGTCCCTCAGACGGCATAAAAGCCGTAGCCAGGTTCATAAGCTCGGGCAAGCCACGTCCCCAGGCCATAATATGCGCCAACGACGCAATGGCTCTGGCAGCTGTTGAGGAGCTTGGCAATTTCGGCTACAGGGTCCCCGACGATATCATAGTCACAGGCTTTGACAACACCTACAACGCAAGGCACCATCTGCCTGCGCTGACCACTGTATCCCGTCCCCTTGACGAGGCCGGCTACAAGGCCTGCAGTATACTCATAGACCTCATCGGCGGCAAGGAGCACCCCAGGACCACCACTCTGGAGGCCTCCCCTGTATTTGCGGAGAGCTGCGGCTGCACCGCCGTCAACAGAGCAGATATCACAGAGTATCTCTCGTCCATATACAAGCTGCTGAACAGCTGCAGAACGGACATCTCCGTCATAAACCGCATGACCACTGAGCTTGCGGAAAATGACGACTCGGAATCCAACCTGAGAACTATCGCCCGCTTCATCAACGAGATAAAATGTGAGAGGTTCTGTCTCTGCCTGTGTACAAACTGGGACAAGGTGCTGATGGACGAGCAGCGCGGAAACCCTGACGCCGTGATACAGATACAGGGATACACAAGCAAGATGAAGGCTCCCATCGTACTTGAAGGCGGCGTAAACTCACCCACAGAGCTTTTCGACACCGCAGATATGCAGCCAGCTCCGCTGAAAAACGGCGGCAACGTCAGCTACTTCCTGCCGCTGCACTTCCGCGAGCAGTGTCTGGGCTACTATATATTCACAAACAGCCTTTTCCCCACAAAGAGCCTGCTGTGTCACACACTGCTGCTGAACATAAGCAACTCCGTGGAGAATATACGCAAGCTGCTCCACCTGAGCAGCGTCATAAACGAGCTTGACAGGCTATACGTCATCGATCCCCTGTGCGACATCTATAACCGAAACGGCTTTATCCGTTCTGCCGACGCTCTGTTCAGGAAATGCAAGGCAAACGGCGAAAAGCTGCTTGTATCCTTTATTGATATGGACGGTCTGAAGCTCATTAACGACAACTTCGGCCACAAGGAGGGAGATTTCGCCCTTCAGCGCCTTGCCGCAGTAATAACAGACTGCTGCAGGGAGGGCATGATATGCGCACGCTTCGGCGGCGACGAGTTCATCATAATCGGCAGCAGCGACTCCGAGGACGATATATCCGCCGTTGAGTCCACCTTCTATTCAAGACTGGACGGTATCAATGCCGTTATAAAAAAGCCCTACACCATATCCGCAAGCATAGGCACCATAGTTACAGAGATATCGGAAGGCAAGAATCTTTTCAACCTTATAACGCAGGCTGACGAGATAATGTACGAAAAGAAGAAGCGCAAAAAGACCTCCAGATATCTCCGTCACGATTAAAAGGAGCATATATGCACCATACAGGAACAGTTGAACTTGAAACAAAGCGCCTCATACTGAGGCGCTTTGGATATAATGACGCAGAAGCGGCTTTCAGGAACTGGACAAGCGATCCGCAGGTAACAGAGTACCTCCGCTGGAAGCACCATACAGATATATCCATGACCCGCAGCACAGCGGACTACTGGAACGAAAAATACCATGATATCCGCTGGTATCACTGGGCCATAGTCCCCAGGGACTCAGTGGAGCCCATAGGGACTATATCCGCATCACGCGTGGACGACAGCACCGACACCGTGGAGGTCGGCTACTGTATCGGCAGGAAATTCTGGAACAAGGGCTATGTCACCGAGGCTCTCACCGAGGTGATACGCTTTTTCTTCACCACAGTTGGAGCCTGCCGCATAGAAGCAAAACACGACCCGCGCAATCCTGCGTCGGGCCGTGTCATGGAAAAATGCGGTATGACCTACGAGGGCACCCTTCGCCGCTCAGTGCGCTCCAACAAGGGCGTAGTGGACGTAAGGGTGTACAGTATCCTCGCAGAGGAATTCTCTTAAAGCAACGGAGCAAACATATTAAGCAGCGCACCTGCCACCTTTCTGAATACAGGTCTGGCAGCGCACTCCTCCGCAGTGACAAGATGAGATACCGCAGCAGTCTTTTCAAAGTCGCGGACTATCTCCTTTATTACGGAGCAGTCATATAGCACCGAACCGCACTCAAAATGAAGATAAAAGCTGCGGTAATCGAAATTGATAGTGCCCACCACAGCTGTCCTGCCGTCTGCGACACAGGTCTTTGCATGAATGAAACCGGGAGTATACTCGTATATCTTCACGCCCATTTCCGTAAGGGTGGCATAATTGTTCCACGCTATCATGTGGACATACCATTTATCGGGGATATGGGGCGTGATTATGCGCACGTCCACGCCCTTCTTTGCGGCAAAGCCGAGAGCATTTGTCATCTCCTCGTCAAGTATGAGATAAGGCGTGGTTATGCAGACATATTCGCGGGCATTATTGATAAGCTCCATATACACTCTCTTGCCCACGGGCTCCTCATCGAGAGGAGAATCGGAAAAGGGCTGTATGAAGCCGTCGGTGCCAAGGAAAGAGTACACATCCGGAACAGGAGGCTGATACTTCAGCATCTCGCTGCTCTCCGCCTTTGACCATAGCTGAAGGAACATGACAGTGTAGTTCCACACAGCCTTTCCGCGGATCATTATGGCCGTATCCTTCCAGTGTCCGAAGCGCACCTTGCGGTTGATATACTCATCGGCCAGATTTGTGCCGCCGTTGAAGGCTGTATGACCGTCGATCACCACTATCTTACGGTGGTCACGATTATTCTGAACAGAGGATATCATGGGACGGAAGGGGTTGAACACCTTGCACTTCACGCCTCCCTCTGCAAGTATGCGGAAGGGCTTGACGGAATTCAGCATACCTGTGCCGATACCGTCGTACATGAGGCGGACGTCCACCCCTGCCTTTGCCTTGCGGATAAGGAGCTCGCTCATAACATCGAACATATACCCCTCTGTGATAATAAAGAACTCAAGGAATATGAAATGCCTGGCAGTTTCCAGCTCCGCTACCAGCTTTTCAAACTGCAATTCGCCCAGAGCGAAGTATTCGGTGCCTGTATTCTCATACACGGGATACAGGCCGTATTCCGTTACATAATGAGCAAGGTTATAGGAATCGGGACAGCTGAGCTTCAGCTCCTCCATTATCTTTTCGTCCTGCACAAGGAGCTCCCTGCTCTGCTTCTGATTGCGGACGTCCACCGATTTCGGAAGCTGCTGGGTAAGCTTGATGAACAGGTATGACACTCCTCCCAGAAGCGGGAAGATACTGATAATTATTATCCACGAGACTCGGTATGAAAGAGGATCGTTCTTATTGGTAAGATAGATGGCAAGTACGATATCCAGGATTATGAGAGCGATGTACACGAATACGAACCGCTCCCCGAGGGTCATCACAGCCAGCATGAGGAAGCCTATCTGCAACAGCAGAAGGATAACAAAGGCTGCATTTGTACTGAGTATGCTGCTTAGTAATTTTTTGATCTTCATACCTCACCTCCGTATTGATAAGCATATACGATAAGGCTATTATAACACAAAAAAGCTGAAAAATCAACGTCAGCAGGAATAAGATCACATTTTTCAGAAAGGAAGATACTATTGAACAGGATCAGACCATATGAAAGAAAGGTTTTTTACTACGAGACCGACAAGATGAGCATAATGCACCACTCCAACTACATACGCATTTTTGAGGAGACCCGTGTCCATTATCTTAACGAGGCTGGAATGCCCTTTGAGGAGATAGAAGCGGCAGGAGTTCTCATGCCCGTGCTTTCGGTGGAGTGCAGCTATAAGCGTCCCCTGACCTTTGACGAGCCCTTTGCGGTGTACCCGAAGATAACGAAATTCAACGGCACCACCCTGCACCTGTCATACAGGATAGTCAGCAGGAAAACGGGAGAGCTCTGCGCCGAGGGAAGCTCCTCCCACTGCTTCACCGATCTTGATATGAAGCCTCTGCGAACAAAGAACAAATACCCCGATATATACAAGATATTTGCCGACTATCTGAACTATGAGATAGAAGAATGAAATGAAAAAGCTGCACGATGATGTGCAGCTTTTTCTATGTTAGGAGGTCTTTATCATTTTTCGGGATCAAGAGACGCTCTCTTGTTCAGCAGATATTCCTGTATGAACAGTGCGTCATTGGAGGTAAGCCCCTCAACGGACTTATCCACATCTCCGTTGAGCTTTCCCTGCTCGGTGAGATGCTTTTCATATGTACCCTTCACACCGTATTTATTGGGATTTGCAAGAGCCTGCATGATAAGGATAGCGTCAGCCAGCTCCACCTTTGTATCGCAGTTGGTATCGCCGTAAACTATATCCTCATGGGGTGCAGTTGTTGATGTAGTCGTGGTTGTTGTGGGCCCTGGAGCGGTAGTCGTAGTAGTTATCGGCTGTGACGAGCCGCCTTTGTACAGATCCTTTGGAAGCTCCGAAAGAGTGATACAGAAGTCGCTGGTATAAAGCTCCTTGAGAGTATCGGGATCCTGATAGTCCTCACCGCAGAGGAAGTGAGCCTGCTCGGAGTCATACCACGGGCAGAAGTACAGCCAGTAAGCGTGCTCCACAGTCATATTTGTAAGGCTGGGAACGGAGTCATTCTCGGGCATGGATACCATTTTCTTCCCCTTGACGAACTTGTTGAGGGTATAGAATATCCCTGCCTCAGCGTCCTCATTGGGAACGCCCTGCTGCTTGCCGTCGTGGCGGTTGTACTGGCAGTTGTACTTATCAAAGCCGACTATATCCACTCTGTCATCGCCGGAATACCACTTTGCCGAGGCGTCAGACCAGGCATAGAGATTCTGCTCCCAGATAAGGTTATGGAGACCGTACTCATTGTTGAGAGTGTCCTGGAGGAAGTTCCAGAGCTGATTGTATACCACAGCACCCTCCTTAGACCACCAGAACCACGCTCCCGAGCCGTCAATAGGATCATTGGTGCGGCTGGGGTTGCCCTCGGCCTCGTGGAAGGGACGGAATATAACAGGAACGCCTGCGTCCTGGAGCTTTTTCAGCTCCGCCGCAAGATTTTTCATACAAAGCTGGAAGTAATCGTACTCCATAGTGCCCTTGACCATGCAGTTCTTGGTGACGAAATCGGTCTTTTCGGTATATGTGGTCTTTTCAAAGGCCAGAGGCTCGCCAAGAGTATAATCCGCCTTTTGAGTGGGGACATTAACGTGCCATGAAGCCGTGCATATACCGTTCTTGTTTTTGGTCCAGTCGATCATGCGCTGAGCCACGCCGTCGTCCCAGGCATAGCAGGGGCAGTAGCTTCCGAAGTCAAATCCGCGGATAGCGGGCTCCTCTCCTGTGAGGCCCTTGATATATCTCACCTCATAGTCGTAATCGTTGTAGGTGTAATTGCGGTTCTGAGTGCTGTAGGTATAGACCTGTCCGTCGGGACCCGTACAGTGCCAGGGGAACTTCTCGCCCTGCTCCGTCTTGTCCCAGCTGTCCTGATCGATGACGTATTCCACGCCGTCGGAGTCCACACATTTATCTGCATTTGCGTCATAGCGGATAGTGGTCTGTACACTGTGGCCGCCGCCGTATATCTCCTGCTGGCCGGAGAGGATATTCTTCCCGTAAACGCTTTTCAGATAGGCCATCAGCGCCTTTGTCTCGGGAGTAGCGTCGGGATCAACAGGAGTTCCGTCCGCTAAAGACAGATCAGGGAACTTCGCATTGTCCACAGTAACGGTATCCATGGCCAGATAGCCGTATTCGCTTATAAACTCAATAGTATTCTCGCCCTTGTTCATTCTTACCATACCAAAATCATAATCAGTCCACTCTTCTGAATACGCAGCATAGGTTGTATACTTTACACCGTTTATCTTCACAGCCTGCTGTCTGCCTTCCTCGTTGAGTATCTGCGCTCCCCTTACGACTATGGAGTACATACCGTCCTCGGGAACAGTCACCTTGAATGAAGCGGGATTTGCTGTGAGATAGAAGAAGCCCTCTCCCGAATACCCGGGTATCTCCCTCTGATAGATATCCTTCCAGAGATCTGCGCCCTTCATGTCCTCGCCCTCTATGACATAGGGAAATGCAGTCTCATCTGCGGCATCGGTGGTAAACGCCCCCGACGCTCCGCACTGAACAGCCGCCATTACACCCGCAGCTGCCGCAGCCAATGCTTTTTTCAGTTTTCTGTTCATTTTCATATCCTCCTTAATTGAGTAGGCAAATAATTCTTTAGCTTTATTATAACGTCTTTTAAGTCCGATGTCAAGCTTTATAAGCTATCGGATATGTACAAAAAACGGCATAATTTAAGTTGTTTGCTTAAATTATCACAATAACCATTGAAAACTCCCTCAAAAATTTTTTTGAAAAATGTGAGAGTTTCTTCAGCTTCATACGTCTAAGTTACAGAAAGCATGAAACAGTAAAGGAGGTATTTTTATGCTGTTCAAAAAAATCTTATCATTCACACTTGCGGCTGCTCTTTCATCAACTATGATAGCAGCTGTACCCTCAGTTCCCACCGTTAGCTTCGGCAGCAATGTCAGCGCCGCCGCAGTGACTACAACCACTGTAGCAGGCGGGAACACCTTCGCTCTGCTCAGCACCTTCTACGAAGTGCAGGCAGGCGAGACCATCACTCTCAGACGCTGCGGCACAGCACTGCCCGATTCCTGGGAGATAGATAACGAGGATATCATCTCCATAGACTCCACAGGTCTTGAGATAACCGGCCTCGCAGAGGGTCTTGCCGTTATCACCTACCATACAGGAGATACAACCGTCAAGGTGAATATATCCGTGCAGGAAGGCACCACCACAGTCGATCCCTACGACTTTCCCGTAACCACCACAACGACCACCACCGCACCGCCCGAAAGCTTTGCACTGATGTATAACACCTACACCGCAGTTGTCGGTGATGATATTTACATCGCCATCTGCGGCACAGGCCGTCCCGATTCATGGACAGTTGACAACGAGGACGTTATCTCCGTCAACACCGCAGGAACCAAAGCAAAGGCTCTGAAAGCGGGCAAGGCGACCATAACCTACAAGTACTGCGGCATAGATATAAACGCCTATATAACCGTAACCGATCCCGCTTCCCAGGAGAAGGCTCCCTGCGCAAACTGCGGCAAGGAATATCCGATGGCTGAGCTTACAAAAACAGACCTGGATAAGCTGGTCTGCCATGACTGCATAGACTGCTGCTGGAGCGGAACTATCAGCTCATGCCTCTTTGAGGATACCGTAACCGATATAGACGATACATACATCTGTTTCTCAAACCGCAGCAAATACTACTATACAAGAGCCGTAGAGACTCAGGAAGGCATGAAGCTGGCAGACCTCAGGGTAAATGACAGAGTGATCATCGGCTTCACAAGCTATGAGACCTATGACAGGTTTATCGACCATGTTGGAACGCTCCGTAGGGCAACAGGTATCACAACCTCATCGCAGACAACAGCCCCTGACCTTACCACCACTACCACCATGACCTCATATACTGCTATCTGCGACACCACACCCGTCACCTCTACCACTACAAAGCTGCCGGATCCAACACTTACCACCACATCAACGGAACCCGAGGTCTGGATGTGGATGACAGGCGTGGATCACTTCGACAGCATTAAGACTCTCCCCACAAAGGTGATATACAACGAGGGCGAGGAGCTTGATCTCAGCGGCCTTGTGATAAACGCATATCATCTGGCAGACAAATTCTCAAACAAAGGCAACTTCATGTCTGTAAGGACCGACTATGTATGGGAGATAGAGAGTATTGATCCCAAGTATATCACAATAGAAGACCTCAGCGGTACAGTTGTGGCCTCCGACGGCGATATAAGCAAGCTCCGCGGCAAAGAAGCCTATACGCTGGTCATCGGCGGCGGAAAGGTCATGCAGCTCAAAACAAAGAACGATCAGTATGAAAAGACCCTGTACGACACAAACGAGTTCAGGTTCAGGATATACATTTCTCCCAAGGACGGCGCAGGCAAGTTCATAGCCATTGACAACGCGGAGGTCGAGTCTTTCAGCTACGGATACAATAATAAGGGCTTCAGACTGAAAGAATACGGCGAATACTCTGTTGATATGGATTCCATCGGTGTGAACGCAGGTTATAATTTCGACAGCCGCATCATGAAGGGCGATATCGTTTCCGGAGTCCTCTACGTCAGCACAAAGGACAACTATGTATGCTTCGGAGACCTTGAGATAGTTGATTCTCTTCTCGGCAACGGCGATACCAACTGCGATGGAAAGGTGGAACTTGCCGACGCAATACTCATCATGCAGGCACTTGCCAACCCCAACAAGTACAATGTAGGCGGCACATACGAGCACTGCCTTACAGCGGCAGGAAAGGCCAATGCAGATGTAAACGGCGGCGGAATGACAGTAGATGACGCTCTTGACATACAGCTTCATCTGCTCAACATCACCCACCTGAGAAAGCTCTGATAATACAAGACAAGGCTCCCCGCGGGGAGCCTTCCTTATTAATATACAAAAAAGCTCCGCAAGAAGCGGAGCTTCATAATTCTCAGAACAGATCGAAATTGCCGAATGTGTTATCGTCGATAACATAGTAAACCTTGTTGATCTCGGGTCTAACGTATACAACAACACTCTTAGCAGACTTTACCTTGGCGTCAGCCTTAGCCTTGTCGATAAGAGCTGTACCAGCTATCTCAGCACCGTTGTACTGGATAACAACCTTTCTCTCCTCAACAGCAGCAGTCTTCTTTGCTGCGGGCTTCTTAGCAGCTGTAGCCTTCTTCTCAGCAGGCTTCTTAGCAGCAGTTGCCTTCTTCTCAGCAGGCTTCTTAGCAGCAGTTGCCTTCTTCTCAGCGGGCTTCTTAGCAGCTGTAGCCTTCTTCTCAGCAGGCTTCTTAGCAGCAGCCTTCTTCTCAGCGGGCTTCTTAGCAGCAGTTGCCTTCTTTTCAGCAGGCTTCTTAGCAGCGGGAGCCTTCTTAGCGGCAGCCTTCTTCTCCACAGCAGGAGCAGCAGCTGTCTCTACTACCTTTGTTTCTGCATTCTTCTCCGGCATGATTGTATCCTCCTTAGAATTACTTGTTTACAGCGTTCTTGAGAGCCTGACCAGCCTTGAATGCGGGAGCCTTTGAAGCAGGAGCAGTCATCATCTTCTTAGTCTGGGGATTGATAACCTGCTTCTCCTTACGGTCACGAACCTCAAAAGTACCAAAACCAACGATAGAAACCTTCTCGCCGCCTGCGAGTGCTTCTGTGATCGTAGAAATGATTGCATTTACAGCTGTTTCTGCGTTCTTCTTAGTGAAGTCAGCCTTCTCAGCTACTGCACTGATTAATTCGGTCTTTGTCATAGTATTATCCTCCATAAAATAAGATTTTACAATTGAATTATATACCCTTTATAACGATTTGTCAAGTTATTCCCGAAAAAATGACAAATCCACCTATATTTGGGTATTTACAGCCTGTTTTTTATTCAAATCATCTATAGAATTTGCCTATTTTCCGTTGACATTAATTCGAAGGCGGTGATTTTTGTTTACTATTTGTATAAAACAGGCGTTTTATTCCGAAATATACAGTTTTCCGCCCTCCTTCTCATTTATAAATAGTCCCTTTACATTATTTATCCTGCACAAATACAGCCGCATTATTTGTGCACATCTACAAAGATGAAAAATTCCTTTTTCTTATTCAACTGTTTCCGTTTGAATCCCCCTTTTCCGCCCCTTTTACAGAGGGACAAAAATCAGGAGGGAAGCCCAGACGTCTCCCCTCCTGCACTGATCTATTATTCTGCTGTGAGTTTTCCGTTGATATCCAGGTCTATATCTATAACATCGCCTGCGGCAAGATTGCCGCCGATGATACGTTTAGCCGCAAGGGTCTCAACATTGCGCTGTATGAACCTTCTCAGAGGTCTTGCACCGAAGTTGGGATCATAGCCGCAGTCCACGATGTAGTTCTTTGCGGCCTCGCTGACATTTATGCGGATATGCTTGTCGTCCAGACGCTTCTGGAGATCCGCCAGCATCAGATCGACTATCTTCATGATATTATCCTTTGTGAGCGGCTTATAGAAGATTATCTCGTCAAGACGGTTGAGGAACTCAGGCCTGAACTGTGTTTTCAGCAGTCCCTCCACCTGAGCCCGTGCCTCGTCGGTTATCTCGCCATTTTCGTCGATACCCTCCAGGATATAGGGTGAACCCAGATTTGATGTGAGTATGATGATAGTGTTCTTGAAGTCTACCGTCCTGCCCTGTGAATCGGTGATACGGCCGTCGTCCAGCACCTGAAGCAGGATATTGAACACATCAGGGTGAGCCTTTTCAATCTCGTCAAAGAGAATTACCGAATAGGGCTTTCTGCGCACAGCTTCCGTGAGCTGACCGCCCTCGTCATAGCCGACGTATCCGGGAGGCGCTCCTATAAGACGGCTTACGCTGAACTTCTCCATGTATTCGCTCATGTCGATACGGATGATATTTCTCTCGTCATCGAACAGTATCTCCGAGAGAGCCTTTGCCAGCTCTGTTTTACCAACGCCCGTAGGACCTAAGAACAGGAAGGAGCCTATAGGCCTGTCAGGAGCCTGTATGCCTGCCCTTGAACGGAGTATGGCCTCGCTGACCTTTGTAACGGCCTCGTCCTGGCCGATGACTCTCTTGTGGAGCAGTCCTTCCAGACCGAGTATCTTTTCCTTTTCGCCCTCCATGAGCTTTGAAACGGGGATACCCGTCCAGCGGCAGACTATCTTGGCAATCTCGTCCTCTGTGACCTTGTCGCGGAGGAGCCTGCCGTTCTCCACGTCATGCTCGGCCTGCTTTTCCAGCTCCTCCAGTTCCTTCTGAAGCTGAGGAAGCTTGCCGTATTTCAGCTCTGCGGCCTTGTTGAGGTCGTACTCGCGTTCTGCCTTGTCTATCTCTCCGCCTGTGCGCTCTATCTCCTCGCGGAGCTTCTGAACTGCGGATATATCGTTCTTCTCGTTTTCCCACTTGGCTTTCATGCCGCTGAATTTATCGCGGAGCTCCGCAAGCTCCTTCTGTATCTCCTCAAGGTGCTCCTGAGAGATATTGTCGCTTTCCTTTTTCAGAGCCGCTTCTTCGATCTCCAGCTGAACTATCTTGCGGGAGATCACGTCCAGCTCGGTAGGCATTGAGTCCATCTCGGTGCGGATAGTAGCGCAGGCCTCATCAATGAGGTCGATAGCCTTATCGGGGAGGAACCTGTCGGTGATGTATCTGTTGGAGAGCACAGCCGCAGAAATAAGCGCGTTATCGCTTATCTTGACGCCGTGGAATACTTCATAACGCTCCTTGAGTCCGCGGAGTATGGATATGGTGTCCTCAACGCTGGGCTCGTCAACCATTACGGGCTGGAAACGACGCTCCAGAGCAGGGTCCTTTTCGATGTACTGACGGTACTCGTTAAGGGTGGTCGCTCCGATACAGTGGAGCTCGCCCCTTGCCAGCATAGGCTTCAGCAGGTTGCCTGCGTCCATAGCGCCGTCGGTCTTGCCTGCGCCTACGATAGTATGGAGCTCATCTATAAACAGGAGTATCTGTCCGTTGCTGTTCTTTATCTCATTGAGGACAGCTTTCAGACGCTCCTCGAATTCACCTCTGTACTTGGCGCCTGCCACGAGAGCTCCCATATCCAGCGAGAAGACCTTGCGGTCCTTGAGGCTGTCGGGAACGTCTCCGGCCACGATACGCAGGGCAAGGCCCTCCGCAATGGCAGTTTTTCCCACGCCCGGCTCACCGATGAGCACAGGGTTGTTTTTCGTCTTTCTTGACAGTATGCGGATAACGTTGCGTATCTCGCTGTCACGTCCGATAACGGGGTCGAGCTTGTTGCGCCTGGCAAGACCCACCAGCTCCTGACCGTACTTGGCAAGGACGTCGTAGGTATCCTCGGGATTTTCGCTGGTGACTCTGGTATTGCCCCTGACGGACATAAGAGCGCTGAGAAAGCTGTCCCTGCTTATATTGAATGTATTCAGCAGCTGTGAAACGTCCCTGTCCTTGCTGTCAATAAGGGCAAGCATCAGGTGCTCAACGGACACGAACTCGTCCTTCATATTCGAGGCTATACCCTCAGCCGCAGTGAGAACGCGGTCGCATTCTGCGGATATACCGAGATTGCTGCTCCTTCCGCTACCCGTGACCTTTGGGAGTCCGTTCAGCTTCTTCTCAACCTCGCCGTCGAAAATATCCTCATCTATATTCATCTTCTTCAGGAGCTGCGGAATGAGGCCGTTCTCCTGGCGCACAAGACCTGCAAGGAGATGTATGGGCTCGATAACAGAATTCGACTGCATAACAGCGATACTCTGAGCCTTCCTTACAGCGTCAATGGATTTCTGTGTAAGCTTCTCTGCATTCATAATAATATCCTCCATTCTTCATTTTTCACATTTATCCTTTATTCCTGTGACTAAACTATATACCTTCCAAGCAGTGCCCGATATGCCTTTTCAAGTACGGGAGCATTCTCCCCGAAGGCCTCCGGCGCAGCAAAATAAGTCTTTACCGCGCGGTCGAGATCCTTGATATACTCGCCTATGGCCTCGCCTGCCTGTTCCTCTGTAAGAGCACCCGTGTTTATGAGCCGCCGCGAAAAGCTGCCGTCGCCTATCTCGAAGCTGTACCCCTCAACGCCCAGCCCCGCAAGGTAGCTGTGCTCCAGCTTTGCCCTGTAGGCGAAAAAGCTGTGGAACATATCTATAAGAGCGGCGCTCTGGGTGCGGATATTCACTCTCAGGGTACCAAGATACTGCTGAGGGACTCTTTCCAGCTCCACCTTATAGCTTATAGTGGGACGGTACTTGTATTCCAGCGCGGTCTTAACCGTCATAAGGGAGGGCGACCGCTGCTCCTGTATTCGGAAGCTGCTGTTCATCAGCTCGGCTATCTGGCCGAATATCTCTCTCATGCGCATTTCGGGAGTCACGCAGGACAGCCTTTCCGCAAGTATCTGGTTTATGAGGTTGGAGCGGCTGGTGCCCAGTCTGTAGGCCTGCTCGTCAACAGCCTTTATAACGTCGTCCATGAGGACGAGGCTGTACACGCTTTTTTTCATGGCGGATCACTTCCCTTCTCTGTTATATTCATCTTAGCACGGATTATAGAATTTGTCAAGCAGATTATATAATCTTTCACGCAAATTTCACAATGCAAAAAAAGTCCGCTCACAGGGAGCGGATAATTCGGCCCAAACGGCTTTCACCGTTTAGCACTGTGGACCGAGCCATAGACAATAAGTTAAAAAAAGTTATTGAGAATAGAAAACATGAAAAAATTACAAATGAAAGGGGTTAGTTTTATTACTTGACAAAACTATTTCTATGGCGTGCAAGTGAACTAATACTCAGTATCAAGCACATGAGAGGGGAGGGTACTTGATATTGAATACCAATAATCTTCATTTGCTGATATTATTATATTGCAAAACTGCCCGTTTGTAAATATACATTTGTACACCAAAATATAATAATGTGTACTTTTCTCAGTTTTTTGCGATTTTTTATTGTCAATTTTTTATAAATTTGTTTTCTGTTCTTACATATTTACATCTTATTTATAAAAAATCTTTGTTATTTTAATTTAAACAGGTTTTGTCCCGCGGATACGTTGAATTCCTCGCTGTCGTTTCCGTTTATAACTGTGTAGAAATTTGAACCCTCATGTATATCGGGTGAGAGCATCATCAGACAGCGGAAGTCAATGTGTGGTTCCATAGTCACAACCTGTGTTCCGTCCAGCACCATCTCCACAGAGCTGCCGCCGCTTACGGTCTCTCCCAGATCAACAACTATGAACGGGTGGTCGGCATACTTGGGAGTAGAAACTAAAGTACCTGCCGCATAGAGATAGCCTGATTTGTAGCTGAAGTTGCCTGCGGAATAGACAGAGTTCTTCTCCTCCTTATTGCCGTTTCCGCCCCGTATAACTGTATAGCCGCCATTGATATTCATAGTTCCCTGCGACTTGATACCGTTGGTACCTGCCGTAACATTTATGTTTCCATCGTCTATTGTAACATCAGTGTTGGCGATGATACCTGATTTACGGGAGTCTATATTATATGTACCGCTCTCAAAAACAATATCGTCATCGCTGTTTATACCGTGGGAGGCAGTTGCCGTAACGTTAAGTTCGCCGTTGCCCTTGAACTTGATAGTATCATTTGAGAATATTGCTCCCGTTTCGTGGATATCCTTTTTCGCAACGCCGCTGGAAACGTAGTTTACCGTGCCTTCCTTTGACTTGATAGTGCAGCGCTTCGCCTCATCTATATAAATAGCAGGTGCAGATGAATTGGATATGTCAACGCCGTTGAGGACTATCGTTACCTTGTCCTCTGTAGCTGCTTCGCCTGTCCTTACAACGATCTGTCCCTCTGAAACACTGCCCGTGAACAGGTAATCGCCTTCGGCTGTTACAATGACCTTAGAGCCCTCAACAGTAACATTGCTTCCCGTTACCTTGGGACTGCTTCCCAGTGTTATCTCCGCAGTGTACTCCTTGACTTCCTCGCCGCCGTTTCCGCCCGAGCCGCTTCCCGTACCGCTTCCGCCGCCCGATGACGAACCGCCCCCATTGGAACTTCCGCCGCCAGAATTATTGTCCGAGCCGCCGCCCGATGACGAGCCGCCGCCATTGGAGCTTCCGCCGCCATTCTTTGCGGTTGTGGTGGTCGCAGCCTTCTTGTCCCCTGCCTTCGTTGTAGTCGTATCCTTTTCCTTGCCGTCCTTTGCCGCTGTGGTGACTTCCTTGCCGTCCTTGTCGGTGGTCTTTTCGGCAGTCTCCTTTTCGCTTCCGCTCTTATCAGAGGACTCTCCCGATCCTGCGGAGTCAGATGTGGATGTCTGACTGTCAGTTACCTCAGATGAGCTTTTCTTGTCCTTTCCGCATGAGCAGACCGATGTCATTACCGTAAGAGCTGCAAATGCTGCCAATATCCTTCTATATTTCATAATATACACTCCTTTTTCCCTCCATATACAAAATTTGCCAGACCTGTGATCAAATCAAGCCTGACAAATTTTTATGTAAGAGGGTGGTACTTTCTTATTTATTTCTATTTAGTTTTCGTAGATCTTATCATCGTACTTGAAGAATACGAGGTTTATGGTCATATTGCCGTTAAGTGCGCGAAGCTCGTCAACGAACTTCTTCTGATCCACATTTTCGAGAACGTCAACGCTGTAGATAAGCTCGAACAGTGTTCCGAAGTTTGTGGTCTTTACTCTCCTGAGCTTGTGATATGTGGTATATCTTGAGAGTACGGGCTCGAAAACGCCCTGATAATCGAGGTTTTCGGGAATAGCTATCTTCAGGGTCATGTGTCTCTTCTTGCAGCCGCCGAAGTCGGTCTCGCTGAGAATGAACATCACGATGCCGAGAATTATGAAGAATACGATAGCAAAGCCGATATATCCGATACCGCAGGCAACACCTGCTGCCATTGCGAAGAAGATATACGCGATATCCTTCGGATCGCCCGCCACGCTTCGGAACCTGACAAGTGTGAACGCACCTGCAAGACTGAGAGCGCCTGCCGTGGTATTAATGAGAAGAAGTATCAGCGATACTATTGTCGGGAGCATTATCATTGTAAGAACATAGCTCTGCGAATAGCCTTCTTTTCTGTGAGTAACGATGTATATAAGGCTTATGAGGAAGCCTATAAGAAGTGCAGCGCCCACGCAGAAGAAGAATTCCCCCGGCTTTATGGTGCTGAGATCCGAACCGTTGCTTATCACCGAGTCACCGTTTTCATAATACTTTGAAAGTACATTTCCGAAAAAACCGTGTTCAAACATAAAATCATACGCTCCTGTTCATAATGATGTTGTGGTTTACCATTGAGATCCCCGATATATATATACGTGGCCTGCCTCCCGACGCCTGCTGAGCGCCCTCTACCTGACTTTTAACGAAGTTCTGGTAGGCTCTGCCGTACTTGGAGAAGCTGGTCTTGTAGATCTCAAGCTCGGACAGCTTGTTCACCAGCCAGTCGGGTATCGCATTGGAAACCTTGACCTCCATGAGTCTCTGGTCAGCACCGATTATGTAGTTGCCGTAGCTCTCGTAGTTGAGTCCCAGGTCGTATCTGCGTTCTGTGATCTTTCTGTCGAAGGTAAGGCGGAAGTCTCCGTCGTCCTTTCCGAAAAAGGCCTCGCGCTGATAGCTGATGTACTGCTTGGGAGCAATGGGGTAGTTGTCAAGGAATGCGTCAAGCTCTCTGAATACCTGCTCGGTGATGTACTTTGTACACTCGGGCTTGGAGCGGTCGCGCAGGTAAGCGTCGGACTCCGCAAGAGTCATTGATACACGTCTCTTAGTAACGATGCCGCCGATCTTCTTTTTTATCTCAAGGAATACAGTGTCATCGGGTGCAGCGGGAGAATAATAGCTGCGGAGCCTTATCTTTTCCTTGTAGTAAGGCTTTGACAGGGATTCCCTTATAAGATAGTCGTCAGGGGTGTCGTAGTAGATGTTGTATATGCCGTATTCCTTGCCGCCTATGCAGTACTTATCGGGGTTCATATACTGTGATATGACTTCCATGAGTCCGTGATACTGATCCATATTGAGCAAAAACTTGATTTCTTTACGAGCGAATGTATTAATAGCCATAATCACCTTCGCAGCGGTCACTGCCGCCCGAAGCTCACACTCCTTTCGTATCATTTGATTATATTATAGAATCGTTTTCTTAAAATAGTCTTAAGTTTGCTAAAAAGTCACCAAAAAAGCAACTTTCCGCCGCAATTTTTTCATGTTGCGGGAATTCGGCTGTATTACGTTGTTTAGAGAGACTGTTAATGTGATTTTCAGTGCTTGTAACGACTTGATATAAGTTTTTTACCATTTAAATTCGCTGTTTTTTTGTTTAGTTTTTACTATTTCAACACATGTTTAGTGTTGATTTTTAATATTAATCACTCCCTCGATCCATTATTATAGCAATTTTTGAACAAAGCTGCGCAATAAATGACGCAAACGCCCTTTTTTCGGAGCTTATCAGCTCTTTCCGAGCAGTACAATAATGATATTGTCAGCTCTGATGTTATATGCCTCGTCATGCTCAGACTCGTTTCACGCACGGAGCGCTGCCTGCCTTCACTGCTGCTCATCGCAGGCGATAAAGCGCCACTCAACATCCTTCCAGTACTCCCCCGCGTAGTCTATGCCTACTCTCGGAGCAGTCCTGATAACCGGCCGATAGCCGTCGTCCTCGAACCATATCTCACCGCAGCTGCGGAGATCGGCTCCGTTAAAGCTTCCGTCGATCTTCATATTCTTTGTCAGCTTTGCAGGCCCGTCGTATCTGACCCCTGCACGGAGAAGCAGTCCCTGGGGCTGATCCTTCTCCCCTGTTATTATATTCATGAGCCAGTGCATACCGTAGCACAGGTATACATATATGACACCGCTTTCGCCGTAGAGCAGCTCCGTGCGCCCGGTGCGCCCCTTTGCCGCGTGGCAGCCCTTGTCCTCCTCGCCGCGGTAGGCCTCGGTCTCGGCGATCCTCTCGCGGAGCTCGGTGCCGTCGGGCAGGCGGTGTACAAGTATCTTCCCCACAAGGTCGGGAGCCGCTTCAAGTACGTCGCGGTGGAAAAAACCGGGATCTATCCTCTTGTTCATATCATACCCTCAGACTTTTTTCAAGCTCTGCGTCGGGCTTCACGAAAGCGGTCTTATAGTTTGTGAATATGACCTTTCCGGGCTTTGCGCCGGCAGGCTTCTTCACATACCTTGCAAGGCAGTAATCCACGGGCACAAGTCCCGAATCCCTGCCGCTGCTGTTTACCGCAGCTATGACAGCCGCCTCCTCGATAGTCTTATCGGGAGGAGTCTCCCCGTCTGTGAGTATCAGCACATGGGAGCCCGTGATGAGCTGGGTGTGCAGCCATATATCCGTCTTTTCCGCGAACTTCAGGCTGAGCTGGTCGTTCTGTTTGTTGTTACGGCCTACCAGTATGGTAAATCCGTCGCTTGACTTGTATTCTATGGGCGGCAGAGCCTTGGGCGGCTTAGCCTTTCCGCCTGCATAGCGGACATAGCCCTGTTCCTTCAGCTCAAGTCTCAGCTGTATTATATCATTCTCCGAGGAGGCTCTGGTAAGTGAGTCGAACACGCTTTCAAGGTACTGAAGCTCCTCCTCGCCCTTCTGTATCTGCTCGGCCAGCTTTTCCTCGGCAGTGACCGATTTCTTGTACTCGCTGTAGTAATGCTGGGCATTCTGTGCAGGTGTCTTTCTCACGTCCAGAGGAATGGTCACAACAGGACACTCCTCATCGTAGAAATTCTCCACGGCAGCCGAGCTGTCGCCCTTCTGTATGCGGTACATATTGGCGGAGATAAGGTCTCCCCACAGCTTTGCCCTGTCCTTGTCGGCGCAGGCTGCAAGCTCCTCCTTCTGGGCAGCTATACGCCTTGCGGTCCTGTCGGTCAGGTTCATGAGCAGCTTGAAGAGGTCGTTTGCACGCTGCTTTGTACGGGCAGCTCTGTCACGCTCCGCATAGAAATAGTCCAGAAGCTCGGATGCGCCTCCCAGCTCCTTTGTGTACATAAGGGTACCGAACTGGGAAAGACGTACAAAGGAGAAGTCCTTCAGCTGTCCCTCCTTGTCGCTTACCGCAGAGAAGCAGCACTCGCCGCTTTCAAGCTGTTCACGGGTGCGCTTTATGGTAAAGAGCAGCCTGTCAAGCTGGTCATCGGTAATGGTATCGCTTTCGATATGGGCTCCTCTCCCCGCAAAAAACGCCCACTCACGGGCAAGTATGGGAGATATGCCCTCAAATATCCGTATCAGTGCCTTGGAAAGCTCCTTCGGCTGCGTTTCGCGGAGCCTTTCCCTGATAACGTCAGGCTCTGCTGTCAGGAAATTCAGCCTGTCGTCTCTCGGCGGCAGGGTGTATTCCATTCCCGGGAGCACAATTCTCTCGCGGGACATCTCCTCGTCAACGCGCTTGATACTGTCGATGACCCTGCCCTCCCCGTTTATCATTATAAGGTTGGAGCAGCGTCCCATTATCTCGCAGGCCAGAGTTACTGTGACTATGTCCCCCAGCTCGTTGACGCACTCAAAATCAAGGAAGAGTATACGCTCCAGGCCGTCCTGACGGATATCTATGAGCTTTCCGCTACCCAGACGCTTCCTCATCAGCATACAGAACATGGGCGGAGTCTGTGGGTTATCCACGCTGTTTTCCGTGATGTGGACTCTCGCGCTTCCTGCATTTGCCGATATATAAAGCTTTTTGCTGCCGCTCCTCAGACGTATGGAGATGATGATCTCCTCGCGGGAGGGCTGGTGTATCTTTTCCACTCTGCCGCCTATTAGGGGCATGAGTTCCTGTTTCACTGCATATAAAAACGCTCCGTCCAGAGCCATAAGATCATTCCTTTGCTATTGTATTGCTCATTATAGTATACGGCGGGGCTCCGACAAAAACTGCATAATATTTTCTACATATATTATAACATTTTGTGCGCAATACTTCCAATCAATTATTGCGATAAACAAGGAGCTCAAAGTCAGCTTTTGTTGTAAGCTGCTGAAGCTCCGCAAGCCTCTCCTGCTGCTCCCTGCCTGTACGGTAGTAATAGGGAGTCATGGAGAAAAGTGCCGTTATATCCTCTGAGGAGCCAAGCTCCATTGTATATGTGACCCTCTTTGCAGACACAAAGGTGAAGCCTTCCAGCTCGTATGGCTTTACCTCGTTCCTGTAGGGGGTATCATATACCGCCTGTTTCAGCTCCCACAGGTGGTCTGCCGACGGGATAGCCATTATCATTACCCCGTCCTTTTTCAGTACCCTGCGGAACTCCTCGCCGCAATACGGCGCAAACAGCGTCACCAGCATATCGCAGGAGCTGTCTGCCGCAGGTATGTGGAACACGCTTGCCACGGCAAGCTCCGCCTCTCTGCACCTCTTTGCGCAGTATTCCACCGCCGCCTTTGATATATCTATGCCGCAGACCTTCGCCGCAATATCCTGCGACTTCAGTCGGTCGATAATTGCGCTTGTGTAATAGCCCTCGCCGCAGCCTGCGTCAATAATCGCCCCGCCTTCAAGGTTCTCCGCGACAGCGTCACAGAGGGCGTCACACAGTGGCTTATAGTAGCCCTTGTCGAGAAAGCGCCGCCGTGCCTGCACCATGAGCTTGTTGTCGCCGTGGACCGTCTTGCCCATGTGCTTTGAAAGCAGCAGGTTCACATAGCCGCTCTTTGCTTTGTCGAAGCTGTGACGCTTCGGGCAGATGTAGCTGTTCCCCGATATTTCCAGCCGTTCGCCGCATACGGGGCATACGAATATACTCATAGCCTCACCTCAGACATATTCGCAGGGATCAACAGAGGATTCCGCTATCTCGATATCCAGCTGAGGGAATCTTTCCTCCAGTACGCGGCGGAGCTCCCACAGCACAAGGTTCTCGGTGTGGAAGTGTCCGCAGTCCAGCAGCGCCATGCCGCGGTTGTTGGCGTCTATCCACACATCATGCTTCACATCGCCTGTAATAAGAGCGTCGCAGCCCTTTTCCGCCGCAAGCTCCAGCATTGAACCGCCTGAGCCCGAACAGAAGGCTATGCGCCTTATCTCCATGTCCGCGCAGTGGGACGTCCTTACCCTTTCGCAGCCGAATATCTCCTTGCAGAGCTCCGCAAGAGCCCTTCCCGTAATGCGCTCACGAAGTTCAATTATCCAGCCCAGACTGTTTCCGCCCCCCAGCTCCTCAAATGGCTGAGGCTCGCCTTCAATGCCGAGCTTTTCGCGGAGCTTCCCAAGAATAACGCCGTTTATGCCGCCTGCGGCTATATCCAGATTGGTGTGGAGACAAACCGCGCCTATGCCGCTCTCGATGAGTGTGTAGACGGGATCATCCCGCATCAGGCGCTTACGGGGCTCAAATATAACGGGGTGATGGGAGATCATGAGCTCCGCGCATTTGATATCCGCCTCAGCTACCGCTTCATTTGTTATATCAAGACTGAGCAGTAACTTGCAGCATTCCTGTTCCGAGCTCTCCACCAGATAGCCTGAATTGTCCCATTTTTCCTGAGCTGCAAAGGGATACAGCCCGTCAAGGAAGTCTACGATATCGCTTATCTTCTCAAAGCCTATACCCTTTTCCGTCTTTTTCGCAAGAGCGCGGAAATGCTGCGCTTCGCACTCCCTGCCTGCTTTTCCCAGGTTCTCGGCGACTCTTTCAAGGCGCTGCGCCTCCCTTGCTCTGTACCTGCTGGCAGTCTCGTCATTCTCGTCAAACTCACCGCACAGCGCCTCGGCCTCGGTGAGTCTCCGCGGGAAGGGACAGTATTCCGCTGTCATGATGACATACATCTTGTCTCCGTCCTCAACAGCATACTCGTCGGTTATGGCAAGGTCGTACTCATACAGCTTCCTGCGCAGCACCTCGGGCTTTGTCATGGGCTGAAGTATCCAGCGTATATCTATATTCTCCTGAGCTCTTGTGTCAACGGCTCCGATTATCTCCGCAATGGTCTCGCCGCCCATGCCTGCGATAACGACATCGGACACGCCATCAAGGGGAACATTTTCCAGACCGTCGGAGAGTATCAGCTCCACCTTATCCTGTATGCCGAACCTCTCAACGGTATTGCGAGCCGACTCCAGAGGTCCCTCCTTCACATCGGAGGCTATTACCCTGCTGCACTTTCCGCTGTTTATAAGCTCCGCGGCAAGATAAGCGTGGTCGGTACCAACGTCAACGGCGACGCCCTCTCCGCTTACCAGGGCGGCTATCTTTTCAAGTCTTTTATCAAGCATATTGCACCTCATTCAAAAAATAGCGCACTGCCGAAACAGTACGCATAAACAAAACCAAGCACAGCCGTTTCCGACTGTGCTTTCGGTCTCATTAATTATGCCTCGTTCATCTTTGCAAAGCAATCGCTGCAATAAACAGCTCTTCCTTCCTTGGGCTCGAAAGGAACCTTTGCTTCGCCGCCGCATGAAGCACATACAGCTGTGTACATTACGCGCTCAGCCTTTCCTGCGTTCTTTCTGGCGTCACGACATGATTTGCATCTCTGGGGCTCGTTCACGAAGCCTTTCTCTGCATAAAATTCCTGTTCGCCTGCGGAGAAAATAAACTCCTGTCCGCACTCCTTGCAAACTAATGTCTTGTCTTCGTACATAGTACAATACCTCGCTTAAATTTTTTCGACCACGGTCGGATTTACACCCACATCTTTGTAAAACAACGCTCTCTGGGTTGAGCTACACGGTCATATTTCATTTGTATCGTGCATCACTGCACGGATCTTCCTTCTTGCACGCTGCATGGCGTTATCCACCGCCTTCTCAGTCATGCCCAGCTTTTCAGCCGCACTTCTGTAGCTGAGTCCCTGAACGCACAGCGTCAGGACATTGAGCTCTGTGAGAGACAGCACCGAGCATATATTCTTCCACATCTCGGAAAAGAACTCCTTATAGAAGTAGATGCTCTCGGGAGTTTCCTCCCCTGATATGATATCCTCCGCCTCGTCGCCGATGCTTTCCGTGAACGTCATATCCTTCACCGTTTTACGGGAGAGAGTCCTCATCCTGTTGACGATACATACCTCGGCAAAGGTGGAGAACTTCACGCCCTTTTTCGGATCGAAGGCGTCGATAGCCTTCAGAAGGCTCATCATGCCCTCCTGATGGAGGTCCTCGCAGTCCGTTTCTGAGCCTGCAAAGATCTCGGATTTAATAAATACGAGCCTTGAAAAGCGCGATATCAGTACAGCGGCAGCTGTCTTGTCGGTCTTGCCGAGCACGGCCAGTTCCTCGTCTGTTTTGCTGTTAAGTTCATTGAGATCGTGATCAAAATCAAGCAAGATATCCACCCAACAATCCGCAGTTTATCATACAAGCGTTTTATTTCCGGCTCCCCGGAGATCTCTCCCCGGGAGCCGGATAACAATGATCTTAGTTTTCCTTAGCGGCTTCTTCCTCGGCAGCCTTGAGAAGCTCTGCCATATCGAAGTTGAAGTTTGCGCTCTTGTTGCCCTGTGCAGGCTTGTTCTGCTGCTGATTCTGAGCAGGTGCCTGAACGGGCTTGTTATTGATATTATTATTGTTGTTGTTATTATTGTTGCTCTTGTTGGCGTTATTGAAGTTGCCTACATTTGCAAAGGGATCGCTGACAGCAGCGGGCTTTGCGGAGGCAAGGTCTGAAAGATCAGCCTTGGGAGCCTTTGAAGGATTGAATTCAGCTCTGGGAGCCTCTGCCTTCTTTACGCTGTTATCTGACTTTGCAACATCGACTGTCTTGCGAGCCTCGCCGATGATGTTCTGAGCTTCGTTCATTCTGCTTGAGCACTGACCTGTAAGGTTATTGAGTACAGAAGCGATATCTGTGAACTTGCTGTTTACGCTCTCGATCTCTGTGAGGAGCATCTCGCGTACTGTCTTGGACATAGCGTTGACCTTATCGGCGTGTGTATTAGCCTCGTCAACTGTGTTCTTAGCCTGATCGTTGGCTTCCTTTATGCAGGCCTCGGCAGCAGCATTTGCGTTTGCGATAGCCTTTTCAGCCTCAACGTTAGCGTCCTTGAGGATCTGTGCAGCCTTGTCGTTAGCTTCCTTGGTAACAGCGTCAGCGTCAGCCTTAGCCTGATTCTTGATCTGGTTAACGTTCTTCTGAGCCTCTGCGAACATTGCGCCCATCTGAGCGATAGGATCGGTATTCTCTTCCTTGAGCTTTGTGATCTGCTCGTTGAGTGACTTGATCTCCTCGTCCTTCTTAGCGATCTCAGCGCTGATCTTGGAGGAATCGTCGCCCTTCTTAACAAGCTCTGCTATCTTGCTGTCCTTATCTGCAAGCTCCTTGGTCTTTGCAGCAAGGTCCTTATTCTTTGCATTGAGCTCTTCTGTGATCTTAGCAAGCTCCTGTCTGATCTTGGCAACTTCGCCGTCAGCAGCTGCGGCACCTGCGGCATTGCCTGCTGAAGCAGCCTTTACCTCTGCGGCCTTGAGACGGTTCCTGAGATCCTCGATCTCCTTCTTGGCAGCCTCGAGAGCGGCAGTAGTCTGAGCATTTGCCTGTGCATTATTGCCTGAAGCAGCGATCTTGGCCTCTGAAGCCTTGAGCTGCTCCTTGAGAGTTTCTATTTCCTTCTTTGCAGCCTCAAGTGCAGCAGCAGCCTGAGCGCTTCCTGCGGCTCCGCCAGCAGCCTTGAGCTGTGCAATAGTTTTCTGGAGTTCTTCGTTTTCCTTCTTAGCCTGTCTGAGTGCATTATTGGAGGTATTGAGCTTCTCCTGAAGATTCTCCACCTGATTCCTGTACTTTATAACTTCCTGAGGGTCTGAAGGACCGTTCTCCTTTGAAGCTTTAAGCTCGTCCTCAAGAGCTACGATCTTGGAATTGAGTTCGTCGAGGTAAGTAATAACGTCTTCCTTTACGAAGCCTCTCTGACCCATCTTGGTTTCTCTTAATACTGTTGGTGACTGTTCGCCCATGGTACTCTCCATTCCCCTCGGTAGGACCGAGGTAAAAAATTAAGGAATAAGAACCCATACTCAGCTCATGTGAAGGCTGTTTTTGGTGATGTTGCATATAAAAGAGCCTTCACAGCCCATGAATACAGGTTCTGATGATTACGCCTTACATAAATTATATCATAATTATTATATTATTTCAACTATTGAAATGTAGAAAATTTGGATTGATTTTAGTGCAATTTACTATAAAAACGGGCAAAATTATACCACCCGTTAATAATGCAGTCAACTCCTTTATCATAATACGTTATATCAGCTCATTAAGTTACAATTTGTAAACATAAAAACTATACGAAATATGCTTTTTTCATATCCATTGAAAATTGCCGGAGGATATTCACTTCAAATCCAAAAATATCCCCGACTCTCCAGAAACAGGACGAAAAATACGATAAATTCCACCACCAGGCCTATACCTAAAACCAAAGCCAGAGTCAGAATATATTTCTTTTTCAAGCCCTTTCGCTTTTCGAGCTCCTTTGCCTTTTCGATGTCATCGAGAGTTTCGCCGTTCATGAACGCAATGACCTCGCGATAAGTCTGAACGTCGTTCTCCATCTGCATTTTACCCATTTTATGAAATGCTATATATGCGGCTACCAGAAACGCACCGGTAAGCATCGCAAACAACAATCTCAGCGGCTCGGCGTTCAGTACAGAAGCAAGCACTGCCGATGCAAGAGCTGCAAGTGTTACCATACCTGCAAGATTATAAAGCTTTTTCATTTCTTTTCCGTCATTCTTTGTAACAGTCTCTTTCATAGTATCAACATCTCCTTTGATAAGTTCGTCAAGAGAAACGCCGAATACATCGCTCAGGATAAGCAGACTGTGGACATCGGGATAGCTCTTTTCAGTCTCCCAGTTGGATATGGTCTGGCGGCTGACATACGCGCGTTCTGCCAGTGTCTCCTGTGACCAGCCTTTTTCCGTTCTCAGTTCTTTTATCCTTTTGCTCAGTTCCATACGTTTCACTCCTTTCCGCAGGGGCATCTCCCCTGTCTGAGCTCATCATAGCAGATGCAGCCAGGTTATGCAACCAAATGCCTTTTACAAGATACAGAATACGCTGTCAAATGTCTTTGACACGTCTGTATTATGCCATTTGAAGCCTCTGTTGTATATAACAAAAGCGGCCCCGCAGGACCGCTTATATTACTATTAGTTGCCGAGCATCTTGAAGATATCATCAAGGTCGTAATCCTGGCTTGATGATGAGGGCTTTGCAGCAGCGTTGCCGCCGAAGCCGAGACCGTCAATGAGAGGATTGTCGATAGGAATGATGTCCTCCTCGGGATTTGACTCCTCAATAGTTGTGGAAGCAGGAGCATCGTCATCGTCGAAGCCGGCTGCGATAACCGTAATGGTCATCTCATCCTGCATATCCTCCTTGAACGCTGTACCGAAGATGAACTCAACGCCCTCAGCAGCTGTATCTGTGATCATCTTTGTAGCTGCATCCACATCGGAAGAAAGGATATCCTCGGACATAGCGATATTGATAAGGAGTCTCTTTGCGCCCGAGATAGATGTCTCGAGAAGCGGGCTGGAGATAACTGCGTTTGCAGCGTCTCTTGCCTTGTCCTTGCCTGTACCGTGACCGATAGCCATGTGAGCATAGCCAGCGTCCTTCATGATGGTGGAAACGTCTGCGAAGTCCAGGTTTATGTAGCCTTCCTCAACGATAAGGTCGGAAATGCTCTTTACACCTGTCTTGAGAACGTCGTCCGAAAGTGCGAAGCTCTGCATCATTGTAAGGGGCTTATCGAGGCCTACGAGAAGTCTCTCGTTAGGGATAACGATAAGTGAATCAACATACTTTCTCAGCTCTGCGATACCTCTCTCAGCCTGAGCCATCTTCTGCTCTCTCTCGAAGAGGAAGGGCTTTGTAACGACTGCAACTGTGAGTATATCCATTTCCTTTGCTATCTTTGCAACTACGGGAGCAGCACCTGTACCAGTTCCGCCGCCCATACCTGCTGTAATGAAGATCATGTCGGCACCCTTGAGGTGTGTCTCGATCTCGTCGCGGTTCTCCTCGGCGCTGCGCTGACCGATCTCGGGCTTGTTGCCTGCGCCTCTGCCCTTTGTGAGCTTGGCACCGATCGGTATCCTTGTTGTGGCCTTGGACTTGTTGAGAGCCTTTGCGTCTGTGTTGATAGCGATATATTCTATATTATTGACACCCGAATCTACCATGCAGTTAACAGCGTTTCCGCCGCCGCCGCCGACACCGATGACCTTTATATTAACATCGGGTTCGAGTGTTTCCTCATAATTGAAATCTGACATTTGAACTCCTCCTACTATTTAATTATCCTTATTTTATCAATATTATATATTACTCTATAAATACACTTTATATTTTAGCATATAGGAGCATTTTTTTCAAGTGCATACAAAAATTTTTTTATTTTCAGCATAATTAACAATTACAGAATAGCTGATATTGCCATTTTGCACATATATATCAGTCACCACTGAGTATTTTCGTAGCCTTCGCCGTATCCGTTATCGATATAGCCCCCGTCGGAATAGCCGCCGTAATCGCCCCACTGGCTGCCGTCGTCGTAGCCGCCGTTATAGTCCGTATCGCCGCTCCATTCCGTTACAGCCTCGGTAACTGTGGTAACTATGGTAGTTGTACGGCTGTTGTTTATCTCGCTGAATTTTGCCTCCATATCGGGATCCTGCTCGCTGATCTCGTCTATAGGATTGCCGTATTCGTCGGTCTTCGGAGCTGTTGTGGGCTCGATTATACCGGGTACCGCAGCGGGAGAATCGCTGTCCCTGAAGCTGCACTGGTTGGTGCCTATCATGGTGAGATAACCCTTCTTGCCCTTTACGTTCTCGTCGTTCATGACGGTATTGGCAAGATCGAGCTTATACTCAACGTCGCTCCAGTTGCCCATCTTGAAGATCATATCGTTCTTGTAGTTGACTATTATGGCGTACTCGTCGCTGAGGTCAACGGACATGATATTATTGTAGCCCTTTTCGATCATGCTGGTTATGAGGGCGGTAAAGGCTTCGTTCTTGTGCTCGTTTTCGGAGGCCACCATTTTTCCCGCCTCCGTCTCGGCAGGCTCAAGGCCGTAGATTATGGGAAGTCCGTCGGTGATAAAGCCGTTGTCCGCAAGTATCTTGCCCTTTTTGCTGACAAGGAGCGTTCCTCCGCTGTACTGCACGTTGAAGGCAGGTATGCACTTGGTAACGGTAATGCTCAAAGTGGAGGGAAAGTCGCGCTCCACCTTTGCCGTCTCCACATAAAGGAGCTGATCGAGTATCATCTGCTCGCTCTTTCCGCAGTCCAGCCTCAGAAGATTGTCGCCCTCGTTTATGCCCGAGGCCAGAACTATCTCCTCAGCCGAATACATATCGGATTCGCCCGATACCCTTATCTCGTTTATGTTGAAGAGGAAAGTATAGCTTATGGTTATAACAGCCGTTGCCACAAGGAGGATAACTACCAGACCGTAGACATTCCTCATTCTGTTGCGCCGCCTTATGCGCTTGCGGCTGTTCTTCCTTTCCACACTTGTTTTCTCGACGTCTTTCATACCTTCTCCAATTCTTTCAGCCTTATGCCCGGCGCATATCCCCGCCCAGCATTCTTACGGCTTCCTCCATTTTTTCATATCCTCTGTCTATATGACAGATGCGTGTCATTTCCGTTGTGCCCTCGGCACACAGCGCAGCTATCACCATTGCAGCACCGCCGCGCAGGTCCGTCGCCTCAACAGAGGCCCCCCTCAAAGAGGACACGCCCCTGACTACTGCCACCTTGCCTAGCACATCTATATCGGCTCCCATTTTTATGAGAGCCTCCGCGTGACGGTAACGGCAGTCGAAGATGTTCTCCTCGAATATGCTGGTGCCGTCAGCCACTGAAAGCGCAGCCATAAGCACCGCCTGAGCGTCTGTGGGGAAGCCCGGATGGGGCATTGTCCTTATCCGCTCCTTTACCGCAGTAAGCCTTGCGCCGCTGCGCAGATATATTTTATTGTCGGATGTATACACACTGCATCCCGTCTGTTCCAGCACCGATAAAAAGGGCTCCATTTCGGGAACGCAGGCATTAGTAAGTATAAGCTCGCCCTTAGCCGCGGCAGCCATTGAAAGATAGGTGGCTCCCACTATCCTGTCGGGCATTATTGTATATTCACAGCCGTGAAGCTGTTTTTTTCCGTTTACTGTGATACGGCTGCCGCCGTCGCCTTTTATATCCGCTCCGCAGGCTCTGAGGAATCCGCAGAGGTCGCATATCTCTGGCTCTCTGGCAGCATTGTTCACCACGGTCTCGCCGTCGGCTGTGACCGCGCAGAGGATTATGTTCTCGGTGGCTCCCACAGAGGGAAAGGCAAGTGATATCCTTGCTCCCTTTGCTCTGCCGCCCGCGGCCTTACAGATTATGCTGCCTCCGCTCTCACGGATATCCACGCCCATTTTCCTCAGCGCCGCAAGGTGCATATCTATGGGCCTCGGTCCAAGCTCGCAGCCCCCCGGGACGCTGACTACGCACTCCCCCGCTCTGCCGAGCATGGCTCCCATGAAGATTATTGAGGAGCGCATCTCGCGCATAAGGCATTCGGATATTTCTGTCCTGCCGATGAACTCCGAGCTTATCACAGCCGTATTGTCGGAAAAGCTGCATTTGCAGCCAACCCAGTTCAGTATCCTGGAAGCGGCATACACATCTGTGAGCCTCGGACAGCTGTGCAGCGTACACTCCCCTTTGCAGAGCAGTGCCGCCGCCATTATCGGCAGCGAGCTGTTCTTGCTGCCCTGAAGGGCAAGCTCGCCTCTCAGCCGCCTGCCGCCGTTTATAATGAATTTCTGCATTTCATCACCCCACAGCATTTTTATGTATATTATGCTGTAAGGTGAGCTTATGTTACTCTGCGCCCATGCCGTGCGCAGCAAGGAATTTTTCAAAGGTATCCGCCATTTCGCCGGGAATGGCTGTGTACATCATGTGTCCCCTGTCGGAGAGATGTACCTCGGCGCCGCATTTCTCTGCGTATTCCAGACCTGCCTGACGCCATGTTTTCTTTTTGCTCATGCCCTTCATGTCGCTTATATAGAAGCAGCAGGGGCAGCGAAGATATCCTGTGCCAACGGCCGCTGCCGCATTTGCGGTCATGAGCCGCGACTCCTCGATATACTCCCGGTTTGCTATGTTCTTGTAGAAGTATTCGCGGTAGAGCTGCTTTTCCTCGTCGGTGAGCTCGTTTCCTGCGATCAGTCCCGAGACGTTCTCCGTCCTGTTCTTCAGCAGCCTTGCCAGCAGTCCTCTTTTTGCTATGAGCTTCAGCAGCTTATGCTGCTTTGCAAGGAGTCTGTCCCTCTTTTCATCGGGGACCTCCTCGGCCTGCAATAACGCATAGTCGGGTATGCCCATATCCATGCTGAGCACCGCCTTTACCTCGTCGGGGTATGTATTGGCCCAGTAAACAGCCTCCAGTCCCGAATAGGAATGTGCCGCAAGAACATAGGGCGGCTCAATGCCTGCCCTGCGAAGCGCCTCTCTGTCCTCGCCGACAAGGTTTTCAATAGTTCTCGGAGTCTTCGCACTGCCGCTGAGACCGTAGCCTGCCTTCTCAACAACTGCTATGCGGTACTTCTGCGACATCCTTCTGTATATGGGCTTGTATTCCAGCACGGGAAGAGTGACTCCCCCTCCCGACATGAATACTATGGTAACAGGACCGCTGCCCTCGGTGTATACGTTAAGGGAAGTGCCGCCGACTTCCACTTTCTTACCTTTTTCCATTATCGCTTTTTGCAAACAGCTTTGCCACCACATTGAGGATACGGTCATTTGTATCCGTCAGGTGGAGCTTAGCCGCATTTCCGGACATTTCCTTCACCTTTTCGCTGTCGCTGTAGAGCTTTTCGATCTCTGCGATCATCTTTTCGTTGGTGACGTCCTTCTGTTCGATGACTACTGCCGCCCCTGCGTTGCCCAGCACCATTGCATTGTGGTACTGGTGATTTCCCGCAACTATTGGCGACGGGATAAGTATGGAGGCCTTTCCCGCGGCTTCAAGCTCCGCAAGAGTTGAGGCTCCCGAACGGCATATAACAAGGTCTGCCGCCGCAAGACAAACGTCCATATCGTTTATATACTCGGTAATGCGGAGCCTGTCAGACTTCAGGGGTATGCCTGCCGCCTTCATGGCCCGTGGGAAGGTATCCTTGCCCATTCCGCCGTAGCCGTGTATATGGTTTATGGGGAGCTTCTTCCCCGTATGCCACTTTATGACCTCTGTCATGGTCTCGTTGATACAGCCTGCGCCCAGACTGCCGCCGAAGGAAAGAATGGTGAAGCTGTCGTCGAAGCCCAGCTTCTTCCTTGCCTCCTCACGGCTCATGGTATTTATATTGCTGCGCACGGGAAGTCCCGTAACGCTGTACTCGAATTTGCTCTTGTCCATGAACTTCAGGGCTTCCTCCACGGTGAGCATAACGTAGTCCACTTCCTTGGAGAGGAGCTTGTTTGTAACTCCCGGATAGGCGTTCTGCTCATGTATGGCCGTAGGTATACCCATTCTTGCCGCCTTGCGGATAACGGGACCTGCCGCATAGCCGCCAGTTCCGATGGCTATATCGGGCCTGAAGCCCTCTATTATCTGCTTCGCCCTCCTGCCCGATGTGGCAAGATATGCAAGAGCCTTGGCGTTCCTGCCGATATTCTCAAGGGATATCTTCCTCTGAAAGCCTGCCACCTTTATGGTCTCAAGCCTGTATCCTGCCTTGGGCACCAGCTTTGCCTCCATGCCCTTTGGAGTGCCAGCAAAGAGGAACTCCGTATCGGGATACTCGTCTTTTATTATATCCGCTATGGCCAGACCCGGATTTATGTGTCCGCCTGTGCCTCCGCAGGCAATCAATACTCTCATGCTGATTCTCCTTCAGGCTTTGGTGTTTTTTTCGCTTTGGACTGTTTTTTCTTCTTTTTCTCCTTTGACTTCTCGTCGGGATAGTATCTGTGCTGCGATATGTTCAGCATTATGCCCATTTCCGCCAGCTGCATGATAAGGGCTGTGCCTCCGTAGCTGAAGAAGGGCAGGCTGATACCTGTATTGGGTATCAGATTGCTTACAACGGCAAGGTTGAGGATAGTCTGTATGCCTATCTGTGTGGTTATACCGACCGCAATGAGCATACCGAAGCGGTCCTTGCAGCGCACAGCTATGGAATAGCCCTCTACTATGAGAAGGAAGAATACGATGATTATTGCCAGAGCTCCCACGAAGCCCAGTTCCTCGCAGACTATGGGGAAAACGAAGTCGTTCTTGGTCTCGGGGAGATAGAGATACTTCTGACGGGAGTTGCCCAGTCCCAGGCCGAAAAGTCCGCCCGAGCCTATGGCGATAAGCGAGTTTGCGGTCTGCCATGTGTCGCCAAGCTTGTCGGCAAAGGGATTCTGCCACGACTTGATACGGACGGCAACGTAGCTTCCCGGCACCTGTGCCTGCCATGAGATATAGGCTATGGCAAGGCCGAGAGCTCCTGCGCCCAGGGCGATGAAATGCTTCTTGTTCACGCCGCCGCAGAGTATCATTGCCACGGCGATGGTGCCTATGAGTATGATACCGGAGATGTGCTTCTCCAGCGCGATAAGCAGGACGTAAACGCCCAGTATCACTGCATACTTCACAATGCCTGTGGTGAAGTTGTTCATCTTCTGGCCGTCGCGCTCCATGCTGTAGGCAAAGAAGATTATCAGCGCCAGCTTCGCCACCTCTGAGGGCTGGAGGTTTAGAGGACCGATGTCGATCCATCGTCTCGCGCCCATGGAACCGCCCTCGTCGTTACCGATGAGGAGAACGGCGATAAGCAGCACAGCTCCCAGTATATAGAGCAGGCTTGCGATATTCAGTTTTTTGAGCACGGGCAACTTCAGGTTCTTGAAGTTGTGATAGTCCATCTTCATGAAAAAAACCATGGCAACGAAGCCGATAAGGGCATTCTTTGCCTGATTCTTTGCGTAGTAAAGTCCGTCTCCCCCGTGCTCGCTGTACGCCCATGCATAGCTTGCGGACGACATCATGACTATGCCGACTACCAGCAGTATCATGACATACGCAAAGAAAGACAGACTTATATCACCGCGCCTGCCTCCCGAAAAGGGATTCGGGATAGCAGGACGCTTCTTTTTTTCGGTTTTGCTTGCTGCCATTTTTCCTCCTTAAAGACCTTCGGCTCACGCCTTATCAGAATACCAGCAGTGTAATTATTCCCAGAACTCCGAAAATAATGCCGCAGAGCGAAAAAGTTATGACGATCTTGTACTCGCTGAAGCCGCTCATCTCGAAGTGGTGGTGGATAGGTGTCATCTTGAAGATACGCTTGCCCTCTCCCGTCTTTTTCTTGGTGTACTTGAAGTAGCTCACCTGTATCACTACGGAGAGCGCCTCGATTATGTATACCATTGCAACGAGGAGTATGAGCAGATGCTTGTGGAGTATAAGTCCCACGCCTGTAACGGCTGCTCCCAGGAACATTGAGCCCGTATCGCCCATGAAGCACTTGGCAGGGTTCAGGTTCCACAGCAGGAATCCCAGACAACCGCCTGCCAGAGCCATTGTGAAGCAGGTCATCTCTCTCTGTCCGAGTATTGAGCAGCATACCGTGAATATCAGCATGGCGACGAATGTCACCGAGCCGCAGAGGCCGTCAACGCCGTCTGTGAGGTTCACCGCATTGGTGAGGTAGATTATCACGGGTATCATCAGTATATAGTAGAATATCCCCAGTGAGGGAGATCTCCAGAAGCCCAGGTCAATGCAGGTAGAGCCGTCGCCGAAGAAGTGAACGGCTGCCAGGAAGCCCACGGAGAATACCAGCTGAAGCGCTATCTTCTGCCAGGGGGTGAGTCCGTCGTTCTTCTTCCTTGCCACCTTGGTATAATCGTCTATGAAGCCTATAAGTCCGAAGGACGCCGAGAAAAGCACACAGCTCAGCAGCATATAGAAGGGCTTGAAGCTGTCCTTGTCAGTGGTGTCAATGCCTGTTTTCCACCTGTATATCCAGTAGCCGACTATGGCGGTGATAACAGTGGATATGATGAACATGAAACCGCCCATGGTGGGAGTTCCCTGCTTCTTGGCGTGCCACTTGGGTCCGTCTTCGGTCTTTATGGGCTGACCGAATTTTATCCTGTGGAGGAAGGGTACAAGGAATATACCCGACACTCCCGCGATAACGAATGACAAAAGTGCTGATACAAGATCGATTATCCAGAATGACATTTTATTCCAACAACTCCAGTTTTTAATTCTCGAGGAGCCTGAGCCCCTCAGCTACCACTTCGCGCTCGTCGAAGCGGATATGCTTCATGCCGGCAAGGATCTGATAATCCTCATGTCCCTTGCCCGCAAGAACTATTATATCACCTTTTTCAGCAATTTTCAAGGCATGATATATAGCTTCCCGTCTGTCTGTGACAACATCATAGTTGACGGGCTTATCCTCAACGCCTGTGAGTATGTCCCTGATGATAGCCTCGGGGTCCTCATTGCGGGGATTATCGGAGGTTATTATCAGCTTATCAGCGTACTTTGCAGCCGCCGCAGCCATTTTCGGGCGCTTTGCCGCGTCACGGTTTCCGCCGCAGCCGAAAAGGCAGATAAGATCGTTTTCCGTGTACTCCTTAACGCTTCTGAGGATATTTTCCAGAGCGTCCGGAGTGTGGGCGTAGTCGCAGATAACGGTGAAGTCCCTTCCGGTGGGAATGACCTCGCAGCGTCCCTTGACTCCGTTATAGTCCTCGATGGCGGGGATTATGCTCTCAATGGCGAGCCCCTCCTCAAGGCAGGCGGCTATTGCCGCAGTAATATTCGATACATTGAACAGTCCCGGCATCCTTGTCTTTATAAAGTGGGACTTGTCGCCGCAGCACAGCCAGAAGCTTGAGCCCGTGGACTTTATCTTTATGCCGTCGGCATAGTAGTCGGCGTTGCCCTTTACGCTGAAGCTGCGCTTATCACAGTTTATCTCGCCGAAAAGACGTCTGCCGTAGTCGTCATCGGAGTTTATCACGGCACAGTCGCAGATGTCAAAGAGCATCTTCTTTGCCTGATAGTAATCCTCCATATCCTTGTGGTAGTCCAGATGATCCTGTGTGAGGTTGGTGAACACCGCCACATCAAAGTGGGAAGCTCCTATCCTGTACTGGCAGAGGCCGAAGGAGGACACCTCCATCACCACATACTCACAGCCCGCGTCTGCCATTCTGGCAAGAAGTCCCATGAATTCATAGGTCAGGGGCGTGGTATTGTCGGTGTGAAGCACCTCATCGCCTATCTCGTTCTGTATCGTTCCCACAAGACCTGTCTTGTGACCGTTTCTTGTGAGTATATGCTTGATAACGTTGGTTATGGTGGTCTTTCCGTTGGTGCCCGTAACGCCGATGAGCTTCATTCTGCGCTCGGGATGTCCGAACCATGCGGAGCATATCTGTCCGTAGAGCTTTCTGGAATTGTCCGTAAGTATCTGTCTGTCGCCCAGCCCCAGATCACGCTCACACACCACTGCCGCAGCACCCTTTTCAAGCATTTCCGCAGCTGCGGTATGTCCGTCGAAGCTGCCGCCCTTTACGCAGACAAAGAGGCTGCCCTCAGTCACCTTGCGCGTATCGTCGGTCACGGAGCTTATTTCGGTGTCGCCTATTGCTGTAACGGCATTATCTTCGATAAGATCCCGTAATTTCATTTTTTGTCTGCCTCCTGTCTTTTTCTCTTTTTATATGCGTCAGTCGTTGAACTGCTGCGCTTTGAACTTTACCTCGATGGTGGTTCCCTTGGGCACCATTGAGCCGCCCTCTATGTTCTGGGACTCAACGTAGGCGTCCTCCTGCATACCGACGATGTTCTTGGACACATAGTTCAGCTCATAGCCGTACAGTGTCTGGTTCACCGCCTCGGGAGAATAGCCTGTAAGGTCGGGCACCATTACCATCTCGCTTGTGTTGCCCTTTTCAGTATAAAGGTATACATAGCCATCCTTGGAGATGGACTGTCCCGTCTGGGGAGACTGCTCCACTACCTCGATACCGCTGCCTATTACCTTTATATTGTCCTGTAATACGCCGATGCCTGCAAGAGTCCTCTTTGCGTCGTCTATGGAAGCGCCCTTTACAAGCGGCACCTTTATGTCAAGGTTCTGGAGCTCCAGCTCGCTGTACTCGGGGCTCTTGTCCATGTATTCCAGTACGTCCTCAAGTATATTTCCCGCACAGGGAACCGCGCACTTGCTTCCGTAGTACTGATCGTTGGTCTTGTCGGGCATATCCGCAAGAACAAGAAGTATCAGGTCGGGATCCTCCGCAGGTGTGAAGCATATATATGAAGCTCCGTACTCCTGCTGCTCCGCTCTCTCCTGCTTGTTCTCGTCGAGAGTCTGCTTTGTCTCGCTGAGTCGCTGAGAGGTTCCCGATTTGCCGCCGATGGCATAGCCCTTGATGTTTACGTTGCCTGTCTGGTTCTCTATAACTACGTTTTCCAGAGCCTTGCGCATCTTTGCGGAGGTGTCCTCTGAGATGACCTGACGTCTTACGGTGCGGTCATTCTTCAGGATTATATTTCCGTCGCTGTCAACTACTCTGTCCACCACATAGGGCTGGAGCAGATAGCCGCCGTTCACAACTGCGCTGCAGGCAGTTATGAGCTCAAGGGGAGTAACGGTCTCGCACTGTCCGAAGGAGGAAAGCGCAAGGTCGATATTGGTCATTGCGTTTCTCTCGGGAGTTGCCACAACAGGAGGCACATCGCCCTTCATCTCCGCAGGCAGGTCTATTCCCGTTTTCTCCTCGAAGCCGAATGCGTCGAAGTACCTGTGGAAGTTCTCGATGCCCAGCGCCCTGCCTATAGCCATGAAGGAGGGGTTGCAGGAATCGGTGAGAGCCTTCTGGAAGGACTCGGGACCGTGTCCGTCAAGCTTGTGACAGTTGATGGTGATAGGTACGTCCGTACCGTCGTCAAGGGTCTCATGGCCCGAGCATACATATGAGAATTTATTGATGTCTATAGCCTTTTCCTCAATGGCAGAGGCGGCTGTGATTATCTTGAATACCGAACCGGGCTCATAGCGCTCGCTGACGCACTTGTTGCGCCACTGACGCTCACGCGCCTCGGGAGTATATTCCTCTATGTCCTTTTCCGTCGGCTCGGTGATCTCCTTTTCGGTGAATATCTTGTTGAGGAGCATACCGTCGTCCGCCAGCTTCATGGGCTGGTTGAGGTCGAAGCTGGGATAGGTGGCCATTGCAAGAACTGCTCCTGTCTTGGGATTCATGAGAATGGCACAGGATCTGTTCTTTACGCCGTGATCCACCGACATCTCCTGAAGACGCTTTTCAAGTATGAACTGGAGCTCTCTGTCGATAGTCAGGTATACATCGGCGCCGTCCTTTGGCTCGAAGGTCTTGGAATACCTGTAGGGCAGTTCCTTGCCGTTGGAGTCAACGGCGGATACTGTTCTGCCGTCAACGCCCGAGAGGTAATCGTCGTAGTAGGCCTCCACACCGTAGGCGACGTTTCCCGTAGTAAAGCCCACCACCTGCGCAGCCAGCTCGTTCTGGGGATAATAGCGCTTTGTATCCTCCTTGGTACCTATGGATATGAAGCCCATATCCGCGAAATACTTCTGTATATCGTCCGCCACGGGCTTTTCCACCTGACGGGCGAACTCTACATAGCGGCTGTCGTCGGCCATGGCCTCCTTCACCTTCTCCGAGGTGAGGTTGAGCTTTGAGGCAAGGAAGCCTGCGGCTCTGTCCCTGAACTCATCGGACGAAGCGGGAAGCACGTTCATCTCGTTGCCGGCCTCGTCATAGACGGGAGTGTATGTACCGTTGGCCTTCTCGGCGTTGCGCTTGTCTATGAGCTTCTGGAGGGACTTCAGATCCTCATTGAAGCTCTGGGGGTCGATATAGATCTTGTACACCGTGGCGCTCTTGGCAAAGGTATAGCCGTTGGCGTCGTATATCGAGCCTCTGTGGGCCGATATGCTTATGGAACCGAAGTGCTGGTTGTTTGCCATGGTCTGATACTTCTTGTTATCGAGCACCGATATCCTGAAGAAGTTTGCAGCTATGGCTATAAAAAGCAGGCTGAAAACAGCCGTCATAACTATCTTGCTCCGAAACCTCATGGCGTTGGATGGATTGGTATTTATCACGCAAGGATCTTCCTTTCTGTGAAAAAGTCATCTATAAATAAATAAGGCAGGGTTTTCATGTGCCCCGCCTCTGAACATCTTATTTTTTTCTGGGATGTCCTCTTGTACTGATACGACGAAGGATTTATCGCTATTCAAGCGTGGGACTGCCGCTCCCGGGCTTCTTTTCCGCCCAAAGCCCGGGAACTGCAATTCCGTTATTCCGATCACCCGCTGTATCTCCGTGTTCTACATATAACTTCGGCATATATATTTTTTCGTTGCCGATAGTGTTCATTTTAATAACAGGCAGTCCATGTGTTATATTTATATTGGTACTACCCTCTGAAATATTCCACGCATTTATCGAAAAGGGACTTTATTTTCGCGATCACGCCCTTTTCCTGCTCCGGAATAGTCACGACATCGCCTGTCTGAATCTTCTTGTAAGTGATCTGCGAGGAATTGAGTTTTACCATTCCAAGCGACTGCGCATATTCTTCTATGTTCTTTGCGGACATCTTACTGTCAAGTTCAGACTGGAGTCTTACGTTTTCGGCTTCGGCGCTATCCAGCTTCTCGTTCATTGCGGACACCTTGTTGTACATGGTGTTTCGCTTGTCAAGGGAATAGATAACCGAGCCCAGCAGCGCGGCAGCCAGCAGAGATACGAATAATATGGTGAGTATGGAACCGCTTCTTGCTTCGTTCTTACTCATTTCGATCTCGGGCTTCTGCTCAGAACCGTTCTGCACTACGCCGTCAACATCGGTTGTCTCATCTGTGTCGGCGTCGTAGCTTTCGTCGTTATAATAGCGTACAGTGTTTTCAGCCATTGCTTTCCGCACTCCTTTCTATTATTCTGAGCTTAGCGCTTCTGCTTCTGTTGTTTCTTTCGAGTTCCTGTTCTTTAGCCTCTAACGGCTTTCTGTTTACAAGTTTCCCCTGCGGCTTGTGTCCGCATACACACTGGGGGAAGTCCGGTGGACATATACAGCCCCTGCACCATTCCGCGAATTTCTGTTTGACTATTCTGTCTTCAAGGGAATGGAAGGTTATGACTGCAAGGCGTCCGCCTGCCCTCAGGCTGTGGAAGGCATCGTCGAGGCCCTTTGAAAGGTGCTCGAACTCTCCGTTTACCGCTATCCTTATTGCCTGAAAGGTCTTTTTGCATGGGTTCTTTTCGCGTCTCGCCTTCTGAGGAACACTTTCTCTTATTATATCGGCAAGCTGCATAGTAGTTTCTACGGGAGCGCTTTCTCTTGCTCTGACTATATTCGACGCTATTCTGCGGGAGAATTTTTCCTCTCCGTACTCGAATATTATCCTTGCGAGCTCCTGCTCCGTGTAGGTATTGACTATATCGGCTGCGCTCATGCCCTCCTTGCTCATACGCATATCCAGCGGAGCGTCGGAGTGGTAGGAGAAGCCTCTGCTTCCCTCGTCGAGCTGGAATGAAGAAACGCCGAGATCCATAAGGATCCCATCGACGTGATCGATCTCAAGTTCATCGAGGACCGCTCTTATTTCCGAATAGTTCCTGTGGAACACCTTCGCGTTTTTGTAGACCGAGAGCCTTTCCGTCGCAACTGCGACAGCATCGGGATCTCTGTCAAGAGCGATGAGCCTGCCCTGTGCATTAAGGCGGGCTGCTATTGCAGAGGAGTGACCTGCACCGCCTGCGGTACCGTCAACATAGATACCGTCCGGACGGATATTGAGTCCTTCGATACATTCCTCGAGCATAACAGGTATATGGCTGAATTCCATTTGCTAAAACTCTCCTTAATCCGACGGGTGTCGGAAACAAAGACAAAAACGTCCGTATCAGAGAACGAGATCGGCAAGAACGCTGTTGATCTCTTCCTGAGAGATACTTCCGCTGAATTCTTCCCACTTTGCCTTATTCCATATCTCAGCTCTGTGATTTGCGCCGATAACAACGACCTCGTCGGTGATACCTGCATGGTCTCTGAGCTGCTGGGTGATGAAGATACGACCCTGCTTATCGGGGGTCTGCTTATCCGCACCTGCAAGGAGCATACGTCTTATGTCGCTTCCCTGCTTACCGGGTATGGAATTGAGCTTGTTGCAGTATTCCTGAAATGCTTCAGGCGAGTAAACGGCGATGTAGGCGTCATCAGGTCCCTGACAAAGGAAAAACTCGGGTCCGAGGATCTCTCGGAGCTTGGTGGGAAAGCTCATACGGCCTTTCTGATCTATACTGGGGTAATATGTACCGCATAACAGATCTGCCATTGAACTTCGCCTCGCTTTCCTTTGAAACTCAGGAATGATTTACCATTTTTTGGAAAATTTCACTTCCCATCACCTTTTTTCACCCTAAAACTATTTTATCATCATTCGGGGAGAATATCAAGATGGAGTATTAGACAATGATTAACACAGAAATCGCCTATTTTTTGTTGATTTTGTTCAATCATTAACCAAAGGATGTTCAGAAACGAAACAAACGTTTTTATTTTTGTTAAATTATTTTCTTGCAAATCACCTTTTTTCACCTTTTTGGATGTTTTTCAGGTTTTTTTCACCTCTCGGCTTCACCTTTCATCACCAAAAAGGAGAAATAAGTCTCCGGATATAGAGTGCCGTATCGTTCTCCTCTATCCAAAGACTTATTTCTTTTGTTCTTCTTTTATCTGTTTGCAGCCTTCCGCTGCTCATCAATCATATGTATATGTAAGATTGAATTTCGATGATTTAAGTCCCATCATCATTGAGAAGGGGTAGCCCTTTGCGTAGGTCTGTCCGTCAATGAGGACGTCGGTGACATAGCCTGTCTCGTCTGAGTATACAGGCTGGATCCAGTTGCCCGGATCATCGGAAAGGGTGATGTTGTAGGCTGTTTCCAGCTTCTTCTTCACGGTCTCCGCGCTCATATATGTAACTGTTCCCCAGTGGGGATCAAAGGCTGCGTCGTAATCGCTGGGCACGCTTCTGAGGTAGGGATAATCCGCATAGAACACCTCATAGCAGTTTGCCGAGCAGCCTCCGCTGGAAGCGGAGAATACGGTCAGCGCATAGTTGTCGTCGTAGTAAAGCGCCTCGCCAAGCACCTCCTCACAGGCGTCTATGACAACCTGGGGCGGATTGGGCTTGCCTCTGAGGTCCTTTGAGTCGTCGCCGTTATACTTTATATAAGTATATACCGCAACTGCCTGTGCCTTGATAGCCTCGTAGGAGAAGCTTCCTCCCACCTCTCTGTTGACTATCTCGGATACTACTTTAAGAGTATCGCCCGCAGGCTCGTGAGCTATGGTGAGCTCCTCCTCATCGGTGAGGCCTGTATTCATAAGATATGTTCCGGGATAATAGTGGAACAGGATATCCTGATATGTCCAGCCTGCATAGGCCGCATAGAAGTTGGCGCCGTTCTGGCTCATGCCGACTCCGTGTCCCCAGCCGTAGGTCACAAATGCGAACTCTCCGGGCTGTGCCGCTATGCTGGGATCGGGCTGCGACTCGGGGATATCTCCCACATAGGCGCCCGAGGTCTTGAGCTCGACAGCCGTAGGCTCCTTGCTCCTGCTCTTTGCGGCATTCTTTGACAGAGTAGGCGTACCCTTTCTGAGTGCGCTCTTTTTCTTTGCGATCTCTTCCTCAAGAGCCTTGCGTTCCTCCTCGGAGAGACCCTTGAAGGGATCGGCGGGCTCGCCCACCTTTGCCATTTCAGGCGTTGCAAGCTCATAGCTTATAAGCGACAGACTGGAATCGTATTCGCTGATATCAGCCTTCACCCAGTCCTCGGGCATCTGCTGCTCGTCCTCGGCCGTTTCGGCTCCGGCAGCGGAAGAAGCCTCCGTTTTATCAGCTGCCGTGGTATCCTCCGCAGTTGCAGTTACCGCCGTGGTTTCCCCGGTATCGGTACTGTCCGCAGTTTTCATACCCGTTGTGCCCGAGATAACAAGTACTCCCGAGACAGCAGCTGCTGCGCGTTTAAGCAATTTCTGCTTTTCCATAACGATCTCCTTTTAAAAACATAAGGTCAGTTCACTTTTACGGATATAATCAGTCGTTCTTTTGGGGCGTGTCATGCTCGGCTGCTTCTTTCTCTTTTTCCTGCTGAGCCTTCGTCCATGCCTCCGTGTGCTGTATAGTTGTCATGTCTCCTGCGACCTCGCCCTCCCTGAGTTTTCTTGCCACTACGAGGAAGCGTGAATTGTCCTCGTCCGCATAGCAGGTGGAAAGGGTAAGCAGCTGGTCGCCGTATTTTACGTCAACTCCCGTATCAAGCAGCTGTCTGCTGCGGCAGTTGTCAATGTAGAAATTGAATTCTTCCTCTGAATCCAGCTCCTCCATGTTCCAGTAATGGAAGTCTGTTGCATTGTAGCTTCCGCTGGTTATAAGGAAGGCGAAGATAACATAATCGTATTCCTTATAGTTGGAGCTGTACTGTATAAAGGGACTTGCCTTGTAGAACTCGAAGTCCTGACGGTACCGTCTGAGGCAGCCCATCATATTGCCGTTCCACATGGCGTGTCCGTATATCACCTGATTTTCGGAGTGCATACTCTCGTCGCTTCCGAAATCATCACGGTAATCAAGGTAAAGGGTGCCCTCCTGGTCGTGGTTCCTGTACAGGTCATGATCCAGATAGAAGGCGTCGGGGATATAGCCCTCGGGACCGTAGTAGGGATCGTTTTCTGCGATCTCTCCCGGATCCTTGACAACGGGATAGTCCAGCTGGAGCCCGTCTATTTTAAGCCAGCCGACGATATCCTTGTTTTCTCTGAGCAGGGACTTTGCTCTCTCTGTCCTGCCGTCCTTGGACGGGGCATAGCCGATCTTGTCAGACCAGCCGAGAGGAAGGACTCCGCTCTGCTCGGTAGAGGGCTCGGCAGTCTCTGTGATACTGCTGACCGTGGGCACATCTTCACTGCCCTTGTTCAGCAGCAGAGCGTATCCGCCCAGTCCGAGAGCAGCCGCACAAACTGCGCAGGCTGTAATGGTTTTAACTTTTTTGCTCATTGGTGATTCATCTTCCTCCATCAACCGTACGGAACGAATTCTCCGTCAGGATCGTAGCGCTCATTGGGGTGAGCCTGATAGTACATAGTGGGCCACTTGATATTGGGGTTGGGTCTGCTGTTCTGTGTGCCCGCCTTTGGATCCTCGCCGTCCCTTACACGTCTTGCCATTATTATGAGACGGCCTGCCTCCTCGTCGGGGAGGGTGGTATTGCAGGTCGAAAGAGTTATGAGCGGATCGCCGTACTTCACATCGACGTCGTTCCAGCCGAGAGACCTCTTCTTCGCCTCGTTCACAAAGCCGTAGAACTCGTTTTCGTCAGAGAACTCCAGCTCGTTCCAGCAGTCGTACTTTGTCTCGGACTCGTCTGTTGCGTCAAGAATGAAGTAAGCAAATATCTTATATGTGTACTTCTGGTAATTGGAGCTGAGATATATGATCGGATGCTTGCTGTAGTAATCCGCGTGTCTCTGGTACCATTTAAGGCTTCCGAACATCTGCTCATCCAGCATATTGTGTCCGTATATAACAAGGTTTCCGGAATTGGGGCACTTGAGATAGCCGTCCTCGTCCACCTCGTCGAAATGGTTCCTGAAGTCAAGGAACAGCTCGCCTGCCCTGTTCTCGCTCATGTCGAACTTCTTGTCCAGGTACTTTGTATTGTCCTCGGACTGCATAATGGGGTTATTTATGGGAGTATCGGGGATAGTGATGACTCCGACGATATCGTGGTTCTGATCCCAGAGCTTGCGCGCTCCGTCCAGCATACCCGAAAATCTGATCCTTGTCTCTCCGTTCTCCTCAACAGCCTCAGTGGTGGCTTCCCTGTCCTCGTAGATGTCGTATATTTCCATTATCTCCCTGGTCTTGTGCTTGCTTGCCCACAGCTCGTAGTAATAATCACCCACGAGATATCCGCATACGAATATGGCAGCGACAGATCCCAGGAATACTATCTTTCTTATGCACTCAGGCACGCTGTCGCCCTTTTCGGGGAGAAGTCCGCGCAGCTTCTGTGCAAAGGTCTTTTTCTTCTTCTTTTTCTTCTTTTTTACGGGAGGCTTCTGTGAGACGCCCTCCTCCTGCGCAGCCCTCATAACGGGTGCAGGCTCAAGCTTCTGCTCCTCTTTCGGAGCAGCCTCCCCGGTGAAGCGCTTCACGGGAGTGAACACAACAGTATCCTCGGCGGCGTCAGCCCGTAAAATATCAGCTGCCGACTCTGTGTGTATCTCCTCTTTGCTGAAGCTCTCATCGTTTATATTGCTTTCAGCGGCATACTGCTCCTCAGCTGCGTGATCGTCAGCGAATACATCGCCTGTGTCCGCAGGGGGCTCCGAGAAATCCTCGGTTATCCTCTCCGCTATCTCATGAAGCTCCTCCTGTGCGGGAGACTCCATGGTAGGGATGATGTCCGAGATATCGGGACCTGCTTTTTCCGCAGCGGCGGCAGCTGCTCTGGCCTCCTCGGCCGCAAGTCTTGCAGCCTCCGCCTTTTCGTGGGCAATGGCCTCGTCCAGCTCGTCAAGTATATCAGCGGCAGTGGAACTGTGTCTCGGCTCGGTGCGTCTGAGCTGCCCCAGCTTCGCCTCGGCGCGTTCCGTATCCGCCTTGTTTTCGTATGTCGTCGGAGCGACTTCCGCTTCGCCGCGGATAGACCTTCTGATAGCTCTGATCTTTTCAGCTCTGCGCTGTGCCTCGGTCATTCCGTCGGTCATCTTCTCGCTCATCAGTCCGTCCTCGCCTCCAACAGTGTTTTTTCTACGGTCTCAAAGGCAAAAGCAGCGGCGCATCTTCTGATGTTTTCCCTGCTCATGTCGCTGAGCTTCCAAAGCTCGGGCAGACACACGAATTGCCTGCCGCAGATATCGAAGCCGATATATACCGTTCCCACGGGAGTCTCGGCAGTTCCGCCCGAAGGACCTGCGATACCCGTTACCGAAATGCATACATCCGCCCCCGAGCATTCCTTCAGTCCCCTGACCATGCTCAGAGCCGTCTCCCCGCTTACCACGCCGTACTTACTGATAGTTTCGGCAGGTACGCCAAGGAACCTGGTCTTTATGCGCTCGGAATAAGTACATATCCCCAGCTCAAAGACCGCAGACGCGCCCGATACTGATGTAATAAGCTCTGAAAGAAGTCCGCCTGTACAGCTTTCCGCCGTAGCAATGGTCAGACTTTTCCGTTCTAATAATTTTACAACATTACTGACCAATTTGTCAAGTTTTTCGGCATTACATTCAGAAAATTTACTGCTTACCACTAAATCGCCATCCTTGCTTTAGTTAATATTGTACAAATATACTGTGATGATTTTGTGAGAAAATTAAGAATTATTCTCCAAAATTAAAGGTTTTCATCTCTGTGTTTTCCACAGCCTTCCGGATAAGGGGCTCGAAATCGAAGCTGTTCTGAGCCTTTTCGATATCCGCAAGCTGAGGTCTCACCTTGGGATGACGTGGAGTAAACACCGTGCAGCAGTCCTCATAGGGCAGCACAGATGTATCGAATGTGTCTATTTTACGCGCGATCTCGATGATCTCTGTCTTGTCCATGCCTACGCAGGGACGGAACACGGGGATACGGCACACTGCGTCGGTGCAGACCATGGCTGCCATAGTCTGGCTGGCCACCTGTCCCACGCTCTCGCCCGTAATAAGTGCAAGGCAGTTGTCCTTGGCCGCAATGCGCTGGGCTATCTCCATCATGAGTCTTCTCATTATAATAGTAAAGAACTCCTCGGGGCAGTTATCCTTGATAGCCTCCTGAAGCTCCGTAAAGGGCACGCAGTAGAATGCGATTCCGCCGCAGTAGTCCGTCAGCTTCTGACAGAGGGTCTCAACCTTGAGCTGTGCGCGGTCGGAGGTATAGGGCGGGCTCACATAGTGTATGGCTGCTATGTGTACTCCGCGCTTTGCCATCATGTAGCCTGCAACGGGACTGTCGATACCGCCAGAGAGAAGAAGCAGTGCCTTGCCGCTGCTTCCCACGGGAAGTCCGCCTGCTCCCTTGATATTTTCCGCGTGAACAAAGGCGTTCTCGTCGCGTATCTCAACTGTAACGGTGACCTCGGGGTTCTTGACGTCGACCTTCAGATGAGGGAACCTCTCCAGCAGCCTGCCGCCCAGCTCCATACATATCTCGGGAGACTTCATGGGGAAGGCCTTGTCGGAGCGCTTTGCGTTGACCTTGAAGGTCTTTGCGCAGCTCAGTACCTCCTCAAGGTATTCATAGCTCTTGCTGCATATGTCCTCGAAGTCCTTTTCGCACACGCAGGCGCGGCAGTAGGCGGCGATACCGAATATCTTGCCCACTCTGTCCGCCACCTCGCTGAGGTCGATATCGTCATCCAGGGGAGTTATATATGTTGTGGACTGAGCGCTGGTCAGCTGAAAATGCCCCAGGGGCTTCAGTCTGCGCTTGATGTTCTTTATGAGCATATCCTCAAAGGTCTTTTTGTTGAGGCCCTTCAGTGCCATTTCACCGTATTTTACAAGTATCAGTTCTTTCATTTTCTTCTCCTATACTATTATAAATATAAACGTCAGCCGGTATATGTATCTCCCTCGGCAGCATTGTAGTAACCGAGAACCAGCTTGTCCTGCCTCAGAGGGTGCTCATTGCTCATTTCGATAAGCTCTGAACGGCTGTAATATCTGAGCTCGCTGTCCTTTATGGGGCGACGCGCCGCCCACGCTTCGCAGGCCTTGCCGTCCTCGAACTTTACCACCCAGCAGATCTCATGGTCGTGGATGTACTTATTTGTCATGCTCTCCGCAAGCAGCTCGCAGGGATCGTTTACCGAGCCCTTTCCCCTGATGATGTACTCCTTGTCGGCAGGCACCTTCCCGCCGTTCTCCTTGTAATATTCCTCCACCTGGAGACTTACGGCATTGAAATAGGTCTTTGCCGTTGCGTTTCTGGAGCTGACCTTTGAACCCGTGGTCATTTTCATCTCCGCGCACAGCAGCCAGAATCCTCCCGCTGCCAGCACGGCAAGTACCACAAGAACTATGATTATTTTTTTCAACGGGTTCTTCTTTTTTTCTTCTTCCATATTAACCCCTTACCTTTTCCATACCCTCACGGAGAGCCTCGCAGAACATATCAAGCTCCGCCTCTGTAGTCTCCGCAGTCATGCTTATACGAAGTGCGCTGTCCGCACGCTTATCCTTAATGCCGAACTGTCCCAGAACGCCGCTCTGCTGTCCTTTTGAACAGGCCGAACCGCTGGAAACGTATATCTCTTTGCTTTCAAGGAAGTGGAGCATTATCTCCGAGCGCTTGCCCACCGCGGATATATTCACCACATAGGGCGAGCCGTCTTCGGGAGAGTTCACGGTCACTCCCTCAATGCCGCTGAGTTTATCGAGCAGATACGCTTTAAGTCCGCTTACCTTCTCATAGCGCTCGGTGATAGTCGGAACGAGCTTCTTCACAGCCGCTCCGAAGGCCGCTATGAGCGGAACGCTCTCGGTACCCGAGCGTATGCCCTTTTCCTGCTTGCCGCCCGTGATGACGGGAAGTACGCGGACACCCTTCTTTATGTAAAGAGCTCCCACACCCTTGACTCCGTGTACCTTATGGGCGCTGAGGGAAATGAGGTCGGCGCAGAGGGCGCTCGCCTTTACCGGCAGCTTCATGTAGGCCTGCACGCAGTCCGTATGGGTTATGATATCGGGGAAACGGCGCTTTACAGCGGAAAAAGTCTCCTTTACAGGCAGGATATAGCCTGTCTCGTTGTTGACGTACATCATGCTGATAAGACAGGTCTCATCATCGCAGGCGCTTACAAAGTCCGCCGCATAGAAGCGGCCGTCCTCACGGGGGGATACCCTTGTGACCTCAAAGCCCCTGCTCTCAAGGTCGGAGGCTGTCTCGTCAACAGAGGGGTGCTCCACGGAGGATATGACTATCTTCTTCCGCTTTCTGCCGTAGGCTGCGGAGGCTCCGCGGAGAGCCAGATTATTGCACTCTGTGGCTCCCGAAGTGAAGTATATGCAGCCGCTGTCAGCGCCCACGGAATCCGCTATGGTCTTTCTCGCCCCGTCCATAAGGAGCTGCGCCGCAAGACCTGCACGGTGCAGCGACGAGGGATTCCCGTATTTATCCGTCATGGCTTCCACGGCAGCCGCAGCTGCTTCCCCGCAGGGCTTTGTGGTCGCCGCGTTATCAAGGTAAACTTCCATTATCCGTCCCCTTCATTTCATTATAGTAACGTAACTTATATTATAACATATCTTTATTGTAAATGCAAGCTGTACGGGCAAAAGGGCAACTCAGCCGAAAAATCGAAAATATATTCTGTTTTTTGTTGCTTTTTATGAGTTTTTGTGATATAATCAATTTGTATATCTATTTTTAACGGAGGAAGAAACAGTGAAGAAAAGGCCCCGTACCTCTGACTGTACCAAGGAAAAATACCTGCTCGCTTTTCTGCTGGGCTTCGGCACCATGCTGTTCACGGTACTGCCCATGATGGTCAGCGAACGCGGATATTTCATCTATTACGGCGATTACAACGCTCAGCAGATACCCTTCTACAGTCTCGCCAACGACGCTGTCCGCAGCGGCGGTCTCGGGTGGAACTGGTACACCGATCTGGGCTCGGACTTTTTCACCTCCTACTCCTTCTACCTCAGCGGAAGTCCCTTCTTCTGGCTGACGACGCTTCTCCCGAGAGGTCTGGTGCTGTACTCCATGCCTGTGATACTGGCTGTGAAGCACGGCGTGGCCTCGCTGACGGCCTACGCCTTCATCAGACGCTTCGTCCGCAGCAGGAACGCCGCGCTGACGGGAGCTCTCCTCTATGCCTTTTCCGGCTTTCAGGTATACAACATCTTCTTCAATCACTTTCAGGACGTTACGGCCCTGTTCCCACTTATGCTCATCGCCATGGAGGAGAACGTCAACCGCCGCCGCAGAGGCGTCTTTGCTCTGACCGTGGCGCTTATGGCCTGCGTGAACTACTACTTCTTCGCAGGTCAGGCCGTGTTCCTGATACTATACTACTTCTTCAGAATGAAATGCGGCGACTTCCACACATCATGGCGGAAGTTCTTCGGCCTTGTCCTTGAAGCTGTGCTGGGTACTCTTATGGCGGCATTTATACTGCTGCCCTCGGCTATGGCGCTTATGGGCAACTACAGGATAAGCGAAAGGCTCTACGGTACGGACATGACGGCCTATACCGACAAGACCCTGCTGCCGAGACTGGTGCAGTGCCTGTTCATGCCAGCCGATCCCCCAGCATACATCAACCTTTTCCCGTCGGAGTACGAGAAATGGGCCTCCATAGGCGCATACCTGCCGCTGTTCTCAATGGCTGGAGTTCTCTCCTTCATGCGTATGCGCAGAAAGCACTGGGCGACAAAGCTGCTGCTGTGCTGCGGTGTATTTGCTATGGTGCCCATACTCAACAGCCTTTTTCAGGCTGCCAATTCCTACTATTACGCACGCTGGTTCTATATGCCCATACTGGTAATGGCCATGATGACCGCCCATACCATCGACGACGAGGACAACGACGGCTTCTTCGGCCTGAAGGTCTGCGCATTTATGACCGCTGCCTTTGCAGTCATCGGCTGCTTACCGAGAAAGCCCGACGAGGGCAAGAAGTGGAAGCTCTTCACTCAGCCCGAGGATATCCTGTACTTCTGGATAACCGTGGCTGTGACCGTAATATTCCTGATCTGCGCCTTCCTCATATTCCGCAGGAAGAAAAAGGGCAGGCTCAGCACCGCCTTCGTTGTATTTGCCACTGTTGCCGCATCTATCGGCTGCGTATTCACCACCACTCTCTACGGCGCCAACAGCGTGGGCTACGCCCGCGAGTACATCGACACCGCCATTGACGGCGAGGACGAGGTATGGGAGACGGTGGACAGCGACAGGTTCTTCAGGATAGACATATCCTCTGACTGCGACAACTATCCCATGATATGGGGGCTCCCCACCATGAGAGCCTTCCAGAGCGTGGTCAATACCTCTATCATGGACTTCTACAGCTATGTGGGTGTTCCCAGGGACGTGGCGTCAAGGGCAAAGCTCAGCCACTATGCTCTCCGCGGTATGCTCTCGGTAAAATACTACTATAAGGAAAAGACCGAGGGATGCAGCTATCAGGAGCTCCTTACAGCTCCCCCGGACAGCTCCTCCGAAGTGTCCTCCGACCTTTCCGAGGAGGATATCACAAAGGTCATTATCCCCGACGAGCTCCCTGCCTTCCGCTATGTCGGCGAAACGGAGCACTTCGAGATATACGAGAATACCCTGTATGTTCCCATGGGCTTTGCATATGATACCTATGTGACAAAGGCCGCTGCCGACGACAAGTCAAAGCTCAAGCGCGAGAAGCTGATGATGAAGTCCCTTGTGCTCTCGGAGGAACAGGCCGAGAAGTACGGCGATATACTCACCGAATACGATCCCGAAGCCACAGTGGGTCTCACAAAGGCCTCCTATGAGGACTTCTGCCGCGAAAAGCAGCTCTGCGCCGCCAGGAGCTTCACCTATGACTCTCACGGCTTCACCTCGGAGATAGACCTCGACAAGCCGCAGCTGGTATTCTTCAGCGTCCCCTACAGCAAGGGCTGGACCGCCGAGGTCAACGGCAGAAAAGCGGATATCGAAAGGGTCAACGAGGGCTTCATGGCCGTAAGGGCGGAAAAGGGCAGCAATACCATAGTTTTCCGATACTCCACTCCCTACCTCAGGGAGGGCATAATCATAAGCTGCGTCAGCGCCGCAGTGCTTGCGCTGTACGTCCTCATCTTCCGCAGGAAGCGCGGAAAGGGCGACTTTTATGACATCGGCCGCTGCTACGGCTACAACTCATGCGAAAAGATAAAGGCCGCACAGGAATACTGTGACAGCCTCTTCGATAACAAAAAATAACAACGGAGGAAAAGCAATGCATCTTCAGGAAAAAACACTCACCAGCGATGAGGTGTACAAGGGTCCCATATTCACCATAACTCACGACACTGCCGAGCTGGAAAACGGCAATACGGCAGTGCGCGACGTGCTCCGCCACAACGGAGGAGTCTGCGTTATCCCCATTACCGACGAGGGAGATATCTTTCTCGTAAAGCAGTTCCGCTATCCCTTTCAGACCGTGACCCGCGAGGTACCCGCAGGCAAGCTGGAAAAGGGCGAGGATCACGCGGAATGCGGACGCAGGGAGCTGCTGGAGGAGACGGGCTTTACCTGCTCCGAGTACATCTATCTGGGGGAGATGCTCCCCACTCCTGCATACAACAGCGAGATAACCCATATCTACCTTGCAAAGGGACTGAAGTTCACCAGACAGTCGCCTGATCCCGACGAGTTCCTTGACGTTGAGCGCATACCTCTTTCGGAGGCCGTGAAGCAGGTCATGGACGGCACTATCCGCGACGGAAAGACCCAGGTGGCCATACTGAAGGCGGCAAGGATAATGGGTATATAACAAAAAGACCCACCTCCCGGCAGGTCTTCATGCGATCCAACATATCAAAGCTCTTCAGCTTCTTCCTCAGCGGCTTCCACGGCAGACTCAGTCTCCATTATAGCCAGCTGTCTCTCGTAAGCTTCAAGAATATTCTCCTCAAAGAGCTTTCTTGCGGCAGGAGAAATGGGATGAACAATATCACGGAAAACTCCGTTCTCGTCCTTGCGGCTGGGCATTGCCACGAACAGCCTCTCATCTCCCTGTACGACTTTGATATCATGTACGGCGAACATATCGTCGATAGTAAGGGATACTACCGCTCTGAGCCTGCCATCGGACATGATCTTTCTGATCTTTACATCTGTAATTTCCATAGTTCTTCCTCCTTAATAAATAGTGTGACTCATGGGTTACGCGCTGAAAAAATTATATCTTTTTCTCAGCCATTTCAGCGAACAGTAAACCTGTAAACTATTATAGCGCATATTTTGTAAAAATGCAAGCTATTTTTTGCAAGTTATAAGAAAAAATTATAATTATTTGTTTTTCTGCTTATTGTCAGGCCGCTCAGAAGCGGTCTGCTGATATAAGTCCTGTCCCTTCAGGACCATTCTATTCATTCAAAGAAAGGTGATCATTTTGGATATCAACATATTAAAGGGCAAAAAGCACATTCACTTCATTGGCATAGGCGGTTCGGGTATGTACCCCCTGGCACAGATCCTTCACTCACAGGGCTACTACCTGACAGGCTCGGACAACAACGAGACCGAGACTCTCGACGCCGTCAGAAAAATGGGCATTCCCGTTTTCATCGGTCAGAGAGCAGAGAATATCGAAGGCGCAGACCTCATCGTCCACACAGCCGCCATTATGGCCGACAACCCCGAGCTCATGGCCGCAAGAGCCAGCGGAGTCCCGGTGCTGGAGCGTGCTGACCTCCTGGGTATCGTAACGAGCTGGTACGACAACGCTATCTGCGTTTCGGGCACTCACGGCAAGACCTCCACTACCTCTATGATCACTCAGATACTCTTTACCGCAGGCGTTGACCTCTCCGCTTATATCGGCGGCAAGCTCCCCTGCATAGGCGGAAGCGGCGTTGCAGGCAAAAGCGACATCATGGTATGCGAGTCCTGCGAATTCGAGGATCACTTCCTCAAATTCTTCCCCGATATATCCGTTATACTCAACATCGACGCAGATCACCTTGACTACTTCGGCACCCTCGAAAATATCATCAAGTCATTCCGTAAGTTCAACGAGAACACCTCAAAGTGCATTATCGTCAACGGCTCCGACGAGAACTCAATGAAGTCGCTTGAGGGTATCAGCGGCAAGGAGATAATCACCTTCGGCAGGGACAGCTCCTGCGACTATTATCCCGAGAACGTAAAGCACGAGAACGGCCTCCTCACCACCTACGACGCCATGTACAAGGGCGAAAAGCTGGGAACTGTGACTCTCCATGTGGCAGGTATCCACAATGTGCTCAACTCCCTTGCAGCCATTGCGGCTTCACGCTATGTGGGCGTTGATTTCAGGTTCATACAGAAGGGCCTTGAGGACTTCCGCGGCGCCAAGCGCCGTTTCGAGAAGCTGGGCTTTGAAAAGGGTATAACCGTAGTTGATGACTACGCCCACCACCCCACAGAACTGGAAGCTACTCTCAATGCCGCCATGGAGATGAACTTCAATCATGTATGGGCAGTATTCCAGCCCTTCACCTTCTCCCGTACAAAGCTGCTGCTGGACGACTTCGCAAGGGTGCTTCAGATCCCCGATCACGCCGTGCTCACGGATATAATGGGAAGCCGCGAGAAGAACACCTACGGCATCTTCACACGTCACCTTGCGGAAAAGATACCGGGCTGCATATGGTTCCCCCAGGACGAGTCCGCAGAATGGACCGACGAGAGAAAATACGCAAACTTTGAGCAGATATGCGACTATGTATGCGAGCACGCTCAGGAGGGAGATCTGGTCATCACTCTGGGCTGCGGCGACGCCTACAAGATCGCTAAAATGATACTGAAAAAGCTTTCGGAGGAATAAGCTATGCTGAAAGATAAAGAAATCGCTGTCTTCAACTATATCAAGTCCCGTCTCAGCGACGGTATGTCCCCTTCTGTAAGAGAGATCATGGACGCTATGGGCTTCAAGTCCACGTCCACGGCTCACAGATACATAGAGACCCTTGTCCGCGAGGGACTTATCGAAAAGACAGGCAACCTCAACCGCACCCTGCACCTCCCCAACAGCGGAACTACCTCTGTTCCCGTTATGGGTACGGTCACTGCGGGCAGGCCTATCACCGCAGTGGAGGATATAACAGGCTATATCGGCTTTGAAGCTCCAGGCGTGGATCCCCAGGAGCTCTTCGCCCTGAAGATACGCGGCGAGAGCATGATCGACGCAGGTATCCTTGACGGTGATATCGTTATCGTCAAGCGTGTGAACTACGCAGAGAACGGCGATATCGTCGTTGCCTTCATCGACCGCGAGGAAGCTACGGTAAAGCGCTTCTTCAAGGAGAAGGGACACTACCGTCTCCAGCCCGAAAATCCCACAATGGATCCCATTATCGTGGACGAGGTGGAGGTGCTGGGCAAGGTCATAGGTCTGAAGCGCTACTATTGACGGCTGCCCGTTGATATGTGAAACATGGCTATGAAAAGATTCGTAAGGATATTCGGCGTACTGGCTGTGCTGCTGACGGCTGCTCTCCTTGCCGGCTGTCATGCAATGTACCCCATTACGGTAAATGTCAGCGGCAGCAGCATCGACGATGAATTTGTAGATATCCTCCTTCCCATAGATGAGGACGATACCAATTACCTTATGATAAGCGGCGAGGCAGGATATGTCCTCAATATGGAAGACACCGGCGTAATGCGCACGGAGCTGTACAGCTACTGTGACGGCGGCTACAGAAGTATGCTTATCCATCACGAGCTGTCCGATTACAGGATAACCCACGGCAGCAATACCGCCGAGGTAAATCTGTACCTCAACGGCCGGAAGGATTTCACGGAGATGTGCGATAAATACCGCACTTTCAAAATAGCACTTGTCGACAGGAACGGAAATATCCTCGATGTTTCGGAGAAGTTCGATCTCAGCACATACAAGGGCGTATACGTCGATAAGATAAACTACGACCGCAGCACAGGCAGATTTGATGTGAGTTATCTGTACAACAGATCGTTACTCATAGCGGTGACCGAGGCCGCAGCAGAGACTGCAATGCTGGCGATCCCCATGATAGCCGTACTCGGACTTGCGGCAATTATCATCATCAGAACGAAGGAAAAAGGCAATATACCAAATATCGCCCACAGTCTGCTGTTTCTGATACCGCTGCTCCCACTTGTCCTGTATATCGTTATACGCATTGACTACGCCGTAAAGACCGCCGCTCCCCTGTCGGAGGCGTGGACGGACTTCACCGCCCTCAGCGGCGGAAATATCCTCATGGCGGCATACCGACTGCTGCCCGTTCCCATATTCATCGCCGTAACGGTTTGGGCAGCGATAAACAGGAAAAAACAATGATCCCTGCACGAGCAGCCCCACAGGACTTACAGGCATAATAAGCACAGCCCCCGATCTACAGGTAAAACTGCTTGTATCCGCTGTGCTGAGTAAAAAAATAAAAAATTTTTAAAAACCTCTTCCATTCTTATAAAAAATAGTGTATAATGTAAGGTGGTAAAAAATTCGCCACAGAAAGGACGATACAAATGCTTAATGAAGTAAAGGTCATAATCTGCGGTAAGGAGTACAAGATCAAGACCGCTGAAGCTCCCAATTACGTTTTTGCCCTGGCAAGAGCGCTGGAAACAAAGATAAACGAGATCACTTCAGCAAACGGTTCTTCTCCCTACGCAGCTTCCATAATGGTGTCGATGGCTCTCCTCGACGACCTCAACAAGGCTAATCAGCGCCTTGACAATATCCGCGACCAGACAAAGGAATATGTGGACGAGGCAGGCAGGACACGCATCGAGCGCGACGCTGCACAGAAGGAGATCGAGGTGCTCAAGTCCAAGATCGTTCAGCTTGAGAATATGGTCAAGCTCAAGCAGCTCAGCGACAGTATTTAATGAAGCAAACGGAGATACTCGCCCCCGCAGGAAGCATGGAGACTCTCCGTGCCGCCCTGAGATCGGGTGCGCAGGCCGTCTACATAGGTGGAAAACGCTTCTCTGCCAGAAGCAGTGCCGCCAATTTCTCCATGGAGGAGATAGCAGAGGCCGCAGAGCTCTGCCACAGATACGGTGCAAAGCTTGACCTGGCAGTAAATACCGTTATTTCCGACGGCGAGGCCGCAGACTTCTGCGAATATATAAGGGCTGCCGCCAAAAACGGCGTGGACGCCTTTATCGTTCAGGACTGGGGCTGCGCGGAGCTCATACGCCGCTGTGTGCCCGACGCCGTTCTTCACGGCTCCACACAGATGTCGGTGCATACCGCCGCAGGCGCTTCCCTGCTCCGTGAGCTGGGCTACGCAAGAGTGGTCCCTGCAAGGGAGCTGGACAGGAACACTATTTCCCGTATATGTGACACGGGTATAGAGACCGAGATATTCGTACACGGTGCGCTGTGTATGTCAGTCTCGGGTCAGTGCTATATGTCGGCCATGATAGGCTCCCGCTCCGCCAACCGCGGATGCTGCGGACAGGCCTGCAGGCTGCCGTTTTCTGCTTTGGGAAATAAGGACAGAGCCGCACTTTCACTGAAGGATCTCTCCCTCCTGCCAAGGGCAAGGGAGCTTGCGGACATGGGCGTGGATTCCTTCAAGATAGAGGGGCGTATGAAGCGTCCCGAGTATGTGGCGTCGGCCGTACACGAACTGAAAACCGCACTTGAGGGCGGTATCCCCGATATGAAGCTCCTCCGCGGAGTTTTCTCCCGAAGCGGCTTTACGGACGGCTATTTTACAGGCAAAAGAAATGATATGTTCGGCGTCCGCGAAAAAGACGATGTCATCGCCGCCAGTGAGCTCATTCCAAAGATACATGAGCTTTACCGCTTTGAGCGGAAGGCGTATACCGCTGACTTCCATGCCGTCATAAAAGCGGGACAGCCCGTTGTGATAACCGCTGTATGCGGTGATCTGTCGGCTTCCGCACAGGGAGACGTCCCCGAAAAGGCCATGAACCGTCCCACTGATGAGGAGGGGCTGAAAAAGCAGCTCTCAAAGCTGGGAGATACGGTATTCACATTCGGCACTCTCTCCGCAGACATAGATGAGGGGCTCATAGTCCCCGCCGGAAAGCTCAACGAGCTCCGCCGACAGGTGACGGAAAGGCTGACAGCTCTCATCATAAAAAGCAATACTCCCGTATATACCGTTACGGACTACTTTCCTGCAGCAGATACGGACGCGATACATAAAGACGCGGAAAAGCTTCCGCTGAGGACATTCTGCCGTACCGCTCAGCAGGCCATAGCCGCCGCAGAGCTTTCGCAGTACGTCATAGTTCCAGAGGAGCTGATTAATGAGGAACTTCTCGGCGCCGTGGACGCTGAAAGGATCATCGCCTCTCCCCCTCGGTTCATCACCGACGAGGACGGCCTTACAGACAGGCTGCAAAAGCTGAAAGCTATGGGCGTGAACAGGCTTTACTGCCACACTCCCGACTCTCTTGCCATTGGCAGAAGTCTTGGCATGAAGCTTCACGGCAGCTTCACGCTGAATGCGTTCAACTCCTTCAGCGCTGAGTACCTGCGCGGACTTGGTCTTGAAGACTGCGTCTTCTCCGTGGAGGCCACACTCGAACAGACAGGTGCAGTCCGCACGGAGCTTCCGCTGGGAGCCGTTGTTTACGGCAGACTTCCCCTTATGCTCACAAGGAACTGTCCCATACGCAATGAGGCGGGCTGCGGAAGATGTACAAAAAAGCTCACCGACCGCACGGGCAGAGAGCTTCCCGTCATATGCTCAAAGGACTATACCGAGATCCTCAATCCCGACAGGATATATATGTTTGACAGGCTCGGTGAGATACATAATATCGCCTTCGGAGTGGTATACCTCTCTGACGAGGACGCCGAAGACACACGAAACGCCCTTACAGGGCGCAAGCCGCAGGGAAACATCACCCGCGGACTATACTACAGAGGTATCCTATAATGAAACTGACTTTCAAAAAGCTGGACCCGCGGGCCGTTATCCCGTCAAGGGCAACTGCGGGAAGCGCAGGCCTCGACCTGTGCGCCTGTCTGGACGCTCCCGTAATTCTTGAGCCGGGAGATATAAAAATGATCCCCATAGGCATAACCGCTCAGCCCGATTCGGACGATATCGCACTGCTCATCTATCCCCGCTCGGGACTCTCCTCAAAGTTCGGAGTTTCCCTTGCAAACTGCGTGGGCGTAGTGGACAGCGATTACCGCGGCGCATGGTTCGTGCCCCTTATAAATCACGGCAGAGAGCCCTTTACCGTTGAACACGGTATGCGCATTGCTCAGCTGATACCTACCCGTATATTAATGCCCGATATAGAAGTGAGCGACGGCCTCTCCGAAACGGAAAGAGGCAAAGGCGGCTTCGGTTCGTCGGGTATATGATAAATATGCTATATAACAAAAGATAGGAGATCAATCATGAAAAAAACACTCTATTTTCTGCTTCTTTTAATCTGTGCCTGCGTCCTGGGCGGCGTTATCGCAAACGGTGCTTCGGGCTCGTTTTCATGGCTTGGCTGGTCAAGGGGCATCTCCCTCTCGCCCAGCACCTTCTCAACGGATATCATATCCCTTACCTTCGGCTTTGCTCTCAGCATAAGCGTTGCACAGGTGATATGCATAGCAGTTGCGATATACATATATATCAAGACCGTTGGAAAGGTTTGCCCCGACGGCAAATGATCCGTTATTGTATTTTTTGACAGTTTTTTATCACCCTGCGCCCCTTCAGTTTCCGTATTATACTAATTTTTCCGCACATCTGCAAATCCCTGCGGAATAAACTTGTACATATCCCGCCTTGGTGATATAATATGATAAGTACGATAACAGCATAAATTAAGGAGCTTCAAAATGTTTACAAAAGATATTGGCATTGATTTGGGAACTGCCAACACCCTTGTATATATGAGGGGAAAGGGCATAATAATAAGAGAGCCTTCGGTAGTTGCCGTAAATACCAGAACAGATAAATGCCGCTATGTCGGCAAGGAGGCAAAGGACGTCATCGGCAGGACCCCCGGTTCCATCGTTGCCGTAAGACCTCTGAAGGACGGCGTTATCGCCGACTTCGACATAGCCACCACCATGCTTCAGGAATTCATCAGGAAGGCACTGAAGGGCACTCTCTTCACAAAGGCTAACGTTATAATCTGTATCCCTTCGGGCGTTACGGCTGTCGAGAGGCGTGCGGTGCGCGAATCCTGCAAGAAGGCAGGCGCCAACAACGTCCTCATCATCGAGGAGCCCATGGCTGCCGCTATCGGCGCAGGTCTCCCCACAAACGAGCCCGCGGGAAGCATGATAGTTGATATCGGCGGCGGCACCAGCGAGGTTGCTGTCATATCCATGGGCGGCATAGTTGCCTCACGCTCGGTAAGATGTGCAGGCGATGAGTTCGACGCGGCTATCATCAACTATATCAAGAAGAAGTACAACCTCCTCATAGGCGAAAGGACTGCCGAGAACATCAAGCTGGATATCGGCTCTGCCTTCCCCAGCGAGAAGGAGGAATCACAGGAGATAAAGGGCAGAAACCTCCTCAACGGACTCCCCGAGAATATCACCGTTACCTCAGCCGAGATACGCGACGCCCTCGTTGAGCCCCTTTCAAGAGTCATTGACGCTATCAAGTCCACTCTTGAGGAAACTCCCCCCGAGCTCTCCGCAGATATCATAGATCACGGCATCACCCTTGCAGGCGGCGGCGCTCTGCTCCGCGGCCTTGACAAGCTCATAAACCGCGAAACAGGTATGCCCGTTTATATCGCCGAGTACCCCCTGGACTGCGTTGCCGAGGGTACGGGAAAGATACTGGAGAATATCAGCGATTATCAGGACGCTCTCACCGAAAACGTCAAGTACTATTAAGGAGGAGCGCCATGCGTGATTTCTTAAAAAGCACCAGATTCAAGATATTGCTGGGCTTTCTCGCCTTCCTTGTGGGCATTATGATATACGCTGTCACCAAGGGCGGATATTCCGTTTCGGGAGCTTCCTTCATAAACACCATAACCAAGCCCTTCCGCTCTGCCTCAAACGGCATTAGCATGAAGATGGAGGGCACGGTGGATAAGCTCTCCAATGCTGACAAATACTATGAGGAGAACCAGAAGCTCAAGAAGCAGATCGGCGAGCTCAATGCACAGCTCACGGAATACGACGCCATAAAGGCCGAGGTGGAGGAGCTCCGCAAGTTCGTCTCCATAAAGGAGGAGCACGAGGACTATATGCTCTCCCAGCCCTGCAAGGTACTGGGCTATGTGACCAACGATCCATTCAAGTCCTTCACTATCGACAGGGGCTCTGCCGACGGGATAAAGGTCAACTGTCCCGTTGTTACCGCAGAGGGTCTGGTAGGCATAACCGTTGAGGTCTCCGAGCACGTCTCAACCGTAAGGACCATACTCTCCCCCGACCTCTCCGTAGCTGCAATGGCTTCGTCCTCCAGCGCGGATCAGGGCATTATCGAGGGCAGTGTGCTGGCATCGGAAAACGGCCGCACCAGACTGATACACGTTCCCAAGAAGAACAAGCTCAAGCGCGGCGACCTTATGATAACCACGGGCACCAGCGGCCTCTTCCCCAAGGATTACCCCATAGGCACCATACTGGATATCGGTATCGACTCCAACGGTCTGTCGGTATGCGCCGATATACAGCCATGCGTCGATGTCAACCGTCTTACCTCTGTTATCGTCATCACCGATTTCAGCGGCAAGAAGGAGGAAGATAAGGATGAGGATTAGAACTACCCGTGAGCAGCGTATTTTCCGCTTCAAGACCACTCTCAGGTGGATAATATACTATCTGCTCATATTCATAAGCTTCATCATTATGACCTCGGGCACTCTTTACAAGCCCGTGATACTTGTCCCACTGGCTGTAGGCATTGCAATAAACAACAATATCTACGCCTCAGCCGTAACAGGAGCCATATGCGGCTTCCTCATCGATATATGCTGCGGTAAGCTCTTCGGCTATAACGCCGTGATACTGGCATTCTTCTGTATCGCCGCAAATCTGGTCTTTGAGCTCTACCTGAAGGACAGGTTCATAAACTACTTCATCATCACCGCTGCGGCTTCATTCCTCCAGTGCTGGCTGGACTACAAGTTCTATTACCAGATCTGGGGATATGAGAACGTGGGCAGGATATTCAGGAAGGTATCCCTGAAAATATGGATATATACCGTGATATCCTCAGTATTCGTGTTCCTTGTGCTGAAGCTGGTGAACCGTCTCCTCATGCCCCGTGAGCACCTCACTATCGAGGAGGCCATAAATACCAATATACAATCGGAAAACAGACGATAAACTCACCGACCGCACAGCAACGTGCGGTCATAATCATAAAGGAGGCAGACTTTTGAAAGGATTTGCGGAAAATCTCAAATCTATCCTGATAATACTGCTGGTGGTCGTTCTGGCTCTGCTCAGCTCCCTTCGCCTCATGAAGATACAGGTGGTAGGCGACAAGGAGATCAAGGCTCCGCAGCTGTATGAGCCGGGCACACTGACCTATACCAAGGGCATAAAGGCTACCCGAGGCGAGATAATGGACTACGCAGGCAATCTGCTGGTGACCAACGACTCCCGAACCGACCTTGTGCTCCGCATGGCCTTCTTCCCCACAGACCTCCAGGAGGGCAACAGGGCTCTGCTGGGTATATACCGCGCTCTGGAGGAAAGAGGCATAAAGTTCAAGGAGTCTATTCCCATATCGTTCAACAAGCCATATGTTTTCAAGTCGGAGGACACGGAGGAGCTCATCTCCGACCTTAACCTCAATATCTACGCAACTGCGGACAACTGCATAGACAAGCTCATTTCCGACTATGAGATAAGCGATAAGTATACCGACGAGGAAAAGCGTATCATCGCAGGTATGCGCTATCAGATGATAGACAAGGACTTCTCCTACAGCAACGATCTCCTCCTTGCAGAGGGCGTTGACGAGCAGACTGTCATAGATATGAAGGAGCTGGGCAACTTCTACCGCGGCATCGAAGCCATAGACGCCTCCGAAAGGCGCGTGGTGCGCGGCGATATCCTCCCCCATGAGATAGGCACTGTCGGTCCTATCTACGCAGAGGAATACGACGAGCTGAAAACAAAGGGCTACAGCTATAACGATACTCTCGGAAAGAGCGGTATCGAAAAGGCCATGGAAACTCCCCTCCGCGGTATCAACGGCGAGGAGCAGATAGCCGTCAAGGACGGCGTTGTACGCGATATCAGGACCATCACCGAGGCCACCTCGGGCGAGACCGTAAAGCTCACCGTTGACGGAAGCTTCCAGCTGAAGCTCCAGGGCATACTGGACAATTTCCTGACCAATACCTTCCCCGCCCTCAATCCCAAGCCATGGGTGCTGAAGGGAAACTGCGGAGCCATATGCGTTCTTGACGCCAAGACAGGCGCTGTTAAGGGTATGGCCACTGCTCCCACCTATAACCTGAAGGACTACGTTGAGAATTACGAGTATTTCTTACAGGCCAAGGATTCACCTCTGGTAAACCGCTGTACCTACGGCCTTTACCGTCCCGGATCCACATTCAAGACCATAACCGCTACCGCAGGCCTCAACGAGGGCGTGGTAACAGGCGGCACTCCCCTTGTATGTAATCAGGGCTATGATTTCTACGGAACACATTACTCATGTACGGGTTATCACGGCAATATCACCATGCGCCGTGCAATCGAGGTATCATGCAACTCGTACTTCTACGAGGTATCCCGTATGCTGGGTATCGACAATATTACAAAATACGCAAAGCTCTACGGACTGGGTGCCAGCACTGGCATAGAGACAGGCGACGCTCCCGGTTACCTCTGTAACCCCGAGACCTTTGCCGAGCACGGTCAAGAATGGTATATCGGTTACGTTATACAGGCAGGTATCGGTAACCAGGACTGCGGCATGACTCCCATTCAGATGGCAACGGTCGCCAATACTATCGCAAACCGCGGTATCAGATATCAGCCATATCTCGTCGACAGCTACTATGACTACGGTACAGGCAGTCTCATCAGAAAGACCGAGCCCACCATTGCCCAGCAGATAGAGCTGAATACTCCCGACCTCTATGATTATATCGTAGGCGGTATGATGGACGCCGCAAAGAATATGCCTGCCAAGTACTCGCTCAGCGACCTTGGCTTCGATGTGGCTATCAAGACAGGTACTCCCCAGACAGGTAAGGTGCTGGACGAGCAGAACTCCTTCTTCATCGGCTTCGCTCCCGCAAACAATCCCGAGATAGCCTTTGCAGGCGTTATCGAGAGCGGTGAATACTCCAAGTACATGATACGCGATATCCTTCTCGCATATCAGGAGTGCTACGGTCTTAACGGAGTAAAGCCCACCAAGCAGAAGCTCCCCGAGGAGGTCCGTCACGAACTGGTGACCTCCACAACTACGGAGTCCACCATAACTACCACCACTACAACCGAGGCTATCGTAACAACAGAAGCTCCCTATGTGCCCGAGACCGAGGCTCCCTATGAGCAGCCCCAGCAGCCTCAGCAGCAGCCCTGGACAGAATATCCCGCTGCTGTCCCCACAGAGCCTACAACTGCATACGACCCCAACGGCTACGCTCCCGAGGCCTCTCAGGAGCCCGACTACAACTGACATAATAAGTCAAATATAGCAATAATTGAACAGCATTCGGAATTTATATCCCGAATGCTGTTTTTTTGACTTGACATAAGCAGATTTTACGGTTATAATTGATAATAAATAAACAAAGTGGAGATGACAACAATCAAAAGGAAGCTTTTTTGCGAGATATCGCCCCTGACCTATGCGATATCCGAGAAAAAATGTATATTTATAAGGTCAGTGAAAAACCTTGTGGGGCTGCGGCACCTTGCAAAGACCAGACAGGAAAAGAATCTGAAGTATGTTATCTACAGGCATAATTCACTCATAAGACGCAGGCTGGGCAACGTAAATATGGAGCTCCAGGAGAACAAGGCTGTAAACCTCGGCCTTGCCGCTCCGAAAATAAACAAGATACTTATACGCCCCGGCGAGACCTTCTCATTCTGGTATCTGGTGGGAAAGACCACTGCCAAAATGGGCTACAAGGAGGGACTTACCATATTCGGCGACCACACCGCTTCGGGAACAGGCGGCGGAATGTGCCAGATGACAAATCTCATCCACTGGATGATACTTCATTCGGAAATGAAGATAACCGAGCACCACCACCATGACGGTCTCGATCTCTTCCCCGACTTCCAGCGAAAGATCCCCTTCGGCACAGGTACATCCATAATGTACAATTATCTGGACTACCGCTTCAGGAATACCACTGACAGAACGTACCAGCTCATAGTGTATACTACCGATGAATACCTCTGCGGCGAGCTCCGTGCGGACAGCCCCCAGCGCTACAAGTACCATATACAGGCCGAGGACGTTTACTTCTCCCGCGAGAACGGCGTTGTCTACCGCAACGGCAAGGTCTACCGCGACAAGGTGGACTGCGTCACAGGCAACCACCTTGGCAGAAAGCTCATCCGCGTGAACCACGCAAAGGTAATGTACGATACCGAGGGTCTGGATATCAGGGAGGAAGTCCCCTCCGAAGAAGCTACAGTATAAACAGTACAGTTTTGCCCCGAAGCATATCAAAGAGCTTCGGGGCATTTTATTCGTAAGCTATACGGTCTACGTTATTTTTATTGATAGTCTTTTCCTTTTCTATGTATATTTTCCGATTTTATGACAAAAATAATGTCGGAGGTGTTAGTGTGAAGAAAAACGAACTGACCGATAAGCATTACGGAAAAGGCTCAAAGGGCTTCTACGCCGCACTGGGTATCAGCGCCGTCATGATAGGAGCTGCCTGCCTTTTCGCTCACAAGCAGGGGGACAAGCTCCCGGAGATACGTCCCTCGGCGGAAAAAGCGCCAATAGTACAGGACGCTCAGGTCAACAGGCCTGTTACCGACATACCCAAGGTCACAGCTCCGGCATACAGAGTTACGACACAGACTGTCACCGCTCCTGTGTTCAGCGACGAACCTCAGGTCACCATTCCTGCTGCGGATATCATCGCCGATGTCCCGCCCGGACAGGAACACGGCTTTGCGGAGCAGCCAGCGGCGGCGGTGGAGAATATGTCGGGGGCAGGAGCTCCGCTGAAAGAAATGAGCAATGTACTGACCCCTTTCAGCGGCGGCGAGCTGGTAAAGAACGAGACCACAGGCACCTGGCAGACCCATAACGGTACGGATATTGCCGCCGAGGTGGGAACTGACGTCTATGCCACTGAAAGCGGCGAGATAACCGCTGTCACAAAGGATCCTCTCTGGGGCGTGACAGTCCTCATCGACCACAAAAACGGCTTTACCACAAAATACTGCGGACTTGGCTCCGATCTTGCGGTACAGCAGGGCGATACCGTCACCACAGGCGACCTCATCGGAGCTGTGGGCGAAACAGCTGATATAGAGAGCTCGGTACAGAGCCATCTGCATATCGAGATAACCCACAACGGAGACTTTATTGACCCCATGACCGTTCTCAGCACACAGTAAAAAAGGATCACTTCCGCAAAACGGGAGTGATTTTTTTCTTGACATTTTTCATTTTATGTGGTATAATCCGATTTATATTTTATAAATCGGAGGTATCATCATGAATGCACTTATCATCAATTGCAGTCCCGTGCGAAACGGCGCTACTGCGGAGATAGTCCGTATAATCACCGAAGAGCTGTCAGGGCGTTACAACGCAAAGGCCGTATGTATAGACGACTACAGCTTCAGCTTCTGCAAGGGCTGCCGAAGCTGCCACAAAACTGCAATGTGCGTTCAGAAAGACGATGTGGAGACTCTGATGGATGAATTCGAGAAGGCAGACATCATCGTGTGCGTGGCTCCCTCCTACTGGGCGGATGTGCCAGCCCAGTTCAAGGCCTTTATCGACAGGTGTACTCCCTGGAGCAATACCCACCAGCCTCACAGAAGTCTAAGCAGGGGCAAAAAAGGCTATGCTGCTGTTCTGCGGACAGGTCCCAATATGAAGGAGTGTGAGCGGCTCATAGGTACTATCGAGCATTTCTACGGTCACCTTGAGATAGAAGCCTGCGGACATATGGGACTGTGCTCGGTGGAATGCAGAGACGATGTAGAGCCAAGGATCAGCGAGATCAAGGCCTTCTGCAATGATATATGAAACAAAAAAGCCTGAGGAAATATCCTCAGGCCTTTGTTATCTATCTGGGGGGAAGGAACGAATTCAATGTATTGACAAACTTCAGAACATTTCCTTCATTTCTTGATTTTGCAGCGATCTCTGTACCAAGATTTGACACGCTGGCAATATTCACGCCTGTCTTTCCGTCGGGAAGGACACCCAGTGTGATATTTACCTTTTCACCGTATGTCAGAAGTGAGAGACCTGTAGAAAACTGCACCTTATATGCTGCTCTGTCAGCCTTCTTGAGCTTCAGCTTCAGAGTGGAACCGGTACGCATGACCGCATCCAGCACATAATTTATATCATAATTGTAGACATAGTTCTGCTCATAATGTCCCCAAGCCATAGCTGTTCCCTCCTAAGAAATTATGCCTTGTTAACGCTTCCGAAGAGCTCCATCTTCTCCTTGACCTTAGCCTTGATAGCCTCAACACCGGGTGCGAGAAGCTTTCTGGGATCGAAGCCCTTGCCCTGCTTGTCCTTGCCTGCCTCAACGTAGCCTCTTGTAGCCTCAGCGAATACCAGCTGGCACTCTGTGTTAACGTTGATCTTTGCAACGCCGAGAGAGATAGCCTTTGTGATCATATCGTCGGGGATACCTGTACCGCCGTGGAGAACCAGAGGCATATCGCCTACTGTCTTGTTGATAGCCTCGAGAGTCTCAAAGCTGAGTCCCTCCCAGTTTGCAGGATATACGCCGTGGATATTACCGATACCTGCTGCGAGGAAATCTACGCCAAGATCAGCGATCATCTTGCACTCTGCGGGATCTGCGCACTCGCCCTTGCCGATAACGCCGTCCTCTTCGCCGCCGATAGCGCCTACCTCTGCCTCGATTGAGAGACCAAGGTTATGAGCAGCGTTTACCAGCTCTGTTGTCTTGGCAACGTTCTCGTCGATGGGGAAGTGTGAACCGTCGAACATGATAGATGTAAAGCCTGCCTTGATGCACTTGTAGCAAGCCTCATATGAGCCGTGGTCGAGGTGAAGTGCAACGGGAACTGTGATACCGAGAGACTTGTCCATTGCTGCTACCATAGCTGCAACTGTCTCGAAGCCGCACATATACTTGCCTGCGCCCTCTGATACACCGAGGATAACGGGAGAATTGCACTCCTGAGCTGTAAGGAGAATAGCCTTAGTCCACTCAAGGTTGTTGATATTGAACTGACCAACTGCGTATTTGCCTGCTCTTGCTTTCTGGAGCATTTCTGTAGCTGAAGTTAACATAGATATAATTCCTCCTGAGAATTCATTTACGGGGCTTCTGACCCCATCGTTAATATTATATCATAGCTTGCTGTGAATTGCAAGAGTTTAATAAAAATTTAGCAATAATAGTCTATTCAGCAAGTTTTTAGCGATCAGTGTGCACAGTGAATAGCAGAACTGATCAGACAGGCTGTTTACAAGGCTTTATGAGGATAATGCTTCAGGTAAGATATCCGATGAACGCTGCGCTATGATATCGGCGGGATATGAGGACGAGCTGATGGAGAGCCTTTTCTTGAATAAATGCTGTTTCAGGCGTTCTGTTCTCAGAGCAGAACTTCATTCGTTCGATACTGTATTTCGTAATGAAGTACCTTTTTACACAAGTTACAGTAGGTTTTTATTTCACGGCGCTGGTATTCGCGCTTTACCCAATAAATACGTAATCTATTAGTAAATAGTCCATAACCCGCAGACACCCCGGGAACAGCGATACTCTCTTCTTTATAAGTTACCCAGCCTGAATCCTCAGTAACTACATGATAACTTCCTCCATGACAATTATTACAAGTAGTTGCACTTGCAACAATTGTGTTGTCCTTCTGCGGTGCGATAGTTTTTGTTAAGGTTGTTCCTGTTCCAAGGAGTGTGAATGCCATAGCAACTGCTATGAGTTTTTTGAATGCCTTTTTCATTGTGTATCAAGTCCTTTACATAATATTTAAGGGAACGCCCCTTATGCCGATATTATATATTACTTTCAAACTATTGTCAATATTTTTGTGTGATTATTCACAAATAAGAAACAAATGATACAGGCAAGCCACATATGTAATTACTTGCAGAGAACGCCGCCTCCCCACGTTCCATGCAGTTATTTTGTAGTGGCACACAGTGTTCGCCTGTTTGTTTGCTTGGATATCCCAATACAAATACAGGGGCTGATGACTACATCAGCCCCTACAAATCGTATATTGCATAAAGTCGAGGGCGGCGTCCCATGCCTATCATGCCATCATAATTTCTGATATAACTTTCATTATGTCATCATGACAGCCGCCGCAGCCCGTGGAACAGTGAGTAGCTTCCTGTACCTTGTCGAACAAAGCCACAACGTCTGTGAGCTGCTCATTATCGTGAAGAGCGTCCTCAACATCGAAATAGGTAACGCCCATGCAGTGACATATCTCGTAATTCTCTTTCATTTCAAACACCTCTCTGTAGCAAGTGAGTTTACTTCATATCGGAAACAAGCTTCTTGAAGGCGTCGCCGCGCTCCTCGAAGTTCTTGAATATGCCGTAGCTTGCAGCCGCAGGCGACATAACGCAGCTCATGCCCTCGGGAGTTATCTCCGCAGCAAGCTTCACTGCGTCCTCAAGGTGGTCTGCGTAGTATACGCGGGATCTTTTCATGAACTCTTCCCTTGCCTGTATCATATCATATACTCTCTTTCCTGAAGCCTCCATGCAGATGACTCTCACGTCAAAGTCCGCAAGGAAGTCCACAAGGGGGGTATAGTCGATGCCTCTGTCCATACCGCCTATGAGGATAGTTCCCACCTCGGGAACGCTCTGCAATGCAGATATTGCCGTAGCACAGGCAGTTGAGATAGAATCGTCATACCAGCGTATGCCATTTACGGTGTCCACATATTCAAGGCGGTGAGCCAGCGGAGAGAATGTACAGAGAGCCTTTGTGAAGTCACCCTCCCGTATGAACATGATTGCGATAAAGTAGGCAACAGCTATGTTGTAGTGATTGTGAACGCCGAGAAGCTTCACCTTGTCGGTGGGGATAACGTAGGGCTCTGCGCAGTGAACCATGCCGCTGTTCACATAAACATCGGCGCTGCTGTCCCTGTCAGAGACAGTGTAGGTGTTCCATGAGACAGGCTCTTTCGGAGCAATATCCGAATTAATGAGCAGAACGTCGTTCTCATGCTGGTGCAGGTATATGTTCTTCTTGGCGTTATAGTAGTTTTCAAGTGTGCCGTAATGGTCGAGGTGCTCCTCATAGAGATTGAGGAATACCGCGTACTTCGGCGATACGGTCATATACTCCAGCTGGTGGCACGAGAGCTCGCAGACCACGACTGTGTCCTCCTCCATGCCCTCGGCGATGTCGAAGACGGGGATACCGATATTTCCTGCGATACGGCAGTCAACTCCGCTCTCCTTCAGCACATGATATATAAGAGAGGTAACGGTGCTCTTGCCCTTGGTGCCCGTGATGCCGATTATCTGCTCGCGGAACACCTCGAAGAACACCTGCGTCTCGCAGGTTATCATGCAGGAGAGCTCCGAAAGCGGCTTCTCCAGCACGATACCAGGGCTCTTGAATACCATATCGAAGCTGTTCAGGCAGTCCTGATATTCCTTGCCGCATATGAGCTCCACGCTGTCGGGAAGGCCGTTCGCCTCACGGTCTACGGGATTGAGGTCGGCAATGGCCAGCGAGGCCTGTGCGCCGTATTTCTCAAGTATCCTGTAGGTGGACTTTCCCTCCCTGCCGAAGCCGAGTATGCACACTCTCCTGCCGTCGGTGTACCGTTTTATATAGTCTCCGAAATTATTCAAAGCAGACGCTCCATTTCATTCTTTAGTATAGTTTTGAATTCGTCGGGCAGAAGATTCTGCTCGTTGAAGGAGCTGCAATACTCCTTGTTGATGCGGTCAATGCTGACCGGGCTGTACATTCCCAGCGCCTTGTATTCCTCAAACAGCAGCGGGAGCTCCTCTCCTTCACGTTCAAGCCTGCGTATGGCAAGGGACACCGCAAGGTTCACCTCGTCGATACTGCCCACGCACTCAAAGGGCTTGTGCTCTGAGCGTCCTATGAGCTCGATGAAGTATTCCTTCATCTTCTCATCGTTGAGCATATCCTTTCCGAAAATGCCCCTGAGCTCAGAAAGGCTGAGGAAGGGCGAGAGTATCAGGCTGACAAACAGGCACTTGGGACACTCTCCGCACCATATATCGGGAGATACCTTGCTGCCCAGATTGCAGCTCCTGAACACGGGGAGATACTTTCTGTGAGATACGAACATCTTCGCTATCTGGAACTCTGAAAGAGGTCTCAGGAAGCTGAAGTAATACTGTCCCGTGCGCAGGTACTTCTCCTCATAGCTGTGGAAGTCCTGCTCGAACTCGAAGCTCTTGGAATACTGGTGATTAACGTCCTGCCCCACAACAGTGCTCTCGTTGGCGCTGGACTCGTTGGACAGAACGATGTATTTCAGGTCGTTGAGGTATGCGGTTATCTCCGCAGAAAAGGCAACTATCGCCGAAAAAGGCGTATGGCCGTTGATGAAGCCCTTACTGTTAAGGTCTACCAGCGAGCGGTCAAAGTGACGGTGAGCCGTTATCAGTGCCGACTCGGGAAGTCCCGCAGCCGCTACCGTACCGCTTATGGAGCGGCGCTTGTTTATGGAATAGCACTTGCAGTCCATGCCTGCGCCCACAAGAGTCTCAAGAGTGAGGGCTGAGTCCTTTCCGCCGCCTATTGGCACAAGACAGCCCTTGGGCTGACGGTCGGTCTCGGCAAGGGAGCTGTCATAGCTTCCCGCGGAGACTATCTCCACAAAGTCGTCGGGATCGGCAGATATGCCGTTTACGAAGAAAAGCTCGCCGAGTCCCATGAACCACAGCTTCTTCCACCACTTCTTCTGCTCCTCGTCCAGTTCTCCGCATTCTGCGCGGAAAAACGGCGAGCAGGTGGCCTTCCAGTAGCTTACCGCCTCGGCCATACCCAGTGAAAACGCCAGCCTTTCAAACTTCAGGTCGCCCTTTACGGACATACCCGCAGGCCTGGCAAATGTCCAGCTGGGACGGAACTCCGCAAGTCCCTCTATGCCGAATTTATAGCCGATCTCAACGGTCTCGGCAGTCTCGTTGACGTTATAGGATCTGTAAACAAAAACGGGATACTTCTCCCTGAATTCTTCAAATTTACCCATTGCTGCCTCCGCTCGGTGTCTCACTTTCCGTCCTCATTATTTCCCGAAAGCTTCAGATAATGCGCCTTCAGAAGCGAAAAAGTCTCATCTGAGATATCATGCTCCACCTTGCAGGCGTCCTCTGCGGCGATATCCTTCTTGACGCCAAGATATGTGAAGAATGAAGTGAGTACTGTGTGTCTGTCATATATATGCTCCGCAACTCTGCGGCCTGCGTCCGTAAGCTTTATATGATTATCCCCGTCAACAGTCACAAGTCCCTCGTCCTTCATCTTCTTGAGTATGATAGATACCGTGGGGCGCGAATATCCGAGGTATGAGCATATATCTATAGCATGAACATCAGGCTGCTTCTGGGAAAGAATAAGAATGGTCTCCAGATAGTTTTCAACTGCTTCAGTAATAGCCATAACGATTCTCCTTTGATAAAATTTTTACCGTGTTAATCATTGTATACATATTCATTATATCATACTATCCGCAAAAAAGCAACATCCGCCGTAAATTCTTTCCTCCCCCGGATAAATTATATTCGATCTCCACTGCTATTAAGCCCTTTTCACAGCAGAGGATGACGGCGGAAATCCCACGAGGTCTCGAAGCTGTCCCAGTCCTGACGGCACAGGGCGATATTCTCCCTTACAAGAGCGTTTATCTCCCGGCTCTGTCCGGTTTTTCCGGGCATGGGCAGCCTTGCTATATCCCCGGGGTTCATGTTGAGTGTGGGATTCAGCACACGGGAGAGCTCGCGGACAGGCTTGCTGTTAAGCAGTCCCAGCAGGAAGAGCAGCGCCTCCTCATCATCGGGGAAGGCACTGGTGCCCGCCACGTTGAACATAAAGTTTTCGTCGAAATACCGCACGGAAAGCTCTCCGCTGGTTATCTGCGACCAGCTTACCGAGGGGCGGAAATTATAGGCAAGCCCCTGGGGACGCGAACGGAGCTTCCCCTTTTCGTCGCGGAAATCGTTTATCTCGGCGCCGTCGTTCTCCCAGTTCACTACGAACTCGCGGTTCCCGTACCACTTTCGGTAGCTGCCGCCCTTGTTGAGCAGATACCATTTCTTTTTACGACTGCCCGAAAATGCAGTATTGTTCTTTTCAACCTCAAACCACCTGCGCAGGAAACGGTCATTGTCTCCAGTTATAAGCCCTTCGCGGACGGGTATGAGACTCCCCAGCGGTACGCCCTCAAAAGCACGGAGTACAGCCTTCCCAGGCCAGTATGCCACAGGAGAAGTCGGGATCCGCAAGAAATCCGCCGCCGAAGCTGTGAAGCGGTATCGGCAGTCCTTCTCCGACAGGGCCGAAAGCACCATTTTACGCTGCTGTTCCATATCTCCCCTGAAGTCTGTCAGCCGCAGGAATATGCCTGTATCGGAAGAATGGTCCTTTCTTGCCGTGAACGAACACAGGGGCACAGTGGCGTCCCCAAAAGCAGAATACTCGAAATGAATGAGGGTCTGCACAGGACACTCGGTACATATCAGCCGCCGAAGTTTCTCATAGGACTGCAGAAAGAGCCATGTAGCAGGAGTCAGGAAGCCGATATATCCGCCTTTGCGGAGGTTTTTTATGCTCCTCGCCATAAAGGCTGAAAACAGATCTGCGCTGTAATCACGGTAGTCCCTGTCCATCAGCTCCGACAGCTCGCGGTTCATGGCGGACTTTCCAAGGTAGGGAGGATTGGTCACAATTATGTCGTAATCCTGAGTCAGAAGCTGACCGATAATTGCGCTCTTATCATTACGCTCCGTAAGATCATCGCAGCTCATGAGTGAGCCTGCCGCCTGACTTATACCTGCAAAATCATACACCATAGGACGTGCTGACGAGCCGTATGCGGCCGCTTTCATGCGCAGGGCAGTCTCCGCCAGAGCCCTCGCCCTCTCGTCCAGCTCAAGGCCGAAAAGATTGCAGCCGAGGGTCTTGTCTGCCGCCTCTTTATCCGTATATCCACATTTGCGGTAGAGCTCCATGAAAACGTCAAAGGCATAGAGCAGCACATTGCCGCTGCCCATGCATGGGTCAATGAACCTTATTTCCTCCGGAGCGCGTTTTTCCGCCTCGGCACCGCCGCCGAAGCTCAGCTCCCCTGCGCCGGTATCATAGCCCATGCCCCGCAGATACACGGTCAGGGTATTCTGCACCATATACCTCACTATCCACCGCGGAGTGAATATCTGTGTCGCCGCCGCTATCCTGTCTGCGCTTAGACGTTTGCTGTTTTTCAGACCTGCAGCGATCTCGTTCCTGATAGGCTCGTTGAAATACTGGTGGAGCTGTCCCAGTGCGTATCCGCCGTCAGATAATGCGTCGCCCAGCATGAGGAGCTTCGCAGCTGTTCCGCCGTCAGCTATCAGCTGCGGCGGAACGGGCAGCTCGGGGTACAATGTGAATATACCGCCGGATATGCCGCCGAGCTGCCTGCACTTTTCCGTGAAAAGTGCACTGCGAAGCTCCCCAGGGGCGTCCATAAGTGCGGAGATAAAGTCGGGCTCAGCCATATATGCCGCGCATAGCCGCATAAAACCGTAATAGGCCGTCTTTTCGTCGGAATCCGCCATGAGCTCGTTTCTGGCGCTTACGGCGAATCGTTTCAGCTGTGCTGTATCCACATTATACCTCCTCACAATTTCCAAAGGCGGACATGAAGTCCGCCTTTATATTATCTGATATGAAGCTCCGAAACAATGGCCTCAAATACTGTCCTGCCGTTGTCACGGGAATACTGCGCATTGTACTCGGGAACAAAGCCGCACTTTTCAAGCACCCGTCCCGATGCAGCGTTATCTCTGGCATAGTAAGCAGTGAAGTCCCTGATACCGCGCTCCGAGACTGCCCACTCTATAACAGCCCTTGCCGCTTCGGTGGCATAGCCCTGCCGCCAGAAGCGACGGTTCAGATTGTAGCCCAGCTCGTAAAGACCGCATTTTTCACTCCATTCCAGAGTGATGTCACCTATGACCTTTCCTGCGCCTTTCAGCTCGATGGCATACTTGTCGCCGTCCGCGATCCACTCCTCTATCCTCTGCCGCGTCTCTTCGATGTCAGCGTCGCAGGGATAGGGCATGAACCTGTTCACCTCGGGATCGGAGCGCCATTCAAAGGCGTCCTCTGCGTCGGAAGTTTGAAACGGACGTATTAGAAGTCTTTCGGTCTTTATTTCCATTAATTATCAGAGTGAAGCCAGCTTTGCGAACTGTGCCTTCAGTGCGGGATAGATCTCTCTGTAGAGCTGATAATACTTCTCGTACTCGGGAACGTTCTTCTCGTCGGGAGCCTGTACCTTGTCGGTCCTGATGATAGCTCCGCAGGCCTCTGTTACGCTGCTGTAGATGCCAGCGCCAACGCTTGCAAGGATAGCTACGCCCAGTGCGGGTCCCTCCTTTGAAGCAACTGTCTTAACGTTGCAGTTGTAAAGATCGGCAAGCATACTTCTCCAGAGCGGTGAGGATCCGCCGCCGCCGCAGGCCATCATGTCGTTTACGTTTACGTTCATCTCACGGAATACCTCTACGCAGTCACGGAGAGAGTAGGTAACTCCCTCAAGAACAGCGCGGAGCATATCCTTTCTTGTATGTATGGCTGAAAGGCCGAAGAATACGCCTCTTGCGTCGGGATCAAGGTGAGGAGTTCTCTCGCCCATGAGGTAAGGCAGATAGAGAAGTCTGTTTGCACCTACGGGAACTGTCTCAGCCTGCTTGTCCATGAGGTAGTACTCGTCAACGCCCATGAGCTTTGCGGTCTCCTTCTCGGTCATGCAGAAGTTGTCCCTGAACCACTTCAGTGAAAGGCCTGCGCCCTGTGTAACGCCCATAACGTGCCATGAACCCGGAACTGCTGCACAGCAGGTATGAACTCTGCCCTTCTTGTCGATGGATATATCCGAAGTATGAGCGAATACAACGCCCGATGTTCCTATAGTTGTAAAGGCCTTGCCGTCCTCAACGACGCCTGTGCCCACAGCAGCTGCTGCGTTGTCGCCTGCACCGCCTACTACGATGGTGCCCTCGCAGAGACCGAGAGTCTCGGCCATCTTCTTTGTAAGAGTGCCTGTTACCTCACAGCTCTCATGCACCTTGCCCAGCCAGTTCTTGTCGATCTCGAATGCGCTGAGGAGCTCGTCGGACCACTTGCGGTTAGGTACGTCAAGAAGCTGCATACCGGAAGCGTCGGATACCTCTGTTGCGTATTCGCCTGTGAGTATGAGTCTCAGATAGTCCTTGGGGAGGAGAATATGAGCCACCTTTGAGTACACCTCGGGCTCGTTGTTCTTTACCCAGAGTATCTTTGCGGCTGTCCAGCCTGTGAGGGCAGGATTTGCCGTGATCTCAACAAGCTTTTCCCTGCCGACGATACGGTTCATTTCCTCTACCTCGGCAGCTGTTCTCTGGTCGCACCAGATAATGGACTTGCGGAGAACGTTGTTGTCCTTGTCCAGCATAACGAGACCGTGCATCTGTCCCGATATACCGATACCCTTTACGTCCTCCTTCTTAACGCCGCTCTTTGCCATTACAGCCTTTACGGTCTCGATCATTGCGTTTGCCCAGTCAGCAGGCTCCTGCTCCGCATAGCCGTTCTTGGGCTGATACATAGGATATTCGATGGTCTTTGAAGCGATAACGCTTCCTTTCTCGTCAAAAAGGACTGTTTTTGTACCGCTGGTACCGCAGTCCACACCAATTACATATGCCATAAAATGCAACTCCTTTTGAATATTTACAGGGGCCTATCCCTGCATTATCATTCTCTAAATCATAATATCCCTTGTCAGCATCATAATCGGGAGCTATCCCCATCCGCAGTCTGTGCCGCGGTAATACTACAGCGCTGCGGACATTCTCCTTGCGGAGCCGCTGTCTCCGCAGCGCCCTGTTTCATCAGTTAAGAAGGTCTATGGAGAAATGTCTTGAGTTCACGTCGTAGTAGTCCTCAAGCTCAGCCACATAGAAGCGGAATACCACCTTGTCGGTGATGACCTCGGTGTCGTTGACGCCCTCGGGTACTTCCTCGCCCTCCTCATAGGTACGGGGCTCGGCTGATACCAGCATAACGTCGCCGCTCTCTGAAACGCCCAGAGACGCCAGCTGCTCGTCCGTGAGAGAATTAAGGAGAACTGTGTGGTTCTTCTTTACGTTGAAGAGGGTTATGCCTGTTGCGGCGTCCACCTGCTCGCTGTTGAATATCCTCAGAGCCTTGGGTGTGAGCTCCTTGAAGTATATCCTCTGGCCCGCGGACTTTTCCATCTCATCCATTACCTCTGCCGAGGGAGCCTTGATGTAGTACCTTCCGTCTGCCTCCTTGCCTATGCCGAAGAAGTCCAGCTGATCGTCGGTAAGAGTGTCCAGCGGAACGGGATCAACGTCGGAGGCGGTCTTGTTTATGGCAAATTTGCGGCTTGCCGAGAGAGTTGTCAGCACCAGCTTGTTATCGTAGGTGTAGCCAAGCTTTTCAAGCTCTGCGTCTGTAACCGTTACCTCTATCCTGTCGGAGATGGAATTGAGGTGATCTGTTATCTCCTGACGGTTCTGGGTGGTCCAGTTGACTACAACGTTCTGCTGTGTGGGACGGTGCATATATACTACCCTCTCCATATTCTTGAGGGTGAATGTAGCGAAGGAGTACTTCAGATCGGCCGTATTGGGCTCAACATATATGGCAGTGCTGCCGTTGGAGGTATCCTCGGTATTAACTATCCTGTAGCGGTATGCTCCCGAGGGAGATACGCCTGTGTCGATGACCTCCTCCTTGGTGGCAGCCACAAAGAACGAGGTGAAAAGGAAGTAGCCCAGTGCGCCGAATATATACAGAAGAAGTATGATAGTGGCAATGGCCGTTTTCATTCCCTCTCCCGCGCCCGAAAGCAGGAGTATGACGATACCCACTATCACTATGGGTATTATCAGTCCCCACTCGCCGAAGTACAGCAGCACCACAGGCAGCATTGCGGGAAGGATTATGAAGCTGGATATCCTTGTGATGATCTGGTGGCGGGTGTAGAGCATTACTATCAGCGCCAGCAGGGATATTCCCGAAACTGCAAGACACAGTGATGTACGCTGTGATATGTGCATATCATAGAATATGGACAGATACGAGAGCTTGCACACAAAGAAGGTATACACCGCGCTCAGTATCGAAATGACTCTTTTTGTCCAGACATTTCCAAAAAACTTTTTCATTATTGCCTCCGAATATCTTGATCTATATAAAAGCTATGCGGCTAAAAAAGTCACACACAGTATATTATATCATTTTTCTTCTCGGTTTACAAGGTATTTTTGAAAATTTTTCCTTTGAAAACTGCCGCTTTACAAAAGTCAGCAATAATTGTATAATATACATAGCAAGAAATGGAAGGGATAACCAATGAAGAAACATCTGAATATAACAAAGGTATGTCAGATACTGTTCATGATACTGACAATTGCCATAATGGTGACTATATTCGTGCTGTCTGCCGAGGACGCGGAGGAGTCGTCGGATACCAGCAGCACCCTTACAAAGGCTGCCGTAGTCATAATCGACAGGAACTACTATCAGGAGCCCCCCGTAAAACAGCAGGAGATTTGGCACAAGGCCTCCTTCATAGTGAGGAAGCTGGCTCATTTCTCAATATATGCAGCTCTCGGCTTCTGCGCTTCGATAACGGCGGGAAAGCGCAGGCTGTTCACGCTGAAAAGTCTGGGAGTTATCGCCTTCGGCTTCCTGTATGCTGTCTCCGACGAGTTCCACCAGAGCTTCTCCGCAGGCCGCTCCTGCGAATTCAGGGATATGATGATAGACACAGGCGGAGTTACCGCAGGTATGCTGGTATCACTTGTGTTCATGGGGATAATTGCTTTTTTGGTGCGCAAACGGCAAAAAGCAGTCGAGCTGAGAGCTAAGAACTAAGATGAAACGCCGTCCCCGGCGTTCCAGGCAAACAAAAAGCCCGTAAGAAGTATTAGCTTCTTACGGGCTTTACTGCTGTTTTACTGCATACCGCCTCTTACATAGAAGTTATCCTGAATGATAAGAGCACAGCCGCCAAGGAAGTTGTTCTTGCCGTCAAGCTTGCTGAGAACTACCCTGTCTGCGATCTCCTCACTTACAAGGCGTATCATCTCACGCTTGCAGTAATCGAACTGCTTTTCGTTGAGCTTGAAGTTGTGAAGAACTATCCTCTTTGCAAAGTGACTGATAGCCAGATTGTTGATAAGAACAGTATACTTGGCGATAAGATCGTCCACAACGTTCTTTACCGTCTCCTCGCCTCTCATGAGAGCCATGAACACGTTATCGGTATTGATAGCGTTCTTGTCGCCCTCTGTGAGCTCATAGAGCACGGGTGTCTTGTCCTTGGAATAGATCTCGCAGAAAGCATTGAGCATAGCCGTCCTTGAGAGCTCTGCCTTTACGGAGCCGTTGGGATAGCCCTCATAGGACTTTCCGTTGGGACATACGATGTATCTCTCGATAGTGGAGGTATAGGAAACGTAGTCTGCGGAGAGCTCGTTCTTGTTGATGATTGCAAGATTTACCTGATTTCCGTTGTGGATGAAGGCCTGATTGGTCTGATAGCCGTTCTGTGTCCTGAAATCATTGCTTGCAAGAGCCATAAGTCCGATGGCATTGCCGCAGTGTATCTCAAAGTTGAGACCGCCCGAGAGCTTGTCTATAAAGTTGGTGAAATCCAGCACGCCGTCCTTGTAGAAGATCTTCAGCTTGCCCCACATGGAGGGCACGACGCCTACGCCCAGACCCAGTATCTTGTCCTTGGTAAGAGCGCTGTTCTCGACCATTTCATTGCTTGTCTTGATTATGTAATTGATGATATCCTTGCTGGTGGTCCTGTCGTCGATGACCATGCTTGCCTTGTCCAGCACCTCGGAATTGAGATTGGTAAGACCTATGCTTACCTCCTTCTCGTCAACGGTAGCGCCGAGAGCAAAGCGGCTGTTTACATTGATATCGATGAGGATCTTCCTTCTGCCCTTCTGGAGCTTCTCGGTATTTACGGGAGCCTCGCCGATCTCGACAAGTACGCCCTCCTCGATCATTTCGTTTGTGATAATAGTTACGGCAGCCCTTGTGATCTCGAGAGCGCTGGCAACATCAACTCTGGAAATAGGGCCTGATTCTCTTATTACCCTCAGTATCTGCATTCGGTTTCTTCTTTTAAGATCGAGCTTACTGATACCTCTTTTTTCCATATTACAACAACTCCATTCTTCTTGATCTTTTTTCGGGATCGTGTCCCAAGCTGTACAAACTGCATATCCCCACAGGACTTTTTAACATTGTTTACTGTTATAACTGCCTGTATAATTTTATTTTTTTATAAAAAAGTCAATCTCTTTTAACGTAATTATATTATAACACATTATTATTAAAATTCAAACCTTTTAACGCAATTATTTATAAAATCAGCGTTTTTGACAAAGGATTCAGAGCTTTTTTGTTAAATATTCCGTAGCATTTACCACCAGCGGCAAAGATGCTACAGAAAGTATAGTTCCCGCAGTAAAGATCTCCGAAGCATAGACAGAATTTTTGCCGTACCTTATGCTCATCAGGGTGCCCATTGCCGCAGGAGGCGCGGCAGCTGCTATGAGGACAGTCATGCGAACCTTCCCGTCTATCCCAGTCAGCAGAGCCAGCGGCACTGCAAGTATCAGCGGGAATATTATCAGCTTCAGCAGGCATACGAAGTAGACCCTGTAGTTTTTCAGCATTTTCGGCACATTTGTAGCAGCTATGGTCACTCCCGATACTATCATGGCAACGGGAGTGTTCATCTCCTTTATGTAGCCCAGGGCGCTCAGCGCCACCGAGGGCAGCCTTATCTCAAGGAAGAAGGTGATGAGTCCGAGGAAAATGGAGATTATAGTCGGAGAGTAAAAGACCTTCACCACCTGCCTGAAGTCCTTTTTCCCCGATATGAGTATAACGCCGTGAGTCCATACCGCCAGATTGAACACGGTGATGAATGCGGTAAGGTAGAACACGCCCTCTTCATGGTATATGGCGTCAACAAGGGGGATCCCCATGAAGCCGCAGTTGGAATAGACAGATGAAAAGCGCTCTATCTCGAACTCCCTGCCCTGCTTTTTTCTCACGAACACGCAGGAGAGGAGTATCACGGCGGCTATGACTGCCACAGATATAACAAAGGTCAGCAGCAGGTTCCTTGCAAGCTCTGTTTTATAGGGCTTCTGATAGGACATGAATATGACCACGGGATTTACCACCTGGAGCACGAACCTTGACAGCTCCTTGTTGGAGGCCTCGCTTATGAGGCCTGTCTTCGAGCACATTACGCCCACGCCGATGAGTATCAGCATGATAATCGTCTGGCTGAATATAGTAGATGATACCATTTTATCCTCCGATAAGGAATATTATATTCGCAACAGCCCATACAACGGGAGCTGCCGCATAGAACAGCGCCGCAAAGCATACGCTCAGGCCGCATACCGCTTTTACGGCGGTCTTTTCTGCCCTGACCGATCTCTTCTTTCTGCCCGTGACCGTCAATGCTGCCGCAAACAGCAGCGCTCCCGCTGCCGTAAGAACCGCTCCCGGCTTCAATCCCCGGGGACAGAAGCGAAGCTCAGCCGTTCCGCCGTCCTCCGGCAGCTCTACAGCGGAAAGGGAGCCTATGGTCTTTATCAGCGGAGCCTTTTTACCGTTGACGGTACAGCTCCAGCCCTCTGACCAGGCTATGGGAAGGTAGATATATCCTCCTCTGTCCGCAGAGGCGGTGAGAGTGCTGCTGCTGACTTTCACAACGGCAGTATCTGCGGCGGCGATAGCATCCGAAGCTCTGTCTGCGTCAAAGAGATACAGTCCGAAGCTTGCAGCGGTAAAGTCCTTGAGTATTCTTATACGGACAGACAAGGTCTCGTCCTCATAGGTGCCCAGGTCGATGATGCCGTTGCAGGAGCCGTTGGGATAGTTGCCCAGCACGAGCTGATCGTTCACGAACACCTCTGCGCTGTAGTAATAGTCCTCCTCAACGTCGGCGGAGTACCTGCCGAAGAGGTCGAAATACAGCTCGCGGCGGCCATTGACGTCAATATCGTATATGAGCTCCGACGGCTGGTCGGGCAGCCTTTTAACCGTAACGCTGCCGTTGTTTTCCGTTATATCCAGCCCCTCGGCAGTATCGGGAACAAGCTCCTCCACCACGCCCTTCTCTCCGAAGAGCCTGTCTGACAGGAACTCCGTTGCCGCCATGCGCTCGCAGCTCTCAAAGTCCGCAAGCTCAGAGGGAGGAACGTCGGATATCACTGCTCCGTCGGGGACGCGGGGGTCGGTGCGGACGGACAGGCTTCCCGTAACGTCATAGGCTCTGTAGAAGCGGTTGACGCCGTAGGAACTGCCTATGATATACCTGTTCAGCAGCAGCTCGTCAGTGAGCATGGTGCCTCCCGAGGTGTCCATATCCAGCCAGTGGGAGGAATAGCCCAGCCGCTTCATAGTGTACAGCATATCTCCGTCAGTAAGGGAGGTATAGTGGCCAGTGGAATACTTACCCATGGCCTCGGCGTAATTGGGGTAATAGTACCTTCTCAGCGCCTTTACGCGGACAAATCCTTCATCATCTATACGCTCAAGGGTATCACAGGCAGACCTGAAGCCTGCGGAAACGTCCTCTGTCTCAGCCACGTTTATGCCGAAGGTCATGAAGCTCTCGCCAAAGAGCAGCACAGCCATTACAATGACGGCAAAGGCCTTTTTCGTCCTGCCCCTTCGGAAGCTGTAGACTGCGGCAAAATATGCAGCTCCGCCGAGAAGTCCCACGGCGGTGATGATGAGGCCGTCCTTCGGCTCCACCCATAGGCTGTGAGGGTAGGAGCTGAGGCTGCTGCGCTTTATATAGGCCGCAGCCGCAGCCGCCGAAAACAGCACAGCCGCTGCTGCGGGAATTATATGAGCCGAAGCAGAAGGCTTATCCTCCTGTCTTTCGGAAATAAGAGCTCCGCAGGCAGAAAACATCAGAAGTATGACTATAAAGCCGTATCTCAGGGGATAGGCCTGATAGCTGCCCGTTTGCAGGAGCTTGTTCACGGGCTCGATAAATATGCCGATAAACGATATGAGTCCGCCGACCGCAAAGAAACGGGCTCTGCCCGAGGCCATGCTCCTGCGGAATACTATGAGCAGCACAGCTGCCGCAAATACAAGGCCGCTGCCCGAAAGCAGGGCGGTCTTGTCAAATGTCCTCTGTATGAAGTAGCCGCCGAAATACACTTCGCTCAGGGAGTTTCCCCTGCCCGACGAGGTGTACTGCGAAAAGGCAGGCAGCCAGACAACGCCGCTGAGCAGGGCGGCACAGATATCGCCAAGGAGCAGCTTCTTCGCCCTGTCGCCGCGCTTTCCGGCATCGCAGCACATATGCAGCGCAGCTCCGCCAAGTATGACGGTGAATATTATCACCATGAAACTGATATAGAAGTTCATGAGCAGACACATGGCAAAGCAAAGAGTATAGGCGCCCCATTTTCCGCTTTCCGTAAGCCTGAAAAGCGCCGTCATCAGCAGGGGGAATATTATCATCATGTCCAGCCACATATTGTTCTGATAGTACATCATGACGTAGCCGCTGACGCCGTACATCACCGACATGAGCATACTGAAGGATACGTCCAGCTTCGGCAGCACCCTGCGGAAATAATACTCCGCGGAGGCAGAGCTAAGTCCCGCCTTAATTACAAGGAGGATATTCACGAACCATATCATCTGCGAATTGTCCGCCGCCAGAGATAACAGCGACAGCGGCGACGACAGGAAGAACAGGAACACGCCGTAGAAGCTCATGAGTCCGCCGCCACGTCCCAGAAGGAGAGAGCCGTCGGAGAGAGCGGTTTTCAGCTCCATGAGCAGGGGCACATACTGCTGATCCATGTCGCACCAGGCAACGGAGCGCTCCCCGAAGGGATAGAAGCCGTGGAGGGCATAAAACAGCATAAAAAGCAGCGCCGCAGCGGCTCCTGCCGCAAGAGGCGATAAATATGTCTTTATCTTATTTTTCATGCCTTTCCTCCTTTGCATTGACCAGATAATTCTATCACATTTTCCCTGTTTAGTCAATAAAAAAGATCCGAAGCATCTCTGCTTCGGATCTCTGTGATCATAAGATCTTATCAATCATAGTAATCGAGGTCGTCAGCTGACATGGGTATGATCTTCCAGCCTTCGCCCTTAACCTTAACAACGCACAGTGTAGTCTTGTCGTGCTCTGTGTCGCCGTCTTCGTCCTTGTTCTTTGTCTTGACTCTCATCTCGTAGCCCTTGATGACCTTTACTGTATCATCATCAGCATCGTAGTCGTCGCATAACTCCTCGAAGTAGTTCTCAGCGTGTCTGATATCAGACTTCTTGAGCTTCTCCTGACGTGTGATTTTGTCGAACTTGGGAAGAGTCTCCTTGTCCTCGAGGTCGTCGATCCTGTCCTCGATCATCTCATTGAAGCTGTCAACTCTGTCCTCGTACTCGTCCTCGTCCTTGAGGGCATCGATAACCGAATCGGGCATTGTGAGCTCGATCATTGTCTTTCCGCCCTTCTTGTCAGAAGCAGACTTGATATACTTCTTTACAGCGCCCTTTGCGCCACCGCCGCCTAAAAGAAGAGCAAGAAGCAGTACCAGGATAAGAGCAACGGCACCGAGAGCGATATAAACGATGCTCTTGTTGTTCTTCATGCTTCCGGGAAGATTCTCGGAAATACCGCCTGCAATGTTGTCCACCTTCTTTGCGATGTCAGAACCGTTGATCTGCTTCATGCCGTTTCCTGCATTCTGTGCAGCGTTGTTTACAGCCTGAGCAGCATCATTCTTGACCTCATTGGCAGCATTTGCAGCATTGTTCAGAGCCTGAGCAGCGTCATTCTTGACCTCGTTAACAGCATCTGCAGCCTTCTGCTCTGCGTTCTCAACAACGTTTGCAGCCTTTTCTGCTGCGTTGTCAACAGCCTGAGCAGCGTCATTCCTGACCTCGTTAACAGCCTCGGCAGCGTTGTTGACGCCGTTCTCGACTGTCTCCTTTACCTCGCCTGCTGCCTTTGATTCAGCACAGTCACAGGCGCCTCCTTCGGGGATCTGCTTTCCGCAGTACTTACAAAATGCCATAAGAAAACCTCCAGATAAAATATTTCAATAATTATTCTATCATATAACCCTATATGTTGTCAAGCAAAACCAGTTATTTTGATAGGCAAAAATTTCTTTTCGTCAATTTGCATAAAAATGAAAAAACGCACTGTGCTCATTGTATGAGGCGGCGCATTGTATTACCGGCTATTTCACCTTATATCCTGTCCGCGAAGGCTTTTCAGAGCCGCGGCATATGACAGCAGCAGAGCACAGGCAGGCACCGCTGCTGCGGGCATTATTGCCGCAAGCTCTCCCATCGAAAGGTCGGCCGCAGAGGCTGAGGGCTCGATGAAATTGTACAGGCGCAGAAATGACGGATCAAGCAGCTTGAAAAGGCCGTAGAACTCAAAGGCGCCGCCCCGCGATATGCACAGGAGCACGCGGCTTATAAACGGAACTGCGGTCACAGCTGCCGCTGCGCCAAGCATACCTCTCACCGGGGCGCGGCTCTCACTGTGTTTTTCCTTTTTACAGTCCGCCGAGGCCTCATTTATGCCAAAGTCCGCCAGCACGCACACCATAACCGAAAAAGTACACACAAGGCATATGGCACTGATAAGCGTGCCTCCCGCCGCCGCCAGCATTATATTCACGAAAAGGCTGAGCAGCTGAGCGGCTGTATATCTCAAAAATGCTCTGAATACTCTCATATTCTCCCCTTCACGCGCATATATCCTTCCCTGTGGGGCATAATATATGCGGAGGTGTTATCATGTACGATACCGAAGAAAAAGACGTCAAGATCTACATTCCGGGAAGCTCCGCCGACAGCGGTCATTCCCTGCCGCCGCACTCCGAGCAGCGTCCGTAGAACACGGTCTGTGAGTAATCAATGTCGAAGCCATGCTCCTCCTCGATATGACGGGTGAGCTCCGCAAGATGCTCGCAGTCAAGATGAATGAGCCTGCCGCAGCACAGACACTTCAGGTGGAAATGGCTGCGGCATTTCTCTTCGTCCTCGATATACTGATAGCAGGCCGATGTCTTTCCGTCAAAGGCGTATTTGCGCACAAGCCCCTGCTCCACCAGTCTGTCCAGCTGGCGGTAGATAGTGGCAACTCCCACGGGTGTACCCTCGGCTGACAGATACGCGCCTATCTCCTGCACATTGGTATGCTTGTCCTTGTTTTTTATAAGATATGACAGAAGATTTTCCTTCTGTCTGGTATTGTATCCCGCGTCCTTTTTCATTTTCCCCTCCGTCACTGTGTTATGACCTTCCAGCCCTCGTCGTTGAGCCTTACTGCCAGCACAGTTTTTTCCGCGGCTTTTTTGCCGTCCTTTGTATAGTCGAAGGTGAGCTCATAGCCCTCCTTTATCTCCAGCTTTTCCGCGTCAAGAGCTGCATAGGGAGCGCTGACCGTCACAAAGTACCTTCTCACCGTATCCTTCTGCTCGTCGGTGAGCTCCTTTGATGAGGTGACCTTTCCGAAGCTGTACTCCGCGTCGTCCTTTTTCAGGCTCTTTTCCTGGCTCTTGTTGTAATTGCTTACCATTTTATCGTACTTTCCCGCGGTCTTCATAGCCTCAACGGCTTCGTCGGGAAACATATAATCATAGAATATCTCTCCGCCGCCTCTTGTGTACATAGCGCCGAAGTACTCCTTTACCGCCTCGTCGCAGGACGAGCCGTCCTGATATGAAGCCTTTACCCCCGAAAGGGTCTTGCCCCCTGACTTGCAGCCCATTGCCGTACAGAGCACAGTACCGCACACAAGAAGGAGCACTGCCGTTTTTTTCATACGGTTTTCCTCCGCAATAAATATTCATTCAGATTATATCACTATTCTGCCCCGTTGTCAATGCGGCATACATAAGAAAGCCGCACCGTCAGCCTGGTGCTTACGGTACGGCTTTGATATCATCTGATCTCCACTCCGGGGATCTCGTCTGCCTTATGGCATGAGCTGTCGCCCTTTACGGCGAGGCCTACCTCATATGCTGCGATGAGCCTGTAAAGAGCCGACGGGAAGTATTTGCCGCGGTACTCGCGGATAACGCGGTCATGATCGCCGCTCCTGCGCATGAGATCGGCTGCAAGTAGCACGATGTTCTGATCCTCTGACAGGGCTGCCTTATGGGTATCGTAGACCTTAAGGGCTGCTCTGCGGCACTCGGCCGCCTTTTCCTCATCGCCCCGGTCGTCGCATACCCAGGCCGCATAGAGAGCCGCCTTAACAGCCTCGTTATAGACCTTGTTCTTCTCGCAGGAGAGAGACATTTTCATAAAGCGGCCTGCGAGATCGTCTCCCGGCTTCCTGTATCTGTCGCTCATAGGATACTCCTTGGTGAACTCCGCGGGAATATCTATGGAGGCATTGCAGTAGCCGCAGTGAGGACACTCCATCACCCAGTATTTTGTATAGGAGCGGTGAGGCTCATCGGGTCTCATGTCAAGATCGGGAACGCTGGTGTCGGGATCGAACTCGGCCACCACGGTCTGTACGGAGCTTTCGCCGCATACTGCGCAGACCAGCTCTTTTTCCTCTGTTCTGAATGCCATGGCTCCTCCTTACTTCTGCTTTATGCGGAAGCTGCTGTTGCGGAGCTGAGAAGCGTCAAAGCCCTTGGGCCTGCGGTCCTCGCGCTTTCTGTTATTGGGTCTGCGCTCGGACTTCTGCTTCTTCTCCTCCTCGTCGTTGAGCCGCATGGTCAGTGATATGCGGTTTCTCTTGAGGTCAACGTCAAGGACTCTTACCTTCACTACCTCGCCCACCTTTACGGCTTCAAGAGGGTGCTTGATGTATCGGCTGCATATCTGTGAGATGTGGACAAGTCCGTCCTCGTGAACGCCGATGTCCACGAAGCAGCCGAAGTCGATGATGTTGCGGACGGTTCCCACAAGCTCCATACCGGGCTTGAGGTCCTTTATCTCCATAACGTCGCCGCTTCTGAGAAGTGGTGCGGGGAGCTCGTCACGGAGGTCGCGGCCGGGCTTTTTAAGCTCGCCGATGATGTCGGTGAGAGTGGGAACGCCTATGCCCAGCGTCTTGCTGATATTGTCTATGCCGATGCTGTTTGCCTTCTCGGTGATGCCCTCTGCACCGCTGCCTGCGATGTCCGCAAGGGTAAAGCCGCACTCGCTGAGCAGGGAGGAAGCTGCCTCATAGCTCTCGGGGTGAACTGCGGTATTGTCAAGAGGGTTCTTGCCGTCGCGGACTCTCAGGAAGCCTGCGCACTGCTCGAAGGCCTTTTTGCCCAGCTTGGGCACCTTGAGAAGTTCCTTGCGGTCGGTGAAGCGGCCGTTCTCCTCACGGTAGGTAACGATATTCTTTGCAACTGTGGCATTTATGCCTGCGATATAGGAAAGAAGCGAATGTGAAGCGGTATTGAGGTCAACTCCCACGGAGTTAACGCAGTCCTCAACTACGCCGCCCAGAGCTTCGCTCATTCTTGCCTGGGGCATATCGTGCTGATACTGTCCTACGCCGATAGCCTTGGGGTCTATCTTTACCAGCTCCGCAAGAGGATCCTGAAGACGTCTTGCAATGGATATAGCGCCCCTGATAGATACGTCATACTCGGGGAACTCCTCGGCAGCTACCTTGGAAGCGGAGTATACGGAAGCTCCCGCCTCGCTTACTACCATGTAGCTTACGTCCTGGGGCACCTCCTTGACTATCTCTGCGGCAAAGCTCTCGGTCTCGCGGGAGGCTGTGCCGTTTCCGATAGAGATGACGTTTACGTTGTACTTCTGTATGAACTCCTTGACCTTGCGCTTTGCAGCCTCAACCGCTCCCGCAGATCCTACGGGATAGATTATAGCCGTATCCAGCACCTTGCCCGTACCGTCGATGACTGCGGTCTTGCAGCCGTGTGCGTAGCCGGGATCAAGTCCGAGAATTATGCTGCTCTTGAGGGGGGGCTGGAGAAGCATCTGACGGAGATTTGCTGCGAATACCTTTATGGACTCCTCGGCAGCCTTTGCGCTCATCTCTGAGCGTATCTCTCGCTCGATAGAGGGGAATATAAGTCTCTTGTAGCTGTCTGCGGCTGCGGCTCTTACCAGCTCTCCGCAGGCATTGTTTGCCTTGATATACTTGCCGAAGATAACGTCTGTGGCAAGAGTCTCGTCCAGTGTGACAGCCACCTTGAGGAAGCCCTCCTTCTCGCCTCTGTCAAGGGCGAGAACGCGGTGGTTTGCCACCTTTGGGATAGCCTCGGAGTACTCATAGTAATTCATGTATACGCTCTCAGCCTCGGGGTCGGAAGCCTTTGATACCAGCTCTCCCTTTTCGCCTGCAAGGGCACGGAGCTTCTTTCTGATATCGGCATCGTCGGAGATATCCTCCGCGATGATGTCCATAGCTCCCTGGAGAGCGGTCTGGACGTCGTTTATCTTCTTCTCCTCGTCGATGAAGGCTTCTGCCTCCTTCTCGGGGTCTGTGGAGTTCTCCTGTGCCATGAGCAGCTCAGCCAGAGGCTCAAGGCCGTTCTCACGGGCAATACTTGCACGGGTGCGGCGCTTGGGCTTGAAGGGACGGTAGATGTCCTCCACCTCTACCAGAGTAACAGCAGCGCTGATAGCTGCCTCTATCTCGGGAGTCATCTTCTCCTGCTCGGTAATGGCGGCAGTTACCTCCTCCTTGCGCTTTTCAAGGTTGCGCAGGTACATGAGTCTGTCGTAGAGCTCACGGAGTATCTGGTCGTCCAGGGAGCCTGTGAGCTCCTTACGGTAACGGGCTATGAAGGGTATGGTCTTATCGTCGTCAATAAGAGCCACGGTGTTGTCCACCTGTTCCTGTCTGAGTCCGAATTCCTTTGCGAGTGTCTTGTTGATATCCATAGTTATTCCTTTCATTTTACGATACAAGGACCGTCAGCAGAGCCGCGGTCCCGTCCGTTGCATATATTGCGTTCATTCCTCATTTTCTGCCGTTTCGGCTGTCTGAACGGCCTCAGCAGGCATTTCCTGAGCCCGTCTGTCATTCCAGCGGTCAAGCCATGAGAAAAGAGTCTTTGCAATGTCCTTATATACGTTAATGGAGTTCTTCTCCATAAGCACGTCGTGTCTCATACCGTCAAAAAGGCGGTGGGATATGCTCTCGTAGCCAAGCTTTTCCAGCCTTCTCATCGAGCGCATGAAGCGTTTTTCCGATATCATGGCGGAGTCGTCCCTGCCTGATATGAAGCGTATGGGCAGCGACGGATCGGTCATCTTCCAGCCCCTTCCCGACTCGGACTGCCTTATGAGCCATACAAGCTCCTGATAGGCATTGAGGGTGGGCTTGAAGTTGCAGAGGGGATCCTCATTGTATGCCAGCACCACATCAGGATCGCTGCATCTCCATGAGTTTATGGGATCCTCGAAGAATTTGCCGAAGCTGTCGTCCACGGTATCGAATATCTTCTCGCTCCTGAAGCGGCTTCCGGGACGCTTTGATGATACCGAGCTTATGGCTCTTGCAGCAGGTGAGAACACACTGTGACATATTGTACCCAGCAGCACCAGACCATTTATCTCGCCGTCGTGCTCCTTCAGGAAGCAGCGGGCGGCGGCAGCTCCCATACCGCTGGCAGCCATGAACACAGGCACACCCGGATAGGCAGCTTTTATCTTTCCGCAGAGCTGGACGATATCGCTAATCAGTCCCTCTCCGCCCATTCTGAACATAAAGCCGAGATCATCGGGCTCCACGATGCTCTTACCGTGGCCTCTGTTGTCGCATATCACCGTGATGAAGCCCTGCTCCGCAAGGTAATCCATAAAGGGATAATAACGCTCCTTGTGCTCGTTCATGCCGTGAACTACCTGAACAATGCCGTTTATATCTCCCGAGGGCACTGCCAGCACAGCCGAGACAACAAGCTCGTCATAATCGGAAGTAAATTCAAATTCCTTCAGATCAGCATTAAGCATAGAGATCCTCCTGTCAAAAATCGGGGAAAAAATTAAGTGTACAAGTTTTTTTGATTATATATAATGAATGCTTCATTCATTATACCATAAAAGCGAAGCGTTATGGTATAATCGCCCGATTGCAGGGAGCAGATCTCCGATCTGCGTATCTGCAAGGGCATTCAGATCATTATAATGAATGCTCCATTCATTATACCATAAAAGCGAAGCGTTATGGTATAATCGCCCGATTGCAGGGAGCAGATCTCCGATCTGCATATCTGCAAGGGCATTCAGATCATTATAATGAATGCTCCATTCATTATACCATATTGATGGAAATAAAGCAACTGTTTTCTTGTTTTTGCGTATATCACGCAGTTTATCCGTCCTTCTCAAGCTGTCTCAGCCTGCACAGAAGGGCATCGGGGACTCCTCTGGGACCGCGCACCGCCGCTACTCCCAGCTCTCTCATCTCAGAAAGGGGCATATCCTCCGCAGCGAACCTGTGTATCAGCTTCAGCTTCATCACCTTTCTGATGTGATAGTCGCCGTTGTCGTAGGTATAAGGGATATTGACCTCCACAGCCTCGCACCTGTACATTATGGCAGACAGGGGCGCAGCCATATACATATAAACGGTGTCGCCCGCTATCACGTCGGAGGTCTGCTTCCAGAGTATGGTGCCGTCACGGCGGAAGTCCCGCTCAACGTCATACATTACAGGCGACGCAGGCACCAGCCATTCTTTGTTCACGGTGCGCAGCTTCTTTCCGCTGCCGCTGCGGGAGGCCAGCTCATGGCTCATATCCAGCAGCGCCTTCACCTGCTCATCATCGGCGCTGTCGTCCAGCAGCACCGATACCCACTGCGCCTTCTGCATATGATAGGCAGGAAATATGCCATTCATTGCAAGCAGTGAGCCCGTCATAAGAGGACTGCACCTGACATTTACGATGTCCACCTTTCTCCCCTTTTCAAGGCCTATCTTCGAGCCGTCCACATTCATTACAATGGCGTACCATTTATCGTTGGTATCGCAGCGCAGAACGCCGTGCTCCGGTGAGCTTCTCCAGAGATACTCGGGCACGGTGCCGTATCTTTCAAGGGCATAATCAAACAGCTTTTTCCTGTCCATATCATTTCTCTCCTGACTGAGCCTTAAACTCCTCTTTCAAGCGGAGATAGCAGGCGTTGCATATCTCGCAGTCCTTTGCCGCACGGTGGGCGCCCTCTGTCTCTATGCCGTAATGAGCAGCAACAGTGGTCTGACGGCGGTTCGGCAGAAACGGCAGCACCTTCCTGGAAAAGCGCAGCACGTCCACAAAATCATTGGTGAGCAATATACCGTGACAGCGGAGAAGATTGTCGTAAAGGAAGTTTATATCGAAATTCACATTATATCCCATGAGCATATCGCTGCCTGCAAATAAGCAGAAGTCCATTATGGCCTCCGAAATGTCGGGAGCGTCCTCCACCATATCATTGGTTATGCCCGTAAGCTCTGTGATAAAAGGAGTTATCCTGCTGTGCGGCTTTATGAGAGTGCTGAAGACCGCAGCCTTTTTGCCGCTCCTGTAGCGTACAGCCGCTATCTCTATGATCTCGCATTCCTCGGGAGACAGCCCGGTTGTCTCTATATCCACTACGCAGTAATCCTCGGGGAAGGCTATCCTGCTCTTGCCCTTGAAGCGCTTTACGTTGCCCACATCAGAAGCTCCTTTCCGTTATATCCGAATCTCATTATAATATATATACCGCCGATTGTCAAATCCGCAGGCAGGCATGGCTGTACTCCGCAGGGTAAAATTCACATTATTTTCCGAAAAGACTTGATTATTACAGTGAAAAATGCTATGATTAAAGTGGGTCATGTTACCCATTACGAATAAGACGCAACAGAAAGGGGTTTTAAACCATGAAAAAACTAATCTCACTAAGCGCAGCACTCTCTATCGCAGCAGGAGCTGTTTCAATGTCAGCGAGCGCTGCATACGAAAACGTTATCAAGGGCAGGATATGGGACGAAGAGATCGAAATGTTCGATGCCATTGACAACGGTTCTGTAAACACCGATATCAACGGCGACGGGGTCTTCGATACAAAGGATTGTATCATTTACTATGCTTACACAAACGGCTTCACTTACGGTGACGAATACAATGAAGCTCTCGAAGCCATAGGCGACCTTGACGGCGACGGCCAGATCTACTGGTCGGACGCAGAGCACTTCATCAGATACTATATGTTCACTAATCCGCTGAAATTAAGCGATTTCGACGCAGAGAACTATGCCGACTATGAGATCATTTACCAGAGCGAGCATACAGATTACTGCACCCATGAAGTATATGTAACAGATCATTCTCTCGTTGAGGGCTTCCTGATGCAGATGAATTCCGACAGCTGCTACCTCATGGCAGGATATAATATGTACTGCGAATACGTTGACAACGGCACTCTCGATCCCGACCTCAATGCCGACGGGAAATACGATCTCACCGATCTCACCTACTTCTGGGTTTATTCCATGGACAGAGAGGTATTCACCATAAACTCTCCTCACGAGACCTCTATGGAGGAACTGGACCAGGACATTTTCGACCGCGCAGCGGCGCTCTATGACGCTCTCCCCGATAGCGACTCCGTAGGAGAGTGGATATATGAATTCACCAATATGTACTATTACCAGCACGGCAATGTCACCAAGGACATGATAACAGACGAGTTCTTTGAAAGCGTTGTCAAGGGCTCATCAGAGCTTGGTCTGGAGAGAATGGTAAGATTTGATTATTTCTCTGTAGTTTCTCAGAACGATCCTTATATCGACTTTGACGGAAAAATGTTCGACAGAGAGTACAGAGCCTTCGTTCAGGCTGTAAAAGACGGCGAAAAGGCCATCCCCGACACCAACGGCGACGGCATACTCAACTCACTTGACTCCTTCAACATCTACATATACACAGAAGAACTGAAAAACGACATCACCGCGGAGAACTCCATTCTTCCCGATGATATCCACAGCATCTTCAAAAATAATATGGACGTAAACGACAACGGACTCAGCGGAGACATGAACGACCTCACCATCATCGACCTCTATGTATGTATCGAGGATAAGGAAGTCGAGGAAATGGACGAGATCTGTGAAAACTTTATCGATCGTCTCAATGATTACGCCGCTCAGCTGGCAGCTGCAAAGAATATGCCTCCCGTAAAGTTCAGCCCCGAAGGCGGATACACACCTATGCTGTTCGATTCGGATGCTGAGCGCACAGGCGACTCCAACAACGACGGCACCACCGATCTTGCAGACGCTATTTTCATCATGCAGTCCCTGGCCAATCCCGACAAATACCAGCTTTCTCCCTTAGGAAAGTTCAACGCCGACGTTGACGAAACAGGCGGCGGTATAACCTCTAACGACGCCCTCACTATCCAGAACAGACTCCTCGGTCTTGAATAAGCATAAAGAAAGAGCCTGGCTTTTAACCGCTATACTCATATAGCAGCTTTACGGGTGATATTGAGGGAGAACCCTTTTGAAAAAGGGTTCTCCCTCAATTGCCACGGTTCTTAACGAAGAAAATATTACATCAAATCGAATAGGACAGTTTTCCCCATACATTTAAGTCGGTACTTATAAAGAAGTTTTCCCAAAAGCTAATATGAAAGGTCTATACAGTAGGCAACAACACAAAGACAGACAGATACTTCATGTATTTTTGAAGTATCTGTCTTTTTCACTATAAAGAGGTCTGATATTTATACTGAGAAATCAAAACGTTATCGGTGATATTTTTTCCTCTGGCTCATCGGGGAAGGCACGGTATTCACTCGGACTTTTGTCCAGTGCTCGACGGAAAGTTTCTGCATAGTAACTCGCACCAGAAAACCCACACGCAAATGCGATCTCTGTAATGGTCATATTTGTATTTTTCAGCAGTGTAATGCTTTGTTTAAGTCGGAATTCATTGAGGTATTTCATTGGAGAAATAAAAATGTAGCGCTCGAACAGATTACCGCAGGTACGTTTGGAAACGTATCCAGCTATAGCAATGCGATTCAGTGTAAGTTTTTCGGAGTAATGCTTTTCGATAAAAGCGATCATTGCTTTCATCGAAGTAAGTTGGCTGCATTCGGTATGAGGTTTCTCGTCCGGGCGAATATTTTCAGTGATTTCGCTCCAGATCAGATTTACCAATCCAATCATAGCGCACTTCTCAGAGTTATCCTGATTATCCTTGAGAACAGAATACTCGATCGGTGCGAATGCTTTAGGCATAGCCTTGTCAATGTGCCGTTTTCTGATGATTGAAAACCAGTGTAGGATATTCTCATGCCACGTCGTCCCTTTTTGCAGTAGGATATAATCAAAAGTCGAATTGAGGATTGGCTGAACTGCATTCTTTTCGATATCTTCTGAGATACACAGGATCATCGGATGAAAAATCAGCAGATTATAACAACAGTCGCGTATATCTTTTAAACGAGCTGAATGAAGTCGCCGTGAGTTGATGAGCAATCCTTCACCCGATCTTACAGTGACAAGCTTTCCGTTTATGTTATAAACCGCCTCTCTCTCATTGGGAACAATCAGTTCGATATCCTCATGCCAGTGTGTCGGGACTGAAGCATTCGGATAGGCAGAAAATCGACCGCTGAAGAAGCCAATTGGGATATCGGTATAACTGTATCTGACTGTTTCGCTGCAGTCGCTGTTCACCTCCAGCTCATAACTATAACGTAGTTCCACTGATATCACTTTCCTTTTTGTTATAGTTCTCTGCAAAATCATGATAGACATCGCACATTTTCTGCGTTATAATGATAACATATAAATGTGCATAAGTCAACCGACTATTATTGACTTATGCCAATAGATGAATAATAGGGGGATAATTATGAAAAGAGTAATAGCAATTCTTTTATCTCTTACGCTTCTTACATCAATGTCTGCTTGCAGCAACAGTGAAAACAGCTCGCTATCTACACAGGTAAAGACATCTGAGTCTGTTGAAAACACTGAGCCGATACATCTTACAAATAAGATGACCGAAACAGAGTTAGCCAAAGTGGATAAACATAGCCTTACGCTGCTTGACGCTCCTGAAGAGACCACAAATACAACAACCGAACAATCGGGGCATACGGTTAGAATTGAGTTCGCTTCAATACCGATTGATAAAATAATCACAGGTCTTGAGGCTGCAAAAGAAGAGCTTACCGACGAAGAATATGGGAAGCTTTATGAAAAATTTGACTCTTACATTGAAAGTAGTGAAGACTATACATACCCGAAGTATATTTTTGTAGACGATCAGAATATTTTTGATAATGCGCCCTTAATGCCCCCAACCTACGATGACGGAAAGATAACTGTGACAGATACAAAATACAACAGTGAAACTGACAGTTATGAAACAACAACAAACACCTATGCTGATATGGACGACTACCTTGATTGGATACGCTGCAAGTTTAGAGACTGGAACTATCCTGAGGAAGAAATAGAAAAAATAGAAGAAAGAATTCTAATTGCAGACGAAGCATACAGAGATAGTAATTATGAAACGCTGCCAGAGGGCTCTGTTGTTTATTCTGAATCGGATTATAGCTATATCATCAGCACTGATGAAAACAAAGATTACCGGAATGAATGGGAGTTTGATCGTCAGGCTGTTGAAGACATCAAGGACAGCATTGATGAAATAGATATTTACGATGAAGAACTTGACAAGGCGTTTGTTGTTCATGTGACACTTCCGCCAGAATATGACAACAAAAAAGAATATCCTGTAATCCTGCTCACAGACGGAATATGGCGTTTTGGCAATACTCCTGAGATGAGAAAAGTTATGGAGGACGGAAAAGCAGCACCTGTGATACTTGTGAGCATATGGTATTCCTACGATGTAGAAGACACGAGTGGAAGTAAGCGCTATAATGATCTTGTGTTAGAACGCAGCAAATCACTTGATTTCATAACAGACAACCTGATGCCGTATCTTGGTGAGAACTACAGTATCGACTATAAGAATTCTACGCTCTACGGTCATTCTGATGGTGGTGTCTTCTCCCACTATGCACTCTTCAACTCTGACCTCTACGAAAATCAGCCATTCGGCAATTACATCATCGGCAGTCCAGCCTTCTGGGGACTCTATTATGATTATCCGGATCTCAATCCCGAAGAATATGAGAAGGATTACGGATACTTTGACAGAAATGAAAAGCTCAGTAAAAGCGTGTTCCTATGCGCAGGCTCACAGGAGGATCCTGACTATACAGACAGTTACAACGGACATGACACAACGCTTGAAGGCGTTGCAAAGCTGAAGGAACGGCTTGAATCGCATGGCGCCAATCTGACATACAAGCTTTACGATTCACATCACTATCAATATGTACCCTCGATGCTTCTTGAATATCTGAAAGCGGAATATCCTGTGCAATAACAGATTGAACAAGCATCAGGGCATAGTACAGTGCTGATAAAGAAAAAATGTGCCATAGTATTTCTAATGAATTTGTCAGAAATACTATGGTAGTTTTTTATATTGACAATGAAAATGATGGGTAGGAAATTAAACGAGGTATCAATTAATCAATTATCCGCAACACAGCCATTTTCAAGTCTGACAATATGATCGCAGCAGGAAAGAATAAACTCATTATCGTGAGTAACAACAATAATTGTCTTGCCTATTTCTTTCAGCTTTTTTAGCTGGTTTGATACCTGTTTCATATGTGCAAGGTCAAGACCGCTGGTGGGTTCGTCAAAGATTATAACAGGCTTGCTTGAAGCCACCCCCGATGCGATTGCTGTACGCTGTTTCTGTCCGCCCGAAAGCGCCATGGGATGCGTATTGGCATACTCCAAAAGATCAAGCTGTGACAGTATTTCATCAGCTTTTTTTATTTTCTGCTCATCGGTCAGTAACTTATCCGTCATGCTCAGCATGACCTCATCACGCACGCTCTCTGTAAAAAGCTGGTGGTTCACGTCCTGCATTATCATATAACAAGAATGCAGACGATCTTTCGCTTTTAGCTTTTTGCCGTTCATTATGAGAGTACCTTTACACTTGCGTTCAAGTCCGCAGATATTTCGTGCGAGGGTGCTTTTGCCTGCGCCGTTGTGACCGATAATCGCAATGATATGATTTGCAGGTAATTCGAGCCGAGGGATATTGATACCGTGCTTGCCGTCATTATAGGTAAAACGGAAATCCTCCAGTAACAGAACATCGCCTTGTACGTCTGTATTTTTTTGCGAACAGTGTATTTCGGGGAGCATCGTAGGACGTATACCCATTTTTTCGGTATCGTCAGCAGTAAGTTTTTTTATCTCTTCGGTAATCAGTTCTTTTGCAATTCTGCCGTTTTCAAGTATCAGCATTCTGTCTGCAAGTTCACGCAGAAAATACAGACGATGCTCTGCGATAACTATGGTTTTGCCCTGTGACTTCCAGTCTGTCAGCACGGCTTTCAGCTTCTCTATCGCCTCGCTGTCAAGATTAGATGACGGTTCGTCAAGTACGATGATATCAGGCGACAGAACATTGATGCCTGCACAGGCTATGATTTGCTTTTCTCCGCCCGAAAGCTCAAATATATTGCGATCAAGCAGTTTTTCTATGTGCATGGAAGCTGCTGTTGCAGTTATCGCTTTTGATATTTCAGCAGGCTCACAGCACTGATTTTCAGCGGCAAATGCGATCTCGTCAGTGGTATTCACATTGAAAAACTGCGAACGAGGATTCTGGAAAACACTTCCGACTTTTTTAGCAGTTTCAAATATTGGTGTGTCGGGAACGCTCTTTCCGTCGATCATCACTTCACCATTCAGAGTTCCGCTGTAATAGTGAGGAATAAGCCCGTTGATAAGCCTTGTGACCGTTGTTTTTCCGCAGCCTGAGCCGCCGGTCAGAACGATAAACTCGCCATTCTGTATCGTCAGGTCAAGACCGTTGATACTTCCTTGTTCAATAGCCCTGCCGTTGGCATCTGTCGAGCTGTATGCAAATGTTACATTCCTGAATTCTATCATATTCTCACCCTAAAATGCAAAGAATAAAACGATCATAGCCAGTGTGCCGAACATCAGCAGCCAATCGTACAACCTGATACTGATCTGACAGATATGCGTTCGCTTTCCGCCTGCACACAGTCCCTTTGTCAGTGAAGCAGCTGAAAGCTCGTCCGCAATACGGACAGTTGACATCATGATCGGTACAAGCACATACTCGATATAAGTGAACGGATTCTTCACGCTCTGCCCGATCTCACGCATTTTCATGGCATCGTGGACACTACGGTATTCCTCGCTAAGTGTTGGAAAATAACGGAACATCACAGAAAACGGTATCGTGATAAAATACGGAACGTGCATCCTGTCCATTGCAGTCATAAACTCGCTGACAGAGGTTGAGCGTACAGTGTACCAGCCCATCATATATCCGGGAACAAACCTTGATATGATACCACATAATATCATCAGTATCAGATTAGGCGCTCCGCTGATATTGGGGATCACACTGCCTTCACAAAATACAGAAAAAGCAATAAGTACGACATAAATAAGTGCGGATTTTATGTGCCTGACTGTCAGAAGAAGCACAAACGGAATTGCTGCACATATCACTCTCAGAATGTATTCCACGCCGGCTGTTTTTCCGCCCACCATAATAAGACTGATCGCTATCAGCAGACAAAGTTTTGTTCTCGGATCGAGTTTCAGTACGCTTTTGTCCGAAGTTGATGAAAGTCCGAGTTCCATCAAGCCATACCTGCCTTACGGAAGTGCTTTCTGAGTACCTTTGCGCCAAGCAGACCGCCGATCAGTCCCCCGATGATACACATAGCTATCATAGTGAAGAACACCCATGTCGGAGTATATCCCGACATTTTATCGACGTATTCCTGACCGTATCCGTCAGCGAGCGAATTGAGATATGATTCACGGAATCCGAAGAAGAAAGCAATGACCATACCGAGCAGCCATAGACTGAATGTCGAAGAACCGATCACGCACGACTTGATGCTCTGATAATCACCGAGTTTCAGTACGATCTCTGTCAGCAATCCTGCACCGATACAGAAGATAAAAATCGGATAAGGGTGTCCTGTAATGAACATGAGAATTGCAATGATAACGCTTGTAATTGTGACCATTCCGAAATGCTTTATCTTTGAAAAATACAGCATAAGCGGCATTCCTGCAAATATCGGAACAAGCAGCGGCATAAATACCATGAATATCGGGATAAATCCGATACAAGCGACTGCAAATGTTATCGCAAAATACAGTGCGGTAAAAATACCTACCGTGATAAGATCTTTGACCTCAAATTTCTTTTCCATAAATATACTCCTTCAAACTTAATTTTTCCAACCCGTGCTGACTGCACGTTTTGTGACCATGTTATGATAGATACCGCCCATATCCATAAGGCTCTTATGATCGCCCGACTCGGCTATCTCTCCGTCTTTGATAACCATGATGTTATCGGCATGAGCGATAGTATTGAGCCTGTGTGCGATGACGAGCAATGTCTTACCCTTGCAAAGCTCGGATATTGCCTGCTGTATGTAGCTTTCATTGTCAGCATCAACGCTTGCAGTCGCCTCGTCAAGAATGACAATGGGCGAATCTTTCAAAATACATCTTGCAATTGAAAGCCGCTGTGCCTGACCGCCCGAAAGCGAAGCACCACCCTCGCCGATGACTGTATCAAATCCTTCGGGCAGCTCCATGATGAAATCATAGCAGCGAGCCTTCTTTGCAGCTTCGATGACTTCTTCACGGCTTGCATCGGGTCTACCGAGCGCGATATTGTTGTAGACCGTATCCTGAAACAGATACACCCTCTGGAACACCATACTGATATTATCCATAAGTGTTGCAAGCGGTATCTTTCGTATATCCGTACCGCGCAGAAGTATCTCTCCGCTTTTCACGTCCCAGAAGCGTGTCAGCAAACTTGCAATTGTGGATTTGCCGCCGCCGGACGGACCGACCAGTGCAGTCATTGTACCTTTGCCTGATTTGAATGATATGTCTTTCAGCACGTCTTTTTCGCCGTAGGCAAATGTGACATTGCGGTATTCTATCTCGGGAGCATTGCTGTTTTTCAGCATTTCTGCTCCGTTGTCAGAAAGCTCCTTTTCAGCAAACAGTGATTCAATTCTGTCCATACAAGCGTTCATTACCGTCAGCCTTGCAATCTGTCCGTAGAATGACTTCATCGGTACAAACAGATCAAACAGGAACAGCAGCATACCGATATAGAAATTTAGTGGCATAGTTCCCGAAAAATAGAGATATGAGGATACTGCAAGGACTATAACGGTTCCGAAAGTGTATATCAGGTTCACTCCTGTCTGCCACGGTGCATGGTCGAACTCGAAGTCGAGATTGACCTTGCAGTTGAGCTCGAAGCTGTCGGTCAGCTCCTTTGATTTATCGCCCATTAGGTTAAAAGTCTTGATGATTCCGATGCCCTCTGTAAAGTCAAGCACCGACTCCGTCAGCTTTTCTGAAGCCTCCTGACGTTCGTCTGAATGATGCAGGGTACTTTTTTTCATGGCAAAACCAAGCATGAGCATTCCCAATGTTACAATCAGGGAAATAAATCCTAAACGCCAGTCAAAGAAAAACATGAACAGCACCATGATTGCCTGTGAAAACAGGTAACTCATCATATCCGCCAATGTCATCATGCAGTTTTCCTCGATGAACACCATATCCGTTGACAACACCGAGCTGATCTTTCCGATATTGCCCTCCGTAAAATATCCCATAGGCAGACGACGCAGATGCTCACCCAGTTTCATTCGCATATCCGCAAAAATCATATAACCTGCTGCACTTTGCAGTCTGTCGGCGAAATACTGGAGCAATGCCTGCACAGCAACGCTTGCCACAAGTGCAACAGCTATGTAAACACAATGCGTTTTCGTGACCGTTCCCTCTATGAATGCCGTAACAACGAAATATGCCAGCATAATAGGAACTTTCATCAGCATCCCTTTCAAAAATGAAAGGAACATAGCACCGTATATTCTGCCTTTGTATTTTCCCGAAACGCCGAGAATCCGTCCGATAAGTCCTATCATGCTCTCACCTCATTTCCGATAGTCCAGCTTGCTCTTGCTTCGCTGCTGTTCCATAACTTCTGATACTCCACACAGCTTTGCAGGAGCTTTTCGTGAGTGTCGGCGGCGATGATATTTCCGTCATTCATAACGCATATCTTGTCGGCGTTCACGATAGTCTGTAAACGGTGAGCAATGACAAGAACGGTCTTGCCCTTTATTATCTCAGCAATAGCAGAGTTCATTTTCTCCTCGTTCTCAGGATCAATGAAAGCTGTTGCTTCGTCAAGCACGATAACAGGAGCATCTTTCAGTATCGCCCTTGCAAGAGATATTCGCTGACGTTCACCGCCTGACAGCATCTTTCCGCCGTCGCCTGCCATAGTGTCGATGCCTTTTGGAAGACGTTTGAGGAACTCTCCACATTGTGCTTTTTCTGCTGCCGCCATCACTTCTTCACGACTCGCATCAGGCTTGCCGATGAGGATATTCTCGTACAGCGTTGTGTTGAACAAAAACTGTTCCTGCGATACATAGGAGATATGATCGTTGAGTGCTTCGATGCTCATCTCGGTAATATCCTGACCACCCAGTGTGATACGTCCGCTGCTGAGGTCGTAGTAGTGAACAAGCAGCTTTGCCAGTGTGGACTTACCGCTGCCGGATTCTCCCACAAGAGCTGTGAGCGTCCCCTCACCGAGTTCAAGGGATACACCGTGCAGGACTTCTTTTTCCTTGTAAGCAAAACGTACATCTTCAAATTTTATGATATGTGAATTACCGATAAACGAATTATCATTAGTTTTTAAAGGTTCACTATCCATTGCTTTTTCAATTTCATCTATCTTATAGCCAAGCTGTGGGAATTTGCCTGCAAAGCTCAGTGCTTTCAGCAGCGGTACACCAATCGACAGCGACAGGCAGAACACAAGTACCAGATTGGCAAGTGTTGATGTTCCATTGATAACAAACAGCGTTCCGACAGGCAGCATGACAAGAGCCGTACATGGAAGTATCGCACTGTAAAGAGCCATCCAGCCCCAGCAAGCTTTATACCACGCAAGGGTAAAGTCACGATAGCTTCGGATATCGGTTGCATAGCGCTGATAGGATTCACCGTCCCGTCCAAACACCTTGACGACTTCCATACCGTTGACATACTCGATAATGGTTGCATTCATCTTAGCTGATGCGGCGTAGTAGGCGTTCATTCGTTTCATACCCGTGCGGAACATCATGCCCATTGCAAACAATCCGAGCGGCAGAGAGCAGAGAGACAGAAGTGCCAGTTTCCAGTCTGCGAAGAACATACATATAATCGCCATCAATGCCATTGCAAGGTTGGAGATGCCTTCGGGAATTGCGTGTGCCAGCAGAAGTTCCACCTGATCTATATCATCGGTAAACAACTTTTTTATTCTGCCGTTACCCATATCCTGTATTGTGCCGAGCGGCTGACGCTCCAGCTTTTTTTGCAATGAAATACGGATATTTTTTAGTGTGTTGTATGCGGAAATGTGCGAGTATTTCAATCCCAGTACATATAAGATAGCGTAGGCTAACTCACATACAAAAATAACAGCTATATGCACTGCATAATAGCCTGCGGATAATGATTCGCCGCCAATCAGCGGCTTGATAATGCGGTACACCATAAAAAACGGCACAGCGGAGGCGATCAGTCCTGCGAACATGACCGCCAGAGCCGCATAGGTATACTTGATGTAGTCGCCCATATAGGGCTTTATCTTGTTAAACACTGTTTTCATCGCCTTTCTTTAGCATTATGACCTCCTGCCAGTTGAAGAAACGACAGACGATACGGCAATGCTCCTCGATCTGCTTCCATGACATATCGTGAATGATCGGTTCGCATACGCAAGTCCAAAAAGACGAGATCAGCACATGAAATTCTTCTCTGGTAACTTCTGCTTGAGCAAGTCCTCTTTTGTACGCCTCTGCGTAGAACTGCTCATAGGCATAACTCATTTTCGTGACATATTCGTGGTTGAAATTCTCATAGCGCGTGCCGGCAGCCTTGTCTATCAGCAAAGAGACAGTCTCACGGTTATTGTAGAGAAGCTTGAAAAGAGGTATCATGGATTCATACGACATCACCCATGAATCATATATCTCATCGTCCGAAAGTACCGAAAAATCCAAATCTGAACGGCTTTCAACGAAATGATTCAGCTCATCTGCTATATCCTCCACAACAGCGCTGAACAGGTCTTCCTTGCCCTTATATCGCTTGTAGACTGCGCCCGTTGTGATGTCGGCGTTCTCGCAAATTGTTTTCAGTTCTGCTTTCAGATAGCCGTGCTTTATGAATTCTGTCTGCGCACTGGCACGAAGTCGTGGGTCGATACTTTTATCAGGTATTGCCATTTTATCCCTCCTACGAAAATTTGATTATCAATAATCCACTTATCATTATAGCATATGCTAACTACGATGTCAAGGGGTTATTCATATGATTTGTATGAACAAACAAAAAACGACGGTGCGTTGATTTGAATGCATCGCCTGTATCGCTAACGCAGTCAAGGATTTTGTGAATAAGCGTATGGTACTGCAAAAAAACTGAGAGTATGTTCTTTAAACGGTCAATCACGATGAAAAAATGAGAGAGATAATAAATAAAGGCTGAATTTGTGCGCAATGCATATTGACCACCTCCTCAAAAAATCGAACGTTTGTGCAATCGAACAAAGTTTCTTGAAATCTCTTGACAGAACTAATGTTTCGCGATATTATGATAATGTCCCTTAATGGGAGAGTAGCTTGAAAATCGAATATCAACACATCAGTGTGCAGCAAGACCAGTGCCGGCAAAACCGACAAGCCGCGAGCTTCCGTACGCCACGACCTCGAAAGAGCGAGCGATAAATACGTGAAGGCGGTAGGAGAGACTTAGCGAGTCGAGTCAAGGATGACCAACAGAACTCAGCTGAGTGCCATGGGAATACACGTTTAAGGATTGTGGACTCCCCGCCGCTCCTATAATGGCAATGACAGCCGGCTTGCGCGCCCATCCGCACGTGCGGCTCTGATTCCGTAAGGGCAGAGAGACAAGGAGCTATGTGAGAGTTGAGGACGACTCTCGGCTGATGTGTTCCCGGCTTCGGAGGGTGCAGGCGTATGCCTGTAGGAGAATATCAGAAGCCTCGGAATGAGGAAAACGTCATGGCACAGCGCCATGATAAGGTACCTCCGCGGGGGTACAAGGCTATCAAATTGATAGTCAGCATTTCAAGGGGCAAACTATGCCCTTTTACAGATGAAATGCGGTTTTGAATTTGGAAAAATGCATGGCACGGATAGTTATGCCCAAATATAAGGTTAAGAGAAGGCAGAGTAACGTCAAAGGCGTCACTCTGCCTTTTTATTTTGTCAAAAATTAAATATAAAGCGCTCAGCGGTTCGTCACGGACTGCTGTGCGCTTTTTTGTTTGCACATAAGCTACAAAAATCAGTGGCATCTCTTGTGCAAAAGCTCCGAACAAATGGTTAAAACAAAATTTTATTTTGTAAAAACGCCATTTTTCTGCTTAGTAATATATGGAGGGTGGTGATAACAATGAGCAATTCAATCGCAAACTGAACTCAAATCGAAAGGAGAAATCGAATGAAAAAACTTGAAACTGTAAGCTGTGAAACACTTATGACAACGCCGTTGAAGCCAATGGAATTTCTCGTAGACGATCTGATAGCGCAGGGACTGTACATCCTCGCTGGCAATCAGAAGGTCGGCAAGTCTTGGCTCGCACTCGACATCTGCCTCAGCATTGCAAAGGGAGAAACGGTGCTCGGACGCGAAACAACTCAGGGCACGGCACTCTACCTCTGCCTTGAGGACAGCTACGTCCGACTGCAAAATCGCCTCTACGAGCTGACCGATGAGCCGACCGACAAGCTCTATTTTTCTCTGCTTGCCAATACGATAGGCGACGGACTTGAAGAACAGATACGCGATTTCAAAAATGAACACACTGACCTGAAATTCGTCGCCATCGACACCTTGCAGAAGGTCAGGAGCGGCGACGAGCAGACCTACGCCTCCGACTATCGGGAGATGAGTGTGCTGAAAAATCTCGCCGCCGAGCTCGGTATCACAATACTGCTTGTACATCACCTCCGCAAGTGCAAGGACAGTGACCCCTTCAAAATGATATCGGGAACGAGCGGTATTACAGGCTGCGCGGACGGCAGTTTCGTACTTAAACGCGAGGACAGGTCTCAGCCGTATGCCACTCTGAGCGTGGTTGGCAGAGACATCGAGGGCGGCGACATCGCTCTGAAAATGATCGGCAACCGCTGGACTGTGACCGAGCCTGTGAAGCAAACTCCGCCCGACAACTTTGCATTCGCCGTCCACGACTTCATGGTCGAGAGAGGTCAACTGAAAGTGACTGCGACCGAGCTTGCCAATGAACTCAACGAGCACTTCAGACTGATTGTCCCGAACAATATGATAACCAAGAAGCTCGTTCAGCACGGCATTGAACTGCAAGGCTATGGCGTCCGCTTCGTGATTAAGCACAGCCACGGAAAGCGTTGGCTGGAGCTGACCTACGACCGTTCGGGTGACAGCGGTGACGGCAGAACGATGTGGGCATCGCCGAGCTGTCCTGCCGCTACCCGAGAGCATGAAAAGCTCTTAGATTCGTCATCTGAGTTGGGTGACAGCTTGACTGAGGGTGACAGCAAAACCGCTTCGGGTGACAGCTCGGAGTACGCGATAGTCAACGGCAGACCTGTCCCGATAACGCGCATGAACATCAACGATGTCATCAACCAATGCGCCGAGCGTCTGAGGGAAAGGATAGCAGCCGAGCGCGGTATAGTCGTCCCCGAATTCAAGTTCGCGCCGTAAGCCGATATTTGCCGCGAGAGTACCGAGGTCGAGTGAGTATCCCACCTGCGGCGATAGAAGCGATTGTCGCGCAACGTGGAGCGAGTGTGTGGATGTATCCGCGAAGGAAAGAAGCTGCGGCGAGCGACAAAAAGTCTTCCCTTTTGGGAAGGCAAGCATCGCAGACGGCATTCCGCCTGCCGCTGAAAACGGGAGGACCCGAGCCCCTTTGTGGTTTGCAGGAAAAAGGCTGGCGTCAAAGCGCCTGCCGATTCACCTCGGAGGGCAGTGCCCGCCGAAATATCGGAACTTGCAGGAATTGAAAATTGGGGGCAAAATGAGAAATGGAGAAAAAGTGTGGGGTCAAAATTTGAAAAGAGCCATGATAAGGGCTATATTTCGGAAGGAGTGACTGGCGTCAGAGCGTATATTTACGATAATTAAGAATTGGAAATCGTGTGACATGAAAGGAGCTTGTATGCAAGAGAAAAAACAGGAAGAAATACTTTGCGTTGACAAGACAATGATCATTGACGGTCAGAAGTTTGAGATCACTCTCGTGTTCAAGTCTCCCGACAATGAGCACGAAACGGTCGAGGAGAAAATAAGACACTTGATAAACGGCGACAAAATAAAGTGAGAATAGGTCTGGACTTTCGAGCCGAGTAGTGATATACTATTGGTGTATCCTATTCGGTTTGATTCCCAGAACGAGTACGTTCGGAACAGGAGGAAACAATGAGAGAATCAAATACGGAACAGATAACAGCACTGTATTGCCGCCTGAGTCAAGAGGATATGCGTGCGGGAGAGTCGCTGTCAATTGAAAATCAAAGACTAATGTTGAAGGACTACGCCGACAAAAACGGCTTCCGCAATTGTCAATATTACATCGACGACGGATACAGCGGCACCGATAATACCCGTCCAGAGTATGTTCATATGCTTGATGATGTGCAAAACGGATTGGTCGGAACAGTTATTGTCAAAGACCAGTCGCGGCTTGGACGTGACCATCTTGAAACCGATAGACTAATGGAGTTGGTGTTCCCTGCATATGATGTTCGCTTCATTGCGGTAACAGACGGAGTTGATTCCGCCAACGGCATCAATGAAATGTCAGGCATACGTAACCTGTTCAATGATATGTACGCTCGCGATACAAGTAAGAAAATCAGAGCTGTGCAGCGAGCGAAAGGTGAGCGAGGAGAGCGCGTCGGAACGACAACTCCCTACGGTTACATGAAGGACGAAAACAAGCATCTGATACCTAATCCCGAAACATCTCCGATAGTAAAACGCATATTTGAAATGAGTGCAGATGGAAAAGGCGTCCGCAAGATATGCGACATACTTACAGCCGAGGAAGTGCTTACTCCAAGTGCGTATTCGGCTCATAAATCGGGCAAGCAGAAAACAAGCTCACCGTACCGCTGGTCGCTGAAAACGGTCAGAGAGATGTTAAAGAATCGAATCTACTGCGGCGATACCATCAACTTCAGCACCTACACTAAATCATACAAGCTGAAAAAGACGCTCAAGAACGAGCCCGAAAAAATGCTTATCTTCGAGAACACACACGAAGCTATAATCAGCCGAAAGTTGTTCGACATCGTGCAGAAACACTACGAAGGAAGAAAGAAGTCGGACAAGTTCGGTGAAACTGATAAGTATGCAGGCTACCTTTACTGCGCGGAGTGCGGCTCAAAGCTCTATCTTCACCGAGCGAGAACGCTTGACCCAAAGAAGAACAATTATATGTGCGGAGGCTATCAGAGTCGTGTCACAGACTGCACTGCGCACTACATCAGGGAAAAGGTACTCGACGATATTGTGCTGCGCTATCTGAGACAGGTCGTAAGCTATGCGAAAGACAAGTCCGACGAGTTCTACTCAATGGCAATGGCGAATGGTGAAGCTGAAGCGAAAAAGCAGTTCAAGGAGAACGAAAAGCTCCGCAGTGAATATGAAACAAAAATCAGTCAACTCGACAATGCGATACAGCTTCTCTTCATGGACAGGTCAAACGGAAAGATCACGGATGAGCGCTACGATATACTCTCTGCAAACTTCGAGAAGGAGCAGTCAGAGATAAAAGTCAAGCTCAGCACTCTCGATTCTCAGCTGGACAAGATGAAAGTACGCGAGAAACGTGTCAGGGAGTTCATCAACAACGCCAAGCAGTACACAGAGATACATAGGCTCACTCCCGAGATACTGAAGTCTTTCATCGGGCGCATTGAAGTCTACGAAAAGGCAGTCAAGCGCTCGAGAACCTGTGGAAACCGCATCGTCATCTACTTCACATTTTCAGCTGATAAGGCGATAGCTATCGACAGAGTGATTACTGAAAATGGCGATATACTGATACTTTAACAACAAAAATCTCCGAGGGGCTATCCCTCGGAGATATAATAAAACCAATGTTCGTTAACGAACGTGAACTAAACTCCCTTCCTAAAACTTTTAGCATTAAATTTAGCCCTTACAGGGCGCTCCCCGGTTATTACCGGATCTCACGTTTTGTGGAGAGCGCCCTGTACGGGCTAAATTCAGTTATAAAGTCTTTGGAAAAGGGGTTCGGGGAAAGAACCTTTCCTCAGAAAGGTTTGTCCCCGATAATTACGCATAAACCTCTATATAAGCATCACGGTTAAAGTCGGGCTCTTTTCCGTTATTATCAGTCTGTTGCCTGGAATACTGCTCTTACGAACGTATAGAGATGTGAGTGTATGGAGTCATCACCGTGGTGACCGTTCTGTACAACGTGCCATACATGAGGTACGCCGTTCTTGTTGAAGTTATTGTGATAGCCCTCGGGAGTATTCAGACCAACTACGTCGTCCTGAGTACCGCCTGTTACCATTACCAGATAAGGAGTCTCCTCCTCGCTGTTCCACTTCCATGCGCCTGAAGCACCGGGTGCGGGACAGATAGCGCCCACATAACCGAACTTGTCGCCGTACTTCATACCGATCTGGAGAGACTCGCGTCCGCCCATTGAGAAGCCTGTAACGGCTGTATTCTCTCTGCCTGTCTTGACGCTGTACTTCTCCTCAATGTGAGGCATGAGGCTGTCAACGATATCGTCAACGAAGTTGTCGTAGCCCTCGTTGGAGCCTGGATCTGCAAAGCCTGTAGCATCGTTCATCGTAGCGCTGGTGAATACGAAGGGTACTACTACGATCATATCCTTGGCCTCGCCCGAAGCGATAGCGTTGCCCACGATCTGCTTGGTGTACATCTGGCCGTTGCCCTTGGTTATCATTCGGTCCTCATTCTCGAAGAAGCCGTGGAGAACATAGAGTACGGGGTATTCCTTGCTCTCGTCATAGCCTGCGGGAAGGAGTATATTGTAAGGCTTGTTCTTGTTTGCCTTCTTGGAGTAGTAGGTCTCCTTCTTGATAGTACCGTACTGTACTCCGCCCTTCTCCATATGAGAATCATTGGGCTCGTTGTTTACCAGCATATTCTGTACGATCTCTGCATATTCCTCCATGGTGTACTTGCGCTGACCGGGAACGATGACCGGCTCTACTACGGGGAATTCTGTAATCTTGCCCGCTACGAACTGCATGATGAGCACAGCGTCGTTGAGCTCGTACACTCCGTTGCTGTCGGCGTCTGCGGCCTTCAGCCACTTCTTGTCGGTGATCTCCTGGATAAGTCCCTTACGAGCCTGAACGATATCCAGCGAGTCGATTGTTCCGTCATAGTTAATGTCGCCCTTGTTCATCTTTACCGGCGGAGAGGGTTCGCCTATTTCTGTGCCGACGTTAGCGCCAACTACTTCATCGATGTAGAAGCTGCAGGTGGTGCCTTCCTCAGACTCGATATAGAGCTGCACGCTTTCCGCGCCTGCGGGAATGGTGAACTCCTTGTTCTCAAGATGCGCCCACTGCCCCTTTTCGGCAGTTACCTCAGCTATCTTCGGATAAGAGGTAGTGCTTCCGTCGCTGTACTGGAGAGTCAGGTAGAAGGTAACGGGAGAGGTGGTGTCCTCCGTCATTACATAAGCGCTGAAAGCATAGTCCTGACCCGCCCTGAAGTCAGTACCGAGGCTCATTGTTGCGCCGTTCCATGATGACTCTCTGCCGCTTGTGAAAAGTGAGCCTTCACCCGAACGTGAGATGCCTGTGACCGCCTTTACAGAAGCGGAACCGCGGCCGCTCCACTGTTCCTTTCCATCCTCGAAGGTACTGTGAAGCAGGTAATCGGTATCTGCCGCCGAAACAGGTACCGATGCGACAGCTGAGAGGGATAACGCTGCCGCTGTGATGAGTGGTAATATTTTTCTCATTTCCAATCCTCCTTTTTTAATTCCGTAACCGAAATTATTCTATTATAATCATTGCATATATTTTTTCATCCGTCAACCCACAAAATGAAGATTTTGTACAAATTTTAATTTGTTTTTATTTTTATAACATTTTTATTACCTGTTTAATATGATTATAGCACAATTATGATACACATTTCATTTTTCTTCATAATACCGTCACCATGATAGCACGATCGTGCTGTTCAGAATAATTAAAAAATGCCTCATCTTCCGATGAGGCATCAGATTATTTATTGTATCCGTTGGGGTTATTTTTTTGCCAGTTCCATGAATCGCGGCACATATCCTCAAGGGTCTTTTCCGTTTTCCAGCCAAGCACCTTCAGAGCCTTGTCCGCATTGGCATAGCACTCGGCAAGATCACCTGCGCGTCTTGCTCCGTATACGTGATTTACCTTTATACCGTTGACCTTCTCAAATGTGTCAACGATCTCGGTAACGCTGTAGGGCGTACCTGTGCCAAGGTTGAATATCTCCACGCCGTTATGGCTGAGGATATAGTCTATAGCCTTGACATGGCCCTTTGCAAGGTCTACCACATGGATATAGTCACGGGTGCAGGTACCGTCGTGGGTGGGATAATCGTTGCCGAATATGGTGAGACACTCACGTCTGCCCACAGCCACCTGTGACACATAGGGCATGAGATTATTGGGGATACCCTGGGGATCCTCGCCTATCATTCCCGACTCGTGTGCGCCTATGGGATTGAAGTATCTCAGCAGCACCACGGAGAGCTCCTTATCTGCCTTTGCCGCGTCCTCGAAGATCTGCTCCATCATGACCTTTGTCCAGCCGTAGGGATTCGTGCATACGCCGCGCTTCATCTCCTCGGTATATGGCACCTTGTTCTCCTCGCCGTAGACAGTTGCGCTGGATGAGAAAATTATATTCTTCACGCCGAACCTGCTCATATTCTCGAGAAGCGAAAGAGTCGTATCTATATTGTTGCGGTAGTACATAACGGGCTTTTCCACGGACTCGCCTACTGCCTTCAGGCCTGCGAAGTGTATAACGGCGTCGATCTTATTCTCGGCAAACACCTCTGCCAGCTTGTCCGCGTCCTTTATATCCAGCTCATAGAGCTTTACGTTCTTCCCTGTGATCTTTTCGATCCTGCGCACTGCCTCGGGGGAGCTGTTTGCAAAATTATCCGCTATAATAACATCGTATCCTGAATCCAGCAGCTCAACAGCGGTGTGGGAGCCTATATATCCTGCTCCGCCTGCAAGTAATATGGTAGCCATAACAATTATTCCTTTCGTATTCCGTATCGATACTGATGACGTTATATCATCTGTATACTATTATACACTATCCGCGGCACAAAATCAACTCTTTTGCAGCAAATCCTGCACGACAGACCGCAGGAGCCCTCCCCATGAGGAGATAACAGACAAAAACCTCCGATACAGAAAATGTACCGGAGGTGGATTTTCAGAATTTGAATGTATTCTCAAGAGTGTCCCACTTCTTGTCCTTGTCGGAAAGATTCAGTGCAGTTCCGTCCTGAAGGGCATAGCCCTCGCTGTCAGCGCTGCCCTTGTACTCTCCTGTCAGCTCAGGCCAGTTTATGCCGATAGCAGGATCGTTCCATGCAAGGCCGCCCTCGTCGTTGGCATGGTAGAAGTCGTCGCACTTGTAGCAGAACTCCGCCACATCGCTGAGCACAAGGAAGCCGTGAGCAAAGCCCTTGGGAATGAGGAACTGCTTCTTGTTCTCCTCGGTGAGCTCAACTCCGTACCACTTGCCGTAGGTCTCGCTGCCGCTTCTGAGGTCAACGGCAACGTCGAATACTCTGCCCTTGATAGCTCTTACAAGCTTGGTCTGAGGGAACTGCTTCTGGAAGTGAAGACCTCTCAGAACTCCCTTTGTGGAGCATGACTGATTATCCTGTACAAATACGATGTCTATACCTGCCTCCTCCATGTCGCGCTGAGAATAGGTCTCCATGAAGTAGCCGCGGTTATCGCCGTGAACAGCGGGAGTTATAACGCAGAGTCCCTCGATGCCGCCCACGTTCTTTTCAACTGTGATCTGTCCCATTATAATATCTCCTTTAAATATCTTGAAAGTGCGTCCTGCCATGCAGGAAGCGGAGTAAAGCCGTTTTCAGCCAGCTTTGACTTGTCAAGTCTGCTGTTGAAAGGCCTTGCAGCCTTGGAAAGTCCGTATTCTGCTGTAGTAACAGGGGTTACCTTTGTGGACATTCCTGCCTGTCTGTATATCTCAACTGTGAAGTCGTACCATGAGATATAGCCGCCCTCGTTGGTAGCGTGATAGTAGCCGTACTTCTCGCTCTCTGCCATATCAACAAGAAGTCTTGACAGGTCAAGGGTATATGTGGGAGTTCCTATCTGGTCGGAGACTACTCTTACTTCATCATGTGTCTTGCCTACGTTTACCATAGTCTTGATGAAGTTCCTGCCGTTTACTCCGAATACCCATGCGATGCGCACGATGAAGTATTTGTCAAGAGTATTTGCCACTGCAAGCTCGCCGTCCAGCTTTGACTGTCCGTATACGTTCTGGGGAGCGTAGTCCTTGCAGTCGGGCTGCCAGGGCTCTGTTCCCTGTCCGTTGAAAACGTAGTCTGTGGAAATGTATATCATCTTGCAGTCAAGCTTCTTGCACACATTTGCGATATTCTGCGTACCGTCTACATTGATTGCCTTGACCTTTGGCTTGTTTTCCTCGTCCTCGGCAGCGTCGACCGCTGTCCATGCCGCACAGTGGATAACGATATCGGGCTTTACCTCGGATATCGCCTTGTCTACTGCTGCTGCATCGGTTATATCAAGCTGTACATAGGGATAGTCCGTGGGAACAGACTCCAGTATATCGGAACCTACGCCCTCATATCCGCGCTTTGCCAGCTCGTCCATAACATCATGCCCCAACTGTCCGCCTACACCTGTTACAAAAGCTCTCATAAAAATCCTCCAAATGTAATACTCTGCCTATAAAATAAAACAGTTTTTTCCTGATTATATCAATCAATATGCAGACAAAGAATAGCATTACTGCATATATAATTATTGCAAAAAAGATAACAATCTGATTATTATTTCTCACAATAAATTGCTTTAATGGATAAAAAACTACCTTGCGCGCATAATCAAAATCTGTAATCAGATAAACTGCCAGTGCATATTTTGAGATTTTACTTGAAAATTTGACTATAGCGTTATTTGAATTCCATATTATAAATGCCAAACTAAGACTTATTGCACTTATAATTATCAAGGGATCATTATAGCTGTATACTTGCCACGAAATAGTTGAAAATGATAACCTATACATCAAATATGCTACCCCCGAAACAACTAATGATATTATGACGTAAATGAGAGCGTATGGAGTTTTCGTTGCTGATAGTGAATCTATATTCTTACTACACAGAATTCCTACATAATACATATACATTCCTTGCAAAAAGGTATGTCCACGTCCAATACCATCCCAATCAAATACAAAACCATAAATTACAGTAATTAAACTAAAAATGATGAGAAGCCTTTTCCGGTTAATATTATTGAGTGAATTAACATATTCATTGACAAACGGTGACAGAATACAAAGCAAAAAGTATGCTCCCATAAACCAATAAGAAGAAAATGGCAAAGCGCTTTTTAAAATATACTTTATAGATTGAGTCGAAAATAGGGAAAACTCATTCCTTAAAAGCATGATTATATACCAGATAATTGAGTAAAACTGCATCTCTAAGTATAATATAATCAGCTTTTTAGAATTAAACTTGATAGAATAAAAACCACTGATAAAGAAAAACGAATTTACAGCTATAATACAAAAAGAGTTAAGCAAAAATAAGGAATAATCTAATCGATCACTAAGCCCTTCTTCTGTTCCAAGTGCTCGCATATTCAGTGAATGAACAATTGTATGATGAATAATTATCATTACCATCAGAAGGCAGCGAAGTAAATCCGTAGAGTAATTTCGCTTAACCGACATCTCAGACCTCCGCACGGTTGCCGTACATCTTCTCGTAGTAGTTCTGATACTCGCCGCTGATGATAGTCTCCCACCACTCACGGTTCTCCAGATACCACTTGATGGTCTTCTTTATGCCGTCCTCGAACTTTGTCTCGGGCAGCCAGCCGAGCTCATTGTGGATCTTTGTGGGATCGATAGCGTAACGCATATCGTGTCCCTTTCTGTCCTCAACGTGAGTGATAAGGCTCTCGGGCTTGCCAAGCTCCTTGCAGATGAGCTTTACGATGTCGATGTTCTTCATCTCGTTGTGTCCGCCTACGTTGTAGACCTCGCCTACCTTGCCCTTATGGATGATAAGATCGATAGCACGGCAGTGATCCTCAACGTAAAGCCAGTCTCTTACGTTGAGTCCCTCGCCGTATACGGGGAGAGGCTTGTCTGCCAGAGCATTTGCTATCATAAGGGGTATCAGCTTCTCGGGGAAGTGATAGGGACCGTAGTTGTTGGAACATCTTGATATTGTCACGGGCAGACCGTATGTCCTGTGGTAAGCCATAACCAGAAGGTCAGCGCCTGCCTTTGAGGAGCTGTAGGGGCTGCTTGTGTGAATAGGCGTCTCCTCTGTGAAGAAGAGGTCGGGACGGTCAAGTGGAAGGTCTCCGTACACCTCGTCTGTGGATACCTGATGATAGCGCTGTATGCCGTACTTTCTGCAAGCGTCCATAAGTACCTGTGTACCCAGGATATTTGTCTGAAGGAATATCTCGGGATTCTCGATAGAACGGTCAACGTGTGACTCTGCTGCGAAGTTTACAACAATATCGGGCTTTTCTTCCTCAAAAAGCTTGTATATAGCCTCTCTGTCGCATATGTCGATCTTCACGAAGCGGAAGTTGGGGTTCTTCATTACAGGCTCAAGAGTTGAGAGGTTGCCTGCATAGGTGAGCTTATCCAGACATACGATACGATAATCGGGATAGGTATTCAGCATATGAAAAACAAAATTTGCGCCGATAAAGCCTGCGCCGCCTGTTACGAATACTGTCATTTTTCAGTTCTCCTTAATACATAACTTTTCCCTCGGCTACCTTCCTCAGGTGTGCGCCGTAAGGTGATTTACCGTACTTTTCTGCCGATGCAAGAAGTCCTTCCCTGTCTATCCAGCCGTTTATGAAGGCTATCTCCTCGGGAGCGGATATCTCTATGCCCTGTCTGTTCTGTACCATCTGTACGAAGTTGGTGGCCTCTGCAAGGCTGTCCATAGTTCCTGTATCCAGCCATGCGAAGCCGCGTCCAAGAAGCTGTACATCGAGGAGCTCGTCCTGAAGGTACATCTCGTTGAGGGTGGTTATCTCAAGCTCGCCTCTTGCAGAGGGCTTGACCTGATCTGCTCTTGCACTTACTCCTGCGGGATAGAAATAAAGACCTGTTACAGCGTAATTGCTCTTGGGCTGTGCAGGCTTTTCCTCAATGGAAAGAGCCTTGCCATTTTCGTCGAAATCAACTACTCCGAAGCGCTCGGGATCGGGTACATAATAACCGAATACAGTTGCGCGGCTGTTATTCTCCGCATTGTCCTTTGCTGCGCGGAGTATGCTTCCGAAGCCGTTGCCGTAGAAGATATTGTCGCCCAGCACCATTGCGCAGGAGTCGTCGCCTATGAACTCCTTGCCCAGTATGAAGGCCTGAGCAAGTCCGTCGGGACTTGGCTGCACCTTGTAGCTGAGGTTTATACCGTACTGAGAGCCGTCACCGAGAAGTCTCTCGAAATTGGGCAGATCAGTGGGTGTGGATATGATGAGTATATCCCTTATCCCCGCCAGCATCAGCGTTGACAGCGGATAGTACACCATGGGCTTGTCGTACACGGGAAGCAGCTGCTTCGATGTTACCATTGTAAGCGGATAAAGTCTTGTGCCTGATCCGCCTGCTAAAATAATACCTTTCATTTTTCACCTCGTAATGATTATTTTTTCAGGATCGTCCTTATATATTCATCGGCCTCCGAAAAGCATTCTTCAAAGGCGCCGCTGTTGCTGAACCTGCGCTTTATGCCCGCCTCATTCAGCTTCTCCTCGGAGAAGTCCTCGCTGTCGGCGATAAACCTGCGGCAGAGCTCGGTATATTTGGGCTTTTCCTCACGCATCTCTCTCTCCACAGCTCTTATGAGCCTGATGCCGTCGTCCACCTCGATGTACACGGGGATGACGCACTCGCTGCCGAAAAATGCCCTGAGCTTCACATAGGATTCAAGGGTACCTATGCCCAGATAGTTGCCCCTGACGAGGTCTATACTGTCACTGCAGGTGAAATAGGTCCACTTACCGTAAACAGTGTCGTATGTCCTCTCCTCTATCACCTTTCCCTCGGCAAGCTTCTTTTCAAAGCCCTGTCTGTCGGTAAAATGATACTCGCGTCCCTCCTGCTCGTTCTCACGCATGGGGCGTGTGGTATAGAGCACAAGTGGCAGCAGCTCCCCTGATTCAAGGAGCTTTTTATATATAGTATCCTTTCCCGATGAGCTTTTTCCCATTATATAGAAAATACGGTTCATTTTTATCGCCCCGTTTCCATAACTTCCATCATGCGCTCATACATATAGGCAAGGTCGCCCTCAGGCTTCCAACCGAGACCTGTGATAGCGTCCACAGAGAGATTGAGGAATGATGTATCCGGATATTTTGAAACATCGCCGTTCTCGGCAAAGGTCACAGAGATCTTTCCGCCGCCGAACCTTTCCGCCACAAACTCACCCATTTCCGCAATTGAGCAATAGGTGTCGGGATTTGAAGCATTATAGCTCTTTCCAGCCTCTCCGCGGAGGAGCACCGTGAGTATAGCAGTTGCAGCCTGTGCTGTGTAAAGGTAAGGGTGCTTGCTCTGACCCTTTGTCAGGAGCTGTATATCCTCTCCCTTCATAGCACATCTTGCCATCATCGCAAATACTCTCTTGTCATCATAGAGAACTCCGGGGCCAAAGGTCTGTGCAAGACGTATGCTCATTGCTCTTACGCCATATTCGCTGGCATAGGAGGCTGTGAGCGATTCGCTCATGCGCTTCGTCTCGGGATAACAGCTTCTTATGACAACAGGATCTATATATCCCAGCTTATCCTCCGTAAGGATATCCTCACTGGTGATCTTTCCGTATATCTCCATGCTGGAGAGGAATAGAAAGGCCTCTGTTTTCTTCTTTACTGCAAGATCAAGAAGATTGAGAGTACCCATTATACCTGCCTTTATGGTCTCTACGGGATGTGAAGCAAAGTAAGCGCTGGCTGTGGGGCTTGCGCCGTGGATTATATAATCCACATCTCCGTCTATCTCAAACGGCGTATCAAGATCCTTGCATATGAAGCTGAGGCATTCGTTCTCTGCCTCGCTGTCATCAAAGACCTCCTTTACTCTTTCAAGGGATCTTACAATGACTTTTATTTTTAATCCGAGGTCTTTCTTAATATTTGCAAGGAGCAGTCCCCTTATGACAGTGGAACCGATAAGTCCCGTTCCGCCTGTAATAAGAATAGTCCTGCCTTTCAGCTTATCCCAGGGGATATATGCTGCATTGCAGATATACTCCATATCCTCCTGTATGATCCTATGGGACATGATACATTGATCCTCCTTATTTTGATCTTATCATCTTCCATGATGACATCAGTTTCTTTCTGAATACTATTACCGCAGCAACTATGCAGGCTACAATAATATATCTGACAAGGATACTGTCGTAGAATGCGTTTGCTACACCGAATATAGCCAGCATTATCAGGCTGAAGCCCCATATGGTCTTTGAATCCACGGGACTCTCTTCAACATGAGCCTTCTTGCAGGTTATAAGCATGAACACATAGTGCAGGAACGACATCAGTGCATAGCATATCAGCGTGGTATACGCACAGGCTACATAGCCGAACATCTTTATTCCTACATAGTTGAGACCGATATTGAGCAGTGCACAGAATGTTGAAACATAGGCGATGTACTCGGTTTTTCCGTAATATGACTCAACGTCAACAAAAAGTGTGTACAGAAACAGGAAGTAAACACCGATAGTAACAGGGGGCGCAACCTTCAGTGCCTGATGATAGCTTTCGGGGAATATGAGAAATACCTCGGGGAGCAGCAGCATGAACATAACTATGACACCGCCCACAAGTATGACAAGCACGTTGGATATGTCCCTTACGTCCTTGTATCCCTTCTTGTCCAGCTTCTGGAAGCGCCAGGGCTTCAGTACCTGGTTCAGGGAATTCTGGAATATTATGATAACGCTTGCAAAGCTGTAAGCCACAGAATAAAATGCAACGTCAGCCTTGCTTGAGAACTTGTCAATCATTACTCTGTCCGACTGATTGAGTACATAGTAGGAAAGAGAATGAAAAACAAGCGGTCCCTGAAATCTTATGGCATACTTCACATAGTTGAAGAACCTCTGGGTGTTCTTGAATATGTGCGAGAAGTTAACGTGCTTAATCCAGAACGGAAGGCAGAAAACTATCTGTATGGCAAGAGTGCTGATGACCTTTATATATGCTGTAGCGCCAAAAAGCTTTATTGTTATGATAGGAGCTAGGTTTGACACCAGCGCCATAAGTATGGTCACAGTTACAGCTGCCTTGTAGTCATACTCGAATCTCTTTCTGTTGAGCCAGCAGTGATACGGGGTATAGAATATGAAGTACAGTGAGAACAGCGAATAAAGCGCCAGCGTTACTCCTGTAAATCCTGAAAGTGGCCCCCTTAACAGCATGAATATAAAGAAGCATATAACTGTAAGTACATTAGATATAAAGACTATGGTCTGTTCAAAGTTCTTTACATCATCCTTATATTTCAGCAGACCTCTTTGGAAGGCGCCGAGATAGAGCTCGAATGTTGCAAATATAGTGAATATCAGCTCATACGAGGTTATCAGGCTCATGGTGCCGTATTCTTCTTCGGACAGGAATCTTGCATAGATAGGCATACATATGAAGCTTATGCCCTTCAGCACAAAATTACATACCGTGAACCAGAACGCTGCTCTCAGCGTTACAGGGAACGAACGGTACTTGTCCAGAAATTTTTGGGGTACCACCTTTTCTGCTATACTATCTAATTTAACCACTATCCTACCGACCTTTATATGTTATTTAAGCGATTACGTCACTGATTTTTCTTCTCAAGCCTGTCAACGACAACGTTATGCAGATTTGAGAATAGTCATATTAATCATTTTCAAAACCATCTTTTCTATATACAGCACTTTGATTTACTTGATAAGCTTATTATTCTCGAATAATGGATAAAATGCTATATCAAGATAGCCGCCGCGAACATAAAAATAATACAATGTATGAACTATATAAAATCCATAGTACGAAAAATACGTTGCAGGTACTCTTTCTGGTTTTACCTTTTTCTGTTTAAGGAAATCCGCAAAAATACAATATGATAAAATCAAGGTTACACGGGCCAGTCTCTCATAATCCTTTACATAAAGCTCTAAGGATAAGAAACTGAGGCTCAGTAATGTAGTTTTGAATACCATCTCAACAAAATTCAGATATTCTTTGGACACAGTTCCGCTTTTTCGATAGCTATCCAACATAAAGTATTCAACTATAACTGTTCCTATCCTTACAACCACAAGGAAAAACAAACCTATAATAGTTCTTGTTCCATCAGACAAGAGCCATGAATTGATCTTGCTACGCGAAATAAAATGTGAAAGAAGACTTGCTACAAAAGGTATATGCAATGAGAAAAGCAAAACAAAAAGAACTGCAGTAATTATCATTATTTTTTGGGTATCAAAATACTTTGCAACAAAAAAAATCACAAAGAAAAACGCAGTTCGATGAAAGAGAATGCCAATAAAAATAAAGAAAAAAAACATCGCACTTCTGAAAGCGTCACTATGTAATATCTTCTGAAGTTTGTTTTTTCTTTTAAAAAAATATATTTTTTCTTTCTTGGGATCAAAAAAGAGGAAATAAATTCCTATCATTACAAATAATGTAGCTATATATGATCGATATTGACATACCATTATCCAATACGGATATAGAATCGACAAAGCTAAAACCAGATTTGGACGTTTAGAAAACAGATCCACAACGATTTTTAAAAGAACTGTACACACGGTAGCAATAAAGACCAGAAATTCACCATAATTCCAGCCTATAATACGCCGGCATAAATAGCATAAATAAACAAATCCTTCTTCGCTAACCGTTGTTCCCCAAAGATCTCCTGTACCGATTCTTTCATATATCCAATAGTAATTCATATAATCCGCATTCCATGTATTGAACGCGAACAATACCCACATATAAAGAAGAATAACAATATTTACAATTTTATTTTTCGGGAAAACGAACCCAAGAACTATAAGAGTTGCGGCTGCCGCATATAACATCGCATTACCTGCCCTTTTTTTTACGTTTATAATCTCTTACGCCTCTGATAAGAGCCCTGAGATTAGCTATCCTGTGCTTCTCAAGCAGGAGCTTCTTTGTCTCCCACTTGATAAGGAAGTTGTATTCTCCTCTCACATTGAGGAAATCCCTGTGCTTGTTTATGTAGTACAGGCCGTTTCTCACAAAGTAATAATTCCTGAAGGGAGAATGGTTATATGTTGTTGCAAAATTGCGAAGCTTCTTGATATGCAGGAGCTTTCCGAGGCCGTTGAAAAAGGAATTCACGCCCAGCTTGCCCAGCTCCTGAATAATACGGGTAGTATTTATCCTGTATATCTTGTAACCGGCTTTCCTCAGGCGGGTCTCGATATCATAGTCCACATAGTCTATGAACATCCACTCATCGTACTCTCCGACCTTGTTCCAGGCCTCCGTACTTATAAAGAAGCCTGCCGTGGGACACTTCTTCACTGTCTCCACCTTTTTGCTCAGGTCTCCGACAATGCCCTCGCCTCTCTTCTCGACAGCAGGGCAGAGCGCGCCTGCCTCCGGGAGCTTCAGGTACTTCTTGTACTCCTCCAGCAGGTTTTCGGCTACCATAGTATCCTGATCCAGAGAAAGAGTCCACTGTGAGCCGTTTTCCACAGCAGCTCTCATTCCTGCATTCAGAGCAGCAGCAATACCTTTATTCTCGCTGAACTCTATGAGCCTGTCACAGCCAGAACGCTCTCTTATCTCAGCTATACTATCCGAATTATTATCAACAATGACCACAAAAAAGCCCTGTCTCTGAAGCTCTCTGACGTTTCCGATGACTCGCTCAAGGTCCGGCTGATATGTAACGATCACAACAGCATATTCACTCTGCATAATTACTTCCTTGCGATTTTTTTGATCTCTTTGTAGACACGGTCACAGTTGCCGTTATCATGGTGCTTGAAAAACTCGTCTACTCTTTTTTTATACTTATTATCCATTACAAAGCCGTCTTTATACGACTTTTCAACGGCATTTATAAGCTTATCCTCGTCGAAGAAGACCTCACCGAAGCCGTCCTCATCATAAGAAAAGCTCTCTCCGGGGGCATACTGATACTTCTCGAAATCTTCCACATCGAACTGATAATACATAACGGGCTTGTACATATAGGCAAAATCGTACACCACGCTTGAATAATCTGTTATCAGCAGAGCTGAAGCTCTCAGCAGATCCTGAATTGAATAGCCGGAGGTGGTTCCCACCTTGATACGCGGAGAAGCAGGCTTTATGTATTTTGAATACTTCTGGGCGTACTCATGGAAATAGAATACAACGCTGAGGTCGTTCCTGTCAAGGAAGCTTATGAACCTTTCGCTGTTCACAAGGCCATTAAGGCACTTGTAATACCTCGAATCGAAGAACTTTTTCATGTTCTCCTTCTTCTGCTCATCAGTGGTGAGCAGTCTGTAGTCTATCCACTTTCTCCATGTAGGCATTATAAGGATCTGTTTTTTATTCAGTATATCATCGTTGAGAGTATCATGCCTCGGATATCCCGGACAACGCATGATACGGGGCGACTGACCGTTATCCTTGACTATGATGTCAGCGTCCTTCTCCGAGCAGGTGAACAGAAGCTGATAATTAGTCTCCTTGGCGTCAACAATGGAGGAATAACCTCTTGTAAATCCATGATTGAGGAAAACATACTTGAATCCTGTCAGCTTCCACTGGACAAGATCCTCGCATATCCTTCTGTAAGGAAAACCATAGCACTTGGTAGTGCCGATATAAACGTCCGCAGCCCAGAACAGCAGGAAATGCTTCCAGCCGCCAAAGGGTATGACGTTGCCGAACTGCTTTACAAGCTTATAATCAGCCGAATCGAATTCAATAGGATAGTAGACCTTCTGCTCCTTATGCTTTTCACGCATATACTTGAAGAACCAGTATCCGTTGTCTCTTGCGAGAGCTTCGTATTCCGATACGACCCACATCCTTGGAGAAGCCAGTTTCCACAGCTTTCCCGGGATAAAGGTCAGTCCGAGCTTTATTATGCCCTTCCAGTCATCAGCCTTCATCTTCTTCAGCTGAACTGACAGTTTGTTCACAGCAGACATTGAATGATCATCCCTTCGTCAGTATCAGAGTCCGAATATCTGAGAGTCCTCTCTCGCGTCAACTATCGCACGGAATATATAATAATCCGAAGGCGTAGTTATCTTGATATTCTCTATAGCGCCGGGCACGGTATATAGCTCGTGACCATAGTGGCGCATCATGCTTGCAGAATCTATAAACTGTATGTTTCCGTCCTTTTTTGACTTTTCATGAGCCTCGATTATATCCTTCAGCACGAAACACTGAGGAGCTCTTGCCATACAGCATCTTGATCTCTCAAAGATATCCGATATCTTTCCGTCTTCATCTGTAAGAGAAACAGTCTCGATGGCAGATGTCACGGTGATGGCATTTCCGTTCTTTTCAGCACACTCGATATCGGCAGTGATAGTAGCCTCGTCAACAAGAGGCCTTACGCCGTCATGTATGAGAACTATGCTGTCGTCGCCAAAAAGCTCGGCTGCCTTTGTGAGGCCGTTGTATATTGAGGCCTGTCCCGTATCTCCGCCTGCTATAACTGCCTTGACCTTTGTAAGGCGGAAGCGGTCAACCAGCTCACGGCAGTAGTCTATCCAGCTCTCAAGGATAACAAGAACGATGCCGTCGATATCCTTATGCTTCTGGAAATGCTCTATAGTATAGACAAGTATGGGCTTGCCGTGAAGCTCAAGGAACTGCTTGGGCTTGGTTTTGGAATTCATTCTCTGGCCGGTGCCGCCGGCAAAAATCACAGCTACATTCATATTACTTTTTCCTTCCATTAGCTCCCTTTTCGGGGAAATAATAGATTCCTCTGTATTTAGTATAGGGATTATCCATATCGATATAGACGATATCGTGCTTTGCAACACGCTCTGGAAGCGGAGGGCGCTTCATATAGTTTCCGAATATCATTGTAAGGTACTCGTCATAGCCTTTGGGCAGCGGCATTTTATAGCCTTCAAAGTCCATCCATACAACGGAATCGAACCATTCCTTGGGGAAATTTATGAAGGAGGTCTTTCCCCATAGTTCCTTGACGTACTTGCACTTGTCCCATGAATACTTTGCCTTCTGCTTCTGGGCAAATATCCAGATATCGTCCTTTATCCTCTTTGAAGGGATAAGAGTATATATGATCTTTGTGAGCACTCTCGCAGCCTTTCCGCGGTTATTGGGAAGGCGCTGATTATTAAACAGAGCGTAAACATATCCCCAGAAGATCTGATTGTACTGTAGTATCTTGCTGTCGGGTGCAGCGTCCATAGCGCCGAATTCAAGAGAAATACCATGACAAAGCTCATAATTCTGATTATAAGTACAAATGAAAGTGGTATTGGGATCTCTCAGTGAAGAAGCACAGTGATGATAATTCACCTTGCGGTCGGAGCGGCATAATACATAGCGATCCTTTGCGCCGTACTTCTTCCAGAGCTTATGGAACTTCTCATAATCCTCACGGGGCATCTGTACATCAACATCATCGTCCCACGGAACGAATCCGTGCTCTCTTACAGCACCAATGGCACCGCCGCCGATAAGCCAGAACCTGAGCTTGTACTTCTGGCAGAACTCCTTGAAGTACAGCAGCATCTCAAGCATTTTACGCTGCATTTTCTTCAGCGTCTCATCGTCGATCTCATATGGTTTAAAATACTGTTCAGTAGCCATCCTATTAACCCTCACATCTTAACAATTTTGATCTCGTTATACTTCATCATATAGATATCATCATCATAGCCGCCGATATTCTTTTCATTGGCAATGCCCTTCAGATTATTCAGGATCAGGCTCATATGGTCACAGCCGCTCTCGTAGGCATGAGGATAACCTCCGCCGAAGCGCGGATTGACCTCGCTGATGTAATACTCGCCTCCGATATCGAAGATATCTATGTCTATCTGACCGCTGTAGCCTGCTTCCTTGGCAAATCTCTCGATCAGAGCGAACAGCTTGTCGTCCTTGAAGCTTACAGCCTTATCGGTCTCGCCTGCACGCATTTTTATCTTCTTCTTAGTGAATATTGAAACGACCTCTCCTGAGATCATGTCTATGTATACGTCTGCGCCGATCTCCTGACCGTCAAGGAACTCCTGTATCATCAGGCCCTCCTCATGGTTCATCAGAAGCTCTACCGTTTCCTTATCATAGACCTTTGATATACTTATAGAGGCAGATCCTCTTGCAGGCTTTACAAAAACAGGGAAAGAGACCTGACCTGCGTCGACTGCTTCAAAGAATTTCTCCTTGTCTTCCCATGAACGGGCACATTTATACCCGTGAGCCTTGAGCCATTCATACATCTGCATTTTATCAAGCGACATCTCGCACAGCTCATAGGAACTACCTATCACTGTGACGCCGGCCTCACGGAACCTTTCGGAATTCTGTGCCAGCAGGCTCAGCTCGGGATCGATCAGGCTCAGGACGCCGCTGATATTCTCCTTGCGGCAGATATCCAGAATGATATCCATATAATCCGGATCTGTGATCGACGGTACTATATAATATTTATCCGCTTCATAGATCGCAGGGCCAAGCTTGCTGGCATCTGTCGCAACGATAGTTCCGATACCGTCAAAGGCCCTTCTGAAATACTGAACGACCTTGTTTCTTGTTCCTGCTGCTAAAATCAAAAAATTCATTCTTTCCTCCTCAGCAAATCAAAAAATAACGGTGTTCCGCCTGTATGGATAAACAAAACGTTCTTTCCGCTGATATTTTTCATATACTCCGTCATGCCGCGGAATGCCAGACCCGTATATGTGGGGTCGAGGGATATACCGTAGCGCTTCAGGATATCAGTTATCAGAGCCGTTACTTCAGGACTGCCTTTTCCGTAGCCTGTAACATATTCATCTATAAATACAGTTTTTTTCTGTATCTCATCTTCCGATACACGATCACCCAGATAGGATCTAAGGCTGTCGATGACAACGTCACGTCCTCTCGGGTTCTTGCGGGCGATGCTGATACCGATTATTTCACGCTCATCGCCGTTCAGCAGCTGACCTGCCACAAGGCCTGCGTGAGTCGTACCTGTTCCCGACGCAAAAAAAATATGATCAAAATGAACGCCCAGTTCCTGCTCCTGCTCCACGATCTCACGGTAGCACTGAACATATGCTTCAGTACCCGTATTGCCGTGACCGCCGCCCTCGATGAAAAACGGGCGATATCCGTCCTCACGGAGCCTTCTCAGCGTATCCTCGATCGTATCATGTACCTCACTGACAGGAACGGTTTTCATCTCTGCTCCGAACAGTTCCATCATATAGCTGTTGAAGGTAGGCTCGCTTGCCTCCTCGGGACTGATGATGCAGCATTTAAGACCGCGCCTACAGCATTCATTTGAAATAACACGGCAATGATTCGAGCTGCTGGATCCGTAGGTCACAACGCAGTTATAGTCGGAAGAATCGATCTCCCTGAAGAAAAGCTCCGCTTTTCTCGCCTTATTGCCTCCGAAAGAAAAAGGGATAAGATCCTCGCGCTTGATCCAGAGATGATTGCCGCTGTACTCACCCAGATCCTGAATGATCGTTTTATTCATAGTGCCATTCCTCTCTCAGACAGCCGTAAACATAACGGTCAGCAAGCTTGCCGTGAGATAGGATATCCTGTCTTACAAGCCCCTCCTTCACAAAGCCTATCTTCTCGAAAAGGCCCTGTGCAGCCGTATTATCGGCTTCGGTATAGAGGTATATACGGTTGAGGCCAAGCACTTCAAAACCGTATTTCAAAAGAAGCAGACTTGCCTTCTTGGCAATTCCCTTTCCCTTATACGCTACCTCGCCCATGGCGATGTAGTATTCTGCCTTGCTGTTCTTTCTGTCAATGCTTAGCAGCCCTATGGTGCCCACAGGTACGCCGTCAGCAAGTATAGTTGCGTCATAGCGTGACTCATCGCCGATATGACTGTCGAACCATTTCTCCGTGCCCTCAACGCTGATAGGGATATCATAGTGAAGGAAACGGTTATTCTCCGAGCAGTTGATCCATTCAACCTTTTTAGGGATATCCTCCCTCTCAAACTTACGGATTTCTACTGTCACGTCTTGCCACATCCAATCTTCCTGCCTTGATCTCGCTTCCCACGAGGATATCCGATCTCTTAACGACCTTGAGAACAGTCATCATGATCACCTTGATATCCATTGCAAGCGAAATATTATCAACATATTCGATATCGTATCTGAATCTTTCTTCCCAGCTGCCTATGGCATTTCTGCCGTTGACCTGAGCCCATCCGGTCAGTCCGGGTCTTACCAGATGGCGGCGTCTCTCGTTCTTTTTATAATACGGGAGATATTCCACCAGCAGCGGTCTGGGGCCCACTATGGACATATCGCCGCTGAGGATATTGAAGAGCTCGGGGAGCTCGTCCAGGCTGGTGCTCCTGAGCCATCTTCCGTAGGCAGTGATCCTTTTATCATCGGGAAGCAGCTTACCGTGCTTGTCCTTCTTGTTGTTCATAGTCCTGAACTTGACAAGCTTGAATATCTTCTCGCGTTTTCCGGGGCGTTCCTGTGTGAAGAAGGGATTTCCGCCCATAGCAACAGCTCCGACAACAGTCAGGACAATAAGTATGGGTGAAAGGACAATTATCGCTCCCAGTGAAAGAACGAAGTCGAACACTCTCTTGAAACACTTAGCATACATTATTCAAAACAACTCCTGATAAGTTCTATTATGATATCCTGCTGTTCGGGTGTCATCTTGTTATCGCTGGGGAGACACAGGCCCCTTTCAAATATATCAGCACCCACATCAGCTGCCTCGCCCAGATCAATGTAAGCGTTGGACTGGCCTCTGCCGTTTCCGTTTGCGGTAACGAAGCTGTTCATGCGGTAAACGGGCTGCATATGCATAGGCTTCCATATGGGACGTCCCTCGGCATTGAAGGAAGCCAGGGTTTCCAGTATCTCGGTAGGGCAGCTCTTTCCCTTTTCGGGGATATAGAGAGCCTTATCGTCGCTGCGAACCTGTCTGCACATTGCGTCCTTATCTACGAGAAGGCAGCTGAGCCAGAAATTAGGCGAGCTGTTCTTTTCGTCAAAGGGGTTCATGGATACGGGAAGTCCTTTGAGGCCTTCCTTATAGCGCTCGTATATAGCCTTTTTCTGAGCGATATGCTCGTCCAGATAGTTCATCTGTCCGCGGATTATGCCTGCGATGATATTGGACATACGGTAATTGTAGCCGATCTCCTCATGCTGATACCAGGGTGCAGCCTCTCTGGACTGAGTGGACCATTTGCGCACCTTATCGGCGTCTTCCTTGCTGTCGGTAAGGAACATACCGCCTGACGAACCTGTGATTATCTTGTTTCCGTTGAAGCTGATGGCGCTGTAATCGCCGAAGCAGCCTGTTTCTCTGCCCTTATATGTAGCTCCGAAGGATTCGGCGGCGTCCTCGACTATGAGTGCGCCGTGCTTATCGCATACAGCGCGGATCTCGTCGATCTTTGCGGGAACACCGTAGAGATGAACGAGTATCACCAGCTTTACATCGGGATAGAGCTCAAAAGCCTTTTCCAGAGCCTCGGGGCTCATATTCCATGTATCTCTCTCCGTATCAATAAAAACGGCCTCACCGTCCTCATAGGCAACGGGATTGATCGTAGCGTCAAAGGTCATGTCCGCACAGAAAACCTTGTGTCCCTGGAGGGTGCCGCAGTTGGGTCTGGGCTGTCCGTAGAGCTTTTCGCCCGCAAGCTTTGTAGCGAGGTGGAGAGACGCCGTTCCGCATGAAAGAGCAACAGCATACTTTACGCCTGCATACTCGGCAGCAAGCTTTTCGGCTTCATTGACATTGTCACCCGCCGTGGTGATCCAGTTCTTCTCGAATGCGTCATTGACCCACTTCTGCTCGTCACCGTGCATAGTAGGAGATGAAAGCCATACTTTTTCCTTGAAAGGGATAATATTGCTTTTGTTTACAAACATCGGATTACCTTCTTAAATAATATTTTATGTCAGTCCCGCGAAGCAGAGCCTTCTGAAGGACATGACTATCAACCATCTATTTAACTATATAATTTTACTTATAGTTATACAGTCACAAATATATTATACTATCTATCCGCCGAAAAATCAATACCCAAAATGTGGAGCATATGGTTTTTTGGAAAAATTCGTCAAAATAGACAAGTATTGAAATGATACATTATAAATGGAGTGTTTTATGCTGCCGGAGCCTGTTTGCAGAGGAACAAAAGTATACATAATGTATAATCCGTTATTTCATTACAGCCTCTTTCGGTCATCACAGCTGCGGAGAGCAGTTCCTGCCGGCGGACTTAACTGCCGCAGACGAGGTGCGTCCCGTGAAAACACCGCAGTCTTAAACAGAAAAAATTTACAATTTGTCCATATATTGTCTCCGCAAAATATTATAATATAATTATAGCGGGCAAAACCGCCATTACATTCACAGGGGGGGAGATCATCCATGACAGTATGGCCTGTATTTTTAACTGCGGGAGCGTTAGTGCTCTTTCTCGGAATAGGTTTTATAGTCCTTTTCAACTATCTATATATTCAAAAGCCCAGGTACAGGAGCGAACACTATACAGCCACCGTCACAGGCACGGTTAAGGGGAGATCCAACTTCATCAGCAACGATATCTTCGTACCGCTGGTAGAATATGAGGTGAACGGCCAGACCTACAAGGTGGCAGGTCCCCGATTCGCAGGCATCGTAAGCAAATCCATCGACATTGCAGGCATGGAAATAGCCAAAGAAAAGAGCAACATACCTCTCACAGGTGAGCTTCCGCTGGTAGTGCATACCTCGAGCGGCATATCGGCTGCACAGGCTGCAATGGACGAGAGATACCCCACAGGCAAGCAGGTCACCGTATACTACGATCCTGACTGCCCGAAGAACGCTTTCGTTGAGCGCGACGCTCCCGTTTCCAGGTCCCTGACCTCTGTTCTTATCGGCATATCTGCTGCGATAGCGGTCCTCGGCATAGTTTTTATAGTAATAGCTCTTATCAGCGCGATCTGATGTATCCGCTGAAGCTAAAAACGTGAATATAAAGCTTACAAATGGCAGTCCGTTCAAGGGCTGCCATTTTTCTGTTGTTTTTTCGTAAGGAATGTGATATAATATTTTTATATGAACTTTAAAGGAGATCATCATGAAAAGAATAATACCGATATTTTTTGCCGCAGCTCTTATTCTTGCAGGCTGTAAGGACGACAAGGCCACAGGTTCGGGAAGCAGCTCTGCCCCCGTGACCACCACAGCCGCACAGACAACTGCGGATAATACCCAAGCAGCTGCCACCACCACAGCAGCCGAAGCAGTCACCACCACAGCATCGGCAGCAACGACTTCAACTGCGGAGGCCTCTGCCGACGCAGGCACCACAGCCGCAACAGCAGCAGCCACCACTTCAGCCACGGCTGATGACGGCGGGATCATACCTCCCGAGGCAAACGAAGCTCCTGCGGAAAGAGAGCTGGAATATCCCGCAACCGACCCCAACGACGAGGACGCTCCCATAGAGCTGCCGCTGATACCCATAACCTGATAGAAAGAGAGTGTAATCATGAGACTTGATCCAAGATTTCTCACCCACGAATCCAAGGGCGAGCACATAACCGTATCCACCAGCGGTACGTCCTTCAGCGGTCTTATCCGCAGCAACTCCACCGCAGCCTTCATCATCGAGTGCCTGAAGACCGACACCACAGAGGCTGCCATCGTTGACAAGCTGCTGGAGAAATACGACGTTGACCGCGCCGTTGTCGAAAAGGACACCACGGCAGTAATAGCCAAGCTCCGCTCCATAGGAGCCATAGAAGAATGAACGCCGAGCGCAGGGATCTGATATACCTGCTCTCCTGTGCCGTTAATTCCATTGTTCCCGACAAAGAAAGAGTCGAGGCCATGGATCTCGGCAAGCTCTATGAGCTCTGCAAGCTGCACACTCTCAGGGGAACGGTGTTCACCGCACTGAACAGCGCAGGGATACAGCATGAAGGCTTCTCCGCTGCCTATAACAATGCGGTGAGAAAGAACATTATCCTCGATTCGGAGCGCGGAGCCATAACCGCCGAAATGGAAAAACAGGGCATATGGTATCTGCCACTGAAGGGCGCCGTGCTGAAGGAGCTCTACCCCAAAACCGGTATGCGTGAGATGTCCGACAACGACATACTCTACGACTCATCAAGGCAGAACGACCTCAAGGAGATAATGCTTGCAAGAGGATATACCGCCGAGAGCGTGGGCAAGAGCTACACCGACGAATACAAGAAGCCTCCCGTGCTCAACATGGAGATGCACACCTCTCTGTTCGTGTACGGACAGAATGAAAAACTTTTCCGTTACTATGAGGACATGAGCCGTCTCATGAAGCCCGACGAGGACAGCAGATACGGCCGTCATTTCTCCGACGAGGACTTCTACGTCTATATGACCGCTCACGAATACCGCCATCACAACGGCGGCGGCACGGGTATACGCTCGCTGGTGGACTGCTATGTCTTTATGAAGGCCATGGAAGGAAAGCTGGACAGAGGCTATATCGAGGAGCAGCTGAAGCAGCTGGGCATTGCCGATTACGAAAAGCAGCGCCTCGAACTCTCCATGAAGCTGTTCTCCTCAGCGGAGGAGCCCGTCCTCACCGGGGACGAGGAGGCAGAGCTGGAAAAATACCTTGTATTCGGCACATACGGCACCGTTGAAAACGTTGGCACCAACAGCGTCAGGAAGTACATCGAGAAGTCGGGAAGGGGCTCAAAGGCAGGCTTCATAAGAGCAAGACTGTTCCCCGACCTTGAATTCATGAAGCATCACTATCCCTTTTTCTACAAAACGAAGGTACTGCTCCCTGTGGCATACGTCTGGCGCTGGATAAAGGGAATATTCACAAGGCCCGAAAAACTCAGGGCAGAGATGAAGGCACTGAAGAAATATGATAACAAGAAACTATAAGATAGCGGACAGAGTGGTGAAGATAAGCTCTGTGTACGACGATGTCCACACATACTGCCGGGACTATGCCACCGACGAGCCCGCCGACTATTCCGTTGTGACCTCTCAGGAGGACATTGAATTTGAGCGCATGAAGTCGCGCAGGGAAGAAGAGCTGGAGGGCATACCAGTCCACAGCTTCTCAGACGGCTATCTGGAGGAGCTTGCGGTATACCGCCGCATAGCCAAAGAGATGATAGACCATGACACTATCCTCTTTCACGGCTCGGTCATAGCCGTTGACGGAGAGGGCTTCCTGTTCACCGCAAAGTCGGGCACAGGCAAATCCACCCACACAAGGCTTTGGCGTGAATACTTCGGCGAACGCGCAGTAATGGTCAACGACGACAAGCCCCTTTTAAAAATCGGAGAATGCGGCGTCACCGCCTACGGTACTCCCTACAGCGGCAAGCACCGTCTCGGGGCAAATATCTCCGTTCCGCTGAAGGCCATCTGCATACTCACAAGGGCGGAACAGAACCATATTGAGCGGATATCCCGCGAGGAGGCCTACCCTATGCTCTTACAGCAGGTCTACCGTCCCGCGGATATGCTGAAAATGAGCAGTACCCTTTCTCTGGTGGACAGACTGGCCGACAACGTCAGGCTGTACCGTCTGGGCTGCAACATGGATATAGAGGCGGCAAAGGTCGCCTATGAGGGCATGAGATGACCACTTTTGAAGAAATACTGGAGCGGGACGGCAGGCTGGTCTATACCAATGTGGGAGACAGTATGCGTCCGCTCATACGACAGGACAGGGACCTTCTCATCATAGAGAAGCCGAACGGCAGGCTGAAGAAGTACGACGTTCCGCTGTACAGACGCGACAGCGGCCAGTATGTGCTACACAGGATACTGAAGGTGCGCAGCGAGGACTATGTCATATGCGGAGACAACCGCACAAATAAGGAATACGGCATCACAGACCGCCATATCATCGGCGTGCTGACGGCAGTCGTGCGCGGCGGCAGGGAGATCCCCGTCACAGACAGGAAATACAGACTGTACGTCCATATGTGGTGCGACTTCTTCCCCATACGCGCTTTCATACTGAAAGCAAAAAAACTCCCGAAATGGCTGAAAAGGAAATATGGAAAGAAATAATGCGATAAAATGGCTCTACGCCGTTCCCGGCAGAAACAAGCTGTATATCCTTGCGCTGACAGTGATACAGGCTCTTTTCGGAAGCAGCGGCGTGCTGTACGCGCTGCTGCTGCGCAATATCGTGAACTGCGCCACCGATCACGACCGCAGCGGCTTCCGGTACAACGTTTTGCTTGCGCTGCTGCTGGTGCTGGGACAGGTGGCTCTCCGTGCAGTCATGCGCTGGCTGAACGAGCTTTCAAAGTCCACCTTCGAGAACCTGTTCAAGGAAAGGCTCATGAAGAATATCCTCCGCAAGGATTTTGCCAGCGTCAACGCCGTACACTCGGGAGAATGGCTGAACCGCCTCACCAACGACACGGTGGTGGTCTCCGACAGCTATGCGGAGATAATCCCGGGACTTGTGGGCATGATAGTCAAGATGATAAGCGCAGTGGCTATGATGATAGTGCTGGACTGGCGCTTCGCCTGTGTGCTTCTCCCCTGCGGCATCGTGCTGATACTGTTCACATATGCCTTCCGACGGGTGCTGAAAAAGCTCCACAAGAACGTGCAGGAGCGTGACGGAAAGCTCCGCATATTCCTTCAGGAACGCATTGGCAGCATGATGATGATACGCTCATTTGCCGCCGAGGAGCAGACCTCTGCGGAGAGCGCCGAGAAGATGGCCGAGCACAAGACCGCACGAATGAAGAAGAACCGCTTCTCCAACGTGTGCAATATAGGATTCGGCCTGGCTATGAACGGTATGTACCTCTTCGGCGCCTGCTACTGCGGCTACGGCATTCTCATCGGCACCATAAGCTACGGTACTCTTACCGCTATAACACAGCTTATCTCACAGATACAGACTCCCTTTGCAAATATAACGGGATATCTTCCCAAATTTTACGCCATGACCGCCAGCGCAGAGCGCCTTATGGAGATCGAGAGCTTCGAGGACGAGAGCAGCGCTGCTCCCCTTGAGATAGACGCGGTCAGGAGCTATTACGGCAGCAACTTCGCCTCCTTCGGGCTTAAAAACGCCGACTTCACCTACTATCCCGCAGTGGACAGCATAAAGAAGCTCTCAAAGGATGATATGCCCGTAGTTCTCCACGATATAAGCATGGAGATAAAAAAGGGCGAGTATGTGGCCTTTACGGGACACAGCGGCTGCGGTAAATCCACTGTGCTGAAGCTCCTTATGAGCATTTACCGCCTTGACGGCGGACAGCGCTTTCTCAGGGACAGGGACGGCACGGAACGGACCCTTTCCGCGGAATGGCACAGGCTCTTCGCCTATGTGCCCCAGGGAAATCAGCTCATGAGCGGCACTATCCGCGAGGTCATCGCCTTTGCGGACAGATCCGACAGCGGCAACGATGAACGTATAGCAAACGCCCTAAAAATAGCCTGCGCCGGGGATTTTGTGGCAGCTCTTGAGGAGGGCGCGGACACCCTTCTCGGCGAGCGCGGAACAGGCCTCTCGGAGGGACAGATGCAGAGGATCGCCATTGCCAGAGCCATATTCTCGGAGAGCCCCGTGCTTCTTCTGGACGAAGCCACATCCGCTCTGGACGAGCGCACGGAAAGGCAGCTGCTGGAAAATCTGCGGAATATGACCGACAAGACAGTTGTCATAGTGACACATCGTCCTGCTGCTCTGGAGATATGCGACAGGGTGATCGACTTCACCGAAATGATGAAATGACGTCAGATCCTCATGAATATCAACCATAGCGGAGACCTCCTGCACGGAGGTCTCCGTTTTTTGATGCTTTTATCACAAAAAATGTATAATCCCACTTTTTTCTGCGTAAACTATTCCCACAAAGCATTTATCAAACGGAGGGAATATAATGAAAGCAACAGGAATAGTAAGACGTATAGACGACCTCGGACGCGTGGTGATACCTAAGGAGATCCGCCGCACCATGCGCATACGGGAGGGCGATCCGCTGGAAATATATACCAACAGCGAGGGCGAGGTAATATTCAAGAAGTACTCCGCCGTCAGCGAGATGAGCCAGAATGCAGTCTATGTGGCGGATATCATGCACAAGATAGCAGGCTGTCCCGTGCTGATAACCGACAAGGATCACATTGTGGCCTCTGCGGGAGTGCCCCGCCGCGAATTTGCCGAGCGCCGCGTAACAGGTCAGCTGGAGGAGCTCATGGAGAGCCGCGGCCAGTTCTTCTGTCCCGACGGAAAGACCAACAGCTTCTTCCCTGCTGAGGGAGTGGACAGAACAGCCATAGCTGCCCTTCCAATAATAACCGCAGGTGACGTTTCGGGAGCCGTGGCCTTCCTGACCAGTGAAAAATGCCATGAGGTAACCGACCTCCAGAAAAGTCTCATAAACGCCGCCGCACAGTTCCTTGCGCGGCAGATAGAAGGATAAAAAAAGGAGTATTCCCTCCCCACGGAGAGAATACTCCTTATTTATTATTTGAGGTAGGGCTTCAGATACTGTCCCGTGTAGGACCTTTCGCACTGTGCCACTTCCTCGGGAGTGCCCTGCGCCACGATGGTGCCGCCGCCGTCGCCGCCCTCGGGACCCAGATCGATGATATGGTCCGCCACCTTGATGACGTTGAGGTTGTGCTCGATGACCAGCACCGTATTTCCCTGATCCGTCAGCTGCTGGAGCACATCTATGAGCTTGTGTACGTCCGCGGTATGAAGTCCCGTGGTGGGTTCGTCGAGGATATAGATGGTATTGCCCGTGGAGCGCTTCGACAGCTCCGTGGAGAGCTTCACACGCTGAGCCTCGCCGCCCGAAAGTGTAGTCGCAGGCTGACCTATCTTTATATAGCCCAGTCCAACTTCCTGTAAGGTCTTCAGCTTCTTGGCTATCCTGGGGATATGCTCGAAGAACTCAACGCCTTCGTCCACTGTCATTTCCAGCACATCGTATATTGACTTTCCCTTGTAGTGTATATCCAGGGTCTCACGGTTGTACCGCTTTCCCTTGCACACCTCGCAGGGAACATAGATATCCGGCAGGAAGTGCATCTCTATCTTTATGATGCCGTCGCCCTCGCAGGCCTCGCAGCGTCCGCCCTTTACGTTGAAGGAGAACCTTCCGCTTGAATAGCCGTGAGCCTTGGCGTCGGGAGTCTTTGCAAAGAGCTCGCGTATATCGCCGAAAACTCCCGTATAGGTAGCGGGATTTGAACGGGGCGTCCTGCCTATGGGGGACTGATCTATACATATAACCTTGTCCAGGTATTCTGTACCCTCCATATCCTCAAAGGCTCCGCTCCTTGTCTTGGCGCGGTTGAGCCTTGCGGCAAGGTGCTTGTATATGACCTCGTTCACCAGCGAGGACTTGCCCGAGCCGGAAACTCCCGTAACGCACACCAGCTCACCGAGAGGTATGCTTACGTCGATATTGCGAAGGTTATGCTCGGAAGCTCCGCGGACGGTAAGGAATTTTCCGTTTCCGCTCCTGCGCTTTACGGGTATCTCTATCTTCTTTTTTCCGCTGAGGTACTGTCCCGTTATGGAGCTCTTACACTTGAGAAGCTTGTCCACAGTGCCTGCGAACACCACTTCTCCGCCGTGGATACCTGCTCCCGGACCGATATCCACGATATAGTCCGCCGCCAGCATGGTATCGTCGTCGTGCTCCACCACTATCAGCGTATTGCCGAGATCGCGGAGCCTTTTCAGCGTAGCTATCAGCTTGTCGTTGTCGCGCTGATGCAGGCCGATACTTGGCTCGTCAAGGATATACAGCACTCCCACCAGCGAGGAGCCTATCTGTGTGGCAAGACGAATCCTCTGGCTCTCGCCGCCCGAAAGGGTGCCTGCTCCGCGGGAGAGCGTGAGGTATTCCAGTCCCACGCTGCCCAGGAAGCCCAGACGTTCCTTTATCTCCTTTATGATACGCTCGCCCACAAAGCTGTCATGCTCCGAGAGCTTCAGCCCGTTGAAGAAACGCAGTCCCTCCTTCACCGAGAGGTCGGTGAGCTGGCTGATATTCTTATCCCCTACCGTAACGGCAAGGTACTCGTCGCGGAGCCTTCTGCCCTTGCATACAGGACAGCTGACCTCGCTCATATGCTCCTCTATCTCGTTCCTTGACAGCTCGCTGGAGGTCTCCTTATAGCGGCGTTCAAGGTTGTTGATAACGCCCTCGAAGGGTGAACGGTAGCTGCCTCCGCCCAGAGAAGCAGGCCTTTTCAGGTCAAGCATATCGTCTCCCGTACCGTACAGGAACAGATCCATCTGCTCCTTTGTCAGCTCCTTTACGGGAACGTCCAGAGGAATGCCGTACTTCTTGGATATGGCGCGGTAATACATGGAAGATATGGAGGCCTCGTCGCGGCTGTTCCAGCCCGAGGCGGTAATAGCTCCCTCCTCTATGGAGAGCTCCTTGTCAGGCACGACAAGGTCGGGATCTATATGCTTGAAAACGCCCAGGCCAGTGCATTTCGGGCAGGCTCCCACGGGATTGTTGAATGAGAACATAACCGGCTCCAGCTCGCCTATACTTATGTTGTGCTCGGGACAGGCGTAATTCTGCGAGAAAAGTATCTCCTCGCCGCCGATGACGTCGGCAATGGCAAGTCCCCCCGTAAGGCTGAATACAGTTTCAAGGCTGTCGGTGATACGGGACTCTATGCCCTCTTTTATGACGATACGGTCAACGATTATCTCGATATTGTGCTTCTTGTTCTTGTCAAGCTTTATCTCCTCCGAGAGCTCGTACATGATACCGTCAACTCTTACGCGGACAAAGCCCGACTTCCTTGCGCTTTCCAGCTCCTTTGCGTACTGTCCCTTGCGGTTCCTTACGATAGGAGCAAGAAGCTGAAGCTTTGTACCCTGCGGCAGCTCCATAAGGGTATCCACCATCTGGTCAATGGTCTGCTGGGATATCTCCCTGCCGCAGACAGGACAGTGGGGCACGCCGATACGGGCGTACAGAAGTCGCAGATAGTCGTATATCTCCGTTACGGTACCCACGGTGGAACGGGGATTTTTCGAGGTGGTCTTCTGGTCAATGGAGATAGCGGGAGAAAGTCCCTCTATGCTGTCCACATCGGGCTTTTCCATCTGTCCGAGGAACATTCTCGCGTAGGAGGAAAGGCTCTCCACATACCTGCGCTGACCGTCAGCGTAGATGGTATCGAAGGCGAGGGAGGATTTTCCCGAGCCCGACAGTCCCGTCATTACGATGAGTCGGTCGCGGGGCAGCTCCAGATCTATATTTTTGAGGTTATTGGCTCGTGCGCCTTTAATAATAATCTTATCGGTCATATTTTTCTCCTGAAAGAACAAAGCATATTGCGAACAAAGTATATTATACCATATTATTATTCAAAAATAAACACCCAGAACATATTTTCTTCTTTTAACATTATAAAAGGCTCCCGTTTATTCGGGAGCCTTTTTTCATGCCTGATATTTGGGTTCGCAGGTGAGATTGATGCCGAGGCGCTTGAAGATACGCTCGTCAACCGATGAGAGGATAACCGTGGAGTGTACCTCGCAGCCGCGGAGCTTTGATATCTGATCCATGGCCTTCTTGGCGTTCTCGTCGGTATTGGCGCAGATGGAAAGAGCCAGCAGAGTCTCGTCTGTGTGCATTCTGGGATTGTTGTTGCCCAGGTGGTTCACCTTCAGCTCCATGATGGGCTCAATTACATGAGGCGACATGAGAAGTATCTCATCATCTATCTGAGCGAAATGCTTTAGAGCGTTGAGCAGCAGAGCCGAAACAGCTCCCAACAGGTTTGAGGTGCGTCCCGTAAGGATAGTACCGTCGGGAAGCTCCATAGCAGCCGCAGGGCCGCCTGTCTCCTTCTCCTTTTCAAGGGCAGAGGCAACCACCTTTCTGTCCTCGGGAGTAACGTTTGCCTGCTTCATGAGGAGCTCCAGCTTCATTACCTCCTCGATGGAGATAAGACCCTTTCTGTTGTCGCACATACCTGTGTAGTATCTGCGGATGATCTCCTGCTTTGCGGCCTCGCAAACGGCCTCGTCGTCAACTATGCAGTTGCCTGCCATATTCACGCCCATATCCGTAGGAGACTTGTAGGGCGACTCGCCGAGGATATTCTCGAACATGGCATTGAGCACGGGGAATATCTCCACATCGCGGTTATAGTTAACGGTAGTCTTGCCGTAGGCCTCAAGGTGGAAGGGATCTATCATATTCACGTCGTTGAGGTCGGCAGTAGCGGCCTCATAGGCGATATTCACGGGGTGACGGAGAGGAAGGTTCCATATGGGGAAGGTCTCGAACTTGGCGTAGCCTGCGTCCACTCCCCTCTTGTGCTCATGGTAGAGCTGAGAGAGACAGGTAGCCATTTTTCCGCTTCCGGGACCGGGAGCTGTGATGACCACGAGCTTTCTGGAGGTCTCGATATAATCGTTCCTGCCGTAGCCCTCGTCGCTGATTATGTACTGAAGGTTAGAGGGATAGCCCTTGATGCTGTAGTGATGATATACCTTTATGCCCAGAGCCTCCAGACGCTTCTGGAAGGCGTCAGCGGTGGGCTGGCCGTCGTATCTTGTGAGAACAACGCTGCTGACATAGAGACCTATCTTTGTGAACACGTTGAAGAGCCTGATAACGTCCACATCATAGGTAATGCCCAGATCTCCCCTGACCTTGTTCTTCTCGATATCATCGGAGTTGATTACTATTACGATCTCTGCGTCTTCCTTCAGCTGAAGGAGCATCTGCAGCTTGCTGTCGGGTTTGAAGCCCGGAAGCACTCTTGAAGCGTGGTAATCGTCAAAGAGCTTTCCACCGAACTCAAGGTAAAGCTTATCGCCGAACTGAGCGATACGCTGCCTGATATGCTCAGACTGCATTTTCAGATATTTTTCGTTGTCAAATCCGACCTTTGTACTCATTTCTGATTCCTCCCGTTACACTATAATAATTAATTATATATCAAACCTCGTCAAATTTCAAGTACCAAACAGAAAAAAATTGATTTCCCCCGCAGTTTTTTCTCACGGAGGCGCTCCACACCCATTGGGCATAATTTGTAAATTTTTAGTTAATCTCTTGAATGTTTATATGTAATATGTTATAATAGTATAAGGTCTTCTGAGGGGAAGGAGGATACTATGAACCTGCAATGCATTATAGTTACGAACGGTATAGGTATAGCAATGCTGGTGATATTACAGATAAGCAGCTATCTGGTAAGACAGAGAAAGCTGCCAAGCGACCGGGTGTTCACGGCAATGATACTGCTGACCGCTCTTGCCTGCGCAAGCGAGACGATATCATTCATCGTCGACGGCAAGACTTTCTTCGGAGCTCACACAGCCGCTATGCTCACAGATACACTTACATACGCCATAAACGTCACAACATCATATCTCTGGTGCATATATGTTGACCTCAGGCTCTACAAGCAGGAGAGCCGCCTGAAAAAATACTACTCATGGCTGGCCGTACCTACCCTGATACTCCTGCTTGCGCTCATACCTAATCTGAAATGGGGATACCTGTTCAGCTTCGACGGAAACAACCTATACAGCCGTCAGCCGCTGGGATACATTTATTATATCTCGGTATTCATGTATCTCGGCTTCAGCGTCTGCGTCAGATACAGATACTACAAGGGCTCTGCAAAGACAAGGTTCTTTCCTATATGGATGTTCCTTATGCCCATAATAATCGGCACCACTGCCCAGATGGTATTCTACGGCATTTCGCTGGCATGGTGCTCCGTGGCCCTGGGCCTTGTAGGCACCCACATGAGCTTACAGAACGAGCTGTCGTATATCGACCCGCTGACAAAGCTCTGCAACCGCAATTACCTCGACCATGTTCTTGCCGATGTGTCCCGTAAGGGCACGGAGCTTGGCGGAGTAATGATAGATATCGACTTCTTCAAGAGCATAAACGATATGTTCGGCCATTCCGTAGGCGATGAGGCTCTCATCTCCGCCGCAGAGATAATCAATGCGGCAAAGCCTGCAAAGAGCATATCCGTTAGGTTCGCAGGAGACGAATTCATCATAATCGCCAGAGTTAACAATGAATTCGAGCTCATGAACATCGAGAACAGCCTGCGCAATCAGCTGGAGAAGTTCAACGTCTCCGACAAAACTGAATACAAGCTCTCGTTCTCCATCGGTACGGCTCTCTACAACGGCAAAAGGAGCATCGACAGCTTCCTCAACGAAATGGACGACAAGATGTACTCCGAGAAGAAGCGCAAGCACTGCCGCTCCACAGCGTGAAAAAACAGGCTGCTCCCCACTTGACAAGCGAAAAAAGTTGTGTTATGATATAAGGGCAAAAACCGTGAACGAATAAAACCTGTGCAGTGCCCGATCCAGAGAGTTCCCGTATGGTGCGAGGGAATGACGGCGTACAGAGACCTACATTCGGGAGTTGCCGCATTGAACACAAGTAGGTGCGGACGGGTATGCCCGTTACAGCTTGACGAGGCTGAGTATTGCTCAGTGAATCGGGGTGGTACCGCGAGTAGCTTCGCCCCCGGACAGTTTATGCTGTTCGGGGGCTTTTGTATTTGCAAAGGAGGAGGATCATGAAAAAGGCAATACCTTATCTGTGCATCTCGGCGATCATCTTTCTGCTGCCGCTTCTTTTTCTGTACATCGGCTTCATAAACCCCGCAAATTCGGACAGCAGCTCGCCGTTTATCCGCATGGCTGTATGTACCGCTCTGGGCTTCATGCTGACGGCTCTCCTCACAAGGTATATGCACCCCTATACGGGACTGGCGGGACTTGACAGCGCAAAGCTCAATCTTGGCTTCACTATCGCCCTGCTCCTTGCGCTTTTAGTGGAGTTCGTCACCTTCGGCGGCGATAGGGTGGCTCCCTATATGGAGAGACTTGCCGAAAGGAACTCAGGCGGCGCAGGCGAATACTTCTACGGATACATTAAATATGTATTTATGACCGGACAGGCTCTCATAGCCCTCCGCACCTTCATACATTCGGCCCTGCTGGGCGCCCTGAAGGCAATAATGAGGCACGCTGACTGAACAGTAACACCGAAAGGTCGTGATATACATGAAAACGCCCGATGTTTTCATTCTTTATGGCAGTATGGCTGCCGATCAAGCTTAATAATAAAACAATAATATAAAGGAGAATAAATTATGACTACTTTTGAAGAACTCAAGCGCAGAGGTCTCCTCGCGCAGCTCACAGACGAAAAAGAGATAGAGGAGCTCGTCAACGCAGGCAAGGCTACCTTCTACATCGGCTTCGACCCCACAGCGGACTCTCTCCATGTAGGTCACTTCATGGCGCTCTGCCTTATGAAGCGTCTCCAGATGGCAGGCAACAAGCCCATCGTGCTCATCGGCGGCGGTACAGCCATGATCGGCGACCCTTCGGGCAAGACCGACATGAGAAAGATGATGACTCCTGAGACTATCCAGCACAACGTTGACTGCTTCAAGAAGCAGATGAGCCGATTCATCGACTTCTCGGAGGACAAGGCCATCATCGTCAACAACGCAGACTGGCTCATGAAGCTGAACTACATCGAGCTTCTCCGCGACGTGGGAGCTCACTTCAGCGTAAACCGTATGCTCTCTCACGAGTGCTACAAGCAGCGTATGGAGCGCGGTCTTACCTTCCTGGAATTCAACTACATGATAATGCAGAGCTACGACTTCCTTGAGCTTTTCCAGAAATACGGCTGCAATATGCAGTTCGGCGGCGACGACCAGTGGGCAAATATGCTGGGCGGCACAGAGCTCATCAGAAGAAAGCTGGGCAAGGACGCTTACGCAATGACCATCACCCTGCTCCTCAACTCCGAGGGCAAGAAGATGGGCAAGACCGAGAAGGGCGCAGTATGGCTGGATCCCGAAAAGACAACTCCCTACGAGTTCTTCCAGTACTGGAGAAACGTGGACGACGCAGACGTTATCAAGTGCCTGAAGATGCTGACCTTCGTACCCGTTGAGCAGATCGAGGAAATGGAAAAGACCATGGAGGGCGCACAGTTCAACGCTGCCAAGGAGCTCCTTGCTTACGAGCTCACAAAGCTGGTTCACGGCGAGGAGGAAGCTGAAAAGGCAAAGGCAGCTGCAAAGGCACTCTTCGGCGGAAGCGGCTCCAATGAGAATATGCCCGTAGCCGAGATAGACTCCGCAGACCTTACCGACGGCGCCATCGGCCTTCTCAACCTTCTGGTCAAGGCAGAGCTTGCTCCTTCCGTATCCGAGGCAAGACGTCTTGTACAGCAGGGCGGCATCACAGTGAACGACGAGAAAAAGACAGACCCCAAGGAGATGATCCGTCTTGACGGAGAGCTCATAGTCCGCAAGGGCAAGAAGGCATTCAAGAAAGTCATAGCAAAGTGATTACATAACGTAATATAGGCAAATCTTTATACACCTTTATGAAATTTTTTTGAATAAGCTATTGACAAATCCTGTAAAACATCGTATAATGTAATCAAGAACACAAACTTTTTTGCACTATAAAACTATGGGGGGATTTATATGGCAAAAATATCAAAAAAGGGCTTCACACTGGTTGAGCTGATCGTCGTTATAGCCATCATTGGCGTTCTGGCAGCAATACTCGTTCCATCAATGCTGGGCTATGTCAAGCGCTCAAAGCGTACATCTGACATTTCCAGTGCAAAGAGTATCCACGACAGCGTCATGGCTATCCTTGCAGACAACGAGGAGGCAGCTGAATCCTTCGGTGCCAGCGGTACTTCAAAACACCATGCAAGCGGCAAGACCGGCGAAAATACCGACAACTATGACTTTGTTATAGTATGTTCCAAGGATGGTGCTTCCAACAACGGAAAGAATCATTCCTCATGGACAAGCGGCAGCAAGGATGCAAAAGCATTCCTGGATGCACTGAATCATTTCATGGGAAAGGGCAAGACACCTGTTAAGTTCCAGAAGTCATCTTCCGGCAAGAAGCTTAACCGCTGGTTCATAGGCTACCGTGATCCAGATCCTATCGACGTAGAGATCTGGGTAGGCGACGGTACTACTAATACGCCTATGTACAGAGTATGGCCTGACGCAAACTCAGATTATGAGTAAAAACAGTATCCCCGTATGCAGCAAATGCTTACGGGGATGTTTTTATGGAAAAAGCTCCGCAGCCGCGGAGCTTTTTTTGTTATATGTTCAGTCCTTGTAATTGTAAAATGCCATGAAGCTGTCCGAGCTGTATCCGCAGGACAAGAACCTCTTCTGTGCCGACTCAGCCGTTACCGCACCGCGTACAGCCGCCGCCAGCTTTGAATAGGAGCGCTTGTCGATATCGCTCATTTTGCCGGTGGCTCCGCTTATCTGAAGCATATTGAAGTTCAGCCTCACGTCCATGAATCCGTCCGCGATTATGTACTCGCCGAACTGAGACTTCATATAGTAATAGTCAACCTTATCCTTGCTGCATATCAGCATTATCTGCGAAGGTATATACGAATCACAGCCCGTATAGGCTCCCCCGTCGTAATCGCCGATCTTATCCTTATCCCTGAAGATCTTCACACGGGTGGTATTATCGGGATAGCCAGTCTGCTCGCAGTAATTCACCAGATACCTCTCCCCCAGCGGATTGCTGAGCTGATAGGTATAGGTGGGATAGTCGCGGAGCCCGCAGCCTGCAAGAGCAAGACACAGCACCGCTGCAAAAAGGATACAAAGCCTTCTTATCCTCATTTTCGTCCCCCTTGTATCAGAAGCCTCCTGCCATGCCCCCGCAGGAACGGCTCCCCTTTTCTTATGTTCTTATACCTTATAGACCTCCCTGAATGTGAACACGAACTCAACGCAGAAGAACAGTGCCGCAAAGGCTATCAGCGTAACACCGTACCTTATGAGCATAATGAATATCACGTTCAGGGGCTTAATGCCGCCTGATGACTTTATCTGCGAGGCAGGACCGCGGCGCATCTTTATCTTCTTTATGGAGCGCATGGTGAACCTGTAGTAAAGCCAGTTGGAGAAGAAGCATATCAGCGCTCTTGCGCTGAGATTAAGGGCAAGGCCTATATCTCCCAGCAGCCTGATAGTCTTTGTATTGTCCGACAGGAAGTTTGCCAGCTCCGCAGGAATCTCCTCGGCATACTCCTTCAGATATATGAGCAGATCCGACGGAAAGCCCAGCAGAGTGCCTACCACCACGGTTATTATCGCCCAGCCCCACATTCTTCTGTTTGCGAAGAACAGAGACGGGAATATCAGTCCCAGTATATTGAACGACGGACGGACGCCGTCCTCCTTCAGGCGCTTGAACTTGGGCAGATAGTATATGGTATTGGGGCCGACGAAATCGCTGACCTCCCGCATTGTGGCTCCGCCCATATCCTCATTCTGGTCGTAGCCCAGATAGTTTATGGGATCTATGAGCTCGTCTGCGTCGGGGATAGGAAATCCTTCATTCCACTGACTGCCGCTGCGGTCCCCTGTCTGTCTCTGACCGCCGTCCCCGGAAGCTCTCACAGCTCTCAGGTCGGTGCCGCAGCGCTGACAGCTTTCATCCTTCTCACTGTTTGAAAAGCGGCATACGGGACATATCCTGTACCGCGGACCGGATACGGTTGCCTTTTCCCATTTCCTGCCTTCTGCGTGAAATCCGGCATTTGCGCAGGTCATCGTGGAAGTATAACAATCCCTGTGATGAGGCGTGCCGCAGTCGGGACACACTACTATATCGTCATCGGGAGTAAATATCTTATTGCATACGGGGCATTTCTCACCAACATAACCCATTTTTCCTGCCTCCTTTTTATCTGTTTGCATATGTCTGAAATATATTATACCACTTTCGCAGGTTAAAAATCAAGTATTTTAGCACAATATCCGTTACAAGAGAGTAAAAAAATGAAAAAAAATCAAAATACTATGGTAATTTCTTCTCAAGTGTGCTATAATATGGTGTATAGCTTTTTTAGATTGGAGTGTTATCCTGATGATATACAAAAGGTCTGAACTTGGCGATAAAATCGGCTTCACCTCTATAATTGACAAAAAATTCAAGACCTGTTCCCTTGGTGTATATTTCCTGACGGAGCTGAGCGAAAAGACAGCTGCCGTCAATAACCTTGCCACCGGCATACTGACAGTCTCCAGCAGCGGCTTCAGGACATACGCAGCACTGTGCGAAAAGCTCTCCGAGCTCTACGGCGCAGGTCTGGGCTCCTCGGCCCGCAAGAAGGGCGACGCCCAGATACTGGGTCTGAAGGCCTCATGGCTGGACAACAGATACGCAATAGACGGCGAGGATATCAGCGGCGAGATGCTCAGCCTTATAAGGGACTGCCTTTTCAGTCCCAATGCAAAGGACGGCGCCTTTGACGAGGATTCCTTCGCAATGGTGAAAAAAGACCTCATCGACCGCATAGACGGCGAGCTCAACCAGAAGCGAAGCTACGCTCTGGCACAGGCGGCCGCAGTGGCATACAGGGGCGAGCCTGCGGAGTGTACAGGCTACGGAAGCAGAGAGGCCGCTTCGTCGGCAACTCCCGCAGAGGCCTTCAGAGCTTACCGTGAGCTTCTGAAAACCGCTCAGATAGAGATATTCTACGTTGCACCGCAGGAGGACGACTCGTTCGCGGAGATGTTCCGCAGCAGCTTCGGCAGCATTGACAGAGCTCCCAAAGCAGTGAACATACGCAACCACAGTCCCCTGAAGGCTCAGGTCGAGACCGTCTCCGAGGAATTCGACGTGAATCAGTGCAAGGCTGTATTCGCCTTCAAGACCGATTCGGACGACAGATACGCCCTGAAAATGCTCAGCATAATCTACGGCGAGCTGCCATTCTCCAAACTCTTCCTCAACGTCCGCGAGAAGAACAGCCTATGCTATTACTGCACCAGTCGTTCCATCTCCGTAAAGGGTTCATTTTTCGTGGATATCGGCGTTGAGCGCAGCAACATAAAGACCGCCGAGGACGAGATAATGGCTCAGCTTGATGAGGTAAGAAAGGGCAACATCACCGACCAGGAAATGCAGGGCGCTCTCATGGCGCTGGATAACGCAGTATTACAGGTAGGCGACACTCCCACCTCATATATAGGCTGGTATCTGGACTGCTTCTGCGACGGGGAGTTCATCACCCCAGAGGAGCACTTCCTCAGATTCAAGGCAGTCACAAAGGAGCGTATCGTCGAGGCAGCTAAATCGCTGAAGCCCGACAGCGTATACCTCATGCTCAACAAGGAGGTGCAGGGATAATGGAAAAAGAGATCATCACAGGCGCCCGCACGGGAGACAGCTGCATACACGTCAAGCACAGCAGCGGTCTTGATATCTACATCTGCGAGATGAACGACTTCAGCAGCATAGAAGCCATTATCGGCACCAGATACGGCTCCGTGAACAACATATTCAAGAACGCCGCCGACAGCGATTACACCACCGTCCCCGAAGGCATAGCCCACTTCCTTGAGCACAAGCTCTTCGAGAATGAGGACTGCGGTGTATTCGAGCTCTACGCAAAGACAGGAGCCTCCGGCAACGCATTCACTGCCTTCGACAAGACCTGCTACACCTTCAGCTGCTCCAAGAACTATGAGAAGAATCTGGAGATACTGCTGGATTTCGTACAGAAGCCCTACTTCACCAAGGAAAACGTGGACAAGGAAATGGGTATCATCGGCCAGGAGATAAAAATGACCAACGATAACCCCGAATGGCGCGTATTCTTCAATATGCTCCGCTGTATGTTCCACGCCCACCCCATAAAGACCGACATCGCAGGTACAGTTGAAAGTATCTCGAAGATAGACGCAGATCTGCTCTACAAGTGCTATGACGCCTTCTACAACCTGAACAATATGGTGCTCGCCATAGCAGGCAACATAAAGGCCGATACAGTGCTTGAGATATGCGACCGCTGTCTCCGTCCCACCGAGGACAAGGGACTTGAGACCGTATTCCCCGATGAGCCTGCCGGCATTGTGCAGCCCGAGTTCATCGAAAAGCAGCCGGTGGGAGCCTCCATATTCCAGCTGGGCTATAAATGCACTCCGAGCGACGGCGCACAGCGACTGAAGGACGCTGCCGCCGCCTCCACAGCCGCGGCTCTCCTCACGGACCCCGCCCTCCCCATGTGCGAGAGGCTCCTTAAAGAGGAGATCATCAACTCCACATTCGGCGGAGAGGTGTTCTGCGGAAGCGGCTATTTCACCGTGTTCTTCAGCGGCGAATCGGATCACCCCCAAAGGATCAGGGAGGCCGTAAACGCCGAGATAGAAAGACTCATCAGCGAGGGCATAAGGGAGAAGGACTTCCAGAGGATAAAGAAATCCTCCTACGGTATGCTCATACGGGAGCTGAACAATGTGGAAGCAGTGGCAAGTCTCATGCTCTGCGCACACATGGACGAAGTCGGTCCTTACGACGCTATAGAGGCTCTTTCAGACCTTACCGGCGCCGATGTGATAGATTATATGCGCAGGGAGCTGCGCCCTGACAGATGCGTTCTGTCGGTAATTGAAAAGGAGGCATAATCCCATGAATGAAACAACACTATTAGAACCCCACGAAATACAATTCCCCGAGCTTGGCTGGAAATTCAGCATCGACCCCACAGCCTTTACGGTATTCGGCTTCCAGATACAGTGGTACGGTATCATCATCACTATCGGACTGATACTCGCCCTTGTATACGCCCTGCCAAAGATGAAGCGCTTCGGCCTTGATTCCGACAGAGCCATCGACGCAGTCATAGGCGGAGTCATCGGCGGCATAATCGGCGCCCGTATCTACTATGTACTCATGCGCTGGGACGAATACAAATGGGACTGGAAGGCAATAGTCAACACCCGCAACGGCGGCCTGGCCATTTACGGCGGTATAATCGGCGCACTTTTAGTCGGTTTTATAATATGTAAGATCAAGAAGATAAAGATTCTGCCCATGCTGGACATCACCGCTCTGGGACTTCTCATAGGCCAGGGCATAGGACGCTGGGGCAACTTCGTCAATCAGGAGGCCTTCGGTACCAATACCGATTCCTTCCTGGGCATGACAGGCGGAACTATCCAGCGCACTATCTCCGAGGGCATGAGCCTTGATGGTGATATGTACAAGAACGGTCTGGAAATGCTCTGGGAAAAGCCCGTACACCCCTGCTTCCTCTATGAGTCGGTATGGTGTCTGCTGGGCTTTGTGATACTGGCATTTCTCTCCAAGCGCAGGAAGTTCGACGGCCAGATCTTCCTCATGTACCTTGCATGGTACGGCGCAGAGCGCTTCGTAGTTGAAGGCCTCCGCACCGACAGCCTCATGCTGGGCAATATCCGCATCTCACAGGCGCTGTCCGCAGTATTGTTTGTTGTGTCAGTGCTCCTGCTGATAGTATTCTTCATCAGAAGGAAGCGCGATCCCGAGAGCTTCGTGCTCTACGCAAACACCGAGGAATCCCACCGTCTTATCGAGGAGAGCCGCAGAAAGCGCATGGGTATCTCCAAGGAGGACGCCAAGGCAGGCAGCGGTGACGATGATGAGGACGACCTTGACATCTTCAACGATGATGATGACGACTTCGACGAGGACGAGCTGGACGATGAGGACACTATCCTCGGCGGCGATGATGACGACGATGATGAAGATGATGACGATGACGAGGAAGACGAACATCAACCTGTTCCTGTAAAGGACGACGATGAAGATAACGACGAAGATGAAGACGACGATGATGAGGACGAGGAGTCCGATGATGATAAGGAGGATAAATAAATGGCACAGATTATCGACGGAAAAGCAGTTTCCGCAGCAGTAAAGAACGAGGTAGCAGAGGAAGCTGCCAGACTCAGGGACGAAAAGGGACTCAAGGTAGGCCTTGCGGTAGTTATCGTAGGCAACAATCCCGCTTCAAGAGTATATGTCAACAACAAGAAGAAGGCCTGCGAGGCAGTAGGCTTCCAGTCATTCGAGTACGCTCTGGACGAATCCACCACACAGGAGCAGCTTCTTGACCTGGTAAACGTACTTAACCGCGACGACAGAGTAAACGGAATACTGGTACAGCTCCCCCTGCCCAAGCACATCGACGAGAAGGCTGTTATCAACGCTATCTCACCCGACAAGGACGTTGACGCCTTCCACCCCATCAACGTGGGCAAGATAATGATAGGCGAGTATTCCTTCCTTCCATGCACTCCCGCAGGCGTTATGCGCCTTATTGAGAGCACAGGCACGGATATCACAGGCAAGCAGTGCGTAGTTATCGGCAGAAGCAATATCGTCGGCAAGCCACAGGCAATGCTGCTTCTCCAGAAGAACGGCACCGTTACTATCTGCCACTCCAAGACAAAGAACCTCAAGGAGGTATGCCTCGGCGCTGATATCCTTGTAGTTGCCATCGGCCGCGCTAACTTCGTTACAGGCGATATGATAAAGGAAGGCGCTGTAGTCATCGACGTAGGCATGAACCGCCTCGACAACGGCAAGCTCTGCGGCGACGTTGAGTTCGAGTCCGCCGAGAAGAAGGCTTCGTTCATCACTCCCGTACCCGGCGGCGTAGGTCCCATGACTATCGCAATGCTTATGAAGAACACCCTCACAGCTGCAAAACAGCAGGCAGGAATCGAATAATTTGTAAGGAACGCCGAACCCGGCGTTCCTTTTTTGTAGGGGTAGATAATATCAGCCCGCAAAATTTCTCGTTATATCGGGCGGCGGAACGCCGCCCCTACAGACAATTTTTTTGCAAGACTTGATATTGATTTTTCCTATAACTAATGCTATAATTATATTTGTATCGCATCATACCAACGACAACGAAAGGAATGTATCATAATGAAAACTGAAACAAAGGCTGAGACCTCCAGAGGAGGCTTCGGCTCTAAGATAGGCTTCGTCCTTGCCGCAGCAGGCTCCGCGGTGGGACTTGGCAACATATGGCGGTTCCCTTACCTTGCCGCAAAATACGGCGGCGGCATCTTCCTGCTGGTATACATAATATTCGCCATAACCTTCGGCTTCACACTGATGCTCACTGAGATAGCCATAGGCAGGCGCACGGGAAAAAGCGTTATCGGCGCCTACAAAACCGTGGACAAGCGCTTCTCGCCTCTGGGTATTCTTGCGGCAGTGATACCTGCACTGATACTCCCCTACTACTGCGTCATAGGCGGCTGGGTGCTGAAGTATATGACGGTATTCGTAACAGGCGGCGGAGAGGCTGCTTCCGTTGCGGAATACGCCTCCTCCTCAGACCCCGGTACGAAGCTGACCTTCTTCGAGCACTTCATAGGTATGCTGGAGCAGCCTGCCGCATTCTTCATAATATATGTGCTCCTCACCTCTGTTGTAGTCTTTCTCGGAGTTGAAAAGGGCATTGAAAAGGTCAGCAAATTCCTCATGCCCGTGCTGCTGGTGCTGATAATCGGCATAGCTGTATACACTCTCACACTTGACGGTGCAGGAGAGGGCCTGAAGTATTACCTGCTCCCGGATTTTGAGGGCTTTACCGCCTCAAAGCTGCTGAGAACAGTAGCTGCGGCCTGCGGTCAGCTGTTCTACTCGATGTCCATAGCTATGGGTATCATGGTGACCTACGGCTCGTACATGAGAAAAGAGGACTCCCTTGAAAGCTCGGTGCGCCAGATAGAGATCTTCGATACTCTTGTAGCTATCCTTGCGGGAATGATAATCGTCCCCGCAGTATTCGTATTCTCAGGCGGCGACCAGACAGCTCTCAACAAGGGGCCGGGACTCATGTTCATAACCCTTCCCAAGGTATTCGCTTCCATGCCCGCAGGCCAGATAATAGGCACAGCCTTCTTTATCCTGGTATCACTGGCAGCCCTCACCTCCTCCATATCCCTTATGGAAACAGTGGTGGCAGTTGTCATGGAAAAGTTCGGGCTCAGCCGTTCAAGCAGCTGTATCGCTGTCATCGCAGTGACTGTGGCTGTCGGTATGCTCTCCGTACTGGGCTACAGCGTATGGTCTGAGGTAAAGATATTCGGTATGCAGATACTTGATTTCTTCGACTTCGCCACGAACAATATAATGATGCCCGTCCTTGCCTTCTTCACCTGCATACTCATAGGCTTTACAGTAAAGACAAAGTATGTGGAGGAGGAAGTGATGTTCGGCGAAAAGCGCTTCCGCTCAAAGCTGATGTACAGCGTCATGATAAAATACATCTGTCCCGTATGTATGATAATGATACTCATTACGCCATTTGTTACAGAGATATGATATCAAGGCTCCCCTGCTTTCGGGGGAGCTTTTTGCATTGTCAAAAGCAACGAAAAGACAGGCTGTTTACCGACGGTTTACGGCAATCTGCTACATTATTCCAAAGCTATTGACATTTAATTAGCAAACGTGTAAAATAATAGTGTATGAGTTTTTATAATGCTATTTTCCGCAGATTTTAAAGAGAAACAAACAGCGGGAGCTCTAACAAATGAATTAACTAAAGGGTGGTATATTTGGTATTCAGCAGTCTGGTCTTTATCTTTATATTCCTGCCTGTTTTTTTGATAGCCTATTCGGCGTCCGAGAAAAAATACAGAGATGTCGTGCTGGTAATTTCCGCACTCGTGGCGGGTGCGGCATTGTTCTATTCCATGAGGCTCATAAGGCCTCTCCCCATTCTGATTTATCTGGCATCGGTGATATGGATACTCTATGAATCCAGAAAAGCATCGGAAAAGGGCTTCCGATGCGTGGTCATATTCTTTGGCATCGTCATGGCGGCCATTGTTTTCTTCTATATAATGAAGCTGACAAAACCGCTTTACATAATAATCTTCCTCATCACATCAGCCTTCCTTCTGATACAGGCCTATACCTCCACAAGGATAGGCTATCAGAACCTTATCATATTCACGGGAAGCGTACTGTTCTACAGCTTCGGCGTAAAGGATCCCATATACATAATGCTGTTCCTGCTGACGGTGCTGCTCAACTTCATCGTGGGACAGTTCATCGAATGCAGCAAATACACAAAGAAGCTCTGGCTCATTTTCGGCATAGCCTTCAACTTCTGGTGGCTGATATTCTTCAAATACTGGACCTTCGGTACGGAGAACATCAACCACTTCTTCCACCAGAGCCTGACGGTAAAGAATATAATCCTTCCCATAGGTATCAGCTTCTACACCTTCCAGAACGTCTCATATATTATCGACGTTTACAGGAGCAAGGCCAAGGCTGAAAAGAACCTGATAAACTACGGCGCTTACATCACTATGTTCCCCCAGCTCATAGCCGGCCCTATCGTCACCTACGATCACGTCGCCAAGGAGCTGAAGTCCCGTACCCACACCGCACAGAAGATCGAGGACGGACTCAAGACCTTTACCATAGGTCTGGGCTACAAGGTGCTCATCGCCAACCAGATAGGCGGCCTGTGGAGCGATATTTCCGCCATAGGCTACGAGAGCATATCCACCAAGCTGGCATGGCTGGGCATATTCGCATACTCCTTCCAGCTCTACTTCGACTTCTGCGGATACTCTCTCATGGCCATCGGTCTGGGAAAGATAATGGGCTTCAATATCCCAAGGAACTTCGATCACCCGTATATGTCGCTGACCATGACAGAGTTCTGGCGCCGCTGGCATATGACTCTGGGTACATGGTTCAAGGACTATATCTATATCCCTCTGGGCGGCAACCGCAAGGGACCGAAAAGAATGGTGTTCAATACCCTTGTGGTATGGCTGTTCACCGGACTCTGGCACGGCGCCAGCTGGAACTTCGTGCTCTGGGGACTTGTGCTCTTCATCATCATAATGAGCGAGAAATTCTGGACAGGCAATGCGCTGAACAGGATAAAGCCTCTGGGTCACGCCTATATGCTGCTTATTATACCGCTTACATGGCTGATATTCGCGGTAACGGACTTCCACCAGCTGGGTATTTACTTCAAGCAGCTGATACCCTTCGTCCACCAGAAGAGCCAGGCCGTAATGCCGGGAGACTATGCGCATTACTGGGCTAAATACTGGAAATACTTCGCGGCAGCCCTGGTGTTCTCCACAAGGATACCCGAGGCCATCTACAAAAAGATGAAGAATTCCGTTGTGACGGCAGTCCTGCTGATAGCGGTATTCTGGGCAGCCGTATACTGTATGTACATGGGTATGGACGACCCGTTCATGTATTTCAGATTTTAAGGAGAGACTGAATTGAGCAATTTAAAGAAACTGATATATACTCTGCTGCTTGCAGTCACCTGCGTATTCGCTTCGCCCTTCATATTCAGACAGATATGGAATAAAAGCGATCTGAAGCAGGTCAGGGCAGCTAAAAAGGAGCCCACACTGAGCTCCGCTGCGGATCCTGCGTCGGGAGAACAGACTACAACCGCTCCCGCTAACGCTCAGCCCACCTCCGAGGGGGAGACAGCTCCCGCAGACAATGCCGAAACACCTACAGAGCCAGCTCCCACTCAGAACATATTCGTTCAGAGCGGCCCGGAATACTTCGATGACGCACTTTTCATAGGCGATTCCAGAACAGTGGGTCTCAAGGACTACGGTACCCTGAAGAATGCGGATTACTTCTGTGATATCGGCCTTTCGGCATATAAGATAGACAACACCACTGTCGGCGGAAGCACCGTCTGGGGCAAGCTCAACGCCAGGAAGTACGGCAAGATCTACGTTATGCTCGGCATAAACGAAGTGGGCAATGATATCGAATCCACTGCCGCCTCCTACAGAAAGCTGGTGGACGGCATTCGTCAGGTGCAGCCCGACGCTGTGCTCTACCTCGAGGGCAACCTCCACGTTACCTACGCGGCTCAGACCTCCCTCATCAGCAACGAGCGCATTGATATGCTCAATGCAAAGCTCCGGGAGATCGCCGAGTCCAACACCAATACATACTATCTGGAAGTAAACAGCGTTTTCGACGACGAATACGGAGCCCTCACAAGCGATTATACCGAGGACGGTATCCATGTATTCGCTAAATACTACCCCATCTGGTGCGACTGGCTCTGCCAGAACACCGTATCACAGGGCGGAGCTCCTGCGGCTGAGCCTGCACCTGCGGAGGCAACTGCTGCTCCCGCTGAGGAAAAGCCTGCGGAGACAGAGCCGACAACTGAGGCACGTCCCCAGAATGAAGAATTTTCAAATCGCTGATTACTGCGGGCGGACATCTCCGCCCGTACTCATATAGGGAATATGAAAGGAGATCACCATGGCAGAATTAAAACCCGGCTACAAGGGCAGAACAGTCTATAACTCCACATTCACAATACTGGAATTTCTCGGCGGAGGCGGTCAGGGAAACGTTTACCGCGTGGAATGCGGCGGCAAACAGATGGCGCTGAAGTGGTATCACAAGTCCACTATTGAGAAGATGAAAAACCCCCAGGAATTCTACGAGAACCTGAAGGCCAACATCAAAAAGGGCGCCCCCACAAAGAACTTCCTATGGCCAGAGGAGCTCTCCGACTGGATAGACGGCAGCTTCGGCTATATCATGCCCCTGCGTCCCAAGGGCTATGAGGAGCTGACACGCTTCCTGCTCTGGGATCCCAAGACAAGACGCATGAAGGCCAGCTTCGCAAATATCACCGCACGCTGCAATGCGGCTATCAATATCATCGAGGGCTTCCGCGCCCTCCACAACGACGGCTACAGCTATCAGGACCTGAATAACGGCAACTTCTTCATCGATCCGCAGAACGGCGACGTTCTTATATGCGACAACGACAACGTTTCCGAGCGCGGCGTCAATTTCGGCATTGCAGGAAAGCAGCGCTATATGGCTCCGGAGGTAGTTCTCGGCGGCTCTCCCGACAAGCGCTCCGACCGCTTCTCGCTGGCTGTTATCCTGTTCCGTATGCTCTTTATCGAGCACCCGCTGGAGGGCAAGTATTCCACTCCTCCGTGTATGACTCCCGAGCTGGAAAAGAAGTTCTACGGCAGCGATCCCGTTTTCGTTCTCGATCCCGAGGACGACCGCAATGCCGCAAACAATCAGCTCAATACCAATACTCTCCGTTTCTGGAAGATATACCCCGACTATATACGCGACCTCTTTATACAGTCATTCGGCAAGAGCTCCGTTAAGCCGCCCTACGACCGCGTCATTGAGATGACCTGGCTGGACGCCTTCGTCAGGCTCAGGAGCGAGACCGTTCCCTGTCCTCACTGCGGCAAGGAGACATTCATAGCTCCCAAGTATTCGGTGAACTGTATGTACTGCGGCGGTCAGCTGACCTGCACTGACAGTATAAAGTTCAAGCGCTTTGAGCTGCCAGCCTTCGGCGGTGCAAAGCTCTATGACGGAATGGCAAGCGACACCGAGGGTGACTTTCACAAGATCATCGGCGAGGTGGTCCGCAATAAGAAGGACCCCAGCAAGCACGCTCTCCGCAATCTCACAAATGATACATGGAACGTAAAACTCCCTGATAATACGGTAAAAACCGTTGACCCCAACGGTATCATGCCTATTAATAAGGGCTTCGTCCTCACTATCGGCAGAAGTGAGGGCACTGTAGAATAAGCCAAAAACCGAAACAGGTTTACTGTTTCGGTTTTTTCATTTTATGATATTATTTGGGACGTCGAGGACGCCGTCCCCTACATAAGCTCACTATTCCAATGATAATGAGTATGGGAGCTGCTATTATCAGCGCAAGGCCTGCTTTTTCGGAAATACTGATATCCATGAATAATCTTTCGGAAATGAATATTGCTGTCGGGCCATCTGCGCCGCCGATAATTCCTATGCTCTCGGGTTCGGGAGCTGTCAGCAAGCTCACAAGCCTGATAATATTCCGTATATTAAAGAGCGCTCCAACTGCAAGAAAGATGATACCCGTTAATATAAAAGCTTTTCCTTTTTTCATGTCTTTCACCAGCTCACTTCCCTCAATAACCGAACGGGCTGCCAAAGGCAGCCCCTAAAATCTTAGTTCTTAGTTCTTAGCTCTTAGTTCTAATTGCTATTCTTCGTCCTCGTCATCTTCCTCATCATCGTCGGTGGGAAGGATCTCGATTATGACCTTTTCCACGGTCTGCTCGTTGACCTCGGCAGCCGTTATGCGGAAGATACCGCTCTCGGCGGTCTCTCCTGCTTCGGGGATATGCTCCATGACATCGGTCACCCAGCCGCCTACGGAGGTATAATCCGTAGTTATCATATCCTCGTCAAGGTCAAGCATCTCCAACATATCGCTTATGCTCATATCGCCTGCGACCTCGTACTTATCGGGAGCGATCATCATGATATTGGTCTCGATCTCATCGTCCTCGTCGTATATCTCGCCTACCAGCTCCTCGATGATGTCCTCAAGGGTAACTATACCCTTGGTACCGCCGTACTGGTCGATGACTACTGCAAGATGTACCTTTGAACGCTGCATATCACGCATTGCCTCGCTTATGAGCTTGGTATCGGCTATGTGGGGAACCTCCTGTATGATGGAGGTTATGTCTCTTCCGCCCTCCACAAGCATTTTGAAGAAGGCCTTGTTGGTGATGATACCGCGGATATTGTCAAGGCTCTTCTCATAGACGGGCAGACGGGAATACATTTCCCTGCTGAAAAGCTCCTTTATCTCGTCGATGGTGGAGCCTATCTCAACGCCTACCACCTTGACGCGGGGGATCAGTATCTCGTTGACGGTTATCTCGTCGAATTCAAGCGCACTCTTCACAAGCTCGCTCTCCTGCTCCTCTATGACGCCCTGCTCCTCGATCTCGTCGATCATGTACTTCAGCTCGTCCTCGGTGACGCTGGGAGCCTCATCACCCTTGGCTACTGCCGACGACAGCTTGTTCAGCAGCCACACGAAGGGCTTGAACAGAGTCACAAGAAACGAAAGCGGCCCTGCAAAGGCAAGAGCAAGCTTCTCAGCGTTCTTCTTGGCGTAGGACTTAGGCAGAACCTCGCAGAATACCAGCACCAGCACTGTGATGACGATAGTGGACACCGCAGCGCCCTTGCTGCCCATTATACTTATAAATATGATAGTGCTGACGGACGATGTGGCGATATTGACGATATTATTGCCTATGAGAACCGCAGTAAGCACCTCGTCGAAGCGGTTTGCAAGTCTCAGCGCCTTTTTCGCCTTTTTGCTGCCCTGTGCCTCGTAGTTCTTGAGGCGGAGCTTATTGACGCTGGAATATGCGGTCTCGGTACCGGAAAACACCGCCGAGAACAACATCATCACAATGACCAGAACTATCTTCCATATATCCGAACTGTCCATAATATTCCTTTCCTTGATATATAATGTTTTTATTATATCATACATTATTGAATAATGCAAGCGGGAAAAATCATAATTCAGCAGCGTGAAGCTGCTGAAGCTTCTCTTATAACACAGTTTTCACATAAGGATGGCTATTGTGAAAGAAATTACACAAAAACTTCCTCAAAACGATACAATTACCGCAAACTTATTTCACATAAGCCAAATATAATATAGTCACAGCCTGAGGGAAAGCCTCAGAGATAACATACCGAAAGGAACAGTGAAAATTATGAGTGAGTATAATTACACATACAATTCAAATAATGATCCCCAGTACAACGGGAATACATATAACGGCTCCGAAATGGGCGGAGCTCCCTCCCCCAAGAAACCCAAGAAGCATACAGGCCTCAAGATCGCCGCTGGCATTATGGCCATGGCTCTTGTATCCGGAGGCTCTATCGGAGCTTACCGTTACTTCGCAGGCGAGAACTTCCCGCTGACTTCTATTTCCGATGAAGCCGACAAGGACAAATCCAAGGATACGGTGTCCAAGTCAGACAGCGCACTTACCGCTCAGAATATCAGCATCATCGAGCCCGTTGAGTCAGACGGCAAGGCACTCTCAAACGAGGAGATCGTAAAGAAGGTGCTCCCATCTGTAGTAGGCGTTGAGTCCTCATTTGAAGTTGAGACGCAGATACAGTCCTCTATCCCCGATGACTTCTTCGATTTCGGTTTCGGAGGCTTCGGCGGCTTCGGAGGTTATGACTACGGCGAGACAACTCCTCAGACAAGACAGTATAAGGGTACAGGTACAGGCGTTATCGTCTCCGATAACGGCTACATCGTTACAAACGCTCACGTTATCTACGACAGCGAGTACGGCGCAGGTCTGGCAACGGAAGTAAACGTGCTTCTCGGCGACGACAACACATACGAGGCTGAGGTCATCGGCTATGATGTTGACCTTGATCTTGCAGTTCTCAAAATAGACGAGACAGGTCTTACAGCCGCCGAATTCGGCAACAGCGACGAGCTTGAGCTCGGTGAATCCGTTATCGCTATCGGAAACCCTCTGGGCTTCGATCTCATGAACACCGTTACAGGCGGTATGATCTCCGGACTTAACCGTGACATCACTATCAACGACAAGGCCATGAACCTTATCCAGACCGACGCTGCCATAAATTCGGGCAACTCCGGCGGTCCCCTTATCAATAAATACGGTCAGGTCATCGGTATCAATTCCTCAAAGATGTCATCGTCCTACTCCACATCGGGAGCTTCCATCGAGGGTATCGGCTTCGCTATCCCTTCAAATGTAACAGCCTCTATCATTGACGATATCATGAAGTACGGCCATGTTACAGGAAAGCCTCAGTTAGGCATCAGCTGCAGGACCATTGATGAAACAGCTGTAGAAATGTATAATCTCCCCGCAGGCGTTATCGTAAACAGCGTAAACGAAGGCGGTGCTGCCGACAAGGCCGGCATACAGGAAGGCGATATCATCGTAGAGGCTGACGGCGAGAAGGTCACCTCCACAGCAGATCTTACCGTAAAGAAGAACAAGCACTCCGCAGGTGATGATCTCGAACTGACCATCATCAGAAACGGCGAAGAAAAGAAGATCGTCGTAACTCTCGACGAGCAGGAATATGAGGCTCCCGAAGAGAGCAAGGAAAAAGAGGAGGAATCCGAAGAGGATACCGCCGAGTCAAAGAAAAATAAGTCCGACAAGGACGATGACGAAGATGAGGACGAGGAAGAAGAGACCACCAAGAAGTCTTCCAAGAAGTCCAAGAGCGAGAAGATCGAACGCCCCGACTTCCTTGAAAAGGACGCAGACGCCGAGGCAGAGCAGGACTGATAGTTTTCATATCACTTCTTCATTTATAAAAATAAGCTCCCCGAACTAACGGGGAGCTTATTGCGTTTATATCACTTTCTGAAGGCTGCCATAGACTGCTCTATCTTTGCCATCTTCTCCTCTGCCTTTGCCAGCTTTGCCTTTTCGGCTTCAATGAGCTGCGCGGGAGCCTTTGCGATAAAGCCCTGATTGTTCAGCTTTCCGCTTAGGAAGTCTATATCCTTCTGTACCTTTGCCTTCTCCTTTTCGAGACGTGCTATCTCCTTCTCCTTGTCTACCAGCTCGTCCATAGGGATAAAGATACGGGCGGAATCGGTAACTGCGTTGGCAGAATCAGGGATATCGAACTTGTCCCCTGTTTCTACTGCGGAAGCAGATGCCAGCTTCTCAAAGAATACTGCGCATGAGCTGAACAGTTCCTTGTCGGCTGTCTCGATGAAGAGCTTTGCCTTTACCGACGGAGGTACGTTCATCTCTGTACGAACATTGCGGACTGCCTTTATTGCGGAGATTATCTTCTCGAAGGCCTTCTCCTCTGCACTGTAGTCGATAGCTTCATCGTAGGTGGGGTAGGTCTCAAGGATTATCATTGATTTCTCGTTATTGAGAACCTGCCATATCTCCTCAGTGATGAAAGGCATGAAGGGGTGAAGGAGCTTCAGCATACCCTGCATAGCCCATACCAGTACAGCCTGAGCCTTTGCCATTGTCTCGCCGCCTGCCTGTATACGGGGCTTTGTGAGCTCGATGTACCAGTCGCAGTAAACGTCCCAGATAAAGTCGTATATCTTCTGTGAAGCTACGCCAAGCTCGTACCTGTCGAGGTTTTCGCCAACTTCCTTTGCAAGCTGATTGAACTTATTTACCAGCCACTTGTCCTCAAGCTCAAGCTCTGAGGGAAGTCCCTTGAACTCGAAGTCCTCGGGAAGGTTCATCATGATGAAACGTGAAGCGTTCCAGAGCTTGTTTGCGAAGTTTCTTGCTGCCTTTACCTTTTCATCGATATAACGCATATCGTTTCCGGGCGAGTTACCTGTTGCCAGCATAAATCTCAGTGCGTCTGCACCGTACTCGTTGATGACCTCAAGGGGATCGATACCGTTGCCCAGTGACTTGGACATCTTGCGTCCCTGTGAATCGCGGACCAGTCCGTGTATGAGAACTGTGTCAAAGGGAACCTTGCCCATGTTCTCAAGACCGCTGAACATCATTCTGATTACCCAGAAGAAGATGATATCATATCCTGTTACGAGGGTATTTGTGGGGTAGAAGTATTTAAGGTCCTCTGTGTTCTCGGGCCAGCCCAGTGTGGAGAATGGCCAGAGTGCAGAGCTGAACCATGTATCGAGAGTGTCTGGATCCTGTCTCATGGGCTTGCCGCACTTGGGACAAACCGCGCTGCTCTCCTTGGTGACTACCATTTCGCCGCACTCGTCGCAGTAGAATGCGGGTATCTGATGTCCCCACCAGATCTGACGGGATATACACCAGTCCTTGATGTTTTCAAGCCAGTGGAAGTATACCTTGTCGAAGCGCTCGGGAACGAACTTGGTATCGCCGTTCTTTACTGCTGCGATAGCAGGCTCTGCAAGGGGCTTCATCTTTACGAACCACTGTGTCGATACCTTGGGTTCTACGGTAGTTCCGCAGCGGTAGCAGGTACCTACGTTATGGCTGTATTCTTCTATCTTGACGAGAGCGCCTTCTTTTTCAAGGTCCTCAACGATCTTCTTTCTTGCCTCATAGCGGTCCATGCCTGCGTATGCAGGATAATCGTCGTTGATAGTGGCGTCGTCGTTCATTACGTTGATAACCGGCAGGTTGTGACGGAGACCTACCTCGAAGTCGTTAGGGTCGTGAGCAGGAGTGATCTTAACCACGCCTGTACCGAAGTCCATCTCAACATAGTCATCGGCAACTATAGGTATCTCTCTGTGAACGATAGGCAGGATAACTGTCTTGCCCACAAGGTCTGTGTAGCGCTCGTCCTTGGGGTTTACGGCTACGGCTGTATCGCCCAGGAGAGTTTCGGGACGTGTGGTAGCAAGCTCCAGATAGCCGTCGGAGTCCTTTATCTTGTAGCGGAGGTGCCAGAAATGACCTGCCTGATCCTCGTAGGTTACTTCAGCGTCGGACAGCGATGTGCGGCACTTGGGACACCAGTTGATTATACGCTCGCCTCTGTAGATAAGGCCTTTTTCGTAGTACTTGATGAAAACTTCCTTAACTGCCTTTGAGCAGCCCTCGTCCATGGTGAAGCGCTCGCGTGACCAGTCGCAGGAGGAGCCCAGCTTTTTGAGCTGCTCAACGATACGACCGCCGTACTGCTTCTTCCACTCCCATGCACGCTTCATGAAGCCCTCACGTCCCAGGTCTTCCTTTGTAATGCCTTCCTTGCGCATGGCCTCTACTATCTTGGCTTCTGTAGCGATAGCAGCGTGGTCTGTACCGGGGAGCCACAGTGCGCTGTAGCCGCTCATTCTCTTCCAGCGGATAAGGATATCCTGTAATGTCTCATCAAGGGCGTGTCCCATGTGGAGCTGTCCTGTGATGTTCGGAGGGGGAATAACTATAGTGTAGGGCGTTTTCTTGGGGTCAGCCTCTGCACGGAAACAGCCCTTTTCGTTCCATGCGGCGTAGATACGGTCCTCAAAGTCCTTGGGATCGTAAGCCTTTGCAAGTTCCTTTGCCATTTTCATTCTCCTTTTTGTGACAGCCAGCCGCCGTCACCGTATTTTTGTCGGTCCGTGCAAATAAAAATCGCCCCGAACCTTTACGGTCCAGGGCGAACAAAAGTCCGTGTTACCACCTGAATTCGGGTATTATCCCGCACTCTGCGAAGCCGCTTAGCTTCTTCCCCTGTAACGTGAGGATCACGCCGCATACTACTGAGCATTTGCCGTTGGCACGCGAAGCTCCGAAGCTACTTCCGCAAGCCCCTCATACTGCCTTTCACCCTGCGGCAGCTCTCTGAAAATCGGGTATCCTGCGTACTCCTCTTCATCATCGCCTTTGAATACTCTCCTATTATACACGATAAAATTCCGTTTGTCAAGGGAAAAGTCAAAGACTAAGAGCTATGGACAGAAATTGCAGGGGGGGGACAATACTCGCCTCAAACTTGCATCTTTTTTCGGACATATGACATCTGTCTTACTTCAATTTCTGCCAAATAATAAAAAGCACGACATAAATAATAGTTCCCAAAATGTTTCCGCTAAGCAAATCTTTAGATTTTAAAGCAGTTTTATCCATAATCGCATATACTATCCAACCGATTAGTGGGAGAAAGATTCCAAGTGCAGCAATTCCATTTGTATTCCTTGTACTTCCAATAACATTATCAGAAACATTTATATTCGTATTTTGTTGTACTCCACATTTCGGGCATATAACAGCTTCGTCATCAATTTGACTACCACATTTTCTACAAAAAGCCATTACTTTTCCTCCTTAATAATTTATGATAAAGAACTATTAATAAACTTGTTTGTTGATGATTTCAGAAATGATTTGTTTGTATTAACATTAATATTGTAACATGCAGTAAAAAAATGTCAAGTATGATAATTGCTGAATTAATACGAAACATTTATAACATAATGACGAAATTATATCTTATGACCTTCAACGACGCTCCCCCTTGTGAAATAGTTTAATTCTATTATTTTTATCTCTTGATGCGAAAGACATTCCCCTGCAAAAAAACGTGAAAAATTCTGTTTTCCCCTTGTACTCCGCGAAAAGCTGTGATATAATATACCCGAGGCGGGGTGAAAAAGCTCGCCCCCTCTCTCTCACTATTTAAGGAAGCAGCCAACTTGTGTGAGAGCAAGTCAGCTGCTTCTTTTTTCTAAAAAATAACGTTTTGCTCTTGAAGTTGCAATAAAACTGTGTTATAATATATGTATCTATGTTTGAAAGGATTTGAAACCATGATCATACTTGACGAACTCAGAGTCGAAATGACGGGCTACCGCAAGGAAATGGCGGAGCTTGCCGACGTTCTGAATATAGAAGCTGCCAAGAAGCGCGTTGCGGAGCTTGGCGACGAAACTGCAAAGGAAGGCTTCTGGGACGACCTGGAAAACTCCCAGAAGGTACTCAAGGAGCAGAAGTCCCTTGAGAAGAAGATCGAGAAGTACAACCAGCTCAACGAAAATCTCGAGGATATCATCACTCTTATCGAGCTCTCTATCGAAGCTGACGACGAGAGCGATATCGAGGAGATAAAGAGCGAATCCGACGCATTCAAGACCAAGCTGGAGGACGAAAAGCTGGCTACTCTCCTCACAGGCGAGTACGACGGCGCTAACGCTATCCTCACATTCCACGCAGGCGCAGGCGGTACAGAGGCTCAGGACTGGGCAGAAATGCTCTACCGTATGTACAACCGCTGGGCTGAGCGCCACGAGTTCAAGGTGGAGCTCCTCGACTACCTGGACGGTGACGAAGCAGGTATAAAGTCCGCTTCTATCCTTATCGAGGGCGAAAACGCCTACGGCTACATGAAGTCAGAGTCAGGCGTTCACAGACTTGTCCGTGTATCACCCTTTGACGCGCAGGGACGCAGACACACTTCATTCGCTGCTCTGGAAGTAATGCCCGAGCTCGATGACTCCATTGAGGTAGATATCCGCCCCGAGGATATCGAAATGGAGGTTTACCGTTCAAGCGGCGCAGGCGGACAGAAGGTAAACAAGACCAGCTCTGCTGTACGTCTTATCCATAAGCCCACAGGTATCGTTGTATCATGTCAGACTCAGCGAAGCCAGTACCAGAACAAGGACTACGCCATGAAGATGCTCCGCTCAAAGCTGGTGGAGATCAAGGAGAGAGAACACCTTGAAAAGATCGAGGATATCAAGGGCGTTCAGAACCAGATCGCATGGGGCTCGCAGATACGCTCATATGTATTCATGCCCTACACTCTTGTAAAGGACACCCGTACAGGCTTTGAAAACGGTAATATCCAGGCCGTTATGGACGGAGATATCGACGGCTTTATCAATGCTTACCTGAAGTCCCTTTCACACGGAACTCTTGAAAAATAAGTTGAGAGTTGAAAGTGGAGAGTTGAGAGTTTTTATACACTCAGCTCTCCTTTTTATAATATCGCCGCAGGCGATACCTTAACTCTTAACTCTCAATTCTCAATTAAAAAACACTATTCATCAGCGGCGTTTCGCCGCTTTTCATCATTTCAAGAATATCGTGGAGCTCCGCAAGCTCTGCACGGAGCTCTGTATCCTCCGACTCCGACAGCTCTGTGATGCGGGAGCATAATCTGTCCGCCTCCACAAGCTTGTCGTATCTTACCAAAAAAGAAGCCCTGCTGCGGAAATGCTCCCACTTTCCGTTAAGCTCCTCCGCCCCCGGTGACAAGACCTCAGTCTGTCCGTTCTCCGCTGCCGTGCTCAGCCTTTCTATATCCCGAAGCATCCCGTCGCAGCGGCGGTTCACCCATATGCCCGCAAATGTGCTGACCGCCAGCAATATCAGCAGCACCGCCCCGCTGATCTTAACTCTCGTCATGGCTACCTCCTTTAAGGCTCAGGCTCAGGGGAGGGCTCCCCTTTTTGTCCGCCGCAAAGCAGCTCCCCGAGCTGTCTGCGGTCATTATGAATACGTCCCCGATCCTAAGGCCGTTGGCAGCCAGCAGCATTTCCACAGTGCTCCTGCCGAGCTTCAGGGATTCCAGCGCGTTGTCCACAAATCTGCCGTCTGATATTATCAGCACGGGGGGATCCTGCTCCTCCGCCTTTATCCTCATATCTCTCCTTGTGGGAGTATCAAGGGACTGCTTCTTCATTACCGAGACGCTGCCCGTGGTCTCCACTATGGCGTACTGCACCTCGCTTATATCGAATATATCGTTGCTGCGCAGAGCCATGAGCAGGTCGTCCGCGGAGAACCGCAGCTCCCGCATAACAGCTCTGTCGATTATACCGTCACGGATAATTATTTTCGGACTTCCCGATATTAGCTTCCTTAGCCGCGGAAAGCTGAGGCTAAGCCGCGACACCAGCACCTCGAAGCACACAAGGGACAGTATAGGCGTAACTCCCACTATTACAGGGATATTCACGTCCTCTATGGGCAGGGTGGCGATATTGGATACAAGTATGGTGATGACCAGCTCCGAGGGCTGGAGCTCCCCCAGCTGACGCTTGCCCATGAGTCTCACCGCAAATATTACCAGTATATAAAGCATAACGGAACGTATAAGAACAACGCACATAAAAACAGCTCCTTCGGGCTTATTCTGCCTCAAAGGAGCTGATATATACACAAAGCCCCGTAAAAACGGGGCTTTTTTCAGTCGTCGAAACGGGCGTTGTATTCCTGATAGGCCTTCACGATGATATCCGCGCAGAGCTCGTCGCCCAGCTCGGCACTGTTGAGGCAGAGGGAATACTGATCCTTGTCCTGCCATACCCTGCCGGTATTGACATTGTAGAAGGTCTCGCGGCGCTTATCCGCCTTTTTCATTATGGATTCGGCTTTATTCTCGCTGATCTCATACTGTTCCACGGCACGCTTCATTCTGGACTCGGGATCTGCATAGATATACACGCTGAAGCAGCCCTTATCCTCCAGGATATAGCTTCCGCAGCGTCCTACCAGCACGAAGCTCTTTTCCTTCTCGGCTATCTCGTTTATGATACGGCTCTCCATAAGGAAGACCTTGTCCGAAAGGGGAAGGTTCTCCTCCATTGTCCTTGCGGGATTTGCCGACAGCAGCAGCGAATACAGAAAGCTTGTAGGCACGTTCTCCTCAGCGCTTTCAAGGTATTCCGGCGCAATGCCGCATTTCTCCGCAGTCATTTCAAGTATCTGCCTGTTATAGCAGTTGATCCCAAGCTTATCGGCAGCAAGCTTTCCGATAATGCTTCCGCCGCTTCCGTACTGTCTTTCGATTGTAATGATGGTCTTTTTCATCGGATATTCCCCCGTGATATGAGATTTCTTATTAGATATGATAAAATAACTACAAATATATTATACCACGTTTTGCACATATTTCAAGATTATCACTAATAATAATTGTCTAAATAGTAAAATTCTATATTTTCAACAATTAACCTTCCCCCGAATTGTGCATTTTTCAGGATAAAAAACCTCCCGTCGCTTAGAACAACGGGAGGTTATAGGTTTACTTTACCGCTCTACTGATGAGTCACCGTCAGTATATCGATCAAACGCAGCCCTGAGCCTTCATTGCCTCAGCAACCTTGAGGAAGCCTGCAATGTTAGCACCAGCCATGTAGTTGCCTTCCATGCCGTACTCCTTAGCTGCCTCGTCGCAAGCCTTGAAGATGGACTTCATGATGCCGTGGAGCTTCTCGTCAACCTCTTCAAATGTCCAGCTGAGTCTCTCGCTGTTCTGGCTCATTTCAAGACCTGATGTAGCAACACCGCCTGCGTTAGCAGCCTTAGCGGGACCGTAGAGAATGCCGTTTGAAAGGTATGTCTCGATAGCCTCGGGAGTTGAAGGCATATTAGCGCCCTCAGCTACAGCGTAGCCGCCGTTTGCAACGATAGCCTTTGCGCCGTTGCCGTCGATCTCGTTCTGTGTAGCGCAGGGAAGAGCGATATCAAGCTTGATGTCGCCTGCATTGCACTTGAGTGTCCATACGCTGCCCTCGTGGTACTCAGCGTTCTTGTGTGAAGTTCTGCCGATGTATTCCTTGATACGTCCGCGCTCAACCTCCTTGATCTGCTTAACGAGATCAAGGTCGATTCCGTCGGGATCGTAGATATAACCGTTGGAGTCGGAAACTGTAACTACCTTAGCGCCGTACTGTGTAGCCTTCTGTGTAGCGTAGATAGCAACGTTGCCTGAACCTGAGATAACAACTGTCTGATCCTTGAAGCTCTTGCCGTTAGCCTGGAGCATCTCGTTTGTGAAGTAGCAGAGACCGTAGCCTGTAGCCTCTGTTCTTGCAAGTGAACCGCCGTATGTGAGGCCCTTACCTGTGAGAACGCCTACGAACTCGTTGCGGATCCTCTTGTACTGACCGAACATGAAGCCGATCTCTCTTGCGCCTGTTCCGATATCGCCGGCGGGAACGTCGCAGTCAGCGCCGATGTGCTTGCAGAGCTCTGTCATGAAGCTCTGGCAGAAACGCATTACCTCTCCGTCGCTCTTGCCCTTGGGGTCGAAGTCGGAACCGCCCTTGCCGCCGCCCATGGGCAGTGTTGTAAGGCTGTTCTTGAATACCTGCTCAAAGCCGAGGAACTTGATGATTCCGAGATATACTGAGGGGTGGAGTCTGATACCGCCCTTGTAAGGTCCGATAGCAGAATTGAACTGGATCCTGAAGCCTCTGTTTACCTGCACCTTGCCGTTATCGTCAACCCAGGGTACACGGAACATGATCTGTCTCTCAGGCTCTACGATACGCTCGAAAACGCCTGCGTCGATGAGATCCTGTCTCTTCTCAGCAACGGGCTGAAGTGTCTCGAGTACCTCTGTAACTGCCTGGATGAACTCAGGCTCGCCGGGATTTCTCTTTTCTACTCTTGCTAATAAATCGATGAGATACTGATTTTTTAACGCCATTGTTAAAAAACCTCCTTTACAATATTCTGCGTTGCCACAGTTCATTTAAAATTATATCACTCCCCGTCATGATTTGCAATACTTTATTGCATTAAATTTGCAAATTTCTCCGTTTTTGTGCTATACACACAAAAAAACTTATCCGCTTTGTGCAGACCGACGATTTTACATCTGTGATATGACTGCGTTATCTGTTTTTCCGACTTATACCGCCTTTGCCACAGCGTGCATATCCGCTTTTTACGGCCTTTTTCATTTTATGTATTGATTTTCCGAGTAAAATGATATATAATATATACTATCGGACAGACCGATGGATCAGGAGGTAGATCAGATGCTGAAAGCTATCTGCTCCTCAAAGGAGCTGACAAACAACAGCTATTACGCCTGTATCTGCGATATAATAGACAGCAGACAGGTGCAGCAGCTGAAAAATATAACTCATCACATCTCCACCACTCGTTTCCAGCATTGCGTCAATGTGTCATACTACAGCTATCTTGTGTGCAGAGCGTTCAGGCTCAACGCCCGTTCCGCCGCAAGGGCAGGGCTTCTCCACGACCTTTTCTACTACGACAGAAAGGTTTACAACGCCGGAAAGCAGAAGGGGCAGGCGTCTCACAGCAGCAACCACTCAATGTTAGCCTGCGCCAACGCCTGCGAGGTAACCGACATCACCAACCTCGAACGTGACATGATAGAGAAGCATATGTGGCCTGTCACAAGACCCATGCCCAGATACAAGGAGACATACATCATAACCGTTATCGACAAATACTGTGCTGTTCTCGAATTCTGCGTACCGAAGGTGCAAAGGATAGTCCGCAGAAAGCGCGGTAATATATATTCAGGAGGTATACCACAATGAAGATCGAAACCAAATGCCTGCACGCAGGCTACACACCAAAGAATACCGAGCCGAGAGTCGTTCCGATAGTACAGAGCACGACCTATGTCTACGATTCCACAGACGATGTCGCCGCCGTATTCGACGACCCTACCAAGAGCCTTATATACTCAAGATTTGAAAATCCCACAGTTATGGCTGTTGAGGACAAGATAGCCGCTCTCGAGGGCGGTATAGGTGCTATGTGTACCTCCAGCGGTCAGGCAGCCTCTCTCCTCTCCCTTCTCAATATCCTGAAGGCAGGAGACAGCTTCATCTCGGCAGCTACCATTTACGGCGGTACTATCAACCTTTTTGCCTATACGCTCAAGAAGCTGGGCATCGAGTGCATTTTCGTTGACGCAGACGCTCCCGAGGACGAGATCAGGGCAGCCTTCAAGCCCAACACAAAGGCTGTTTTCGGCGAGACTCTCGCCAATCCCGCACTCTCTGTCTTTGACATTGAGAAATTCGCTAAGATAGCTCACGAGAACAAGGTCCCCCTCATCATCGACAACACCTTCCCCACTCCTATCCTTTGCAGACCCTTTGAGTACGGTGCGGATATAGTTATCCACTCCACTACAAAATACATGGATGGTCATGCAGTACAGGGCGGCGGCGTTATCGTTGACTCGGGCAACTTCGACTGGACAAACGGCAACTTCCCCGAGTTCACCGAGCCCGACGAGAGCTATCACGGCACTATATACACAAAGACCTACGGCAAGGCTGCCTATATCATAAAGGCAAGGATGCAGCTCATGAGAGACTTCGGCTGCTACCCCTCGGCTCAGTCCGCATTCTACCTCAATCTGGGTCTTGAGACCCTCCACATCCGCATGAAGCAGTACTGTGAAAACGCAACCAAGGTGGCAGAATATCTCGAAGCTAACGACCACGTTGAATCCGTAAACTATCCCGCTCTCAAGAGCAGCAGATACCACGAGCTGGCAAAGAAGTACCTCCCCGACGGTACAAGCGGAGTTATCTCCTTCATCATCAAGGGCGGCAGGAGCACAGCCGTAAAGTTCATGGATTCACTGAAGCTGGCCTCAAACGAGGTACACGTTGCCGATATCCGCACCTGTGTTCTCCATCCTGCAAGCGCTACACACCGTCAGCTCACTGACGAGCAGCTTGTCGCAGCAGGCATAAACGGCGGTCTTATCAGACTTTCCGTAGGCCTCGAGAACGTTGACGATATCATCGACGATCTCAAGCAGGCATTTGCAGCTATCGACTGATAATCATATTTTGCCACTGCTACAAAAGAGGAAACAATCATGAAATCGATCATCGTATATTCATCTCAGACAGGTTTTACCAAGAAATATTCCGAATGGCTGGCAGAGAGCATCGGTGCGGAACTGATGACTGTAAAGGAAGCAGCAAAAAAGGACGACTCCTTCTTTGACAGCTTTGATACCATAATCTACGGCGGCTGGGTGGCTGTCGAAAAGATACACAAGCTGGACTGGTTCACCAACAGGATAGAAAAATGGCGTGACAAGAAGCTTGCCGTGTTCTGCACGGGAGCAAGTCCCGCAACCTATTCCGGCGTACAGAACCTCCTTGACAGATCTCTCACCGATGAACAGAAAAAATACGCAAAAGCCTTCTACTGCCCCGGAGGACTTGACTACAGCAAGATGTCCCTGGGCTCCAAAATGCTCATGAAGACCTTTGCCGCTATGCTCAAGAACAAGAAGAACAAGACCGACGACGAGATCGCCATGGCAGAGCACGTTGCCCACTCCTGCGATCAGACCGACAAAAAGTATCTTGAGCCCATTTTAGAATATCTGAAATAAGAACACGCTCCCCTGTATGCTCAGGGGAGCGTTTCTGCATGAAAATGCCGTACCATAAGGTACGGCATTTATTATCAGTCTTTTCTGAAGAGCTCTCTCAGTACCAGCGCACCGCCTGCGGCTGTCAGGCCGAACATGACGATGAAGGTGAAGGCGTTGGATCTTACCCAGTGGAGATGAGTGGTCATCATTACGCTCAGAAGCACGATGACGATACCTATGGAAAGCACCACCCAGCCGAAGATCTTCCTATCCATGAGGAACAGCATACCGATACCTATGATGATAGGAAGCATTATAAGTCCGTTTGCAAGGTGGAATCCGCCGAAGCTGAAGATATGTCCGCCGTAGCCCCATGAGCTGGTGACCTCGATATTCTGGAATATCATGAACAGTCCGCCGCCCAGCATGAGAAGTCCCACAAAGAAGGTCAGCAGACGGTTCCCGCTGTCAGCGGAAGTGGCCCTCACCGACTTGCGGCTCTCAAGGAGCTCCTTGTACATTTTATCAAGCTCTTTGTCTTTTGTTGTTTTTGGCATAATACCGCCCCCCTATATCAATATTGCAAGTATATTATACTCCATAGGCCGTCCGGTGTCAAGTATACTGCGGAAAATTCATCTTCTTTTCATCTTTTCCGTTACCGCCCCGCCGTGAAAGTTTTATGAAATTAACAGGCCGCTATTGACAAGGCGGTAATAATAAAGTATAATATAATTTGAAAATGATTATCAAATTCAATTACGGAGTTTCAGACATGAACAGAAACATAAGATCGTTAGCTTTCGCGGCCGCAGTTTTTATTGCTGCCGCTTCGTTTACAGGCTGCTCGGCAGGCGGCAGCAAGCACAATGACGGCAGTATCAGCATAGTCTGCGCGTCATTCTCCGAATACGACTGGACAAGGAATATCATCGGCGACAGCGACGGCGCTGAGGTAACATATCTCCTCAGCAGCGGCATAGACCTTCACAACTATCAGCCGAGCGCAAAGGACATAATGACCATATCCGACTGCGATGTATTCATATACGCAGGCGGCGAGTCGGACAGCTGGGCAAAGGACGCCATGAGAGACGTCAGCAGCAAGGATATGACGGTAGTCAGGCTCTTTGAGGTGTTGGGAGACGCCGTCAAGGAGGAAGAGCTCAAGGAGGGCATGGAGGCCGAAGAAGACGAAGAGGACGGCGGGCCCGAATACGATGAGCACGTCTGGCTCTCTCTGAGAAATGCCGAGACCATATGCGGCGAGATATGCGATGTCCTCTGTGAAAAGCTCCCCGGGAACGAAAGCGTATACCGCTCCAATCTGGAAAGCTATACCTCGGAGCTCCGCACTCTTGACGCTGAATATACGGAAATGGCGGAGGACTCGGCCAAGAGAACAGTACTCTTCGGGGACAGATTCCCCTTCCGCTATCTCTGCGACGACTATGATATCGACTACTATGCCGCATTTCCCGGCTGCTCCGCCGAGACCGCAGCCAGCTTCGAGACCGTCACCACCCTTTCCGACAAGCTGAACGAGCTGGACCTCGATACCGTATTCATCATCGAGAATTCCGACGACTCCATAGCGAAGTCCATCATCAGCAATTCAGGCCGCAAGGACGTATCCATAGAGACTCTCAACTCAATACAGTCGGTGACTCAGAAGGATATCGACGGCGGCTCCACATATTTATCCATAATGAGGAACAACCTTGAAACTTTAAAGAAGGTGCTTGATTAAATGGGCGCATTACTGAAATGCGAGAACGTCTCACTGGGCTATGAGGGAGACGTTGTTACAAAAAACCTCAACTTCACCGTCAGCAGCGGCGATTACCTTTGTATAGTCGGCGAGAACGGCTCGGGAAAGAGCACGCTCATAAAGGCTCTGCTGGGACTGAAGCCCCCAATAAGCGGCAGCATCTCCCTCTGCGGAGAGGTGGGCAGGAACGAGATAGGCTATCTCCCTCAGCAGACCATGGTTCAGCGCGACTTCCCCGCCTCGGTGCGGGAGATAGTGCTGTCGGGCTGCATGAACCGCTGCGGCTTCCGCCCCTTCTACAACAGGGAGGAGAAAATGCTGGCTCATGATATGATGCGCCGCCTCGAGATAGAGCCCCTGTCAAAGCGCTGCTACAGGGAGCTGTCAGGCGGTCAGCAGCAGCGTGTGCTCCTTGCAAGAGCCCTCTGCGCCGCAAGAAAGATGATACTCCTGGACGAGCCCGTAACAGGTCTTGACCCCAAGGCCACAAACGAGATGTACGAGCTCATAGACAGCCTCAACAAAAAGGACGGCATAACCGTCATAATGGTGTCACATGACATGAACGCCGCCGTGAGATATGCATCCCATATACTCCATGTCGGCAGAAAGCAGCTTTTCTTCGGCACCAAGGAGGACTACCTCACCAGCAAGACAGGTCAGGCCTTCCTTGCTGTAATGGGAGGTGACGAGGATGAGTGATATCTTCGGCACCCTTCACGAGTATTTCCGTCACGACTTCATCATCTACGCCATGATAGTGGGGCTTCTCATCGCGCTGTGCTCCTCGCTTCTGGGAGTCACCCTTGTAATGAAGCGCTTCTCCTTCATCGGCGACGGACTTTCACACGTTGCCTTCGGTGCAATGGCTGTGGCCACCATAACGGGCGTCACCAACAATATGCTCATAATCATGCCCGTAACCATATGCTCGGCCATACTCCTTCTGCGCACAGGCAGCAACACCAAGATAAAGGGCGACGCTGCCATTGCCATGATATCGGTGGGAGCCCTCGCTCTCGGCTATATGCTCATGAATATTGCCGCACGCAGCGGAAGCGGCCGCACCACCAGCAACGTCACCGCAGACGTATGCAGCACTCTTTTCGGCTCCACCTCCATACTCACCCTTACACTGACCGATGTGTGGATATGCGTTGCCATGTCCGCCATAGTAGTTGCGGTGTTCCTGGTGTTCTACAACAAGATATTCGCCGTGACCTTCGACGAGAACTTCGCCAAGGCTACGGGAGTGCGCTCGGATATGTACAACCTCCTCATCGCGGTGGTAATAGCGGTCATTATCGTTATCGCCATGAAATTCGTGGGCTCGCTGCTCATATCTGCGCTGATAATCTTCCCCGCACTGTCGGCAATGAGGGTGTTCAAAAGCTTCAGGAGCGTCATCATATGCTCGGTGGTGATATCCCTCATATGCGCTGCAAGCGGAATACTCATATCCATTATTGCGGAAACTCCCGTGGGCGCTACCATAGTATCCGCGGATATATGCGTGTTCTTCCTGTTCTGTCTCACCTCCTTCGCAGCGAAGAAGGTCAGCAGATAACGGAACGCTCCCGTTACACATCAGCAAAAAGCACAAAACACTTCCGAAAACATATACGGAAGTGTTTTTCTTTACCATAAATAACGGTACGGCTTGACAAGCCGCTCTTAAATGTGCTATCATTAAAGTTATACAGTTTAAATGTATCAATATATTCTACAGAGGAGGTTACGCTATGGAAACCATTAATGAGATCGCAGCTCGTATCCGCGAACTGCGCGAAGTATGCGGCTACACACAGGAGCAGCTATCAGAGGAGCTGGGACTATCAGTGGAGCAGTACGCAGGCTATGAACAGAACGGTGATTTTCCTATCAGCGTCATCTATGAGATCGCAAACAAATTCGGAGTCGATTTCAATGAGCTCGTCACAGGCGAACCCAGCCGTATCGACACATTCCAGGTCGTCCGCCGCGGTAAGGGCAGAAGCATAAGCCGCTTTCCCGGATACCGTTTCAAGGATCTTGCTTTCCGTTATGCAGACAAGGTGATGCAGCCCCTTCTCGTAACTCTCGAACCCTCAGACGAGCCCGCAAAGCTTGTCTCACATTCAGGCCAGGAGTTCAACCTTGTCCTGAAGGGCAGTATCGCTGTGGTATTTGAAGATCAGGAGATCATACTCAACGAGGGCGATTCCATATACTTCAACCCCACATATCTCCACGGACAGCGCTGCGTCGGCGACAGCAAGGCAAGATTCCTCACCATGATCGCTGAATAAGACCGCTTGAACAAGCGTATACAAAGGAGTTATTTCAGAAATGCTTTTAGACCGTTATCTCCCTCGTATAGAATTCGATTCATACGAGGATTTCAAGGAAAATTACAGGGTAAATGTTCCCGAGAACTTCAACTTCGGCTGGGATATAGTTGACGAATGGGCTAAGCAGGAGCCCGAAAAGAAGGCTCTTGTATGGCTCAGCCACGACAAGCAGGAGCGCATCTTCACATTTACCGATATATCAAAGCTCTCAAATCAGACCTGCAACTATTTCCGCAGTCTCGGCCTCAAAAAGGGTGACGTTGTTCTCCTTATACTCCGCCGCCGCTGGGAATACTGGGTAATAGCAACAGCTCTCCATAAAATGGGAGTTATCCTTATCCCGGGCAATCTGCTCTTTACCACACACGATATCGCTTACCGCGGCAATATGGCAGGTATTTCCGCCATCATTGCCTGCGACGATGAATATATCCGCGGCCAGATCGACGGAGCGGCTCCCCAGATAGAGACTCTCCGCAAGAAGATAGCCGTTGCCGAGCCCCGCGAAGGCTGGGACTTCTTCGAGGACGAGATCGCAAAGTATCCCGATACCTTTGAGCGTCCCACAGGCGAGGAGGCCACAAAGGCCACGGACACAATGCTGATATACTTCACATCGGGCTCTACAGGTATGCCCAAGATGGTATGTCATAACTACGCACATCCCCTGGGGCATATCGTTACCGCCAAATACTGGCACCAGGTACAGGAGAACAAGCTCCATATGTCCATATCCGACTCAGGCTGGGCCAAGTTCGGCTGGGGCAAGATCTACGGACAGTGGATATGCGGCGCTATACAGTTCGCATACGACTTCACGGGCAGGTTCAACGCAAAAGATATCCTGGAGGTAATAAGTCACTACAAGCTGACCACCTTCTGCGCACCTCCCACCATGTACCGCTTCATGCTCCAGGAGGACATGACAAAGTACGACCTCTCCTCAATCCAGAACTTCTGCAACGCAGGCGAGCCCCTCAACCCCGAGGTATTCAACCGTATCTACGAGCTCACAGGCAAGAAGATGCGCGAGGGCTTCGGCCAGACAGAGGGCACCGTACTTATCGCAAACTTCCCCTGGATAGACCCCAAGCCCGGCTCAACAGGCAAGCCTTCTCCCCTTTACAATATCCACCTGCTCCGTGCAGACGGTACAGAGTGCGAGGACGGTGAAGAGGGCAGCATCATGGTATGCGGCATAGACAAGGAGCGTCCCACGGGACTCTTCTGCGGCTACTACAAGAACCCCGAGCTCACCGAGGCCGTTCTCGGCGGCGAGAACTACGACACAGGCGACGTTGCATGGCGCGATTCCAAGGGCTATTACTGGTTCGTGGGAAGAAACGATGATGTGATCAAGTGCTCAGGCTACCGTATAGGCCCCTTCGAGGTAGAGAGCGCTCTCCTCACACACCCTGCTGTTGTTGAATCCGCTATAACAGGCGCTCCCGATCCCATAAGAGGTCAGGTAGTAAAGGCCACAGTCGTTCTGGCCGAGGGCTACACTCCCTCACCCGAGCTCACAAAGGAGCTTCAGGATCATGTAAAGCATGAGACTGCGCCCTATAAGTATCCCCGTGTCATCGAGTACGTAGACGAGCTCCCCAAGACTCTGGGCGGCAAGATAAAGCGTGCTCAGATACGTCATCAGGACGAGGAGAACTCAGCAAAATAACACATAAGCAAATTCATCGCCCGTCCGCAGAAATGGTCGGGCGATTTTTGCAAAAAAACAACGGGATACCCCGTTTATTATTAATAGTATCCGTAATCTATAAGTACAATGGGGGTGGCATATATGAATTCTGATGCGCATCAAATCATATCCCAGGTCTATAAGGCAAAAACAGACAGCCACGCGGCAGATGAGCTCATCTCTGCTTATATGCCGTTCATAAAGTCGGAAACAGCCAGATTTATCAACCGTCCTCCCGACAAGAGCGACGACGAGCTCAGCATCGCCATGTTCGCCTTTTACGAAGCTATACAGAACTATTCCAAGCTTCGCGGATCATTCCTGAAATTTGCGGCACTGCAGATAAGGAACCGCCTGATAGATAACTACCGAAAAGAAAAGAAAAACAAAGGACAGATATCTCTCGACGTTTCAGATGACGAAAAAACAGACCTGAAAGATACTATCCGTGACGAACACGACGTATATGAAGAAAACGAGCTCCGCGAGGCCACAAAGCAGGAGATCGCCGAGCTGACTGCGCAGATGCAGGACTTCGGCGTTTCCATGAGCGACGTCGCAGACAATTCCCCCCGTCAGAAGCGTACTCTCGAAAGCTGTCAGAAGGCTGTACGCTATGCAAGAAACAATCCCGATATCCTTGAGGAATTCCTCAGGACCAAACGTGTCCCGCTGGCCAGACTTGCCGAGGGAGCAGATGTGGAGAGAAAAACTCTCGAAAGGCACAGACGCTACCTGGTGGCGGTGCTGCTCATATGCACCAACGGCTACGAGATAATGCGCGGACACATCATGCAGGTACTTAAAGGTGGTGAGAAAACATGAAATATATAGTTATGGAATGTAATAAGGGTTTCGCAGTCCTTATGGACGAGGAATCCCGCTTTGTCAAGGCTGCCGATCTGCGCTATGAGGTGGGTCAGACAGTAACCGATCCCGTACTCATGGAAGAGGAGTCAGGCAGAGCAGGTAAAATAACTTTTCATGTGGGCCGCGCGATCGCAGTCGCAGCCTGTCTTGTACTCATGGTATCAGCCGGTTCGATATACTATTCAAGGAACCTCAAGCCTCATTCAACAATCGTTATCTCATCGGACGCTAATATCAGACTGGATCTCAATAAAAAGGGCAAGGTCCTCCATATAAGATGTGAGGACAGTCTCGGCAGGGAGATACTGAAGGACTACAACGGCAAGGGCAAGGATATGCTCACCGTTGCAAACGAGATACTGGAGCTTGAAAAGGAAAAGGGCGTCATATCAGACGGCGACACGGTAAACTTCTATATAGAGTCGGATAATTCCGGAGACTTCAATACCTATAAATCCGATGTGGAGCACGGTATCGCTGATATCAATGTAAATGTACGCGGACTTGACAGATCCGCCCCCGAACCTCCAAAGAACGGCGAAAAGTCTGCTGCTCCCGCAAAGCCCGGAGCTGAAAAACCGGATCCTGCAAAGAACGATACAAAGCCCGACGCTCCCAAGCCTCCCGCAAACGGCGAGAAGGTGCCGGAGCCTCCGGCTCCTCCCGCAGCTGCCGATCCTCCTGCTCCTCCGAATGGCGAGGTAAAGCCGGCGGAAGTAAACGATCCGCCCGCTCCGCCTGAACCGGCAGTAACACCGGAGCCTCCCAAGGAGGAGATAAAGCCCGGCAATAACAATGCGGAGCCTCCCAAGCCCGACGACGGAGTTGAGCCTCCAAAGCCCGAGGATCACCCTGCGGCAGTTCCGCCGAAGCACGATCCGAAAGCACTGCTGCCTGTGGGAGAGCACTTCCCAGACGCAGCTCTCATTGCGGACGAAGCACATATAGCTGTTCTTGCAGAGGAACCTGCTGAAAATATAACAGGGAAAGATGAAACGGAGCCTGCTCCGGTTCCACCTCCCTCTCCCCTTCCCCCGAGAAAACATGAATAAATATAGAGAAAGTACAGGACGCACGTAAGCGTCCTGTATTTTTTTATACCCTCTGAAATATTTTTCAAAAATATTTTTGTGATACCCCTTTTTTTGTATTGGAACTCCGTAAACTGTTAATGTAACACAAAACAAGTGTTAAACTCCCGAAGAGGAGTGTAATAAATAAGTAAAGGAGTAATCAATCATGAAAAGCAAAAAGCAAATTCTCGCTGCAATCGCTGCTATGTCTGTTCTCTCATCTGTAGCAGGACTTAACACATTTGCTGCAAACGAGAAAACAGAAGAGACAGCTGTAACAGTTGCAGCTGAGGAAACAGCAGAAGCTGTTGAGGAAGTTACCGACGACGCTGAAGCTGTAGATGCTGAGGCACCTGCTCCCGCTGAAGAAGACGGCGAGAAGCCCGAGCCCCCTGCACCGCCCGTAGCTCCCGAGGACGGCGAGCTCCCTGAGCCCCCCGCTCCTGTTGAAGGCGAAGAGGCTGAAAAGCCCGCTAAGCCCATCGTTATCGATGTAACAGATCTCCTCGATCAGATCCGTGACTTCATCGACGCTAACAAGATCGATATCCTCACAGACGATATCATCGAGAACTGGGACAACATCAAGAAGGTTGACGTTCACTTCGATACAAACGAGAAGCCCGAGGCTCCCGTAGCTGAGGACGGCGAAGAGGCTGAGAAGCCCGCTAAGCCCGTTAACCCCAATGTAATCAATGTAACAGATCTCTTCAATAACTTCCGCGGTCTTATCGACATCAACGACCTTGACTTCGTAACAGACGAGCTCAAGGAGCAGATCGATAACGTTAAGGACGTTAATGTACACTTCCACTTCGCTAAGGCTGAAGGCGAGAAGCCTGAGCCGCCCGTTCCGCCTGTAGCTATCGAAGACGGCGAGAAGCCCGAGCCTCCTGCTCCTCCTGTAGCTATCGAAGACGGCGAGAAGCCTGAGCCTCCGGCACCTCCTGTAGCTCCCGAGGACGGCGAGAAGCCCGAGCCCCCTGCTCCTCCTGTAGCTCCTGCTGACGGTGAGAGACCTGAGCCTCCTGCTCCTCCTGTAGCTCCCGAGGCACCCAAGGGTCCTGCTCACGAGCACCTTGGCCCCAAGGAGAGAGAAGCTCTCAAGGCTGCACAGGCTGAAGCTGAAGCTGCATCTGAGACAGCAGCTGAGACTGAAGTAAGCGACTGATCGCTTATTCATAATATAATTGCTCTTTCCCCAAAAGGGATTCCCCATAGAGCAGTTTCATTTCCATCCAATCCCCTTTTACCCCTTTAACACTGCACTCCCGTAACGGTGCAGTATTACAGCAACTTTAAAGGCGCCGCAGAAGCCCGTTCTTGCGGCGCTCTTTTTTTGCCATGGCAACAAAAAACCTGAGCAATGGATTGCTCAGGTTTTTTTCATCATTTCAGTATCTTTTTCATTTCCGTATAATCACTGTAGGGGTGCTTATACTGCGCTATCTCCACCAGTCTGCGCGAGATCGCCTTGTACATATCCCTGTCAGTGCCCTGCTCGATAGACTCCGCGTGTCTGCGGACGGTTATGATATCGTTGCGCTCCACGGGCCCTTTAAGAGCCTCCGCTGGTCCCACGGCAAGAATGCTCCTTACGTTGCTCATGATAATCGGTTCAAGAGCGTCAAGAGCCTCCTTGTCGGTAAAGCCGCATTTTTCCATGAGCGAAAGGCCCATAGCCGCAAGTCCGCAGGCCATCTCGCTTGAAATGGCGCAGGCTGCATGGTATTCCTTCTTCTGGCTGCCTGCTATAAGCCTTGTGCGGTTGCCCATATCCTCCAGAAGCTTCTGCCATTCCGCCGCCGCAGCTTCATCGCCCTCTATACAGAAGAAGGCCTTGTGGAGCTCCTTGAAGGAATCATATTTGCTGCTTATGGGAAACAGCGGGTGTACCGAGCATATCCTCGCTCCGTATTTTCTTGCGTCGGGAAAGGCCTCGGCAGCCGAAAGAGCTCCGCTGCAGTGGCATATCAGCTTTCCGCCTATGCCCGTTCCCCTTATCCGGTGATAAACCTCCGTAATGGCGCTGTCAGGCACCACGATGAATATGGTATCGCAGGCTTTCACAAGCTCGGAAACTTCCGTGAACAGCTGCGTACCAGTGAATTTTGCTGCCTCCGCAGAGGACTGCACGTTGCGGCAGTAATACCCCGCGACCTCAAGGCCGTTCCCTGCGAAGTACCTGCCCAGGGAAAATCCCACTTTCCCCGCACCGATAAAACCTATTTTCATTTTAATATCCTCCCGTAACCGAAAATGTTACTTATAAGCTAAGTATATCACATTTTTCCAGTTCTTACAAGAAATTTGATACTGTTTTTCGCAAAATAATGACATACAATACATTTTTTTCGTCACCGTCCGCAATTTTTTCAGAGTAAATACAATAAAGCCGCCTTCCAAATGGAAGGCGGCCTGCTTTACATATTATAGTCAGTTCCTGCCTGCGCGTTCACGCTGCATCATGCGGCGCTGACGCTCGGCCTCTTCTCTCTGAGCGGTGCGCTCCTGGCCTCTCCTGATCTGCTCGCTGTAGTACGCATCGTTGTCCACTGCCTTTTTCTTGTGTACTGCAAGGATTATAACCAGCAGTATCAGCAGAACTACCGCCGCAGCAATTATTATGAGTCCCGTCATCGACATGACCGATCTACCTCCTTATGATTAGTGTGACGTAATACTATACTTAAATTTTACCACGATACGGGGCAGGTTTCAACTCGGAAAAACGCCGAAATCAAGCCCTCTGCATTGTATACTTTGCACAGTGGCGCTCCCCGCCGCCGCAGGAGTTCCCTGTCACCTGTTAACGATAATTAATATTATCATTAAGAAATCTTAAGCTTTCATGAAGCCGGAATACAGGATTATGTCGTATAATCATATCATCAAATACAAACGGAGGGATATTGAATGGGAAAAAATAAAAAGAAAGCTGCTGTAATATGCCTTGCCGGCATTGCCGCATTATCAGTTGGCGGACTCGCAGTATACAACGCCTTCGGCTCAACTACCGAAACGGCTGCTGCACCGCATACCGCAGCCATAGAGAGAATGGACATTAAGCAGTCCGTTACCGTTTCCGGCACCGTAAAGAGCAGCGAAAGCTCAGAGCTGAAAAGCAGCGCGGTCAATACCAAGGTGAAGAAGTTAAACGTGAAGGTTGGCGACAGAGTCAAAAAGGGCGATATCGTAGCCGTACTTGACGATTCCGACCTGCAGGGACAGCTGGAGGCTGCGGAGAAACAGCTTCAGAACATAAAGGCCAGAAACGATATCGAGCTCAGCTCCGCAAAACGTATGTATGACAGCGCTGTTGCGGAAAAGGCCGAGAAAACCGAGAGAAGCAATCAGATACTCTCGGCTGCGAAGGAGAACTACGACAAGGCTGTCAGCGAAAGGAATGAGGCCGCAGGAAGCTACGATGAAGCGGTAAACAACAGGATAGAGATGTCAGACCTGCTCCAGCAGGCTATGGAGGAAGCGGAAGCTGCCGCCGCCGAAGCCAATGAGCTGAAGACGGCTGCCGATAATGCAAAGGCTGAGTACAAGTCGCTGAAGGCAGAATACGACCTGATCTCGGCGGACAGCAGCGCTGCTCCCGAGGACATAGCCGCCGCAAAGGAGAGATGCGACGCGGCAGCAGCCCTTTCGGCAGAGGCAGACGACGCTCTCACCGACGCCAAGGCAGCAGCAAAGTCCCTTGCAGACGCAGCGGCAAAGTATTCCACGGAGCTCTCATCGGCTGTGCTCGACGAAAAGGAGACCAGGGCGGAGCTCTCATCGGCAGGCAAATATGTGGATCAGGCAAAATCAGAGATCACCAGCGCTTCGTACTCCAAGACAGATACAGACGAGGCCTATGCAGGAGACGTTGCAGCCAAGGCCGACTCCCTGAAGACGGCAGGCCTCTCCGCAGAGGATAGTCTCAGCGAATCCCAGCGCCAGATAGATCAGCTGAAGCGCAGCATAGAGAGCTGTACAGTAAAGGCCGACTGCGACGGCGTCATCACTGCCGTTAATGTCAAAGAGGGCGATGTCTATATGGGCGACGCCATTGCAGTTATCCAGGACGACAGCAGCTTCATGATATCGGCTGCGGCAGATCAGTACGATATCGGCAAGCTGAAAAAGGATCAGCCCGTAGAGATAACCATAAACGCTGTCAGCCGCGACGCCATGAAGGGGTCCCTCAGCTTTGTGGCCCCCACACCCAACGCACCTACATATTCCGCAGACGGCACTCTCTCAGGCAGCACCGAATACGCACTTGAAGCGGATTTCAGCAGCCAGCCCGAGGGCCTGCGCATAGGCATGACCGCAAGGCTCAGCATTATCACAGGAGAAAAGGACGGCGCTCTTGCAGTTCCCGATAACTGCATATTCACCGACGCTGACGGCATCAGCTACATCACCGTTTCGGGTGACGGCAAGGAAGAGAAGAAGATCGCCGTTGAGCGAGGCATCTGCAACGATTACTATACAGAGATTATCAGCCCCGAGATATCCGAGGATATGAAGGTCATAGTACCCGAAGAAGACAACAGCGGTTCAAGCGTATTCTATTGATGATGCGGAGGTGTACTATGAACAGCAGCAAGGTCATTGACCTCAGAAAGATATACAAGCGATTCTATGTGGGCACTCCCAACGAGCTGGAGATACTCCACGGCATAGACCTTACCGTGAACAGGGGCGAATTCGTCTCCATAGTGGGAGCCTCGGGCTCGGGCAAATCCACTCTCATGAATATCATCGGCGCTCTGGACAGGCCTACCTTGGGGGAATACAACCTCAACGGCATAGATATATGCTCGGCAAAGGACGGAGAGCTCTCCCATATACGCAACAAGCAGATAGGCTTCGTGTTCCAGACCTACAACCTTATCCCCAGGAACACGGCTCTGAAGAATGTGGAGCTTCCTATGATGTACGCGGGCATAAGCAGCCACAAGCGCAGAAAACGCGCCGAAGAGCTCCTCGAAATGGTGGGCATGGGCGACAGGATAAAGCATACCCCCGACGAGCTTTCGGGCGGCCAGAAACAGCGCGTCGCCATAGCAAGGGCTCTTGCCAACGAGCCCTCCATAATACTTGCGGACGAGCCCACAGGAGCTCTTGACTCCTCTACGGGACGCATGATAATGGATCTGTTCCACAAGCTCCACCGCGAAAGAGGCATAACCATAATCCTCATTACACACTCAAACGAGCTGGCCGAGGAGACCGGGAGGATACTCACTCTCATGGACGGAAGGATAATATCTGAAAGGAGGGGCGGCGCTTATGCTGAAGGACAACATACTCCTTGCGCTCAGTGAGCTGAAGGCCAATAAAATGCGCTCGCTGCTGACTATGCTCGGCATAGTCATAGGTATAGCCGCCGTTATCTCCATAATGATACTGGGCGACGGCATGAAGCGCTATACCGTGGACGTCATGAGCAGCCCCGAATCCAGAAGGGTCTACTTCTTCATTATCCAGAACGCCCAGGAAGATATATACGATGACGCGAAATACGATGAAAGCGTAAGGGAAATGAGACGGTCGGACTACTTCTCGTCAAAGACCTTCGACAAGCTTCAGGAAAGCTTTTCCGACAGGCTCGAAGGCATTTCTCTGGACCGCGATCTCGGACAGATGAAGGTGGGCAGCGAAAGCATAAACGTATGCGGCGTTAATCCTACCGCTCTTTCGCTTAAAGGTGAGATAAAGGTCATCGCAGGCAGGGGCATCAGCAGCGACGAATACAACAAGGGCAAAGCTGTTGTGATCATCCCAGAAAAGAAGGCAAAGTCATTGTACGGCAGCGTTGAGAACGCACTGGGAAGATCTCTCGAGTGCAAGAAGAACAACGAGCTCAACTGCTATACCGTTGTAGGTGTTTACCACAAGGAAAAGGAATCCATGATGCAGGATATGCTTTTCGGCTCCTCGGGAGAGCCTGCATTTGTCCCCTATGCAAACGCCGCCACAGTAGCTGTCACTGACGACTGTTTCTACTCTTTCTCGGCTGTGGCAAAGCAGGACACCGATCTCAACGGGCTTGCAGAGGACCTGAAGAAAAGCATCAACAACAGCTTCTACAAGGACAACGACGCATATAAGGCAGATGTTCTGGTGCTGGAGGACGCACTGAAATCTGTGGGACAGATAATCAGCCTCATGAAGCTGGTGCTCATGGCTATCGCGGCCATCTCCCTCATAGTCGGCGGTATAGGCGTTATGAACATCATGGTGGTATCCATAACCGAGCGTACCCGCGAGATAGGCACAAGAAAGGCTCTGGGCGCTACCAACGGCAATATCCGCACACAGTTCCTCATCGAGGCTATAATAATCTGCATGATAGGAAGCGCTGTGGGAGTAGGTCTGGGACTGCTTCTCGGCAAGTTCATGAGCAGCCTCATGGGGATACAGGGCGTGGCTACCCTCGGCACCATTGCAATAAGCGTAAGCTTCTCAATGATATTCGGCGTGTTCTTCGGCTTCTACCCTGCAAGCAAGGCTGCAAAGATGAATCCCATCGACGCCCTGAGATACGAATGATGTCTTATTGCAAAACCACTGCTTACATGATATAATTATAGAGGTCACTTTCAAAGTGGCCTCATTCTGACATTTTTACGGAAGTGAGGAAAGCTATATGGCTTACAGGATACTCATTGCCGAGGACGACGCCGATATCCAGGAGGTCCTCAGGCTCTACCTTGTCAATTCGGGCTTTGAGGTAATAAGCGCCTACGACGGCGCCGAGGCTTACGAAACTCTCATGGCTGAGTCGCCTGATCTGGCGCTGATAGATATAATGATGCCCGAGATGAACGGCTACGAGCTTACAAAAAAGATCAGGGAGACCAGCAATATCCCCATTATCATTGTCTCTGCCATGAATGCGGACAGCGACAAGATCCTTGGCCTCGATATCGGTGCGGACGACTATATAACCAAGCCCTTCAATCCTCTGGAGGTCATTGCACGCATACAGTCAAATCTACGCAGGAAATACAAGCTGGACGCAAACTCTCCCGTCGGCAGAAGCGGCGATATGCTCTGCGTGGGCGAGCTGAAACTGGATCAGAAGAAGTTCCTGCTGTACAAGAACGACGAGGAGATATTCCTCACCCCCACCGAATTCAAGATACTGTCGCTCTTCATGGAAAAGCCGGGCATGGTGTTCACGAAATCCCAGATATACGAGCGTATAAACGGCGATTTCTACGAGACCGACGACAACACCATGATGGTGCACATCTCAAAGCTCCGCGAAAAGCTGGGCGACAACAGCAAATCTCCTACCTACATAAAAACTGTGAGAGGACTGGGATATAAAATTGAAGCTCCGAAAAAATAAAAAGCCGAAAAGCAGTCTGAAGGTTTATGTTCTGGGAAATCTGGGACTAATGCTTGCAGTTATACTGTTTTTTATAGATATGCTGAATATTTCCATTGAAGTGCTTGCAGGCAGAAAGCTTAAAGAAATATACCTGAAATACTACCCCGAAAGCTCTGTTTCCGAGGCATCTGATTATGCAAAGACATATCTCGAAGGACTAAACGAATATGATCCCGACCATAAAGAAATGGAAAAGGAAATAAATTACTATATTGCGAAATTCAGTTCGTGGGCAACTATATCCCTTTATATCGTAGTCATAGTGATAATATTCATATTTGGAGTAAAGATCATTAAGCGTATATCCAAAGAACTTAAAAAGCTGGATACGGCTCTTGAGAATTTTTCCCGAAGTGCTGCTGCAAACAACGAAATATCCGAGATCAATTCCGATATCAAGGAATTCAACAACATCTGCACCAGCTATAACAGACTGGTCACCAGACTGAAGGAGAGCGAAAATGAACGTACACAGCTGGAATCCGAGCAGCGCCGCATGATAGCCGATATCTCCCACGATATCAGAACTCCCATAACCGTTATGCAGGGCTATGCAAAGGCTATCAGCGACAATATGGTGGACGAGGAGACAAAGCAGAAATACCTTGACAGCATATGCCGCAAATCCGAGACCGTTGCAGAGCTGGTCAGCACTCTCCACGAGTACAGCAAGCTGGAGCACCCCGACTTCGACTTCAATATGGAGGAGGGCGATATATGCGAATACTTCAGGAGCTATCTTGCCATGAAGTATCAGGATCTGGATCTGGCAGGCTTCTTCCTTGAAGCCGATATCCCCGAGGAGAAAATGCCATTCTCCTTCGATCACAAGCAGCTCAACCGCGTTTTTGAGAACCTTATCATCAATTCCTTCAGACATAACTCCGCAGGCACCACCATATACACCGAGATAAGAAATACGGAAGGCGGCATCATCATAAGGATAGGCGACAACGGAAAGGGCATACCCAAAGAGCTTAGGGAGACTATATTCGATCCCTTCGTGGTGGGCAACAAGTCCCGTACAGGCGCCAAGAGCTCCGGTCTGGGACTGGCCATAAGCCGCAAGATAGTGGAGGCTCATAACGGTACGATAGCCCTCATAGACGATGAGAGCGGCAGAATGAACACGCTCTATGAGATAGTGCTGCACAGGGCATGATACAGCCGCGCCTCCGAAGCAAAAAACAACAGAAATATATCACATTTATATTGCATTATCAGTGAAAATGTGGTAAAATGATAAAAAATGCAGTTTTGCAGAAGAGAGGCGTTTTATGAACATCAAGGAAGCAATAAGTACAAGGCACAGTGTAAGGCAGTACCTCCCAAAGCCCATTTCTCAGGAGCACAGGGATCAGCTCAATGAACTGGTGGAATCCTGCCGCAAGGAAAGCGGTCTGAATTTCCAGATGATCTATGACGAGCCGATGTGCTTCAATTCATTTCTTGCTCATTACGGCAAGTTCACCAACGTGAAGAATTATATTGCTGTTGTGGGAAAGAAATCGCTGGAAAACATGGAGGAGCTGGGCGGCTACTACGGTGAAAAAATAGTCCTGGCCGCACAGCAGATGGGACTGAATACCTGCTGGGTAGGAGGTACCTACGGCAAGCGCAAGCAGAAGGCCGAGATAGGTCCCGATGAAAAGCTGATATGCGTTATCGCCATAGGCTACGGCGCCAACGAGGGCAACAAGCACAGGTCAAAGCCCGTGGAGAAGCTCTGCGATATCAAGGGCTCGGATATGCCCCAGTGGTTCAGGAACGGCCTTATCGCTGCAATGATGGCTCCCACTGCGCTGAATCAGCAGAAGTTCTTCGTGACGCTTGACGGAGACGAGCCCGTTATCACCACCAAGGGCGGTATGATGACAAAAATAGACCTCGGCATCGTAAAGTATAATTTCGAGGCGGCTTCGGGACATAAGTGTAAATAACTTAATGAAATATCAAAAACGGACTGTTGGGGGAGCTACCCTTCACAGTCCGTTTTTTACTATTTATCCCCTGAAAGGCCGATCACCTTTCTTCTCAGCGACGATACATCAAGGGAATCAACTTCCTCGTCGCCGTTCATATCTGAATTATCATAGCTCTGAGCCCTGTCCGCCTCCGCAAGACCTGCGGCTCCGATAATATACCTCTGGAGCATTACAAGATCCGCAACGCCTACGGCTCCGTCAAGGTTGACGTCGCCTGCAACAGGAGCCTTGCGCACGAAGCTGCACCTGAGCTCTGCGGTATCCTGCATGGTGACGGTGACCGTCTCCTCCGACGAGTTCACCGCTCCCGTCCAGCCTGCGAATTCATAACCATTATGGGGAACCGCCGTGAGTGTGACCTTGTCTCCTCTGCCGAAGCCTCCCGACCACATACCGTCAACAAAGCTGACGCTGCTGCCGTTGCAGCTGACCGAGCCGCCCTCCGAGGCGATAACGGTACAGTACAGCATATCGCTGCTTATGCCGAGATACTCTCTCATGAACTTCATGGCGTACTGCGGACGGTTCCTGAAGAAGTCCTTCATCACGCCCAGTTCCTTGGAGTAATACGCCGCCTCATCGGAAGCAAAGCCGCTGTAGTCCTTTCTTGGAGTACCGCTGTTCCAGCGCCAGGCCATCATGACCATATACGGCATATATCTCTGCTCCTGTTCGCTTATGAGGTCAACCATCTTCTGCGGCTCATAAACATTTGTGGCAAAGGCCGAGAACATAGCCGCAAACTTGTTCCTGAAGCCCTCGTTTGCCAGCATTGCCTTGAATATGGATGAGGGCATATCAGCTGTGGCTTCGTCCATTTTGCGGAAGGAATCATGTGCATAGCCCTGCACACCGCCGAAGCTATCATAGGTTATGCCTGCGGAATAGTCAAGGTCGAAGGTGCCGAAGCGCCATTTGCCGTCGCTGTAGGCATTGCCCTCTATGGGCTCGCCGTTGTTCTTCCACATAAGGTAATTATAGTTCGGCCAGTCCCATGTGCCAAGGTAAAGACCTGCGCAGTAGTGCATTATCATGCTGTCAACGTCTATCCGTGAGGCTGCATACTCATAGGCCTCCGCATTGCTGAGGTCGTGGCTCATGCAGTATTCATCCAGCTCCAGCAGAGCGTCGTATTCGGATTCGGGTCCCTCCTCCAGCTCGCCGTTCTTGATGATGGAGACGTTCCCGGCAGGAACGCCGTAATTCGACTGTATATAGTAATCGGAGCACTTCTCCATTATCTCGTACATTCCCCACAGCTCGCCGTCTATGAAAAGCATACATCTTTTGCTGTCATAGGAGGCAAGATCGTCCAGCTTTTTCAGCGGATCGTTAACTGCCAGCTCCCGCATACGGTCCACCCAGCCAACTGCACGGAGACTGAAGGAATCATACTTCTTTATGAGCTTTCCGTCATCTGCGGAGTAATTATCTTCAAGCAGAGTATAGTTCAGCTTTGAATCGCCGTACTCGCTCCTTGCGTACACATTGAAGCTCTTGGACTGGCTGTTGCGTGTGGAAGCGCCCTTTATCCTTATGCCCATATCCTGTGAAAAGCCAAGGCTGCCGTTCTCGAAAAGGGTTATATTCGCAGGTCTCTCCCACGCCCTGCCCTTTGAGAAGAAGTTGGCCACATTGGTGGTATCCCACTCGCTCCTGAATGCGCGGGGGTCGTTTTTCCTCCATTCAAGGAACTGGTTGCCGCAGACATATATGCCCTTGTCGGGATCAAAGAGGTTATCGGGATCCGTCACCATTGACACCACGGGGATATCGGAATAATAAGCCAGCTTGTCCTCGGGCATGACAAAGTAGGTGTTTGTGGTCACCGAACTGAAGGTGCCGTCTGCGGATCTTGCCGCCGCGCGTACCACCGTGACCTTGTCGAACAGTGAGGAACTGGCCCTGTAATTGGTGGACAGGATAATGGACTGCGCTGTATTGTCGTGCTGATAGCGGCTGTATACATTGGGGTCCGAGCTTCTGTCGTACATGGGGATAGCTCCCGTATAGACCTGTGCGGTATCCGATGTGGTAGGGTCTGAGCTGTCCAGGGTATAGTATATTGTATCCTCCGCACTGAGAGTCAGCTCAAGCCCCTGCTGTGCGGCATAGAAGCCGGACTGCATTGAGAATACGGGCTCGGCAACTGCCTGAGCATTTGCAGCACCGGGAGTAGGTCTCATTTTGCCGAAGGTACTTCCGCCGTCGGGTATCCTGCCGTAGGTCTCGTCCTCCTTCAGCGCAGGTATATCCACCCTATCCGCAAGGCTGCCGTCGGGATAATACAGTGCCAGTGTTTCTCCGCTCTTGCTGAGGGCAAAGCCTGTGTGGAGCTCTCCTTCCGCGGAGGGATCCTTTGAAGCCGCAAGGACTATCCTCTCCCCTCTGCCCAGCACGGTGCCTTCGGGGAAAACAAATGCAGGAGGAGAAGCAGGATCGTCGGAAATGCCGTAACCGCCCATATCCATATCGCTTCCACCGATGTTTATTAGCTCTATCCAGTCCGATGCCTTTCCGTAGCTGTCGGTATAAGATGTCTTGTTCTGTGTGCACACCTCATTTATCAGCAGGCCGCCGCTTTCCGCGTGTACTGAAGGGACTGCGATAATGAGAGATGACGCTGATGCCGCTGCACAGACAGCAGCCGCGATCTTTTTCAGGATGTACATGGAATTACCCCTCTCTGCTGTACGCTGAAATTTCTTTATCTATGACCATTATAGCATATACATGGCGTAAAATCAACGAAAAACCGCTGTCCTGAACCACGAAATATCAGCTTTGCAATTGTTTATCATGAACAATCAGCGGCTGTGAAAAATGTCACTTCTCACATGATAAATTAACTCATGATGAATTGAGATATATTATTACTTTATAAACCACCTGCAATCTACCATATGTATATTGCACCTTTTCTATTACAGCAGACAAAAAACATTTTCATATATTCACTAACGTTATTGACTTTGCATTGGCTATATGTTATAATTTTATTTATAATGGATATGTATGCCTCAGGAGTTATTCCATGTGCCGTCCGAACGGTGGGAAGGACACACAGATGAGCTTTCATACGCAGAGGTATACTGTAAGGGGAAAAGATTCGATTTTAAACGAAAGGATACCACTAAGATGAACAACACCTACACCATCAAGGACCTGATAGACCTTCTGCTGAGCCGCATATGGATCATCATAATCGCAATGATCCTCGGAGGCGCAGCCGCATTCGGCGTGTCAAAGTTCCTGCTGCCTCTGGAGTATTCCTCACATATCTCCATGTACGTCCAGAGCTATACGGGCATATCCGAAAACAACAATAACGTTAACAATATAAGCAACTCAAAGCAGCTTGTAAATACATATATGGAGGTGCTCAAGGACGACGCGGTCATGAACGCCGTAGGCGATAAGCTCGTCACTCAGTTCGATGACAGCACTCTTTCCGAGAGTTTCTCACTGTCTGACGGAAAAATATCCCCTGCTTCCATAAGGAACTGCCTTTCCATCAGCTCCGTCACCGATACCTCTGCGGTAAAGGTGGTTGCCACAGCAAAGGATCCCGAGGTCGCCGCCGCAATATGCAACGATCTTACCTCCGTAGCTCCCGCATATGTGGAGGAGGCTGTAGGCGTAGGCTCCATCAATACCATAGATACCGCAAAGATCTACAACAGCCCTGTTGCTCCCAACACTAAGAAGAACACCGCTCTCGGCATTGCGGCCGCTCTTATGCTGACGGTGATGATAATATTCGTTATCGATTACTTCGACAACACAGTAAAGGAGCCCGACGCTATCGGAAGCCGCTTCTCCAAGCCCATAATAGGCACCATAGAGCAGTACGGCGATACCAAGAAAAAGAGCAGAAAGAAATCGGATCATGACAGCAGGATGCTGCTCTCAGACTCGAAGATGCCCTTCAACGTGTCCGAAAGCTACAGATCCATCCGTACCAACCTTCTCTTTGCCCTCGGCACCTCAGAGAAGAAGATCGTGGCTATATCAAGTCCCAACCCATCGGAGGGAAAATCCACAACAGCAGCAAATATCGCTATCGCCCTTGCACAGACTGAAAGCAAGGTGCTCCTCATAGACGCTGATATGAGAAAGCCCGTTCAGCACAAGACATTCAAGTGCAAGAACGCCGAGGGACTTTCCACTCTTATAATAAAGAAGTCAACTCCCGCAAAATCAGTAAAGACCAATGTCGTCAAGGGACTTGACCTTCTCCCCTCCGGGCCTACTCCGCCCAATCCTTCAGAGCTTCTTGCCTCTGAGCAGTTCTCACAGCTGCTGGATCAGTTCGCAGAAAACTATGATTATATCATAATAGATACACCTCCCGTAAACGTGGTGAGCGACGCTATGGTAATGAAGGACTGCATAAACGGTATCCTTCTCATACTCAGATACGGTCTGACCACCAACGAGGAGATCTCGAACTGCATGAAGCAGATCGAGCTTGCGGATACGAATATGCTGGGCTTCGTCCTCAACGAGGTCAGCAACAAGCGCCGCAGCCCCTACTACAAGTCAAAGTACGGCTACAAGTACAAGGAATACGGCTACGGCCAGCAGCCCGCCGACAAGAAGAACGAAGAAGTGAAAAATGACTGAGTATCACTGCCATATACTCCCGAACATTGACGACGGCTCCCGAAGCGTGGAGATGTCGCTGGAAATGATAAAAGCTATGAGAGCTCAGGGCGTGAGCCGCATAGTGGCAACTCCTCATTTCTACGCCCACAGGGAAAAGAGCGTGGCCGCCTTTCTGAAAAAGCGCAGAGCCGCTCTGGAAAAGCTGGTAAAGGCCGATCCCTCCTGCTCGGATATACTCACGGGTGCAGAGGTCTCCGTGGAACAGGGACTCAGCAGTCTTGCAGACGTGGAAAAGCTGCGTATCGCCAATACGGATTATATCCTGCTGGAGCTCCCCTATGCTCCCTTCTCCAACCGTTTCCTCGAGGAGATAAACGAGATCGCCTGCGGCTTCGGCCTGAAGCCCGTACTGGCACATATCCACCGCTATCTCAGCTTCTACAGCAGGTCTGAGATGGAGGAGGTGCTCAGAACAGACGCTGTATTGCAGTTCAACAACGAGGCATTCGGCAGCTTCAGGGAGAAGCGCTTCGTCAAGTCCCTCATAAAGGAGGGCTACCCCTATGTTTTCGGCAGCGACGCCCATAATCTCACCGACAGGCGCCCCAACTGGGATCTGCTGTGCAAAAAGGCAAAGCAGGAGGTCATCGACGGCGCCGAGGATATACTGGGACAAGATAAATAAAGGAAGATCACTATGAGCTACAATTTCTACGGCTGGGAGACAGCCGATGTACCGCCTGTAAATGATGAATTCCGCTCCATATCCGACCCGAGAGCTTTGTATGACGCCCTTTCGCAGATATGGTGCCGGTATACCTGCGCACCCAGGCTCCGCGAGAAATGGAGCAGTGACAATATGACTCTGGGACAGTGCTCCATAACCGCATTCCTGGTGCAGGACATATTCGGCGGTGAGGTATACGGTGTACTGCGCAGCGGCGGCAACTACCACTGCTATAACGTGGCGGGAGACAAAGTGTTCGATCTCACCAGTGAGCAGTTCGGAGATGAAAAGCTCTGCTACGAGAACAATCCTCAGCAGTTCCGCGAGGTGCATTTCGCCAAGGAAGAAAAGCTGGAGCGTTACAAGTACCTCAGAGCTGAGCTTGAAAAGCTCATAGCCGATAATAATAACGGCTGATATAAGCCGTAATACGAAGAAAAGCCCGAAGGCAGCCGCAATGGCCGCTTTCGGGCTTGTTTTATCTGTTCTGCTGTTTTTTATTGCAGCCTGCGCATTTGCCGCAGTCTCCGCCGCAGCTGCCGCGGTTCCTGATAACGTACCTGACAGCAAGACACATCGCCCCCGCTATCAGCAGCAGGACTATTATATCAATGACATTCATGGCTCACACTCCGATAAGCAGAAGAACGGCACGTATAACAAGTGTTGCGGCCCATGCGACTCCGCACTGCCATACCACCTCCGCAAGCGCCCATTTCTTTCCCAGCTCGCGCTTTACGGCAGCTATGGTAGCTACACAAGGCGTATAGAGCAGAGAGAACACCAGCAGGCAGGCTGCGGAAAGCGATGACATTGAGGCGGTAACATCGCCCTCGTAGAGTATCTTCAGTGTGGAAACCACGCTCTCCTTTGCCATGAATCCGCTGATAAGGGCTGTGAGTATGCGCCAGTCCCCAAGGCCTATGGGCTTCATTACGGGAGCAAAGAAGCCTGCAACTCCCGCAAGTATGCTGTCCTCGGCATTATCCACCATATTCAGCTTGAAATCGAAGCTCTGGAGGAACCACACAACGACAGTAGCTATGAGTATTACGGAAAAGGCTCTCTGTAAGAAGTCCTTAGCCTTTTCCCACAGCAGCTGCACTACGTTGCCGATGGCAGGCAGACGATAGTTTGGGAGTTCCATTACAAATGGCACCGCCTCGCCGCGGAAAAGCGTTCCCTTGAATATGTAGGCGGCGATAATTCCCGAGACTATGCCCAGCAGATAGAGCCCTATCATTATGAGTCCGCCCCTTTTGGGGAAGAAGGCGTTCACAAAGAATGCGTATATGGGCAGCTTAGCGGTACAGCTCATGAAGGGCGTAAGGAGTATGGTCATTTTTCGGTCACGGCCGCTGGGAAGGGTCCTTGTGGACATTACCGCAGGCACCGAGCAGCCGAAGCCTATAAGAAGGGGTACTATGCTTCGTCCCGAAAGGCCCACCTTTCTCAGCAGCTTGTCCATGAAGAAGGCGACTCTGGCAATATAGCCGCTGTCCTCAAGAAGCGACAGGAAGAAGAAAAGGGTGACTATAACGGGCAGGAAGCTGATAACGCTTCCCACTCCCGCGAATATACCGTCTATAACAAGGTCGTGTATCACAGAATTGACGCTGGCATTTGTCAGTGCTCTGTCGGTAATCTCCGTTATCTTATCAACTCCCGTTTCACACAGTCCCTGAAGAAATGCGCCGATAACGTTGAAGGTCAGGAAGAATACCAGCCCCATTATAAGTATGAATGAGGGTATGGCCGTATACTTTCCCGTGAGGAATTTGTCGATGCGGCGGCTGCGGATATGCTCGCGGCTCTCCGCAGGTTTTTTTACGGTATCGTCGCAGAGCCTGTGTATGAAGCTGAAACGCATATCCGCTATGGCGGCGCTTCTGTCGAGGCCGCGCTCCTTCTCCATCTGGGATACGATGTGCTCAACTGTTTCGAGCTCGTTCCCGTCAAGCTCAAGCTTGTCTATGACCAGCTTGTCGTTCTCTATGACCTTTCCAGTTACGAACCTCAGAGGCATACCCGTTTTCTCGGCGTGATCCTCGATCAGGTGGGATATTCCGTGAAGGCAGCGGTGTACAGCTCCGCCCTTTTCGTTCTTGGCACAGAAATCGTAGCGGAGGGGCTTCTCCTGATAATAGGCTATATGCACAGCGTGCTCCACAAGCTCCTCAATGCCCTTGTTCTTGGCAGCGGAAATAGGCACAACAGGCACTCCCAGACGTCTTTCCATCTGGTTGATGTCAATGCTTCCGCCGTTTGAGGTAAGCTCGTCCATCATATTCAGGGCGACTACCATGGGTATGTCCATTTCAAGGAGCTGCATGGTGAGATACAGGTTCCTCTCTATATTTGTGACATCGACTATATTGATTATGGCGTGGGGCTTTTCCTCCAGCACGAAATTACGGGAGACGATCTCCTCGCTGCTGTACGGCGACATGGAGTATATACCCGGCAGATCGGTGATAAGAGTATCGGGATAGCCCTTTATGGCGCCGTCCTTGCGGTCAACGGTAACTCCCGGAAAGTTGCCGACGTGCTGCTTTGAGCCTGTAAGCCTGTTGAACAGGGTAGTCTTGCCGCAGTTCTGATTTCCCACCAGTGCAAAGCGTATGACAGTCCCCTTCTCCAGAGGCTCGCCGTCGTCCTTTGCGTGGAAGCGTCCGCCCTCGCCGAAGCCGGGATGATCGGATCTGTGATGTCTGTGAACTTTTTGTTCCGCCGCTTTCTTAGCAGCGATGGGACAGACTGTTATCTGCTCTGCGTCAGCCAGCCTGAGAGTCAGCTCATAGCCGTGGAGCCTCAGCTCCATGGGATCGCCCATAGGCGCATACTTGACCAGGGTGACCTCCTCGCCGGGGATAAGTCCCATATCGAGAAAATGCTGCCTGAGAGCTCCGCTTCCGCCGACGCTCTCCACCCTGACAGTCTCGCCTATCTTTACATTCCTTAGAGTATCCATAATATACCGTTACGCTCCTTCTTAGCATAAGCTAACGTAATTATATCACAAAGGATACATCAAGTCAACCGTTAGTCTATGAGATTTTTTTGACCTGAAAGAAGTTTTTTTGTGTTTTATGTTACGCTGTGATTTTATACAACGATAGTATAAAGTGCAGGATCTTGTGATAACTGCTCTCAAAAAGCAGTTATTTTATCATGGAAAGCTTTTCCGCCGAAAGCCAGGGAGCTTTTAGTTAAATATAATTTGTTTACAAACTGTTACTTGGCAAACTTTAATAATTATTTATGACCTCAATGGCAATTATTATCCAATCAGTAGATTTGTAATAAAAAAACCCTCAAAGCCCTTGATTTTATTTCGATACGGTGTATAATGTTTACAGATTGTACATTCTAAATATTCACACACTACATATTGTTAAAACCATAACTATGTTTCTGCGGGTTTTTGAATATTATATCCGCGGACATCTCACCCGAAACTGTATACAGTAAAACAAATAACAAGAAAAACACTGAACCGGAGGAAAAACAATGAAGATAAACAACAAAACAACCGCTGTCCTGGTCTCCGCTGTATCAGCATTATCGGCTCTGTCGGTACTTGCTCCCGTACAGCTCAGCGCAGGCGCGGCAGACTTAAAAAAGATAAACGTGAATGCCGTAAAGAACACTGAGTTCAATATAGACAAATACAACCCCGCTCTGGATTTCGGACGCAGAAACGGCTGCGGCAAGGATCAGAAGAACGATTACTACGATTTTCTCGTTATGGAGACTGAGATAAACGATCTCTTTGCAGCTCAGGGCTATCCCGACAGAAAGCTCGCCTGCAATGCGGTGACTCTTTCCGACGATGCGCAGAAAGCAGGTCTCACCCCCTATGACCTGGACCTCACCAAGGACGGTCACCTCTCCCCCGAGGACTACTGCATCTACCTCAGAGCTATCAGCAAGGACTATAACGTAACATTAAATAAAGGCGACTCAGCTGCCGAGATCACAGCCTACAAGGGCAAGAATACCGACGAGCTGGTAGTGCCCGCTTCTGTCTATGATGACGATTACGCTGTGATACTTCCCGTTATGGGCATTGCTTCCAACGCTTTCTCATCATGCACAAATCTCCATACGCTCTACCTCAGCGATTACCGTCAGGCAAACTGGATCAACTGCATAGGCCAGCCCATGAACCCCGATCACAAGATCATGGCAAGCACTTATCTCAATATCCGGGAAGGCGCTTTCACGGGCTGCGATCAGCTCTCAGAGGTATATTTCCCCCAGAACCTCGTAATGACCAATGATTTCTGGCCTGTTGACGGTTTTTCGGGAACTCCCTTCAGCAAGGACCCCGAGCACTGCTTCAACCGTCTGGGCGTGTACTACTATAAGGACTGCGATACAGAGTCGCCTAAGATCGTTGCCTTCAACACAGACGACCGTATATACGACTACGGCACCGAGATCGCATTCATTCCCGGAACAACATCTATCAACAACAAGTTCTTTGAGTCATTCTATTATTCAAAAAATGATATCGAAAATGTTGTTATCCCCTTCTCCGTGAAGTATATCGGCTTTGAGGCCTTCGCAGGAGCTGAGAACCTTTCCGCCGTAAACGGCGTCAGCTTCTCCGGTCTTGACAGCAGAATACAGGACACTGTCATAAAGTTCGTCAATGCCTTCAACCGCACTCCCTTCATGGCCGAGGAGACCCAGAACAAGCTGGACGACATAATCGCCGAGCTTGCAAAGGACGGTATCACAAAGAATTCTCCCGAGGCCGACAAGGAGCTTGCAGCTGCAAAGGCAGTAGTAAAGAGGGTAACCTACTCCAGCTATACCACAGGCAGAAGCTTCTCACTCTACCCCGACGGATTATACAATACAATCGACTTCAGCCGTGCAAACTATGCTTCCGAGCACGCAGGCCTCAACACAGGCTTTACCGAGTGCGGCGGAATCGCAGCTACATATTCGCTGTTACTCGATATGCTTGACGTAAAGAATTACCGCGTAGGCGGAGACGAGCACTCCTTCAACGTTGTAAATATCAACGGTTCATGGCGCGCAAGCGACCTTTCTGGAACCTGCGGAAATACAAACTACCTGATTGCAGCAGATCCTTCTCTTGACCGTGCAGAAGCTGCCGAGGCATATGCAGACAGCCTGACATCAGCTGATATAAACAGCGACCTCATGCGTGTGGGCGCTAATCTCTACGGAGAGCCCTCTTTCAGCTTATTTGAGGCTTCAAAGGATAAGCAGTTCACCGATGAGGAAAATGCATACTACTTCGTTCTCGATGACACCGACCGTTCAAAGCTCCGCGTATACTGCTATACAGGCGAGGACGGAAATACCTCGGCACCGAACGAGATCAACGACAGACTGGCAAAGTTCAGCGACAACACTGTTACAGCAATAGAGCTCAGAAGCGGACTTCAGCAGGTAGGAAACATTGTTTACTTCATAAATGACTATTCAGGCACAATGCAGCAAACCGACAACTTCATGAAATATGAAGACCTGAAGAAAGCAGGTCATAAATTCGATGACTGGTCATACAGCTATAAAAAGTAAGCTATCCCCATAAGTACAATACCTATACAGAAAAGCTCCCGAAAGCAGTATATGCTGACGGGAGCTTTTCCTTGTGTATTTCAGGGCTTTCTTGCAAGCTGAAGATCCATGGTATCGGATATGGTCAATATGCCGCCGTGAGCGTTTATGGCTTCTCTTATCCCAGCGAAGAACTTGCCCCTGACGGTCTTTTCAATGGCAATGTGGTCGGAATAGGTACTCAGCAGCAGCAGGTATTCATCTGCCGTAAAGCTGCGCTCCCGTCTGAAAAGGCGGCAGCGTATATCCTCAAAGCCGTATCTGCCTGCTATTTTCGCGACGGCCTCGGCCTCCTCCTGTGAATACCCGGCAAACGCGCCGCGTTCCCTCTTATAGTAAGGGTAGTAGTATTCATCGTAGAGCCTCTCTATATCCGCTGCAAGCGCACTGTTGTCCCTGCACGGGAAGGGGTGATTTGCAAAACGCGCAAAGGCTCCGCCGGGGCTGAGCATGGAATATACCTTCCTATAGCCTGTCTCCTCGGGGATCCAGTGGAAGGCCGTGGCCGAAAACACAAGATCATAGGCGTTTTCTTCGGTCTTTACGTCTTCAAACCTGCCTGTTATGACTTCAAGTCCGTCATACCCGCGGTATTTCTCTTTCAGCAGCGCGGAAAGATTACCGCCCCATTCTATGGCTGTGAGCTTACAGCCTCTGTCCAGCAGCGGCTTTGTAGCCTGTCCGCTTCCGCTGCCCACCTCAGCCACACGGCTGTCCGCACCTATGTCAATATAGGCGAATATGGCCTGATAGAGCCCGTCCGCATACCCCGGACGCATTTTGTCATATAACGCGGATTCACTGTCAAAAGTCTCTGCAAGTCCGTTTACTGATGCCATTGCATATATACCTCCCTTGTCTCAGATCTGTACAGGTCTCTATTATAAACCGTGTAGCAGAAAATGTCAATAAAAAAGGTCGGGCAGTTGTCCGACCTTCGGTATTATAAATTGCTTAATGCCTCCGATATGCTGTATATCTGTTCATGATCCGCATATACAAGCACACCAAGATCATTCTTCATTTTATAAACGAAATCCTTATATGCGCAAAGACTTTTTTCCGCAAATTCTTTAAAAGGAATGCTGCACCTTTTTGACACCGCTCCGTTTCCGACAGTAAACAGGCACATTCCGTTTTTTATCAGTTCAATGCCCGCCTTTAACGGCTGATCGGGAAAAAGGAATTCTGCTTTTCCGTTTGTCAGACAGTCATGCAGCATGGTGATAATATATGCCCATAACTGATCGACAAGATCCCAGTGCCGAAGTCCGATTATTTCCTCAGACCAGTAACTCATGGTTATTGCTCCTTCAATATAATCCTCATCGATCCTTCCATAAAGATTTTTCAGTTTTTTCTCGTCTTCAACATCTATAAAGTCATCATTATACTTCAAAAAAGTCTTGATTTCAATCATAAAGATCCACCTTATTATTCAGGATAAAGCTGACCTACTCGTCCTTTCTTTAATCCGAGCACATAATTTACTCCGTTTACATTTCCTTTGATCCGACCCATTTTCAGGCCTATCCTTGAAACCTCATCTGCATTGCTGAGCATCAGCCTGTTGGCTATGTCATCAATATCCGAGATCTTCAGCTTCTTGCTGAAGAAGCTCTGACTGCTTTTTACGCTTCCGTTCCAGAACTTCGGATGATGTCTTTCAAGGATATGCTTCATGCTCTTTTTATTCATGGTATAAGCATTCCCGCCTATATTCCATTTCTTTGTCTTATAATTGGAAAGAGCGTTTTTAAGCTTTTCGGGTTTAGCTACCCTTGGAAGCTTGTCAACAGGGCAGGTATTATGTACCAGAATGTATGAATCCGAAACATAATATGTATGGAAGTCAGCGACCTTGAGGTTGTATACGATGGTATACTGGTCAACGGGAAGCGGAACTATCTCAACGCTGTGGATAGCCTTAGCATTGCCGCATGAGTCGCGAAGCATATCTCCTGCCTCGAGGAACTCAGCCTTTGTCCAGCCCTGTCCCTCTACCCAGAAGGGGTGCTCCTTGGTAGTTTCGATGGTCTCGCCGTTGACATCTACATATACAAGAGTATCCTTCACATAGGTATATGTATCGAGGACTTCCTTATATGCCGTCTCGCCGGTTTCGGGATCTGAAGCAAGAACCATATCTCCGGGCCTGATTGTCTCGATAGCCTTGCCGCCAAAAATAGTTGCAACGGTAGTGCCTGCAACGAAGCAACCGCCTGTAATAGCACACTTTACCTTACCTAAAGCTGCGGGAGCCTTTGCCATTGCTACCTTGCCGATAGCGCCTTCCGCAATACCCACCGAAGCTCCGCCGAGAGCGTATGCCGTCTTATTGGCTATGCTCTGCCAGTCTCCGTTATGGATATCCTTGGCCAGGCTGATAGCAGAGTTGATCTTCTCCTTGACCATGCTCTTGACGCTGCCCACAGGATCGTTGACAAACGACTTGACTCCGCCTATGATGGACTTGGCTGTCTGAACAGGATGTCTTATGGCACTGATCTGCGAACCGAGAGTATCAACTACGCCCTGGCAATAGCTTGCGAATACCTGTCCCGCAGGACCGCTGTCCTTGAGGACGCCCATGCCTGTTTTCCAGTCATCGACTCTGTCCTTGCCCCACTGCTTGATAGCCTTTCCTGCCTTTGAAGCAGTTTTGCATATCTTCTTGCCTGCCGACTTCAGCGCACCCTTTATAGAGAAGTGTCCGCTGGGGTCAAAGTTGAGGACGGGGTTATTGTGACAGTAGGTATAGAGGTTGAGGCTGAGGGGATCCCCTGCCGAACCGCTGTAGCTGTCGCGGGTAAGGAATCTTCCGTTGTCGGGTGAATAGTATCTTGCTCTGAGGTAGACAGTATCAGACTCAGCGTCGTAGTACTCACCGCAGTACCTGAATACGTTGGTATCGCTCTCGTCGAGGTTCTTCTCAACGCCGAAAGCGTCGTATCTGTAGGTTCTGATGTTATTTGCGCTGCTGTCTGTTATGCTTACAACGTCACCGTGAGCATTCCTGCGGTAATAGCTGTAGTCTGTCTTTGTACCGCTGCCGAAGCTGTACTTTGCCGTGATGCCTGCACCGAAGAAATAGCAGTCGGCAAAGTAGGGGCCGTCCTCGCTGACATCTGCGATGATCTGCTGGTTGCCGTCCCATACATGAGCGATAGTCTGTCCGTTTACGGTCTTTGTTGATCTGAGACCGTCTGCATTGTAGGTATAGCTTGCGGTGTTCTCACCGTCTGTATAGCCTGTGAGCTGATCAAGAACGTCATATGTGAAGTTCTCGGTCTTCTCGTTCGATATCTTTGAGAGCTGATTGCCGTTGTTATCGTAGGTGTAAGCGGTAATATCCGTTACTTCCTCATCAGTCTCCTCGTTTACTCCTGTCTTTTTCTCGCTCTGGAGAAGTGCGGTATAATTGCCTGCGGCGTCATTGTAATTATAAACTGTATCGGAGTTTACCGTTCCTGTTGCAGCCATTCTTACACGGTTGCCGAAGTCGTCGTAGGTATAATCATACTTATCGACGAGAGCGCCGTTTTCAACCTTCTCCTCTGTGAGCTGGCCGAAACCGTTGTAGACGTAGGAAGTCTTTTCTATTATACCATTTTCAGATACTGTTTTGCAAGAGTCTGAACCGTCAAGATAATACTTGTATGTTGACGAAGCGATCTCATTCTCGCCGTTGAAGCTTCTGATATCAACAACAGCGTTTATGCAGTTATAGGCATACTCTGTCGTTATGCCGTTTGCAAGGCTCTCCTTGCTTCTGTTGCCGTTTGCGTCGTATTCAAATGAAACGATCTCGCTTCCCGACTCAGATACAGAGGAAACTCTCATCTCGTCATCGTATGTATACTCTGCATCGGAGTAGATGAGGAGGTGTCTCTGTCCTGTTACAGCTCTTGCAACGTAGTCGGAGATACCTGTGTAGAAGTATCCCTTGAAGTTGCCGTTGCCGTCTGTCTCGCTGACAACACGGCCCATCTTGTCGTACTCGTATACTGTAACAGCGTCTCCTACCTGAGAGAGGATATTCCTGCCAAGCTTATCGAAACGGTACTGTGTTACTACCGAATCGTCGGGATCGGATCCGTTTGTGGTCTCTGATCTTACAAGTCTGTCAAGAGCGTCGTAAGTATTTACAGTGATGTTTCCGTTGGGGTCTGTTGATCTGATAACATTGCCGTTGAGATCGTATTCTGTCGTGCCCGAGTTGTAGCCTGTGCTGTCGGTAGTTCTTACAGCTCTGAGGTACTCGTCGTACTCATACTCCGTAAGGAGGTAATCGGTGTCGTTCTCCGAGGAGAGACCTGTGTATCTCTTCTTCACGTTGCCTGCGTTATCGTAGGTATATCTTGTGATGTTCTCGGAATTGCTCTGAGGATCAACAAGCTTTACCTCGATAAGCTTGCCTGCTCCGTCGTACTTATTCTCGGTGATGAGGAACTTCTCGGTGTCGGAATCCTGCTCGCCTGCGGGATCGATAGTCTTTGTTACGTTGCCGTTCTTGTCGTACTGTACTTCCGATACGGCATATCTGATATTTCCGTCCTCATCTGTTGTGAAGGGGGTATAGGTCTTTGTAAGACCGCCGAGGAAGCCGTACTCATACTTTACGGTATTGCCGAGAGCGTCGGTCTCTCTTGCAAGTGAGCCGTCTGCATAGTAGCTGCTGGTTTTCTTTACCTTGCCGTTTACCGACTCGGAAACGGTATTTCCTCTGAAGTCCTGGAGAGTCTCGGATATGACCTGCTTTTCGGCAGTGATATATGCGTAGCTTCTCTCCCTGAGTCCGTGGAGACGTCTTGTGTAGCTCTCGTCAAGAGACGTATAGATATGGTAATCAGCGTCGGTGTACTCATACTCGTTCTTTGTGATGATCTGTCTGGGTGAGGAAGCGCCGTCCTTGAAATATGTGGCGGTCTCTCTCTGAAGAGCGTCGTACTCTGTGATGCTGATAGTGCCGTCGGGGTTGACGGTCTGTATAAGATTGCCGTAAACGTCATACTCGAAGTATGAAACATTGCCTGCGGCGTCCTTTATCATTGTGGGAAGGTTGCCGCGGTTGTAGGTATAGGTGGAGCCTGCGCTCCTGTCTGCTGCGTAATTGGGAGTAAACTCGGCTGTCTTTCTTCCGAGGGCGTCATACTCATATGCAGCGATGACAGGCTCTGTACCGGTACCGTAGCTGAGGATGCCGGTTACGTTGTTGAGCTGGTCATACTCGTACTCTGTCCTTGTGTATACGTCGTTTGCGATATCAACGTATTCCTTTATCTCCGAGGGCTGGAGGGCGTCGTTATAGGTGTAGGAGAGCTTGCCGAGGATATTTCCGCTGCTGTCCTTTGTGACAGTAGTCTCTGCAAGTCCCAGCGAATTATAGGTATACTCCGTAACATTGCCTTCGGGATCGGTGACAGCTCTGATAAGGCCAGCCACAGCAGCTCCCTGATCCTCGCTGTGCTCATAGTAATCGTATGTGGTGACAGCATAGCCGCTGAGATCAAATGTACTGAGATCGAAGCTGTCCGCTGCCATATCATACGCATTTGCAACAGGTGTGATGCTCCTGCTCTCCTTTATGACATTGACGCCCTTTGCGTCATACTCATAAATGGTTATGTCCTTTGCCTCGTCAATCTCAAGGACAGGCATATTCTTGTCGTTGTATCTTGTGAGGGTATAGGTGCCGTCGGGGTTGATGGTCTTGGTGATGTTTCCGTTGGAATCATACTCGTACTCAGTAACATTGCCCGAAACGTCCGTAGCCTTCTTTATCTCGTCGTACTTGTTCTTGCCCTCGGCGTTCTTGTAATACTCCGAGCGGTCAACGTACTCGACGCCGTCAACCACTGTGTGGTTTCCTACGATAGCGTAGTCCTCATCGTAATCGTATGTTACCTTCTTGAGGAGCCTGCTTCCGTCGTATTCCTCCATACCTGTCTGGCAGTTTTCCCTGTCGTATACGAATACCTGCTTGAGCCCCTGCTCGTTTACGGTATTGTCTACCCTGCCGTTGTCAACGTATGCAACTGTGAGGATCACCTCGTTGAAGCAGTTCACTATCCTGTTGAGCTTGCCGTTCTCGTCATAGTAGTATGACTCCCTGGCGCCCTTGACGTTGGAAGCTGACTTCAGCTGGTTCTTGTCGTTGTACTCGTAAACGACCTCCTTGTGAGCGGAGGGATCCTCCAGCTTTGTGATCCTTCTGTGGTCGCTGCTTCCGTTGTACCAGATGTAATACTCTCTGCCGATGGAGTCCGTGACTGTCCTCTTGTTGTTCTCAATATCGGAGATAGTCATTTTGTTGCCGTTGGGATCGAAGATCCCGTCCAGACGGCCGTCGGTATTGAAGTGGTATCTGCACTGTGCCGGGTTGGTCAGTGTGTACTCGTACTTTGTGCCGACCTGTACTTCCTCGAGAGTGCTGTGGGCGTTGATACACCTGAAGCTGTTTGCGCCAAGCTTCTCAAATGTGGTATTTGAGCCGTCGGGAAGAACTACCTGTATGTAGCTGCTGTAGGGAGTAGTCTCTATCCTGCTGACGTCGATGTTGAACTCCCAGCCTGTACCGAATGAGCCTTCCTCGGGATTTGTGGAGTTGTAGGAACGTATGAAGTCTGCGCCTACACCCGGAGCCGTGATGCTGTAATCCTCGAAGGACTTCTTGAAGTTTCCTGTAGCGGCATTTACGCCGTCGGGACCCTCCCATGCCTTGCGGTAAGCAGTGAGCTCGTCCTCGGATGTCCTGAACCAGGGTCTGAACCAGTAAAGGTCGGGTGAATAGCCGTAAGGGAAGATAACACCGAGGCCGTTGCCGTTCTCGTCAACATAGTCGAAGTTGAAGCGCCTGCCTGTGGAGGTGTTTCCTGCGTCATCTATGTATGTCTCCGTGTTTGCCCAGAGGACTGTCTGATGACCATTGGGATTGAAGAACTCGATGGAGTGTGTTCCCGAGGAGTAGATGGACTTGTCGCCCGAAGCCTCGTTTACGTTCCAGTTCTCGCCGTAGAAGTGGATCTTGCCCGCTGTCCACTTGCCCTCCATATCGGTATCTGTGATGTAAGTCCAGTTGCCGCATATGGTGAGGTCGTCGGCTGCATTTGTCATAAGGATAGTATCGCAGCAGTTAGCCTGTCCGAAGTCGAAGTTCTCGCCTACGAACACAGTACCGCCGTTGATATCCAGAGTCTGTCCCGGCTTTGTGTCCCAGCCGTCGGGAGAGGCCGTCCTGAATACCAGATTGCGACCTATCATGAGAGCGCCGCCGTTGACGTCAAGGCGTGCGCCCACGCCGCCTGTCCAGAACTGAGGCATATCCGTATTGAAGGACATATGCTCGTTCACGCAGAGGGTATGGCCGTTCATATCAAGGTCTGTGTCGTGAAGATTGAAGCTGTAGGGGAAGTATGCGCCTGCATCGACTCTCAGGTATTTTCTGAAAGCGCCGTCGCAGCCTGTATCTCCCGTATAGGCAGCCTCGAACCACGCAAGGTCGTCGGTGCCGATAACGCCGTCTGCGTTCTTGTCCATGTACTCGAAGTAATTATCCGAGCGCTTCGGAAGATTCGCATAGTATTCAAGGCTGTTCTGATCGTCGGAATCAACCGTTCCGTCATGGTTCAGGTCCAGATCGTACCACTGGAGGAGCTCTGCACCGCTTTCGCCGAAGATGAAATTCCAGTATGCCACACAGTCATCGTAGTTCACATCGCCGTCGCCGTTGAAGTCCCTTGCATTGGGAAGGCTGGTGATGACATTGTCAACGTACTTGTCGAAATCAGCCGCATCGTTTGTATTTATCATGCCGTCGCAGTTGAGATCGTATGAGGCCGCATTTGCAGGCACCTCTATGCTCTCGTCACCGAGCTCGATATAGTAGCTCTGCCAGTAGTCCAGCTCCTCCTGGGATACATCTCCGTCGCCGTCGCTGTCAAGGAAGGGATTGGAGTCTGTTGCGCCCTTTATTGCGCCGAGACAGCTCTCAACATACTCCGCGTCGTACTCGTTGAGCCAGTCGTCGCTCCACTGATTTCCGCAGTCGGGGTTATTGGTGGTATCGCCGGGAACAAGGGTCAGCGTATCATGGGAGCCCCCCGAACCCAGCGTAAATGTACCGAGGCCGAAATCCTTCAGATAGAAGGGCAGATAGCCGTCGCACTCGAACTTTACATGATATACGTCGGAATAGCCCTCCTCTATGGTGATCTCGTAGCTGTCGCCGTTATGAACGGTCTTATGTTTGAGCTCCTCCCAGCTGCCGTTGAATATACGGATAAAAATGGGCGGATCGTCTGCTCTGCCTGCTCCTGCCACCTCGCCGAGAGCAACGCTGCCCCTGATGGTAAGGGCGTGTGCGATATCATCGTAAGGATCTGCGGAGGCAGACTTTGCCTGTGCCTTCCTTGCGGACTTCACGGAATTCTTCGGACCTGCGGTCTCAAAATAATCCACTCCGCCCAGCTCCGAGGCCATCTGCTCAAACTCATCGGCAAGCTCCTTCTCGTTTTTCCACGCCTTTACCGCGTCGGCAGCATAGGCAACGGAATCGGGGTGAAGAGGTCCGATGGAACGGCCGTCGCCGAACACCAGAGCCTGACCCACGAACACCGATGACAGTGCCGCGGCGATCACACGATTGATGTTTTTACTCATTGGATCAAACCTTTCTGAATAATTCTCTGTGACTGTGCTGCGGAGCAGACCGCTCCTTCTGTGACAAAGGGCTGACAGGCAGCGTCCCCTGAACGCACACTCTGTTATATGCCCCGATCATGAGCCGCCCGACTCAGCGGCTTAACCGTTTCGCAGGGAGCCGGTACACTATGTCCGAGCAGTCACAAAGAAGATTCTATCATATCTGCCGCTCATTATCAAATGTTTATTTTTTATCCGTATATATTGAAAAAATATATATTTCACTTCCGCCTGTTTTTCGCAAAAAATGAAAAACGGTCATAATAACAGAGTGGAATCTTTTTGTAAAATCTGCCCACACGGGAAAACAAAAAGTGCCTGCCGTTTCCACAGCAGGCACAAAATGTTATATTATTGAAGCTCTGACATGGCGTCCGAGACTATCTTCTCGGGAAATCCCATGACGCTCAGCAGCCTTATGGCGTTGCTTGTACGGCTCATGCCGTCATGTATGGTATAGTCGAAGGATATCTCCCCGTCCTCAAGGGTCTCGCAGAAATGATGATTGTCGAACTCGCCGTCAAAGGCTCTTGCGATCTCCATATCGTGGGTGGCTATCATCAGCATACAGTTCCTTTCGGCGAAATACCGCAGCACAGCCTTGGAAGCTGCCACACGCTCGGTATTGTTGGTGCCCTTGAGTATCTCGTCAATGGCAAGGAACAGCAGCCTGCCCTCGTCCGAGAGCTCCACCATGCGCTTCAGATATTATATCTCCCTTATGTAGTAGCTCTCGCCAGACAGCAGATCGTCGCGGATAGCCATTGAGGTGATGACGCCGCAGCGCGGAACAGAGGCATACTCCGCCGTGCAGGTGCATATGGTCTGGGCAAGTATGAGGTTTATGGCCACCGCCTTTATGAAGGTGGACTTTCCCGAGGCGTTGGAACCCGTGATGATAACGCTGCGGCTCTGCATTAAGTCATTTGCAACGGGATCGGCAAGCATGGGGTGAAATACTCCTCTGAACTCCAGTACCCTGTCCTCTCTTATCTCAGGCACGCAGAACTGTGAAAGGCTCCTTCTGAACGAGGCAACGGCAATGGAGCAGTCTATGCCGCCCACATAGCGGAACACCTCAAGGTACTCCTTTGTCTTGTCAGCAAGCTCCGACACGCCTTTGTTATAAAGTATATACTTGATAAAGAGAGGCTCCGTAACATATGAAAGCAGAGACGAAAGCAGGTCATCGGAGCTTGTCATTGACCTCTCCATGTTCAGAAAGCTGATTATCCTTGCCGCCTTTTTCAGCTTTTTAAGCGGAGCGGCAATGCTCCCCGACATTTCCGGCAGCTTTTCACTTAGGGTGAAGGCTCCGTTTATGGTCACGCCGGTGCAGAAAAGGGTCTCCAGCTTGCCTGAATAGCTTATCTTCGTAAAGATACATATTACCAGATTTACAAGATATATCAGGATACAGAGCATCGCAAAGGCGGGACTTCTCAGTACGGCCGCAAGAGCTCCCGACAATATCAGCGCCGCAAGCAGAACAGGATAGATATGCCGCCGCGGCAGATATCTGTCCTTAATATCCTCCTCCGAGTTTATTGAGTAGTATGAGCTTATGGGCTTGCCGATACTGTAGAGTACACGCCTTACTTCATTGCGCTTCGCCTCATTGCCGTCAAAAAAGCTGATGGTCTCCTCACTTAGGGCAACATGGCTGCCAAGGGTATGGAGCGCGGAATAGAGGTACTGCTCCCCCGCAAAGCAGTCGGTGTGATCTGCGCGGAAGAATACCGATTTCATGTCAAGGTCTTCCCATGTGATGTCGTCCACAAGTTCGCTGTCGCTGTAGTTCTCTTTTTCCTTCTCGTAGAAAAGGGCTATGCTGTCGAGCCTGTCGAGAACGTCGTTTTTCACTCTTTCCGCGTCTCCGAATGAATGACGGATATAGAAGTCCACCGCCTGTCTGCTGCGGACAGTGCGTATGATAATGAACATTACGATACATACTGCGATCCCTGCTATTATGAATGGTGCCATGTTTTTCCTCCCATATTGTAATATCAATATTATATCATATCACGGCAGTATTATCAAGCGGCCGCAGAGACAAAAAAGCTCCGTATACGGAGGGGTATACCGTACACGGAGCAGCACTTTTATATTATGCAATAAGCATTCTGCGTATGCGGATAAGATCGTATATGTCCACGATCCCGTCCTTGTTAAGGTCAGCGGCAGCAGCCTGCTGCTTGCTGAAAAACTCTGACTTCAGCAGATACTTCTGCATCAGTACAAGATCAGCGACGTTGAATTTTCCGTCCAGATTTATGTCGCCTTCTGTCTCCTCGAAGGGGATAGCAACTGCTATGCGGTCTATGGAGGGGCCGTAGCTGCTGTTATTGTAGAGCTTTACCGTATTCTTTCCCTCTTTCAGGGTAACTGTGGTATCCACAGCCGCAATGCCCGACCAGTCGTTCCTGTTGGCGTAAAGCCCGTCGAGAGTAACGGCTTTTGAACCGTTCACGTCCACGCTCAGGCTTCTTCTCTCGCCCGAAACGTAGTATATCCTCAGCTTATACTCTCCTGCCCTGTCCACAGTGACGTTGTCGAAGGTGACATAGTTGTCGGCTCCTCCGCCTACATAGCCTACATAGGCGCTGCCGGAGCTGTACTTGCCGTCCTTGCCGGAGGTCACGGAAGCCTTTCCCGAAAGCTTTGCGTTCTCTGCCTCATAGAACCTGAAATTGCTGTAGGGAGTTGTCAGCTTCATGCCATTCTTTGTGATCTTCATGGCAAAGCCGCCGTTTGCAAGGAGCTTTCTGTCTATAACGCTGTCCCTGGTAAGATCCTCGAGGACAGTCACTTCAATTCTGCTTCCGTCGGCGTTATCGCCGAATATATATGCGGTATAGGTATCGTCGTCGCTTATGAGCTGCGAGAGCTTTACGCTCACCGTTCTTGCCGAGAGGGTGGAAGCTCCGACATACCAGTCGTTACCGTTTCTGCGTGCTGTAACATTGAACTGCATGGGATAGCCGTCAAGTACCTTCATATCGTCCCATGCCACGGGTACATCATTGAGGAAGGGCAATGCCTCGTTGCCCTGATAGGTGTACACCGAGTGTGCAAAGTGCTGTATGCCCGATTCTATGGTGACGGTATCGGCAAGGGCAAAGCCTGCGGTGGCCTTAACTCCGTATATGGGTATGCCCGTGGGAGTAAAATCAGCCGAGCCTGTCACGTTTCTTGTAAAGGTATAGGATACTCTGTTCGCCAGCGACGGACTTGTGCCCCACTTGTAGTATTCCGTACCGTTCACTGCCTCATATGAAACGATATTGGGGTAAGTCCTGCTCTCTCCGCGTGGAATGGTACAGCCGTGGAAAAGCACCATAAGGTGATTTTCGGCAGCTATCTTCGCACAGAGGTTCATCTGCTTCATGGTCTGCTGGGTGTCGCTCTCGTAGTAGTCCACCTTGACGCCGCTTACGCCCAGCTCTCTTATGCGCCTGAACTCGCGGACGATGGTCTCCTCGTCCAGCAGCGAATAATAGGGATATGCAGGATGTCCCGCACTGTCCTTATAGCCCGAATGGCCTGTATTGTTAACGCCGTACCAGAGGTAGATGCCTATATCCCTTGCGGCAGCGTATTCGCAGAGCTCCTTCACCTTTGCGGCGCTGTCGTCCCACAGTGCCCAGCCGAAGTCGAGACATACGAAGTCCCAGCCGTTTTCGGCAGCAAAGTCGATATAATCCTTCTGTGTGTGGTACTCAACGGGAGAATCTCCGCCGCTGCTCCACCATGACCATGCGGTCTTGCCGGGCTTTATCCAGCTTGTGTCCTCAATTACCGAGGGCGGATTAAGATTGAGTATCAGGTCGCTGGAGGCCATCTGATCCAGTGAATCGCCTATAACCACAGCTCTCCAGGGTGTGTGGAAGGCGCTTCCCATAGATATGGAGCTTACCTTCACGCCGCCCTTGTAGCGCAGGCGGTGATAGTTGCCCACAAATTGCAGGGCGCCTGCACAGTAGGGTGTGTCCTCGTTGAACACGCTTGCCTCCGTGACAGTGACCCAGAACCTGTCGTTGATAACGCCTGTATAAGGGCAGGAATATGTGGAGCTCGTCTCGTTGGAGCGGTCTTTTGGCAGCTCCACCATGTCCCATTCGTATGTGTTGTTGGGCCAGTTGCCCCAGAATCTGCTCTTATCGGGGAACATCACCTGGCTGGTCTCTTCCTTTATGGTGGCACCGTGATCGAGGGCGTATCTGAAGCCCATGCCGTCATCGTATATCCTGAAGTAAACCGTAAGAGTGGAATTGCCTTTCTTCAGCGGGAACGAAAGCTCGTTGCAGTGATCGCGTATGATCCTGTGCTTGCCGTATGGCATAGAGTAGGTCTCGTCATGCTCCGTGGTCACAGCTGCGGGAGCCGTCTGCGAAAAGCCCGACGAAAGATCCTCGGCAGTAGTGACAAGTCCCAGCTTTGAAGGCTCGATGACAGTGCTCCATGAGCCCTGACTCTGCTTCTGCACCGAATAGTAATAGCTTCCCCTTGCGTCCGTCCAGAACTTTGCTGTCAGCGAACCGTCGGGAGAAGAGGTCTCCAGCTCGGGAACGCTGCTGAGAGGAGTTCCGTCGGGAGCAGTGTTGTTCTCCTGCACAGGGGCAGGGTCGCCCTCCCTGACAGTGTCCTCCTCGAAGGTGTAGAGATAAAGCGGATCATCGGGAAGCGCCGCAGCCTGCGCCGCTGTAAGCGCATAGCCGTAAAACGCCACATCATCCACACGGGCGTTTATATCATGATCCGAATACACGGAATGTCCTATGGAATTGTATGTGTAGGAGGGCAGCACGCCCTCGCCGAAAAGGCTGCTCATGGTGTCGGCAAGGTTCTCGTTTTCCCCTGTTGACAGTAGCTTGCCGTCCATGTAGAAATCTGCGCTGTCAGCGGAATATACCGCCGTCAGCTCATGCCATTTGCCGCTGTCACGGGCAGTATTCAGGTCGAATATGGCCCTGTGCCTGCCGTCGTTCTCCGTAGTGGCGCCGTTTCCTGCAAATATGCTGGCGCGGTAGGACTTCCCGTCCTTCAGATCCACCGAGATATCGGGGGAAGAATAGCTTGGCGCCGAGCCTGCTCCGAAGGGTACGGGCGAGAACTGGAAAAGTCTCGTGTAGTCCTCTGCTCCGCTGCCGAGGCAGAACTTCATGGAAAAGCTGAAGCCCTTGTCACAGCCGCTTTCAAACATTGCAGGCAGCTGGAGCCAGCCTCCGCCGAAGCTTCCGCCGCTGAGGGCGAGAACATCAGAGCCGAGGGTGCTGTCATGTATCACCGCGGCTCCCGTGCCTCTGATGACCGCGTCCCTATCTGTCTTTCCCTGACTGGACACCAGAGCGTTTGAATAGTTTTGCAGTGCCGCATCTGCGGTCAGCTGCGTGACGGCGGCGGGGGCGGACTGCAAAAACACGCAAAGCGCCGCAGCCACACCCGTAGTCCGTCTGATCAAGTGATCCCTCATTCAATAACCTCCTTCTAAAAGTTTTTGGATTCCCGTTCTATATTTATCTATTTTTTACAATTATACATGATTGTTCCACAAAGTTCAACCCACCTGATAAAGAACAGGTGGATATTTTACCGAAAAAATACAATTATTGCTATTTCAGTCAAAAATTGCGCCGCAGAAACTGTTTTTCAGTCCCTGCGGCGTATCTTATACTATATTCGGTACTATGCCGTGCTTTATATGCTTCCTGTAGAACAGGTTCACTCCGAAGTAGAACAGCGCCGTAAACGGCCGTCTGAAGAAGTTGGCGGTGAATATGGTGCGTTTCAGTATGCACCTGTAGGAGTACACCCTGTTGTACAGCTCCCAGTAGGCCTTTGTAAGCTCCTCGGGAGTCATATTCTTCGGGTAGTGTACCGCCTCGCAGGAGTTATAGGAATACATATCCGTGTTGTATATCCTGTTCTGCTCCTTCATCTCGTCATAGAACTGGGTGCCGGGAATGGGGGTAAGGATATAGAAACGCGGAACGGTAATATGATTGCGCTCCACAAAATCCGCGGTAGCCCTTATGGATTCGAGGGTGTCCCCCTCTGCTCCCACCACCATTTCCGTGGATATGTCTATGCCGTGCTTTCTTATTATTTTAAGCTGCTCGCTGTACCTGTCGGGGTGAGCCCATGCCTTCTGCATACCCACAAGGCTTTCGCGGCTTATGCTCTCCAGCCCGAAGCTCAGCACATAGCAGCCGCTGTCGGCAACGGCGGTCAGCAGCTCCTCGTCCCCGGATATATCTATGGAGCACTGGGTCATCCACTTCATTTTCAGCTTCTTTATCTCGCCGCATAGCTCCAGAGCGTAGTCGCGGTTGGAGAAAAGGTTGTCGTCCAGCAGCAGGAACTGCCTGAAGCCCAGCTCCTTTACCCGCTTTATGTCCCTTATGACGTCGGGGATGCTCCGTTTCAGATACTGACCGTGATACAGGCAGTATATGGAGCAGAAGCTACAGGTCTTGGGGCAGCCCCGTCCCGCCTGAACAGGCAGGAAATTGCCTATTTTCTTGTTCAGTATCAGCTCATACCGCGGCAGGGGCGTCTCCAGCTTTGTCAGCTTTTTCCTGTAGGTCTTTTTCAGTGTGCCGTCAAGGTAGTCCCTGAGCATTTCGCCCCAGGTCTCCTCGGAGTCGCCTATCATGACCGCGTCGCAGTATTTCTGCGCCTCCTCGGGCATGAGGGACACCATATATCCTCCCAGTATGACGGTCTTGCCCAGCTCGCGGAACCGCTTTGCGATATCTATGGTGCGCATTACCGCGTGTCCCATGCTGCTTATGCCAACAAGCTCGGCGTCGGTATCGAAGGGCACGTCCTCGATGGTCTCGTAGCACAGCTCCACCTCGAAATCATCGGGAGTCAGAGCTGCCAGCAGAGGCAGGGCAAGTCCCACGAAATACAGTCTTTTCTTCTTGACCAGCTTTCCGTACTGGTCGTAGGGCGTAGGCTGTATCAAAAGTATTTTCTTCTTCATATCCTTACCTTTTCAGAAGCTGAAAAGCCGTTTCAGCTTCACAAGGAGCACCTTTATGATGAACAGGCTGCTCCTGAAATACTGATTATCCTTATAAAGTCCCGAATGGCGGTTTTTCCACGCCAGCTTCAGCGAGAGCTTGTAGTATTGCAGAGTGAAGCTCCTGAGGCTCATATGCTCCGGCGGCAGTATGCAGTGGAAAAGGTCCTGCTTTGTGACGTCCTTTGTCAGCAGCTTATCCTCGTACCCGCCGTACATGGCAGAGCCCTGCATGGGCGTGAATACCGACACTGTAGGGATTATGTCCTTGTCTGCTATCCAGCGGTAGAGCCTGCGGAAATCCGCCTTTGTCATGCCCTGATGCACGATGAAGAGCCCTGCGCAGTATATGCCGTTCTCATGGAGTATCCGCACACATTCGAGATTGTCGTCGGAGGTGGTGTGCTTGTTGTAGGAGTCCAGCTCGTCATTATCGGGGGATTCCAGCCCCACCATGACCAGCGACAGTCCTATTGAGGCCAGCTCCTTTATGATATCCTCGTTATGGGCGATGAAGTCCGCCCTGCCGTAGATGAGGAACTTCTTATGTATGCCCCTTTCCCTGATGAGGCGGACGAACTCCGTCAGATACTCCCTGCTGATGAGAAAGTCGTCGTCGGTTATGTGTATGGCAGGCACCTTCAGGGAGGCTATCTCGTCCACCAGGCTCTCAACGCTGCGGCAGGCATATCTGCCGCTGTTCCTGTTGGTGCAGAAGCAGAAGCTGCACTGTCTCGGGCAGCTGAAGGAGTTCTTCACCAGCGCCAGCGGACGGAAGCAGAGATATCTGAACCTGTCCTTGTTGCGGTAAAAGTAAGTGCGGTCGGGCACGGGAAGGCTTGCGGGACTTTCGATGACCTTGGGGTTCACCTTCCATTTCCCGTCCTTCCTGTAGCATATACCCTTTATGTCATCAACGGGAGCTCCCTTTCCTATACGCCTTACCAGCTCCGCAAGATTGCTCAGTCCGCTGAGATGGTAGAGATAGTCCGCCCTTGAGCGGAAGTAGTTCCCGTAATTCAGCTCCACATTCGAGCCGCCCAATATCACCTTTATGCGGCTGTCAAAGTCCTTTATCACGTCGCAGTATCTTATCATCAGCTCCTGCTGGGTGATATAGCCCGTTATACATACGATATGCGGACGGGTCTGTCTCAGCTTCCTTTTCAGTGAGGTCAGATCGTATCTGCGGTCGTATATCACGGCCTTGCAGCCCATGCTGCGGAACATGGTATAGAGGTATTCCAGCTCCAGAGGCTCATGATCCACCAGATTCGTGAAGCTGAAAATACCTACGGTCTCGGGTTTTATCAATAATATCCTCATATCCGCCTCTGACTATTTCTTCTTGTACTTGTGATTGAAAAGTCCCGTGATGCCTGCCCAGTATATCCTGGGATAGTTCACATAGTAAAGGAAATGGAACTCCAGCTTGAACAGCAGCATCGGCAGAGCCGACGGCCTCATGAGTACGCTTGTGCCGCCTGTCCTGCGATACTTATACTTGTACAGTCTGTCCTTGTTCTCCTCGTATACGTCTGTCCCCTTGAAGGGGATAAGTATACTGAACAGCACCCATATGAGCTTTTCCCTGCGTATGAATTCGTTTATGCGCATGAAGTCCCTGTGAGTGAAATCGTAGTTTATGACAAAGAGCCCCACGCATATCATCCTATGCTTCCTGAGTATCTTTATTGCTTCCTTGTTGAGGTATACGCTGGAATTCTTGTTGTATTTCTCAAGAGTGGTATCCTCCACGGCCTCCAGTCCCACAAGCATATCACGGAAGCCCGCCTTGTATATCAGGGGCATTATGTCCCTGCAGCGGACGATGCTGTCGGCTCTGGCGAAGATCATGAAGGTCTTGCGGCAGTTCAGCTCAAGGAGCCGCCTGCATATCCTTATGACTCTTTCCCTGTTCACAAGAAAATCGTCGTCGATTATGAACACCTTGTCGTTATCCAGGCTCATTATCTCCCCGATCACCTCGTCATCGGGTCTCTCCCTGTACTGACAGCTGTTGAACTGCCTCGATATACAGAACTTGCAGTGCTGAGGGCACGAAAATGAGGTCTTCATAACGGAAAAGCAGCCCTTTGCCAGCACCCTGAACTTCTTGCGGTTGTTGTAGAAATGGCTCCTGTCGGGAAGTATGCCGTAGCTGTCAATGGGCTCGCCCTTGGGATTGCAGACCCACCTTCCCTTTACTCGGAAAGCGTGGCCTGTACAGTCCTTCAGCGCGGATACCGCCAGATCGTTCCTGACAGCCTTGCGGAAGGAGTCGAGACCGTTGTCATAGGACACATAGTCTATCTCTTTAAGGAGGAAGTCCTCGTGATTGACTATGACCTCGGGACCGCCCACCATTATCTTCACCTTTGGACGCGCCTTTCTCAGCTTCTTTATCAGCTTCAGCACATACCACGCGGTATTTGACATCACCGAAAAGCCCACAACCGTTATGCGGTTGTCGTCCACCTTTTTCAGCAGCCTCTTAAATCTTCCGAAGGGGCTCTCTATACCCTCGTCGTGTATCATGCAGAATCTCTTTTCCGCCTTTACGCAGGCCATGAGATATTCAAGACCCAGGGGCTCCAGACTGGCAACTCTTTTGTCATAATGGACGCGCACGAACATATATCTTTCCATAGCTCAGAACCAGCCCTTTCTCTTGGTATCGTAGCCCGTCCCGAAGAATGTCCTCACCATTATCTTCGGATAGGTCAGGACGTGTATCCAGTAATACCTCATCATGAACTCAAACGAGGTCATATGTGTGGGCTTCAGGGTAATGTGAGTTCCGTCAAGCCGCCACGACCTGAAGTTTACGACCTGATCCTTGTACCGGTCGTAGGCGTCGGTCCCCCTGTAGGGCGTGAATATGCCGAACACCACCCAGAGCAGGTTGTTCTCCCTGACAAATCTCATCAGGCTGCGGAAATCCTCTCTTGTGGCGGTATGGCTTATGACGAAAAGGCCGTCGCAGACGATGTTGTTATCGTGAAGGTTCTTTATAGCCGTGATGTTCTCGTATCTGGTGGTCTGCTTGTGATAATCGGTGAGCTGATCGTCGTTTATGGCTTCAAGCCCCACAAGTATATCGCGGAAGCCCGCCTTGTAGGCCAGGGGCAGTATCTCCGGATTTGCCGCAAGGAAGTCAGCACGGGAGTAGGCCATGAAGGTCTTTTTTATGCCTCTTCTGAGTATCTCGTTGCAGAACAGCCTGACTCTGTCCGCGTCGAAGAAGAAGGTGTCGTCCACGAACCATATCTTGTCGTGACGGATCTCCTCCACCTCGTCGACCACCTCCATGATATCCCTTTCGGTGTACTTTCCGCTGTTCATTTTGGTGCAGTAGCAGAAGCTGCATCTGAAGGGACATGAAAAGGAGGCCTTGCTGAGGGCATACTTTCCCTTCATGAATATGTAGTTCTTTTTCAGTCCCTTATAGAAGGCGGTCCTGTCGGGCTTATTGATGAAGCAGTCAACGGGAGCGCCCTTCTTCTTTATGACCCAGCGCCCGTTCCTCTTGTAGCATATGCCTGTCTGCCTGTCAAATACCTCTGTGGCAAGCCCCTGCGTCCAGATATTCTTCAGAGTGGAGAGACCGTTGTCGTGGTACACAAGGTCAACGGCCTTCTTGCAGAATTCCGTATAATTGAGCTCGGCCTCGGGACCTCCCACCATAATGAACAGGTGAGGGTACTTCTCCTTCAGCTGCTTTGCCCTTTTGTTGATGTAGTCCACTGTATTGGCGTTGGCATTGAAGCCTATGAAGTTATATCCGCCCTTATCTATGATCTCGCACATCCTTCTGAAGCGGAACGTCCAGGGATACTGGAATTCGTCGTGTATCCTGCACTTTATGCCCAGCTCCTTGGCAAGGCCTGCAAGATATTCAAGGCCGAGGGGCTCAAGATTTGCGACTAATGAGGTATACTTGGGTCTTATGAGCAGAACTCTGAGTTTCTTAGCCATCATTTGCCTCCTATGAGCTTTTTCAGGTACTGATTGTTTACCTTTACAGCTCCCCAGCTGAGCTTCAGCGTATCGTGAAGCCCGTATTTCTTCACCATATACCAGCCGCTTACGGGGTTGGCGGTTATCTTGTAATACAGCAGCATAGTGTACCAGTAGTACCTGCGGACGGATATCTTCTCGGGCTTTACCACCAGATGGGCAAGGTCCCATTTCTCATACTCGTCCTCCCTGACTATGAACTGCGGCCTGTACTTTTCGTATATATCCGTGCCGCGGAGAGGAGTGAGGGGCTGAAGGTTCACGAAGACAAGTCCCAGCTTTTTTATCCACCTGTAGAGAGCGTCGAAGTCCTTCTTAGTCCAGTCAAGGCCGAGTATAAAGGTGCCGTAGCACTCCACGTCGTACTTCCTGAGTATGCCCACTGCCTTCTCGTTGATCTTAACGTTTGTACGCTTGTTGTAGTCGTCCAGCTGACGGCTGTCGCAGGATTCCAGTCCCACTATGACAGCGCGGAGACCTACCTGCTTGAAACGGCGGATAACGTCCTCGTTGGCGGCGATGAAATCAGCGCGGCCGTAGATGAGGTATTTCTTGTGTATCCGGTGCTTTTCCAGCAGGTCGCAGAACTCCAGTATCCTGTCCCTGCCCACAAGGAAATCATCGTCAACTATATAGATCTCGGTCTCCTTTATCTGCTCCAGCTCGCTGATGATATCGTCAAGGCTCCTTGCGAAGTACCTGTCGTCCATTATCTGGCGGCAGAAGCAGAATTTGCAGTTGTAGGGACAGCCGAAGGAGGTCTTTATCAGGCTGCAGTTCCTGTGGAACATATAGTAATAGCGGGAGCGGTATTTCTTCACCTTGTCCCTGTCGGGATAAAGGTAGCTGAAGGTGAGATCCTTTTCAGGGGCAGGCTTGTTCCTGCCGTACACACAGGCAATATCCCCTGCGGGAGCCTTGCCGCTGAGGCTGTTGAGTATGTCTATGAAGGTGCGTATGCCGTTGGCGCGGATGATATAGTCCACATACCCGGACTCGAAGTCCTGGGGATTGACCTCCGCATGGACTCCGCCTATGATGGTCTTTATGCGGGGATCGCACTCCTTGACCTGCCTTGCGTAGTCCTTCATGATGTTAACATGGGAGATATAGCCTGTTATCCCCACAACATCGGGACGGAACCGCTTCACGAAATACGGCACGCTCTCCTTTTCGATTATCATATCCACTATACGGCATTTGTGTCCCAGCGCCTCGATATTTGCGGAGATGTACTCCAGCTCAAGGGGCTCGCATATCATGACGTTCTGCAAGCCTATGGTCTCCTTGTGAGGTCTGGGTCTGAACAGTAATACTCTCATATCCTACCCCTTAAAAACATGAAAATCGGGAAAATCATACTTGTATTCAAGTATGCTCTTTCCTGCTATTGCTGCGATATTCAGCAGCGGATTGCTGTGATGCGCACAGAAATACCGCTTTTCAAGCACCGCCCCGAACCTCAGCTTGGTCTTTTCCGAGGTCTGGCCGAAGTCGATCACCCTGCACCCGTGAGCTATGGCGTAGTCCACTATCTTCAGCAGCATAAAGTAGTACAGGTCGGCGGTATCGTATGTATAATCCATGCCGCATAGCATGAAGACAAGCTCGTCGCCGTTCTTTTTCAGCAGCACGAAGCCCACGGGCTCATCACCGCTGAAGAATACCAGCCTGTGGCCGTCCGCCTCGTCAAAGAACACCTTTTCAAGCCTTTCCAGCTTGTAATCCGAGCGCTCGTAGGTCTGAAGATACAGCGAATGGATATCGGTGACGCCGCCCTCCGTCTGCTGAACTCTTATGCCGCTGCATTTTCTCATTGCCAGCATGAGCCTGCGCCTGTACGGGCTCCGCAGGCTTTTTATGTACGCTTCGATGCTGCTGTGCTGCGGAAGCAGGGTCAGTTTGCAGGTGGGCAGGGTCTCTCCCGAGGCCATACCCTTTATCTTGGTCTCCTCGGGGATATTCAGCACCAGCTTGCAGCCCTTTATGGTCTTTATGTACTCCAGCATCATGGGCAGGTCATTGGTGACATATCCGCCGCAGCTGAGAGAGCAGGGAAAGGCCACGGTCTTTATTTTCATGAACAGCTTTGCCTTTCCGAAGGTGAACAGGTTCATCCTGTTCACATATACGGTAAAAAAAGCGTAGCTGCTGCCCCTTTCGATAAAATAGAAGCTCTGCCTGAGGGGATTGCCCTTTTTCAGAAGTGTGAGCATATCCTCCGTGAAGGGATAAGGCAGCTCCCTGCCGCCGAGAGCCCTGCTCCTTTTCATTACGGCGAATATCTCCGAGGGCTCGGTGCTCACATGAGCTTCTATATCCTTAGCCGATCTCCTTTTCATACACAACATATCCCTTATATGATTCGTCGCACAGCTCCCTGCAGAAGCTGTTTGAATCCGTATTCTCATCAAGTATCCACGAGGTCTCAACCTGCTGACAGCCGTAGTTCTTCAGCCTGTCATAGACCTTGCTTATAAGCGCAAGCGGCAGTCCCGAGCCGCGGTACTCCTCAATGACGCCGTACTCCATGACCTTTGCGGTCTTTATTCTGTTGCCGCGGAGGATATTGCGGAAAAAGTGCTTCGTGCCGAATATCTCTCCCCTTTCCGCAAGCTCGTTATAGTCGGGATACCACATTATGAAGCCCACGGGATTTCCGTCCTTAAACGCGAAAATGAGGGAGTCCTCCTTCATGAACAGGAAAAGGGTCTTCAGCATCTCAGCGTCGTCCTCATACTGCCTGCGGTAGTAATACCTGTGACCTGTAAAGCAGGCGTTATTCAGATCGGTGTATATCTCCGAATACTTTCCGAACTCCTTCTTATCAAAGAAGCGGAACTCATAGTTCCTGTCCAGCTTTGCCAGCAGGCTCCTGTATCTGGAAAGTCTGCTGTCGAGGCTGTGGGTGAAGTAGGAATTCAGCTTTATCTCCTCACAGCCCATGCTGCGGAAATAATCGTTGTAGTATACGGGATTTCCGGGAGACGAAAAGGAGTTCTTCTCATCATAGTGGGAATCCAGAAAGCCCAGACCGTAGTTTACATGACCCGAAAGGCCTATGACTATCCTCTTGCAGCCCAGCTTCCTTCCCAGCTCTGCAGTCTCACTCACAAGGAGCTCCGCCGCACTCTGCATACCGGGTAGGGACTCGAAAAAGCACAGCTGTATATATTCGGGCAGCTCCTTCGTATAGGCAGCCACCCCCTGACAGACTGTTTTTCCGCCGTCGATGATATTTATGGGATAGATCTCCATATTCTCGGTAAAATGCAGCTTTCCCGAGAATATCTCCTTCAGCATGAAGTAGTTGTTGTCCACATACAGGCCGTCCCTGCGGTACAGTTCCTTCCTGAAGCGCAGGAAGTCACGCCGTCCCTTTTTATCCCTGACGATCTCAGCCTTCATATTCCCTGCTTCTCCGCAAGAGCTCCAACCATATCGCACATCTCGCCCACCGTAGTAAGGTGGCGGTACTGCTCCTCGTCAAGCTCTATGCCGAACCTCTCCTCAACGATACAGATGAGGTTCATCAGGTCGAAGGAGCTGAGTCCCAGATCCCTGCGGATATTCATATCGGGAGCGATATCTGTGATACCGTATTCCTCCTCCAGCACCTTCTTCATTATCTCAAACATACAGATCCCTCTTTATCTTTTTGGAGCTGTTCTTCTCAAACTCACAGCTCATTATCTCATAGTCGTCTATGCGCATATAGTCGGGGAGCTCACTGTTGAGCGCCTTTAAAGCCCCGGCAAGGCCGTCCCCGTTCTCCCCGTCCTTCAGTACTATCAGAGCCTTCAGTATAGTGCTTCTGCCTGCGGACTTCCGCGGCACCGCAAGGCTCTCCCTGACGCAGGGGATCGCGTTTATCCTGTCCTCAAGGTACTCGGGAGGCACGTTTTTGCCGTTTTCCAGTATGATAAGGTTCTTTTTCCTGCCCGTGACATATATGAGCCTGCCCCTGGTATAGCCTATATCTCCCGTAGCCAGCCAGCCGTCCTTCATACATTTTTCCGTGGCTTCCCCGTTCTTGTAGTAGCCCAGCATAACACTGGGACCCTTTACCAGTATCTCGCCGTCGTCGGCTATCTTGACGTCGATGTGCTTCATTATGGTGCCTGCGCTGCCGGGAGCATTGTTGCAGGTCCTGCTGACCGCAATGGTAGGAGCGCACTCCGTCAGTCCGTAGCCGTTGAGTATGGTTATGCCAAGCTGCCCGAACTTCTCCACCACGCCGCTTCCAAGAGGAGCTCCGCCGTTGACCACAAGTCTCAGCCGCTTGTTTATGAAGCTGCCGAAAAAGATATGCCGCAGATCAATATGGAAGCGCAGGAAGAAGCTGCTAACCGCTATCATGCGCCTGAATGTCTTTTCCTTGCCGCGGCGTTTCACCTCGCGGATAATGCCATCGTACATGGCCCCTATGACCATGGGGACAGCGCCGAAGAAATACGGATCGAAGGTCTTGACGTCCTTCATGAACCTTTTCAGCGAAAGACACAGGCAGAGCGTAGTGCCGTTGTAAAGAGTCGCCAGCATACAGGGATTGAAGCCGTAGGTGTGGTTCATGGGCAGGAACGCCAGTGTAGGCGTTTTCAGCACGTTGTTTTCCAGAGTGCCGCGGACATTGACAATAACGTTGTACTGACTGAGCATAACGCCCTTCATCTCGCCGTCCGTGCCCGATGTGGAGGCCAGCACCGCAAATCTGTCCTTGTCGGTATCCTTCACCTCGTCAAAGAACTCCTCCACCGATACCTTTTCGCCGATAATGCCGCTGTACTCCCTGTCAATATTTATTGCCGTCACCCCGCCGCGGAGCTTGCCGGCGGTCTTGTCCGTGCAGAACACAGCGTCAACGTCGAACCGCCCGAGACAGTCCGCTATGGTATCCCCGTCCAGTTCCCTGTCTATGGGAACTATCACGCTGTCCAGCACAGCAGCAAGGTATATCACGATATACTCGTACCTGTTCTCTGAAACAATGGCTATATGCCGCCCCGTAAGACCGCGGCTGCCTATAAAGCGGTGCATGGCCGCTATCTCCGCGGTGAGGCGGCCGTAGGTTATACTGACGATGCTGTCCCCGTCCATATACCTGACGGCGTCTGTATCGCGTCTGTTATCGTATCTTCCCCTGATCATCTCATAGAAATTATCATAGATGACCGTATCCAGATATGGTTTATCCACTGTATCACTCTCTCGTATGCGCACATCGGTACGCCTGTAATAGCAGAACTACATTCTGCACAAAAACAAAGCTGTTCACTTATATTATATCGCTGTTTCGTACAAAAGTCAAGCGCAACTCAGGCATATCACCTGCTCTGAAGTATAACCAAAGCCCACACTGTTAACGTATGGGCTTATTATATGTATTTCCGCTTTACAGCTGCTCAAGGAGCTCATATATCTGTTCTTTTTTCGCCAGTCCGTCGGAAAAGGCAGTTGCACCGCCGCAGGCTGTACCAAGCTTCAGGGCGTATTCCGTGCCGCCCTTTGCACAGCCTGCGATAAAGCCTGCAAGCATGGAATCTCCTGCGCCTACCGAATTGCGGACCGTTCCCTTGCAGGCTCCGCACTTGTGTACGGCTCCTCTTTCGTCCAGAAGCACGGCTCCCTTTTCCGCCATGGACACAAGGACGTTCCGCGCCCCCATTTCCTGAAGCCTTGCCGCATATTCCGCAGCCTCCTCATGAGTGGTTATCTCCGTCCCGAATATCTCCCCAAGCTCGTGATCGTTGGGCTTGACAAGGAAGGGAGAATACTTCAGCACGTTTACCAGCAGGTCGCCCGTAGCGTCAACAACGGTCTTTACGGCTCTGTCCGAGAGCATTTCCAGTATCCTCTCATAGGTGTCGGAGGGCAGGCTTTTCGGTATGCTGCCTGCAAGTATAAGGGTATCGCCGTCGGTGAGCCTGTCAAGCTTGTCAAACAGCTTTTTCAGCGCCGCGTCGTCTATATCGGGGCCCTGACCGTTGAGTTCGGTCTCCCCGGCAGACCTTATCTTGACATTGATACGGGAATTGCCGCGGTCAAGCCTTACGAAATCCGCCTCTATGCCCATGGAGCATACTCCCTGCTCTATGGCCTTGCCCGTAAAGCCTGCGGTAAACCCCATGGTCTTTGAAGCAACTCCCAGCTGAGCAAGCACCGCCGACACGTTTATGCCCTTGCCGCCGAAGTATATCTCCTCACGGGACGAGCGGTTCACTTTTCCAAGCTCCATGCCGTCGGTATGCACCACATAGTCTATTGCGGGATTGAAGGTAACGGTATATATCATATTTCATTCTCCTTTCATGTTCACTCCGATCAAATGCGCAGTAACCTTTTTGCAGCGGAAGAAATACTCACCCTTCATGGGCGGCCAGCATTTTCCGCATAGCTATCATATCAAATACATCAACTGTTCCGTCGGCGCAGAGATCCCCAGCCGAAGGGACACCGAGCTCCGCCCTGCCCAGAAGGAAGCTCTGCATCGCCGCAAGGTCTGCCGCGTTCAGTCTGCCGTCTCCGTTGACGTCGCCTCTCACAGGCTCAAAGGTGAATTCCCTGAACTGCCTGTCAAGCTCCTCATCTGAAGCGTAATAGTGATCCCATGAAAACAGTATGTTCCCCTCTGCGAGATCAGCCGCGGCAAGATAGTTCTCTCTCAGGGCAGATACAGGCTTTGCGGTCATATCCCTGCCGAAGCATTCGTTATTTATCCAGAACGTCATTCTGCCGTCGGCGGCCTTTTTCTGAGCATCCGCCCACTGACGTATCACCGCGGGACCGTATTCCTTTCCGCCGCCGTCCTGTCCTGCATATATATCCTGCGGACGCAGTCCTCCTGCCTCTATGATATCCCTCAGAAAAGCAGTATACTGCTGAGGCCCGGAAATATCGGGATTGTAAAACGGACTTATGAGCAGGGGCTTTTCGGGGCAGCTCTCCTGCACTGCCGACACCGACGCTTTTATATTGCTGCCGATGATACGTGCGTACTCTCCGTTATCCTCTCCGAGGCAGGCAGCGTCCATATTCCATATTTCGTTGACATAATACCAGCCTGCTATCTGCTGACCGTAGCTGCCGCCGTATCTGCTCCACATTTCGGTTATGAGATCGGCGCCGAGGCTTCCGTTTTCCTCCGACCAGTCGGCAAAAAAGCTTCCCTCGGGGACTCCCCAGCCGTATTTCCACCACATATCGTCGCTGACGGTCCCCAGCCAGAGCTTCATATCCGTATTCCTTGCAGCCTCAAGAGCCACAGCCAGCTCGTCGCCGCCGTTCTGAGAGGAGTGATATGCGGCCGTATGCTCCGAAGGGAACATACAGAAGCTCTCGGCGGAGCTGTATGCGGCAGGATCCTGAGCATTCTTCCCCTGCGGACATTCGCCCCTGACTATATCGTATACCGATTGTACGACAACGGAATCAAAGCCTGCCTCCCTTGCAGAGCAAAGCTCCTGCTCCCAGCGCTGCTGCGTCCAGTCGCGGCAGTACCAGTTCTGTATGAACGTTGCCCTGAATTTCGAGGGACGTTTCTCAGCGCTGACAGCCCTGTTCCCCGTGATACACAAGCAGCACATCATCGCCGACACAGCGGCAGCAAAAAGTCTTTTCACGGCAGGCTCCTTTCCGCAGCTCAACGGCCGCTTTTTCTTACCTTCAATTATAGCACGTTTACGCAGTACGGTCAACAACACCGCTGCAATAAAATGAGAGAAGCCCCGCCGCAGAAATGTGCAGCAGGGCTTCTCATATGAAGATGGTTTTGGAAATATCATGAAAGGGTCTTCAGTCTGCCGATAACGTAGGACTGAAGTGTGACTACGTCAGCCACCTCAAAGGTGCCGTTATTGTTGAGGTCATACTGCCTCTCAGCCTTTACGGGCTTGTCGGAAAGCTTGCTTACAAGCAGCTTCTTGGCGGATATCACATCAAAAGAGTCAACACAGCCGTCGTTGTTGAAGTCGCCTGCAAACACCTGATCTATGTTCTTTTCGCCTTCGCCGCGTTCCGCCTCCGTGATATAGATATTGTTTTTGTCCACGCTGACACTGCCCTCTGCGTCCCTGACGGAAACAAAGAACTCTATACCTCTCAGCGATCTGATATTCCCGCCTTTCCGCTCCGGCTGAGCGAGATGCCTTGACAGATTGATATGTCCCGAAAGAGCGGTGCTGTCAGCCTGCTGATCCCTTCTTACGGCAAGGAAAACGCATACGGTACTGGACGAAAAACAACCTCTATTTTCAAACAATGCCTTGTGCAGGTCGTATTCGTGACCGTCCGCGCTGTATACTCCAAGGTATTCAGAGGATAACAGAGAAGTGGAATTTGTGTTGAAGCTCGGAGGGAACAAACTGTCGAAGATATCCCCGGAAGTCATTCCCACGCTGTTCTCAATAACATACATCGACAGCGGTTCATATGAATCTCCGCAAACCATGCTTACGGAATAACCCATGTAGTATTTTCCGTCAAAGCGGCAGCTTGCGCTGTAATCCGCCGCATAGTCCTCTTCATCCGTGATACCCACATCGACGCCGAAATCATAGCCCCCCGAGAAAGAGTTATCACACTTCATACGGGTCTCTGCCGAGAACCGTCCCTCGGTATATGCGGTCATGGAAGCCTTATAGGTGCTGTCACAGAGGAACGTATATGCGTCAATAGTGGTACTGGCGCTCTTTATGTCCATGTCGGCATAAAGCTTCAGTGCGTCCTCGTTGTCAAGGACAGATGTGCTGTCCTCGGTAAGCTCGTTTTTCAGGACGCTGATATTGACCTTCCTTCCGTATCCCCGGGTGCCGAAGGTGATACTGCTCAGCTTCGACCCATTCAGTCCATAGTGACAGGATGCCGAGATAAGCGCATATAAGGGTATGGAGCCCTTTCTGACTTCCTGCGGAGCAGCAGGGACGTTCCGGTGAACTATATCATAACGAACAGGCCCGCCCCAGCCAAAGCCTGTCGGCATATTGAAATGATTCGTATACACCTCATACGTTTCGCCCATAAGCTCTATGCAGCCCGCATAGCCTGCCGAATACCCCATAACAGCCCATATGTCTTCTTCATCGTCGAATAACTCATAGAAGTTCATAGTCGTCTCCGGATCGGCTAAGCAAACCTTTGCGATGCACATATCATATGAGTCCGATGATGTGAACTCATAGTTGAGTCTGTAATTATGGTCCAGCACGTTTTCGCTGCCGTCAAACACTCTTCCCGCAAACACAGAATAATGCTGTGTTTCGTCGATTTCCGCTGTAAAAGTGCCGTTCTCCATGGGAGTGACGGAGGAAGTACCGTCATCTGCGTTAAGCTCATAGTAACAGCCGCCGAGGAGCTTGCTGATATTGTTGTCATATTTCCTGTATCTGCCGTCATCGTCTCTGAGCAGCTCTTCCTCAGGAGGCAGGCTGTCGTCCTTCACAAGGGTGCTCCGTATGAATCCGTTGCCCCTGCCATCGCAGCCGTCCATACAGAAGCCGTAGCGCTCCAGCCTTTCTCCTGCGCCTGTGAGCTTTTTCAGCTCTGTGAGATGATCGCTGAGAGGAGTACTGAATGTTTCGGGAGCCCATTCAACTGAGGAAGCGATATACTCGCCCTCCGCATTTACCGCCCAATAGGAGACCTTCCCCTCATCGGCGGCGACCTTCCTGTACAGGTCGTAGGAAATACCCCCTGCGGTGTATGTGCCAAGCTTTTCGTCGGCTGACATATCGGGAGCAGCTGTAAATCTCTCGATCACGAACAGCTCCGCGCTGCCGTTGTCAAGAGTCAGCAAAGGGCCTGCCCTGAAGTCTGTCATGCGCTGGATATTTGTAAACAGCTCCGACTGCATAACAGGAGAGTTATAGCTGTAATTATCGGGATCCGAATAAGAGGCATAGGAATAATAATTGAAGTCGTCGCAGTCGTACCAGAAGCCTGCGTAAGCTATAGTGTCTCCGCCGCCCTGAGTGGAAAACAGCGAATAGCCGCCGTTATGGCTGCATTTATTGCCTGTGCCGCCCTCGCTGAACTCATCATTGTCTACGCGCTGGTTCTCGCCGAGTCCTGTCCAGTCTATATTAAAGGCGTCAAGCACCTCCTGGGGAAAATCGGGTATATAGATCTCATGCTGTCCGCTCCCGCTTTCAGAGCCGTCTGCGGCAAACACCGCCGCTGCGGGCAGACATGAAAATGCAAGGACGGCTGCTGTGATAACGGACAGGTGTCTTCTGAACTTCATATGTTATTCCTCCTCTTATGCAAACGTCTCCTGTGGAAAAGCCACAGGTGTCTTTCTACTGATTGAACACAAATATATGTTTATTAAACTTGTAAAATTGTAAACATTATCCCATTATGTATATTATATCATGCCCGCAAAGCATTTGCAAGTCTTTTTTGACCCGCATCATCAAAAAAACTGCCGCCATTCGCAGGCGGCAGCAATCATGTATCATTTTTTCACTGAAGAACTCATTCGCCCTCTGCGCCTGAGACCTCGTCTATGTAAAAGTCCGTAAGGCTGTCGGGAGACTCAACGTAAAGCATGAGCTTCTCGGCGCCCTCGGGGATAACGTATGCGGGATTCTCGAGAGTTACCCACTCGCCGCTCTTTGCGCTGACAAGTGCTACCTCGTCGTACTTCTCGCCGTCGTTCTCATACTGCATGGTCAGCTTCATTGTGACCTCCTGGCCGCTTTTCTGCATAGCCTTGGCGCTGAACTTATAGGCCTTGCCGGGCTTGTAGGTATCGCTGCTGAGCATTATCGTAGCGCCGTTCCAGTTGTCCGTTCTTCCGCTGACGAACAGTGACTGTGAACCGTCGGAAGCGTTTTCCTTGTCGATAGTAAGCAGCGGGCCGCCTCTGGTTATCCAGCCCTCCTTGCCGTTTTCAAAGCTGATATCGAAGAAGCCGACCTCCTGGGGCTCGTCATCCTCGCCTGCATCCGCAAGTCTGGCTATGGCGTCCTCGTCAACTGTGACCTCGATATCGGTAGCTTCGGTATACTTGCCGCCCACATTGAGCTTGTTCTTATAGATAGTTGCCTTGCCCTTGGACTGATAGCCCTCGATGTTGAGAGCCACCTCGTACATCTTGCCCAGCTCCAGACCGCATTTTGCCCATGCGTCGAAGTGCTTGGATATGGATATGGTGCCCTCTATCTTTGTACCGTTGGCCTCGGGCTTCAGCTGCCTTACGCTCCAGTACTGATCGAAGGTCTGTGTGCCGTCGATGGAGGGCTGCTCCACTCTTGTGGTCTTGTATATATCGTAGGTGCCGCCGTCAACAGTGACCGTACCAAGAGCAACGGGAGCTCCCGGCGGTCTCCAGCTTCCCCATGATTCCACGATATAGAACTCGATGAGGGGCTCTCTTGTCCAGCCGTACACGCACATATATGAGTTGCCGTCGGGCTGGTAGTCAACGCCGTAGTCAACGGATATGTTTCCAAGCTCCTGATACGTCTTTGTGCAGTCATACTTCTTTCCGCGCCTGAAAAGAGCGTTGTTGATATTGCTCCATTCGCAGGAGAAGTTTCCGCCGCCGGGCTCTACGTTGAATGTTGTATCGCCGTTGTCCTTCCACAGCTCATAATCATAGCCGTCGGCAGTGCCCGTGATATTCTCGGTGAACACCTGCGTCTCGCCGTTGTTAGAGCTGCATCCCGTCAGCGCACCGATCATGCATATAGCTGCCGCTGCTGCTGTGATTTTTTTGAAGATGCCGTTTTCCATTAAGGTCATGACCTCGCTTTCGTTTTTTCAGCGTCCCTGCAAAGGGGATTCAACTTTAATTGTAGCATAATATCTGTTTTTTTTCAAGTCGTTTCTTGCGGCTGCTCGGTCGAATGTTGCTGTCAGCCCCCTGCTGATGCGGCATTATAAAGAAAACCGCCCCCGGTAAAAGCCGGGGGCGGCTGCTTTCAGTCTCTGTAATCGGTGCCGAAAACGGTACCGTTATCGTCAACATAAAGAACAATTCTTCCAAGTATAGCATCATCCTCTGAGTCATAGAACGAGAATCTGTGCCAGTTATTGTTGTCTATATAGTCGTCGGTCACATGATAATAGGATTCGGGCAGCTTATCAACGGGATCGTAGAAGTATTCATCAATGATCTTGTCCGGGTAGTTCTCATTCATGTAAGCTAAGGCAGCATCTATTACATCTACGGAGACAACCTCTGTTTCCGCACTGTAGTTTATGATCGGATCGTATTCCGTGTCGCTTACAATACCCGTATCGATCTTCCACTGTCCTTCAGCGTCCTTTACAAAATCAAGATTGAAGTGTCTTGCCATATCGCCGAATTCGTCCTGATACCTTACTACCTTTTCATAGCTGAATGAATCTGCGGTAACATTGTACGCCCTTTTTCCGAGAGCTCCCAGTGATTCATCGTATACGATGGCGGTTTTAAGGTTTCTTTCAGCATAGAGCCTGCCTTTATACTCCAGTACATTTCCGAACTCTATAACGTCGCCCTCGTTCTTATCGCTCACATCGCCTGCGGTATTGAATAAGATCTCGGGATTGAGGAGATACTGCTTGTAATAAGCCACAAGCTCGTCATAGTTGACGAACCTTCCGTCCTCGACCATATAATAGGTCTCGTCATAGTAATTGTCGTCCATGCCGTTTCCTACGGCAAATGTGATCTGCTCCCATTCGGGATCGATACGGTCTGAGCAGTTGAAGCTCTCCACCTCAAGATAATAGGGCAGATACTGATCGAACAAGCTCTCCATCTCTTCCTCGGACGGAAGTATATCCATCGACTCGGTGGTCTCTGTCTCCATGGTTGACTCAGTCGGCTCTGTCGGGTCGGTCTGCTGTCTGCCTACCCTATGTCTTCCGAACAGTGCAAGTGTGCCGAAGCTTCCTGCCATGATAACTACGGCAGCAGCCGCGCACAGCGGCTTATACCATACAGGCCTGCGGTAGACCTCCACGCCCTGTACCACTGTCTCGTCGGCAGCCTTCATCGTGATGCCGCCGTTATCGTCTTTGTTTTCTGCTTTTTCTTCTGCTCTTATAAGAGCATTGTACTTTTTCTCGCTCATAGCAAAAACCCTTTTCATTGTCTTTTCTTCCTCTGCTGAAAAGGGAACCAGCTCCTCGAGAACATTATCCTCTGCATTTTCAAGAATATCCATATTCAAGCTTTTCATATCATACCCTCCTTTACTCCCCTGAGTTCAAGGACCTTGCGCAGCTTTTCCGCCGCCCGCTTGCAGCGCATACGGACGGTCGAGGGATTCATTGATAACAGCGTACCTATCTGCTGTGACCTTCTATTATAGTAATACTTCTGTATAAGTATTGTAGAATCAGGCTCTCCCAGTTCCTTAATGCTGTCGATCAATATACGTCTGAGCTCCGAATTTTCGCTTTCTCCCACCAGATCGACTCCCGAGCTGATCTCAGGAGCCCCCTCATCATCAATGGAGACTGTCTTTCCCGCTTTTCTGGAAAGCCTTCTGTAGTGATCTATGCTCATCCTCTTGGCAACGGTGCCGATAAAGCCCTTCATGTCGCCGTTTGAGTATTTCTCACAGAAGGTAAAGAATATCTGTGCAAATATATCACTGATACATTCCTCAACGTCCTCACTGGTACCTGTGCTTCTGAGGCGGTTGAAAGCGATGGTCCGAACGTAGTTATAGTATTCACCGAAAAGCTTTTCGTGAGCAAGCTTCGGTGATCTCTCGAGTAAAGAAAGATATTCGCCGCCTGTCATGCGGTCCCCTCCTTTTTAGATTGCCCGGCCGACCGAAGTGCTTTCCCTCTCATATAAAAGCACGGTCGGCGGAGCTGTAAGCTTCCATGGTTGCTTTCACTACATACTATCGCTGCCTGTCATCACAGTGTCACAAAAAATTCCACTCTCACGGAATATTTTTTATGCACCCTTAAAACTCCCCTGTATTTCGCGGCATACGTCACGACTGAGCGTCAAGGAACTCCAGTATGAGCTCGGTGGTGTCGATACCGTTTATGTCGTTGTCAGACCACTTCCATGTATGTCTGCCGTCCTTTATGAACAGGTCCCAGACCTGTCTGCCGCTGCTGCCAGTATACTTTTTCAGCTGAGAGCCCTTGCCTATTTCCGAGATCTCTGTCAGCTCCAGCCCGTCGGACTCCGCCCAGTAGCTCATAACGTCCTCTATGGCAGGAGCGGAGACATGATCCGCGCTGCCGTCGCTTTTCTTTGGCACAACGTCGTCCTTTTCACCTGTGAGCTGGAACACCCCTGCATTATTGGTCTCCGGCCGCTTTTTCCATACGCTCTGCTGCATCATGCCCGAAACACTGACAACAGCGGAATAGGTGTCCCCTGCCTGTGCCGCCAGGCGGTGAGCCATGAAGGCTCCGTTGCTGAAGCCCACCGCATAGGTGCGTCCGGGATCGAGACCGTATCTCTCCTGAAGGTGCTTTGCAAGGGCTCTAAGGAAGCCAAGATCGTCGTTTCCCGTACCGTCGTCCCATGAGGTCCAGCAGTTGGAGGAGGTGCGATCGTCGGGATCGCAGGCCCCCGTAACGTACACCACCGCATAGCCCTCCTCGTTGGCGCGTTCATGGAATCTCACGGAATTGCGGAAATTATCCGCCGTGTCCCCGTAGCCGTGGAGCATGACCACCAGCGGAGCATTCTGCGTATTCTCGGGAAGATCGGTGATGATATCATGCTGTACGCCGTCGAAGGTGCAGGAGGTGACAAGTCCGTCCGCCTCAATGATATCCTCAAGCACAGGCGGCGGAGAAGGCGCCCGTCTCACTGCGCAGCCTATAAGGCAGAACGTCACCAGCAATACCTCTATCAAAGCAAAAACCTTTTTCATACTCATCACCTCTGCTGTTGCTTTTCAACTATTATACCACAGCTTGCAGCCAAAAGTAAATACGGAAACCGTATCAGCCCAAAACAAAAAGGAGCTTCCGCTCCTTTTCGTCCTGTATGCCCCCCTTACACGAAAGGGATTTACTTTATATGGTAAAGGATACCAGTGCCAATATCCAATGCCCGCGCTAATGTCTGTAATACTCCGCCATAAAGCTGTCCAATACGGTCGCATCGCAGTAAAGCTCCGTATACAGATAATAACCGCCGCCTTCGTCAAAGCGCACCGCTATGATCTGGTTGGGATCGAAGCCCGTTATGCTGTATACAGGGGCTGTCATATAGCGTATCTCACCATTTTCGGGATCACGGGCCTCAAGCTTTATGCTGCCGATACAGCTTTCCGTCATATCAGCCGGCACATCACTGCCGTAGGCACAGTATCTTCTGCCGTCCAGATCGCCGAAGGGATAGAACCTGTCAGGCATTTCGCCTGCGGGCTCGCCCCCGCTCACGGGCGCTCCTCCGCCTCCAGGAGGCAGCTCTCCACCGCCTGGTACCTCTCCCCCAGCTGAAGGAACAGTAGTAAAGGTCGGGATAATCGGGCCGGCCGGGCTCGTGGTTGTCTTAGGCACAGATGTGATCTTAGGCGCAGTTGTAGTCTTGGCCGCAGTTGTAGTCTTTGCCGCAGTCGTAGTCTTTGCCGAAGTTGCAGTGCCTGCCGCAGTTGTGGTGGTTTTCCCGTCAGGACGTGTTCCCGTCTCACCGTGAGGAGTCTCCTCGTATTTGACGGAGGTCTTCGCAGTTGTGGTGACCGTGCCCTTATGTTCAGACGATGTGGTCTTTGCCGTCGCTGTCGCAGCGGGAGCTGTCACGGAAGACGTCACAGCAGCCGATGAAGGCGCTGTTGTCACCTCTGTATATGATGTTGAGGAGGTAGTTTCTGCAATTATTATATCAGGCTCATGAGGTATCTTGTCGGCAGGCGGCCTCAGCATGACCACTGCTGCCGCTATCGCAGCGCAAAGTCCCGTCACAGCAGGTATGCACCTGCGCATGACTATGCCGCGCCTGCGTTTCTTTTCCTCATATCTGTCACGGGCTTCAAGCACGTTCTCAGCCATTTCCTTATATGTCATCATAGCTGAAGCCCTCCTTTTCAAGCTCTGATCTGAGCGCTTTCCTTGCATTATACAGCAGGTTCTCCACCTGTCTGCGTGACTTTCCCATTACGTCCGCTGCCTCGGTAGCGCTGAACTCCTCAAAATAGGTCAGATACAGCGCCTGCCTGTATTCCTTTTTCAGCCTTTCCAGGGCGCGGTACAGCGTAACTCTGCGTTCTGTTACAAGATAGCCGCTCTCAAGGTCGGAAACATCTGCCACAGCCTCAAGCTCCTCCTGTCCTGCGTTTCTGTGTCTGTTTCTTTTTCTTGCGTGGTCAATTGCTATATTCCTTCCTATGGTATAGAGCCAGGTCTTGAAAGTGCTCCTGCCGCTGAAATGCGGCTTCTTCACTGCAAGCCTTATGAATGTATCCTGAACGCAGTCCTCTGCGGAAGCCAGATTATCGGTGTAGCTGCTGAGGTAGATGATGAGTCCGTCCTTGTAGACACGGATCAGCTCCACCATTCCGCCGTCATCACCTGCAAGGAAACGGCGGTAGCTACTTTCACCGTTATCCATAGCAGAAACTCCTTCCTGTGTTTTGCCTTTCATTTATTAGACGATGCCACAGCGGCAAAACTCTTAGTTTTGCGCCATAAAAAAATCATATATCCGTCATTCAGCTATAAGTCGGGATAAATATTTATTTTATCACATAAACCGTCTTTTTTCAAGTGATAACATTTACAATTATTTATGTGAATAATTGTGATATTTTTCAGCAATAAACGGGTTGCTTTTTTGTTGAAAACAACGTATAATTAAATATACAGACTTACAGGCTGTCCCTCAGCAGCCTGCTTCACCAAAAATAAACTATCATAAGCCGGATCCGACACACCACCTGCAAGGATCAGAAAAGGAGTTTTTATTATGGCATTCAAAGTAATGGGCGTTACAGCCGGCAGAAAAGACAGTAACTGTGAGATACTCACAAAGGAAGCTCTCCTCGTCTGTCAGGAGATGGGCGCGGAGATCACAATGATAAACCTCAAGGACTATGAGCTCCTTGACTGTACGGGCTGTACAGCCTGCACCATGGGTATGTCCATGGGCAAGAACACAGGCTGCTCCCTCAAAAACAAGGATGACAAGCACAAGATAATGGAGGTCATGCTCAATCAGGACGCGGTGATCTTCTCCGCTCCTACATATGCTCTCATGCCCTCATCGCTGTTCCTCAAATTCATGCACCGCAACCTTGCGTACGAGTCGGCATTCCTTACAAAGATAGGCGCTATCGAACCCCGTGACCGTGTAGGCGCTCTTATCGCTGTAGGCGGCTCTACACGTTCATGGCAGTCCCTTGCTATGGAGTGTATGCAGATAACCACAGTGACCAACAGCTTCAAGGTGGTCGATATGTATATGGCTACCCAGGTGCCTGCTCCCGCACAGGTGCTCCTGTATGAGGAAAAGCTTGCCCGTGCAAGAGAGATCGGTCAGAACGTTATGAAGGCGCTGAATACTCCCGCAGCAGAGCGCAAATGGCTGGGAGATCCCGACGCAGGCTGGTGTCCCAACTGTCACAGCAACTGCCTCTGCCTGGGCGAGGAGCAGTGGGGCGGTCTCAGGTACCCCATTGAGTGTGCGGTATGCGGCGCAGGCGGCGACCTTGTAAAGACCGACGACGGCAAGTGGAAGTTCGTTATCGCCGAAAACGGTCTCGAGCGCGACCGTACCACAGAGGAGGGCCGCGGAGTACACTGCGATGAGATAGCAGACGTTCAGGGAGGCTACTTCATGGATCCCGTAAAGCAGCAGACTGTTGCAGAAAGACTGGAAAAGTACAAGAAGATCACCTTCAAGGGCATCTGAGCCGGATAGTAAGAGAAATAATCATCTCCTAAAGAATAAACGGGAAGAGCCGCCTTCGGGCGGTTTTTCCCGTTTTGCCGTTATTTAAGATATGTAACGTAATCGGAATTGTAGTACTCCCAACTGTCTGCGGGGACAAGGCCGTTTCCGTAGTCCACCATATTGTTCTTTACGGAAAAAGCACTGAACCAGCCGTCCACCACATACATCCTGCGGCTCGTATCCTCCGCGCCGTAGGGCTGATCCATATACAACGTATTGTTCTCGAACACATGATGATACCCCCAGCCCTGAACCTGCTCATGCACCTCAAAGGCCGCAGCTATCTTTGGATTGCCGTTCCTGTAGCCCACATTGTCATGTACATAGCAGTCGTTTCCGCTCAGGTCAATGAAGCTGCCCGCATAATTCTCTCCCGTCATGCCGTCGCCGAAGAAGGTACAGCCGCTTATCTCCGTATCGGTGGTGTACTCCTTGACGTCGATATGCTCGGCAGCCACATTTTTAAAGGTGCAGCCTATGATCCTGTTATGGTCGCATTTGTAGTCATATCCCGTGGTGGACTTGGCGCTGCCCACATATACTCCCTCGCCGTACCCAGGGGATACAAGTCCCGTATCGTGGATATTGCAGTCCTTTACGGTACACCAGGAGCTTCCGTCGCGGATAGCCACAGCCTCTGCGCCGATCTTCCGCAGCTCACAGTTCCGTATCACCGTATGATCGGAATGATCGAGGACTATGCCCTTCTGTGAGTTGGTGCAGACAAGCCCGTCGATCACCCAGTAATCACCCGTTATATGTATAACGTAGCCTTGCCCGGTGGTGCTGCCCGTCAGTACAGGCGGATCATCGGGATCCAGTGCGGCCAGGGTTATGGGAGCCTCGGCTGTGCCGTCAGTTTCCGGGCTTACAGCTTTTGTGCCGCATTCATAGGTCCCCGGAGCTGCCTTTATCACATCGCCGGGAGAGGCGTTTTTTACCGCCTCATAAAGGCTCTTTGTATCCGTAACGATAACGGTGTTCTGCCTTGCAGCTTCAATAAGCGCCTTTTTCAGCAGCACCAGATCGAATACGTCAAGGCTGCCGTCGCTGTCGAAGTCGCCTGCCTGCCAGTTTTTCAGCGTCGTCTCCTTCTTCAGCAGCCAGCCCTGAAGCGCCGCAGCGTCCGCGATATTGAAACTTCCGTCGCCGTTGACGTCGCCCGTGATGAACTGCTCTCCGCCTGCAAGACGGCTGTTTATCACTCTCAGCAGCGAGTTTTCGCCCTTTGCGTCCTGAGTCAGCTCCCATATCATGATACCGCCGTAGCTTTTTGCAAGCTCTGCCTTTTTCGCCATGGTCTCCGCACCGTTATAGGCTACGCCGTTATAGCTGTCGCGGCTGTAGTTGGCGGAGTCCTTTTTCACCAGCTCTGCAAAGGGCTCATAGGAATCCCAGTCAAGCTCGCCGTCCGGCGTATAGCCGCGGCCGTAGAAGGGAACTCCCAGCACCAGCTTTTCAGCGGGGAGCTTTTTCACCGACGAGAAGTAGTCCAGACATTTCTCCGCATACTCATAGGAGGCGTGGGAGTATCTGTCCTCGTCGTTGTCATAGGCCATAACGTTGACGAAATCAAAGAGGGCAAAGGTCTCGGGAGACACCCTTCCCGCCACCCACTGAGCCGTGGCAGTGGACATCTCCATGTCTCTTTCGTCGCACAGCGACCTCAGCTCTTTACACCAGTCGCCGTAATATTTCCATATTTCATTCCCCGAGTCCAGCTCTATATCCAGGTCTATGCCGTCAAGGCCGTACCTCTCGCAGTAGGTCATGATATTACCGCTGAACGTCCTCATCTCATCGGGGGTATCTATGTACTGCATATAGCTGTCGCAGCCGCCTGCGCCGCCGAGAGCGGCAAAGACCTCCGCTCCCTTCTCATGGGCTGAGGAGACTATCTTCTCAAGCTCGCTGTCGGGTATCTCACAGCGCAGCTCTCCCCTGCTGTCGGGATTGCAGAACGCGATATTTATGTGAGTCACCTGAGAGAAGTCCATATCCCTGCAGGCGCTGTAGCTCCAGTCGGGAAGATAGCCCACTATGCGCTTTCCGCCTCTGTCCCGTGCAGCGGAGGTCTGCATGGGAACAGCTGCCGCAGCCACCGCAAAAGCAATGATAATATTTAACGATCTCATATATCTCAGCTCCTGTCTTATAAGAATGGTTCGTCCATTCGTCCTGTTACCTTCATTATATAGGAGCTCCGCCCCTTTGTCAACAGAAAACGGCAGCATGAGCACTCATGCCGCCGTTCTATTTCATCATAAAGAATGCAAGATCCTGTCTGCCTCTGTCACCGCGCCTGTAGGAATAAAAGCCTCTGCCGTGACAAGTGCATACCGATGTGCGGAATATCCTGTCAGAAGCTATGCCGTAACTTTCCGCTTTGTATGTCAGCGCCGCCGCAAGGTCAAGATACAGTTTCCCGTCTTTCCTGCGGAATATATTCCCCAGCTCCGCCTCCGTGAAGCTGCCTGTGAACTCGCCCGTGACCTCCTCGCCTACCTCGTAGCAGCTGCCGCATATGTGATGACCTATGGTCATGCTGAGCCTTTCCGCAGAAGCGCCCAGCTTCTCCATAAGGCTTATGCCGCTGCCGAGGAGCTCTCCTGCCGCCGCCTGCCTTCCGCAGTGCAGCAGACCTATTACTGCCGCCTCGTTATCGGCAAGGTATATGGGAACGCAGTCAGCGGCTATGACCGTCAGCATGAGACCGCGCTGTGCGGTCACAAGGCCGTCCGTCTTCTTCAGCTCGTTGTCCTTGATTATGCCGCTGCCGCCGTGACGGAATGAAACCTCCGCCACAGTCGTCCCCCCTGCCTGATAGGGTCTCACCATATGCTCAAAGGGAACGCCCAGACTGCGGCTCAGCTCGGTATAATCGTCAGTAGGCGGCATATCCGCGCTTTCTCTTGTCCATATGCCGCTGTCTCCCGAGGTAAAGCCGCCGAGGGCGAAATCATCGTCAATAAAGATATCCCTCATACTATTCCCTGCTCCTGCGCTTTCTTTTTATAAGGACTACCGTGAGTATGACTGCGGCTGTGAGAAGTACATCAGCTCCCACTATGCCGCCTGCCAGCGCCTTTTTTCCGTCGGCGGTAAGCTGCTTTTCGCCGTGCTCCACAGTCACATAGCTGAAGCCCGTTGTACGGAGCGTCTTGTCCACGGTCTCCGCAATGGCCTCATGTCCGGCCGCATTGGGGTGGATATCGAACTGTCCTATGCGTGTGAGCTCTCCCGCACGCCCCTTGAAATCCGAGGCAACGTCTATGACTCTGTAGCCCCTTGCAGCGTTCTTTGTGATTATGGTGTTGAGCCTGCCTATCTTCTCGTCGGAGAACTCGGTCACCATGCTGAAATCGCTGTAATACTCCAGAGGATCGTACAGAGTCTGGATAAAGACCTTTCCCTCCGTCCGCTTCAGCAGCTCCTCGGAGATCACCGCCATATTGTCGCTGAAGTGATCGAGAGCCCTGTCCACATCGCCGTCCATGGTCATAAAAGCAGTTGCAGCGCTGAACAGATCGAATCTGCCCGAATCGAATGTACCGCTCTCGTCAACTCCCAGACTCATTATAAGTGCAAGCATTATATCCAGCAGGTCGTTGCCGCCGATGGATACCACAACGGCGTCGCTGTCGGCAAGGTCCGTGTCAAGCTCTCCGCTTTTCAGCAACTCTATGAAGTCATCGGACGTATCTCCCGACACAGCCCTGTTGACCATGGTATGTCCGCATTGGCCCTCCAGCTGGGCAGTATACCTCTCGCCCAGTATATTCGCATAGGAGCGGCAGTGGTAGAGATCATCGGAGGCATAGCCCTCCAGTCCGTAGCCCGAGGCTATGGAATCCCCCAGGAACAGTATCTTCGGCGGCACCTCCGTCTCGTGTACCTCCTCCCATTCGGGTATCTCGGTCATGGTGCAGGAGGACAGACACGCCGCCGTCACAACGGCACACGCCGCTGCCGCAAGCCTTTTTACAGCATTCTTGGGATAAAGCATCTTCTCATCTCCTTTTCATAATTATATCATATGAGCCTGAAAATAGCAACAGACGCTGCATAAAAATATCCCCCTGCATACACAGGGGGATATCCTTTCAGCGGACCTGATGTCCGTTGTCATTTCTTATGAGAAAGAAACGTTGTCGATGAGAACAGCTGTATCATAGATGGAATCACCAACGTCTGTTACGCTGAATCTCAGTGAGATGTACTTGCCTACGCACTGGCTTACGTCGATATTGACCTTCTTCCAGCCTGTCTCGTAGCAGGTGTGGTCACCGCCGTCGAAATCGATGCCGCTTACAGGAGTCCACTGTGAAGTGTTTACCGACTCGTATGCAGCAGAAAGGACCTCAACATCGTTTACGTCGTAGATAGTAGCATAGAATCTGTCATCATACTGTGAACCTACATACTCCATAGGCTCCTCTGATACGAAGTCATAGTAGAAGCTGAGTGTCTCTGCGCCCTCGGGGATCTTGAAGGTCTGTGAGAGATAGCTTCCCTCTGTACCGCCGCTGATGTAGACATTCTCACCTGAGCCTACACCTGTTGTGAGGATAGCCATACGATTATTGCTTATAGTATCGATAGATCCGAGCTGAGTAATAACTCTTGCATCTCCGCCCTTCTTCCAGCCGGGAATAAAGAGGTTGAGTGTTGTGAGCGGCCATAATGTCTTTTCAAAATCGCCGTTTATAAGGTTACCTGTGTCGATAAGAGCATCGCCGTCACCATATAAAACAGGAGTACCGCCATCTCCGTCATCACTGCCGTATGTGGAAATGCAGTTTGAATAAGCAGTACCAACTGTATCACCTGAGAGCATATCCTCAAAGAGATCAACAGCAAAGGGGATAGCATAATCAGCATAAACAGAATTGTGGAAGCCTAAAACTGCGCTTGCACCTGAGTTGATGAAAGCATCGCCCAGACCGTAGAAGTAATCAGCGCCTGCACCGAAGCTCTCGCAGGTACAGAGAGCTACAACAGAATCATCGAGCTTTCCGCCGCTGTAGTAATCGCTGAACAGCTTGGGAAGAACAACATAGTAGGGATCTTCCGAATCCTCTGTCATTATAGCAGAGATCCTGTCCTCTTCCCAGTCATGAGAATGAGCATCGATGTTATCTTCCGAGCAGATCTCATTTGTGAGCATAATGGTAGTTGTTCCGATCTCATCAAAATCAGCATAGAGGCCGTGCATTACGATATAAGTAATCTCCTTGCCTGTAAGCTCTGACTTGAGCTCATCAACTGTAACTGTATCATCATATGATACTGAAGCGCCGAGATCCTCCCAACCGTCAAAAAGACTTTCGGGGACAGAGATCTGGGGAGATACTGCATTGAATACCTTTGCGTCTACGCTGCCTGCGGGCACGCCGTCTGCAATAGGTGCAGTGAGTACAAGATCAGTCTCTGAAACGACAGAAGAACCGCCGAGTGTTGAGCCCGCGCCTACTTCATCAAGCTTAACAACGCTGATGATGCCTGAGGGATACTTGAAGGTGAATACCTTGCTTGCTTCGTTATAACGGATGCTTCCTTCCTTGATAAGGCTGAAGGGCTTGTTCTCTGTGCCGTTCTCAGAAAGGCTTTCGAGAAGAGCCTGTGTCTGTGCAACCTTTTCCTCAATAGGAAGAGCATGGAAGCTGTCGCTGTTGATAAGGCCTGATATAGCGTTCTTTACTTCCTGAATACAAGCCTTCTGGTCGTCTGAGAAGTCCTCATAAACCACTACAGCGATATCGTTGGAGATATAATCGCCGTCAGCGTCGGTTCCCTTTGCAACGAAGCTGTAATCCTTCTTTGCGGAAATATCCAGATCCAGCTTGCAGCTGTAGATGCCGTCGCCCTGCATATCGTCGCCGCTGACGCTGAATTTGCCGTCGTCGAGCATAGAAGCAACAACGGAATCTGTTGAAGCGTCATAAAGTGTAACAGAGGTTACGTCAAGCTCTGTCTGAGCGTAGAAGTATACTGTCTTTGTGCCTGCTGACTTATGGATCTCCTTCTCGCTTGCGGAGAGTACAAGATCCTCAGTGGGCTGGGGCTTATCCTCGGGATCGATAACAACTGATGTAAGCTTGTAGTTATCAACTGTAGCGGTGTAGTCATCACCCTTGTCGGCAACATTGCCTACGAAGCCGAAGGTGACGCTTCCGCCTGCGGGGATAGCATTTGTCCATAATGTGCTTGCAACCGTATATCTGTTATCCTCAGTGCCTATTAGCCTTGCATCCCAGAGATCGGTTATTGTGAAGTTGGTATCAAAGGCAAGTGTCCATGCCTCAAGGGGAGCGTCGGTGTTGTTGGTTATAGTTACCTCACCGCGCATACCCGTGTTCCATTCGTCGGTGTAGTTCACGCTTACATCGTAGTCCTCTGTAACATCAACACGCTGGCTGCAGAGCTCGAATGCTGTGGGAGCGACAGCCTCTTCCTCGGTTGCGAGGATATAGCCGAAGCTTACGCTGTGGTCGGGAGCTACCTCATAGTTCCAGCCGAGGTTCTTTACGATATACTCTGAATCCTCATTGCTGTATACAGATGCATTCCACATATATGTGGGTGTTCCTTCGAGGTCATACTTGAGAGCCCAGTTGAGTATGGGCTCATCGCCTGTGTTTGTGAGGGTAACACAGATACTCTGTGCGCCTGTCCATGACTGCTCAACGGAATATGTCACATCATATCCGTCATAGCTGTAAACTGTTACATCAGCTGCGTGTGCGAATATAGCAGCCGGAACGAATGTGGTCACCAGTGCTGCGCTGAGGATACCGCTGGCAGCACGTCTCATAAATTTGCTTGTTCCCATTTTTACTCCTTTTGATAGTTAGTGTTTTTTAAAATAAGATAAATTATGTGCGGCAATATGTATCAGGGATCAGCCTATCCTGAAAGCAGCTCGCACGGAAACAAACAAATATAATCATATCATACAAATGGCCGCATCAAGGAGCCGTATGGCTCTGAAAGGGGGTGGTGCAGCCGTAAAACGGCAAAAAAATAAACGCACCTGTGCGCGTTCCTATCACGCTCCTTTGGTGTAAGAATTGATAATACTACAATTGCTGAATCTTAATGCGGGAAGTTTTCTTGAATAAGTGATCTGATCATAAAGCGCTGAATCCATTATATACCGTTGAATTCTCCATGTCAACAATCTTTTTGAAAATAAAATATAAAACGTCACATCGCACAAAACTGCTCATTTAAAATGCTGCCGGTTTATTCGTACATCACAAAGACGCGTTAGCCTTAATCAACGTATCAGCGTAAAAAAGTCCGCGCAGGGCACAAGAGCTCTGCGCGGAAAGAAGAATAAAAATGAGAAGTAATGATCATCAGGATATCAGATCGTTTTTTTCAGAAAGATCTATAACAGCAATCACACCATTTGAATATCTGTAGGTTATCACATAATTTGAATCGGATACGGTTATGCTGTCCTTGCGGACAAGGCTGTGAGGAGCATCTTCCGTTCCGTTATCAGCCAGCTCGTTCAGCAGTTCGCAGGCCCTTGATACCTTTTCCTCTCTTGACAGAGCCTTGAATCCTTCGCTTTTCATCAGCTCCGATACTGCTCTGTTTACCTCCTTGATATCGGAGACCTCTGACTTATCGAAGGTCTTATACACAGTTACGGTGACCTCATTCGACCGGAGGGTGCTGCCTCCAGAGGTGCATTCGGCACAGAATGTGTATTCCGCAGGCACGGACAGGTCGATATCCAGCATACAGCTGAAAACTCCGTCCCCCTGCATATCGTCGCCGCTGACTGCATTATCGGCATCGTCAAGCATTTCCGTTCTGCTTCCGTCCTCACTGCCTATAAGAAAGACACCGGAAGCACCGGCAGGCACCTCCGCCGTAAAGCGTACAGGCTTTTTCCCTTCTGCCGCCTTTATCTCATTTTCCGCGCATGAAAGAGAAATATCATACACGGGCTTCTGCTGTCTTGTTGCTTCGGTAGTCATAACGGTAGTCTTCTCCTTTTGGTCTGTTGCAATGTTTCCGCCGCCTCCCAGGCCGTATTCTTTTGCATTTTCGGCTGTCACGGTGACTGAAGCTTCATCAGACTTGATAAAGGCTTCTTCACTGCGATCAAAATTTTTATATCCCAGGACTCCCCCCGCTGTCAGAGCCGCTATGGCACAGGCCGCGGCAAGACATGGCTTCCATATGGGCTTTACGGCTTTTTTCTTCGGATTATCGGGAGAAGCCTCCTCGATAAGATCGTCGCTTATGCCGTTAAGTGTTTTCAGTATGCGCATCTGCTTCATAAACTCATCCCCTCCCTCTCCAGGTAACGCTTCAGACGGTTCCTTGTCCTTCTCAGCACAGAAACCACCTTTGTCTCTTTAAGTCCATGATCTTCTGCAATTTCTTTTATGGGGCTCATATACCAGTAACGGCGCAGGAATATGATCCTGTCTGTCTTTGGCAGCCTTCTGAGGAAGCCTTCAAGGCATTCCTGCAATTCCAGCTCCTCTGTCATATCGCAGCTGCTGTCGGGTATGCACTCCGCAAGCTCGTCAAGAGCAACCTTTACGGTATCGGAGCCTCTTTTTACGGCATGGATCCTTTCATATGCACTCAGGGCGGAATTCCTGACTATCCTGCCGATATAAGCCTTCAGGCTGTGGGGCTTTACAGGCGGGATAGTTTTCCAGAGCTTCAGGTACGCATCGTTCAGGCACTCCTCAGCGTCCTCGGTATTCTTCAGTATACCGCAGACTATGGTATTACAGTAAGCGCCGTATTTTTTCTTTGTCTCGATAACAGCGTCCTCGGAGCGTTGGAAATAGAGCTCTATGATCTGTGTATCTTCCATAGTTCCACCCCCTTCACTTATAAAGACAGATTTAAGACGAGATTAATGGAAGAATTTTTGTGAATTTTTTGTTAATTGTTTGGTGATACGGAAAGGGCGCTGTGCGCACAGTATCATTATATCACATCTGTCAAGGGGGTGTAAAAACTAAGCGGCAGGCAGCATCCGTCCGCTTTATGTGCAAAAACAGAAGGGACGCCCGACGGCGCCCCTTCAAACCGGCAAGGTTCGGTATCACTCCTGAATGAGCCTGTACGCCGATATCTTTTTCATTTTTCCCGACATCACGAAGCTGAATACGAACACCAGCAGCGTCACCGCAGCTGCCGAAACTATTATCAGCAGCGGCTTTGTGATAAGGTCGGCGTTCATAACTCCGTATCCGCTCAGTATCAGGGTGAACAGCGGATTCATCATGAAGTAGCCCAGCACCGAGCCCGCAGCGGCTGCCAGCACGGTCGTGGGCATCAGCGAAAGCGAAAGCTGATACCTGAGCTGTGTACTGGTAAAGCCCACAGCCTTCTTTATGCCGAATTCCTTCTCCTTTTTTATGAACACCGTCTTGAGCAGCAGCCTTATGACAAGCACCACCGTAGCTATACTGAGCAGTATCATTATCATAACTATAAAGCTCACCGCAAATACAGGCATATTATCCTTGCTTCTCTGTCTCCTGAAGTCGTTGCGCGTACCTGCTACAGCGCTGTCGCCGAGAGCATCTATCCTTTCAAGCACCTCGTCCACCTTCCCGGCGTCTGCGTCGTCCACTCTTACTCTGAGGTCTCCGTAGACCGTATCCACGCCGAGCTTCCGTGCGGCGCCGTCCGTCACATATATCCTGCTGTTCATAACGGACTGCTGAAGTCCCGTTATAAGGTATCTTGCGCTTTTTCCGTTATAATCCACGACTACCTCGTCTCCTACGCCGACTCCCAGCTTTTCCGCAACAGTGCTTCCCAGCACCGCCTCGTTGTCCTCACGCATGATATCCCCTTCATAAACGCCGCAGTAGACATTATCGGGATCGGTAACGTATATCAGCATAACGTCGGAACCCTCTATGTACGCCGTTGCCGACCAGAGTCCGTAGACCTGAGATACCCCGTCGACCTTTTCTATCTCATCCCTGACCCTGACGGCCGTTTCGTATGAGCTGTCGTTCAGATCAACATACGCGTCGGGAGTGTCTCCCTGTATCATGCGCTGAAAATTGGTTATATCCACCTTGGCATTGTAATAGAGCGTAGCCGAAAACTGCGTCACGAACGCCACAGCGGTGATGACAAGGAAGATTATCATATTCTGTCCCATGTTCTGAAGGGAGCTTTTCAGCGCCAGCAGTATGTTCAGCTCTCCCTTTGTCTCGCTGAGAGGCAGATGATTCTTTTTGAAGCTGTTTGACTTCAGTCCGAATCTCAGAGCCGTTGCGGGGTGGAGCTTCTTTATCTTCACAGTCGATACTATTACCGCCGCTATCACCACTGCAAGTATACCCGCAAGGACCGACGCGGTGATGACGGGACAGAACCTGTTTTTCCATACAATGCCCGATATCTCCCTGATGTACAGATACTCTATCACAGGGAAAAGCACATAGGAAAGTATGATACCGATGACCGTTCCCGTAAGTCCGAGAATGACATATTCCGATATCAGCGCAGACCTTATCTGGCCCACGGTATGCCCTACTGCACGGAGAGCGCCGATATTCCTGATATCCCTGCTGATATTGTTGTTGACGGTGAAAACTATCATGCAGATACATATAGTTATCATTATCAGGGCAAATGCCGCCATGAAGCCTGCAAGTATGTTGACTATGACGGTATATCCGTTCCTGCCCAGTATCCTTGTATATCCGTCAGCGCCTTCGCCGTTGTCTCCGCGGAGCTTATCAAGCGCATTTTTAAGGCTGGCCTCGGGATCGGTGCCGTCACTGCACTTGACGTACACTATCCGATCCTCCCCGGGATATGTTTCTCTTTTCGCCTCCTGAAGCTCCCTGAAGCTGTCATCGTCCACCATTGCCAAAAGGTAGTAATAGTAGTTTCCCATAAGCAGGTGCTGATATATGCCTGCAACGGTATATTCATAGCTTCCCACAGGGGTATCCAGCCTGACGTTGTCCCCGACGCACAGGTTGTTGCTGTAGGCCGTACGCAGATTGAGGTAAAGCTTTCTGCCGCTCACGCTGTCGTCACGCTCCAGGAATCTGAGCCTGTCATAGCCTGCATTGTCTCCCATTCTCTGTATATACAGGCTCTTGTTCTCCTTTTCTTTCCCTGTCTTTTCCGAGTATACCGTCAGGTTGTGGATAATGACAGTTTCCTCCGAATGATACTCCGTTATATCCCCGATGCTGTCAAGAGCTCTCTCTATGGTGTCCTCATCGGCCGCCGTAAACATCAGATAGTCCGCAAGTCCGTCCTCTTTTACATATTCGTCATAAAGCCGCGGATAGGTGGACACCAGCATACCCGTATGCAGCAGCATTGTGGATACGGTTATTATGAGCAGGAACACGATGAGCACAGCCCTGTCCTTGCGGAAGCCAGACTTTATAAGCTTTACCATCCCATCTCCTCCAGAAATTTCCTTATCCTCTCGTGACGTTCCTTGTTTCCGCTCTCATACCTGCCGGGCCTGCACTCTCCCATTATACCGCCGTCCTGAAGATAAATTATGCGATTGCCGCGGCGTGCTGACTTGATATCGTGAGTAACCATCACCACCGACTGCCCCGAATCGTTTATATCCGTCAGCACATCGAGCACTGCCTTTACGCCCGCGCTGTTGAGAGCGCCTGTGGGCTCGTCCGCAAAGACTATATCGGGATCGTTTATGAGAGCGCGCACCATTGCCGCACGCTGCGCCTCACCGCCCGATATCTGCGCCGGAAACTTCTTCGCAAGGCTTTCGTCTATGCCCATTTTCTCAAACAGTCCCAGAGCCTTTTTCTTCAGCGCATTCTGCTTCTGACCGGTGAGCATACCCGTGCTTATGGCGTTATCCATAAGGCTCATGCTGTCCACAAGGTGTATCTGCTGGAATACGAAGCCGCAGTGCTTTCTGCGGAACACCGCCAGCTGATCGTCGGTCATGCCCGTTATTTCCTCGCCGCAGTAGTTTATCTTGCCGAGAGTCGGCTTGTCCATCCCCGAAAGCGTATACAGCAGCGTAGATTTTCCTGCTCCCGAAGCTCCCATGATAACGGTGAAATCCCCTTTGTATATCTCCATATCAAGATTCTTTATGACGTGCTGCTGTTTTCCGCCCACTGAAAAGCTCTTTGAGAGCTTCTCCGTGCTTATTATGACTTCCCTGTTCTCCATAGCGTCCTCCCCGAAAAAAGATAAAGGCCATACAGCTCTCTGCTGCATGACCTTATTATAGCATATGATTTCCGTAAAATCTTTGTCAGTTCTTTAATCGTTCTTTAAATCGCCCCTGTATTCTTTAACAGTTCTTTAAACCAGTCTCAGACGCAGCGACACCGTAAAGCCCTCGCCGTTATTGCGGCACAGCAGCTCTCCGCCCATTTTATCCATGAGATAGCCCGATATATACAGTCCTATGCCCGAGCCGTCCTTGCCTGCGGCATTGGAGCCTCTGCGGAACTTCTCCGTTATGAGCTCCAGCTCATCGTCGGGGACTCCGCCGCCTCTGTCGGATATCTCCGCAACAAAGAAGCCGTCCTCGATAAAGCTGGTGACGGTAATATCCGTATCCGCGTATTTATAGGAATTGGAGATTATGTTCCCCACCACCTGCTCCAGCCTGAGCCTGTCGGCGTATATTACACATTCCTTTATGTCTGAGCTCTTTACCTTCCTGAGGGGATCGCTGTCGGCGATGATGCGCTCCAGCCCGGTGGAAGCAAGCTCCTCGGGAGAGACCTCCAGCTGCTCCAGCTCCTCCAGAGCCGCATGGAACAGATTTGACACCAGCCTGTCTATCTGATCGGCCTTTCCGTTTATTGCGGAAAGGGTCTCCTTCTGCTCGCTGTCCTCCGACACCAGCTCAAGGTAGTCAGTCATGGCCTTTATGGAGGAAACAGGCGTCCTTATATCGTGAGACAGCTCTGCTATGAGCTCCTTTCGGCTGTTTACGGCAGCCTCCTCACGCTTTCTCGAAGCCTTCAGCTCCTCCCTCATTATGTCGAAGCTCTCCGTAAATGCGCCGAAGATGTTGCCCCTGTCCATTTCCAGAGGGGTTTCAAGATCGCCTGCCGCCATTCTTGCGGCAAAGCCCTTCAGCTTTGCGAAGGGCACAATTACTCTCCTTCTGAGGAATATGAAGTACCCCACTGACACCGCCAGCATCGCCGCCGCCATACCGCCTGTCATAACAGCGTTCCTCCGGGCGCTCCTGCGTCTCAGTTCGGGATAGTCATTGTGTACGATCAGCTTGCCGACCACCTGTCCGCCGCTTTCTATGTCGCGTATGATATCATAGCTGCCCGTTGCTGCGGAGACAGACTCCGACATTCCCTTCTTCGTGCAGAAAAGCAGTCTGCCGTCATTGTCTGTTACGGCATAATCGAACTTCTCTCCGCTGCTGCCGTATACCCCTTCCCGTGACGAGATATCCTCCCAGTCCTCACCGATACTGATAAGGAGCCTGTTTATCTCCGTGGTATACTGCGGCATGGCCGCACTGTCGTCTCTCATGACGGCCATACACATAATGGCGCTCATCAGCGAAAAGAAAACTATGTATATGATAACATAACGCCGTTTCAATTGCCGTCCTCCAGCATGAAGCCCACGCCCCATATGGTCTTTATGACTCTGGGTTCGCCGGGATCCTGCTCTATCTTCTCCCTGAGATGGCGGATATGGACGTTCAGCGTCACGTCGCTGACGTAATCCGTCTCCCACACCTTCTCGAAGAACTCGTCCTTGGGTATGACTCTGCCCCTGTTTTTCAGCATATACACCAGCAGCTTGTACTCCATGGCTTTCAGTCCCGTGCTGACGCCGTCCCTGATTACGGCCGCCTTCTTCATGTCGAAGCAGGAGCTTCCCAGCTGTATCAGCCCCTCGTCCGATGTACTGCCGCCCTTTTCCTCATAGCGCTTCAGCACAGCCTTTACCTTTGCAAGGAGCACTCCGAGAGAGAAGGGCTTGCAGATATAGTCGTCGCCGCCGATGCTCAGCGCCAGCAGCATATCGTCCTCGGATGACCTTGCGCTTATGAAGAATATAGGGACATCCGTGGTGCTGCGTATCTCCCTGCACAGGTCAAAGCCTGAATCGCCGCCTAAATTTATATCGAGCAGCACCAGCGAGCAGGTATTCTCACCGAGGAAGTCCAGCGCCTCCTGCCTGCTCAGCACAAATCGGGTATCGACTCCCGACATATTGAAGTATTTGGCCGTATATTCCGCAAGCTCGGGCTCGTCGTCTATGACGAGAACGTTTGTATGCATAAACGCACCTGCTTTCCGTAGTATTATTCTGTCTCCTTCAGCTTTTTCCTGAAGAGCTCCGACATGGCCTTCCTGCCCTTGGAGGTGCCCAGCTCGTCAAGGCTCATATCTCCCTTGAACACCAGCTCCATAACGCCTATGTAGGCCTCTCCCAGAGCCGCGGTGATAACTCCTGCGGTGCCTGCCGAGATAGCTCCTCCTATAAAGGAGCCCGCTCCGGGTATGAGCTTGAGTATATTGGAGACCACTGTCTTGCCCAGCACCGTAGCTCCTCCCGAGCCGATAGTGGAGGACAGCAGAGCGGTTATTATGCTCTTGCTGACATTAAAGCCGAATATCACCGTGATAGACGCTATCATTCCGAGCTGTGTCGGTATCATCATCGCACAGTCAGCAAAGGGCAGAGGTGCAGCTCCCTCACCTGCCGCCGCCAGTGACGCTGTGGCCACAGCTGCCTGTGCTCTCAGTTTTTTTGCCTTCAGCGAGGCTATCTGCACGTTCTGGAGAGTATCCATCAGCTCCTCGGGGAGCGCCTCCTCCATCACCTGTATCAGCACATCGAGACCGTATGCGGGAGCAGTTCCCAGACCCTTTATCTCATAGCTCTCCGCAAGCACGGGTACCACCTGGATTATGTTCAGATTCTCGTTGAGCAGAGTGTTCCTCATCTCCTGAGCGTTTGCCTCTGAGAAGGACTGGGTGAGCACAACTATTATAGGCACCTGCATTATGGCGTTCTCGCTTGATATCTCCCTGAGCCACTGTATCTCCTCGGGCTCTATCCTGTTGGAGGCGGTATTGATACAGTACCATATGCAGTGTATCACCTCGTTCACGTCGTTTGAGGCCAGTCCCCTGCTTATGGTGTCTGCGATCTCCTTCCTGACCTCGTTCTGGACGTCCTTGCCCAGCTCGAAGCCGCGGGTATCGTATATGGAAAGGGGCACGCCCTTCTTGGTTATCTTCCTCATGTGGCTGGTAACAGGCCTTCCTATGCCTGTCTCCGCCAGCTTGTCGCGGAACACCGCATTTATAAGGGTGCTTTTTCCCACGCCTGTCTTTCCCGCAACGATAATATTCAGGCGGTTAAGATTCTTTATCCTCTCCGAGATAGCGTTTATGGCTTCCTGAGCGATCTTGTTGACATCCGTTGTCATGCTGCACCTCTCCTTTATAACATGGTATCCCTTTCGGGGAGCGTCGGGACCTCTGCCCTTTTATTCTGCCAGACTCATTATAGCAGAAACCGTTCCGATAATCAATAGCATGACAGACTTTGTTATCAATTTGTCGCTTTTTGTAACGGAAACAGACAAAAAGCGCCGCTGACCTATCAGCGGCGCTTCAGCATATATTTTTATATCATGTATGAACACACTTTTATCCGACTCAGCTTATACGGGGCAGAGTTCTTACGTTGTATTCCGCAAGCTTCCAATTGCCGTTATCCAGTCTGAGAACGCCCTCCATTATCATATCATCATAACCCGGCATCTCAGTCATATTATCCGCTATGTCAGCTTCAAAGCTGATATAGGAATCGGTGGCTTCCGTTATACTGATATTGCTTTCAAGCTTTAATCCCTTTAATTCGGTATTCCAGCAATAGAGCTTTCCGTCCTGTTCAAGGAAGATCGGACAGCCGGGAAGGTTCTGTCCCTTAATGGTGGCTAAGAGCATATCCTTGATTTCTGCACAGGCACGCTGGTCTATGAAGTCAGCAACGTCGTCATTTGACGCAATTCTCTCGTCTGTAACCTTTGAGTATCCCTCTGTTTCATTATACAGGATAGTATCGTTGGAGTCTGTCTCTATACCTCTGCCATAACTCATGTCAAAGAGCTCATTCAGAATCCTTGTGGAATCCGCAGCTATTTGCTCAAGCTCAGCATCTGTATAGCCTGTGCCGGTATCCGCAGGATCGCTTCCTGCAATAGTATAATCATCAAGCTTCCATTCGCCGTTGTCCAGGGCTGCATAGAACTTAATAGTCTCGGTACAGCCGGGGATCTCGTTATCTATCGTGATAATGAAGGTCTTTTCCGCGTAGTCGCTTACCACGGGATCGCCTGTGAAATGGAACCTGCCCTCTCTAACGGTCTCACGGTAATAGAGCATACCGTCGTATTCAATGTAATAGGGTTTTTCTGCACCGAGGAGCATCTCACTGTAGGACTTATAAAGGCTGCCCGAAAGCACGCTGCGGAGATAATCCTCAACAGGAGCTGTTGAATCGCAGCCCTCCACTCTTTTATAGATCATGCCGTCAGCGTCCCTATAGGTCTGTGTTTCACCTGCTGCGGGGGCGATATATCCACCTGTTCCGCTGGCCATGGAGTCGATATCGCTCATTCGGTCGATCAGGTATACAGCTACATCGTTCAGCTCCTCGTCGGTCATTGCCTCGGGATCGGCAGCTGTAGGCTCAGCAGCTGTTGCGGGAGCCTCTGTTGTGGCCTCAATGGTGGTGGTCACCTCTGTCATGGGATCAGTGAATGAGCTGCGGTTCTTTCCCAGCGCAAGAGCAGTGCCGGCAACGCCGCCTGCGATAACAAAGCAGGCTGCCACAGTGGCTGCTATACGCCACTTGGGTCTGCTGTAGCGCTCCACGCCGCTTACCTGATCTGCTCCCTCATTGATGTTTATATTACTTTCTCTGTTCATTTTATCCAGCTTCTTCTTACTCATAGCCAGCATCCTCTCTTTTTCTTCGTCTGTGAGCACAGGAACTCCCGAAAGGAGCTCAACTGTCTTGTCGTCTGCGTTTTCAAGCATATTAAGATCACTCTTCTCTCTCATGATACACATCTCCTTATAGTCTGATACCGTCGTCCGCCAGTTTGACTCTGAGCTTCTCGAGAGCTCTTGCGGCTCTCATTCTTACAGCGGAGGCCTTCATTGAAAGCAGCTTGGCTATCTCCGAAGATGAGCGGTCATAATAATACTTCTGAAGGATTATTGTTGAATCGGGCTCGCCCAGCTCGCTGATCTTTTTTATGAGTATACTGCGTGTTTCCGCCTTATCCGAATCCGCTTCTATATCGGTATCGGAGCCCATGTTCACAAGCTCCTCCTCCGCGTCATCGGCTATACGGCCTTTACGCGCCGTGAGGCTGTGGAAGGCGTTGATCGCGCGGCGTTTTGCAACAGTCCCTATATATCCTTTCATGTCGCCTTCATGATCGCTCTCCGTATCGTAGCCGAAGAAAACGTCCGCAAAGATATCGCTCACACATTCCTCTATATCCTCTCTGGAAGCAGTGCTTCTCAGCTTGTTGTAAACTATAGCGTATACATAGTCGCAGTAGGCTGCGAACAGGGCGTCATATGCCTTGTCTTTCGACTTTCTGTACAGGCTGGTATATTCTTTACCCGTCATGATTTATCCTCCTGATCTCTGAAAGTGTTCCATGGAAATCGTGCTTTCATAAATAACATTCAAGCGAGAGCACCCATGTGTCACATTTTTTCGAAAAAATTTTTTCAAGTTATCTGCAAGGGCTTATAAATAAATAATGAATGCTTTTGCATTTATTATAGCATATATTCTGCTGATTTACAATTAATGTCCCCTGTGCCTTGTATTCCTAAGACGTATACTGTATAATAATAGGTGGACTTTAACATTTCGGAACGGAGCTGATACCATGCTTTACTATATGCTCAACAAGCCCCGCGGCTGCGTAACCGCACGGCGTGACGCAGTTCACAGGACGGTCATGGACTTCTTCCCCACGGAACTGGCGGAGAGGCTCCACCCTGTGGGGAGACTTGACAAGGACACCTGCGGTCTGCTGATACTGACCGATGACGGCGATCTGGATATGAGGATAATGCAGCCGCGTAAGCACGTCAGCAAGACCTATTTCTTCTACGCCATCGGCACCGTCGACAACGGGAAGAAGCAGCTTCTGGAAAAGGGCATACCCATGGCGGACTTCACCACAGGCAGGGCGGAGTTCTCCATGATAAGGAAATGCCGTATCCGCGACCTTGAGCAGTTCATGCCCGCGGAGCGCCGCGAAAAGTACATGAAAAACCCCGACGGCCCCGCTTTTGCCGCCGCTCTCACGATATGTCAGGGCAGAAAGCATCAGGTGAAGCGTATGCTTGAAGCCATAGGGTGCAGGATATTCTACCTGCGCCGCGAAAGCATAGGCGGACTTGCTCTGGATCCCTCACTGAATGAGGGAGAGTACCGTCAGCTGACCGCCGACGAGGTGGAGCTGCTCTGCTGTCATGATACAGAGAATGAAGAGGCAGAATAATATACAGCTTGTACTAAGCACCGTTAATTATACAGGATTTTGCATAAAAAACTTCTTGATTTTTATATATTTTTATGTTATACTTATAAAAGACGCAGGTATTGATCCCATCCGATCATGTAATTGCGTAAAATTTTTTGGAGAGGAAGGTTTTTATGCAGAAAAACAAAGTCATCACAGGCAGGTTGGCCGCCGCAGCTTTGTCGGCTGTTCTTGCGGCAACGGCAGCAGTGGGAGGATATGCTCTCCCCGCAGCACGGACACTTCCCGCTGTGGCAGCCGGGACATCGTCCTCCGAGAGCATCCCGGAAGCCTCGCTCAACATGGGACTCTCCGCAGGAGGTTCAAAGATAGGCATATCCTTCTACCTTACACTTGAGGGAGACCGCAATGACTACGTCATCACTCTTGACGACGCGCCTCAGTCTCCGGAGAAGACCGACAAGGGCTGGCTCATCACTACCGACGTGTTCGCAATGAATATGAATAAGCCACATAAGGTCACCGTATCAAAGGGCGGTAAAGTGCTGCTGAATCAGGAGGTCTCAGTCAGCGATTATCTGCACCTCCTTCTTGACAGCAGCGAATATTCCACATATCACGACCTGGCAAAGGCTATGCTGAGATACGGCGGTGCAGCTCAGGCATATTTCGGAGTTGACGCCAATGCTCCCGTTGACGGCGATATAGTTGGTGCGGAGATAAGCGGCGTTACCATAGACAGCGACATATTCGACAAGGACGCATTCAATTCGCAGCTTGAGGGCAAAACTGTCAGCTATTACGGAATGAACCTTTCACTCCGCTCGGAAACAAGCCTCACCCTGTATTTCCAGTGCAGCGAGGGGGCTTCCATACAGGAGGCAAAGGAGTTCATAGAGGGCTTCACCTTCAACGGAAAGGCTGTGACCGCAGTCGCCAACGGTCAGAGCTTCGTTACGGTATCCCTTGATATCCCTGCTTCGGGAATAAGCAAGGATTACACCTTCACCAACGGCAGCATTTCCGCCGACTTCAATCCCTGTCAGTATCTTGCGGCAGCCTGCGCCGACAATGATGAAAAGCTGGCCAACGTCTGCAAGGCTCTCTACGCCTACGGCAAAGCAGCTTCAGTGCAGGGACAGCAGCAGGAGCCTCAGTGGCTGCTGGAGCCCAAGGGCACCGTTCATACGGGCGAGGCCACATTTTACGACCTGGCGGACGATAATCTCGGAAACGCCATGCTCAACGACGTAAGAGGCGGTCATTACTATGCCGCAATGAATACCGAGGACTATGACACCGCTATGCTGGCAGGAGCCTACGTTGAGGTAAAAGGCCCCAAGGGCACGGTGGACGTTTACATAGTGGACAGGCTCCCCGAGGGCGCAAAGGGCGATATCGACCTTGATCCCGCTGCCTTCGAGAAGATCGCCGACAAGAGCGCAGGCAGAGTGAACATAGAATGGAAGATAATCCCCTTCGATGACGCTGCCAAAAAACCCATGAGCTACAGATTCAAGAAAGGAGCTTCTCAGTACTGGTTCGAGATGCAGGTATTCGGTCAGAGATATCCTATCTACTCCTTTGAGGTGCTCAAGGACGGCGAGTATGTTACCGTTCCCCGTGAGGAGTACAACTACTTCAATTACAAGGGCGCTATGGGCGCAGGTCCGTACACCTTCAGGATTACAGATATCTACGGTCATGTGGTAATAGATGAGAATGTTGCTCTGACCACTCCCGAGGTGATAGTTGAAGGCTCTGCACAGTTCCCGCTCTGATGGGCAAATACTAATGAATCGAGGTAATAGCTATGAAGGATATATACACAACACCCGAGATGACCGTGATAGAATTTCCCGCGGAGGATATAATAACCACCTCCGTTCCTGGTATAGATCCGGTCACAGGACTTCCCATATACTGATAATACAAAAATGTCCCCGAAATCTCCGGGGACATTTTTTGTCACGATCATTCTTCTGCCAGCTCCTTCAGCCAGCTGCCTATGCGCTCCCTTGAATACGGGATATCGTCGCAGTATATGCTCATGACCTTGTGGACCTCTGCTCCCGCAGCCATTTTGCGGACGTCCTCAACGCTGCTTCCGTAGCCGCTGCTGCCCTGTGTGGCTATCAGGTAGATATCCTTGCCGCTGAAGTCGGCACCTTCAAGGAAGGTCGCCACAGGCATAGGCACTCTCCCCCACCACAGAGGATAGACCAGTATTATCTTATCATATCCGCGTATATCTATGTCCTCTATGGGAGGTCTTGCGTTTTGGCGGAGCTCTTTGCCTGCCGCGGAGACTGTATCGCCGTAGCCCGAAGGATACTTTTCTCCCGTAAGGGTTATAGCCCTGACGTCGCAGTCAACAGCATTGCTTATCATATCCGCTATGAGCTGGTCGCTGCCCATGAGTTCGCCGTCCGCCAGCAGCAGGGAGGCTCCCGATACAGCGTCCGCATCATCATTGAAGTCTGTATTGCCCAGCCTCGTAAAGTATACCACAAGGGGCTTTTCGCCGTGCAGCTCCACCTTATCGCCGCTTATAGCCTCGGAATAGTCTATACGCACAGTCTTGTAATGACGATTAAGATACGGCACAAGAGCAAGTCCCACAGCTATGGCCGCAACACAGCCCAGTGCGATGAACAGCGCCGCACGCTTCTTTTTCTTCGTCCTTGCATAACCGTGCATTCCTCCGTGAAGCACCGAAAGTGCCAGCACAGCCGTTGCAAGGTATGTGTGCAGCCCGGCGCTGCCGATAATGCTGACCTGCGGCAGCAGAGTCCTCGACACGTCCATACTGCTTACCATAAGCGCCGCTGAAGACAGCATGAGCAGTATTATAACAGCGTCAGAAAACCTCCTGACGGCAGACTTTCCCCTCAGCTTAGGTATCGAAGGCAGGTACTTTCTCTTTATCGCCATGTGTATTATCAGGCACAGGAAGAACCCTGCGCCGAGGAGCTCGTGTATAACGTTGCCTGTAAAGACGTACACCATCTGCACCAGCATTATCGCATACATCAGTATATCCACAGCTGTGCCTGTGTATTTCACGGACTTTTTCATAGAAACCTCCGAATTGTTCTGTATTATGGCGCAAATACCTCAGATCGCCGCTATTCCCTGTCTGCGCCGCGGAGCTGTCTGTCCTTGCCGCTGAAATAGAAATACGCCGCAAAGCACATGATTATCTGTAAAACCGTGGAACAGGGTATGGACATACCTATCAGGAACAGCGAACCGTCTCCTATCCTCTGCATAAGAAAAGCAACGGGTATCCTTACGAGGAAGGCTCCGCATATCCCCTGAAGCATTACAAATCCAGTCTTTTCGATACCGTTGTAGTATCCGATAAAGCAGAACAGGAAGCAGGTGTTCAGGCAGTCTATGGCATAGGCCTTGAGGTAGTCCCATGCAGCCTTCACCGTGTCGGTATCATGTGAGAACACGCCTGCAAGCAGGTCTCCGCGGAAGAATGTCAGCAGGAACATGACAAATCCGAACGCAAAAGACACTGCAACACCTGTTTTCAGAGCCTTACGGGCGCGTTTCATCTTACCTGCTCCGTAATTCTGTGCTACGAATGCGGTCATTGACTGCATGAACGCAAGAGGCACAAGCATTATGAACACGCATACCTTCTCTGCCACTCCGACTCCCGCAGAGGCAGTTACTCCGAGACGGTTTACAATGGCAAGCATAACAAGGAAGGATATCCCCACCAGGAAATCCTGAAGGGCTATGGGCGTGCCTATACGGAATATTATTGCCGCATACCCTTTCACAAGCTTTATGTAAGCCCTGTGGAACTCAAACGGGAGCTTCTTGTGACGTATCATCACAAATGATATGACCACGCTTATGAGCTGCGCCATTACCGTAGCAAGAGCAGCTCCCGAAGCCCCCATATGGAACACCGCCACAAACAGAAGGTCGCCTATGATATTGAAAGCGCAGGCTATTCCCACCGCTATCAGCGGCGTCCTTGAATCACCAAGTCCTCTGAAAATGCTGCCAAGGAGATTATAGGCCGTTATTACAAGGAAGCCTCCGCCGCATATCCTTATGTAACCCGATGTCTTGTCAAAGGCCTCCGAGGGAGCCTGCATGAGCCGGGCAAGTCCCGACGCGCCCAATGAGCAAAGCAGGGTAAGGACAGCTCCCGTAACCGCAAATATAACAAGTCCCGTTCCAATGGTGCGGGCTGCTTCATCGGAACGCTTCTGTCCTATGCGCTGGCCAACCGCAACTGTAATGCCCATGGAAAAGCTTACCAGGATATTTGTCAGCGTCATCACTATCTGCGAGCCCGTTGATACTGCCGACACATCAGCCTTTTCCGCAAATCTTCCCACTACCAGCAGGTCAACCGCTCCGTACATGGCCTGAAGGAACATGGCCAGAAGCACCGGCAGCATGAACTTCAGCAGCTTGGACAGTATCCTGCCCTCTGTAAAATCGTTGTTTTCCATAAAACCTCCATAAAAAAGAGGATAAAGCAGCCTGCTGAGACCTGCTGCCTTATCTCATAAACCGTTAATATCAGATATTGTTTCCAAGTATCTCCGAAAGCGCCCGCTCAAAGTCCCTGTCCTGCTGGAGAGTGCGTTTCGGAAGTCCCCTTGTTCGTCCGCCGCCGCGGCGTATCTTAGCAGAAACGGCGCGGAATTCCAGCAGTCCGGAGATATTATCCTCAGTATAGCGCCTGCCGTCCTGATTCAGGACTATGGCACGCCTGCTGAGGCACATAGCCGCAAGTCCGTAATCCTGGGTCACGGCTATGTCCCCTGCACCGATAAGGTTCACAAGGCGGATATCCGCACTGTCCGCACCCTTGTCAACTATTATTGTATCTGCACCGTCACGCTGTATGGAATGAGACGTATCGCATATTATCGTACACCCGACGCCATATCGCTTTGCAGTACGCACAGCTATATCCACCACGGGACAGCCGTCTGCATCTATAAATATCCTCATATCAGTCTCTTATGAACTCCTTATCAGTATCGGGAACGCCCTTTTCTCCCGTATAATATATGTTTACCGTGATACTCATATGATGCGCCCTTCTCTTTATCAGAACACCTTATCAACAATGAACTGCGCCCCGAAGACCGCCGCCACTCCCAGCAATATGCTCAGAATGACATATGACGCAGCCGTCAGACAGGAGCCCCTTCCGATAAGTCCGCCCGTCTCAAGGGCAAAGGAAGAAAATGTGGTAAATCCGCCGCACAGTCCCACCTTCAGGAACAGCACCAGCCTGGGATACTCAGAAAGCTGCTTTGACGCAAGAGCTGCCACAGCTCCGATAATGATGCAGCCCGCTATATTTACAATGAAAGTCTTCACGGGAAAGCCCTGCTGGCTGCCAAGGGGCAGCTTTCCTGCAAGATATCGCAGCACTGCGCCCAAAGCGCCCCCTGCCGCAACTGTCAGGCAGTCCTTCATGCTATCGCCTCCTACGAATGATATTATTATTATATCATACAAGCGACCCATTTACAATACCGCGCTGAAATGATATAATATAAACAGACACAGGTTAAGCTCCCTACGGCAGAAGCGCAGGGCAGTACTAACGTACAGGAGGTCGGGATATGAAGCACTATGGAGACGCGGAATGTCATTTTTTGTCCTCTTTGTCTTGATGAAACGGAAGGATCATGGTATAATGGTATGGTACGAAAAACTATATGAACGGAGCAACGATACAGTGAAAAAAATCTATGCGTGGGAACCGTGGTTCTTTATCGTGTTTGGTCTGTTTCATCTTCATAGAGTCTGGGCATTGCTTGACAGAGAATCTTATGCAGCATTTTGGATGGGAATCTTGAACAGCAAAGGTGCAGCATATTTCCTGATCATGGGAGTGCTTGCGGCACTATGTGTCACTGGGATCATAGCTTTTTTCAAGAACAGGAAACAAAATTTTTGGTGGAGATGGGTATACATTTTCGGCGGGGGCTATGTCCTATTCGATTTGTTTGCCATTGCAGCGGGGCTGAAACTATGGAGCCGCTTGCTGCAATTGATGTTTGACACTGCCTCACCGTACTGGAATGCAGTTTGGTCATTCTTTATTGTTCTTGGTGGATTGTCTTTCTCATTAGGCGTAATTTTGTTATATGAGAGGAAGCAGAAATGAGAGGTGCTGCAGATATGAATGTATTACTGTTTCTCGCAAATGGCTTTGAAACAATGGAAGCAAGTGTGTTTGTCGATATTATGGGCTGGGCAGGTATTAAAGTTACAACCTGCGCTATGCGAAAAAACATTACAAGTACCTTCGGAGTATCGGTCAATGCGGATATTTTGATAAGTGATGTTTGCATTGACGATTATGATGCACTGGCTATTCCCGGTGGATTTGAAAAATACGGATTCTATGAAGACGCTTTTTCTGAGCAGGCAGCAAGGCTCATCAAGGAATTCAATGACCGTGGCAAACTGATCGCTACAATCTGCGTTGCAGCACTTGCACTCGGAAACAGTGGCATATTGAACGGCAAAAGGGCTACTACTTATCATCTGAACAACGGTCGCAGACAGAAACAGCTCGCAGAATATGGTGCGATCGTTGTAAATGAGCCGGTAGTAAGAACGGAGAATATCATCACCTCATACTGTCCGCAGACCGGATCGGCGGTGGCGTTTCTACTGCTGGAAGAACTGGTGGGGGCAGAACAAATGCAGAAAACAAAGACTGCTATGGGATTCTGAATAGTTAGTTTTCCTATTTGGCTCACTTCGGTGAGCCGCTATTTTTTTGCCCGTTTTGACTTGATGAAATGGAAGGATTATGGTATAATGAAAAGGCATATACCGGCGCTTTAGTAGTATCATACTGTGATCTTGGTAGTAAGCGCAGTAGTAAACGTAGTAGTAATTGATATACAACCGGCGATCAGCCGGAACACGCGCCAATTCCTTAGTAGTAACACACCCTGTGTTTACTACCATTTTTACTACTAACGATGTCCTTAGAATGCCAAGATATGCCGCAATTTGCCGAGTTCACCGTGAATCTTGACAGAATCAGCACACCCGTTCGTCGAAGTATACAACGGCAAAATGCGGCAAATTACGGCAAAAACGGGAGGTTTATACCTATGATAAAGGTTATGTTTGTGTGCCACGGCAATATATGCCGCTCGCCAATGGCGGAGTTCATAATGAAAAAGCTTGCAGCCGACGCAGGGAAAAGCGACTGCTTTTATATAGCCTCATGCGCCACCAGCACCGAGGAGCTGGGGAATCCCGTTTATCCGCCTGCCCGTTCGGAGCTTGCGCGGCACGGTATAGGCTGCACCGGAAAGACAGCCGTACAGCTCAAAAGATCGGACTACGGCAGCTATGATTATTTTATAGGCATGGATTCCGCAAACATACGCAATATGAACCGTATCTTCGGCAGCGACAGTGACGGGAAGGTATACAAGCTGCTGACCTTTGCGGGACGGAGCGACGATGTCTCCGACCCGTGGTACAGCCGCGACTTCGGAAAGGCCTATGCCGATATCGAGGAGGGGTGCAGAGCTCTCCTCAGAAAGCTCACTTAACAGGAATAATAAAAGCCGCTTTGTAGGAAATGCACAACACAGACTCCGCAATTTCAGCATAATTACAGGTTGAACCCTTTGAGCCTGTATGATAAAATTAGTATAAGATCAGAGGCTGGAATGCTGAAGGAGGGATAGGATATGGGCTTATTTTCAAAGCTTCTCGGTGAGAAATCCGAGCTGGGCGGCCTTCTGAAGGACGTTGCAAACGTCATAAAGCAGGAGTCCGTCAATCTGCACGAGAGCGAGATGACGGAGACCGCCGCAACTTATACCGATGACGTTAACACTGCGTCAGGCGTGGGCTATGGGAAATCAGGCTTTTCATGGGGGCCTGAGATGCCCGCGGAGGAGAATCAGTTCAACTTCAACGGCACCTACAAGGAATACTTCCGTGATGTGTTTATGAATGAATTTCCTCAATACAGCATTGTCTCAGCCGATTCCAACAACGGCAGAGCCACGGTGTTCACCTTCAATCTGGGAGTGAAAAAGGCGCTTGTGGTGGAGCTGCTGTCGGAAAAGAGCTCCGCATATAAGCTCCGCGAGGAATGCAAACGGGAGCATATCCCCTATCTTCGCTATTATTACGACCACCACGGCTGGTGGAACACAAGAGCGTACGTCGCAGAGCGTACAAGAAAAGCCCTTGAGGGCTGATAAAAACGAAAAAAACAGAAAGAGAACGCCTTGCGCCTGCGGCGGATCAGGCACGGCTCAGCCAACGGCTTCGCAGGCAGCCGAACCGTGTACGGTCTTGTACATCCAAGAATTTTCTTGGCTTTAACGATTTCTCTTTCTGTTTTTCTTATTGTGAAGGAGAGAAAATGTCATTACTCGAAAAGCTTTCACAGCCCGGCTGCTGGGAGAGCTTCTACCGATACAAGAGCTCCCTGACAGGCAGCACCGCCTTTTGCAGGGAGCTGCGCAGCTTTATGGACAGCAGAGGCTATATGCCTGTCTGCGAGGCCATAGAAAAGGGCTGCCCCTTGCCGCTTCCGAGGAGAGCGGTCATAAGCAAGCAGGATACGCAGAAAAAGCGAACGGTATATACCTACCCCGTGGCCTGGAACATGGTGATGAAGCTGCTGACCTACCTGCTGCTGAGAAAATACGACTGCCTTTTCAGCAGCGGACTGTATTCCTTCCGCCCCAACAGGACGGCCAAGGACGCAATACGCCGACTGGCAGGGACTCCCCGTATCAGGGAGATGTATTCCTACAAGGTCGATATAAGCAACTATTTCAATTCCGTTCCCGTGGAGAAGCTTCTGCCCATGCTGGAGGAGATAATGCCCGACGATAAGGAGCTGTATGCCCTTCTGAGCAGTCTGCTCACAGAGCCGCGCGTCATGGACGGGGATAATATCATCACCGAGGAAAAGGGCATCATGGCAGGCACGCCCCTGTCCGCCTTCTTTGCCAACGTATACCTTATGGAGCTGGACAGCCGCTTTGCAGCCAAGGGCATACCCTACGGGCGATACTCCGACGATATCATACTTTTTGCGGACTCGGCGCAGGAATGCCGGAGCCTGGCCGCAGAGCTGCGCAGCTTCATCGCAGAGCGGGGACTGACCGTCAATCCCTCAAAGAAGAGCTTCTGTGCTCCCGCAGAGGGCTGGACATTTCTCGGCTTTTCCTATACGGACGGCGTTATAGATATAGCTCCCGCTTCCGTCCGGAAGCTGAAGAACAAGATGCGCCGCAAGACCAGAGCCCTTATGCGCTGGAAGCAGCGCAACCAGCTGGACGGTCAAAAGGCCGCACTTGCATTCATACGGATTTTCAACAGAAAGCTGTTCGAGTGCTCGGAGAACAGCGACCTCACATGGAGCAGATGGTTCTTTTCTGCCATAAACACCGATGTGAGCCTCCGCGTCATTGACAATTACGCCCAGGACTGCGTGCGCTACCTTATCAGCGGAAAGCGCACCGCCGCCAGGTTCAACGTGAGATATGAGGAGATACGGGATCTGGGGCTTCGCAGCCTTGTACATGAATATTATCAGAAATAGTATATATATGGTGTAAAAGCGTACAAAAAGCCCCTGCGCATACTGCACAGGGGCTGTATCTCTATATATGTATATTCGTCTCAGGACACCTTGACTGTTTTCATGGCAAGATTTCTGCTTCTTACAGCCTTTGAGTCCCTTATGGGCTTGGGTTCCTGCTCATAAAACTCATAACCTGCTGCCTTGACAACAGGTCTGAGGTCAGGCTGCATTTTAAGCGGTATACCAAGTTCAACGCACTTGTCAATAATATCCTTTATCCATTCAAACTGTAAAGGAGAAGCCTTTTCGCCGATCTCTCCACCTATGATGACCCATGAATTATCAGCTCCGAAGGTCTCCACCAGCTCGTCCAGATGAACGGGATCAATATGCTCAAGAACAGGCTGATATACAACACAGGCAGTGATCCTGTGTCTCTTAGTCCTTTTGATAAGGTCGGTTATACGGTGAGTGCAGTCGTTCCTGTCCACAGTACATGAGATGACAACATTCTGGATATCGGTATTCGCCGGGATATTATCCAGCCTGATACCCTTGGGACATTTCGTTACCAGCTGGAAGGTATCAACGCACTTGCCCTTCCTGCGCTTCAGCTCATTTGCTGCGATAATCTGCTCAAGGACGTTTTCCTGCCACTCGGGCTTCCAGCAGCCGAAATCAGACATATATGTCAGGAACCAGTCTATGGGGTTTTCGCTTTCTATATTGAAGAGCTCGGGGATATTGTTGCCATCCTGATCCTTCATCATCTTGTAGAAGCCGCGGAAAACAGGCTTCTTGAAATCGTCGGTAACTCCGAAATGATCTACCACCTTTTTGGTAAAGCAGTAGGAACAGCCTATGGGACATCCCACAACTGGAGAATATACCTTTGTATTCAGATGCGTGTCGTAGTTTATATCTCTCAGGATACGCTTCAGCGCAAGGAGATGCCCGTCATAAAAGGCCCGCACCTTTTTGATCTGTTTAAGAAATCCCTGATTCAGGTTCTTGTACTCCTCAAGCTCCTCTCTGACATGGTGCATATCTATCTCGAGCTTCATGAAGTCAAAGTCTCTGAAATTACAGATGAGCGTATTGAGAAGTCTGTTTACAACTTCGGGCTTCTCAAGCATGGTGATAATGCCCGCTGACAGAGCGTCAGTGTAATAGTCCTCGATTTTCAGCATAAACATCTTACCCCTTAATATTTCTTCATTTCTCTTTAATACTATACAAGAAGGCGGCCTATGCAGGAGCCGTCTCCCAAACGTCTGTCTGTTCTGTCTTTTCTGAGGCTGCGCCGATGCCCTCTCCGCCATAGCGGCTTTAACGGCGAGCTGTCTGTTTAGAGGATATTCCGGAGTAGTTTGTTTGTTGAAATGAAGAGTTGATTAAAAGATAATTGTTGTGATATGCCAAAAAAGACTTGTATCCCGCATCCTTACGAAGCGCTATACATAATTCTATTATATACTGTCTGCGCCGTTCCGTCAAGCCCTTATCAAACAATTTGTTGCAAAGCACAAGAGCGCCCCTGTTCAGAGCGCCCTTTTCTGTTATTCAGACAGCATGATATGTGTTTTTGTACGCTCGGGAGGCACATAACGGCTCCACAACGTAAAACCATTTACAATAATGGGTGGAAATGCTGTGGCCGCTACGGAGGACCCTGACCTTGCCCGAAGCCGGAAGATCCTCCCGGAAAGGCGGCCGCAGCGGAGCTTTACCGCTTGACACGGCATATGGCCTGTGCTATAATGAACATGATATTTCATCGGTTTTCCGTACAATGAAAAGGAGAGATAATATGAAGGATACAGATGTCAGGAAAAAGAAAAAATGGCCGAAGGTGCTGCTGGTGATAGTGCTCATCATCGGTCTGCTCAGCGGATTCATCGCATTCAACGCCTCAAAGAACATGAAGGTCATGAACGACACCATTGACTCGGGTATGGAGACGCTGTCCTCATACGCGAAGGTCACCCCCGTTGACCCGGGCGAGTACAAAAGTATAAAGATGTACGGCCTTATGAAATTCAACGTTGAGCAGCATGATATCGAGGATATCGGCAATCTTTCCGTTATGACGGTGAATATGGGCTTTATGCAGATGGTATCCTATGTCATTACTCCCTACAAGAAGAATATGCCCATGCTCTCAATGGATTTCATGTATATAATGGGCAAGCGAAAGGCATATGCCGAATTCTACGATCTTGTCCCCGACGCCTCGGCTCCCGAGTATACCGCGGTTCTTGACAATATAAAGGAATTTGAAAAGAGGTACAGCAGCCTTGAGGATATAGAGGTGGAGCCCGCATGGTATGACGAATACCTGACAGTTGTCCTCCATAAGGCAGGCAAGAGAAGTGACGACGATAAGATCGGGGAGATGTTCACCGACGCTATCCGCTGTTATATGGAGACCGCAAGAGACCTTGAACCCCTTTCCGACGAAGAAAAGGCTGCCAAGCTGGAGATAACGCAGAAATACTGCGACGATCTTGTTGATAAGGGCGGAGTCTCCACCGATGTGTTCAAAAAGGCTCTCGGCGAGGAAGCCACAAAGGATTTCTTTGACAAGGTGTTCTTCGGCACCGAGAAATACAGATAAAAGCCGAACGGAAGGCCGTCGGCTCTGATCTGTGCTTTATGAGATCAAGGCTCCCTGAGCAGCCGTGTGCAAATGCCGCATGAAGCCAGGATGTCTGTCATTGTCCGTTCACAAGCAGCCCATACTGCCGCTCCAGCCGTTCCCGCGCCTGTGAGCGCAGCTTCCCGGGACCAAGTATCTCAATAACAGGACCGAAGCTGAGCAGCATTATAAGCACCTCGGTTTCGTCCTGTTCATCGTACCAGAGCTCCACGGTGTACTCGTTCTTTTCAAGATCGCGTACCGTATGCTTCTCAAAGGACGCAAATTCAAGCATAAATCGCTCCACGCCGTTACGCTCGTTGGTCACTCTTATAACAGCAGGCTCCTTGCATTTGCGGCTGCTGAAATAATCGTCCATGGAAACAGGAGTACGGAACACTCTTCCCGTATCGGTTATGCTCTCGATACGTCCTATATTTATCAGACCGCTGCTGCGTATCTTATCATTTCTCAGCAGATAGCAGTATGCTCGGAACTTGCCATTCTTAGGCGAAAACTCTATTTTCAGCAGAACAAATCTGCCGCTTGCACGCTTTCCACGCCCGGTATGAAAGCTTATATCAACTATTCTCCGATGCTTTACGGCGTCAAGCGCAGCACGGAAGTTCGATATATACTTTTCGTCGGAATAGTCGTCATGGTCGGCAAATCTGTCCGTGAGCCTGAAATGCTCATGACGGTACAGCGGCTTTACATCGGCAAGGGACTGCCGCATCTGCTCTATGGTCTCATCCTCCATGAACAGTCTTATCCTCGGATCCGAGAGCTTTGCCTTCAGCCACATCTTCTGAAGCCTTGTAAGCACCTTCACAGGTGCTTTTTTTGTTATACGCCTGAGAGTATTATTCTTTTCCCGTCTGAAAAGTCCCCAGTCCTCGCCGCCCGGGATAAGCTTCTGAGGCAGGAACAGCACGGAATCACGAAATCCGTTACGCATTACAGTTTCACGGACGTTCTTTTCATCAGTGACCTCTTTTTTCAAAAGCTTCGCAGCTATACGGAAATATGTACCATATATCTCACTGAATATGTTCATCTTCAATACCTCCGTACATCCTGTACATTCTGCGGATATCATTGTAAAAACGCATTCTGATCTTCTGTGTACCACCCTCAATTGACACTATGCGACCGATAAATGTCTTTGCCCAATGCATTATTTCGTTTGGATCGAATACATCGGCAGTAAAAGTATATAGACCATCTCCTGTCTTTTCAAGTACGGCACAGCGCTTCTCACGTTCAAGGCGTTCTATAATAAAGCCTTCTCTCGTCTCATCAACAGTAAAAGTTATCTTTATAGCATTTACTGTTCCTATCTCATGTCTGTCTCCAAATGAAACTCCGAAACAACGCCGTATATTCACATCATAGCGCTCCTTGATCCTGTCATAGTCTGTACATACGATGTTTTTCTTTATCTGCTTTATCCTGTCAAGTCTGTACGAAGCAAATCTGCGTGTTTTCGGTACATATGCGGCGATATATCGTCTGCCTGTCTGAACTGAGACAAGTATCTGCATAGGTATTATTATTTCCTCAGCGGGTTCTTCATCTTTTCTCCATGTGAATTTCTTTACTAATATACTACACTTATCATCAATAGCTTCCAATATATCAGGAACAAGTATGTCTTCAAGAGAGTGATTCATATAATTATGCTTGATATGGAACAAATCATTCTTTATATCTACAGCTTTCATTATACTGTTGCCTATAACTCCAAAATCAGGTGCCTCAGAAAAGAACTTCACCGCGTCTGCAAGGCCCTTGTATTTCTCCATGTATTCGTCTGTACGGTCGGCAGACAGGGAATAATACATGACTCTGCCCTGCTTTTCGGCAGTGATTATCCCCTCTTCCGTGTACTCCCTGAGCTTGTTGCGCACCGTCTGGTCGTCGAAAAGCTGCTCATACTCGCTGTTGAGAGTATCGGTGAGCTCTCTGAGAGTACGGCTTTTTCCGTCGCAGAGAGTGTCTGCAAGAAGGAAATGAAGCTTTATATCGTTATCCGTAAAGCTCTTTGAGTAGTAGGCGTTATACAGCGGATTCTCCGAAATATGGCCGCTGTCTGCGGAGATGGAAACACTTCTGCCGTGAACGGAATCGTCATAGCGCATATAGTCCCGCATCCAGCTCTCCACGCGGCGCTTTTCGTCGTCATAGGTGCGGACGCTCTTTTTGTCGAAATCGCTTCTTACCTTACAGCCGTATATGAAAAAATCGCGGACATATTCTCTTGTTTTGCCGAAATTCTTTATGAGCTCCGAAAATCCTGCCATTCCAGCCACTCCCCTTTCCTTATTTATATATTATCAGAAAAATCTGTCATTTTCAAGTGACAGATGAGTGTGCGCAGATTTTTTTATATGATTATTTCCATTTCATGTGATATACTAAAGTCAGGCTAAATGAAAGAGAAGTGAATGAAATGTTCGTACATTACGAAAAGAACCGGAATATGCTCCCCATAAAGATATGGCAGACAGATATGGAAGCTGTCGGCACAAAATGTATCGAACAGGCGGAGCACCTTGCGAAGCTTCCCTTCGCACACAAGTGGATAGCGCTCATGCCCGACACTCATGCAGGAAAGGGTATGCCCATAGGCGGAGTCATCGCCTGTGAGGACGTTGTTATCCCCAACGCGGTAGGAGTCGATATAGGCTGCGGTATGGCGTATGTTCAGACCGATATCCCTGTATCGCTTCTCCGTGAGACAATAACAGGCAGCGGCAGCCTGGTGCAGACTATATGCGGCGATATCCTGAGAAATATCCCCACAGGCTTTGCACATTACAAGACAATACAGCCTTCCGGGGTGCTTGACCGCGCAAAGGCTGAAATGGGCCGCTACGAAGCCGATAACCAGCTCATACCTCAGATCGAGGAGGGCTATTATCAGGCCGGTACTCTCGGCGGAGGCAACCACTTCATCGAGATACAGCAGGACGATGACGGAATGTGCGGTATCATGCTTCATTCCGGAAGCCGTCATTTCGGAAACATAGTCGGACAGTACTTCAATGCCATTGCCCACGGGCTGAACGACAGATGGTTCTCACAGGTTCCGAATGAATGGAATTTACCGTTCCTGCCTGTTGATACCGACGAGGGACGGCGCTATCTGGCATGGATGCAGTTATGTATGGACTTTGCCTATGAAAACCGTGCCATAATGCTCGGTAAGGTAAAGGAGATATTCACAAAGCACATCGAGAAGCACACAGGTATTGTTCCTGTTTTCTCAGGCGAGATAAACTGTCACCACAACTACGCTGCTCATGAGAATCACTTCGGTAAGGATGTGTGGGTACACCGTAAGGGTGCTATCCGTGCAGGCGAGGGCGAAATGGGCATTATCCCGGGAGCTATGGGCTCATACAGCTACATAGTCCGGGGCAAGGGCAATCCCGACAGCTTCATGTCCTCATCTCACGGTGCAGGCAGAGCTTACTCCAGAACAGCGGCAAAGGACAATTTCTCCGTGGAGTCCGTAATGGTAGACCTCAAGGAGAAGAATGTAGTTCTGGCCAAGAATAACAAGGGCGATGTTGCCGAAGAAGCACGTTTCGCCTACAAGGATATAAACGACGTAATGGCAAATCAGCAGGATCTTACAGAGCCTGTAAAGAGACTGTTCACCGTCGGAGTAGTAAAAGGCTGATTTTTCGCCGCTTCCAGCAATCATGGCAGTTCGGTTCAGAACGGGTTCAACTCCCAAAGCGACGAGTTTAAGGCACAAACAGCAACCGTATCATCTTTCCTGAATGATCGATCGTGCCTTGCAGAATAAAGTGAAAAAATAAGGCGCACACAGCAGACGCAATGACTATGCTGTTAACGTAGTATCATGACTTACAGCGCCTTGATAAGACGCACACAGCAGAAGTCAATATTTCATCTTAAAAATGAATAAGGCGTCTTGCGAGCTGAGCCGGCTCGACCGCTTCCACGTTGGCGCTTGTTTCACGCGCTCACTCTTATCAGAAACGATGATCTCACATCGCTTACAGCACATTTATGAATCAATTATTTTCGGCTCTGACAGCATTATTCAGGGGCGCAGGAAGCTGCCCTACAGGGTAAGCACTGTGAAAAAATGAGCCGCGTATAAGTCAGCAACAGCATAAGAAATTGGTTATTACAGGTTCAAATCCTGTCCTGCGGAAACGTATGGTAAAAAATGCTGTCTTGAAAGGAGAAGTACTATGCTGAACTTTCTGAAGAAGGAAAACAACTATACATTTACCGAGAACGGCGGTACTGCCTACCGTTCAACGAATTCATTCTGCCTTGATATGTTCTTCAAGGCAGGCGCTATGCGGAATTCCACAGCCGGGGAGATAGCGGACGTGGTCACACGGGCTTACGCAGAGGATCCCGACAAGACCATGAAGATAGTCTTCTTTGCCCGTGACGCAAGAGGCGGACTGGGTGAAAGACGTTTCTTCCGCTGCGCTGTGTCCGCACTGGCTAAGACAGCTCCTAAGGCTGTTGAGAAGAATATACCTCTGTTCGCTGAGTACGGCCGTTACGATGACCTGTGCGTACTGCTCGGCACTCCTCTGGAGAACGCGGCTGCAAAGGTAATAAAGGCGCAGCTGGACAAGGATATGGCAGCTATGACGAGAAACGGTCAGGCTTCCCTGCTGGCAAAGTGGCTGCCCTCCGTGAACGCCTCCTCCAAGGAGACGCGGAACAAGGGCAGACGCATGGCAGCTCTGCTCGGCATGACCGAGCCTGCTTACAGAAGGACTCTGGCCGCTCTGAGAGCGTACACCGATATCCTCGAAAACCGTCTCCGTGAGCGTGACTACACATTCGACTATGAGGTCCAGCCCTCCTGCGCTATGTTCAAGTATCGCCGTGCTTTTATCAGAAATGATAACGAGCGCTACGTGAACTACCTGAACAGAGTTCACAGCGGCGAAGCAAACCTCAACGCAGGCAGACTGTTCCCCTACGACATAGTAAGAGCGGCTCTGACGGGCAATATTTCCGATGAGGAAAGAAAGTCCCTTGACGCTGCATGGAAGTCCCTGCCCGACCTGACCGCTTCAGGACGTGAGAACGCAATAGCTGTCATCGACGGTTCGGGCTCCATGACCTGGGGCAGAGGCATACGTCCTATAGACGCGGCACTGTCGCTGGGAATATACTTCGCCGGGCACAATACAGGCGCATTCGCCAACCACTTCATCACCTTCTCACAGTCTCCCCGAATAGTGGAGATAAAGGGTGGGGATATCGTGGAGAAGGCACGCTACTGCAATACCTTCAGCGAAATAGCCAACACCAACCTCGAAGCGGTTTTCCTGCTGATACTCAGGACCGCAAAGAAGTATAACGTATCGAAGAAGGAAATGCCTTCCAGGATATACATTATCTCCGATATGCAGTTCGACTGCTGCATAGTCGGCGGCAACGACGAGTCAATGTTCCGCAAGATGAGAAAGCTGTTCAGGGCCAACGGCTATGAGCTGCCTGATATCGTCTTCTGGAACGTCAACAGCAGATGTGACGCGATGCCTGTCACACGCTCCGAAACAGGAGCTGCACTGGTATCTGGCTGCTCGCCTGCTGTATTCGATATGGTCATGGGCGGAGATATCTCCCCCGAGGCTGTAATGGATAAGATACTGGCTTCAAAGAGATACGCTCCTATAACAGCAACATGACAGAAACGTTTTCCCCACCCTTTCGGGTGGGGATTTTATATGTATTTTCATTTTGCAGTCCTGCTATCCCATATACCGCGAACAGCACGGCATTTCCTTTATTACAGCCGGCTGACCGCTATTTACAACAGATCCGAAAAATGCTATAATAGAACCAACAAAAACATCGGAGGCGCAAAATGAAAGCAGTTATCGCAATGGATTCATTCAAAGGCAGCATTTCTTCCATCGAAGCAGGCAATGCTGTATCAGAGGGGATACTCCGCGTTTTTCCTGACGCAGACACCATAATAAAGCCCGTTGCCGACGGCGGAGAAGGAACCGTTGAAGCTCTCGTCAAGGGACTGGACGGACGCTTATGCGAAGCAGAGGTATCCGATCCTCTCGGCAAGACAATAACCGCAGTATACGGCGTTCTTCCAAACAATACAGCTGTTATCGAAATGGCTGCGGCTTCGGGACTTACTCTGATCCCTCCTTTTGCAGACGCTCCATGGCACACCACGACCTATGGCACGGGAGAACTCATACTTGACGCTATAAAGCGCGGCTGCCGCAGCTTTATCATCGGTATCGGCGGCAGTGCAACAAATGACGGCGGTATCGGCTGTTTGCAGGCTCTCGGCTTCGGTATGCTGGACGCCAACGGACAGCAGGTCGGATTCGGTGCAAAAGGTCTTTCGCAGCTTGCGGAAATAACTGACAGTAATGTTATACCCGAACTGAAGGAGTGCACCTTCAGGGTCGCCTGCGACGTTACAAATCCTCTTTGCGGCGAAAACGGGTGCAGTATGGTATTCGGCCCTCAGAAATCCGCCTGTGCGGCATCTTTAGTTATCATGGACACAGCCATGCGTAACTATGCCGAACTCACCAAGAACTATAACCCGGCAGCTTCTCCCGATACAAGCGGTGCAGGTGCGGCAGGAGGTCTGGGATTTGCACTGATGTATTATCTTAACGCTGAATTTGAATCGGGCGTTGATCTGATAATGCAGGAAACAAACCTTGAAGCCGCAATAAAAAACGCAGATATAGTCGTCACAGGAGAGGGCTGTCTCGACAGTCAGACCGCCATGGGAAAAGCTCCTGCGGGCATTGCAAGGTTAGCGAAGAAATACGGTAGACCTGTTATAGCGTTCAGCGGGGCAGTAAAAAACGGAGCGGAGCTTTGCAATCAGCACGGCATAGACGCTTATTTCCCTATACTAAGGGAAGTATCGACCCTTGAACAGGCTATGGACAGATCCAATGCTTGTCATAATCTCGCTGATACAGCAGAACAGGTTTTCAGAACGATAAAACTATTTTCAAAGTGAGGTACAGCTATGCAGTCATACAGAATAACTGCCGAAGAAGCAAAGAAACGTCTCATTACCGGCAATCAGAAATACATAAAGTCTAACGAACTGACAAGCGACGTATCGCCAGATACGCTCCTGAAGTTCAGTCATAGCGGTCAGCAGCCCTATGCGATCATCATTACCTGCTCGGATTCGAGAGTGGTTCCCGAGCTGATATTCTCGGCCGGTATAGGCGACCTTTTCGTTATCAGAGTTGCAGGCAACGTTATCGACTCGCATCAGCTGGGAAGCATAGAATACGCCGCAGAGCACCTCGGTACAGGTCTTATCGTTGTACTCGGACATGACCGCTGCGGAGCAGTTGACGCTGCGATGAATCACGAGCCTGACGGATATATCAGGTACATTACCGACGAGATACTGAAGGCTATCGGTGATGAAAAGGACGAGGTGAAAGCCTGCTGCCTCAACGTGAAGCACAGCTGCGATATTATCGAGCACAGCCTGCAAATACAGAAGGACGAAGCGGAATACGGACTGAAAGTGCTCGGAGCTATCTATCATCTTGAAAACGGCGAAGTGGAGTTTCTGTGATACATCAGCTCCCTCAGATGCTTCCGAAAGCGCTATGGCCGTTTCATGGGGATCGGTTACAGCAGCACCGGAACAAACAACTGTCATTACCGGCGAAACGCGCTGCCGGGCTTTTCAGCCATGTCTCTGACATACAGGGTCTTATATGTCAGAATGCTGTGGATTTTTTGAAAGGAAATAATTATGAAATTGCTGATTATCAGACACGGTGATCCGGACTATACTATTGACTCCCTTACTGAAAAGGGCCGCAGGGAAGCTGAACTGCTTTCAGAACGTATAGCGCCTATGGACATTGCTGCCTATTATGTCTCTCCTCTCGGCAGAGCACAGGCTACTGCCGAATACACTCTGAAGGAATGCGGCCGCTCAGCAGAAACGCTGGACTGGCTCCGCGAATTCGACCGCAACCTCATTATGGGACCTGACGGTCAGCGCCGCATTGCCTGGGATATGCTGCCTCAGAACTGGACAGCTGTTCCCGAGTACTACGACAGGGAAAAGTGGACTGACGTTCCTGTTATGGCGGAAGCAGATATGCGCAGCGGTATCGCCTGTGTGCAAAACGGCCTTGATTCTCTGCTTGCTGAACACGGATATGAGCGGAACGGCAATTACTATAACGCCGTTCGTCCGAATGAAGACACCATTGCACTGTTCTGCCATTTCGGAGTGGAGTGCGTAATGCTCGGTCATCTCCTCGGTATCTCCCCCATGTTGCTCTGGCACGGCTTTATGGCAGCTCCCACTTCCGTAACAACCGTGTGTACGGAAGAACGACGTAAAGGCATAGCGTACTTCCGCGTAACCGCTTTCGGTGATATTTCTCATCTTAACAATCACGGCGAACCGCCTGCCTTTGCAGGACGCTTCTGCGAAACATTCAGCAACACTGAACAAAGGCATGATTAATTAAAACCCTGTTTTTCACGATTGGAGGAGATACTAATGAGAACTTACATAATAGACGGCAGCAGCTTTTCCGATATTGAAGGCTTCTACAGCGAAGTCGACCGTATCATGACAAAGGAACTCGGATTCAAGACAGGTCATAATCTCAACGCATTCAGGGATATACTGTACGGCGGCTTGGGAGCTCATGCCCCGGAGGAGCCCTTTGTGATAAAATGGATTCATTACGATAAGAGCAGGCAGGACTTAGGAGACAGCGTTATGCTGGCGGTACTTGATACTATCGCTGACCACGATAACAGCGGTTATGACTGCAAGCTGGAAATATATCGTTAAACCGACCGCCTCATATTTAACCGATCATCATACAACATACAGGAGATGTTATTTATGGCTGTATACATAGCTTTTGACGTTGAAACGCCTAACCGTGCAAACAACCGCATGAGTGCGATCGGTATATCCGCGATCAAGGATAACAGAATAGTTGCAAACTACTATTCTCTCGTAAATCCCGACACGCACTTTGACTACTTCAACACCCGTCTCACCGGAATAGACGCGAATAAAGTCAGGAATGCTCCGAACTTTGCAGAACTGTGGAAGGAAATTGAACCTATAATGAGCAAGGGCATACTGGTAGCTCATAATGCTGTTTTCGACATGAGCGTTCTCCGCCAATGTCTGAATTACTACGGTATCGCATGGAAGCCGTCCGCCGATTACCTGTGTACAGTGCAGATAGGCAGGCGTGTTCTTCCGAATATGAAGCATAATCTCGACGTCATGTGCGATTACTACGGTATCGCTCTTGATCACCATCAGGCTGACAGCGATAGCCGGGCCTGTGCAGAGATACTGCTCAGATATATGGACAGCGGCGTAGATGTAAATAGTTTTGTAAAGAAGTATCGTTTTTAGCAAGGATAATCCCGGATGATCGCTATTGGGTACATCGAAGGAGCAGTATTCTCATTCCTTTATTTCGGTTCCTTTCCGATAAGCTTTATTATTTCAGCTTCATCAGCGTCGGGATAAAGCTCTTTTACCCGGTTGAATATGCGCTTCCAGGATTCATGCGGAGCTTCACTGTATGCGGAAGTAACTCTGTCATATCCCCACACAGCCTCGGGCGGAAGAAGTACCGATACCGGCATACCGTATTCCGCACCTTTCTTATTTCTGCGCCTGTGAAAATCGGCAGTAACCAGATACGTCTTCATCATAAGGTCGGTTGTAATACCCGTGAAGTTCTTTTCGCCGCCTTTGCCGAAGCCTGCCAGCTTTTTCAGGTCACTGGCGAGTATCTGCTTGTCGCTCCAGATGATTTCTCCGTCGCTGTCGGTATCAGTAAGAACGTCCATTATCAGCTTCTCACGGCGGTTGACCTTGCTGTCCTCCCAGGCGGAGTCGAAGTCATAGCCGTCGCGTCTGTAATTGGCGAAACAGGGCAGCCACTCCAGACTGATAAAGCCTGCTTTTTTATCGAAGAACTTGCCGTAGGCTACTTCATGACCTGAAGCGATAATCTCGCGCCACTCCCACGGATCCTGCTCCCTGTCACCTGTCCACCAGTAATCTGCTGATACGCGCTCCTCTGCGGAAAAGCCCCTGACCCCGTTGCCGAACAGAGGCAGAAAACCCGCTTCATTTATCTGTTTCACAAGCTCCTCGGGACTGTGTATCCTGTTGGGATCGTCCCACGCAAGTCCGTGCATTATCCATTCACCGTTTTCTACTGACATAACCTGCTCCTTTGTTTTTTCTTAATTATAGCATACAAAGGAGCTGTTTACAATACATCCTTCCGTTTTCACCTTGAGGAGAGAGCAGGTATGTGATATAATAAAAGCAATACAGGGCGTTGTATCATGCATACTGTGCGGAATGACAGGCAATCAAGCTCACTCATTATATTTCTGAAATAAATTGAACGGAGACTTTTCTATGAATAAGATAATTGCAGCCTGCGGAAACGATTGCTCGGCTTGTCCGAGATATATCGCCCATCCGTATGAAAAAACAGAAGAAGAATTACGGCACACAGCTGAACTATGGCTGAAGACAGGATACCGTGACAGAATCGTTTCCAATGACGAAATATCCTGCAACGGTTGTAAACCCGAGAACTGGTGCAGGTATAAGGTCATTAAATGCTGCGAGGGCAAAGCTATAGGCAACTGCTCTGAATGTCCCGAATTTCCTTGCGATAACATGAAAGAATGTTTTGCTGTAACAAAATCCTTTGAACCGAAATGCAGAGAGGTCTGTACCGATTCTGAATATGAACAAATGAAAACGGCTTTCTTTGAAAAAGAAAAGAATCTTCTGGCACAGCGTGATCTACGGGTGAAAAGTACGGATATACTTGATATTATAAGGAACAGGACCAGTTACCGCGGAAAATATATAAACGCTCCTGTTCCCGCAGCTGATCTGGCAAAGATCCTTGAAGCGGGAGCAGCTGCACCGTCAGGCTGCAATAAACAGACCGCTTCATTTATTGCCGTCGATGATGCAGTGCTGTTGAAGGAAATTAAATCGCTGATAGACCCTCCGATCGCCGAAACCGCACCTGCTTTTATTCTCGTTCTTACGCAAAGAATAATTGCTTATCGCAATAAATGCTTTAATGTTCAGGATTACAGTGCAGCTATCGAAAATATGCTGTTAGCGATCAAAGCGCTCGGCTATGAGAGCTGCTGGTACGAAGGCCACATAACCGATGATGACGATATAGCAGGAAAGATCGCCGCTCATATGGGAATACCCGACGACTATAAGATCGTATGTATCCTGCCCGTGGGAAAACCTGCCGAAGAAACTCATCAGACAGCTAAAAAGCCGTTTGAAAGCAGAATATGGTTTAATGGATTCGGGAAAAACAAGTGATTATCAATACTTATGCAGAGAAAGATTTTCTTCTCTTATAAAACTGCATCGCCGATCTGTATATATAAGGGGCTGAACAGCCGGAGTAGGACGGCGGATCCTGCGCCTGTGCAGCCGCCTAAGCAACCCGTATTGCCAACGTGACCGCACCCGTCAAGACCGTCAGCAGCACCTGCAAGGACACACTGGTGTATGACGTTGTTCGGGAAATTTATGTCTTATCACTGCGTCACAACTGCGATCGTCCCACATATCCATATATTCTCCCTCTATCAGCGGATATGCGATTATAGAATATCCGACAGCAAAAATCAGTATTCAGTTTTCCGAAAGCTTGTCTATGAGGTCGTCCCAGCTGCTGAGATGCAGATAAGGAAAATCAATCATAACCTTATCATTTTTCTCATGAAGTCTGCTCGGAACGCTCCTGTCATCATAGAACACAGGAAAAATACCAGCTTCATGTGCTCCGATAATATCGGCTTCCTTATTATTTCCGCAGTACCATATATCAGTTTTATCAAGTCCTGACTTCCTTACTGCCATATCAAAAATATGCACATCGGGCTTGCGGAAAATATACTCACTTGATGTCATTACAAAATCAAAGTTATGGTCGGGAAACGCCTCTTGCAGACGTCTTGAAAGCGCTGTCCCTGACCAGCAGAGATTGCTTACAATTCCTGTCCGTATTCCAACGTCCTTTAATGCTTTCAGCATTTCGGCTGTTTTCGGTAAAGGAACAGCATGAGATACACCGTTCATTATTATCCATTCTGCTTCTTCGATAGATACTGAAAGTTTCATGTCGAAGTGTTCAAGCACATTTCTCAGGAAAATATGCTCATGTATTTCGATCAGTTCTCCGCGCAGTGCTTTTATCTCATCAAAGAGATCCAGCAGATACTCGCTATATTCCTCAAGACTGACGTTATGAGGATTCTCACTGATATACGGATATATCGCTTTATTCCCATTGAATGGGCAAAAATCAGGCTCATACATCAAGGTATCGCCATAATCAAAAAGAATCATCTTTGGTCTGAACATATTCTTCACAACTTTCCACTAATATAATTTCAGGAACTCTTTTATAAAAATCATTATCTCCTAAAGGCACTTATCCTTTCAAAATATCACAGGCAAGTTTTGACATATGTGATATAATAAAAGCAACTTCAAACGGTAGGTGTACAATATTGCCTATCTTATTTCCCATTTATTGCTGCTTTATCTGCTATCCCTTATACTTGCCGGTATCGCTTATGCAGTGATCGACATATCTGATCTTGATGCCGGAGATTTTATACTATCGGCGATCTGTGCAGCGCTCACGGAATTGATTGCACGGCTTGTCCGCAACAAGGCTACTCCCCGCAACCGTGATAAGGAAGAGATCATGTGATATTCAGAACAGATCCAGCATACTGTCGAGATATACCTCTTCACGGACAGTAAGCTGATATTCCGGCTTTGTGAGATAATAAAGCAGAAATTCGAGATTGACAGCACTTCCCAGTCCCCTGCCCTCTATTTTGAAATTAGAAAAACCGAGGGGCAGATATGTGTTGATGATGTCATCTGTACTGATAAATCCGGGATTTTTCATTGCCTTTGAAAAACGGTACCCGTCCTTGGCATCAGGTGCGGTACAGATATGCTCGGGACAGTTTTCTCCGAGATTTTTCCTGCTTACATTTTCATAGCAGGCTTTTCTGTCTTTGCAGTAAAACGAGCAGCATTCATTGCACAGAAATTCAACTTTATCTTTCTGATACTGCGAGAGTGTATCAAGTTTATCATACAGCTTATTCAGCCTGAAATCAGGAACAACATACCTAAAATCATTCCGCTCTGTTTCCTTTATGAACTGAGTAAAATCAGTCTGGACCTTTGTAGTCGAGGAAACAAAATAAAGGGCGGGATAATTATTTTTAATATGCTCAAGCAGAAGATCCGAGTAGATTATAACACCGTTCTGTACACCTTTGCTTCCGGCAAAAAGTTCACAGAGGGCATTACATTTCCTGTCGGTTAGATGTTTAGGTTTTAAAAGTGAATTGCTGAATGTGAGCCTTGAAGAAATACCGTACCCATTCATAAGTGCGAGTACATCTTCAGCTTCACATTCTCCGAATCCGACACGTCCGCCGCTCCAGATACAGTCAGCAGGAGCACCATAGACAGATGCTATTTCGCTCCAGTCGTAGAAATATTCCCGGTGCTCACGGTACAGCGGCAGAAACACACTGTACAGGTCATAGAACTCAAACAGACCCGGAAGATGAAAATATGCTTTGTTTTTTCCAGTGTTTTCCATATGTTATCATACCATTTCCTATAATTTCACAGTATTGATCTGCGTTTTATTTCGATAACGTCAACGTCCTTTTCCTCTAATAAATCCTCGAATTGCTCACTTCCATACTTCTTTATGTATTCTGATTCTTCTTCAGAAACGAAGAATCCCATATAGATATGGCATTTATCGACGAATGTAAATTCTTCAGGCAAAACATAAACGTCAGTGAAATACAAAGCTGTTTTACCGCATTTCTCAGAAAACCCTTCAATAATGCTATCAGCTCCTTCTATCAGAAGTCCTCTGCCAATGCTCATATTATTTGATAAAGCATAGAATATGGAATTTGCAAATATCTCCGCACATTCATCGTAGAAATCATCTACAGGAAGTATCACTTCACAACAGTTCCCATGATAGTCATGCTTTGATATTCCAAAAGATGTCAGGACCAAACAGTCTTTTATCGCATTCGGAAAGCCAAGGATCTGAATTTCATAATCGTTATTGGCATAAACGTCAGCTCCTATGTAATCACCTAAAAACTGATTGTAATGATCAAGAAGTTTCTCTCCCAATTTCATTCATGTCACCCCGCAATAATATATCTTTTTGAGTTCATATCTAAATTATATCACATACAAACGCAAAAGCCAATAAGAAACGAAGATTTTACAAAGAACATTTGATGTATTACGCAATTAAGTGACTTACTTTTATCAGCTAAGCTCATGAACATCCAGCTTTGTGTATTATTGCATAATATACAATTAAAACATCTTGAGCTTGTAAACTATGACAAAAAAATTTGCGATGTATTGTTAACAGATCCTCCATGCATTCGGTAAATAAATATGTTATTATATATCGGTAGAATTACACATTCATTGAATTGATAGGAGTATTAAAAAGCTTGTTTGCATTAATGTAAAAATCTAACGGAGGAATAGTTATGAAATCTTTAAATGATAATATCACTAACGACAATGCACCTGTCAATTGTGAACTTGATAAATCACGGCTTACAGAATCTTCATCTGAGTACGTTGACAAAAACGATACTAAAACCAATACACAAACTTCAGCGATTACAGAAAACTATAAACATGAAGAAAAAAAGAAGTCACCTATCGTTTGGATCCTTGCAGGTGTTATAGGCTTGCTTATACTTGGAATAGGTATCCTTGGCGGTATGTTGCTTATGAAAGATAAAAAAAGCAGCGGATCGGATAATAATGATATCACTGTTAACAGCACAACTACAATTGAACAGAAAGAAGGAATCACAACAGCTACAGTAGTCACTTCTGCAACTGAAATCCAAACAACAATTGCAGAGACCACTACAGTAGTAATCACCTCTCCTGCTATATCTGATGAGCAGTTCAATTCAGCAGTGGATAGCTTCATTTCTTCATATAGCAGTGATTCTAATGACCCGGTAATGGATACACAGTATTCACTTTATGACGTTAATGGCGATGGCATAAAAGAGCTGTTCATAAAAGCAGAACATATATCCGGAAATTATACTCATATGTATTTATACAAGAATGGAAGCTTTTCTTCCACTGATGTAACAGGAAACAGCATAAGATTCAGTGTAACCGACAATCTTATTGAATGCTTAAAATTGGGAGGCGGCGAAGTATATGCTTATTATCGTATAAATAACGACAACAACATCGAACTTATTGAACGAATCTACAGTTACGCAAAACAGTTTACTCATGATGGCAAGACAATAAATGAAAACGAATTCCGTTCACTGATTGCAGATAAGAATAAACTTTCATGGGTATCACCAAGTTATACTTATTTTACACCGCAAATTCAAGTCCGGAATCAATCAGTAAATGTACCGGATTCTTATTTGGATTTTCCCAATATAGGAAACGCTGCATCAGATATGGTATTCTACGAAGGAGCCGATCTGTCATATGGAAGAATTACGACAGAATCATCCGGCTTGAATCTTCGTAAAGGTCCGGGCTCTGCTTATGATATAATAAAAGAACTTCCCAAAGGTGATGTCGTTTGGATCCTTGGTGAAAACAGCGAATGGTATTATGTGGGCGTAAATGAAAATGGAAATAGATATGTTTACTCAGATGTTGGCTTTGTAAGCAAACAATATGTTTCCATAATTAATTGATTTCTGTTATTCTTTTTATTTGAATTGGCTTGATAGTACCAAATCCAATAATCAAATTCCAATGAAAAGAGGCGGGGATTTCACCCGCCTCTCTTTTTATATGATTGACTCTGAAAAAAATTGTATTGCAAGCAGATCACCAAGTTCCATATGCGCTATTAATGATCTAAATCAGTTTTCCGTCAGATAAACTTATTCTTTTCGTTATCCAACCATCCGGCGGATCCATTTCACAAGATACAACCATAGTATCGCCTTCTGTTTTATAAAATGTCACTCCATCGATCGCAATATTTTCACTAATCCATTTTTCATTCATGCATGAGTCAAATGCAGTAATGTTATTCATGCCTAAAACATAAAGATTGTCATCTATGATTTCATAGTGTCCAAAATAGCCTGAAATTTCTTTATGTTTTACTTCCAAGTCGAGCATATTTATGGCATATATACCTTCGTAATAATTCCCAATCACAAAATAATTATGAAAGAAAACAGTATCCGAAAAAAAGTCAAACAGGCGTACCTCTATTTTTACATAAGGTTTATCATCTCGATAGATATAATAAAAACGACCGGAGCCGAGTACGATGCTTTTTACGTTCTCAAATTCCTCATTATATTTTTCTTCGCATCTATAGTTCATATCGTTATCCTTTCTGATTGATTTATAGATCATAATTCCGCTGCGTAATCCAGATTTTCCAGTGACTTCACTACACCAGAATTATAGCACAGCAGGGTGAAAAAGTCAATCAGAAGGAATCGAAAGCCGACTTGCTACTTTGAGAGAGCGAATATGCGGTAAGAAGCAAAGCGTGTTGCTATGCAGAAGTCTAAAACGCCAAAGGATAAATCCCCAAACAAACACTAGGTGCTTGAATAATCAACTTTGATCCCAGTGGAGTCATAGTTAAAGCGTTTGTGTATCATTGATAAATCAGCCATTATGCTCTATTATATATTGTAGTATAGAGCATTTATTACGAATAGATAGTATATACCAAAAATGATATTGCCGAGCGAAAAAAGGTATATGTACTTACTTACGAACGAGCACCCGCTCGGACTGGTATTCGGGATAACCATACTGATCGTCAACAGCTTATGTATCCACTGGACGGGAACTATAAATGTTTTCAAACATCTCCGTCCTGCCTGCGGAAGCATCCGGTATACTCCTGCGGAAATAGACGAGCAGGCCAACCATCCCGAATCTGTCTGGTATCCTTTGGCAGGAATATATATAACGCCAAATATGATTATCGGGACACAAAAGGGAATGTCAGCAGCCTAATATACTGATATAGAAAAAGCCTATATGCGAGCAAGGTGGCATACCAAACGTTCAACTCCCTATTATACGCCGAGGAGCAAACAGAAGTACGATGATTACTATAAATATCAGCTTGTGATCATGACAAAGAACCACAGAAAGCTGATAATGAACAACTCCGCTCATTTTGAAAAAGATATCGTGGAGACAATAAAGGAGAAGTGCGGTCCGGAAGTATGGATTGAAAAACAACTACCTGAGAGTTGATATACGAGCATGAAACAAATCAAGCTTAAATCATTAACATTTCATCTTCATTCTGCACCGTTAAACCAGATGCCTGAATCTTCAGGGAAGATCGAACACGACCTTTGCAGGCACACAGAGCGAGGCGATCGTGTACTCATAATCCGAACCGTATGAGGCCTCCATTCGTGAAGCGCTAAGATGGACCGTTGCGTACGGCACCTTTTTGAATGCCTGCGCACCGATAGTATCAGCACCGGGGAAATAAATATCCGTTATGCCGTTACCTGAATTCCATGCGTCGCCGCCGAATGCATGTTCAAACACATACCTGACCGTATCATCAAAGAAAATCCGTATCGGTGGATTCTGTTTGACATAGCGGTAAAGCAAAGAGTTATTCCTGCAAAAGCGAAGCATTTCTGCATCGGGACGAAAGATCTGCGAATCAGCCCATTTATTCATCCAGAAGGAACCATGGCCCAGTGATCTGAGCTCGCCATTGCAGCAGAAGCCTACCATTGAAGGAGTATTGTAGAATGTATAATCGCCAATGAATCTGATACCTGCACCGATAGAGACCGTCCGCAGAGAAAGTGCATCTGCACAGAACAGGTTTCCGATGGATATACATTTATCTCCGATGGCAAGGGTCTCAAGTCCCGACGCGCCGCGAAAGGCTTCATTGCCGATGCTTTCCAGTTCTGCCGGCATTTTTATATGTCGGAGGTAGATGCAGCCCTTGAAAAAGAAATTACCGATACGATGTATCGTGTCAGGCATAATGAGAGTTTCGATGACTCTGCACAGTGAGACAGGATCGTTTGCAAAGGCGTTGTCACCAATAGAAATAACAGGCTTTCCGTTCAGCTCAGACGGAACAGTTACCTCCTTCAGCGAGTCTTTGTTGACGCAGCGGTTGATGACACAGCTGTCCCACTGTTCTGTTATATCCCACTGACAGCCGTTAGCCTGGACGACAGAACGGACAGGCTCAGGAGGGAGCATATCAACAGAATCGTTCAGCATCTCGATAAATTCTTCGATGCTGTCCGCGATCAGTATCTTATCGTCGATCTCCTCATGGAAAACATAGTAGACCTGTTGTGTTTTGCTGCTCCAGAAGAAATGATCGCCGCCTTCATCCTCTGCCAAAGGATACCAGTCAGCAGGAATATACCTGTTCATCGGTTCGGCACGGTATATGCTGTCAACAAGCCATTCAAAGCCGCCGTCTTCATCTTCCAATGTGACCAGCTCATAGACTTCATAGCCGTAATCATCTATTTCAAGATAACAGGTTCTCATTCCCGAACCATCTGTTCTGGAATAAAGATCCTTTAATATGTCAGGAAAAACTATTCCGTATTTCTGTTCGAGATAAGCTATCCGTGCTTCACTTTTTTCCCTGTTGTCTGTCTCTTTCTCCAGGAAACTGTACTTTGAAGCCACTTCGGATTCCCTGGTTTCAAGGGGCTTATTTACTGTATTTCCAAAATAGTAAAAATCATCATGCATTGAATACCAACTGGTCAGCACTTCATGACGTATCCCCCGGTCATCAGTATATATCAGCTGCATCTGCGATACATCACCCTGTGCATTCCATGTGCGGTAGAGCCTGTGTTTATCCTCATATTCTGTCCAGACTTCCTGACCGTCGCCGAATTCTTCATAAAAGCGTTCATCTGTTACTGTTTCGGGTATAACTTTATAAAGCTGATCGAAGGGAATAGTTTTTAACACTGTTGCGTATATAATAGCAGAAAAGTCATCCGCACAGAGAACCTCTTCAAAGCGGCAAAGTACAGCACAGGCTTTGCCGATATCGTCAGGACTTTCAGCACTGTCCCAACCGTTCAGGAACATTTGCCACGGCTCGAAAATCGTAGTGAATGTATCGCCTATTTCCTCGTCAAAAGGTGCTGTGACCTTGAGTATCCGCTTTTCTCCGACGATCGGAACCTGATTTGTGTGCAGCCATTGCCTTTTATTGACCGGCAGGGACAATTCTTCCTTTGAGCATTCCATCCATGCCAGATGATATCCGATATTATGGATACCTGCGCCTTCAATCAGATGACGTTTCTGATTATCATTCGTGATACGTCTTTTACAACAAGAGCATAAAAAGTTCACAGTATAATCTCCTCTCCAGTTATAGTAGCCACGGCGGCTATCTTTTTTGCTTTGAACCAAATAAACGCTTATAATGCTTTATTTTCTCATCTTTTATTCTTCGCAAAGTCCTCAATAAGAACACTTATAATGAAGTTAAATCTACGGGCATAAGAGTTTTCAACACGGATGAATATCCAAATTATTATAATATGGTTAAAAGCTAATATTGATGTTAAAAAGCTATTTTACATTCATTATTAAGCTTGATAAGATTTTTATGGGGGAAATAATAATCAAAGTCTTCAGGTTCGCTGGACAAATGCTGTTTCGCACCAGTCGTAGAATATTCCCGGTGCTCACGGTACAGCGGCAGAAAAGCACTGTACAGGTCATAAAACTCAAACAGCCCCGGAAGATGAAAATAAGCTTTGTTTATGCAGTGTTTTCCATTTGTGATCTCAACATTTCCTTTAATTTCAGGCCATCAAACTGCATATACTCACTGCACTTCAAGACCCTTTAACAGGTTTTTATGACTGCCTTTATAGTTTTTAAACACCAGCTTACCTTCGTCGTCTGCATTAATCTTATAAAGCCTTATCTCAGTCGCTTTCAGATGATAGCGTTTATCACCGAGCTTTAAGGCAAATGAAAAATCGTTTTCTAACGTCCCTATCAGCATTAATAGTTGCTTTTACTTCAATCATGATCGGTGCTGTCATCTTGATATTTCAATTATAACACACCTTAAAAGCATTTACAATATCTATTAGCAGTAAAGAGCAAACAATATAAAGCGTGTAAACATTGATGGTGGCCATCCCGGCGCCTCTTCTTATATTCAATTATAATTACAACTATGCTTGACGTCATGATTGTTTTATTATATACAAAATCCCAGATAAAACACATTGTGGAGTCTTTTTCACGTATGTCCGAATTAGAAAAAGGCTAAAATTCTAAACGGGCTATAGCCGCATCCAGGAAGATCGAGGACTACTATATTACGACTTGAAGGAACTCGACTTCTCAGAACTTCTTACCTGCTTTGTTTTTCGCAACAGAAACCGCATTGTATCTTCGTTCAAATACTTTGCCCGGAACTATCATCTGCGGAACTCCGTGAAGCAGACCATCGACTACACTGTTCTGACCGCCGTGGTTTATAAATAATATGCGGTTTACAAATAAAAACCTTTCTGAACATGTATGTTCAGAAAGGTTTAATTATATCAACATTCTATTTCATCGCCCGGCATTATCTTTCTGTAGCCTGCTTTTTCTATATCCTCCATAGTCATGTCATAATGAGAATAATCATCTACATGGACAGGGATAACGACCTCGGGACTAAGCAACTTTACATAGCTGTCAAGCATATCCGTGTCCATTGTCAGCGGTCCGCCGAACATCTCGCTTTTGGCATTGCCCATGTTTGCTATCATTACGTTTACCTTTTGGGGCAGAGCCTTGATGATGTTCTTATGATAGACCGTATCGCCTGTGATGTATACTGTCTTTCCGGACTTTTCCGTGCGGATATCAACAACATAACCGTTTACTGCTCCTATGATCTTTCTCATCAGAAGATTGTTTCCGTGATATGCAGGAACTGCCTTTATCTTGACAGATATGCCCTCCTTTTCAAAGGAGTATTCTCCGCCCCATGCAAGCACCCTGCTCTTCAGCGGAGACAGCCTGCCTGCAGTAGCTTCCGAATCACATATCACCATCGGCCCCACATTCTTCAGCTCGTTTATACCAGCCTCGTCAAGATGATCCTCGTGACCGTGGGTAATGAGCCAAAGCTCAGTCTTTTTTATCAGCTCCTCTGAATACACAGGAGCCTTTTCGCGCTTTGAATCAAATTTCTTGAAAGCGGCAATATGCCCCTTTGGTGAAAAAGCGGGATCTGTTCCTATATACAGCTTATCGTCTATAGCCAGAACTCCTGATGCGATACCGATATGATAATACTTTAGTTTCATAAGACAGCTCCTAACATTCTGCATTTTAATGATTTACATATCTGTACTTTCTTATGCGTGATGTCGCTATAGCCGAGATCAAAGCTCCCGCAACGACAAATACAAAAGCAACGGTAATATATGCCCATTTATCTGAAATAACGTCTATTTTGCTCAGCCCCGCAATAGTAACGAGCTTGTTGAACATTGAATCGGAAACAAGGAAGAATACGACAAAAGCGATCAGACAACCAATAAGACTTGAAATAACTATCCTGAATATATACTGCCATCTGAGCACAGATAATCTGACGCCGAGAAGTCTGAATTTCTTCAGATCGCTGTCTTCCTTTGCAACAGACATTATGGTCAGCATTAGTGTTATGACTCCTGAAAGAAGAATAGATATTATCATAACAACATATATCAGTGCGTTAAGACTGCTCTGTACAGTTGATATCAGTCCGTCTGTGCTTGCGCGTCCGTTGACCACCCTTACATTATATTCATTGTCCTCAAATTCGTTTGCAACCTTTTCGATCTCCTCACCGTCCTTCAGCTTCAATACTTTCTGCGTAAATGCTATATCCGGGTTGAGCTGACGGAAACCTTCCTCAGTCATGTGAAATTCCTTGCCAAGGTTGTTTGCAGTCTGATAGAGTCCGACGATCTTATATGTAAAACTCTCTCCGTCCACAGATTCGATGGAAACTGTGTCTCCCTCCTTCTTATCGAGAGTACGTGACAGTGAATATCCCATAATAATTTCATCATCATTCTGTGGCTTATTTCCCGAAACAAGTTCCAGAGTCCCCGGTATCTCGCTATAAATAAGAGCAACAGAGCTTTGATCGTCTATATTCAGTGTAGCCTGATGGAAAGAACTGTATGCACCTGTCTCATATTCAGAGGCAATCTTCTCTTTCACAATTTCCATATTATCAGCATTTTCAGAGATAAGCACGATGTCATTCTGAGGAAGCCCCAGTATCTTGTACACCTGCTCTTTTTCACTGAATGTTTTACTCAGGGATATGACGCTGCACATCAAAAAACCGAAAAGTCCTGCAACAATGATTATTGAAAGATACTGTTTCGCCCTTGATATCCACTGCTTGAATAACAGTCTCAACGTAAATGGTATGAATCGCGGTCTTATAATACTGCCTGTATTCTTTTCCTTTCTTCTCCTGATACCTCTGATGGCTTCAACGGGAAGGATTTTTTTCAGCGGATGAAGAGAAAGTGTTACTATAAATGCAGCGATAATCAGAAATACAAGTAGTATGAATATACCGATTCCACTTCTTGAACTTCCAAGATAATCCTTTCCGTCTATACCATTGATATTGAGATATACCTTACATATTATTCCAGAGAGGAACAGCGAGATTATGTAACCGATAACACCACCTGTCAATACCAGGAAAAGATAGAACCACGCATAAGCCTTCTTAATATTCCTGTAATAACAGCCCAGCGCCTTAAGAGTTCCTATTTCCTTGTAATCTCCCTCAATAGAATTCTTCAAAGCATATCTGAGAACATACGCAGAACCCAGACCTATAAAAAAGGTAGCAAGTATCATTACTATGGATATGATATTCGGGATCATAGTATACGCTTTGCGTATATATGTCTTGTCATATATGAATTCCGACAACGATCTGCCAGAGAAATTTGAAAGCGTCTCGCTTACAGAGTCAGGGAGCTCATCCTTGCTGATATCATCATTCCACCATGTGTATATGAGATATTTTTTATTTGCATCCCTGAGCTCTCCTGTTTCGCAGATCTCATTGAATTTATCATCAGAAATCACCATCTGATTATACTTCATTATAGACGAACCGAATACAGGATCCTCAAAAAAACCGGATACAACAAATTCGCCGCTGTAGTCTCCGATATTAACCTCTACTGTATCGCCTCTTTCAAACTGGCTGGTATTGCTGTAGTAATTCGACAGATACAGCTCATTACCGTTGACATCCATATCAAAAGCTTTTTCGGATCCGATAAGAGCACTTATTTCCTTATCTTCCTTGTTCTTTATCGATGTAAACAGTTCCTCGATAGATTCAGCATCGGTGATATTATCATATTCCTTCAGCTCCTCCAGAAGAGAATCATCATAATTTCCTCCGGGATAACACATAAGAACGTCTGGTGACGAAGAGGCTTCATATACCTTATCGTAAACATCTCCGTTCATTTTAAGGCCGCAAATGGCAGAACTTCCCACCAGCACAACAAGCAGTGAAAGAATCACGATAGAAACAGAGAAAGTCTTTCTTTTTCTGAAATTGTTTTTTAAGAGCAGTAACAATGATCTCATATTACCACCCCATATTCTGTAACCATTCGGATACCTTCTTCTCTCTTGTACCGTCGTCTGCTCCATTATACTTTTCAAGCTTCATCTCATCGCCGATCATGCCGTCCTTTAAATAAAGGATCCTGTCGGCTCTGAGCGAAGACTTGATATCATGAGTTACCATAACAATACTCTGACCCTTCTTATTGATCTCGGTCAGCATATCCAGGATTATTTCACTGGTCTTGGAATTAAGTGCACCTGTAGGCTCGTCCGCAAAAATAATATCAGGTGAATTGATAAGAGCTCTTGCAATTGCAACTCTCTGCTTCTGACCGCCTGACAACTCCTTAGGCATCTTGTTCTCACTGCCGCTGAGTCCAACATTTTCAATAAGAGCTTTACCCTTCTGTACCACTTCCTTATCGGGTATCTTCTTTGCAAGATATGCAGGAAGGATGATATTCTCTAGTACAGACATATTCTCAATGAGATTCATGTCTTGAAAAACAAAGCCCATTTTTTTTACGCGAAAATCAGACACCTTTTTGTCGCTGCCTTTGAATACGTCCTCGCCCTTGAAAAGCACCTTTCCGTCTGTTGGTCTGTCCATACTGCTTATACAGTTCAGAAATGTAGTCTTTCCGCTTCCTGAGCTTCCCATAACAACAGTAAACTCACCTTCGTTTATAACAGTATCAAGTCCGTGAAGAATTGTTTCTGTGTCATACTTTTTCGTCAGCTTCTCAATTTTCAACAATGCGCTCATATTAGCCTCCTAATTTTACTGATAATAATTCTGAAACTTTTACTCCCACCGGTATCGTATCAGTTCCCATATAGTATCTGTAATTACCAAGCGGATATATAGGGTATTTTAATCTTAAAAGCTGTTTATAAACTCTCTTATCAAGGCTCGCAAACAGTCTGCTGTCTTTTATGTTTACCACCTGTATGATCCTTTTGAACATACTTACAATAAGGTTGAAGGAAATATTTCCGTTGCTTGCAAAACGACCAATCTCAAGCAACGGAAACTCCTCAAAATAATTCAGATCAATACCGAATTCTTCCTCAATCGGAAGAAGCCAGTCAGGTGAATCCTTTTTAAAAAGCTTCAGGGTACAGCATATGTCATTTTCCCTGTTTAATAAGCAGAATATAAATGAATGCCGATCAAGTCTTTCATCATTTTCATGGATATTATCTTTTATGATCTCAAAATCATCCTCGAATTTATAGTGCTTCTTATTGTAGTACACCTCTGCAACAAATGAAGATACTTCGGAAATATGCATATCAGCAAATGATAACAGCTTGTAGGTGTCATTAATAACATATTCATCATAAGCGCACTCTATAAAACGTTTATGCATTAGCACCCTCCGCGATCAGTAAACCTTTTCTGTAGATATACTTATCGCCATTGAAAACAAAGCTTTCATTATCATGCTTTGGATAATCATCACGCAAAACCTTTCTGATCTCATCAACAGTAGGCGCAGTCATTCCCTTTGCACCATTTCTGATAGCTGTAGCAGAAACATTATCCGTTCTTCTGATGACATTAGGAATTATAAATTTCTCATCATATATAGCCCTTACCATCTTTCCACCGCCGTCGCTGCCGTGAAGTCCGTAAATACGCTTTCCCTTGTTATGCTCCTTAACATAGTCAATAATACCGTAGAATCCCTTCTTTTCATATACCTCAGGCATAAAGAGAATCTCTACCTTATCCTCAAGTCCTGCATCCTTGACAGCAGCCTTGAGCATAGCAAATCTGTTTTCTGCCTCATAGAAAGCATTTCCTGTAGCGAAATAATTAATATGGAAATCAGCTTTGTCTGTTCTTTCATAAAAACGCATTCCGTCCTTCTTTTCCTTTATACGGATAACTCCGTCCTCAAGGAATACCTGATGGAGCTTCGGAACAACTGTAGAATGAAGATATACCTTTTCCAAGTCTCTCTTTTCAATAAAGTTCTTGAGAATCTTCATGTGTGTGACATGAACGGGATTGAAGGTACCACAGAATACTCCAACTCCGCCCTTTAAAGGAAGTATTCCGAGAATATCTGTGTAAAGACTATAAAGAGCACCTATGCATCCCATAATGAGGCCGAAAATAACATAGAATACCTGAACATTCTCATAGCCCAGAGATGCAATAGCTCCGAGGCACATATTAATGCTGAGAGCCAGCGTTATGTTAAGGTACATATTTCCGATATTTCTGTTTGCCAGAGCCATCATTATGTACTGAAGTCCCTGAGAAGCAAATGATAACAATGCGATCGCACCAAATACGCCTCCGACTCTGTCAAGTCTGTCTGTCTGAACGATATCTCCTTTGATAAGCATAGTTATCGCAAAAAGATTAAACAAATACTGCCATAGAAATCTTGCTATCTTTCCAGCAAATGCACTTCCTGTTTTAAGGAAAGCGAATGATTCAACAATCTCGCTGATCTTCGTAAAATAAGGAAGGAAAAAGAATACAAAAACCGAAACAAAAATCAAGTAACCGTTTTTAAATCCATTCGTCGGTATTGCGTAAGAAAAATACATTACAAGCGCCATAATCAGAGATAATTTTGTGTAGAAACTTTTCAACATTTTTAATATCATATAGACCTCCACTAATTCTTCCTAGTTGCAAACTTTTACTTCTTCCTAATTTGATTCTTCACCTCTTTTTTATGTATTGAGTCCCCAACTAGTTAAAATAATATTATATTGGCGTTGCCAATATTTTACGTAAAAAAACACTTCCGCAAGGAAGTGAGGATGAAATAAGTATTTGCCAATTATGTCAGGTGACAGGTGATAGAATTAGTGGTAAATAGAGTCTAAATATATTTGATAAGAAATATAACCAGCAATTGTCTTTTCATGTAATCCCCTCTGCCACTCCCATCATGGCAGTACAAATGTATTATATCACTCGATTATACTACCTGTCAATGATTATTTTTTATTTTTTATTTTTCACAGTTACAAATCGAAAAATGATAGATTTTTCTATATACATTGCACAATATTCAACTATCTCAAGTGTACCTTATCACCACATTTTCATGATTGATACTTGATGACATTGCCTTGGCATTATGTTGACAATGGTTAACAATACCACAAAATATTACCATTGCATACTTCAAACGCCTTATAGTATTTGGATATGTTTTCTTTTATCGTATATGATAGTCTGAACCCTATCAGGGGATTGAGCTGCCTTGAGAGAAGATAACTGCTGATGAATCGGCTCGTTCTGCCGTTGCCGTCGTAGAATGGATGAATACATCCGAACAGATAGTGGAATACGGCTATCCTGATGAAAATGTCAATATCATCATTATTCAGCACATTCAAGCTCTGGTTCATTGTATCGATTATTCCGTATACTGTCCGTAACGTATAAAACACGGTTTGACGAGATTATCAAATGAAGCTACGTTGCTCTTTGATAAGGGGAGTTGTTCTCTTTTTATATTGACATTCTATAATATCTGTGATATTATTTGAAAAAAGCCGAACTATGAACAAATCTAAAGATGGGAGGAGACTGATTTTGAAAAAAAGCAGATTACTTTCTTTTGCAGCAGCATTGCTATGTTTTGCATATACGTTTACATCAAACTCTGCTTTTTGTAGAGCGGTGGGCGCAAGTGTAAAACAGGATGAAATACATGGTATCGACGACACGGTATTCTGTATCACAAGACCTGATGAAGCTGGTCTGACTTCTAAGAATGCCTCGGATTTCGGACTCTCAGCAGATGCAGCAGACAATACACAGGCAATGCGGGCTGCTTTTGACTACTGCCGCAGCCATTCAGGTACAAAGCTTGTTATAGAACCTGGCATCTATCATTTCAGCCCAGAAGAGGACATCTATCTGAACAGACTGCATGATGTACTTATAGACGCGAATGGTGCAGAGTTCATTTTTAGTACACCTCATTATTTCAAGCTCTATGCCTGCGAAAATGTTGAACTCAGGAATATGATAGTTGACTGGGACTGGGATACACTCCGACTGGGGTCTCTCGTAAAGATAGAAAATGAAAATGACACAGAAAATACACTTGAGATCGAATTTACTGAGATTGATGAAGTAGATACGGATATTCCTCTTCTAAGCTTTATGCAGTATGATCCAATTGATTTTGTAGCTGGCGATCATGGCAGCTTCAAGATATATAGTCCCTTTGTTGATACTGACTGTATCAGAAAAGTGGAAAAGGTGAATGGAAGACCAAACGTGCTGAAGATTACCCACAGCGGTGCACTCGATTATTTCAGAAACGACGAGGTATACCTTCTCAGGCACTATATATACGGCGCTCAGGTGTTCAACACCGTTGAAGAATCGTCAAACATTACCTTTGACAATATCAGTATTTATGGGGCTTGTGGCATGGGCTATGTTTTTGCTTACGGTTCAGATCACTATCAGATACTAAATTCGTATATAGGACTGCGTCCCGGTGCAGAAGACAAATACAGGATATCCACTACGGCGGATGGCATCCATATTGCTAACACCAATGGCCATTTCAGGCTCGATAACTGTGATCTGAGCTTCTGTGGAGATGATATACTGAACGTTCATGACGATATGTTTTATATCGAAAGCGTTGACAGCAGCCGGACGGTTATGAAAGGAACTGTAGCAATAAAGATAGTTGAGCCGGGGCATACGCTCGGATTCAAGGATATGAGCCTCAACGATATCAGCTATGAAGCCAATGTTGCTGACATTACAAGGAATGGCTATGAAGCGACAATTACCCTTACAGAACCACTGCCGGAGTTTATCACCACGGATATGCTTGCATATAGCAAAACAAGAGCTTCTGCAAACTATGTATTGACAAACAACTATGTTCATGAGACAAAGGGAAGAGGCTTCGTAATGAATGCGGACAACTGCCTGTGTGAGGGGAACAACTTCTATCGTACCTGCAGTCAGACTTTGCAGTCTCGAACTGATATTCCAACTTCACACGTTATTGAAGGAACAGGCGCTGAGCATATTCAGATTAGTGGAAATACCTTCACTGAATGTAATTTTGGAGGCAGAGGAGATGTTATCACAGTTGAGAGCCTGCTGAATGGTGAACGTATCGACAATACTCCATTAGCAGATATACGTATACTGAACAACGAGTTTAACTCTTGCTATCAGCCACCAGTCAATGCGGATAACGTCGACGAACTGACAGTTTCTGATAATATATTCAGGGATTGCGAGAAGCTCCAGATTGGTGAGCATTGTAAAAAAGCTGCTGTATCAGATAATAAATTCCTTCCTAAAGGCGATTGCAACGCAGACGGAAGCTTCAATATATCCGATGTTGTTCTTCTTCAAAAATGGCTGCTTGCAATGCCGGGGACAGATATAGCTGACTGGAGGTCATGCGATTTGTGTCGTGATGACAGATTGGACGTTTTTGACTTGTGTTTAATGAAGAGAGAACTGGTTAACGACAAATGAATAGTTCCTTGGTAACCGCCAAATGATATTGGATGTTTTACTATCGTTAGTTTATATTAGTTGGTTGTTATGATTTGGAATTGAATATATAAACAGGCACGGTTAATTACGCCGTGCCTGTTTTGTGTTATTATTCAGTTGCCTATAACTGGATTACTTCTATTAAAAATTCTTGTGATATAGAGCCTTTTCGCAGATTCACTGAATATCAGTAACATTCCCATGAATACTTTACATTGCTGAAATTCCTTGATCTCAGATCGTCTCTTGTTATTTTAAAGTGAGCGATACCGTCATCTCCTATCTGAATGCCGTCTCTGCTGACGATCTGCAGTAAAAGAACATCTGTATTATTCCATCCTGCATCCCATACATCGTTCTGATAACCGCCAATCTTATGCCTCAAGTGCTCAAAAAATACGTCTTCAGCACAGAAAATGTTTTCTAGTTCAGTTTCATCTGCGACAGAGTATTGATTGTATATTTCAAGGAAGGCTTCTTCAAAATTCTCGTCATCATACTTATACGGAATACAACCTATCTTCTTCTCGAAACTAATTTTTGCAGGTTCTGGAACTGGGAAATCACATGGATTCATTTTCGGGATACTGTCAGAGTTATCGGCAGAATAATCTATGTTTTCGTGATAGATTATTCTGTATTCGCTTTGGTTTTCAAGTTCTTTCTGCTCAAAATGTCTTATTCTGTCGTCACATCCGAAAAATCTGTCATCTTCGGGGTCGATATAGATCTGAAGAATACCTTTTTCGGGAAAATCTTCAAGTGACGGCATTTCTTCAAAGTTGATCTGTGCCAGAAGCATAAGCGGTTTATCGGGATAAAGACGGCTGAACGGATATTCAAAATTATCGGGAAGATAGGGAACACCGCCGAATTTGCTTTGATATACTGTCATATAATCATCGGGATCTGCTGATAATTCAATGTATTCACGTTGATATTTCTGTTTGAATTCTTCAATTGTTTTTTTGAGAATGTCCATATATTACACCTCTTTTATTATTATTCATTAAGGATAATTTTATTATATCACAGTAGGTTGTGAAAAACAATCCATATAAAAAAATCTGAAAACTTCCTAAATGAAAAAATAACAGATATACGATATGTGTTAGGTCAAAGAATCATTAGGTTTAGCGGTATGGGACATTTTTATATTAGATGCGTGTTGCAAAACAGAATAACTTTCGTGTATTGCTGCTGCAGTTGCGATAAAGCATAGAAATGATGCAAATAAGGTAGTATCAATCAGATTAAAGCAAAGAGGAAAAATGAATAATACTGCACCTGCGATCTTGTTTATAACAGAATGTACTGAGGTAAGATTCTTTAGCCTGATAAAGTTGATAAGGACGGTATCAATCTTGATAAATGCAATGCCGGCTATCCACAGATATATCCAAATTGGGATATCTATCAGAGGAAGCAATTTGATGATACAAACTACTGTGAATACTATATCTGCGATAGTATCCAGTTTTGAGCCGAATTCGCTGACTGTATCTGTTTTTCTTGCTACTGTACCGTCGATCATATCAGTCAGACCTGCGGTTAAGTACAAGGTATAGAAAGCAGGTGAGAACGGAGTGCAGAAAAGCAATAATATACTTAGAACGATCCTGCTTCCAGTTATATAATTTGCCATCACATGATCTAAAGTGCCGTTTTCGTCAATGTGAAATTCTTTTCTGTTGTTGTCTTCATCAGGACTATCACAATAATATTCATATATTCCGGCTGTTTTGCCGTTACAGGTATATTCTGTAGAACTGGTTTTGTGGACTGTACTTCCATCTTTCCTGTAATAGCCTGTATTCAATGTTACCGATGCTATGTTCTGAATATTATCAACTTTGATCTCGCCGTTTTTTTCATCATGATAACCGGTATCATAATCATATCTGATATCATAAGAATAAGATATCTGATCAAAATTCTGTGTCCTGCCGTTTTCACATATAGAGAATTCAGTGTAATGTATCTTTCTCCGTTCTGTCCGCAATACATAGGTGACTTTTTGAACTGCCTGAATGTATATCCCCTGCATAAACGCTCACCAAGCAATATAAGCTCACCACTGTGGAAATCCATATATCCCATTTCCTGATTCATCTTATAATCAACGATATCAGCAGCCTGCGTCAAAGGAAAAATGCTTTCATTTAATTTTTCATATATTTCCAACTCTGGAACCAATAGCTCATAACCGCTTTTACTGTCACCTTTTACCTCACCAATAGTCTTTTCGCCAATTATTATTCTGCAAGGTGTGATAGAACCATAGCCATACTCAGATTCAGAAAAATCATATCTTTTACAGTGCGGACAAAAAGCTATAAAGTTGGCCACACCTTCATATTTATATTCTTTGCCGCAATAACGACATTTCCTTTCTAACATCTTTCCCATTGATTTTCCTCTTTTTAATCATATAGCCTTGCAAGCTTCAAAGTCGTATTGGAAATCATCCTCTTTATCTCATCCTCTACATCAAGATGCATGATATAAATGTGAACTCCACCGTCTGTGAGTCTGATGAACTCAGGCAGCATATCCTTCAGACAGAGGTGAACCTCACTCTTGTAGAATGCCGCTTCAGTATAAAGGAATGAACCGTTTTTCAGCAGCGGCCTGAACGGCTCAAGAGTTGCGGTATCGCCTGTATAAACAACGTTATTTCCGCGGATATTCAGATGATAACCGAAGCATTTACCTTCAAGCGGCTTCACATGGATAGTCGGCACTGCTGAAATAAACCACTTCTTATCAAGTTCATCCGCTGTAATAATATTGAACCACGCCTGCTCGCAACCCTCTATTCTCATAAGGAGCAGAAGCAGATCCTCCTTAACTTCTTCCGAAGGTGCAACTATAGTGACTTTCTTTTTCATATAGCTTGCAAACCACACATATTGCAGCATTGTTCCGACTCCTCCGCTGTGGTCGCCGTGAGTATGGGTAATAAGGATATAGATATTATCGTACTGCTCCCAGTTCATCTTCTTGACCTTCTGATATGAAGTCGCAGGACAGTCGATGAGTACAAGCTCGTTATCCTCAACAAAAAAAGCAGAATTATGTTCGTCAGCAAATGCCGAACCTCTGCCGAGAAACATAAGCAAACTGTCATTCTGTATCTCAGCAAGCATATCTGAGATATGTTCCTCAACATTTTCAATGGTACTGTGACTGCCGTGAACTCTTTTTACAGTGCGGAACAGTTTTACGCAATCCGTATAATTATCGGGCAGAATTGTATCAGCGTCGCTGCAAAGAGTGTACGCACGTTCATTTTCATCAAATGATGACATCTTTCTATACTGCTCCACGAATTCAGAATCAATGCCCGAAGCAGTGATAAGCTTCAGTTTATAGGGATAATTACAAGGATTTGTAAGTATGCAGGGACGCTTGAACTTTCGGCTCAGCTTGTCCGCATACCAACCTCCGAGACTCTGCCCCACAAATATAAATTCATCGGTATCCACCATATCCGAAAGCTGTTCAATCAACTTTTCTGGAGATGTTTCCTTGTAATTCAGTTTGGGTGAAATGATATCTTCCGCAGGAAAAATCCCACAAAGAGCCTTGTAGTTCTTGTTATCGGCTTCACCCATGAAGCCGTGTAAATTCAGTATCTTCATTCTTTTTCACCTGCATGATTGCTTATATCCTGAATAAGCTTATTTATCAATTTATTGACCTTATCCTTGTCTCTCAGCTCGTTGAGCCAACGGCTAGGGATATCATCGTACCCGAATTTTACTCCTGCGATCCCGCCTGTGATACAGGCAGTTGTATCGGTATCGTCGCCAAGAGCAATAGCCTGCTTAACAGCTTCTTCATAAGAATTTGCAGCTTTCATTATCATAACAGCACTTCTTAGACTATCAACAACATAACCGCCGCCTTTACCTATCCATATATCAGGTTCATCAGGCTGAAGTCTGAAAAGGAATTCATCTAAATACGCAGGTTTATCAGCATAAATACTGCGAAGCTTCTGTACTGCGCTATCAAATGATACATCAAAACTGCTACCTTTAAGAAGTTTCCTTGCAATAAGGCAGTATAAAGCACAGCATACCTGATTTGTAATATTTCCGTGAGTGATAAGGCACTGCTTATGAGCATCGGACACAAGTTCAGTATCTGTTCCTGTATGCCATAACGCTAACGGCAGCACACGCATAATAGCTCCATTGCCTTTACCGTCAGGTCGAACATTACCGCAGTCCTCCGGCTTACCACCGCTCTTATACATAGAAAGAGCCATTGATGTCTGTATGCCTACATCGAATACACGATTATCAACTGCCCATAAACCGTTTTCATACCATGCAAGAACTCTGTCCGAAAAATCTGTCAGATCAAATCTGCCTTTATAAAGCAGACTATCCAGAAGGCAAAGCGCCTGAGCTCCGTCATCAGACCATGTTCCGGGAGCAGTACCTGAATGAGCCCTGACAAATCCATCGGGCGGAGTCATTTCTATTTGATCTATAGTTGGTATATCCTCTTTCATGTGAAATTCATAAGGTACGCCAAGAGCGTCACCTATAAGAAGTCCATAAATACCGCCTTTAATCTTACTGATATATTTTTCACTTGTTACCTTAGCCATGATATCACCCGCCTTTTTCTTCATTATATCATACATCCAAGTCTTTTACAATTATCATTATATACAAAACGAAAGGCAGCCCATAAGGCTGCCAAATCGTTATATATTATACTTGTATTATTGTTTTCTGCGCTCCAGAACTTTCAGAGCAGCTTTATTATCCATCCTTTTCTGTAGCAGGTCAAGTCTTGTCCTGCCAAAACGTCTGTCAGCAGCTTTCAGAATATTTATAAGTCCCCAATGGTCGTTATCGAAATGCTTTGAAAACACCTCATCCTTAGGAGTGTCGATATATTCGCGAATTAGCGCCGAAATATCAGGGATATCCGTCTGATATGGATAGTACATTTTTTCTCCGCTCAAATTCTTTATGAAACTGCCCGTTTCATCTTTGAAAACGAATTGCTTCGGATAATCAAAAATTATCTCATCGTCCAATGTTATCCAGTAACGTGGAAGGTCAGCAGAACCGTGCTGACTGCTCATTCTGTATACTGATAAATGTATCCGGAATCCTATATTCTCATCAATTATCTTGTATAATTCCCTTTGCAATGAACTCCATCTTTTCATTATATGACATAACAAAGCCGAGATCAATACAAGACCCAGCAGGATAATATAGTATTTCATTTCGTATTCAATATCCTCACTTTACGGAAACAGCCGTTTTAAATATCATAGCACAGGAGAATAGAAAAGTCAATTTGTTGAAGAAAAAAGCTCTCACAGTTTCGACTGTGAGAGCCTTATTGTTTTTATTCAGATAAACACGTTAACGTGAATATCATGCCAGCTTAGTATCCTACGCTTAGTAGACTTCGCGTAAAGGTATTCTTTAGCATCGTCCAGATCCAGCGTAAAATAGCCAATCTGAGTATATTTCCGAATTACTTTCCTTCGTTGATTGCAGCCTGTATGGTCGATTGTTCAGGCAGGTGTGTTGCCTGTTAAACGAAGCGGACTCCCCGTCAGGGGAGCCCGTTATCTCGTCGATATTTACGACAGCTTTGTTCCGTCTGCCGTTGACATTGCCTTTTATTGCACCTGTATAATTTTCGCTGTATCTGATGTTGAAGATGTAGCTGTTTGAGTTGACCACCTGTACACTGCTGATGAGCTTGTCCATAAAGGCTGCGGAAGCTCCGCCATTGAAGTCAGACATTGCATGAAGTGTCTGTTCAATATTTCGTATGCTTGCTTTGAAATTCTCTGCATTATCCTTCGGCACTTCCTCAGCAGAAACATTGAGCAGTCTCTTATTTTCATCTATCTCCGCTTGGATTTTACTGTGCTTTTGGGTGAACGCCTCCTTTGTAAGCACTCCTTCGGCTCTCATATCTATGAGGTTATCAATCTTGCTTTCGAGTGCTTTTATCTCTGAAAGTATCTCACTGTCGCTCTTTTGTGTCTCGGGTGATGTATCGTCAGGGCGATAATATTTCTTCACAAGCTCAAGTGCTTTTGCAAATACCGCTCGCTTGTTTACGAATGTATCCTCGAAGATATGCTCAGCAATGAGGTCAAGCCGCCACTGCGGAAGCATTTTCATTTCGCAGAAGTCAGTGGTGTCAAGTCCTGCTTCTCTGCGGACCTTTGCACTGCCGTGATTGAGCTTGTTGTAGCAGCGGTATCCCCAGCTCGGAACTCCCGCCTTGTTCTTGCCCCACAGGTCACGTCTGAAACCAGAGCCGCAGGAGCATATCAGCTTGTTGGTCCACATATTTGTTGAGGGATTGCACCTCGACCTCAGCACCGTTCCGCCGACTACCAGCGTCGGCTTTTTCTTTGATCTGCGCATTGCATTTGCCTTGTACCATTTGTCCTCATCTATGATAGCTTCAAACTTTTTCTCACCGATGATGTATGTGTCCTCGTCCTGATTTACTATACGCCGCTGGTCAAGATAATTATTGTTGTGGGACTTATTGTATACCACTCGTCCCATATAGGTCGCATTGCGGATGATGCGCAGGATATTTCCAGAGTCCCACTTCACAGCTCCAGAAGCGTTTTTGTAATGGAGTCGTGTCAGCTCATCGCCTATCTTCTTGCCGCCAAGCCCTTGCAGGTACAGGTCGAATATCATTCGGACCGTCTCTGCCTGTTCGGGATCAACGACATAGGTCTCACCGACTTTGTTGTAGCCGAGAATATTTCCGTTGCCGTACAGTATTCCTTTTTCACGGCTTACCATCTGACCTGCACGAACTCTCTCCGAGACCTTCCGACTCTCGTCCTGCGCCAGCGTAGCCATAAGCGAGAGCCGAAGCTCTCCGTCGCCGTCCATCGTCCAGATGTTGTCCTCGACGAAGAATACTTCAACTCCTATGTTGCGGAGCTCTCTTGTGAAGGAGAGCGTGTCCACAGTGTTTCTTGCGAATCGGCATACTTCACGGGTAACTATCAGGTCGAACTTTCCGTTCTTCGCGTCCGCTATCATTCTCAGAAATGACGGACGCTTCTTTGCCTGCGTACCTGTGATGCCTTCGTCTATGTAGCGGTCAACTACATTCCAGTTCGGATGATATTTTTTCTGATCCTCATACCACTGGATCTGATTTTCGAGTGCAGACAACTGCGCCTCGTGATCTGTTGATACTCTGCCATAGAAAACCACCTTTCTCGGACGATTTCTATCGAGCATTATGTTATTGTACATCAAGCCACCATTCCTTTCGTATCATTTTCAGCCTTGTTCTTGAATTCATTTTTGATGATGTTGAAGTATGTGGCGCTGTTAATAACTCCTTTCTCGAACAGCGCTTCGATGAGACATTTTACTGCAAAGTCCGTATCGATTTTTGTCATACTCTGCCCTCCGTACGCAACATTGTACCACTATTCAATTCAAAATGTAATCACCAATACCACCAGATTTTTTCTCACGTCTGTGTGCAGTATTGACATTGTTTTTTTCGATTGACTCCTGTCATACCTCCCCAATTATTGGCGATAATTGTAGTTTTTCCTTTTTCTGACCCCAAGATTTTTCTTGTTTTCTAATTTTGACCTCAATTTGCAAATACTGTAAGTTCCGATATTTCGGCGGGCACTGCCCGTCCGATGTGGAATGGCGGGCGCAAATGACGCCAGCCTTTTTCCTGCAAACCAAAAAGGGGCACGGGTTCTCCCGTTTCAGCGGCAAACGGAACGCCGTTTGCTATGCTTGCCGGTCTTGCGGACCGACTTCCGTACCACAGGTTTGTCCGTTTTTTCTCCCTCTGATATATCCCCCAACTCGCTCCACGTTGCGCGACAACCGCATTCAACGGGAGCGGTGGGGTAGCTATACCATTTTGGTTTTGAATGCGGCAAACTCGGGGCTTTCTGCGCGTGTTTCGGATATTCGCTCCTTAGACGTTTCCTGTCATAGTTATTATTGCAAAGAAAAGAAGGCGCATAGTTTATATTATCTTTGATAGCTAATATATATCTTCCTTCTCTGTATTAAGTATATATTCTCTTGTATACTTAATATATAAGCCTATGACACCATGACACAGCCCCTATGACAATTAACTTTTAAATTTCAATGCCAACTCTGCATCGCGAAGCTTGTCCTCGTCCATATCATAGTTGAGGAATGCGACCTCATAAGAGTTCTCGACCTGACGGCCATTGTCAGCGTAATTGTTGTGGATACGAATGATATCCTTCTGCGCAAGAGTTTTCAGTGCGCGCTCAACATTGCTCACCGACATTGCAGTGTCTCTTGCAATACCTGTGCGGCTTATGGACGCACTTTTCTTTTCACTGTCGTAGTAGCAGAGTAGATCCATCACCACCTTGAACTCGGCAGGCGTAGTGATGTTGAGATACTCCAGAGGCGAATTTACACTGTTGGAGTAAGCTGTGCAGTTGATTACGTTCATGTTTTTCATTTACATCTTCCTTTCAAATTGACAATAGCTTTTGAACGAATGATGTCAAGAGTTGTCCGGACGTCTTAACTGTGTTCAGTATACACCAGTCCTTGACAGAAGTCAATAGATGTTGTATAATAACTCTATCAGTTTCGATTTATTATCTATTAATTGTAAACTTTTTGTGAACAATAAAAATCTAAAGCGTTATGCAGATGATTATTGATAACAAGTGTTCTGATAGTTGTATCAACTACTGCGAACACAAATTCTGAAAGGAGAAGCTATGTTTGAGATAAAAGCACACTACCACGACCGCAAGATCTATTTGTCAGACGGGAGAGAGTACCCGCTCGGAGAAATACTTCTGCGCTATTTTTCAGCGAATATAAAGGACCTGGAAGATGTTTACGACGTTTGTAAACGTGCGAAATCACAACTGAACATCAGTTCTGAGTATCAACCGTATGCGATCGGCGAACGAGCACAAAAGATCGAAGATGCTTATGAACGTATCTTTGATATCGCAAAGAAGCTTCCACCGTATGACAAGCAACACTTCCGCAGAGGTGTTCTGAAAAACTTGTTTGCTTATTATGATGACCTGTTTGTAAATTATTATAGGGAACAGAAAAACGACGATGAAGACGATGACAATTATTATTTCATAGACAGGTCAGAAGGAATAGATGACGGATATATCAGTGAAAACCTCAACGAGCTTAAACGACTTCCTGACTATCATCTTGATGATGAGAAAGCGTTGAATGATTCTGAGAAAAAGCAGTATGCGATAGAATTCATTGCACATATCAGAAGGATAGCTGATGAGTTTGAAACATTTGTTGCAGACCTGCTGCGAGTAAAAAAAGTTTTTATGCCATTCGCTGACGAACTCTGTAACCACAACAACTATCCTTCAACTGAAAAAGTTATCGAAGTATTTCAGAAGTTTACCGCAACACATAATCTCAGCAACTCATATCTAAATCTGGAGTCCAGCGGCAGTATGTGCATGGGACATACAGTTATCGAAACGAAAAAAGGTCCCATACTCTGTGAGACCTATCGTTTCACATCGCTGGGAGCCTTTCTGTATTTTGAGTTGTTCAAGTGTATCGAGGAAAAGTATATGCCTGTCAAGTGCCGCAACTGCGGACGCTGGTTCATCATGAAGCATACGACCTTTTCGCATTACTGTAAGAAACTTATAAGCAGCAATCCGCCTAAGTCCTGCCGTGACATATCCATGCGTCACACCTTCAAGGACAAACTCAAGAATGATCCTGTGTGGGAGATATACAACCGCGCCTACAAACAACACTACGCTCGTTTTATGAAAAAGAAAATGAGCAAGTCTGAGTTTGCTGAGTGGGGAGAGTACGCTATTGAACTGCGGCAGAAGGCTGCCGATGGTGAGTTGGAGATGGAAGAGTATCAGAGGTTAATGAGAATATAGCATGACATGGCTCTTGATTAAATCGCTCTGTTGTGGTATAATAACTACATTAAACGAAAGGAGGCGGTAACATGGCATATGAACTGCGGCACTTTGATACTACGCTAATGAGGTTCACAGCGACTGAGGATACAAGCACGCCCGAGATAGAAATACTCTGGGTGAACGAAGAAAAGAAGGCGTTACTGCCTCTTGATATGAATATTGACGGCGACAGCGTTTCGCGTTGGCTGAGGCATAGGACTATACCGAAGAATCGTGCATACGTCCACAGCTTCCTCAGCAAGTGCGGACTCAATCTCAACCGTCCTATGAGCATACTCAGCGTATCAAAGGGACTGTCGCTGAACGACTGCTACTGGGTAGTCGAGGAAGGCTTTGAGGGCGGCTTCTCGCAGTACAATCTGTACGAAAACAGGTTCAGCAGAGTGCTGGGACTTATCGCCTTCACAGGCTATGGCAGCTCTGTGAGAACTTCTCTGGCGTCCTGTCCTGAGTTCACAACTAACGGTATGCTGCCTAAGTGCTGGCGCAGAGAGAACGGAGTTATCAGACTTTACAAAGGCGGAACAAGCGGAGCTTCAAATACAGGCAATGAGCCATATTCGGAATTTTACGCTGCTCAGATAGCAGATGCTCTGGGTATCAACGCTATCTCCTATGGGCTGTCAAAATGGCAGGGTGAACTGTGCTCCACCTGCGAACTGTTCACAAGCAAGGATTATTCATTTATGCCTATCGGCAGACTGGTCACAAAAGGCGGTATGAAAGCTGTCCGCGAATATTACGAGTCACTGGGCGAGGAGTTCATAAATGCGCTTGATGATATGCTTGTGCTTGATGCAATAATCTGCAACGTAGACAGACATTTCGGAAACTTCGGATTTCTGGTTTATAACCGTACAAACAAGATAGCCGCTCCTGCACCGCTGTTCGACCACGGCAATTCGCTGTTCAACCTTGCAGGAAGGGATGACCTTTCTTCCGAAAAGGCACTCAGCGATTATGCGGATACGCTTGTACCGTGCGTTTATGACGACTTCATCGGCACTGCGAAACAGGTGCTAAGCAACAGGCACAGAGACGGACTTCGCAGGCTGCTCGACTTCCGCTTCAAGCGCCATTCAAGATACAATCTCGATAGTAAGCGACTGAAGCTCATCGAAGAGCAGATACACAAACGAGCACAGGAATTGCTGAAATAAACAAGCTGTTCAAATCGTCTAATAGTATAATAGCCGCAGGAATCAACTCCTGCGGCTTACTTTTTGTGTTGCAAAAACTGTTTCCGTATAGGTAATACATGGAATTAGTCTGCTATAGATTTACATACATAAAAATCAGTTAGTTTCAAAATTTTCCAACACTTCATCGGTAGCCTTTCCGCATTCTTCACATGAGAGACAAGTTATTCCTTCATTTTATCATATTCCTGTTAACGTCATTCGCTTGTGACTACCTCTCCGGTCCAGTCGATAATCCCGCCGAACTCGTAAATGTGGGTATATCCCATATCAGCCAGCTTCTGCGAAGCCTCCTTGCTGCGTCGACCGCTTCGGCAGTATATGAGAATGACCTGGTCGAGGTCGGGCAACTCCTTTGGCTGTTCCGTACCGATAGACTCGTTGGGAATAAGTATCGCACCGGGGATATGTCCGCTGTCGTACTCGTCCTGACGCCGCACATCGACGATAATGTGTCCGTCGTCAGCCTGCATCATTTTCTTAGCCTTTTTCTGCGTTATCTGCTGATAGGTCGCCGCAGAAGCCGTTGCTGTCCTGACTTCCGACTGAGTACCTTCCGAAGGACTTGCCCCATTTCCGCAGGCTGTCAGCAGCATACATAATACAGCGAAAACAGCAAGAGTTGCTCTCCGTGCTTTTGAGTTTCCTATAACATCACCTTCCTTCTGTTCCGAGATGATTCCAGATAACTACATTCTACCATTTTATCCGCAATAAAGCAATGGTCGGGTGCAGAAATAATTGCTGGTCCGGTGTTATAAATGAAGAATCCCTGTAATCAGGCACAAATTTGCTCTGGTCACAGGGATACTGTTATTTTATTTCCTGTTCAAGATCATCAAACAGGTCAGAATCGAAGAAGTGCCTAAGAGAAATATCAAGCCCGTCGCAGATTTTCTTAATGGATACTACTCCGGGATTCTGACTTTTTTCATTCAGCATACTATACACAGTTGAAGGCGAAACACCCGAACTGTTTGCAAGTGCATTTATTGCAATGCCATGCTCTTCACACAGCTCTATTATTCTTTTTGCGACAGCTTCTTTAGCATTCATTACAATCACTCCAGTGTTTGGGATATATCGTATATCTAATATTACCAAACATCGGAATCAAATGTATGGGATATATCGCAAATTCAGTTGAAATGTGTTATAATATACGATATATCCCATATTATGAAAGAGTGATTTTTATGACATGTACCATCATATCAACAGGCGAGGAACTGAACTTCGTCTGCAAAAATGAAAATGAACCTCCATATCCCGAGATAAAAGCAAAGCTCCGTGAAAAAATATGGGAGCTTTACTGCAAGGGATATGACAGGTTCTGGATAAACTGTGAGTATGGAGTGCCACTGTGGTGCGGAGAGATAATAACAGCACTGTCTATGTACAACGACATCGAGCTGAACATCGCCATGCCATATGAGGAGCAGTCTACAAACTGGGTTGAGGAGCACCGTGACCGCTTTTTCAAACTTCATGCTGAATCGGATAATGTTGAGATCATTTCACATCACTACACCAATGACTGCTATGAGCTTGCAGACGAGCATATGATAGATGATTCCGACCTGCTACTTATGGTCGGAACTCACACTGATTGTTACGGAGCTTCTTACGCAAAAGAGAATGGTATAAAAGTCGAGCGGTTATTATTCACGCTGCCATACCAACTGTAATAAAAATATGTGTCAATTCAAGAATTATTCGCTTTGATTTTGTGCAAAAATGTTTATTAATGACTATAAAAATGTGTGAAAGCACTTGACTTTTGGCTCTGTTTATTGTATCATAGAGAGGACAGGAGGTGCAGTGTATATGTATATACCGCGTAAAATAGACAAGTTTCTCACTGATTGGAAATCCGAACAGGAAAGGAAGCCACTTATAGTAAAAGGCTCACGTCAGGTCGGCAAGACGGAATCCATAAGGCACTTTGCCGCTGACAATTATGACAGCTTTATTGAAATAAATTTTGTTGAAGAACCAAAATACACGATGATCACTTCCGACGGATACAAAACTGACGATATTATAAAAAGCATCTCGCTCATTGATCCGTCCAAGAAGTTCATTGACGGCAAAACACTTATATTCTTTGACGAAATACAGAGCTTTCCCGATATTGCCACAAGTCTTAAATTCTTTAAACAAGACGGCCGTTTCGATGTGATATGCAGTGGCTCTATGCTCGGTATCAATTACCGAAAAATCGAGAGCAATAGCGTCGGCTATAAGAAAGACTTTACTATGCGCTCACTTGATTTTGAGGAGTTCCTTTGGGCGAAAGGTTATGACGATTCATTCCGTGAAAACCTGTTCAGCCACATGATTGAGCAGAAGCCGTTCAGCGAGCTGGAGCTCTCGGTTTGCCGCTCTTTATTCCTGGACTTCTGTGTGCTTGGCGGTATGCCTGCGGTGGTTTCGCAGTATATCGAAAACGGCACATTTGAAGGCTCCCTTGATACGCAGAGACAGCTTCTCGCGGATTACAAAGAGGATATTCGCAAATACGCAGAAGGCGTTGACCAGACTCGTATTCTTAACGTGTTCAATCGAATCGCTCCGCAGCTTGCAAAGGAGAACAAGAAGTTTCAGATCTCAAAGGTAGCCTCTGGAGCTCGTTTTCGCGATTACCGCGGCTGTATAGACTGGCTCGTTGATGCTGGCATCGTCAATCCCTGTTACTGTCTAAACTTTCCTGAGTTGCCACTAAAGGGCAACTATGATGAAGATAAGTTCAAGCTATATTTTGCAGACAGTGGTCTGCTTGTGGCAATGCTGGACGACGAAGCTCAGGACGACCTCCGTGCCAATAAAAATCTCGGCGTATATAAAGGCGCTCTCTATGAAAACATTGTAGGCGAAGCTCTTGTCAAAAGCGGCTGCGACCTCTATTACTATCGTCGTGAGGACTCCACACTTGAACAGGATTTCTTCATGCGAACTAAAGATTCGCTTGTGCCTGTTGAAGTCAAGGCAGAAAATGGCAGAGCGAAGTCCCTTAAAACGCTGATAAACTCTGATAAATATGCTGATATTAAATTCGGTGTCAAGCTGTTCAATGGTAATGTCGGCTATTCGGATAATGTTTATTCATTCCCGTATTTCTGTGCATTCCTGATTAAGGAGTTTTTGCAAACTAAATAAAAGAAATGATCCCGAAAGCGGACTTTAGGTGACTGCTTTCGGGATTGTTATTATAGTTTTTTAGCATATCATATTCCAAGCGAATCAAGGGAACGAAAAAGATTTGAAATGATAGTAAGAAATACCTGCTTGCATTATAAGAATTACAATCTGTGTATTTTTATAATTAAATCTGCAGGGATTGGATTACCATTATTTGAGAAAGAAATATTGCTATGTAAGCTTGGTTCTTCATTGTGTATAATATGATACAAGGAAACTGCCTTTAGGATTATATCCTCTGTGTGCTTCATCAATAATGAAGATACGCTGTAAATTCGTAGCATAGGACGGCAGAGTGACTCTTTCCTTATCCTCGGCAAAACGCTGGATATTGACAACCGTGATCTCTTGCTGACCACTGTTGCCCTCCTGAGCCTGATTATTGCGGAACTGTTCCATAAGTTCTGCACGGCTATTTGCAGTCTTTACCACAAGCCCACGAGCTTCAAATTCCTGAGAAGCCTGTTCAAGCAGGTCAAGGCGATCTACGATGAAATAGAACTTTGCGACCTTATTGTTACGGGCAAAATAGTCAGAGAGATAGTAGCTGAGATAATATGACAGCGCAGTCTTACCGCTGCCCTGAGTATGCCATACCACACCTGATTTAACGCCGTCAGAGAGTTTTTCACGGATAGCAAGGGCTGCGAACATCTGCTGATAACGCATAATGTGTTTCTGATTGATCGTTTCGATCTTGCCGTCAACTTCACGTTCCATATTAACATAAGCAATACCGTATTTCAGAATAAACAGCAATCGCTCAGGAGAACACATGGAAGTGATAATACGGTTTGTAGGAGTATTGACGTTCAAATTTGTCTGATATTCGGGAGAAGTATGAATAACCTGATTATTAAAGTCTTTCAGTATCTTCTTCTCTACCTCTGCGTCAATAGCCCTATACGGATAACCTTTGATGTACGGAGCAACATCTTCATTTAAAGGATTTTCCTCACGGAAACAGTTAAAAGGTGCAGCTTTTTTAGCGGAAGTGCAGTAAAAAGCACCCTGAATAGGCACAATACCACCCTCTGCATCATATTCCATGTTGTTGGAGAAGATCATAGGCTGCGTGATATTGATAAATCTGCGGAATTTCTTGTTAGGAAAACGCTTTCTGTTCATACGGTCACTCTCAGCGACCATACCACCATGATTATTAGGCTTTTTCACCTCAATAAACACCAAAGGCAGACCGTTTATAAACAGTGTTATATCGGGACGGAATTCGTCCTGACCGTTCTTGCAAGTAAACTCCGCTGTGCAATGAAATTCATTGTTCCGAGGATTATCGAAATCTATCAGTCTAACAGGAGAAGTCGTTTTCAGACGAGAATAAAAGCTCTTGCCGAGATCGTCATTATCAAGCTCTTGTCTGATTACTTTCAGGACTTGCTCTGCTTCTCCATCATGTTCGGGATTCAGTTTCTTAAACTGAGATATAAAAACATCTTTCAATATATTTGTATCGGAATCATAGACCGTATCAGCCATATCCTCGAAAATTCGACCATAGTATGTATATCCGAGCCTTGTCAGATGAACAAGTGCAGGCATCTGAACACGAGTCATCTCGTTGAAAAGACTTTTTCCGTTACTTGCTTTAGCCATAATACACGCTCCCTTCGATGAAAATTTATTTACTGTACGAACAGCATCTATACTACATATAATTATAGCACAAATCGCACAATTAGTCAATCTACAAACTGGTGTTTTTCTCTGTTTTCAACGAAGAAAACAGTTGTTTTGCGTATGGCTTAAGCACATTATTTATTTATAAAAAATATTGGTATGTTAGGAAACAAATATACGTATCTAATAAACAGCCATGTAATATAGACTCATGTCTTATCTGGACTGACAGTAGTTCACAAATCTGCTATCAGTCCAGAAAAAAACGATTATTTCTGTAGCGTATAAGTTGCGTAAAGTCAATTTATATATCATCTACAATTGATATTCCGCTACTGCTGTACAGACATGTATAACGGTCAATTCCATACACAAAAAATCCCCCTGAACCGAAATGATTCAAGGGGATCATTATTAACATCAGTTATCCGCATATACGAACTTCAACATTGATATCTTCCCATATTTTGGATTTTATCGTTTGTCCGTTCGCGGCTCTGAAAGCCTTTGCTTCTTCCAATGTTATATCGAATTTGCACATTAACTCTAACGAGTCGAACTTACCTCTTATCTGCGATAGCAGCCTGACAGGAAATAAATACACCTATCTAATATAAAAGTGCGTAATATGGGCGCGTGTCCTCTCTGGACTGGCAGTGTCCTGATAAACTGCAATCAACACAGAAATTGAGATATGCGAAGTTTATTTCTTCTGACATTTCGGGCAGTAGCAGCTGCTCCGACAGCCGACAGTTAACTTTTCAAACAGAGTTCCGCAGAACTCGCAAGGCTTACCGTTATGACCGTATGCTTTCAGAAACGGCGTGTTACGGTATTCCTTGCCATTGCCTGCAAGATAGTCCTCGGGAGTTATCTCATTTGCTTCTGTCGCCCATGCTATAACCTTAGGTATCTGTTCTGCTAGACGTTTCCATTCTGAGCGAGTGAGATAACAACACGGCTTTTCGGGGTGAATTTTCGCTGCGTGAAGTATCTCGTCAGAGTAAATGTTGCCGATACCTGCAATGATAGTCTGGTCGTGAAGCATTTCCTTTATTGCTTTCTTTCGTTTGTTCAGCTTTTCTATCAGGAAATCGGCAGTCAGCAGCGCGTTATCAGGCTCGATACCGAGCTTGTCCATTCCTGTAACGGTATCGGCTTCGTCATTGCTTAGTAGCCAGAAGCGTCCAAAACGGCGGACATCAATATAGCGTATCTGTTTTCCATCAGACAGTTCGGCTTTGAGATGAGTGTGCTTTTCTTCCTGATGATCAGCAGGTGTAACAAGCAGTTGTCCCGTCATTCGCAGGTGGAGCACCAGCCTACTTCCGTTATCAAGGTGAAATATGAGAAACTTGCCCCTGCGGCTCATTCCTGTGAATGAACAGCCAACGAGAGAGCTCGAAAACGTATCCGCATCAGGAAATGCGATTATTTGCGGATTGTGTATCTTCAGTGAAGTAATACTCCTGCCGCTGATCTGAGGTCCGATTATTCGGCGTATCGTTTCAACTTCTGGTAATTCGGGCATTTCCTTCATTCCTTTCAGATATCATTTTTCGCACTTCCCACAATTGCTGCAGCCGTTGCAGGAGAGACGCATACCACAGGTCTCGCAGCGCTCTCTGAAAGTAGGCTTGTACCTATCCTCGTCGGAGAGAGGATATCCCATGTCGTTGTACAGGTTAAAGTGTATCGGCTTACCCTTGAAGCCCATACCTGACTTGTACGCCTGCTGACTTTGCAGACCGTTGCCTTCTATCTTGTACAGCCTTCCGTCTTTTACAAAGCGTCTGCCTGTCCCGCAGAAAACAAAGGTGATGTTGTTGTCAACACATTCCTGCCGAAGTGAGCGCACCCAGTCGAAGTGACAGGGACGGGCTCCGTCGTAGTTCTCACCGTCACAGAGGACTTGCTCTATCTGTCCTGTTTCAAGGTATCTGCGCATACTCACGGGACCAATGAACGGAGCACACATCACGCCTTTATGCTTGAAAGGCAATTCGAGAAGTATATGAATCCGCTCGTCTGCGCGGAGCTGATTTTCAGCAGTGACGTTGAAGAAGATGTTGTCCCAACCGTCGCCCCAGTCCTTGGGCAGATGATCCGCGACTCGCTCGGGGCGTTTGGTCAGCAGGAAGAATATCACATCGCTGCGAATACGCATAAGCTCCCATGCTTCATCACGCCACTCGTCTGCTTCAGCGAGAAAGAAGTCGGATGTCATGCATACTCGTATCATCTCACCGCTTTTTATCTTGTAATTGCCACCCCTGTCCTTTTGTATGGGATAGTTGAAGCCAGCTTTTGTACGATATATGTGTGAGCCGTCCTGGTCTCTCATTTTATCGAGAAAATACATATAGCAGTTGTCACAGCCCTCACTTTTTTTGATACAGCCGTGCCACGGATTCCATATATCGTGCATTTTATCACCTCGACTTCAAAATTTGACTCATTTATCATATCATAGGAACAGAGAAAAGTCAATTCATATACCGCCTTCAATTGACATTTCTTCATTCCGATATCAGTTAGTAATATATTTGTTGAAATCCGATTACTTTTATGATATAATAATCATAGAGAGAGCAGCTGGCAAAATCGCTCTCATGTAGCTTAAATATAAAAGGAGGTACTAATATGACCAGAGAAGTAACTGAGTTTGTGATATATATTATAAACGAAATTGCCAACGCCAATGGATGTTCAACTTCGGATGTTTACCGTATATTAGAGAGCACTGGTTGTATTAGCAACTACCTTGTTCCTTTTTATGATGTGCTCCATACTATGAGTTCGGAAAGTATAGTTAGCGACGTTATGGAGTTTATTCAATCGAAAGGAGCAAGAATATGATAGTATATCATGGTTCGGATGCAATAGTAAAAACTCCTGATCTGCTTCACTCTGCAAAAAGGCTTGATTTTGGCGTTGGATTTTATGTAACAACAGTAAAAGAACAGGCAGAGCGTTGGGCGAAACGAAAAGCCGCAATTCATGGAAAACAGAGAGAATTTGTCAACGTTTATGAGATGACATTATCTTCAGCTCAGCACATCATGGATTTTTCAGAAGACCTTGAGACTTGGATTGATTTCGTGTGCGATTGTCGTAACGGCTCTGATGAATATCTAAAATATGATATAATCAAGGGGAAAGTTGCAAATGACAAGGTGTTTCGTGTTGTGGATATGTATAAACGCGGAATCTGGGACAAAGTAAGGGCAATACAGGAGATTCGTGTGTACAAGACGTACGACCAGATAGCGTTTATTTCACAGAAGTCAATCGACTCTTCGTTAAAGATTCAAAAATCCATAGAGGTGGTATTATGAGTGAAAAGGACCTTGAAAACTTCTATAGGGAGCATCTCGAGGAAGATATTATCTTTTGCTTGAGCGAGAGACGGAATATCACCACAGATGCTGCTATGAAGCTATTCTATAACAGCCGTTTAGCAGAGCGTATCCATAAAGGCGAATTCGGTATACAGTACCTTGACTATTCGATTTTAACTGATTTGCTGGAACAAGAATTAGATTGAGGCTGATATGCCCTACAAGTTTGATAAGCTTGTAGGGCATTTTTGTATCTCGGCTTGATCTTTCCTAACCCAAACTGATTACACCTATACTGCTATCAGACAAGTAAAACAACCAAATTCATACAAAAAAATCCCCCTGAACCATAATTGATTCAGGGGGGATCGTTGTTAACATCAGTTATCCGCAGATGCGAACTTCAACATTGATATCTTCCCATATTTTGGGACGTATCGTCTGTCCGTTCGCGGCTCTGAAAGCCTTTGCATCCTCTAATGTTATCTTGAATTTGCACATTAACTCTAACGAGTCGAACTTACCTCTTATCTGCGATAGCAGCCTGACAGGAAATAAATACACCTATCTAATATAAAAGTGCGTAATATGGGCGCGTGTCCTTTCTGGACTGGCAGTGCTTTTACATACTGCCGTTAGCGCAGGAATATACAAGAAAAACAGGCTTAACGGCTATCTTAAATATTGTCATTTGCCTATAAGCTTTAATATCTCAGCAGGATCCAGAGTTTTACCAGAAGAAACGAGTTTATCATTGACTACAAGCGCAGGCATAGACATTGCTCCGTACTCCATTATCCTCTGCAAGTCTGTGATATACTCGACCTCGATGCCCATTCCCTCAACTGCCTTGACAGTGTTGTCGTAGAGCTGATGACAGGCTTTGCAACCCGAACCGAGAACCTTGATACAGCAGATACCGTCAACCTTTTCACCACAGCAAGTCGAAGCTGTCTCAGTTGCAGTCTGCTCTCCGCCGCAACAGCAGAATGAAGTGTCCTCTTTCTTCTCTTCTTTTTTCTTCCCGAATAATACCATGATAAATTCCTCCTAAATAATGTAATTCTGAATGAAATTAAAGAAATATCCGACAAGGATAATTCCGACCGTACAGATAGCGATAAAAATGCCAAGCAGCTTTGGCTTGATAGCTTTTTTCAGCATTATCAGTGACGGCAGTGACAGCGTAATAACGCCCATCATAAATGCGAGAACTACGCCGAGCTTTGCACCCTTTGCGACCAGTGCTTCTGCAATGGGAATACAGCCGAAAATGTCAGCATACATCGGTATTCCGCATATCGCAGCTATGATAACTCCGAAGGGATTTCCGGTTCCAAGAACGTTTACTATCCATTCCTCAGGTATCCAGTTGTGGATGATTGCTCCGATACCTACGCCTGCTATAATATACGGCAGGACTTTCTTTGCTGTTTCAGCTACTTTCTCCCAGGCGTATCTCATTCTATCACGCTTTGTCAGCTCATTCTGCGGAGTATCAATGCTCCTGCCGTTTCGGATGAATTCCTCCATCTGATCTTCAAGGTGCAGCTTTTCGATAAGCGTACCGCCTGTGACTGCAATAACAAGTCCCACTATCACATATATTACAGCGACCTTCCAGCCAAAAATGCTCATAAGCAGGATAAGCGAACCGAGATCTACCATTGGTGATGATATAAGAAATGAGAACGTCACGCCCAGCGGAAGCCCTGCACTTGTGAAGCCCATAAACAGTGGTATGGACGAGCATGAGCAGAAAGGCGTGACAGTGCCGAGCAAAGCTGCGATACAATTTGCGCCGATGCCGTGAAATCTGCCAAGTATCTCCTTCGTTCTTTCAGGAGGGAAATAGCTCTGTATATAGGTTATCACGAAAATCAGAAAACCGAGCAGTATCATGATTTTTATCGTATCATAGATGAAGAACTGCAGACTGCCGCCCAGCTTGCTCTCAGTATCAAGACCGCAGGCGTTCAGCAAAGAGCCGATAAGCCTGTTCAGCCATTTCATGCCGAATACTTCGTCCTGTATGAAGTCCCACACTATTCTTCATCACCTCCGAGGATTTCGGTCAGTATCTCTGCTGCTGTCCTGACCATTTCCGGACAGAGGGTTCTGAACAGTCCGTTTGACCTTGCTTTGTTCCTGTCTTCCTCATTCCTGAGGTCACAGCCAAGGATATCGCGGCAGATATACGAGTCCTTGCGCTTCTCAAACTCATCAAGGAACTTAACTGCCATATCACGGCCTTTGGCACGGCTTGCTGTATCATTGAGGTCGAACTGTCCGTACTTCATTCCAAGAACCATGAGTGCTCCTGTACAAGCGCCGCAGACTTCTCCCTTGCACATTCCTCCGCCGAAACAAGCACCTATCTGGAATGCCTGTTTTTCGGTAATGCCGAACTCCTCCGCAAACGCAGCAAATACCGCCTGCGAGCACATATAGCCATTTTCATAATACTGTACTGCTTTTGAAACATTATCCATTTTCTTATCCTCCGATTGTTATATTTAGATGTATCAATTTGTTCCCGCTGTTTAAAGCCGTATGACCATACGGCTTATTTATTGCAGCAATTACAATCGTTTTCATTTACTGCCGTGATCTCTTTCAGGCAGTCCATAGCAATCTTAGCACCTTCCTGCGAAATAGAGTAGTGCATCCACTTGCCATCTTTTCTGCCGACCACAAGTCCGCTGTCGCAGAGCACCTTCATATGGTGAGAGAGTGTCGGTTGACTCAGGTGAAGCTCCTCAAGGAGATGACAGGCGCATAATTCGCCGTTTTGCAGGATTCTGAATATCTGAACTCTGTTTTCATCGCACAGAGCTTTGAATATCACTGTAATTTGCTTGTTTGAAAGCTCCACGTTCTCACCTCATATTGAAGATTTTCTATATTATAGCATACACATTGGGATTTGTCAATGTGTAACTGAAAATTTTTCTAATACTTTCTAAGCAAAAGAGAAGTCTTGTTGTTGAGAGCTTCTCCTTAATAATAATGATAAGACTATTCTTCCAACAGATTATAGATACCGTCCTCTGAGAGAACGCCGCGTTTCATGTCTTTCGGGAGCAGTCCGGCTTCATCGGCTGCATAGTCTCGTTTCCACGCAGAGCTGCTATAATAGTCGGATAAAGCTTTCAAAAGTTCAGGAGAACCGTTTTCTGTCTCCTGCATTATTTTTTCATAATGGGCTATACGTTTTATCTGCTCTTGTACAGATTCCGGTGTGGAAGGCAGTATTTTCTTAAATCGGAACATTTCAAATAATTCGCCGTCTTTATCATCCGGCGCACAATGATGCTCATTGAAATACTCGACGATATGGAAGCCGCAGCGGTTCACATAGAAATGGATATTGCGCTTTTCAAAATAAGGCGTAACAGTTTCCCAGACTGTGACCTCCGGATGCATAGCTTCGATCTCACACCACGTTGCGTATCCTATGCCTTTGCTGTGAACGTCAGGCGATACGAACAGCAGTTCAAGCTCACCGTGATCGTATTCTGTTTTGATAACAACACCGCCGACAGGTTTATTGTCCTGCATGATACGGTAGGCAGCACCTTCATCAATTGCATGAGAAATAGTATCATGTGAGATTATCTCGCCGTCCTCTTCAAAATGATCGTCCCGCTGACCAAATTCTTCCAATGCGCCGTAATTGAATGCTTCCTGATTGTCCTTTATAAACTGCTCTCTTTCTGACGCTTCCAGCGGAATAAGCTGTACTTCTGTCATAATTATTCTCCTTTTTATAATCCAAGTCCATATCCTGCCCCGATACCGATAACAGCGGAAAACAGAATGATCTTTATCGGGTGTATTTTTCTGAAAGCAAGCACGGAAGCAGCGGCAGATAATCCGAGAAATACCCAGAAACTTACATCTGAAAAAGCCGATACACTGACACCTGAAGGAAAAAACACAGTTCTTGCAACAGATATAAAGGCTGCACCTATCATTCCGACAACAGCAGGTTTCAAGCCCGACATGATACCGCCTACAGCTTTGCTTTTCTCATACTTCTCAAAACACTTTGCGATGATAAGTATAATGATAAAGGAAGGCAGAATAATACCAAATGTTGCGATGATAGCTCCGAGAACACCGCCAGTTCTCATTCCTACAAATGTAGCCATATTTACTGCAAGAGGTCCCGGCGTGCTCTCACTCAGAGCGACGAAATTCACAAGCTCTTCCTGTGTCAGCCAGCCCTGACTTTCAGCTTCCGCCTGTATCATAGCGATCATAGCGTATCCGCCGCCAAAGGTGAACGCACCTATTTTCAGAAAGGCAAGAAACAATTTAAGCAGTGCCATTGCTTTGCTCCTTTCTGTTAAAAATCGACCAGATCAAACCAAACAAGCCACAGCCGATAATGACAAAGACAGCATCAATTTTCAGAAAAGCAGTCAGCACAAGTGAAAGCCCCATGAGCGCATAGGAAAATGGTTGCTTTTTCTTCTTCACCTGATGAAACATCATCCACAGGGCTTTCAGTATCAGTGCAAGTACGGCTGCTCTGATACCCATAAAAGCATACCTTACTGCTCTGATGCTCTGAAACTGCGTCAATATCATAGAGATAAGCGAAATAATAAGGAAAGATGGCAGGACAACTCCGATAGTAGCCATACACGCACCGAGAAAACCCGATGTCTTATATCCTACAAATGTTGCGGCATTGATCGCGATCGGGCCCGGTGTTGATTCTGAAATTGCAACAATATCAGATATTTCTTTTTCATTCAGCCATTTTTTGTTTTCGCATACTTCCTTCTGGATCAGCGGGATCATTGCATAACCGCCGCCGAAGGTAAAAGCCCCGATCTTCATAAAGGTCAGGAACAATTCAAGATTCTTATTCACAATATCACTCCCACAGAAAATTATACCAAATGATGTAATATCCGTCAATATCCGAAAACGCCAAGAATATACTTGACATAAGTCGATAAATATGTTATAATCGACATAAGTCAGAAAGGAGATGCTATTATGCCAAGACCACAAAAATCACGCCGTATCTGTTGTTACCCCGATTACTGGAGCTTTGCGCCCGATCAGGATACAGCAAACGATACAGTCGTTATGTCGCTTGACGAGTTTGAAACGATACGTCTGATAGATTATCAGTCAAAGACGCAGGAACAGTGCGCTCAGGAGATGAACGTGGCGAGAACGACCGTCACAGCGATATATGACACCGCAAGAAAAAAACTTGCTCAGGCTTTGGTCGAGGGCAGACGCATCGTCATTTCAGGCGGAAATTATACTCTTGACAACACTATCTCAGAGGAGATAACTCAGAAAGGAAGCACAATTATGAGAATCGCAGTAACCTATGAAAACGGACAGATCTTTCAGCATTTCGGCAGAACAGAGCAGTTCAAGCTGTACGATGTTGCCGATGGCAAGATAATAAACGAGCAGGTAGTTGGAACAATGGGCGCAGGACATGGTGCGCTTGCAGGATTCCTGAAAAACGCTCAGGCTGACGTTCTTATCTGTGGAGGTATCGGCGGAGGCGCTCAGATGGCTATGCAGGAGGCAGGAATCGCTCTTTACGGCGGTAATATAGGAAGTGCTGACGAAGCTGTAAAGGCATTCCTTGCACAGACACTTGTTCAAAATGAGAACCCTACATGCGACCACCACCATGAACACGGCGAAGGTCATTCCTGCGGAGATCATGGCTGCGGAACTCACAGCTGTGGTAACCACTGATGAGAATTGTAACCCTTGTAGAGAATACCTGCGGACATGAAGACTGTATCGCAGAGCATGGACTCAGCATCTATATTGAGACTGAGAATCATAAGCTCCTGCTCGATACAGGACAGACTGACGCTGTTGTGAAGAATGCGGAAGCTCTCAGTATAGACCTGTCTGCTGTCGATACTGTGATACTGAGTCACGGTCACTACGACCATTCAGGCGGTATACTGCCGTTTGCCGAGGAGAATCCGGAAGCAAGGATAATTATGCAGAAATCCGCAGCAGAGCCCCACTACAACGGAGAACGTTACATCGGAATTGATACAGATATCCTTAAACTGCCGAATATTCAGCTCATAGACGGCGATATGGAACTTGATGACGAGCTGTTCCTGTTCAGCGGTATTACAGGCAGACGGTGCTACCCACAGGGGAACAAAAAACTGTCCTGCATAAAAAACGGCAAAAAGGTCTGTGACGATTTCTGTCATGAGCAGTGCCTTGTCATAAAGCAGAACGGCAAGCGCTGGCTGCTGTCCGGCTGTGCTCATAACGGCATACTCAATATCCTTGACCGATACAAAGAACTGTTTGATAGCTATCCCGACTATGTTATCACAGGATTCCACATGATGAAGCGTGAGGGCGAGCACACCGAGGAAGAAAAAGCTGTTATCATTCAGACGGCGCAGGAACTTTCACAGCTTGATACCGTATTTTACAGCGGTCACTGCACGGGTATTCCCGCATTTGAACTGATGAAGGTGATCATGGGTGACAAGCTCAATGCTCTGCACAGCGGAGAAGAAATACTATAATAAAAAAGCTCTTACAGTTCAAAACTGTAAGGGCTTTTTGTTGATGTACAGGTTACATTTCTCTGTACTGATTACACCTATACTGCTGCCAGACCAGTAATCGTATCAACTCCATACAAAAAAATCCCCCTGAACCATAGTAGTTCAGGGGGATCGTTATTAACATCAGTTATCCGCATATGCGAACTTCAACATTGATATCTTCCCATATTTTGGACTTTATCGTTTGTCCGTTCGCGACTCTGAAAGCCTTTGCTTCTTCCAATGTTATATCGAATTTGCACATTAACTCTAACGAGTCGAACTTACCTCTTATCTGCGATAGCAGCCTGACAGGAAATAAATACACCTATCTAGTATAAAAGTGCGTAATATGGGCGCGTGTCCTCTCTGGACTGGCAGTGTTCTGAGATACTGTAATCAGTACAGAAATATAATAGGTTTCAGTACCACACTAAGTCGCAAGCATATAAAAATTGCTAAAGCCTCTGCTTATAGCATTACAGGGGAAATATCTTCACTTTGTAATTCTTCTATTTCCGTATTCAGCGGAACAACAATGGCTGCTGCATTCTTTACCGCTGCTATCACCTCATTCCAGGTTAAATCTTCAACGAAATAGCTCTTAAGCTTGAAGTTCTCCCATTTATTATTAGTATCAGTGTCTGTCTCAAAAAAGTCAAGTACAGTATGTATTTCTTCAGATTTTGCAGTTGTTCTGCGCTTACGGCTCATTGCTTCAAATGCTTCTTTTAATGTTGCATTAGTATTGTAATCATTATATAGAGACCTTGGACTAAGAATCAGAAATATTCCACTTTATATTAGTTATTAATTGATTTGCTTACCCTAAGTTCTTTTCTTATTTCTTTTATAAGCATATCACTATTGAGTTTTTTTGATTTTTCAAAATCATCAGACATAGCAATAAAAGCATCGTACACAAGATCAGATGAATTAACTGCGAATTTGTGATGATACTCTTTTAGCAATTCACTTACCTTTGATTCATTTTGTATATTACACAGTTCATGCAGAAACGCTTCATATATTTCACACATTTTTGATTTTTGTGCTGCAAATTCAGTTCCTTTTCGCTCTATTGTTTTAGAAACAGCGTTTACTATGATTGCAAATAATCCTGATAGAATTGCAACTACAATTGTCGGTTCAATTGAAGAGGTAAACTCTCCAAATGATTTGACCATTGCTGTAAACAATGCCCATACAAGCACAATTAATGTGACAATAAAAGCTAAGGAAAGAATTGTCTTTATTATTTTTAGTATTGGTTTCATTTGATCTCCTTTTTCAAAATGGAATTGCATATCGGCAAACGATTTAACTATTATTTAACATTGGATGCAGAGATTTTATTATCTTTTCTTGCATCAATTAATCTAATATCAGAATCGTTTGTTAGGTTAAGTTCGGATAGAACTTTCTTGACTTTATTTAGTTCGATTTCTGAAAAGAATAAATCAGTAAGTTTCCTCTACTCAAAGGGCGGACAGATAACCTTTGTCGGCTCGCTCAGAAAGGCTCCTGATAATACCGCTGTTATTGTTTGATATCAAGAAGTCTATCTCGATATCATTGCGGTGCTTTTCAGCGTTGTACTGCGTATAGAAATACAGCTTGTGACCGTTAGCCGTCAGCATCTGAGCGATATCACGCCAATTATGGAATTCACGCTTCTCGGACTTAGCTTTGAAGTACATCTCTGCATCGCCCTGAAACAGCGTAAAATCGCCGATTTTGAGATAGTCGTGAATTACTTGTTTTCGCTGATTGCAGCCTGTTAGTTAACCAAATACATCTCTCTGATATAAAAGTGCGTATTCTTTCCGTACTAGCAGTGAACTATGATACTACGATCAAAACAGAAATACTGGTTTATTCCTGGATGATAGATTATTAATGGTAAACTTATTAACAAAGATGCGACTCAAGATAACGAATATACCATAATAATTGTCCAGCTAATTTAGCATTATTTTTAAGCAATGCGTGATCAAGTTCTTTTTTTACATATTCAATACAACCATTCAAAAGACTAAAAGCCACAGATCCTTCCCGTTTGCCCTGGCACATATAATCAAGAAAATCCAAATAGAAACAGGAATCTTTTTCATCTTTTGTGAAGAAGTATTCTTCGGGTGATTTACCTAAATTATTCAAGAGTCCAATAAAACTATTGTCAGTAATTATTCTTGGATAAATTGCTTTTGAAGACTCAAGCTCATATGCTGTAATTGGTGCCTGACCTAAAACGATATTTGTGTTTAAAAGTATTCCTTTATCTTTAGCAGCTTGATCAACTACAAATACCTTTCCGTATGTTATTCCACCACGAAGTTTAAAGCAATCCCAGTCTATTTCATTCCAGTGTGATCCATCTTCATTAATATGAATCGTTGGAAGTCTATTCATCAACATAGTATAGGACATATTTGCTAACTGACATACCAAATGATCTAAATATTGTTTTTCGCAAATAATGTACATACAATCTGAAAACATGGTAATATGTAGTTTGCCTTCTGCAAATGGCTGATTTGCTTGACCATTAAGAAGCGTTGCATACATTTTCAAATCCTTTGGTGTTGCAGCTTGTTTCATTCTATTTTTAATTCCCATAACATCTACAAAGGCTACTATTCTATCCTGATAATTATCCGCATTTTCAAATGCTTTTGATGTTTCATACATAATATTCATGATTATTCACCTCTCAAGATTTATAGATATTTTTTCTCAATATTGTTCATAAACCTAAGTATTTGATCATCGATAACATATTCTCAATTCTGTCGGCCTGAGCGGCACAGGCATCTACACGAGCTTTTTGCTGTTCTTTCTGAATTGGGTTCAGAAGGGGATTATTGTCTATCGCTTGTTTCATCATGTCTTTTATCATTTCATGCTGCATATGTTTTTCAATTTCGTTCATGCAATATCATCTCCTTGATATCTTCGATTTTATCTCTCCCACCAAACTATGCACGGTAGTACAAGGACACATTTCTGACGGCTTGTCCTTACCGATTGCTATGTGCTCATTGTACTTCTGTTGAGCGAGTTTTACTGCCTGTCCTTCGTCACCGTAGCGATTAAGTTTTTCATAGATATCCTTATCCGACTTAGCATATTTCTGACCAGTAACTCTTCTGAAAGTCTGTGCAAAACCGTTGCAACAAGCTACGGAATCCTGATATGTAGGCATAGCGCCGAAATAAGCGTTGAACCACTCCTCGATACATGGATTAGTCCAGCCGACGTTAATGCCTTTATCCTCTGCTTGACGGATTATCTCATCAAAATTCTTGACCTTGTCACGATCAAAGATTATCCATATCTCACCATATTGTGGATTTATGGACGCAAGATTTCTGGCTTCTTCAACGAGATTATTGGATTTGGTCTTTATAACCTTGATGACCAATTTGCCTTGCAGTTCTTTAGGAATAGAGTCCCTGAGCCCATACATATAATTTTGTTCTGTTTCTTCTGTATCGGTTACTATAAAGTAATATCCAAGTTCAGGGACTCTTCTTTTGACCATCTGATCACGGGTTTTTCGCTTTCCGTTTCTTTCAACATGAGCCATACTTTATTCCCCCTTGAACATATCAAAATGCTTCAGAGTCGGTATTGCCCCGTACTTGCCCAACAGATAGTTCTTCTCGTAATTCTCATCCTTGCGAATCTTAACGCCGTCTTCATCTACAAAATCAGCTAATGAGAAAAGATATGATATTCCGTTTGAATCCTTTTCTGTAAACCAAATCTCATCTCTTCTGAGGATGTTGCCGTTAAGCTGCCACGAGTCATGAGATGTAAAAATCAACTGAGCGTGATTAGTATTGATCTCAGGATCAAGGAACGTAATAACAAATGCTCTTACAAGCAGGGGATGAAGTCTGGCATTAAGCTCGTCAATAAAGAAAACTCCACCCGTTGACAGCACATCCTGTAACATAGGATATAACGCAAACATTTTAAGAGTTCCTGCCGATTCATGCTGAAGGGGGATAGATGTGGTCTGATCGGAATCTATCATTTTGTGAACTGCGTCGATTCTGAACTGCTTATCTGCATCATCGACTTCAGACTTGATAACTTCAACGTTAAAACCAATTATGGACGGATCAAATGATGAAAAATAGTCAACGACCTTCTGCTGAACCTTTTTATCTTCTTCAAATCCTTCCGGGATAAGCTGAGATAAGAAAAAGTTCTCTATTGGTCTGCCAAAATCTGCAAAATCATTATGCACAAACCAATCCCTTATAAACTTAAGCTTTGCTATTTTGAGCTTCGCACCAAGTGATACAACGAGGGTTTCCTTTTCTAATGCGATAATTAAGTTCTCCCTACTTTTTGCAGGAATACCAGCAAAATCGAACTCTTCTCCATTACGGTAGAAAATACGCTTGAAATCACCTCTCGATGATTTAGCCTTATAGTTTAACCATTCCTCACATACGCCATTACTATCGACTGTGAATCCATAATTGTAAGTCTTTGCACCATTTTCTTCTGAGTCTATAAAATAAACTTCAAATGATGATTCGGCATTTTTGCTGGTACTATCAAATAAAAATGGAGTTGGCCTGAAAAACTTTGATTTTTTCTTTGAATCAGATTCATCGCCGTAATCAAGTGAATTGATAACATACGTTGACATATATCTGAAAGCTTCCTGAACATTTGACTTTCCGCTTGCATTTGCACCAAATATAGCCGCGACAGGCAATACCTTTTCATTTGCAATTGATACAACATGATTATTAAAATCTGAAATCTTAGTTGCTGAAAGATCTAAAGTAGTGTCATCCTTAAATGATTTAAAATTCTTATAATTGAACTGTAGTAACATATTGTTAAGCCTCCTTATAATCTCCTTACTATATATTATACTCAAAAAAAGCAAAATGTCAACACATAATTGAGAAAAAACCTCATTTAGATGTATGATTTACTTCATTTTTCATGAGTTGCTTTATAATTCATAAATGAAACAAATCATTTTGTTTACTGTACTGATTACACCTATACTGCTGCTATACCAGTAAAACAGTCGATTCCAGACATAAAAAATCCCCCTGAACCATAGTAGTTCAGGGGGACTGTTATTAACATCAGTTATCCGCAAATACGAACTTCAACATTGATATCTTCCCATATTTTGGATTTTATCGTTTGTCCGTTCGCGGCTCTGAAAGCCTTTGCTTCTTCCAATGTTATATCGAATTTGCACATTAACTCTAACGAGTCGAACTTACCTCTTATCTGCGATTGCAGCCTGAGCGGCGGCAAGACTAGCGATCGGAACGCAGAAAGGCGAGCAAGAAACGTAGTCAACACCAATCTTGTTCCCAGTTCTTGAGCCCACGATAGTAGAAAAGATATGTATGGCGGTGCTATTGCACCGCTGTTCTTTTGTATTAGTTCTTATCAAGCAGCCAGTCAACTGCATTTATGACTTCGATACCTTCATAGTCGCCGAGGGTAAAACGGTCAAGAGTTAATATAGTCTTGGCATAATTATCATTGATATTCTTCAGCGGAGTTATTTCGCGATTGAATGTACTTTCATCTGTAAGAGAAGCTGTCACCTGATAATAGTGCAGGCGGCTTTCTTTTTCTGCTATGAAGTCAACCTCAGTTGTACCAAGCTTGCCTATATTGACCTTATAACCTCTGCGGAGAAGTTCAAGGTACACGATATTTTCAAGTGAAAATCCAAGGTCATAGTTGCGGCGTGGTAGAAGATGATTCCTGATACCGAGATCCACGATATACAGCTTCTGATTCATTTTAAGAGCCTGCTTGCCTACGATATCATATCTTTCCACGGGATAGAATATAAACGCCTCAACAAGTGCGGAAACGTAATCATTTACAGTATTAGCACTGACTTTGCGACCGGAGGAAGTGATATAGTCCGAGATGCTCTTTACAGATATAGGACTTCCGACTGATCCTGAAAGGAATTTAGCGATACTTTTCAATAGTGCTAAGTCGGTTATCTTACGCTTGTTAGGATCAGTCTCGCGGCGCTTCTGACGTTCTTCGATATCCTTGACGATTATCGTATTATAGATACCTTCAAGGTACATCTCAGCCTTTTCCTTTGAACTGTCCATTTGTGCGATATAGGGGAAGCCGCCGGTACGCATATACTCTGCAAACACTTCATCAGGAGTACCGCTGCGGAGCTGAGCGTATTCCGCAAATGATAGCGGCAGCATAGATATCTCAACATATCTGCCTGACAACAGCGTTGCAAGCTCTCCCGAGAGCATATAGGCGTTAGAGCCTGTGATATATATATCAGTCTTATCTTTGACATAAAGGCTGTCTACGACCTTCTCAAAGCTATCAACCTTCTGTATCTCGTCTAGGAATATATAGGTGTACTTATCAGGAACAAGTCTCTCTGTGATATAGCTGTAAAGTTTGTGATAGTCCTGTAGCTCCTCATATTCCAGCTCTTCAAAATTGATGAAGATTATCTGCTCAGGGGATACTCCGGTGCTGAGAAGATATTCACGATACTGCTGTAGGAGCGTAGACTTTCCGCAACGTCTGATACCGGTAACAACCTTTATGACCTGTTCCTCATGCCATGCTTTTATTTTTTCGAGATATTCTTTACGTTCTACCATAGTATGCACCTCACTTTTCCTTAGTATATCATATCCAGATGTAGTTGTCAATATAAAATGCCGATTTCGGAATACACCTCTTAAATCCCTATAAAATTCATTCTAAACCGGAATTTTTTAATAATCTTATTTATACCACATTCCATATTTCCTGCAAAGGATTATTTTAGAAAGCAACAAAAAAAACTCACGGTTTCGATGAACTGTGAGTTATTGATAGATAATGTTCATAAGAATAATGAAAAATCATTTTTTCTTGTTTTGAGTAATCAGTGTATTCTTTATTTCTTTAAGATAAAATATGGTTTAGCGCTCCATTCCTCTTTTCCGACAGTTCCTTTGTCGAAGAATCCTCGAATATATATCAATTCAAAATACCATTTAGGTGTTTTATTCTTAGCCATATCTATCACGCTTCTCCTCAAAAAAATAATATAAAATATAAAATTGTATAATATTTGATTTTTGATATCATAAGAATTAAGGACAAAAAGTCCGGAGCATTCAAATATGTTTTATCATTATTTGATGCTGCTTGTGGCCACGAGCAAGAAATACAATTATATGGAGGAATATCATATGAAAGAATTCATCCCACGCGTTAAAGAAAGCCTTTTACTTTCTCCTGACGGAACCATTAACGCACATATTGATATCGATGAAGACAGTATAGGGGTATGCAGTAACTCAGTTGAAGTTTGTCTGTACTAGAATCAGCAAAGAAGATAGCAACTGCATTTGATAGGCAGGTTGAAAAGCTCTTTGAGATTCACTCAGAGACCACAGGCCTGTCATCAAAAACTATTCTTCATTATCACAGGCTCATAAGTTCAATACTTGCACAAGCTACACGCGACAGGCTCGTTCCTTTCAATATAGCAGATCACAACTACATGAAAGCTCCGAAACTTGAGCATTCAGAAGCTGCGTTCCTTGATGAAGAACAGGCAAGACATGTTTTAGAACTGCTCAATGACGAACCGCTCAAATGGAAAGTAGCTATGTACCTGCTTATATTCAGCGGTATGCGTCGTGATGAGCTTCTTGGTCTTGAATGGAAAGATATCGACTTCGAGAAACGAATCATACATATCAAGAGAACCAGTCAATACGTTCAGCACATGGGCATTATTACCAAATCACCTAAGAACGCCACTTCATACCGTACCGTTAAGCTTCCGGAGTTTGTATTTGATCTTCTTCGTGAGTATCAGGCTTACTGGAACAAGCTCCGTAATGATATGCTTGATCGCTGGGAACACTTCATCACAATTACGCTTGCAGACGAAAGTACACAGACCATCAGGAATGACAGACTATTCATAAAGGATGATACTACACCTATGAACCCCGACAGTCTGACTGACTGGACAAGTAATTTTGTAAAACGTAATAAGCTGCCCCATTTTACTCCTCATTCGCTCAGACACACACACGCTACTCTTCTCATTGCTGAAGGAGTATCTATACCCACTGTTTCAAAACGTCTTGGACATTCTTCTATAACTACAACGAGCAAGATATATGTCCATGCAATACAGTCAGCTGATGAAGTAGCCTCAGATGTGATAGACGGGAAGCTTAATCCCATTCATCACGGCGATGATAAGGAAGAGGCAAAGTAACAAGAAGATCCTTCTCCACAATGGGGAAGGATCTTTTTTCGAGAATTAGGAAGTATATCTAATTTATAATACGGAGCTTCCATTATCTTTTCAATATCCATAAATTCTATTCCTTCTTCAATGCAAGGTAAGACTCAAGTTCTTCATCGGTGAGTCTTAGGTATTGTGTTATCGTTTCTCCGTCATTGACAACAAGTCTTCCGCCAATATACGTATACGGGAATCCACTGGCCTTTTCTGTATCATTAATCAGATAAAAATTCTGTTTGTCAAAAGTATACTCTGTTATCTCTCCATCGAGCTCAAAGAAAGCTGTGCCATCATCTTTCAAAACAAGGTAGCCCTTTTTCATTATATCGAGTGATTCTTTCATTTCTTCAAATGTCTCGCCGGTTTTAGAGATCCCGATCCGTTTATAATATCCGACAGATTCCTTATCCTGTGAGATATATTCAGTCTGACTAGTCGTTTCGGAGTTGCTATTGTCTGACTTATCATTGTTATTGCATCCGGATAATAAACAGGAGAGAAGCGCCATTATTATGGCAGCGTATATCATCGGTTTTGCTAGGAATAAGAAATAATGCCGTAAAGGAATATGTAAATGATTGGATTGTGCAAATTGAAGATATAACCCCATATGTCAAAGAACTTAATCTATCAAGAAGAAAGGGAATTGATATAACACCTTTTCTTCCAAATGAACAGGTTTATCCTTTGCTATAACTTTTAAGAAACCGCATATAAGAAAAGCCCCTTCGTGGGGCTTTTCTTATAGCTATCTATTTTCATAACAACAAACCTCGTTTTCGTTAACCTCGGTTAACAAAATCCGCAATATTCTTCAAAAACTCTAAAAAACACTCAGTGATTCTCAGCGATATTTCGAGGTAAAATAAACGCGTTGCTGCACGGTTGCTGCAATCGGATAAAAAAGGGCATAAAAATAAGCACTTCCGAATACTCGAAAGTGCCGATATTACGTTGTAAGTTCATCTCTTAAAAGATGACACCTGAAAAACAGCTATTTTTCGGACTTTGTCAAAACAATCATATCATAAAAATATATGTAACTGTTTTTTACTTTGTAGATTCAGCTCCATGTGTATGGCACATGGAGCTTTTTTTATTTTTCCAATGACGTATTCTCTATTTGATCATCTATAGTAATATCACCATCACCAATCTGCTTGGATACAAAATCTCGGAATGTTGTAATATTTGGATCAAGGATTATTGTCCTTTTAGAAATAGTAAAATTGCCAGCTGCAGAAATGATTGAATAATGCATTCTGCAAAGATCAGAATATATTAATTCAATTTTGCTTGGATTGAATTGATAATTGTAATATAGAGATATATATTCCAAATCATCATATATACTGTAAAAATTATCAATATCCCAAATATCAGCGGAAAATCTATTAGAAACATCCATAAAAATAGAAAACCAGTCATCTAAAGTTAAATCTGGATACAGGGCACTAATAATGGCTGTGTTGCCATTAAATCTAAAACCATACTTATTTCGACTATGAAGATAAGGAAGCACAATATTATCTTTAAATATGATTTTTTCTTTATCACAAAGAATGTCGATAATATTAAGAATAAGCCTACACGAGCTCGAACCTAAATCATTTAAAATTGAATTGATCTCCATTTCGATTTCATGATTATAACCAGATTGCTTTATTCTCTCTAGTAGATCACCATAGTTCTCATCATTATTAGTAGTTATTGTATATTCCGAAGATGTAGTATCATTTGGCGAACAGTTTCCATATGATATAAGTGTTTCCTTGAGGGAAGGATTTTTTATCATAGATATTATTGTATTATTATAGCTATATAAAGCCTCGGCATCACTTCTGTATCGAATGCTGCTACTTTCTATCATGTAGTTTATCCAAGCATTTACTAATCTATATAATTGTATCAATTCTTCATCTGTGTGGAACAATGATTCTGCATGGCGAAACAAAGCTGAAATGAGTGTTTTACGCCAGAATAAAAATTCTTCAGGATAGTTTTTAATTTCGAATAAAGCGTCTACGTACTTATATCCAAGTTTTATTGCAACATCAAATAATTCATCTTCTATATGAATACGGTTGTCACCCATTTTATTTGCATAATCTGAAATTGTAAGTAGTTCCATTCCATGTAAACTTAGTTTTGAATCGTTTAATGGCAAGAACTGATAGCAATCTAGTAGACCATGAAGTGAATAATCCTTATGACCAACATACCCTAATATCCTAGACTGTATTCTTGTAGATATTACTTGAGAAAGCGTTAATTCGCCGAACTGATTTAGTATGTTAATAATATTGTTTCCTACACTTTCTATGACGTCGTATTCCATTTTCCAAAGAATACCATTGATACCACACCAATGTTCTTCAATTTGAAGAAATAAATCTTTTCTTTTAGAAATGTAATACAAATATGCTAATTCTTTATAATAGTGCGGTTTTGATCCTATAAAAATCTCTATAACGTCTTCACATAGTCTAGAAGTTAAAGAAAACTCAGTATTATCAATGAAAAATTGTAAAAACACTTTTTTGATATAAGGAAGAACTTCAAACGCACCAAAATCATTGCATGAGCCGGTACCATGATGGCTTAAAAATCCAAACAGATTATATGTCATCGCAACCATTTCGTCATAAGAAAGTTTTTTGCCATAAAACATAGAGAAAATCTTCATAGTCAGATCTTTAAAAATATGTGCAGGTTCAAATCCACGCTTCCCTTTTGAAACATGTTTATCATTTAAAGTCGCATCATATAATGCATCCCAGTCTATGTCATTCTCAATATTAAATAGGCAGAACATAGCTTCAAAATAAAAGATTACACCGTGTGCTTTATAATCTAATGAAGGAATAGAAGGTAAGCTGAGTATTAATTCGCTAATCTTATTTTGTAATCGTTTATCTATGATTCCTTGTAAAATCATATGAAAGCACAATTCAGTCAATAATTGAACTGATATTTCCGATGAATCGCACAGTTTTTCTGAGAGCAATTCTATCGAATCTTTATTTATATCTCTTTCAACTATTGTTTTAGAAATATAATTATACAGATCCAAATCATAGTAAGTTTTGAAAGATAGTGTAACTGTTATATCTTCTTTTTTAGTAAAACCAACGCTTGCTTCTAACCAGCCTGTAATAAATGAAGCGTAGAATTTATAATCCGAAATTTTATCCACAAGATTAGGTGCATAACATCTGATGATATATCCCATTTTCTGGCTATTGCTTTCATCTAATTCATTGATTAAGGCGATTAAATCTTGCTCATCATAATCTCCAAAATACTCCTTATATAACCTTGAACTACGTACTGATTCCTTTGCCAACAATAGTAAGTATACATCATTGATTATTAATTCCACATGATTTTTAAAGTCAAGTGTATATTTCTCAGACTGAGTTAAATGGCAAGGCATTTTATTCTCAATAAATTGTTCTTCTTTTTCATAGTATTGAACACACGAAATTAGCTGTGAAATTGAAGTTGCTACCATGTTGAGAGGATGTATATAATCTAGTTTATGTGGAGAATTTATTAAATCCGTAACAGAGCTAAACTGTTCTAATAATTTATCTATTGAAATACTGTAATAGACAGATTTAATGATATAATCCGGATTGAAAAACTCAAAAAGTTTGTCAATCGATTGTGTATCAATCATCAGATTAAAAACCAAGTCGTATTTATACTCATCTAACGAGCTGTTTTTTAAAACTGCATTGACGATTGAATCGACGATTATTGAATAATTACGGTTTTCTCGTATTTTGTCTCTTAAATACAGCCTAAAGTCATTGTGTAATGGCGCATATCCGTAATTATCTTTATTAATTAGTGGATATAACTCGTTCAAAATAAATTCGACATTAAGTTTAGGAATTTCCAAAATGGTGGCAAGACAATCTGCTTGATGTTTAATTGATGAAAATGCGAATATTGTTTCGATGCGCAATAAATTTAGTTCATCTATCGATTTGATTGAGCTGATAATCCATTCATAGTACTTCGTAATATATTCATTTAAGCCGCAGAGTGTTAATCTTGAAATAATACTATCGAAGTCAATAGGGGGAGTCATTTTTTTAATTTCATATATAGCAAAAATTACATTTAATGCATTATTTCCTACAACTGAGATTATTGATGATGATAATGTGTCCAGATCAACATTTTCAATTTCTATATTCTCATATTCTATCAATTGACGAATATCTTGTTCTTTAAGTCCGGGTAGACTTTTACAAACTGCATTCTCGTCACTGACAAGTCGATTGATATCTTCATTATCTATAGATTGGCCGACTAGTACAAACTTAACATCACCATGAATAGTATCAGGCTGTGGAATTTGTGATAGGAATGTTTCTTTTTTATCAGATGCCCTTGCAGCATGATCAATTCCATCGATAAAAATATAACACGTCCTTCCAAGTTTTTCCGAATAGATTGGTAAATAATCCAGAACAATTGAACGAAGATCTTTAACCTGTAGATGATCATATATTAACGGGAATTTTAATTCAGAAAGGATATTTAGCTCTTCAAATTTCTTTTTAATTTGACTGAGTATACTAATCCACAAAACTCTACCACTATAATACCCATCATCATCAGTAAAGCATGGAGAGTCTTTGTCCACTGGTAAATAGGTGTAATACCTAAAATCAACAATTGAATCTTGCTCTTGAGCAAGGTAACTAACAAAATTCGTCTTTCCAGTTCCTGGATCACCTTTAAGATATATTATTTTTTTATCAGTATTCTGCAAATACGCTCTAAAGCTATTAGCAAAATCTATTCTCGATGAAAATATAGGCTTCTCTGGACATAGCTCGTGTTTAGGAATCGTACAACTTGGATTACCTAACAAACTATATATATCTTCTCTATATATTTCTTCTTTTTCTCTTCGAGAGGTTGCCCATGTTTCTAATCTAGAAAACAGTCTTTCTCTTCCAACCCGAATAATATCCTCTCTATCAGTTCCTAAAATAGTCATCAGAATATCATTAATAATAATATCCAATCCAGCTAAATCACTTTCATTTTTAAATTCAAGTATTTTTATAAACTCTTGTGTGTCTTTTTCAGATAATGCAATAGTATCCTTGAACCATTTTATGGTGGTCGCTTCTTTTTTGTTTCCTTTGTATAAATGATCCTTTTTTAGAGCAGGAAGAGTTGTTGTTATAAATGTTAATATCGAACATTTTCCACCTTTTTCCATTGTTCCTAATTCTTTGTTAGTCATGACACATATTTCATCTATTCTGTACTTAGTCTTCGTGTCATGCCATTCCTTTGCCCATTTCTTAATTTCAGGCTCTAAAAATGAAAATGTCAGGTTATTATCCTTATCAGTGTGCTTTACTTGAATGTTTTTCATTCGACCATCAGTATATTTGACAACAACATCATCAAGCGATTGAAATGCAGATGACTGAAGTGTTACGCTTTCAACTGAATAATCGCTCATCATTTTCAGGCATTCTATTAATCCAATTTTCCATTCATACCAATATGGGGTTCCTATTCCATAATCTGGCATACTACTTCCTCCATCTTTTCATATGTTAGTTGGCTGATGTTAAATGCATACTTTCTAATATCAAATTCATTAAAATTAAGATGATATCCCTTTATTAATGCATTGATAACATATTTGAATTCAATCACATAGTCTTTAGAGATATAATCATACGGAAATAATCCATTTAGTCTTTGGGCGAAGATATAGAGCTCGGGAACGGTGATAGGATAATATATACTCTTTCTATTTATTATAAATCTGTTCAGCAGTACTGTATTAGATATAATTTGTTTGCATACAAGAGCAAATGGCTCTACCTCATCTATTGTTTTATTTTCATCATTAAACCACAGATAGATAAAGGAATAGGATAGAGTAACTTTTGGTAAATCGGTAATATTGTATTCTTCCATCTCCTGTATGAAAGTTGGCAATAATCCTAATAATACAATTTCTGGAATGATGACTATATCGAATTGAATATCAATTTGAAGAATCCGAAAGCGGTGTGTGTCTATACAATAGTAACCACATATTAAATAGTATTTCTCGATTATAGGTATTGAATCGCGCGAAAAGCATACTAATCCATTACATTCTTCTTGATTATCTAGTATATCTCTATACGTTTTGGTTTGGGTATCGAATACTTTTATCATAAACTGACTCCATATTTATAGCAAATACTCTATTTATTTATCAAGCATCTCATTCACACAGGTTTCGGGTGCACATTGAGACGGTGCAGAACCATCAGGATAGTTCTGAAGCAATCTCTTCGCATTCTGATACTATAATCATCTTATTCAGAACAGATCCAACATGCTGTTGAGATAGATTTCTTCACGAACAGTAAGCTGGTATTCCGGCTTTGTGAGATAATATATCAGAAATTCGAAATTGACAGCACTTCCGAGTCCTCTGCCTTCTATTTTAAAATTAGAAAAACCGAGCGGCAGATATGTATTGATGATGTCATCTGTACTGATAAATCCGGGATTCTTCATTGCCTTTGAAAAACGGTATCCGTCTTTGGCATCAGGTGCAGTACAGATATGCTCGGGACAGTTTTCTCCCAGATTTTTCCGGCTTACATTTTCATAGCAGGCTTTTCTGTCTTTACAGTAAAACGAGCAACATTCATTGCACAGAAATTCGACTTTATCTTTCTGGACCTGTGAGAGTGTATCAAGTTTATCGTATAGCTTATTCAGCCTGAAATCAGGAATAACATATTTAAAATCACTCCGGTCTATTTCCTTTAAAAACTGATTGAAATCAGTCTGAACCTTTGTAGTCGATGAAACGAAATAAAGATCAGGATAATTATTTTTAATATGTTCAAGCAGAAGATCCGAGTGGATTATCACACCGTTCTGCACACCTTTGCTTTCTGCGAAAAGCTCACACAATGCATTACATTTCCTGTCGGTGAGATGTTCAGGTTTTAAAAGCGAATTGCTGAAAGTGAGCCTTGAAGAAATACCGAATTCATTCATAAGTGCGAGTACATCTTCAGCTTTACATTCGCCGAATCCGGCACGTCCGCCACCCCAGATACAGTCGGCCGGAGCACCATATACAGATGCTATTTCGCACCAGTTGTAGAAATATTCCCGATGCTCACGGTACAGCGGCAGAAACATACTATACAGGTCATAGAACTCAAACAGACCAGGAAGATGAAAATAAGCTTTATTTTTTGCAGTGTTTTCCATATGTGATCATACCATTTTCTTTAATTTTACAGTATAGATTTGCGTTTTATGTCGATTACGTCAACTTCTTTTCCCTCTAATAAATCCTCAAATTGCTCGCTTCCATACTTCTTTATGTATTCTGATTCTTCTTTAGAAACGAAGAATCCCATATAGATATGACATTTATTATCAACGAATGCAAATTCTTCAGGCAAAACATAAACGTCCGTGAAATACAAAGCTGTTTTACCACATTTCTCAGAAAATCCTTCAATAATGCTATCAGCTCCTTCTATAAGAAGCCCTCTGCCAATACTCATATTATTTGATAAAGCATAGAATAAGGAATTTGCAAATATTTCTGCACATTCATCGTAGAGATCATCTACGGGAAGTATCACTTCACAACAGTTTCCTTGACCATATTTTGATAATCCAAAAGATGCAAAAACCAAACTGTCTTTAATCGCATTTGGAAAGCCAAGAATCTGGATTTCATAATCGTTATCGGTATAAACGTCAGCTCCTATGTAATCGCCTAAAAATTGATTGTAATGATCAAGAATGTTTTCTCCTAAGCTCATTTATATTACCTCTCTTGACAACCAACAAACAATTAAGTTTCATCTGGTTCTTTTTGAAATCACATATCATTTATGTCAAATTCAAGCATTGTACCATCTAAGAAGTGTTCACATTCCTCATAATTAGGATATTCATGCTCCAGTCTTCTGAAATCAGCATTATGAAAAGGATTGTCACGATGCAGCATTTCATGGTATATCACGAATTTTACTACTTCTCTTGGAACATCCTTGCTGTTCAGTATAGAATTGATCATAATGGAATGATCTTTCCTGTAGTGAACACCGTAATAAGTTTTATATGGCTTGTCTGTCCAGCTTATCGATGAAATACCATTAAACTCCCCTTGAAAACGTTCATTTTTAACCTCATTAAACAACTCATTTATATCATAAAACCGAGTCATATCGAAAGGAATCAATTCAAGAGGCATTTCTTCAACTCTAGTTCGAAGCACACTGCTGTTGCCGTATTTTTGAAAATTGCATACTTCTTGAAGAAAACCAACACATCCTTCATAGATATCACGAATTATCTCATGCTCATAATACATGTCAATTGCCGTTGCATATACATCCCTGTTTTCTTTTCTTGCACGCTCAATCACATAACGTGGATCAGCGAACGCTCTATTCTTCAAAGGATGAAATTTTGGAGTTTCTTCAAGTGTCCTTAGATTATCTATAAGTAATTCAAGTTCATGAATATCTGGTTTATAACAGAAGCCTGAAAAATAGCTGTCAATAGCGTTTTGAGCATTGAAGTCTGGATTATTGAGCCATTGCTTTTTATCCTTCATCATTCTGTTCAGACCGACTAATTGATCTTCAAAAATAAGCATTCTTGTTGATTCGCCATACTCGTCCATTAGTGTATACCATCCCGAAGGAACAGCAACAGTACAGTTAGATTCAGCTGCATTGATTCTTAAAGCGCGATATAAAGCTTTGCATGCTTTCCATTCATAAGAAACCATTTCACGTTTTTTCTTCTCATAGACCTTCTCGTCAGGTTCTTCGAGTTCTTCTTCTATAAGCCACTGTGGATCCAACCATTTATTAAATACATCCCATTGGTCATGGAAATCAACTATATTGACAGTTTTGGTTCCTTTAGCCTCGGGACCTCGCATTCCTCGTCCTATCATTTGCATTAGAAAGCCTTCGCTTGTAGTCGGACGAGTAAGGAATACAGTCTGAATATTAGGAACGTCGGTTCCTTCTGTAAGAATATTAACATTAACAAGTACATCAAGCTTGTTATCTTTGAAATCATTGATAACTTTAGAATTATCTTCCTTTCCAGAATATACAAGCCCGCATCGAACTTTCTTCTTGGAGAGTTCCTCATACAAGAAACGACAATGAACCACATTTAATGCAAAAATCAAAGTTTTTCCATATTTCTCAGTGTTATCAAGGTATTGTTTCAGTATAATAGCATTTCTTTCTTTAGATACTGCAATTTTATGAATGAGAGTATCTGGTAATTCACCATATTTGTTTATAAACTTTGCTTCATCATAAGAAATGTCAGGCTCAAAGTTTTCGGAAGTTTCTACACGTTCATACTGTGGATCAGCAAGTATCTTCTTAGCTATTAGGTCTGACATTGCTACCTCAAATATTCTTTTGTTATCAAATATTTTTAGCAGATGAGCAGTTTCCTTATCATTGGAGCGAATTGGTGTTGCAGTTAATCCTAGCAATTTAACTTTGCTTCTGCATTCTCTTATGAATTTTAGTGTATTACGATATGATTTTGCTTCGGTGTGATGGCATTCATCGATAACCACCATTACTTTGCCACGCTTAAGGATTCTGCGAAGATGGTCAAGGCTACGACAGATAGATTGTATACTTGCTACAATTACTTCAACCTTATCTACTTGTCTGATACTCAAATGCTCACCGGAAATACAGCTTATCCGATAATCTTTGATATCGGGCTTATTGATTTTACAAAGACCTGCAAACTGATAAAAGCAATCGGCTGCCTGATCAATAAGCATATGGCGATGAGCTATCCAAAGTATCTGGTAGCCTCTGGATATCATCTCTTTTATGAGAAAATATGTAGCAGTACGACTTTTTCCGCTACCTGTTGGCATAACAAGTATACCTGAATCCATATCATCCGTGATATAGTGCTTAGTAAGCTCTTTAACAGCTTCTTTCTGAAAATCATATAGCGGTACTTCTTCTGCATATGTTTCAGACATTCGGAGAGACACTGTTGTTTTGAATTTACTGTATTCATTGAGCTGTACTTCGATATCGCTGATGTTATACATTGCTCGTATATATGCATCTATAAGACTCGATGAAGTAGCCTTTTTCATAAGAGCAAGCCATCTATCATTATATGAATGACCTGTTATGTATAATGCTTTGAAGATTTTTTCAACTTCATCTTTGAAATTCTTAAGAAGTGAGTTTTCGACTATTTTTCTATGTTTACGAATAAGTGAAGTATTTGGTTCAGCATACACTGAACACATTACACTTATTAGACTATCGATATCATCGTATTTTATTGCATAATCCATCTGCTCTATCTGACCTTTGTCAAGATCAGATGCCTCAAGGATCTCTTTTATAAAAGATGGATAAAAGTTTACCCATGTAAAGCCCATACCCCCACTCCTTTCAAATTACATTCTCACCGTTGTAGTTCTCTATGCTTTCAATCATTTTATTGACATAGTTGATCTCGTCCATATTGTACGTATTGCTGCCTGCGAACCAAATATTGTTGTGACCATACCCAAATGAATATCCCATTTTTCCACTGGTCGGCACAAACCAATCTCCTGTTCTGAAACGCTCTTGATACGGAAGCAGTACGCAATCCTTCTTTTCAGCTAAAAATGAATAAGATTGAACGTAATCGTTTCCGTCTTCACTTGGGAACACGCATTCCTGATAGTCTCGAAAAACCGTACCATTTTTATAAAAACCAACAACTCTCATAGTCTTGCTGTTATGTGCTTTGGAACAAAAGACTACAATAACATTATCAACAGACAAAGCATCTTTCATTCCTTTGCATCCTACAATATGCTCAATGTGAAGTTGAGGATCCTTACCGCCAAGAAGCTGTGTAAATCCAAGGCAATACTCCTTTTCGTCTTCCAGTATTACTGAATCAAAGTTATAGCATTCATGGGCATAGTTTGTATCTTTGACATATGATCCGCCATTGACTGGTTTGTCGGTATCGGTGATACCTTTGTAGAATTTCATATCGGCTATTCTTGCAAAAATAATAGGTTTCATAATGATTACCTCCTGTGTATTTTCTATGCTTTTATCATACCACAGGAAAATAAGAATTGCCAGGTAAAACTTTTCACCTTTGTTATCTGGTTAGATTTTTACCTATGTATTCTTTGTATTGTTCGCAGAACTTATGTATATCATCTTTGGTATTAAGGTAGTTTATGCATATATAATCAGCTGGATCTGTTTCCCTTAATGGTCCACCGCATAGATTAAATAGGTCGTTAGCTTCATCAATAGACATATGTAAACCAATAGTAAACTTATAAAGGAATGTACGTGTTACTCTAATTGATCGATTTATCGTTTTCTTAAGAGTAGCTTCACTAATGAGGCATTGTTCTTCTATCAAGCCATAACCTGGTGTTGCTGTAACTCCATGTTTTTTGTCGTTTTCCATCTTCTTTGTAGATATGAGTGTAGGAAGTTTATCATTAATCTTAAAGCGTTGCATTTCCTCAGGAGTTACACTATAAGAAGCTTGATTTCTTTCCTTCTCGGCATTTTCCATAACTATTCTCATCTCTTCGTAAGTTACCATCTAATTAACCTCCAAATCTATAGAATCAGAATTTTAGAATAATAATGAGTTTAGTCATTATCTAGTTAATAATTCTTTTAAAACTGTATCAGAGCAAGCGTAAATACGTTCGACAATACGATTTTTATAATAAAGATTTGTAAAACGCAAGTATTCTTCGTCAGTTATTCGTTTTATCATTTTATCCTCATATTTACTAGACGCTGAAAAACGTGCAACTATATATGGACAAATAGGAAAGTAATACTCTTTCCGATAGCTAACCTGATGTATCATTTTATCACAAAAGATTATATTTGGCTTTTCAGAAAAGAGTAACTGCATATTACTTAAGAGAAGAGTCTCTTCAAATTCGCCGAGTATTTCTTCCTCTCCTCCAAATATCTCGTACATTCCACCTTCGGAAAAAGCGAGTAGATTTTGAATCGAACGTCTATCAATGCTTTTGTTTTTGATTCCCAAAGTGAATCTTTCCGCCCAAGCATTGTTCATTGGATTCCTATAGATGTTTATAGGATGCCTTGCAGAAAAATTAGCAGCAATTCTACAAATCAACCTTTTTTCTTCATTTGAAATCTTATATAAATACGCTCGTTTTCTAACCAATTCCTTATATGGAACGGAATACTTGGTTTCAAAACGCGAATACCAATTCTCTATAGCATCATCAGGATTATCAATATCTGGCTCATAGACATGAAACTCACTATTCCTTGATACTATAGCCTGTTTACGTATACTATTATAGTTTTTATTTAGTTCCCATATGTGTCCATTTGCTTCAGTACACTCCCAATACCTTTGATAAAACTGAGGTATGTAATGTTGATTCTTTCCCATTTTTCTATTCCTATTCTTTTTTATCTGGATCAAATACATTAAACGTTAAATTATCAAAGCACTCTTGTGAACCATCATATTTTTTCTTTTGCATCGCCATAGAGAGCTGTGTATGCATAGTTCTCGGATCAAGGGCACACATAGGCCTTTTATCATAGATCTTCAAGAATTCAACTTTTTGATTATCTATTATTTTACTCATATTTATAATTTGCTTTCCAGTTGGATTAGTTTGTTTATATATGTATTCATAATCCATTTTCATATTCTCTAGTATTACTTTATACATATCCATTCTTTTTTGAGTATGTAACCATAGACTTTGCACGTGTTCAAGCTTATAATATACAATTATTGTTGTTACAACTGGATTAGGCATAAAAGAAGGCGTTAATATTTTCTCCAATTTTGAGGGAATACCTTTTTTATTTACCTCGTCAACAGCTGATAATATAGAATGAGTATTATGAAATATCGTATTTCTTAATAACAGTAACGAATTGAGTATTTCTCCAACGTCCTCTTCCAATTCATAGTCAATCCATTTCTTCTCTTTCAATACTTTTCTTAAATTCTTATATGAGAAAGAGTTTTTTTGTTCATCAGCTATGTATTTTAAAAGCATCATTTGACGGTATTTAATCTTATCATCAAAATTCTCAAATTGCTTAGCTCCAACTATATCTTTTTTATTTGATAAGCAATCACAAATAAAATCTTCCAATTCCTTAGAATACTCTTCATATTTTATCAGATGGGATGTAACATTAATTATCAAGTCGTAAAAAACTCTCAAAGCATCTTCTAAAGTCTTTATAGAATATTCTTTATACTTATCCGCCATTAGTTTCTCCTTAATACTTATTCATTTTCTGTATATCCTGTCACAGATATACTTCACAGGCACTTCCTCGGTACACCAGACCTCATTCTCGGTTACTCCAAATCTGTATCCGTCCTTATTCATCTCTGATGTTGCTATTTTCAGCACTACCGGAGTCTTGTGCCAACGCTCGGCTGACTGCCATGCTTTGCTTATATCGGCTTGCATATGTACAGCGTGTCGCTTCATCTTCTTTATAACTCCGCTCTCCTCAATGGCTTCAAGAGCCTTTGTAGTGGTTCCGTGGTACAGGAACTCAGGCGGTTCACAATACTTCAACTCAGGTTCAACCCACGGAACCGAGTGTCCCTGACAGCACTTGATCTTTTCATGTTTATCATCAAATCTGTAACGTCCCTTGTTGTCTTCGGCTACTATCTGTTCCAGTAGTTCACGGTCCAGCTTATAGCTGCTGTGGCGATTAACGCCCTCAATAAGCTGTTCTACTGATACCCAGCCATGCTTGTCCATGTCAAGCTCTGCTTTCTCAGGCTGATGTCGAAGGAGCAAACACAGATATTTCGATAATTCGTTCATTATATCACCTCATAAATGGTCCATGAATATAATAGTCTGCAATTAAGTGAATTACGAGTTAGTAACTTACGAGTATGTTATTAATTCGATATTTTCAAGCGCTTCACATATAACACACATTTTGTGTCTATAGGTGATTGTAGGTTTAGCAATTATTATGCATCTCCAGTAAAGACTCGAACAGATCAGGCTCAGGAAGAGCACCAAATACTCCTCGCTTGTATTTTTCTACAAGATTGCTCGTATCTCTTACTCCGTTCTTTTCAGCTGTGAACTCAGATAATGAATACAAATACGCATCATCCAAGTTTCTATGAGCAAACCATATCTGTTCTTTTCTGAACAGCTTCTGGCAATCAAGCAGATTAGTATCGTGAACAGTGCAGATAAGCTGTGCCTTTGTGTTGAGTTCGTTATTAAACATAGCTATTATTGCTCTAACAAGCTTGAAATGCAGGCTATTGTCAAGTTCATCCACCACAAGTATACGCCCGTTTTCAAGAGCATCTATCACATAACTTGCAAGACAGACCATCTTCTTTGTACCGGTAGAGTCAAAAGCCATGCTTGGAACCGTCACTCCCTTGTAAGTCGAGAACAAGCGAAGCTGCTCAATAAATGTCTCTGATCCTTCTATAGCCTTTTCCTGTATATGAATTTCATCATCGCAATTCAATACCTTGCCAATATCGTTATTGGAGTTAGCTTCTTTATGATATTGATAGTTTTCAAGGTATAGTCCTGCGTTAAGGATGAAGTTTACTATCTTTTGCTTCTTCTCATCGGACTGCTTTAGCATTTCGATAGTCTTTTTCATCGGGATATTATTCATATCCACGATATCTATCTTCCTGGCAAATGAAGTGATGATATTCTTTATATCAAACATAACAGAGAACTGCGATGTATCAAGGAGGTAGATCAACAGATTATTCTTTGCAATTACTTTCATTGCCGAAATTACAGCGCTCTTTTCATCTTCGTCCGCTGTATTGCAGACGTAATCCTTGTTTTTTATATCTCTGAGAAGAATTATTGTTTCCTTCTTGTTCTTATGTATATCATAGGTAATTTTTGAGAACTTCTCAAAAAAGTATTCATTTTTAGAATAATCATATTTCAGCTCAAAGCAATACTCAAAGCTGTTATCACAAAAAGATATTACGAATTCGCACTTCTTATCATCATTGAATATATTTGGGACCATCCGCTTGCCTTCATTGAGCATGATACTCCTTACAGTATCAAGACATCTGACAAAAAGGGTTTTTCCTACGTTATTAGGTCCCACAATTATTGCAGACTTCAATACATTTGTAGAGTTTACTGATATTACATTGCACGGAAAATGCTTGTTTCTCATATCAGAGCGCATAGTAAACTCTGTTTCCGCATTATAAATAAAGCAGTTATTTACCTTTAACGAAATTAGCATTATATCAACTCCTAATGCATCATTTCTTATATTATACCGTCAAAGCAGATTTTATGCAAGTATTTTCCACAAAAAATAACAACAGTCTCCAGACATCTGCTTAATTTATGTCAAATGCCTGGAGACTACTTTCATTTGGTCGACGTATTGTTATATCTCAACAAGTACTTCCCACAGGCCGTTTCTCTTACCGTTCTTGCGGCGCAGGAAGCCGTTATTCTGAAGCTCAACCGTTCTGGTCTTAACAGTTCGCTCGGATTTACCGATTGCCTCTGCTAGCTCCTTCTGGGTTATAGATGGATTCTTTGAGATTTCCCTAAGTATAGCAAGTTCTTCCAAAGTGCAATTTTTGCACTTTGAAACATTATCATTTGCACTTTGGGCTGACTCCGTATATTCGATATGCATATATCGGTTCTTCAGTTCATGATCGGTCCCTGTCAGCAGGTTTTCGATGAACTTCTCTAAGAACTCAGTTGTTGCATGAACATCGTTCTGGAGATCGTTATAGTTCGCTCTGACAAGAGCATTACGGAATTACCATGAATTATCGGCAAATACCTGGTTACTTACGTTGAATCCGAAGGTTTGCAGGTACTTTATCATGAATACAGCCGTGGTGCGGGTATTTCCTTCACAGAACGGATGTATCTGCCAGATACCTGATATGAATTTGGCAATATGCTTTATGGACTGAGCTACATCAAGTTCCGAATAGGAGAAGGCTTTCTCCTGACCGAAGTCGTAGTCGAGGGTATCACGGATGCTGTCGAACGCGGCATAGAACACCGTCTTACCGTTAAGCACCCATTCCTTCTTAGAGATGTTATATGTTCTGTACTGACCAGCTGTCTTGAACACGCCTGTGAAAAGTCGGCGGTGTATGGTTTGAAGCTCTGCCGGTGAGAACTGGAAGGTCTTCTCAGCAAGAAGTTCGGCTATGTGAGCTGCTACAATGTCCGCCTCCATCGTATCCTGTTCAACAGTCATACGAACATCTCGCTGTTCATAGTAACTGTAGATCCGCTTTTGTGCGGTGGATATGTCAATCTTTCCCTCAATATGCTCCTTGGCTGTTTCCAGCAGGTATTCCGAGGTCTGGAGGCCGTCAACATCCTGCAAGCCTATTGCAGTCTGCCACGCAGCACTTTTCTCTGAACGGTCAGGCTCGCCCTGACGTATGTATTCATCTAAGTCATATTGCCAGTCGTGTTCCTGTTCCATACCGATCCTCCCGTATAACTGGATTTAATAATAATATTATACCACAAATCAGCAGAAAAATCAAGATAAATGCAGTTTATGACAGTAGTGGGATACATATTTTGCTTTATTTTTCAACTTCTGCGGTCACTTCATATCCACCCTTGAAAATGATCTGTATTTCAGTCTTGCTCACTACTCTTACGCATTCTATGAGTTTTCTGGTCAGTATATCATTGTATTCAAGTAATTCGCAGCTGTTTTTATCGATTTCCTTTAGCGTCCTGTCAATCCGGTCGCTATCGTCTGAATCGATGCTATTTTTAGCTTTTATCTGCTCTAAGCGTTCATTCAGGCTTTGTTCTTCGTCATAGAGCTTCTGGAACTGTTCGTCAAGCGATTCTTCATCGATTGATCCTGAGGATATGAGGGAAATGTAGTCGTTACGGGTTTCATCTATCTCTTGTAATCTGTACTCTATCTTCCTGATCTCACTTACTTCTATTCCGGATAGAGTCTCTTCCACACTGCCTTTCAGGATCCTCCTTATTTCATTTCTGCATTCATAGTTTTCATTTATGGCGTTCATTATTGCTTTTTGAAGCTTATCTTCGTGGATCGAAGGTGACTTCTTGCAATATCGGATTCCATTATCAAGCCTGTTTATGCATCGCCATACAGGACATCTCTTCTTGCCATGTACGTTCCATATCTGTCTTTTATAAGCTGATCCGCATTCAGCACATACCATTAACTCACTTAATGCATATTTTGAGTATCTTCCTTGCATTAATAATGTTTTTTCGCTCTTTCTTCTCATTGAAGTTCTTCGAGCCATTTCCTGTTGTACAAGGTTATATGTATCTCTGTCAATTATCGCTTCATGCGCATCAGTTACAAGGTATTTTGCCCGTTCTCCGTTGTTTTTTGCTTTCTTGTGGGTAATACAGTCTACTGTATAGGTCTTTTGCAGCAATGCATCGCCGACATATTTTTCATTGGCCAGAATACCACTTATACTGTTAATAGACCATTCTGTATTACTTCGCTTTTGTATATTCATTTCAGTAAGATGTTTTTTGATCTGTCTTAGTGTTAATCCGTCAAGATACAGTTTGTATATTAGCTTTATAACTTTAGCTTCTTCAGGCACTATTTCCGGTTTCCCGTCCGCGCCCTTGCGATAGCCATACAGGCGACTTAAGTTATACTTGACTTTTCCTTCACGAAAGGCTTTTTCGATACCCCATGATACGTTTTTGCTTATTGATTCCGACTCAGCCTGAGCGAAGCTGCCATATAAGGCTATCATGAATTCGCTCGTCATCGTCATAGTGTTTATGTTTTCCTTTTCGAATATAACGGCTATTCCAAGCTCCTTCAGCTGTCGGACGTATTCAAGGGTATCAACAGTATTTCGGGCGAATCGGCTTATTGATTTGCAGAGTACGAGGTCAATCTTCCGCTTTTTACATAATCGTATCATCTTGTTGAATTCAGTACGCTTTTTTGTCTGCGTTCCAGATATTCCTTCATCAGCGAATATTCCAGCGAGAACCCATTCCTTGTTTTGATTTATAAGGTCGGTATAGTAATCTATCTGTACCTGATAGCTGTTCTGCTGTTCTTCTTGTTCAGTACTGACTCTGCAGTAGGCTGCAACTCTGAGCTGATGATATTTGTCGGTATTTTCAGCATTCAGATTCTTAGTCGCAGGTATTATCGTAACACTCATTATCTCTGCTCCTCTCTGTAATATTATTCAGTTTTACGCCGTTTATAAGTTCAAGACCTATAGTTGCGTTATGACTTACAGTTATATATTCAGTGCATTTCAGGAGTAACTCTACATCAAGTGTATCAAGTCTCCTGATATCCATAAGTATTTCCTTTAATAATGCTGTTTTCTGCGGTACATCGTCATATGAACAACAATCGTATTTTAGTTCAGCAAGCTCCATTACTGCATTTTTTATCCTGTCATAATCGATATCAGGAATGCTCATAAGTCTCGATATTTCGTTTTTCTGCTTTATAACCGCTCCGTTTGGCGTATACACGCTCATCTCGGCATCGGCATCCAGAAGACTGGGATTTGCTATGGCAGAATTTAGTATATTAAGCACCGCAGATAAGATCATCTGATCGGTTGCTACATACTCAAATTTACCGCATCGGTATGTTTTGCAGTTCCATGTACCGTTTTGATTTCTGTACAGTCTTTTTCTGCACTCAGCGCACAGTGTAATATCTCTTATACCTTTCAATTCATCAGGTACTATGCAGATATTAGTGGCTTTTCTGGTCTTCTTATTATTAGCTCGATGGAATATGTCGGCAGATATGATCTGCGGATACGCATCGTTGCCAAGGTATTTTTCATTCTCAAGGATACGCTTCACCATATTCTTGTTCCAACTGAGATCCTCACCTGGATGATATGGAATCTTTTCTTCCTGAATGGATCTGGATATTTCGAGCAGGCTTTTGCCTTTTAGGTAATCAGCAAATATCTTTGATACGGCGTACAGTTCTCTCGGCTCGGTTACTATCTCGCCGTTTTTCATCTGATAGCCGAACGGTATTTTTCGATTTTTAGCCATTTTCTGACCTCCTTCACACACAAGAATACCACATCTACTTCTTCTTATCTATCATCATACCTGACAAAAATGGTGCTTTGTTTTTGTTCACAAAGCACCACATTTTTCTTTTATTTCTTCTTTGAAGACTATTCCTGATATAAGCGAGAATTCCAGTTTATTGTTCCTTACAATAATTTTCTCGACTATCATTCCGAATAATTTCTCGTTAAATCCTGACATTATAGAGATTTGATTCTCAAAGCAGTCTATCAGGATATCCAATTGTTCGATCGTTTCGTCCTCGATATCTATTTTGGTATGTTTTTTCAGTTCGCGATCAAGTCTTGCCATCTTACTCTCGAGTTCAAATAGTTTCTCGTTATATTTCTTTTCGTCAAGGAACCCTCTTTTACGAAGACGCGCTATGACATGGCGCTGCTCTTTAAGAGCAGCCATATCCTGACGGATATTAAGCACCTTCGTATTAGTGCTGAATCTTCGGATATTCAGTTCCTGAAGCGTTCTTTGTATTGGTACTAGTATCTCCTTATAATGCCGTATAAGCTTATTGCACAGTGATACAAACGCCTGCATTATGGATTCTTCAGCTATGGGCTTGGAACTGCAGTTTTGTGAGTTAAGGTCATGCTCTATGCAACACCAGTAATATTTACCACTGTTGCATTTCCTCTTATATGTACTTCCGCACACTCCGCATTTTATCATTGAGCCTAATATATGCTTTCCTTTTGATTCCCTATGGAATTTTGAAGCCGATATTGTAAGTAATTCCTGGACCTTCTGAAAGTCAGCTTTGGATATAATGGCTTCATGGGTATTCTCAACATAGAACTGATCATATTCTCCGTGATTCCGTTTCTGGATCATGGGAAGCGTTTCAGTCTTATATGTCTTCTGCATGAGCGAGTCTCCGGTATATTTCTCGTTTGACAGGATATACTTTACTATTTTGTGATTCCATTTCTTTTGGTACATACCTGTCAATATCCCACGGCTGTTCAGGATCCGAGCTATAGTGTTTGTTCCTGTGCCTCCAAGATACATTCTGAATATTTCCTTTACGATCTCAGAAGTTTCAGGATCAACAACCAGTTTCTCATTTCTCTTGACATAACCATATGGCGGAACGCTTTGAACGAAGGTACCGTTCTCCATACGCTTTCTTACGCTCCATCTCATATTCTGAGATATGGAAGTAGATTCTTCCTGAGCCAGTCCGCCCATGATAGTTATCATCAATTCATCTGTATTCTTAGCTGTATCGATGTTTTCTTTCTCGAAGAACAAGGTTATTCCAAGCTCTCTGAGTAATCGTACAGTATTAAGGCACTCTTTGGTGTTTCGGGCAAATCTACTCAAAGATTTGGTATATATCCTGTCGATTTTTCCACGCTTACAATCCCGTATAAGGCGTTGGAATTCTGTTCGCTTATCTGCGCTGGTTCCGGTTATTCCTTCGTCAGCGTATATATCGATAAGCTCTTCCGTATCTGAATCATCGAACTTTTCACTGTAGAATTTGACCTGAGCTGCATAGGAGTGAAGCTGGTCTTCGCTGCTCGATGATACTCGACAATAGGCTGCACATCGTATTTTATGTATCGTACCCTCTGCTTTCACAGGAGGGATAACTGTTACATTCGCCATACTGAGCCTCCTTTCAGTACACAAGGATACCACACAACACTCGGAATTGGTATCACCAAAGCCAACAAATGCGGCGGTTCACATTTGTGTAAACCGCCGGACACTCTATTGTTCTTCGGCTCTGCTTGCCACTATGCAGAGACACATTGCCAAAACGCCCATAGTCCCTCCAAACATAGCACCTGCGATGAAGTGAATCATGTGTTTACCTCCCATTCTCGTATAGTCATGTACCTTTCGGTAACAGTCACTTCGTTGATCTCACGAATCCTTATCTTCTCGGACTCAGATATTTCCTTTTCTATTGCAGCACTCCCAATTATCTGGTCCATTACTGCTATCATATAGTCTGCTATTCCCGGTCTGTTATCATTCATTTTTATCTTCCTCCCTTATACTTTTCCAGAACTTCTTGAGCTCCGTTGTTTTTTCGGTTATACTCTTTTCGGGTAGTGATGACAGTGCCTCCTCCTTATATGCTGTCTTCAGTCTGCTGCTTGCTCTTGGATCGAGTATCGAAACGATACCCTTGTCATCTGCACTCCTGATGAGACGTCCTGCTCCTTGTTTCAGTTTTATTACCATCTCAGGTACTGCTACTTCCATGAGCGGACACTCAACTTTAGACATTTTGTATTCCATTATAGGCTCCGGAACAGGAAAGGGAAGCTTAAACACTATCACCTGTGACAAGCTCTCGCCCTCGACGTTGATGCCTTCCCAATAGGTTCCGGTACCAAGGATCACCGAATTAACATTTTTTCGAAAATCACTGAGCCTATGCTCCTGAGATGAGTCGCCGCTCTGGATCATTATCTTATACGGCAAGCCCATATTTGACAGCTTTCCAAAGACATAATCTCTGTCTTCCTTTGCTGTAAAGAGTATAAGTGACTTTCCATGAGTTACCTTTAACAGTTTTACTATCTCCTCAACTGCTTCTCTGCGGTATCGTTTTCTGTTAAACCTATTTGGACACGGAAGCTTATTTGAAACATACATCATAGAATGCTCATCATAGTTATATGGTGACTTCTTTGGTTCGGAGATGTTTACATCATCAGGACAGCCGAGGCTATCCATGAAGTATCCATATCTTTCCTTGAGTGTTCCTGAATTCTGAGATGTTAATGTTGCCGAAGTCAATATTGTTCTTCTTGCATTTGAGAACAGTAGCCTTCCTATATCCCGGCGAATGTCCTTTTTGCACACGTTTATTCGAACTCCATGTTCATTGGATAGCCATACAAGATTTGAATTGTTTTCAGACTCTCTCAGCATTTGAAGGCTATACAGCCTCCGATTTGTCTTCATTTCTATCTCCCTCATATTGGATCGTAGCTTTAGAAGCAGTTGTTTTATCTCATTAGTCGGTCTGTAATAGAAGGTCCTCATATCTGCAACAGCAGCTGCCTGTTGCTGGGATATGTCGTTTTTAAGGAAATTGAATAAAGTATCGACCATTTTTAAAGTTTCGATTATAAGGCGCGACATAGTGTTTTTTCTATTGTGTGTTACTTTCAGGATTTCTCTACTAATTTCCTTCTGGCTGAAAGATGTGGTAAATGCGTCCCTGAACTTACTTTCAAGGTTATGAGCTTCATCAACAACTATTGTGCTGAGATTGCCTTTGAATATCCCTCTGCCTGATTCCATGTTGATCAGGTGCGATGCCAACATATTCTGATTACAAATAACGATTGAATCATTACAGCGAATACGCTCACGCATCTGAAGATACTCACATCTGTTTCTGTATTTGCAGTCATCGCATTTCTGACCTACTGAGTTTATGCAAACCTTATCCCAAGCTTTGTCAGTAACGCTAAGTTCGGATTTACGCTGTACGCCGTGTAATGCAAGTTCATAGAGAGCTGCAAACTCTTCATCTTCTTTGCGATGTTTTCTTGCTTCCCTTAGACATATGTAATTCTTCATTCCTTTTGCCACCTCGACTTTAGTTTTTACGCCTATCATATTTAGAACGTTCTTTACATCGCGCTCGAGCTGTTCCTGCAATGCTATATTTGATGTCGCTATCACAACTTGTCTGCGATCACGAAAAAACTGCTGTACTATCGGTACAAGATAGGCAATTGACTTTCCGATACCGACTTCAGCTTCAACCACTAATGATCTCTTATCCATAATAGCTTGTGCTATCTCCTGTGACATCTCGACCTGACCTGGACGACGTTCAAGTCCGTTTCTTGCAGCCTCATCAAAAAATCTGTTGACCGCTGTGTCAAGCGGCAATTCCTTTATTTTCATCAATATTTCCACTCCTTATTATTCAGATCAAGGCTTATCCGCAGAGCTTTTTCTATTCTTCGGATATCCTTTTCACTAAGCCTGCCGATGTACTTTTTCAATCTGTATACTGAAATAGTTCTTATCTGCTCAGTCAGTACACATCCCTTGTACTTCGTAAGGATACCATAATGGATTATTACATGATTTGGTATCTGAGTTTTCATCTGCGAAGTTATAGGGACTATTATCGTAGTATCGGCGTAGTGATTGCCCTTGTTGTTCTGTATTACTATCACAGGGCGTTCATTTGCCTGTTCTGAGCCAATACCTTGTCCCAGATCGGCAACGTACATTTCTCCACGTTTTGGTATCAGCATCGTATCTCTCCTTTATGTATGTGGGACTGCCTTGCGACAGTCCCGTTTATCGTTGTCCGCATATATCGTTTCATACGCAGACGCACCCCCGCAGGGGTACTTTACCGTCACGCTGTGCGACGGCATTTTCCTTTAATCAAAGGCCTCGGATAATCTCTCGTCATTTCTGACGCCCTCCGGGGAAGGGAGCGCATAAGCCGAACAGAGTCCTCACTGTTCACGCAGATCCTTGTCTCTCTGCCCTTACGGAGTCAGAGCCGTTGTTACGGACGGGCGCGCAAATCGGCTGTCATTGCCATAATAGGAGTGGCTTCGCTCCCACCGTCATGCTCATATTTATCGCTCGCTCGTTTCCGAGGTCGTGGCGTATGGATGTCCGCGGCTCGTAGGGTTGTTGCCCACACCGATCTTGCTGCACACTTATGCGCTGCTATTCAATTGTCAAGTTTGGCGAAGGGCTTTATTGCCCTTCACTAAGTAGCCGTTGGGAAAGGCTGTTTTGAACCGCTATTTCAAAATTTTGGAGATTTTTACAATCCAGCGAGCTATTGAAGACTGCGGTTTGTTTATTATCACAACAGCATCCCGCTGAGACATATTCTTTATTTTGCATAGATAGTAAGCTCGTCGCTGTTCCGGACGCAGCTCGGACAACTGTCTTCTCTTATCAATGTCCGTTATGTACTCATGCCAGTTTTCTTCAATATTGCACTCGTCAATGTTTGAATCATCACTTTGAAGAGTCTCCTCATATTCTGAAAGATCCATTTTCTTTTCAAAGTACACTCTGTCTGAACGAAAAGTCTTATAGTCAAACTCCCATATAGCTGTTATCTGCTCATCAGTCATGCCAAGTTCTCGATAAAGCTTTTCGTTTTTCTGCCATTCCTCGTCGAACTTCTTCTTTTCAAGCCCATGATTATATCCCATTTGTGTCCTTCCTGCGGACACAAAAAATGGAGCCTGCATATATCCTGTACGCAGACTCCGAGTTCACCTGAATATGGCATGACAAGGAAAGGGTACAAAATATATGATTTTCACAAGAAAAGCCATATTTGTATCCGCGGCCCTTAATGCATATCAGGCTTTGAATATTATATTCAGCCACGGAATCCTGTCCCTTGACTGTGTCTATATATTACCATAGAATATAATGTGAAAACAGACATAAAAAATAGGAGTTGTTTTTTGTACAACTCCTTGATAAATGTGTATTTAAACCTCGGTTCATAGAGCATTTCTCACAATTATTCGAGATTTTATGTGACGATGTGGTGGTAATCAGATAAAAATCGACGATTTTACTCCTATTTTTAATATGGGTATTTCAAAAAAATGAGAACACAAAAAAGAGGCTCTCGAGCCTCTTTTTTAGAATGGGGATAAATCTAATATAGCATTTTATATGTCGTTCCATTTTTTTACATCATTTCATATGATATGTATTCTTCTAAATTGCTATATTCTATAAACTCAACTATTCTTTTCTCTAAATCTACTAAAGTCCAAATGTTCTTTTCAGATGATGGGAGAATAACATAAATCTTCCTATTTAAAAGAATATTTTCGTTTTTCATTGTTTCATAGATTATATTAAGATAGTTTGAAGCTTGATTTAAGAATTGTGTTCCGTCAGCAAAATAAATTACAATAGGAAAAGGAATAAAATATATTATATCTTCATCTGGTTTGTCATTTAAAAGTTGCTCTCTCATTATTTTATAAAGTTTTGTTGAAGTAACACTATAATTTGGATCTTCTCGTAGCTTTAACGGACTGAAGTCACTTGTTTCATCACTCAATTGCTTTAGCCATTTGATAATCTGTGGAGATTGTAATTTGCCATCTGTCAATAATCTAATTTGCTTTGATTCAAAAGGTATTTTAGCATCATATTTCTTGCCTGAGGCAAGGCCTACATAATCGCATTCTCCTCTAGATTGTTTCTCGTTGTATTTAAATTTCTCTAGAAACACATCCTTTGATAAATTAATAATATCATTCACTCGCCGTTCATATTCTTTAGATTTATCTTTATTTGTGCTAAAGAGTTTTATTATATCATTTGAAACGATTATTTTATGCCTAATATTCATTAGTGTATCCTCCTATCATTCTATCAATTCAGAAGTTTCCAGTCAATACCTTTTCCGTCCATGCTAGGTCTTTCGCTGTGAAAAGTGGAATTGAGCAATCCCCCTTCTCTTCTATAAAGGTAATTCCGTTATATTACATTCGTCTATACATATATTCGTTGTAAAGATTATTTACTGTTTCGGCAAGTATAGTCCTTGAATGCTTTTCCGGATCATTATTCCGATTTTTATAGATCAGATAACACTCACGAAGCTCTTCTTTTAAGTGATTGTCTTTTATCCATTGAAGTTTATCACCGATATAATAGTCGTTTCCACGGTACTCCCAGCTATATGAGCAAGCAAATTTATTATAGCGAATATATTGCTGTTGCCCATTACTGCAATGGAATACTATAGCAAAATCACAGCTGTGCTCGATCCGACGGTTATCCCTGTCAATTGCTTTTATGGTAATTACGCTTGTTGAGTTTTCTATCTTAGCGTATCCGTATTTACCCATATGCTTCTGTATAGCATCAAATATGAACCTTCTGATATTGGATGCAGGATATTTCTCTTCCGGATCGTTCGGCTCGATATTCACATCAAAATCATAACCGATATTGCCGTTTCTCTCGCAAGTTATCATATTTCTGCTTGAACTGCCTACAAAATCAAATCGGAAGGTGAAGTATTCCTTAACTTCTTTCTGGACTAGTTTTAAAAGGCTGATGATCTCATTCTTATATGGTGCAGCCTCTTTTTTTGATACATACGAAAAGTTATGCATATACAATACTCCTTAAAACGTATTATCCCATACCGTCCATTTGAATTCTTCAAATCATTATATAATATCATAAGTTCATTGCATTGTCAAGTAAAAATTTCTCTCGCTGACTAAACACAGCATTCATATTGCTGTTTGTTCTTGTTTGAGCTCTCGTTCCTGAGTCCAGGGAGTGAATCCTTCTTCTTTCAGGAATTCATTGATCTGGAATACATTAGCGTCTGGTAAAAGTTCAAGTATTGTGAGATACATATTATGGGCTGGATTTCGTGCATCGAAGTTGAGATTAGCTTTCTGTACAAGGTCAAGCATAAAAGTCTTTTCAAGTTCCAATGCTACACTAAAAGCGAGAATTGTCTCTAGCTTTACTTTCTTGCCGTTCCTTAACTTCGTTATAGTGGCTATACCAAGCCCTGAACGATCAGCAAGGATATCTGAAGTTACTTTACATCGCTTCATATGGAACTTTATAGCCTCTCCGAGAGGATTGGTTGTAGCTTTATTGCCGAGTTTCTGTCCCTCAGACTTACGTTCGTCCATGGCAAGACGAAGTCTTTTCTTCTGTTCGCTATCAAGGGTATGCTCAACTATGATCCTCAGATCCTCTTTATTAAGCTCGCCGTAAGTATATGAATACTCCTGTTTACCATATATCTGCTTGAAACTAATACAGCATTCAGACATATGATGCTTTGCGTATTCTGTTAGTCCGAAAGCTACGCCATACTCCTTGATAACGTATTTCTCGTCGTTGCGACACATATGACCGTCAATGTAAATATATCTCCTGGAGCTTGCGAGCGTAGCAAACTCTTTGGACTCTCCGAATATCTGAGCTATACACCTCAAGGGAAGTGTATAGGTCTGATCCGCAGGCAGCCGGCTTTCGATTTCATGATCGTCTACATAACCGGTAGTGCAGTAAGTGTAAACTCCTCGTACCTCAGTCCAACCAAGTTCTATGATACGCTTCTTGGCTGCATATCTTGATACTCCAAACCTGTTTTTTACCATATCAATCAGTTCACGATAATCATCAAAGCTCAGTTCTTCATCATGTCTGTCGATGAAATCGATTATAAAGTCAGTTGTTTCGCCTCGAGGCATCTGGATATGTCTTGCAATGGAGTTCGCTTGCGTTTCCATCCAGCGTATACAGTCCTTCTGCGTTTCTGAATAGAAATAGTCAAGAAATTCTGGAACCTCTTTACCAATAACACTACGATAGAGGCTCTGAGCATAATAAAACAGATTATGCAAGTAAATATGCACACACTCATGGATTATAACGTTATCGAGCTTAGCGTCTTCTTTAAGTGACTTGTCTACAAGAATCGTCCTTGCAGGTATCAACAGTGTTATCGGATGGCCCTTGCTATCGTAGACAACAACGTCTTTTCGATCAATAATAAGCTTTGATTTTAGGTTGCCGTTTACCGATAGACGCCGATACTGGATGGTATACCCCATACCTTCAGCAAGTGCTTTACCGTTTATTCGATTGTTATAGCCATATTCCTTGTTATAATACTTATCCAGGATTTCTGCTGCAACTATATCAAAACCGCTTTTGGACATTACCGGAACAAGAAATTCATCAAGTGGAGCTTGGCAACGAATACGTTTTCTGTTGTAGATTTCAACGCTATTAAAGAAATCGGATGGGCCGAACATTCTGAAATAGCCACTTACGCAGTATTCCTGATGAATAAGAATACCATCACAATTGAAAAAAACGTCACAAATAACGTATAACAGAAATGACGAGTAGTCCACTCGATCATATTTTCCCGTAACGATTGTGACGTTTAGTATCTTTGAGTTAGGTTTTATAGTATATGGTATTGGTAAGACGTGTTCTGCGTGTAGTTTCCTTATGTGCATTCCATAGTTAAAGGTATAATTCCATCGTAAATAGTCGGTGAACGAGATGATTTCCGGCATTCCCTGCCAATTAAGGTCTTTATATTTCTTATACTGTCCTGGGTGCAGTGGATCCTGAATAGTTACTTCAGGGCCTCTATTGATATATCTGATCATAAAAATCCCCCTATCATTATGTCAGTTAATATCTCTTTCCCATTCTACACAACGTTCTTTCGAAAATTCCTTGGCTATATTCTATCACCTAAAATCGACCTTGTCAAGAGAACATTTTTGATTTGTCTATGTTGTTGAAAAATGTGTACTTCGATTATTGACAATGATGAATTTATGGAAATTCGCTTAAAACCTATTGACAAAACAGATGTTCTGTGATATATTATGGTTACATCAAAATGTGAACAATATTCGTTCAAATACACTTTAAAAAGAGGAGATCACTATGACATTTGCCGAAAAACTGAAGCAGGTCCGCATAGGATGTCGTTTGACGCAGGAACAAATCGCTGAAATCATAGGGGTAACAAGAAAGACCATTATTCTCTATGAAGCAGGTGACAGGACTCCGAAACAAGAAAAGGTTTATGAAAGCCTCGCAAAACATTTCCAGACTTCTGTTGATTTCTGGAAATACGATAATAAGGGAGACTTTGAAAAAACCGCAACTATAGCATACGGAGCAGACGGTAAGCAGCAGGCTCAAAAACTGTTATCAGATGCTGCAGGTCTTTTTGCCGGCGGAGCTTTATCTGATGAAGACAAAGAGGCTGTATTCAATGCTCTTCAGAAGTTATATTGGGAAATTAAGATGGAGAAGGCAAAGAACAGTAACGAATAACGGGGAGGCGTTCGTATGACTATATTTGAAGTAGTTGAAGAACTAAAAGAAAAATATGGCACCACAGACCCCTTTGTACTATGCGAATACCTTGGCGTTAAGGTATCCGTTTCACCTTTAGGCTCTCTAAAGGGCTTATATACTTACATTGACAATGAACCCGTAATTATAATATCATCTACAATAAAACGGATACCTCAACTTCTGGTTTGCGGTCACGAGCTTGGGCATCATGTCCTTCACGCTAATATCGCTATGCAAGGTACATTACGTGAATTCACCTTTTTCAATATGCGCGACAAAACAGAAGCTGAAGCCAACCGCTTCCTGGCTAATCTTAATATTGATGACGATGAGCTGGACGCCCTTTTCCGTGAAGGACGCAGTGTTGCGGAAGCCGCTCAGATCCTGTGCTTTCCGGAAGAGCTGTTGAATATAAAGATTGCCGATATGGTACGAAGAGGATATGAATACGAGAATTACAGCGGTAATATAAGGCTATTTTAATGATTTACTGAAAGAGACATAGTTATGGGACGAGTCTATATGTGTATCGACTTAAAGTCGTTTTATGCAAGCGTAAAATGTGTTGCCCGAGGCTATGATCCCTTTCAAGTCCCTTTAGTCGTAGCCGGTCCTACTCGTGGAGATGGAGCGATAACACTGGCGATATCTCCGGCACTCAAAGAATTGGGCATTAAGAATCGCTGCCGGATCTTTGAGATTCAAAAACAGATTCAGTATAATATTGCCATGCCCAGAATGAAGAAGTACATTGAAGTTTCTACTCAGATTTATAGTATATAAGAAAAACATTAAAGCAGTTGATGATGTGAAAGAGAAAAATTTTGTATTTAAGAGTATAGGAAAATATTATTAAAGTAATAGTTTAGATGCAATTCTTTAGCCCTTAAAATTATTTAATCGACGTAAACATTCTGTTTTCTCTTCAGCTGTAAGAGCTACAAACATTTCTATAATACCGTTGATTTTTTGAGTCTTAATCTTTTCTGTGATTGCAGAAGAAAGCAGTGTTATAACTTCTAAGTCATTTTCTGTTAAGAACTCTGGAAGTTCGGTCATTGTTCCTTGCCACTGGACACACTGTGATACCGTCATTGTTTCAATCGAATCACGTATATTCTGAATATTCTTTCTAAGCCATTCATTTCGTTTTTGAGCCTGAATATCTTTTAGCGAAAGGATATATTCCGTCATGTACCGATCACATACAGTACCTTTCCATTTGTTGTTGTATTCTTCTTCAAGACTTTCAATTATTGAATTATCAGCTTGAATTATGCTTTTTTTGACTTTTATGAACTCTTCAATAAGATTCAGCGTACTTGTGAGAGCAATCACTGTCTTTTCATCAGGGTTAAGACGAATAGCTTTAGAAATATGCTCGGACAGAAGTGCATAACTCTCAGTTGGCTCTTCAATTTCTTTTAGAATCTGCTGTATCTGTTTGTCAAGCTGAGATTTCTGATTCTTAACCTTCTCCTGAGCTTCGTGGAGGTTGCGAACGAATTCGTCCCTTACTGAACTTACCATATCATTTGCAGCATTGAATGTGTCAAGCCAGCCAGAAAGCTGTGCTGATGTTTCCTCACACTTTGGAAAATCGAATGTATGAACGGAATTATCAATAGCAGATATGAAACGACGAGCATCTGCTATGGTAGAAGCGTATTTCTGTTCAAGCTCTGCTTCTTGTAAAACCACATCAATACGTGCTTTCAGTATGCTTGCATACTCCTTCTTGCCGAGTTCCTGAAGCTTTTTGGCGGTCTGCTGATATTTCTTCTTAAACTCACTTGACTGCGAATAAGAACATTTCAGCTTTGAAACAAACGGAGAGAAGTTCTCATCAAGCGTCTTTGATGCCTCAGACAGTAATTTTTCTACACGGGCAACATAAGTTGGACTGTACAGGAATTCTGAGTATTCTTCTATCTTGCTGTCAACCTCTGGTTTTTCTACATTTGACAGCACAGAAACGATTTGTATCAGACTGAATGTGTTTTTGCACGTCTCAATAGCATTTTCTGCTTTGGTTAATAATCCATATTTTGTAGTATTGTAATTAACACCTTGCTGTAACTTCATCTCACAGGCGGCAATTTCGCCCTTGATAGAGTCGATGTTCTCTGAAGCTTCAACAAGTGCCTTTAGCTGTTTTGAGTACTCTGAGCATCTTTCGGTATATACAAGTTGTTGTATGTCTTTTATTAGATCGGTTAGTGCTTCATCGTCTGTTTGTGTTTTGAGTACAACACGGAGCTTCATCAGATTTTCAAGCATCTTTCTGTCGCTTTGTAGAAAGGTGTCAATGAACTGTTGCTTAGTCATCAGGACTGTTCCATCAAATATGCTTATTTTCTTGCTGTTCAGCGAAAGGACATAAATGATAAATAAGAAGAGCGAATAATAGTTCAGACCGTATGGTGCAGAACGGTAGTATCCAAACAACTGACCTATGGTATGTTGACTATCAGCGGAGAATTTTTCCATTACTTCCTGATAGATTTTCTTTACTTTGGCGTTTCTCGGTTCGCAAAGATTATAATTAGCATCAAAAACCTGCCATGAAGTGGATGGTGTCTGAGTATGCAATGCGGTAACAATACGCCGTTTCTCTGTTGGATCAAGCCCCTGATAAGATTGTTTGTTGCACATCGTACCTGTGAACATACTACGGCACATGGAAAGAAGCGTCTTTTTAGCTGTAGGGGTAGCTTTCTTTTCAAACTCCGTGAAAGAGAATGGTATTGTATTAGGATAGCATTTTTTGAACTTATCATAGCAATGCTGGTTGATTCTGCCGGTCAGCGTTTCAATGCCATTTTCAGTAAGTATCTTCTTTTCGCCGGTCATACGAGTAAACTCTGATGAAATCGCTCGTATTATCGCACGACTCTCTTTTCCAAGAAATCGAGCATACATTTCTTTTTCGGATTCTGTGAATTTGCGATATACCGCACGGCGTTTCAGATGCCCAAACCACTTTTCATCATCATCAAACAGTAGACAGAAAACAATCGGTAACTTATGTAGCTCCAAAGTCTTGATTAGCTTCGTGACAATAGGAATATCTCTTTCCGATGTTTTGCCGCAGTACAGGTATACAAGAATGCCACGATACATCTCACCGTCAGTCGCATCCTTAACTTTTGCCATAAGAGAACGGCAGTACATTTCATTTATCTTAGAAATATTGATAAGTATCTGGTTATATTGCCACTCCAGTGAGGATATACTATTTTCTTGACTGAAAGCAGTTGATACAGGAACATTCAGCCTCAATTCGTTTGAGAGTTCCTCGTCCATCTCATCTATCGGATCATAGCCACGGAGCATAGTCATCTTCTTCATTATGCAAATGGTGTACTCCTGTTTGCCATGAGCTTCTGCGTTAAGGTCAAAACGATTGGCTTCTGTATCATATGTGATAACACAGTATTCATTTTCAAGTCCAGCAACAGCAGTATTTGTATCTTCTTCGTTTAGTCCGGAGCATAGTTTCAAACAGCTGAGAGCGCTGTTACGATCGTAGAATTTAAACTTCAGGATACTGCATATCAGTATAGCACGAAGCACTTTAACAGCATTTTCTGTTATCTTGCCATCGAGTTTTGTAATAATAGTCTGATATGTAAGACAATTCTGACTTGCCACGAAGCCTTTTTCCTCAGAACTGAGCATTTCATCAAACAGACTTGTACCGATAATATCTACTGGATAAATATAAGGAAGCCATCTTCCACTTACTTCATTATTCTGGATAGCCTCAAACATTTCGGCAGTATAGGCAATAGTAGAACGTTGCTGCATCCATGACGAAGTATTTGCCAGAAACCATACTGTAATAGGATGAATCGGATAGCAACCCTTAGCGATTACATCAAAATACATCCTCTGATTAACCCAAACGGCTCTTTTGTTGATCTCCGGAGCTGCCCAATTGCATAGATTCATAAAAGTGTTTTTATGAAAATGAGCATAAACGTCATCTATGTTCCTTGTAACTATCCGTTCAAACGCACTCTCGTCTTTCTTTTCAATCAGATTGGCAAGTATTGTTTCAAAATTTGATGACAAATAGAATTTTTCGCTATTCTCATATCTTCCGACATATCGGGAGATATTTGAGCCGGCATTTTCTACTCGTCTTATGTATGAGTTCAGATCGTTCTGAATGAATGCATCAAAAACTATTCTGCCCTCGGCATTCTGAACTGCTTCAAATATCTGCTGTAATGATGAATCGCCGGCAACACGGGGATTATTGGCTGTGAACTCTATGTATCTTCCAAATTCGTCAAATAGAATGTAGATACGATCAAATACAGGGGTTTCGATGCAATATTTCTTTACAAGTAGAGTCAGTACATCAGCGGCAGATACATCTGATTCAGCATGAATATATGTACCCATGAATTCTTTGTATACTTCATTAACAGCGTTGAATACAGCCTTGTCAGCGTTTTCGAGAGCCTCACATATTGCTTCAGGTGTTACCGAACCACTCAGACTGGTATTGGCGAGATAATACTCATACCGTTCTTTATGTGTTTCAAAAGTGTTATTGCAGAAACTAATAGCCTGCTTGTACTGTGTAGTAAGCTCATCGAATATATCAGCAGACAGGTTGTGTTGTGCAAGGGCTTTCTTAGCAGTAGCCAGAACTTCACTATTAAGGTTGAAGTCACGCATACCATTAAGAACAATAACAAGATTCTTACGAAGATCTGTTATGATTTCTTCGCCTATTTGTCTGTCAGCAGCGGAGATATTTTTCAGAACCAACTGACGGAGTTCTTCGTCATGACCAGAGAGAAGTGAAGCCAGTGCAACGGACAAATGAGATTTACCGGTTCCGTATCCGGCAATCGTCATACAGAAGCGGTTGCTTTCTGTTTCAGAAGCCCTTTTTGCAAGCTTCATCGCATAGGTTGCCGTATCATTTAATTTGTAACTTGTATTCTGCCATTCCTGCTGGTTGACACCATGATACTTCGGTCCATGAAAAACATAGCTATCTGCTATTGCACTTACCTTGTCAGCATCATAAAACCAGTTAGCCTGAACAGCACCGCCGAAATACTTGTCCTTATTAAATTTCAGTATATCTCTTATCTGCATTGTATCACCTTAATTCAATAATTCGTATAGGTGCGGAAGAACATCAGCTGCGTCCGCATTTTTAATAACAGTATACGGAACGAGCTGTTTGTTCAGTCTAATCAACTGTTTTCCTTCCATTTGTTCAAGAGCAAACAGCATTTCGTCTTCATCAAAGCCGAAGCGCTTGTTCCATTTCATATCTATTATCTGATCTGCTGTGATTTCCTGAGCTTCAGGATATTTTTTGTCCCATGAACTGAAAAGAGCATAAGCATAAACGTAAAGTCTCTCATCCTTATAATATGAGCTGTTTATGCGGATACCCTCAGAAAAATCGAGGAGATCAAGTAGAGCGAAAAATCCGTCATCGCTGTATGACTTTCTGAGCGCGCCGAGATCTGCCTTTACCATAAAAAAGTCATTGTACTTCTTTTTCATAGCTTCTTCGCTCATGGTTTCATCAAGCATTAACGGTAATCCGCTGTATATGAATGACCAGAGATAAGCTCCCGTATCTTCATTGCACATATTATAATGACAAATCAATCTTGAAATGTCCTCAAACAGATATTTATCGTTTTCAAGAACGGTTTTGCCGAGTTCGGTCAATTCAAGTGTATACTTTCCCTTTGAAAGAGAGTGTGTTGTCAGCCCCATATACTGTGCATACAGTATATGGGGAACAACCTTACCACTTGTTTTTCCGGTCGGAATCCCTGTTTCTTCACTAATTTCTTCCTTTGAGCCTGTATAACAGGACTTTGCAAGTTCCATTATTTTAGTGATATAGGAATCCTGTGGGGAAAAGGTCTTGTGAAAATTTACGCTGTCATAAGAAAAAGTAGTTTCATTCATTATCCAGTCTCTCCTGCATACTTGGAACTTTGATAACCTTCGGAGGATATACTGTCCATTTTTCGTTCTTAATCATACTTCCGGAAGTGACACATTCTCCCTTTCTGAGCTTTTTAAGACGGGCTGCCCAATCTTTCTTGCCCTGTGGTGTTGTATCAAGGTTCTTGGCTACAGTATCTACTCCGTCATCAGGAGGACAGAAGTACAGCTTCTGACCTGACTGCTGTAATCTCTGTATCTCATCATCGGATAACTGTGGCTTCATGAACTGAGTTGCATACCAGCCTGAAATACCGAACTTTCTGCCTTCTGTAAGTATCTTTGCACTCGGAGACTTCTCACCGTGATCAAGGTTCTGTGCTTCGTCCATTACAAGAATGAACGGCTTGGTTTCGTCTCCAGTTTTACTACAAAAACTCCATATATCCCATAACATAAGCTCTGTCAGTAGAACTTGAACGTCTCTGCCGTATCCGGCAAGCTGCATGACATATACAGTTCCTTTTTCTGAATCTCTTATTGCTTCCCAACCAAAGTTATCATCAGCTGCGAATGGATTCATATCAATAAAGGGCTGTATTTTGCTTAATACGGTTTTCGAGTAGTTGTTATCGAGGGATTCCAGTTCAGAAGCAAGGTGTTGGAAACTCATATTGTCCCCATAAGTCCTAAGACCGTTCAGTACTGCTGAATACACAGCACTCTTCTGCTGATCTCCGAATTTATATACACTTGTCATTATTTCAGCTATTTTACTTGCAACATCAATATCCTCTTCAGGAACAAAGATATCCTCGTCAATTTGAATATCGCCTTTCTTGAAAGGATTGATAGGTATCTTAACTGCTTTGACAACTCTCTGTTCAATTTTGTCAGCCAGTTCCTGCTTAAAAACTGGATCGAGTTTACTATTGGTAAATCCGCCTGTATAGTCAAAGACAACCGAGGATATACCCTGACGGGCAGCACTCATAAGCAACCCTTGAATACAGTAAGTCTTACCGCAACCAGAGTTACCGTTTATAAGCAAATGGCGATTGTTCAGGCTCTTGTTTCCGAACTCCCAGTAAATCTTTTCGCCATTTTTCATATCGCTTCCGAGCCAAATACGGACATTGGCAATAGTTTTCTTTTCAGAGGCTTCATCAGATACGCTTGGAGTATCACTATCCTCTGTGGATGTGATTGTAGGTTCAGTTTGGGTTGTACTGTTGCTATCTGGTGTTGTGGGATCAGAGCTTTCTGTAGAAATAGATATATCTGTATTGTCTGAAACTTCGGGATTAACCGGTTCTTCTACATCGCCGGAGGAAAAAGTATTCGGGCTTTCGTGAGTGTCGCCGGTGCCTGTGAAGATGATGCCAGTTGAGGTTTCCGATTCTTCTACGTACTCTTCTTCCTCTTCATCAGAATTAGTGTTTTGGTCAATCTCGATATATTCAACGGTTTCACCATCATCACGAGGAAGAAGCATTTTCTGAATGGAGGTCTGACCATAGGTGTGTACGTTTATGTCGAAAGTGCCATCATTATTCTGTTCTGTGTTGTCATCGTCACCCTTGAGGTCAAAGGCAAACACTTCGCCTTGCCAGTGTATATTGAATTCACCGCTCAAAATATTGTATATTTTGGAATTGATAGCTGTATACTTAGGATCGTTGTCATCAAGGCTGAGCTTTGAGAAGACAATAGCACGATAAAGCTGCGTAAACCAATATCTTCTGTCAATACCATTATTATGTTCGTTCCAATACTGTGAGAAAGAACTCATTGCAGCTGATACCTGACCAACAGCTTCATCATAATACCCTTCAACATTCACGCTCATCTTGCATTCGATAATCTTTACCGAAACATCAAGTGGCTTGCCTGTATCGGCAATATCATCATTGTTTGGTATTTCAATCAGCATAAAGTCAGGGCGTGTCTCATTGTTCTTGAACCAGTGCTGATAATTGTCAAGGTTTATTAGACTTCTCAGTACATACTTGCCGTTATCAGGCTGATCTATACCGAGAATCTTGACTGTTAGTGCATATGCAAGGAAGTTATGTATTTCATAATCATAGGGGTTGAGAGCTTTCAGTATTCTGCTTCCATCAAAAGACTCAGTAAGATTGACACAGTATTCAGCAGACGTTTCAGCTCTTGCCATACTCCAGTTTGTGAACTTACCAATGAGACGCTGCTTGAGCATTGCCTTAATATCTTCAAGCAGGTCATAACGTGCTGACACAGTTACGTTATATTCTCCAAAACAGCCTTCACCAGTTGTAAAACCGATAATTCTCCTGTTGTCATCAGCATTCAGAAGTTCTTTGTCGATAGCCCTGTCCTCACATACTACCCAGCGACAACAATCATGAGCTATTTTCAGAAGTGCGTTCTGTTTACTTTGAAGTTCAAGCACCTGCATAACCTTATACTGCGAATCAACAGCATTAGGCTGCATTACTTTATTTGTAAGCTGCGTATATGCTTTCGATACAATGAACTGAAGCTGAGAAATGTTTACTTTTCTCTTATAATCGTGAGAAGATGAGATGGTATCAGGTATAAAAGTCATCGGGAATTGACAATTCACCTGATATTCAAGCTCTTGCTTGTCACTGGAGAGATACTGATCGAACTGAACGTTTTCGGTCTGAAGGATATCATATATAAAGCAGATGTCCTGGTTATGAAGCAGTCCTGGCAATTCGTTTTCAAACTTGTCACGGGAAATATACTGTAAATAGGTCTTGAGAGTTACAGTACGCTCTTTGTTCATGTAGTTGTTTAACCAGTATTTCAGATAACCACTGACATTCTTTGATCCGCCGAAGCATATCACTTTCAGATGTATGGTAGCATTGACCTTTTTCTTTTCAAGCTCATTGGTTACCTTATTGATTCCTTCAACCACATATTGTATCTCGGTCGGAGAAACAAAAGCGACATTCAGACCGTCTATCCTGGACGGGAAAGTACGAACATAATTCATTATGTGGTGAAGAATGATGTTTGACTGTTCGGAAACATCAGCATTGCTGTCGTTTTCCTCCGGAATCAATTCAATGTTGCTGATATAGTTCTTTTTGTTTTCCCCGTAATAAATGGCATAGAATCCCCATACATTCTTGCAGATTAGTTTGTCGCTTCCACACGGTATCATATCCACGCCTTGTGTAATAGCAGCAAGCTTGCCAAATTCTCTAAATTTACTCTCAATTTCGGAGAATTTGAGTTCTTCAAGGTAGTTTATAAGATCACGGAAGCTGAAAATGATATAGTCATTCCTCGCAATGATCTTTTCAAGCATTGCCGGATTATACGCAGGCACAATAACTTCCGATGACTTGGCACTATCAAGGAAATCAGAGTCGGAAATGATATTGAAGATATTAAGAATATAGCCTATCTTGTTCTGGACAGCACTGGTATACCCTGAATAATTCTTCGTTATGGTTTCAAGTAAGTCTGTATAGTTAGTTATCAGTTCATTCATGGATGCAATTGAACTAAAAAATCCATTTTCGAGTACATCCTCAGTCCATTTTGAAAATGACTGATGAAGCAGGGCAAACTCATTAGCAAAGCATTCCTTAAAGGTCTTATTTACTGCGCTTGAATAGTTTGAAAGAATCTTGCAACGGATACTTTCAAGCTTTATGAAAAATTCATCTTCACATTCGCTTGCAATAAGCTCGTCCATATTACTACAAGTGGTAAGGAGAGGCGCTTCCGGAGATATACCATTCTGTTCATTAGTACAGAGATGCCTTAGAAGTGAGAAAGCGTTTTTCCAGTTAGCATAAGGAGAAAAGCTCCACTTCACCTCTGTTTTTTTCTTTTCGTTCTCGGATTCTCCAACATTAAGTATCTCAAACTTGATCTCGGAGTCTACGCCCCACTTATTGATAGTTTTTAATTTTGATTTTATATAATCAAGGTTATCAGTAAGAAATGGATCGGTGTCATCACAATAACGGACGCTAATATTGGAATTTACAAGCCCCTTATCTTTGATATAGTCAAGCATACCGCCCATATAAGTACAGATGTTGTCGAAATGGGTACTGAGTGATGTATCATCATCGTCATCATCGGAGGAAGTACAGTTTGATAAGCGGATAGCTGTAACGGTGACCTCGGTTGTAAGCGGATCATGATCGAATCTTTCTCTGAACCGTAGCCATGAATAAATTAGCATTTCAAGATAAACTGTAAGAGGTTCGCCCTTGACTTTATATACCTTTTCTTTTGGCGGCTTCGGCTCATCATCAATGGCGAGATCAAGTATATTTGATACGATACCGAAATCAGTCTCCATAAACTTCTGACGGTTTTCGTTTATTTTCTTATTGTCAATGAACTCTGCCAGCGAAGAACGAAACTCTGAAAAAGTGCTAAACCCTTCAAACGGAGCTGTTTCGTCGATTCCGTTATCTTCTGCAAATCGATCAAGTTTTTTGCTTAGACTTGATCTTTTGGCAGAACTGATGGTCAGAGCATTGTTTATAAACTGGTATGCGCTTGAAATGTATTTCAAAGGCTTCTTGGTAGGCTTTTTGATGTTTGTTCTGATAGATGGAATGCCCCAAAACTGCTGTAAAGAACCGTAAATGTGTTCAACAAGCCCATCAAGGGTATCTATATCATGGTTGTTGAGATCATCTACAAACCGGCTGAGTTGCATTGCATCAATGTTGATATGACGGAAAAGGTCTTTGTAAACATTGTTGATACAGTTGCTACTCTTTTCTGTGTCAGAACTAAAATCACTCAGCAGATCGGTGAACCATATACTGAAATCCTTTTTAAGGCGTTCAACTATATCATTCATTGAGATATGTGTAAAGTCCTTCAAACTTCCTCTGTCAAGTGCGGTTTCAGCACCCATTAGCAGGAACAGAGTTGTACCTGTAACAGAAGCGGCAGCTTGATTGCGGAAGAAAGTCAGCGGTTCATTTTTTGCATAGCCGTTATCACGGAGATACTCAAGAGCAGGTACCCACTCCGGCTTATTCTTTTCCATAAAGAATGTCAATTTACTATATTCAAGATTTGATATGAATCTCAGACCACTTTTGGATGAAAAGTGCTTACAAATCTCCATGTATATTACAGGAGTATCGAAGTCCTCCAGTTTGAGCAGATAGGTTCTATCTGGAACTTTCATCTGATTTTCGATCATGTTGATGATCTCGTTTATCAGCTTTTTCAACTTAATCTGCCTCACTTTCATACGGGTTTTCTACGATAGATGTCGCATCAGAAAGGTCACGCAGGAAACCACAGTTTTTGAGCTTCTGAGCAAAGTCAGATTTGTTCATTTGCAGGAATGTTACGTTTGACTGATAGGGAGCTTTGTTTTCTGAGACAGCTCTTGCGTAATGTTCCGGCGAAATCACAATTTCAAAATGCTCATAGAGCATATCAAGGAAATTGTCAAAGGTTACTTTTTTTTCGACAGGTATGAGCGACATTACAAGGAATTTTAGTATCTCTTCGGGAAGTGTATACCGCATATCCGGTCCGTTCATAGGAATAATCATACCCATATTTTTACCGAGTTTTCTTATAACCTTAATGGTGTCATCGGAAGCTCCCTTCCTTCTCTTGTTGATTTTATCTTCATCATCATGAGGATAGAAGTATGCTATGCCTTTGTCGATGTATTTGGTAAAGCTTTCTTCATTCAGAGAGAAACAGTGATGAGCAAGTTTTTTGACTTCTGCGTGTTCTTTTTTGTCCGGCTCACAGGTATCTATTAGCCAGACTGAGCCTGCTGTTTCACTACCTTTTGCAGCAATAGTTATCATCATTCGGAAAATTTGAATCACAATTCCATAGGAAAGCAAATCAAGTTTCTCCATTGGCTGGATACGGTTGTCAAGGAAGGTAGTTAGCTCGGACACAGTATACTTGTCCCTGTACTCATAATCAAGAGGGATAGCTTTCATGGTTTTCCGGACTGCTGGTTTATCTGTATCACGATCATAGAAATCCATTTCATCTTCCCATTTTTGCTGTATGTACTCACTTATCTTACTAAGCTGAGGAATTCCTGAGAGCATCATCCTTATCTGCTTTTCAAGAAGTTCCTTTTTATCACATTCTGCGTTATTGAGAGCGTGAAGAAGATGAAGATAGTATATTTCTCCGCCTCTTGCCATATATGTATAACTATTGAAGTCAAAGGAATTATCGGTAGAAACACTGTCAATCGAAGCTCTTTCCCTGTGACCTTTTCTCGCAAGTGATTCAGGAAACAGAACTTCAGGACATACAGGAAGCAGATTCTTGTTAAACCATGAACGACCGGCATTTTCAATGCTGAATCCGTATAGAATATTCTGTAATACGAAAATTGCCTCCTTATCTTCCAGCTGTGTAGATTCCTGTTCAATGTTATCGGTTATTATCTTAACACATTTCTTATATGCTTCATCATCAATGGCAGACTTGGTATCAAGGCGGCTGTTATCAAAGAAAATAAAACGCTTAAGTCCCATGTTTGAAATAGGAGTGTATTCGATCATGTGGTCGTTTACTTTATCACTAATAATAAACATTTCGTTAGTAGACTGCGAATTATCATCGACAATACGTTTTTTCGACATGGCAATTTGTAAAAACTCTGCCAAGTATTCATAACGTGTCTGCTGAGGTTTAATTCTGTGTCCGAATAATAGACTCTGTATAGAGCAGTCATTTGCATCAGGGGTTAGAGCACCCTGTGGAAACAATTCATAGAGCATGAGATCACCTGCTTTCAGTTATCTTCTATCACAAGATTATCTTCAACGATTATTTTGAGTTCGACAGGTTTGTCAGTATTATTGACAATAACCGAGATTTCGCCTTCATCCGCCTCTTCCTCAGAAAGCTTTTTCAGCATTGCTTTCAACTTTGACAATCCGTGGGTGAGGGAAGGATTTGAGATAGTTGAGATCATTCCATTAGCAATTTCACCGAAGTAAATGACCATAGGCAGGGAAAGCTTGAAAGAAATATCCGATCCGAGCTGAAGATCAACTTCCTGTTTTGAACTGCTATCTTCAAAGTCAGCATTAAATGCCGTTCCTTTCACCTTGAAGTTCGTCTTTTTGAAACTTCCAGTCGTTATCATAACACTCTGGAAGTAATCATCGTTTCTTTTGATAGTCAAAGGAATATCCCGTGCCATTTTAGATGATGTGCCTGTCATTTCAAGATACAGTGCATCCGTTATCGTGCTGCGAAGGTCATTGATAAGCTTACTTGACACTTCGCTATTTTGTATCCTAATGTATGTGTTATATCCGACACCGAACAGTTCATCATATAGGGGGAGATACTTGTTGTCCTGCGGATTATTCTTCGGATCGCCAAAGAAAATGAAAACTCGCCTTATTGCTCTGCGGTATTCAAAATCATTCGTGTTAAACTCGTTATCCTTATCGTCTATGTTCAAATGACGTTTAGCAAACATTCTATGCTGCTCGCTTACAAGTTTTCCAACTTCTGCCGGAATATCTGAAAAATCACCGGTCACAAAGAGCTTATAGTCAACGTCAAGACCTCTGGTATCGAGTTTCAGTTCTTTTGCATAAGCGATACCCTGAATCTGATCAGCATTGTCAATCTCTTCAATACCCTTATAACCGAAGAAAAGATTGGAGAAAAGATATTTGAACTTAACAGAATCCTTATAGCTTGCTTTAATATCATTGCAGGTGAGATTACCTGTAAAGGCAAAACTGAGCTGAGATAGAATCTGACGTATCGTCATACGCTTATCGTTCTCGTAAAGATAACGATAGAACGCTTCGACTGCTGAAGTTACTCTGTCCTGATACTTTCTTATCTGATTTACATTAAAGTATATCGGACATTTGTTGCATTTGGGGCAAGCTTCACAATCTTTCCAGAGTTCTGCTGAGAGCAACTTGCTCATGATGTCTCTTGCAAAGCTGACATTATCGACTCTTGCCATGTTTATCATCAGGAATTGACAATCACCGACAAAAATCATTTCATTTTTATTCTCATCGAGTTGATCAAGAAGCCGTGTTTGAAGAGCAATCTTCTCACTCTCATCAAAAGCGATGCCTTGAGCTTTGCACTGCTCTTCTCTTATAAGTTCAAGACATTTGAGGAGCGGCCCTGTATTGGAGATTATTATAGAAGATTTGTTATTATTAGGTGCATCAAGAGCTTTCCAACAAAAAGCGATCTGCTTATCTTCCGGAAGTTCACTCATGTCCTTGACTGCATAGAGATTGATACTGCCGTTATCATACTCCTTTTCAGGTTCAAGGGAAGAGTTTTCGTCAAGGAAGCCGAGCTCCTGCAGGATCTGAACAAGAATGCTGGTTTTACCGTCACCGGCATGACCTGTAAGAACAACAGCAAGATGCTCGCCTGAACTAATACGTTTAGACAAGTATTTACCGAGATTTCTTTCTATCTGTATCTTTCTGAAAAAAGGCGAATTAACCTGTGATTCTGCAAGAGCAGCTATAGTATCACTGCTTGCATTATTCATCGAGTTCAGATAATCAACAAATGGATTCATCAGCTATCCCTCCTAATCCAATTCTCTTAATGCATTTATCAGAGAATCTATATCATCTTTCGTATTAAAATAGCCTATACTTATGCGGACAGTACCTCCGTTACCCTCAGTGCCGATAAGACTATGCACATACGGAGCACAGTGGTATCCGCTCCTTACAGCTATATCAAAATCATTATCAAGTATTTCTGCAAGTTCTTCTGGACGATAGTCACAGTGCGTAATTGAAATAATTGAAATATGGTTTTCTCTGTGTTCCGGCAAGTATAGTGTAACAGAAGAAAGCTCTTCGAGTTTTTCAACAGCATAATCTGTCAGTTCTTTTTTATGTGCGTATATGGTTTTTACGCCTATATTACTTATCCATGAAAGAGAAGCATTCAGCGCAGAAACAGATACAATATCATGACTTGCCGGTTCATAAAGATCGGGCATTTGCTCTGGCATATCAAGATTGAGCGAATCTGAACCAGTGCCTCCCGTCAGAAATGTTTTCAGCTTAACACTGCTGTTATATATAAATCCGCCTGTACCAAAGCTCCCATAGAGATTCTTGTGTCCGGCAAATACGATAAAATCAGTTCTCTGCAATGAAAGATCAATAGGGACAAGTCCAAGCGACTGTGAAGCGTCAAGTATGTTTACCGCTCCGTATTCAGCGGAAGCATTGAATATCACATCAATCGGTAAAACATTGCCTGTGACGTTGCTTATATGGTTTACAATAACAACATCTGGATGCTTAACAATGAACTTGTTTTGCATGGTTTCGACATCAAGTTCCTGAGTTTTCTTGTCAAAGGGAATCATCTCAATACTGAATCCGTAAATGTCTGCAAGTTTTTTAAGAGGACGTGCAACAGCATTATGCTCAAACGGAGTAATATATATAGTGGTATTTGGAGTGTATTCAAGTCCGTTCAGAACAATGTTCATTGCAATAGTTGCAGACGGAGATAGTATTACATTGTTCTCATTGCTTATGTTCACAAGCTTTGCAAGTGCAACTCTTGTGCTGCGGATAATTTCCGAAGCCTGCCTTGCAGTCCTGTATGTTCCTCGTCCGGCATTTACAGCATAGTTTCTCTGACATTCATTAACTGCTGTATATACGATTTCCGGCTTCGGATAAGTTGTAGCTGCATTGTCAAAGTAAATCATTACGCACTTCCTAAATATTATTTTGCGCACCTCTTTATACTTTGATTGTTGCGTGCGCTTTACAACTGTTCCAGTTCTTTTTTCAGAAGTTTCAGAAGAACTGCAACACGCTCTTTGGCGGTGATTGCTTCTCCGTATTCTTCAAGGTGTGACTCAATATTGTTCATAGCTGTTTCAGCAATTCCTGAGATTTCAGTATTAGTGATGTTGTTTTCGTAAACCTTTCCGCCGTATTCGAGCGAAAGGGTGATCGTGCTGTCTTTATCAGTATCGACTTCTTCCATAGTAAAGCTTTCTACGGTATCAATATATGATTTTATATCGGTCAAAAATGTTGTAACGAGCTGATCGTTCCAGTCTTCTATGGCAAGCATGGTCACACACTTTGCAAGTTCGGAAATAACGTCATTATCATCAAATGATGCATTTTCCTTAATGAAGTGAAGAAATCCGTTGATTTCAGAAGAGAAAATATGCGTTCTCGTGGTTTCCTGTAAGGAGTTATACCAGTCCTGCATTATTGAAGACAAACTGCCTTTTATGGTTCTGTCGAATATACGTTTTGCCTTGTCAACAAGATATGACTTTGTTTTAGTAATAAAAGAATTATATTCCTCGGCAAAAGCACGAATACTATCGAGTGTATGTACATAATCATTCTCACTGTCAAAATACTTAGGAATATCTATGAATAAGAAAGCGTGAGGGTTAATATCATACTGCAAGAGCTGTGCTTTGAATTTCAGCATTTTCTGCTGAACAGGTGTCGGTGCTTCATCATTGTAACTCATCGTATGGTCTCTGGTAAACTTAGACAATCCTCTGAACCATGTCTGAAGAAGTTCGGATGCAAATGCACACTTGTTATTTACAGTTGATGGACCGACCTGAGAGAAAATTGAGATGATACCCTCAAGATACGTTTCCTTTTCCTGTGTTCCTTTTTCTACATAAAGGGTATAGTTTTCAGGAGCGACTTCTATCTGTGACAAGGTATCACCATTTATCGGAATCTCTTTTCCCTTGAATGACAGTACGACAGCATCCTGGTTCTTACGAAAACACCAAGCAAGATATACTGGAATAGTTCCTTTTTTCATGCCATAAGGTGAATTGCAAAGGGTTCTGTAAATGATTTCAAACGAAGCTGGTTCGTTTTCTGCTTCTTTTATTGAAGTGTTTATAGCGTTTATTATTGCATTAAGACATTCATCATCAGAAGAATTGCTATTGCTCAGCTGTTTTACCATTATTGCTGAGCGAAGAATGCTGACTTCCGGACCATAACCCTCCATTATCGGAATTTCGTCCGTATGTGACAATATCCAGTCAATCGTTTTAGCTCTTGCCTTGCGAATCTGAGCAGAAAGCCTGTTTTTGTTGATCATCTCGTTGTTGATGTCAGGCGTGGCAGGATATACACGATCGCAGATATTTGAAAGTTCACGATTTAATAGAAGCGGCTTTGTTATTTCGTCAAGGCATTGTTCTGAATTATAATAAGCTGCGACCGGATTGGACGGAGAGTAGAGTTGATCTGCAATCTCTCTTATGGTTTTGAACAGATCATATTTGTATACAGCGAGTTCTTCTCTGAAATGATCGTCTGTGTCCGTATTCTGTTTTTCAAGGAGACACGCAGCTTGGTATTCGTTTAATAGATCATTATGCTTCCATACTTCCGTTACGCATACCACTACGCTTTCATCAAGACCGAGTTTGTGTAAGTGATCAGCGATATTATGTGTGTCATCTTCACTATCGGAAATAAGATAAATCAATAATCCGTCAGCAGTGCCTTTCAACTCATTAAAATCGCCGGTGTATTTCCAGAAATCAGAAGCCTCCATAAATTCTGTTACAAAGTAACGCTGAATGTGCATCTTTGCGTTGTGCTGCCTCGGAAGTATGAACGGAGTTGAATATGCTTCTTTAAGTGTGTGCGGACGGTCAAGTTTTACAAGACCTTGTTCGATAAGGTTTTGTATATTCTTCTTTATATCAACACCGTTGGCGGTCAAAAACTCATAGATACCGTCTCTACGCCTTGTTATGATGTGAAGTGAAGCAAGGGAATCAACGATATTGCGATAAATATCATCACTATAATTCGATGCTGCTTTAAGGTTTATGTCTGTCGCTTCAAATACATCGCTTGAAATGATCTTACAAACAGCGAGTATTTTGACTAACTTTATCTGCTCTTCATTTTCACATTTTCTAATTGCTGACTGTGTTTTCGCCCAAATACTGTGTATTTTCGGATTAAACACTTCGACACGAAAAAGTTCAGCAAAATAATCGTAAATCCATTCAGGAGTTAGCAGAGCACATTCTTTTTTGATAGGATACTGAGCTAAAAAGCTCTGAAAAGAGTGCTCTTCTGATTGAGAGAGAAATGTGAACAGGGTTCTTTCGTTTTGTCCGACAAGTTCACTGATATGAATAAGTGCGAATACGCTTAACGGATGTATAGGAAAGCACTTCTTCTCAAGTATCTCTGTATACATTGTGTCAGATAGTTCACTGAAAATGCCTGTCATCTGACAGAGCTGTGTAACGCTTGAAAGATCATCTTTATGCTTGTTGTAAAACTTCTCGAACTGATCACCATGAGTTATTGCATTAGATACAAGCTCGTAGGATTGCTCAGATGAAGCTATAAAGTATACTTTTTTGAATCTACCGTCAACCGTTCTGAAACTGTCACTTTGTGAATAATCGAGTATTTCTTTGTGAGTTATGCAACATAGGTGCATTTTATTGCTGCGTACAGCCATTTCTGCGAAATCCTGAATCAGTTTAAGGTTCTGCATATTTGCCATAGCAGCTGATGATTCAAGGAATTTGCTGAATTCATCGAATATTATATATACACCGCCGAAAGATTTCTGCTCTATCAATGCATCACAAACCTGTTCGTACATTTTGACAACGTCAGTATTCTGCAATGGGTTAAAGCTTGCGCCATTGCTTACTACGGGGTAAATCTCGCAAAATGTCTGATAAGCAGAAGCGGAGCATTTATTGAGCTGATCCTTAAAGTCTGAAAGCTTTATTTTTCTGATATGAAGCTCTTTTTTGAACAGCTTTATCGCATTTTCAAAATCTTTTTCCCAAGTTTTTATCATTCTGAGGGCAGAATCAAAGTATGTTTCCGGGAAAAAATCGTTCAGATCATTTCTTTCGAGTGCTTCACGCAGTGCAATAATAAATGACTGATTGATGTCAGTGTGATTGCTGTTTATTATTATAGGAATATAAGGCTTGTTCTTACCATGAAATACATTTAGCAGCTCACCAATCGAGCTGTCAGCAGCAGAGAGTTTATGTGTCAAATCAGCAATTACAGGTCTATCAGCAGAATGAGACAGTATAGCAGAAAGAACAAGAAGCAGGTGTGACTTACCACGTCCGTAAGGACCGATCAGCACAGTTGCATTATCTTCATTGTTATTATCACTGCAAACAGCATTAAGATAACGTTTGAGTATGGAGAGCGATTGTGTAGTCGGAATATATCCTCTTAATTTATCTTCCTTATTCAGGTCATACTGCAAATTTACAGAGGTCTGGAAATTATTATCAGCGCCAATAAATTTGTTGTACTTCATTCATCACACCTCTGTTTCGCTTTGCGTATAGTATATTTCGAGTATTTCGGCGGGAGAAAGTTTTTTACTGATATATACCATATCAAGCCCCGCTGTTCTGTTCAACTCAATGAAACCTTCCTGACGTAATCTGTCAAGGTATTCGTTTATCATGTTTCTGTCAAGGTTGAATATTTTGCCAACATTATTATCTTGGGTAAGCAGCGTATCAATATCGACACTTATCTTATCATCCGGAAGATTTACCGTCATAACATATAAAACAGCAAGTCTGTCAAGTTTGCTGTAAAGCGGACGAGTTTTCATATAGCTACTTCTTTCTGAACCTCTGGCAATAAGTCCTAACTCGGAAAAAGGCGATGTAAGGTTTTCTTCCGGATCAGTGATGGTTTCTTCTGACGAAGTATACATTTTTAGTAATACACCACAATCAGAATCTATTGAATTATAAAGGCTATTTCCTTTGTCATAGATCTTGTTACACTCATCTACAAGCTTGTCAACCATCGCATTCTTTGTGAAGTCAGTAACATTAAACCGATTGAAGAACAAGCTCCACACAGTATTGAACTCAATATCTGCTGTAATGTAAAAATGAATGATCCATAACGTGAAAATATCCTCAAAGTACGGATCATGCTTTTTAACGACTTCACCGAAATACTGTGTTGGTACAAGACTATGCTTGGCGTTCTTTTCTCTCTTTTCTTCAACAAGATGAGAAGCAAGAAGCCAATATTTTATTGACTTCACCATTTTGCTGCCGACTCCGAGATTGTCCATGGCTGTTTCCTCGGAAAAGACATACTTGTTTTCTTCAAGCGCAAAAATACCTTTAGCAAGCCAGCCCTCACGTATGCTAAAAGACTCATTGCCTTTTATCTTGTATTTCAATTCATTAGTGCTCATTTTCCTTTATAGTCCTTTCCTCGTGGAAGTAAGACACGACGCATATAACAGCCACCTTGATAATGCGTGATACATTCAGTGCATCGAACACATTTGTTGCTGTCGATACGGTAAATATAATCGCTGATAGTATTCGGAACCTTTTCAAGTGTTATAGCTCCGTGTTTGCAGGCAGTCTCGCAAGCGTGGCAACCAGTGCAAAGCTGGAATTTTGTGATCTGTGATTTGAATTTCAGCTCTATTTCAACAGTTTTGGTTCTCTTGGCAATCGGTCTTTTAAGAATTGTGATTCTCAGATTTTTCGAGCCGATTCGTCCTTGTAGTTTCAATAAGGGTTCATTGGTTTTGAAGTCAAGGACAAACACTTCTCCCAACCGCTTGTTCCCCATATCAAAATTTAGTATTCCGAACGGTTTGAAGAATTCATAAAGCTGTTCGGAAATCGGTTTATTCAGTTCATAGTTGAAACTGCTTTCATCTGTGGCACATGGTTTGAATTCAATAGCAACATTTTTACTACGGTCAATACCTGCACCGCCTGATCTTGCTTTCCAACCACCATTAATGACATACTCCATAGGATCAGTCTTACCCATTTTAACAGCGAAATCATAGATTATTTTTGTAAACTTATCATTAAGTTCAGGGTAGTAAACAGAAAGAAGGAACTGAGACCACCGGCTGTTATTAGGACAACACCAGCAGCCTACTCGTGAATAACCAAGACGGTAAGCGCCGTTAAAATCTATTCCGGTAGATAAGATATATAGCCAAATATCATAATCAAGCCAATCTATTATAGGAGAAGTGACTTTTTGTTTACTAATCTTAGGGCTATCCTCCTCACGGTTGTAATTACTTCTGCTTTTAGACTCATTTCTCCTGATTCCGTAAAAAGTACGAATAGTTTTTTTGTTCTTAAACGTGCTGTCTATTCTCTTACTTATGAAACCTGTTTTAAAGATTGTACAGCACCAGCGCAGCATTCTGCTTGGTGGCCCAAATTCCTGACAAAGTTCAAAGAAGTCCTGTTGGTCGTTCCTTGATGTAAGCATCGGCGTTTTACGGTTTTCCTGCTTGAAACGCTTAACATATTCAATGGTATCTGGAAGTTCGAGAGTAGTATCACCAAAAATATGGATAATGCTCGGATTGCTCAGTGCCGTTCTAACTAAATGACTGGTAACAGTAGAGTCCTTGCCTCCTGAGAAAGAAACAAACATAGAGGTCGAATCATACCCTTCAGAGGCTTTTTCAATATAGTTCATAGCCTCTGAAGCAATATCATCATACCTGATCTTATTTGCTTCTATATACGATTTTATGTTTTTTTCAAAGAATGAATAGTTGTTTTCAGTTTTATGTTCAGCTATCATCTTTCTTATTTTTTCTGGATTTTCTTCTGTGAGACTCTCAATACTAAATTTTATTTTTTTACCATTGACATAATAGATTCCGTTTGAATTCCATACAGAACAGTTGTAGTATTTCATAGGTTCACCTAAAACGGATTCTATTAGAAGCCGTTCTTCGGGGAACACTGGACGTGCATCTGTTGCAAAATAAATTCCTTTATTCCCACATTTTGGACATATTTCATGATAAGTCGGCACATTGCACTTCTCACACCAAAAAAGTTTAGAGGTTAAAGATGTTCTGTTTCCACAAATATCACATTCAGATTTAGCTGTTATGATGTTGCATTTTTTGCACAGGTACGTAATCATCCCGCCGCTCCTTTATGGTAATATTGCACATTTTTTCACTAAAAAAATTCGTTTAGATATATTAATTATACCACTTTTGGGCACAATCGTCAATAGAAATTCAAAATATAATTAGCTGTTTGTCAGGCTTGAATATATTATTCAAACTTCATATCTCCCACCTCAGATTTTATTCCAAGCTCACGTTTCTTACGCTGTATAGCCTGCATGAGTTTTCTATCGGTGCGAGATATGTTCTTACGGCTGCGGCTGTTATCATCTTCTATTATTCGTCCAAGGTTGGTGAGCAGACTCACTATGCTATTTGCTAATACAGTGCTATTGTTATTGTCAGAATGATTCATAAGCTCCTGAGCATAATGATTACCACTTTCGGCAGACATAGTTAGCCACCTTATTGCCTCAGCCTTATTCTTTTCAACATCTCCATTCCCAAATAAATACACCTTCCCAAGCAGATATGAGCACAAGCCATTGTTGTCTGCGTTCTCTTTCAGGAGCTGTATTGCATTTTCAGTATCATGAAATTCGTTATCATCAAGGAGTATCTTTGCGTAAGCGTAAGCGGCATAAGGTCTGACATCCTTATTTTTACAAGCCTTTCCCAGTAGCCGAATCGCTGCAGATAGATTCTTTCGCTCATCAGTCATATACAGTTTGGCGAGAGTATACATAGCATACTCGTTGTCAACCGAGGCTTGTCTCAGATATTTCTCGGCTTTATTAAAATTCCTGTATACGATATCACCTTTGAGATAAATCTTTCCGAGCATATATGCTGACATGGTATCACCATTCTCAGCAAGCTCTGTTAGTGTCTTTATACCTTTGGATATATCTTGTTCTTCATAAGTGCTATCAATATATTTATGTGCCTGTTTTCGTTTTAGGGTTATTTCTTTAGTTGCAGTATCTGGAAAAATAACTGATTCTTTGGACTGTGCAGTTTTCTCAATATGCACATCATCCTGTATCTCAATGAACTCAGGCTCCGCTAATACCGCCTGAGCATTATCCATTCTCATGACAGTTCTGATGATCATATTCCTGACAGACCTGAACTCTTTGTTATCAATAAGAGCTGGAAATCTTTTATCCTTTTGTGTGAACATTCTATACTTAGCCTTTTCAAATTCGCACCACTTATCATACAGCTTTTGAATATCTTCATTCTGTGATAGCAGAAAAAAGATATCATCTACTGTCTGCTTGATCTCTTTAGGGAGATATCCATACACCTTCTTTCCGCCGATGCTTTGCAGTTGAGCATTTAATTCCCTGACCTTTGTAACAAGCCTTTCATCAACAAATCCGCTTCCGATCTGAGATAATATTTCACTCATCTGATCTTCGGACAGTGCTTTCAGTTCATCACGGGTAAGAGTTTGCTCCTGATAAATGCTTTTCATATCTTCATGAAAAATATCGTTTGCAAAAGCTGAACGTATTGCAGCCATACCTTCTTTTGTAAGGTATCCTTGTCTCGGATCCGCAGAATACACTATGAGATGTATATGTGGATGATGAGTAGTATCATGGAAAGCCGCATACCACTTCATATTTGCAAGCGGAATATTCTGTGCCTTTGATATATCGTCAATGTGACGCTTCACAAGCTCACGCCACATATCAGAATTTGTATAGCCAAGCCGCACTGCGTCCTCACGACGTAGTGAGACTACATGAGTCCATACATATCCGGGATGCTCTGCGACTTCATTTGCAACCGCATTCAGGTCAATAGGCTCATCACTTCCATTGAATAATCCATGTTCGCCATGTCTTTCTGCTCCTGGTCTCATCGCCATATATCCCACGAAGTTCCTTCTGTTACCGATAACATCAGCATGACGTTCTATGATAGTTGAAATGAGTTCAGAAGCGTTTTCTGATGAAGGATTCTTAGTGTAATCTGTATATTCAAGGTACTGCTTCACCATTGGGAACTCTTTAATCAGTTCCGCTATGAGCTGCTTTTGATTTGCAGTTGTTTTACCTGTATTCTGCGGACGCTTTTCCACTGACTCACGGGTAGCAATGTACTTTGTAAAATTCCTGCGCTTTGTTTTACCACGCTTGCCGCTTTTTAGATAGCGGCTTGAAACAATTAATTGAGCTATACTCTCACCTCCATGATATATGTATAGCGCTGTATCATACAGCGCTTTTATTTATTCCTCACTCCGCTGATATCTCACAGCACTTTCAAAGTTTATTATACCGTTTATGCGTCTGACCTCGTCCGTGACCATATCACGAAGTTTGAAAAGAGTTGTGTCATCAATATCATTGATAGCAGCAAGCATATGTGTCTGCACCCCTACCTCTACAGCCAACTTGAATATGGCACGAGATAATCTCTGCTCTGTTCCTTTTATAATTCCGTCAACTATCGTACCTACCTGCGGTGCAAGATATTCAATGAGTTCAGGCTTGTTCTGCATAAGGTGAGCACAATAAAAACGTATAGCCTTTTCCATAAATTCAGTTTTTGTAGGACAACAGTCAGCCTTGTACAGACTATTAACTGTTTTCATTGTCTCCGGATAGATGTACAGCGGAAACTTGATTTTAGAGGCGGTGACTCCATCAAAATTTTCCGAATCACTGCCGTTTTTCTTTCCTTTTGTATTATTTGACTCCAAGATTTTTCACCAACTTTCATTTTGACTCCAATCGTTAAATTCTGAAAAGCTCGAAAATGCGGTCGGCTTTGCCGGTCCGCTGTGGAATGGCTGGCGCTTTGACGCCAGCCTTTTACCTGCAACCCAGAAACCACCCTCGGAAGCTCTCCAAAACCGCTGTTTCAGACCGCCGCCAAAACCACCCGAAAACGGCTCGGCACTCCCAAGGTGGTATCCTTTCCCGACCGTGCCGCACAAAATCGCACACAGCGCATTCTCGTGCGACACGGGGCGAGTTACTCTTCGGGCTTTGGTCCGGTTATTATAGACTTGCGAGGTCTGCGTATCTGCTGCTTTGCTGTCAGTTCGATGTACTCTCTGACGTTCTGCGGCACAACCTTGGTATATATCTGCTCGACCTGCTTATCGAGCTCCGCCGCAAGTGTCGTGTTCTTCTGCTCGAGATACATCTCTATCGCAGACAGCTTTTCTTCGGGTATCTGTACTGTTATTGATCTTTTCATGTCATACCTCCCATGCTCATTTCCTCAGACTCATCTTCTGTCTCGGACTCGTCCTCGGTTAACTTCTCTGCTTCTTCCATTGTCTCAGGCTCAGCACTCAGCGTAGTATAGAGCTTCTGACCTTTGCCTGAGAGTACACCGTACTCAGTAAGCTCTCCATGCTTACGACTGAGCACCTGCTTTCCGAAGTCGTCCATGTCACAGTTCTCCAGAATGAACCAGTCGAAGTTCGTCGGGAAGACTCGGCAGGCATACACCTTTCCGTACTGACTCTCGTCCTGAACCATCGGATCGAAGTCGTATTCGTTCAGGCAGTCGATAGCTTTTCTTGCTCCAGAGAAGGTCTGGACATTCTCTGCCTCCATGACTGCTTTCAGCTTCACCATCTGTGCCTTGCTCATACAAGTCATCTGCTCGGAGAGTGCTATCATGTCCTCGACCCAGTATGCTTCGTAGTAGGCTGCATCGGTGATGTTCGGAAGTACCGACTCCACCTCTGTGATGTACATCTGCTCCGGAGTTGAGTTGTGTTCGACTGAGTATTCTCTTAGCCTACGTATATCCTCGGGCAAGTTGAACCACTGTGCCTGGTCAGTAGTAGTTGCTGACGGAGATACCAGAACTCTGAAAAATCTCTTGTCAGGCACCTCTATCGTGAGGGATATATCAGGTTTCTCATAGCTGTCAGGCATACAATAATAGCCGTCAACGAATATACCGTTATCTCTTTCTGCAAGTAATTTACCGACTTTTTCATAGTCCAATAGTCCTATGACGGCATCGGAGCATTCCTCGATCTCAGGCAGGATTTCATTTTCAACAGCTATCTCACCAAGCTCGGCATAGTTCTTCGCCGGATACACAGGGACACAGTCGATGCCATAGGTCATCGCTATCATATCGTCAATGCTGCTGTCGGGATTTCTCATAAGCACACTCTTGAAGCCTGCTTTCTGATGATCCTCGAGCCGCTGAAAACGGTCTGCGAATACATTCAGCTTATAAATATCCGCCTTGTGCCACTTATCAAGTACGTTGGCAGGCAGGTCGACCATATCGTAATTTGAGAACTTGTACTCGATCTCTCTGCCGCTCTGTACGTTCATCCTGTCGAGGATATCCTGCACATGAATCGCAGATACAGGCAGTCCCCAACGGACTTCCATGTCTCCATATCTAAGTGTTACTGTCATGTGTTCATCTCCATTCCTATTTTTTCTTCTTCAGTTATATCCTCAGATAGAGCCTGTTCCAGCAACTCGCGCTCATAGCAGAAGCAGTAACAGTCGTAGTCTCCGGGTTGCGGCTTACACCGCAGGTAGTAGGTATGCTCATCCGTCTGAACCTTGTATCCGTTGCCACGACTGCCGAGATCCAAGGACGGATTCTCTCGGATAAATTTACCCATTTCTGTCCTGTCCTTGAGCAGTCCCTGTCGGAGCTCCTTCGTTATCTCATTGAACTCTGTTATGAATTCATCATCGTTCAGCTCGCTTGTAGTTCCGAACCATGATCCATAGAACTGTCTTCCCGTTCCAAAGTCGAACCGCATATGACCGATCTTAGATGCCTTTATTTCTTCTTCGTCGCAGGCGTAGAAGAGCTTTTCTTCACTCTTGTCTGCCGCTGTAATTGATATTTTCATATTCTCAACCTCCTGTAGTTGTTTCAGTAGTCGCTTCTGTCGTTGGCTCCTGAAGCTCATTAATCCTGTCCTGTACCTCCTGCGGATATGTCACCGCATCGAACGTACACCATGAAGTCCAGCCTCCCTCTGTGAGGCTCTGGCGCTGAACGCCGCCCATAGCAGAGGAGAAAACAACCTCACCGCCGCCGACATACACGCCGAACTCGCTGCCGTTAAAAACTCCCACACCTTTCACATCAGGCATCGTATCGAGGCTGCCTTGCTCGGTATAGTACAAGTCGATAGTGTCGGAAGTGAACACCTTATTCTCCGTATCATACCTGACGTATCCCATGATAAGACCGACATTATCAGCACAGCGCAGTCTGTTCTCTCCGGTCCTTTCACCGAAGCAATTGTCAGCATACTGCCATTCAGACATATATGCATTCTCTGCCCAGGCTGCAAGGTCGGCAGCATTTTTGGTGGCACTGTCTGTAAAAATATGAGGATCAATAGTTGCATTCATCACAAAAGTATAGGTCCTCATGAACTCATTGTAGTCAATGCTCAGTCCGTAATTCTGATTGATGCTGTCGATGAGTATCTCATCATTGGGTGCAGAATAAAAAAGATGAGCGTAGAAGTTTGCATTGAAACCTTCTACTTCATCGAAGTATGACATATATATGAGCTGCGCCTTTATGGTCTGATTTGGTATGCCAAGTGCTGTCAGCTCTGCTTCAATTGCATCACCTGCGGACTGTATTTCAGACATCCGCTCCTGCTGCTCTGGAGATAACTGCTCTATGAATGCACTTTCATTGAAGGTATTTCGGTCTATCTCCGGTGGTTCTATTTCTACATTACTCAAGGTGTAAATGGCAATTATAGGGGCCGCAAGCAGGAGCAGAAAGCCGACAACTATACTGCCGATAAATATCAGCACCTTATCTCTGGTCTTTTTATCGGCAAGTATCTTCGCCAGCAATATCAACACTTTTTCCATTTGCCGCCTCCTTACTGCATCTGCATTCCTGAGTCCTCGTTAAGTTCATAGTCAGAATACTCATCCTTCTTGTCATACATCTCCGATACCATATCGCTGAACTGCTCCTTAACAGCTATATTGGTCGGATCGTTGAGAGCGGTTATTCTGTCGACCAGTATCTCCAGCGGAGCCTTGAACTGCAGCAGATATTCCGCTTCATCCTCTGTGAATGAGTCTTGGATATTATCCTTTACGAATCGGGCAGCAGATATTTCATCGGCTTTCTCTATGAGTTCTTCGTGACTCAGGTTCAGCCATTCGGCATATTTGTTATTGTATTCTTCTTTGATAACAGACTCGAGTTTATTGATCACATTCTCCATTTAGATTTTCTCCCTTCTGCAAAAAAAAGGAGACCGCTTTCGCAGTCTCCGCATTGTTTATTCCATTTTCATTCCGTAGCTCTCAGCTACATCTTCTTCAACATCTCCCTCAGTAGAAGAGATGTCATATTTGTTTGTATGACTCATCGCCATGCTTGCGACAGTTTCTATCCTGTTTCTGACCTCGGCAGCAATAGTCTTCGCACGTTCAGTATCAATATACCGAGCTGCCTTATCACCGCTGAACACTTCGATTATCTCATCCTCGATGCCGTCGAGCTTTGAAGCATCGAACCATTCAAGGGAGGATACAAGTTTTAACTGCTCGCCGTGTGTCTTCTTGAACGGCTTACAAATTATGTTATTCCGTGCTATTTGAGCTGTATTCCGGTTATACCACAGTGACGTTCCACTGTCGAATATAGGAGCTGCTCCCTGCCATTCAAGTGTATTGGCATCACGCAGAAGTCCGAAGTTATTAAAGTGCCTGTCCTCGTTTGCTATGATGTAATCAAGTACTATCATTTTGTCAAGATCCGGAACAATGTCAATACCAAGCTCCTGACAGATATTAACGTAGTAAAGATATTCGTTTTCATGGTTGGCCTTCGGTCTGAGATGCATTACACGCCACGCACTTATCAGTTCGGTGTCCTTTGTGACAAAATCCTCGCACACGCTGTACGGCTCATCATTTATCCACGTTACTGAATACGGAATATGATCTATTCCGAGCCTATCCATTATCCTTGAGGCGATGACTTCATTGAATGGCTGCTGCATAAGTAGGTTGGAGCCTGATTTGAGAAGACAGCGCTTTCCGTCAATTATCTTCCAACGCTTTTTCAGATTACCGTCAGAAGTATTATCTGGCGACAGAAAATCGAATCCAGCATTCTTATCACTTGTGCCGAAAAGAACATCGCCTATATCATCTGAGAAGTCGTTGTCAAAGAAATTTACATTTTCCCAGGTCATATCGCTTCCGTAAGGCTTTATCCAGTAATGATCAGATAAACTCAGACCGAGACATTTCGTAAGAAGCAGCTTAGAATTATATACACCGAGCTTTTCCAAAGCATCCTCAACGCCCATTCTACTTGCTGGAATTGACCTGCCTGCCCACCATTGATTCAATGCATAACGGTCAATACTTTCGCTGTGATGAAGCGGATGCACAACACCGATTGGTAGATGCTCTTTTGCTGATATATTATCAATTACGCTAATACCGCCAATAGCCTCATCTATTTCAACATCTGCAACAGCTATATTCTTATGCATAAGTGTATATTTCAACGCTCTCACCTCGCTTTTTTACCATTATACCACACCTCTATATCAAAATCAAGCTTTATCTTCCACCAGCCGAGCCGAAAAGAACCGCCTTGTATTTCGGTGCCTTGACCATGAGCAGATACCTCTCATTGCCACAGCGGTAGAGGCAGGTACCTCTCTCCGGAAACCTGATCAGCTCATATTCCGCAGGCTCAAGCTGAAGTGTGTCTATGAATTCCTCAGCCTTTATGTTGCCGGGGTTGAACAGGAAGTGGTGAGTCGGGATACTGAACAGCGGCTTTGTCAGCTCCCTTATCTCAGGCTGCAGGAAGTCCTCGAGGTTCTGCGATGCGAGAATAAATGCCGATTCCTTCTTGCGACAGCGTTTCATACCGTTTCTGATGTACTCGATAGCTGTCCTGTTGTAGAGGAAAAGGTATGCCTCATCGATAGCCGCTATAGAATTTCCCTTGCCAAGTATCTGGTCGTTCATATACGACAGAATATTGAAGAGCAGAGTATCTCTCAGCTTTTTGTTGGTATCCATAATACCCTTGACTCCAAAGCATACGAAATCGCCGCTGCGAATATTTGTGTGACCGTTGAAGTATTTGGATTCGGCACCCTTGCACATAGAGTAAAGCCCGAGGCAGATATTCTGAAGCGTATCCTCGGTATAGATGTACTTCACCTCGGGGTCGAAGCTCCTGTACTCCTTTTCGCAGAGCTCATATAAGTCGTCCATAAGAGGATAGTCATCGCCTGTAAGTGTATCAAGGTCTGTGGTATCGTCAATACCGAAACGTGCATACAGCCTTATGAGCATAAGCTCAATGGTATCTATCTCCGCATCGGTAAAATCCTTGTATGCCCTGAAAAAATCCTTGAGATATGAGATGTGCTGACTGAGCTTTGATATCTTTCTGAACGCCTCCGGTTCGTCCTTATTCCCTTTATCACCGTCAGTCCACGACTTTGGTTCAAGCGGATTTATCATATATTCACCGCTCATCATATCAATGTAGGTGCCGCCAAGGTTGTCGCAGAGGTCGTGGTACTCCTGTTCTGGATCAAGTACAAGGATATTCTTGCCTGATTCCCGGAGATTGCAGAGCAGGAGCTTCATCAGGTACGACTTACCCTGACCGCTGTTTCCAAGGATAAGGATATTGCTGTTGGTCTTGTCCTCGGTACGCCTATCGAAGTCCACAAGCACATTACTTCCGTACTTATCTCTGCCAAGGTAGAAGCCATGTTCATCAGTTTTGCCGCTGTAATTCAGGGGATAGAGGTTAGCCACTGCACTGGCAGGAAGTATTCGCTCGTACTGACCTCCGAACATATTCATTCCGCTCGGAAGCACGGACAGGAAGCCTTCTTTCTGTCGGAGGATAAGTCTGTCTACTGATATCTTCGCTCTTGTGAGCTCCATTCTTGTATCGTTCTGGAGCTCCCTCAGCTTATCATCACTATCTGCTTTCAGCTCAATAAAAACGGAGCAGTGAAGGAGAGGTTCCTTGTTTCGGTTCATGTCACTTACGAGCTCAACTATGTCATTGATGTTGTCCTGAGCCTTTATGCTCTCGTTGACGTTATTGACAGTAGTCATCATATGATTCTTGCGCATAGCCTGCTGTACTATTTTATCCTGTTCAATGCTGTCTACCAGCCTGTTGTAAATACGCAGTGTCACACCATTCTTATCTGCCAGATGTGCCAGTATTGCAAGCTGCTCCGTTGTGGGCGGATACTCCGTTATTACCCATACGGATTTATAATAATTACCGCAGATATAGTGGTCAGTGTAGAATTTGACTGCTCCCGGTACTATGCGGTCGAAGTAGCTCTTTACACTCATTTCTTCCTTCTGCTCGGCAGTCAGTTCCTTAGTTCTTTTCTTCATTTCCAGTTACCTCCTTCAGATAGTTTTCACCCTCGATATCGGGTATCTCATCTCCGATAATGCTTGCACCGAAGTACAGTGCCAGCATTCTCTTGATCTCAGCTTTATCCATACGCTTTACCGAGAATCCATGCTCGGAGATGTTTTTCTGCACCTGTGATATGATACCGAATATCTGCTCAGGTTTCTCACGTCTGAATCTTACTGCGAACATGAAGCGTCTCGCTGAAGACATTTCCAGCTGTATCTCGTCAAGAAAGTCATGATCCGCCTGAAGCAGTTCTCTTACCGCAGGATTTTCTTCTTTCTGTAATCGCTCTTTGACGTACCATTTGTTGCCGTCGAAACGCTCTGCACTGTCCATGGCAATTATTTCAAGGTCAGGTATCATCGACAACACTATTGTCAGGTCATGGACCTTTATCTCGATATTTGCCGATGACAATACAGAGATATTTGTCGGCTCGACGGCGAAGAATACTATCTCCGCCTTATCAGTTTTTATGCCGTAATTAGTAAAGCGTTCAAGGCCGATGAGGTCCTGAACGCCATTTCTTTTATTCTTTGCCATTATTACGCTCCTTCCAGCGGTACTCCTGCTGACTGAGCAAGAAATATTTAACCGCATTTACTATATAGTCAAGCACCGACATATCGTCTGCTCTGAGGCTTATGAGTGCAAAGCAGACCGTCACCGCCGCAGGTATCACATTCCAGAAATTAGCGAACACCGCTACTGAAATGATGATGCCTGCACAAATAATGATGAAGTCCCTTACCGACCAGAACCACAGTTTTACTGTAGCTCTGAGGTTTTCGGGGTATATATACGTTTTCATTTGGCACCTCCTTATGTCGCAACCTTGGATGCACTCTTTATGAGACCTACAGCTCTTGAACCCATATTGACCGCATGACCTACCGCCATTACGTTAACTCTTGTTGAGGTATCAAGTCCGTACATCTGAGCTATACGAGGAACTTCGTTAGCGGATAAGCATATTCCTGCCGCCAGTATCGGGTGATTGGGACAGGTCAGCAGTCCGAGAAATAATATTGTTGTCTGCAGGAAAGCTGTGAGGCAGGTAGCTATGACCTGCTTGCACCAGTTTACAAATCCGTCGGTATATCCTCTCGGTACGCTGAACATATACAGACTGCCTACCGCTATCTGACACAGCAGGATACCGCCTCTCTTGATATTTGCAAATACCACCTTTATGGTGCAGTATCCGAAAAGTATTATGAAAAACAGACTTGAAAGCGATACGTCAGCTCTTAGAGCTTCCAACGCCTCCATTCCCGCACTTGTAAGAGTTGCACTTCTGTTTTGTATCAGTGCTCCAACAAGGTCATTGGCAAAGGTGTGCTGCAGAGATACGCAGAATGAATACAGCCGCTGCGGTACTACAGTCAGGAGACTACAAGCAAAGAAACCTTTCAGCACATTAAGACAAGTGTCCTTTATATTCGCATGACCGTTTTCATAGGCTATAGCCGTATCGAACACAGCAACTACCATTCCTGTGATAAACAGTATCCAACCGATATTATGGAACAGTGTCAGGAATGCCTGTATCCAGCCGAGCTGAAACAGGTCTGTCGTTGACTCGTTGATAAAGTTAAAAATGTCCGCTATGCCGTCATATACAAGCATAAAAAGCCAGTCGAACATTACATCGAATATCGCTCGGGCTGCTTCGCTTGTAACAACGCCGACCGTGTTGTCCCATAGCGACGAGATACCGTCACCGATCCAGTCTATGGCATCGCCGATCCAATCAAACATTATCGTCCACCTCCTTCGAAACATCCGTCAGCCTGTAGAGGTTTGAGCTTGAACCTCCGTTGTTGCGAAGTCTCGGCTGCTTCTCTATGAGACCCTTTTCAAGGAGCTCATGGAGAGCCCTGAATACTGTTCTTCGGCTAAGGCTCAGGTCCTGAGCTATTGTCTTGGCAGACGGAAAGCATTCTCCTTTCTTATTCGACCTGTCGCAGAGGTAGCAGTATACAGTAACTGCTCTGTGCGGCAGACTTAAGTCATATATTCGTCTTTCAACATTCAAATGATCAACTCCTCTTTTCTGTCTT
>NZ_CAMYUE010000003.1 GCF_947301925.1 uncultured Ruminococcus sp.
CGGATTACCGTTTTCCTTGTTGCGAATTGATGTTTTCCTAAACGTGAAATAATCACTATCTGAGCCTTGTCAAGCTTTCGAGCTTTGTCATAAGCGATATCCTCTACGCATGCGCCTGTATCTGCAAAATTAGCTTTTTTGATAAGCCTTGTGAGATGGTTGTTTTTACGGGTTGCCCATTCTTTATCCACAAGAAGTCCGAACCTGTCTTCAAACGATAGTTCTGATATATTTGGATCTGAAAGTTGTTCTCTGAATGCGTTCGCCATGGTGCTCAGGCGCATTTCCTGAAGCTTGGTGATAGTGTTCTCTGTCAGCATTACTTTACACCTCCATAGTAGGAACCGCCTCTTGTGAAGCCGTACTGCTCTGTATTTTCAGTCTTCTCTGCAACGATTTCTTCCTGCCTGTCCTGATCTGAAGAGAGTATCACCTGAATATTCTTGTATGAAGGCCGTGGTGTAAAGCTGAGAGCTTTTTTGCAGGCGTTTTCAAGCCTGTCCGGAGAATACTTGTCAGTAAGCTTTAATAGTCCCATACAAGCTTTGTAGCCTTGCTGTTCGACCTTGTATCCTGTAAGTATTGCTGACACAACAGTTTTGGTATTGATTCCTATCTTTGAAGCCCATTTGATAAAGCGGTCGCCGTTCCATTGAATGTACTTCTGATGATCAGCTGGCATATGCTCTTCATTTGTGCTGTACTGATTGGCTCTTCCGTACAGTCTGCGGTGTGAGCATATACGATTTCCGTCATAGAAGACTTCAACTGTCATTTTTGTAAGACGGACATCAACTTTCTTTTTGATATATTCATAAGGAACGGAATAGTTCATCTTATCAATAGAAATATGATAATTCGGAGCAACAGTAGCTATCTTCCACACCGCAAGCTCATATGGCCTTGACGGCAGCGGCATAAGAAAAGCTCGTTCTTCTTCAAATGCTATTGCACGGCTGCCTTCACGCTTTTGAAAAGGCTTATGATTGAATTCATAAAGTTTTTCGGATATGGCTTTATTCACCTCCGCAAGCGAAAGAAATCGTCTGTTTCGCAGTGCTGCAAGAATAAATGTAGATATGACGCCTACAGTGCCTTCTACCATTGCTTTATCCTTTGGAGAGCGTACCCTGCACGGAAGTAGCGCTGTGTTGTAACGCTCAGCAAGTTCACTGTATGCACGGTTGAGTTTTACTTCGTTTCTGCTGTGTTTATCCACGCCTGTTTTCAGATTATCGTACTGAATTATCTTGGCAGCTCCGCCGAAATATTTTAAAGCATTTACATGAGCAGTCATCCAGCATTCCTGATCCATAGATAAGAATCCTTCAACGTAGGAATATCCGCTGTAAGGAAGAGTTGCAACAAATACATATACCGGAATAGGTTCGCCTGTATCTGTATCGATAATGTGTGCTGTATCTCCTGCCCAGTCTACCTGCATTATCTCTCCCGGCTTATGCTCAAGGTGCATTGTTGCACTGTTTTTTTCAGTGTAGTCACGATAATACTTTTTGAACTGAGTAAGCTGATACGGCAGTTCTCCATTATTGCGGCACTGCTCACAGTATTCAAGCCAGAGAAGATTAAGCGTAACTCCGCTTTTCTGCATTTCATGTGCCACATACTCATAGTCGGGCATCTTGTACTCCGGTTTTGCTGCATTTGCAGGAAAGAGGGTATCAGCAAGCTGCTTGTCTGACATTCCATCAGGCAGAGGATAGCTCAATCCTTGTGCAGCAGCAATGTTCAGAACCTTAATTACTGTAGTTCTTGAACATCCGCAGGCACCTGCGATCTGTGCTTTGTTAAGTCCGAGACAGCTGAGCCTCAGAATTTCACGATAATTGGTCATTTCTATGACCTCCTTCAATAGTATTCACGCTTTTGCGTGTAACACTATTCTATCGTGAAATTGATGATTTTCGCAATCATTTTGAGTTGCTGTTCACTTCACGCGACGAAAGTGTTCATTCTTGCCGACGACACTGTTCAACCTGCGCGGCCGAAGTGTTCATTTTGGAGCGACATATTCAGCAGAGACCGCTCGAAAGCGTATATGCAGTTGTTTTTCTTGATGCTATCCATTATCATGTTCGCAGCGAGGGGCAGATCATCAAGAAGGCTGTATACGTAGCGATAGGCGTTAATATGGACGGCAGGAAGGATGTTCTCGGTATGTGGGTAGGCGAAAATGAAAGTGCTAAGTTCTGGGCAGGCGTGCTTAATAGTCTGCGTAACAGAGGCGTTGAGGATATTCTTATCGCCTGCACAGATAATCTGACAGGCTTTTCTCAGGCGATAGAGGCTGTGTTTCCGAAAACTGATATACAGAACTGCATAATTCATCAGCTCAGAAACTCGAGCAAATATGTCTCTTACAAAGACATCAAGGCTCTTATGGCTGATTTGAAAAAGGTCTATACTGCCGCTACCGAGGAAGCTGCTCTGGACGCTCTTGACTCCTTTACAGCAGCCTGGGACAGCAAATATCCCAAGATATCAAAGTCATGGTACGAAAACTGGCCTAATCTCAGCACCTACTTCAAGTTCCCACAGGAGCTCAGAAAGCTGATATATACGACCAATACCATAGAAGGCTTCAACCGTCAGCTGAAGAAAGTGACTAAGGCGAAGTCCGTATTCCCGACCGATGACAGCCTTTTCAAAATGCTGTATTTGGCCATGAAGGACATCACGAAAAAATGGACCGGTCGCCGACAGGACTGGAGCCGTATCTATGCTCAGCTTGTGATCTACTATGGTGACAGGATATCCGAATAACATTTTCATCTTGACAATCAAATAATCATGTGCTAATATGCAGATAAGACCGACTGCTTTCACAATCGGTCTCATCATATACTCTTTTATTGCACTATTTTTCGTTTACACAGAATTTGGGATTGACTCAGTAATCCCCGAGCCGCAGCTCGGGGATCTTTCATTTAAAGGTGGTATTATTGGGCGGTTACCTTTTAACTTGTGTGTTTCAGATTCATTTCTGGTTTCTTTCCATAATATCCGTGATCATAACTGTTTTCGTAACCTTTTTTGTAATAATATTTACTTCCATACCTATACCTAGAATAATAGCTGTTATTCTTTTGTGGTTTGATACCATTCAAAATAAAGCCAAGCATGTTCATCTGGGCTAACTCAATCCTCTTACTAGCGGTTTTTAAATCTTCATCTGTTGTAAAACCATATCGTACAACCATAACGATACCGGAAACATTCTTTGCAAGTTCCATTGCATCGGTGACGATATTGACAGGCGGAGTGTCAATGATAATTACACTATACTGGATGCTCAGTTCATCTAAAATGCTGGCCATCTGCTCAGACGCAAGCAGTTCAGAAGGGTTTGGAGGAATGGGACCGGCCGTCATAACATCCAGGTTTGCCATCACGTTTTTCTGAATACACTTATGAAGTGGATCCATTTTACTTATCGCAGTGGACAAACCTTTTTTATTCTTCAGGTTGAATATTTTATGCTGATTCGTTTTTCGCATATCTGCATCTATCAGAAGTACCTTGCTGCCACTCTGTGCCATAGCTATGGCAATATTGGCAGAGGTAATGGATTTTCCGTCGCCAAGTTTTGATGAAGATACAGCAAAAATTTTATTCTCATTTGTAGATAATGCAAATGACAAATTAGTTCTGATAGACTTGTAGTTTTCTACTATACAGAATGGAACGTTCTTATCCGTCAACTTGAAGTATTCACTTTCCTCAGAATGTTTCCTCTTTTTTGTTCCATTTTCATCTAGTTGCTGAATTTCACCAATAATAGCCTTCTTATATTTTTCCTTCAAAGTGTCCGGATCCTTGATTGTATTGTCAAAGAAGTCAATTATGAAAATAATGGAAACAATTAGCATAAATCCAACTGCTCCGCCGGCCATAGTGTTTTTTGATTTATTAGGTGAAACAGGACCATAATTAGTTTTTGCGGTACCGATCGTATTTATAGAACCGACCCCGACTGCCTCTTCCATATACTGCGGTGCAACCTTGGTAAGTGCATTGCAGATATAAGAGGCTACCTCTGCATTTTTTGCAGTTGCTGTTACATTAATAGCAGACGTATCTGATACAGAAGTAATTGTCAGACAACTTCTGATTGAGGCGGGTGAGATACGCCCCTCAGGATTTATGCTGAAATTCTCTGCAATGGTATTTATATCGAACTGATCGAGAAGCTGATTGCTGACTGCCTCCATGACAGCTTCGTCCTTTAACACTTCGATATAGGTATTTACAAGTTGCTTGGAGTTGCTGATATTATTGATATTATCTGTATTTTCTGAAATACTGGTATAGCTCTGCACATACATGGTGATATGAGAAGAATATTTCAGCGGAATAGCATACTTTGATATGCAGTATCCAGCTATCGCACCGAGAATAGAGAAAAAAACAATTAGCCTGATATGATTCAGCAGAAGTTTAATAATATCTTTAATTGAATAAGTATTATTCATCTTAGTACGAATCCTTTCATATTTTCAATCTCAGCTGTCGTAAAATCTGGTAATCACAACACACTAAACTTCTGAGTGTTCTTTTTCGATGAAACGACAGAGCAATCAATAAAAACCATCATTTATAAATATTCATTTTTAAATTATATCATATCCGATTACCGCGGTCAAGTAGCCGCAACATATTTCATCCAATTAACTATAAACTACGTTTATTTTACGTATTTTCAATAAAAAATCACTCTTTGTACAGATCATATCAAAAGAGGGGCACATATATTCTAAAGAGAAATAATTAAAGCGTCGCAGATACGTAGTGCATATATCATCGATATAACCGCTTATATTTCACCACAGGTATATATAATTATTATTTCCGTAATATTGCAAAAAAAAGAATTAGATTTTGCGGTGTTTTTACGTTTTTTCATAAAGTGATAAAAAAGCACTTGACTTATTATAATTAATATGATAAAATGGTAGAGTAATTAATATTATTAGTTATACTACATGTATTATTACAAATTATTTAGAGATTTGGAAGGAGTTTTTTTATGGGTAGGATGGCAATACCTAGAATGGACGTAGTACGTTTCAAGGAAGACGACATAATTGTTGCAAGCAGTCATAGAATTTGTACTTGGAGTGGTTTGGGTACAGGAACTGTAGGTGACGCACACCTTCATCTTAAGAATGGAGTACCTGTGGATGCTACAATTGATCAGCTTAAAGGAGAATTGACAAACGACAACACAAGTTTCTTCTATCCGGAAATGACTTTCACTGATGGAACTAACAATATTACCTTAAAGACAATTGTAGATGGTAATGATGCTGATGGTTTATACACTGAGTGGAATGGTAATTATACAGCTCAGAACGGTGCTTGGCATAAGCAGTAAAAGTACAGAAAGTACATCAAATTTTTTTAATCATGCTGCTTGCAGCTGTGGGCGCGGCTCACAGCTGCAAGTTTTTTTGAGGTGAAAAAATGAAACTTGCGGTTGAAATGGCAGTAATGGAACTTGATGATGAGATAAGCGCTGTAGCTGTCGGTGAGGACAGCGCGAAATTCCATGGTATGCTTCGTCTGAATGAAACGGCGGCTGAAATAATAAAAATGCTGGCGGAGGACACAACTCCTGAAAAAATTCATAAGGCACTCTGTGAAAAATATAACGATTCCACACCTGATGAGATTGGAAAGCTTCTTGCGGATTTCCTCAATCAGCTTAATGCGGAAGGGCTGCTGAAAATATGATGGCAACCTCTTACGAAAGTGAGCTTGAACGCGCCGGCAGGATAACGATAACAATAAAGGGCGTGAGTATGCGCCCTCTTTTTCACGCTGACAGCGACGCTATTATCATAAAAAAATGTGCTGCTGAAGCGCTTAAGAATCTTGATATCGTTCTTTTCAAGAGACCTGGCCCGAATGGTATGCAATATGTTCTTCACCGTATCGTCGGCAGACGTGAGGACGGCAATTATATCATTGCGGGAGACAATTGTACAAGCGCCGATATTGTTCCGCTGGCTGATATTCTCGGAATCGTTGTTTCCGCACAGCGCGGCAGCAAGCCGATACCTTTGCAGGGGATAAAGTACGGCGTATATGAAAAATTCTGGTGCGCTCCGTATAAGATGCGTTTCAAGGTGCTGCGTGTAAAGAACAAGGCTCGTTCAGCTGCTAAAAAAATTATTTCACTCGGGAGAAAGTAGTATGGAATTTAAGATACGTCTTGCTGACGTCAATATAGCTATAAACAGCATCTATGATGAGGTATTCAGGCTTTGCCGGGATTATCTCACAGACGGTGCGCCCGAATTGTGTATTTCACCCGCTCCTGCCGATATTGAGCTTGAGCGGGTTAAAAGTATTCGAGAGGCCGAAACGGAGGGCATTATTCCAGTTGATTATCCCGATTCATACCTCGAAACCCTTGCTGTATACCGCCAGATAGCCACTCAGATGCTTGAGCGCGATACCTTTTTACTGCATGGTGCTGTCGTAGCAGTAAAGGATAAAGCCTGGCTCTTCACTGCGCCTTCAGGTACGGGCAAGACTACTCATATCAAGCTTTGGCTCGACAATATCGAGGGCAGCTATGTGGTTAACGGTGACAAGCCGCTTATACATATCGGAGAAGATGTAACCGTTTACGGTACACCCTGGGCAGGCAAAGAGGGATGGCAAAAGAATGTGGGTGTGAAGCTCTGCGGCATAGTTTTTCTTGAAAGAGGCGCAGAGAACAGCATAAAGCATACAACACTATCGCAAGTGCTCCCGACGCTCATACAGCAGAGCTACCGTCCGAACGACAAAAGCGGAGTGGAAAAGACGCTTGCACTGATAGTAAAACTCGGCAGCCGTATACCTTTATACCGTCTGCAATGCAATATGCTTCCCGAAGCGGCATTGACAGCGTATAATACGCTCAATACAGATACGGAATAATATATGAATGAGAAAAAAGAAAAAGAAATAGTTTATACGGGAATCAATAAGCTGTTCCGAAATGACAATGTGCAGACTTTATGGGACGGTCTGCACGATGGAACGATAAGGGAATTCCTGGATGACTGGAAATGGATATTCAGCTATTCAAAGAAATATCGATGGATAGTTATATTTTACACGTTTATCGGTATAGTTGGTTCGACCATGTCGTTAGGTACGGCATATGTCAGCCGTATCCTTATAAACATTATCGTCGGCCAGCAGCAGCAAAAACTATGGCTGCTGGTGTTAATTATGGTAGGAATGCTGCTGCTTTCTCTGGCACTGTCCAGCATCAATAGCTATATAAACGCCCGTATATCCATTTATGTCAACAACGATATCCAGGCAGGCATATTCGACCGCATCATGGACGCGCGTTGGAAGGAACTCAGCAGCTATCCGAGCGGAGATCTTCTAAACCGTTTTAACGGTGATGTCGGTACCATATCTGCAAACGCCATAAACTGGATACCTAATCTGATCATTAACATATACACGTTTATTGCTACATTTATTGTGCTTTGGAGAATGGACTTTGTCATGGCACTGATAGCCTTTCTATCAGCACCGGTATTACTGGGACTCAGTCGTTTCATCATGAGACGTATGAAGGAATATCGCAAGCGTGTTCTTGAGCTCAACTCAAAGATGATGGGATTCGAGGTTGAGACATTTTTCAACTTCGACATGATAAAGTCATTCGGTATTTTTGGATATTATTCAAAAAAGCTCCGTGAATGGCAACAGAGATACAAGGAGTACAACCTTGACTACAACCGATTTGAGATAAAGTCCAATATCCTGCTGACACTTTTGTCCAGTGTTGTATCAATGTCTGCGTTTGCGTATTGTCTGTACAGACTGTGGACAGGACAGATAATGTATGGTGATATGACCTTCTTCTTACAGCAGAGGTCGGAGCTTTCGGGCCGTTTCAATAAGCTTGTGGCAACGATACCCGGGATGCTGAATTCATCGGTATCTGCTCACAGAATTAGAGAGCTTATGGATATTCCCCGTGAGGAGCATGATACGGAGAAAGCTGATCTGCTTGAAAAACAGGTCGGCAATGGCATAACGGTAAACATGAGCAATGTTACTTTCGGTTATGATGATAGAAAAAATGTGTATGACGGATCTTATTTCCATGCAAGCTCCGGAGAGATCATAGCTGTAATGGCGGAATCCGGCGGAGGCAAGACCACGCTGATACGCCTGCTGCTCGGAATGCTCGATCCTCAGGAGGGAAATGTTACTCTAAAAAGCGGTACGGGAGACGAATTTCCTATGAATTCCGATCTGAGACGTTTCTTTGCATATGTTCCGCAAGGAAACACACTGGTTTCAGGAACTATCGCAGAAAATATGCGCATGGTCAATGAAAATGCTTCTGATGAAGAGGTCACTAATGCGCTGAGGCTTGCATGCGCCTGGGAATTCGTTGAGCAGATGCCTGAAGGTATCAACAGTGTTCTGGGTGAACGAGGAAGAGGTCTGTCGGAGGGACAGGCACAACGTATCTCCATAGCGAGAGCTTTGCTTCGCAATTCTCCCATACTTCTGCTTGACGAAGCTACAAGTGCCCTTGATCGCGATACCGAAGAAAGAGTGTTGAATAATATAATGGATAGTCACCCTGACAGACTTATAATACTCTCCACTCATCGGCCGGCTGCGCTGAGGCTCTGTGACCGCATATACCGTATCAGTGACGGAAATATTAGTGAGACTACACTGGAAGAAGCACAGGCTATCAACGAGCGAATATCTGAGGAACAAACGAGAACAAAACGTGATTCGTCATTGGCTCGGTTAAGTATGCCTATGGCACCTCCCGAAAAATACACAGTAAAGAAAAATACCGATGAAGGTTGGTGGAATACTTGAACGAAGATGTAATTGAACAGGAATTAGAAGGGGAAATAAAAACAAAAGATCAGTTAGAGTTGTTTTACTCCCAGGGATACAGGAATAGCAGAGTAGCATATCTTAGATTAATACTCATGGTATTTGTGTGTTTCTGGAATTTCGGTTCTCCCGAACCTACTGGTATACTCTCCGCGATAAGCGGCTTTGCGATACCTTGCTTCTATATTCTCTCTGGATATTTTATCCTGCCTGCTGACAAAGGAAAAAGGATTGAAAAGACAAAACGCAAGATCAAAAGATCATTCTTATGTTTTGCATTTATGCTTGTTTTGTACATTCTGATCAATGTAATAGTTTGTGTTATCAATAACCTTAAGATCTCTGTTTCTCCGCGTATTTTGTTTAATTTCCTTGTACTGGATCTGTGGCCGTATTATATTGGCAGCAATATATGGTTTATAGAAGCCATGATCTGTGCATACATAGTTATCTTTGTCGCAGAGAAATTAAACCTTATGCGATACTATAAAGCAGTTCTGATAATTACCCTTATCTTCATGCTGCTTTCAGGAGAATTTGCAGGAATAATACATTTTAACATTCTTGGGTATCCATACATACCCGGCAACTGGTTAACAAGAGCATTGCCTTATATCTTGCTTGGTAAATTCCTTCGTGAAAAAGAAGAACTTATATTAAAGACAGCTGCATGGAAATATATAGCTATCTGGATCGTGGGTGCTGGAATGGCAATAGCTGAGCTCTACCTTCTTGGCCGATCGGGATATCTTGTATATGAAGGTCATATGCTGGGATACGGTATTATGGCTGTAGCTGCCTGCGGTCTGGTATTATCTAAGCCGGTGGGACGTGAAACTCCGACAACAGCTTTTATAACACATTTTGATCCTGTATTATCCGGTGTAATATATATGCTTATGGATCCGCTCTTTTATATCATAGGACTATTCTTAGGAGGAGATTATATAGGATTTATTTATTATTTTGGCGGTTTGACCGCTCTTGCAGTTAGTATTATGATTGCTTGTATGATTAAGAACTTCAAACCGCTAAAGGCGTTTTATTCCTGATTTTGGGTTTTCAGACAATAAGAAATATGAGAACTATGATTATTATATAGCTCTTGTGCAGCCCACTGAGCAGCTTCCGCGATATAGCGGCAGTTGTTTAGTGGGATTTTTGCGTTTTGGGGTAAGTGCCAAATAAGTGACGTATGGAAGTCAATACTTTTTGCTATCAGGCAGAATAATCTATTTTGTCTGATATAAGCCCTTTTCCTGTATCATCTTAGGCCTTTATAGTTCCTATTCAATCAAATGCTCAAAAGCATCATTGATATTTGTTACAAATACATCTGGTTTCTTCTTAATAATAACACTGTTAATAACTATCATTCACTCCTGTTTTTGTTCTCTTCACTCTAATTATAATGAAAAAGCATTAGCAATGATTATAATAAAATTGCAGTTAGTTAATAACTGAAAACCATATTAATCCTATAAAATGAAAGGAAGTTTTAAAATGAAAAACATTATTAAGAAGATATCTGCAATTGCAATGGCGTTCACACTCATTGGAACAGGTACAGCCATTACCCGAACGATCTCACCTAAATCTGACACAACGCTTTCTGCAAGTGCTGCGCGTAATACAAAGGCATACAGAGTGAAGTGCAGATTTGCTTTACCAATTTCTTTTTCTTACGCTGAGGCATTAACTACCGGTACAGGTCTTGATTATGCTGTCAGCGGAGGGGGCAATTTTGTATTGAATCTCACTATTTATGAAGGAACAGTACTCGAACTTGATTCCAAAGGAAAGTGTGTAAGCGGTTATAATGCTAAAACAGGTAAAAATCTGAAAGGTGCGGATTTCTCACGTTATATGCATAATCTGCAAAGACTTTATTAATTATTATATGGTGCAAGAATGGGAGTAGTCAGCGGAAATCCGTGTGAGAAGGTGATCCTGCCAAAGATACATGACACGGAAAAGCAGATATACACATCAAATGATATACAAAGAATACTGGTATTGCTTGAAACAGAACCGCTTCAGCTCAGAGTATTTTTCACACTGATGATATATAGTGGTTTCCGTCGCGGCGAAATGCTTGGCCTGGAATGGAAAGATGTTGATTTCGAGAACAATATCATCAGTATAAGACGTACAAGTAACTACCTTAAACAAATCGGGACATATACTGATACTACCAAAACAAAGCGTTCTCAGAGGACTTTGAAGTTCCCAGAACAGATCATGGAAATTCTGAAGCTTTATAAAGAAGAACAGGATAATCAGGCCTTACAGTGTGGTGATAAGTGGATCGATAACGACAGGTTGTTTGTAAAATGGAACGGTGAAGCAATGTATAACGGAATACCATATTCATGGTTTAGGCGATTCTGTGAACGAAATAATATCCCGTTCCATGGAATCCACTCTTTCAGGCACACCTTTGCTTCGCTCCTTGTAAATCAGGGAGTAGATATTGTTACGGTATCTGGAGCGTTAGGACATTCAGTAGTTTCAACAACAAGCAATATTTACTGTCATACAGACAGGCGGTTGCATCTCGGTGCAGCCGCTTTTTTATATGATAAGAGTTTTTTCAAACATACTGTATTCACATAAAAAATAGCTCTCCAAGTGGAGAGCTATTCCTTCAATTATGCCATGAAATGCTTAATTTTCTTACCGATAAACAACAATAAAGAGGTTTCATACTGCTTGAATATACTATTATACTGTTCGGAAATGGCGTCGTATAATAGTAACTTTTAGTTGTTGAGTAAAATGATGCATCGCCATCGTTTACAACGATTGAATTAACAGGTCCATATACAGAAGCGGCAGATGCTGTAAGAGTATTGTCTGATTTTGGATTTACATTCTTTGCAATAGTTGTACCTGTTCCAAGGAGTGTGAATGCGATTGCGATTGCCGAGATTTTTTTGATTACGTTTTTCATTTGTATTACTTCCTTTACATAATATTTAGGCTATAAGAAGCCTTATGAAACATAATACAATAAATGTTTTGTTTTGTCAAGTACTGTTTTGTTATCTGCAAAAATGTGTTTATAGCACACAAATAAAAAGGCGGCTGACTGTAAAAGTCAACCGCTTTTTCTTTTGGTATCAAAGCAAAATAGTGACGGCAAATCCGCCATTGAAGAAATAAAGTTTGTTTAATACCACATTGGTGGAGGCGAGGGGAATTGAACCCCTGTCCGAAAGTCCGTTCATGCAACTTTCTACGAGCGTATTTTACCTATTATAATTCCCCGTGGCAGCCGCCGATAAACGGGCTGAAGCCGCAGGTAGTCCGTATACAACTGACGGACACGGACACTTCCGACAGTCGTTCACCGCTCATCGATGCCCATGCAGGAGCCGCGGTACTCTCCCGGTGGACAGAAGCTGACTTAAGCAGCTACCAGTACTCTATCGTTTGTAGATACTGTAATGTTATTTCTTGCGTTTATATTTAAACGTGGCGCAGGTTATGGAGATCACGCCATTCTCCGCTCGCTTATCACACTTCAAGACCCCCGTCGAAACCTTTACGCCCCCATATTCATGAGGGAGTGAGGTAGGGAGCTGTAGTGCTCCGAATAATATTATAGCTTGTTTTTTAAGATTTGTCAACAGCAAATAATGACGAAACGTGTCTTTTCAAGTATTCATACATTAGCTCTTAGATTATAGTGGCGCACAGTGTGCGCCAGCCAGGTATTATAACAATGTGATCTCCTGCTTTTCGACGTCAACATGAGATAGTTCCGCAGGAAAGAACAGCCCGCGGAGTTTCGTGGCCGAAATTGACATTATAGGGTATGGGCAGCTCAGTGTAACTGGTGAAATACAGGTATTCGGTTTGGAAAAATCGTTTCCGTTATATTTCCGTTATTGCAATATAATCAGATATGTATTTGATACAAACGATGCAATGGTTACTATTTGAAAATGGCTAAATATAGGCAAGTATATGAACTAAGATAAACAATGAAGTTATACCATTCTATTCTGGCAGGATTGTGGTCACGAAGACCGTGGGTTCGAATCCCATCTCCCACCATCATAAAATAGGCACTTCCGAGAAATCGGAAGTGTTTTTTTCGTTGTTTTTCTGCATTTTTTCCTGCAATTAGTTTTCCCGACTTTCTGACCAAGCTTAAAATGATATAATAAGAAAAATGCAAAACAGCGAGTTCTGCTGTCGGGCTAAAGTAACTTTTTGCATACTCTCTCTTTCAGTTGCCTATGTCATGGGAATCATTTACGCCGTTTTTTAGGTGATCTCTGCCTTCTCTGCTAAAAGTCAACAATATATTGATAATCATCGTAATTTATGTTATAATTGTATAAATCATAGGAAAAGGGAGGTCGATTGTATGCCTTTCAGAATCATCAGAAACGATATTACCAAGGTAAAAGCTGACGCTATCGTTAACGCTGCGAATTCATCGCTGTTAGGCGGAGGCGGAGTTGACGGTGCTATACATCATGCAGCAGGCCCCGGGCTTCTTGCGGAATGCAGAACTCTCGGCGGCTGCAAAACAGGTGAAGCAAAGCTTACAAAGGGATATGCTCTTGACTGTAAATATATCATACATACTGTAGGACCTGTTTGGCACGGCGGTGACCGCTGTGAGGAGGAGCTCCTGCGCTCATGCTACAGGAACTCCCTTGAGCTTGCAAAGGAAAAAGGTTGTGATAGCGCAGCTTTTCCGCTTATATCATCGGGGATATACGGCTATCCGAAGGATAAAGCACTTGATGTGGCTGTTTCCGAATTCAGAAGCTTCCTTGAAGGAAATGATATGGATATCACTCTCGTCATATTCGATAAGGACTCTTTTGAGGTAAGCTCTGGTATCGTCGGTGAGATAAGGCAGTATATAAGCGACGCTTACGCAAAAAAATGTGCTGCTCGTGACAGAAGGAACAGGGACAGCGAAATAGCTCTTGGTATGTACCATACTGCCGAAGCTGCTAAACCAATTGGATTATTCGGCAGAAAAAAAGAAAGCATGAAAGAATGCTCTGCAAATATCATGCCCGAAGAAGATATCTGCTGTGAGACCGGCGCCGCCCTTGAAGATATGCTGAAAACCCATGACGAATCCTTCTCGGAAGCTCTGCTCAGGCTCATAGACGAAAAAGGCATGACAGATGTGGAGACCTATAAAAAAGCTAATATTGACCGCAAGCTGTTCTCCAAGATACGCAGCGACAAGAACTACAAACCCAAAAAGCAGACCGCAGTCGCTTTTGCCATAGCACTTGAGCTCGATCTCGGCGAAACTGAGGAACTGCTGAAAAAAGCAGGCTTTGCCCTCTCTGACAGCCTGAAATTCGATCTGATAATCCGCTATTTTATTGAACGCAGCAATTATAATATCTATGAGATCAACGAAGCACTGTTTGCTTTTGACCAGAGTCTTATAGGTTCATGATTTGTCGCCTCAGAAGCGACCAGAATACCTCCGTGATGATGTATACTGTAATTACAGTAAAGGAAACGTGAAAGCGGTTCCGCAGAAAACATCAAAACGGAGGTATTATTATGAAAAAGAACTTGACTGAACTGGTATTCATTCTTGACGAGAGCGGCTCAATGAGCGGACTTACAGCTGATACTATCGGCGGCTTCAATTCACTTATCGCAAAGCAGAAAAAAGAAGAGGGCGACGCGCTTGTTTCAACTGTATTCTTCAGCAACGATTCCAATGTGATACATGACAGAGTGAAGCTGGAAGATGTTCCCAAGCTTACAGACAGGGACTATGTTCCTTCAGGCTGTACTGCACTTCTTGACGCAGTAGGTGACGCTGTTCACCACATTGCAAATATCCATAAATATGCCCGTGATGAGGATGTTCCCGAAAAGACGCTGTTTGTCATTACAACGGACGGAATGGAAAACGCCAGCAGAAAGTACAGCCACAAGGACGTGAAGAAGCTCATTGAAAGAGTGCAGGAGGAGAAGGGCTGGGAATTCGTATTCCTCGGAGCCAATATTGACGCGGCTGAGACAGCAGGCTCTATTGGTATCAGCGCAGAATGCGCAGTTGACTATCATGCTGACTGCTGCGGTACGGAGGTTCTTTACGAAGCAGTCGGCTGTGCTGTAAGCAGTGTAAGAGCCAAAAAAGGACTCAATAAGGCTTGGAAGTGCTCTGTAGAAGCTGACAATGAGCGCAGAAAAAAGATATAACAAAAATGCAAAACAGAGAGTTCTGCTGTCGGATAAAAGGGAATTACTGCCTGTTCTGCTTTCAGGGAAGATCAGAAAGATCAAAGGCACCATGTGGCGTTTGAGAGGATACATGGTGAAGAATATACCGGAGCGTATGTTGCAACAACAACTGAGGGAGAAGCAAAGAGCCTGGAAGAATATATGAAGAATTAAAACATATACATTTTAAAACCCACCCTTCATCACGGGTGGGTTTCCTTTTATTATGACTATTCTTATTATCTGTGATATGTTACACACGGAACACATATTCCGCTTTAGCGTTGGAAAGTGATCTTATAATCTTGTACAGATAATAGACGCTAACGGAAGCATTACATCTGCCGAATACAACAGCATGGGAAAGATTGCTCTTACAACTGATGAAAAAGGCAGACAAATATCATATAAGTATGATGATCTTGGAAATCTCATAAAGATCGTATATGCTGACAGCACTTCTGTATCATTTACATATGATAACGAAGGAAACAACCTTACCGCAACTGACAGGCTTGGAAGAACAGTAAAAATGGAGTATGACAAGGTGGGCAATCTTCTGTCGAAAACCTATCCCAACGGCGTAGTTGTGAGATACAACTATAACAAGAATTATGAGCTGATATCCACAGTCAGCGCAAGCGGAAGCGAAACAAAGTATGAGTATGACAGGATAGGCAGGAACACTGCTATCATTGACGCCCTTGACCATCGTACAGAATTTACATATAACAGCCATTCGCAGCTTGAGAGCATGACTGATGCAAAGGGATATACCTACACCTATACCTATTATGACTGCGGAAACAGGTCGGCAGTAAAGTATGCAAACAGAATTGTAATATCCTATAATTATGACGAGCTCAACCGCCTTATCAGTGAAAAAGCACTTGACAAACAGGGTGGACTTGTGGCAAAATATGAGTATACCCTTGGTGCTTCAGGCGAGCGACTCAAGGCAGAGGAAACCGACAGGACAGTTGAATACACCTACGACAAGCTTTACCGCCTGACAGGCGAAAAGATAACAGTCGGTGACGAGGTTACCGAATACACATACGCATACGACAATGTGAGCAACCGTATCGTCAAAACTAAGAACAGCGCAGAGACCTTATATACTTACAATGCGCTTAACCAGCTCATAGCTGAAAACGGAACTTCATATCAGTATGACGACGCGGGTAATCTTTTATCAGTAACATCTGATACAAAGTCTGTTCTGTATGCATACAATGCAGAGAACAAGATGATCCGTGCAACAGTTCAGAAGGGCAGCAGCCTTTACGTCGAGGAATACGAGTATGACTATGCGGGAAACAGAACAGTAAAGCGCTCCGATAACGACTGTACATACTATCTGAACGATGTCAGCGGAGCTCTTACGCAGGTCATCGCGGAGCTTGATGCAGAGGGTAATGAGAAGTGCTGGTATACCATTGGTGCTGACCTTATCTCGCAGGAGAGAAAAGGCGCAGTTTCAACGTATCTCTATGACGGTCACGGTTCGGTAAGAGGGCTTTCCGACGATACGGGAGCAGTAACCGATACATACAATTACGACGCATGGGGCGAGCTCCTCGACAGGACGGGGGTTACCGAAAACAGCTATCTCTACTGCGGCGAGCAGCTTGACAGTGCAACGGGGCTTTACTATCTCCGTGCGAGATACATGGATCCGACCACGGGTACATTCACCACCATGGATACCTATCAGGGAAGTACATTCGACCCTGTATCGCTGCATAAGTACCTTTATGCTAATGCAAACCCTGTGATGAATGTCGATCCGAGTGGTTATTCAACATTAACAGGTCAGCAAGTAGCGGTAGCCGGAATAGCTGTCATGGCATCAGCAGTATTAGTTAATGATACATGGGCAATGAACGTGTATAAAAACATCAAAAGTTCATTTGCTGCTAATAGTTATTTTGTACCAAAGTATATCTTCCACATAGATGATATATTTATCATGCATATTGCGAGCGGTTTTCTGACTTCTGCTGAGGCTAATGAGGAAGTAAGTGCGGAGATCACATCTGGAGCTACATCAGGTACTGGTGCTGCTTCACCTGATCCGAATAATAATAAAAATAAGAAGAAAAAGAATGACAAGAATTACAAGCATTATAAATCTGATGAAATTGAGTCAAAATATGGTCTTAACAAAGGTGAATATCATAGAAGTATTAAAGGTAAAATAATTCAAAGAGCGGAACAAATAAAAAATGACTCAGGAGCGTTCAAAAATGATATTAAAGCATACAGAAAGTTTGTAAAATTTATGAATCAGATTAAAAATCCTGACATCTTAATTAGTAGAAATGGATATATTGCATTACAAAGTACTACAACCCAAGAAATGATAGAACTTGGAATCACAATATATGAATTTCTAAGTGAACTATAAGTTTAAAAAAGGATGGCATTGAAGAAGAATATATACTGAAAGGAGAAAAAATGTCTTATAATTTGGATATTTTGGTGGAGGGTGGAACAAGAATCCCTCCGATGATTATTGAAAAAATAAGGATAGAAGTCAATCCTCGTTATTATGGAAGAGGTGACTATAAGGACACATTTTCCTATATGGCTGAAAAAAGAGGAGCATGGTGTTGCCTTTTGGAGATTGATAAAGGAAAACGTATCTACAGCGCTATGAATATTGCAGATATAGATATTGAAATTCCTGACTCAGAGGTAAGTTATCCTTTCTGGACAGATAAGATTTCTGGAATGTATGTATTCAAAATAAGAGACGAATATTATCATTCATTTAAAACAGTGATGAAAAAACTGCAAGCTCTTTCTCCTAAAAAGCGGATAATGTTTTTACCTCGTTTAGAAGGCGGAGAATACAATAATGTCTGCGGTGTTATTACTATGAAGCATTTTTTTGAACTGCTTGACAGCAGAAAGATACTTTTTAATATTGTTTATATTATCCAGAATTAGAATTATATATCAGGCGGGCTCTCACGAGTCCGCTTTTTTCTTGACAATTATTATGTTACATGGCATAATATAAATATATTTCCGTGCTCGCTATATGAACCCGTCAACGGGTACATTCACAACGATGGATACCTATCAGGGAAGCATATTTGCCCCCGTATCCCTACATAAGTATTTGTATGCGAATGCAAATCCTGTGATGAATAGTGATCCGAGCGGATATGCAACTTTAACAGGCACACAGGTGGCAGTACTTGGAGCAACGTTTATTGCGGCAGCAATTGCTTCCAATAGTACATGGGCAATGAACGTGTATAAAAACTTCAGAAGTTCATTTGTTGCTAATAGTTATTTTGTACCGAAGTATATCTTCCAAATAGATGATATATTTATCATGCAGATCGCAAGTGGTCTTTTGACTTCTGCTGAGGCTAATGAGGAAGTAAGTGCGGAGATCACATCAGATGCTACATCAGGTACAGGCGCTGCTGCGCCTGATCCGAAAAATAACAAAAATAAGAAGAATAAGAAAAAGAATAATAATAAAGGAAATAATGAGCATAATGGAACACAAACTCCGAGTACTTCAACTTGGAAAAACGGTCCAACTGAACGCATTGATGTTGAAAACCCGAATCCAGGCAAACGTCCTGGAAATATTCATTATCATGATGCAAACAATAACAAATATTATTATGATATAGATAATAACACATGGGAAGGATTATCTAAATCTCAATTAAAAAAACTAAATAAGATACCTGGATTTCAGCGTGGATTAGAAAAGGCTATAAAAATGTTAGGAGTATAATAATGATAAAGATGAATATGCCAATGAAGAAACTGTATAATAATTTTAATCAAAACAGTGATGTATCTAAATTATTCAAAGAGATAGAAAATACAGTTAATCGTTTAATTGATCGAATTAGTATTCTGAACACCTATCTTATAATTAATAAGCCTACGTTTAATATTTATGACGACACAAAAATAAAAAAAATATTTGGCGATAAAGTCGGATTGGAAGCAAGTCTTAATGAAATTAATTTGAATTGTGAATTTAATGCCCATTTGTTATCAAATGAAGTTGCTTTTGCCTTTTTTGAATTATTCAATAGCAGTTTGAAAAAAACATACAATCGAGAATTTTGTGCTTATTTATCTAAAGATAACACCAATATATGGATTTACAGATTTCATACAATTACAGATGAAAAAGAACTCTGGATTAATCCAAATATTGAAATGTATAAAGAAGCAATTATGTATGATGTTTTTTGAATAAATTTTTTCAGCGGACTCCCACGAGTCCGCTTTTTTCTTGACAATCAATGTGTTCCATGGCATAATATAAATATGCGGCGAGCAGCTTGACAGCGCAACGGGACTCTACTATCTCCGTGCCCGATATATGGATCCGTCAACAGGTGTTTTCACCACCATGGATATCTATCAGGGAAGCATATTTGATCCTGTATCTCTGCATAAGTACCTTTATGCTAATGCGAACCCTGTGATGAATGTCGATTCGAGTGGCTATAATACACTTCCTGATCTGGAAGCGGGAGAAGCTGGAAATTCCATATTAGAAAAGGCATTTAGTGTAGCTGATTCAGTGGCAATGAATATTTATAAGGCATTCATAACTTGTCGAACTGCACTTCCTGTTATAATGGCAGCATCAACAAGTATAGCTGTACTTGTTGATGACAATCCAGCATTCGCTGATTTAATTTCTCGTATTTCAAATGGCGAATTATCAGTATACCGCGTGAATCAAAAAATACAGGAACTAATTTTACAGGCACAGAATTATTCGGAACCTGTTAAAAACGCTGTAAATAATTCAGGCGGCGGTGGCTCGTCGGGGAATCTGCCTCCAAACGATCCGGATTTCTGGAATAAAGTCAAAGAGGCTGTGGACAGTGTTCCTAATAAGTTTAAAGAGTTAGGGAAATGCGATAAGTTTAAAGACGCATTTACTAAACAACTTGATAAAAAAGGAATAGATTACGAAGTTATCAAAATTGAACCTAGACCGGAAATAGGTACATCTAATATTTATTCCGACAGATTAGGAACGCTAATTGGAGACAACGGTTACCACTTTGGAGTAAAAATAGGCAACACTATATATGATAATTTTACCACAGGAGGGCTTGATTATGACGTATGGTTTAACGATTTAGGGGGAGACCTATATATTCGTGTTGTTTAATCATATTATTCTTTTCGAATATGAGTATTTATCATCATAAGATATGTAAGGAGTGGAACGTGTAATGAATATCCCTGAATTGATTTTTATACTCAAAGATAGACCTGGTATCTATTTTGGGAAAAAAGAATTGGATTCGATTTTTGATGTTGGCTTTTTTATAAAAGGTTTTCTTTGTGCGGAGATATCGTTAAACCAAAAGGACGATTTCGATATATTATTTGAAAAAAATTTTTCTTATTTCGTAAGAAAAAAGTTTAATGATGAAACGCCGCCATTTGAATTTTGGTTTGAAACAATCGCTAATCATTCTAACAACAGTGATGAAGCAATTGATATGTTTTTTAAGTTGTTTGACGAATTCTATTCGATATACGAAAGCAAAAAAGAATAGTATTTTCAGCGGACTCTACCGAGTCCGCTTTTTTCTTGACAAACGTTTTACTCAGTGGCATAATATAAGTATATCTCCGCGCTCGATATATGGATCCGTCAACAGGTGTTTTCACCACCATGGACACCTATCAGGGAAGCATATTTGATCCTGTATCTCTGCATAAGTACCTTTATGCTAATGCGAACCCTGTGATGAATAGTGATCCGAGTGGGTATTCTGCTGATCTGAACGAAGAATTGTCAGCTATGGCAGGAAGTGAAGAGATCGATAAAGCAGAGGCTGCACATTCTTCTTTTGCTCTTAGGGTGTTCAAGGGCTTTATGAAAAAAGTTGCCTGCGGTTTAGCTGGTGGCACAATATCCGTAGGAGATAAACTATCAGAAGGCGTAACCGACCGTGATCAGTTAGCACTTGCTTTCAGAAACGGCTTCTTATCCGGGTTTGCGTTCTCTTTTGCTACTGGTAAACTTGCAATATCGTTAGGCTACACAGGCCTTTTTGTAGGTGCTGGATTAGCCATACAATCATTCCGAGAAGGCAATTTTTGGCAAGGTATATATAGACTCAGCTGGACTACTATTGGCAGAGTTGGATTGTATAAAGCTTCATCTTCACCAAAGTCTTCATCTAAAATACCAATAATTGATGAAACTCCGGAATCATTAAATATTGGCGTAAAAGAAAACCATGTGTATATAGGAGTAAAAGATGGTGAACCTGTATACGTTGGTATTACAAAAAATGTTTCTAAGAGACAATCACAACATGGTACCAGATTTGATTATTTGAGTGAGATTACAGAGACGCATTTAACACGACGAGAGGCAAGAGCGATTGAACAAGCAATGATTGAAAGGCACCCCGAATATCAAAACAAAATTAATAGTATTAATTCAAAAAGGGATTGGTACAATGATGCTATTAATTGGGGAAACAAATGGTTAGAGGATCATGGTATTGAATAACCGATAAGGAACTGATGATATGGAATTTAAAGACTTATTATTAATAAAAAAAACGAATGTTAGCTTAAAGCCTGGTGATATTTTTGCATTAAATCCTAAAGATAATGTTTATTGTTTTGGCAAAATAATAGATACTAATGTTATAAGTCATAATTCGTTTATGAATGGAATGAATCTTATTTATATTTATGATTATATTTCTAATACTATGGATTGTCCAACTATGATCGAAAGAAAGGAAATAATCCATGTTGAAGTAGTCAACAACCAACTTTGGGAAAAGGGATTTGCAACTAATATCGGATACTCAGAAGTTACTATTGATGATTTGAATAAGGATATTGCTTTTTGGGATGTTCTGAAAAAATGCTACGTTAATATCAATGGGGAAAAAATCGATCATATTCCAAAGTATTCAGCTATTTATGGGTTAGGTAGTTATGGGTCTATTGGAAAAAGAATTCAAGCGTTTATATCTGATAAGAATAATTAATAGTCATTTTTTTAGCCGAGGTCAAAATAGACCTCGGCATTCTTCTTGACAAACGTCTTACCCAGTGGCATAATATAAGTACATCTCCGTGCACGATATATGGATCCGTCAACAGGTGTTTTCACCACCATGGACACCTATCAGGTATGCAGCAGGCAGTGTAAAAGATATTCACGACCGTATGCCTGTTATACTTAATAAGATTATTCTTCAGGACTGGATAGGTTCTGACGGAGATCCCGGTGCTATAGTTGAGAAAGCTCTGTACAACATGGTCTTCGAAACAGCCGTTGAGTATCACAGATCTCCGAATGAGTTCATAACAGCATACCAATAAGAATATAAAGAAGATGAGCAGAGTGCAACTTCATTGAGAAAATATTAAACGTTGAACAGGAGGCATATCATGAAATGTAAAAGAATAATAGCAGCTATGACGTGCACAGCAATACCGATCGGAACAGTCATACTTCCGTTTACAGCACAAATATCGGCTGCTGCTTCAGCAGGATCAATGACATTTGAGGAACTATATGCTTTAGAGGAAAATGAACTTGAGCAGTATTGTTCAGAGCATGAGCTGACATATATAAGCAAAGAATCAGCAAAATCACAACTCGAAATCGGACGGGGGAAATGGGTAGCAGTTATGCCAAAAGACTATATGCTCAAAGGCGTGACCGATCTGCTTGAAAGTGAAAAATCAAGCGATATGAATAGAAAAAACTACTATGATTATGACTTTGAGAAGATCACATCAGATCTTAATATGCCGGAAAAGTATTATAAATTCAATGCTGAAAACAATGATTTTGCGTTCTATATAAAGTCTGAGACCGACGCCGACGGCAATACCAGGGAAACTTACGTTAAACTCGCATCAATAGATGTTGAACCCGATCCGTCTGTTACTGATGAGGATTCAATTGTAAGACTGTACCAGCTCATACCTGTGTGGACTGAGCAGAACCCCCTTGTTTACGGAGGATTAACTTTCCGTTACGGTTCGGCTCCCGGCAGCAAAACCGAAATTACAGAAATTGAAACGCTTGGAGATGTAAACGCTGACGGAAAGATCGACGCAGTTGATGCTTCTTCGGTACTTGCATATTATGCACAGATCTCCACAAATCAGATCGGAGAGTACACTGATGATCAGAAGCTTTCAGCCGACGTCAATCAGGATAAAATGATCAATGCAGTTGATGCTTCAAATATTCTTACTTACTATGCGTATGCTTCTACAGCACCCGAGGGAGAAGAAAAAAGCCTGGGAGAATATATGAAGAAGTAGGATATACAGTTTAAAACCGCCCTTTTTACGGGCGGTTCTTCTTTTATCCTGACTAATTGCATCATCTGTGATATAGTCATCTCGGAATATACATTCTGGTTGCGCCTGGAGCTGAGTCACATATGTATGTCTTTAAGGACAGAGCCGTGTGCGATAGTTCTGACCAAAAAACCAAGACGAACGTTACACAAAAAGCACTCTTCAAATTTGTAAAAAATAACACCCAATTAACATGAAATTGGTTGAAATGATTTAAAATATTTGATACAATATATTCAACAGCAATAATATAATTTGTGAATAATGATATTATTCTGTTTGTTCACAGCAATATAATTTGAAGGGAGTGTTTATATGAAGCGACCATTCGGCAAACGTTTTATGTCTGCGGTGCTGAGTACAGTCTTTGCTTTTACTTCGGCAATGATTGTAATGCCGCCGCCAATTCATGCTGAGGAGGATAACTACCTCTATACCGACGACGGTTTTGCCTACATCGTTAACGATGAGGGTACCATCACGCTCAAGGGACGCGATCCTGAACGCAAGGACGAGTACGACGAGACCAGAATCGTACTGCCGTCTAAAATAGACGGCAAATACGTGACCGAGATAGATACAAATTATTTCGGTCACAGCACCTACGGAAGTAACTCTACCGTCACGGAAATAGTGCTGCCCGATCACATCGAAAAGATCAACAACTGGTGCTTTAACGACTACAAAACGCTGGATACCCTCGTTATCCCTGCAACGCTGAAAAAGGCGGAACGCCCGTTCACTTACTGCAAGATCAACAAGGTTATAATCGAGGACGGCATGAAAACTGTGCCGAAGTCGCTTTTTTCCTGTACGGACTATATGGGCGAGCTTGTTATCCCGGACTCCGTTACAGCTATCGGTGATAACGCCTTCGATTCCATAATCGGTCTGAAGGAGATACACGTTCCCGACAGCGTCAGGAGCATAGGCTACTGCGGTATAGCCAACAACCCCGATCTTGAAGTGCTCGACCTGCCTGATACGCTCGATTTCATCGATACATGGGCATTCACTAATAACCCTAAGCTCACATCAGTTTATGTTCCTGATACGTGGACATTCGGTGAAGAAAAATACGGCTTTTTCAGCAGATGCGGTATCAAGGAGATAAGCTTCGGTCCCGACAGAACCGAGATACCGCCGAATATCTGTCAGTATTGCGTGAACCTTGAAAACATAAACTGGCCTGATGCCCCTGTAAAGATAGGCTCACGTGCCTTTGAGGAGTGTTATGCTCTTAAAGATCCGAAAATACCTGACAGTGTTGAGATAGTTGATTCCTACGCCTTTGAGTATTGTACGGGTATAGAAAAACTCAATCTGCCGGCAAATCTGAAAGAGCTCAATGCACGCAGTTTCGGAAATCTGAAATCACTGAAGTACCTGTACGTTCCTATGGAACTTCCTACAAAAGGCAACTATAAAGAGGTTTCGGCTTTCTGGCAGAGCGGAATCGAAAAGCTGGAATTTGCAGAAGGCATAACCGAGATCAATGCAATGACTGCAAGCGGTCATCCGAATCTGACAGAAATAGTTATACCTAAGTCTGTTACTACTATTCGTAGTTATGCTTTTGACGGCGATGAATCCCTCTCTAATATAAATCTGCATGAGGGTATCACTACCATAGAAGGACAGAGTGTATTCTCCGGCTGTAAAAGTCTTAAGGAGCTTACAGTTCCCTCCACGCTGAAAGGCGACGGATATGCTTTTTCAAGTGCGCCTGCTCTCGAAACCGTATACATTGCAGACGGCCGCACGGAGATCCCGGAAAAGCTCTTTATCAACTGTGAAGTGCTGAAAAAAGCAGTTATCCCCGAAAGCGTCACCAGGATAAAGGCAAATGCTTTTGCACGCTGCTATGAGCTTGAAACTGTGGAGATGAAGCAGGATAACGTCGAAGTAGAGAACAGTGCGTTTTCCTACTGTAACAATCTCTGGGACGAGAGGTTCAGCATTGCAAAGAAGGGCGATCTCTTCATCACGAAGTCGTCTCCCTCAAATGCCAGGGACGGTATCACCAACTATACTATATATTATTCTGTCAATCCGAGATTCATTGATAACTTTGAAAAGGCGCAGCTTGATGTTTCCGTACAGCCCTGGAAGCATCTTGTTATTGACGAGAGCCTTCCCGACGGCCTTAAAGCAGGTGATGTCGGGTTCAGGGTGGATCTCGGCTCGCCAACGGGTATCTTCCGTTTCAGTATCCGCAATCCCGAGGATAATACTGTAAAGGTCAATGCGGAATTCGGCACAAGGATACACAAGGAGCCCTTCTATGAATGGGACGTCAAGCAGATCGTCGCAACAGATACTATATTCGAGCCCGTGACCATTAACGTTCCCGACACGGTAAGCGTGAAGGACGGCAAGTCGAGCTTCTATGTTTACGGCTATGCCACCGTGGGAGAGAAGGTTTCGATCATGGTCAACGATGAGGAGAGTACGACAGTCGATACAAACGAATACACAGGCAAGTACAGCGCTCAGGTAGAGTGCGAGCCCGTCGACGGTATTATTACTGTACAGGCTGTGTGCGGCAGCAATAAATCCGACAAGGTGCAGATAAGCGTTGATGAGGATATGCCCGTGCTCGTTGACTTTGAGGTCTCACATGAGACTCACGGCGACGTATGGCATAGGAACATGACGGATATGTTCCGCACCGGATATTCTCCGTATGTTGTTTACAATCCTTATCACCCGTTTGATTTTGAAGTTGAACTCGACAACGACGACAATGTTGACAGAGCATATGTGTTCTCGGATTCAAACGGTGATCTCTCATGCGTTCCGTTGGATAAGGATGCCGAGACAGGCAAATACAAGGGAAGAGGTTCTTTTGACACAACGCTTCCCGGCGATCTGTACATAGGTCAGACGCCCAAGACCGAAAAGGGAACAGCTGTCCTCAGCAAAAATGCCGACGGCTCGTCAAGCCTTGATTTCAAGGGAAAGGATCTGCTCAATGTCACTCCGGAGAACGTTGACCCTGTAAAGATACTCGTTGACAATTCAAAGATAGATGTCAGTGAGAATACCTCCACCAGAACAGCTGTCAGGATCAAAATGCCCATTCCTCCGGGAGTTATCCCCGATACCGGACCTTATGAGGAACCGCCAAGCGAGTTGAATATCAACATTATTCAGGATCTGTCCGATTCCATCTTTATCGATGGCAGTGAACTTACGGCTGAAAAGGCGGCTGCCGATCCTGAGGAGTACGGCTTTACAGAATCGGGCGTGACCGTAACGGACGAAAACGGCGATACCCACGTTTATTATACAAGGTATCTGACCGAGGAGAGCGAAGTCCGTGAAGTTACCGAGAAGATGGCCATGTCCGACGGAAGCTCCGCTTACAGCTTCCTCAAGAGCAGCGATGCAGGCACGCCCACAGGAATTGTAACGATCGACAAGAATCAGGACAATGGCGAGACCTCGTATGTAAAGGAATTCTTCAATGAGACAAAGGATCTTCAGAAGGACTCTCTTGCAGGTGTGGACGTTTCGCTCGCTACGGACCTTCTGAAGGGCGGCGTAAAGACTGCTGCTCAGGGCGCTACTGTCGTTATGAGCGCGGTCCAGAACGGTATAGACCTCTACGGAAGCTATCAGGGTTATTCAAATACTCTCGAACAGATAGATTTTTCCAAGAATCCCGATGTACGCGCACACAGCATGGAATTAAAGGCTCAGGCAAAGGGAATATATTATTCACGCGTCATTATCGCAGTAGGTGCGGTCACACTGGGCGCAGCTGTTACCTTTGCATCTGCTATACCGTGTGCAGTGGGAATCGCAATAGGCGGAGTTATCACATTCGGAAGCTGGCTGCTGAACAAGTTGCTGGACAAGCAGGAGGACAATCTCAAAAAAAGAGTATTTGCTTCCGGTAAGGGCGGAATGAAGGTCGGCATAGATCCCAGCGGCTATGTTTACGCGGCTGTTCCCGATAACCGGGTCGAGGGAGCTACCGCCACTATTTACTATGATGACGGCAGCGGCAAGGCTGTCAAATGGAACGCTGAGGATTACGATCAGATCAATCCGCAGATAACCGACTCCGCAGGCTGGTTCATGTGGGACGTTCCCGAGGGATTATGGCAGGTAAGGATAGAAGCCGAGGGCTATGAGACCTATACTACCGAGTGGCTTCCCGTTCTGCCTGTTCAGACCGACGTCAACATTCCTCTCAAGAGTAAGGAAGCTGCCAGGATAGAAAACATAGACGCTTATGCTAACGGTGTTCAGATCAAGATGTCACAGTTCATAACCGACAGCACTGCTGTGGAAGAGAATGTTTATCTTACCGACAGCAATGGTGATGTCATTCCGAGCAAGATAAGATTCTCAAAGTCGGAAAACAATGATACCGGCTTCTCTGATGTGATAACACTCATTTCTGACAGAGAAGATATATCGGGAGCCGAACTTCATATTGCAAGCGGACTGCTGAGTTACAGCGGTATCCCTTCCGAAGCTTCAGACAATAAAATAGGCAAGGTCAAAGACTCGCTTATTGTTGATACAGAGCCTGATGTGGTAATGGGAGATGTTAACAGGGACGGAGAAATAAATGCAGTAGATGCTTCATCAGTACTTGCTTATTATGCAATGACCTCAACCAATCAGGACGGCGGATATGACGAAGATCAGAAGACAGCAGCAGATGTAAACCATGACGGTGATATAAACGCTGTTGACGCTTCAAATATACTTGCTTACTACGCATATGTTGCAACAACAGCTGAGGGAGAAGCTATGACAATGGAAGAATATATGAAGAAGTAAATTACAATTCAGAACCGCCTGTTCAGGCGGTTCTGAATTTGTTATGACAGCATATAACGTCTGTACGCATTTTCTTGCATTTGTTTGCCGGTTGTGATATAATATTTACACTGATTGATGGATAAAATACTTGCAATATCAGATATAATTTCAAATGTACCGAAAGGAGCAGACATGAAAAAAGCCATCGCATTATTACTTCCGCTGGCATTACTGGCTTCGCCAGTATCATGCTCGCAGAAAAACAACAAATCATCCGTATCTCAAATCGAGACAGCTTCTGAAACCACAACTGCAACCACATCTGCAACTGAAGCTGCGACAAAGACAGAGGTGGAGTTCGACGGAGCAAAGTATAAGACCTATGCTTCTATGACTCCCGAGGAGATAGTTGCAACGCTTACTCCCGAACAAAAGGCTGCTCAGATGGTTCAGCCTGCAGTCTACAATATCACTGCGGAGGACATGAAAGCCAACGACTACGGCAGTATCCTTTCTACAGTTGGCTGCATTGGTTCCGACGAATGGTGCGAGACCGTTGACAGCTTCCAGAATGCAGCGATTGAATCGGAGGCCGGTATCCCGTATATCTACGGTCAGGACGACGTTCACGGCGTCAATTATTGCAGGGACGCAGTATACTTCCCCCACAATATCGGACAGGGAGCCGCAAACGACGAGGAGCTTGCCTATCAGGTGGGACTTATAACGGCTGACGAGGCAAAACTATGCCATATGCTGTGGAACTTCTCGCCCTGCGTGGCTCAGTCCGTTGACCCGCGCTGGGGACGTACATATGAGTCCTACGGCTCAGATCTTGAAACCATAACAAAGCTCAGCACGGCCTATACAAAGGGACTTCAGGACGGCGGACTTGTTGCCTGCGCAAAGCATTTCTTCGGCGACGGCAATGTTGTATACGGCACAGGCGAGGAGGGAACTCCCCTCAAGCGTATCGACCGCGGCGACGCTCAGCTCACAGACGGGGAGATAGAGGAGCTTCTCAAGGTATATCAGGCGCAGATAGACGCAGGCGTTCAGACCATAATGATAAGCCATTCCGCCCTCAACGGCGTGAAGATGCACGAAAACAAAGAGTACATCATGAAGCTGAAAGACGAAATGGGCTTTGAGGGCTTCATCGTCAGCGACTGGGGCTCCATTGAGCATACCTCGGGCGCCACATACAGGGAGCAGGTCATCAACGGCGTGAATTCGGGCATTGATATGCTCATGGAGACCGACAGATACGACGAGGCAAAGCAGATAATCGTTGACGCTGTGGGCAGCGGCGATATAAGCGAAGAACGTGTCAACGACGCTGTTACGCGAATAATCAGGGTCAAGAAGGAAGCAGGCATTTTCGACGATCCGCTCTGCGGGAACCTCGAAACAAAGCAGACGGAAACCGGCTCTCTCGAATACCGTAAGGTAGCCGAAAAGCTTGTTGAGGAGAGCCTTGTGCTCATCAAAAACGACAATAACGTGCTCCCGCTGAAAGAAGGTACAAAGGTCTATATAACAGGTCCTGCGGCAAACAGCTGTCAGGCACAGTGCGGCGGCTGGACCATGGACTGGAACGGCGCAAACTCAAAGGACGTTCCGGGAGTTACAACTATACAGGAGGCGTTTGAGAGATACGCAAAGGACTACGGCATAGAAGTCATAACAGCTGAGGAAGAAGCAGATAAAGCCGATGTTGTGCTGCTTTGCTTAGGCGAGAAGACCTACGCCGAGTGGAACGGCGACACCGAGGATATGAGCCTTTTCGGTGCACTGGGACTTGACGGCAACAGGCAGGCACGACAGGAAGCCAAGGAACTGGGCAAGCCCGTTGTTACCTGTATAATCGCAGGCAGAAATGTTCTCATAAATCCGAGAATATACGACGACTGGGACAGCGTGGTCATGTGCTATCTTCCCGGTTCTGAGGGCAAGGGCATATCCGATGTTCTCTGCGGCTGCGCTGACTTCACAGGCAAACTGCCCTCGCCGTGGTACAGCTCGACAGACCAGATAGGCACAGACAAGTGCTGGCTCGAAAGAGGCTACGGTCTCAACTACGGCGGCGATTTCAAGGCTAAAGCAGAGCCAGAGACAATTCTTGATCCGCCGACTGTAGTAGCCGATGATCCGGCAACTGAGGGAACGAATTACACTAAGGGACTCTTCAAAGACGGCGTATATGTAAATGATTATGCAGGTATTAAGTTTAATGTTCCAGGTAATCTGAATTATTTCTCAGCATACAATGCTGAAATGAAGGAAGCACAGATAGCAGAGACTACCGATGAAACAGAGCTTGCAATTCTGAGATCATCGATATATGAGGCGAATTTCGGAAACATGAATGAAGCTGTTTGTATCACTTTCTATAATACCAAAATGCTCTCTTCTGCACTCTTTCCTGATAAGGAAGAAATTACAGAAGAAGACGCACTTGACGTTTACAGGGAATATCTGGCAAATCTTTCCAAGGAGCAAGGCTCCAAGATAGATTTTGGGGACGCAAAAAAGACAACTATCGGCGGTCAGGAGTATCTTAGGTATATCTCTCACTATGACGGAGATGAAAACAGTTATGAAGCCTTTTGTGTGAGAAAGATAGATGATGCTCTATTATGTGAGATATGGTACGCTTCTGACAAAACCAATAAAACGCCTGAATATTATGAAGCTCTGTTCTCATGATATCAACTGTTCATATGAGCAGGATAATGACTTGACAGAAGAAAAGAGGCTTTCCGCATACGGAGAGCCTCTTTTGTTCGTTTTACGATGAATTATATAATATGGTCCCTGAAAGCAGGAGCTCATCTGTGTTGGAGCTATCATTTTGTTTTATAATAAAAACACTGGATTTTTGAGTAAAACTATGTTATAATAGAAAAGTGAATTATTTCAGGGGCAGAGTAAACATAAAGGCAGTCCCCTTTCCGACCTCACTTTCTGCCCAGATCTTTCCTCCGTGGGACTCGATTATGAATTTGCATATGAACAGACCAAGTCCCGTGCCGGTCTCGGAGTGCCTGCCCTTGTAGTATCTCTCCCAGATATGCGGCATATCCTCCGGGGAGATACCGCTTCCGGTGTCCTTTACGGTGATCTTGACGAAGCTGTCTTCTTCCTCTGCTTTTACGAGAATGGTGCCGTTTTTGGTGTGCTTGAGAGCGTTGGAGATAAGATTTACGAAAACTCTCTGCAATCTTGAGCTGTCGGCAATAACTTCCGGCAGTTCAAGGGGGATACGGATGGCAAGTCTGTTATTGTTCTTGTTGAGGACTGCAAAATATGTCTCAACTGTTTCGCGGACAATGCCGTCTATATCACACGGAGAAGGTTCCAGCACCATACGCCCTTCCTCTATACGGGTGGCGTCAAGTATCTGTGTTACCATGAGAGCCATGCGATTGGCTTCCGAGGATATGCGCTTCAGATTCTCCTGTACAAGAGACGTATCGCCGCCGTTTGCAAGGTCGAGCTCCGCATTCTGTGCATAGCCGGACATGGCGGCAAGAGGCGTTTTCAGCTCATGTGAAGCGTCGGAGAGAAAGGCGGTTTTCATTCGGTTGGCTTCTTCGAGAGCTTCCTTCTCCTGCTGAGCACGGAGCCGTTCAAGCTCAATGGGATCGGCGATATATCCTGATATTTTTCGTGTGTACATCAGACAGACAAGGATCATCAGGAGAACCACCGCAGCCATTATCGCAAAGGCACGGCGCAGGGCACGTACATTGGCAGTATTGGCAGTATCTTCATACTCATCTATAAACTCTCTGGAAAAGTTGTCTATGGATTCGTTATTGTTGTCTGTTTTGATGATACAGAGCTTTACCGGCGAATTATCCGACATATCATAAACCGTGTTTATGCCTATGGATATGAGTGCGTTGTCGGTCCTCAGGAATGAGTAATCCTTAATGCTCTTTTTCATCCATGTGACACCGTCAGGGAATATATGGCCGCCGATCTCGCTCTGACGCCGGTCGTCGCCGTAGATCTCGTTCAGCAGCTGTTCCGCATATTCCTCTGAATAGCCGTTGGCGCAGAAGAAATAGTCTCCGTGATATATAAAAAGCACTTCGTCGTCCGGAAAGCAATCAGCTACTTTTTCGGTAACAGTGCAGTATGTATCCAGCAGACTCATGCATTGCAGCTCAAAGGTTTCCTGCGATGTGACCGCGTAGAAATGATTCCCCGCGAGATATGAAAGCCAGTTTACAGAATACCATGTCTCTTTGGACAAGACCAGCTTCTGATCCTCATAGTATACTTGTTTCATATCATGAGAATAATTCGTAAGGGACCTTTTTTCCTGTTTCCGTATCTGATTTGTGAAAAGAGCGAATACGGTGCCCATACATACCAGAAGCAGAAGCATAGAAGCAAGTATCAGTGCGAACAGTTTGCTGCGAAGCTTTGATTTCTTTCTTTTATTCATATTATCGCCTCCTTTCCAGGCTGATTATATTATACCATATTTTTATTAGAATGTGTACCAAATTACAAAAGTGTAATCAGGAGGTTTTTTATGTCACATATTTTATTGGTGGAAGACGATTCGGACATAATGAGAATAAACAGCACATTCCTTGAAAAAGAGGGATATACCGTGCATTGTGCGGATTCGGTACAGACTGCCGCCTTCATGCTGGAGGAATGTATCCCCGATCTTGTGCTCCTTGACGTTATGCTGCCCGACGGCGACGGAATGGATTTTTGCAGGATACTCAGACAGAAAACGCAGGCTCCCGTAATATTCCTCACGGCCCGCGACGAAAACGATGACGTTGTAATGGGGTTCCGCAGCGGCGGCGACGACTACATAACAAAGCCGTACGACCTTAACGTATTGAAGGCGCGTATAGAGGTGCAGCTCCGCCGTAATGCGAAGCAGGCTCCGCAGCATCCGAGGATAGAGCTGCCTGAGCTTACCATAGACCTGTTTGCAGGCTCTGCCACACTGGACGGCTGCGAGTGTCCGCTGCCGCAGCGCGAATTGCAGATACTGTATATGCTTGCCTCGCAGCTGGGCTCCCGCATAAGCTACCGGGAGATATACAAGAACATCTACGGCTGCGACGTCGAGGACAGCAAGAATACCATAAGAGTGAATATCTCCCGACTGAAAAAGCATCTGAACATGGACGATATGAGCACATATGAGATAGCTTCCACGTCGGAGGGCGAGTACGTCCTGAGACGGGTCATATTCTGAATATTTTCCGATTACAGATCTGTAATTTCACAACACGGACTCCGCATATAATATATAATAATTTCAGCAGAGATCACACATATCTCAGAATTTATAACAAAGGAGAAAAACTATGAAGAAACCAACTGCTTGTCTTGCAATGCTTATAATGATATCCGCAATGGTATCATGCGGAAAAACGGAGGACAGGAATAACAGTACGCCTGCGAATACGACTTCTTCCACGTCAGCTTCCGCATCTGAAGGTACATCAGCGGAAAGGGAAACCACCACAGCCGAAAACAGCACCACCGAAGCCGCTTCTGTCAGTGTTACGGCAGCTCCCGACGCGTATGATGTCAGCGCTGTCGTGGGAACTTGGTATGAGGAGGACGCACTGGATTCCCGTACCCTCACTGTAAACGCCGACGGAACATATCAGCTTGCATACCGCGGCGGCGGAAGCAAATACGGCAATATAAAGACAGAGGCTCAGGATTCGGGAGACATAGTGTACTCTTTCTGCCCCGATGAGGAAAACCAATGGGTACGTTTCTGTGTCAGGCGCGGCGAGGATAATATGACCAGACTGTGCTCGGCATCTGACGGTATATCAATGAGCTTCGTTTCTGCCGCTGATGTAAGTCAGGAAGCGCAGGACAATAACAGCGAGCCCGCACCTGCCGAGAAATTCGCAGGAGCATGGGACTGCGGAAGATGCCACATGGTTATAACCCGTATCGGCTACGGAACATACAGCGCTGATATACACTGGAGCTCATCTGAGTCGGAGGGCTGCAACTGGTCATATTACTGCAAATACTACGCAGACAGCGACCAGCTCGTATCCGACGGAATGGGCATTTGTACGGAGTATGCCGGTCTGGGCGTAGGCTCTGAATCCTCTGTTCAGAAATATACCGACGGAAGTGCGGTGTTCAGTATTCTTGATAACGGCAATCTAACATGGCAGGACAGTAAAGAAAACGCTGCTGACAGCCTTGAGTTTACCCGCGGCTGATAAGACGATTACAATTCTGTAATTTTGCAGCATTGCCTGTGAAGATGTGCTATAATGGTCACAACAGCAAAGGACTGACAGAAAGAAACATTTTAAAGGAGATAAAAAATATGAAAAAGCATCTTATAATTATTGCAATGTTAGGTATTATCGCCTCTTTGACAGGCTGCGGAGTTACAGAAAATGACGGTACGTCAGAAACCCCATCAGCAGCTGTCACAGTTACGACTACGGCAGAAGCTGCTTCGGAAGCGGCAACTACAACGGCAGAGAAGAAGGAAGCCGCAGCAACAACTGTCACAGAAGCTGAGACAAAGGCAGCCGAAAAGACTGAAACAGCTGCCGGGGGGGCAGGCGCAAGCGCTCCTGTTATCAGTCAGGAAACTTATCTGTTCGGCGGCTCGGTGGCAACTAAGTCTGATGATCTCAACATGAGAGACAAGCCCGATACAAACGGAAACGTGATCGCCTCAATTCCCAACGGAACACAGATAGATGTATACTCATGCAGCACAAACGGCTGGTATGTCACAAGCTATAACGGTAAGACAGGTTATGTAAGCGCTGACTTTGTCAAGAAGATAGAGGATTATGATCCTATGGCATATAATGCGGATATCAGGAATCTTGTGGGTCAGTGGACCTATCAGGTGGCAGCAGGCAACTTTACCGTTGACGTAAGCGCAAATGATAACGGCACCATAACCGTCAAGGACGACAGTACATACACATATACCGATCCTGACGGAAATACTCACTCAGGCACGGTGGAGCTCAAGTACGAGGAATACTCAAACGGCGATAAGGTACCCTATTTCGCTTTCTATGAGGGCAGTGAGTTCTTTATCGGCTGCTACTGCGGTCAGAACTCGTTAGACGTCTATTATGTAGGAAACGGCGGCATGGCCCGTATAGTGAGAAAGTAAAAGCAAAGGCGTAATGCGGCAGGCCGGGGTCGGTAAAAACGGTGCTCAGCCGCCTTTGGTCAGAGAAAGCCGGTAATTATCCGCGGAAAAGAACATGAATAATAGAATTAATGCTGAAATAAGACAAAAGAAAACCAAAAGGCAGTGGTTCCTGTTCATAACAGGACTTATTGCAGTGCTCGCCGGTGTAAGTGTCCTGGGCTTTTTCGGCGTCAGGAAGGTATACCGCGAGCTTCAGAAGCAGAAGCTCATGCGCGAAAACCCCGTGATTGAAATAGCCGATCTGGATATCAAGGCTCCCATTCTGGAGGGAACGGACAATAAGACCATTTCCAGGGCAGTGGGGCATTTCACGGGAACCGGGGATTTCGGAAAAGGCAATTACTGTATAGCAGGCCACAGCAGCACCATATACAAGGAGTACTTCAACAACCTGAAAAAGATCAGGGCGGGAATGAAGATCACTCTTTATGATAAGGAGAAAAACGCCTACGTCTATACCGTGAAGGAGACCTTTATCGTAGAGCCGAACGAGACATGGATACTCGATGATTTCGGTGATAACAGGATCACTGTTGTTACCTGTACCGATGACGGAAAACAGCGGCAGGTGGTAGTGGGTTCACTTTCATGAATGTCCGCGGACTTCATAACATTATAAAAATGCCCCTGAGCGGTAATAACACCGCTCAGGGGCTGTTTTGTATGCTTTTGCGTGGGAACTCTTACGAGCCTGTACCGTTGTATTTCAGGGCTCCGCGCATCCAGAATTTATAGCTCAGCCAGAAGAAGACCACTCCGATAAGGGGAGACAGCCACGACAGCAGAGGCACCTCATCGGGCCTCAGTATGACAAGACTGGGATAGTACGCTATAAACGCTATGGGCATCAGGAAGGTGAATATGAACCTGAATACAGGGCTGAATATGGTCACGGGATACTTTGCGTAGTCCTTGAAGCGTGTTACCAGATCCAGAACGTAGAATGAATTCATTATCCAGAAGCAGGTGGCTGCCGCAGCATTCTGCATGGCTATCATCACCAGTGACGCGGTGATGAGGAAAACGATCATTTTCAGCAGTATCAGCGGTGTAAAGCCGAGACCTATCTTGTTCCATGAGTATATCAGCGTACCGATACCGAATGCCAGCTGTCCCAGACCCTTGATGTCGAATACCTCCGACTGATAGTAGAAGAATATATTTATTGGTCTGAAGCAGTATTTTATGAAGTCTCCCGTATAGACAGCTATTCTCAGGCTCCAGTTGTTGTCGAAAAGACACTGCACGGGAGTTATGGCTACCAGCGAGAAGCCGTAAAGGAACAGCATCTCGTAATAGCCCCAGCCGTTTATTGACGGGAAGCTCCTGAACATTATCCAGAAGCTCACAAAGCCTGCTATATTGGTGAATATCATGCCGATGGTGGAGATTATGAAGTCCGCACGGTAGCTCATCTTGCTCTTTATATCCTGAGCCAGTATCTTGAAGTATATCCTGAGATAGAAGCCAAGTCCTTTCTTTTTCATGTCATCAGCCTCCGTTCACCGTGATCTGCCGCAGCGACACCTTCCAGAACAGCTTGCTGAGTATCATCAGAACTGCTGCCCATATGAGCTGTGTGCCTATGGTGACGAGCAGCTCCTTTGGCTCGGGGTGAGCGTTCAGGAGTATCGACAGCGGTGCGTTGTATATTGACTGGAAAGGCAGGTAATAGGTTATCTTCCTGAATGTCTCGGGGAAGAATGCCAGGGGTATCGTAGCTCCCGAGAGCAGCAGGACTATCACCTGCTTCATTATGTTTATGCCCCATATGGACTCGGTATAGACGCATATGGTGCCCACTATGAAGTTTATGCTGTAATTGATGGATATGGCTATGATAACGGAGATGAGGAAGAACAGCAGGTTCAGCCCCATATGTATTGCTCCGTGAGTTACCAGAGCCACGGCGATGAATGTGGGCAGGAAGGTGAATACAAAATTGGTCACGAAAGCACCCGAATTAGACCAGAACAGGTATGATCTGTATTCCATGGGCTTGAGCAGTTCAAGAACTATCTTTCCCGACTGTATGCTGCGTCCCATCTCCCACACCGTGTACATCTCCATAAAATTGAACAGCGCCGTTGCCAGCACAAGATAAATGAGCGTATCGGAGAAGGTCATCCCGTTGACGGAATCCGTTCCTGCCGAGGCGTAAATGGCCTTCCACAGATAATATACCACTATGAGGTAGAGTATATTTCCCAGAGCCATGACAAAGGTGCCCAGCCTGAACTGCAATGATTCCATTATTCCTGCTTTTGTGAGGGTGATGTGTTTTTTCAGCTTCATGAAACACCCTCCTCGTATATCTTCTTGATTACTTCCTCGGTGGATATCTCCTCCAGCTGCATATCCTTTATCTTGTGGGACTTCTGGAGCTGTCCGAGAACGTCTATGACCTTTGACTTGTCCTCGTCCACCAGTATAGCTATCCACTCGTCGTCAGCGGTTACGGAGAAATTTGGAAGCTCCTTTCCTATGAGCTCTGCCTGAGCCGAAAGCTCGCCGTCGGGACGTATCTTCAGTGTACGGTATGAGCCGAAGAAGCTTTTCAGGTGCTCGATATCGTTATCATAGAGCATCTTGCCCTTGTCGATTATTACTATCCTTCTGCACAGCGCGTCAACGTCGCCCATATCGTGGGTGGTCAGTATTACCGTGGTATTCTTTTCTTTATTGAGAGCCTGTATGAGCTTCCTTATCTTTGACTTCATTGAAACGTCAAGACCTATGGTAGGCTCGTCCAGGAAAACTATCTTCGGGTCGTGGAGAAATGCGGCCAGTATATCGCTGAGAGTGCGCTGTCCAAGTGACATCTGGCGGACAGGCTTGTGGAGCAGGGGCTCCAGATCTACCAGCGAGCCGTAAAGCTCCAGCATACTGTTGTATTTTTCATCGGGTATCTGATAAATATCCTTCAGTATCTTGAAGGACTCCACAAGGGGCAGAGCCCACCAGAGCTGGGAACGCTGACCGAATACAACGCCTATCTCCTGAGCGTTCCTTGCGCGGTTGGCGTAGGGGACTATGCCGTTTGTACGGATCTCTCCGGAGGTAGGTTCGAGAACGCCGGTCATCATTTTTATAGTGGTGGATTTTCCTGCGCCGTTTGGGCCCAGATATCCGACTATCTCGCCCTGCTGTATGGTCATGCTGATATTGTCCACAGCGCGGACGGTCTTGTAGTTTCTCGAAAACAGATCCTTTATGCTGCCTTTGAGTCCTTCGCGTCGGTTGAGTACCTTGAATTCCTTTGTAAGGTCTTTTATCTCTATTATTGCTGACATCTTCTCTTTTCCTCTCTTTCCTTAAATATCCGCCGATCCGATACGGCCGTCTCTGTGAATTCCTTGTCATAATATCCCGGGTATCGCGGTATTTCGCCGATACTGCTTTAAGATATAGTGTTTAGTATAGCACTTTTTCCCTCATTTTGTCAATTACAAACCGATTACAATTTGCAAATACGGAAAAAGCTACAAAAAGGGCTGTGGATAAGCGGAAAACCTCCATAAATACTGCGTTTATAACTGCATAGACAAAAAATGCCCCTGTGCAGTCAATGCACAGGGGCATCGCATTATTTTCTGCTCTTCATGAATTCCTCAAGGGACATGACGTTTTTGTCAGTAACTGCGGTATAAGCATAGTACGCAAGGATATTTGAAGCGTCAACTGCGTTTATCTCGCCGTCGTGGTTTATATCGGCAGCCAGCAGCTGCTCCTCGGTGTATCCGCCCTCCTGATTTGTTGCTGTGCGGGCGTAGTAGGCGAGTACGGAGGAAGCGTCCACCGCGTCTATTATACCGTCTCCCGTAACATCTCCGGGAACGTCCGCCCTGATCTTCTTCCATATCGCACAGAGTTCATGATCCTCGGCAAGCTGCACCGTGCTGTCGGCGGTTATGATATACTGATCCGTCGGGCTCACATAGAAGCTGTTTACAGTGTAGTCCTCACAGAGCTTATCGCTGTGTATATCAATGAAGCAGAAACATGATCTGTAACAGCTGTCGTCTATGGTTATCTGTCCGTATATTCGGTTGTCCTCGATGGTGTATGCGGATTCGCTGACTGTTCTGTCGTTAATGTCCAATCCGGTTGGAACTGCGTCGTTAAGCGCAACGTCGAATACAACAATACTGCCCATCTTGAACTTTGTAGGGGTTTCGCCGTCCCAGCCTGTTTCGTTCTCGGCAGGGGACAGACGTACAATAGGCGTATCGTAATAGTCCACGATATTCATTTCACGCTTTACGCCCTCGCCGATAGCCCAGCCTTCAAACTCATAGTTATCACGGATAGGCGTGGGCAGCTCTCCGTATTTTTCGCCTTCCCTGACCTCCTTGCTTCCGGGAGAAACAGTGCCTCCGCCGGCATTGAAGGCCACCTTTATAGGTGCGGTGGTGGTAGTAGTTGTTGTTGTTGTGGTAGTTGTCGTGGTCGTGGTAGTGGTCGTAGTTGTGGTGGTAGTTGTTGTGGTAGTGGTGGTAGTTGTGGTCGTAGTGGTAGTTGTTGTGGTAGTGGTGGTAGTTGTGGTCGTAGTGGTAGTTGTGGTAGTTGTTGTAGTAGTTACGACCAGCTGCTCCTGGGCAGAAGCCAGTGCAGCACAGGCCTCATCTATCTCCTTCTGTGTGGAGGCAGCGGACTCCATGACCTCAACGGCCTTTTCGAGAGCTGCCTTCAGAGCTGCAACGCTCTCGTCGGTATACTGAGAGACAGCGCCGCCGTCAAAGAGCTCCTGAACTGCTGATATCTTGTCTGTCAGCTCTTCCTTGTCGGTATCCGCAGGTACAACGAATTCGCTTACGCCCTTCTTGTAGGCCTTTGATATAACCAGCTGATCGGCTTCTGTATCACCTGTGTAGAGAACGTACTGAACGCCCTGTGCAACAACTGTTGCTATCCTTTTATGGCTGCCGAGAACAGGAGTCTCCGTGGTCAGGTCGGTAACGAAGCTGCCGTCCTGATAAAGCAGCAGTGAGTTGCCGCTGACAGCGGCGTAATACAGCTTATTGTCACTGTCTGTGGTGAGGTCTGCTGCGAAATTGCCGAACTCGCCTTCGCTGTTTTCCACCAGCTCAGCGATATATTTATCATCAGCAGTGGCAGTCTTTATGAGTTTGAACTTGCCGTTGGTATATATGAGCGCATATGCGTCGCTTCCGATGCCGCAGTATTCATATAAGCTTACAGAATGGTAATCCTCGCTGTAGGAGGCGCCTCCCTTTGCACATGAATAGCCTGTCTCGTAGCACTTGTCCGAGCCGCCCATCCACTTGTACCATGAATACAGCCAGTAGGCTATATTATAGCCGTTATCGTTAATGGTGAGCTTAGGCGTTGAGGCGTAGGATCTTTCACCGTCGGGCGATGAGAACCAGCCTGTGCCGCTGACAACGACGTTGCTTACAAACTTGCCAGACTCGTTGGTCGCATACATAAGGTCGGCGTCGCGGTAATAGTCGTCATCTGCGCCCTGTGAATCCATGTATGCGATATGGACTTTGCCCTTGCTGTCTATGCCGATATCGGGCCTGGAGAGCACGCCTTCCGCGTCGTTGCAGTCTTTTGAGGTTATGATGACTGCGTCTGACCAGCCGCTCTTTGCGGAGTGGGTATAGGCGATATCGCCGTCGGCATTGACGTATGCGATGTGGGCTGTGTTGTTGACCATAGCCAGTGAAGCGTCGGACGCGGCAGGCGCTTCCTTGCCGACGGGCTGTTCCGTCCAGCTGCCGTTCGTCGGGTTATACACGCCGTAATACAGCTCGCCGCCGTTAACGGAGCTGCCGCTGCTCTCACCGCCCTTGATGAGAAGAACGGAGATAGTTCCGTCGGTGCGTACTCCGGCGTCCATGATGAATCTTCCCTTAGGACTCTCCGCAGCCGCGGTGCCGGCTGAGACAGCGGGAAGCATGGTCAGGCAGAATACCAGTGACATCAGCAGACTTGTGATTCGTTTTTTCATGATCTCGACCCCCTTTAAAAATGATTGCTGCGATACTGCGGCTTTTAAGGCATATCGCTGCCGCTCGCGCAGAAAAAAATAAAAAGCGCAGTTCACACGTCTGTGAATACTGCGCTTAATTGAACCTTTCCTGATACAAGACACAGTAAGCCATATATTAAATGAATAATGTCACTGCATGATGTATGTACATAGCTGTCATCTCCATTTCTGATGAAGTATGATGCGGATATTTTCAAGTTCATTTTACCACATATATCATATTATGTCAATACAATGTCGAAAATTTTTGTGAACATTTTCTGAATTGCCGAAGCGTGGAGCATAGTGCGATAAGCGGACTGCGCTGCAATGGAATGTGATTTGCTTAATATATTGTACCAAATAAACGGGAGTTTTTTTAAAATCGCAAAAAACAGTCAGCAATTTTTATTTATTTACTTGACTGGAGAAGAAAAATATGGTAAAATAAGACATATATATGTAAAGTATGCCCTTGAATGATTGGGCATTTCGGCGAAAATTCTGAGCTGTATCGTCAGGATCCGCTTATATAGGCGAATTCCCGCGGCCATAGCTTTTGCTTCGGCAGCTCCTGCGGACGCTGTGTGACCGCGGAGCTCCGGCTTCGGAATACATCGGCTTTAACAGGAGGTATGCGCATGGATTACGAATACTACTACAATCAGGCACGAAATCGCTATTATGACGCTTGTTCGGGTATCAACGAATGTGAGAACCGCGCAAACGAGCTTACACAGCAGAAGAATCAGCTCCTGGCAGAGCTCAACAGCCTCAACGCTGAGCTTGCAAGGAACAGAACGGCTCTCAACGATCTTATAAACATCATAAATCGTGAGGACAGCCTTAACAGCAGTCTCACTACCGTTGTGAACGATACGGACGAGGCTTCGACGAATTTCGGCGGCATGGCGGACGCCTCCGATACGCCTGATGTGGATCTCAACGCCGTCTTCAGCGATGAGATGGCGGCTACAAGGAGCACTCTCACAGGTGCTATGGACGACTTCAAGGCCAAAAAGACTATGGTGGAGACACGCATAGCCGAGCTTGAGGCTGCTATCAGGGATACCGAGAACCGTATAGCCGATACCGAACAGGCTATACGCATCGCCAGATCCAATGCGGACTCATGGCGCAGCACCAAGTACAATGCTTCCATGGATATGGAATACTACAGACGCAAGATGAACGAGGATGACTAAGCCCTATTCTTTTGAGGGAGGCACTGTATGTCCACTATAACATTGTATGCGAGCAAGCTGAACCAGATGCCCTCGCTGATCCTTATGCTGAAGCGCTCCGTGGGCTTTTACGGCGGGGATCTTGATGAGGTCAGACAGCTGGCACGCTCTATAGACAGCGATGTATGCGACCTTGAGGACGTTATAAGCTCTCTGAGATCGTCCTCCGACACACAGACCGATAAGGCCGCTGCCCTTGATACCATCCAGGCTGATCTGGAGGACTTCATAGAAGATACCACAAAAATAGATTCGGCTGCCGCAGAGGCTATAGCCACCGCGGAGGAGGACTTTTATGATACCTATGATTATCTCAGACCCCAGGAGGATTCCTTCTGGGACGGTGTGGGCGAGTTCTTCAACGATGTGGGCAAGTTCCTTTCAGGTTCCTGGGAGATAGTAAAGAATGCCTGCCTGAGCTTTTCACAGTGGTGCAAGGACAATGAACTGTTCGTGCTTGCAGGCTGTGTGGCGCTGCTTGGCGGACTGGCCGTGCTCGGCACGCTGATCGTATCGGCGGCTCCATGGCTCCCCGGAGTGCTGCTGCTCCTGAAGGAGGGTGGATCGCTTCTCTTTGACAACGTGATCGCTCCTCTGGGAACGCTCATAATGAACTCTCCTCTGGGAGACTATATAAACGATTTTGCCTGCAAGTTCATAAGCGAGATGGGCGAGATCATAAATACGGAGTGGTTCGGCAATATCGTCGAAGGTTTCGTAACGCTGTTCGGTCCCTTTATCGAGGTGGGAAAGATATGGATGAAGCATCATCTTCCCGGTTCCGATTTCGTTGCGGGACTCATCGGCGCAGAGTACGATCCCGACACAGGTATATACCATATAAAACAGGATTCCTGGCAGAGCTGGGGACCTATCGGTTACAACGACGGCTACGATAACGTTTTCAGACGCGGCGTAGGAGCTACAGGAAATACCATCGGTGTGTACAAGCAGGAATTCACCGTTGACGGCCAGACCTTTATAGTCTGGGCATGGAAGGGTGACTACATGAACCTGGGCGCAGGTGCGGAAACCGGCATCTATCAGTCCACGGGCGACGGCTTCCACTACACTACGGCTACGGAATACGCCTGCGATATGGAGCTGATACTCAATTATAACGGTGAGCAGCTATTTGACTACTCTCCCTACGGGGATGAAGCACGCTGGAACAACGGCGCACAGTGGTGGGTGAACGGCTTCGATCCCAGTCATCAGAACATCAATGCAGATCATCTTGACTCTACAACGATAATCGACTTCAACACCATGGAGAACGGCCGCGAGATGTTCTATGCCCTTGAACAGAGCGTGGGAAGCGATCCCTCGGCACAGGGCGGTACATGGACATTCGATGACAGCAACGGTCATCTTACAGCAACACTTAAATGGTAAAGGGATAAATGAAGAAACTACTTATGTTATGTCTGTCGGCGGTTATGCTGGCGGCAGCTTCCTGCTCTGCGCTGGACAAGCTGGGAGACAGGATAAAAAAAGAGCAGAACTCCTTCAAGGACTTCGAGAAAAAAGCCATGAAGGCTCTTGCGGAGAACGACAGGGAGCTGCTTAAAAGCTGTTTTTCACAGAAGGCTCTGGAAAGAGCGTCCGACTTTGACAAGGGGCTGGACTATGTGTTCGACCTTTACAGGGACGGCAAGGGCAGGGTCGTTGACGATAACAGCAAAAGCTATTCATATTACGAAAGAGACAGGAAATACAAGGTCGTTCACGCATGGTGCAAGTTCAATGCGGGAGAGAATTCCTATAAAATGGTATGGACGCAGTGGCTGGAAGACAGCGGCGATCCCTCCATGGTGGGAGTTTACAGTTTCGATCTCATAGAGATCACAGGCAATGAGGAATACCTCTTCTGGGACGTGGCCGGCATAGGCTATCCCGAGAGATACTGCGTGCATCAGACCTTTTCCGAGCTCACAGGCTCCGATACCGGCGCGGCAGATGTTTTCTCCGACGAGCTGATGGAAAATGCGGTGCCTGTTGAGAAAAAATATATGCTGAGAGTCATAGACTACATCGGCAGCAATGATGTGGGGACTCTCTGGGTAGACGACAGCAAGGGCTGTCTGGATACTTATGCCGAGATCAGGTATGATCTGCATGATTATATCATGTGTCTCAGATCTGACGGCGAAAAGATAACCGCAGCGTCCCTGGCGGACAGTGCGGAGAATATCATCATCAAAGACAATGAGATAAACGGGTTTGCCGAGATGCTTGCCGACTGACAGCGGAACAGGCGCCCGAAAAGGGGTGTAAAGCTTTGTCAACAATTGCTTTGTATGCAGGTAAGGCGAATATGATGCCCGATCTGCTGAGAAATCTGAGATCAACTGTAAGCAGCTTATCAGGCAGGGTGGAAGATGTCACCATGAGGGCTGCTGCCGTGGATAACGGCGTTTGCGACCTGACAGCGGTTATTAGCTCGCTGAGATCCTCAACCGCTACTCAGGATGATAAGGCGGCATTTCTGAAGGATGCAGCCGAAAGAACAGAGCAGTTCCTGGACGATGTGGAAAGGATCGACGAGGAGGCTGCTGAGGCTATCAGGCAGAGCAAGGACGATTTTTACGAAAAATATGACTATCTCAAGCCCGACTGCGAGAAGAGCGGCTGGGAGAGCTTCTGGGAAGGCGCAAAGGAATGGTGCAAGGATCACTGGAAGGCTATAGTTACAGTTGTTCTTGTCATCGCTGCCGTGGTTATAATCGTTGCTACCGCAGGAACTGCGCTGGGACCTCTTGCAGCTCTGGCTGTTACTCTGGCGAAGGGGGTTCTTATCGGAACGCTGGTGGGCGGACTCATGGGAGGTATCGTTGGCGGCTTGTCGCCTAACAGCACCTTCCTTGAAGGACTTGAGTCAGGCGCCTTCGGCGGCGCTGTAGGCGGCCTTATCACAGGCGGCCTTGGCAGTGCTGTATCAGCGATCTCAGGCGTGGCTGAGCTGACTATGGCGCAGTCCATGCTGGTGGGCGGCTTCGGAGACGGTCTGACTTCCATAATAACCGATCTGGGAGACCGCTTTATCAAGGGCGACGATATCTCCGCAGGCGAATTCGTTTTCGACGCTCTGTTCTCCTTCGGAACAGGTGCTCTGTTCTCGGGACTGGGAGAGCGTCTGGGCGATATCATACCGCCGCTGAAGATAAACGGCCTGAACAAGGGCACGGGCAGCTGGAAATATGTATGGAAGTACGAGGCGGCCAATGCGGGCCGCAACGGCAGGACCATAAGCCTGAAGGCTCTGTTCAAGGGGCTGGGAGCCGATTTCATAGACGGCGTACTGGATCACGGAATAGAGTTCTTCAAGAGCAGTACAGGCGAGTTCTGGGATTGGTACAAGTCCAAGGTACCCGCATGATAATTATGTATGAATAATAGTTTTACCGTAAGATACAAAGTATCAGATCTGCTGCTGACCTTGCCGATCATCGCTTTTTTTGCCGTATTGGCTGTGTTTATGCTTATATTCAGCAGCATGAAGGCTCTTTCGGTGGTATTCCTCATTATGCTGGCACCGGCAGCTGCGGCGCTGATATTCCCTGTGCTGCTGTTCAGCCTGAAAGTTGACGGAGACAAGCTGTATTCAAGTTCGAGAAGCGGGAAAAAGTATGACTTTACCCTGAAGGACATCGAGAATATCTCCTATCGGGAGTACAGCCGCGGAAAGTACGGTCCGAGGTTCTTTCTGGAGATCAGGACCGCAGATAAGACTGTAACTCTCCGCCGGACCATGAAGGGGTTCGGGGAGCTTGCGGCATATCTGCTGGACAGATACGGCTCGGGCGAGCTTGCTCCTTCCGTGATACCGAAGAAAAGCCTGAAAAGTCTTCAGGAGCTTGCGCAGTGAGCAGATAATGACATAAGCGATACGATTCAGCAAATGGTATCATTTACCGGAAAAGAGATGATGACGATTTGGCAACGATAACGCTTTACGCGAGTAAGATAAATAATATGTCAGGGCTTTTAAGGACTGCAAAGAGCTCGGTGGGGACGTTCAACGAGGGGCTCGGCTCTCTTGTGAGCAGCGCCCTCAGCGTTGACAGCGGAGTGTGCAGCCTTGACGATACTATAAATGCCCTGAGGTCTTCAACGGATACTCAGGAGGACAAGATAAGCGCTCTTGAAGCCTTCGCGGAGGAAACAGAGTACTTTGCCGACGAGGCGGCAAGGATAGACGGTGAAGCGGCCGAGGCTATAAACAGCAGCAAGGACGACTTCTACGATGATTACTACTACCTGAAGCCCGACAGTGAAAAGAGCGGATGGGAAAAGTTCAAGGACGGACTCAAGGATATAGGCGAATGGTGCAAGGAGCACTGGAAGGAAATAGTCCTTACCATTGTTATAATTGTCGGCGTTGTCCTTGCAGTCGCTGCAGTCATAGCTTCAGGCGGACTGGCTCTTGTGCCTCTTCTCACAGCGCTGGGAGTTTCTGCGTCAGCTGCCGCGGCGATAAGTACAGGCGTTGCGGTGGTGGCTGTGTCGTCAGCCATTATTGCAGGCGTTCTCAATGTAGGAAGCCTCTGGGGCGGATTCCAGAGTGAGGGCTGGCAGAAATTCAGGACTGTGATGAACTGGGTCAGCTGCATCTCCAACCTTACATATTCTGTTGGAATGCTGTACAACAATATCTACGGAATTTCCAACTCGGAACTGAGCAACTGGACTAATGACCCCGACAGGCTTATCCCTGTGACAAGATGGGGACGTCCGGGACTTCAGGATGGCGATTGGGTAATGCGCGGAGGCAAGAATCCCTGGAACTACTTCTGGTCAGGAAAATGGCAGCCCGGTTTTGGCAATCGCTTTGCCTGGCCATCGTCAGGCACTACCTATTGGGTGCCAAAGAGCTCTATACATATCCCCACAGGCGGACAGCATTTCTTTGACAAAGGAGCCTTTGCGGTGATAAAATGGCTACTCGGTCAGTGTATGTATAAGTGAGAAGCTTATATGAAATATGTGTTCATGATCATTTCGGCGGTCTGTATCCTACCCGGAGCCGCAATAGCCATAGGCAACTGGGCAGGTGTATACAAGGCGGCTGTGAAAAAGGAAAAAACAGGCTCGTGGATCCCTTTGATAGGCGGTATCCTGCTGCTTATCGGACTTCTGCTGTTCCCACATGATCTTACTAAGAAGCTGTGCTGGATCGGTCTGATAGCCGATTGGGGATGTATCCCCGGGATAGTTTATTCCGTTGCAGCTGTTCTGCGAAGGAAATGAGTTTGGTTTCTGTGAAAAAACGGAAAAAGATATGAATTATTATTATCTTAGAAAAGAGATGATAACGATTTGGCGACGATAACGCTTTATGCGAATAAGATAAACAATATGTCAGGGCTTATAAGAACTGCCAAAAGCTCGGTGGGGACGTTCAACGAGGGACTTGGTTCTCTTGTGAGCAGCGCCCTCAGCGTTGACAGCGGCGTATGCAGCCTTGAAGATACTATAAGTGCCCTGAGATCTTCAACGGATACTCAGGAGGACAAGATAAGCGCTCTGGATACTTTCGCCGAGGAAACAGAGGAATTTGTAGACGAGGTGGTAAGGATAGACGGCGAGGCGGCCGACGCTATAAACAGCAGCAAGGACGACTTCTACGATGATTACTACTATCTTAAGCCGGAAAGTGAAAAGACCGAATGGGAAAAGTTCAAGGATGCCTGCGGCTCGGTAAAGGAATGGGTAAAGGATAACTGGAAGAAGATAGTTATCGGAATAGTTGTCATAGCTGTTGGTGCTGTGCTCACAGCATTGACGGGAGGAACCTTCCTAGCGGCATTCCTTGTGGGCCTCAAAGCGGCGGCTATTTCGGGACTTATCGGAGGAGCTATAAGCGCTGGTATATCACTGATAGGCTCGCTGATCCGGGGTGAAAGCTTCGGTACTACAATGGGACATATGCTGCGCTCGTTCGTAGACGGATTTGCAAGCGGCTTCATGTGGGGCGGTATATTCGCAGGGGCTTCGCAGGGAATGGCTGCTATTATGCGTTTTTCAAAAACAGGTACCTTAACGTTTATGGGTGGTAAAAATTTACAGGTTTTTAATTCTACGAGCTCGTATAATTATCAGTTGGGCAGCAGGATCAAATTCTGGTCACCGAATAGTGTTGGTAATCCGAATTCAGGTGGTACATTCTTGAAATTCGGAAATACATTCAGACTTGATTTTGAAGCCGGTAAGCAATTGTTCCATACTCATATAACTACGAATATGTATAATAAACTGCCAGGATTTATAAAAGGGATGAAATTCATATTTGATCCTGCAAGAAGAGATGTTCATGTTAGATTAACGTCGCTTTTAGGCGGTTTGTTCGGAGCGGCAGATGAGCAATAAAGTAAAGATTGGATGCCTTACAAAGGAGTGCTATGTCAGTGGAAGCATTTTAAAGAATATAATAAATGCTTTTTCTGATGGGCGATGCATTATAGAGATTGCTGGATTAAGCAATGATGATTGTATTCTTAATGATATTAGGTCCGTTATCAGAAAGGCTGATCTGAACAGCGTTATTTTCACATATGAGGACATGGTTGAAAGCTTCTTCAGAGATATTGAGGTAAGCAACAGTGAAGTTGTAATTCTATATTTTCTTGATGGTAATGAGATACTGACCGATTATTTTGAAAATAGCTCCTTGTCCAATTCGCCGCAATCTTCAGCGATTAGTTCTGGGATCTGTCAGGTCGTTTGCACTTGGGTAACAGGAGAAAATGCTCTGTGGTTCCATTACAATAGAGAAAAATATGATAAGAAAACACTTCTGAAAAAAATGAATGTAATCCTTGAGTGTTAATGTATTAGTATAGAAAGGCGGTATAAAATCGAGGTGGTTCTGATCAGTGTTTGATTATGATAGTATTCCCGATTGCCCGAATCCCGAGGAGATCATGCCTGCGGTAAGTGCTTTTGCAGCCGAAAAGGACCAGCTTCTTGAAGAAAAGGGCTTATCCTATACTCTCGAGCAGCTTGAGAAAATAGCCGAAAGAGAGTATTATGGCGATTTCTCTGAGGAATGGATAAAAGACATATCGGGTTTTCTTATTGAAAACCTGAAAAACTGCGAATATGACGACCTTGATCTGATACTTACACTATCTGCTCAGTTGGATTTGGAAACTGTCTGGAAGTACATAAAAAGGAAAAGAAAAAGCTTTTCTGATGATATACAGCAACTTATAAAGGAATCGTATGATGAAATGAATGTATATTTTAACCCGAAAGGAGTCGAATAAATGACATCAAACCAGGAAAGAGCAAAGCAGCTCATGGCCGATTCGCATTTCGCGTTCATAAACGGCCAGAACCGTGAAGCTCTCAATTTAGCAAACGAGGCGATACAGCTCGCTTCAAAGGATCCCGACGCATATTTCCACGCAGGAAATGCGTGTATGTCGCTGGGTGATTACGAAAACGCCGTTGACTACTACAAAAAGGCGGTAAAGCTTGAACCCAATAACGGCAACAGATACTTCAATCTGGGCTATGCCTACGCCACAGAGGGCAGAGCGGGCGAGTCGGTGAAGAACCTTGCAAAGGCAGAGGAGCTGGGCTGCTCTCCCGAGAATACCGTACAGCTGTACAACCTTCTCGGTATAATCTGCTTCGATATGGGACGCTACAACGACGCTCTCATCAATCTGGGCAAGGCTGAGACCATCATCGGCGTGGATATGGATATCATGCGCCGCAAGGCTATCATCTACGGCATGAAGAACGAGATCAGGAAGGGGCTTGAGATCTGCAATCAGATGAAGCTCATAGCTCCTTCGGAGTATATAGGATATCAGTATGCATTCAAGCTCCTCAGCCAGGCACACAGACTGGACGCTGCAAAGCGTGAGCTGGATATCGCGGCAAAGTACGCAGCTCCCTCCATGGATTACTATATGGACTGCGTTACCTTTGAGATACAGAATTACGACGGCGACAAGGACAAGGAGCACCTGAAAAAGGCGCTGGCCCTGCTGGAAAAGGCTCTTGGCAGCATGAAGCCTTCGGCAAAGGAGGTCGCCGAGACATACATCAGCTCCGCTGAGCTCTGGCTCCAGCTGGAGGACGCGGATATGACAATTGCTTGTCTGGACGCAGCTCAGAATCCTGTGGCTTCGTTCAATCACGGCTTCGAGATAATCCCGCGGGATCACGGCGAGATAAAGCTCACCGAGTATGACGTTGAGGAGATGATCGAGAACGACAGGATCCGTATAGAGAACGAGCTTGGCGAATACGGCCTCGAGGAGCTTGCAGAAAGCATCGCCCCCGACGAGGACGGCCACAGAGAGTTCCTTACGGTGCTTGACGAGCCTCAGACAGAGGCGGCGGAGGAATACAAGCTGGAGGAAAATGATACCCCCGAGCTCACTCCCGAGAACAAGGACCAGATCAACAGGCTCTATGTCGGAGCTTATACGCTTAAAAATGACTTTACAAAGGTCATTGATTATGCAAGGAAATTACAGAGCAGCGAAAGCTCTCATAATAAATATATCGGAATATACAGCGAGACCAATGCTTATATGAAGCTTGGAACCGAGGATCACAGGCAGAAGTATGAGGAGACCATCAAGTTCTTCAGAAACGCTATGATCAAGGATCCCGGCGACATTGCAGCCGTAACGTTCCGCATACAGTGTTATACCGATATAGGAGAGTATGGGGAAGCGGAGCAGCTTTGTAATTTGCTTACACCTGAGATAAGGAAGTCCTTCCTTGAAAAGATCAAGGAGGCGAAAGGCGGAGGTGAGTAATTATTGAGCTTAGATCAGGATATCAGACTTGACAGCGCAGCCTTCCAGACAGCGTCTGAGGGAATGGCGGCACTGAAAACAAGGGCAGAAGACCTTAAAGAGATGCTGAAGCAGATGTATAAGGACATCACTGAGGCTCTCGACACACCTGCGGGGCATGCGATCGAAATAACGGCTGAGGATGTACTCATAAAGCCGGTTGACGACCTTATCCTCGTGATCGATCAGATGTCGAAAACACTTGATGATATAATATCATCATCGTATTATCAGGGCGTTTTCGATAAATATGATGAGCTTGTACAAAGCATCAAATTTTAATTAACAGGAGGAAACGATTATGGCAATGGGAAGCACAGGTACAGTCAATATTACTCCCGAGATGATTAGCGCAGCATTAAGCGCTGTTGAGGAGTATGAGGCTACCACACAGGGGCTCTATCAGAGACTTGACACAACAGTAAACAATCTTATCCCCGGAAGTTTCAGCGGAAGCGCTGCACAGGGATTCCAGACCTTCTACACCAATCATATTGAGCCTATCACAGGCAAGGCTGTTACAGATATCATCGAGCTTCTGAGAAACATTCTCAACGGCATCAATGACGCTATCCCGAAGGACGGCGACGGTCTTGACGATCAGCTCGGTTCACAGAACAGCAGCGATGGTAACTAATCAAGGAGGTATAAGAAAATGGCAGGTTGTAGAATAGTAAATGAAGCTGTATCAAGTGCAGTTCAGGAGATAAACAGTATCTCATCAGCATATAAGGACGCTGGTGACGCTCTTATCAGCAGTCTCACAAGCGCACTGGCTGATATGGAGGGTGAGGCAAAGGACGCATTACAGACACTTATCGACGGTGATATCAAGTCCTTCGTATCAGAGAGCCTTCCCGAAGCAGTAAAGGGTATGGCAGACCTTCTCGAGCAGAACAGAGAGCAGTTCGAGAATGTTGACGCTCAGATCGCAGCAAGCATCAGCGGCTAAGATTTCCGTATGTGCAGTCCCGTACCATATACGGATCACGGGACTGCACTAATTACGTTTTCGGAGGTAGAACATGGCTTTTAAAATACTGAGTGAAGAAGAAAAGCTTTTCATGACTGAAAAGCAGCTTGAGGTGTATGAGAAGGAGCTGAAGCTCTATAAGGAGCGCCTTGCCTTTGTTGAAAAGGTAGAACAGATCGAAGGCGCCGATATAAAGAAATACAAGCCCACCTTCCGCGCTATAGGTGAAATAAGCTCTCACGGTCTTGCTCCCTATGAGAATAAGGGCATAGGCAGGGTAGAGCTAAGAAAGGCTGCTATAGATGAGCCCTCGGCAAAGCTTTTTGCGTCAAGAAGCATTTCCTCGGCAGATATCACAGACTTTGTAAACGCCGCAGCTTCCGTCAGGGACCGCATAGGCCTCGGAAGCAAGCTCGGCTCTGCCCTGTCACGGAAGGCAGCGGCAGGAGATATCGGTGCAAGAAAGATCAGTATCTCAAAGGCGGCCATAAATACCTTCAAAGAAAGACATTTTGACTCCTCTGCACAGATGCGGAAGGTGTCTCTCAGTAAAAAGCCTGTTGCCGGCTTTGAGAGCAGGAGCTTTGCAGCCCCTGAGCTGAAGCCCGCAGCAGTAAAGAAAACGGCAGTGTCCGCAATGGAGGCGAGAGAGTTCAAGGCTCCGCAGTTCACGGCAGCTCTGAAAAAGAACACCGTGACAGGCTTTGAGAGCAAGGGCTTTGCTGCTCCCGAGATAAAGCCTGTAGCTTTGAAGAAAGCAGCGGTTTCTGCAATGGCGGCAAGAGAGTTCAGGGCTCCGCAGTTCACGGCAGCTCTGAAAAAGAATACCGTGGCGGGATTTGAGAGCAGAGCATTTACAGCTCCGGAAGTAAAGTCTGTTGAGCTGAAGAAATCAGCGGTTCCCGCAATGGCGGCAAGAGACTTCAGGGCTCCTCAGTTTGCAGCAGCAAGAGTGAAGGTGCCCGGAAAGACGGAAGTGCCAGCCTCAGGCTTCAGCCTTAACGCAGGAAACGCAGCTAAGATCTCAAGACCCGATGTGAAGGGCTACAGCGGCAGGAGCTTCAATATGCCTTCACTGAGCCGTCCCGAGATAAAGGCAGCCGCTGCGGCAGCTCCCGTGATAAAGCGCTTTGACGCTCCAAGGGCAGATGTGCCCGAGCGTTCCGCAATGACCATGCCTTCATTGAAGCTTGTGGACTTCCACAGACAGGAGATAAAGGCAAAGGTGAACAGGGCGGAGCTCCCCGAGATAAAAAAGCCCCGGTTCGGTATGCCCGAGATAAAGGCACCCGCGCTGACAAAGTCAGGACGTCCGAAGATCGTCAGCAGACACTTCTCACAGCCTGATATGCCCGAGATAAGGCTCAGCGTAAATGTCAGCCCCGAAAGGCCCGGATTCAGGGCAGGGAAAATGCCCGAGGTCAGGGCTGAGATAAAAAAGCCCGAGATCATCAGCGGCGACAAGCTGGATTTCAGCAGGCTCAATTTCATGGCGGCTCCCAAAAAGAGCGGACAGTCGGTCACTCAGGAGCAGATAATTGCAAAAACGGAAAGGATAAAAGCTCTTGATACAGTGAGCATATGCGATAATATCCTTTCAGTATTCAATAATGATATCAAAGGAACAGAAGTATGAAAAACAATGAGATAATGATATCGGCAAGGTTTGAATTCGGTGATGCCGGCAGGAACAGAGAGCTCTCGTTCCTTGTGCTCAAGGATATAACACTGAAGGCCTTCCTGGAATCATTATACTACGGACTGAAAAAGTCAAAGGGCCTTGAGGAATGCTCCGAGCTCTTCGAGAGGTACATAAAGACCCGTAAGGAGATACAGGTGCTGTATACCGCAAAGGGCATACATAATGTCATCGACCTCAACTCCGTTGTGGGCAAGGGCGAAGACAAGTGCAGGATATACGACATGGGGCTGGATCAGCTGGGCTTCGTAACGTCGAGCTGCCTGCTCATAACCATGGACAGGACCATCAGGCCCTCCAGTCTTTTCAAGGACGAGGAGAGCAGCTATATCCTCAGCGAGAACGACTCTCTCGAGTACAATATCAGTACCCGAAGGCTCAACGTCATCGAGGCCTCTGTTATAGATATCATTCCCCCGAATGAGCTGCCCCAGAAGGATAAAGCGTCCATACTTGATGTCATTATCCCAACGGTACTCTCCACGGGAGGTATGGTGGGCGCCCGCTTCCTCATAATGAAATTCGCAAGAGGTTCGGCGGCAATGGGAAATACCATGCTGCTCATGTCGGCGGCTATGGGTATAGTCTCCCTTGTGACCTCGCTCTACAATTACATGAAGAAGCGCGGCAACTATAAGAAGAGCATCGCCGAGTGGAAGGAGAACTACGAGAACTATATAGCCCGTATAATCCGTACCATAAAGGAATGGCAGGAGAGCGATATCGTATACCTCAACAGCGTATATCCCTCCATGGACAAGCTCTTCAGCAATACCGCCGAGATAAACGGCATAATCTTCGCGCGTTCACAGAACGACAACGACTTCATGAAGATATCACTGGGCACCTCCGACGAGGTGAAGCCCCTGTTTGAGATAAAGTCCGAGAAGAAGGACAGCGTTTACTACGACATCTACTATAAGATGAAGAAGGAGGGCGACGGCATCGAGATAATCCTGCCCTCGTCCAAGAAGAAGGACAGGGAGCTGAAGAAAATGTCTCCCGAGGAGATCGTGGAGCGCAACAGGAACAAGTTCCTGCTCACCGATCTGTCCTACAACTTTGCAAACAAGGGAGTTGACAGCAGGAACGGCGACGAGGTCATCGGCTTCAACTACCTGAGGAGCGACACAGGCAAGAAGCCTCCGCTGCTCATAGACCTGAAGGACTGCGGCGCTCTCGGTGTTATTTCCGACAACGCAGAGACATCTCACCATTTCATACAGCACGTTGTGTTCGAGCTGGCATACTATCACTCCCCCGAGGATCTCCAGTTCGTGTTCTTCTTCGACAAGGAGAGCGATCCCGAGAAGCAGAACGAGGTGGTCAGGAATTACAGGTATCTGCCTCATACCAACGAGCTTTTTGACGGTATTTCGCAGTTCGTTTTTGACAAGGAGAGCTCCGGTATCGTATTCGGACAGCTCCTCAGCCTTATGAACGAGAGAAGCCAGAACAAGGCGGAGAGCGAGAAGGAGGATTCCGCTCCCGATAATTCCAAGCTGACGCAGGTAGTCTGCGTGGTATTCTACGATTACGATATCAAGGAGACCGGCTTCTCCAAGTTCCTACCCGAGGTACCCAAGGAGGGCGAGCCCTATGTGAACGCACTGGGACTTACCTTCATATTCATACAGTCCGTGAAGGACAAGCTGCCGAAATACTGCGGCAACATCGTAAATATCGACCATGCCAACGAGGGCGAGAGAAAGGTCAGCCTGAGATACAATGTACTCAGCAGAGAGACCCTCAATGTCCTCAGTGAGGACAGGAGCGACCGCAACAAGGTAAACGATACGGATAACCTTATCGAGTATAAGTATTTCCGCAACAAGTTCATCTTCGGTCCCGACAGCTACGACGATCAGTTCGCACTGGCCTACAAGCAGCTCAGTGCCATATACTATACCCGTATCGCCGAAAACGGCAAGGTGCCGTCTATGGTAACGCTGTTCGAGCTCTACGGCTTCAATTCCGAGAAGGTGGAGAACGGCGACGTAAAGGAGAGCATCAGGGAGAGCTGGCAGAACGTGGACAAGAACGACGTCACCAGAAACCTGAGAGTTCCCATCGGCAAGAACGAGCACGGCGCTATGTGCCTCGACCTTTACGAGAAGGCCGACGGCCCCCATATGCTGGTTGCGGGAACTACCGGCTCGGGTAAGTCCGAGACCATCATCACATACCTCATAGGCCTGTGCATGAAGTATTCACCCATGGATCTCAACCTCATGCTGGTAGACATGAAGGGCGGCGGATTCTCCGACCGTCTGGGCGGCCTGCCCCACTGCGTGGGCGTCGTTACCGATACCGCAGGTGAGGACGAGGGAACCTCGGCGGCCTATATGCTCAAGCGCTTCCTGGAGACCCTCAACGCAGAGATAAAGAAGCGCAAGCTCCTGCTTTCAAGCTTCGGAGTAGATACTGCCGACGCATACATCAGGGCGCTGCGTCTCATGAGAAAGATCAAGGCTCTTGAAAAGGACCCCGCTCACAGCGAGGAGGCCGAGAGCCTGAAGAAGAAGCTCAACGACAAGCAGAAGGAGATGCTGAAGAAGGACGTCTCGGAGCTGCCCTCACTGTCGCATCTGGTGCTGGTAGTAGACGAGTTCACCGAGCTGAAGCGTTTCTCCAGCGAGAGCGACGACGTTGACTTCATCGCAGAGATAACAACTATCGCCCGTGTAGGACGTACACTGGGCTTCCATATCATACTTGTGTCCCAGAACATCGAGGGCGCTATCACCGACGATATCCGAGTAAATTCCAAGGCCAGGGTATGTCTGAAGGTAGCCACCAAGCAGGCTTCAAAGGAAATGCTGGGAAGTCCTGCCGCGGCAGCTCCCACCATGCCCCTAAACGGCCGTGCATACCTGCTGGTAGGTACGGGAAGCAGGTTCGAGTACTTCCAGTCCGCTTATACGGGCGCAAACAAGAACCTGAATATCGAGCCTGCGGTAAATGTTACCCAGGTGCCCAATTCGGGACGCTTCAACAAGGATTTCTACTCGTCCAAGAAGGACAATATAATCGAAAAGAAGAAGAGCGCGAATGTCAGCGAGCATGATACACAGCTTGCTTTCATCGTAAATACTATAATCGACATCGGCAGGAATTGGGAGAAGCCGAGGCAGATCTTCCTGCCGCCTCTTCCCACTGTCATCATGGATAGATCGGAATGGGAGGGGATAGAGTGAGCAGAAAGAAGATAGTTTGCACCCTCGGCAAGTTCGATATCCCCATAATCCAGCTCCAGCCTGATTTCAATGTGGATCTGCTGGACTCCAACGTAGCGGTTATCGGAGCTTCAATGAGCGGCAAGACCACTTTCCTGAAGACTCTGATAAACATACTCCACAAGCGCATGAACGAGAAGGAGGAGAGGATATTCATTCTCGACTTCGGCGGAGCGCTTTCGGATTACCGTGATATGCCGCTGGTATCCGCTTACTTTGACAACTCCAACGAGGAATACGTCAAGAGGGTGTTCAAGATCATGGACAACATCCTCAAGGAGAACATCAAGGTGCTCAACGGCAAGAACTACCGCGAGGCGGCGGATGAACAGCCCATACATACCACCTTCATAATCGACAACCTCAATGCCTTTACCGAGGAATCACGCTATACCGCCTATCAGGAGAAGCTGGCTAAGCTCTGCCGCGACGGTCTCTCCAAGGGCATAACCATAGTTATCACCGCAGGCGATACCAGGGGACTCAATCCCTATATGGCCAGCTTCCGTCAGAAGATAGCCTTTGAGCTGCCTGCGGACAAGTATGTGGATATATTCAATGAAAAGGCCGGTTCTGTGGGAAATAACCCCGGTCACGGCTTTGCAAACGTTACCGTCAAGCCCGAGGGCATAACGGGAACCTTCAAGATGAACCTGCCCTATGAGGTGCAGTGCCTCAAGGCGCAGACAGCCGCCGACCCCGACGGCAGGAATGTCACATTTGGCCAGGGAATAGGCGAAAAGTACGCATTTGACAGCGAGACGGGAGAATACGGACGTCATGTAAGACGATATCTCACCTTCCCCAAGGAGCTCACCCCCGAGGAGTACGAAAGGCTTGCACAGAAGCCCGACCACGAGGAGGAAAAGCTCTGCCCCGTAAGTGTGGGACTGGATTACGTTGACTTCTGCCCCGTTACCATAGACCTTGCAAGGACCAATACCGTTGCCATATACGGCAAGAAGGAGTTCGGCAAGACCAATCTGCTGACCCTCCTCCTTGACGGACTGGTAAAGCAGGCCGACGAGCTGAGGATAGTATTCTTCGACGACGGAAGAGGTCAGCTGAAGCAGCTCCACAGCAGATACGGCAGCGAGTGCGACTGCGTTATGATAAACGGCTTCGAGAAGCGCGATCTTGCGCTGAAAGACGGCAATATCATAAAGGACAGAAAGCTCTCGCCCATACAGCAGTTCTATCTCTATCTCAACGAGAATTACATAGAGCTGGACAAGAGGTTCCTTGCGGGCATCTACGGAGTAAGCGACGCGCTGAAGAAGGAATATGAGAATATCCCCGACTGCGCCGCCGAGGAGACTCCGTTCACGGTATTTGTAATACAGAGCAAGCTGGTGTACCTTAATACCCCCGAGGGAAAGAGGTTCATCAATTCGATACTGCCCCAGCTTGCGGCAGTTGCGGAGGAAAGAGGACTGCTGTTCATTTTCTCCGATGTACAGAAGATAAGCGACGCAGAGCAGAATTCCTTCTTCAACAACAATATCTCCTATGCCTTCCTGCTCGACAATATCGCCGAGTTCGCAGGCGAGAGAGGTCAGAAAACGGTCTTCGGAAATATGGACGTAAAGACTCTGAAGGAGGACTACGCGAAGTGTGAGGTGGGCGACGGCTACAGCTACGATATCGAGGCTGACAGGCTGGTGAAGCTCAAATTCATAAAACACGGAAAGGATGATTGATATGTCAGAATTTGTTTCGGCGGATATAGGAAAGTTTGAACAGTTTGAAACAAAGGCTCAGGAAGCAATTATAGAATTCGATTCTATAAAGACCACATTTGAAGATATCAATAATACGCTTCTCAGCAAATGGAGCGGCGAGGGCAAGGACGCCTATCAGAAGGAAGCCGACCATATAATGGAGAACGTCACAGGTATCAAGACTATACTGGATACTATCTGCGACAGCGTTATCAAGGACGTAAAGAACGCGTACAACGAGCTCGATGAGGAGCTGAAAGCATTCAATGAGAATCCTCAGGAAGGGGAATAACAGGCAATGGCAAAACCGAGCGTCGGCGATATCAATACCAGAAACATCAGGAAAAAGGCGGAACAGGTAAGCAGTCTTACGGAGGTCCCGGAGGATTCTCCCCAGACCATATTCAACCTTATCTTTTCCGAGGGCGGAAACAAGGAAATGGTGAAGAATGAGCCGAGAGATAAGAGGAACTGACTTCAAATTCACTGTGGATACCTCCCACGGCCTCAATAAGGACGGCTTCATCGCAGTAGGAACCGAGAGTATCGTTTACAAGGGTCTGAAGACCGCAAACGACGGCGGTCTCCAGTTCTCATGCGTACTGAAGTTCAAGCCCAGATATGTAAGGACCGACAGCGGTATCATCGACAGGCTGAAGAAGTTCAAGGAAGAGGAGCTGTGCATATTCGACGATCTTCAGGAATGCAGGTCTATAGTGCGCATCTTCGACGTAATAGAGGATCTCGGCGATTTCAGTATGCCATGTGTGTACATATCGGGCAGAGTCATAAACGGCGAGGGCTACTTCTGCGTTGTTGAGGAGTACATAGACGGCTGGTCCCTTGAGGAGTACTGCCGCGAGGAGAGCTGGAAGCTCCGCAGAGCCGAGCCCCTGGACAACGGACTAAGCCGCGTCATAAACTATCACGACTATCCCGAGGAGGAGCGTCAGCGTATCGATCTGAGCTATAAGAACTATGCAAATCTTATAAAGTATCAGGGCGAGATAATACAGTTCATGATAAACCTCTGCGAGATACTTGAATTCGTTACCGAGAAGAAGAATATACTTCATCTTGATATAAAGCCCGAAAATGTTATGGTGACCAAGTACGGCAGAGAGCTGGTGCTCATCGACTTCGGCCGTGCAAAGCGCATAACAAAGGCGGACAGATTCGCCCGGGTGGAAATGGCTCCCGTGGACTACAGCGGCGAGGAGACGGTGGACAGGATGTTCCAGTACGGAACCCTTGGCTATGCCGCTCCCGAGTGCTATGCGGAGGCGGCCGATGGCTCGCAGTTCCCGTTCGCACAGCCTCTGGAAAAGGGAAAGATGTCAATTGAGAGCGATATCTTCTCATTCGGAGCTACATTCTGGGAGTGCCTGAACATATACGAGCTGGTAACGGGAAACAGGATATTCTCCGAGGACAGCCACGACTTCTACAAGGACAACTTCCTGAGAGACGAGGCTTACTGCGGCAGAGACCTTACTCTTACTTCCATACACTATCACAAGAAGATAGAGAATATTATCCGTACCTGTACAAAAGCCCGTACCACTCACTATACCGAGGAGGACAACAGGGACTTCTACCATTCGTATTCCGATCTGAAAAAGGACATAGAGGACGCAAGAAATTCCGCCCCGACTATCGTCCGCGCAGAGAATATAAAGGTAAGGAACGCCTTCGGTATGTTCGGCATAACTATGGGCATTGCGGTGGCCTTCCTGCTGATGATATCCCTTTACCGCCTGGTGGGCTACAGAGTAGCCATGGACAAGTGGAAAAGCCTTGTCTCGGGATATAACGTAACACAGTTCTATAAGCTGGACACCCTGTCCATGGATCTGATAAAGACAGCTCCGGGAGGCAGACAGGACAGCACATATAAAATGATATCCGGGTTCACATACGAGGACGGAGATATCGACGATAAGGAAGCAGGTCTCCTTGTGAAGCTGCTGAAGAAGATGGAGGGCAGCGAACAGCTCAACGCCCATATCGACGAGATTATGCAGCACGGCAACCCGAAAAACTTCAAGGAGATCACCTCCGAGATCATGACCATAGAGCCTGCCACCGAGAGTGATGGCTATAAGATAGCAAAGGCGATATACAACGCTGAGGTCGGCAAGACAGGCTATACAGAGGCATTTGAGGTGCTTGACAGATACAGGGAGGACGGCAGGTTCAGAAATGCCGTCATAAAGCTCAGGAATGTTCTGGACAATGACGAGACCATACGTCTGCTGGCTGAGGACAGGGGCGTCGAAAGATCCGAGATACAGCAGTATCTCGCGGAGATAGGGGGCTGAGAGCCATGGGAAGAAGATCATCGGGCGTTGTAGGACGCTTTATGGAGAAGCATCTGCTGCTCCAGTATATACTGCGTTCCTTCGGAAAGGTGCTTCTGGGAGTCGTGGTCGGTGCAGCGGTCATCTTCGGTCTGCTGAAGGCAACGGGAAAGTATTCCGTTCTTGAGAGCAGACTGGATCTGAAGTATGATTCGCCCTGGCTGACAGTGCCTATGGCGGCTTCGCTGGCGCTGGCGCTGGTTTCGCTGGTGATAGGACTTATCCTGTACTTCTACAAGTACAAGCGCAGCAGGACAAAAAGCGCGTTTTACAGCGCACTTCAGAATGTTATCACAGATAAGAATAAAGGCTGAGGCCTTTTCAGGGGAAAGATCCTTTTATAAGAGAATGGAGTGTTTTAAGTGAGAAAAAAGCTTCTGTCAATAATACTGGTGGCGCTCTTGTCTACGAACGCTATACCGTATACGGCTCTCGCGGAATCCGAGGAGGGCAGTCCAGCGGCAGCGGAGGCAACAGCCGGAGCTGAGGAAGAGGAAGCGACAGAGCCCACCTCCGAGGAAGCGACGACAGGGACCGTAAAGATCAGAATGACCGACGCCAAGGGCGGTATAACAGTATATGCCGAGGAGCACAACGGCGACTATACCTGCCAGAAGGTGGAGTTCAACAGGGATGAATTCGTGGGCAAGGACGTAAGCTTCACCTGCGAAACGGAGCTGGTAAAAGAGGACGATAAGATCAAAGCACATATAAAAAACTGTGCTCTTGAAGGCGACGATGCAGACCTCTTTGAGCTTACGGATACTACCGAGGGCGAAAATGATTACCTTACGGTAGAGGTCTACAATATAACTCATCTTGTTGACGTAAAGCCTGTAACGACGAGTATTGCCCTGGGAGAGAGCGTTCCCGCGGTGATCGAGTGTGTTCCTGCGAACGACAAAGCCGAAATAGACACGAACGTCAAGTACAAGTGTACCGTCAAGGGCGCTTCGGGGAAGGCAGATGTGGGCAAATACCAGTTCAATCCTCCTGTTGCGGAGCACGGCGACTATAGGGCTCAGTTCGACAAGAAATATACCTTCGAAGTAAAAAACGGCAATATAGACACCCAGAGCATCGGGTTCATCCCGAAGGGAGAACATCATATCAGAGGTAACGACAAGTATAAGATATCATGTTCTTATGACTGGGATCAGTATCAGGTCGGCAAGGATCTTAATAATTTTTCCAGAAGTATAGAGCTTCAGTTGAAGAAAACGGCTGACGGAAAAAAGCAGACCGCATACTATTACCTGAAGGATAATTGGAATAATGTCATAAAAAAATGTGCATTCGAGTATTATCTGCCATGTGATACAGAGCTGGACAGCAGCTGGATATCCTCCGACGGCGACACGGTCGTAGTCAGCAACGGCGGACTGGTCACCAACGGAGATACCGTTATCAAGGTCCTGCTGAAAAGAAGCGATAATACCGAGCTTGAAGGAATGAAGCTCAAAGCAAAGCTGAACGGCCATGATAAGGAGCTCTCACCAAGGGAACTTACAGTTAGTGATGTGGACATACTTTCACTGCTGTCTACCGATGACGAGGCGGCCGAGGGCACACCGGAAAGCAAAAACGGTATCATCAGCGTAAATTATAATAACATAAACTATTACTACGCCGAGTTCGTTCCCGACCATGTGGCAGACGGCAATACCGCGGTATATACCGATATGGTGCTGTCTCTGAAGAACAAGGACGAGGAAAAGGAAGAACCTATCGGGCTTGCCGTTACTGCGAACCGCGGATCGGGCGCAGGTCAGTCCAAACTGATGATGGACAAGAAGGATCCCGTCATTGATAATGTCAGCACTAAGAAGGCTGTAAAGGTCGACTTCGACAATACCAAGAAGAAGATAAATGGTGAACTCAGCGTCAGCGACGCCGACAGCGGTATTAAGACCATAGAGTACAAATGGGACTTCGCCGATGACTATACCAAGGTCAGCGGCAATATTGATCCTTCGGCAGGCGCCGGTGTGAAAGCAAAATTCGAGACTCTCTATTCCGAGCTGGACGAAGACGTTTCCGAGCGTGCGAGCTTCGTGCTTGATATCAGGGTAACCGATAACGCAGGAAATGTCACCGAATATTCTCAGGTATGCAGATCAGAGTGGGACGTAATGCCTCCGAAGGTACTGTATGCAGGCTTCCTTGATGATAATTACCGGCCCGCGATGATGAATATGTACAACTATGGAAACTATACCAACAAGTCAATGAAGCTTGCCATAGTTTTACAGGACGAAACAGACAAGAAGTTCGTATCGGGACTCCGTTATCCCATCATGCAGGGCAAGGCCGTCAAGCCTGAAATGTATTCCATAGAGGACGTTGAAGGGCTTCAGGATTTCCTTGAAAATGTCACAGTCGATGCGGACGGAAAATTCAAGATAACAACTGCTCTCAGTGACAGCTGGCCTGTGGATAAGGACAGCTTAAAGAAGCTGAAGAAATATGACGTCAACAGCGATGATATGAGAGACGATCCTGTTCTCTGCATATTCGAGATCAGCGACATCTCGGGAGTATTCCCGCTGAATATGAATTTCTACGACAGAGGCGATATGCTCAACTCTGCCGAGATAAACAAGATAGTTTCGGGAATGCAGGCCAACGGCTGTATCTATGACACTGAAGCGCCGAGATGTTCATTCGTATTCGAGGACAGCAATAATGACGATCACGGTGTGACAGGCAGCGGAAGCGACTATACTCCCGATGATGAGGGCAGGATATGGGTCAATGAAAATGATAAGTTCCTGTACATCAAGACCAACGACTACTCCAGCGGTATCAGGAGTATACTCATTGAAAAGCTTGACGCCAACGGAGAGGTCATCTCCTCAAAGGATATCACGGTAAGCAATACCTCATCCGTAACGGAAAAAGTTATAAAGATCCCGCTTCACGAGGATACCGATCCCGACGCAGAGCCGTATTTAAAGGCTCTTACCGACGGAAAGTACGGCTTCAATCTTGTGATACAGGACAATGCAGGAAACATCAGCGGAAGACCGACAAGCGCCAAGAACAGCAAGGCTGATCCCGTTGAGCTGAAGGTGGGCGTTTACACAGGCAGCGTTAAAGCAAAATCTGAGGAAGTAAGCGGTATATCAAAGTATATCACTAAAAAGCTCTGGATTGAGGACAACGACAACGCAAAGCTGAAGGTAAAGCTCACAGGCACTGACGCAGGCGTTAAATGGCTGAGTGTGGTAGTAAACGGCGTTTATGTGGATTACGACTACGATCCCGTGACAGGTATCCTGACTACCGATCTGAAAAACAGGTACACAGGCCAGAAGGTACCATGCGACGGTACTCAGCAGTATTCACTCAGCGTATTCGGCTACGATCATGCAAGACACGGTATAAACTTCACTGACAAAATATACGCCGATCTGAGCGCTCCCGTTATAAGCAGGGTAGAGGCTGAAAAGACGGATTCCATAGGCATTCAGACGCTGAACGTTCTCACCTTCGGAGTGTTCTCCAATGATTCTGTTCTGATAAAGGCTCATGTTGACGAACCGAAGTATGACAGCGGTCTTGTCAATGTTATGCTGAACTATGTGGATGCAGACGGTAATATCGTGCCCGTGCTGATGAATCCGTCAGGCGGCGGCGACGGCCATTACATATACGAAGCGGAGCTCCCCCTCGGAGATCAGATATTCTACAACGATATCAGCATAATCGCCGAGGATCTCTGCGGAAAAATAAACGACCAGAAGGAATTCAACATAGAGGGCGAGGGCGGCAGCGGAAAGAACTGCGCCGTCATCGAGAAGAATGCTCCCGTGATAAGCATAGGCTTCCCGGAAAGCGACCTTACGGGGGACGAGGAGACAGAGAGCGAGGAAGCAGATCAGGAGAACACCGAAGCTGCCGGAAACACAGAAGCTCCCGATGAGAAGCCCAAGGAAAACGAGCTCATCTATCCTCACCATATAAGCAACTACGGAGACGAAAAGGCTCCCGACGAGGATATATGGTACGCCGAGCACAAGCACTTCACCGTAAAGATACATGACGCCCAGGCAGGTATAAGCAAGGTGTTCATGTGGATCAACGGCGAGGAGATAGAGGATCCCGAGAGATTCCTGGTGATTCCCGAGAAAAAGGCCGGAAATGCAGATGAAAATGCAGAGGCAAACGAGGAGAACACCGAAAACGCAGAGGCTCCGGCAGAGAATACGGAAGCAGCCGAAGAGGCTGCCGAGGAAGAAAGAGCTCTTACCGACGAGCTGTGGTTCGGCTTTGATACTGAGGAGCTCCATGAGCTTCTTAGCGAGCAGCCGAAATACGGCGCATACGAGTTCAAGGTACAGGCTCTGGACAATGCAGGCAATCTCACAGAGGCGGTAACCTTCGATTACAATCTTGACGTTATCTTACCTGAGATAGAGAAATTCATATTCTCACCCGCATCTGCGGACGATATAGGCGAAACGCAGGAGTTCCTCAACTCTGAGGATATTCCCGCATACACCTACTTCTTCGGCGGAAAGTTCTGGGCAGTATTCAGAGTATCCGACGCATTCCCCACATCGGGCCTTAACAGAGTGGATTACAAGCTGCTTCCCTATGCGGACGGCGAGGGCGTCATTGATCAGATACAGAGCGGCAGCCTGAAGGTATATTCCGAAACAGACGGCCTGGCAGAGGACTCCGAGGAGTATCAGCTCCTTGATTCGCTCCTGAATGCCGATAAGGAAAGGGAGAACGAGGAGGAAAGCGAGCCCGAGGGTATCTACGGATATTCGTGGCTGGAGATCCCCCTTGACTTCAAGGGACAGATATTCGCGGTCGTATACGATAACGTAGGACACAACTCCGAGGAAATGACCACTCACGGCTATGTTACCGATAACGAGGATCCTTCCATTGAAATATCAGGCATAAACAACACAAGGAATTCCGATGAGGATGGCAACAAGCTCTATTCGTCGGAGACAGAGGTCACTGTGGTCATCAGGGACGTAAAGTCGGGAATCAGGGACATACACTGCGCCGTTGATTCCGAAAAGCGCAGCAACGACCGCACGGACATCGATCTCAGGGAATACGATCTCAGCGGCACAGATGATATATCCGACGGCTGGGTAGTTTCTGCAAGAGACCGCAACCTCATAACCGAGGTAAGAAAGACATTCAGATTTGACACTGACGATAACGGTATATATATCACCGCAGACGCAGGCGACAATTCGGGCAATCATTCCGATAAGGAGGTCTCCGAGAAATTCACCGTGGACCTTACGGAGCCTGTTATCGATGTTGAGATAAACGGCGGTATAGACGATACCAATTACTACAGCGCTCAGCACAGACCCGAGGTCACCATAAAGGTAACGGAGAGAAACTTCGACGAGGATCTCATAAGGACAACCATCAATAACAGCTACGGAGGCACAGTTCCGGCAGTTGATTTCAGATCGGTATCTTCCACAGAGCACGTTGCCCATCTGGTATTCGGCGAGGGCGATTTCACCTTCGATATAAGAGGTACTGACAGAGCAGGTCATAACGCAAAGGTAAATATGGACCGCTCAAAGCTCAGGTTCTTCATGGACGTTACATCTCCCGTGGTCTCCAGCAACCTCAAGGATTTTGCAAAGGCTGAGAACGGAGATTACCTCAACAGAGCGCAGAACATCGAGATAACAGTTGTAGAGCACAACTTCGATCCCGAAAGGTCGGGACTGAAGATCTGGCACAAGGATCCCGGTTCGGACCATGACAATACAGGCTTTACAGATGTTACAAATTCCATAGTTTCAAGAGCTAACTGGAAATCCGATAAAGACACTCATACTCTTTCGGCACAGCTGAAGAAGGACGGTGTATACAGGATAGAGGTATCACCCGTTGACCCGTCGGGCAACAGTGCCGAAGCTTCAAGCTCGGGCATATTCGAGCTGGATACCACCAGACCCGAGGTCAAGGAGAAGAACGGCAGGAGAGTGGACAGCTCCAACGCCGATAAGTTCCTTGATGTATACGGCGCTTCAAGAAAGGACGATGCGATACCTACCGTAGAGTTCATGGACGCAAACTTCGATCATCTGAAGTACGTTCTGACGGTATATGCTCCTCAGTACAAGAACGGCAAGGAGCTGGCGGTCATCAGGCCCACAAATATGTTCCTTCCCGAGGACAGCGGCCAGACAGGAACTCTCAAGAACACTAAATTCACTCTTCCCGAATTCGACAAGGACGGCGTTTACGCGCTGGAGCTCATAGCAGTCGACAAGGCAGGAAACGAGAGCTATCTCAATTCCAATACCTATATGAGACTGGTGGACAATGATGTTCTTGCGTATATCCCCAACAGTAACGCCGCAAGAAAGACTGGCTGGTATTCATTCCAGTACGAAAACGGAGATCCCATAAGCAAGAGACCCGATAACTTCAGCGATATCGATATCGTGGTATTCTCGGAGAAAAACTCCGATGTAAGGGTAGTTCTGAGAGACTACAACGGCGATGAAAAGCTCACAGGCCTCAGGGCTGAGAACGATCCAAGCCTCTACGGAGTGAATATATCAAGATTCACTCTCGGTTCGGATTACTTCAGGGAAAATTTCCGTGACGACACAGATACAGAGCTTTACCTGTCGGTAAAGAACGACGACGCAAGAATAGACCTGGGAAGGCTACATATCGACAATATCGAGCCTAAGTGCGATCTTCCCAAGACGTTCAGGTCGTGGAAGTGGTTCGCAGGCAACAAGTCAAGGACCATTACCGTAAGCAATATCGACGAGCAGCTGGATATGACCAACTGTAAGGTATACGACAACGGCAAGGAGATTGACTTTGAGTATTCACCCGAGAACAGGAGCCTGTCCTTCACACTTGACAAGGGCTGGCACAGAGTCGGCGTAAAGCTTGAGGACGAAGCAGGAAACGTCTACAGCATACAGGAGATAGATAATCTTTATATCGGTTATTTCTGGCTGTGGGTCATCCTCGGCTCGGCAGCTGCCGCAGCAGCTCTGATCATATTCATAATCAGAAGGATCAGACGCAAGAGACTTTACTGATAATAAAAACAAATGAACAGCGCCCCCTTGTGGTTAACACAAGGGGGCATTTTTTTACCGTTCTGTCATGGAGCTTCCAAACGTGCAGGAAGCTGCCTGAAACGTTTCTATCAGCAGCTCATATAAAATGCGCCGAAACGGTTGCAGTCTGCGGCTGTGTGTGGTATAATAACAAAGTATGAAAGGAGGCGGAGACTTTGGATTTTATATGCAAGATGTGCGGCGGAGATATATCCCCCGATGACGGTACGGGCGTATGCGAGTGTGAGCACTGCGGCTCCCGTCAGACCTATCCCCTGCGCTACTTCGGCGAGTATGCAGAGATGTACAACAAGGCCTGTCAGCTCCGCCTCAGGACCGACTTCGAGGGGGCGGAAAAGCTTTTCACAAGGCTGTGCGAGGATATCACCGATGAAGCGGAGGGCTACTGGGGAATGGTCATGTGCCGCTGGGGAGTTGAGTACGAGGACGATCCCATATCGGGAATGAAGATAGCCGTATGCACCAGAACAGCTGCGGGAGAGCTTACAGGTGACCCATATTACCACGGTGCGCTGCTGACAGCCTCGCCTATGCAGGCGGCGTTCTACCGCAGAGAGGCTGCGGCTCTGGAGATGCTCCGCCGCGAGACCGTTGAGCGCATAGGCACAGGCGAGAGATACGATGTGTTCATATGCTGCCGCACCACCGATGACAGCGGCAATTCCACGTCCGACAGCGTAGTGGCGGGAGAGATATGCCATCAGCTCACACAGGAGGGCATAAAGGTCTTTTATGCTCCTGTGACTCTGGGAGATATGCCCGAAAATCAGCAGGAGCCCTACATAACCGCGGCCATAGGCAATTCCTCGGTGCTGCTGGTGGTGGGCTGCCGCATTGAGAACTTCGGCGTTCCCAGATTCAGAAGCGAGTGGAGCAGGTGCGCAGCGGGGGCAAAAAAGGACAGCGGCAGGCGGCTCCTTGTATGCCTGAAAAATACCGATCCCCGCAGTCTGCCCGCGGAGCTTGCAGGCTTTTCCGTCAAGGACGTAACAAGAATGGGCTTCCTCAGCGATATCATCAGGAGCGTAAACGCCCTTGCGGAGGAGAGCGGTAGCAGCCGGCCGCGGAGCATTGCCAAAAAGACTCCCGAGAAGCTTATACGCCGCATGAAGATATTTCTTGCAGATGAGGACTTCGACGCCGCAGAGGAGTACAGCGGACTTATACTCGACGCCGATCCCTATTGCTGGCAAGCGCATTATGCACGGTTTCTCGGTGACAACGGCTGCCGTAATACAGACGACCTTCTGAGAGAGGAAATGGTCGGCAGCTTTGCCGACGACTATATAGAGCGCTTTGGCTTTGACTTTTCCGATGATGAGGTATTCCGCGCACAGCTTTCGGAGCTCATCGGAGATCATATGTGCAATGCTCTGCGCTTTGCGGAGGGCGATGACAGCGTAAAGCTCAATACGGTATACGAACGCTTTGTCAGTGCGGTCCGCGACAGCATATTCATGAGAGAGCAGGAGCAGATAGACAGTGAGGAGCAGGAGGAGCTGGATCAGCTTCGCCGCCTCCATAACGAGGAGGAAACGGAAAAGGCTGCCGTCAGACGAAAGAAGCAGGCCATACGCAGCCGCTTCCTCGGATATATGGCGGTCATTGCAGCAGCTCTGCTGGTGCTTGCGGTAAAGTTCCATTTCACATGGGCATACATACTTATAGCAGTTCTTGCGGTGCTGACAGTGGCGGTGCTTGCAGGTCTGGAAAAATAGAAAGCGCCCGGGAAGCTCACTCAGCCGGACAGCGGCATAAAAAAACCGAGCCTGCGGTTACAGGCCCGGTTATCCGTTTTTCTGCTGAGTAAAGCTGCCTGAAGCGCTTTTATCTTTTTGTATCCTCTGATTGTCTGAACTGAAGGGGAGTCAGTCCGTAGGAGCTTCCGAAGAGCTTTACGAAGTAGGAGGTATTGCTGTAGCCAACGTTCACGCCCACTTCCTTTACCGAGAGATCGGTGGTCCTGAGAAGCTCCGCAGCCTTGTTGAGGCGGCTGTTTATCACGTCCTTGTTGACGCTGACGCCGAAGGTCTCGGTGTACAGGTGCTGGAAACGGGAGCGGCTCAGTGAGAGTTCCTTAGCCATATCATCTATGGAGTAGTCTCTGCCCGGCCAGCGGTATATGGACTGGCGTATCCACAGGAGCTTTTCGGAGTATATGCCCTCGGGACGGTCGGAAATGGTCTCCTTTTTCTTCAGCTTCTCAGAGGTCTTGTACATGAGAAGGCGGAAGTATAGATCGATGGACTTTTCCTTGAAGGAATTTGAGGAGTAGTGCTCAAAGCACATACTGCGTATCATCTCGGACATTTCCGTTATGTCCGTTATATCCACAGGCCTGTCAAGCGGGATATTCAGCTCTGCCATCATCTGCTGTTCGTGCTCGTCTGGAAAAAAGTGCATCCAGTCGTCGAAGTATTCGTTGCTGGCAGGATAGTAATACTGAGGCGTATCGGCGCGGAATATTATGAATGAATGTGATGAGGTGCGGATATCCTTGCCGTTTATCCTGAAATGTGCAGGAGTCTTTACTATCAGCATCAGCCAGCTTTCGGTGCCGTTGGGTCTGTCTATACAGAAATTTCTGCCGTGTCTGTGATTGTATCCTATTTCTACCATTCTCATTTGTTTTCCCCTCCATAAACAAATTACGGAACTATTATACCATAGCGGAGCACAATGTGTCAATCTTTTTCAGCACGAAAGTGATATATAAAAACGCTATCTGCCGATAGTTGATTTTTAAAGTGGTATATGTCATGCTCAGACTGTTGCCGCTCTGTATGGAAGCGATCTATACGAATGATCGTATGACCATTCGGTATAAAGCATATGAGCTATGAATTATTGACTTTTTCGTGGACGTTTGGTATAATAGGGCATAACAAGAAACAGGTATGCTTCACGGCCGTGAACAGACATTCTTGCGATCGGATATATTATTGCAGAAATCATGCTTGATAGTGCTGCAAAAAGTCTGAGTTTTGATAAGGTAAAAAAATGCTTTATGGATAAGGTGAGAAAATGAATATAAAACATATGATTTCTGTTTTTATTGCAGCGATACTGTGCATAACCATAGCGCCTTTTGAAACGGCCTATGCCAATGACGGCATTGCTGCGAAGATCCCTGACAGTATCACTGATACAGGGCTGAATAATAAAAAAACGTCCACAGCGGGAATGGAAAATCCCTTTAACAAACAGGACGACATGGAAGTTCCATATGACGGTAGGCGCTGGGTACAGCCGGTTGAGTGGAATATGCCGACTATTAATCCGAGGAATTATGAAGGCGGACTTATGATCTTTTTCGACCAGATCACGCTTGAACACGGCAAGGCAAACGGCAAGGTACAGCGTGTGTATTGCAGCATTCATGGCGCTACCGAACCTGTCAGCATTATGAAGTTCCATATTTTTTATGATACCCGACTGACTGTGAAGAAGAATGGTGACGGCGAGGTTATCAACCCGGGTAAAGTAACCGGAGACTTCAACACCGGTTCTGCTATGGTCGAAGAAGGACAGCTGGTATTCTATGCATATTCAGATGATACTGCGGTGAGCAATGGCAGTATATTCACTATTGATTTTATCGTCCCCCAAAATGCAGAGCCGGGTGAGGTCTATCCCATCGGTATGGCATATGTGGATGACGGCATAGTAGCCGATACCTTCATAAATTCCGAACAGGATTATGCGGGAAAGCTCCAGATGACATATGCTTTCAGCAAGGGTATCTACAACGGATATATAAAGATGTCAGGCGAGAAAAAGACTACTACCACCACCACTACTACCTCTACGACTACGACAACCACACTTCCTGTTATGCCTGCACGAAAGCTTGGCGATGAAAACGGTGACGGCAGCATCGATGCTATCGATGCATCGAGGATACTTGCCATCTATGCCGAAGCTTCAATCGAAGGGGGCGACTTGCCCACAGAGGAGGATTATGAGGTCTGCGATGTGGACCGAAACGGCTCCATAGACGCGGTGGACGCTTCAAAGGTGCTGGCCTACTACGCATATACGGGAGGCGGCGGAACAGGCACGTTTGAGGATTTTCTGAAGAAGAAATGATAAAAAGACGGACACTGAGTCCGTCTTTTTTGCTTTGTACCGACAAGCTGTTTTGCTGTCGTATATAATGCCAATACAGGCAAAAACCTGAAAGGTGCGGATTTCTCATGTTATATGCAGAGACTTTATTAATAGAATGTATACATGATTCCTGCCTTGAAAAAGACCGCTTAACAAAGCGTTATGCGGTCTTTTTGTCGTATGAATGAGAAACTTGAAGTGATGCTTTCTGTCGGGGAAGAATGATCGTCATTGCAATGCCTGTCGGCGAACGGAAATGTTCCTCACAGCCGTACAAGTCTGCGGAAGGTTTTTGCGTGTTCAGATAGACTAAACTATTTGTCGATCAGCATTCTCTTCATGAGACACAGGTCAAATACATCAAGCTGTCCATCCTTAATGAGGTCTCCGGCCTTCCAATCGGCAAGCTGTGTGTCAGGAACAGCAAGCAGCCATTTTTGGAGCAGCAGAACGTCAGCAACGCTGAATTCTCCGTCTGCATTGATATCGCCTGCGACACTGTCGGATTTCAGGTATAATACGTCAACGTTCACTTGACTGCTGATACCTGAAATGCTGCCATGATTGCTGTATTGCCAGATATTACAGAAGTCGGAATAGTCATGATCCGCAGGATCGCAGATTTTATCCCCATAAGGCCAAACTGCCATCCAAATGTTGATACCCTGGTTTCTTAGCGTATCTGCATCGATATAGTTCCTTAACCAAAACAGATTTGCATAGACACCAGGCTGATAGCCTGCCTCTCGGATCAGACTGCACCCATAAGAAAGCACTTCGGTGAATGCAGCTTTTCCCAGATCGGTTTGTCTGGTTGCCTGTTCTACATCAATGTAAACCGGTAAATCAAAGTGCTTGTCTCCCAGAGTTTTCAATAGATCGTTCACGTTAGATTCTATTTCTTTTTTTGTGTTTGCGGAAGAGTACATATATGTACCCACCTTCAGCCCGGCCGCTTTTGCGCTGAGATAATTCCGTTCAAAACAGAGATCGTTCATGTACTCTGCATTGCCTATATTCGTTGTTGCTGCAGGAATGATCGCAAAGGTAACACCGCCATTTGCAACACTCTGCCAATTGATATCACTTTGGAGCAATGAAATATCGATCCCTTTTTCAAAATCCGGACTGATGACAGGATCATGTCCGGGATCTGACGGAGGGCTGCTTATTGGTATTAACTGCCAGAGCTGGTTGTTGTTGTTGCTTTCCTCATAATTTGTAAATAGCAGCTGTCCAAGGTCTTTTCCCGGTGCTGAAACGACTGCATTCGGATTTGACGCACTGGCAATATAATAATAGTCACCTGTTTTATAGAAATAAAAACGTGCTTCATCTCCTTCCACAGTTTCCCCTCGTGTCAAGGCAACACCGCTTGTTACAGTCGAATTACAGTTCCCATTGACATAACCGCCGTCACTTTGCAGTATACGGATTTCATACTTGTTACTTCCCGCATTCGTGAGATAAAACTTCTGTTCAATTGTACCATCACCAGTGGCCTCGGTGATCCAATTAGGCGTTTTTGTCATTCCATACAGCCTTTTCAGAGCTTCGTTACAAAAGTCAACGGTTACTCTTGCTATCGTTGACTTTTGAGGGTTATTTCTGTATTTTCGCCCTGTTTTATACTATATAAGGCTCTCATAGCTCTCTATCTCAAAACCTACCGTTCCCGATTGCCCTCAAAAAATGCGTATTATCTGCGTTTAGGCAGAATAATGCACCCAAACTTCAATTGTATCAAAATTTGGGTGCTAATATGGTGGACCCGAAGGGGATCGAACCCTCGGCCTCTGCGTTGCGAACGCAGCGCTCTCCCAACTGAGCTACGAGCCCGTATTATACCGTCATTAATTATATCACTGAAAAAAGATCAAGTCCATTGTTATCTATCAAAGTTTACAGTTTATTCATAACTATCGTGTTCCTGTTTTGGAGCACGATAGTTATATCAGTCTTCAGCGAACGTCATAATAGAATTGATTGGCAGCTTTTTTATTATGGCCAGTGAAGATCGCATTTGTGAGCTTCAGGTTCTTCAGAAGATACCAATCACCGAATTCATCGAATTTTCGGCTGGAAGTGACTACGGACGGCTTTTTTATAACACCGTATTTCATGCCCTTTACATCTCCGAGAGCCTTCAGACGTTTTGCAAAATCCGCGTCCTCAACGCTGACAAGCTCTTCGTTGAAACCGCCTATAGTTTCAAAATCCTCCTTTTTGAACCAGAACATGGTAGCAGAAAGGATACCGCCGCTTTTACGGATGATAGGAAGCAGCTTGAATATTATATAAATCTCGGTAATAAGGATACCAAGTGACATACGGTCAAACTTTGGACGAGCTCCGCCGCCTATGTATTCGTTGCTTCCGAGCATGGACTTTATCTTTATCAGAGCATTGTAAGGCATCAAACTGTCAGCGTCAATAGTAACGATGAAACGTCCTTTGGCAGCCTTTACGCCATCATTTCTTATTTTGCTCAGACATTTGTCTTCATTGAATATAACATCAGCTCCGTACTTTCTGGAGATTTTTTCTGTTTTGTCAGTGCATCTGTTAAGTACTACAAGTATCTGGACGCGATCGTTGGGAACATATTTTTCGGCACGGCGTATAGCTTTTATACATTTTGCTATGTATTTCTCTTCGTTATGGGCGGGAATAACTATTGTAAAAGTGTATTCGTTCATTGATCTAACCTCGTTTTTTATCGGTGCAGCCGATATTGATTATGAACTGTGGAACAGTTTTTAGTATATTTATTATAATATATTAAAAAAATTTTTTCAACCTTTTACACACATTTTTTATTGATTAGTGGTTCTGAATAGGAGTAAATGATAATGTGAGACAGAAAAATTAGACAGGTGGTATAATAATGTGCTAAATTTGTGTGTTGTATACAACGAGTGCTGAAGTGTTGATAAAAAAATGTGTTATTTGATGAATTAAGCTAATGGGCAGAAAAAAACCAAAATCATTATTGAAAAATACGTTGTTATGTGTTATAATAAATCAAAGTATAAACTGGTAGTATTATTTATGACGGAACTACAAATCAGTTATATTTGGGAATTTTGCGTTTAAAAAATGGCTCTGTTCTTAATAAATGTGAAGGGCAGGAGTAATAGGATAGATATGATATATCACGGAATAGCGAATGTCTCTGCTATCGGTTGCTTTGACAATGTTAAATACTTAACAGCTTTTGTTGCGGAGGAGAGAAAAAACAGGATATGCAAGTTTCTTCGTGATGAGGACAAGATAAGGTCGCTTACTGCGGAGCTTCTTCTCAGGCATATGCTGAGTGTGATATATGGTACAAACGCGTCAGAGATAAGGTTCGGTGCCGATAAATACGGAAAGCCTTATCTGACCGGAAGCAAACTGAAGTTCAATATCTCTCATTCGGGAGATTATGTTGCCTGTGCTGTGGGAGATTCTGATATGGGCATAGACGTGGAGAAAATCAGCAAAGAGGAGCTTCCGGAGGTGTACAACGTGTTTGCACCATCGGAGATAGAAATGATCAATGCCTTGCCTCAGAATATGCAGGCAGATTTGTTTTACAGGATCTGGACTCTGAAAGAGAGCTATGTCAAAAAAACAGGAGATGGCCTGCATCGTCCGTTTGACTCCTTTTCCTTTGATCTGACGGGTGACAGTATCTGCTTGAAGGATAGCGGAAAGGCAGGAAGTGAAAATGCTTTTTTTAATAAAAAGCTTGACGGAAGATATTGGTATTCAGTTTGTTTTCCGTCGTATGAAAGAATTGAAGGTATTATCGAATATGATATATTCCGTTTAATCGATGCTTTCAGATGATTTAACTAAGTGCGGGGGATATAAAGGAATAGGATGATTAAAAGGTCATGACATATTTTATTCTGCTCCTTGCCTGTTCCGTTTCTTAGTAAAAATATAATTTATTATTTGCTACAAGAAAGGTAAAAGGTGATCAAAGTGAATGTTAACGAGAAAGTAAGAGGATTTATCTCAAGATTCGTGAAAATGGACGATTGTAATGATGATACAAACATTTTTGAGAGCGGCATGGTGAATTCACTCTTTTCTATGCAGCTTATTATGTTTCTTGAGAATGAATTTTCTATCCAGATAGAGAATGATGAGCTGGATCTTTCAAACTTTGAAACGATAAATAAGATCTGTGCTTTCGTAGAGAGAAAAACTGTCTGAACTGTCCCGGGAGAAAAATAATGAAAAGAATAGCTATGTTATTTCCGGGACAGGGCTCACATTTTCGCGGAATGGGAAAGGACCTATATGACCAATTCCCTGTAGCCAGAAAAGTGTTTGATGAGGCAAATGAGGTTCTGGGCTTTGATTTGGCGGGAAAATGCTTTGAAGGAAGAATAAGCGAGCTCAACCTTCCCGATATAATGACACTGTCAATACTGACTACCTCTTATGCTTCATATAAGGTATGGATATCAGAAACAGGTGTATTTCCTGATATATGTGCAGGCCACAGTATCGGAGAGTTTTCCGCTCTGGCTGCCGCGGGTGTTTTATCCTTTGAGGATGCGCTGAGGATAGTGAAGCTCAGGGCAGATCTTGCAAAATCGGTAGCCGACAGTCAGCGGGGCGCAATGACCATAGTTGATAACTTCAGCAAGGAACAGCTTGAGAAACTGTGTGCCAGCTTATCGGATGATGAATCCTTTGCTGAGATAAGCTGTGTTAATTCGGATAAACAGTTTGCTGTTTCGGGGCATCAGAGCGTTCTGATGGAACTTGAAAAAGAGGTAATGAAGTTTAACGGAAATACTACACCTCTTCTGATGAGTCCTCCGTTCCACTGTTCAATGATGACGAGTGTAAGAGAGGCGCTTTATGAAAAGCTCAGCTCCTGTAAGCTGAATCCTCCGGAATTCAGTGTCATATCAGACTTTACCGCAAGGCCTTATCGTTCCGAGGCGGAGGTACCGGAATTGCTTAGCCTTCAGGTTTGCAGCCGTGTAAGATGGAATGAGGCATTAAGGTATATCGCTGATACTGATGTTGATGCGATGATCGATATCGGTCCGTCGTCTGTTGTTTCCACACTCATAAGGGAAAACGGCAATGGTCATATACCTGTTTTCTCATTTGCAGTTGCGGGCGAACGCGATCATATAAAGGAAATGTGCAGAAACAGTTTTGCTGATATGAGCAATTTTATCAATCTATGTGTTAAAGAAGCTACAAACTGCAAAAATAATAACAGTAACATAAAGGAATACAGTCAAGCAGTTGATTATATAAACGAACTGATCCAGCTTAGATTTACCAATATTGAAACCATAACTGATACTGTAGATAAAGCTTTGCATCTGTGCTCACAGATATTTGAATTGAAGAGTTTAGATCATAGGGTCATTACCGTAAAGGTAAACAAACTCAGGAGCATGGCGGAAAAGCTTGGAAATATTGTTTAGGGGGATATACAATATGTCTATTAGTATTCATGGGGAAAGCCATGCTTTCGAGAAGAGAAAGCGAGAGATATATTTAAAGGTCAGCAGAGGCGAAATAACCCCTCAGAATGCTGTTGAATTATTAAAAAATATCTCAGATAACAACAGAATAGATACGAAGGCGTCAAATTCTTCTTATCCGGTCAATGATATTGCTGTTATAGGCATATCTTCGTTACTTCCCGATGCGGAAAATGTTGATGAGCTCTGGGACAATCTTGTAAATGGAAAAGATTGCATCTCGGATGTCCCTCTTGAACGTTGGGGAGCAGAATACGAAGATATCAAGGATGACAGCTGTTCATCTGCTTGCGATAAGATGGGTGTGGTTGAACACATCGACAAATTTGACGCCTCTTTTTTTAACATACTTCCTCTGGATGCGTTAAATATGGATCCTCAGGAAAGAGTATTCATGCAGGAAGCGTGGCACGCACTGGAAGATGCAGGCTATGCAAATGACAGGCTCGATAAAAGAAACTGCGGTATTTTTGTAGGTGCCATGGGCGGAGATTATAAGATACAGACAAGAATGGGAGGATTGGGAAATTCATTTATTTCCGCAAGGCTTGCCTATAATCTTGATCTTAACGGACCCAATATGACCATAGATACTGCTTGTTCTTCTTCACTGGTAGCTATCCATCAGGCGTGTCAGAGTCTCAGAAATGATGAATGTACTGTTGCTATAGCAGGAGGAGTGAATGTTATCTCAACTCCCGATACCCATTATATCTCCAATAAAATGGGTATGCTTTCAAACAGCGGCAGATGCAGGACCTTTGACAATGATGCCGACGGATTCGTTCCCGCTGAAGGTGCGGCGGTTGTAATCCTGAAGAAGCTGGATAAAGCTATAGAGGATAAAGATAATATCTATGCAGTCATAAAGGGCTCGGCGGTAAATTATGACGGTGCTACAAATGGAATTACCGCTCCGGGCAGTCCTTCTCAGACCGCGCTGGAAAAGGAGGTATATGAGAGATACGATATAGATCCTTCTGAATTCTCATATATCGAATGTCACGGAACGGGCACAAAGCTTGGCGATCCGATAGAAATATCAGCGATGAAAAACGCCTTTGCAGGATATACAGATAAAAAGCAGTTTTGCTATATCGGAGCATTGAAGTCGAATATAGGACATACTCTTGCAGCCTCGGGAGCTGCGGGCGTGGTTAAGCTCATGCTTTGCCTCAAGCATAAAATGCTTGTTCCGTCAATAAATCTTAACAAGGAAAATGAGCATTTCGATCTGAGCAGGACTCCTTTCAAGGTGGTCAGGGAAGCTGTCAGCTGGGACAGCAAGGCTCCTCGCAGATGCGCTATCAATTCGTTCGGCCTCAGCGGTATAAACTGTCACATGGTTTTTGAGGAATATACGTCTCCTGCGGCTGAATATAAGTGTGGCCGGAAAGAGCTTCCTTTCGTTTTCTCTGCAAAAAAGGACAAGGTTTTAAAAGAACTCCTATTGAATATGAAGGACTTTCTTGAGAGAAACGACAATTCAGAGCTTGATGCTATATCATATACTCTTCTCAATTACAGAAAAAGTTATTCAAAGAGACTTGCGATCATTGCAGGCAGCAAGGAAGAACTGTGTGAAAAGATCGGCTCTCTTATAAAGCTCGGTGATACCAGAGAAATGTCAGAAGCAGGCCGATTGGACAGCTGTGAAAGCGATACATTAAAAAAGATCGTTACGGATTATATCGTAAACGGTAGCGTTTCTGACAAACTGATAAAGGAATTCTACGGGGAAGGATGTTCTCCTGTAAGTTTACCTGTTTATCCTTTTGAAAAGAGAAGATACTGGCTGGATAAAACCGACTGTAAAAAGAGCGCTTATCCGTATGACCGTATACATATCAGTTCATGTGATGATAATTCGCTTTTGCTGATAAAGGATATCAGCAAAGATGATCCGTATATAAGAGATCACAGAGTAAACGGCCATTTTGTAATGCCTGCTGCTGAATATGCTGAATTATTTGCAGGACTGGCAGAGGAACTGCTCGGCTCCGAGAGGATTACTGTTGAGGATTTTTACTGGATCAATATGCTCACTGCTGATGAGGACAGAAGCATAAAAATAAAGATCAGCAAGGAAAATGACGGCCTTTTATTTAAGGCTCTCTCCGATGATGTGGACGAAACGCTTTATACAAAAGCTCTGATAAGCAGAGCTGATTCGGAAGCTGCCGCCTATCCCGATCTTTCGGCTGTCAGACAGAGATTACATAATAAGGCGGAGTGTGATGAGATATATGATTATTATTCTTCGGTTAATATTGAATACGGCCGATCATTCCGTGGACTTAAAAATGTTGTATGCAATGAGAGCGAAGCTATCGGTTCTTTTGAGGTAACATCTTCAGATGACGTACTGATAAGTCATTCTGTTTTTGACAGTGCTTTACAGACAATTGGAGCAATGGCCTGTGCTCATGGCGGAAAAAGCGGAGATATTTATGTGCCTTATGGTATAAAGAGGATAGAACTGTATGACAGATTGCCCAAAAAAGGACAGGCATATGTCCGTGTGACAAGTAAGAACAGGTTCGATGTATATATTTACGATGAAAATGAAAAACTCTGTGCATATATCAAAAAATTCTCCACCAAAAACATGGCATCGGGAGCAGAACCGGATATAGCATATCTCGTAAAAAAATGGAAAGAAATCGATCTTGATAAATACAGGAATGATGACAAGAACTATAACGGTACCGTCATCATATGCACGGAGGATATGAAGGACTTCGCTGATGAGATCGCCGGATACAGGGAAAATTGCCGTATAGTTTTCAATGATAAAGAATGCTTCGGCAAGCTTGGAGCTCTTGATGATGTCGAGGAGATATTCTTCATGACCGGAACAGAGGCTGAAGACAGTGAAGTGGATCGTCTGTCTGTGCTTGAAGAATCTGACGAAAAGGGCGTCATATCAGTATACAGACTTTTCGGTATCCTTGGCGGTAAAGCGAACAGAAAAGTTAAGCTCAATATCGTTACTGCAAATCAGTCAGCATTATCAGACAATGATCATGTATTTCCTTATTATTCGTCTGTATACGGTTTTCTTGGCTCTGCCAAAAAAGAGTATCTCGACTACGGGATAAGTGTTCTTGATGCAGATCTGATTTCAGCTGACCGCAGCAGTCATATAAAGGAGCTTGCGGAAAAAGTTTATTCGGATATGCGTTTTGATTCCTATTCGCGCATCGTGGCTGAAAGAGACAACCGATTTTATACATACGAGCTTGAAAGCTGTGAAAAGACTGAAAGCGAAGATGTTTTTATTAAGAATGGAACATACGTCATAGCAGGAGGTCTTGGAGGAGTCGGCTCCGAGACAGCAAAGCAGCTTGCTGAAAAGTATCAGGCGAATCTGATACTTATCGGAAGAAGTGAGCTTAATGACGAAAAAAGGAGCATTCTTTCCAAAATAGAGGAATACGGCGGAAAAGTCGAATATATAACCGCCGATGTTACCGATAATGAAAGAATGGAAGCGGTCATTTCTGATGTGACCGGAAGATACGGAAGGATAGATGGCGCTGTTTTCTCTGCATTTGTACTCAGAGATCATATGATCGAGAATATGACTGAGGAGGAACTGAAAGATGTCATCAGAGTAAAGGCTCGAGGCACTACTTCATTCATACAGCTGATGATAAAGGCCGGAGCTGGTTTTGTTATAACATATTCATCTATACAGACATATGCTCTTACTGAAGGCCAGAGCAACTATGCTGCTGCAAGTCTTTTCCAGGATTATGTATCCGAGTATTTCAACAGATGCGGAAATACGGTCGTTAAGCATATCAACTGGGGATACTTCGGCTCATTCGGTAAAGTCTCGGGTGCTGAATATAAAGAATCTATAATGGGTAAGGGTCTTTATTCCATAGATTCAGAAGATATACTTCCTGCTCTGAGATATCTTATGGTGTCCGATGACGACCAGCTTGTCGGTATTAAGGCCGACAGCAGTGTTATGGACATATTTATAAAAGCGGAAGATATAAAGGTAAATAATCAATTTACTGATAATGACAAATCAGATGTTTCGTCTCTCGGAAGCTATGATGATGTTGAGAACAGAGTCATTGCCTGTACGGTAAAAGAGCTTTTTATGCAGGAAGAAGATATAGATATTGAAGAGGAATTTGCCGAGATGGGAATTGATTCCATTTCAGGCGTTAAGTATATCAATGCTATAAATAAGGAATTCAATGTCAATCTGAAAACAACTGTGCTCTTTGAAACAGGAAATATAAGAAAACTTTCGGAATATCTGCTTGAAAACTACTCAGTTATAGAGAATGATAAGTGCAAAGATAATGCCGGTGGGTCAGCTCTGGATAATGTTATTGATGAGGAGTCTGAATTCAAGGCTGTTGTATTGAGAAAGAGCGGAGATATAAGTGATATCGAGATCTGCAATATAACTCCCAAAACACCGGAGCGTGGTGAGGTCCAGATTATTGTCAAAGCATTTTCGTTGAATTTCGGTGATCTTCTGTGCGTTCAGGGACTTTATCCCACTATGCCGGATTATCCTTTTATTCCGGGATTTGAGTTTTCGGGCGTTATTGTTAAGATTGGTCCCGGAGTTACAGGATATAACATAGGTGACGAGGTAATAGGCCTTACTGACAATAGAATGGGTGCGCAGAGCGGTATCATTACTGTAACAGCCAATGCGCTGACCCACAAGCCGGGAAATGTCAGCTTTGAAGAAGCCTGTGCTTTCCCTGTTGTGTTTATGACAGTGCATCATATCTTTGAAAGTATAAAGATTAGGGAAAACGAGAAGATACTGATACAGAGCGCGGCAGGCGGTACGGGTCTCATAGCTGTTCAATACGCACTTGCAAAGGGACTCGACGTGTATGCTACCGCAGGTTCTCAGGCCAAGCTGGAATATCTTGCAGGTATGGGGGTAAAGCACCTTATCAACTATTCGACTCATGATTTCAAGCAGGAAATACTCAGAATGACAGATAATAAAGGAGTCGATATAGTGATAAATACTCTCTCGGGTGACGCTATACAAAAGGGTATGGATATACTTGCACCGGGAGGACGCTATGTCGAACTTGCAATGACTGGCCTGAAGAATTCAGCCAAGCTGGATCTGTCTAAGTTCACACACAATCAGATGTTTGTGAGCATTGACCTCAGACGAATAATGCTGTCGGACGCTGATATTGTTAGCAAATACCTGAAACAGGTCAATGAGACTCTTGCAGAGGGCAGGATACGTCCTACAGTTGGCAAGCAGTTCGATTTCAGCGATGTCATTAAGGCATATGAATTTATCAGCCACAGGGAGAATATCGGTAAGATAGTAGTCAGAAACACTATAAGCGACAGCAGAATAAATGAGATCGCGGACATTGAACGCAAGCGTGAAAAAGACGGTATAAGCAGGATTGTTACGATGCTTTCTGAAGGAAGTATCTCACTTGATCAGGCAGAGAAGTTTATGGAGGAAAGAAATTATGAATGATATTTCTTTTCAGAGAAAAGAGATACTAAAAAAGGTAAAGGCTAAAACGATCTCTACGGAATGCGCAGTGGCTGAGCTTGAGAAACTCAATTCTCTCTCAGGCATTGCTGAAGCTCAATTATCCGCTGCTGACAAGAAAGCGGATAAAACAATGCCAATTAAAAGTTTTGACGGAGTGATCGATAAGATCGCTGTTATCGGAATGTCATGCAGATTTGCAGACGCCGATAATGTGGGCGAATTCTGGGATAATCTCTGTAAAGGCAAAAATTCTGTAAAAAGAATTGAGAGATGGGGAAAAGAAAAGAATTATTGCGGTTCAGTAATTGGTGATATCGACTCATTTGATCACGATTTCTTTGGTTTCAGCCATAAGGAAGCTTGCCTTACAGACAATCAGCAGAGGATATTTCTCGAAGAAGCATATCATGCCCTTGAAGATGCAGGATATTCGGATGCTATGCTCAGCGGATCCGATTGCGGTGTCTTTTTAGGATGCAGACGCGGTGATTACTTCAACCTGATAGATGAAACGGTAGAAGAGCAGGAAGATATCAGTATCTTTTCAGGAAATGACGAAGCTATCCTTCCTGGCCGCATATCATATTTCCTTAACATGAACGGTCCTTCTGTTTCAGTGAATACGACCTGTACATCAGCGCTGACAGCAATTCATCTTGCGGCTGAGAGCCTGACATTGAGCGAGTGTGACATGGCTCTCGCAGGTGGTATACTGGTCATGAATACAGAAAGCCTCATAAGCTCTCTTACAGGCGTTGGAATGTCTGCTGAGGAAGGCAAATGCTGCCCATTTGATGAGGATGCCAAGGGAAGTTTTTTCGGAGACGGAGTAGGCCTTGTAGTGCTCAAAAAGCTGGATAAGGCTATAGAGGATAATGACAGGATATATGCTGTCATATCTGCTTCCGGTATAAACTATGACGGCAGGACCAACGGGCTGACTGCTCCGAGTGTCAATGCACAAAAACGTCTTCAGAAGCAGGTCTATAACAGATATAAGGTCAACCCTGGTGATATTTCCTATGTTGAAGCTCATGGTTCAGGTACAGTTATGGGAGATGCTCTTGAAGTGCAGGGACTTACATCAGTTTTCAGGGAGCATACTGAAAAGCGTCAATACTGCCCTATCGGATCGGTAAAGGGAAACATTGGAAACACAATTAATTCAGCAGGGGCTGCCAGCTTTATAAAAACTGTTCTGTGCCTGAAAAACAAGGAGCTTGTTCCCTCGATCAACTGTGATAATGTCAATAAGCTCATTGAGCTGGAAAAGACTCCCTTTTTCATTTCAAAGGAGCACGGGAACTGGAATGTTGCTGATGGCAAAAAGAGGATCGCTGCTATCAATGCATATGCATACAGCGGTTCAAACGTACATATGGTGCTGGAAGAATGGGAGCCTCAGTATAAATCACCTAATAACGAAAACAGAGTAAATGTATTTGTTTTCTCCGCAAAATCAAAAGAAGCTTTAAAGAACTACCTGGAAGAGTTCTGCACTTTCCTGGACGGGAACAAGAACGTATCCCTTGATGATATATCATATACACTTGCGGTAAGAAAAAGTCATTATAAGTACAGATGTGCTTTTATCGCTTCATCTGCGGAAGAGCTGATATCTGCTATCAGGTCGTATTCATCGGCTGATGTCAGTAAAACGGACTCTTTCGGAGGAAGCTTCTGTAATGTAAGAAAGAAGAAGAATTCAGCCTTTTCTGTATCCATGATTGCTTTAGAAAAGAATGCAAGAACTGAGCAGCTGAAGAAGATATCGGATGAATATGTAAAAGAATATATTACTGATTTCAGCAGGTTCTATGACAGCAGTGAGTACCATATTGCAGATCTTCCGCTGTATTGCTTTAAGAAGATCCGATGCAGCGTTGATACTGTCAGTGATGAACTCAACTGTGTGGAAAAGGGGAGTGAACTCAGCCCGTTACCGATAGCAGAGTTTTCCGATGCTTCAAAGCAAAGGATATACAAGTATCTGTCTTCTGTTGTTGCGGAGATCATCGAGGTGGATGAGAGTGAGCTGGATCCTGATCTGAACATAAGCGATTACGGCTTTGAATCAATGCATATCTATAAGCTCGTAGAGAGGATCAATACCGATCTTGATACCGATATTAAGCCTACTGCCATATATGAATTCTATAATCTGGAAGGGTTTGTGGAATATCTCATATCCGAATATCCGGAGCAGATCAGGAAGTTTACAGGTGAGCAAGGCGAAGGCTCAAAAAGTGTGAGCAGTCTTTCTGATTTGAACGAAAAAAGGAATGCCGTAAAGAAGCTCAGTATAAGCGATTATGACGATGATGAGGTCGCTATTGTCGGTATAAGCGGTGTAATGCCTCAGTGTGATGACCTTGATGAGTTCTGGAACAGGCTTTCAAATAATGAGAGCATGATAACCGAAATCCCTGCTGACAGATGGGACTGGAAGGAATTTTACGGAGATCCGTATACGGAGATAAATAAGACGAAATCCAAATGGGGCGGATTTATGAAGAATATCAGGAGCTTTGATGCCAATTTCTTCAACATCTCGCCCAGAGAGGCCGAGTATCTTGATCCTCAGCATCGTATGGTTATGGAGGACGTATGGAAGGCAATAGAGGATTCCGGACATAAGGCCTCTGAGTTTTCAGGTACAGATACGGGAGTATTCACTGCTATTTCTTCAATGGACTATTCATATCTGATAGGCGACAAGCAGAAGGATGTTCAGGCACAGACTACTACCGGAAATGCTCATATAATGCTTCCTAACAGGATATCGTATTTCCTTAACACGCACGGTGTAAGCGAGATCGTAGATACAGCCTGTTCAAGCTCGCTGACTGCTGTATATCATGCTGTTAACGCTATTCAGAGACATGAATGCAGCTCGGCTATTGTAAGCGCAGTAAACATCATCATCAGTCCTGTGGCTTATCTTTCATTCTCCAAGTCGGGAATGCTGTCAGTGGACGGAAAGGCTCGTACTTTTGATAAAAAGGCAGCCGGATATGTCAGAGGAGAAGGTGTTGGCACGGTCATACTCAAGCCTCTTTCAAAGGCTGTTGAAGACGGCGATCATATTTACGGCGTTATAAAGAATATATGCGTTAATCACGGAGGAAGAGCAAGCTCGCTTACAGCTCCGAATCCAAGAGCTCAGGCTGATCTTATCAGAAGGGCATGGAGCAGGAGTAACATAGATTTTGAAAATGTTTCATATATAGAAGCTCATGGTACTGCTACTCCCCTGGGTGATCCGATCGAGATAAACGGACTAAAAAAAGCATTTGCTCAGATGTACAGTGATGCAGGGAAGGAAATGCCGGAGACAAAGCAGTGTGGAATAGGCGCTGTCAAGACTAATATCGGACATCTTGAATCAGCTGCTGGAATGGCAGGCTTGTTTAAGGTGCTGCTTTCCATGAAGCATGGGATGATACCTGCAAACATCAGCTTTGAGGAGCTTAACAGCAATATTGATCTGGACGGTACACCCTTTTATCTTATAAATGAAAATGTTTCATGGGAGCCTGTTGATAAGGACGGTAACAGGATTAAGCGTATCGCGGGTATCAGTTCATTCGGCTTTGGCGGCTCAAATGCACATATGGTAGTTGAAGAATATGTAGACGATACTGATGCCCCTGCTGAAGAAGCGGCCGAGCAGCTCATTGTCTTGTCAGCTAAAAATGCAGACAGACTCAGGGAAAGAGCGGAGGATCTCCGCGAATATATAAGAAGTTCTGCCAATAAGGACAGGTTATCCGATATTGCGTTCACTCTCGTATCGGGACGTGAGGATATGCAGGAGAGGCTGGCGTTTACAGCAGTCTCCTCAGAACAGATCATTGAGCGTCTTGAGGATTATCTAACGGGCAGCAAGAATGAAAGTATCCATACAGGAAATGTTAATAAAGCAAAAATGGATTTGAAGGATATCACAACCGGAAAAGTTGGAGAGGAATTGACGAGGATACTTATCAAAGAGCGCGAGCTGGATAAAATAGCGAATCTTTGGGTAAACGGAGTAAAGCTTGATCTTAGAGGCCTGTTCGGCGAACAAAGTACATACAGAAGACTGGCTTTACCTGTATACAGATTTGCAAAGGATGAATTCTGGATCAGGTGATCCCGAATGGCAATACTAAGTCCAAAACTATGAGAGGTGGATCTATGAGTACGACAGATATCGCAGTGATAGGCGAAGCATACAGATTTAGCGGAATAAGCACGGCAAATGAGCTGTTTGATGCATTATGCGGCAGAAAGGTTCTTAAAACAAGGATCAAGGCTCCGAATGTATTCGATCAGAGTCCTGCATATGTTCCGTATAGATCAATGCTGGGTGATATAAAACTATTTGATGCAGAAGCATTTGGAATAGACAGTGAAGGTGCAGCAATACTGGATCCTCAGATAAGGATCATGCTTGAATGTGCGTGGGAGTGTCTTGAAAGTGCAGGCTGGTCTGCTTCAGGGGATGTTCAGAGAAATATCAGTGTGTTTACAACTGCTTCATTGAGCAGTTATTTATTGAACAATTTGCTGAATAATGCCGAGGCTTTAGGCAGGCACAGCCATATTGAGCTTCTGGATCGGAATGACAGAAATGTTATTTCGTCAATGATCTCAAAGATATTCGGACTGCGCGGTGAGAGTATGTCTGTACTTAACGGCAGCACAAGCTTTCTGCAATGTGTCTGCCTTGCCTGTGATTCAATAATCAGCGGTAAATGCAGCGCTGCAATGGTCGGCGGAGCATCCGTATGCGTACCGCAGGAAGCAGGATATGTGTATCACGAGGGCGGTCCTCTCTCGAGAACAGGAAAGAACAATGTGTTCGGAAATGATTGCGACGGTCTTGTACCTGCTTCTGGCGCGGGAATGTTTCTGTTGAAGCGGCTTGATGACGCTTTGGAAAATAATGATAATGTATTAGCTGTGATAAAAGGCTATTCCTGCGGATATGCATCAGACAGAGAAGACAGGAAAAAACTTATACATGATGCATACAGAGCAGCAGATGTTTCTCCAGCAGATATATCCTACGCCGAGATAACAGGTACAGGAATTATGGCGAGGGATCTTGAGGAGATTAAATGTTTATCCGAAGTGCTCACTGAGGAAGGTGCAGCAGGATCATCGTGCTGTCTCGGTTCAGTAAGTGCCAATACGGGATATGCAGGTGAGGCTTCGGGTATAGCTGCTATGGGCAAGCTTGTCCTTATGCTGAGAAACCGCATTCTTTTCCCACAGGCAGAATACACGGTTCCTTTTGACGGATTTCCATATGACGGAGCTTTTTACATTAACGATATGGCTGAAACTGTCGAAAATGATACAGGCTGTATGTGCTTAAATCAAGTGAGCGAATATGGAAATAACATACATATTATTTTTACGGAAGCCCCTCCGATTGATACGAAAGCAGAAGTTCAGGATAACGCATATGTTCTTCTTTCAGCTGATTCACAGGATTCATTAATGGCTTTAAGGGAGCAGTATATCCGGGCTATAGATCTTGATCCCGGACTTAACGTGGCGGATATTGCGTATACAACTCAGGTATCACGCTCACAATACAGATACAGGACTTGTATAAAAGCGGGTGACATTAAAGAATTACGTTCCGGTCTTCAGAATATCGAGGTAAAAGAGTTTTCTGAGTGTACATATTATCAGCCGGATGAAAATACAGATATTGAAAAACTAATTGAAAAGTGGAATGAAGGATACAACATTAATTGGAGCGCCTATTATAAGAACAGAAAGCACGGCAGGAATATAAGACTGCCGTTATATCAGTTCGACAGAAAGCTGTTCTGGTATGAGGCTGCTGAGTCCGGATCTGCACCTGTTAAACTGTTTGAAAACAGTACAGAGACCGGCAGCATACCTGCTGATAGTGTTCAAAATACAGGAAAGACATTATATGAAAGACCTGATCTGTTTACAGAATATGTTGCTCCGGAAAGTGAGATAGAGCAGGAACTCTGCGCAATTTGGAGCGATCATCTGGGTATCAGAAATGTCGGAGTTAACGATAACTTCATGGAGCTGGGCGGTAATTCTATCATTGGCACACAGATCCTTAACCGTATACAGCAGAAATACCCCATTGATATACAGATAAGCACATTTATAAAAATGCCTACTGTCGCACAGCAGGCTGAGTTTATCGATGAAGAGCTCGAAAAGATAATAAACGGTATGGACTCGGATTTTTCGTTTATGTAAAGATATCAGAATCATGTGATATATGATGATAATTAATGATAGCACAGCTCTAAATGAATATATTATTAAAAACAGGAGGAAATGCAAAATATGGATCTGATGGAAAAAAAGAAGCAGCTTTTAAGCCAGTACAGAAGCGGTAAAATGGCTGTATTACAAGAAAATAAGGTTTTAAAGCACAGATCTGAAAATGAAATGGTCCCATTGACATTTCAGCAGAACAGGATGTGGTTCATAAATAAGCTGATCCCCGGATGTATAGCTTATAATATACCCATGGCGATAAAGATAGTCGGAAAACTTGATATTGATGCTTTTGAAAAGGCGATAAATGTTCTTGTTGAGAGGTATGATATTCTCAGAACAGTTTTCAAGGATTATGATACCTATACTGTACAGGTAGTTATTCCCAAATTACACGTCAGTGTCGGTTATGAAGCACTTGACGATATGAGCGAAGCTGACCGCAGGGAATACATAAATGAGAAAATGCGCCGGGAAAGTCTTCGTCCCTTCGATCTTGAGAATGGCCCTCTTATAAGAGTTAATGTGTGGAAAGAGAATGACAATGAGAACAGGGCACTTATAAGCGTTCATCATATCATTGCCGATACATGGACAATATCCATGTACCTTACCGAATTATGCAGGATATACGATATGATCGTGAACAACAGGCCTGTTGCTCTCGAGACTCCTGAATTCCAGTATGCTGATTTTGCCTGCTGGCAGAACAAGTACTTTACAGGAGAGGTACTCAGGAAGCAGATGGAGTTCTGGAGCGAACAGCTGAAGGATGCTCCAACAGTTATTGAGCTTCCTACCGATCATCAGAGAATGGCCATTGAGAATTTCCAGGGCGGACTTGAGAAGTTTACCATCCCTGACGAGCTTATGAAAAAGATCAATGATCTTACGGCAAGATATGATGTTACACTGTATATGTTTCTTATGAGCGTATTCCAGCTGATGATGTACAGGTATACAAACCAGAAGGACATTCTTGTCGGGACGCCTATCGCAAACAGGACAAAGAGAGAGTTTGAGAAAATAGCCGGATTCTTCTCGAATACAGTTGTTATCCGCGGTAAGCTTAGTGAGGATATGAGGTTTACTGATTTTATGTATGCTTTGAAGGAAAACATCCTCAACGCATTTGAAAATCAGGAAATGCCATTCGAGAAGATAGTTGACGAGCTCAAGCTGGAGCGTGATATGAGCGTCAATCCGCTTTTCCAGGTCATGTTCGTTCTCCAGAACACACCATTTCCCGAGGTAAAAGCCGGAGATATAACACTTGAGCCTATTGATTTTCACAACGGAACGTGTAAATTTGATCTGTGGCTCTCGATAATCGACTGTAATTCCGTAATGGAATGTGTAATGGAATATAATAGCACTATCTTTGAACGTTCTACGATATTGAGGATGATAAAGAACTATCTTAAATTACTTGAAGAGATAGTAGCTGATCCCGAACAGAAAGTTACAGATTATGAGATAATAAACGATAGTGAAAAGCAGCTTATAATGCATGACTGGAATGATACACAGCATGATTTCGGACGTTCTCCTTATCTGCACAAGCTGATAGAGGAAGCCGTGCAGAAGTATGGGGATAAAACAGCGGTACGCTTTGAGGGAAAAACGCTGACTTATGCTGAATTGAACAAACGGGCAAATCAGCTTGCAAGATACATCAGATCCAAGGTAAGCGGTACCGAAAACCTTATAGGAGTATGCCTGGAGCGGTCGCTTGAAATGGTGATTGCCCTGACTGCTATAATCAAATCGGGCAATGCATATGTATCACTTGATCCAACACTTCCCGAGGATCGTCTGTTATACATGATAGATGATTCGGATTTTGCATTTATGGTAACAGTAGATAAGCACCGCAGTATGCTTGGTATTGACGACAGCAGATGTATCTCTCTTGACAGCGGATTAGCTGCCGTAGAAACCATGCCGGGGGAGGATATCGAAGATGTAGTACTTACTCCCGAAAGTCCTGCTTATATGATCTATACATCAGGTTCTACAGGCAAGCCCAAGGGCTCGGTAAATACTCACAAGGCAATTACTAACCGTATTCTCTGGATGAAGGAATACCTTGGCGTTACCAGTGAGGACAGGATACTTCAGAAAACTCCGTACAGCTTTGACGTTTCGGTATGGGAGTTCTTCCTTCCGCTTATTACGGGTGCTGAACTTATTGAGGCCAAGCCCGAGGGCCATAAGGACAACATCTATCTTATGGATCTTATAGAGAGAGAAAAGGTAACGATAATGCATTTTGTTCCTTCTATGCTCCGCGTTTTCCTTGAGAGCCTTGACAGGAACAAGTGCAGAAGTCTTGAGAAGGTGATATGCAGCGGTGAGGCGCTTCCCTTTGAGCTCCAGCAGAGATTTTACAGGCTATTTGATAAAGCTGAGCTTCATAATTTCTATGGTCCTACAGAAGCGGCGGTAGACGTGACTTACTGGCATTGTCCCCGCGATTGTAGCAATGAAATTGTTCCCATTGGCAAGCCGATATCAAACTGCAGGCTATACATACTTGATAACAATATGAATCCCGTACCTATAGGTGTTCACGGAGAGCTCTATATAGGCGGTATCTGTCTCAGCAAGGGCTATCATAATCGTGAGGAGCTCACAAAGGAAAAATTTGTTCCCGATATATTTGGCAAGCAGGGCGATCTGCTTTACAGGACTGGAGATATAGTTAAATACCTTCCCGACGGAAACATCGCTTTTATCGGAAGATGTGACAATCAGGTCAAGATCAAGGGCTTCAGAATTGAGCTTGGCGAGATTGAGAAGTGTATAGCAGCTCATGAGGATGTTCAGGACGCTGTTGTTGTTGTAAAGGATATAAGAATTAATCAGAGCCATCTTGAAGGTTCGGCGTCGATCGGTCAGAGACTGGTGGCATATATCAAGCCAAGAACAGAAGAGCTTTCACAGAGTAATGAAGCTCTGGACGAGTCACAGGTCGATCAGTGGAAAAATGTATTTGATATGGCTTATGAAAAGGAGCAGTCGGATAACCCCCTTTACAATTTCATAAGCTGGAACAGCAGCTATACCAATGAGCCGTTCCCGCTTGAAAATATGATCGAATGGGCAGATGAAACGGTCAGCACCATAAAAAGCGTAAAGCATGACAGGATACTTGAGATAGGATGCGGAACAGGCCTGCTTTTCTTCCGTCTGGCGGATGACTGCTCGGAATATGTCGGCACAGACATATCTCAGAATTCTCTTGATTATATCCGAAGATGTGCTGAGGGAAGAAAAGACGGAATATGTGATTTTGAACTTCATAAATGTTCTGCTGATGATATTTCTGCTTTTGAAAACAAGAAATTTGATATGATCGTTATCAATTCGGTTGTCCAGTATTTCCCGAGCGTTCATTATCTGTATGATGTTATCAACAAGCTTTCTGGCTTGCTGAGCGAAAACGGTCATATTTTCATCGGTGATGTAAGAAATAATGAATTGCTGTCGGATTTCCACCATTCTGTAGAGCTGTTCAAAATGCATTCATCTACTCCGGTGATTGTATATAAGGAAAGAGTACAGAGAATTATCGAGAAGGAAGAGGAACTCAATATAAGCCCGGCATTTTTCAGATACGCTGCCGATAGTATAGAAGGGCTTAAAAATGCTGTAGTGCTGCTGAAAAGAGGCTCATATCTGAATGAGATGTCAAAGTTCAGGTATGATGTGATTCTCTCAAACACAGAACCTACAAAAAAGCCTTTAGTCAGGGATATCAGTTCATTCAGCCTTCCATTGGAGATGATAAGGGAAGAACTCGATAATTGTGAAGAGGATATTCTTATTGTAAAGGGAATTTTCAACAGCAGGATCGATGATGATGTGCTCATATCCGAATTAGCTGAAGGAATGGATGATAACGTTCCGATAAGCGTATTGAAGCAGGAGATCAGCATAAGCAGCAAGAATTCCATTGACCCTAATATCCTCATAAAGGTTGCGAAGGATAAGGATATGAAATGCATCTGTCTCATATCGGAAAACGACAGAAAGTGTTATGACGCATTGTTTATGGGCAGTGAACACAATCTTGATGAGGTGATCACGGCAGGTAATTCAACCGTGAACGATATCCGTACCTGTGCAAATGCTCCTGAGGAGTCTAACAGAGTAAGACAGCTGGTACCGCAGATAACTAAACTGCTCAAATCTCAGCTTCCGGAGTATATGATACCCTCATTTTTTGTGGTCGTATCAGAGTTCCCTGTAAACTCGAACGGAAAGCTCGATCAAAGTAAGCTTCCTGATCCTTCTACCATCAAGCTGCTTGACGATGACAGCTATGTAGCTCCTTCGACTCCTATCGAGAAAAAGATCGCTCAGGTATGGGCTGAGATACTTGGCATCGAAAAAGTTGGCATCAGGAACAATTTCTTTGAAATGGGCGGCGATTCAATTCTGTGTATCAGATCTGTTTCAAGAATAAATAATGCAGGTATAAAGATTACTCCAAGTGATGTGTTCCAGAACCCCACCATAGAGGAACTTGCAAAGATAGCTGTGATTTCCGATGGAAATGAAGACGAGGATATAATCGCCGAGCCATGGTCTATGGTGACGCCTGAAGAGAAGGAAAAGATCACTGCTTATTTTGAGGATGAGATCGAGGACGCATATCCTCTGAGTCCGTTCCAGATGTATATGTACAAAAAAGTCACGAATGAGCCTGAGTATGGCGAATTCGTAATGCAGAAGGTAATGACTCATTCCGAAGCACTTGATATCGATGAATTCAATAAGGCTTTCCAGTATGTAGCGTCAAAGACTCCAATAATGAGGACATCATTCTGGTGTCCCGAGCCGGGAAAGGTATTACAGGTAGTTCACAGATCAACAAATCTTCCGTTCAGATATATTGATCTGACAGAAGTTCGTCCCGAAGATCAGCATATTCATGTTAAGGAATATCTGCTTGAGGATGAGAGAAGGGGACTTGAGCTCGACAGACCGTGTCCTTTCAGACTCTGTGTGGTAGAGTATGTAAAAGGGCAGTATATGCTTATTATGACCAATAGCTACCTCTGTATAGACGGCTGGTCACTGAGAACGATAATGGAAGAGGTATTTATGGTATACAATTCTGTATCCGGCGGAGCAGAAATGGTCTCTTACCCTGAACATCGTTCATACAGAGATTTCATACGCTGGGTAAATTCTCAGGATATGGACGCTGCAGAGAAATTCTGGACGGGATATATGTCAGGATACAAAAAGTTTGAGATCATAAAGGAATATAAGCACGGACAGACTTATGACGGGGAAGGATATCTCAGATACAGTACATTCATCGACGGTATGCTGAAGAATGCTATAGAGATGTTTGCGAAGAAAAACGGCCTGACTCCGAATATTGTTTTCCAGGCTGCATATTCGCTGCTGCTTGCACTGTATTCTGGCAAAAAGGAGATCTGCTACGGAAACCTTGTAAGCGGAAGACCTGCACAGCTAAAGGGTGTTGAATCCATAGTCGGCACCAATCTTAATATAATACCGTTAAGAGTGAATATTCCAGATGATGTCAAGCTTGTATCATGGTGCAAGGAGATAATGAACAACCAGAGCAGCACGAGAAAGTTTGAGAATATCCCTATATCAGATATAGCGCAGTGGTCGGGATATAAATGCGATGAGAGGATATTTGACTGCTATATAATCTATCAGAATGTAGTAACTCTTTCTGAGGCGGAAAAGCAGGTATCAAGGGAAAGCGTGTTCTCTGATGAGTGCTGCCTCAGACTTGGATATCCGCTCAGATTCGATATTTTCCCCACAAGTGACCAGGTTGCTCTTATGACAACATATAAGCAGAAGTTCCTGAATAAGGATGATGTCAGAAAAATGCATTCTGATCTCCAGGTTATTCTTGAATATCTTATAAATGTTCCGAATGAATTCCTTAAATCAATATACTCTGATCTTAAAAATGAACTTGACATAAAATGAAGCAATAGATAAAGCAAACGATCATATAATATGTTTTATGGAAACTGCAGTGCTTTCAGCAGGCTGCGGTTCTCCATAAAAATTATAAACCACGGACGATGCTGTGAAGTATTCTGAGCTCACGGGAGCCGTATAACAGCAGCATATTCAATTAAGGAGGAAAAAATGGCATCATATTATTACACACCGAACCCGATGAATTATCCTGACAGGAATCAGATAGGTCGTCATGACAGTACAGAACAGAATTATAATCAGAGACAGTCAGGCGGTAAGCCTTTCATTTACATCAGAAATATCGAAAAGACTTATTTTACGGGCGATCTTCCATATCTTGCCTTAAAAGATATCTCCTTGACTATAGATGACGGAAAGATAACTGTTATTCTCGGTCCTTCAGGCTCAGGAAAATCCACATTGATGAACATTCTTGGCGGTATTGACTACTGTGATAACGGAGTTATCAATGTTGACAGCGAAGACATCAGCATGATGAATTCCACACAGCTCACCAACTACAGAATGAAAAAAGTCGGCTTTGTGTTTCAGTTCTATAATCTTATCCCTAACTTGACAGTATATGAGAATGTTGAGGTGGCCGCAAATCTTACGGGTAATCCCAATGAGAACAAAATACTCAAGAGAAGAAGAAATTTCCGTGAAATAATGAACGCACTTGAGGCTGTAGATATGTGGCAGATGAAAGATCGTTTTCCCAAGGAGCTCAGCGGCGGTCAGCAGCAGCGTGTTTCTATTGCGAGAGCTATAGTGAAGAAGCCGAGAATGCTGTTGTGTGATGAACCGACCGGAGCGCTTGATGTTGAAATGTCGATCCAGGTCATGAAGGTGCTCAAAAGACTTAATGAGCAGCAGAGAACCAATGTCATCATTATCACGCATAACCCCGTTATCGCTGAAATGGCTCATAAGGTCATAACCATCAAAAACGGTATGATCGCCGAGGAACGTATCAACGAGAACCCTAAGAGTGTGGAGATGATAGAATGGTAAGAAATATCCCTCATTTTATACCGGTTCTTCATCGTAAAGTGTTAAGAACTATTTTTGATAATAAACTTGTATATATCGGCGTAGTTATCCTTGTATTGCTTGGTTCGATGCTTTACACTTCATTTAATGTTTCAGCGAGCAATCTCGATAAGGAGATAAAGAAATTCAGATCAAGATGCTGTCAGGAGGATGCTAATTTCACCTTGCAGGAACCTCTCAGCGAAAAAAAGATTAGCGCTCTTGAATCAAAATATGATGTCGTTATCGAAAAAAGAAGGATTGCGAATTATGAAAAAGACGGAGACACAGTAAGGGTACTTGAAGCTACTGATAAAATCAATAAGTATGAGGTGATTTCGGGAGAGGATATCTCAAAATCAGGAGAGATACTGGTTGATAAGCTTTATGCCGATGCTCATAAGCTTTCGGCAGGTGACGAGATAACTCTGTATTCAAAGAAATTCAAGGTCAAAGGCTTTATGGCTGAACCTGATTATCTGTTCATGCTCAAGACCGACAGTGATATGGTAGTCAATCACAAGACCTTCGGCATCGCAATAATGTCCAAGGAAGATATTGCAAAGATAAAAGACGGTTATGATTACTATATGCTTAGAAGGAATGACGATACTGATGAAGATGTGCTTGATGAGATAAAAGCTGATCTTAATTCGGATAATATCGTCCTTGATTACCGCCTTGCAGAGGATAATGTCAGGATTACCACCATTGACGGTGATATTACCACATTTATTCAGTGCTCCGGACTGGTGCCGACAGTTATCCTTATCATATGCTGCCTCCTTGTAGCGGTATTCCTGTGGAGGATAATCAGGACTGAATATACGATGATCGGTACGCTGTTTGCAATAGGTTACAATAAGCGCAAGATAGTCGGTGAATACCTTGCATTTCCTATATGTATCTCTCTTCTGGGCGGTCTGATAGGCACCATACTTGGTATACCGTTCTCAAAGACTGTCATCGGCATGGTATTTGAGAATAAATACAGTATGCCGGGCGTACTCAGTAAGGTCGATCCAAAGTATCTGCTGATCAGTCTCATCCTTCCGTATATATTTATGATCCCTGTGACGCTGTTTGTAATTCTTTCCGCATTGAAGATGACGCCTGTCAATCTTATGAGGAATGTGTCAAAGGAGAAAAAAATAGGTATATTGGAGAAGCTGCTGAAGTTCAAGAATATGAGCTTTGATCTGAAGTTCACGCTAAGGGAAGTCCTGCGTAATATTAAGCGCTGTATGATCGTTTTTGTAAGCATATTATTTGCTTCTCTGCTGCTTCTTTTCGGCTTTACTGCCAATGATTCGGTAAACTATATGTATGAGAGTATGAAGGGGACATATGTCAATCAGTACAATTATTACTTCAACTCTATACAGGTCGATCAGCCTGAAAAGGGCGAGAGACAGAACTTTTCAAAATTCGCTGTTGAAGATGATTACGGCAAAGAAGTGACTATTACTATTTTTGGTATCGATGAAAAAGCAAAACTTGTCAAGTTCAAGGATAAGGGAGGTAAGAGGATCAAGCTCAATCGCACGGTCATATCGAGCGGTATAGCTGAAAAGCTTAACATAAAAGAAGGCGATCTCATTTATGCAGAAAACAAGCTTACAGGTAAAGAAATAGAGGTCACGATTGATAAGATAGCAGAAGACTATAACTATTACATATATATGCCAATTGACCAGTTCAATGAGCTTAACGAATATCCCGAGGGAAGCTATATAAGTCTTATATCCAATGACAAGCTAAATATCGAAAAGGAAAAAATACTCAATGTTCTTGATGCGGACGATCAGCAAAAGGGCTATAAAGAGTATACCAAGACATTCAAGTCGTTGATAAATATTGTAAGTGTTATCGCTTTCATAATTGGTGTTGTGGTCATAAATATCATTATCACAATATCTGTTGAAGAGAACAAGAACAATATCTCGATGATGAAAGTTCTCGGATATCATAATAAAAAGATCATTTCCCTGATGATAAGATATAATATCTTTATTGTTATCGCAGCATATCTGCTGTCAGTTCCTATAATAAAGTATCTTATCAAGAAGCTGTTTGATATCTTGGGAGAAAGTATGAATGCTGTTATACCTGTAAAGCTTTATTCGCGCAATGTACTGTTAGGCTTTATTATAATACTGTTGACATATGAGGTATCAAAGTTTATCAGTGTTCGCAGAGTATTCAAAATATCGATGGTGGACAGTCTGAAATCCAAGAATGAATAAGAATATTGGACGATAGTGAGAAATATGAAACTTGTATATTATTCAAAATCCAGAGTATATATGATACGGTCATCCTATATGGGAATGATCAATTATTCGTATATCATAATAGATGATTCGACAGGAAAGGTGGGAATCATAGACCCTTCATGGAATACATCCGATCTTGAACTTTTTCTGTTGAATACGGATTATGAGCTTGATGCGGTGCTGCTGACTCATTCCCATGTGGATCATGTCTGCGGCGTGGACAGGCTTGTTGCGGAATACGATGCAAGCGTTTATATTTCTTCCGAAGAGGCTGAATACTATGATTTCAGCTGCAAAGGTCAAAGAGTTTTCTGTGATAATGAAGTAATTATTCTCGGTAACCTTGAAGTAAACTGCATGGTAACCCCCGGGCATACAAAAGGAAGTACCTGCTATCTTGTAGACGGTGCGCTTTTTACCGGTGACACATTATTCATAGAGGGGTGCGGCCTATGTTTCGGAGACGGTGCGGATCCGTGCGAGATGTTCAGAAGCGTCCAGCGACTCAAAGAGCTTGATGACGGTGTAAAGGTCTTTCCTGCACATTCATACGGAAGCAGTTTCGGCAAGACTATCAGAGAGCTTTATAAAAGCAATATTTATTTTTCAATTGAAAGAATGGACCAGTTCGTTGCTTTCAGGCAAAGGGCAAATCAGAGCAATATATTTGATTTTAAGTGATGCAGCAGTATTATGTTGTGAAATGATCAAGGAGGAGAAAAATGGAAGTAAAGAAAGTAGGTATAATCGGAGCCGGCGTAATGGGAATGGGCATAGCTCAGAAAATGATATGCTATGATAAAGAAGTCGTACTTGTGGATAACGATGCTTCTGTAGTAAGCAACGTAAAAAACAGGATCCAAAGGAATATGATGATCGCAAGGATCACTAATAAGGATAATACAGATATAGGTAATGCCATGAGTCTGTTAAGCGTGACGGATGATTATTCTGCATTGAGCGTATGCGATCATATTATCGAAAATATCCCCGAAGATGAAAATATGAAATATGAGGTATACAGGAAGCTGCGCGATATAGTATCCGAAACCTGTATCTGTATGGCCAATACCTCCTGTATATCCATAACCAAGATAGCAAAGTGGCTTGATAATTCTGAAAAAGTTATCGGTGTACATTTCATGAATCCTGTACCGCTTCAGAAGTTTGCAGAGGTCATAAAGGGGAATTTTACATCTGATGATACGATAGAAAAAGTGAAAAGCTTTTTGAAGGAGATCGAGATCGACTGCACTGTAATTAATGACAGTGTCGGATTCGTTTCAAACAGATTGTCCCATTTATTTATGAACGAGGCTATAAACCTTGTTATGGAAGGAGTTGCAACCCCCGAGCAGATAGATCAGATATTTACCGAGGGTTTTCATCACAGTATGGGACCGCTCCATACTGCCGATCTCATCGGACTTGATACCGTAATGTACTCGCTTAACGTGCTTTACCAGAATTATCAAGATCCTAAGTACAGATGTTCACCTCTCCTCAGAAAAATGGTGGACAGCGGCCTTCTTGGAAGGAAAAGCGGTAAAGGTTTTTTTGAGTATTATTGATACTACTGACAGATGAAATTGCGGAGTACATGATTATATCATTTTTAGTATATTTGCAAAAGGAGAGCATAAATGGGAAAGATAAAATGTGTTGTATGGGATCTTGACAATACTGTCTGGGACGGAGCCCTGACAGAGGGGGATGTCACATTAAAGCCGAATATAGTTGATATCATCAAGGAATTGGACAGAAGAGGAATCCTTCAGTCTGTATGCAGCAAGAATGATGCAGGTTATACTATGGAAAAGCTGAAGGAGTTCGGCATAGACGAGTATTTCCTATACCCTCAGATAAACTGGAATCCTAAGTCAGAGAATATCAGAACTATCTGCAAGTCATTTAATTTCGGCATAGATGCGATCGCCTTTGTTGACGATCAGCAGTTTGAGATTGATGAAGTAAGCTTCAATATCCCCGAAGTTCTTTGTATAAATGCCGAAAAAGCGGATGCTATCCCTGATATGGATGAATTTATTCCCTTGTATATCACCGAGGATTCAAAGAACAGACGTCATCTTTACATGAACGATATAGTCAGAAATGATGAAGAATCAAGGTTTGAAGGCACTTCCGAGGAATTTCTGAGCACTTTGGGAATGCGATTTATAATAAGACGAGCGCAGAAGGAAGACCTTAAACGAGTTGAAGAACTTACTGTAAGGACACATCAGCTCAATTCGACAGGTACTGTCTATTCCTTTGATGAGCTTAATGAAATGATCGGCTCTGACAAGTATGAGGTTATTGTTGTTCAGCTTATCGATAAGTATGGTGATTACGGAAAAATAGGAGTATCGGTTATTGAAAAGGAAGATGACAAATGGCATCTGAAAATGCTCCTTATGTCCTGCCGTGTTATGTCAAAGGGCGTAGGCTCTGTTCTTCTGAAGTATATTGTGAATTCTGCAATTGATTCAAATGTAAAGCTTTATGCAGATTTTATTTCAACTGACCGTAACAGGATCATGTACGTTACATACAAGTTCACAGGGTTCAGGGAGATATCGAAGAACGGTGATGTGATACAACTTGTTTCGGAAGCCGAGAAGCCTTTTAAGTATCCCGATTATATCAATGTTGATGCCAATATAGATTTTTGATTTTTGGAGGAGCATTATGAACACAAATGAAGAAATGCAGCTTATAGAGGCAGTCAGGGAATTTGCTGAGAATAATCTTAACGATCCCGAGTATCTTGAAAAGTTCTCGCCTGAAATGTGGAAAAAGATCGCAGATTTCGGACTGCTTGGTATAACTGTTGATGAAAAGTACGGCGGACTCGGTGAAAGCTATCATACCGCAGCGGCGGTTTTTGAGAATCTTGGATACAGCTGTAAGAACAACGGGTTCGTTTTTGTAGTGAACAATCATATCTGGGTATCCCAGAATCTGATATATCTTTACGGCTCTGAGAAGCTGAAGGATAAGTATCTTTGCGATATGACCGCTGGAAAAAGAATAGGAGCTATCTGCATAACAGAGGCAGAATCGGGATCCGATGCTCTGAGCATGGTTACAAAGGCTGAAAAGACCGATGATGGTTATATTCTCAATGGCAGCAAGGCGTTCATATCCAACGGACCAATCGCGGATATCTTCATCGTTTTTGCACGCACAGGAGAAGAGAATAACAAAAGCTTCACGGCTTTTGTAGTCGAAAAGGATTTTCCGGGCGTGAAGATAGGTGCGGATATTGAAAAAATGGGACTCGGCTCGTGTCCGACTTCGGAAATCGTATTTGATAACTGTATTATTCCAAAGGAAAACGTTCTGGGTAGATACAATTTTGGTTCGCTTATTATGACGATGGCTCTTGAATGGGAAAGGTGCTTCGAGTTTGTTCCTCATATCGGTGCGATGAGAAGAGTAATGGAAAGATGTATAGAGCATGTAAGATCAAGAAAGCAGTTCGGCAGGCCTATCGGTGATTATCAGGCTGTTTCCCATAAGATAGCCGATATGAAGGTGGGTATCGAGATGTCAAGAGCCATGCTTTACCGAATAGTTGATCTAAAGGATAATATGAAGACTGCATTTATCGATACCTCTATTTTCAAGCTCTATGTGAGTAAGGCATACATAAAGACCTGCCGTGACGCAATGCAGATCTTCGGTGGATATGGCTATACCAAGGAATATGACATCGAACGTGAGTTGCGTGATGCGCTGGCCTGCAGTATATATTCGGGAACAAATGAAATGCAGAAGAATACCATCTATAACTTCACAACAAACGGGGAGTCATTATAAATGATAAAAATAGTTGTTTGCCTTAAAATGGTGCCCGGAAAGCTTATCAATGCAGAAGCAGGCGGTCTTATTATAAATCCCTATGATCTTTTTGTGCTTGAGAAGCTTGCTGAGCTCAAGAAAAGCTCGGATATCAGCGTGATCGGTATTTGCATGGGCGGAGAGAGCGCAAGAGACGGACTGATAAGGAGCAAAGCTCTGGTTTGTGATGACATATACTGGCTGAACGATATTAAATTTGCGCAGGCCGATACCATTGCGACCACAAAAACTCTCACTGCGGCAATAAAAAAGTATATTCCCGATGCAGACGCGGTAATATGCGGCGGACACGCTATAGACGGAGAAACAGGTCAGGTGCCTGCGGAGTTGTCTGAAAAGCTTGGCATCACTTATTTTTCGTCCGTAGCAGATATTGAAAGTTTCGGCAATGATTCAGCTGTTATAGTGAGACGGGATGAAAGACAGGAAATGACTGTCAGATGCAGGTATCCTTTCCTGCTAAGTGTGGACAGCTTTCTTACATATGCATCAAATCTGAACGTCATTGCACTTAAAAGAGCGCAGAAATGGGAATATAAAATCATCAGTGCGGAAGAACTGGGGATAGCCTCAACGGATTGCGGAGCATCCGGTTCAAAGACAAAGGTGATAAACTCCGTAAACATCATTTATAAAAAAGAAAGTATTGAGATCGGCGGCAGCATTAAAGAAAAAGCAGATCATGTAAAAAAGCTTTTACAGCAGTAATTGAGGTGGCATATGGATAAAAGAAAAATTTGGGTCGTATGTGATGCCTTTGATCATGTAGACAGTTTTACAGGACAGCTTATTTCAAAGGCATATCAGCTCAGCAAAGAAAGCAATGGCAGTGTTCAGGCGGTATTTATCGGAAACGCCTCAGATGACGAACTGAAAAGGTGTGCATTATACGGTGCAGATGAAGTCGTATATCAGCAATGTGAGACAAAAGATGAGAAAGTGTGGCTGGATATACTGAGTGATATATACAGTTCGATAGGAGCTGATATCATAATGTTCACAAATACTGATTTTTCAAAAACGCTTTCTTCGTTATTCGCATCAAGATTTGAAGTCGGGCTTACCGCTGATTGTATAGATATATGCTTTGAAGAGGAAAACGGATTTGTCTTTGAACGCGCGGCTATGAGCGATTCTGTACAGGCGCGGATAATATGTATCAATTCTCAGTGTTGTACCTGCACAGTAAAGAAGAATGCTTTTGTTGAAACTGAGATAAATGCTCCAAAAGAGCTGAATATAAGGAAATGGGAATATACGGGCAGCTTCATTGCAGATCCTGCATATGAGATCATAAACAGCGTTAAAAGAGTGTGTGAAAACAATACTGATCTGGATAATGCAAAGATAGTATTCGGTGTGGGCAGAGGAGTAAAGGATAGAGAGACCTTTGATATGATATGTCAGGCCGGAAAAAAATACAATGCTGTTGTTGTTGGAACAAAATGCGTCGTTGATGACGGTCTGCTGCCTAAAAAGCTTCAGGTCGGTCAGTCGGGATGCAGCATAGCGCCTGATCTGTACATAGCCTTCGGTATATCAGGAGCTAATCAGCATCTTGTGGGCATAAGGAATTCCAGACAAATAATAGCAGTGAATAATAATGAGAATGCTCCTATATTTAATATTGCGGATGTAAAGATAGTTGCAGATGTAAAAGAGTTTATGAAGGAATTTGCAGAATAAATTTCGTTTATCGACATGAAAAGGAAGTAAAGATGTATAAACCTATTGTTTTTATGTTTGCAGGACAGGGAACTCATTATTATCATATGGGAGCTGATCTGTTCAATAAAGATCTTGTTTTCAGACAGAATATGCTGCGGCTGGACGATATCGTCAGGAAGGAATGCGGCTTTTCGGTTATAGACAGGATATATGATGAAGATCACAGAAAAACAGATGATTTTACAGATCTCGGGACAACTCATCCTGCTATATTCATGACCGAGTATTCACTTGCTCAGACAATGATATCCAAAGGTGTGGAGCCTGATTATGTAATGGGGTGCAGCCTTGGCGAAATCGTTGCTCTGGCTGTTTCCGGAGCTGTTTCGGCGGAAGATGCACTGAGATTCGTAATAAAACACGCTCAGATAGTTCAGAAAACTGTTGAATACGGGAGAATGATATCCGTTTTTGCTGACAGATCGTTCTATTATGATAATAATGAGCTGAATCTGAACTGCGAGCTTGCAGGTGTTAATTACAGCGGTAACTTTATAGTTTCGGCGGCACAGGATAAAACAGCAGATGTGACAGAATTCCTGAAGAAGAAAAAGATTATTTTTCAGGAGCTTCAAGTGAGCTATCCATTTCATTCGTCACTGTGTATGAGATCAAGGGATGAAATGAAGCAGCTCGAAGGAGCAATATCTGTGGGAGTGCCGAAGATACCTGTTATTTCATGCCTTACCGGAGAGATAACAAAAAGTATCGATTTTGAGCATATGCTTGATATTCCTGTAAAAGCAATGCAGGTTCAGAAGGCTTTTGAAGCTGCCGAAAAAACAGGACCTAAACAGTATGTAGATCTGTGTTTTACAGGTACGATGGCAAACTTTATCAGATATAACGATCGAAGGGATGCTTCGACAGATATTGTAGCAATGGCCTCCATAATGCGTGATTTTTCAGAGAGTTTCAAGAATAACTACGAGAAGATCAAGTTTAATATGGTGGAAAAAGAAAACTATACGGAAAGGAATGAAAAAATGACCGATACACTTATATATGCATTTCCCGGACAGGGCTCGCAGAAAAAAGGTATGGGTGAGGAGCTGTTTGATGAATTCCCTGAATATGTAAGACTCGCTGATGAGGTATTGGGATATTCCATAAGGGACCTTTGTCTGAACGACAGCGAAGGAAAACTAAACAGGACAGACTACACGCAGCCTGCACTCTATGTTGTCAATGCGCTGAGTTATCTGAAAAAAATCAAGAAGACCGGAAGAAAGCCTGATTTTGTTCTCGGTCACAGCCTTGGCGAGTATGACGCTTTATTTGCAGCAGGAGCCTTTTCTTTCGAGGACGGTCTCAGACTGGTAAAGATACGCGGTCAGCTCATGTCCGAGATAAAAGGCGGCGCAATGGCGGCAGTCATAGGCCTTGATGAGGAGACCATCAGTAATATCCTTACAGAAAATGGCCTGACAGATCTTCAGATTGCCAATATCAATTCTCCCGTTCAGATAATACTGTCAGGCAAAAGAGATGATATTATTGCAGCGGAGCAGCTGTATATGGACGCAGGCGCAAGAAAGTATGTTGTTTTGAATGTGAGCGGCGCATTCCATCATAGAAAATATATGAAAGCAGCTCAAGATAAGTTTGCAGAATACCTTGATAAGGTAACCTTCAACAAGCTTCAGATACCTGTTATCTCAAACTATACCGCACGTCCGTACGATGATCTCCGAATAAAGGAGACACTGAGGGAGCAGATGTCGCATGGCGTCAGATGGGTAGAAAGTATAAGATACCTTCTTGCCGAAAACGAGCCCGTATTTGAGCAGATCGGACCCGGAGACACAGTTTACTCTCTTATGATGGTGATAAAGAGAAAGTGCGAGCCTATGTCGGTAGAGGAGAGAATGAAGAATATCCTTGATGATTTGCCTGTTGAAGCAGAAAGAGTTCCTGAAGCTGAGACGGGGGCAGAAAAACGATTTACCGCTTCGGATCTTGGAAACAAGGCGTTCAGGCAGGAATTCGGACTGAAATATTCTTACCTTGGCGGAGGAATGTACAAGGGCATCGCTTCTCCCAGGATGGTGACCCGCTTGGCAAATGCAGGAATGCTTGGATTTCTCGGCACGGGAGGACAGTCCTTTGACAAGATAAAAGAAGGTATACAAACAATCCGATCATCTGTTACGGATGGCGTATTTGGTGTCAACTTTCTTTTTGATCCTGATGATATGAGAAAACAGCTTGAACTTGTTGAGCTTTTCATCAGGGAAGATGTCCGAATTATAGAGTCTGCGGCATTTATGAGCATAACTTTGCCTCTGGTATATTATAAGGCAAAGGGGCTATCGGTAGACCAGACAGGAAGTATAGTCTGCAAAAACAGGATATTTGCCAAGATCTCCAGACCTGAGGTGGCGGAAGCCTTTATGAGTCCTGCACCGCAGAAGCTGCTGAATGATCTTGTTGCAATGGGGAAGATAACAAAGCTTCAGGCAGATATTGCTGCTTCACTTCCTGTAGCTGATGCGATAACAGTTGAAGCGGATTCGGGAGGACATACCGATCAGGGTGTAGCTCTTGCACTTTTTCCTGCTATAAAAAGAATATGCGAAAAATGCATGAAAAAATATAAGTATGCTAAACAGATCTATATCGGTGCAGCCGGAGGAATAGGAACGCCCGAGGCAATGCTTGCAATGTTCATGCTTGGTGCAGACTATGTTTTGACCGGTTCACTGAACCAGTGTACTGTTGAAGCTGATACCAGTGATGTTGTCAAGGATATCCTTCAGAATACAGGTGTACAGGACACAGGTTATGCACCTGCGGGAGATATGTTTGAATATGGCGCAAAGGTACAAGTGGTAAAGAAGGGGGGATTCTTCCATGCAAGGGCCAACAAGCTCTATTCACTCTATTGTAATAACGAGTCTCTCGAAGAGCTTGACGAGGCTACAAGGAAAAATCTTGAATCGAAATACTTTAAGTGTTCGTTTGACGATGTGTATAACAAGGTAAAGCAGCATTACGATCAGGAAATTATCAGAAAAGCGGATAATAATCCGAAGTATCGTATGTCATTGATATTTCGCTGGTATTTCCATAATGCCACGGTCTCGGCGATATCAGGAGATATTGATAACAAAGTCAATTTTCAGATACACTGTGGTCCCGCTCTCGGTGCTTTCAACGAATGTGTAAAGGGAACGGAGCTGGAAAGCTGGAAGAACAGGCATGTTGACAGTATCGGTATTTTCCTTATGGAAGGAACGGCAACGCTGCTTGAGAAAATGATAGGCAGCTACATTAAATAAATAATAATTATTATCAGGAGGAATTAAAATGGATAAGGATCAGATTAAAAGCATTCTTTTTGCTAATATTGCAGATATAATGGACATGGACGAGAGTGAGATCAACGTTCAAGAGAGTCTTCGTGATCTCGGAGCAAATTCTGTGGACAGAATGGAGATCATTGTCGAGACAATGAGAAAGATCGGCGTAAAGATCAATATGCTTGAGTTTGCGAATATAAAGAATATTCAGGAAATGGTGGATTTCTTATATGAGAGATCAGAAAAGTAACAGATCTGTTCTCATAACAGGAATGGGATCACTGAATTCTGTCTCGGAAAACGTTGAAGGATTCAGAGATGCACTGTATAATGGCAGATGCGGTATCACAAAGTCTTCTGAAGAAAATGGGCAGATATCATTCGGAGCCTTTATTAAGGAATTGGACTTCAGGGGGCATATTGACCGACTTGATGTTTCGGATGAACTGAAGAAAAAGGCTGTATCGCTGGGAAGGCGTGCACCTGAGGGAATAAAGTATTCGATACTTACTTCTCTTGAGGCCTGGGCACAAGCAGGCATGGAGGAGAGAGAGATCGACAATACCAGAATAGGTATTATTCTCGCAGGCTCAAATCTTTCCTTGAACGAGCAGTTAAGGATAGCTTCTGATTTCGCTGATCAGCCTGAATTCATCTCTCCGTCCTATGCTTTCCGGTTTATGGACACATATCATATAGGAGTCATCAGCGAGCTCCTTTCTGTTAAGGGCTTCGGATTTTCTCTGGGAAGTGCTTCTGCGAGCGGCAATTCGGCCATTATACAGGGATATAACCTTATAAAATACGGTGGTTGTGATGTGTGTCTTGTTTTAGGTGCAGCAGCTGATCTTTCTTGCATAGAAAAACACGCATTTGCAAATCTCGGAGCTCTTGGCGGAAAGGATGCTTCAATCCCGGCAGGCTCTGTTTATCGTCCTTTCGACAAAAATCACGACGGTTTTATTTATGGACAGGGGGCAGGATGTATTGTCCTTGAGGCCTCCGATACAGTGGAAAAAGCTGATGCGCTGGCGGAACTTGCGGGTGGAAGTATAGTCCTTGACGGCAATCACGGTCCGGAATGCGATCCCGATGGTGAAGCGAGAGCAATGAGAGCTGCAATTGAGACAGCAGGTATAGAGGGCGAAGAAATTGATTATATAAACGCACATGGTACAGGTTCTCCGCTGGGAGATGAAAGTGAAGTCAGAGCGATCAGAGAAGTGTTCGGCAGACATGCTGCTGATATCAGGATAAACTCAACAAAGAGTATAATCGGTCACTGCCTTTTTTCGGCAGGTGTATGCGAATGTATAAGCACAGTTATACAGATGCGAGGCGGTTTTGTTCATCCGAATATCAACCTGAACGCTCCCATAGACCAGGGACTTGATTTTGTAATGGGAAAGTCGTCAGAGCAAAGGATCATGTATGCATTAAGCAATTCCTTTGGCTTTGGCGGGTTCAATACATCAATAGTGCTGAAAGCGCTGGAGGGATAATTCTGAAAGGAGGTATCCTGCATTTTATGCAGGATAAAAGAGAATGAGAGTCGGAATCGAAGCGATAAATTTTTACGGCGGCGGTGCGTATATAAATGTAAGTGATATTTTTGAAGGAAGAAATCTTGATAAAAGCCGTTTTTCAAATCTTCTCATTGATAAGAAGTCTGTGGCTTTGCCCTGTGAGGATCCTGTAACGCACGGAGTAAATGCTGCCAAGCCTATAATAGATAGTCTTTCCGCGGAAGAAAAAAACAAGATAGAGCTTGTAATAACTTCCAGTGAATCAGGTATAGATTTCGGAAAGTCAATGAGCACATATATACATGACTATCTCGGCCTAAGCAATAAGTGCAGGTTGTTTGAGGTAAAGCAGGCGTGTTATGCAGGTACAGCTGCATTTAAAATGGCAAGTTCATTCATAGCCTCCAATGTATCACATGATGCCAAGGCACTGGTCATATCCTCCGACGTTTCAAGAGAGGCTGCAAGAGGTTCGTATGCCGAGCCATCTCAGGCAACAGGGGCAATTGCAATGCTCATAAGCTCACATCCTCATGTGCTGGAACTGGACCAGGGAGCATATGGCATATACGGCCGCGAAATAATGGATACCTGCCGTCCGCGTCCCGAGTTGGAAACAGGAGATGCAGATTTATCCCTGCTGGCCTATCTTGACTGCCTTGAAAACTGTTATAACGCATACACAGAGAAAATCAGGGGAGTCAACATCCTTGATACTTTCGGATATATGGTGTTCCATGCTCCTTTTGGCGGTATGGTGAAGGGAGCCCACAGAAAGCTCATGAGAGAGCACACTAACTTGTCAAAGGATGAGATAGAGAGAGATTTTGATAAAAGAGTGCTTCCTTCTCTTTACTATTGTCAAGAGGTCGGGAATGTGTATGCTGCAACAGTGTATCTTGCACTGTGCGGACTTATAGATTCTGAGGATATAAGAGTCAAAAAGCGTATAAGTATGTATTCTTACGGTTCAGGAAGCTCTGCTGAGTTCTACAGCGGTATAATCTCACCTGATTCAAAGGTAGCTCTTTCAAAGATGAATATTAAGGGTGAGCTCGATAAAAGATACGTTCTTGATATGCAGGAGTATGATAATATACTTGATGAAAATATGAAGCATATGTTCGGTGTTCAGAACTACAAGTTCGAGACCTCAAATTATCAGAAGATATATGATCATTTTTTCAAAGGCAGAGGTCGTCTGGTACTGGACAGTATTTCTGATTTTCACAGAATATATCGTTGGAGTTGATATGAAATGGATTATAAGAATATCTTAGTCAGCAATATATACGGTGGGATCAGAATCGTAATCAACCGTCCGAAGCAAAAAAACAGTCTTTCTATGGAGCTTGTGAAGGAACTCAGATGCGCTATAGAGGCTACCCTGAACGATAACGATGTGAAAGTAATAATCATTACTGGTATCAATGACAAATTCTGTACGGGAATGGATTTCAATCAATGCGTTTCCGGAGAGCACAGCTCTGATTTTACTGTATACTATATGGAGCTTTTGAAGCTGATCTCGACTGTGTCTAAGGTGATTGTTGCAGAAATCAACGGAGAGGTAATGGCAGGGGGAATGGGGCTGGTTGCAGCAAGTGATCTGGCAGTTGCCGTTCCGGAGGCAAGATTCAGCTTATCCGAAGCCATATGGGGAATCATTCCAGCCATGGTAGCGCCTTATCTTATAAGGAAAGCCGGATTCAGTCAGGCTTATCGTATGTCGCTTACAGCTCTTCCCATAACGGCAGAGCAGGCATTGCAGCATGGCATAATTGACGCTATGAGCAGCAATACCGAAAGAGAGGCAAGGGCCCTGTTATCAAGGATATACAGGATGGATTGCTCGACTATCGAGCGGATAAAGAGCTATTACAGAAAGATATGGATGATAGATGAGGATATGGAAAAACTGGCTGCAAGAGAGAGTGCAGATGTTATCCTGAGTGATAAGGTACAGAAGAATATCTATAATTTCATCAATTACAAGAAGTTCCCCTGGGATGAATAAACGGGTGTAAACGCTATTGATTCGTAAAAAGGATGGGAAAAGTTTTTTATGGAGACTATGAATCGTAAGAAGGTACTTGAATTAATAAAACAGAAGAGTATTTCGGCTGAGCAGGGCCTCGAATTGATAAAGATTATGGAGGCTGACAGCAAGAATAGCAATAGTGTTGATATAGCTGTGATAGGTATTGCGTGCAGGCTTCCGGGTGCCAATGATCCTGAAAGTTTCTGGGATAACCTTAAAAACGGTGTTTGCAGTGTAAAGGATATATCAACTGACAGGTTTAAAGAATGTATAGACGATCTTTACTGTAAAAAAGCGGGAATGCTTGATAGTATCGACAGATTCGATCCGTTGTTCTTTTCGATATCTCCCAAAGAAGCGGAAATAATGGATCCGCAGCAGCGAATATTTCTTGAGGAATGCTGGAAGCTCTTTGAAGATGCAGGCTATTCGCCGGCTGAGCTCAGAGGCAGCAGATGCGGAGTGTTTGCAGGCGCTGTTTCGGGTGACTATCTCAGTGTACTGAAGGATGCCGGTCTGGAAAACGAGGGAGATGCTCTCATTGGCATGGCCCCATCTGTTTTAGCATCCAGAATAGCTTATTACCTTGATCTCAAGGGACCGAGCATATCTGTGGAAACAGCTTGTTCTTCAAGTCTTTCGGCTTTGCATATGGCATGTATGAATATAAATGAGGGTACATGTGACATGGCTATAGCTGGTGGTATCTCTCTTTTCCCTGATCCGAGTCTTCTCAGACGTGCCTGCAATCTTAATATGCTGTCGAAATCCGGCGTGTGCAGACCTTTTGACAACAGTGCCGACGGAACTGTTCTCAGTGAAGGTGCAGCTTTGGTATTGCTCAAACCGCTTGATAAGGCTTTAAAGGAAAAGGATCATATCTATGGCGTTATCAAGGGAATAAGCATCAATCAGGACGGAAAGACAAACGGTATAACCGCTCCGAGTATCTCATCTCAATGTGAACTGGAAAAGAGCGTTTACAGAAAATATGGTATTGATCCCGAAAGGATTATATATATTGAGGCTCACGGGACGGGAACAGAGTTGGGGGATCCGATAGAGATAAAGGCACTCTCAGAAGCTTTCAGGGAGTATACTGACAGGAAGAATTACTGTGCAGTAGGCTCTGTAAAGTCTAATATAGGTCATTGTACGATTGCTTCCGGTGTGTCAGGTCTTATTAAGCTGCTTTTGTGCATGAAGAACGGAGAAATACCTGCGACTCTGAATTACAGCACGGCCAATGAGCATATTGATTTTGCGGGAAGTCCGTTTTATGTGGCTGATAAAAATCAGAAGATCGAAGTCGGAAAAAGCTATCTTATGGCGCTCAGCGCATTCGGATTCAGCGGAACAAATTGCCATCTTGTAGTCGAAAACTATAATGAGAAACGCGGTGCGCCTGATGATAAAAGATCACTTATTCTTCTTTCAGGCAGAAAAAAGAAGCAGTTGAGAGCAAGGATAGACAGCCTGAGTGAATTTATCAGGAAAAACAGGCAGGAAATAAGGCTTCAGGATATCTCATATACTCTTGCTGTGGGAAGAGAGCATATGGCGGTGCGCTATGGCTTCTGGTGCAGCAGTATCGGAGAGCTGTTGGAAAAGCTTAACGGTATCACAGATGAAGAGTTCTGTGATATGAACTCTTCTGAAAGCATTACTGTGTCTGATGACGAGGCGTTAAAAAGTTATTATTCGGTAAAAGAACCTGATTTCAGCGGATTATTCGAGGACAGGGAATGTTTCAGGATATCTTTGCCGACCTATGAGTTTGAGGAAAACGTGTACTGGCCGAAAAGAAAAAAAGCTTCACAGTCTGTTACCGAAAAGGCTTTTGAACCGGTTAAGAGGTCGCCTTATGACAGTAAGGAAAAGATATATTCGGCAATAGTGAATGCTTTAAAGAAGATCCTTCGGGTCTCTGATGATGATATCTTGGGAGATATACCATTCGCAGAATACGGAATGGACTCCATAACTGTAATTGATATTATCAAGGAGATTAATTCGGAACTTTGTATCGAACTGCCAAAGACAGCGCTCTTCAATTACTCTACCCTGAATGTTCTTACAGAACATATCAGTGAAAAGTTTGTTATAGGTAATGATACTGTATCAGGATCTGAAAAAATCACTGCCGAAGACATCTCAGATGATAAAGTAGATGAAATAGCTGTAATAGGTATATCACTGAATTTCCCTGACGCCCCTGATTACCGCGTATTCTGGGAAAACCTCAGAAGCGGCAGGAATTCTGTCAGGGAGGTCACCAGATGGAAGGAAGAGGATTATTATTCTTCTGACAACAGGAAGAATACAAGCTACAGCAAGTGGGGGGCTCTCATTGACGACATATCATTGTTCGACGAGGCATTTTTCCATGTCACTCCAAAGGAAGCCGAGGAGATGGATCCTCAGCAGAGATTGTTCCTGATGGAGGCATATAACGCCTTTGTTGATGCAGGATATCGCTCGGATGAGCTTTACGGCTCGGACTGCGGAGTTTTTGTAGGCTGCGGAAGCAGTGAATATGGTACTGCCATCGGGAACAAGGCTGACAAGCATAATGCACATTTCTTTTTAGGCAATATCTCATCAGTACTTGCTGCAAGGATATCGTATTTTCTCAATCTCCGGGGAGTGAATATAGCCGTTGATACAGCCTGTTCTTCTTCACTTGTAGCCATAGATATGGCCTGTGAAAGTCTCAGGAACCATAAATGCTCCATTGCTCTGGCAGGCGGAGTATATCTTATCCCGTCCTCGGATTTTTACGTGAGCACAAGTAATGCAAAGATGCTGTCGCCAACAGGAAAATGCCATACCTTTGATAACAGCGCAGACGGATTTGTACCCGGAGAAGGTGCGGCTGCTGTTGTACTGAAGCCTTTGAAGCAGGCCATAAGGGATAAAGACGATATATACGCCGTTATATGCGGAAGCGGCTGCAATTACGACGGTAAAACAAACGGCATAACATCCCCAAGCGGACCGTCTCAGTCTGAGCTTGTCAAGGACGTATATTCTTCATATGGTATAACTCCTGACAGGATAGGGTATGTGGAAGCGCATGGAAGCGGTACGAAATTGGGCGATCCGATTGAAGTAGACGCACTTTCCGAGGTGTTCGGTAAGTCTTCTGATGAAAAACAATTCTGTGCAATAGGTTCCGTAAAGACAAATATCGGGCATTTATTGTCTGCTTCCGGCATAGCAGGATTTATAAAGGCAGTTCTCTGCGTCAAGAATTCACTTTACGTTCCATCTCTTAATTATGAGCAGGCTAATGAAAATATAGACTTTTCCAACAGTCCGTTTTATGTGAACACCGAGACACGTCCGTGGAGAGCGGATGACAGATTTGCTGCTGTCAGTGCTTTTGGCGTCAGCGGAACCAATGCCCATGTTGTTATAAGAGATCACAAGGATAACAGAGTTCCTTCACCTTTAAAGAAACGGTATCTTTTTATCTTTTCGGCGAAGACAAAGGTTTCTTTGGAAAAGACTCTTGAGCAGATGGCGGCATGGCTCGGAAGCAATAATGAAGTCTCCCCGTTTGAGGTATCGGCATCGCTGATAGGATGCAGAGATCAGTACAGCTTCAGAAAGGCATTTGCAGCAGATAGTATAAGTGACCTTGCAGCTCAGATCAGCAGATTTTTATCGGAAAGCAGCAGAGAGTACCATGTTATAAAAAGAAAGAAGGATACTGTTGATATTACGGAGCTATACCTCAATGACGCGGAGGTATCACCCGAAACAGTTCAGAAGCTGGCAGCTGATTTTGAAAACGGTACGGATCTGACAATAGAAAAAGACTTTAATAAGATCTCAATGCCTGCGTATCAGTTTGATTTGAAATCATTCTGGAGCGGCGAGAAAAAAAAGTCTGTGCATTTCTATGGAAAGAAGTTCACAGAGACGCCTTACTATGGCGGCAGTACTATAAAAGCATCTCATAACTGCCTTGTTATATCAAACAACCGTATTTCAGATAATGTATCAGAGTATTTCCGGAGCAAAAACGGATATACAATAGTTGATGTACATGACCTTCCAAACCTGTTTGATCATAGTGATATGTCTTCGTATGATACCGTCATAGATCTTGCTGATATAGATTGTAACGATCCGGGGATTTATACAGACAGGTTAGAGTTCCTGAAAAGTTTTATTGCCGATAATAAAAAGAGGACAGTTTATATTTTCCATTTTACTGTGGGAATGTTTCCCTTTTGCAATGAAGAAGTATCGCCTGACGGTGCAGAGCTGACAGGAATATATAAACTTCTGGGAGCTGAGTGCAGAAGAAGCATTATCAAAACAGTGGATACTGATGTGTTTGATATCAGCAGGATAACAGAGATCGCTGCTTTTGAAATGGAAAACGATACGGAAATGACAGAGATATGCTATCGAAGGAATAAACGATTCCTTCCGGCAGTGTCAGAGCTGGAACTACCACCTGAAAAGGCTGTATTCCATAAAAACGGCACTTATATCATAACAGGTGCTGCGGGAGACATTGGCGTTCAGCTCATAAAGCACCTGATAAGCAAAGGCGTTAGCAGTATAGCAGCATTTGTTCGCAGCAGAGATATTCCCGCCGATGTCCTGGGTTATGCAGAGAAGAACGGCACTAAGATAACTCAATACCGTGTTGATCTTTCAGACAGCAGAGCCGTTAATGATGCTGTAGGCAATATCTTGTGCAGCAGCCCTGTAAGTGGCGTTATCCACTGTGCAGGCTGCGTTGGCAGCAGCAATCCGTCGTTTATACAGAAAAGTGTATCAGACTTTGAAAAGACCTTTGCTCCCAAAGTATCGGGAACAAGAAATCTTTACAATGCGCTGAAAGATGCTGATCTCGATTTCTTTGTGATGTTCTCGTCGGTTTCGGCGTTTATTCCCGAGCTTGGAGCGGGTGTGACGGATTATGCTTCGGCGAATGCTTTTTCCGAGTATTTTGCAGGATATATCGCAGCGAATTTCAAAGGGGCACACGCGGTTTTCTGGCCTGTATGGTCAGATACTGCCATGGGAGCCCTCAAGACGTCAAAGTTTTATGATATGGGCTTCAGAAGCATATCCTATGATGAGGGAATCGACATTCTGGACAGGGTGATAGCGTCGGATGCGGCTGCTGTTCTTCCTGTTCTTGGTGATGACTGTGATATACAGAAGGCCTTTAGTGTAAGTCCGCGCCAGTTTGTTTCAGAGGTACCGGAAGCCAGGGAAGTTAAGAGCTTTGCCAACTGCGACAGCATTGAAAAGACTGTCATGGAAGCCATTTCAGCTGAAACAGGCATGGAGAACATAGACTATGACGATGATTTTTACGATTTGGGTATCGATTCCATAATTATGATAGATGTAATGCAGAATTTGGAGGAAAAACTGGATATAGTTATGGATCCTTCAGCATTTGTTGATTATCCTTCAATAAGGAAAATGAGTGATTACATCAGAAATAATTTTGAGATCAGGACACCTTCGGCTGAGCAGGACACTTCAGCTGATACATTAAGAGAAGATATACATTCCTCCGTAACAAATGAAAAATATCAGACTGATAAAAAGAAAAAAGTGGCTGTTATTGGTATGGCCTGTCATTTCCCCGGTTCTGAGAACATTCAGAGATTCTGGGACAATATTGTTAACGGTGTAGATTGTATTTCCGAGATACCTTCGTCAAGGTGGAAATGGAGAGATTATTATTCCGACAGACATTGCAAAGGCAGGACAATCAGCAGATGGGGCGGATTCATAGAAAATATAGAGCTGTTTGACCCAGGGTTCTTCAATATTCCCGAGAATGATGCAGTGTATCTTGATCCGTTGGTAAGACAGTTCCTGGAAGTAACTGCGGAGACTTTTGATGATGCAGGTTACACACGCGAAGAGATAGCAGGCAGAAAAATAAGCATTATTGCCGGTGCACGTTCAGGACCGTTTAGTGAGAAATATCACACTGATTCGGCACATTCCATCACAGGAATGGGACAGAATTTCATTGTTGCTCATGTTGCTCAGTTCCTTGATCTGAAAGGCCCGGCGTTCACAGTTGATTCAGCTTGCTCGTCATCTCTTATGAGTATACATCTTGGCTGCAGGAGCATATTGGACGGAGAGGCAGAGATGGCCATTGTCGGAGGAACGGAGATACTTCTGGATGAAAAGCCGTATATCCTGCTGAGCAGCGCAAAAGCGCTGTCACCAGACGGAAAGTGCTATACCTTCGATGAGCGTGCAAACGGTTTTGTTCCGGGTGAGGGCTGTGGTGCGGTACTTTTGAAGGAGTATGAAAGTGCGGTTCATGACGGCGATAAGATATATGCCGTTATTGAGGCTTCGGTTGCAAATAATGACGGAAAGACCATGGGCATCACAACCCCGAATCTTAAAGCACAGAAGGATATAATAATGACCGCGATTGACAGAGCTGATATAGATCCTTCTACTATCGGATATGTGGAGACTCATGGTACAGGAACAATGATCGGTGATCCAATTGAGCTGAAGGCGCTGTCAGAGGTATATTCTTCGTTCTGTGATGAAAAGAGATACTGTGCTGTAGGCAGTGTAAAAACCAATATAGGACATCTGATGAGCGCAGCGGGCGTTTCGGGATTTATAAAGACATCACTGGCAATACATAATCGTTTGATACCTCCGACGCTGAACTGTATAACTCCCAATCCGCGTTTCAGGTTTGACGATTCACCATTCTATGTGGCAGATAAGGCTGAAAAGTGGCGTTCTGACAGAGATATGGCAAGAGCGGCTATAAGTTCATTCGGGTTCGGAGGCACAAATGTACACATGATCCTTTGCAGTGCTCCTGACGGACATATTCCGAGCAGACGTGCTCTGGGACAGATAGTTTATAACAAAAAGAGATATTGGCCTGAACAGGCAGAAAATGAACGCAGACCTGCTGAAAGGATGCTCAGAATACATAAAGTTTATTAAAAGGTGAACAATATGAAGATGTTGAAAAGCTTTGAATATAATGTGACAGTAAAGAATGATGATCTGATAGTATGCGATCACCGTGTGCATGGTGTAAAGATCATGCCCGGCGTAACGTTTCTTGAGTTGATCTATGAAATACTGGCTAATGAAGGGTATGACAGACGTGATTATGTTCTTTATAATGTAGTTTTCAAGCGTCCTGTTTCAGTATCTGACGGCTACAATCGAAAGGTAAGGATCAAACTCTTTGAGACAGAGGAACATAACGGAGAATTCAACATCTACGCAGACAGTGTACATCTTCTCAACGATTGTGAGCAAGGAGAATGGGTACATAATTTCGAGTGTAATATCAGGGCTGCAGAAGCTCTCCCGAAGGATGATAGGATAGATATAGACGAGATAAAGAATTCGGCTGTATCTGCTGAAGATATGGATATTGTTTATAAGCATGCGAGAGAGTACGATATTACCCATTACACCTTTATGAAGAGCCTTGGCACAGTTTACTATCTTGGCCAGACCGTATGTGCAGAGCTTCATCTGAGCGAAAAGGCACAGGAATATCTTGATGTATTCGTATCCCATCCAGTGTATCTTGACGCTGCAACGCTTATTGCACCTTATTACGCATATCTCAATTCAGAATCAACCGGAATGGATCTTACAGACAAGCGGCCGTTTATCCCCATATGGATAAACGAGATAAGAGCACTGAAAGATTTGGGAAAAAAATGCTATATAATCGTCAAAGTAAGTGATATAAACATCCACTCCGATGTAATGTATACGGATTTTTATGTGTATACGGAATCAGGCGAGCTGGCATTGAGCTTTAAAAGGTTTGCATACAAGAAGATACGTTCAAACGAGCTTATAATCAGTCTTGAAAATGATGAGACAGATCCGGTACAGGAGAATGCCGGGAAAGCTGAAACTACCGTGAATAGGCCGGAGTACAGCGGCGAGGATATTACAGAGAGACTGAAGAACATACTCCTTACAGTAGCAGAAGGCAGAATAAAAAATGTCAATACTATGGAGACCTTTTATGATATGGGACTGGATTCCGGAGACCTTCTCCAATTCGTCAAGATTTTGGAAAGATCTATCGGACATACTCTCTATCCAACCCTTTTGTTTGAGTATCAGACAATCTCAGAGCTGGCTGCTTATCTTGATGAAAACTTTGAGATAGAGTCCGAGGTATCAACTGTTAGCAATGATACTGCAACTGATACAGCAGTCAGAACCGAACTTATCTTCTTCACATCGGCGGAAAAAGAATTGAAGTCTTTGCGTGTGAAAAAGCGCTTTTCAAATACTTTTGTGTGCAGAAGAACGGAAAAAGGTATATGCTTCGGAAGATTAGAGGCTGACAGGCTGTTTGCTGCTGCTTCTGATTGCAGTCTTGACGTAAGCGGCAGTATAGATGTCAAAGATACATCAGATGCTATTTATATACTGCTGCCTGTCTCAGAATGTGATGGTCAGGATGTTATAAGGCTTCTTTACGATATATCCATGTATATTCTGGATAAAAAGCTGCTCAATAATATTCGCCTTGTATTCGTATCAGCTGACAGGGATAAGAATTCTTCTCCGTATAAAAGGGCTATAGGAGGGTTTATAAGAAGTCTGCATAAGGAATACCCGTCCATATCAGGATGTTATATCAGACTTGACGGTGATTCTGTTGATATGGTAAAGGTATCAGAGTTGCTTGCAGAGAGCGATCTTGAAAGCTTAACAGGCTATCATGAGACGATACTGAAAAACAGCAGCAGATATGCAGTGATTTCCAAGCCTGTCAGTTTTTCTGAAAGTGCCATATCAGTTCCATCAGGCAAGTACTGTCTCATAACAGGAGGAATGGGCAAGCTTGGTATAATAACAGCCCGTCATATGATCGAAAAATATGGCATGAAAGTTGTACTTATAGGACGACGCAGCGAATATGACTCCGAAGTTACAAAAATACTTGCCGATTTCTCTTCAGGTGATATCAGGTATTACAGTGCGGATATCGCTGATCTGAAGCAGGTGGAGGAACTTCGCAGAAAACTGGACTCAGACAGAATAAGTGTGAGTATTCTGATACACTGTGCCGGGATAAATCATGAGGCCTTTATAAATCGCAAGGACATGGCAGATATAAATCATGTCATAAAGGTCAAGACAGAAGGCTGTAATAATCTTGACAAGTGTTTCGGCAATGCAGAGCTTGAGCATTTTGTGCTTTATTCATCAATATCAGGCGTTACAGGCAATGCGGGACAGACGGATTATGCTTATGCAAATGCCTATCTTACTGCTTTTGCACAGGAGAGGAACAAAATGGTAAAGGCAGGGACACGCCGGGGCAGGACTGTAAGCATAGAGTGGCCTCTTTGGCGTAACGGCGGTATGACAATGAAGCAGGAGAATCTTGAATTGCTTAAAAAGAAACACGGTCTTGATCTGCTTGACAACGATGAGGGAATGAGGCTGCTTGATTTTGCTCTGGCGTCTGAATTTGATAATATAACCGTATTCAAGTGCTCATCAGAAAGTGCGGTGAATAATATCGATAGTTTGCCTGAAATGACATACAATGACAATGAAACTGATATTTCTGATAATGATATCGCCATCATTGGTATAGATATCCGCACTCCCGGAGCTGATAATGCAGATGAATTCTGGGAAAAACTGAAGAATGGTGAGGACTGTACTGAAGAGATACCCATGGACAGATGGGACAGCAATAAGTATATAGCCGAAGGTATATACTGTACAAGAGGCGGATTTATCAATAAGTACGATGCATTTGATGCGGATTTCTTCAAAATATCTGATGATGAGGCTGTATTTATGGATCCCCAGGAAAGACTGTTTCTTCAGTCTGTATGGCACGCGGTGGAAGATGCTGGATATACAAGGGAAAGTCTGAAGGGTAAAAATGTATCTGTTGCCGTAGGTGTGATGTATAATCATTATCAGCTCTATTCAAGGCTGAATTCCGGTATATATGATGTGGGAGCAGGCGGAGCGGCGTTTTCTGCTATTGCAAACCGTGCTTCTTATATCATGGATTTCCATGGTCAGAGCTTTGCTGTGGATACTGCTTGTTCTTCGACAATGACTGCATTAAAGAGCTCGATAGATTCAATTCTTCTCGGGGAAACCGATATTGCGGTTGTTGGCGGAGTAAATCTTACCATACATCCATCGAAGTATGAGCTGCTTTGCAGGGCAGGCTTCCTTTCCCATGACGGAAGGTGCAGATGCTTCGGAAAAGGCGGTGACGGTTATGTTCCGGGAGAGGGTGTAGGAGCATTTGTGATAAAGCCGCTGGCTGAAGCAAAGAAAAACGGTGACCATGTATACGGTATTATAAAGGGTATCTCGGCAGGCCATGCGGGTAAAACCAACGGCTATTCAATCCCGAATCCAAAGGAAGAGGCCGAAGTCATGGATAAAGCCATAAGGAAGAGCGGAGTCACCCCGGAACAGATAACCTATGTCGAGGCACAGAGCTCAGGTACAGAGCTCGGCGATGTCATTGAGTTTTCAAGCCTTGGAAAGGTGTTTTCGTCTGCCGATAAAAAGGGATTCTGCACAGTGGGCTCCGTAAAGGCGAATATCGGGCATCTTGAAGCGGCCTCAGGGGTTGCTTCGCTTGTAAAGGTGCTTATGCAGATGAAGAACAAGCAGATCGCTCCTTCAGTGTACTGCGAACCAATAAATCCTATGCTTAATGTCAAGAACAGCCCATTTGTGGTATCAGACAAGCTGTCAGACTGGAACAGCACGGCATCTCACAGAACGGCGCTTATAAACACCTTTGGAGCCAGCGGCTCGAATGTAAGTCTTGTGGTGGAGGAAGCCGAAGAAAATATGTATTCTGCGATAGATGATGTCATACCTATATTTGTGCTTTCTGCTCGACGTGAGGACGTGCTGAGATTATATGCCGACAGTGTTCTGAGTTTCGTTTGCGGAAATGTTGATGAGACAAACTTAGGCAGTTTCCTCTATACTTATCAGCTGGGAAGAGAACTGATGGAACAAAAGCTGATATTTATTGCTCATACAGCTGATGAGCTCAGGGAGAAGCTCGGCGCCTTTATCAGTAACTGCGCTGATGGGCTCTCATGCTCTGAGGCCGAAGAATATTCCGATTATATAGAAGAAATAAAGAACGGAAGGACAGATCTTCTGAAAGGTTTTTATTGTGGAAAGAGGATCGGCAGAATGTCAGTTCCTGTGTATCCTTTCCGTGAAACAAGGTATTTTCCTGAAAGACTCAAAGGAGAAAAGAATATCTGTGATATGTATAACGAGAAAGAAAATGATGTTATGATGCAGCTGCTTGAAAGCGTATATTCAGGTGAGATTGAAGATGATGCAGCTTATGCTTTGTTGGAGGAATTATAATGAATGATCAGATAAAAGAAATACTGAAACAACTGAAAGATAAGACCATAACACCTCAGCAGGCCAAGGAGATGATGCATCGTATTAACAACGCTTCGGAAAGTGATGCTGGTCATGCGAAGACTTCTTCTGCCGGTGTAACGGTAAATACTGCTGATTTGCCGGTAGATACGGTCAATAACGAAGTAAAAAGGATAGCTGCCGCGATAATGAATGTTTCACCGGAAGATATAGATGTTGATGTGGATTTCGGCGAGTACGGACTTGATTCTGTAAGCATTGTTATGTTCATAGATAAGATTAATGAGTTTTACGGTATTGAGGCATCTCCGGCTGTATTATTTGAACTCAAGACACTTAATGATCTTTCAGAATACCTTATCAGAGAGCACAGGCAGGCAGTTTTTTCAACTTTTTCAGATAACAGAAGTTATTCAGAGAATAAGGAGCCTGAGGTGCAGTCGGTCGTTATATCCGGCAATGATAATGAAAAAGCATATGATACTGCTGTATCGTGCGATCTGAAGGATGACGACATAGTTATAGTCGGCATGAGTTGTGTTATGCCTATGTCAGAGAATAAGGAGAAATTCTGGAAGCGTCTGTACAACAAGGAATGCATGATAACCGAGGCGGACAGGTCAAGATGGAATGATAACGCTGATATCAGCGGCATATACGGAGGCTTTATAGATCATCCCTATGATTTTGACCCGATGTTTTTCAATATATCTCAGGCTGAAGCCGAACTTATGGATCCTCAGCAAAGGATATTCCTGGAACAGGTATGGAATGCTGTGGAAGACGCTGGTTACAAGATGAGCGATCTTTCAGGTGAAAAGGTCGGCGTATATGCAGGTGTCGGTACTCATGATTTTACCGAAATACTGCTTGAGAGCGGGAATATTGAAAAACCGTACAGTGCAACTGGAATAGCTCATTCAGTGCTGGCAAACAGAATATCGTATCTCTTTGATTTCAAAGGCCCCAGTGAACCTATTGATACAGCTTGCTCAAGTTCTCTTGTGGCAGTCCATAATGCTGTAGAATCTCTCAGGGCGAATGAGTGCAGGATAGCCATTGCAGGTGGCGTTAATGTTATGATCTCCCCCTCTTTGTTCCGTGCATTCCAGAACAGTGGTATGCTTAGTCCTGAAGGGAAGTGTAAGACCTTTGATGCAAAGGCTGACGGATATGTCAGAGGTGAGGGGGCAGGAGCATTCGTGCTCAAAAAGCTCTCGGAAGCTAAAAAGGACAGGGATCATATTTACGCAGTTATAAAGGGCAGTGCAGTAGCTCATGGCGGAAAGGTATCGTCCCTGACCGTGCCTAACCCCGTTGCACAGGCAGAGATGATATGCGATGTATGGGAACGATCTGACCTGGATATAAACAATCTTTCATATATCGAGGCACACGGAACAGGTACTGCACTGGGCGATCCTGTAGAGGTGAACGGCTTAAAGAAGGCGTTCAGAGCGTACTGTGATAAAAAGCATATTTCCTTTTCGGATATTTCCGGGAAATGCTATCTTGGTTCGGTAAAACCCAATGTTGGACATCTTGAGACAGCAGCAGGCGTGGCAGGTATGGCAAAGATAATAATGTCAATAAAAAATAAATTCCTGCCCGGAAACGTTAATTTTGAAAAGCTCAACCCATATATTACATTTGAAGATGTGCCGTTACAGGTACTTGAAAACGGCGTGAAGTGGAACAACAGGCAGAATGCTGACGGCGTTGAGCCTCTTACGGCAGCTATCAGCAGTTTTGGCTTCGGGGGCGTTATCTCTCATGTTGTTTTTGAGGAGTATATAGATAGCCGAAAAGTGGACGATATGGATTCCGAAGAGGTATTTATCCTGTCTGCTGCTACTCAGAATCAGCTGAAGGAATATTGCATAAAGATCCTGGATTGGCTTAAGGAAGAGAAAAATGATGTCAGATGCAATGACATTTCATTTACCCTTATAAACGGACGAGAGGAATTCAGTTCACGTCTTGCTTTCATATTCAGGTCTGTTGACGATCTTGAGAAAAAGCTTTCCGCTTTTATCGATGGTGGTATGAGTACAGAGGTGTTCTGCGGAAAAGCTGACAACAGCTCAGCAGAAATCATCATATGTGATCGTTCCAATGTATCCGAATGTGCAAGGCTTTGGGCAGAAGGCGGAAGAGTGGACTGGAGCGGTATAATGCCTTCAGACGCATTCCGTATTTCTATGCCTACATATCCTTATGCAAAGCATCTCTGCTGGCCGGAGCAAAACAGGATCAGCCTTTCAGAAAAACTGGATAAATTCATTGACAGGAATATATCAACGATAAATGAGCACCGGTTTGTAAAGAGGTTCACTCTCGATGATGACTATGTAAAGGATCATATAGTAGGGGAGAAGTATATGCTTCCTGCAGCTGTTTCACTTGAAATGGCTCTGGAGGCTTGCAGACTCTCTTCTAAGGATCCGCACATGAACCAGGTATATTCGGTGGAGTGGAAGAGATCAATACTGATAGGACAGCCTTATACTGATGTGGTTATTGATCTTTCTCCAGAGGGCAAGGATATATTCTTTGAGATCAGTTTGTTGAATTCTGACAGTGATACGGAGGTATGTGTTTCGGGATATGCAGCTTCATCATCTACGGCCGAAAAAAGTGTAGATGTGAATGACCTTATAGACACATTCGATGAAGAGTATTCCAAAAAGGAAATATATGATTATTTCGATAACGTTTCCATGCTCTACGGCGGATTGCTGAGATGTGTCGAAAACGTCAAAGTATCCGGCAGAACTGCATTGGCAAGAATAGATATTGCACATTGTTCTGCTAATGACTTCATACTTTCTCCTGCTGTAACAGACTGCGCCTTCCAGTCCTTCATTACCATAAGCGACCTGAGCTCAAAAAAGAATGCTTATCATCTGCCGTATTCAGCTGAAAGGATTACTGTTTTCGGGAAGGCTTCAGATATATGCTATGCGTATATCGTAAAAACAGATGAGACAGCAAGTGTCAGAAAATATGATATCAGCCTGATAAATGACAAAGGAATGGTTTTTGCGGAATTCAGCGGTATGTGCACACATTCCTTTGCACATGACAATATCGGCGTTATAAATTATTCATGTAATTATATAAGACAGGATATTGAAGCTTCAGCATCGGCTGATGATATATCATATATCGTGATAGACACCGATACGGGTTTCTGTGATGAGCTGAGAAGGCACTGCTGTGATGTGAATTATCTGGAATATGTTTCTGCTTCGGATATGGCTGCCAGCTCTGATAGAATCTCAGACAGATTTGAAAGTCTGTACAGTGGCCTTAAAGATCATATTGCGGTGATCAATCTTACAGATAGAAACAGCTCCGCAGATACAGATGAAAGCATACTGAAAAGTGTTCTCATACCCATGGGCATAGCCAAAAAGCTTATTGATGGCAGAACTGGCAGAAAGCTTTCTTTCGTAAATGTATATAACCGTGATAATAAGGATATCAGTTATTACGCTGCGGCTGCAGCATTTGGCAGATCATTGAATAAGGAATGGGATAATTTTGAACTGAAGAGCATAAGGACTGATGGAGTTTTCTATAATAACAGGAAGCTTGTTGATATTGTGCAGAACGAAGTGAATAATTCATCATGCTATGATGAGATATGCTACGACGGCGGCACAAGAATGGTGAAAAAGTATTCCAGAATCGAAGAAGCGGTAGCATCATCCGATAGTATAAACAGGAATGGAGTATATCTCATTGCAGGCGGCGGTAAGATCGGGTGTGATCTCGCAGCATACCTAGCACATAATTACTGTGCAAGGTCTGTAATATTCAGCAGAAATGCGGATGCTTCAAAGTACAGTGATAACGCAGATATTTCATGCTTTAGAGGAGATATCACCGTAAGCAGTGATATAGCCGCGCTCAGCAGATTTATCAGCGAGAGATATGGCAGGCTTGACGGTATCTTCCAGTGCGCAGGCCGTATCAGTGATTCTACAGTTGCAAACAAGAGCGCTGATGAGTTTCTTGCAAATATCAAGCCAAAGGTACAAGGTACAAACAATATACTTGCGCTTGCAGAGCAGTTCGGCGTCGGATTTGTGGTAATGTTCTCTTCAATTAGTGCGATGTTCGGAAATGAAGGCCAGAGCGATTATGCTTATGCCAATGCATATATGGATTCACTTGCCTCCGAAAATACTTCTGACTGTCATATGCTCTCTGTTCAGTGGCCTTTGTGGAAAGACGGAGGAATGAATGTTGACAGAAGCAGGCAGGATTATCTTAAAGAAAAATACGGATTGCATCTGATGGGGACAGATACGGCTTTTGAGCAGCTAAGGAAACTAATATCCTCAGACCGTTCGTTTGAAGCTGTAATGTACGGAAATACCGGCCGGATAGCTGCATCTGTAGGAGCTATGTATAATACAGACAGAGTGTCACAGGCTGATGCATCAGTTTTAGCATCTGATGTCGGAGGACTTGTGGCGTGGCTCAAGGAGCTTTTTGCAAAGAGCTTCAAAATCAGTCCTGATTCTATAAATGAGAAGCTTCCTCTCGAGAAGTACGGTCTCGATTCCATAATGATAATGGATCTTAGCAGAGGACTTGAAAAATATTTTGACAAGATAAGCAAGACCATGTTCTATGAGTGTCTCACCCTGAAAGATATAGCAGCTTATCTTATTGAGCATTATCCTGCGGCAGTAAACAATATTCTGCCTGAAAGCGGAAACAGCAGCGTTGGTGAGCAGGTATCCGATATTAAGCTCCCAAAGGCAAAAAAAGCGTATGCACGCAGTAAAAGCTTCGTTAATGAGAATGAAGATATTGCTATTATCGGTATAAGCGGCCGGTATCCACTTGCAGATGATCTTGCGGAATTCTGGACAAATCTTTCCGAGGGAAGGGATTGTATTACCGAAGGGGGCAGAGAGCGCTGGGATTCCTATGGCTATAACAATATAACAAGCTATATGGGCGGTTTTATAAACGACTATGATATGTTTGACCCGCTTTTCTTTAATATTTCTCCGAATGAAGCTGCAACTATTGATCCTCAGGAAAGACTTTTCCTTGAAACGGTATGGCATACGATAGAGAGCTCAGGCTACAGGAAAAGCGACCTTGAAGGTTCCAATACAGGCGTATTTGTAGGAGTTATGTACGGCCAGTATCAGCTGCTCGGCGTTGAGGAGACGGCAAAGGGGAATATAGTTTCTGTTCCGTCATACTATGCTTCTGTTGCGAACAGGATATCCTATTTCTATAATTTCACCGGACCGAGTCTTGCATTGGATACTATGTGTTCATCTTCTCTTACGTCTGTATATCTTGCTTGTGAGAGTCTGATAAGGAACGACTGTGAAACTGCTATAGCAGGCGGTGTGAACCTTTCGATCCACCCACATAAGTACTCTATTCTCAGTCAGACAGGCTTCATTGCACCTAAGGGGAAATGTCGTAGCTTCAGTGCCGACGGTGATGGCTATATTCCGGGTGAAGGCGTAGGAGCTGTCCTGCTTAAAAGATATGATAAGGCGGTTCGTGACGGAGATAGGATATACGCAGTAATAAAGGGAGGTGCACTGAATCACGGCGGAAAGACAAATGGTTATACTGTTCCGAATCCGAATGCACAGATGTTGCTGATATGTTCTGCATTAGACAAGACAGGAATATCACCTGATTCCATACAGTATGTCGAAGCCCACGGCACAGGAACTCCATTGGGCGATCCTATCGAGATAAACGGCATAACAAGAGCTTTCCGCAAATATACCGATAAAAAAGGCTTCTGCTCCATTGGTTCGGTCAAGTCCAATATAGGTCATCTTGAATCTGCGGCCGGTATCGCGGCGATCACAAAGATAGTATTGCAAATGATGAATAAAAAGCTGGTTCCGTCGATACATTCGGAGAGTATAAATCATGATATAGATTTTGAAGCAACTCCTTTCTATCTTCAGAAGGAACTGTCTGACTGGAAGGTCAGCGGTGGTGCGAAGCGAAGAGCTGCAGTAAGCTCATTCGGAGCAGGCGGCTCTAATGCGCACCTTATCCTTGAAGAATACGTTGAAGGTAATACAGCTGAAAGCTACACTACGGATGATGTATATGTTATACCGGTATCTGCTGCTTCAAAGGCAAGTCTGAAGTCTTACTGCGTGCTCCTGACAAATCTGATAAGAGAGAACGCTGACGTGACTATCGGAGATATAGCTTATTCTATGGCTGTATCAAAGGAGGCACTGAATTACCGAGCAGCATTTATCGCTAAGGATAAGGAAGAATTGTTGGATCTTCTCAGAAGATTTAACGAGGATATACCTGATGAAAAGGTACTTGTTTCTTCATTCTATGACTTTGATGAAGTCAAGAACAAGTATTTGGGCAAAATTGATGAGATCAGCAGCAGAGGCTTCAAAAACGCAGTCAGATGGTGTTGCTTCGATGATCTTGACTGGAGAGATTACTATGGAACTGGCTTCAGAAAGACGGATCTCCCATTATATCCGTTTGAAAAGCACAGATGCTGGATAAAAACGACAAGCAGTTCTGTGACAGCTGAAAGCAAAGGCATAGACTGGATCGATGGGTTCAATATCTCTGATAATATGAATTCGGGAATAGAGATGAAGAAGACTGTAAGTTCGGACGATGCATATATAAAGCATCATATTGTGCTTGGTCAGCGGATCCTTCCGGGAGCATTTTCAGTTCATATCATATGGTCTGCATTGCATAAGCTTTTCGGCGATGAGAAATTCCGTATCGAATCCCTGACATGGAGAGAAAAGGTTATAGTAGACCATACCAAGGAGCTTATAGTCAGGATAAGAAATGACGGAGATTATGTTATAGCAGAGTGCTTTGACAAGAATGACCGCAGCATTATATATGTTGACTGTAAGGCAAAGAGAATAAGCGAAAGCCTTGGTTATGCAATAAATGATATAAACGAACTCAAAGACGGATGCTGTATAAGTGTTGACGTTGAGCAGCTGTATGACTATTTCTCGGAGGGCGGTATCGTTTACGGAGAAAACTTCAGACTGATCAGGGAATTGTCCGTTGGCAACGGAGAAGCAGCCGGCGTGATAGAATCAATGGATACCGTACATGGTTTCGATCCGATTATCATTGATGCTGCATTCCAGACTATATCAGCAATATATCTTAACAGCGATAAAAGGAGCAGTCTTACCGCTGTGCCTTACAGTATCCAGGAGTATATTCTTTGTAATAAGGTCAGCAGAAGATCCTATGTATATACAGTCCAGAAAGACGAAACACATTTTGATATCGCAGTGATAAACAGCGATAATGAGGTATCTGTACTTATCAGGGATCTTGAGATAGCAGTAGTGCCGTCAGCAGGGAAGCACATTTCTTTGTCTGACAGCTTCGCTGAAGATGTATCTGATAGTGATATACTGGATATCTGTTATGTTAATGAATGGAAGAAAGCGGATATATCCGATATCACTTCTGTTTCTGAAAACAGTTATTCCGGCAGTGTGATATTCTATACAGAATATACCGAGAGACTGAAGGATGCGATAATTGAGCACAGTGGTGAATCTTGGACTGCCATAAAGCTTAGCAATGAATACTTTGCTGAATTTGACAGCTATGGTATAGATGTAAATGATCCCGATGCAATATCTGACTTGAGCAGCAGACTGAGAGACTATGATAGGATAGTGTTCCTTGGAAGCAGCGGCAATAATAATGATATCGGTACAGCTGAGCTTGAAAGTATACAGCAGACAGGTCTTATGTCCCTGTTCCGTCTGTTCAGAACATTTGATGCTTCATCAGCCGTGGATATAAAGCTCGTAACTGACCGGGTATACCATTTCGAAAATGATGACAGGAGCACATTCCCGTCAGATGCCTCGATGATAGGCTTTTTCAGAGCGGCTGTTTCGGAGTATCCCGAGGTATTCGGAGCGGTTATAGATGTTGATGCTGAGCAGGCGGCTGAAAACAAAAACGGAGAGATAGATCTGATCCTGTCAGCAGAGGTAAAAAGCGCTCCGGAAGTTACTCTTGTCAGGGAAGGCAGAGTTTTCAGAAGCGGAATCAGAAATTGCAGGAATAACGAACTCAGCAGCAGACCGGTGTTCAAAAAGGGCACATATCTTATAATCGGCGGAACAGGCGGTATTGGCTTTGAGCTTTCAAAGACCCTGTCCGAAAAATATAATGCTGATATCATAGTTACAGGCAGAAGAGAACAGGATGATACTGTAACAGAAAAGATTAACAAGGTCAATTCATTGGGTGGACGCTGTGAGTATATCAGGGCCGACGTTGCAGATATACAGGATATGCAGGCTGTGCGCGAACACATTATCGGAAGATATGGTAAGATAGACGGCGTGATCCATTCTGCGCTGTATCTGAACGATGTATCTGTTGCGAATATGAGCGAGGATACGCTCAAGAACGTATTAAGACCCAAAACATATGGCCCTGTGGTCCTGCATGAGGTGTTCAAGGATGACAGACTTGATTTTGTTCTGTATTTCTCATCAGCACAGTCGCTTGCTCCTTCACCCGGGCAGTCCAATTATGCAGCAGCAAGCGTTTTTGAGGATCAGATAGCAAGGTATTACTCATCGCCTGAATACCCGTCATGGGTAATAAACTGGGGCTATTGGGGTACAGTAGGCAGAGTTGCCAATGACAGATACAGAAAGAGTCTTGAAAGAAAGGGATTCTATTCAATAAATATCCCCGAGGGAATGAAGGCTATATCTATGGTCATAGGTTCTGATGCGGAGCAGGTCGCTGTGATGAAGTGTTCGGACAGTATACTTAGCTATTTCGGCTATCATGCTGACGCCGAAGAGGAGATATCCGAGTCTGTGTATGAGGAAACGGAAGAAGCTCAGGAAGCTTTATCCGGTGACGATAGCCGGAATGAGGATATAAAAACAGCGGCAGCGACTGCTGTAAAGACAGATGAAAAGGCTTTATACGATAGAGTATACAGTATTATAATAGATTCGATCGTCGATATACTCGGCGTTGACGCAAACAGTATCGAAAAGAACAAGCAGTTTTCGGAATATGGCATAGATTCGATAACAGGACTTGAATTTGTAAAGAGCATCAACGAACAGCTCGGACTTGCAATGCGTACAACTATTGTATTTGATTATGGAAATGTGGAAGCCTTGACTAAATATATTATTGCCGAATACAGTGATAAACTCGGAAATAATTTATGAAGGCTGTGTCCACGGAGGGTTTAAGATGAATTATGGAAAAATGAATGCTGATGGTGAGAAAGACCATATGGTAAAGATTGGAAAGCAGCGGCTGAAGACTATACTGCGAAATACTTCGAGGCTGTCTGTTGATCCGGCAAAAAAATACAAGGTCTTGCTCGATTCACCGGGTGCAGTAAGTGAAGTAAGACTTGCTGTTCTGCCTGACATGAAAACAGGAGATAATGAAGTGAAGATAGAGGTCTATGCCTTTTCTCTCAATTTCGGAGATCTTCTGTGCGTAAAAGGCTTATATCCAACAATGCCTGATTATCCATTTACTCCGGGATTTGAAGTGTCGGGAAAGATAATCGAAACAGGCAGGAACGTCACCCGTTTCAAAAAGGGAGATCCTGTAATAGCGGTAATGTCCCATGATCTTGGCGGTCATAGTCAGATAGTTGTATCAGACGAAAGATTTGTAGTTAAAAAGCCTGACAGTGTTACATATGAAGAAGCCTGCTCTTTTCCTGTTGCATTTATCACAGTACATCATGTGTTCAGGAAGGCATTGCCGAGAAAAAACGAAACTATTCTGATACACACCGCAACAGGTGGTGTAGGACTGATAGCAGTGCAATATGCAAAGAAGTGTGGACTGAATATAATCGCAACAGTGGGCTCTGAGGAAAAGATCAGTTATCTGAAGGGGATAGGAGTGGATAATTGTATAAATTATCTTGCATCTGATTTCGGAGAAGAGGTCATGAAGTTAACAAACGGAAGAGGTGTTGATATCATCATAAACACCCTTTCGGGCGAGGCAATCTCCCGTAATATGGATATTCTCGCTCCCGGTGGAAGATATATGGAGATAGCTATGACAGCGCTTAAATCGCTTAAATCATTTGATATCTCAAAGCTGAACGACAATCAGACTTTCTTTAGCATAGACGTAAGAAAGCTCTATAAGATAGATCCCGAGCTTATTAACGAATATCTGGAGGATATGTATGATTTTCTTGAAAAGCGCGAGATCCTGCCTACCGTTGGCAGGATATACGATCTGGCAAATATCAAGGAAGCTTTCTATGCTCTTGAAAATCGTGCAAATATCGGCAAGGTCGTAGTTAATGCAAGGGTTGCGGTTCAGAAAAAAATAAGTGTGCCTGCACTTAGAATGTCTGCTGCTGATAGTAATAACGGAGCATCGAACGAAGAAATAGCAGTGATCGGAATGAGCTGCAGGCTTCCCGGCGCTGAAAATGCCAATGAATACTGGGAAAATCTGAAAAGTGGTGTGAACTGCATAGGTGATCTTCCGTATGAACGCTGGGGATTATCTTCCGAGGAATGCAGCGAGCTAAAATGTCATTACGGTGGATTTCTTGACAATGTCGGAGATTTTGATCCGTTGTTCTTCAATATGTCAGGCATTGAAGCAGAAATGGCGGATCCTCAGCAGAGGATACTTCTTGAGCAGATGTGGTCGGCTCTTGAGGATGCAGGCTGTTCAGCTGAGTATATGTCAGGAAGAAAATGCGGTGTATTTGTCGGTGTTGGTCAGGGAGATTATCAGAGTTATATCAAGGATCGCGGAGGCGAGATAAATGCCCAGTCGTTTATTGGCAATTCCAGCTCGGTATCAGCTGCGAGAATATCATATTTCCTCAATCTGAAAGGCCCGTGCATATCTATAGATACAGCGTGCTCATCATCACTTGTGGCTGTGGATCTTGCGTGCAGGAGCCTCAGAAGCGGCGAGTCCGAAATAGGCCTTGCAGGCGGCGCGTTTATATCAATGACACCACATTTTTATATGCAGGCCGAGAGATCGGGAATGCTTTCAATTGACGGCAGATGCAAGACATTCGACAATTCCGCAAACGGATTTGTACCGGGAGAAGGAGTTTCTGTCCTTGTGTTGAAGAGACTCAGCGACGCTATAAGAGATAATGATCATATTTATGGCGTTATAGCAGGAAACGGTATCAATCAGGATGGCAAGACCAATGGCATAACAGCTCCGAGCACATTATCACAGACAGAGCTTGAAGTATCCGTATATAATAAGTTCGGCATTGATCCTGAGAAAATAAGTTATATCGAAGCTCATGGAACAGGCACCAAGCTGGGCGATCCTATTGAGGTCGAGGCGCTCACCAATAGCTTTTCAAAATTCACTGATAAAAAGCGTTTCTGTGCAATCGGTTCCTGCAAGACCAATATAGGTCATACGGTAATGTCGGCAGGAATAGCAAGTGTGATAAAAGTTTTGTTGAGTATGAAGCATAACATGATACCGCCTTCAATAAACTATGTTACTCCAAATGAGCATATCAATTTTAATGACAGTCCGTTCTATGTTGCTGATAATCTTATTGACTGGCAGGGCGGCGCTGATGCTCCAAGATATGCAGCTGTGAGCTCATTCGGATTCAGCGGTACCAATGCGCATATTGTATTGAAGGATGCACCTGCTGTATCCGCTGCTGTAGATAAGTTACCTGTATATCTTATTGTATTGTCTGCAAAGAATCAGATTTCGCTTCACAAAAAATATGAGGAGCTATATTCATGGATATCTGATGAAGGAAATAATCAGACAATACAGGATATAAGCTATACTCTTCTCTGCGGAAGAACACATTTCACGGAACGCTGTGCGTTTACCGTAAGAAACATGGATGAGTTTAGGGAAAAGCTGAAGGCTCTTGCCATTGACAATAATGCTGTCGGGGTATATCTTTCAGCTGATAATAAAGCCCACACTGCGCCCCTTGACGAGATTACAGAGATGCTTGCTGACCCCGGAGCAGTTCAGACCTACACAGAGGGAGCGGAAAAGCTTGCCGCTGCCTATGCCGATGGTGAGACCATCGACTTTGCGGGTATATTTGAGGGCATGGGCAGAAAGATATCAATGCCTGCATATCCTTTCAGCAGAAGGACCTATCTTTATGGTTATGATGAGCAAAAGCATACCACTGACAGCTCATCTGATATAAATACTGACGATGGATTAAAGTATGAGATCATCAGGAAAGCTGACAGCGCGGAATGCAGAGTAAGTCTTTCTCCGGATGTGACAGCCGTCAAAGATCATGTTGTATTCGGGCAGTATATAGTTTCCGCTGCGCTTCAGACAGAACTGATAATCTCTTCTGTTAGAAAAATAGGCGTTACCTGTAATTGCTGTATCAAGGAGCTTATGCTCCTGAAGCCGGTTATATGTGACGAGAGTGGAACTGAGATCAGGATAGTTTTTTCAAGAGACGACAATAGGATAAAGGTCAGGATCACAGATGATAATGATGTGGTGTTCACTACAGGCATGATAGCTCCTGGCTCAAATCAGTTCCGCAGCAAGAAGATGGATATCAGATCTGTAAAAGCTCGGATGACAAAAAAAGCGGATCCTTTAACAATATGGAAGCTTTTTGAGAATGGCGGAGTCTGCTACGGGAATGCTTATAAATGCCTGAAAAGTGTTGATTATGATGCCTCAATGGAGATATGCAGCATAGGATCAGCAAAGACCGATATGGAGCATAATCCCTATGTAATTGATTCTGCTCTTCAGGGAACGTCGGTATTTTATGAATCGACCGATGGTATGCTTGTGCCTTCACGGTTCGGCTCCGTAGAGTACTACGCTCCTGTACCCGATAATGCATATTCCATTGCGATGAAGCAGAACGGAGCATTATCGATATGTATTACCGACGAACTTGGAAATGTATGCTCTTACATAAAGGGTATAGAGTACAGAGAGATCAGAAAAAAAGACATCTCCTATAAAAGAGAAGAAAAAAGCTGTGATAATATGTTTTTTATGCCTGTGTGGGAAAAGACACAGGTCGGAAGAAACGTAAAGAAGTACAGCAATACACTCTTTTTATGCTTCAGAAAAATGCATAAGAGTGCATTATCCATAGCTGCCAGGGTATGCTCGGATCATACCGTGGTCGATATAGAGGACATTATTTCTAACGGAAGAATAGATATAGACAGACTTATGAAAGCTGCTGATATTACTTCATTTGATTCCGTGTTCATGCTTCTGGTCAATAATAATCTTCCCACGGATATAAAGAATATCTCTATAGGACAATGCAGAAGGAGTGTAGAGCTCCTGCACGTATTGATGAAAAAGCTGTGCGTGCTCGGACTTGATTCAAAGAAGATAGTATGGAGGATAATCACTAATAATTCCTTCAATGTATCGGAAGATGAGCTTATTGATCCTACCTTTTCGCCGATACACGGCATAGCTGCTACCGCTTCGGACGAGTTTATCAACTGGAATATCTGCTCATTTGATATAGACATAACTGACTGCACAAAGAACGATATCCTTTCATGCTTCAAGGAGTATGAAAGCGGAGGAATGATAGCGTTACGCGGTCATATACCGCTTCAGAGAAAGATAAAGAGGACGGAGAAAAGTAAAAGTAATAACGGCTTTATCAGAAACGGCACTTATATGATCATAGGTGGCTGTGGCGGAATAGGGAGGATCCTTTCCCGATATCTTGCAGAAAAGTATAATGCAAATATTATACTTGTCGGCAGAAAGAAGGAAAATGAAGAAATAACAGCCTTTATAGATGAATTGAAAGCCATGGGGGGAGATGCTGTATACTACAGCGCTGATGCCGGAAATGAAGCGGATATAGAGAATGCCATCCTCAATGGAATAAAAAGGTACGGACAGTTCACAGGCTTTATTCATTCAGCAATCGTACTTAAGGACAGGATGCTCAGGACAATGACAGATGAGGAGATGAACGCTGTGTTGTGGCCCAAGATAAACGGGACGGTTGTCCCCGCAAGGATACTGAAAAGACTGGGGACGGAGCATATAATGTTCTTTTCCTCAGCACAGTCACTGTTCCTGAAAGCAGGTCAGAGCAATTACTGTGCGGCGTGTATGTTTGAGGACAGTTTTTCGATGTTTTTAAAGAATAATATCGGAATGGATTCAAAGGTGTTTAATTTCGGATTCTGGGGAGAAGCAGGTATAGTTGCCAATAGCAGATACAGGGATAACCTTAGGAAAGCAGGTCTTGTTCCGCTTACAAATCAAGAGGGATTATTCGCTATTGAAAACGGTCCCTTTCCAAAGAGCGGACAGCTGGTAGTAATGAAAGCCGATGATAAGCTTCTGAGTATGAAATTAACGGATAAAAACAATTGGAGGTCGGAAGAATGAGTGGCAATACACTTAATTTCAGCGTTGCTGATACCATCAGATCGGTAAAAAGTCCTGATGATGATTTTGCATTTGCGGACGGTTATAATAAACTGAAAAAGATTGGATGCAGGCTGGTTGCGGATTCATTGTATAAAATGGGATTATACTCGGTAAAAGGAAGCATCGGCAAAGGTGTTCTGAGAGAAAAGCTGGGGATACTTCCGATGTATACCCGTATGTTTGATGCACTTCTCAGTCTTATGGATGAGGAAGGATTTATTGAGCTTGAAGCAGATAATGTGCGTATCACAGGAAGCTATGTACCATATCATGAGAGCGATTATCGCAGTGATATGGAAGCCTTGCAGAATGAATATCCCGAGATCATGCCTTACAGCAATCTTATAGATCGCTGTGTGAAGGCATATCCCGAGGTCCTGACAGGAAAGAAAGGGTATACTGAGGTGATGTTTTCTGATAATACGGTATCACAGAATGTATATTCGGGTTCGGGTGAGGTAGACTATTACAACAGCATAGTTGCACAACTGATATATGATTATATTTCAGTCAATAAAGGAAGAGGAGAAACTATACGTCTGCTTGAGATAGGTGCAGGAACAGGTGGTACAAGCAAGAGCGTGCTTGAAAAAATATCCCGTTTTGTGGATGACAAGGAGGATATCAGATACTGCTATACAGATATCTCGAAATACTTTACGCTGTTCGGAAAAAAGACATTTTATGACAGATATCCGATCCTTGATTTCGGACTTCTTGACATAAACGAATCACCTTCGGAGCAGGGCTTTGAGTCCGGACAGTACGATATAATTTTTGCCACTAATGTTATACACGCTACCAGAGATATAGCCAATTCCATCTCAAACGCGAGATCACTGCTGAAAAAGAACGGTATCATTATCATAAACGAGCTTATAAACAAAAATGACATTGCAACAATGACATTCGGTCTTACTGACGGATGGTGGAGCTATACGGATGATATCAGAATAAAGAATACGCCTCTTCTGACGGCTGAAAGCTGGAAGAGAGTCATGAGCGATTCAGGCTATAATGAGGTTATAGTATATCCTGAAAGCAGCAGTACACGTCAGGGTATAATCGTAGGAGTAAACGGGAGCCTCGGCAAGTCCTCGGTACATATGGCAGAAAAGTCTGAAAAGAGCCGAAGCTCAAAGAAGGAACTCATAATATATCTGAGAAAGGTCTTTTCTGAGGTGCTTAAAGTTCAGGAAGAAGATATAAAAAATGATCTTACTTTTGAGAATTACGGTATAGATTCGCTTATTTCTGTGGAGATACAGAAAAGATTAAGTGAAAGATTTGAAGGATTATCGTCAACGCTGCTTTTTGAATATAATACGATAGAGAAGCTTGCCGAGCATCTGTGTACAGTATGCTCAGAGAAGCTGTCGCCAATCGTTGAAATTGATGAAACAGAAGACGATTTCAGCCTGTTCTTCGTAAATGATGAAGCAGTTGATGACAGTGATGCCGGTGAAAGCTTCTTTACATCAGAGGATAGCGTATCCGATGCAATAAACGACGATACCATTTATGAAACAGAAGAAAAGGCAGTATCCGCTCATACTGACAATGATATCGCGATCATAGGAGTGGAGGGAAGATATCCTGATGCCAATGAGCTCTCCGAGCTTTGGGAGAATATAAGCAGCGGCCGTTGCTCTGTGACTACTGTTCCCGGTGAGAGATGGGATACGGAAGGCTTTATTTCCGAGAATTACAAAGCTGAAAAGAAAAGCTATACTTCAGCGGGAGCCTTTATAAACGATATTGATTGCTTCGACAATAAGCTTTTCAGGATAGCTCCAAAGGATGCAGAGTATATGGATCCTCAGGAGAGACTGTTCCTTGAGTGTACATGGAAGCTCTTTGAAAAATCAGGATATACACGTTCACATTTCAAGGATATCAATAACAAGGTCGGTGTTTTCGCAGGCGTAATGAGTTGTGATTATTCAAAGCTTGGCGCACAGCCTTCATACTGGTCACTTACTAACAGAGTATCATATTTCTATGATTTTTGCGGCCCAAGCATTACGATAGATACAGCTTGTTCTTCCGGACTTACGGCTGTACATCTTGCCTGCCAGAGTCTTCGCGTTGGAGAGTGTAAAATGGCAGTCGCAGGCGGTGTAAACATTATTATCCATCCCGAGCATTATAATAATCTCTGTAGTATGGATATGCTTTCACGAAGCGGAAAGGTTCATGCATTCGGTGCAGGTGCTGACGGATTTGTTGACGGAGAGGGCGTCGGAGCATTGCTGTTGAAGCCGCTGAAAGCTGCAATAGCTGACGATGATCATATCTATGGTATAATAAAGGGCTCGGCGATCAATGCCGGAGGAAAGACTTCCGGGTATACCGTTCCGAATCCCAATGCACAAGCAGATGTCATCAGGACTGCGATTGATAATGCAGGAGTTGATCCGGAGACGATCAATTATATCGAAGCGCACGGTACAGGTACGGCTCTGGGCGATCCAATAGAGATCAGAGGTCTCGATAATGCGTTCAGAAGCTATACCGACAAGAAGCAGTTCTGCGCCATAGGTTCGGTAAAAAGCAATGTCGGACATCTTGAATCTGCGTCAGGCATACTTTCCATTACCAAGATACTCCTTCAGATGCAGCACGGAACTATCTGTCCTTCGATAAATGCCGAAACCATAAATCCAAAGATATCCTTTGAGGATACGGCATTTTATCTCCAGCGTGAAGCATCGGAATGGAAGCATATCACCCTGGAAGAGAACGGAACAAAAACTGTTCTGCCATATAGAGCGGGAGTAAGCAGCTTCGGAGCAGGAGGCGCTAACGCTCATATTGTTTTAGAGGAATATCCCGATAATAAAAATGTGCTTCCCGATGACAATAATGCTGAAAATGTATTTGTGATTTCAGCAAGGACAAAGGAACAGCTCAGACGCTATGCAGATGCAGTATACGAGTATCTATTACAGTGCGGAAATAGAGAATCTCTCAGGGAAATCACCGACAGGGTACTGTCTATAGTTTCTGATATCCTGTATATAGATAAGAACGAGATAGATACTGATTCTGATTTTGAGACAATGGGCTTCGGAATGTTTCAGTTCAATACCTTGCTTGAAAGGCTTGTGGATTCATATGATATCGCCTCCGATTCAGATGTGTTCATAAAATACAACAATGTAGCTTCGCTTGCAGCGTATATATACGGACTTCGCGGTGGAAGCAAAGCGGAATGCACTCCTGCACAGATAGCTTATACCATGCAGTGCGGAAGAAATGCCATGGAAGAAAGAGCAGCGATTATCTACACTGATATATCAGACCTGACCGCAAAGCTTGGTTCATGGCTTAACGGCAGTGAAGCCGGTATTATTGTCAAGAACAATATAAGCAGCGGTATCAGTGAAAGCTTCAGAGAAAACGGATATGATAATGATTATCTTGACGATCTTCTCAGAAGCGGTGATATGTCAACAGCGGCCGCATTCTGGGTATTGGGTGCTGATCTTGACTGGAGACTTCTTTATGGCCGTAGGTATACTGTTGCTCCTCTCCCTGCATATCCCTTTGAGAAAAGGAGATGCTGGATAAGCGGCAATAAAATCACTGTTCAGACTACTCCCTCCGTTACTGTTACAGCATCGGAAGAGAGAAAGCCGGGACGCACTGTGGATACCGGCACAGATATTAATTCTGCGGTATCGTTGGGCATAGTGAACGGAAGCATAGCTGTGGTAAGTATGCACGACACAAAGAATCGCAATATGTTCACCCGTGAATTGGTAGACGGCATGAAGCTTGCATTTAAAAAGATCAATGGAAGCAATGAGATAAAGGTAGCTGTTGTCACAGGATATGATAATATATTCTGTACAGGCGGAACGTTTGATGAACTTATCGACATGAGCGATAAGAAGGGAAAGTTTACTGATGCTTCGTTTATATATAATGCTTTTCTTGAATGCAGAGTTCCCGTTATTAGTGCTATGCAGGGCCATGCCTTCGGCGGCGGATTTGTATTCGGCCTTTACGGAGATATGATCATTCTTAACAGTAGCTGTATCTATAATGCCAACTTTATGAAGTATGGGTTTACTCCGGGACTCGGAGCTACCTTTATACTGAAGGAGAAATTAGGCCAGAGTCTTGCAAACGAAATGATGTTTACCGCAAGGGATTATCTTGGCAGCGAGCTGAAGGAAAGAGGCGCGTCACTCATATTTGAGGATGATGGCAAGATCCTCGAAACCGCACTGTCCATTGCGGAAATGATAGCAAAGAAGCCAATGACCTCGATCGAAGTGCTTAAAAAGGAACTCTCGGGCAGATCACTTGAGGCAGTCAACAGCATCGTAAAAAACGAAGCAGATATGCACTCTATAACATTCGGCCTTCCCGAGGTAAAGGAGAAGATCACCTATTATAAGGAGATTTACAGCAATAATAAGGAAAGTGCATTGCCTGAGAGCAGCCCGGACACAACACAAAGAGAGGCAGCTTTGGAACAAAGCAGTATAAAGTCAGCTTCCGAAGTGCCGTGTGTGAATGAGTCCAACAGGATACCATGCAGTGAGATCAAAGAAAAGGTGACAGAGATAGTGGCGGCGAAGCTGCACTATGCTCCCGACGAGATTAACCCTGATTTTGCATTCAGTGATCTGGGTGCCGATTCTATAAGCTGTGTTGAGATCATAAGAGATATAAATACAAAGTTTTCTCTTGATCTTGAAGCAGCCGATCTTTACAATTATCCCACGGTGAACAAGCTTACAGCACATATCGGTGAGATATATAGTTCGGGCGAAACTAATGATAAAACTAATAATACCGTTCCATCAGCACAAAATGCTGATGAGGACATTGCAGATGGCTGCATTACTCTGAAGCCTGTTGATTCAGAAAACGATGAAGAGGAAACGGAGCATGACTGTCTTATCACTCTTTCGTCCCTTGATGACGAAGCTGCTGATAAGAGCAATCAGGATGACTATGTTCTGTCACTGATGGACAGGCTCAGTAAAGGCGAGATATGCGTTGATGATGTTGAATCAATACTCAGCACAGACAAGGATTAAGGAGCTTTGATTTGGATAACGAATATGTAAGGATAAAAGCGCTGAACGGTAAAGCGCTTGGTTCAGATGAGTTCAGGAAGAAATTCGGACTTGAATACGCTTATGTAGTCGGAGGTATGTATAAAGCCATAACATCGTCAGAAATGATAGCTGTTCTGTCCCGAAGAGGCATTCTTGCCTTTCTGGGAAGCGGCGGTCTTAGGCATGAAGCTGTCTCGCAGGAGATAGACGCCGTAAGGGAAAAGATATCTGACGGAGTTTTCGGGGTTAACATAATACATACTCCCAAAAATCGGGAAGCAGAAGAAAAACTGATAGATCTTATGCTGGACAAGCAGATACACTTCATTGAAGCGGCGGCTTTTGTAAGTGTTACGCCGTCTCTGGCAAGGTACAAGATAAAGGGACTTGCAAGGAATGGTGACGGTTGTGTCGTATCAAGAAACAGGATAATGGTAAAAATATCTCGTTCTGAAGCAGCAGAGGTCTTTATGAGACCCATACCAGACATTATAATATCTGAGCTTCTATGCAAAGGAGTTATAACAGCTTCCGAAGCCGAGCTTGCTGCCGGCATACCTCTTGCCGATTCCGTAACTGTTGAAACTGATTCCGGCGGTCATACCGACGGCGGAGTTGCCTATGCGGTTTTTCCAAGTGTGATGTATCTGCGTGACAGGCTTATGAAAGAATACAGCTACAGCTCAAAAATATATATCGGTGCAGCAGGCGGCATAGGCTCACCCGATGCGGCGGCAGCAGCTTTCATGATGGGAGCGGATTATATAATGACCGGTTCTGTCAATCAGTGTACAGTAGAGGCGGGGACAAGCGATATTGTCAAGGATATGCTTAACAGTGCGACAGTCCACGATACAGATTATGCTCCCTCAGCAGATATGTTTGAGATGAATTCCAGATCACAGGTGCTTAAACGGGGAACATTATACTGTGCCCGCGCAAAAAAGATTTATGAGCTGTACAGCAGGTACGATTCTCTCGAAAGCATAGACAGTCAGACGAGAGATATGCTGGAGAAGCGTATGTTTCATGATTCATTGGAAAATGTATTTTCAGAATCTGTAAGATATTATCCCGAAGCGGTGATACAGAGGGCGGAAAATGATCCTAAGCTGAAGATGTATATTGTTTTCAAGTCATACTTCCATCGTTCATCAAAGGCTGCTTTGAACGGTGATGAAAATGATATTTCAAATTTTCAGATAAACTGCGGCCCCGCAATGGGATCGTTCAATTCATTTGTGAAGGGAACGGCTTTAGAAAACTGGCATGATCGACACGCGGATGAAATAGCTGTTCTTATCATGGAAAAGGCTGCCGAGAGAATTAACGTATTTTTGCGGGAAAAATTTATAGATGTATAAGCCGAAGTTCTGTTGCTGCGCTTCATACAAGAAGAGAAGAAAACAATTTATCGGCACTTTTTTCAGAAGATCATACTTTTAGGAGGAAATAAAGTGGTTAATGTTGGAATTGAGAAGATTGATTTTTACGGTGGAGCGTGTCAGATAGAGGTGTCCGAGATATTCAGGCAAAGAGGGCTGAATATTGACCGTTATGCTAACCTGCTTATGAACAAGAAGAGTGTAGGCCTTCCTTTTGAGGATGCTGTTACAAACGGAGTGAATGCCGCTATGGGCATAATCGAAAGGCTGACCTCCGATGAGATATCAAAGATAAAGATGGTGATAACTGCTTCTGAGTCCGGTGTAGACTTCGGAAAAAGCCTCAGCACATTCATATATGAATTCCTTCCCCTTGAAACAGATGTGCGGCTTTTTGACATCAAACAGGCCTGCTACGGACTTACGGCAGCTTTCAAGCTCGCAGCAACACATATCTGCTGTTATCCTGATGAAAAAGTACTGATCATTGGCTCGGATATAGCCCGAAGCAGCAAGGAGGCAGGCTATGGTGAGCCGTCTCAGGGATGCGGCTCCATAGCTATGTTAATCAGCTCAAAGCCTGATATTTTCAGGCTGGATACAGGCGCTTACGGAAATCACAGTATGTCACTTTATGATTCCTTCAGACCCGACAGTCAGATTGAAATTGGCGACCCTGATCTGTCTCTTATGGCATATCTTGACTGTGTAGAGGGCTCCTTTGTTTCATATACTCAGAAGGTAAAGGATGTTGACATAGAAAAAACCTTTGAACACTTCATTTTCCATGTTCCCTTCGGCGGACTTGTCAAGGGCGCACACAGAAGACTTGTTACCCTGGGCAGGGATATGAAAAGAAATGAGATAGAGGCTGATTTCAAAAAGAGAGTTGAGCCGTCTCTTAAGTTCAATTCACAGGTGGGTAATGTCTATTGTTCGGCAGTATACCTTGCTCTTTGCGGATTACTTGACTCCGTTGATATCAGCAAAGAAAAGAGAATAGGAGTTTTTTCCTACGGTTCAGGCTCTTCCTCGGAATTCTACAGCGGTGTTATTACACCCTTATCGTCAAAGATAGTAAGGGAACTTGATATACAGAAAAGGCTCGATAGCAGACATATGCTTGAGTTCGATGAGTACGAATATCTGCTGAAAGAAAACAGGAAGACCATTTTCGGAGCTGAGAGTTTCGTGAATTCCTATAATAAAGAAAAGGATTATATGAAGAGAGTTGCTGAAGGACGCAGAATGCTTTGTCTGCGAAGAATAGCCGATTACAGAAGAGAATACGAATGGATATGATCCAGGAAAAGGATGGCTTATTTATGAATCACGATATTTCTATCGTTGGTATGTCTATAAAGGTTCCCAATGCCGATAATATTGAACAGCTCTGGGATATTATGAAGAACAAGGAGGTATGCATCGGTAATATACCTCTGAACCACTGGGATGCTGAAGCTTTGACACCGAATGTGAACTGGATGGGAGCAATAAAAGATTATAACGATTTTGATCCTTCGTTTTTCAGGATCTCTCCGAGGGAAGCCGGACATATGGAGCCTCAGCAGAAAATGATCCTTCAGGAAGTTTGGCGTTGTATCGAGGATTCAGGTATCCCCCTGAAGGAGCTTCAGAGAAAAAAGACAGCTGTGTATATATCATATTTTCTCATAGATAATAAAAATACTGTCCTGAAGCGCGGTGATACTCCTGAGAAATATGACCTTGTAGGTAATGTTGAGTGTAATCTTTCCAACAGGATATCTTATTGCTTTGATTTGACAGGAGAGAGTCTGACTGTTAATACCGCCTGTTCCGGCGGACTTGTATGCTTGTATCATGCACAGCGTGCTCTTGCTGAAAAAGAGTGTGATTACGCCATAGTAGGCGGAGTCAATCTCAATCTTGATGAGTGGAAGTACAGGTGCATTGATCAGGGGCATATGCTCAGTCCTGATGGAAGGTGCAAGGCATTTTCCATAAATGCCAACGGTTATGTCTCAAGCGAGGGAGCTCTTGCCTTCTTATTGCAGAGGAAAGAAGATACGGAAAGGGATCATAATGACGCCTACGCAGTTATCAAAGGATCCGCAGTAAATTATACAGGCAAAAGCTATAGCATAACCGCTCCTAAAATTGAGAGTCAGAGAAGTGTCATACTTGATGCACTTGAGAATGCGGGCATGAATGCAGATGAAATATCGTATATTGAAGCACACGGTACAGGGACGTCGCTTGGTGATCCTATAGAGATCGAAGCGCTTACACAGGCTTTTCGCGAGTATACCGACAGGAGGAATTACTGCAATATCGGTACCGTGAAGTGCAATATTGGTCATCTTGAGCCTGCGGCCGGTCTTGCCGGACTTGCAAAGGTGATTTCGATGTTCAGACACAGAGCTATTCCTCCAATCATAGACAACGGAGAAGAAAATCCAATCATCGACTTCGAAAACAGTCCGTTCAGGACAAATTACGAGATTGTAGAATGGAAACAGGATGGACCTCTGACGGCTGGCATAAGCTCATTCGGATTCAGCGGCATGAATTCCCATGTTATCGTTCAGGAATATGTATCCAAGCAGAAAGCCGATATAAGTTCCGCTGCTGTGAACAATGATTTTATACTTAGTGCAAGAACAGAAAAGAGTTTGAAGAAAACAGTTAGCAAATGGAAGGAAGCTCTTATAAAGGACGGAAATGTCTTTGATATAAATGAGCTCTGCTTCAACGTACAAAACAGCAGATCGGCTTTCAGATATCGTATGCATATCAATGCAAATGATATAAGCGAGCTGATAAGCAGGTTGGATTCGGCTGATATCCTTCATTCAGATGATAACGTTCCGGTCGAGCTTGAGATCAATATGTTCTGTCTGCCTTCGGACGAAGATACAGGTAAGCTTTGGGCCAGGTTTGAAAGCATACACAGCTCATATAACAGGTACTGTGACGCAATATTATCAGAAAATGATATACCTGACGGGGCAGAAGCTGACATGATGCGTCAGTTTGTGCTTTCCTACTGCATTTATGAGATGATTCTCGGTTCGGGATTAAATGTAAACAGACTGAGAGCAGGAAAGGGCTCGGAACTTCTGACAGCAGCTCTGGCAGGAGCTGTCATCCTGAGCGAAGCAGTAAAAGTATATACAGGCTTTATGAGTGCGGACGATATTAAAATTCTCCCTTTTTCCATGGACATCACAGACGGAGAAAAAACTTTTTACCGTGATATCCATGTTGAAAAAGACAGGATCCCAGAGCTTGTAAGCAGCTTCCGTAACAGTTTCGAACATATGAGTGAAAATGATCGCAGGATAACTAACAAGCTGTTATCAGATGTTAAAAAGCTCTATTATACGCAGAATACCATAAAAAAGAATATCAATCTCTGGAACGATATTCTGATTGATCACGGTATATTGCTGACAGACTATATCAACGGCAGCTATTCTGTCAAGAATGAAGATGATGAGTTTATCATAACTATCGTATTCATAGATGTTTATCTTGAAGTTCTTAACAGATGGAAGATAACCGATAGACTCGGATTTGAGAATGCTGACATCAGTCTTATGAAGTCAATGATAGCTGCAAAATGTCTGAACCGTTCTCAGCTTATTGAAGCAGTAAAGGGCAGCATTTCCGGTGAGCCCGAATATATAGATATCCCTGTGAATGGTATAGATAAAGGAGAGCTTTCTGCTTTCGGAAATAATAATGAAAGAGACATTTTATCGTTTATTATGCAGAACAAGGATGAGAGATCATCATATGCCGCATCTGATGGTATATGCAACAGAATAAGAAATATGATCGTTGAGTACTGGAAGAAAGGCAGTGATATCGATTGGGAACGCATAAACAGTGGAGTTGCGTACAGAAAATACCATCTTCCGGTATACCAGTTTGATTTCTATGAGCCTTCTGTAAACGAAGAAGCTCCTGCTGCAAAATCAGAGGATATAGTTAAAGAAAATGTGACTGTAGAAGATATCATTACAATAGTGCGTGATATCGCAGCTGAAACGGTATTCATGCCCGCTGATGAGTTGGATAACAATACTAATCTGAACGATTACGGCTTTGAATCCCTTACCATAGCTGAATTTATCAAAAGGCTGAACGAGAGGCTCGGTATCTCTCTTACACTTCTCACATATTTCATGTATCCTACTGTAAATAAGATAGCTGGCTACATTTTCAAGGAATATGGCTCTGTTCTCCGTATCGGAGTCGGTGATGAGGTTCCTGTGACAGCTGACAATACTGACGCAGAGGATTGTCAGCTTGCAGACTGTTTAATAAAGGTATTTTCGGATATCACAGGTATAGATGAGGAATATATAGAGCTCTCGAACGAACTCTCGGAATATGACCTTGATGCATATAAGATGAGTCGTATAGTTGAGTTGATAAACAAGCAATGCGGCATAGCTGCAACTCCGCTGATTTTTGCGGACTGTCTTACCATAAATGACATAATGGGAAGAGTTGGTGAATTAACAGCCGATAAGGATAATGTAACAATGACTGAAAGCGTTTCCGTCACGCAGGATGCCTGTGCATTGCATAGCAGAAAGATAGCCGTTATTGGTTTGTCTCTTGCAGTTCCGGGAGCTGAGGATATGGACAGCTTCTACAGGCTGCTTGATGCGAACAAAAACGTTCTCGGTGAGGTCCCGTCAGGCAGATGGGACTGGAACGAATTCTACAATTCACTTGACGATAATGCTTCGTACAGGAAGCTGAAGTACAAGGCAGGCTTTGTAGATGATTTCGAGTTCTTTGATAACGAATTCTGGAATATGTCCTATAAGGAGGCACTTGTTACCGATCCTCAGCAGAGAGTACTGCTCGGTGCTGTACTTAAGGCTGTAACGGATGCAGGCCTCCAGCTCGATGAGCTTGCCGGAAGAAGAGTGGGAGTTTTCACCGCAGCGACCACAGATGATTATTATTCTCTCGTAAGCGGAAGCAAACTCCTTTCTGATCCGAAACGTCTGACAGGAAGCTATCATTGTTTTATAGCTAACCGTATCTCGTTTATGTTTGACCTTCACGGTCCCAGCGAGAACATCGACACAGCCTGCTCAAGCGGTATAGTTGCTTGTCACAGGGCAAGGCAGGCGCTTCTCGATAAGGAATGTGATATAGCAGTTGTAGCAGGTGTAAACGTTATAGCTATCCCCGAGACATTCCTTTCACTTGAAAGAAGCAATATGCTTTCCGCTACAAATACCTGTCACTCATTTAGCAGTGAGGCTGACGGCTATGCAAGAAGCGAGGGCGCAGGTGTACTGATACTAAAGACACTTGACGATGCTATAAAAGATAATAATCATATCTATGCGTCCATATGCGGATCTGCTGTTTCACACAGCGGAAGGACAGGCGGTATAACAACACCTGATATTGATTCGATTTCAGAAGTCATATATAATGCATGGAAGGATTCGGGAGAACTTATCGATGAAAATACATTTATCGAGCTTCACGGAACAGGTTCCGTAATAGGTGATTCCGTTGAATATATGGCTCTTGAAAGCTCCATCCGACATATGGAGCAGGACACCGGAAGGGCGCTTGCACCCGGAAGCGTGTTTGTCGGAACATTGAAGCCTGTTATTGGTCATCTTGAGGCAGCTTCGGGCATTGTGGAGATAATAAAGGCTATTGTCCAGATGAATTATGACACTTTGTTTGCAATCGGAGATCTGGAGGAGCTTAATCCTAATATTATTGTAAATGATCAAAGCTGTATCGAGCTTATCAGAGTACACAGAAAATGGACAAGGAATAATGACGAGCGTTTAAGATGCGGTATAAATTCATACGGTTTCGGCGGACTGAATGCACACATCGTACTTGAATCCAGCGGCAATGCTGTTTCCTGCGATACAGAGGTATATACTCGGAATCTTTACCTGTATTCCGCGAAGAGCAGGGATTTGCTCATTGATCTTATTAAGAAAAATGCCGACTTCCTTCAGCGTGAGCCTCAGATCTGCGAAAGTATGGATGACTATGCTTATACACTTCAGTGCTGCTGCCAGCATTATCCGTACAGAGCAGCATTTATAGCAGACAGCAGGGAAGAACTCATAAGAAAGCTCATTAGTTACTGCAATAATGATAGTTGTGATAAAGAGACTATATGCAAGACATATAGCACTGCTGATATAGAAAGTGCGATTACTGACAGGAAGCTTGACGTTTTAGCAGATATATGGCTCGGAAAGAGCGGTAGTATCGAATGGAAGAAGCTTTACGGCGGAGCTGAAAGGAACAAGGTTAGTGTGCCTTCCTATCCCTTTGCAAAGAAACGCTGCTGGCTTGAGCTCAGTTATGATGGAAATGGCGTATATGATAATATCTCCTTCACACAGACGATATGTTTCAATGACAGTATAGTCTCCGATCACCTGGTGGGAGAGCGCCGTTATGTGCCGGCTGTGAATTATCTGCTGAACGTAGCGGAAAAGCTTAAAGAGCTATATCCCCATAAGCGCTTTGAGCTGTGCAGTGTACGTTTTATCATGCCTTGTGTAGTATTGAAGGATACTGTGATAGAGTATTCTGTCATTCTTGATGATAAGGCCGGCAGCTTTATTGCAAAGGCTCCCGATTCTGATATAGTATATGCAAAGGGAGCTATAAGAAAACGTTGTAATGCTGAAGTGTCCCATACCCCTGGAGCAGTCAGCGGTGATACCATTTCAGCGGAGGCTCTGTATGAACGCATAAAGCGGATCGGCATAGACTATGGTGAGACTTATCGCGGGATAAAGAACGCTGTTATCGGCAGAGAACGTTTTGAGGGCATTATTGCTGCAAGCAGCAGCGATACCCTTGCAGCGCGAGTTGCATTATTTGATTCGTCATTGCAGGGAGTATTCATGTATATCGATGATATGTTCGTTCCATTTGAAGCTGAGAGCGTATATATAGATCCTTCTGTCAGTGCAGGCAGCTTCAGAAGCATTATGGATATATCAGAGGATCATTATAATATAAGTTGTTCTGATGAGAGCGGAAAAACAGTTCTTGAAGCAAGAGGGCTTGTGATGAGACAGGCGAAAAAGGAGAGCTGCGGCATATTTGCGCCCGTATGGGAAAAGATCCATACCGCCACAGAGAATGCTGAAAGCGATTCCGAGAGGACCATAGCTGTAATGCCTGTTTTCTCGGAAAAGGCTTTCGCTGTGCTGAAGAGCTACTATCATAACATCGGATATATATGCGCTGATGATATAATAAACGGCAGGATGGACGCATTTGACAGCTCGGTAAGGAGAGTGATATTTGTCTCTTTTTATGAAAAGAGCAGTTCCGACTCTCTTGTTGATAGCTATAATACAGAAAACTCAGCAGTATCTTTCTTCAGGCTTGTCAAGGAAATGTTGAAAAATGAAATGGACGGCTGTGATATAAGCATCATGATCGTTACTGATTCAGCATTCAAAGTCACCGGCAGAGAGCGGATGGATCCGTTCGGTTCAGATATCGTCGGAATGGCATTGTCTGTCAGGAAGGAGATAAGCGGCTGGCAGATCACTTGTTTTGATACGGACACACTGAACGAAGATACAGTCAGGTCAATGGGAGCGATAAACAGATACTCCGAAGGAGCGTCAGCGCTCTATGCCTTCAGAAACGGTGAGGTATATATCAGGAAGCTTGAAAAGACGTGTGTTCCGGAAGAAAGCGGTGATTCACCTTTCAATGAGGAAAGCGTTGTGCTTATCATCGGAGGCGGTTCTGGCATAGGAGCTCTTACAGCGGCTCATATTGCCGACAGGTATCACAGCAGGATAGCAGTATGCGGAAGAAGGTCAGAGATAAAGTCTAAACCTGACTATATTGACTATTATTCTTGCGATATATCTGATCCGCTTCAAGTTGAAAGCCTTTTTGACAGAGTACATCAGACATACGGCAAGATAGATACAGTGATCCATTCAGCTCTTGTTCTGGACGATTCAACTATAGCTAACATGACTGAAGAACAGCTTCTCCGTGGTCTTGCACCCAAGACATCGGGTATAATAAATATTGCCAGGGCTATGAGAGCTCATAATGCAGGACAGCTCATAGTATATTCGTCGGTGATGTCCTTTGCTAACTATGCAGGCCAGAGCAATTATTCCGGCGGAAGCGTCTTTATCGACTGCTTTGCGGCATATGCGGCAAGAGAGTTTGGGATCAGGTGCAAGGTGTTTAACTGGGGGTTATGGTCGCAGACAGGCATCGTAACTGACAGTTTCCATGCGGGAGTGATGAAAAAGAAGGGCTTCCTCGGAATGGACAATGCTGAAGGTATGGAGATGCTTGAAACAGGACTGCGCTGTACAGACGAACAGTTGGTGGTTCTGAAGCAGATAGGTACTACCGTTACAAATGAGCTTAACGATTACAGGTATCCCGAAGCATTTGCTGCTGCTGAAGATGCCGGCTTCTCAGATTATCTTGTCGAAAGGCTTATCACCTACGATAAGGTGAGTGAGCTTCTTGAATATAAGAACAGGATAAAGTATATTTCTGTAGCATTTGCGGACAGGATATTGAAAACAATAGGGGCGGACAGAACGGCCATAACAAGCAGGAACGCACAGCTGCTTTATAATGAGCTCAAGGAGGCTGTAGAGGCAGACGGCAATATGCTCGATGTGAACTTGGAAACAGGTGATGACTGCTATACAAGGCTGCTTGACAAGATAGAAGGAGCCTATAAAGATGTGCTCTGCGGCAGAACCGCAGCTACTGAGCTGCTCTTTGCCAATGACACAAAGCAGTTGGTGGCAGATATATACGGTAATAATGACATGGCCGATTATTATAACACTATAATAACCAAGTCGCTTCAGTATAAGCTGCTGACATATTTCAGATCAGGCGGGACATACGGCAAAAAGATAAGGATACTTGAGGTCGGTGCAGGCACAGGCGGCACAACAAGACCTGTCGCCGAAGGGCTTGAACCATTCTCGGACTTTATCGAATATTATTATACCGATATATCGAAGAGCTTTGTGCTTCACGCAAAGGAGCGCTTCGAAAGATATGATTTCTTCAGATACAGAACGCTGAATATAGACACTCCTCTTGAGGGCGATCTTGCTGAAATGAAATTTGACTATGTGATATGCGCAAATGTTATCCATGCGGTTGCGGATCTTGATCTTGCGCTGGATAATCTCAACAGACTGCTTGATATATCAGGAAGTCTTATAATGTATGAGATGACGGAAAAGCTTCTGTTCAATACCATCATATTCGGACTTCTTGACGGTTGGTGGCTGTATGAGAATGACAGGCGCAGGATAAAGGGATCGCCGCTGCTTACGAAGTATTCGTGGAAAAAGGTCCTTGAGAAGCACAGTTTCGGTAATATCTCATTCTATGGAGATATAAGCGGCTCGCGAAATATCGGTCAGAATATCATTATAGCCGAAAAAATCGGCGAGACTTCGGGGGCGGACACTACAGCCGCAATGCAGGAGCAGGTCATCAGAGATGACAGAAAAGACGTGTTCATATCTACAGATGATGTGATATCAGGGGTAATAGGAATGATTGAGGGCGTCGTTCAGGAAAAGATTGCCGATCCGCGAAAGCCGTTTGTGGATTGCGGTATCGATTCCATAATGGCTATTGAGATAATAGAGAAGATCAATACAGCCTTCGGACTAAGACTGAGAGCGGTGGATATTTTCAAATATGTTTCTCCCTATGGACTTGCTGAGCACATCAAAAAGATAAAAACGACAGATCCGTAAATATATAAGAGGGTAATTAAATTGAATGATATCAATAAATTAATGGATGGCCTATCCGACAAGAAGATAAATAAAAATAATATATTGCAGTTCCTTGGCGGAAACAGCATATCAGAAGATGATACGAAGAGCTGTAAGACGGACGGCAGAATAGCTGTCATAGGTCTTGCCTGCCGCTTTCCCGATGCAGATGATTATCGTCAGTTTTGGAGCAATCTGCTGGAAGGAAAATGCTCTATACGTGAGATAGAGAGGTGGGACGAAGAAGACTATTATTCAGCAGACAGGAATGCGGAGAATATGAGTTATAGCAAATGGGGCGGAATGCTTGATGACATAGCTTCATTTGATCCGGCGTTCTTTGATATCACACCTGCTGAAGCTAAAAAAATGGACCCTCAGCAGAGGATACTTCTTGAAGAAACGTGGCACGCTTTTGAGAATGCAGGATATTCCGACAGGGATCTGAGCGGCATGAAGTGCGGAGTGTATGTCGGTATAGCTGACAGTTCATACGGAGATGTACTGTCAGAGAACAATACTCCTGCCGATTCCTATCAGTGCATGGGACTGAATAATTCAATACTTGCCAGCCGTCTTTCGTATTTTCTGAATATGAAAGGTCCCGCCATAGCTGTAGATACTGCCTGCTCTTCTTCATTGACAGCTATCCATCTTGCCTGCAATGCATTATTGCAGGGCGACTGCGAAATGGCAGCGGCTTCGGGAGTGACCGTTTATTCATCGCCAAAGATGTATATAAATACCAGCAAGAACAATATGCTTTCCGAGAACGGAAAGTGTCGTCCCTTTGACAAGGATGCAAACGGATTTGTGCCCGGCGAGGGCTGCGGTGTCGTTATACTGAAAAGACTGGGAGATGCGTTAAGGGACAACGATAATATCCTCGCAGTGATAGATGGTTCGTGTATGAATCAGGATGGAAAGACAAACGGTATCATGTCGCCGAATGTTATCTCGCAGTGCGCTCTTGAAAAGGAAGTATACGAAAAATTCGGCATACCTGTTGAAAAGATAGGGTACTGTGAGGCGCATGGTACAGGAACAAAGTTAGGTGATCCCATAGAGATCGAGGCGCTCACCGAGAGCTTCAGGGAGCATACTTCCAAAGTCGGCTTCTGCTCCATAGGCTCTGTAAAGGCTAATATCGGACATACTGTTGCAGCAGCAGGTGTTGCCGGTGTAATAAAGCTCATATGTATGCTTCAGAACGGCGTAAAGCCTCCGGAGATAGGCTACGATGAATGCAATCCGTATATCGAGCTTGATAGTTCGCCGTTTTATATCAATACAAAAGCTGAAAAATGGGTGGACAGAGCTGACAAGAAGTGCATAGTCAGCTCATTCGGATTCAGCGGTACAAATGTTCATCTTGTAATTGAGGGATATAGTGATACCGTCGGCAAATGCGAAAGCAGGAAAAGGCTTTATGTTTTCTCGGCAAAAAGTGAATCAGCGCTGAAAAGCTTGCTGAGCATCTATACAGACTGGCTTGACGGTCAGTCCGAGGATATTGCGGCCAGACTGGCGTATACCCTTATGTACGGAAGGAGTCATTTCCCTTACAGAGCTGCTTTCGTATGCTCCGATCTCAGCGATCTCCGAAGCAGCATAACATCTTTCCTTGACGGGATCAGTGCAGGGGGGATGTGTTCTGTTCAGAGCATGGCAGATGACGATGCCGCGCAGCTTATCGACCATTTATATGAAAGCGATTTCTCTGACGGTGATACGGAGAAGGCATACAGTAAGTATCTTGAAGGATATTCGGGAAACAGGGAAAGACTCACAGTTCATCAGAGGATAGTATGTGCTCCGGGCTACTGCTTTGACAAGTCTGTATACTGGATAGACAGCAAAAAGGACAGGTATAAGAATATTTGTGTACTTGGTGAAAGACTTGTAAAGGCGCCTGTGGATCTGTCTGCGAGAACTGATGTCAGCAATGCGGTAGTTGCAGCGGCAGATAATAAAAAGCCTGCCTATTGCAGGAACATTACTGCTGTAGGCGGAGAGTTCTTTGATCATGCATTTGAGTCTGACACTATGGTATTTAATTATGAAACAGATAAAACTGCAACAGATGTCGGCACTGTAGTCAGGGATCTTTTTGCAAGGATAAAGAAGGTCCTTGCTAACAATACTTCAGGCAGCTACAGGATAATAAACGTATTCAGCAGTGTTTCCGCAGATACAGTTCCCGAGCTTGAGGCTCTTGACGGACTGAGCGTGACTGTCCGCAATGAATATCCGCAGGTATCTGTGAAGAATATCTTTGTGGCATCGGCAGATACTTCTTTCATATCAGACAAACTGTACGATGATATTTGCTGCGGCAACGAGAAGACAGTATACTACAACTCTCAGGGCGAGAGATATGTATATGATTACTATGATGCGGTTCCCTCTGCTGAAGGATACACCTTCCCTGATGAAAACGGAAACTATATCATAACAGGCGGAACAGGCGGCATAGGCTCTGAGCTGACGGCGTATCTGACAGGAAAGCTGCATGGCAATATCATAATACTCGGAAGAAAAGCCCTGAATGAAGATATTGAGCAGAAGCTTGAGAAAATACAGTCTGATAAATGCAAAGCAGTATATATCAGCTGTGATATCACAGATGAAGATTTGTTAAAAAAATGCGCTCAGGATATTGTAAACTCTTATGGTACAATAAATGGTGTTATTCACTGCGCAGGTATTTTCAGAAACAATTTTATCATAAACAAGGACACTGATGAGTTTGATACCGTCCTTGCACCCAAGGTCGGTGGGACGAAGCTGCTTCACCGGTATTTCCGCGGAAGCGGACTGAAGTTCTTCTTCGTTATTTCTTCAGTAGCTTCTGTTATAGGAAAGACAGGACAGAGCGATTATACCTACGCAAACAGGTTTCTTGATCTGTTCGTCAGAGCCAAGTCGGCAGAAAACCGCAGCTGCAGATATGCGTCTTTCAATTATTCTTACTGGGAAAATATGGGGATGAAGCTTTCTGCGGATGATGCTGACGAGCTTATTGAAAAATACGGTATATATTCGTTCAAGGGGGACGAAGGAACTTTTGCATTTGAATCAGCAATGAAAACGGGAAGCATAAATAATTATCTTGTCAAGACAAAGGATACATCGGTCATTAAAGACAGGATAAATGCTCTTTCGTCTTCGCATCCGACAAAGACAGTGAATGATGAGTATACTTTATCGGACGCAGAGGATATAATAAGGCGCGTTCTTTCTGATGTTACAGGCTATGACATATCTACGTTCACTGCTGGTTTTGAGCTTGATGCTCTTAATCCCGATTCAGTTATCATAAACAGCTTCAACAGCAGGATAGAGAAGTATTTCACCGGACTTCCCAAAACTATACTATATGAGAAGAATACAGTGGAAGAAATAGCTGAATATGTAATAAAGCAGACGACTCATATTATAAAGCCTTTGGCAGTTAATAATGTCGGCATTGAAGCAGGCAGTGCTTCAGCGCCTGATGAAAAGAATGACCGCAGCTCAAAGCTTGCAATCATTGGTATAAGCGGAAGATTTGCCTCTGCAGAAAGCGTTGGTGAACTCTGGAATGCTGTAATTGATGAAAAGTCACTGATATCGGGCTTGCCTACAGATCGCTGGAAGGAGCACGAAAAGCAGTTGAGACTTTATGATGAGGAGATATACTGCAAGTCGGGCGGATTTATGAAGGATATCTACGGCTTTGACACAGAGTTGTTCCATATCTCGCCAAGAGAAGCAAAGCTGACAGATCCACAGGAAAGAAAGTTTATGGAGGTTGTATTCGAGGCTTTGCAGGACAGCGGTTATATCAGCAAGTCACTGAGCTCCTCGAAGGTCGGCGTTTTTGTAGGATCAACAACTAATACTTTTTCCTCATATGCCGAGAACAGCTGGACAAGCGGAAGTTTCGAGGCCGCACAGGCGACTCCCTGGTCAATATCCAACAGGATATCCTGGTTTTATAATTTCCACGGCCCATCAATGACGATCGATACAGCTTGTTCATCAGGTGCAGCGGCGTTCCATACAGCTTGTCAGAGTATAAAGAGCGGAGACTGTGACACCGCTGTGGTTGGAGGTGTGAATATATACACTCACCCGTACAAGTATGCAGTGATGTGCAGAAAGCAGATGCTGTCAAGGTCGGGAGTATGCTCCGCATTCGGACAGGGAGCTGACGGATTTGTACCGGGAGAAGGAGTTTCGGCTGTAATAATAAAGAGGCTTGAGGATGCAGTGAGAGATAATGATCATATCTATGCTGTTATAGAGTCCTCAGCAATTAACACGGCAGGAAAGTCAAAGGGCTTCCTTGTTCCCGACATAAATCAGCAGGCAGAGGTTATAGAAAAGGCGCTTTCAGATGCTGATCTCGTTCCGGATGATATAACGTACATAGAAGCTCACGGCACGGGAACACAGCTGGGAGATCCCATAGAGATAGCTGCATTGAATAAGGTGTATCGCAGAGGCAGCAGAACAAAGCTCTGTCCTGTCGGCTCTGTAAAGACCAATATCGGACATCTTGAGTCCGCAAGTTTTTTCGCATCACTGGCAAAGGTGATATGCATGATAAAGGAGCGTAAGATCGCAAAGACACTGAACAGTGCGGATATCAACACCAATATAGATATGGAAAACACACCGTTTTATTTCCCACAGTCCGGTACAGAATGGAAAGCTGACAGCAACGGGCGAAGAATAGCTGCCATAAGCTCATTCGGAGCAGGCGGAGTTAATGTCCATGTGATAGTCAGCGAATACGATGACTTGAATAATGATTCTACAGCTTGTAACAGTGAAAAGCTTTGGTTTCCTGTTTCAGCAGTCAGTGATAAGAGGCTCATGACGTATTTAGCAATTATCAAAGACTGGCTAACAGAAAGTTCTTCATCACATACCGGATTTGGCGATATTTGCTATTCATTAAGAAGGAAAATGCCAATGCTGGACATATCAGTTGGTATATGTGCTCATAGCGCAGATGAAGCTGTAAGAGTTATTGACTCGGTTATTTCATCAGGCAGTGCATTTGACGGGGCAGTTTACGGTGATGGTAATGAAAATGAAGATATTACCGCTGAGTTTGAGAAATGGAGAAAAGGCGGAAAAACTTCAGAAACAGAGATCGGTCTGAAACTTGTTGAACTGCCGTTCTATCCTACTGATAATATGATCTACAGACCTGATATTGCAGCACAGTTTAGCCGCAGAGATCATACCAGCGGTCACAGGCAGCGTTCGGGCAGCTTTGTATACGGGATGGATTCTGAGAGGAGTTTTTGCGACGGGGCAATAAACGTTTTTGAAGTGCTTGAGATCATGGGAGAAATGGTATACATATATAATCGTTCTGATGCAGCCGGCATAAGATCGGTGCGCTTTGCGTCGCCTTTGATCTCGGCGAATGCAGAACGTTATGAGGCAGAAATATCGGAACATGATATAAGAGTATATATTGCAGAGAAAAGTGCGAAAAGGCTTTTCGCAGCGGCAGAGCCTTGTGATTCCGATGAGATCAGCGACAGAGCTGAAAACAGCTATATCGAAGAAAATGAACTGTCCTGCGGCGGCGGTGTGCCGCTTTCAACGTCAGTACATAACGCTGTGAAAGAATTTGTCAGGTCTCAGGTGCCTTTTGCGACCGGCTTTGCAGCTGCCTCTGTCGAAAGTTGTTTGCTTTACGGTGAAATATCCGCTTCAGATGAAAAGAATATACACATCGGACTTGTAAAAAAGGTCTCCGATACAAAATATGTTATTGATCTGAGGATCAGCGACAGATATGGAAACACACTTATGATCATAAATAGAATGTATCTGATCTGTAAGGGGTAAAAATGATAGAGATTTATAATGATAAACTGACAGAGCAGCCGGTAATGAACTGCGGTGAGCTCGTGAGAGAGACTGTAATATGTGATATATCAGGAAAAAGATTTGCAGGATATGATTTCGGACATGATGTGCTCTGCTGCAACAGCATGGATGAGATGAGCGCATATGTATATGATTCCTTGACAGGCGGCAAAGATATAGATATAGTCATCTGTGATGATACCATAGCCGGTGCAGACAGCATTATGTATATAAAAGAGTATTATCTGAAGCTCCTTGATATTGTAAAAACAGCAGTGTTTGAAAAAAAGTCATGTCTGCGCCTGATAGTATTCTATAAGACTGGAGATGACATCTTACCGTATAATGAGGCATTTGCCCCTATAGGTATGTCAGCTGCGATAATCGGAGGAGAACTGAAGATAAAGACAGTGGGGCTTGATAAGGCAACTGATCTTACCTTTGATATTCTCATGTCCGAGCTTACCGAGGCAGATTTTACTGACAGTACCGTAGTATATAACAGCGGCAAACGATACATAAAGAGTATGGTGCCATGCAGAAGTGCAGGCACGGGCCGCGGAAGCTCTCTCATTCTTGATGGTGATTCAGCAATTGTAATCACAGGAGCGTCAGGTAGGATCGCGGGCATATTAGCGAGAGCTGTTGCAGAAAGGAGCAGAGCTGGCATAATACTTATCAGCCGCAGCAGGAATAGTCAGATAGATGATCTTTTAGAAAGATACGGCGGAAGGGTAAGCTTTATCGAATGTGATATAAACGATGGCAGCAAATTTGAAACGGTTTTGTCAGAAGCCCTTGCAGGCTACAGCAGATGTGCGGCTATAATAAATACCGCAGGCAACAATGACGGTAAGTACTTCATAAACAAGAACAGAGAGGACATGGAATATGTTTTCGCCCCAAAGCTCAACGGAGCCTTCGTTTTGTTTGAGTATGCCTGCAAGCATCCTGTTGACAGGCTGATACTGTTCTCCTCCTCTTCGGCATTCTTAGGAGATCTCGGACAGGTGGATTACTCGCTGATAAACCGATTTACCGATGTGTTCGCCGCTTATGCGGATAAGTATCTCAGACGAAGCGGCAGGAATACAAGAGTGGTTTCAGCGGCATGGCCGCTGTGGAGAAATGGCGGTATGCACATGGAGGAGAGCAGAGAGGCGGTCTACCTTGCGATGAACGGGGCAGAGTACCTTGAAGATGAAGAGGGAGCAGCTCTGCTGTTTGAACTTATGACAGATGAGGAGCATACAGGTCTGTTGGTAATTAAAAAGAAGGATAAGTCAGAGGTGAAAAAAATGTCTGAAAAGAATTATAACAGGGGAGACGACAAAATCTCATCAGAGCTCAGGGATATCATCTATAGAGTAATAGATCTTGAGCCCGAAAGGATAAGCGAGACCAGAAATTTCAGTGAAATGGGATTTGATTCCATATCCTTCAGAGAATTTGCAGAGCAGATAAACAAGAGTTTCGGGCTTGAAATACTGCCCATAGACTTCTTTTCGTGTACGAATCTGAAGCTGCTTGCTGAAAAGGTTTCAAAGGAATACGCAGCCGCTGATATGAAAAGAAAGACATCTGCTGCTTCCGTTAACGATCCGTTTGCTTTTCTTGACGATGGAGCTGACACAGCTGTATCTGATACAGGAGTATCGGCTGTATGCGGCGATAGTGCAAAAAAATGCGATGATATAGCCGTTATCGGTGCAGAATGTATAATGCCTGATGCAGATAATATATGGGAGTTCTGGAAGAATCTTACAAAAGGAAGATGCAGTGTAAAGAACGTTCCCGCTGAAAGGCTTACAGATGGCTGCTTTAAAGAAGGTACAGATATAAAGGCCTGCTTTATTGACAGAATAAAGGGATTTGACGGCGAATTCTTCGGAATCACTCCACGCAACTGCGATAATATGGATCCGCAGCAGCGGCTTTATATTGAAGTCGTATGGAGAGCTTTTGAGAGAGCGGGTTACAGGATAAGTGACCTTGAGGGTAAAAATGTCGGCGTGTTTACGGGAGTACAGCACTGTGACTATAAAAATATCCTTATGCAGAAGGGGATACTTGACGGTTCTTCGGTAATAGGGACTGATCCTACAATGCTCAGCAATTATCTTTCGTACATATTTGATCTCCACGGCCCCAGCGAGTCAGTGAATACAGCCTGCTCTTCCAGCCTTACAGCCGTACACAGAGCTGTAACTGCGATAAAGAACGGCGAATGTGAAATGGCAGTAGCAGGAGGAGTAAGTTTGCTGCTAAACGCCAATTCGTTCACTATGGCGGATAGTATGGGTATACTTTCACCTGAGAATACCTGTTCCGCCCTTGACGAAAGCGCCAGCGGATATGTAAAGGGTGAAGGAATAGGAGCGATTGTTCTTAAGCCGCTGTATAAGGCAGTCAGAGACGGTGACAACGTACTTGCGGTTATAAAGGCGAGCGGCGTAAATCACGGAGGCCGTGCGCAGTCCGTTACCTCTCCCAATGAAGAGGCTCAGTTGAAACTTGTGACCGACACCTTTGAAAAAGCTGGCATATCCCCTGATACTGTATCGTATATGGAGCTCCACGGAACAGGCACAAAGCTTGGCGACCCGATCGAGGTAAGAGCACTGAAAAGAGCATATGAGTATTTCGGCACTGAAAGCCGTGGTACCGTTGCAATAGGCTCCCTGAAAAACAATATAGGACATCTGGAGCCTGCATCGGGAATAGCAAGCATGATAAAGGTTATAATGTGTCTGAGAGAAAAGACTCTTGTACCTCATATCAATTACAGAAATGAGAATCCATATCTGAAGCTTTCCGAGACGCCATTCTATGTAAATACAGAGCTTCGTCAATGGAATACGGAAAACATCAGACGAGCTACAGTAAGCTCATTCGGTTTTGGCGGAGCCAATGCATTCGTTATTCTTGAGGAAGCTCCTCAAAATAGCAGTCATTCCCCTGATATCGGGACAGATAAATATGTCTTTGTTCTTTCGGCAAAGAGCGGGCAGCGCCTGATGAATAAGGTTGAGCAGTTTAGGGGATACCTTGCAGCAAAACGACCTTCAGAGCTCGGCAGAACATTTTTATCCGATATGTGTTATACTCTTCAGCTTAAGCGTGAGGAATATGAGCAAAGGCTTGCCATCGTATTCAGCAGGGCTGAAGAACTAATCTCCTGTCTGGCTGATACCGTGAATGGAGCGGGATGCATCAATGCTTCATCAGACATACCTGATAGCGATATAACAGTAAGAACAGCTCGGATATGGTGTGAAGGAGGCAAAGCAGACTGGATTAGCCTTTATGACGACCGCAGAGCCTTAACAGAAGATCTGCCGCCGGAACCATTCATACACCGCGATCACTGGTTTGATTCATTCTGCCAGAAAAAAACTGAGACAAAACCGGCAGTAAAAAGTACTCCATATAAATATAACCCTTCTGTGAATAATGATGCCTCCGAGGCAGTATTTCTTGAATACATAACAGATGAGATATGCGTGCTCCATCTAAATTATACCGAGCAGAAGAATATGTTCACCAAGGCCTTCCTCAGCGGCATTACCGAAAAGTTGTTACAGGTAAAGCGTGACAATAGACTGAAGGTTCTGATAGTAACGGGATACGGTAATATATTCTCCATGGGCGGAAGCAAGGAGGAACTGATGAGTCTTGCAAACGGCGACAATGAGTTTTCCGATGCTGACGGCTCTGTTATATACAATGGCTTTGCCGGGCTGGAGATACCTGTTATTTCGGCAATGCAGGGATATGCCTTCGGCGGCGGCCTGATATTCGGCCTGTACGGCGATATAGTTATACTTTCAAACCAAGCCTCTTACAGTGCAAACTTCATGAAATACGGTTTTACTCCCGGACTGGGCTCCACCTTCCTGCTCAGGCACAAGCTTGGCGACCTGCTTGCAAATGAGATGATGTATACAGCTCATATATACACCGGAAAAGAGCTTAGTACAAGGTGTACAGGTGTTATTTTCGAGGACCAGAATGATGTTATGATCAGAGCGGTTAGCATAGCCCGTGAGATCGCAGGCAAGACTTCAAAATCGCTTGCCGTGCTTAAAAGCGGTCTTGGTCAGAAGTATAAAGACGATCTCAAAGCTGCCATTGATCTTGAACTTGAAATGCACAGAAAGACCATAACTACAGCCGAATCAAGAATGCGAATAGACAAGCTTATCAGCGACAGCGTATCGAAGCCTTCAGCATCTCATTCGGAAAGCGCACCTGTGCTTGAACTGAATAAACAAGTCGTTACTCCTGCTTTTACGAGGGAAAACATTATGCTGCCGCCTCTTGATGATACCGCTGAAGTGAGAAAAAATGACAGTGATATGTTGGAATATGTGATTTCGGTTATTTCCAACATCCTGCATATACCGGAGAGCGAGATAGACAGCAATATTCTTTTGCACGATCTTGGTATAGATTCTATAAATATGGTTGAGCTGTCAAGGATCATCAACAACGATCATATGCTGGATATAGATGCATCGGAACTTTATGACTATTCAACCCCCGGTAGAATAGCAAAGCTCATATCGGAAAAAACAGGCATTGAGAGCATAGCGCCAAAGCGTGAGGCATTACCTGTGCAGAATGTTTTGCCGGAAAAAACAAAAAACGAAAAAGAAGATATGCAGGAGGTGTATTACGGACTTACTGCTATAATAAGCGAGATACTTCATCTACCTGCAGCTGATATCGACATAAATGATAGTTTCAGCGATCTTGGCATGGATTCCATCAATATGATAGAGTTGTCAAGGCGAATGAAGGATACCTATGATGTATCTGTGGACGCGTCCGAACTCTATGATTATAATTCCATCAAAAAGGCGTCACAACTCATAGGCAGAGATCGTATCGTACAGGAAAAAACATCATGTGATAATGAAAAGAGCGTTCTTGATATGCTTAAAGGTATCGACGATGAAACAGACCTTGACGATCTTGACAAGTATCTGGCAGATCTCCTGTGATCATAATAGCGTCAATATAAGAAAAGCCCGCGGACTATTGTAAAAAGTCTGCGGTTTTTTCTTATATAAATACTCATGCGCAAAAAAATCGCGCCCCACATTAAGTGAGGCGCGAACTTGTCTGCGGGAGTTACCCGCTTGTGTGAGCTGAACATAATTGATGAGAGTGTCGTGAGCGAAAGCAGACTGACATTTTCGTACAAAGTGAACGAGTAAAACAAGTGCCCCCGTGAAGGGGGCACAGGCACTGTGCTGGTGCCGGTGGCGGGGGTCGAACCCGCACGGTGTTGCCACCACGAGATTTTGAGTCTCGCACGTCTGCCAATTCCATCACACCGGCGCAACGGAATAATTATACCACATAACCGTACATAATGTCAAGACATAATACAAAAAAACAGGGCTGCCATATCCGGCAGCCCATATATCTATTCATACAGATAGTTTCCGGCCAGCCTTTTTTCAAACTCCTCAATGGGGAGCGGCTTATCAAAGTAAAAGCCTTGAGCCAGCTTGCAGCAGTTTGAGGTAAGGAGCGCAACGTGCTCCTTGGTCTCAACGCCCTCGGCGATACATTCCAGCCCCATTTCCTGTGCCATTGATACGATATACTTGAACATGATACATTTCTGCTGATAGTTGGCATTGTCAGCACCGGGGAGCAGGCTTTTATCCAGCTTCAGTACGTTCCAGGGAAGCTCCTTGATAAGGTTCAGAGAGGAATAGCCTATACCGAAATCGTCAACGGAGGTGGATATGCCTGCCTGATGGAGCCCGTTTATGGTGCGCTTCAGATCCTTGAACTCAACGTCCGTGGTAGTTTCGGTCAGTTCTATCTCGATATATTTATGAGGAACATCGTGCTTGTCGATGATCTTTTCTATACGCTCCACAAGGTCCATATCCGACAGGTGTCTGCGTGAGAGGTTCACCGATATCCTCACCGCGTTCCCGCCCTGATCCAGCCATCTTCTTATATCGCGGCACACTCTGTCCAGCACATAGAAATCCAGCTTGCAGATGTCGCGTCCCTGTTCGAGGACGGGGATAAAATCAGCAGGAGGGACGACTCTTCCGTTATGGAACCATCGTGACAGAGCCTCTGCGCCTGCGATATTCCTTCCCTCCAGGGATATCTTTGGCTGATAGTATACAAGGAACTCGTTGTTTTCGAGAGCCTTGGGGAAGCTTGCAGTGATATCGTTATTGCGTTTGCTTCTTGCGAGAAGGGCGTCGTCGAAATAGACTACATTTCCGTTGTTCTTGGCGATATAGAAGGCCATGCTTACTCTGTCCATGATATCGGTAGGCAGAATAAAGCTGTCCATATCAGGGATAATGTATATTCCTGCCGAGGCAGTTATCAGTATGCGTTCGGCTTTTCCGCCGTCTATAGACACGGCGGTGCCGTTGAGCAGCTCCAGCAGTGACGGCAGTTTTTCGCCTCTGATGAGAGTGATGAAGTTATCTCCGCCCACTCGGCAGACGAATTCGTCCTTATGATCAAGGAGCTGATCTATCATGCCGATGAAGCGTTTCATGACTCTGGTGCCGTTTTCGCGGCCGATACGCTGATTGACGATGGAGAACCGCTTCAGATTGAAGTATACTGCGGCAAAGCCCTCTATGCGCTCCTCCTTGCACAGCAGCTTGACGGTCTTCATGAACTGCTGCAGGTTATACATACCTAGATCGCTGTCATAGAAAGTGAGCCGGTGGGTAAGCTTCAGCAGTCTGCTTCTTGCGTTGAAGGTACTGAGCAGGGAGATAAACACCTCTATCCTGCCTCTTTCAACCTCTGTCCACTCGTCTGCGCCGTCCCTGAGCATGACCTTATACACCGCGATGTTTTCATCGGGCGTAATGATGCGTCTTGTAATGTAATCACCGTCGCAGCTGCCGCCGTAATCGTAGAAGCAGTAGCTTTTGAAAAGCCCCATATGTTCGGAGGCCTCGTTATCGTAGGCTATAAAGTCCACCTTGCCTATTTTCAGGCAGTAGCAGAGCTCCTCCATAGTTTCGGGAACATCAGGTGAAAGAGTATCGGGTATCATATAGATCCCGTGAATGAATTTTTCCAACGCTGTCAGGTACTCGTTTGTATTCATGCATATCCCCTCCGAACAGGCGTGAGCCTGCATCAGATTATTTATATTTATAATGATTATAACATAATAAAAACGGGGAATGATTGACATTCTGTGAATATAGTGTGAATATTACAATGGCGGCGCTGAAATGTTGTTTTTTGTTGGTGAAAATCAACAATCGGAGATGGCGGAGCTTAAAGCAGCACGGAAAAGTTCAACGAATAAAAGCTTTAAAGCAAAAAAGTGTTGACAGTGTACGCCGTGTATGCTATAATTTAACTAAAGCTGCCGCTGTGCCTTTCAGCGGCATATTTTGTATCGGAGGTCGGTAGTATGAGGAAGATAAGCATTAATACGAGCCACCCTTACGATGTGCTCATACAGCGCGGAGGGCTTGCAAAATGCGGAGAATATATATCAGAGGTGACCGGCTCGCGGAGAGCTGCCATAATAACGGACGATGTGGTGGAAAAGCTCCATTTGCAGACTGCTCTCGACTCAATGAAAGCCGCAGGCTTTGAGTGCAGTGTTTTTGTTTTCCCCAACGGAGAGCAGTCCAAGTGCCTTGAAACTCTGGGCAGGATATACGATTTCCTCTGTGAGAGCAATATTACCAGAAGCGATATCATCGTTGCTCTGGGAGGCGGCGTCGTAGGTGATATCACAGGCTTTGCGGCCGCTACATATCTCAGGGGCGTGGAGTTCATACAGATACCCACCACCCTTCTTTCACAGGTGGATTCCTCAGTGGGCGGCAAGACCGCCATAGACATTGCAGGGGGCAAGAATCTTGTGGGCTCCTTCAAGCAGCCTGCTCTTGTCATCTGTGACAGCGACATATTGAAGACCCTGAAGCCCGAAACTCTTGCGGAGGGCATGGGCGAGTGCATCAAATACGGCATGATAAGGGACGAAAAGCTCTTTGAGCTCATGGAGTCACACTGCCTTGAAAATGTTGACGGGATAATGGACGAGATGGTATACAAATGTGTGGATATAAAGCGTCAGGTGGTGGAAAACGACGAGTTCGACAAGGGCGAGCGCATGATACTTAACTTCGGCCATACCATAGGACACGCCCTTGAAGGCTGGCACAACTACAAGGATTACGCACACGGAGCAGGAGTTGCCGCAGGTATGTGCATCATAACCGACCGCCTTGCGCCTCAGCTTTCGGAGAGGCTGAAAAAGTGCTGCGAGGCTTATAAGCTCCCTACAGGTACGGATATACCCATGAGCGAGCTGCTGCCCTTCTGCTCGAAGGACAAGAAGAACGAGGCAAAGAACATAAACTACATCATCTGCAACGAGATAGGCAGGGGAGAGATCGTCAAGGTCCCGTTTGATGAGTTCTGCCGCCTTATGGAGGGCTGAAAATGGATATCAGGATAAGTCCCTCTGTGCTCGGCGGAGAGCTGAGCATACCTGCCTCAAAAAGCTGCGCACACCGCTCTATAATATGCGCGGCTCTTGCAGACGGAGTTTCACATCTCAGCGGAGTTACCATGTCAAAGGACATCGAGGCTACTATCGGAGCAATGAGGGCTCTGGGAGCTGAGTTCGTGGTCAGCGGCAGAGATATAACCGTAAAAGGCACAGGCGGCCGTCATACCGGCAGCTGCCTTATCGACTGCAACGAGAGCGGTTCTACCCTGCGCTTCATACTTCCCATAGCTGCCGCAGTCAGCAGCAGTGCCGAGTTCATCGGCAGGGGAAGACTGCCCCAGCGTCCCATTGATATTTTTGTCCGCGAGCTTGGCAGAAACGGTACACGATTCGACTATCACAATACAATGCCCTTTACCGTTTCGGGAGGGCTGAACAGCGGCGTTTTCAAGGTGGAGGGAGATGTCTCCTCACAGTTCATAACGGGACTTCTCTTTGCACTGCCCCTTCTTGAAGGGGACTCGGAGATCGTCCTCACCTCACATCTGGAATCCCGTCCCTATGTGGACATAACCATAGATACTCTGCGCAGATTCGGCATTTCTGCCGAGGAGAGCGTGAACGGCTTCCGCATAAAAGGCGGTCAGAGGTATCTCCCCAATGATGAGAGGATAGAGGGAGATTATTCACAGGCGGCCTTCTTCTATGTGGCGAATGCACTGGGTTCACAGGTGGAGCTTCATAATCTCAATGAAAACAGTGTTCAGGGCGACAGGAAAATCCTTGAAATTATACGCAATATGTGTTATAATGGCAGTATCGGACATTACGATGCCGACTGCTCGGATATACCCGACCTTGTACCCGTGCTTGCGGTGCTGGGAGCCTTCGGCAGCGGCGATTCCCGTATATATAACGCTAAACGACTTAAAATAAAGGAAAGCGACCGTTTACAGACCACTGCGGCCATGATAAACGCTCTCGGAGGAAATGTTGACATCACCGATGACGGCCTCATCATTCATCCCACAGGCGCTATGCACGGCGGTACTGTAGACAGCTCCGGAGACCACAGGATAGCTATGGCGGCTGCTGTTGCGGCTACCCGTACCGACGGCGATGTTATCATCAGAGGCGCCGAGGCAGTGGAAAAATCCTATCCCGCTTTCTTTGACGACTACAAAAAGCTCGGAGGTAAAGCAAATGTCATCATTCTGGAATAACAGGATATCCGTGTCCATGTTCGGCGAAGCACAGGGCCCCGCCATAGGCGTGACCGTTGACAATCTCCCCTCGGGAGAATATATCGACCCCGAGGAGCTCGCCCGTTTCATGGCCAGAAGATATCCGGGCGGCAGCTCCTCTGCCGTGAATTCCATGCCCCATATCATGTCGGGTATATTCAACGACCGCACCACGGGCACTCCTCTATGTGCCTTCCTTCAGAATACTCAGGCGTCGGCTCCTCAGCATGAGGACATCGACAATCTGGTAAGACCGGGTCATGCGGACTATACAGGTACTCTCAGATACAGGGGCTTCAATGATGTGCGCGGAGGCGGACACTTTTCCGACAGACTTACGGCTCCGCTATGCTTTGCGGGAGCTGTATGCGCCCAGATACTGGAAAGACGCGGTATCTATACAGGCGCCCATATACTTCAGATACACAACATAAAGGATAATCCCTTCGATCCCGTTAATATCACAAGGGACGGCATACTCAGCGTCAGAGGAAAGGCCTTCCCCGTTATCAGCGACCGCAAGGGCTGGGAGATGACAGAGGATATAAACAAGGCCTATGAGGGCGGCGAGTCCCTGGGAGGAGTTATCGAGTGCGCGTCTGTGAATGTGCCCGCAGGTATTGGTTCTCCCGTATTTGACGGACTTGAAAACAGCATTGCTCAGCTCATATTCGGTATCCCCAATGTAAAGGGACTGGAGTTCGGAGCTGGCTTTACCTCAGCGAAAATGGTGGGAAGCCAGAACAATGATGAGTTCTATGTGAACGATCACGGTCATGTACTCACAAAGACCAATAACCACGGCGGAGTCATCGGCGGTATCTCTACGGGTATGCCTGTAACTCTGAGAGTGGCCTTCAAGCCCTCGGAATATGTGGGCGGACAGCAGTCTGCGGTGAATTACCGCGATATGACCGACAGTACCGCCGAAAGCGCAGGCCATATACCCTGCGGAGTTCCCGCGGCAGTTCCCTGTGTAGAGGCGGCGGTGAATATCGCCCTCCTTTCCCATATGCTGGATTATCCCAATTTCTGTTAAGGTGATTCATTATGCAGGACGAAAACATCATGAAGATGGCAGAGCGTGCCGACACCGAGATAAAGGACGTCCCCACGCTGAATATACTTCTCTGCTATCTGCTCTATAAAATAGACAGACCCGTTAGTCCCGACCAGCTTTACGACATCGCTATCGGAACGGGTATCATAAACTATTTCTACTATCAGGACTCTGTGGGTTATCTCCTGAAAAACGGACTTATCACAGAGGAAGCCGACGATAAGGGCGGCTCCTGCTATATGCTGATGCCAAAGGGCAGGGAGTGCGCAAAGCAGCTGAAGAACTATGCTCCCAAGTCCTACAGGGACAAGCTTGTGCTGGCGGCAATACGCTATTTTGCCCGTATACAGTACGAGAAGGAGCTGAAGATCGAATACGAGCCCGTGGGCAGCGGCTATTATGTCCATGTAAGGTGTATCGACAGCACCTTCGACCTTATGGATCTGAGGCTGTATGCTCCCGATATGACTCAGGCAAAGCTCATAGGGGAGAGGATACTTCTCAATCCTGCGGGCTTCTACGGCAAGGTCATAGAGGTAGCTCTCACCAACGAGGAGCCTGCCTACGACCTCAGCGACAACTGAAAATGAATTATACTGTCAGACCGCTTCGCAAAAGCGAGTACCCGCTGCTTGAAGATTTTTTGTATGAGGCCATATTCATTCCCGAGGGAGCTGATCCGCCGCCCCGTGAGATAGTCCGCCTGCCTGAATTGCAGGTATATGTGGAGAACTTCGGCAGCAGAAAGAGCGATATCGCTCTCTGTGCGGAGGTCAGTGGCCGCGCAGTCGGCGCGGTGTGGGGCAGGATAATGAATGATTACGGCCATATCGACGACGAAACGCCTTCACTTGCAATTGCACTGTATAAGGAGTACAGAGGCTGCGGCATAGGTACGGCGATGATGAGGGCTATTATAGCAGAATACAGGAGAATTGGCTATAAAAGACTGTCACTGGCAGTCCAGAAGGCAAATTATGCCGTGAAGCTCTACGAAAAGGCGGGTTTCAGTGTAGTTTCGGAAAATGACGAGGAATACATCATGCAGGTGATCGTTTAGTTGATATACGATCACTAAAAGGGAGAAAGAGATGAAATACGGACTTGTTCTTGAGGGCGGCGCTATGCGCGGATTGTTTACCGCAGGCGTTACAGACGTCCTCATGGAAAATGATATCGTCCTTGACGGAACAGTGGGCGTCTCCGCAGGAGCTGCCTTCGGCTGCAATTATAAGTCGGGACAGATCCGCAGGGTTATCCGCTATAATACACGGTTCTGCAAGGACAAGCGCTATTGCAGCAAGCGCTCGCTTATAAAGACGGGAGACCTGTTCGGAGCGGAATTCTGCTATCATACCATTCCCAACGAGCTTGATCTCTTTGATAACGATGCATTTGAGACCTCACCCATGGAATTCTGGGTAGTGGCTACGGATATAACCACAGGCAAGGCGGTGTATCACAAGTGCGGCCCCATAGACTACGACGAGCTTGAATGGATAAGAGCTTCGGCTTCCATGCCCGTTGTGGCGCGTATCGTTGAGGTAGGAGGGTATAAGCTACTTGACGGCGGTATATCCGACTCGATACCTCTCAGATTCATGGAGAGCAGAGGCTATGAGAAAAATGTGGTGGTGGTGACTCAGCCCCGCGACTATGTCAAGAAGCCTGCAAGCGGAATGGCACTTATGAAGATGAAGTACAGGAAGTATCCCGAGCTCATAAAAGCGGCGGAGAACCGTCACAAGATGTACAACTCGGAGCTGAAGCACATACGCAGCGCCGAGGAGCAGGGAAAGGCCTTCGTTATCGCGCCCCCCGAGGCTCTGCCTGTAGGTCATGTGGAGCACGATCCCGATGTCATGAGGGAGGTCTACCGCATCGGCAGACGTATAGCCAACGAGAGGCTGGACGCGCTCAGAGAGTTCCTTGGAATATGAAAAATGCCCGTAACGGTCGGTGTATGACCGTTACGGGCTTGTTTTTACAGATCTAACTGCTTTTTTACGCGGCAGGATATTACCGCCGCAAGGACCAGCTTGATAATATCAAACGGGATAAACGGTATCACGCAGAGCTTCAGCGCCTTGTAGAAGCTCATACTGCTTTCGCCGTTGGAATAGCCGAAAACGAACCATATCGTGCCGAAAAGATAGCAGACGAGAAGTCCTGCCGTCAGCAGTCCTATGCTTACGGGAAGCTTACTGCCCAGGAGCTTCGTTCCGCACCAATACAGCAGAGCCATAAGGATAAATCCGAGGATATAGCCTCCCGTCGGTCCCGTAAGTGCTCCGATACCGCCCTTGAAGCCCGTGAATACAGGAAGTCCCACAGCTCCGAGGAGTATATATACAGCGATAGAGAATGTACCGTTTCTGCCGCCTAAGAGGCTCAGTGCGCAGAATACGCCGAAGGTCTGCAAGGTTATGGGAATGCTGCCGATGGGGATCGATATCCATGAGCAGACCGCCATGACAGCGGCAAACATAGCGATAAGTACCATTTCCTTGGTCGAAAATGTCTTTTTGGGACTTTTTACAGTTGCAGTTTCGTTCATAATTATATCTCCTTTTAGTGGTTTAACTGTATTATAGCACATAAAAATACGTTTGTCAACCGCTTTTATAAAAGCAGGTTGACAAAGGCGGCGAAAATGAACAGATTCATTAAAAATCAAAACGGAGCATTTATGAACAAAACGGAGTTGAAATTACTTCTCTATTATGTTATACTATCAAAGGAGCCTTCAGGAATAAGGCTCAAATCTATGTATATAAGTTAGTGAAATCTAACTTTTGGAGGTAGCTATGAAAGGCAAGGATCTCATCAATATCGGCATTTTTTCGGCGATATATTTCGTCATCGTTTTCGTCATTGCCATTCTGGGAATGATCCCCGTATTCCTGCCGCTGCTTGTACCCATATTCGGCGGTATACCCTTCATGCTCTTTCTGACGAGAGTCAGGAAATTCGGCATGATATGGATAATGAGCATAATCATGGGCATCATGATGCTCCTTACGGGCATGAGCTGGCCGCCGCTGGCAGTATCGGTATTCAGCGGACTTTTGGCGGAGCTCGTATACAGGAGCGGCAAATATAAGAGCGCAACCAAGGCTGTCGTCACCAACGGAGTTTTCAGTCTTTGGGTGGCTGCGAATTATCTTCCGCTCTTCTTCAACGCCGAAAAATACTGGGCTTCACGCCAGAATTACGGCCAGGACTACATCGACGCTGTGACTAAGCTCATGCCGTCATGGATGTGTCCCGTGACGTTCATTGCGGCATTTGTGTGCGGTATCATAGGCGGACTCCTCGGCAAGGCACTGATGAAGAAGCACTTCGAGAAAGCAGGCATAGCGTGAGCAGGGATATTTTTGAGGCTCTTGACAGTGCAGGCTTCGGCGGCAACGTCCACGAGATAGCCGAGGATGGCGAATGCCGCGTGCTCCGCATCGACGGCGAGGACGGAGAGGGCTTCATGACCATGTACCGCGTATTCGACGGCGTGTACCTGATGTACAACGATTTCCATATGCGGAGCTGCGTGTCGGAGTATCAGAATGCCGATACGATCCTCTGCATCGACCACTGCCGCGAGGGACGCATCGAGCACGAAAACTCTCTCGGAGAGCGCTATTATATGGAGGCAGGCGACCTGCGGATAGACAAGCGCGTCCACCATGAGGGACGAGTGGAGCTGCCGCTGTCCCACTATCACGGTATCACCATCGGCTTTGTGCGTGAAGCGGCTGAGGAGTCGCTGAAGCGCGGGTTTCCGTGGCTGTCAGTTGATATAGGCGCTCTTGCGGAGGGTTTCTGTTCCGGCGGCAGGGAATTCGTCCTGCGGGGCAATGAGGCTGTAAACAGGATTTTCTCACAGCTGTACAGTGCTCCCAAGAGCGTGCGCCTCGACTACTTCAGGGTAAAGACGGCGGAGCTGCTGCTCATGCTCGGTGCGCTGGATATTTCCGTGACTGCGGAACAAAGGCAGTATTTTCCTGCCAGGCAGACGGACAAGGTCAAGCAGATACATGAGCTGATAACGGGCTCGCTCTGCAGGTCATACACGGTTGACGAGCTGTCGGCGAAGTTCGATATGCCGCCTGCGACGCTGAGAAAGGTGTTCAGGGCGGTTTACGGAGCGCCGATATACAGATACATCAAAAGCTATAAAATGAAGGCGGCGGCTTCCATGCTGATATCCGAGGAAGATCTGACCGTCGCGGAGATAGCCCAGCAGCTCGGATACGACAACGCCTCAAAGTTTTCAGCGGCTTTCCGCGATATTATGGGCGTTTCGCCCCAGGCTCACAGGAGGGATAACAATGGAAAAGGATAAGAATGGTTCCTTCGGCTGGCTGCTGAGGCAGTCGGGCGAGCGCAAAGGGAAGTTCGTACTCAGCGTGATACTTGCGGCTCTGAGCACGCTATGCGGCATTGCGCCGTACTATTTCGTAGCAAGGATAGTGAAGCTGCTCCTTGACGGCAGCACCGACCAGAGCGAGTATATCCTCAACTGCGTGATTATCCTTGCGCTGTGGCTGGGTCATTCCCTCTTTCATGCGCTGTCCACTTCCAACTCCCACCTTGCCACATTCCACACCCTGGCTGTGATACGCAAGAAGGCTCTGGACAAGCTGGCGAAAATGCCTCTCGGCGACGTTATATCGCAGCCGTCGGGTTCGCTGAAAAGCACCATAGTCGAGCGCATAGACAGCATCGAGACCACTCTTGCGCACATACTTCCCGAGTTCACAACGGGTATAGGAGCGCCTGTTATTGTGCTGGTATATGTTTTCATCATAAGCTGGAAACTCGGACTTGCTGCCCTCATCACCATTCCCCTCGGAGTTGTCTGCTACGCTCTTATGATGTTCGGTTATGAGGAGAACTACAAACGCACTGTCAACGCCACAAAGGCGTTGAACGCGGTCACTACCGAGTATATCCGCGGTATCGAGGTGATAAAGGTCTTCGGCAAGGCGCAGTCGAGCTATGAGAAGTTTGCCGCCGCCGCAAGGGAGAGTGCGGCAAGCTTTGTAGACTGGATGAGAAAATGCAATGTGTACATGACCTTCGCCATGTGCATAATGCCTGCGACTATGCTGTCCGTCCTGCCCATAGGCGGCATAATGGCTATGCACGGAACCATAAGCACTGCCGACTTCATCACCGTGATAATACTCACGGTGGGACTTATTGAGCCGCTTATCCGCGTGATGTCATACTCGGACGATATCGCGCAGATGAGCACTATCGTCGGCGAGGTCCGTACCATCATAGACGCAAAGGAGATGACTCGTCCCGAAAAGCTGACGAAAACTCCCGTCGGCGGAGATATAGTCCTCAACGACGTTCACTTCGGCTATGAGGACAAGGAGATACTTCACGGCGTATCCATGACCATACACAGCGGAGAGTTCGTCGCTCTGGTGGGCCCCTCGGGCAGCGGCAAATCCACTATTGCACGCCTTATAGCCAGCCTGTGGGACGTGGACGGCGGAAGCATTTCTCTCGGCGGCACTGACATAAGGGATATCCCCCTGGACGATTACAACGACCGCATTGCCTACGTTTCCCAGGACAACTTCCTGTTTGACCTGTCCGTGCGGGAGAATATCCGTCTCGGACGGCAGTCCGCAACAGATACCGAGGTCGAGGAGGCGGCAAGGAAGTGCGGCTGTCACGACTTCATCATGGGACTTGAAAACGGCTATGATACCGTAGTCGGCACGTCGGGAGGCCATCTTTCGGGCGGCGAGCGCCAGCGTATCGCTATTGCCCGTTCAATGCTCAAGAATGCGGATATCGTTATTCTCGACGAGGCTACCGCCTATACCGACCCCGAAAGCGAGGCTGTTATCCAGCGGAGCGTTGCCGGACTCGTCGAGGGCAAGACCCTCATAGTCATCGCTCACAGGCTCTCTACCGTTAAGAACGCCGACTGTATTTACGTTGTAAGCGACGGCAATATCACGGAGTCGGGCAAACATGAGGAGCTGCTGAAAAACGGCGGTCTTTACAGCTCCATGTGGACGGCACATATCTCAGCAAAGGACGGTGAGGACGATGTTTAAGATACTGAAAAGATTCTTTGCCTTTTGCAGTCCCGGGGACAGAAAAAAGTTCTTTGTCTCGATCTTTATGAGCTTCATGCAGGCCATGTTCGAGGCGCTGAAGATTCCTGCTATCGCCTGCATGGCTAAGGCTCTCCTCGACGGGAACGTCACCTCAAAGACCTGCCTGATATGTCTCGGGATAATGCTGGTCAGCATAATCGGCGGAGGAACATTCAAGGCAAAGGCGACTATGCTCCAGACCGAGGGCGGCTACAACACCTGCGCCGAGAAGCGTATGCGCATCGCGGAGCATCTGCGCTACCTGCCCATGGGCTACTATAACGAAAACAGTCTCGGCCGCATAATGTCCGTGACCACAAATACCATGCAGAACCTGGAAAACGTGGCGACCAGAGTGGTAATGATAGTCAGCTCCGGACTGCTCTCCACAGCGGTCATAACCGTGATGATACTCGTATTCGACTGGCGTATCGGTGTGATACTCTGCTTCGGACTTGTGGTGTTTTTTGCGGTAAACAGCGCTATGATGAAGGCGAGCGCAGCCATGGCAAAGCAGAAGATAGAGAAGGACTCCGCACTTGTGGCGAAGGTCATAGAGTATGTGCAGGGGATTGCCGAGGTAAGAGCTTTCCGCCTTACGGGAAAGCGCAGCCGCGAGCTCAACGCTGCCATTGACGAGAACGAGCACGCAAATTCCGCAATGGAGCTCAGACTCATACCCTTCATGACCTTGCAGAGCTTCTGGCTCAAGGCGCTGGGTACGGTCATAGTCATGGCGTCGGTTCTGTTCCGTATCGACGGAAGCATGGATCTCCTGACCTGCATGATAATGATAATCAGCTCCTACCTTATATATGCGCAGCTGGACAATGCAGGCACATATTCGGCGCTTCTGCGTGTTGTGGACAACAGCGTCAAGCAGGCGCAGGACATTCTCGATACGCCTCAGATGGATATCTCGGGTGAGGACATTGCTCCCGCACACTGCAATATCAGGGCAGAGGACATCTCCTTTGCCTACGAAAACAGGCGCATAATCGACGGATTGACCCTTGATATCCCCGAGGGCACGACTACCGCTATCGTCGGTCCTTCGGGCGGCGGCAAGACTACGCTCACATCGCTGCTGTCGCGGTTCTGGGACGTCGATGAGGGGCGTGTTGCCCTTGACGGCAGGGATATCCGCGATTACAGCATGGACGCGCTTATGAAAAACTTCAGTTTCGTTTTCCAGAGGGTCTACCTCTTTGCGGACACCATAGCCAACAATATACGCTTCGGACAGCCCGACGCTCCTATGGAAAAGGTCATCGAGGCGGCAAAGAAGGCTTGCTGTCACGACTTCATCACGGAGCTTCCCGACGGCTATGACACTGTCATCGGCGAGGGCGGTGCGAGCCTGTCAGGCGGTGAAAAGCAGCGTATCTCCATAGCGAGGGCGATAATGAAGGACGCTCCCATAATAGTGCTTGACGAGGCCACCGCTAACGTCGATCCCGAAAACGAGGCGGAGCTCATGAACGCTATCGAGGCTCTTACAAAGGAAAAAACCATAATCATGATAGCTCACAGGCTGAAAACTGTCCGTCACGCAGACAATATCCTCGTCATAGACAGCGGCAGGATAGCTCAGCAGGGCACTCATGACCAGCTCATGCAGCAGGACGGCATCTACCGCTCCTTCGTGGAGAGCAGACGTGAAGCCGCTTCGTGGAGGCTCTGATATGGCGGGGCTTTTCACGGCGGATATCGAAAACCGCGGACTTGTTCTGGATCCGAGGACTAAGCTGGCAGTTATGATTACGCTGGTAGTGTTTGCACTGGGCGGCGCAGGCAGCGATATACAGGCGGTCAGGCTGGCGACCATAGCTGTCAGCGCACTTCCTGTGGTGCTGCTGGCAACAGCCCGCCAGTGGAAAAAAGCAGCCGTTTTCGGGCTGCTCTATGCGGTACTGAAGTCGGCGGAGCTTCTGCTGGTACCGCAGCTTTCGGGAGCGGCGCTGAGTATAGTCGGGCTGTGCTGTCTTATATTCGTGCGGCTCATGCCGTCGCTGATAATGGGGGCGTATATGCTCTCGTCGACGACGGTCAGCGAGTTCATTGCTGCAATGCACCGTATGCACGTTCCGCAGCAGATAACTATACCCATGTCGGTGATGTTCCGTTTCTTTCCCACGGTTATGGAGGAGTTCGCAGCGATAAACACGGCTATGCGGATGCGGGATATCCGAATGGGCGGCAGGAACGCAGGCAGGCTCATAGAGTACAGACTGGTGCCGCTCATGGTCTGTTCGGTCAACATCGGCAGCGAGCTGTCGGCAGCTGCACTTACGAGAGGACTCAGTACAGGTATCCGCCGCACGAACATCTGCAAAATAGGCTTTCATGTGCAGGACTTCGCAGTAGCGGCAGTCAGCGGTGCAGTGTACATATTATGGATACTCGGTATGACGGGAGTGGTAAAATGAGCGGGAATGCGGCTGTTCTGAGAGACGTCACGTTCAGATACGCAAACGGGGAGCAGGGGGCGCTGAACTTCCTCGGCCTCGAAATAAAGCGCGGCGAATGTCTGCTGATCTGCGGCAGCTCCGGCTGCGGCAAAACAACGGTCACAAGGCTGCTGAACGGTTTGATCCCCCACTATTACGAGGGCGAGCTCAGCGGCGATGTTACAGTATGCGGCAGAGATATCCGCAGGACTGCCATAGAGGAGCTGGCGGGGACGGTGGGGAGCGTTTTCCAGAATCCGCGCAGTCAGTTCTTCTGCGTGGATACTACAGCGGAGATAGCCTTCGGCTGCGAGAACATGGGGCTCCCTGAAGCCGAGATACGGCAGCGTATGGACGCTGCGGTCTCTGATATGAGGATAGAGAAGCTACTCGGGCGCAGTATATTCAAGCTTTCGGGCGGCGAGAAGCAGAAGATAGCCTGCGCGGGAGTATCGGCGATGCTGCCGGAGCTGATAGTCCTTGACGAGCCGACCTCAAACCTCGATCTTGACGCAATAGACGAGCTCCGCGAGGTCATCGCGGCATGGAAGTCGCAGGGCAGGACGATAGTCGTCGCGGAGCACCGTCTCGGCTGGCTGGACGGACTTTGCGACAGGGTCATACTAATGGAAAACGGCAGTATTTCCGCAGAGTTTTCGGGCGCGGACTTCTTTGCACTCAGCACACGGAAGCTCAACAGCATGGGGCTTCGGGCGGCGCATACGGACTGCAATTACCTTGAAAGCGAGACCGGTCTGCACGCGATAAAGCCTTTTTCGGGCAGCGAGGTCATAACGCTGGAGAACTTCGTCTACAGCTGCGGAGGTCGGAAAGTCCTCGATATCGGCAGGCTTGAGCTGCCCGCAGGTTCTGTCACGGCAGTTGTGGGACACAACGGCGCAGGCAAATCCACATTTGTGAAGTGTCTGTGCGGACTGCAAAAGCACTTCAGGGGGACGGTCACAGTGGGCGGCAAGCGGCTGCGCTCCAGGGACATGATGAGACTGTCGTACATGGTGATGCAGGACGTGAATCATCAGCTTTTCGCGGAGACCGTGCTGGAGGAGGTCATGCTCGGCGCGGCCGAGGGCTCTGAGGAAAAAGTGGAGCAAGTGCTTGAAAAGCTGGGTATATCGCAGTATAAGGAACGCCACCCCATGTCGCTCTCGGGCGGACAGAAGCAGCGCACAGCTATCGCGTCGGCGCTGCTCGCGGGGAAAAAGCTCCTTGTATTCGACGAGCCTACAAGCGGTCTTGATTTCAGGAGCATGGAACACACGGCGGAGCTGCTAAGCTCTCTTGACAGGGACGTGACGGTGCTGATAGTCACCCACGACATGGAGCTGACAGAGCGCTGCTGTACCCATATACTCCATATCGAAAACGGACAGATCAAACAGATGGTGAAGCAATGACGGCAATTCAGCTTTTCCCGGATATCAGGCTGATATCCGGCGCGGGGAGCTCTCAGGCAGCAGAGGGCGAAACGGAGATAAGCATATGTATCGGCGGCTGCTGTGAATACAGAACAGGGGACGGATACTACTATCTGACTGCTGGGAGCTGTATCATCAGAGGCAGCGGGCGCGGATGTTGCAATGTTGCGTATTCACGGGATTACCGCGGTATAACGCTGCTGACGGACAGGCACTGCGGCAGCGGCTTTGATGATGTGTTCGGCATAAGGGAACAGCTTGCAGGTATCTGCGAAACTGAAATGCACGTATTCAGGGCCGATGAGAAAATACAGCAGCTCGCAGAGGAGATATACGTTATCGGTGATGATCCGCGGAAGTCCATGCTGAGAATTAAGACGGTGGAGCTTCTCATGCTGATCGGCGACCGTAGGAACAGGCACAGCGATCGTGCCGATACGATAAAGCTCATCGGCGAATTCATCTGCAAGAACGTCTCCGAGCACTACACTATCGCACAGCTTTCGGAGCTGTTTAAGATAGATCCGACTACACTGAAGCTCCTTTTCAGGCAGAACTACGGCTGTCCGATTTATACCTATACGAAAAGCAGAAAGATGTTCAGGGCGGCGGAGCTTCTCAGGGATACGGAAATGAAAGTCATAGACATCGCCGAGGAAGTGGGCTACTGCAACGCCAGCAAGTTTTCAGGCGCCTTCAGGGACGTGATGGGAACAGCTCCGAAGAATTACCAAATGGAGCACAAAAATATGATAAGGCCGAAAGATCACGATATATCCTGACACAGCTCTTATTAGCATACTATATCAAACTAAGCCGGTTCGGAGCGGAAGCAGCTTGATATATATGGTATCATTAGTTTAACGGAATCGGATATTCCAATGCTTTTACTGAGGTGATCTTATGAAATTCAATGATATCCCATGGAAAAAAATAGGTCTGTTTGCAGGCGGCGTCCTTTTCGGAACAGCAGGTATCAGAGTACTTTCGAGCAAGGACGCGAAAAAGTGCTATACCCATGCCACTGCGGCTGTGCTTCGTGCAAAGGAAAATGTTATGGAGACCGTAACTACTGTCCGCGAGAACTGTGATGATATCCTTTCGGACGCAAAGGAGATAAACGAGCAGAGAGTTCTCGAGGAAGAAGCTGCCGTTATCGCAGACAAGTGCGAGGAGATAGCCGACACAAGCGAAGAATAAGAAAAACAGGTCGCAGCGGCGGCCTGTTTTCATAGGGAGACTTTTTTATGAAATGTAAGATATTACACGAATCAAAGGGGCGTATGCGGGTGCGCTTCTGTATAAACCGCATGACGTTGAAGCAGGCTGATATCGCGGAATATGCGCTGTCTGCCATAATTGGTGTGACAAGGGTACAGGTCTTTGACCGTACCTGCGATATCGTTATTGCCTATACCTGTGACAGAGCGGATATTATCCGTGAGCTTTCGGCTTTTTCATTCAATGACAGGAAGAACACGTCTCTTGTTCCCGAGCATACAGGCAGAGAGCTTAACAAGCGGTATGAGGAGAAGCTTGCGGCGGTAGTTATAAGGCGGTTTGTGAACAAGCTCATACTGCCTTTGCCCCTCCGCAGACTGATGGCCGTTGTAAAGGCCGCGAAGTACATATTTCGGGGACTGAAATGCCTGCTGAAGGGCAGGCTTGAGGTGTCCGTCCTTGATGCTACGGCAATAGGAGTATCACTTCTCCGCGGCGACTTCAGAACAGCGGGCTCGGTGATGTTCCTGCTGAATGTAGGCGATATCCTCGACGAATGGACCCACAGGAAGTCTGTTGACGACCTGGCGCGGACTATGTCCCTGGGAGTTGAACAGGTCTGGCTCAGGACTGCCGACGGACAGGAAGTTCTCGTGCCCGTTAATGAAGTCCGCAGGGGCGACTTGGTGGTTGTGAGAACAGGCTCGATGATCCCCCTTGACGGCAAGGTGGTTTCGGGCGACGCAATGGTGAATCAGGCTTCAATGACGGGGGAATCCGTGCCTGTTCACAAGTCCGTGGGAGCTTATGCCTACGCGGGCACTGTTGTTGAGGACGGCGAGTGTACCATAGCTGTTGAAAATACGGCAGGCGGCGGCCGCTATGACCGTATCGTGAAGATGATAGAGGAGTCGGAGAAGATGAAGTCGGCCGCAGAGGACAAGGCTTCTCATCTTGCCGACAGGCTGGTGCCGTGGAGTCTTGGGGGGACGCTTCTCACATGGCTGCTGACCAGAAATGTTACAAAGGCTCTGTCAATACTCATGGTGGACTTTTCCTGTGCGCTGAAGCTTGCAATGCCTATATCCGTACTTTCTGCAATGCGCTATTGCAGCCGCGCAGGCATAACCGTAAAGGGCGGCCGTTTTATGGAGGCTGTTGCCGAGGCTGACACCATAGTTTTTGACAAGACGGGAACTCTTACATATTCCACTCCGAAAGTTTCCGGGGTAATTACCTTTGACGGACGGGACGAGGACGAAATGCTTCGCCTTGCGGCCTGTCTTGAGGAGCACTATCCCCATTCCATAGCAAATGCGGTAGTAGCTGAGGCAGAGAAGCGGGGACTTGTCCATGAGGAGTTCCATTCAAAGGTGGAATATGTGGTAGCCCACGGCATATCAAGTATGGTGGAAGGGGAGCGCGTGCTCATCGGAAGTCACCATTTCATTATAGAGGACGAGCAGTGCTCCGAGCCCGACGACGAGCGCTACAGGGAGCTTCCCGGCGAGTATTCTCACCTTTATCTGGCTATAGGCGGAGAGGTGGCGGCTGTTATCTGTATAGAGGATCCGCTTCGTGAGGAAGCAGCCGACGTTATTGAGAAGCTCCATGAATACGGCATATCCCGCGTGATTATGATGACGGGGGATAATGAGCGCACAGCACGGGCTGTAGCGGAAAAGGTGGGCGTTGACGAGTATCATGCGGAGGTGCTTCCCGAGAACAAGGCCGCCTTCATACGCGAAGAGCACGAGGCTGGACGCAGGGTAATAATGATAGGCGACGGCGTCAATGATTCACCTGCACTCAGTGAGGCCGATGCAGGTATCGCCATAAGCACGGGAGCTGCCATTGCCCGTGAGATAGCGGATATCACCATATCCGCCGATGACCTTTATGCTCTTGTGGAGCTGAAACGGCTGAGCAATGAGCTTATGGCGCGTATAGGCCGGAATTACCGTACTATCATCGGTTTCAACGGCGGACTTATAGGCCTCGGAGTTCTTGGGGGATTGCCGCCTGCGACTTCCGCGCTTCTGCATAACGCTTCGACGCTGGCAATAGGTCTCAGGAGTATGACTGAGCTTTAATGAGCTTCATCAGGCAAAAAGAAGAAGGCTGTTCCGCCAAAAGCGGAGCAGCCTTTTTATATATACTTAAAATCATACAGAAACAGCACTGAAAATCCTTGTTTTTTCATTACGCCACCTCTTGAAATTTGTGTTAGTATATGCTAAAATATAGTTATAAGTTTGCATATACTAACGTCTATAAAATAATAATAAAAAGGAGCTGTAATTATGGAACTGAAATTAGGCGATGTACAGACTACCGCGCTTATACCGCTTGCGATAAAAGCGAATGAGACACTCAGGAAAAATGCGCGTATCAAGGACAAAAAGGCTGTGGAGATAATCAGAGCGCTGAATATAGACACCAGGCCTTATGATAAGTTCATGTCGCATGAGGGCGTTATTGCGCGTACCATTATGCTTGACAGGCAGCTGAAGGGTATCATTCAGAATTCTCCCGATACGGTGGTCGTGAATGTGGGCGCAGGCTTTGACGACCGCTTCTCAAGAGTGGATAACGGCAAAATACTGTGGTTTGACCTTGATCTGCCCGATTCTGTCGCCGCAAGAAGAAAAGCCTTTCCGGAACGTGACCGGGTTACGATGATCGCAGGAAACGCGCTGGAAAGCGACTGGTGCAAAACGGTACAGGAAGCTCTTGAGGGCAGGAAGTCCAGGCCTGTTTTTATTGCCGAAGGACTCTTTATGTACCTTACTTTTGAGCAGATACGCACTTTTCTGGAAGTGCTGAAAAACAATTTCCCCCACGGGGGTATCCTCATAGCCGAGCAGAACTGCAAGGCGATGCAGAAGAGCGAAAAGCACCACGATACCGTAAAAAATACCAACGCGCATTTCTGTTCGGGTACTGATTCGGGGCAGGAGATAGCTGATCTGACAGACGGAATACAGTTTGTTGAGGAGCACAGCTTCAATGAGGAAATGAAGAAATACAGCATACGCGCAAAACTGTTTGCACTGCTGCTGCCGAAAATGAATGACCGCTGGGCAACCTTCAGATGGTGACAGTATTTATCAAGTTGTCGTCCGGCCGAAATAAAAACCGCCTGTACGTTCAGTACAGGCGGTTTTATATGAATAGGAAGGGTCTATGAAGATTTCACTATGATGTGCTCACTTTTTTACATTGAATGCGCCCATGCCGGGATAGCAGGCAGAAGCGCCGAGCTGCTCCTCAATGCGGAGAAGCTGATTGTACTTGGCAACACGCTCCGAACGTGAGGGAGCTCCTGTCTTGATCTGGCAGGTGTTGAGCGCAACTGCAAGGTCTGCGATAGTCGTATCGGCAGTCTCGCCGGAACGGTGTGAGGAAATTGCGGTATATCCTGCCTTGTGAGCCATTTTGATAGCTTCGAGAGTCTCGGATACAGAACCTATCTGATTGAGCTTGATGAGAATGGAGTTGCCTGCGCCGAGGGAGATACCCTTTGAAAGACGCTCTGTGTTCGTAACGAAAAGATCATCGCCCACCAGCTGTACCTTGTGACCTATTTTAGCGGTCATTTTCTGCCAGCCTTCCCAGTCCTCCTCGTCGAGACCGTCCTCGATGGAGATTATGGGGTACTTGTCAACGAGAGCTTCCCAGTGAGCGATGAGCTCGTCAGATGTGAACTCCTTGCCGCTCTTGGGCTGCTTGTAGAAGCCCTTGCCCTTTTCGCTCTTCCACTCGGAGGAAGCGGCGTCCATAGCTATCATGAAGTCCTTGCCGGGCTCGAAGCCGGCTGCCTTTACAGCCTCCAGGATCTTCTCGATAGCCTCCTCGTCACTTGTGAGCTTATTGGGAGCAAAGCCGCCCTCATCACCGACTGCCGTAACGTCGCCCATATCCTTGATGAGCTTTTTCAGCGTGTGGAATACCTCTGCACACCAGCGGAGAGCCTCGCTGAAGGAGGGAGCACCCACAGGCATTATCATGAATTCCTGAGTATCAACAGCGCTGTCTGCGTGAGCTCCGCCGTTGAGAATGTTCATCATCGGAACAGGGAGCTTTGTGCCCTGGATTCCGCCGAGGAATCTGTAAAGCGGGATATCCAGTGAAGTTGCGGCAGCTCTTGCACAGGCGATAGAAACAGCAAGGATAGCATTGGCGCCGAGGTTTGACTTGTCCTTTGTGCCGTCGGCCTTTATCATAGCCGCGTCGATAGCGTAGATGTCGGAGGCGTCCATGCCTGTGATGGTTTCGGCGATAACGGTGTTGATATTGTTTACAGCCTTTGTTACGCCCTTTCCGAGATAGCGCTCGCCGCCGTCGCGAAGCTCGAGAGCCTCAAATTCGCCTGTTGAAGCGCCGCTGGGAGCCGTTCCTCTTGCAACAGTACCGTCTGCGAGAGTGATCTCGGCTTCAACTGTCGGATTTCCGCGGGAGTCAAGTATCTCACGTCCCACGACTTTTTCAATTTCTAAATAGTCCATAGTTTTCTCCTGTTATAATATATTTAATGTGATCGCTCACATTATTGACGGTAGCAGGCTCTTGTATGCAATATAGAGGAAATTCGCACTTTTCCCCCACCGAAAGGAGCCTGCTGTTATGATTTATTAACGTTAGGATGCCCTAACATTATGATTATAGCATTTTACGGCGCACTTGTCAATTTGATTATTGATATTTGTATATACTAACAAATATGACACAGCGATATTCAAAAGCCATGTGCAAGTCGTTTAGATATAAGTAATATACAGCTTTTTGTATACGCCGCTGAATGCGGCTATTGCTTTTTTTTCCATACTGTGTTATAATTAAAAAAGTATATTTTGCGAGGTGTAATTCGACATAATGAAAACCAGTGAATTCCGCGAGGTCACTGATCCCGAACGCTTCAAGGCGGATTACGATCAGGGACTTACCGTTGCTCAGGTAAAACAGAGGATCGCCGAGGGGCTGGATAACAAGCCCGTTGAATCTCCCTCAAAGACCGTGAAGGAGATACTCGCCGACAATATCTTTACCTACTTCAACCTTATATTCGTTATACTCTCGGTGCTGCTCATAATCGTCGGCTCCTACCGTGACCTGACCTTTATGCCAGTCATCATCGCCAATGCCCTTATCGGTATTATCCAGGAGCTCCGCTCCAAATCGGTGCTGGACAAGATAGCGGTGCTCAATGCACCTGTTTCCACCGCTGTCCGTGACGGACAGATAGTAAGCATACCCTCAAAGGATCTTGTGCTGGACGATATCGTTATCTTCAAAGCGGGCAATCAGATATGCGCCGACGCTGTCGTAGTGGACGGAAATGTTTCCGTAAACGAGTCGCTGCTGACGGGCGAATCCGACGAGATAACCAAGAAGCCCGGCGATACCCTTATGTCGGGAAGCTATATCGTTTCGGGCACCTGCCGCGCAAGACTTGAAAAGGTGGGCAGACATTCCTATATCTCAAGACTGACCCTTCAGGCAAAGAAGTCCAGAAAGGGCGAGCAGTCCGAGATGATACGCTCACTCAACAGGATAGTAAAGTTTGCAGGTGTGGCTATAATACCTATCGGTATAATACTTTTCTATCAGGCCTTCTATATAAACCACTATACCATAAAGGAAAGCGTGCAGTCCATGGTGGCTGCGGTCATCGGCATGATACCCGAGGGACTGTTCCTGCTGGCAAGCGTTTCCCTTGTTATCAGCGCCATGAAGCTGGCTATCAAGAAGGTACTGGTCCACGATATGAAATGTATCGAGGCCCTTGCGCGAGTGGACGTGCTCTGTGTGGACAAGACCGGTACTATCACCAAGAACGAGATGACTGTGGCGGACGTTGTGGCTGCCTCGGCCGAATATGATACGGAAATGATACAGGGGCTCCTCAGCGACTTTGCTGCCGCCCAGGACTCCGACAACCAGACCATGACCGCTCTGAAGGGGCATTTCCACCGTCCTGCGGGAAGGAGAGCAGTTTCCACTACGGGCTTCTCCTCTGAATTCAAGTACAGCAGCGTTACCTTCGAGCGTGATTCCTATGTCATCGGCGCTCCCGAATTCGTACTGAAGGAGAGCATCAGCGGCTATAAGGATACTATCGACAGCTACAGCCGCAAGGGCTACAGAGTTCTTGCCTTCGGAAAATACAGAGGTATTCCCGACGGAAAGGCTCTCACTGAGCCAATCGAGCCTGTGTGCTTTGTTATGATGTCCAACCCCATACGTGAGAACGCTCCCGAGACCTTCAGGTACTTTGCGGAGCAGGGCGTGGAGATAAAGGTCATTTCGGGAGACAATCCCGTTACCGTTTCGGAGGTGGCCAAGCAGGCCGGCATCAGAAATGCAGGCGAGTACGTTGACGCTACTACGCTTACCACTGACAGCGCTATCAAGGACGCCGTAATGAAGTATACCGTGTTCGGAAGAGTTACTCCCGAGCAGAAGAGAAAGTTCGTTAAGGCTCTCAAAAAGGCAGGCAAGACCGTTGCCATGACGGGCGACGGCGTAAACGACGTTCTTGCTCTCAAGGACGCGGACTGCTCCGTGGCTATGGCCTCGGGAAGCGATGTTGCCGCTCAGGCTGCACAGCTGGTGCTCCTTGAATCCGACTTCTCCAAAATGCCCGACGTTGTTGCCGAGGGCAGAAAGGTGGTAAACAATCTGGAGCGCTCGGGAAGCCTCTTTATCGTAAAGAACATCTTCTCGCTCATTATAGCGGTGCTCTCTATATGCTTCGGTATGAAGTACCCCCTCATGCCATCACAGATATCCCTTATCAGCGTATTTACCATCGGACTTCCCGCGTTCTTCCTTTCGTTCATGCCCAATCATGACCTGATACGGGGACGCTTTATCACGAATATCCTGCTGAAGGCTCTGCCAGCGGCTCTCACCGACGTTCTTGTGGTGGGCGCTATGATATATTTCGGCAATATCTTCAGCGTATCTCCTACTGATATCGCAACGGCTTCCACCATACTGATGAGTATAGTCGGTATGATGATAGTTTATCAGATATCCAAGCCCCTTGATGTGTACAAAATGGGAGTATGGATATTCTGCGGTGTGGGTCTGGTGTGCTGTATGGTATTTGTCAGCAACCTGTTTGCCATCACCTCTATGTCAAACCGCTGTATCATTCTCTGTGTGAACTTCTCTATCATCGCGGAGCCCTGCCTGCGGTATCTCACTCTTATCACCAAAAAGGTGCAGGACTTCTTTATCAAAGACGAAAAAGCATGATAAAAGGCAGTGCGAAATGCACTGCCTTTGTTTTACTTTCTTCCGAAAAGGCCTTTCTTTTCGTAGGGGGCGGTGGTTATATCCAGTACCTTGTAGCCGTCTTTTTCAACGGCCTCCCTGAGCAGGCTGCTGTCGGGCTGAGTTTCGGTGATGACCTCTGTTATGCCCTTGATGTGTGAGGAATTCACCTTTTTCGGGGATACCGCATTGCGTATGGCTTCATTCACATGAGCCTCGCACATTCCGCACATCATGCCTTCGATCTTCAATACTGTTTTGTACATTGTATCAACTCCTTATGTTAGTATATGCTGACATATATATTTTAACCCATTTTTTTCACGGTGTCAAGTGCGTCCTTTGTGAGAGGATAATGAAAAATGATGCTGATTTGTATGAAATTACGGATTCGGATTGACTTTTTCTCAAAAATATGGTAATATATATATTGTTAAGTTACTTTTTACTATGTAAGGAGAAAATATTATGAAGAATGTGATCAAAAAAGCGGCTGCTATCCTTATGGTACTGGCAGTGCTTTTCACAGTACCGATATGTACTCCCATCGGAAAAAAAGCTTACGCAGCTGTCTATGCAGTTTGGCCGACTGAGCCAAAGTACAAGAACATAACTACTTACTTCAATCCCCAGAGGAATGTCAACGATGTATCGGGTTACCACAATGCTATCGATATTGAGGCTGCGGGGGGAAGCAATATATATGCCGCCTATGGCGGAGAGGTCGTTTCGGCCGATGTCAAGGGCGCTTACGGCAATATGGTAATAATCTATCACGCTGACCTGAAGGTATATACCTTCTACGCTCATGCTTCACAGCTCCTAACCAGCGCAGGCGCAAAGGTCAAGCAGGGCGATCTTATCGGCAAGGTGGGAAGTACGGGACAGGCATCAGGCAATCACCTCCACTTTGGTATCTGCGATACCCTTGTGGGAGCCTATCCTGCCAAGACATACTACGACCCCCTCACTTACTTCGAGTATTCGGACAATTCGGGGCAGGGTGTGACTACTCCTCCTGCCACTACTCAGCCGGAGTGCTCGTGCAGCGAGGAATATGCAGGTCTGTACACCACAAAGAACGTTGTGACCTATCTTAATATAAGATCGGGTCACGGCACAAATTCCTCCATAGTAGGTTCCATACCTGCAAATGCTGAATTCAAGGTCACCAAGGGCAACGGTGAATGGGCTCATGTTGAGTACAATGGCGTCAAGGGATATGCTTCCATGGCTTATATGCAGCTCAAGGAGGCGTACAAGCCTGTTGAGTCCGGTATGAAGATTGATAAGGCAGCGGCTCCCGAGGGAACCATTACAAAGGGCGATTCCTTCTCGCTGAAGGGCGTTATAACCTCTAATCTGCCTATCACAAAGGTATACGGCGGTATCTATTTCCGCGGCGGCGAGGCTACCAGCCAGATCGCAGAGGCGGCTCCCAATGCGCTGACCTATGACCTTTCTTCATATTTTGATAAGAATATAGCTTTCGGTGCCCTTTATGACGGGGAGTACACCTATAAGATAACTGCTGAGGACAGCAGCGGCAAGTCCTATGAGCTCATATCCGCAGACTTCGATATACACGATCCCGAAAAGGACAAGCCTGCAGGCGACCTGAACGGTGACGGAGAGCTGAACGTGTCGGACGCTGTAGTGCTTCAGAGCTATCTGCTCAACAGCTCCGAGGAATTTACCGAGGAGCAGTACAAGGCTTCTGATCTTAACGGTGACGAGGTCGTTGACGTCTTCGATCTTATCGAGCTGAAGCAGGCCATAGTAAAGGCTTCTTCGGAGGAATAACAGAGTATAAAAAGGCGGTGTCACGTCGGTGATGCCGCCTTGAATTATTGTAAGGAGAAACAGAATGGATACAGTAAGAATCGTTGATGAGATAATGAAAAGAAGGAGCCCCGGCAAGACCTTTATAGTGGGGCTGGACGGACTCGGCGGTGCGGGCAAGAGCACTGCGGCAGAGGAGGTAAAGCGGCTTCTGACGGAAAAGGGGATAAATGCGGAGATATTCCATATTGACGACTTTATCCATCCAAAGGCTGTAAGATATAACGACAGCTACCCTCAGTGGGAGCAGTATTACTATCTTCAGTGGAGATATGCTCATTTTAAGCAGTCGGTGTGGGCTCCCGTAAAAGAGGGGAGAGAGCTGCCGCCTGTGGAACTCTACGACAAGGACAACGACACTTATGTAGTAAGGGGATTCTCCTTGCCCGAGGGCAGCGTTGTCATCACTGAGGGCATCTTCCTGCAGCGTGAGGAGCTTGACGGTATATTCGATCTCATGGTATATTTCGATGTGGACGAGAAAGAGAGGCTGAGAAGAGTCCTTCTTCGTGACGGCTACATCGGCGACGAGACTGCTATCCGTGAGAAATATGAAAACAGGTATTTCCCTGCGGAGAGATATTACTCGGAAAAGTACAGGCCTGCCGAAAAGGCGGATATGGTGATATAAAAAACAGCGCTCAACTGAGCGCTGTTTTTATTATTCTATATCATGACAGCTTATTTGAAAGCATATCTGAAGAATGTATAGAGATGAGGCTTAACGCTGTTGTCGCCATGTCCGCCGCCGTTGATCGACTGGTAAACGTGGTCAACACCGTTTCTTGTGAGAATGTCGCTGTACTGCTTGGGGAATGTTCCAACTGTACCGTCATTTGTTCCGCCTGTGATCATGAATACGTTAGGCTCGGGACCTACGTCTCTGAACTTCATCTCGCTTTCCTGCATACAGCCGGGATGCTGCATCCAGGTATCTGCGCCGGGAGTGATTCCGGGAGCAGGACAAGCGCCGCCAACATAAGCGAAGAGGTCAGGACGCATGAGACCGATGTAGATAGCTTCACGTCCGCCCATTGAGAAGCCTGTGATAGCTCTGTTCTCTCTGCCTGTCTTTACGGGATAGTTCTCCTCGATGAAGGGGATAAGGCTTTCGCTGATATCATAGAGGAAGTTGTCGTACTCTGCACAGGTCTGCTGGTTGATACCGCTAGGACCGTTCATTGTTTTACTTGTGAACATATTAGGTGTTACGGCGATGAACTCCTCAGCCTGACCGCTCTTCATAAGACCTGTCATAAGACCCTGAGTACCGAAGCCGTTCTTCATGTCATCCTCGTTGCCCATGATTCCGTGGAGAATGTACATTACAGGGTACTTCTTGTTAGGATCATAGTTGGGAGGCAGGATAACGTTACAGCTCTTCTGCTTGCCTGTGTATTTACACAGATAGGATTTCTTCTCAACCTTACACTGGCTTGACTGCTCTGCGCCGCTGGGTACCTGTTCAGGCATATCCTTTCTGATTGCAGCGTTGAGGTTCTGGCCCGGTGAAGGAGTGGAAGTAGTAGTTGTTGTGGTTATCTTGGCTGTTGTGGTGGTAGTTGTAGTGGTAACGGGGTCTGGGAACTGCTTGTCAATGCCGAGAAGGAATCTCTTGAGAGCAACCAGATCAGCAACAGATACGTCACCGTCACCGTTTACGTCTGAATTTGCGGGAGCCTTGCCGCCGCCTGACATGATAGCGAGTATGCCTTTTCTGAGGCCAATCAGGTCAAGTGAATCAAGAACTCCGTCCTCGTTTACGTCGCCTCTGATACCCTTATTTACAGGAGGATCCGTAGGAGGCTGAGTAACGGGCTCTGATGATACGCTGATAAGGGGCTTTGTGCCCTTTACAGCTGCATATGCGCCGTCAACGTAGAAATCTGTAAGGCTTTCAGGAGCCTCGATATAGATGAGCAGATTTGAAGCGCCTTCGGGGATAGTATAGGAAGAATTTGAAAGGTCTACCCACTGTCCCTTGGGAGCTGTGACTGTCTTGATCTCGCTGTACTTTTCAGTACCGGAGGAATCCTTATACTGAAGTGTGAGCTTCAGGTCTGTCGAAGACTCTGAATCCTGCATTACAGCAGCGCCGAATGCAAATGTCTCACCTGCCTTGAAGGGGTTGCTGCTGAGGCTCATGGAAGCGCCGTTCCATTCTGCTGTACGGCCGGATACCAGGATACCCTTTGATCCGTCGTAACCGGTTGAAGCAGCTACCTTGGCAGCTCCGCGTCCTGACCAGTCGCCTGTGCCCGACTCGAAGCTCTCCTTCAAGTAATAACCGTTTTCGTCGGGTTCAACGGGAGTTGTGACAACGGGCTGTCCGCCTCCGCCGCCGCCCGTACCGAGGGTGATGGTGTTCTGCTTTACGTCTGCCTGGCCTGAGCTCTCCCAGCCTTCAACGTTGAACGCTACCTCGTACATAACGCCCATCTGGAGACCTGCGCTCTCCCACTGCTCAAAGTGGTCGGAAACGTGGATCGTACCGGACTGTCTGCGCTGCTGACGAACACTGTAATACTGTACGAAGGGCTGGTTACCGTCGATAGTATATGAGTTTCTGTTTTCCTTATAGATATAGTAGGTGCTTCCGTCCAGAGTGAACTGCTTGATAACATTACCCTGTCCGGGCTGTCCGTTAGGAGGACACCAGTTTGCCCAGTCCTCAACGATGTAGTACTCTACGAGAGGACTTCTTGTCCAGCCGTAAATACAAAGACGCGAGTTACCGGAGTTGCTTGATGACCAGCTTACGTCGAAGTCACAGGTAATTCCGTTGTACTCCTGGAACTTCTTTGTACTGCCCATGTCGATACCGCGACGGGCAAGGAAGTTACCGCTGGGACCTGCACAGTTCCAAGTTGTGGAGAATGTGCCGTTATCGCCCAGAGTCATTGATGACGGCTGATTTGTATCAGCTGCCCAGATCTCATAGCTGTAACCGTCGGGGCCTGTGCCCTTGTGCTGACCAGCACCGTTCAGATTGTATGTCTGACCTGCGGCGCCTGTGTTCATAGCCGCAAATGGGATTGCTGATACGCAGACCATGCCTGCCACAAAACCGATCGCAGCTTTTTTGATGCTTTTCAATTTCATGTTAAATCACTCCTTTGTTTAATTAAGCAACGTCATGATTTTAGTAATCCCCGTGGAGAGGCAAAACTCTCCTTTTTTTATTATCTATAACTATTATAATATATAATTTGGTAACATTTCAAGTCAAAATTTGTGAAAATCCAAAAAAATCACTAAAAATTGCGCAGACTGTTCGAACAACCTTGTTGTTTGGGTTAAGGTACACAATATCTTTTAATCATACATTGTTTAATTAAGTAATACAACCCATTTTATGCCGAAATGGTGGATAAAATGCCGAAAAACAGAGGAGCTTTTTGTTTAAAAATAAAAAAATGATATCAGTAGCGCAAAAATGCTATTTGCGGTAATAATATTACCATAAATGACATAATATTAATATAATACGCGCAGATTGCCCATTATAATCTAAGTAATAAATAAAGAACTGTGTATTTTGTATATTTTTTATAAAATGCACGGCAAGAAGGGTAATAAAACAAAAAATCTAAAAAATGGGGGCAGACTTATGAAAAAAATCCTCTCACTCGTGACTGCTGCGGCGTTAGCTATACCTGCGGCGGTCTTCACTCCGTCTGCAAACGTAAATGCGGACAATCCCTGCATTCAGACCATCTACAGCACAGATCCCGCGCCGATGGTGTACAATGATACGGTCTACGTGTATACGGGCAGGGACGAGGACGGCGCAACCAACTACGTTATGCCTGACTGGCACTGCTATTCCTCAAAGGATATGCAGAACTGGACAGATCACGGCATGATGCTCTCGTGGGACAGCTTCTCATGGGGCAAGCAGAACAGCGCGTGGGCTTCGCAGTGTATCGAGCGCAACGGCAAGTTCTACTACTACGTTACTCTCGAGAACAAAAGCGGCGGCGGACGCGGTATCGGCGTTGCTGTTGCGGATTCTCCCACAGGTCCTTTCAAGGACGCTATCGGCAAGCCGCTCTGCGGTCCCAACTGGGATTACATCGATCCTACGGTGTTTATCGACGATGACGGACAGGCGTGGCTCATGTTCGGCAATCCCAGCTGCTATTATGTCAAGCTCAACGAGGATATGATTAGCACTAACGGCGAGATCAGGAAGTTCGACATGAATCCTTCCACCTTCGGTTCGGGCAGAGGCAACAGCTCCTACGTTGAGGGTCCGTGGTTCTATAAGCGCAAAGATCTCTATTATCTCGTTTTCGCCGCATTCTTCGGAAACGACGGCAGCGAAAGCATAGGCTATTCTACCGCTCCTTCACCCACAGGTCCCTGGACCTACGGCGGACAGGTGATGAAGGCAGGCGGCTGTTATACAAATCATCCGGGTGTTATTGATTTCAAGGGACACTCATATCTGTTCTATCATAACGCAGGCCTCCCCGGCGGCGGCAGCTTCACAAGAAGCGTCTGCGTTGATGAGTTCACCTATGGTTCAGACGGTTCTATACCTACTATATCGCCTTCAAAGACAGGTCCCAAGCAGGTGGAGGCTCTTAATCCCTATCAGAGGGTAGAGGCTGAGACAATGAGCAATTCCAGCGGCGTAAAGACCGAGTCGTGCAGCAGCGGCGGCATGAATATCGGTATGATAGAGGACGGCGATTATGTAAAGGTGAGCGGCGTTGATTTCGGAAACGGAACCGATAAGTTCACCGCAAGCGTTGCCTCGGATACCGACGGCGGCAATATCGAGATCTATCTCGACGGCACAAGCGGCAAGAAGATAGGAACCTGCAAGGTGCCCGCAACCGGCGGCTGGCAGGAGTGGAAGGAAGTGTCCTGCGACATCAGCGGCGCAAGCGGTCAGCATGACCTTTACTTCAAGTTCACAGGCGGCAGCGGATACCTTCTCAACGTTGACTGGTGGAAATTCGGCGACGGCGAGACTGCTGTCACGACAACAACGGCTCCGGCGCCTGTAAGTACCACTACAACATCTGTTATTAGTTCTGCCGATTCAGGGGATTATATCATAAACTGTTCCTTCGAGAGCGGTGACGACGGCTGGGAAGGCCGTGCAGGCGGAAGCGTTGAGGTATCCTCAAAGAGCGCCTTTGCAGGCAGCAAGTCTCTCCTCTGCTCGGGCAGAAGCGAGGCCTACCAGGGCGGCGCCCTCTCTGTTGACGGCAAGCTGAAGGCGGGCGAGAGCTACAGCTTCAGTGCAAACGTTATGTACGAGAGTGGCAAGGACAGTGACACTATCCACTTCACCATGCAGTATGACATAGACGGCGATACAAAGTATACCAAGATCGCTACAGGTCAGCCCATGAAGGGCAAGTGGGTGCAGCTGGCAAACCAGAACTTTAAGGTACCCTCGGGCGCAGAGAATATTTTTATCTACGTCGAGACCGAAAAGAGCACCATGGACTTCTATGTTGACGATGTCAAGGTCGCTAAGGCAGGCACCGATATAAAGGGTGCTGAGGGCGGCCAGTTCATTCTGGGCGACGTGAATTCCGACGGCTGCATAAACTCAATGGATATGATAGCTGCAAGACGCCTTATCCTGGCTTCAAACAAGTCTGCGGATCTGGTGAAGCTGGCTGACGTTGACAGAAGCACAGAGTATGAGGTCAACGACCTTGTTCTCTTACAGCAGTATATCCTCGGCAAGATAACCGAATTCCCCAACAATGCTCCCGAGCCTCCTGCAAGCGATTTCGATTACGAGGAGAACAAGAGATATGTTCCGGCTCCTGACTCTCCCGGAAATAGTTATTTTGACTCATGCTCACAGCAGGGCAAGGTTACCAAGGAGACATATAACGGCATCAGAGGCTCAAAGTCACTGTATGTTTATACTCCTTACAACTACGATCCCAGCAAGAAGTACAACATATTCTACCTCATGCACGGCGGAAACGAGAACGAGAATACTCTGTTCTTCCAGAACGATACCATGATCCAGAATATGCTTGACCATATGATAATGAACGGAGAGCTGGAGCCCCTTATCGTGGTAACTCCTACCTTCAACGGCACAGGAAGCTCCGCTCAGAACTTCTACGAGGAGCTCCGCCAGAGCGTTATCCCCTTCGTTGAGGGCAAGTACTCAACATATGCCGAGGACACCTCGGCCGAGGGCATCGCTGCTTCCAGAATGCACAGAGCTTACGGCGGATTCTCAATGGGTGCGGTTTCCACATGGGCCGTATTCAAGAACGATCTTGATATCGTCGGCTACTTCATGCCTCTCAGCGGCGACCACTGGGATGCGAATTCTGCTGACGCCAAGGCACAGGATCTGGCTAACGCAGTTCATAAGTTCGGTATGAAGCCTAATCAGTATTTCATCTTTGCCGCTACAGGCACAAAGGATATGGCTCAGCCCAACATCGGACCTCAGATCGAGTCCATGAAGAAGCTGGATGAGTTCGTATTCACCTCCGATTTCTCGAAGGGCAACTTCTACTACTTCGAGGCACAGGGCAACGATCACTGGTGGGCTCACGTCAGACACTATGTGTATAATGCACTTCCTTATTTCTTCCATGAATCAGGTCAGTAAAAGCTGAACTTCCGAAGGCTCACCGTGATTTTTCGCGGTGAGCCTCGTTCGGGATATGAGAATGGTTGATTAGTTCATAATTATGTGATATAATAGGGGAAAGATCACATTTGAGAGGTGTTTTATATATGAGTGATTATACTGAAAAATATATTTCTTCCCATCTGTTCCTGAAGCGGGAGGAGGGATTTGAGCACGCCCCCTTTGACCGGGAAATAGCCTGTTATGAGAGTATCTGCTCGGGAAACATCGAGCTGGTAAAGGTCTTTGCGACGCCGCTTTGCAGTGAGGGCTACGGTATTCTGAGCAAGGATCCGTTAAGGAATTTAAAATACCATTTTGCCATTTCTGCTGCCCTCATCGCAAGGTTCTGCATCAACAGCGGAATGACCCTTGAGGAAGCATACAATCTCAGCGATATCTACATCATGAAATCCGACGAGTGTCGTACCGAGGCGGAGGTACATGAGGTACACCAGGAAATGATCGAGGGCTATACAAGGCATATGAGAAGAGTCCGCAACAGCGGCATCTACTCCAAGCAGATCGTCCGCGCTCTGGACTATATCAGCGATCATCTCCACGGAAAGATCATGATAGAGGACGCTGCGGGCTACCTGAAGATAAGTCCCGCATACCTTTCGAGACTCTTCAAGGCGGAAACGGGCATCGCCTTCAGCAACTATGTCAGCAAGACCAAGGCCGAGGAGGCCGCCAACCTGCTGACCTTCTCCGAGTATACGGATTCGGAGATAAGCAATCTTCTCGGGTTCAGCTCACAGAGCTATTTCATCAAGATATTCAAGAAATATCTCGGTGTAACGCCCAAGGAGTACAAGAAAAGATATAAATTTCCTGATTTCAGTAAAGAAAATCAATGATAAAGCTCTTATCCCCTGCGTAAGCGGGGGATAACGTTTTATGCAGATATCATAAAATTACTATTTTTGACAATAAAATAATATATTTTAAGGTTTGAGAATGGTATAATCAAGAAAAAGATAACTTGAAAATATGATGTTCGGATCAGGGATTTGTCAAAAACACTAATAAATCAGAAACTGGAGAGTTGACAATGATTATAAATAATGTTGGCTTTGATCACTGCCATGACGCAGACTTTTTTATTGACAGACCCGACGGGAGCGGAGACTATCTGCTCCTTCTCGTAAGGACTCCCGCTATATTTGAGATCGACGGAAGGGAAGTCGTTACATCCGCAGGAACTGTGTTCATCTACCCAAAGAGCAGACCTCAGCGCTATCGCTGCGTACCCCTGAACGTGTTCGAGAATGACTGGGTACACTTCGATTTCGACGACAGAGGCGAGGAGGAGGAATTCCTCAGAATGGGTATACCGCTGGAAACTCCCATGGAGATATCCCTGGAATTTCTCAGCTACTGCGTGAAATCCATTGCCTACGAAAAGTATTCGGACAACCCCTGCAAGGCTGAGTCCGCAGAGCTCTTCATGCGCCTTATGTTCATAAAGATACGCGAGAGCTCCATGAACAGCGTTTCCGGAAGAAGAAGCACTCAGTTCGAGCTCATCTCCACGGTGCGCAACAAGATATACAGCCGCCCCTATGAGCAGCGCAACGTTGACAGCACAGCTCATGAGGTGAGAATGAGCCGTTCGGCCTTCCAGCACGCTTACAAGAAGCATTTCGGCATGACCTTTATCGAGGATCTGGTGAGGAGCAGGGTGAGCTACGCGAAAATGCTCCTTTCCACCACCAATATGAATATAAATGATATATCCGCAAGCAGCGGGTATCACAGCTACGTCCATTTTGCAAGACAGTTCAAGGAGCAGACGGGAGTTACTCCGTCTGAATACCGCAAAAAAGCACAGAATGTAACATGACCCTGTCGCCTCATCCGGTGACTGCGGTCTGTGTTGCTTGAATGTAAATAAAACAGTGACTAAGGTCACGGAATGAGAGGGTTGATAAATTATGAAAATGAAAGGCATGAAAATGGCTGCCATTGCACTGGCTGCAAGCCTTGCCTGTACTCCTTTGACTACTTTTGTCGGAACAACAGCAAGCGCAGCAGGTCAGACATACAGTCTGAACGGTGCAGGCCAGCACAAGGGCACAGGTCCCGACGGCTACAGCTATGAGATCTGGGCAGCTGATACAAATCAGCCGTCGTCAATGACGCTTGGCGATAACGGTACTTTCTCCACAACGTGGAACTGTGCAGGCCCCAGCGGCAACTTCCTTGCCCGCCGCGGTATCGACATGGGCAGCACCAAGAAGTTCCAGGAGTACGGCGGTATCACCTGCGACTTCGACGTAAGCTGGTCATCAAGCAGTTCAGGTAACTCGCGTCTGTGTATCTACGGCTGGACAAGAAGTCCTCTGGTAGAGTACTACATCGTAGAGGACTGGGCAAACTGGTGTCCTCCAAACGGACAGCCGGGACAGGGAAATGTTATCAATCAGTTCAATCTGGACGGCAGCACCTACTATATCTATAAGGAAAACAGAAACTCATATACTATCGACGGAAACCAGCCCTTCGTACAGTATTACAGCGTTCGTCAGACGCGCAGACAGTCCGGTACTATCAGCGTTTCTAAACACTTTGAGCAGTGGGAGAACGCAGGTCTCCAGATGGGCGTTATGTACGAGGTTGCATTCAACGTTGAAGGCTGGGAGAGCTCAGGTCAGGCAGACGTAAAGAAGAATACCATCACTCTCGGCAAGGAGCCCGAGCCCGAGAAGCCCATAGAGGCTGACGCAAACGGCTACTACCTCAAGGAGAGCTTTGAGTCCGGCGCAGGCGACTGGACAGGACGCGGAGGTGCCAAGGTAGCTGCTTCAAGCGGTTATGACGGATCAAAGGGCGTTCTTGTATCAGGTCGTACAGATAACTGGAACGGCGCTTCCATCAGCCTCAGCAGCAATCCTTTCGCACCCGGCGAGACATTTGCATTCGGTACTGCTGTAATGCAGGATTCCGAGTCATCGGTTGATTTCAAGCTGACACTTCAGTATACAGATTCCTCTGGTACAGAGAAGTATGACGAGGTAAAAACTGTCACAGCTCCCAAGGGACAGTGGGTAGACCTTTCAAATTCTTCCTATACTATCCCCACAGGCGCTTCAAACATGGTACTTTATGTTGAGGCTCCCGAAAGTCTCACAGACTTCTATCTCGACGGCGCTTATGCAGGCGTAAAGGGCACAAAGCCTCTGCTGAGCATCAATCAGTCTCAGCCCTCAACAGAGGCACCTACAACACAGCCTCCCACCACACAGCCTCCTACAGGTCCTACACCTTCGGGCGTTACAATGTGGGGCGACACAAATCTTGACAACCATGTTGAACTCAGCGATGCTATACTTATCATGCAGCATCTTGCCAATCCCAATAAGTACAGCTACAACGGTACATATGACAAGCACCTGACAAAGCAGGGCGCTCTCAACGGCGACGTTTACGAGAACGGTTCGGGTCTCAGCAGTGCAGACGCTCTTTCTATCCAGAAGAAGCTTCTCAACATAATACCTTCGCTTCCCGAGTCCTATCTCCAGGGTGTTCAGCCCGTTTATACAACTACCACAACAACTACTACGAGACCTACTACTACAACTACCACCACAACAGCTCCCAAGCCTATAACCACTACTACCACAACACCTCCCAGCAGTTCAGGTATCCCCGACAAGGGCACTCCCATGAACGCTAATGCAACCATGGTATCCGATTTCCGTACAGGAAACGCAGGCGACTTCTTTGCATCAGACGGCTGGACAAACGGCAAGCCCTTCGATTGCTGGTGGTATAAGAAAAATGCAGTTATCAAAAACGGCGCTCTCGAGCTCAGCGTTGACCAGAAGTGGACAAACGATCAGAACAACGACTGGAATCCTCGTTATTCCGGCGGCGAGTTCCGTACAAACAACTTCTATCACTACGGCTACTATGAGTGCTCTATGCAGGCTATAAAGAACGACGGCGTTGTTTCTTCGTTCTTCACCTACACAGGCGAGTCAGATAAAAATCCCTGGGACGAGATCGACATCGAGATCCTCGGCAAGGACACTACACAGGTACAGTTCAACTACTACACCAACGGACAGGGCAAGCACGAGTATATGCACAGTCTGGGCTTCGATGCTTCAGAGGCATATCATACATACGGCTTCGACTGGCAGCCCAACTACATCGCATGGTATGTTGACGGCAGGGAAGTATACCGCGCAACTCAGAACATTCCTCAGACAGCAGGAAAGATCATGATGAACGCATGGCCCGGTCTCACAGTTGACGACTGGCTCAAGCCCTTCAACGGAAGAACTCCTCTTACCGCACATTATCAGTGGGTAACATACAACAAGAACGGCGTTACAAACAGCCAGAACAATAATCAGGGACAGAACACATGGCAGAATCCCAATCAGGGACAGAACACATGGCAGGATCCCAACCAGGGACAGAATAACAATCAGGGTCAGAACAACAATCAGGGTCAGGTAAGCCGCATGAACAAGAACGCTACAATGGTGTCTGATTTCACAACAGGCAACGCAGGCGACTTCTTTGCATCAGACGGCTGGACAAACGGTCAGCCCTTCGATTGCTGGTGGTACAAGAAGAATGCTGTTATCGAGAACGGTCTTCTTCGCCTCAGCGTTGACCAGAAGTGGACAAATGATCAGAACGCTAACTGGAATCCCCAGTATTCAGGCGGCGAGTTCCGTACAAATAACTTCTATCACTACGGTTACTATGAGACCGAGATGAAGGCTATAAAGAATGACGGCGTTGTTTCATCGTTCTTCACCTACACAGGTGAGTCAGATAATAATCCCTGGGACGAGATCGACATCGAGGTACTGGGCAAGGACACAACAAAGGTGCAGTTCAACTACTACACCAACGGACAGGGCAAGCACGAGTATATGTATAACCTGGGCTTCGACGCTTCACAGGACTTCCATACATACGGCTTTGAATGGCAGCCCAACTACATCGCATGGTATGTTGACGGCAAGGAAGTATACCGCGCAACTCAGAACATTCCTCAGACAGCAGGAAAGATCATGATGAATGCATGGCCCGGACGTACAGTTGATGACTGGCTCAAGGCTTATAACGGAAATACTCCTCTTAACGCATACTATAAGTGGGTAACATACAACAAGCAATAATTGATACTCCAATATAAAGCGGAACGGCGGTACAGATGTACCGCCGTTTTTCTGTAAAAAACAGCTGCGCTTTGGGTAAGCTTCCCTTGCGCAGCTGCTGTATTTATGTATTGTCGGATATTTTGTACAGAGTCTTGAACTCTGTGGGGGTGCAGTTCTTGGCCTTCTTGAAGGCACGGTTGAAGGTGGTGAGGCTTGCGAAGCCTGCACGCATGGCCACCTCGGTCACGGAAAGGTTGGGGTCTATGAGCAGCCTTTCGGCAGCCTTTATCCTCTTGCTGTTTATATATTGTATATAGGAGACGTTGTTGTATTTCTTGAATATGCGCGAGAAGTGATATTTGCTGTATCCAGCGATGGAGGCTATCTTTTCGAGCGGTATCTCGTACATATAGTTCTGGTTGATGTACTTCATCACCATACTGAACTTTCTTGTGTCGTCCCTGCCGGACGGATCTCCAGTAAAGGCGTCGGCAGCCTGGGTCAGCTGATACTCGCGGACTGCTGTGAGCATATTTATGAGACATATATATATCCTGACGTCCGAAAGGGTAGAGCGTGAATAGTACTCCGAATATATATCAAGTATGCTCTTGCGTGAGAGTATGTAGAGCTCCTTGCTGACTGTGGGGGTGATATGGAAGGCCTGTGAGAAAACGGGCACCAGAGCCTCCAGAGCGGGAACGTCGCTGATTATGCTGTTGTCGCACTGGAAGATTATGCGCCTGCCTTCCTGAGCGGGCATTGAGTGGAGCTCTCCCGGAGGGATTATAATGATCTCCTTCTCGTTTAAATGATAGTCTACACCGCCTGAAGTGACAGTGAAGCCGTTGTGCAGAGGAATGATGACTTCTACGGCGTTGTGCCAGTGAGTCGGGTATTCTTCGACCTGATCGTTATCGTAAAGCATTACGAAACGTTGGTTTTCGTATTCTACCGTCTCGTAATCGCCGGATAGATTTTTAATCATGACTAGCCTCCTTAACCAAAAATTGTTGTGAAAAAAATATCAATATTCATATTTCACCGTAATATCTGGATATATTATACACTATTATGATAGTATTTGTAAAGTGGGTTTGAAGAATTTGTGCAATGTTAGCAATTCTTGAATAAACAGCCGCAATATTTGATTAGTATAAATTGCCGAAGTAGTATATAATAGCAATAGAGCAAACGAAAGGTGATGTGTGATGTCTGTAAAGTGCTATGAGACCGACTACAAAAACTACGGAAAATGTCTTTGCCTCGATAATGGTATTATCAAGCTCATCGCCACTATAGATGTAGGGCCAAGGATAGTTTTCTTCGGTTTTACTGACGGCGAAAACGTTCTCTTTGAAGACATCGACAGAAACTTCTATGAGATCAATAACGGGTACGGAGTCTGGTACGCCTACGGCGGACACAGGATCTGGAGCGCCCCCGAGGTGATGCCCGAGACTTATCTCCCCGACAATTCAAAGGTAGAAGCTCTGTTTGACGGCGGCGTGCTGACGCTTACGCCTCCCGAGACGAAGTTCGGCAAGCAGTTCGAGCTTGTTATCTCAATGGACGATGAAACATCGGTCACTATTGAGAACCGTATCACCAACTGCTCGGATAAACCTTCGGAATTCGCTCCCTGGTCCGTTACGGGACTTGCGGCAGGCGGAACGGAGCTGATCCCTCTGTGCAGGGACGACAAGGGATTCCTCCCCAACAGAACGATGGCGCTGTGGAGCTACTCCGCAATAAACGATCATCGCTTTACACTTGCTGATAAGTACGCTCTGCTGAAGCAGGACCCCAAGGAGAAGCGAGCCTTCAAGGTGGGATTCAATGCCACGGGCAGACAGGTGCTTTACATAAACGGAAGAAATATATTCAGGATGTGCTTCGACGGCTACAAGGAAGTCAGGTATCCAGATTTCTGTTGTAATTACGAGACCTATACAAACGACCTTTTCCTTGAATGCGAGCTTCTGGGCGAGCTCAGAGAGTATATGCCCGGCGAGACAGCCTGCATAAAGGAAAAGTGGGAGCTTTCCACCACGGACTGGTCCGCTGAAAAGGTAATTGATGAGTTTATAAGTAAAATATAAAAAGGAAAGGAAATGCTTATGGAGAAGTACATGGACGAAGCATTATCCGCACTTGAGAGAGCTGAGGACTTGACGGACAGGCTTTCCGTCGAGGAAAAGGCTGAACAGCTCAAATATGACGCTCCTGCTGTGGATCGTCTGGGGATATCCGCTTACAATTGGTGGAGCGAGGGCCTGCACGGACCTGCAAGAGCAGGAACAGCCACAATGTTCCCGCAGGCTATAGGAATGGCTGCTATGTTCGATGACGAGGCTGTCCGCAAGGCAGGCGAGATCACATCGACTGAGGCAAGAGCAAAATACAATGAATATTCCGCTCACGAAGATCGTGACATATATAAAGGCCTTACACTCTGGTCGCCGAATATCAATATTTTCCGCGATCCGAGATGGGGAAGAGGCCAGGAGACCTACGGTGAGGATCCGTTCCTGACAACACGTCTGGGCGTTGCCTATACCAAGGGACTTCAGGGCGAGGGAAAGGTGCTGAGAGTTGCAGCCTGTGCAAAGCATTTTGCTGTACACAGCGGTCCCGAGGCCATAAGACATGAGTTTGACGCCAAGGCAAATATGAAGGATATGACCGAGACCTATATCGCCGCCTTCGAGGCTCTTGTAAAGGAAGCCAAGGTTGAGAGCGTTATGGGTGCGTACAACCGTGTGAACGGTGAACCTGCCTGTGCAAATACATTCCTCATGAACAAGCTTGAGGAATGGGGGTTCGACGGTCATTTCGTTTCAGACTGCTGGGCTATCAGAGATTTCCACACCAATCACGGTGTTACAAAGACCGCTCCCGAATCGGCTGCTCTGGCACTGAAGAAGGGCTGCGATCTTAACTGCGGCAATACATATCTTCACCTTCTTGCCGCTTATAATGAAGGTCTCATCAACGAGGAGGATCTCAGACGCTCCTGTATAAAGCTGATGAGAACACGGGTAAGACTGGGAATGTTCGACAAGTCCACAGAATATGACGGACTTGATTATGATATCGTTTCCTGCGACGAGCACAAGAAGTTCTCGCTGGAATGTTCGGAGCGCTGCATGGTGCTGCTGAGAAACAACGGTATCCTGCCGCTTGAGAACGGCAAATACAAGACTATCGGAGTCATCGGTCCCAATGCCGACAGTATCCCCGCACTTGAGGGCAACTACAACGGCAAGGCCGATGAGTATGTGACCTTCCTTAACGGTATCCGCGAGGCATTCGACGGAAGAGTCATCTACTCCGAGGGCTGTCACCTTTACAAGGACAGATGTATGGCTCTCGCACTTCCCGACGACAGACTGGCTGAGGCTGAGATAATCGCAGAGCACTCGGATATCGTTGTTCTTTGCGTAGGCCTTGACGCTACTATAGAAGGCGAAGAGGGAGATACAGGAAACGAATTCTCGTCAGGTGACAAGAATGACCTCAGACTCCCCGAGTCACAGAGAAAGCTTGTAAAGACGGTAATGGCTAAAGGCAAGCCCGTCATCATAGTCACTGCAGCAGGCAGTGCAATAAATGTAGAAGCAGACTGCGATGCACTCATTCATGCGTGGTATCCCGGTCAGCTGGGAGGAAGAGCTCTTGCGAATATACTTTTCGGCAAGGTATCACCCTCCGGCAAGCTTCCCGTTACATTCTATGAGGACGCTTCAAAGCTGCCCGATTTCTCGGATTACAGCATGAAGGATCGTACATACAGATACTCCGAGGGCAATATCCTTTATCCCTTCGGATTCGGACTTACATACTCCGAAACAGAATGTTCGGAGCTGTCGGTCAATGACGGAGTGGCTTCCGTGAAGATCACCAATACGGGAAGCCGTGCTACGGAAGACGTAGTGCAGTTCTATATCAAAGCTTATTCGGAGAACGCAGTTCCCAACCACAGCCTCTGCGGCTTCAAGAGAGTCGCACTTGAGCCCGGTGAGAGTCAGGTCGTACAGATCACTATCCCCGAGAGAGCCTTCATGGCGGTCAACGAAAAGGGCGAGTGGGTAAAGGAAGGCAGTGAGTTCACCCTCTACGCAGGCACCTCTCAGCCCGATCCGCTCAGCGAAAAGCTGACAGGAAAAAAATGCACATCTCTGAAAATAAATGTATAAATGGAGGATAAAATGGAATTTTTCAGCAATATCGGAAAGATCCAGTATAAGGGAAAAGACAGTACTGATCCTCTCTCGTTCAAGTACTACAATCCCGATGAGATCATCAACGGCAAGCCGATGCGTGAGCATCTGAAGTTTGCTCTCTCATGGTGGCACACAATGGGCGGCGACGGAACAGATATGTTCGGCTGCGGCACCACTGACAAGTCATGGGGCGAAACTGATCCCGCTGCAAGAGCAAAGGCTAAGGTCGATGCTGCATTCGAGATCATGGATAAGCTCTCTATCGACTACTACTGCTTCCATGACCGCGACCTCTCTCCCGAGTACGGCAGCCTCAAGGCTACCAACGATCAGCTCGACATTGTCACTGATTACATCAAGGAGAAGCAGGGCGACAAGTTCAAGTGCCTCTGGGGCACGGCAAAGTGCTTCGATCACCCAAGATTCATGCACGGTGCCGGTACATCACCTTCAGCTGATGTATTCGCTTTCTCAGCAGCACAGATCAAGAAGGCTCTTGAGTCTACAGTAAAGCTCGGCGGTAACGGATATGTATTCTGGGGAGGCCGTGAGGGTTACGAGACTCTTCTCAATACAAACATGGGTCTTGAGCTTGACAATATGGCTCGTCTTATGAAGATGGCAGTTGAGTACGGCCGTTCAATCGGCTTCAACGGCGACTTCTACATAGAGCCCAAGCCCAAGGAGCCTACAAAGCATCAGTACGACTTCGATACCGCTACAGTTCTGGGATTCCTCAGAAAGTACGGCCTCGACAAGGACTTCAAGATGAACATCGAGGCTAACCACGCTACACTTGCTCAGCACACATTCCAGCATGAGCTCCGTGTTGCAAGAGACAACGGCGTGTTTGGTTCCATCGATGCTAACCAGGGCGATACTCTCCTTGGTTGGGATACAGACCAGTTCCCCACAAACATCTACGACACAACAATGTGTATGTATGAGGTCATCAAGGCCGGCGGCTTCACAAACGGCGGTCTCAACTTCGATGCTAAGGCACGCAGAGGCAGCTTCACTCCCGAGGATATCTTCTACAGCTATATCGCCGGTATGGATGCATTCGCACTGGGCTTCAGAGCTGCACTCAAACTCATTGATGACGGACGTATCGATCAGTTCGTAGCAGACAGATATGCTTCATGGAACACAGGAATCGGTGCTGACATCATCGCAGGCAAGGCAGATTTCGCATCACTGGAAAAGTATGCTCTTGAAAAGGGCGAGGTTACAGCTTCACTCTCAAGCGGCAGACAGGAAATGCTGGAATCAATCGTTAACAACGTTCTTTTCAGTCTTTAAGACTGTTAAGATAAAAAAACAATTTTTATAATTGGAGGTCAAGAAAAATGAAAAAAGCATTATCGGTCATCTCAGCAATCGCTCTTCTCGCTTCTTCAGTAGCAGCTACAGGTTGTAGCAAGAAGGATGAGGGCACAACCACAAAGGACGGCAAGACTGTCATCAATCTCTGGACTTTCACAGATGAAGTTCCCGGCATGGTAAAGAAGTTCATGGCTACACACCCTGACTTCGATGCTAAGTATGAGATCAAGGAAACAATCATTCCTACAACTGACGGTAACTACCAGCCTGCACTCGACAAGGCACTCCAGGGCGGCGGCGCTGACGCTCCCGACTTCTTCTGTGCTGAGGCTGCATTCGTTCTGAAGTATACACAGGGCGATATGTCCAGCTACGCTGCACCTTACAAGGATCTCGGAATCGACGTTGACAACGAGATCAAGGCTGCTGACATTGCACAGTACTCAGTTGATATCGGAACCAACCCCAGCGGCGACGTTGTAGGTCTCGGATATCAGGCTACAGGCGGTGCTTTCATCTACAGACGTTCAGTTGCTAAGGCTGCTTTCGGCACTGACGATCCGGCAACAGTTTCCGAGAAGATCGGCGGCGGCTCAGGCAGCTGGGATAAGTTCTTCGAGGCAGCTGACGAGCTCAAGAAGAAGGGCTACGGAATCGTATCAGGCGACGGTGATCTCTGGCACGCAGTTGAGAACAGCTCTGACAAGGGTTGGCTCGACGGTGACAAGCTCTACATCGATCCTAAGCGTGAGGAATTCCTCGACCTGTCCAAGAAGCTCAAGGACAACGGCTACCACAACGACACAGAGGACTGGGGCGATGCTTGGTTCGCTGATATGAAGGGCGAGGGCGATCAGGAAGTTCTCGGATTCTTCGGACCTGCTTGGCTCATCAACTACACTCTCGCAGCTAACTGCGGCGGTGAAGCTGTTGGCGAAGGCACATACGGTGACTGGGCAGTTTGTGAGCCTCCTATCGGCTTCTTCTGGGGCGGTACATGGCTCATCGCTAACAAGGATTCAAAGGTTAAGGATGCAGTTGGACAGATCATTGACTGGATCACACTCGACTGTACTCAGGATGGTCTCCAGTACATGTGGGCTAACGGTACTCTCAACGGCGAAGGCGGTACTAAGGACTGCGTAGCTTCAGGTACAGTTATGGCTATGTCTGATGGCTCACTCGACTTCCTCGGCGGACAGAATATGTTCGACGTATTCGTTCCCGCTAACCAGTTTGCAAACGGTAAGAACCTCACTCAGCACGATGAGAAGATCAATAGCCTCTGGCGTGGTCAGGTTCGTCAGTACACAGCTGGTAACAAGTCAAGAGACGACGCTATCAAGGATTTCAAGCAGGAAGTTGCTGATACTCTCGACATTCAGTCCTGATTGAATTTTTCCTAAAAAAGAGCTGTACCGCAGTTATCTGCGGTACAGCCCTCTAAAAAAAAGGAGGCTAACGGCTTTGAAAACGAAGCTCAAGGGTATTAGTTATTCAAAATACGGATATCTCTTCAGTATTCCTTTTGTTGTTGCATTTTTGATATTTACGCTGTATCCTACAATATATACAGCTACCCTCGGTTTTACGGACTGCAGAGGCGTAATGGGTCCCGATAACTATAAGTTCCTCGACCACCCGTTTGAAATCTTCAAGTCTGTATTAGAGAATGATTCCTTTAGGCTCTCACTGAAGAATACTATAGGAATCTGGGTGATGAACTTCTTCCCCCAGATAACAATAGCTCTTCTGCTTACTGCGTGGTTCACATCACACAGCAATGAGATCAGATGTAAAGGCTTCTTTAAGGTCGTTTTCTATATGCCGAACATCATTACGGCTGCAACAGTTGCGATCCTGTTCAAGGCACTTTTCAGTTATCCGACCGGCCCTGTGAACGATCTGCTCGTATCAACAGGACTCAGGGATTCATCTTACTATTTCGCCACAAACAAAACTGCAGCACGTCTTATCGTTGCGTTTATACAGTTCTGGACATGGTACGGAAATACAATGATCGTGCTTATCTCGGGTGTACTCGGAATAAGCCCAGATATCTATGAAGCGGCAGAGATCGACGGAGCGAACGGTGTTCAGACCTTCTTCCGTATTACGATACCTAATCTGAAAACAGTTTTACTGTATACACTCATCACCAGCCTTGTCGGCGGTCTGAATATGTTCGATATTCCTTTCCTCTTCCTTAATGGAGGACCCGACAGAGCTACTCTCACAACGAGTGTGTATATTTACAATCAGGCTTTCGCGGGAAGCTACCTATACAACAAGGCAGCGGCCGCAAGTATGGTCATGTGGGTAATCATTGCTCTATGCTCCGCAGTACTATTCTTTGTAATGCGTGATAAAGATCAGATCAAGCTCGATAAGGAGCTCAAGAAAGCCAAGAAAGAAGCTAAACGCGTTGCGAAGGGAGGAGCAGATCAATGGCAGTGGTGAATAAAAAAGCATCAACTTATGCTTTTAAGATCATTGCGTACACATTTTGTTTATTGCTCACCATTCTGAGTTTATTTCCGTTCGTTATCATGATCGTGAACTCTACCAGAAGCACAGGTGAAATCCAGAGCCACGCAATTTCATTCATTCCCGGTTCCAATTTAAAAGCAAACTGGAATGTTCTTATGGGACGAGGCTTCGATCCATTCGCAGGTTTCAGACACTCTCTGATCATATCTGTTGGTTCGACAGCTTGTAATGTTTATTTCTCAACAATGACAGCATTCGCACTCGTTGCGTATGACTGGAAACTGAGAAAGCCGTTCTTTACAGTTATCATGGCGGTTCTTATGATACCTGCTCAGGTAACAAGTATCGGTTTCTATCAGTTTATGTATAAGATCCATTGGACCAATAACTACCTTCCTCTTATACTCCCTGCAATCGCAGCACCCGCAACTGTATTCTTCATGAGGCAATACATGATTCCTTCACTCCCGATGGAAATTCTTCAGTCGGCGAGAATCGACGGTGCAGGCGAATTCAGGATCTTCAACCAGATAGTGCTTCCTATGATGAAGCCAGCGATGGCTACCCAGGCTATCTTCTCGTTCGTAATGAGCTGGAACCAGCTGTTTATGCCCCAGATCCTCATTACAGATATGGAGAAGTACACAATGCCGCAGATGGTAAGCCTGCTAAACGGTGACGCGTACAGGACCGAGTATGGTTCCGTTTATCTGGGTCTGTTCTTGACGGTAGTGCCAATATTGATCGCATACTTCATACTGTCCAAGTACATTATCGAAGGTGTTGCGCTCGGCGGCGTCAAGGGCTGATGTTTTCTTAATGTTATCACATTTTTCTTTCTTAAATCTTTGAGGGCTGTACCTTCGGGTACAGTCCTCTTTGTGTTATGAGGGGAATAATATTTCGCCAGACCTTGCATTTGCTGAAAAAACGTGGTATAATAAAATTACTATTACAACGACACGGAGGATATTATTTATGTTATCTGATATCGAAATCGCTCAGAGTGCCGATATGAAGCATATAACCGAGATCGCTGCGGAGCTCGGCATCGGCAGTGAGGACATCGAGCCCTACGGCCACTATAAGGCAAAGATGTCCGAGGCTCTCTATGAAAAGCTTGCAGACAGGGAAAACGGCAAGCTCATACTCGTGACCGCCATCAATCCCACTCCCGCCGGCGAGGGTAAGACCACAATAAGCGTCGGACTTTCGGACGCTATGCGCAGGATAGGCAAAAAGACAGTGCTGGCTCTCCGCGAGCCCTCTCTTGGCCCTGTTTTCGGTATGAAGGGCGGCGCAGCAGGCGGCGGATACGCTCAGGTAGTCCCCATGGAGGACATCAACCTTCACTTTACAGGTGATATGCACGCTATAACAGCTGCAAACAACCTTCTCTGCGCTATGATAGACAATCATCTCCAGCAGGGAAACGAGCTTCAGATAGACCAGCGCAGGATCCTTTTCAAGCGCTGTATGGATATGAATGACCGTGCGCTGAGAAATATCCTCATCGGCCTCGGCGGAAGAGCCAACGGCGTTCCCCGTGAGGACGGTTTCAATATCACAGTTGCCTCAGAGGTAATGGCTATACTCTGCCTTGCTTCGGATATTGCCGATCTGAAGGAGAGACTGGGAAATATACTTGTTGCCTATAACCTCAGCGGCGAGCCTGTCTTTGCTAAGGATCTGGGCTGTACAGGAGCTATGACTGCGCTTCTCAGGGACGCTCTCAAGCCCAATCTGGTCCAGACTCTTGAGAATACTCCCGCATTCATACACGGCGGTCCCTTTGCGAATATCGCTCACGGCTGCAATTCACTCAGAGCTACAAAGCTTGCTCTCAAGCTTGGCGACTATGTTGTTACGGAGGCCGGATTCGGCTCCGATCTTGGCGCTGAGAAGTTCATGGACATCAAGTGCCGTATCAGCGGACTTGCGCCCTCATGCGTGGTGCTGGTAGCTACAATAAAGGCTCTCAAATACAACGGCGGAGTTCAGAAGAACGACCTTGCCAAGGAGAATATGTGGGCTCTGGAAAAGGGTATCGAGAACCTGAGAACTCATATCGAGAACCTCCACAAGTTCCATGTGCCTGTTGTTGTGGCAATAAACCGCTTTGCTACGGATACAGACGAGGAAGTAAAGTTCGTACAGGATTTCTGCGCTGATATGGGCGTTGAGGTATCCATGTGCGAGGTCTTCGCAAAGGGCGGCGAAGGCGGAAAGGATCTGGCACAGAAGGTATGCGAGACCATCGACCTTGTTAGCGGAAACGATTTCAAGCCCATTTATGACACAGAGACTACCATAAAGGACAAGGTGGAGAGGATAGCCAAGGAGATCTACCGCGCTGACGGCGTGACATTTACTCCGCAGGCCGAGAAGGCTATCAAGGAGATCGAGAGCATCGGCTTCTGGGATCTGCCAATATGTGTTGCAAAGACTCAGTATTCACTTTCAGATAATCCCAATCTTCTCGGAAAGCCCAAGAACTTCAAGATAACTGTCCGTGACGCAAGACTGTCATCAGGTGCCGGATTCGTTGTCATCTACACAGGCGATATCCTGACTATGCCGGGACTGCCCAAGGCTCCTGCTGCTCTCAATATCGACTGCAAGGACGACGGCAGCATCACAGGACTTTTCTGATCGGACTGAGAGAATATGAAGATAATCACTCATTCTCCACAGGAGACTATCGCCGCAGCTCAGAAGCTGGGCGGTATGCTCGGGCCGGGAGACATGATAGCTTATAAAGGCGGACTCGGCGCAGGAAAGACTACCTTTACCCGCGGCCTTGCCATCGGCATGGGACTGGGAGACAGCGTTACATCTCCCACCTTTGCGCTGGTAAACGAGTACCGCGGCGAGAGGATCACTCTGTATCATTTCGATATGTACCGCATAAGCTCCGAGGAGGACTTAGAGTCTACTGGCTTCTATGATTACCCCTTTGAGGAGAACGTGGCGGCAGTGGAGTGGTCTGAGAATATCGCGGGATTCCTCCCGAAGGACACTGTTTACATCACCATTAACAGCCTGGGAGAGAATGACAGGGAAATAATTATCGAGGACGGTGGAAGATTTGCTGCTACTTGGGATTGATACATCGGGAAAGACAGCTTCCGCAGCGCTTTTTGACTCTGACAGTGAGCTGTTCCTTGCGCAGAGCACGGTGTATACTCAGAAAACTCACTCTCAGGTCATAATGCCCATGGTCAAGGACGTTATGGCACAGGCAGGAAAGGAGCTTTCCGACCTGGGCGGTATCGCCGTTGCCAACGGCCCCGGCTCATATACGGGTCTGCGTATCGGAGTTGCGGCTGTGAAGGCGCTGAGCTTCGGCCTTAATGTAAAATGCTGCGGCGTATCCACACTGCTGGGACTTGCCTGCAACAACCTTGCGTATAAGGGCAATATATGCGCCATTATGAAGGCAAGGGGAGAGCTGGTGTATACCTGCACATACAGGAGCGACGGCTTCTGTGTGGAGCAGATAACCGACGAGCAGATAATCTCCCGTGACGAGCTGGCAGAATATCTTGCACTCAATGTTGGAGAGGCTATGCTCTGCGGCGACGGTGCTGCGGACTTCTATAACGCATACTGCTCTCCGTCCTTTGTTATTGCTCCGCCACAGGGCAGACTTCAGAACGCCGCAGGCGTGTGTCTGGCAGGCGTTTCAAGGAAGCTTATCCCTCCCGGGGAGCTTGAGGTCTCTTACCTCCAGAAGGTAAAGGCCGAAAAGGACTTAGAGGACAAAAACAATAAATGACCGTATTAATCAGATAGGAGATGTTATTATGATCGCTATAGGCTGTGACCACGCCGGCGTGGAAATGAAAAAGGCTATTATCGGGGCGCTGTCGGTACAGGGCTTTGAGTTCATGGATATGGGTACTGACGGTGAGCCCTGCGATTATCCCGACATTGCTGAAAAGCTCTGTCATGAGATACTTGCGGGGAACTGTGAAAAGGGTATCCTTATCTGCGGTACGGGCATAGGAATGTCCATAGCCGCAAACAAGATCAAGGGAATAAGGGCTGCGCTCTGCTCCGATTCCTTCTCTACCAAGTTCACACGTCTGCACAATAACTCAAACGTTATGTGCATGGGCGCAAGGACTCTCGGCTGCGGTCTTGCCTGCGAGCTTGCGGAGATATTCCTTACTACAGAATTCGAGGGCGGACGTCATCAGAGACGTATCGACCTTATAACAGCAATAGAAAACAATCAGTGAAGGGAGTAAATTACTATGGCTGAATTACACATTATAGATCATCCTCTTGTACAGCACAAGATATCGCTGCTCAGAGACAAGAACACAGGTACAAAGGAGTTCCGTGAGCTGGTATCGGAGATAGCTATGTTCATCTGCTATGAGGCTACCAGAGACCTTCCCCTGAAGGAGATAGAGCTTGAGACTCCTCTTGCCGTTGCAAAGACAAAGATAATCTCAGGCAGAAAGCTTGCCTTTATCCCCATACTCCGTGCTGGCCTCGGAATGGTAGAGGGCGTTACCACACTTGTTCCTGCTGCCAAGATAGGACACATCGGTCTTTTCCGCGATCCTGTCACCAAGGAGCCTGTAAAGTATTACGCAAAGATGCCTGATGATATCCACGAGCGTGACGCGATCATCGTTGATCCTATGCTTGCTACGGGCAATTCCGCAGTAGCTGCCATTACAGAGCTGAAGAATCTGGGCGTTAAGCATATCAAGTTCATGTGTATCATATGCTCTCCCGAGGGCGTTGAGGCTGTTCAGACAGCACACCCCGACGTTGAGATATACGCAGGCGTCATGGACGAGAAGCTCAACGAGGACAAGTATATCGTTCCCGGCGTCGGCGACGCAGGAGACCGTATCTTCGGCACAAAGTAATAATGCAAAAATAAAAGGAGCACACTGTGCTCCTTTTTGTTTTATTCATTGGGGAATCTCATGCCCCACTGCTCCCTGCACCGATCCATGAGCTTCATGACTGCCACGGTATCACTGTGGGGGACAAGAGGACTTTCCGTAAGGCCTGCTTCAAGGCAGCGGTGTACCTCGTCCACCTCGTACTCATAGCCGTTTATCTCGTCCTTGAACTCAAAGCGCTCCACCTCTCTGCCTTCGCGGTCAAAGAGGACTCCCTCCTGTGTACAGTGGAACCAGTCGCCGAGAGTGATAAAGCCCTTTGTACCCGATATAATGGCGTTATTGCGGAGCTGTATCTCGAAGCCGTTATCCATAGAGGAGAATGCTCCGCTGCTGTAGCGGAAAAGAATGGTGTTGCTCATGTCTATGCCGTTCATCATGTGAGCGGAGCTTATTATCTCATCGGGAGCTCCCAGCAGATCGTGAGTGAGGGTTATGGGGTAAATACCCAGATCAAGGAGACAGCCGCCTCCGCAGTCGGCGCGGAAAAGCCTGTCCTTGTCGTCATAGGGGATAAAATTGCTGAAATCCGCCTTTATGTATTCTATACCGCCGATAGCTCCGGAGGCTATCCATTCCTTCATTCTGCGGTATACGGGACGGCACTTCATCCACATGGCCTCCATGAAGAAAAGGCCTTTTTCCTTTGCAAATGCAAGGAGCTTTTCGGTCTGAGCGGTGTTGAGAGTCAGCGACTTCTCACAGAGCACGTTCTTTCCGTTTTCAAGGCAGAGCCATGCGTCCTCAAAATGTGAGGCCATGGGAGTTGCTATGTATACTACCTCGGCGTCGCTGTTTTCCGCAAATTCCCTGTAGCTTCCGTAAAAGCTCTCAAAGCCGTATTTCCCTGCAAAGTCTTTGGCCTTTTCCGCTGTTCTTGATGCAACGGCTGTGAGCTCCGCATTTTCGCAGTGCCTGAGCGCGACGGCAAAGGTATGGGCGATCTTTCCTGTTCCGATAACGCCCCATTTGTATTTCCTCATAATAATACTCCTTTCAGTTTGAGCTGCTTGAATTATTTGAGTCCATAACGCAGTCAATGGCGATGACGGCAGCCAGCACCATGACTATATCCTGTCCCTCTGCAATGTCTATCTCAAAGCTGTCTCCCCATGTCATCCACTGCTTGTGGATATATGCAATGGGCATATTGCCGCGTTTTATGGTGTAATCGTGGGAGAGGAACTCTCCGCTGACGCTCCAGCCGATCCGCTCGAACAGATAGCTGGGCTTGAAAAGTGTGAATTCCTTTACGATGTCCGTAACATACTGTCCGCCGATATATATGGAAAAACGGGGCAGCAGGTGCAGGAGCTTCTTCTCCACATAGGCCACCTCATTGCCCACGCGGTCATAGACGTGCATTTTGCGTGCCAGGGATATCTCTCCCACGGCGTTGAATAAAACGTTCCCGAACTGATCGTATACAGCGGTGCGCTGTCTGAACGAAAAGGGCTGCTGTTTAAAGTAAAGTTTCATATATTATCCTCCATATCATTATATATCCATACCCCTATGGATATTATTTCCTGAGCTGCCAGAAGGCAACTGCGCTTGCGGCAGCAACGTTGAGAGAATCTACACCGTGATACATGGGTATCTTTACGGTGTGATCGCAGGCGGCGATGGTCTTTTCAGCAAGTCCTTCGCCCTCGGTACCAAGGACTATGGCCAGCCTTTCCACCTGCTTCAGCTGCGGAGCGTCAATGCTCACAGAGTCGTCTGTGAGTGCCATAGCGGCTGTGATGAAGCCCATATCACGAAGCTGCTGCGGATAGTCGGTATCACTTGAAAGGTAGGTCCAGGGTATCTGGAACACCGTGCCCATGCTCACCCGTGACGAGCGTCGGTACAGCGGATCGCAGCATGAAGGCGTAAGCAGCACGGCGTCCATGCCGAGAGCGGCTGCGGAGCGGATTATTGCTCCTATATTGGTGGGATTGACCACGTTTTCAAGGACGGCCACACGTTTTGCTTCCCTGCACAGCTCCTCAGCCGGGGGCAGGGGAGCGCGTCTGAAAGCGCATAGTGCTCCGCGTATGAGCTTGAAGCCCGTTATCTCGGTTATGGCGTCGAAGTCTGCGATGTACACGGGAGCTTCGCCGCAGCGGGGGATAAGCTCCTTCATCTGTCCGTCAACGTCACGGCGCTCCATAAGGAGAGCATAGGGCTCATAGCCTGCATTGAGGGCGCGTTCGATCACTTTTGGACTTTCCGCGATGAAGAGTCCCGGCTGCGGCTCAAAATAGTGTAGCAGCTGAGGCTCGGACAGTAGTGCGAATATTTGCAGCACATCGGTGATGTTATTGTTTATTTCGATTATGTTTGACATTTTTATTTTCCTTTTTGTATGGAATGCCGTCCTCGGCGTTCCATGAGTTGAAAGTTATTAACTGCTGAGATATATCAGAATTTATACATTCTTCTTTCGCTTGAATATACAGACTATGCTTTTGGATGAACCATAACTTTGGTTTGTAGAAGTACAACTAACTAACTCCCATCCGTCACAGCCAAGAAGATTGAGCTTGCTTTCAAGCTGATTTGCCTCAACGTTTCCACCCCAAAAACCTTTTGTATCATACACGACCACTTTATACTCGAAATTTTCCATATTAAATCCTCCTGTAAATCCCGATTTATCTTATGAATCCAATAGTGAAAAAAACTAAAGGCTGACGGCTTAAAACAATTATACCAGTTTCCCCTGATTTCGTCAATATCCGCAGTCATAACTCTTTTTATCTTTTGGTATGGCTTTTTCTGTTCAGATATGGTATAATAATAATACATTTCAATAAGGAGAAATCAGCTATGGCCAATAATGATATAAACAGAATGAAGGAGCTCAATGAGCTTCTTGCAAAGGCCTCCGACGCTTACTACAACACGGGCGTTGAGATAATGTCCGACAAGCAGTACGACGAGCTCTACGACGAGCTTGAGGCTCTCGAAAAAAAGACGGGAGTCACACTCAGCAACAGCCGTACCCAGCAGGTGGGCTATGAGGTGTCATCTGGACTTCAGAAGATAAGGCATACAACAAAGATGCTGTCCCTTGACAAGACCAAGAGCGTTGAGGAGCTGAAAAGCTGGCTCGGCACCAACAAGGGCTTTCTCAGCTGGAAGCTGGACGGTCTTACACTGGTACTGACCTATGACGGCGGCACTCTGACCCAGGCAGTCACCCGCGGAAACGGCGAGGTGGGCGAGGATATCACCGCAAATGCAAGGCATATCATCGGTATACCTGCCCGTATACCATTTACGGGACATCTGGTGGTCCGCGGAGAATCCCTCATGAAGTACAAGGACTTTGAAAGGGTAAATGCCGAGATAGAGGACGGCTCCAAGTACAAGAATCCGCGCAATCTCTGCGTGGGAACGGTGCGTAATCTGGATTCCCGTGTTACTGCTGAGAGAAATATCAACTTCTTTGCATTCAATCTGGTGTCTGCTGACGGCTACGAGGAAAACTCCTTCTCCGCCCGTCTTGACTGGCTGGAGCAGCAGGGCTTTCAGCGGGTCTACGGCGTAACGGTAACTTCCGATGCCGTGGAGGGAGCTGTGGCGGACTTCGAGAAGGCTGTTGCCGAGAACGAGTTCCCCTCGGACGGCCTTGTGCTCATGCTGGACGATGTTGCCTACGGCCTCAGCCTGGGCGAGACCTCTCACGCACCCAGAAACGGTATCGCTTTCAAATGGCGTGACGAGACTGCCGACACCATACTCCGTGAGGTGGAGTGGTCCGCAAGCCGCACGGGACTTCTCAATCCTGTTGCCATATTCGATCCCGTGGAGCTGGAGGGTACTACCGTATCACGCGCTTCCGTACACAATCTCAGCATAGTGAAGCAGCTTCGCCTGGGCATAGGTGACACTCTGACTATCTTCAAGGCGAATATGATAATCCCGCAGGTGCTTGAAAACAAGACGGCTTCGGGAAGTCTTGAGATACCTGCGGTCTGTCCTGTCTGCGGCGGGAATACGGAGATACGCACCTCAGACGAGGACGTCGAGACTCTCGTATGTACAAATCAGGACTGCGCAGCCAAGCATATCGGCAAATTCGAGCATTTCGTCCAGCGCGACGCCATGAATATCGTGGGTATGTCAACGGCTACCATAGAGACTCTGGTCTCCGAGGGCTTTGTACGCGAGTTCCGCGATTTCTACCATCTTGATGACTACAAGTTCAGGATCGTTGTGCTTGACGGCTTCGGCGAGAAGTCATATCAGAAGCTGGCGGACGCAGTTGAGGCTTCAAGAAAAACGGAGCTTAGCCGCGTTCTCTATGCTATGGGTATACCCCAGATCGGCAGGCAGGCTTCAAGGCTCATATGCGGGCAGTATCCTTCCGCTGAGAAGCTTGAGCAGCTTACGGTGGAGGAGCTCACGGCTATAGATACCATAGGCGAGGTAATGGCAAACGAATATGTCAGCTTCTTTGCCGACGAGAAAAAGCGAGCGGAGTACCGTGCCCTTCTGGAGGAGCTGGATATAGAGGAGGCCGCCGCTGTGAACAGCGGGTCGCCTATAGCAGGCAAGACCTTTGTTATCACAGGCTCTGTCCATATCTGGAAGAACCGCAAGGAGCTCCAGGCATATATCGAGCAGAACGGCGGTAAGGCTGCAAACTCGGTGTCCTCAAAGACGGACTACCTTATCAACAACGACAACACCTCTAACTCCACCAAGAACAAGACCGCCAAGGAGCTTGACGTGCCAATAATAACCGAGGAAGAATTCCGGGAACTGGCTAATGGCTGAGCAGGGGACTGAGTTTTCGATATCAAGCAGATACAAATAAAAAGGTTCAGGGGCGGATAATATCCGCCCCGTCTTGCATTATACAAAAATTATTGTAATAAAACCCGAAGTCGCTCGTCTATATAAGTGAAGGAGGTGAGATGATGAAGCGGGAATTCCATGAGATATACGAGAGATACAGCTCCGACCTTTATTCCTTTATCCTGAGAATGTGCGGCAATGAGCAGCTTGCAAAGGATATTCTCCAGGATACCATGCTGAGGGCTATGACAAGCGCCGAGAGCTTCAAGGGAGACTGCTCGGTAAAGACCTGGCTGTATACTATCGCAAAAAATCTGTGGTTCGATCACCTGAAAAGAGCCGAGAGCAGAAACAGTTCTCTTGACGCTGCCTCGGAAGCTGTATCCCATGAGAGCATTGAAGCCTGCATTTCCGATAAGGAAACAGCCCTGCGTATACATCATCTCCTTCACGAGCTTGACGAACCGTACCGCGAGGTATTCACCCTGAGAGTTTTCGCGGAGCTTAAATTTGCCGATATAGGAAAGGTTTTCGGCAAGAGCGAGAACTGGGCAGGAGTGACCTACTACCGCGCCAGGCAGAAGCTTTTGCAGCTTCTGAAAAAGGAGGGACTTTTATGAATAGACATGATTTGCCGTGTAATGTTATAGTTGACCTGCTGCCTCTCTATAAGGAGGATATATGCAGCGAGGAGACCAGAAGTCTTGTTGAGGAGCATATCCGCGGCTGTGAGGACTGCCGTCAGCTCTGCGAGACTATGACGCTGCCCGAGCCCGAAAAAAAGGCTGTTCCCGATGAGGCCGAGACCTTTAAAAAGGTGGGGCGGAAGGTAAAAAGAGGAAAGTTTTACAGGAGAGCGCTTATATTTATATTTGCGGCTTTTGCAGCTTTAAATGTTGCATGGCTGAAGCTGAAGTTCTTTCCGTATAAGGAATTCTCAGCTGATATGGGCGAATATAATGGAGACCTTTATCAGGTATATGAAGGGGGATATTATTATAATGTGATAGAACCTCATTATCTGTCGTTCTTTGACGGAAAGCTGTATGTCTGGAAGGAAATGGCAGGCAAGGAGGAAAACGTCTCTGTACTCACAGTTATTCCGAGGGTAACAGGAGATACCAAGTATGCTGTCGCCATAAAAACCAACTCGGAATACTTGGAGATACCTGTGACGGACTCAATTGAATTTGATCCGAGCGGATATAAGGTCCACGACAATGACGAACACGCAAAACAGGTGCTGAACGATAATCGTGAGGAGATAGAAGAACTAATGGAAGCCGCACAGAAAAAGTGGGGCGAATATCTGAAATAAGAAAAGCGGACAGCTAAGCTGTCCGCTATGTTTTTACATATTCTTGTTGAGCATCTCAACTGCCCATTCTGTGTCGATTATAACTTCATCGTCAACGAGAAGGGACTTCCTGAAGGTCTTGGCGACCTGATCGTAGTTTTCCTGCGAAAAGGCTGTGCCGCCCCACTTGTCATTGTCGAACCTTATGGAGAAGCTGCGCTCGCCCTCCTTGTCCTTATTGAAGTATATCTCCGTGATCCTCAGCTCGTTCTGGGAGTTCTGGATATCGGCGATTATGAAAAGCTTCATGAGCTCGATGATACGGTCGTCCAGCCCCTCGTCCAGAATGACCAGCTTTTCGCGGAGCTGGTTCATATCCGATACCACGCGCTTGGTGTAGCCGTTATCGAAGTCATAGCCGCTTTCGTTATCCTTGTTTATGTCCTTCATATAGGTCTCGGCAGACGAGGGATCTCCCGGAACATAGCTGATAAGGTACTTTTCGTTTACTTGATGGTAAATTGTGGGGTAGAAGATGAGAGGAGCGTTTCCGCAGCTCTTGCAGTGGAATCTGAAGGCGTCGCCGTTTCTGACCTGTGCCTTCATCTGCGGATCGTTTGAAGTGTCTATGAATTCCCAGATAGTCATTTCGGATACGGCCTGACATTTGGGACATTTTACGTTTTCAATATGTGTCTTTGACATAGTTTTTCCTCTTTTCTTTATTGTAAATGCACGGTGTGCCGGAAAGCTTTTTATAATTATAACATATATAACGATGATTTGCAAGTGATAGAAGCTGTTATTGCAATATACTTTTTCCGGCAGTTCTTCAGCCTTGGCTCACCGTAAGCAGGTGGTGCGTTACATTTACATATTAAGAGTTATGGCGCAAAACAGAATTACTTTCGTGTAATGCTGCCAAAGTTGTGATAACGCATATAGCTGCTGCGAATCGAGTGGTATCTAACAAGCTATAACTAAGCGGGAAAAAGAATAATACTGCTCCTGCGATCTTGTTTATAACAGAGTGGACTGAGGCGAGCTTCTTTAGCCTGATATAGTTGATAAATACGTTGGTAAGCTTGATAAATACAATGCAGGCGATCCAAAGATATATCCAGATGGGCATTTCTATCAGAGGAAGTAATCTGATAATACAAACTGCAGTGAATACTATATCTGCGAACGTATCAAGCTTAGCTCCGAATTCACTGACGGTATCAGTTTTCCTTGCCACTGTACCGTCGATCATATCAGTAAGACCGGCGGTTATGTATAGAGCATAAAAAGCAGGTGAAAACGGAGTGCAGAAAAACAGTAATATACTTAGAACGATCCTGCTTCCTGTTATAAAATTGGCCATTTTATTCCTTTTTTGTCATCAGAACCACGCACTCAACGTGTCCTGTACGCGGGAACAGGTCTACTCCGCAGACCTTATCCACGCTGTAGCCTCTTTCCGAGAGGAGCTTGGCGTCTCTTGCGGCGGTGGACGGATTGCAGGATATCATGACTATCTTCTCAGGAGCGGCATCGGCGATCACCTCCACAGTCTCCTGTGAGCAGCCCTTACGCGGCGGGTCAATGACAATGATATCGGGCTTGCAGCCCTGGCGGCGGAGCCTTCCGAAAACCTCGCCTGCGTCGCCGCAGTGGAACTCCGCATTGGTTATACCGTTGCGCAGGGCGTTTTCTTTTGCGTTCTCAACTGCCTGGGGTATGACCTCTACGCCAACTATCTTAGCAGCCCTTGCCGCCATTGAAAGGCCGATAGTACCTGCGCCGCAGTACAGGTCGGCAATGGTCTCGCTGCCCTTGGGAGCTGCGTATTCCAGGGCTTTTGCGTAAAGCCTCTCTGCCTGAACGGTATTGACCTGATAGAAGGAAAGGGGAGATATCTCCACGGTATTGCCGCACATGGTATCGGATATGGTATCGCTCCCCCACAGAGTAACGCAGTTATCTCCCAGGATAACGTTGGTTTTTGAGGGGTTTATATTCATGACAATGCTCTTTATGTCGGTATATTTTTCGGTGAGGCTCCTGCACAGCGCAGAAAGCTGTCTCGAAATATCCTTGCGCACTACCAGACAGACCATTATCTCACCCGAGTGAGCGCCTCTGCGGAGGTATATATGGCGGATAATGCCTGTATTTGAAGTCTCGTCGTAGACCGTGAGCTTCTTATCGTTGATGTATTCAAGGATACTGCTGATAATATCACTGAATATTCCGGGCTGCAAAGCGCAGTCCGCAACGGGGATCACTCTGTGGCTCCGCGGAGCGTAAAAACCGCAGACAGCCTTGCCGTTCTGCACTGCAAGGGGATACTGTGCCTTGTTGCGGTAGCGCTCTGTGGACTCAGCTCCCATAAAAGCGTCATATTCGGGGGTGAGACCGCCTATGCGCTCGAACGCGTCGCGGACTATGCCCTCCTTTGTGCGGCATTCCGCCTCATAGGTGATATGTCTGAGCAGGCAGCCTCCGCATTTATTATACACGGGACAGCTGTCTGTGATACGGTCGGGAGAGGGGGTGAGTATCCTCTGAGCTATACCGAAGGCGTAGCTTTTCAGCACCTTTACAATCTTTATCTCGGCAACGTCTCCCACAGCGGTCCCGGGGACAAAAACTGCCATTCCGTCCACGCGGCAGACGCCGCTGCCCTCAGATGTAAGACCTGTTATCTCGGCTGTACAGACCTGATTTTTTTCAGGCATTCCGTTACCTCCTCTTTCTTTTCCATGAGCTTGTCGAAGCTCCTGATGTATTCATAGGGGAATTTATAGTTATGTATGCGGCTTATTCTGCCGTCGGGGTAAACCAGCTTTGTGGAAGCGGCGCAGCCTGCCCCCAGTATGGTCTGGGTCTCATCCATGATGAAGATGTTGTAGTAGCTTTCGTAACCCTTTTTGGCGTAGCCCACGTTCTCAAGGTTGTCCACGGTATTCTTCTGGCGGTACATATAATAGGGCAGGTAGCCGTGGGACATAAGGGCGGGGATACTGTAGTCCACCATTTCCGCCGCAGGATTGGAGCTGTTTTCGCTGCCCTTCTCAAAGAGATTTGCGGAGCGCTTTATGGTGAGGGTATGTACGGTAATGCTTTCGGGGTCAAGCTCTATCATGCGGTCAAGTGTATTGCGGAAGCTCTCTGCCGATTCGGTGGGCAGTCCTGCAATAAGGTCGGTGTTGATATTGTCAAAGCCTGTCTTTCTTGCCAGCTCGAAGGCGCGTACAGCGTCCTCGCCGCTGTGCTGTCTGCCTATGACCTTCAGCACATCGTCGTTGAGGGTCTGGGGATTTACGGAGATGCGTCCAGCCCCCAGCTCCCTGATAACGCGGAGCTTCTCCTCTGTTATGGTGTCGGGACGGCCGGCCTCAACGCTGTACTCCCTTACCTTGTCAAGGTCGAAATTCTTCTCCACTGCCTCCATAATGGTGCGCAGCTCCTCCGCTGAAACTGAGGTGGGTGTACCGCCGCCGAAGTATATGGTATCTATTTTAGTACCTGTTTCCCTGACTATACGTCCCACTATCTCCAGCTCACGGCACAGAGCCGCTATGTACTCGGGCATGAGCTTTATGGCAGAGTCCATGGAATGGGATACAAAGGAGCAGTAGCTGCACCTTGTGGGGCAGAAGGGGATAGAAACATAGAGGCTCACTGCGGAGCTGTCTATCCTGTCGAGTATGGGAAGCTGATTTACTGCCGTATCATAGGCCAGCTTCAGCTTTTTTGACGATACCAGATATCTTTCGCCCAGCTGTGAATATATCTCCTCCTCGGAGCAGCCCTGACGTATAAGGTCTATGACCTTCTTGACGGGACGTATGCCCGTAAGCAGTCCCCATGGCGGAGTCACGCCTGTTTTCTTCACCATTATACTGAAAAGGCATCTGCATATGGTATACTCGGTGCCCTTTTTTTCGGCAGTACAGGGGAGTACGGCAGTTCTCTCCTCCACATCTCCGCCGAGGCATACCCTTACGGTGACCCTGTTGTCCTCTGTGACCTCGGTGTATACATAGTTGTCGCCTGCGGCGTCGGCCTTGTCCGATGAGAAGCTGAACCTTGCCGTGCTGAAAAACAGCTTCAGGGTAGCCTCCGTCTCGTATTTAAAAGAATGGCCGATCATAACAATCGGCATTTTGTAATTATTATCAGTCATTTTTTCCTCTGAACTGTTTCATATACGGATTTGCTTCGCGTTCGTAATCCAGTGTGGTGGACTCGTTGTGACCCGGGTATATCTTATAGTCGCCCTCGAGGCTGTAGAGCTTGCTGAGGGAGAAGTTAAGGGCTGCGGCGCTGCTGTGAGGGAAATCTGTTCTTCCCACCGAGCAGCAGAAAAGGGTATCGCCCGAGAATATCACGTCCTCGCAGATATAGCAGACGCTTCCGCGGGTATGTCCGGGAGTGCTCATTACGCGGAAGGAGCATTCGCCGTCGTTGATATAGCAGTCTCCGTAAACGCAGGTCCAGTCGGTTATGGGAACGAACTTCACGAAAGACATATTGCTTGCAAGGGAATGAGTCTCGCTGGAGAGCATATGAGCGTCCAGCTCATGAATGTATATCTCTGCTCCCGTGGCCTGATGAACCTCCTCGGCGCCTCCGATATGGTCAAAATGGCCGTGGGTCAGGAGTATTTTTGACAGGCGGAGCTTTTTCATTTTCAGGAATTCCAGAAGGAGACGGCTGTCGCCGCCGATATCGACGGCAACGCATCTGCCCGGAGCTGTTTCAACTATATAGCAGTTAGCGCGGAGTGGTCCGAGCTGAAGGTGGTGTACTTTCATATATTTCTCCTTAAATGGCGGCTCTTTCAACGGAAATAACGCCTTTTATCTTTCTTAGTTTCTCAAAGAGGTTTTTCAGCTGCTCTGTGCTGGATATAACGATGGTGCCTTCAAAGAGGGCGTTGCCGTTCTTCAGCACTCGTGAAGCCGAGTGAACTATGGGCACTCTTGCTTCCAGAAGGACTGCGGAAATGTCATATACCAGTCCCACTCTGTCGGTGGCAGTCACCTCAAAGCTGGTCTGGAGCTGTGTATCGCTGCTGTCCGTCCACTGGATATCCACCCAGCGTTCGAGCTCCTCGGGGTTGTTCCTTGCAAGGGCAGCCTTGTAATTGGTGCAGTTGGTGGTGTGTACGGAAACGCCGTAGCCTCGGGTGATAAAGCCTATGATATCGTCGCCGGGAAGGGGATTGCAGCACTGGGCGAACTTAATGAGCATATCGTCTATCTGATCCAGGACAATGCTGCTACGGCAGTTGGGCTTTGGCTTTACCAGCGGTATTACAGAGGGCTCGTCGTCCTTTTCATACAGCTTTTCGTACTTGTCCTTCAGGCGGGGGATTATCTTGGAAAGAAGGATACCGCCGTAGCCTATGGAGGCGTAGAAGTCGTCAAGAGTCTCGCAGTTGTGACGCTTGAAGTCGTCCTGTAGGAACTCGGTGTACTGCTCCTCCTTCAGGTTTATCCTGTGGCGCTTGAACTCGCGCTCCAGCTGGGTACGACCCTCAACGATATTCTCCTCGCGGCGTTCCTTCTTGAACCATGAGCGTATCTTGGAGCGTGCCTCGTTGGTCTGTACTATATTCAGCCATGCTCTGTTAGGACCCTTTTCGGGGTCCTTGCTGGTGATTATCTCGCAGATCTGTCCGGTCTGGAGCTGATAATCGAGGGGAACTATCCTTCCGTCCACCTTTGCACCGATGGTCTTGTGACCTATCTCGGTGTGGATACGGTAGGCGAAGTCAATGACTGTGGAGTTGACGGGAAGGCTCACCGACATACCCTTGGGAGTCATGACCACGATATCCTCGGGATCAAGGTCGGTCTTGATTATGCGGACGATCTCCTCCACGTCGTCGGAGGTCTGCTGTGCCTCTATGACCTGACGAACCCATGCAAGGCGCTGTTCCATTTTGTCCTTGCCCTGAATGCCCTCCTTGTACTTCCAGTGGGCGGCGATACCGTATTCAGCGGTCTCGTGCATATCCCATGTGCGTATCTGCACCTCGAAGGGTATACCCTCCTTGCCGAGAACGGTGGTGTGCAGAGACTGGTACATATTGTTCTTTGGGGTGGAGATATAGTCCTTGAAGCGGTTGGGCAGGGGCTTGAACATATCGTGGATAAGTCCCAGTACGTTGTAGCATTCCGCAATAGTGGTAACTATTATGCGGACGGCGTATTTATCGTATATCTCGTCGATATTCTTGTGGTTTATGAATATCTTCCTGTATATGCTGTAGATGCTCTTTACTCTGCCGTCTATCTGCGGCGGCTGAGAGAAGTCCTCTGAGCTGAAACGCTGGGCGATACGGCTCTTTATTATCTCGATGAAGGCCTCACGCTCCTCCTTTTTGTTCTCAAGGATATTCTCTATTTCCGAGTAGGCGTAGGGATCCAGGAAGTGGAAGGCCAGATCCTGCAATTCCTCCTTGATAGCTCTGATACCGAGTCTGTGAGCTATGGGAGCATAGATATTCATTGTCTCCAGAGCGGTGCTTCTCTGTTTTTCAAGAGGGCGGTACTTCAGAGTGCGCATATTGTGCAGGCGGTCGCTGAGCTTGATAATCATTACGCGGATATCCTGAGACATGGCCAGAAGTATCTTTCGGATATTCTCGGCCTGCTGCTCCTCCTTGGTGGAGGTGGGGATCTTGCTCAGTTTTGTTACTCCGTCTACCAGCAGTGCAACGTCCTGTCCGAAGCGCTTTTTCAGGTCGTCAAGGGTAGCGTCGGTATCCTCCACTACATCGTGGAGCAGGGCGGCGCATATGGTATCCGTGTCCATGCCCAGCTCAAGCAGGGTATAGGCGACTGCAAGGGGGTGGGTTATATAGGGCTTGCCCGATGAGCGGACCTGTCCTTCATGAGCCTTTGCGGCGAATTCGTATGCTGAGATTATCTTGCTGAGATCGTACTGCTTATCGTCTGTAAGAATCTTCTGTATTATTTTTTCGATGGTGAAATCGTCGTTGAAGTCGGGGATATCCTTGAGGAATTCCTCGGGATCGCGTGGAATGGCCGAATCGGGGATAGGTACCTCCAGCTCGTGATGTATGAGATTTGATATATTCATGTCATCTGTCATATCTATTCTCCTTGATCTATGCGGTTTGCCGTTTTCCTGAGTGATACAAGCACAGGAGCCGAGCTCAGGTCAGCCTTCTGTGTGACCTTGGCACGGGCTATCCTTGAATCGGAGCAGGAAACGGTTATTAGTCCAAGCTGTCTTAGCGCTTCAACGGAAACGCAGAACTTACAGTAATTGATGTTCCTGTCGTTCAGCTTTAAGTAAAGTGAATCGGAGCATATCCCCCCCTCGGGTATGGCCTTGTATATCTTCACGGCGTCGTCTCTCGAAGGAGTCATGCTGGGATAGTAGTTTGCAGGCAGCTCCTCGCCCCGCAGGAAGGCCTCGAAGGCCGAAAGGGCGGCAAAGTACTTGCTCTGCTCGAATATATGGGGGCGGATGTCGCTGACGATCATGCTGACCGTGCGGCTGCCGCGGTAATCGTTAATGCCCGGTGAAACTATCATATCGCAGATATCGCCCTTTGTGACGTTGAGCTCGTGGGGAGCCGTCCTGAACACCAGTGCTTCCGCCTGAGTGTAGCCCAGCTTTATCCTCAGCTTTGTGTGAGCCCCGTCGGAAAGGGGGATCATATCGGTTATCTGTGCGTTCTCTATGAAGAACAGGGGCTTTTCATTGTCCGTGCCGAAGGGCTCGAGGACGTTCAGTCCCTCAACATTCTCCACGGTGAGCTCCTGAGGAGAAATGGGGGAGTCCGCTTTCAGCTCCGCGGCAGGCATTATCCTGTGATTTTCAAGGGCGTACTTTTCCAGCAGGCTGCCGAACTTCTCTGTACAGCCACTTTTTATGGTGAAGCCTCCTGCGGCAGGGTGGCCGCCGAACTTGTCCAGTACCTCCGAAGCATAGCTGAGAGCTCCGAATACGGAAAACTCGCCGAAGGCTCTTGCGGAGCCCCTTATCTCGCCGTCGGTTTCCGACGCTATGAAGCAGGGCTTGCCGAAGCGTTCCGTTATCTTTGAAGCCACGATGCCGATGACTCCGTGATGCCAGTCCTTACCGCAGAGAAAAATGACTCTGCCCCGTATCAGTCCGGGAGACTTGTCGATCATGCCGTATATCTCGGAGACTATGGCGTTCTCCGTGTCCTTGCGCATATTATTGAGCCTGTCCAGCTCCTGTGCCGCAGCCAGAGCCTCGTCGTAGTCCTCGCACAGGAACAGCTCCGCGGCAGCCTTGGGAGAGCCGAAGCGTCCTGCGGCATTTATCCTCGGAGCGATACCGAAGCCTATAGATCGCGTATCTATGGGCTTGTCCGCAAGTCCGCAGACCTCCTTCAGAGCTATGAGTGAGGGGCGGTCCGAATTGCGTATGAGCTCCATGCCGTAGGCAACAAGGAAGCGGTTCTCACTTTTCAGGCTGACAATATCGGCGATGGTGGCAATAGCCGCAAGGTCGCCGAACTGCTCCAGCGCCATGGTATAATCGCCGCCGTCAAGAGCGGCTACCAGCTTCAGGGCTATGCCTGCACCGCACATATATTTGAATGGGGAGAAGCAGTCGCGCCTGTGCGGGTCAACTACCGCCTCTGCTCGGGGAAGCTGTTCTCCCTGCTGATGATGGTCCGTTACTACCAGCCTCATGCCCAGGGCGTAGATGTATTCCGCCTCGGAAATAGCCGATATGCCGTTATCCACTGTTATCACAAGAGAAACACCGTCGTCGTTCATCTTATCCACGGCCTTCATATTGAGCCCGTAGCCCTCGGAGCGTTCGGGAATATAGTATGTGACGTCCGCTCCCGCTTCCAGGAGGTAGGAATAGAGTATGACGGTGGACATTATGCCGTCGCAGTCGTAGTCGCCGTAGATACAGATACGCTCGCCGCTGTCTATGGCGCTGTTTATCGTATCCGCAGCCTCCTGCATATCCTTTATGAGAAAGGGGTCGGAAAGCTCATCGGCATTGAGGCTCTCCATGACCGAATCAGGCGAGGAATAGCCTTTCGCAGCAAGAGCTGCCGCTGCAAGTGAGCTGACTCCGCAGCCAAGCATAAGCGCAGAGACCGCATTTCTGTCGGGTCTGCCGACGGTCCATTTTTTCATACATATTCTCCTGACAACATGATATATAGTTCATTATATCACAAAAGCCCTGTTTTTTCAATAGAACAGGACAAAAAATCCAAATTGTAACCGAAAAGCCCCTGCATTTGCAGGGGCGGTATTCATGTTACGCTCTCGATCTTTATGCGGAGCTTCTTTATTATCTTCTTTTCCAGCCTTGATATGTATGACTGCGATATGCCGATACAGTCGGCCACCTCTTTCTGAGTCATCTCTCTGCCGTTGATGAGGCCGAAACGCATCTCCATAATCTCTCTTTCACGGTCGCAGAGCTCCGCCACGGCGCTGCGGAGGATCTCGCGCTCCGCCTCGGTCTCTATGCCCTTGTTGACAATATCGTCATCGGTGCCCAGTATATCCGAGAGGAGCAGCTCGTTGCCGTCGTAGTCTATATTCAGCGGCTCGTCTATGGAGAGGTCGTTGCGGTACTGCGAGGACTTGCGCAGGAACATGAGTATTTCGTTCTCGATGCACCGCGAGGCATAGGTGGCCAGCTTTATATTCTTCGTGGGACAGAAGGTGTTCACCGCCTTGATAAGGCCGATGGTGCCTATGGAGACAAGGTCCTCTATACCTATTCCCGTTGACTCGAATTTCTTGGCTATATATACCACAAGCCGCAGATTGTGCTCGATGAGGCATTTCCGTGCTGCGGGATCGTGCTCTGTAAGCCTTGCGAAGACCTCCGCCTCCTCCTGTCTTGTGAGAGGCGGGGGAAGGGTATCCGAGCCGTTTACATAGAATACCTCTCCTGTAAGGTGTTTTTTCACAAATGATCTTACTTTTTCGATAATGTTCATGTTTTTACTCCTTATGCCTATATTTTCAGCAGCTTCGGGTTGAATACCGCCTTTCCGCCGCATTCGCCGAAGCCTACGACAGCGTCGACCTTCTTCCTTCCGCCTTTTTCTCCGCAGCTTATGAGCACCTCGTCGGGGCGGAACACGGGTATCAGCCCTTCTCCCGAAACCGTGGAGCATGGCAGCAGACGGAATCCCCGCGGGAGGCTGTCCCTGTCAAGATGAGCTCCCGTAAGCTGTGCAAAGCTGTCCTCGGGACATATCAACACGGGAGAACCCGTAAAGAAATCCACAAGGCAGTTGCCCGTATCCGCCAGCCCGTTCAGAGATATTGTCCTGCCGCCCTTTCTTATGATAACGCTGTAGCCGTCGGCGGGAGCCCTGTCCCATATGAGACGAAGCACCCGAAGGGCAAAGTACATCACGGCTGTGGTGATTATGAGTATGAGCAGGGAGAAATCTATGTAGAAGCAGGCGTTGTTGAAGTGGATGAACTGCGGCTCCAGCAGGGAATATGCTCCGTATACCGCGCCTGCCAGCACGAAGTTCGCGCCGAAGAAGGCGGCGGTATTTATCATGAGCCGCCTGAACCCGTGATATCCGAAGGCGGCGGCAACTATGCTGACTGCCGCAGCCAGCTTTATTGTCAGGGACAGCGGAGCTCCCAGCTGCGGGAGAAGAATGGTCAGCGAGAAAAGGCTGCCGTAGACCGAGGCTGCCGCACATCTTCCGTTTTTCAGGGGGGAATGGGTAAGCCCTGCCGTTATCCGCAGCAGGAAGAAGTTCACATAGATGTTCAGAACGATGAGTACATCGACGTATATCGTCTCCACTAAGCACCTCCTGTCAGGCTGTCTTAATACATTATAATGCACTGCCTCCGCGTAATATGTCATAATCTGTCCGCGGCCGGTCCGGATATTGACAAAGGGGCAGCGCCATGCTATAATGGTTACTCAAGACAGACACGGAGTTTTTGAAACCGCTCTGTCTTACAGGACAAATCCATCGGCGAAAGGAAGGAAAAACTATGAAGATCGCAGTATTCTCAGACGTTCACGGAAATCTTGCGGCATTGAAAAAAGTGCTGAGACAGATCAAAGAAAAAGGCGCAGACCTGACAGTGTTTTTAGGAGACATTTTTCAGCGAGGCAATGAGGAGTTTGAATGTCTTGAGCTGTTGAAGGAAAGCGGTATCATCTGTCTCAAGGGTAACTGCGAACTTTACGCCGGGTACGGAGTAGATGTTGATCCCGATGTGGAGCATCTCAGGGCGTATTATGACGGTATCAGGGAAAGACTCACCCATGAGCAGATGGAGTTTATCAGGCAGCTGCCCTTGTTCTATGAGCTGGAATGTCACGGACATAAGCTGCGCTTTTCACATTTCCTGTTTCTTGATAAAGAGGCGGCATATCCGTTTTTACCGCTGTCGAGCCTGAAAAACGGCGAGTTCGACAAGGCCTGTGCAAGTGAAGAGGTAATGGGATATGATCTTGTTGCCGTGGGACACTCCCATCAGAACTTTGTGAAAGGAAAAGTAGTTTCTGTTTCGGCTGCGGGACTGGAGGGAGCTTCTTACCTTCTTATCGAAGTCAGCGAGGAGTCGGTCGGATTTGAGCACATAAGCCTTGACTGAGTATTAACACAGCCTACATATAAAGGAAAATGCCCCGCAGCGGTCTTTATCGCTGCGGGGCATGGCTTTTTATTGATATTGCGTTTCGTCAGATCATATCAGCGGCAGGAATATAGCGCCGAGTATCATTAATGCTGCAAGAGCCAGCACGATTATCCTCATCCACAGCTTCTTGTCGGTGCTTTTCTGCTTGTTTTTCACGGGCTGTACAGGCTTTGTCTCCTGCACCTTCCTGTTCTTTTTACTGCTCATTCATATCACCTCAATGTCTTTTTTTAGTACGTTTTTGCGGTTCGGTATATAATCGGAGTATATCTCCGACTTCTTTCTGTTTCCGTAGGCGGCCTTTTTTCTGTCGAATACGGGTTTGCCGTCGGGACGGCGGCTCCTGCCGCGCTCGGCATAGGGGCTTCCCTTGTAGAGCTTTACCTCCACCTTGTTGCCGTTGATCTTCATAGAGTCGGAGCTCTCGATGATGTAGTCGCACTCTGCCTCGGGCACTTCAACGGTGGTGTGCTCGTCGTATATGTCTATCTTGCCGAAGTCCTTGCCGGTCATTCCCGTGGCGTCCACCAGTGCGCCGAGAATGAAATTCGGAGCTATACGGCGGTTCCTGCCTATATTTATGACTATCCTTGCGGTCTTGGCGCCGCTGTTCCTGCCCTTTCTGAGAGGACGGGCGTTTTCAAGATCGGGGAGAGCCTCTGTCTCCGCGCGGAGCTGCTTTTCGATAACTCTTGCCGCGGCCTCGCGGTAGTCTATGCCCCGGGCAGCCAGCCTGTCAAGTATATCATAGGCGTTATGGCCTGCCTGAGCCTCTGAGATCTCCTTTATCATTGACTCCTTCTTCATGGCTATGATATCGGACTTCTCCGGGAGAGGCATCTCGCGTATCTCGGCGTGTATGTACTTTTCAATAGCGCGGAGATCGTAAAGCTGACGCCTGCCGCTTATAAGGGTATAAGCTGTACCCGTTCTGCCTGCACGGCCTGTTCTGCCAATGCGATGGATATAGTATTCGTTGTCCTGCGGCAGGTCGTAGTTGAACACCGCGTCGACTCCGCTGACGTCAATGCCTCTTGCAGCAACGTCCGTAGCCACAAGTATCTCCGCAGCTTTTCCCTTGAAGCTGTTCATGACCTGTGTACGCTGTATCTGCTTCATATCGCCGTGGAGGCCTGCCGCTCTGAAGCCGCTTTTCACCAGCTCGTCGGTAAGCTGATCCACCATGGCCTTTGTGTTGCAGAATACCATAGCGGAGGAGGGCTTGTATGCCGTAAGGAGGAGCTTCAGGGCGTCGGTCTTTCTGCCCATTGCCACCTCAAAGTAGAACTGCTCTATGAGCTCCACAGTCCTCTGTGCCGATTTTATCTTTATATGAACGGGATCGCGCTGGTACTTCTCGGTTATGGCCATGATCTCCTTTGGCATAGTTGCCGAGAAGAGCACGGTCTGTCTGTCCTCGGGGATATCTGCAAGTATGGTCTCTATATCCTCGCGGAAGCCCATATTCAGCATTTCGTCGGCCTCGTCCAGTATCACGGTGCGGATACTGTCCAGCTTCAGAGTGCGTCGGCGGATATGATCCATGACACGTCCCGGCGTACCTATGACGATATTGGCGCCGCGCTTCAGCTCATGTATCTGCTTTTCCATGCTTGCTCCGCCGTATACCGCTGAGGTCTTTACGCCCTCCTTGTATTTGGCGAATTTGCGTATCTCCTCGTTGGCCTGCATGGCAAGCTCACGGGTGGGGCAGAGTATCAGCACCACTGCCGACTTCCTGTCGGCCTCGGTTATGCTCTCAACGGCAGGTATGCCGAAAGCGGCGGTCTTTCCCGTGCCTGTGTTGGAGCGTCCCACCACGTCACGGCCTTCGAGGAGCAGCGGTATGCTCTCCTGCTGTATCTCGGTCATCTCCGTATATCCCAGCTCGCCAACGGCACGGAGAAGAGCCTGCGACAGATTCAGTTCATTAAAATTCATTATATTACCTTTCTTTCTGTATTCCAATACAACTTATAATAGCACAAAAAGCGGAAAAGGTCAAGAGAATAAGTGATGAGTTTTCGGTGAGTAGGAGGGATTATTGACAAATCGGCAGCAATGTTTTATAATAAATATAAAAATCAGCAGTAAAAGGAGCTTCGGAATGATACAGGACATCTATCCCAGCAGGCTGTATAACAGCTTTAAAAACCACGAAATCAGCAATAATGACTATCTTCTCTGCTTTGACGGCGAGGGAAGGGTGCTTGCGGATACCCGCAGCGGCAGCATTGTTTTCCCGAAAAGCGGTGATATCTCCGTCGGCAGGACTATCTACGGCTTTTCGGTGGATAATGACCGCTATTTCCTCGCTTTAGGTGAGACGGATAATACAGATACAGTCTTTGAGCACCTGACACTCCGTCAGCTCAGGGACAGATTCAGCGGAAAGGAGCTTTTTGCAGCCTTTACAGCCTATCACCTCTGGAATTGGTATAATGACAACAGCTTCTGCGGAAGGTGCGGAAATGGGTTTGTTTTAAGCAGTGACGAACGGGCGCTGAAATGCAGCAAATGCGGTAATACAGTTTATCCCAGAATAAACCCCGCGGTCATAGTTGGAGTTGTAAAGGGCGACAGCATACTTGTTACACGCTACCGCCGCGGATACGCTCATAACGCCCTTGTGGCAGGCTTTACCGAAATAGGCGAGACTCTCGAACAGACCGTTGAGCGCGAGGTCATGGAGGAGACAGGCGTGAAAGTCAGGAATATCAGGTACTATAAGTCCCAGCCATGGGGAATGGCGCAGGATATCCTTATAGGCTTCTTCTGCGAGGCAGACGGCAGCGGAGAGATACATATGGACGAAAACGAGCTGAAGTATGCGGAGTGGGTGAGCCGTGAGGAGCTGGAGCTCCAGCCCACGGATATCAGCCTGACAAACGAGATGATGAAGGTATTCAGAGACGGTAGAAACTTCTGATATAACAAGAAAGCCCTGTGAGCGGTCAGCCGTTCACGGGGCTTTGTTTATTTTCTGTTTATGCCTGTCAGGTCCTTTATGACTTCTCCCGCGATTATAAGTCCTGCCACTGACGGCACAAAAGATACAGACCCGGGAGTGGAGCGCCTGCCGCTGCCGCTGCGCATTTCTGTCTGTCCCGAGCCGTCATCAGCGGCCTCACCTACGGGAACAACGGGCTGCTCCTTAGAGTAGACCACCTTCAGCTTCTTTACGCCGCGGCGCTTGAGCTGATAGCGCATAGCCCTTGCAAGGGGGCAAACGGAGGTCCTGTATATATCCGTGACCTCAAATGCCGTAGGATCCAGCTTGTTTCCTGCGCCCATTGAGCTTATTACGGGAACTCCCGCCTTCTGCGCCTGCATGATGATCTCTGTCTTGCCTGTTACGGTGTCGATGGCGTCGATGATGTAGTCATACTGCGAAAAGTCAAGCTGATCGGCAGTTTCGGGCATATAGAACATCTTGTGGCAGGTAACTTTGCAGTCGGGATTGATGTCGTGTATGCGCTGAGCCGCCGCGTCCACCTTGTACATACCTACGGTGTTGTCAAGGGCGATTATCTGGCGGTTGATATTGGTCACGCATACCTTGTCGTCGTCGATAAGGTCAAGCGCCCCCACTCCCGAGCGGGCAAGAGCTTCAACGGCATAGCCGCCCACGCCGCCTACGCCGAAAACGGCAACACGGGAGTTTGCAAGGATTTTCATGGCTTCTTCGCCGAAAAGAAGCCCGGTTCTTGAAAAACGGTCGGACATAGTTTACTCCTTCTTATAGTGACTTTTCCATGTATCCGCAGGTAAACGGGAAGAAATCGAATTTTTTCGTGTCTGTATGTACAGCTCCCTGTTTTTCGTACCATTTGCGGAGCTTCTCATTTTCTTCAACTATGCTGAATACAAGCTTTTCGCAGCCTTTATCCTTTGCTTTTGCGCAGGCGTCGGCGAACAGAGCGCTGCCGATGTTTTTATGCCTGTATTCGGGAAGAACACAGAGGTTATTCAGCTCGCATTCATTGTTTTCGAGCAGAAGCAGGGAATAATATCCGATAATTCTTCCGCATTCGGAAAAATATCCGTACATCGGACGTTGCTCGCTGTCAAACTGCGAGTAGAGTTTATCATCAGTAGTTGCAAAGGCAACAAATCGGGGAGCGTTTTCAACAGTGAAGCCGAACTCGTCTGCAACAGTCATGAAGCTTGTCCTTATGACTTCCGTACATTCGGGAATATCATCTCTTTCTATAGCCTTTATCGTAAGTATTGAAGGCACTCTGAACTTTTCCAGACGGTAGAGCCTCTCCTCGTCAAGCTCCGCCTTGCCGTCCTTGTAGTCGTAGCCGAACTTCCTGTAGAACTGGCAGCCTGTAATGGACGAGGGTATCTCTATACGCTTTGCACGGAGGAAGTACTCGTCCTTTTCGAGAGTTTCCATAATGAGCCTGCCTACGCCTCTTCCCTGATACTCGGGAAGCACGAATATAGTGAACAGACTGCTCTCATCTTCCTTGCCCCAGTAAGGACCGATAGCTCCGCAGCCGATGATAGTATCGTTATCCTCTACTACATAGAAGTGCGTCCAGCCGGCGCGCTCGAGGATATTCTTAGGCTGCGTGATTTTGACCCACTCTTCCATGGACTCGGCAGGGTAGTCCTTAACGTTGGATATTCTTATAGTTTTTATAACAACAGCCGAAACTGCTTCTGCATCGGCTGTTTCAAATCTTCTTATGCTCATTTTCTTTCTCCTTTCTGAGTTTATGTGCGGTGATTATGGTATAGCTGTAGGCATTTACGGTAATTATACAGCCGTTCACGGTCACGTACCAGTTCTTGCCTCTGCGCTCGGTAACGGCTTCGGGAGCGCTTATTCTGTCCCTGCACCATTCAACGACATCGGCGCAGTCAAGGGAAAGATTTCGCCTTATACGAACTGCGCCAAGCTCCGTAGTATGGAGCTTGGCGATATTGTTCAGTAATTCCATTATTCTGTGATCCTGCGTGCTTCGATGTAGAATCTCTTGTCCTCGGCGTGTCCCATGGAGAATGTCTTTCTCGGGAGAGCGCCGTCTTTGATAACGGTGGGGAAGAGCTGAGACTTGTCCATATCCGGCAGTATGAACGCAATGCCATTATGCTTCTCAGCAAGTGACTTGACTGTATCGGCGCCGTGGATATAGTCTATCTTGCCGCCGTTTGCCTTGATGTAGCCGTCCAGGAAGTTCTGGAGAGAACCAACGGACAGGTTCGAGGACTTCTTGTTGATGTAGAGCTTCTTTTCGGTGCCCTTGCATGAGCAGATAACGTACTGATCGGATACCTTTGTCTCGGAGAGCTCAAGTGCAGCTGTGAGCTCGCCAATGAGCTTGTCACAGTCCACATCGTACACAAGGCGGTGGATAGCCTCGAATTTGAGTGCGTCGCTGTGGAGGTTAACTATCTCGGCAAGAGCATATCGGGCAGGGTGATTGGAGAAGTCCTTATCGGGATCAGCCTTTTTCAGCTGCTCGTAGAACTCCTTGGCAGTAGCGAGGGAGTGGTTTCCGTCGCCCATAGCGTAGAGGAGAACGGGAGTATCGGAAAGACCGTACTTCTTGCAGAAGGTGTCGGGGTCTGCCAGTGCGCAGAGAGCCTTGTCGACAGCCTCCTGAGCGGATTTGTCTACCAGCCAGCCCTTGATGCTGCCGCCGTTCTGCATGAGCTCCAGATCGTAGAGCTTGCTGTCGTCGGAAACGGTCTTTGCGAGGGGCTCGATAACAGTATTGTCAGGATCGTCAATGAGTATCATGATGTGGGGGAGTTCGAGGGGAGCGCCCTGTCTTACCTTGATACGGGGAGGTATACGCTCGATGACAGTAGCCTCGGTAGCTCTTACCTCTGAGGTGCTGCCCTTTGAGAAATCGTACTTTTCCAGGTCGATAGCGCCCACGATGCCCTGACGGAGAATGCCGTTGCTCTGAACGCGCTCAACGTAGACCATAGCGTCCTTGTACTCGGTGAATATACCGTCGGCAAGGTACTTGTCCATAGACTTATGTATATTGTCGATACGCTCTGCAACGCCGTCCTGCTCGAGGTAGAGCTCGGGGAGGATAAGGTTCAGCGTAGAGGGAGCGCTGCCCACAGTAGCGCTTACCTCGTCCCAGTACTCAGGCTCGCTGGTGTACTGGTCGCAGGCGATAACGGACCACTTGTGCATATCGCAGTCCTTGGGGATAAGAATGTCAGCGGAATGAAAAGCAGTTGAGTTCATGGTAAATACTCCTTTATAGTTATTGGTTTTTAGTGCTCAGTGCTTAGTATGGGCGGATGCCCAAGAGTTTAGAATTGAGAGTTGATGTGCTCTCTTCGCACACATTATTTCAATAAGTCGCCGTCGGACGACACAACAGCTCTCAACTCTGAACTTTTTTCATTTCATTAAAGAGCCTGCCCACGGGAAGCCCCACCACATTGAAGAAATCTCCGTCAATGTGGGAGATAAGTGCGGAGCCAAGCCCCTGTATGCCGTAGCCTCCCGCCTTGTCGTAGGGCTCATCGGTATCGGCGTAGGCCTCTATTTCGGCAGCCGTGAGTTCCCTGAAAGTAACGTCTGTCACCTCGGAAAAGGAGGAGATCCTGCCGCCGCTGATAATGCAGCAGCCCGTGACTACCTGATGTGTACGTCCCGAGAGCTTGGATATATCGGCAATGCACTGAGCTTTGTCCTTAGGCTTGCCCAGTATCTCGCCGCCGCAGATCACCGTGGTGTCGCAGCCTATAACAACGCTGTCGGGGTACTTTTCCGCAGCCGCTTTTGCTTTCAGCACCGCAAGATACTCGGAAGCCTTCATGGGCTCGATATCGGGGGGGAGAGTCTCGTCGCAGTCCGTTGAGACCGCCTCGAAATCCTCGGTTATGTATCTCATCAGCTCACGCCGTCTCGGTGAAGCTGATGCAAGTATTATCTTCATCATATTCTCCATATCTTTATTTCACGGCTCCCATACGAAAAGCCCCTCCGACTTTGCAAGCTGCTCCATCAGCTGTCTTATCCCGCCCGCAGAGGAGAACACCGTCATGTGTGTGTCGTCTGTATCCACGGAAATAAGGGTATCCTCGGAAGGTATGAGTATATACACCAGTCCGTCCGCGGCCATGATAAGGTCTGAGAGCTGCTGCGGAGAGGGCGCGGCTGTCTCATGTTCTCTAAGGCAGTCGTATGCCGTGACGTCGTAATAGCAGTTGAGTTTCAGTATGATATTCAGGAATTTTCTGCGGAGCTCCGCAGAATAGGGCGGATCGAGGAAAAACTTCTCGATCCCGAAGAAATTGCCGCCTGAGTCCTCGGGGACGCGCCGCGGAAGGAAGTCCACAACGAAATATTCACCGCCGAGGAGGCGTTCTGTAAGCTGTTCGTTCATAGCTGCCTCTTTAATAGTTTATTCTACAATCAATTCTATCACAAGGACAGTTGTATGTCAAGGCAGGAAGTCCTCTCATTGTTCATTTTGTATCAGTATTCGTAAGAATTATTGAATATTTTTTACTGTATCATTTTTGTGTCACTATTGAATTGTGAATTGAAATGTTGTATAATTATTAGGTATTTATTTATGTAAAAGAGGGTAATAATGATATGAATGAAAGAGGATTCGGAGGACCGCGCGGCAATTACGGACCTCCGCAGGGGATAGGCGGACCACCTCCGGGTGCAGGCGGACCACCTCCGGGCGCAGGCGGACCACCTCGGGGCGCAGGCGGACCTCCCGATGGAATGGGCAATCCGCTGGGATATGCTCCTGTGCGCTCGCTGATGATGAAGTTTGCAATACCCAGTATAATCGGTATGCTGGTAAGTGCTCTTTATAATATGGTAGATCAGCTGTTTATCGGAAAAGCAGTTGGTACCCTGGGCAACACGGCTACCTCCATAGCCTTCCCCTTTACGACGGGGTGTATGGCACTGGCGCTTCTGCTGGGAATAGGCGGCGCGTCATGCTTCAATCTCACCCTTGGAATGGGCGATAAGAAAAGAGCTCCCTATTTTGCGGGAAATGCTCTTTCGCTTATGGTGGTCAGCGGAGTTATCCTTTCCGCGTTGACACTGATATTCCTGACGCCTCTGCTGAAATGCTTCGGCGCCACGCCTGCAGTGCTGCCCTATGCGCAGGAATATGTAAAGTATACGGCACTGGGCTTCCCGTTCCTGATACTCACATCGGGAGGCGGACATATAATCCGTGCGGACGGCAGTCCGAAAATGACCATGATATGCAACATCACGGGCGCTGTGATAAACACGGTGCTTGATGCAGTGTTTGTTCTCGGCCTTGACTGGGGAATGAAGGGCGCTGCTATCGCTACTGTGATCGGACAGGTGGTTTCGGCCGTGATCGTAGTGGTTTACTGCTTCAACTTCAAGACGGTCTACCTTTTCGGTATGCACCTTTTCCCGAAGGGAAACATAGTCGGCAGGATATGCTCCATAGGAATGGCTTCCTGCTTCAATCAGCTGGCTATTGCCGTTGTGCAGATCGTTCTCAATAATTCTCTGAGACATTACGGAGCTCTTTCGGAGTACGGTGCAGATGATCCCATAGCTGTAGCGGGTATCGTCATGAAGGTCAATATGATAGTATTCTCCATTGTTATCGGACTTGCTCAGGGAACCCAGCCCATCGAGAGCTTCAACTACGGTGCGCAGAAGTACGACAGAGTAAGGAGCGCATTCTGGATGGCTCTGAAGACGGGAGCTGCCATATCTCTGGTGGCGTTCGTGATCTTCCAGCTGTTCCCGAAGCAGATACTCGGCGTATTCGCCAATGATCAGGCAAGCGCGGGATATTATAAGTTCGGAGCCAGATTCTTCCGAATATCATTTTTCTTCACCTGGCTGAACTGTCTCCAGCCCATAACCTCCACGTTCTTCACGTCCATAGGAAAGCCCATAAAGGGTGTGTTCCTGTCGCTGACAAGGCAGATACTCTTCTTCCTGCCGCTGCTGCTGGTGCTTCCTATGTTCTTTGATATAGACGGTATCCTTTATACAGGACCTATCGCAGACGGACTTGCTGCTCTGGTTGCCGTTCTTATGGCACGGCATGAGTTCAAGGAAATGCGGAAGCTGGACTTCTATTATTAAAACAAAAATAAAATTCCCGCAGTATTGATTTATTGTGGGAATTTTGTTATAATATTTAGGTGTGCTGGGGCATAGCCAAGCGGTAAGGCAACAGACTTTGACTCTGTCACTCGTGGGTTCAAATCCCGCTGCCCCAACCAGCGCCGGGCGGGCGCGCGCAGTTTCGCGGCTTAGTTTTACTGAGCCGCGAATTTTTTTCGCGACCCATACCGTATCTAAATCGCTTCACCTTGCCGGCACAGCTCGCGTTTCACATATTGTGGAACGCTTTTTTTATTCACGAAAATTTTTTCAGATTATATGAAACACTTTCCGTTTTGGTATCGATAGTAATGTATGAAGGCGAACGGAGCAGAGAGCTGCCGTACAAAAGCCGGTTATTCAAATAAGGAGAGTTAAATATGAAAAAAAGAATTATTGCTGCAATTACAATATCCATGCTTCTGGTGGGCTGCGGAGAGATATCGGTCAAAGATGCTGATGTCTCGGAGCTCAGCTTACAGAAGGTGACTACAACGTCCGTTGCCGGGACTCAGGCTTCTACAGAAGCGACTTCCGCAACAGCTGAAAAGACAGAGCAGACTTCAGAGGCTGCAAAGCCTTCCGAGAATACAGGCGCAGATGCTTCCGCTGATGTACAGTCAGAGGCACAGGCCGAGCCTGCCCCTGCTGATGTACAGGCAGATAATACCGTGCCCGACTCTCAGCCTGCGGCTGATGCATCTCAGAAGGATCCCTTCGCAGGCACTTTCTATGAGAGCAAGGTGGGCAGAGGCGCAATGACTATCACAAATATCGGAGACGCTACATACAGCGTTAAGGTAAGCTGGCCGGGCACATCTTCCGGAGAAATGATCTATGAGGTCAGCGGAGAGTTCAATGGCAGAGGCGTGATGCATTACACGGACTGCGTGAAGAAGTACAGAACCACCACGGATAATGTCAACTTTAACGATGAGGTAGAATATACCGACGGAACAGGTTATTTCATGATTTCAAACGATGGTGAGAATGAAGGTATCACCTGGCACAGTGATAAAGCTGAAGATGGAGGTTATGACTTCCGGTTTATCAGGTCATGAGGGAAAAAAGGATAAATATGTGAAAAAACGGAGCGGCTTTGGGGCCGCTCTTTTGTTTTGAAAAAGAGGAGATTATATTACATAATATAGATATTATATTAGATATTATTAAAATGTAATAACGGCAGCTGATTTTCCTTACGGTATATTTTTCTTGGCAAACAATTGTGGACATAGTCAAAATAGTAAAATGTCATATGTTTTTTATATATCTGCGAACAGCTTAAAATGCGATATTAGCGGCACGAAATGAAGTCGGCGGCAAATGCGTTTTGGTATTTTGCATATATTTACGTCCCGTATATTATACAAAACCCCGAATAATGGAAAAGCTATTGACATCACGCTGAATAGGGTGTAATATAATATTATAAACATAATTAACATCCGCTTCTACGGAAGCTTATACCATTCAGGGGGTAGTATTATCATGAAGAAGCTTATTGCAGCAGCTATGGCTACGGTCATGGTCGGAAGTCTTGCATCCTGCGGCAAGGATCAGGGCTCAAAAGAGGAAGAGACAAAAAAGATCGGTCTGGCAATGCCTACTCAGGATCTTGAGCGCTGGAACAACGACGGCGAGTACCTGAAGAAGCAGTTCGAGGAAGCAGGCTATGAGGTAGAGCTCAAGTATTCACAGGGCGATGCCACAAAACAGAATAATGACATAATCGGTATGATCGCTGACGGAGTTGATCTTCTGCTGGTGGCTCCTGTTGAGGGAGACAAGCTGTCAAAGACTCTCGATGAGGCAAAGGCAAAGAATATCCCTGTGGTTTCCTATGACCGTCTTATAATGGATACAGACGCTATCACATATTATGTATCCTTCGATAACTATACAGTAGGTAAGCTTCAGGGCGAATTTGTCCGCGACGAGCTCCAGCTGAATTCCACCGACGGACCTTACAATGTAGAGTTCGTTTCGGGAGATCCGGGAGATAACAATGCACGTTATTTCTTCAGCGGCGCTTATGATACACTTCAGAGCTATATCGATTCGGGCAAGATCGTTGTTCCTTCGGGCAAGACCACCTTTGAGCGCGTTGCTACCGACGGCTGGACCAGTGACAATGCCGAGAAGGATATGAAGACGAATCTGTCGTCCAATTATAAGGATAAGGAACTCGATGCTGTTGTATGCTCCAACGATTCCACGGCTCTCGGCGTAACAAGAGCTATCGAATCGAGCTACAAGGGCAGAAACCTTCCTCTTATCACAGGACAGGACGGCGATATCGAGAATCTCCGCAATATCGTTGACGGAAAGCAGTCTATGACTGTTTACAAGAATATCAACGACGAGGCAGGCGTTGCTCTTGAAGTCTGCAAGAAGCTCCTGGCAGACGAGATACCTGCTGCAAGTCTTGTTGATTCGCTGTCTGTAGAGTGCGAATTCGATACAGACTCCTACAACAACGGCAAGAAGTATGTTCAGTCCTATCTGCTGGTACCCAATGTCATCACAAAGGATAATCTCCAGCTTCTGGTAAACACAGGCCTTTACCAGTGGGACGCTGATGACAAGTATCTCGAACTTGTTAAGTGATTGTATATTAAAAGAGACTGTCTGACGGCAGTCTCTTTTTCATTATCCGAAACTGTAATTGCGTGATTGTTGCTTTTTTGTTCGTTTTGTGTTATAATGCAATAAAACAGTTCATGCAACGAGGTGAATCAGTATGAAAAGGAAAGATTATATAAGCTGGGACGAGTATTTCATGGGCATCGCCATGCTCTCGGCACAGCGCAGCAAGGACAACTCCACACAGGTCGGGGCCTGCATAGTCAACGACAAGCACAAGATCGTATCTGTGGGCTATAACGGTATGCCTACGGGCTGTGATGATGATGATATGCCCTGGGAGCGTGAGGGCGAGACTCCTCTCGATACCAAGTATCCCTTTGTGTGCCATGCGGAGCTGAATGCTATACTCAACAGCAGCTTCGGCAGCCTCAGCGGCTGTACTCTCTATGTTACTCTTTTTCCCTGCAACGAGTGCGCAAAGGCCATAATCCAGTCGGGTATAAAGAGAGTGGTTTACAAGTGCAACAAGTATGCCGATACAGACAGCGTAAAGGCCTCCTGCATACTCTTTGACAAGTGCGGAGTTTCTGTGGAGGAGTACCAGTCCAGCGGCAAGGATATAGTCCTTTCCATGTAACGGGGGAGAAGACGATGATGAAGCGAATTAACTGCTCGGTGCAGCTTTGAAGGGAACGACGCACCGAGTAAGAAGGTTCCAGTGCTGCACCCTTTTATAATACCATTAAATATAAAGGAGCAGTTTTTATGAACGTATATCTTGAAAAACTCGAACGCATAGAATTCATTGTGACTATGTGCTGCACAGGAAAATGCAGGCATTGCAGCGAGGGAGACCACTCCGCATATCACGGCCACATAGACGGAGCCGCTGCCGCAGAGGCGGTGACAGAGGTCTGCCGTCATTACAATATAAAGTCCCTCATGACCTTCGGCGGTGAGCCGCTGCTTTTTCCCGGGACTGTCTGCGCGATACACAGCGCTGCCGCAAAAGCGGGCATAGGCTGCCGCGAGATAATCACCAACGGTTATTTCACTAAAGACAAAGCGCGGATAGCTGAGGTGGCTCATATGCTGGCGGAAAGCGGCGTGAACCGCATACTGCTTTCGGTAGACGCCTTCCATCAGGAGACCATTCCTGCAGAGCCTGTTGAGCTCTTTGCGGAGAGAGCAAGAGCGGAGGGCCTGCCCATAGAGCTGAGTCCCGCATGGCTGGGAGGCAGAGACGCCGATAATCCATATAATGCGGAAACGAGACGGCTTCTGGAGCGCTTTTCGGAAAAAGGCTTCGGTATAGCTGACGGCAATGTTATATTCCCCAAGGGCAATGCACTGAAGTATCTGAGTGACTACACAGAAAGCTTTGCGGATATCGCGGATCCCTATGAGGAAGATCCGCGCCAGCTGCACTCGCTGTGCTTCAGCGCGGACGGAAGTGTGCTGAAAGGCAATATATATGACAATGATATCATTGATATAATAAGAGACTACAGGCCGTAAAAAAGCCCGTGAGCTTAACCGCTATACTCATATAGCAATTTTACGGGTGATATTGAGGGAAACCCTTTTGAAAAAGGGTTCCTCTGACGGAGGCGCGTCCCCTCTGTCACTGCGTGACATCTCCCCGCACTGCGGGGAGTCACCCTCAAACTCCCTTCCTAAAACTTTTAGCATTAAATTTAGCCCGTGCAGGGCGCTTCCCGGTTATTACCGGATTTCACATTTTGTGAAGAGCGCCCTGCACGGGCTAAATTCAGTTATAAAGTCTTTGGAAAAGGGGTTCGGGGAAAGAACCTTTCCTCAGAAAGGTTTTTCCCCGATAATTACGCATAAACTTCTATATAAGCACCACGGTTAAGCTCACGGGCTTTATTTATACTCTTTTCAGGTGGCGGGACTGTTTTTTTCTGCGTTTTTCGTCGTACATCCTGTTATCCGCCTCGGTGACGAAGTAGAATATATCCTGCCCCGTTTTAGGTCTGGCTATGGTATACCCCGTACTTGCGCCGAGAACATAAGGATTGCGGCCGCTGCTGTTTATCTCCGCGATACCGGCCTCTATCCGCTGTGAGAGCTGCTGGGCCTGTTCTTCGGTGTAATCGGCGCCGAACACTATGAACTCATCTCCGCCGAAGCGGCAGAATATCTCGCCGTCTGTGCATACTCTGCGCAGTATCTCCGCTGTATTGCAAATGGCCTGATCGCCTGTACTGTGTCCGTAGGTATCGTTTATGGACTTGAGACCGTCAAGGTCAATGAACATCAGCATGATATCCCGGCTGTTCTTTACACAATCGCGGTATATGTCCTCGGTGGCCTGCACGAAGCCGTTGCGGTTGTATATACCCGAGAAGGTATCCTTGGTATAGAGGTTTGCAAGACGGTCTACGGCGTATTCAAGACACATGAGCTTCCGCAGGTTTTCCAGTGAGTTGCAGATATTAATGCAGAAGGTCTCGAACATGATGTTCTGGAGTGCCAGTCTTGTGCTTTTTATGGCCATATATCCGAGACAGCGCTCGCCGAAGTGCAGGGGAGTGATATAGTATATCTTGCCCGATTCTCCCGTATCAGTCGCAGGAGGCAGTATATCCCTTGACTTTATCTTTCCGCACTCCATGAATTCGCCGTTGACGTAGGCTATGGGCACAGAGACCTCCTCGGTGTAGGCGACGGGGACAGGCTGATCTGTATGGTTTGCTGCTGCAGGATTGTCCACAGCGGTCTCGGAGTCCCAGTTATCGCAGAGACAGAAGTAGAATTCATCGGGATGTATCTCCACGGCAGTGCGCTTCAGTGTGGTTATGTAGTCGTCGAAGTTGTTGCAGGCCTCCAGCTGGGTGGACATCCTGTTCAGAACGGCCATATATATCTGTACGGTCTCAAAGTTGGAATAATTGCGGAAATTGAGATCCTTCAGCTGGTTCACATCAGAGAGAGCATTGTGGCAGCAGCCGCAGCTCTCGGTAAATCTTGCCGACATATTGAGTATGACGTTTCTCTGCTGACGGTTTCCGTTTAAGTGCTCGCGGAGCATCTTGCAGGCAAGTCTGCCCGACATTGTCAGCGGACGGTCTACGGAGGTGAGCTCCACCTGGAAGTTGTGGCTGTTGTAGGTGTTGTCGAAGCCTGTGACCGCAACGTCCTCCGGGACCTTGTAGCCTCTTGAACGCAGAGTTGTTATTGCGGAGGCTGCCATAACGTCATTGGCACAGATAACTGCCCTGGGCATATGGGGCAGGTTATCGGTGAAGTGCTCAATGGCGGCCTTGCCCGAGGGAGCGCGGAAATCGCCGTAGTATATGGCGTCTTCGCTGATGCTGATACCGTTTTCCTTCAGGGCGGTACAGAATGCAGCGAGCCTGTCGGAGCTCTCGGAGTTGTCCGCAGGTCCCGAGATATAGGCGATATCCCTGTAGCCGTGGACCTTTATCATATGCTCGGTTATACTGCGCATGGCGGTCTTGTTGTCGATGCCTATATGATAGAAGCAGGGGACGTCCTTGTCGATGCTTACGGCAGGGATCCCTGCATTTTTTATCTTTTCTGTTATATCCTTCATAACATGACGTGAGGACAGGGTGTTGGTGAGCAGGATAGCGCCGTCGAAGTCTGAGAAATCGGGAAGCTCGAAGATGTTGAATTCGCCGATCTCATGTCTGGGACTGTTCATTTCGCCGCTGAAGGACACAAAGGCCGACACATTGAGACCGAATTCGGCAGCTCCCGAAGATATTCCGCGGAGTATAGCGCTCTGATAGCTCTGGCCTATCTCCTCCACGATCAGCGCGATCCTTTTAGTATCCATTTCTGCCCCTCCTTTCCATATAGTCATGTTATATTGCAATAAAACTATATATTTATTTTACTATACTTTTTGATAAAAATCAATAGATTTTTATTATAATATTCATTGGATATATTAACGCTTCGTTAATATAATTATCCTGAGAGTAATAATCCTGTGGCCGATAACAAATAAGCATACAGCGGAAAGAAGTCGAAAAAACTCTCCGATTCTTGGATAATTTATAATAAATGCCGAAAATCAAGGTGTATATTGACAAATCTCAAAAAAATGGTATACTAATTAGTAGGGGATAACGTCATATTAATGGCTTTATCAAATAATTCCGTATCTGTGCCCGACGCACAGGCGGAAATGCTGCGGAGGGAATTTATGAATATCTGGCACAAGATCAGTCCTAAGAGAATAAATCCCGAAGATTTCATCGCAGTGATCGAGATAGGCAAGGGCAGCAAGATCAAGTATGAGCTCGACAAGGAAACGGGTCTCATCAAAATGGATCGCATACTCTATACCTCAACTCACTATCCTGCGAACTACGGTTTTATCCCGAGGACCTATTCAGACGACAACGACCCCCTCGACGTTCTGGTGCTCTGCTCTGAGCAGCTCATGCCGCTTACGCTGGTAAGATGCTATCCTATCGGAGTTATCAGAATGCTTGACAACGGACATCTCGACGACAAGATCATCGCGATACCCTTTGACGATCCGAATTACAATATGTACAAGGATATCGAGGAGCTTCCGAAGCACATTTTCGATGAGATGACGCATTTCTTCACAGTCTACAAGGAACTTGAAAACAAAACAACAGCCGTTAATGAGGTCGATCATGCCGAAATTGCAAAGAAGATTATCAGCGGGGATATTGAACGCTATATCGAAAACTTCTGCAAGTAAGCGGTGCTCGTACCGAAAATGACTAAAAAGCGAAAGGAGTATCGCGCGTAAAAACGTGCGAAAACAGTATTATGACAGCTTCAAGTGAAATTTTATTCGGCAGCGATTCAAATGTCGCACCTATCGGAATCATCGCAATGAACAGCGTTACCGAGCTCGGCAGCAAGATCGATGACTACCTCGTTGACTGGGCAGGCAAGGGCGGTATCAATGTGGACAGCTTCCTCGTTGAGAGCGAATGCCCCCGTTTCTCGTCAGGCGACGGCAAGGGCCTTATCAAGTCCACTATCCGCGGCAAGGATCTTTTCATTATCGTAGACGTTGGAAACTACAGCATAAAGTATGACTATTTCGGAATGCAGAACGCAATGTCCCCCGACGATCACTTCCAGGATCTCAAGAGGATAATACAGGCTGCAAGCGGCAAGGCACACCGCATAACTGTCATTATGCCCACTCTTTACGGCGGACGTCAGCACAGAAGAAGCTACCGCGAGTCTCTGGACTGCGCCTGCGCACTTCAGGAGCTGGAGGCTATGGGCGTATCCAATATCGTTACCTTCGACGCACACGACCCCAGAGTACAGAACGCTATCCCGCTCATGGGCTTTGACAATGTAATGCCTACCTATCAGGTGCTGAAGGCTATGCTCAAGGACATAAAGGATCTTGACTTCAGCAAGGAGAAGTTCATGGTAGTAAGCCCCGATGAAGGCGCTCTCAACAGAAATATGTACTATGCTTCCGTTCTTGGCGTTGAAATGGGTATGTTCTACAAGAGAAGAGACTACTCCACTATAGTTAACGGCCGCAACCCCATCGTTGCACATGAATATCTGGGCAATCCCGTTGAGGGCAAGGACGTTTTCGTTTCCGACGATATAATCTCATCAGGCGAGTCGATGCTGGACGTTGCCTCCGCTCTCAAGGAGAAGAAGGCAGGAAGGTTCTTTGCTTACGCTACCTACGCTATCTTCACCAACGGCCTTGAAAAGTTCGACAAGGCTTACGAGGACGGCATAATCGACGGCGTATTCGGTACAAACCTTACATACAGGACTCCCGAGCTTCTCAGCAGACCCTGGTTCCATGAGGTTGACGTTTCAAAGTATATCGCATACTTCATTGAAGCTATCAATCATGACGTATCTATCAGCAAGATCATTGATCCTCACACAAAGATACAGAACCTTCTCCAGAAGTATGGCATGAAATAATAGATCACAAAGGCACTGTTCACAAACGGTGCCTTTTTATTTTGTGAAATCTGCGTGAAACCATTGGATAACACTTACAAGAATATTGACAATTATTCGTCAATGTGCTATAATGATACTTGCAAATTTTAATTTGCACAAGCAGTCATTTGTTAAATGATATAAAGGGGGATCTTAAATGCTTCAGTTAAAGGACATCGTGAAGAAGTACGGTGTCGGGGAAAATGTGGTCACAGCCCTTGACGGGGTGAGCATGACCTTCCGTGAGAACGAATTTGTGGCTGTACTCGGCCATTCGGGCTGCGGCAAGACCACACTGCTCAATATCATCGGAGGTCTCGATCACTATACATCGGGCGACCTCATCATCAACGGGGTATCCACAAAACAGTACAAGGACAGAGAGTGGGACGCCTACAGGAACCACTCCATAGGCTTTATTTTCCAGAGCTATAACCTTATACCTCATCAAACAGTGCTCTCAAACGTGGAGCTGGCGCTGACTATCTCGGGCGTTTCCAAGTCGGAGCGCCGCAGACGGGCAAAGGAGGCTCTTGAAAAGGTAGGCCTTGGAGATCAGCTCCACAAGAAGCCCAACCAGATGTCGGGCGGACAGATGCAGCGTGTGGCTATCGCACGAGCTCTTATAAACGATCCTGATATACTCCTTGCCGACGAGCCTACGGGCGCACTTGATTCGGAGACCTCCATACAGGTAATGGAGCTCCTGAAGGACATCGCCAGTGACAGACTGGTAGTCATGGTAACTCACAATCCCGAGCTTGCCGAGCAGTACGCTACCCGTATCGTAAGGATAAAGGACGGAAAGCTCACAGGCGACAGCGATCCCTTTGACGGTGAAAAGCCCGAAAAGGCCGGATCAAAGAAGAATAAGTCCGCAAAGACCGTAAAGAGCGGCAAAAAGGACGCAAAGCAGGAAAAGGATACAAAGAAGGAGCAGCCCGCAAAGGCTGCTGCGGATAAGAAAAAGAAGGTCTCGATGTCCTTCGGTACCGCAGTTTCTCTTTCACTTAACAACCTGATGACCAAGAAGGGAAGAACTCTTCTGACCGCGTTTGCAGGTTCTATCGGTATCATCGGTATCGCCCTGATACTTGCCCTTGCCACAGGCGTTAACGAGCTCATAGACAATATACAGGAGGAGACCCTTTCCTCCTATCCTCTGGAGATAACCAGGGAGAACACCGATACCTCGGGTATGATAGAGGCTCTTATGAAGAACCAGCAGGAGTACGAAGCCCGTACCTTTGAGGACGATAAGGTCTACTCCAACACCCAGGTGTACGATATGTTCAATTCCTTCAATACTGCCGCAAAGCAGATCAACAACATGAAGGACTTCCGTAAATTTGTTGACAGCGACAGCGTCATAGCAGACAAGGCCTCCGCGATCGGCTATTCCTATGATGTGAAAATGCCCGTGTTCACACAGTCTCCCTCGGGCGAGATAATCAAGGTGGACTTTATGGATATGTACGGCAAGGCAATGGGCATGGGGGATTCGGACGTTATGACCGCCACCATGAACAATCCTATGGCAGGCATGGAGATGCAGGCCTTCGGACTCAATGTCATGGAGGAGCTGCTTCCCGGCGAAAACGGTGAATATGTCAGCGACCTTGTCAAGGAGCAGTATGAGGTGGTCAGCGGTAAATGGCCCGAGGACTATGACGAGGCAGTCGTGGTGCTCAGACAGAACAACGAGCTCCCCGATATCATCACCTACGCAATGGGTCTGAAGGATCAGGAGGGCTTCAACGAGAAGCTGAAGGCTATAATGGCAAACGGCGAGATAACCGACTACGGTCAGCTTGAATGGAGCTTCGACGATATAACAGGCAAGAAGTTCAAGATGATACTGCCCTGTGAGTATTACCAGAAGAACGAAGCAGGCAAGGGCTGTATCGACCTGTCTGCAACGGAAAAGGGACTTGAGTTCCTTTACAACTCCGCAGATGTGGGCACGGAGATAAAGATCGTGGGCTTCATAAATGCAAAGGACGGCGTAAAGTCGCCTATGCTGAAGGGCTATATCGGATATACCAGCGCACTTACACAGTACGTCATCGACAAGACCAATAACAGCGAGCTTGTAAAGGCTCAGACAGAGGATAAGGAGAACGACCTTATCACAGGCACAAAGTTCATGTTCGACGGATACGTTGAGCCTACAGCTCAGGAAAAGAAAAAGACCGCTGAGGACTTTATCAGCAGTGCCGATACGGATACAAAGGCCGATATCTACCGTCTGGTGGTATCACAGCCCGATCCCGCACAGCTCAGCGCTCAGGTAGAGGCTGCAATGAAGGACTTTGACCGCAATACCTTTATCGAGCAGATCTCAGGACAGTATGCCGAGGAGCTCGGTATAGACACCACTCAGATCAACGCCTATATCGGTCAGCTCAGCGATGAGGAGATAAAGAGCTATGCCGAGGAGGCTATGGGTCAGCAGATAAAAGAGCAGTATGCAAAGGCAGCTCAGGAGCAGCTGGGCTCGCTTACCAATGCGGAGCTTGCAAAGCTCCTTGACAGCACGCCGCTTACCGATGACAACTACGCTGCTGTATTTGAGAAGTACACTCCCGAGGAGATATCGGATTCCACATATGAGGATGTTCTCAGTACGCTGGGCGTCGCAGATGAGAGCGATCCCTCTATCATACGCATATTTGCAAAAAGCTTCGAGGACAAGGACGAGATCGCCGATGCTATCACGCGCTACAACAAGAGCGCTGAGGAAGCAGATGTCATACACTACACCGATTTCGTGGGACTTCTCATGTCGTCGGTAACAGGCATAATAAGCGGTATATCCTACCTGCTCATTGCATTTGTGGGCATATCCCTTGTGGTATCCTCAATAATGATAGGTATAATCACCTATATCTCAGTGCTCGAGCGTACCCGTGAGATCGGTATACTCAGAGCTATCGGTGCTTCCAAGCACAATGTAAAGACGGTATTCAATGCCGAGACCCTTCTTGTGGGACTGGCGGCAGGTATTATAGGCATAGGAGTATCCGTGCTTCTTACCATTCCCATAAACGCCGTTATCCACAGCGTGACCACTCTTGACAACTTCCGCGCACACGTTCCCGTGGTGGGAGCGATAGTGCTCATAGCCATCAGTATGATACTGACGCTTATCGCAGGTCTTATCCCTGCGGGAGTAGCTGCAAGAAAGGATCCCGTGGAGGCTCTCAGAACAGAATAAAAAAGAAAAGGACTGCAATGCAGTCCTTTTTGTTGTCATTATGAGTATATTTCGGCAAAATCGTTCACCTTTGTGCCAAGATCGGTTATATAGTCCGCAGTGAGCACATCGCTGAAGCCGCATTCCGAAAGCGCCTGACGGAAAGTGAATTCTCCCGAGTTGCAGGATATCCTTGCCATTTTCTCATAGCGCTCCAGAGCCTTGTCGGGAGCGTTGAAGGCGTCCTCAAAGAGGTCGAAGGTCGCCAGCGCCGAGGTGGCGTAGCTTATATAGTATCCCGGGCTCTCAAAGATGTGGGATATCATATACAGGTGATAGTCGCCCACATAGTAGCTGAAAATGTCGTTGAACATATCCACCATTTCCTGCGGCGTCAGGTCGTCCTTTCCCTTGACGGCACGGTATTCAAATTCGCCCACAAGGTAGCCGCTTATGACGGAATCCAGCAGGTCTATTACCTGTTCAAGCTTCATGGCATCGCTGCTGTCTCCGTACAGCTCGTCGTAGAACTGTGTGAAGATGAGCTCAAGTCCCTGGGACTGTATCTCCGCTATATCAAGGTTATTGCGTGAAAGGTAGGTCGGAGTGTCATCGTAGAAGGTAGCGTGGAAGTGTCCGAACTCATGTATAGCCGTGGGGAGCAGCTGATCGTCGTCCATATTGCCTATGAATATGGTTGCACTGGATTCAAGGGGCAGCTCGTCGGTAAAGGCTCCTTCAAACGCAGCTTCATCATTGCATATGGTATAGAGCTTGTCATGGCAGATGAGCTCCGCACTTCTGCCCAGGTCATCGGAGAGCAGGGGAGCGTATTCACTTATGACCTTAAAGGGCTCAGTGTACTCCGTACCCGATGAAAAATATTCGTCCCAGTCGAGATTGTCGATATAAGCGTCTATGAGCTTGTCCATGGCGGGCATCAGCTCTGACTCTATTGAGTCTCCGAGAGCAAGTATCTCCTCGCCGCTGTAGTCCCTGTCGTACTGGGAGTACAGGCTTTCCGCGTCGTAGTCCTTCAGCAGGTCAATGAGTATCTCCGCGCATTTCAGATCCTTTTCATCGTCGCTGAGACTGTCGTCGGCAATGATATCGTAGTATTCGCTGCGCTCCTCGGAGATATCCCAAAAGCTGCTCTCCGATTCTGAGCGGACGGTATCAAGGTCATAGCTGAGATCACCGTAGGATTCGATATCGTCTTCTGTGATAAGGGGCTCGAACAGCTCCTTGTATTCGCTCTGGAAGCCTCGTACAAAGCCGTAGGTCAGAAGGTCGGCTGCTACATACAGTACATTGTATACCTTGTTGTAGGCCTCCTCCGCCTCGTCCTCGGTGTAGTTGGAGTAGAACTCTATTTCCGCATAGGTATGAGCCTCGTATATCCTGTCATAGAGGTCAAGAAGGGCGTCGATGTCCTCCTTTACCGTCTCGCTGTTGGCAGTCTTGCAGATATCCTCCGTGAGAGTGTCCACGGCTGTCTCCACCTCGGAGAGATGGGGACATTCCGCATGACGGACGGGCTCAGAGCCGCCCTCCGCATAGGACTGGCCTATTTCCATTTCCTTTTCATAGTCCCTTTCCCTCGAGCTTCTGGGCACGTTATTGTCCGAGCAGGATATAAGCGAAAGGGTCACCGCACCTGCGGCGAGAAGGGCGATAAAACGGTGTTTCATATATTATCCTTTCTTTTCAGCGGCGCAGCTTTTCAACTGCGGAAGGGATATCGCGTATATCATCGACTATTATGTCTGCATCTGCCAGCTCGTCCCTGCTGCCGAAGCCGTAGCCGCAGCCTATGGACGGAAGACCGTTTTTCACGGCGGTCTCTATGTCGTGGAATCTGTCGCCTATGACGATATAGTCTCCCTCATGCTCGGGAGCTATCCTGCGGAATATCTCATACTTGGGGATAAAGTCATAGGCCTCGCAGCAGTAGAAGCAGTGGAAGAAGCGGTCAAGACGGAACACTCGTTTGTGGCGTTCAAGGTAATGGAAGCGGCAGTTGCTGAGGAATATGAGGGTATAGCCCTTAGCTCTCAGTTCGGAAAGCATATCCTCCGCGCCCTCATAGAGAGCGCCCTCGCCGCTGTCTACTCGCCTTGCCATATCCTCACCCAGCATTACCCTTGCCTTTTCGCGTATTACAGGATCGAGCTCAGGGTGGAACTGATTCCACATATCCGTGGAGTTAAAGCCAAGCCAATGGCTTATCTCCTTGTCGGCGTACTCCCTGTCGGAGATATAGCCGTTATGGGAAAGCCACTTCATAGTGTCACGGAAGGCGGGAGCATAGGTGAGCATGGAGTTGTGTATGGTGCCGTCGTAGTCGAATATGAGGTTTGTCATTATGCCTCTATCTCTCTGATGAGGTTTATCATCTCGATGGCGCCCTCGGCACACTCGCTGCCCTTGTTGCCTGCCTTGGAGCCTGCGCGTTCGATAGCCTGCTCGATATTCTCGGTGGTGATAACGCCGAACATAACGGGGATATCGCTCTGGAGTGATACCTGTGCGATACCCTTGGCAGCCTCGTTGCATACAAGGTCATAGTGTGAGGTGCTGCCTCTTATGATAGCGCCGAGGCAGATAACAGCGTCATACTTGCCGGACTTCGCCATTTTGGAAGCGATGAGGGGGATCTCGAAAGCACCGGGCACCCATGCTATGTCTATGGCGCCGTCGCTGACGTCATGGCGCTTGAGCGTGTCTATAGCGCCGCCCAGCAGCTTTGATGTTATGAACTCGTTGAAACGGGCCACAACGATACCTACTCTTATGTCCTTTGATACAAGCTTGCCTTCATATGTTTTCATGATATTTCTCCTTTTATATTATACTTGTCTGTTGCGTGTGTAATTATCATTCAGGAGCTTTTCAAGCTCCTCCTTCTTTTCGGTTATGTCGAATTTCTTCGGCATTATACCGTTGTTGAACCAGAGATTGAGGGTCTCGCCCGATATTAAATAGGTCACTTTTTTCTTCTGTTTCGCAAAGCCGAACCTGTCGGGGAGGTATACCCTCTGGGTAGTGATATAGGCAAATCTGCCCACGATGAAGTCCAGCACCACCACAACGGTGAGAATGAGGCCTGCAAGGAACAGGAGGCCGTAGCAGGTCATGTGGTAGGTGTCGTTCATGGTCCTTGCGCCGTTCCACTCAAGGAAGCCTATGAGTATCCATGCTGCCCATACGCAGGACCACCAGAGAGCGTCCTTCTTGCGTTTTCTTTTCAGCTTTATTGCAGTCTTTTTCTTCGATACCCTGTTTTTGAACACGAAATAGCCTGCAACTCCCCACAGGGATATGATCGTTACTATACAAAGAACGCATATTGAGATTATTTTCAGCTTTCCCATGTGATATACTCCTTATTTTGTCAGCGGATTTTCATAGCCGTGCTTGCCGTACCAGTCAGCCAGCATTTTTACTGTCTTCATCTTCTTTATGCCCAGATGGAACACGGCGGGCTTGTCGGCGCCCTTGCGGTAGAGCTTCAGGCATTCGCCCAGCTTGTCCTTGGCAAACTCATAGCTGTATTCCTCACGGGGCAGGAGCTTGCAGCCCAGAGGACCTGCGCTTATGACGCCCTGAGGGGACAGGGGGACGAACAGTCCGAATATGGAAAGTATCATTGCTCCCAGGAGAATGGCCCAGGGAACACGGAAGCCCCTGTTGAACACCAGCAGGGCAATATCTGCCGCAATGGCAATAACATATAGCAGCAGGGTGGGAAGGTTCATGACGAAGGACTTTTCCTTCACTTTAACGATGCCGCGGAGCAGGTTGATATCGGTCATAAGAATGACGAGAGTGCCGAGAGAAAGAACTATGGTTGCAAAATACCACCAGATACTCATAATATATCACCTCAATAATCAAGTATATGTCCCATCTTGTCGCGCTTTGTTTTAAGATAGAACAGGTCGTAGGCGGTAGCGTCCACCTGTATGGGTACACGCTCCTTTATTTCCAGTCCGAAGCCGCTGAGTCCGTAGACCTTTTCGGGGTTGTTGGTCAGCAGGCGCAGAGTCTTGCAGCCGAGATCGCGGAGGATCTGTGCGCCGATGTAGTATTCGCGCATATCCCCGGGGAAGCCCAGAGCAAGATTTGCTTCAAGGGTATCCATGCCCTTGTCCTGGAGCTCGTAGGCGCGGAGCTTGTTGATAAGGCCGATCCCTCGTCCTTCCTGCCTCATATAGAGGAGTATGCCGCGGCCTTCCTTTTCGATCTGGGACATGGCCGCCGCAAACTGCTGTCCGCAGTCGCATTTCAGCGAGCCGAAGGCGTCTCCTGTGAGGCACTCGGAGTGTACGCGGCAGAGTATATCCTGTCCGTCGCCTATATCTCCCTTTACCAGCGCCACATGGTGCTCACCGTTGAGCTTGTTGACGTAGCCGAGAGCCCTGAATTCGCCGTATTTGGTGGGAAGCTTGGTGTTGGCCACGCACTCCACAAGGTCATCGTGGACCTTTCTGTACTCCTTCAGCGCCTGTATGGTGATGAACTTCATGCCCCATTCCACAGCCTTTTCCTGAAGCTCGGCAGCTCTCATCATAGTGCCGTCGTCACGCATTATCTCACAGCAAAGGCCGCATTCCTCCAGCCCTGCGATACGCATGAGATCAACAGTAGCTTCGGTATGTCCCTCCCGTTCGAGAACGCCGTTCTTCCTTGCCATAAGGGGGAACATATGCCCGGGCTTGCGGAAATCGTCGGGCTTGGCGTCGGGAGATACGCACATTCTTGCGGTATAGCCTCTCTCCGCCGCGGATATGCCCGTAGTGGTGTCCACATGGTCTATGGATACCGTAAAGGCGGTGCAGTGATTGTCGGTGTTGTAGTCCACCATCTGGTGAAGGTGGAGTTTGTCACATAGGGCGGCACTCATGGGCATACAAATGAGACCCTTTGCGTGAGCTGCCATGAAGTTTACATTTTCGGTCGTTGCGAACTGAGCAGCGCATATCATATCGCCCTCGTTCTCGCGGTCCTCGTCGTCGGTGACGAGGATTATCTCGCCGTTTCGGAGAGCCTCGCAGGCCTCCTCGACAGTGCTGTACTGAAACATTAATTATTCTCCTTGCTGATAGTATAATTTATATAAAGCCGTGCTTTGCCAGCATCTCCATGCTGAGACTGCTCTGAGGAGCAGCTTCCGCAGGCTTCATGAGCTTTTCCACATACTTGCCGATGATATCGTTTTCAAGATTTACCGTATCGCCGACCTTTTTCGCGGAAAGTATGGTCTGCGAAGCGGTGTGTGGGATAATGGACACGCTGAATGAGCCTTCCGCAACTGCCGCCACCGTAAGGCTTATGCCGTCAATGACAATGGAGCCCTTTTCCACGATGTACCGCAGCAGATGAGGAGCTGCGCTCACTGTGTACCACACGGCGATGCCGTCGTTTCTGATATTGGTTATGGTGCCTGTGCCGTCGATATGCCCGGAGACGATATGTCCGCCGAAGCGTCCGCCCGCAGCCATAGCCCTTTCCAGGTTTACGGGACTGCCCGCTGTAAGGCTGCCCAGAGACGAGCGGCTGAGAGTCTCGTTCATGACGTCTGCGCGGAACACTCCGCCGCCGAAGTCCGTGACCGTAAGGCATACTCCGTTTACGGCTATGCTGTCTCCGAGATGAACGTCCTCCAGCACCTTTTTTGCCTGTATCTCAATGAATGAGGAGCTGCCCGACCGCTGTATGCGGCTGACTCTGCCAACCTCCTCGATTATTCCCGTGAACATTACTTATAGACCACCTTTCCTTCGATCAGGATATCTGTGCCTATACGCTGTATTTTCGTATTTTCTATCATGTAGGCATTGTCTGGGGTTTTTACTCCCGTACCCTCGACAGGCGTTTTTGCGTTACGTCCGCCGAATATCTTCGGGGCGATGTAGGCTTTTACCTTGGTGACCAGTTCGTGGCGGAACAGATCCTCGATAAGTTCTCCTCCGCCCTCTACAAGTATGCTGTCTATCTTTTTTTCTGACAGTTTCCTTACTAAAGTATACAGATCTACACGGCTGGGGTTAGGCACGGTCGATATTATCGTGCAGCCCATTTCTTCGAGGATATGCCTTTTTTCACGTTTTTCGCGGTCATAGCCCTTGTTGCAGCTGGTCATAGCGATTATAGTCGGAACGTCTTTTGCAGTCTGTACTATCTTGCTTTCAAGAGGTATCCTGAGATTTGAGTCGCATATTATCCTTATTGGGTTTCTGCCGTTTTCAAGGCGGCAGGTGAGCAGGGGATCGTCCGCAAGAACAGTGCCTATACCCACCATTATGGCGGAGTGCCTCAGCCTTTCGCGCTGTACGTCAAGTCTTGCTTCTTCTCCCGTTATCCATTTGGACTCGCCTGTGCAGGTCGCTATCTTGCCGTCCAGTGTCATTGCGTATTTTACTGTAATAAACGGCCATGCTTTAGTGATATAGTGGAAGAATATCTCGTTGAGGGCGTCGCATTCCTCTTGGAGTATGCCCTCGATGACCTCTATGCCGTGCTCGCGGAGTATCTTCACTCCCTTGCCCGCCACAAGGGGATTGGGGTCGGCAGAGCCGATAAACACCCGCTTTATGCCGTGGGCTATGACAGCGTCGGTGCAGGGAGGCTGCTTGCCGTGGTGGCAGCAGGGCTCCAGAGTTACATACATATCCGCACCTGTACAGTCTATGCCCTTTTCGTCGCAGTATGCAAAGGCGGAGCGCTCTGCGTGGAGGTCTCCGTATTTTTTGTGATAGCCGCTGCCTATTATCTGTCCGCCGCGGACGATGACAGCTCCCACCATGGGGTTGGGCGATGTGAAGCCCATACCCTTTTTGGCAAGCTCGAGAGCCTCGCACATAAATTCTTCGTTAGTCATTGTTTCTCCATAGGATTATTTTGGTAGGGAACGCCGCTCCCGGCATTCCGGGTGTTCATGTAAATAGAAAAAGCCCCGTGATTCGGGGCATAAACTCTTATACTGCACTCAGCGTGCGGTTTATCTTCTTTCATCCGGACTTTACCGTCGGCTTCGGAATCACACCGAATCAACCCAAAGGCTCGCAGGCTATAACTGCCGGTCAGGACTTTCACCTAACCCCGAAGATAAAAAGTGGATATTCAGTTATTCTTCGGTAGCGTATGCCGGGAGCGGAGGCACTCCGCCTGCCGGTAGGGAATTACACCCTGCCCCGAAGATATATAAGATCCAAGACCTAAGATCTAAGATCTAAGATCTAAGAATTAAGACATGAGAATTGGTATATAAGAGTTTTATTCAGAACTATGCTTCTTAGTTCTTAGTTCTTAGCTCTTAGTTCTCAACTGTTATTATATCACTGTGTTATACATTTGTCAATATCCTATTGACTAAATCTTAAAAAAGGGGTATAATATGTATATTACATCATAAGGAGTGTTTTTAATGAGCGAATGTACACACGACTGCTCAAGCTGCGGAAGCGACTGCGGCAGCAGACAGGAGCCTCAGAGCCTTCTGGAGCAGCCCAACAAGATGAGCAGCATCGGCAAGGTCATCGGAGTTGTCAGCGGTAAGGGCGGAGTCGGCAAGACTCTCGTTTCATCCATGCTTGCAGTTTCGCTTCAGAGACTTGGCAAGAACGTGGGAATCATGGACGCAGATATCACAGGTCCTTCAATACCGAAGGCTTTCGGCGTTCATCAGAAGGCTGACGCCTGTGAATTCGGCATAATCCCTGCAAAGACCAAAATGGGTCTTGATATAATGTCTATCAATCTTCTCCTTGAGAACGAGTCCGATCCCGTTGTCTGGAGAGGCCCCGTTATCGCCGGAGTGGTAAAGCAGTTCTGGACAGATGTTATCTGGAAGGACATTGACTGTCTGGTAGTTGATATGCCTCCCGGAACAGGCGACGTTCCGCTGACAGTGTTCCAGTCCCTGCCCGTAGACGGTATCGTTATCGTAACATCACCGCAGGAGCTTGTATCCATGATAGTTGAGAAGGCCGTAAAGATGGCAAAGCTCATGAATATACCTATTCTCGGTATCATCGAGAATATGAGCTATTTTGAATGTCCCGACTGCGGCAAGCGCCACAGCATATACGGCGAGAGCCACATCGAGGAGATCGCTGCACAGTACGATATCCCCGTGCTTGCGAAGCTCCCCATTGATCCACAGCTTGCAAAGCTCTGCGATCAGGGCACTATCGAGCTTTTCGAGGGCGAATGGCTCACAGAAGCTGCCGAGAAGATCATTTCGGAATAAATGCAGGGGACGCCTGTCCAGGCGTCCCTTTTTGTGTTATGATACAAGAAAAGGGAGGAATGATCCGCCCTTTAGTTTTTATATGAAAACGGGAGCCCGAGGGCGGGCTCCCCTACATCAGCGATACTTATAAACCGTCGCCGCCTCGAAGCCGTCCAGCAGGGTAGTCATTCTTCCGAATGCCATACCTGTGCCCTTGGCTACGCAGTTTATGGAGTCCTTGGCGATATTGCAGCTTATACCCAGAGTACGCTTTATCAGCTGAGTAAGTCCGCCGAGAAGTGCGCCGCCTCCTGTGAGGAGAAGTCCGTTGTCGTAGATATCTCCCACCAGCTCGGGGGGAGCGTCCTCCAGTACCTTGCGGATAGCCTCCATGATAGCGAAGGTGTCGTCCTCGATAGCCTCAAAGAGCTCTGTTTCGCTGAGGAGCACCTGTGCGGGAAGTCCCTTGAGGAGACTTCTTCCCTTGACCAGATATGTCATCTCGTCGCTGGGGTCGTAGAGGTTGCACAGCTCTATCTTTACCTTCTCGGCAGTCCTTTCGCCGATGAGGAGCTTGTACTTGTTCTGCATATACTTTATTATCGAGCGGTCTATGGAGTTGCCTGCCACCTTGACGGTATGTGAGGTAACAACGCCGTTCATGGAGACGATAGCCACATCTGTGGTGCCGCCGCCGATGTCAACTATCATGTGTCCCTTTGCCTTGGTGATGTTCACGCCTGCACCTATCATTGCGGCGATAGGCTCCTGAATGAGGTATACCTGGCGGGAGCCTGCACTCTTTGCGGCGTCCACCACGGCACGGCTCTCGATGTCGGTGATGAAGGAGGGGATACAGATAACGATACGGGGCTTCATGAGCTGTCTGCCCGTAACCTTGAGTATGAACTCCCTTATCATGCTGTGGGTCAGGTCGTCATCGGAGATGACTCCCTCGCTGATAGGACGCTTTACCGCGATATAATCGGGGTTCCTGCCTATCATCTCATAGGCCTCCTTGCCTACAGCGAGGACTCTTTCCGTCCTGGTGTTGTAGGCTATGACCGAGGGCTCGCTGAGGACAACGCCCTTGTTGCCCATGGTCATAACTATATTTGATGTGCCAAGGTCTATTCCGATATCAGTATTTGCCATTTCTACGTTCCTTTCTTACTGCCCGAAGGGGGAGGAGCTGTCATGTCTGTCCGTCCCTGCAAGCATATGGCGCAGGCAGGTGTAACGCCTTGTGCGCTTGTTGTTGTCTACCATTTTATTTATATTCTCCTCGTTCCCGATAAGAATGAGGAGCTTTTTTGCTCTTGTAACTGCCGTGTACAGCAGATTTCTGTAGCACAGCTTGTCGAAGCCGCCCATTATGGGGAGGATCACCGCTTCAAACTCGCAGCCCTGACTCTTGTGTACGGTGACTGCGTAGGCAAGATCCACCTGTGACAGCAGATCGAAGGTATAGGCGGCCTTTCGTCCGTCGAAGTCGATATACGCAAGGGAGCTCCTGTTGTCGATGCTGATTATGCGGCCGATATCTCCGTTGAAGATACCTGCGCCCTGTTCGCCGTCCTTTGACCAGGTGATGTCGTAGTTGTTGCGGGTCTGCATGACCTTGTCGCCCTCGCGGTAGGTGTATACGTAGCCCTTTTTCTCCTGCTTGTTCCGTGCGGGAGGGTTTAGCTCGTCCTGAAGGAGCTTGTTGAGCTCCACGGTTCCTGTTACGCCCTTGCGTGAGGGAGTAAGCACCTGTATATCCTCGGTGGGGGAGTAGCCGTAGGCCTTGGGGAGCCTTGTTTTTGCAAGGTCGGTTATGAGCTTCAGCGCCTGCTGATAATCGGTGCGCCTGAAGAAGAAGAAGTCGCTGTCCTTGCGGGTGAGGTCGGGATATTCTCCCGCAACTATCTTATGGGCGTTGGTGACTATGCAGCTCTGCTGAGCCTGACGGAATATCTCCTTCAGCTCCGTAACGGGGACTATCCTGCTGTCGATTATGTCGCCCAGAAGGTTGCCTGCGCCCACTGAGGGCAGCTGGTCGCTGTCGCCCACCATTATGAGCCTGCATCCGAGACGTACTGCACGGAGCAGCTTCTCGAACAGCACCACGTCCACCATTGACATCTCGTCGATGACAAGCACGTCGCAGTCCAGGGGATTGTTCTCATTGTGGGCGAAGGTGAGCCTGTCCCCCGAATCGTAAACTACTTCCAGGAGGCGGTGTATGGTCTTTGCCTCGCAGCCTGCAAGGTCCGACATACGCTTGGCAGCCCGTCCCGTGGGGGCTGCAAGGAGCACCTTCATGCCCTTTTTCTCGAATATGGATATGATAGCGTTGAGGGTGGTTGTCTTGCCTGTACCGGGACCGCCCGTCAGCACCATCAGACCTCTTGAAACAGCGGTGGTTATTGCCTGCCGCTGGAGCTTTTCGTATTTTATGTTATGCTCCTCCTCCTCGATGTCGATGAGAACGTCATAATCGAAGTCCTCGGGGGAGGAGAAATCCTTCAGTATATGTATCCTGTCCGCAATGAAGCTCTCCGCGTAGAAGTAGTCTGGAAGGTAGACGAATTCCACCTCGTTCCTGACGTACTCGAAAAGCTCGTTATCGTCAAGCGCGGCATTGTATGCGGCGTAGAAGTCACTTTCGGTTACGCCCAGGGTGTCCTGGGTCTTTTTTGCCAGCACCTCCAGAGGCAGGCAGGTGTGGCCTATGCCGCCGTTTGCGCGGAGTATGTACTGCACTCCCGCGATTATCCTCTTGTTGTCATTGCGAGCTATGTGCATATCGTGGGCGATAGTGTCGGCCTTTGAGAAGTCCAGCTCGATGCACTCGCCGCAGAGCAGGTAGGGGTTCAGCTTCAGCAGTGTCATGGCGTCGGAGCCGAATTTGCGGTAGGTGTTCATGGCGAAGCGGGACTTCACCTCATACTGGGACAGAAATGCCATAAGGTTCCGAAGGCAGAAAAGCTTCTGCGCCTCGGCAGCTATCTCATCGCACTTCTTCGGTGATATGCCCTTTATCTCCGCAAGACGGAATGGAGCGTTCTCCATGATATCGAGAGTGCGGTCGCCGAACACGTCAACTATTTTCCGCGCAAGGCCGGGGCCTATGCCCTTGACGGCTCCGGAAGCAAGATACTTCTCGATGTTTACCACGGTCTCGGGGAGCTTTCTCTCACAGTATACCGCGCTGAACTGTGTTCCGAAGCGGGGGTGGGTGATATAGCTGCCCTCGAGGATAAGACCCTCGCCCTCCTCGATATCGCCGAGCTCTCCCACAACGGTGATGAGCTCGCCGCCTGCATCAAGGTCAAGGACGATATAGCCGTTATTCTCGTTTTTGTAAAGGACATTCTCCACCGTGCCCTCGATGTGAAGGACCTCGTGCTCCACCGCTTTCACCTCTGCACATAAAAATACATCATATATTATACCACAAAGCTGAAAAAAAAGCAACACCGAGAAATATATTTCTCATGGGCAGGGATTGCGGAGATACCTTCTCATTGCCCTGTCCGCCCCATGGGGGAGTACCAGCTCGGCGGCGTGGTATACCGAGCAGAACTCCCTGCACAGCTCAAGCTGCTGATCTGTGCCGCCTATGTCAATTAGAAGTATAGTGCCGATAAAGGTGCTCCCGTCCTCGATGAGAGAGGCAATGTATTCCAGACGCTGCGGGAGCTCATCGTCCTCCGCAAGTACGGGTATCACGGTACACAGGGGATAGCTTCTTCTCCTGAGCTTTGAGCATACGAAAAAGCAGCATATCTCTATGGCTGCAATGAAGAATACAACGGTCAGGGCTGTTATCTCGGCAGTTTCCATACGACCACTCCTTTCGCTGTATTATATGCGGCAGGAGGGGTTCGGGTTACGGCTCAGAGGGGCTTTCTTATGAGCATACACTGTGAGGATTTGACAAATCCCAGCTTTTCAGCCGTTCTTGAAGAACCGTGATTTGAGCGCTGACAGGTCCATGTGGGACGTCTTTCGGGGAGTATCTCCCGTATCAGTGCGGCAGCTGCCGCAGCGGCAAGCCCCCGTTTACGGTGGAGCTCTGCCGTCTCTATACCTATATCTGCCTCGGTGCTGCTTACAGCCGAAGTAAACGCCCATGCGGCAGGCTCGTCTCCCTGCATGACGCATACTCCCATACCGTTTTCAAGGTATTCATCATAGTCCCTCCAGTAGAGAGAGGGAGGCACTCTGCCTTCAAGTCTGCCGAAAAGCTCCCTGTCGATAGGGCTGAGGGTATAGCCTTCGGGGAGAGGCATATCTGGTGCGCTGTCACAGGGATAGGAGTATATATCCCGTGGGATAAGCTCCACTCCGCCAAGCGAGTCAAGGAAGGCGCATACGGCTTCATCGCTGCACATGAGCTTCAGCTCCTCGCTGACGGTGAAGCTGTGGAGTTCCCTCAGTGACGCTTCATCGGGTATCCCCGTGAAAAAAGAGAAGTTGTTTCTGTGGCGGAAAAGTATGCAGTTCCCGAAGCGGTATATCCTGCCGCTCTGGAAGCCCTCTGCTATTGACAGGGGATAGACTCTGCATATGGGCACATTCTCAGCCGCAGAGATAAACGAATTGTATTCAGCAGGGGAAATAAGTTCCATGTTATCACCTCATAATTATCATATCGTAACAGAAAAGCTCCCCGGAAGGGAGCCTTATGTCATATTATCCTGTTCACACAGGGAACCAGCTTCAGCAGTCTTGTTATAGCATATGATACAGCCAGTGTGACTATAAATATGCCTATGACAGCTAATGTACCGCCGTGGTCGAAGGGATTGAACTTCATTACAGCGTATATGAACTTCAGCACTGCCATGTGTATCAGGTAGATACCGAATGAGCAGCTGTCAAGCTCTGCGGCAATGGTGTCCAGTACAGGCACTTCGCTGTTCTTTGTTCTGCGTATATAGCCGAATGCTCCCAAAGAAGCCGCCAGATACACGGGGAAGGAGTAAACGCTGAGCATGGAGTTTATCTTTGTACTTGCTTCGGGTGCTTCCGACGCATTTGAGGTGCTGTATACCGTCAGCATAGCGATTATTCCCAGACTTATGAGGAACATAAGTCCGCTTGCATTCTTCGGAAGCTTTATTATCCCCGTATGCATTGCATGACCGAGGAAGAGATACAGCGGATATACCGTGAACACACAGATGTAGAACGAAAGCTTTTTGCCCGATATGGTCTCTATAAGCGGCAGCACCGTAAGGAACACGGTGTATACGAGCAGCAGATACTTTATATCGTTTGCTTTGGCGTTGCTGCTTATGAGCTTGTATATGGGGAGCATTATATAGACCGCCAGCATAAGGTAGATATACCACATATGCGGCCAGCCTGTTCCCTGAAAGATATCGGTGAGGATATCCTTTACCGTTGCGCCTGCGGAGCGGTGTGCCGTGGTAAATGTATCAAATACCGAGAACAGCACCGAGAATACAACAAGAGCAAGCGCCATTCTCGGGATATACTTTCCGAAAAGCTTCTTTGCAGAAAGCTCGCGGTTCCTGTCAAGGAGCAGCGCTCCCGAAGCCATAACAAAGCAGGGAACTGCCCACATCATGGCGTTTCGCAGCGAGAGCATAAGACTCTGCTGTCCGGTTGTGGTTGAATAATTATTAGCAGTGTAGACAGTGTGCAGTATTACTACTGCGATACACGCAAGAGCTTTTATGCGGCTCAGATAGAGCACGCGCCCTTTTTTTACCATGTCAGTCCACCGCCGCCGCCTGCAAGGCAGCCTCCGTTGGGATCTTCTGTAGGTGCCTGAGTAGGTGCATCTGTGGGAGCTACATAAACTGTTGTGGGCTCAACATAGGGTGCCTGAGTGTATACGGGCTCCACATATGCGGGCTGAGTATAAACGGGCTCTTCATAATACTGAGCGTCGATGTTGTTGTTAGCCTCGGGGTTGACCTCGGAAACGGGCTCGGTTGCGTTCTGTGCAGCAAGCTCTGCGGCAGCCTTCTCGGCTTCCTTTGTGCTTACCTTGTCGCCTGACTCCTTGGAAACGTACTCGATATATGCAACGTCACCTTCAAGCTTGATCTCGCCCTCGTCGATATCGCCGAAGGGGAACTGGTGGAGCTCTGCGGTCTTGTTGTCAGTGAACTCGATCTTTATTGTATACTCAACTGTGGCAACAGCCTCGCTGTCTCCGTAGGTAACATCGCTGACCTTGTTGGGAACATAGTAGAGAAGACGTCTCTCGTTCTTGACATAGGGATCCTTCTCGTCGATCATGTTGGAGGGATATTCCTCCTCGGTCTCAGCCTTTACGGTGAAGCTCTTGATGTCTTTGCCTGTCTTGTTGTCAAGAGTGAGGACGTATACCGAGTCGCCAGCGGCTCTGTCACCGATAAGCTTCATCATATCGGTGGATGTGGTGGGCTCTGTGGAGACCTGTGCAGTAGTGCTGGCAGCCTCAGTAGGTGCCTGGGATATCTCGGCGGCAGGTGTGGTGTTTCCGCAGCTTATAAGCGCAAGTGCGCATACGAAGGCAATGGTCGCAAATATTTTTCTCATTTTTTTATCTCCTTTTTTCAGCTCATTACAGTTTGTTTCTGATACATCCAGGTACCTGTCTGTTTGTACTGGATCATATAGCCGTTCTTACCTGTTTCATTCTGGAAGTCGGGGTCGCATACATAGAGTGTTCCGTTTATTGTTACCTCGACCCATGAATGAGGTCCGTAGCCGCCCTTGGCAAGGGGAACCTGACCTGATATCATGTGGGCGTCATAGCCAAGAAGCTTAGCCATCTCACAGAACATAGCCGCCATTACATAGCAGTTGCCCTTTCTGTTCTTGAAGCCGTAGTCAGCATACCACTCCATGGTAGTCTTGGCGTCCTGGGGGAAATTGGGATCCTGCTTGCGTCCGTAATAGGTTATGCCGGCAGCGTCATTGAAGGCCTTCTTCAGATCCTTTCCGATGACGTTGAGTCTAGCCTGTGCAAGGGGATACGACGCAGTAGTAGTTGTGGTCGTGGTGGAAGTTGGAGTGGTAATGGTGGTCACGTTCCACTTTGCGCCTGTGGCGTAGTAATCCTTCTTGGGGAGAACTACCTGTGCTATCTCGTTGGGAGTGAAGGTGGTCTTTTCAACTATGACTTCCTTGGCTGTTACGCTTATCTCGCCGTCCTTGTACTGTACCGACTCTACAACGATATCGGGAGTATAGTCCGGTGTGGTAGGCGCCAGTGAGGATACCTTGGTAACGAAGCCCATATTAACATAGCCCGATACGCCGTTGATGGTCACATGGCCGAAGTTGCCGTCTGCGGTGCCGTTGGCGTGGGTTATGGTGAACTTGGTGCCGGGATATATCTTGCCGATAGAGGCTGAGTTGTAATCATGTTCTTTTCTTATGTTCATATACTCCGTTACAGCAGCAGAGGGAGTATAAATGCCTGCATATGTATTGGTGCAGCCGCATGAGAGCTTCTCAACGCTCTTGACGCCGAACCTTGAGGGATCGAATCTTACGGGCTTCAGGAGCAGTACGGAATCTGCGAAGAACTCGTCGTTGTACTTGGAAAACAGGCTGTTTATGGTATCTGCCGAGAAATACTTTGAGAGAGCGTTCTTCAGCTCTGTCTGTGAGGTGACAACTGCTTCTCCCTCACTGAGCGGGAGCTTTTTCATAGCGTCGGTAACAGCGCTGTCAGCGGACTTGGTGTTGGTCTGCTTGAACTTCAGGGCTCTCTCAGTAGCCAGCAGGAGCTTTCTCAGCTCAGCCATATCGTAAACGTCAACGCTCTTGTCGCCGTTGATATCAGCCACCTTGGCCTGATCCTCTGTGAGTATCTTCTTTCCCAGGATATGATCCTGGAGGATAGTGAGATCGTCGGCTGATATAACACCGTCACCGTTGAGATCGCCTGTGGCGGCTGCGTTTACAGCTGCGGGCATGACTCCCGTGGCGGCTATCATGCCTGCCAGTATGACACTGAGCACCTTTGGATGTTTCATATATTTATCTTCCTTTCAGGTTTATCTTATGACTTCCATATTAACATAACGAAGCGACAGAAGAAAATGTGACATGAAATTAGAAAAAATTTTATAGATCTCCGTAAAAACTTACTCAGATTATGTGATCCCTTTACTATCCCTTCAATATATGGCCCGGAACGGAGCTTGCGTCCGTCAGCCCAGGCTGCGGAGATCATTCTCGGACAGGGACGTTGAATTGTCGCCCAGAGAGAAATATCTTCCGTATCTGTTTCTGAATACTGCGGTATCTCCGCTTGTGACGGGGGAGAATGCGCCGTCGGGCAGTTCGCTGCCGCCGTCTTTAATAAAGAACAGCAGGGTATCGCCCTCCTCCTGGCTGCCTTTGCAGCCGCAGCTGTCATATACAAAACAGCCTTCCACGTTGCGGTGGGTGTACAGACCGTGGCTGCTGATGTACTCATCGGCAGGCATATAGCCGCCGTCCATGAACACTGTCAGCCTGTCTCCGCTTTTCAGATCGCCCCTGAATGCCTCCTGAACCGTGAGGTTTTCGGCAGTCATGGGAACCCCGTCAATAGAAGTATACACTATTTTATCGATTTTTGCAAGTACCACAGCGTAGGAATTATCAAACATCTGTTGAATATTTTTTGCAGTTTGCTTATCCGGCCCCTCGTTTCCCTCTATCGGTTCTGTCGGCGAATTTCCTGCTACTGCAAATTCTCCGGCATCTATTATATCACCGTTTACGTCATATGTAAAGTCGGGGGAAACCGTCAAGTCTTTGGGGCTGTTGCCTTCAATGGGACTAACAGGATGTTCTTCCATCTCCGGCGGCGATGTGGTGACTATGACTCTGTCATTCTTTGAGGTAGTGGTGACAGCTCCTGTTTTGGTTGTGGTCACCTTTGCGGAGGTAGTCCTTGCGGAGGTGGGGCGCTGTGAAGCAGCTGTGGTAGACCGGGGTCTGCTCTCCCTGGAAGTCGTTCCCGGTTTTGCGGTGGCAGTGGTCACAGCTTTGCCGTCTTTGGCTGTGGTAGTGACAGCAGCTCCGTCCTTTTCCGTGGTGACCGCCCAGGAGGTGCTTATGCCGGCGGTGGTGGGCTCGCTGTTGGTATCGGCGGTGGTATCGGCAGCTTCGGAGGTAGTCTCCGTTACTATGGGCAGAGGATCGCTTACGCCGAAATTGGTTTTGCCCTTCGGCATATGAGTGATAACGCCTATGCACACCGCAAGCATTGCCGCAGCCGCTGTGATACGCATTATTATGGGCATAACGGGCTTTTTCTGCTTTTCGGTGTCGCGTTTTCTGAATTCCTCAATGAATTCCTTTTTCTTATCGGGTTCGGGGATACCGAAGGCTTCCGAAAGTCTGAGTTTTTCCTTATCGGTCATATAAGCTCCTCCTTTCCCATATACTCCTTCAGCGAGCTGAGGATACGGTTTATCCTGCGGCTCAGGCTGAAACGCGAGATGTTATACAGCTTTGCTATGACGTTCAGGGGAACGCCGTTGAGAAATCTCAGCAATACTATCTCCCTGTCCTCGCTGCTGAGTTTGTCAAGAGCCATTTTCAGCTCAAAGCCCGAGAGAACGTCCTCCTCCATGTCCTTGCCGTCGGATTCGGTGTCGGAGAGCTCTGTGGGTTTCTTTTTGCGGAACTCATCGGTACAGAGATTGCCTGCGATAGTGTAGAGAAGCTGTAGTGTCTTGTCCTCGCTGCTGTAATGCGGGTGTTCGAGGTAACGGAGAAAGGTCTCCTGCGTCAGATCTTCTGCGGTCTCCTTATGGCGGACGCGCAGATAGCAGTAACGGTATATCTTTTCATACTGTTCATCAATATCCAAAGACACAGGACCACCTCCTCCGAAGTCTTATAAATTACATTATAACATATAATATTGTATAATGCAACAGCCGCGGCGTTATCTTCCCGTTTTGCAGAGCTTTCACGCGAAAAAGGCAGCGGCGGCTCGCCGCTTATAACATATAATATTGTATAATGCAACAGCTTCGCAGGCGGTAATGCAGAAAAAAGGGGAACCCGAGATGAGTTCCCCGAAATATCCCCCTTACAGGATATGTTTTATTAAAAATAGCGTGCAGACAGATGTTTTACATCAAAGTGAATTGAGTGCTCCGATAAATACGGGGAGTTTTGTTTCCGTATCTATTATGCAGTATACAAAAGGCCTGTCAAGGACAACGTCTTTTATTTCCTTTTGCTCGATAGGAGCAACGGCGTTTTCCCTCATTGCTACCAGTGTTGCGGCAGCAGCCTTTGTGCCGTTTTCGTCAAGCTCTATGAATGTCTTGTGGATAACAGCGCCTATGTGGATAGGATTCTTGTTGGCTATAGATGACATCTCCGAGAAGTCGGCAAAAGCATCGAAAGCTGTGGGCATACCCATTGCAACGAGCTCTTCGGACAGATCGTTATCATATTCGTAACTGAATTTCGGAAGCTCCACACGGGCCTCTATCTTATTGTCCTTGTTGCTGTTGAGAATTCCGTTGAGCTTTTCAGCGGTCAGGTTTTCGATAAAGCTGTCAACAGTGGTGTTCTCATCGGGGAGTAGAGCCGCAAAGGCATAATTGCCGCCGCTGTAGTACTTTATCATGCCGTCGGTGTCGTCGTCGCCTATGTACCTTTCGTGACTGCAAAGCATATCTGCGTCCTGCTCGGAACCGTCAGCAGCAGTGAACTTGCTCTCCTTCATGTTGTATTCAAAGTACGGTTCTTCCCACTGTGCCTCGAATGCAACGGCGTTTACCAGGTACATAACGTCGTATATGTCGATATTATCGAGAATACTCGGTATCATTCCGTGGGTCTTGTCGTTTACCCAGCCGTTTACGTCATTCAGAGTTGTCTCGTCAAAGGGCGAGATGTAGAATTCACTGTCGTAGTAGTCGATACAGTTCTGAAGGAATGTTGGACGGACCTTTATGCGATTCTCGTCATTAATCGCCCAGATAGAGTTTGCTGTGTCGATCTGCCAGTCGTTGTATTCGCTCTTGTTGTTGTTTACGGTGCGCAGACGCTGTGTGAGCAGATACTTGTTGAGCTGTTCCATTTTCATACCGCCGCCAAGTACGTTCTCCATCTCGGTGCGGGTCTTGCCGTTGGCGCCGTTTGCTGTCATAGCCAGAGCCTGCATGATGGAGTAGGGCGATATGAGCGTATTTTCGGGATCCTTGTTTTCTGCGTATGTCTTCCTGAACATCTCAACGGTGAATTCTGCCTGACTGTTGATGAATTTCTCATCGGCAGCAAGTCCGCCGGCGTGTGAAGAGCTTATGCCCGCGCAGAGATTTCTTGAATCGGGTGCATATGAGGGCTCGGGAGCCGATGCTATACAGTTTATGAGCATTTTTCTCATAGCGGACAGATCGAATACGTCCATAATGCCGTCACTGTTCACATCGCCGCCCATGGATATCGTAATATCAGTGTTGCCTCTGAGCCAGCGCTGGAATAAAACCAGATCGGCAAGGTTGAATACACAGTCACCGTTTACGTCGCCTGTTATGTATGGGGTGAGACCCGACGCGGCCGTTGCTGCTGCAGCAGGTACCGCGATACACATAGCGGTAAGAGCTGCCAGTGTTTTTCTGAACTTCATGATTATACCTCCTTAAATAATAGATTAAGCCGAGCGAAAGCACTGTTGTGCGTTTTCATATATATTAACGTTTACAGAGGGGGAAATGTGCGGCTGGAATTGTAAACATTTTGTGAACAAAACGTTTCGTGCGCAAAAAAATCGCGCTCCACTCAAAGTGAAACGCGAATATGGCTGCGGGGCTCCGCCTGTGTATGTGTTACTATCTGAATATTCTTCCGTAAGCGAAAGCAGAGTAAGCCGATTATAAAAAATGAGCGAGCTTGCAAGCGCCATCGTGGCAGCGGTCAAGCTGGCTCAGCTTGCTGGAGCAGATAACGGGGGTCGAACCCGCCTCCTCAGTTTGGGAAACTGAAGTAATAACCGCTATACTATATCTGCATACATTTATTTTAACATACTATTCCGGAAAATGCAAGTGCAAAATAAAAAAATCGGCAGCCATTTTCGGGCTGCCTGAATTTCATGTCAGAACGGGTCGAATCCTATGACCTTTGTTGCAATTTTTTCGCGGAAGGTGGTGTCGTGCTCAACGAATAACATGGTGGGGGAAAAGCGCTTCAGAAGCTCCTCTATCTGCATACGGGAAAAGACGTCGATGTAATTCAGGGGCTCGTCCCATATGTAGAGGTGTGCAGGCGTCAGGAGGCTTGCTGCTATGAGCAGCTTTTTCTTCTGTCCCTCGGAGAAGTTTTCGATATTCTTTGTGAGCTGCGAGCGTTCCGTGCCCAGCTGGCGCAGGACGGTGCAGAGCATACTCAGATCGAGACCGCGCTCCTCGCAGAGCTGCTGTATGCTGCCTCTGAGCTTTGAGGTGTCCTGATCCACATAGGATATGATGAGCCCCGAGGCAGTGTCGCATATGCCGCTGGTCGCAAAGCCCGACGGTGCGGAGGTATGTGACGCGCGGTCAAGTATGGCCTTTATCAGCGTTGATTTTCCGCAGCCGTTGGAGCCGTGGAGAGCAACTCTGTCTCCCTGCTGTATGCTGAAGGTGAGGGGCCTGAAAACAGGACGTTCGCAGCCGCTGTAGGTTACGGTGAAGTCCCTGATATCCACTATGGTCTTTTTGTGGTGGACAAGGGGCGAGAGCTTCAGATCGGCCACACGCTCGATATCGCTGAGGAGGCCTTCCTGTTCTTCGATATCCCTTGCTATGCGCTTTTCTATGTGCTTAACGCGGCTCTGCATCTTCTTGGTCTTTGCGCCGATATAGGAACGAGTGCTGATACAGCGGTCGTTTTCCTTTATGGGATCGAAGCCTATCTTTGTGCGCTCGCTTTTATCAGCCCATTCGGCGGTCTGTCTTGCAGCTTGTCTCAGCTTGCGTATCTCCTTTTTGTGCTTCTCATTCTCAGCCTCGGCAAAGCTGTCCCTGCGCTGCTTGTTCTCCCACCATACGGAGAAGTTGCCGTTCTGAACGTCTATGCTCTTTCTGTTCAGCACCAGCACATGATCGGTGCAGGCGTCCAGAAGGTCTCTGTCGTGGGAAACGAGTATGAACCCGTTTTTCGCGGAAAGGTATTCCTTCACCTTTTCTCTGGAGCTGCCGTCGAGATGATTTGTGGGCTCGTCGATGAGCCTGAAATTGTCTCCGCAGGAGAAAAGCAGGGCAAGGAGTATCTTTGTCCTCTCGCCGTGACTGAGGGTATTGAAAGGTCTGTACAGTATATCAGCTTCCTCGCCGAGCTGCGACAGCTCGATGATAAGCCGCCATTCCTCATAGTTCGGCTCAAGCTCGGAAAGGAACTCCGAGGCGGGACGTTCTGCCTGAGCATCAGTTACGCGGCAGGGAAAACAGCTGAATGCAACAGATGAAGATATGGTGCCTCTGTAGCTGTATCTGCCCATGAGCAGATCGAGAAATGTGGTCTTGCCTTTGCCGTTCCTGCCGATGAAGCCCAGCTTCCAGTCGGTATCTATTGAAAAGGACACGTTTTCAAAGACGTTGTCGGAGCTTCCTTCGTAGTAGAATGTAAGATCGTTTACAAGTATCTGTGACATATTTATTCCTCCTTTCGGCTCCCGGCAAAAAACGGGAACCGTTTGCTGCCAAACAGTTCCCGTTATGTTCCTTACCTCAGGGCGCAAAGACAGGATATGCCTGTACAGGGCGCATGGATATATATAGCACAAAAAAGAGGTTATGAGAACATAATCCACTTTTGGCAACATGATAAGACAGTATGCCTGTAAATTTCACACTGTCAGATAGATATTCATGTATTCAAAAGCGAATTATCTTTTCATCCTCACACCTCTTTCGGTTTATTCTGAAAGAATTATATCACAGTTTTCTGTTATTGTCAAGAGTAAAAAGCGGCACCTCCGCCATAACAGGCAGAGGTGCCGTGGTTAATGACTTTTGCTGCTCACCATGTTATGGAGGAGTGACTGTGTATATAGAATTCCTCCTGGCTTGGCTGCCAGCCCTTTTCCTTCGGCGGGAACTGTCTGTCAAATTCCTCCACCGCCTTTTCATCATCGCAGGGATGGTCCACATCGCTGGGACAGTAGGTCCACTTTCTGCCGTCGAGGGCGTCCTCGCGCAGTACCTTTACCAGCAGTGCGGCAGGGAAGACGTCTCCTGCAAAGCAGACGTTGTACTTCTTGCAGCTCTTGTAGCCTCTTGCAACATAATTATCGGGATTTCCGAAGTTTATTACAACGTCATAGCCCATTTCAGCCGCCTTAGCAAAGGTGTGCTCCAGCAGAGCCTTTCCGAAGCCTCTGCGCTGAAATCCGGGCAATACGCACAGCGGTCCCATTGTGAGTATGTTCTTCACATTGCCCTGCTGGTCCGTGAGCTTTGCCTTGCAGTACATAACCGAAGCGACCACCTTTCCGTCCAGTTCAAGGACGTAGTCCAGCTCGGGGACGAAGTCCTCATGACTGCGCATGATATGCACGAAATAGTGTTCAAAGCAGCCGGGTTTGGACAGGTTCCAGAATGCCTCGCGGGCAAGGTTTTCGACCTCGCGGTAGTCATTTTCGTTTTCTCTGCGGATGATATAGTCATTATTATTCATTGTTTTTTTCCTCCTGAAATAGTTGACCGGACACGGGAGGCTTGTGTGGGATAGTATTCGCAAACCGCCCGTTTACGCTGCTATCTCAGTTCTGTTATTATTTTTCAAACAACGATCTCCTTTAAAAATGTGTAAAATACGTCATTATGCGTATTTTCAAGCTGATTATAGCACGTTTTTCCATGTATGTCAAGAAAAACTGGCAGTTTTTCAGACTGCCCGCAGTGTTCGTCAATTGCCGCCGCCCTGAAGGAGCAGGCGTCTCATGCTGATAAGGTCGAAAACGTCGGTCTCTCCGTCATCGTTGATATCAGCAGCCATAAAGTCGTTAATGCCTGTATCATCTGCGTTCAGCAGCCATTTCTGCATTACCGTAAGATCGGCCACATTTATCTGTCTGTCGCCGTTTGCGTCGCCCTTGTGATGGAGCTCCGCAAACTTTTTCTTGTTGGAGTATGCGTACTCGAAGACATTTGACCCCGCATATCCGTAAATCGTGGTACAGTAAGGGATAGCCTGAAAGTTCTCGCTGTCGCCGTGTATAATACAGTCGGGATTCTCAAAGATTATCTTTTGGAGGCGATCGCAGTACTGAAAAGACATATATACATCGGTGACGTTTTTCGGTACGGTGAATTCAGTAAGACCTGTACAGAAGTTGAAGGCTCCTGAATTTATTACGGTGACGCTGTCGGGGATATACACCTTTTTAAGAGAGGTGCAGCCCGAGAACATATTTGCAGGTATCTCTGTGAAGCCGTCGGGAATGATAAATTCTTCAAGTTTTTTACAGTCGGCGAAGGCACCGTCACCAAAGCTCTTCAACGTGGACGGCAGTGTGACAGAGGTTATTTCCGAGTCATAGAAGGCATTGCTGCATATTGTAGTGACACCCTCGGGAATTAACAGATCGCCTGTGCAGGCAGTGCCGTCAAACACCATATCGTTAATGATGATAAGTCCGCCGTTTTCGTTGAGCTTTTCCAGCCACGGCGTATCAGTGAAGGCCGTGCGGGGGATATCCATTCCCGTTTTTGCGGGTAGTATGACCTCTTCAAGGGAGGAACACTGTGCAAAGGCGTTGTCGCCTATGTAGGACAGTGATGGAGGGAGTGTGACGCTCTTTAAACTGTTGCACTGACTGAAGGCATACATATCGATCATTTCCAGGCATGATGGAAGACTTATTTCTTCAAGTCCTTTACACTGTTCAAATGCCATAAATCCGATACTTCGTATACTGTCGGGAAGCTCTATGTTTTTCAGTGAAGCACAGGCTGCAAAGCACCAGGATCCTATCTCTGTGATACCTTCGGGGATATTTATTTCTGTAAGTGACGAACAGCCTTCAAAGGTGGCGTGACCGAGATCGGTAAGGCCGTCGGGTACAGCGACGGTTTCAAGTGAAGTGCAGTATGAGAAGCAGTTTGATCCCATATGCTCCACTGTGTCGGGAATGACCACCGATTTTATATTTTTATTCCTTGCAAAGGCATTGTCGGCTATGCGGTGTACACTATCGGGAATGATGAGCTCCTCGCCTGTGAAGTCCTGTCCGTCAAGCAGTACGCCGTTTATTATGAGCATACCGTCGGTTCTGGAGCTTTCCTCCCAGGGAGTCAGACGAAAGGCGTTCTTGCCTATATCCGTAAGGCTTTCGGGGATAGTCACAGTTTCAAGGGAGGTACAGTTTGCAAAAACATCGTTTCCCAGATTTTCAAGGCTCTGCGGAAGTTCTATCTCCCTGAGTGAGGAGCAGCCATTGAATGCACCCTCATAGATCGAATCCAGTCCGTCGGGGAGTCTTACCTCTTCAAGAGATGTGCAGCCGCTGAATGCATATGCTCCTATGATGTATACGAAATCCGGGATACAGACACTTTTTATACTGCGGTTATTGCAAAAGACGCCGCTCGATATTGTCCTGACAGGATATCCGTCTATGCTATAGGGAATGACAACATTCTCATCGGAGCTGTCGCACCTTGTTAAAACTACAAAACTCAATGGGCCGTTGGATTCGATCATACCGGTGAAAGTTCCGTCGGTGACTATTTTTTCATAGTCGATGAAGTACAGATTTTCTCTTGTGGCATAGCGCTCTGCGGTGGAGCCTTTTTTTCCGTATATGGTAAGGTATGAAAGGAAAGAACCTGAGTTCATGGGGATCACCATTTCCTTGTTCTCTATCCTTACCCATTCAAGGGAGCTGCGGCTGTCTGAAGTGAATGAACCGTTTCCCACTTTTTTTACGCACTCGGGGATAACTATGCCTTTGACTTTCTTGGGGTTGAAGAATACATCATCGCCTATTGCCGTAACGGGCATTCCCTCTATCTCATCGGGGAGAACAAGCTCTGGGATGATATCCTCCGTTGTTAAAATATAGCCTGTTATGGTGGCCTCGCCGTTTTCGGCGGTGTAGTGAAGATACCCGTATTCCGTCTTTATTATGTACTCCTCAGCGGAAGCAGCATATGCTGCGGCAGGGGAGAACAGTCCGGCGTCTGCGGTAACGGTTACGGGAGCAGCTATGACGGTCATTGCTGTCAGAATGGTCAGTAATCTTTTTGCTTTCATACTATCTGCCTCCCTGCTGGCAGTTGACGTTCTTCTTAACTTTATGATATCATATTCTTATGAGGATTTCAATTATTTCAGAAATTTTTATTATAAAGTGTAACACTTTACATTTTTGTCCTGAGTAAGTATAATGAAAACGTCAGAGCGACGCAGACGATTTTCAAATCAAAGGATCGGGGGAGTAGTATGACAGACAGCGAATACCGGGTATTATATGACAGATCGCCCGCTGCTGCGCAGAATGCGCTGTTCGATGAGTACCTGAACTATGTTTATTCCATAGTATACAACAAGCTGAGGAGCTGCGGCAGGGAACAGGACATAGAAGAATGTGTCAGCGATGTTTTTTCGGCGGTTTTTCTGAGCTATGACGGCAGTCAGACCGTAAACGGCGACCTGAAGGGCTTTATAGGAAAGATCGCTTCCAACAAGGCAATAAATATGTTCCATTCTCTATCAGCAAGGAACGGGCGTACCGCCTATATCGATGAGCTGGAGGGACAGCTGCCGTCGGAGGGCTCGGTCGCGGAGAACGCAGAGCGCTCGGAGCTGAGGGATATCATGATAAGGTGCATAAAAGCTCTCGGGGAGCCCGAATCCACCATGGTGATCCACAAGTATTACTATAATATGAAGTCGGGAGAGATAGGCAGAAGGCTCTCCATGCCTGCGGGGACTGTCCGCGTAAGGTGCAGCCGTGCGCTGAAAAAGCTGAAGACCATGCTGGCGGCAGAGGGCTATGAGCTGAAGGAGGGGAAGATATGAAGGACAACAAAAGGATAGGGTTTGAAGTGCTTGAAAATACAGATACGGAAAAGATAGCCGAAATGGGCGCAGATTCTCCCATAATAAGCAAGGGCGCAAGAGAAAGAATGCGCAGGCTGAGCATAAAAAAATATGAGGAGTCAGGAGGCGTCGCCGACAGGACTTCCGCAGATACGGAAAACGATGGCTATATCGTATCGGAGCCCACAGAGAATTACAGCCGTTCGGCGATAAAGCGGGTCATTACCGCTGCGGCAAGCTGTGCGGCAGCTCTGGTGCTCATCGGTACAGGCGTTCTCCTGCTGAGGAAAAAGCCGGAGGCTCCTCCCGTGATAAGCGAATCAGATGTGGTGACTGCAATAACTTCTGTCAGCACAGATCAGAAGACCTCCACCACATACGTTACAACGTCGGTCTCAACGCAGACAAGCGGAGCCGGCGGCGCAATGACTACGGTGACAACGGTGAAGCAGAAGGATTTCAATATTACTTCTCCCGTGTCGCAGGAGTATATCGATTCGGCTCGTGACAAGGTGCTGGATACGCTGATACATTCCGATCAGCAGTTATATGATATACAGTATAAGTATATAGATCTCAACGCAGACGGTGTATCCGAGCTGGCTGTGTTTTATCAGAGTGCATATTATATGCTGACGGTATATCGTTATAACGGTTCAGAGTATGTATGCGACAGGAATGAGTACGGATATGATGACGCTCTCATGTGTACCTGGATGCCAGAGATAAGCTCGGACGGCAGGTGCCTGCATCTCTACGACAAGGAGAGCGGCGGCGTGGATATTTATGTCACTATGGGCGATGATTATTCGTTGAATACGGTAAGATTCTATTACGGCACAGACTGGAAAGACTTCTATGATCACGGTGGAGATGCCGGTGGATATGCTCCTCAGAAAGCATGGTTCGTTGACCGCGAAAAAGTATCACAGAGCGAATTCAATGAAAGGCTCTCGGCATATTCACAGTACAGCTTCAGCGAAATGGGCGGATATACTTATGTGGCTGCTGAGTCAGACGGAGTCGCGGCTGAACGCCGTGAAAGCGAGAATTTTGAGCAGCGGCAGAAGGAATACGACAGAGAACACCCCCATAACTATGATTATGCTCATTTCACCATAGACAAGACCTATCTTGTGAGCAAGGGCATACTCGACAGGAATACTTCATATATGTTCGAGCATAATGACACCTACTGTGACGGTACAACAAGCAATCAGGCCTGTGGAATGGCGGATTATAACGACGTTTACTATGACGGTGAAGCAGTGGTGCTGGATGTTCACTACGGCGATAATGACTACGCTCCCTGTCATGTTGAGGTAAAAGCCTGGGGCAGCCATGAGCAGGGCTACATCGACCTGTTCAGTCTGGATATAGACTTCAGGAACAGGACGTGGACAGCAAGCAGCGACGCGGTCTACAGCTATGTAGATCTATGGTTCGATTGCCCCGGCGATTATAACAACTGAGATATAAAACAAAAGGAAGATAAAAATATGAGCCGCAGGCATTTGCCTGCGGCTTTGTTATGCTGTCAGGAGTTGATATCCTCCTCGCTTATGAGCTTGTCGTTCTCCCATTTCTGGCGTTTTGTCCTGCCGTCGGGGTATCTGAATATACCGTCGCCGTGACGCATATCCCTGTCCCAGCCGCAGTCAAGTATGCAGCCGTTCCTGTAGTGATAGACTCCGCGGCCGTGTCTGAGGCTCACAGAGAAAGCGCCGTCGTATCTGTCGCCGTTGCTGTAGTAAAAGACGCCGATACCGTCCTTTACGTTGTCCTTCCACTGGCCTTCGTATCTGTTGCCGTTCTTGTAGCAGTACACGCCTGTACCGCAGCGCATATCGTCCTCGAACTCGCCCTCGTATTCGTTGCCGTCGGCCCAGGTGAATTTACCCTTGCCGTGCTTGAGGCCTTCCTTGTAGCCTCCCTCGTATCTGTCGCCGTTATTGTAGGTGAACACGCCCTTGCCGTGGAGCTTTCCGTTGAAGTCCACCTCGCCCACATAGGTGCCGTTGTCAAATCTCACTGTGCGCTGTGAATCGGGAGAGGGCTTTGGTGTACCGCTTATGAGCTCCTCGCTGACCATTTTGCCGTTCATATATACGCGCTTGTATACGCAGTTGTCGCGCTGTCTGAGTTCAGCCTCGCCGAACAGCACGCCGTCCACCCATTCGCCCTCGATAACGTCGCCGTTTTCGTAGGTGTAGACGCCGTGGCCCTGGTATTTGTCCCTGCTCCACGAGCCCGCATATTTAGGCCGTCCGTTCTCGTAGTATTCGGTGCCTTCGCCGCACCGCCAGCCGTTTTTCCACTGGCCGTCGTAGTCCACCTTGCCCGACTGCTTGTACTGCTTTCCGTTTCCGTGGAATTTGTCGTCGCTGAATTCGCCTGCATACACAAGAGATTTGCATACGTCGTCATCGCCGTTGTCTTTGCCGATATCGTAATATCCCTTGGCATATTTCCTGCCGAAGCCGCAGAGCCTGCCGTCCTTCCATTCGCCGTCGTATTCGATCTCCAGGTCGTTTATAAAGACTCCGTGACCGTCAGGCAGCCTTGCATGGCCCACATGGCCCGAATATGTGCCTGTTCCGAGGGTAGGACTTGAAAAATGGATATTGTTTGCGATACCGTTGCTAACCTTTAAAAAATCCAACATTCCCATAGTATCAGAATCCTCATTATCATTCCGTACCATCAGTGATGATACGCCGTGTATGCTTGGTATCACCGAAGCATATCTCTTTTTTGAATATTGTATCATATTCCGATAGTAAAGTCAATATTTGAAGTGTGTCCCGAGCCGTTCCTGCCATATAAAATATATGAGGACGTACAAGGCGTGAAAGCGTTAAATATACGGAAATATACGCTGTTCCGTCGAAAACGCGACTTATAGATATTTCCTATGGGTAATCATAATCCTTTCGTATTGGACAAATGCCTATAGGTATGGTATGATTAGTTCATCGAAGAAAACAGGAGTGATAAAAATGAAAAGTCACAGACAGATAATCAACTCGGAGCGAATGCGATGTTGCCGCTGAACCCGGGGAAAAACAATAAGAGGATATGAAAGAAATAATGTGATGAAAGGTTAGATAAATATGAAAAAGAAACTTACAGCTATTTCCGTGATCGCAGCTCTGTCACTGCTTACAGGCTGCGGCGCATTCAACAACAATTCGGGCACTGCTGACGTAAGCTCGGAAAAGAGCGCAGACACCACTGCGGCAGAGGATACAAAGGACTGCTGCGAGGATAAGGCCAAGGACTGCTGCGAAGATGAGCCTGCCGACTGCTGCGGCGACAGCGCAGAGGCAGTTATCGGACAGCCCGAAAAGACGGATATAAACATCGGCTATCTCAACTCTACGGCGCATCTCCTTGCATTCGTTGCTGCTGAGGAGGGCTACTTCAAGGAAGAGGGACTCAAAGTTACTCTTACACAGTTCTCCAGTGCTGCCGAGCTTGTGAACGGCCTTGAATCCGACAAGCTTGACGCTGCCTTCATCGGCTCTGTACCTACTCTTACGTTCCAGAGCCAGGGACACGATGTTTCCATATTCGGCGGAGCAATGACCAACGGCCACGGCTATGTCATCAAGTCTGAATTCACCGACAAGGACGAAGCAGGCGTTGAGATACTCAAGGGCAGGAACGTTGCTTCCGTAAAGAACAGCGTTCAGGACGCAGAGCTCCAGATACTCCTGAAGGACGCAGGCATCGAGATAGGCGAGGGCAAGGACAAGGTCAATATCGTTTACTTTGACAGCCAGAAGGACGCTTATGCAGCCCTTATGAACAAGTCCATCGACGCAGCTTCCGCTTATTCGCCCTATACTTCACTTGCAAAGTCACAGGGCTACAAGGTAGTCTACTACTGCGCACATGAGGAAGCGCTGAAGAACCAGCCCTGCTGCCGTCAGGTCGCAAAGACATCTGCGATCAAGGACAATCCCAATACATATACAGCTCTTGAACGTGCATTCATCAAGGCCTATCACTTCACCCAGACCGATCACGAAAAGACTGTCAAGGACGTAAAGAAATACATTGATATAGAAGAGGAATTCATCGACACAGAGGTTTACGGCGGCTTCAGCGTATCGAGCCCCGATCCCGACAAGAAGGGTACCCTCACACTGAAGGATACTATCATAGAGCTTGGCTACACAGACGATTACGATATCGAACCCTACTACAACACCGATATCTACAAGGCTGCTCTTGAAAGTATCATTGCGGAGGGATCCGACGATATATATGATTCTCTGAAGGAGCATTTTGATGACTACGAATAAGATCGAGATCAAGGATCTCACAGTAAACTATATAGAAAACAAGCGAAGCTTCAACGCTCTGCATGACGTTTCTTTCGGCGTTGCCAAAGGAGAGTTCGTCAGCGTTATCGGAGCCAGCGGCTGCGGAAAGTCCACTCTTCTCAGTGTGCTTGAGGGGCTCTATGCCCCCGCAGGCGGTTCCGTTCAGATCGACGGCAAGGAGCTTCACGGCACGGGCACCGAGCGCGGAGTAGTTTTTCAGCATTACTCCCTGTTCCCGTGGATGACAACAAGGAAGAATATCGAGTTCGGCATAAAGCAGTCCCGCCGCGATGTCAAGCGCAGCGAACGTGCGAGAATAGCCGATGAATTTCTTACAAAGGTGGGACTTACAGGCTTCGGAAGCAAGTATCCCTCACAGCTGTCAGGCGGTATGCAGCAGCGTGCGGCTATTGCAAGAGCGCTTGCTATGGATACTGAGATACTCCTCATGGACGAACCCTTCAGCGCCATCGACGCAAAGAACCGCGTTATATTGCAGGATCTTCTCCTGAAGCTCTGGGAGGGCGACGGCTCCGAGGAGCGCAAGACAGTTGTATTCGTTACTCACGATATCGACGAGGCCATACTGCTCTCGGATAAGATAGTTGTTCTCACAGCTCACCCGGGCACTGTTAACGAAGTGGTGAACGTTCCCTTTGAGCGTCCCCGCAGGCGTGAGGACTTAGTCAAGACAGACGAATACGGAAAGTTCCGCAACAGGCTGCTGTCACTTCTCTACAGCGATATTGCCGAGCGTATCGGCGGAGATGAGGTGGTATTATGACGCTGAAGAAACGATACCTCCGCATAACTCATCTGCTGTTCATAGTATTGCTGCTGATACAGCTTCTTCCCGACAGATCAACAAAGGAGGTCTTCACAGGCTCGCTTATAACCTTTGCGGTGGGACTTGAAGTCATCGTACTTGCGGCTTCCTCGTTCATCAAAAAGGAGGAAAGCCTGTCGCTGCTGCTGGATATCGCAGGCTTTGTGTATGTGCTTCTGGGAATATGGTCGCTGGCCACTGCAAAGTACAACATACTCAACGATCTGCTTTTCCCTGCACCGGGCAAGGTGATACATCAGTTCACCGAGGACAGGTCGGCTATAGTCACAAATATAGTAAGCTCACTGGGAACTACAGTCAAGGGCTTCCTGCTGGCTTCTGCCGTTGCCATACCGCTGGGACTGTTCATAGGCTGGAGCGCAAGAATAGGCGGAGCTGCCACATATATCACCAAGTTTTTCAGCTCCATACCTCCCATAGTTTACATACCCTACGGCATAGCGCTTCTTCCCACATTCAAATCCGTGTCCGTATTCGTTATCTTCCTGGCCACATTCTGGCCTGTATTCGCAGGAACCATGAGCGGAGTCCTGGGCGTTGACAAGAAGATAATCGACTCGGCAAAGGTGCTCAACGTCAGCAAGCCCGAAATGCTGTTCAGAGTCATACTTCCCGCGTCCTTGCAGCAGATATTCCTGGGCTGCAATCAGGGACTCAGCGTGTCATTCATACTTCTCACATCTGCGGAGATGATAGGCGCAAGGGACGGTATGGGCTACTATGTCAAGTATTATTCGGACTTCGGCGACTATACACGCACTATCACAGGACTTCTGGTTATCGGCTTCGTGGTAATTGCAGTAACATTCCTGTTCAACAAGCTCCAGAGCCGTCTTTTAAGGTGGAAACGGTAAGCGCAGAGCCGTCTGTTAAGGTGGAAAAAATGGAAAAATACAAGATGATAAAGCCGGAGAGCGATAACTGTTCGTTCTTTGGCTTTTTTTATTTCGGGTTGCAGGGGAGCCCTCTGGGCGTCCGCCGTACAGCAACGCATATCCGAAGGGGCGACGGAAACAACGGTCTGCCAGGGGCTGCCATTACATATTATTCTCCCTTTCTTTCTTACACTGTTACTTTGAGTATAATACCGCAAACAATAAACTACAAGTAAGGAAGTAAGAAAGAAAGAGTGAAACATTGTTTCAGTACCCGGGCTTTGGATTTATCTGCAACGGTATTAACGGTCTGCCAAAGGCTGCCATTACATATTATTCTCCCTTTCTTTCTTGCACTGTTACTTTAAGTATAAAAGCACAAACAATAAACTACAAGTAAGGAAGTAAGAAAGAAAGAGTGAAACATTGTTACAGTTCACGGGCTTTGGATTTATCTGCAACGGTATTAACGGTCTGCCAAAGACAGCCCTGCGATCTGAGTTCTGATAACAGCAAAATCTATAAAACCTACAGGAATAATAGAATATTTCTATAACTATCGCTGAATATAGTCTGAGCCTATTGACTTTCTTTATAGGCTGTGCTATAATACATACAGTTCCGATAGGAATACAGAGATTAATGAAAAGGAGTGCTGAACATGAGAAACAATATGATGTGTTGTATGCAGTGTTGTTGTTGTATGAACAAGTCAAACGATATCCGTATTCTGCATACCTATGCTCAGCGATGTTGCGTCATCTCCTGACTTTAAGCGAGTAATATGTTATGCGCAGGATGCGAATGTCATTCTGCGCATTTTTTATGTTTCGGAGGAAATTATGGTCAATGAGAGAGAAAGCGTAACAGCTAAGATATGCGCCTTTGTGAGAGCCTGGCATTCCAACAGGGCGCGTCAGAAGATATACGACGACTACCTTGCATATGATATGCTGGGCAAGGAGGAATACGACAGCATTTACGAGCTCATCAGCAGCGGACTTGACGGTTCACTCAGTCTGCAACGGGAGGACACGGAGCAGGTCATAAGCGAGTATTTCGCTCCCATACCCCTTTCGAGGATACACTTCAACGAGAGCAGGCTTATGGACTTCGCAAGGGAAAACGGAAAGATACAGTACGTTATCTGCGGAGCGGGCTCCGATACGTTTGCCTTCCGCAATGACAACGAGGATATCGAGGTCTTCGAGATAGACCACCCCGACACCCAGCGCTACAAGCTTGAAAAGATACGGGAGCTTGAATGGAATATCCCCGATAATGTGCATTATGTGCCCGTTGACTTCGAGCGCGAGCGAATGTGCGGCAAGCTTATGGAAGCAGGCTTTGATCCTGAGAAAAAGACCTTCTTCAGCATACTGGGCGTTACCTATTATCTTGCGCTGGACGTATTCACCGATACTCTCAGGCAGATGGCGGAGCTCTCGGCTCTCGGCAGCGTGGCGGTATTTGACTATCCCGTAAAGACAGGGGAGTTTCCCAGAAGAGTGGCAAAACTTGAACAGATAACGGAGTCCATGGGCGAGGTCATGCGCGGCGGATACGACTACAATGAAGTGTCGCGGGCGCTGTACTCCCTGGGCTTCCAGATAGACACCTATATGCCGCCCGAAAAGGTGCAGAAAAAGTACTTTGACGGCAGGCAGGACGGCCTCAGGGCATTCGAGAACGTTAGCCTGATCTCGGCCACCTACACCGCAGGCTACGATTACGAATAAACAATTTGCAGGGGCGGAAATCATTCGCCAGCAAAAAACATTCGGGCGGATAGTGTCCGCCCCTACAGAAAAGGAGAATTATTATGAGCAATTTTAAAAATACAGAAACAGCACTTATCCACGGAGGCATATCCATTGACGAGCGCACAGGCGCTGTGAATATCCCCATATACCAGACCTCCACCTATAAGCAGGACGGTCTCGGAAAAATGCGCGGATATGAATACTCCCGCACAGGCAATCCCACCCGCGAGGCTCTTGAGGCTCTTATCGCCGAGCTTGAAGGCGGTGTGGCAGGCTTTGCTTTCGGTTCGGGCATGGCAGCTCTCACAGCGGTGCTCAGTCTGCTCCACAGCGGCGACCGTGTACTTATTTCCAGCAACGTTTACGGCGGCACCTTCCGTCTGCTGAGCAAGGTCTTCGACCACTTCGACATCACCTACACTATCGCCGATACCACCGACCTTGCAGTATACGAGAGCCAGATAAGCTTCGACGTAAAGGCGGTCATCATCGAGAGCCCTGCAAATCCGCTTATGACAGTTACCGATATAAAGGCAGTTGCGGAGGTCTCCCACAGACACGGACTTCTCGTCATCGTGGACAACACCTTCATGACACCCTATCTTCAGAAGCCCCTTGAGCTGGGCGCTGATATCGTAGTTCACAGCGCTACAAAGTACCTGGGCGGCCACAGCGACGTGGTCTCGGGACTGGCAGTTGTGAATTCGCAGGAGCTTGCTGAGAAGATAGCCTTTATCCAGAACTCCACAGGCGGCGTTCTCGGCCCCTTTGACTCCTTCCTGCTTATCCGCGGCATAAAGACCCTTGCAGTCCGCATGGACAGACACGTTTCCAATGCGGAAAAAGCTGCAAAATATCTTTCAGAACACAAGGCTGTGAAGAATGTTTACTACCCCGGACTTGAAAGCAGTCAGGGTTATGAGATTAACCGCAGACAGGCTAAGAACGGCGGAGCGATGATATCCTTCGAGCTCCATGAGAACTATGACATAAACATCTTCTTCGAGAGCCTGGAGCTTGTATCCCTTGCCGAGAGTCTCGGCGGCGTTGAGTCCCTTGTATGCCACCCCGCATCAATGACTCATGCTTCCATTCCTGCGGATATACGCAGGAAAGTCGGCATAACCGACGGACTTATCCGTCTTTCTATCGGTATAGAGAATATTGAAGATATTCTTGCGGACATTGAAAAAGCTATTGCAAAATCGGAGAGAAAGTGAGATAATATATATGAGATACTATGATTCAATGCAGTCTCTTATCGGAAATACTCCGCTTGTGAGACTTGGAAATATAGTTCACGATGAGGGCGTCAGCGTTTTTGCGAAGCTGGAGCTCTACAATCCCTCGGGCAGCGTCAAGGACCGCACGGGTCTCTACATGATAGAGGACGCCGAGCGCCGCGGACTTCTGAAAAGCGGCGGCACCATCGTTGAGGCTACCGCAGGCAATACAGGTCTTGGCATAGCCTTTGCGGCTCTGAACCGCGGATATAAGATCATATTCGTGGTTCCCACAAAGTTCTCGGCGGAAAAGCAGTCTCTCCTCCGCGCACTTGGCGCAGAGGTGGTAAATACTCCCCGTGAGGAGGGAATGCTGGGAGCTGTCAGAAAGGCGGAGGAGATAAAGGCGCAGATACCCGGTTCTGTATCCCTGGAGCAGTTCAAGAATCAGAGCAATCCCCTTGCACACTACGAGACCACAGGCCGCGAGATATATGAAGCTCTCGACGGAAAGATAGACTACGTCGTGGCAGGTGCGGGAAGCGGCGGCACCTATACGGGAATACTCCGCTATATCAAGGAGCGCGTTCCCTCAGCAAGGGGCATACTTGCCGACCCCGTAGGCTCTACTATGGGCGGCGGCGAGCACGCCGACTACAACATCGAGGGCATAGGCAATGATTTTATTGCCGAGACAATGGATATGTCCCTTGTGGACGATGTGATAAAGATCAATGACGCGGAAGCCTTCGATACGGCCCGTCTGCTGGCAAGCTCCGAGGGAGTTATTGCAGGCTCCTCCTCGGGAGCGGCTATGGCGGCTGTGCTGAAGCTTGTAAAAAGCGGCGCGAAGGGGAATATAGTAACGGTCTTTCCCGACCGCGGCGACCGCTATTTCAGCACGGGGCTTTACGATTAGTCTGTATGGGAGAATATACCCTTTCGTAAAAAGAATGGAGAATTTTTATGACTTTACAGCAGCTTAAATACATACTTGCAATTTCCGAGACAGGTTCGATGAACAAGGCGGCGGAGCAGCTCTATGTTTCGCAGCCCTCCCTTACCTCCTCCGTTCAGGAGCTGGAAAAGGAGATAGGCATTAAGATCTTCAACCGCAGCGGCAGGGGAGTGACCCTTACCAACGACGGCGTCGAGTTCATACAGTATGCCCGTCAGGTCGTTGGACAGTTCGATGTGCTTGCGGAAAAGTATATCAGCAAGGGAAATGTGAAGAAGAAGTTCGGTGTGTCCACACAGCATTATTCCTTTGCGGTCAAGGCTTTTGTGGAAATGGTCAAGGAGTTCGATACTGCGGAGTATGAGTTCGCAGTGAGAGAGACCAAGACTGCCGAGGTCATAAGCGACGTCGCCACCATGAAGAGCGAGATCGGCATTATCTACCTCAACGACTTCAACCGCAAGTCCATGACAAAGCTGCTGCACTCAAACGGTCTGGAGTTCCATACGCTGACAAAGTGCAGTCCATTCGTGTATCTCTGGAAGGGTCACCCCCTTGCAAATGAGAAGAAGATCACCTTTGAGCAGCTGGCCGATTATCCCTGCCTCTCCTTTGAGCAGGGCGACAACAGCACCTTCTATCTTGCGGAGGAGCTTCTCAGCACCGCCGACTATCAGCGTACCATCAAGGCCAATGACCGCGCCACAATGCTCAATCTCATGATAGGCCTCAACGGCTACACGCTGTGCTCGGGCATCATCTGCGAGGAGCTCAACGGCTCGGATTATATAGCCGTCCCCTTTGAGGACGAAAGCGACGAGGTCATGGAGATAGGCTATATCACCCTTAAAAACGTCATTCTCAGCGAAATGGCCGAGATCTACATCGACGAGATAAAGACTTATCTCAACATATAAGCAAAGCTTATAACTCGGAATAACCCTTTGGTATTGGACAAATGTACCATGAGGGTGTATAATTAAAACATACCAAACAGATATATTAAATATGAATATGGAGGATAAATACAATGAGCAGAGATATCAATAATAAATTCTGGGACGAGGAACTCGAAACCCTTCCCCGTGAGGAACTGGAAAAGAAACAGCTTGAGGATCTGAAGGAGATCGTTAAGTTCGCATACGACAACGCCCCCTACTACAAGCGTTCCTTCGATGAAGCAGGCGTTAAGCCCGAGGACATAAAGACTCTCAAGGACATTGAGAAGTTCCCCTTCATCAACAAGAAAACACAGCGCGACACTCAGGGCGTAGGCTCCTTCCTGGGCGAGCTGGCAGCAGTTCCCGAGGAGGACGTAGTATTCATCTCAACATCGTCGGGCTCCACAGGCGTTCCCACCATGAGCCCCTTCACCAAGAAGGACTTCGACGAGTTCCAGGAGACCGAGAGCCGCTGGTTCTGGCAGATAGGAATGAGACCCAACGACCGCTATGTACACGCCCTCAACTTCTCGCTCTACGTCGGAGGTCCCGACGTAATAGGCGCTCAGAACCTGGGAGCATTATGTATCTGGGGCGGCACTCTCCCCAGCGAGAGACTTCTCTTCATACTGAAAACATACCAGCCCACAGTCATCTGGACATCGCCTTCCTACGCTTGGCAGCTTGGTGAAAAGGCTCTCAAGGCAGGCTACGATCCCAAGAAGGACTTCAACATCAAGAAGATCATCGTTGCAGGCGAGCTGGGCGGCTCTATCGACGCTACAAGAAAGGCTATCGGGGATATATGGGGAGCCGAGGTCTTCGACTTCTACGGCCTGTCCGATATATTCGGCGCCTGCGCCGCACAGTGCGAATACCACGACGGTCTCCACATCGCAGAGAACCATATCCTCGTTG
>NZ_CAMYUE010000004.1 GCF_947301925.1 uncultured Ruminococcus sp.
GCCATCGGCGAGGGCATTTTTGTATCCTATGGGACGCGGTTTATTTGACGCTTACGGTGTAAGGGCAAAATGCTACGCACTATTTAAATATATGTTTTTCTATATAATCCGCACTCTTTGAGAATGATTTGGAGTATCAATTACTAAAGCATCTATTCCCAAATCCTGAATCCAAAACAGTGTATTTGATAAAAGATCTTTCACGTCTTTTCTATAAGGTTTAGGATCATTGATTAACGCATTATGTAATTCGCTTGTAATGGCACCGAAATATGCAGTTTTATCAGACATATTATCAAGCAAACTATATAGCCATAAAAACGGCTTGCTCCATCTGAACGCATCTTTTAGCTCGTCAACTGTTGGGATATGATCAAGCTCCAAAAACTCAAAAGATTTTATATCATTAAAATCCGGATGTGGAGTACTCGGAAAATCATATGTAAACAGCACATCAATAGTTGGTTTGAATAAAGCTTCAATTGAATTAGTCCATTTAGCCTTTGAATTACCACTCTCATTGTTTTGGTTAGCAGCATCATATTCTGCTTTCATTAGGCTGTAGATCTCATCAGTCATTAGAATAGAATCATCAAACAACTTATTGATTTTAATCAAATCAGAATCATTAATATCTGTAAAGCTTGATAACTCATAATTTCCGTGAGAATTCAACCCAATGCCATTAGATGTCATATTCGCGCTGCCAAGAATACATCTTTTCTTATCAAAAACATACGTTTTGGCATGAAGGTCAAACCTTACATACATCTGCCATCCTTTTGATTTGCAGAACTCATAAAGAGATAGATCTGTTGCTCCAGATAGCATATCTGATAATAGAAACCTAACCATTAATTTTTTCTCTGACAGTTTGTTTTTTATATTTGCTTCTATGAAGCTCATAGCTGATTCTTTACAAAACGCAGATATGATATGAAGAGTATTTGTGGCAGAAGCTACCTGAGAAGCTATCACATTTCTGGTTTCAGATGTTGTTAACAAGCTCATATTTCAGACTCCTTGTCAGTTTCTTGGATTAAGCTGTTCGGAAATATAATTATTCAGTTTATTATACCAAATTGTCATAAGCTTATCATTTTGACTACTCTGATATGCATTTGTTTTTCTAACTGATTGGAAGAATGAAGCTAAGAACAATTCAAAAGTTGTTTTTGCATCGGCAGAGCCATAAAGCTTACTCAAAAAAGACGTGTAGAATTTATGTGTAGTATTAATTGTTATAACTGTCGTTGCTAAAACGATTTTATAGTCAAATGCCGGACTGCGTTCTCCCTTATCAGCATAATCAAATACTACCTTATTACTAAAGAAATTAGATGCTTGTTCATCAGTAATATCTTCGTATCCCAATTCTTCTAATGTTTCTTTTCCAGTTTGAATAATTTCCTCAGGAGTAACATTATCCATAGGATTTTCTACATTTTCGATTTCATCATCATCATACTCATCTTCTACCTCAACAGTATTAATGATATTTGTTGTTTGTGTTGCGATATCATCGGCAGAACGTGTGTTGTGGCGAGTTTCTTCATTCTTTTCATACATCGCCTTAATTGTATCTGCTATTGTATTATATAGCTGATTCCATATTGGCTGAACTGGTTCATCATAATCGATATCTGCTTCTGCAATTCGTTTAAGATCAACATATTGTTTATTATTTGCGACTCCAAATGCTTCATCCAATTCTGGATTAAATATAATTTCGCAGCCCCACCAACGATGTTGCGGTTGGTTTAAAGAACTATAAAAATCAAATTGTCCAAAATCAATTTCTCGATTAGCTCTTACTACCGATATTCCTTCCATTTTGCTTGCATGTTTTCCGAAAGGATAAGAACCAGGATTACTACCGCCTGGAAAAGCCGTTTCATCATAGAAAACGTCTTTAACAATAGAGAATCTTGCTTTTACAATTGATTCACATATCTCGCCATTTTTACCTACATATTTTACAGGAATATCAACTTCACCTGTTCCTCTTCCATCAGCAGTGTACAATTCAAAAACAGGTTCTAGATCTTCAGTCTGTCCATACTTGTATACCTTTTTAACATCATCTTTCCTACACATAGCGTAGTTCTTGTTCATAAGGAATAAAGGATCATTAGGTAAAACATCAATTGCATTTTCTTGGTTTTCATCGCAGATTACTTTTATGGAACAAATATCTTTATAAATGAAATGTCTAAATTTTCTTCCTAAAGCAAATTCAAGATGCTCAGTTAGCGGTCCTCTTGTACGCGGAATTACTCTATCACAGTTCTTCCATACAACGAGTGTTCCGGATACAGAAAAATCATATGTCTCTGTTAACGTATTATAATGCACATAATTTGCATATTTCTCTGGCAAATCAGTTAACTCAGGATCTTCAATTTGAGTCTGAATGCCCTCTTTAACTTTATTTATATCAAGATAGACTTTTTTGCAATTATTAATTCCACCTTGCCATGAATAAACATCAACAGTTGGGCAAGCATGTAATGAAGCTTGCGGCAAACCGACTCCAAAACGACCCATTCCCTTTCTTGCATATCTTGTTGTAGAACCTATTCCAAGGCATTTACCAAGAACGTCGGAATTCATTCCTTCGCCATTATCAAGGAAGCCTATTTCCGTAACAACTTTTCTACCAGAAACAGGATTAATAGATTCACTAATAATGATAAATACATTTTTAGCATTCGCTTCTACAGAGTTATCAACAATTTCTGCCACAGCACTTTCAATATTTTTATAACCTGTATTTCTAAAAGCGTCCCCCATGTTTTTAATATCGACTATACTGTTTGCCATAATTTATCCTCCTATATTCTCCAATAGTCATTAAAATGAGAAAATGCTGTCTCATTATCAAAATTCTGTAAATTATCATCTACATCAACAAGTAGGCATTCTTCATTTCCACCCATTAAGGGTCCTCTTAGTCCTCTACCAAGCATTTGACTATATAAAACAACTGATTTTGTCGGTCTTGTAATTAATACGCACTTTATATTTTTAGAATCAAATCCCGTGGTCAACACCTCATAATTGATTATGATATCGACACCGCTACTGCGATCCTTGAATTGATTAATTGCTCTTTTTCTATCAATAGGATTCATTTCCCCAATTACAAGACTATTCGGGATTTCTTCTAAAGTTAACATTGCCGATAACATTTTGGCGTGTTCTACTGAACAAGCAAAAACAATAGTAGGGGTTTTATCCGAATGCAATAATCTTAGTTTTTTCATTATTGCTGTATTACGCTTTTTATTAGAAGCAAGAACTTCAAGCTGTTTTACTGTATAATCCTTTTCATTATATCTTCACCCTTAGTGAGTGAGTAAGCAATTATCTCATACATTTGATGGAAATGATTGCTTATGCTTATATGCTCAAATCTTCCAGAAATACCTCTCCAGCCATTGACCTTCTCCTGAGGTAGATTCATATCAATATAATTGGAAATATCTTTGTGACATATTAAAAGCAGATGAAGCTGCTGACTTGCTTCACGGTTGCATTTTTCAGCAAAGTCCTGAAGCATTTTAGTTTCACTTTCGTTTGCTGATGCAATATTTGATTCAAGATACTTTCCAAACTCATCGTATACAACATACATTCCAGTGAAGTTCTTATCTTTTAATGCAGTATTCACCTTATCATATACGTCTACAATATTAAAACCTACAAACGGATTGAAAACACTTCCCGCTGTTAGTTCAGGATAGACTTCATTGAATTTCTGATATGCATTGACATCGTTTGCAGATAAAGCCTTTGTAAACCTATCTATTCTCATCCCAATCTTATCTTTGAAACTTTTATAGGTATCAGGATATTTTACTTTCCACATATTGATGGTATTAGAAGCAGCAACAAAATGTGTCTCAGGCATAATATCATCAAGACCATATAGTTTCAGTGCCTGCTGTAATGCGCCAAGAAATGATTGTGTAAGGTTACCACTGTTGCCATTTATAATAACCGGCAACAGCCTGTTTTTACTGGAAATATAATTCTTAATTCTTTTATATGTATCTTCGTTTATATCCTTAATTTTATCAAGAAGCTTATTAAAATACCTCTTGTCTTTGTTATATAAAATTGAAAGTGCAACAAGTACTGTATGCGATTTGCCTCGTCCATATGCTCCTGTCAATATTTTAGCTCTATCCAAGTGATCTGATTCAGTGTTAACAAGTATGCTATTGATTATATCAAGTGCAGACGATGTCGGAATAAAACCTGATATTTTTCCCTTGTCATTAAAATCATACTCTATATTTACAGAGGACTGGAAGCCACGAGCTATCTCGATTTTATCATTAAGCATGATATTATTACTCCTACCTATCGTTTAATTCCCTATAATATAATTCTACGCACTCAATATACGTCATATCTGTTGTAAGCCTGATTATATCAAGGCCTGCTGTACGAACTACCTTCAGATATCCTAAAGAGTCGAGCTTATAAAGAATATTATGAAGTGAAATGGTATCAAGACAGAAAACCTTACCGATACTGCAATCATCGTTCTGTAAAGCAGAGATTTTTATCTCTTTTTCGTTTTCATACTTGTTGACAATAACCGCAAGAACTATAAGTTCTGGAATATCCTCAGCTTTTGGTGATTCCTTCCGAAATACTCTTTCATGATCCTTTACTTCAACAAATGATATTAATCCAAGTTCAGTAAGGGGACACTCAATATTATCCTCAGGATCCGAAGAATAATCTTTTTTAGAATAATATGTGCTGATAACACACTTAAAATCATCGCTTACAGCTCTTTCGCTGGGCATATCAACATCTTCATCACTCATTGAAATAAACTTTCGAACTCTTTTAGCGAAGTCTTCTTCAGTGAATTCTGAAAGATCAAATTGGTTAAAGAACAGATACCACGAAGTTGCTTCATCCTTATTTGAAGCAAGGGCGTAGTGAATTAGCCAGAGCGTTCCTATCTCTTCAATGTAACGGTCGTTATTATAAACTATATTTCCTATATCAGTAAGGTTTTGATTTCTACGGCCGAAATTCGGCTCGCTGGTTAGATTTGTTACCTGAAGCCAATATCTTAAAGCCTTGACCATATTTGAACCTATGCCAAGGCTATCCATGGGATTAACTTCTCTGCTAACAAAAACATCTGGCATTGCCACAACATTTCGCATGCCCTTTGTCAGCCAACCTTTTCTGATTGCAAAGGTCTCGTGTCCTCTAAACTTCATGTATATTATTCCTTTTCTTTGGTTTTCAAATACTTATCCATCAGGCAGCCGCCGTCAAGATATTTTGCTGTTACGCACATTTTACAGCGTCTGCATTTTTCTTCATCAATATGATATGTACCGCCAGTTATAGAAATAGCGTTAAATCTACATAATGACTCGCATTTCAAGCATTTACGGCAAGCATTGAATTTCCTTACCTGATAGCCAACCATACGCTGTAAATCGTCATGATTCTTGACGTTAAGCGTTTTCACCTTTACAGCGTACTCATAATTATCCTGATTAAAGGGCTGAACAGATAGAATAGGAGTCATGGATTTTATATCAAGAACTATGGTCTCATGTATCAGTTTACGCCCCAGCTCCTTCGACACTTTTCCAAATGGAGTCAGCATATTGTCAAGTAGGTCAGCGGTGTTACCACCGCTTTCCCCTTTAAGAACCGTACGTGACAGTTTCCCGTCATACGGCTCAAGTATTTTATCACTTTATTCAAGCGACAGTTTCTTAGACAATTTCTGGCAAACCGATTTCCGGTAAACTTTTAATCACTTTTCTTTTAAGGAAATATGGCTGGTCAAAGTATGGATTTGCTGATAGATTCAGTTTTGGATGTCTTGTGATAGGTATATATGACAAACTTCTAAGTTCTCTGTTTTCTGTAGAGAAAACCCAGTTCCTGTGATTTACTGTGTGCCAATACTTAACTTTAATCCATTTCCGTCCTTTTCTAGTATGTCTGTGGCAAGCCCACTTCCAAAGTAGTGTAAAAACGATAGTATCGATTTTCTGGAATGTAGTTTTAGAACATACAGACTTGTGATAGTTTCCCCATCCTGTAAGCTTCTGATTCAGTTTGCATATTAATACATCCTGACTAAGTGCTTTTCCTTGTCTTAGAATAACATCGTTCAGTGATGTTATAAGTGCTTTGACTGATTTTCTGGAAGGCTTGATTATCAGTTTGTCTTTAAACTTACGAAAGGTCCACCCGAGCAGGTCAAATCCATCATTTATATTTGTGACTAACGTCTTTTCCTCTGACAGTTGAAGTCCACGAATATTTAAGAAGTCTCGAATAACTATCTTAACTTCTTCAGCGATTTCCTTGGTGGCTGCTGATACAATAAAGTCATCTGCATATCTTACGAAGTTGACTTTGTTTCTTTTGTGAGCTCTTTCGCTTATTCTTCCCGTTCTGCTTATGTCAAATGTTTCTGCGAGTTTCTTCTGTAAACCATCAAGTGCCATGTTTGCAAGAATTGGTGAAATAATGCCACCTTGCGGGGTGCCGCTTGTGGTGTAAAATAGTTCACCTTTATATACAAACCCAGATTTCAGGAATTGCTTCAACACTGATTTATCCATTGGAATGTTATCTATAAGCCATTGATGGTTTATATTATCAAAGCATCCCTTTATATCTCCTTCAAGAACCCATTGTGGGGAATATTTACGCGAAAAGATTGTGAATATATGCTCACAGGCGTCTTGACATGAACGATATTTTCTGAATCCGTACGAATGTTTATCTGCAAGGGTTTCTGCTATTGGCTGTAGAGCTAAGGTGTAGAGAGCTTGCATAGCTCTGTCATACATACATGGAATACTTAAAGGTCTTTTGGATTTCTTGTTCTTCTTTTCTATGTAAACTCTGCGTAACGGTTTGGACTTATATCGTCTGTCGGTCAAAGATAAAGCGGCTTTCATCTTGTCAGAATCAGTCCGCCATATTACTTTATCTATGCCAGGTGTATTTTTACCTTTGTTTGTAACTACGTTCTTAACTGCGAGTAATTTTGCACTGAATGAGTGCGTAATCAGATACTGTAGCCTTTTAATTTTGTTCCAGTTGTCTTGTTTCACTGCCTTGGCGATCCTGATTTGCAACCTGTTGACTACGAGTTCTACTGTTTGCCAGTCGATGGTTCTCCATTGTTCAGCAAGTAGTTCATTGTTTGATAAGCTCTCAGTTTTCACTGCCATTGAGTCATTATCATTCACAGGTATGCCCCCATTTCTCGTCATAAAATACCATGGGATAAGTCTGCACCCTTTCGAGTTATGGTATTAACCACTATGCATCGCGATTAAAGCAATGCCATTAGCTTTTTATCCCTTTCCGTTGCCCTCTGCATCTTTTCTCATCCTTGCGGATTTGATACCTTCGTCACAAGAGAAGGAATACATAGGGTTTACCAAGTTCCACAATACAGATAATTATGAACGTTTTAGGTATTGTCAACTGAACCGAGAGGATTAAGTCCATTTGTGCCTCTGCTTCATGATACAGAAACACCACCTCTTTACCTTTTGGTCTATGCGTATCAGCCTCATTTCGCATATTCGACGTAACGATTCTTAAAACAATTCGCTTTACGCTTACCATGACGTTCTTACCCTAGCACTCCATCAGGATGTGTAGGCTTTCTGGTTTTGTACATTGTCTCATACGCTTTCCAACAGAGCAATTACTCGCTCCGCAGAGTATGATAGGGTTATTCCAAATGGATAGAATAGCTTATTAGGCAATCCGTATTGTGACATCTTGTCACACCAGGAACTCATCATCCATAGGACGGTTAAGCCTGTATACTTTTGCATGATCCTCAGCAGTACAATTAGTGTAGCGAATTTTGACGTCTTCTGCTGCCTTAACACCATTTCCACCCTGACGAGCTTTCCATTTTCCTGTATCGACATATACTTCAGGATCCAGTTTACCTATCCTCTTTGCAAAGCCAATGAGAAACTCTCGCCATTTCTGATACTGCTCCGGCATATATATGGAAGATAAAAACTGGGCCCTTTCATTGTTATTAGGACAACACCAGCAGCCGACTCTATCATAGCCAAGTCTATAGGCATCATTAAAGTCGATATTCTCTCCAAGAATGTACAGCCAAATATCAATATCCGCCCAATAAAAGATAGGTGAAGCAACTTTCTGCTTCTGTATCTTTACAGATTCAGCATTATCTTCAACTCGGTTGTATTTGCTGCGACTTACAGATTCGCACTTTCGTATGCCATAGAATGTAAGTATATTCTTGTCACGATAGTAACGGTTAAGTATTCTCGTGATAGGACCAGTCTTAAACATTGAGCAACACCAACGCATCATTCTCGCTGGAGGACCAATATCTTCACACACATCATAGAAGTTCTGCTCTCGATTTATAGCTGTTCTGAATATTGCAAGCGGATTATCGTTCCTAAATCGCTCGGCATATTTTATGGTCAGAGGGAACTCAAGAGTTGTATTGCCAAAAATATGCACAAGACTTGGCTCACTCATAGCCTTAACAGCTAAATCTGCTGTGACAGTAGAATCCTTACCACCAGAGAAAGAGAGTACTATGTTTTCTGTTGGATAGTTTGAAGCTTCTTGCCTGATAAAACTATGCGCTTCATCAATTCGATAATGTAGGCGTTCTTGATTTGCCTCAATAAATCTAGAAATATGCTTATCAAAATCAGCATAGCTATTCTGTGAGCGATATTCCTCAAGTTTATTGATTATATACTCAGGAGAAAACTTCTTAAAATGCTTAGATGATATTGTAAATGACTTTCCGTTTACATAATACCTATTATTGTTCGCCCATACAGAGTCGTGCAGATAAGCAAGCGGCTTATCGAAAAGAATTTCTATCAATAAGCGTTCTTCGGGGAATACAGTTCTCAAGTCAGAAGCTAAATATTTAGCTTCTCCTCCGCATATAGGACATATGTCTCTATCCGCAGAATTTTCCATCCTGATTACCGGTATATTACAATTGCAGCACCAATGTACTTCAGTTGTTGGTTCATATTCAGTTTTGCTGCCACATAGTTCACAAACACTATGTGGGGTATCATGTTTACATTTCTCACACCACATAATGCTTACATTTTCTCCACTTCTCTTAATTTATATGCAAATTATATATAAATACTCAATATACAATTATTCAATTTAAATTATACCACAAAACACTATAAAATGCAAGAAGAATAATAGGCAAATAAATTAATAATTATATATTATTACTTTTATTCCTATTCTTTTAGCATATTTTACTCCATGACAGTCGATACTACTCCCAATAACAAGCAATAGATCGGAGTCATCAATCATACGCTCGTCTGCAAGCTTATAGCAGTCATCGGTGAAGTGATGTGAAATGATCTCAACATTATCCGAATCGGCGTGAAGTCTGAAGAAACGGTCACGGTGCTCCTCAACCCAGTTTGTAGACTGCTCCTCATAGGGCATGGCTATGTTCAGCTCAATATCGTTGTACATTGCCAGTGCTGTTATTATCTCTCCACACCACAGTGGCACTCCATACTCACAGTTAATCCAGAACCTGTCATACCCCTTGCAGTAAAGCTCCCATATCTTCTCTCGAAGTTTTGCTTTTATCTCGGGATATGGAGGTTCATTTTCATTTTTACAGACAAGCTTCAGTTCCTCGCCTGTTGATATGATCGTACAAGTCATAAAAATCACTCTTTCATAATATGGGATATATCGTATATTATAACACATTTCAACTGAATTTGCGATATATCCCATACATTTGATTCCGATGTTTGGTAATATTAGATATACGATATATCCCAAACACTGGAGTGATTGTAATGAATGCTAAAGAAGCTGTCGCAAAAAGAATAATAGAGCTGTGTGAAGAGCATGGCATTGCAATAAATGCACTTGCAAACAGTTCGGGTGTTTCGCCTTCAACTGTGTATAGTATGCTGAATGAAAAAAGTCAGAATCCCGGAGTAGTATCCATTAAGAAAATCTGCGACGGGCTTGATATTTCTCTTAGGCATTTCTTCGATTCTGACCTGTTTGATGACCTTGAACAGGAAATAAAATAATAATATCCCTGTGACCAGAGCAATTTTATGCCTGATTACAGGGATTCTTCACTTATTACACCGGATAAGCAATTATCATATCGGCAATTATTTCTGTACCTACCATTGCTTTATTACAGATTAAATGGTAGAATATAATTGACCAAAAATGCCATGGAATAAAACAATGAAAGTTGGAAATGCAATGAGCAACATAGTAATACTTATCGGCAGTATGAGAAAAAACGGTAATACGGCGCGGCTGGCACAGAGCTTTGCAGAAGGAGCTGCCAATAATAATAACGTTGAGATAGTGCCTGTTGCCGATTATAAAGGCATAAAAGATTTATTAGGAGGATAACGATATGAATCACGATGAGTTTATTCTTTCAATTGTTAATGATGTAGATTCTTTAGGCAGGGTTAAATCAAGAGAGCGTAATGATTTAGAATATAAAGAGTCTTTCGGATTGAATAGTTGTATAAAATATGCAAAATCTATGGCAGCGTTTGCAAATAATAAAGGTGGATATATTATATTTGGTATAAAGGACAATCCACGCTCGATAGTAGGAGTCAACCAATCTTTTCATAGTTTTAAGCAGGAAAAGTTTACAGAAATGCTTAATTCTTTGTTCTCACCCGAACTCGAATGGGATGTTGGGACTGTTGAATGTGGAGATTATAGAATTGGATATATTTATACTTACGAAGCAGAATATAAGCCTGTTATTGCATTAAAAAATGACAGCTCAGAAAAAATCAATGGTGGCGATATTTTTTATCGCTATAGAGCAAGAAGTGAAAAAATAAAGTATCCAGAGATGAATAGAATTATCGAAGAAAGAATAAAAAAAGAGAGAAAACAGATTATGACATTAATGGAAGTTATTAGAAAAAGTGGAACAACAAATTTGGGAATTGTAAACTATAATAATGGTAAATTTAGCACTCCGTATGGAACAGATATTACAGTTGATAAAAAACTAGTGATGCAGGTACTAAGAAAAGCAAAATACATAAAAAGTGGCAGCTTTGATGAAACAAATGGCAATCCAGTTCTAAAAGTAACAGGAAATATTGATTTAGCAGAAGAGATCCCCGTACCAGATATTGAACCAGATATTAAATATCCTTATTTACAAAAACAATTATCGGAAAAACTTGGAGTTAATTCCTATTCAATTCAAGCATTAATTTGGCACTATAAAATGAAAGGAATCAAAAAATATCATATGGAAGTATCAGCAACTTCGTCTGGAAAGAGTAAGATTAATAAGTTTTCCGATATTGCGCTTCAATTTCTTGCAGATAAGATGAACGAGCATAAAGAAGATAAAACATGGCTTGATGAGATAAAACAACAATTTACACAGAGTAAAAAGCATAATAAAGGAAAATATTAAAGGCATAAGTGAGGAAAGATATGTTCAAAAACAAAGTAGCAGTAGTAACAGGCGGCGCAAATGGTATTGGCAAGTGCATAGCCGAAGAATTCCGCAGAAACGGAGCAACGGTATGCGTTATCGACAAGGCTGAGGGAGACCACTTCGTCGGCGATATTTCCGACAAGTTCGTGCTTGAAAGGTTTGCGGCGGAAGTCATTGCAAAGCACGGACACATCGACTTCCTTGTCAACAACGCTCTGCCGCTGATGAAGGGCATTGATGATTGCAGCTATGAGGAATTCCAGTACGCTCTCGCTGTTGGAGTAACTGCGCCGTTTTACCTGTCAAAGCTGTTCGCTCCGCACTTCAACAATGGCGGCAGTATCATCAATATTTCCTCCTCCCGTGACCGTATGAGTCAGCCGCAGACCGAGAGCTACACTGCGGCTAAAGGCGGTATAGCTGCCCTCACTCACGCACTTGCGGTGAGCCTTGCAGGGAAGGCGCGTGTGAACTCTATTTCTCCAGGCTGGATAGATACGTCCTACAAGGTCTACGAAGGTCCCGACGCTTATCAGCAGCCCTGCGGTCGTGTGGGAAATCCGTTGGATATTGCCAATATGGTTATGTTTCTTTGCTCTGACAAGGCAGGCTTCATCACCGGTGAGAATATTTGCATTGACGGTGGTATGACTAAGCTTATGATATACCACGGCGATAACGGCTGGGAGATGAAATAAAACAGTTTGACTTTGATACCAAGTTATGGTAAAATATATTCAAAACATTATGCCTTGATACTGAAGTTATACAAGTTGTAAAGTCAGCAGCGTCTTTTCTGTTCTCGTAGTTGCTGAAAACTTCCTTGCAGTCAAATTCGTAATCAGATAACGCTCTCAGCTCGTGCAGTTCTTCCGTGATATACATTTCCTCATAGTACACAGAAGTGCTCTCTGCGTTGACAAAGTGTTCGTTGTAGTCATCGACTTAAAACTCCGAGTCCTCATAGAAAGGCTCGTCAAAGATGTCGTTGTAGTATGCGAACAGATTTCTCAGGAGACCGTGTCTGAAATGCTTTGTGTCATAGGGTGGAATCGACTTCGCAATGTCCATGATGCTATCGTATGTGAATTCTATTTCCTGTGCGCACTTTCCTAAACAGGTATTAAAGGGCTTTGAGAAAACAGGAACATAAAAAAGCGCAGATGGCTAAAATTTGTCATCTGCGCTTCTGTTATATGATCTCAAAATGGTTCTTCCTGCATCGTATCAGTCCGTCCCTCTGCATCTTGCTCAATTCATTTGATAGCACAGAGCGTTCCACATTGAGGTAGTCCGCAAGCTGCTGACGGTCAAAGGGTATATCAAACTCACGGGAATGCTTCTGAACCGATACGGTATTAAGATACGCCATAATACGTCCACGCACCTGTCTCGGAGCAGTATGAAAGCTCCGGCTCGATAGGTGCAGATTTTTTCTTGTGGTGATAGTGAGAAGATTTGCAAGAAGTCTCGCCCTTATCGTATCGTTGAGGTCAGCGAGCGACTTCATGCTCAGAAACACGATACTGCAATCCTCGGCAGCACATACATCAACAAGCATCGGCACATCGGGCAGGAGTGCATAGCTTTCTGCAAAGAACTGTCCCTTACCTACAAGGTTGAGTATCGTGCGGTTTCCCCACATATCATTGCTTTCAATAGTAACGCCGCCTGCCGTGACAAAGCAGAGCTTATCGATGATCTCTCCCGATGAAAATATCATCTCACCTTTATTGTATTTCTTTTCGGCTGCATTAAGGGCTTTCAGAAGCTCAGATATTTCGGTATCATCAAAGCCCTTGAACAGTATCGAATTATGCAAAACTGAAATATCCATATTATTCTCCTAAAATGTTGTAATTACAACATACTTTCTTCTTTGATTATACTATAATGGATACAGAAAGTCAAGGAGGTATGGCTATGATACGGAAAATAATTGAGATAGACGAAGAAAAATGCAACGGCTGCGGTCTGTGTGCTAAGGCTTGCCATGAGGGAGCGATTGCTATTGTGAACGGCAAGGCTAAGCTCATGCGTGACGATTTCTGCGATGGCTTCGGTGACTGTCTCCCTGCCTGTCCTATGGACGCTATCCACTTCACCGAGCGTGAAGCGGCGGCTTATGACGAGAAGGCAGTGCAGGCAAACAAGCAGAAAAAGTCCGCTTGCAGCGATTTCACCTGTCCGGGTTCTGCATTGCAGAGCTTTACGCCAAAAGAAGATGACAGCGATGTTCGTGTTCCAAGCTGTTTGAGACAATTCCCGATACAGATAAAGCTCCTGCCGACTAATGCACCCTATTTCAACGGTGCTGATCTGCTTATCGCTGCCGATTGTACAGCTTACGCCTACGGGAACTTCCACCATGATTTTATCAAAGGCAGGATAACGCTCATCGGCTGTCCGAAGCTCGATGCTGTTGATTACTCCGAAAAGCTGACAGAGATATTCCGTAATAACGATATAAAGAGCATCACTCTCACAAGAATGATCGTACCATGCTGTGGAGGTATGGAGTATGCGATAAAACGTGCGATAGAAGCAAGCGGTAAGGATATTTCGCTTGAAGTTGCAGTCATTTCGCCGGACGGCAGTATCGTTGAGATAAGAAAATAACGGAGGTATTTATCATGGAACAGAAAATGTTTTGCTATCAGTGTCAGGAAACAGCGGGCTGTAAAGGTTGTACCGCTTGCGGTGTCTGCGGTAAACAGCCCGAAGTCGCAGTAATGCAGGACTTGCTTGTGTACGTTACAAAGGGATTGTCTGCGGTAACAACTCAGCTCCGTGCAGAGGGAAAGACTGTCGATAAGACTGTTAATCATCTTATCAGCGTGAACCTGTTTATCACGATTTCCAATGCAAATTTCGATCTTGACAGCATTACCACTAAGGTTACTGAAACACTTGCAGTCAAAGAAGAATTGCTCGGACAGGTGCAGAATAAAGAATCACTCCCCGAAGCGGCTCTGTGGAACGGTACCGATTATGCCGAAAAAGCGAAAATAGTCGGCGTTCTTGCGACCGAGAACGAGGATATTCGCTCTCTGCGTGAGCTGATAACATACGGTCTGAAAGGACTTGCGGCATACACCAAACACGCAAACGCTCTGCTAAGCGATGATGATGAGCTTGATGCTTTCATGCAGTCGGCTCTTGCAAAAACGCTTGATGACAGCCTGACGGTCGATGACCTTGTGGCTCTTACGCTTGAAGTAGGCAAATACGGCGTTCAGGGTATGGCTGACCTTGATGCTGCAAATACTACAGCATACGGCAATCCTGAGATCACGACAGTTGATATCGGTGTCCGCAAAAATCCTGCAATACTGATCTCAGGTCACGATCTGAAAGACCTTGAAATGCTCCTTGAGCAGACAAAGGATACGGGAGTTGATGTTTATACGCACTCGGAAATGCTGCCTGCGCATTATTATCCGTTCTTCAAAAAGTATCCGCATTTCGCAGGAAACTACGGCAATGCGTGGTGGAAGCAGAAAGAGGAATTTGAGAGCTTTAACGGTCCGGTGCTGATGACTACAAACTGCATCGTTCCTCCGAAGGACAGCTACAAGGACAGGCTTTGGACAACAGGTGCCGCAGGCTATCCGGGATGTAAGCATATTGATGCACCCTACGGCGAAGTAAAGGACTTCTCACCGATCATCGAACAGGCGAAGAAATGTACTCCGCCGACTGAAATCGAAAAAGGCTCTATTGTCGGCGGTTTTGCCCATGAACAGGTATTCGCACTTGCTGATACAGTTGTAGAAGCAGTAAAATCTGGTGCTATCCGCAAGTTTGTGGTAATGGCAGGCTGTGACGGCAGAGCGAAGTCCAGAAGCTACTATCAGGAATTTGCTGAGAAGCTGCCGAAGGATACAGTCATTCTCACCGCAGGCTGTGCAAAGTACAAGTATAACAAGCTCGACTTAGGCGACATCGGCGGTATTCCGAGAGTTCTCGATGCAGGACAGTGCAATGATTCTTATTCTTTGGCACTTATCGCTCTGAAGCTGAAAGAGGTGTTCGGGCTTGACGATGTGAACGATCTGCCTATCGTTTACAATATCTCTTGGTATGAGCAGAAAGCAGTCATCGTACTCCTTGCTCTGCTGTATCTCGGAGTGAAGAATATTCACCTCGGACCGACTCTGCCTGCGTTCCTGTCTCCGAATGTGGCAAAGGTTCTTGTAGACAGCTTCGGCATTGCGGGTATTACGAATGTTGACGAGGATATGAGGATATTCGGCTTATGAGAAGAAAAGACCGTGAAGTGATTGATTTTAGAAAGAACTCCTTGACATAGTTCATCTGAAATAAAAAAGCTCCTCAGCGACCTGTTTTCATACAGGCTCAGTGAGAAGCAATGTGCAATATTCAATTTTTAGGCATAAAAATAGCGGACAGCGCTTCTGTTATGAAACACCGTCCGCTTTTGTCCATTGTTCAGTTTGCTTGTCAACAGGCTTTCTACCGTTTGTTTTAGGGTTTCTACCAACCTTGACGGCGGTAGAATTCTACCAGTTTTTCTACCAAAAATCTGCATTTTGATGATTTTTCAGAAACAGCGCAGTTACGCAGTTTTCCATGTTTCTACCCTCAAAAATGCTGATTTTACGGTGATTTGGTAAAACTTGGCGATAGATTACGATAATTGGCGATAAAGTGGTGATACTATACCACAACAGTGCGGTTTGATCAAAAGCTTTATCTCAGCTTACTATTGATTACAAAAACGGAGTCATATATATTGGCAGACAGAACAAATCATGGTCCTTGCAATAATCCTTTGTATATACAAGATATTTCCATAGTATCCTGTTTGAATATTTCTCTGAAAATTTATCCATTGAAGTATGAGATTTGTATCCCGATGATTTCACCTCTATTGGACATATCTTATTCTTCCGTGCAAGAAGAAAATCTATTTCATAATTATGACGTGACTCTTCGTTCATAAATGTATGGTAAAACAGCTCATTGCCGTTTGCCGTCAGTATCTGTGCAACGATATTTTCATATAAATAGCCGAGATTGGCAGACAGTTTATCACTAAGCAGTTTTTCGTATATATCATTTTCAGTAAAATCTCTGTCTTTAAACATCAATGTCGTAAACAATCCTGTATCACATATAAACATCTTGAATTTTGTCAGATCTTTGTTTGATGACATACCTACATTAGGATCATTCGCATGATATGAAACGAGAACTGTTCGTGAATCCTTCATTTCCGCAATGAGCTGAAGAACGTCTTCTGCACGAGTATTGTCGCTTAACACACTGCTGACCTGATACCGAGATGCATTTTTATTGAGCTGTGCAGGTATTGACTCAAACATCAGCGAAGCCCGTCCTGTTGGATCAATCTTCATAAAATCGTCTTTGTAAAGATTGAGGATATCCCGTTTTACCATATCCACCATTTTAAAATTATTGGTTGTGATATACTCGTTTATTGCCTGCGGCATACCTCCGACAAGCATATATAATCTGAAACTGCGTAAAAGCTGTCGGTTCATTTGCTGCCCAAGAGGCTTTCCTAATTCATAGAATTTTTTTATCAATTGAAAACTTGTATTATCGCCTACAGCCCACAGGAACTCTTCGTAATCCATAGGATACATATTTATTCTGCGTTCTTCACTTGGGATAACTATGTTGCTGACATTCTTTTTTATGGATATAAGAGAGCCTGTTTCAATGTAATCATATCTATGATCTTTAACGAGATGCTTTATCGCCTGACGCGCAAGCGGACAACGCTGTACTTCGTCAAATATTATCAGGGATTTTCTTTCAATCAAGTCGACCTTGTACTGTAACTGCAACTGTAAAAAAAGATAATCAAGGTCTGAAACATCTTCAAACAACTCTATAGTAGCCTTTGAAGCAATAGAAAAATCGATGATGATATAACTTTCGTATTCGTTGCTGCCAAATTCTTCGGCAACCGTAGACTTACCTATTCGCCTTGCGCCCTCTATAAGAAGCGCAGTTCGTCCATTTGATTCACGCTTCCATTCCAACAATTTATCATATATTTTACGTTTAAACATTATTGCACCTCGCAATTTGATTGATAGTCTTTTCGCAAATTGTTTCAAGCAGCTTTTCCACGAAATCGCAAATTGTTTTTTGCTATTATACCTCATAATCGCAAAATTGTCAAGTGCCTAAATGAAATTCCTTATGTTCATGTTGACTTTTATACAAAATTAGGATATAATACATTTAACAGAACCCGACACGCCTCTAAGCTATGCGTACCATGTCGGGTCGTTTAATTATTCTAGGTTAAAGGATATATTATTATACCCTGATCAACTGCTGATACTCCTCAATCTCCATCTCGCCCTCAGCCGCCTTCTGTCGCAGCTGGATAGCATACTCTCCCCACTCGGCGAACTCGGACTTGCTCATCTTCTTTTTCATGAAACGAGCGTAGTGCTGCTTGTAGGCACGGTTGTAGATCTCCCACACCGGATCGTTCTTTATCTTCTCCTTGAAGTTGTGACGCATAGCGTTGTCGCGGCAGGACTTCGGAGGATTACTGCTTATCAGGCGCTTGCAGTAGTGCGAGAACGTGGTGTGCTTCATGATGAACCAGCGTCCGCAGTTGCGGCACTTGACAGGCATGAACTTTTCTTCAATGCACTTGAACAACTCAAAATACAGAAAGGCTCCCAGCGATGTGAAACGATATGTCTCGCAGAGTATGGGACCTTTTTTCGTTTCGAGTAGTGTATGTCCCATGCACATACTTCCGCTGGAAACAAGATTGAAATGTGATTCAGAGTAACATTTCTCAGTGAACTGCTGAAACACTTCAATAACCTTTTGATTGGACGGGTAGTTGTTGTGGTCGCAGAGCTTGTCTGCAAATGGCATAAAAACATTCCTAACTCGCATAAGGTCGGAAACAAATTCTGCGAACTCATTTGTCATCTGTTCGATACAAGTAGTGAAGTCGGCGGCGTCTTTTCTGTTCTCATAGTTACTGAAAACTTTCTTGCTGTCGAAGTCATAATCGTCAAGCGCTCGCAGCTCGTTCAAATCTTCTGTGATATACATTTCCTCATAGGACACAGGAGTGCTCTCGGCGTTGACAAAGTGTTCGTTGTAGTCATCGGAATCGAATTCAGAGTCTTCATAAAACGGCTCGTCAAATATGTCGTGGTAGTACGCAAACAGATTTCTCAGGAGACCGCGTCTGAAATGTCTTTTGTCATAGGGCGGAAGTGTTTCTGCGATGTCCATGATGCTGTCATATGTGTACTCGATATCGCGTGCGCGCTTTCCGATGTCAGCTGGGCAGAACAAGGAACTGATGTTCATCTCTGTTTTTGCACGCTCGCATACGTCATACAAGTCTTCAAGAGCAGTTGAATTCATCGAAAAATAGCGCAGAAGTATTTCACCAAGCGGATACGTCCTACCGTCGGAAAGATAAATCTTTCTGTCATGGTAGTGTGCTTCTATCTCAAACATAATGTCTCCTTTCAGAAATAGTGTTCTATTTGTTCGGAGCGCTAAACACCGCGATTTTATTCTGAAAGCGCATAGTAAATAGCGCAAATTCAAATGTTTACAATTTGTTCATAAAAATAGATTATAGATTGACTGCGATAGAGTTATTATACAACATCTATTGACTTCTGTCAAGGACTGGTGTATACTGAATGCAGTTAAGACGTCCGGACAGTTCTTGACATCACAAGAATAAACTCGAAACGCGAAAGGAAGATGTAGATGAAAAATATGAACGTGATCAACTGCACAAGCTACTCTAACGGCGTCAACTCTCCGCTTGAGTATCTCAACATCACTACGCCTGCCGAGTTCAAGGTGGTGATGGAATTACTCTGTCACTATGACGAGGAAAAGAAAAGTTCGACCATAAGCCGCACAGGTATCGCAAGAGACACTGCGATGTCGGTAAGCAATGTTGAGCGCGCACTGAAAACTCTTGCGCAGAAGGATATCATTCGCATACACAACAACTATGCTGACAACGGTCGTCAGGTCGAGAACTCTTACGAGGTCGCATTCCTGAATTATGACATGGACGAGGACAAGCTCCGCGATGCTGAGCTTGCACTCCAGTTCAAAAGCTGAATTGTCATAGGGGCTGTGTCATGATGTCATACGCTTATATATTAAGTATACAAGATAATATATACTTAATACAGAGAAGGAAGATATATATTAGCTATCAAAGATGATATAAACTATGTGTCTTTTTTCTTCAGCTATAATATCTATGACAACGATGTTCAGTTGATAAGAACTGAAACACGCGCAGAAAGCCCCTTGTTTGCCGTCCTCAAAAGGGAAATAGTATAGTTACCCCACCGCTCGCGTTGAATGCGATTGTCGCGCAACGTGGAGCGAGTGTGGGGGATACCACGCAGTTACTATTGGCAGAGAAAAAGTGGCGGCGGTGACAAAAAGTCTTCCCTTTTGGGAAGGCAAGCATCGCAGACGGCATTCCGCCTGCCGCTGAAACGGGAGAACCCGTGCCCCTTTTTGGTTTGCAGGAAAAAGGCTGGCGTCATTTGCGCCCGCCATTCCACATCGGACGGGCAGTGCCCGCCGATTTTTCGACATTTGCTGTGACGTAAGCAGAGGCGTCTTTCCTTGGGAATTTCAATAAAGCAGGCGTCTTTTTTGAGGAAAAAGCCGGATAAAGGCTATGATTAGGGAGATATGGGAGGCGTCTGAGCAGCATAATTGCCGCTGTGAGAGGAGTGAAAAAAAACCGAGCAGGCCTCGCAAGGGATGCTCAAAAAGTCTGGGCTGGTAACACGCAGGCTCAGCAAAGACGGTACGATTTGATTTTGTACCTGTGAATTTGAATTGAATAGTTTTAGAGGAGGCGGATGTATGAGCGTAAACCTTGAAAAGACTCATTGCAGTGAAGATCCCGAGGTACAGTCCGTATTGCATCACGACTGTACTGTTGACGGTGTCACCTATCGTGTTTGGTCTGCTTTCCTTGGCAGGAAAAGAGCTGAAGAGTCGCTCGGAGAATTAATGCTCCGACAGCTCGAAAGGGGGGATGAAAAGCCTGCCTTTGATGCAAAGCAGACCGAGAGCGAGTCGATGTAAAAGTCGGAAAATGTTTTTTGTGCAGTCCTACGAAATCAGCTGTGCACACTGGATTCCTGAGCGGAGATGTGGTATACTGTCCGTGTAAGGATCTGCTGCACGGCTGTGAAAGGAGTAATAATGAAAAACAAACAGCCTAAAAAAGCAGCTCTGTATTGCAGACTCTCGGTCGATGACGGGCGAATGGGCGAAAGCGTAAGCATTGGCTCGCAGAAATTATTATTGGAGCAGTACTGCAAGGATCATGCAATAGATAATTATGAAGTGTACGATGATGACGGATACAGCGGCACTAACTTTGACCGTCCTGCGTTCCAGAGAATGTATGAGGACATTCAGAACGGACTGATAGATACTGTTCTGGTAAAAGACCAGTCACGATTCGGAAGGTCGTATATCGAAGTCGGAATGTATGTTGAGAAGTTCAAGGAACTCGGAGTTCGGTTCATCGCTGTGAGCGACAACTACGACTCAATGAAAAACGAAAACGATATGATGTTCCCGATGCGGAATGTGCTGAATGATTACTTCGCAAGAGAGGCTTCTATCAAGACTAAGACTGCGAAGAAGGCAAAAGCGAAAGCCGGACAGTACATTGGTTCAAAGCCGCCCTTCGGTTACAAGCTGGACCCGAACGACAGGCATCATCTTGTGATAGATGAGCCTGCTGCGGAGACAGTACGAAGAATATTCAGAATGGCGGCGCAGGGTATCGGCTTCAATAGGACAACAAAAATCTTCCGCGAGGAAAGAGTGCTCACTCCTATCGCCTACTTCAATCTCCATAATCCCGACTACTTCAAGTCGGATTACTGGCGGAAGGAGTTCGACTGGCACGTTACTTCTATCCGAGTGATACTTGAAAACGAGGTCTACCTCGGCAAGTTGATCTATGGAAAGCAGCGTTGCAAATCGATGAAAAGCAAGGAGAAAATCAAAGTTCCGAGAGAGGAATGGATAATAGTTGAGAACTGTCATGAGCCGATAATATCACAGGAGCTGTGGGACGAAGCACACAGAATGATGAGTGTAAAGCGTCGGGCTACCAAGACAGGAGAGTTCCAGATATTTGCGGGGCACCTATACTGTGCAGACTGCGGTCATGCGCTCACCTACTCTCAGAAGCAGCGCAGAGACGGTACATATCACGGAGCATACTCTTGCTGGCTATACAAAACTCACGGCAAGGAATACTGTGCATCGCATTATATCAACTACGATGTTATCTATGACCTTGTGCTTAAGGACATAAGGCGGCTGCTGAAATCTTACCGTAAAAACAAAGACGCTTTCAGAGCCTTCCTTGAAAACAGATGCAGCGGTATCAGCAGTAAAAGAATAGTAATGCTGAAACATGAGCTCAAAGAGGCACAGGGAAGAGTAGCCGAACTTGACCACCTTCTGAATAAACTTTATGAGGATAATGCTCTTGGCAAGATTCCTGATAACCGTTATGTTCAGATGTCAAATAGATTTGAAGATGAACAGTCAAAACTGAAGGAGTCGGTAAATGAGATGTCATCAGAGCTTGCAAAATACAAGCTCACAACTGACGAGACAGAAAAGTTTACGAGTGTCATTGATAAGTATACTGACATCAAAGAGCTTGATGATATTATCATAAATGAGTTCATTGATAAGATATTTGTCCATCATAAGGAAGAAATTGACGGCAATACTTATCAGCAGGTTGAAATATACTATAAGTTCGTAGGAAACTTGAGTCGAACCGCGAAAAATGCGGCGTAAAGGCAATAGAGGGAACGAATGTTCCCTCTATGTCCAAACACGTAGTCGCAGGTTCAAGTCCCGTCACTAGCTCCAATGACAAACCGCTTAGAATAGACTTCTAAGCGGTTTTGGTTTTAATCTTTGTTAGCGATAATTTTACTGTATATCGTACGAACAAATATCAGATATAACGTTTCCCGATCATGAACTGCGTTTTTTGTGCCTAAAAACAGCGTTACGTGCCAAATGGCTTGACAAGTAAATCAAATATGTTATAATGTGTATATAGACAAAAATATCCCAAACAAACAGCGCAATTAGGTTGAATGTGCTCGCGCTTGGGGCGCAAATCTTTAGCATTGTATAATCGTAAAGGTTATTAACGGGGTTAAGATGGACATAATTCTGCTAATACCACGGGAACGTCTTTTGTTTATTTAGACTAAGGAGAAGATGGTTATGAAAAAATGCATAGCGATAGTAATTTCATTGTTCGTGATTAATTCAATTTGCCCTCAAAGAGTCTATTCCATTGAACCGGATTATCAATTATGGAATAAATTCTTGAAATATGATCTGTGCATTACTGACTATAATGCCCTCAGTGAGGAAGAACAGGAACTGTGTCACTTTATATTCGATACAGAACAGACTGCTGAGGATAACATCATCTGTGAACGTGCAAGGCGTACTCTTATAGGAGATACCGATTTAGGCGAGCGTATCACACTTGATGATTTAGATGGAACTTATGGCATCTGGGATAAATATTCCCCGAATTCAATATATGGCTGGCAGATTTATACTCACTGCGTTCCGGACGTAATACATTTGGGAAACAACAGCGAACCAGCGCCGTTCTGGTATGAATACTGGCTTGATGATACCGGAAGTGAATATGTAGTGTTCAATGAAAAAACATCTCCTGACGATTACAGGCACTTTGATGTGTATGACAATGGAGAACTCCTTGAAACCATTAACGCAGCCGATCCTGAAATGCCTTTTAAGGATATCAGAAATGATAAAGAACTAATGAAGGAAAAGGGGCTTATCCAACAAGACGGTGGCTGGTACTACACAAAGCCGGACGGAACGGCAGTTTTGGTCTGGTGTGACTATGCTAATACAGTGCAGGTAATGCCCCAGATGTATGATATTGATGTTCCACCTATTGAAGAACCTTTCGTTGTGGCGGACGAAATAAACGGCTGCCCGGTCACAGCCATAGAAAGCGGTGCTTTCAGAATGTCACCCGTGACTAAGGTGATTCTTCCTGATTCTATCGAATATATTGGTATGTCTGCCTTTTTCAACTGCATTTACCTTAATGATATACAGTTACCAAAGGATTTGAAATACTTGGGGAATTCTGCGTTTATGTACTGTACTTCTTTTGAAGATTTTGACATAGACTGTCCCTCTTTAAGACTGGATACGGATACTTTTAACGGCTGTGATAATCTAAGATCAATGAAACTGAACGTTCGTGAGATAGGTGAGAGAAGCGTTCCGAGGACTCTGGAATCACTGGAACTGGGCGATGCTGTCCGCAAGATAGGGCATAACAGTTTCGGCAGCTGCAAAAAGCTTGAAACTCTGGAAATTCCACTGGGGACTGAGCAAATATGTCAAGATGCGTTTTTGTATTCCGGAATAAAGTCTGTGATAATTCCACAAACAGTAAAGCTCATTGGTACATATCCGTCAAAAACCAGAGCAGAGTTTATGTCTGGATTAAATGATGTTCCGGGCAGGCGTCCGCTTACTGACGAGCCCAAATGTGCATTCAATAATGACTGCGTTATAAAAGGCTACAAGGGAACGGAAGCCGAGCGATATGCAAATGAATGGGGACTGGAGTTTGAAGCACTTGAAGCAGAAACGGGAGATGTAAATCTTGACGGTGAAATAACAGTTGCAGATGCTGTTGCTCTCCAGAGGTTCCTGCTCGGCAGATATGTCTCCACAGGAGCTTATTACGGTGATATGAATGGCGATAATGAAGTGAACGTATTTGATATGGTATCTATAAGGAGAAAGCTGATGAGTATTTAAATTCAACGGATTGACCGATGATGATTTAAAAGCAACACATATATATTCATTTTTCTCTATATTTTATAAAAATATACCTGTGGTTTACTTGATTTTTCAGAAACCGTATGTTATAATACAGGTGAAGTCAGAACAGAAACGGTCGGGAACGACCGCTGTAATAAGAATTATTTTGAAAGGAGTTACCTGAAATGAACGTATTTGCTATGTCTTATCTGTATAGTGGAACATTACTGAGCCTCAGCCTCGAACCGGAAGAGACTCTTATTGTGCTGCGTACAGAACATAGTGCAAATGATACGGTCATTTAGGGACTTGATTTCAGTATAGATCCTTGAATATCCGGATATAGCACCGTCTGTATACAGCAGACGGTGTTTTTTTCATGCCCGCATGATGGAATTTTGGCATACATCCCTGCCTAAGAAGCAGGTTTTTGCGAGTTCGAATCTCGCTGCGGGTACCAGATGCTCTTGTAGCCCAACGGCAGAGGCAGCGGTCTCAGAAGCCGCCCAGTATGAGTTCAAATCTCATCGGGAGCACCAACTTTTTCAAGGATCATATACTGAAAGGAGTTGCTGAAAATGCCTATCATTGATGTGAAAGCAACAGGTAATAATATAAAGAATATCATAAAATCCAAAGGCTTCAAGATATCCGATGTGCAGGCACGGTGCGGCTTCAATACGCCTCAGGCTATATTCAAGTGGATGCGCGGGGACGCTGTCCCTACTATCGATAACCTGATAATACTGGCGGATATGTTTGATGTGCCGATAGATAAAATAATAATCGTCACCAGAATATGAGTGACGATATATGGGCAAGTATGCATAGCGGCGATTGCAGCGGTTTGCTAAACCGTGAGTAATCGGAATATTCCGATGTCTGAGTTCAAATCTCAGTGCGACCGCCATAAAAGCTTGAATTCAACATTCACTAAATGATCTCCCCCGAAGCGATCGGCAATTCGTTTCGAGGGGGATCATTTACGCAGTTGTCTGTTCACAAATTAACCTTGAAAAACTGTATTTTTTCAGTTATAATAATTGAAAAGAGAGGTGCTGAAGTTGAGCAACATAGTAATCCTTGTTGGAAGTGTGAGAAAAAACGGCAATACTGTGCGGCTGGCGCAGAGCTTTGCAGAAGGCGCTGCAAAGAACAATACCGTGGAGATAGTATCAGTTGCCGATTATAATGTGAATCCCTGCATAGGCTGCAACAGCTGTTTCACACGCGAAGGAAATCAATGCTTTCAGAATGATGACATGGTGCAGATATATGAAAAGCTGCGGAATGCGGACATTGTTGTAGTCGCTTCGCCTGTATATTTCTACGGTATCAGCGCACAACTGAAAGCTGTAGTGGACAGGCTTCACACGCCTATGAGAAACACGTTCCGCATAAAAAAACTCGGACTTCTTCTTGTGGGAGCGGCAGAGCTTGCGAATCTGTTTGAGCCCATAATCATGCAGTACCAAATGGTGCTGGATTTCTTCAAACTCGAAAGTATCGGCACAGTGCTTGTGCGCGGAGTCAAGGACATAGGCGACATCGAAGGCAGTCCTGCGCTGAGAGAAGCGTATGAGTTGGGGGATTCACTAATATAGAAAGAAGGCGGAAGTTTTGGAATACTCCGAAGTACAAAAAATAGCAAAAGATACGATAGAATACATAAAAAATGAGCTCCATGCAGGCATGAAGCTGACCGATGTGCGGCGTCTCTGCGAAGAAAAAATGCTCGCACTGGGAGCTGATTCTTTCTGGTACTGGGATGTGGGAGCTTTCGTATTCTCGGGAGTCGAGACAACGGTTTCAGTTTCTGGCAGAGAGTATGTGACCTCCGACAGACTTATAGCTGCGGACGACATCATAACGATCGACCTCAGTCCGCAATGCGGCAATATATGGGGAGACTATGCACGCACAATAATTCTCGAGAACGGCGGCGTTGTCGATGATATAAACAGTATCCGCAATTCCGAGTGGCGGAACGGTCTGCTTATGGAGGAGGAGCTTCACGCGGAACTGCTTCGATTTGCCACTCCGCAGACCACATTTGAGGAGCTGTATTTCCATATCAATCAGCTAATAACCGACCGAGGATTTATCAATCTTGACTTCCTCGGAAATATCGGTCATTCTATCGTGAAGGACAAGAATGACCGTATATATACCGAAAAAGGCAACACGGCTCTGCTCTCGTCAGTGGATTTTTTCACGTTTGAGCCGCATATCAGCGTCAAGGGCTCGAAATACGGCTACAAGAAAGAGAATATATACTACTTTGCTGACGGTGTGTTTAAAGAACTATAATTGATAATAAACAGGAGGTAACCATGCCATTTGATTTTAAGAAAGAATACAAGGAATATTATATGCCGAAAAACAAGCCGCAGATAATTGAAATACCGCCAATGAATTACATTGCTGTCCGCGGTAAAGGCGACCCGAACGATGAAAACGGTGAATACAAAAAGGCAATAGAGGTGCTTTATGCGGTGGCGTATACGTTGAAAATGAGCTACAAGACAGATCATAAGATCGACGGCTTTTTTGAGTATGTTGTGCCGCCGCTGGAGGGCTTCTGGAAGAGCGAAAACGATGGAGCTTTCGACTATGCAGACAAGTCGGAGCTGAAGTGGATATCCGTTATCAGGCTTCCCGATTTTGTCACGAAGAAGGACTTTCAGTGGGCGGTAGAAACCGCTTCAAAGAAGAAAAAGCTGGACTGCTCCACAGCTGAATTTCTTACTGTTAACGAAGGCTTGTGTGTGCAGATAATGCACAACGGTTCATACGATGACGAACCTGCGACCGTAGAAATAATGGACGAATTTATAGCTGAAAACGGATATCAGAACAATATCAGCAGTGAACGTCTGCACCACGAAATATATCTCTCTGACCCAAGAAAAGCTCCGCCCGAGAAGTGGAAAACGGTTATCCGTCACCCGATAAGGAAGTGTGAATAAAATGGAATTTGAATACTACAACCCAAGCGATGATAAAAGAAGCTGTGTCGTGCGGACTCTGACAAAGCTAACGGGTAGCCGAACAAAAAACACAGGTGATAAAAATGTCAGAAGTAAAAGAATATAAATGTCCGTCCTGCGGAGCTCCGATGTATTATGACATCAAACAGAAAACTTTGTCATGCAGATTCTGTCAGAATACATACGATCAGGATTATATTATCTCCCACTTCGATGAAGAAACTAACGGAAAGCTTTCCTGATTTTGACTGGGTAAAAAGGTCAAAAGCAGTATGGGAGCCATATGTAAGCGATAAGATCGAAGAATTTGAATGCCCCTCATGCGGCGGAAAGATAATAACCCGGTCTTCGACTGCAACGGCAAAATGTCCGTTTTGCAAAGCAGATGTTCCGGCTTGCAGCCGATCTGAAAAAGGAAACAGGCGCGGATATAAAGTTCATCAATCTTTCAGGCGGCGTAGGAGTAGCATACAGACCTGAACAGACGCCCAATGATATTATCGCCATCGGAGAAGGAGTCCGCAGGGTTTTTGAGGAAATACTTGTTCCTGCGGGACTGGGTGACGTTGCCATATTTACAGAAATGGGAAGATTTATGCTTGCGCCTTATGGAGCGCTTGTGACCCGTGTACTGCATAAAAAACACATATATAAAGAATATGTGGGCTGCGACGCCTGCGCTGCAAATCTGATGCGTCCCGCAATGTACGGAGCGTACCACCATATCACCGTACTCGGCAAAGAGGACGAACCGTGTACTTATATGTGCGATGTAACAGGAGGACTGTGCGAGAATAACGATAAATTTGCGATCGACCGTATGCTTCCGCCTGTGGATATCGGGGATCTGATATATATTCACGATACAGGAGCTCACGGTTTCTCAATGGGCTACAATTACAACGGCAAGCTGCGCTCTGCCGAGCATCTTCTCTGTGAGGACGGCAGTGTAAAAATGATACGCCGTGCGGAAACGCCTGCCGACTATTTTGCAACATTCGATTTCTGCAATATCCTTGATAAGTATATTAAGCAGTAATAATAATATCGTCTTTTTTTCAATAAGAAACTGCTATTAGAACAACACGCCGCAGGAATTGTTCTGCGGCGTGATTTTGTGTATTGTTGTACTTTTTGATTACAGGTGGAAGTATGCTGTATAATGTACATCAGCGCAGCATACCCAGAGCGTGCTTGGCAGCTATCATTCCGAACGTGTAGCAGCGCCCGAGCGAAAGTCCTGTCTGGTGGAAGGGATAGTCTGCTCCGCCGTAGAATGGTCCGCCCAGATTTCCTGCGCAGTAAAGTCCCTCGATGGGCTTGCCGTCGGAGTCAAGAGCCTGAGCGTTTTCATTGGTGATGACTCCCGAGACCTCAGCCGATACGCGGATGTGCTTTCTTGCTCCCCAGAACGGAGCCTTTTCTATCTTGTGCATATACTTCGCAGGCTTGCCGAAGTCCGTATCGCAGCCCTTTTCGCAGAGCTCGTTGTAGCGGTCAATGGAGGCCTTCATCTTGTCGTAGGGGATGCCCAGTTCCTTTGCAAGTTCCTCAAGAGTATCGCACCTGTGGAGGTCGATGAGGTTCTTGAAAACGCCCTGCGGCTCCTCGACAGCTCCGGGTATGAACTTCTCCATGACGAATGGCGGAACACAGCCGTCCACAAAGCTGTCCCTGTCCCACTCGGTATAGCTGTTGTCGTATATCGCGCAGTACCAGCCCTTTGAGCCGTCCTTGTGGTCGGCGTCCAGCATGGAGCCCTTGAATTTTGGCTGATATTTCAGCAGGTTGCCCATGTACACAAAGCCCGTGTACTCGTTGGTGAAGCGTTCCCCGTCCATATTCAGATAGAGGAAGGGCTCCTCGAACATGAGAGCGGAGTCGAAGTCGTGCATCATCTTGGTGTGACCGAGGTTTTCCATTTTTGCGCCTGCGCTTATGGCGAGGATATGACCGTCGCCCGTCTTGCCGAACTGCTTCTTGTCAAACTCCGCGATATCGGGACACCAGCGCTTTACCATAGCGGCGTTGTTGGTGTAGTCTCCCGTAGCGAGAATGACAGCCTTTGAAGCGTTGAACTGTATATACTTGCCGTTCTTGTCCCTGGCGATAACCCCCGTGACGCGCTTGCCGTCCATGACCGGCTTTACCGCGGGAGTTGAGAAATAAGCGTGCAGGTTATCGTGCTTTTCCATGATGTTATTGAGGGCATTGTGGAGGGCGTTTCCCACGTTGAGAGGCTTTGGACCTATCCACGGAGCCCAGAAATAGCAGTGGTCGTCGCCGTAATCGTAGCTGTTCATGCGGTCCTTCCATACGCCTGTGAAGTCGCCGCTGGTGCTTCTGAACGCGCAGAGCTTGTCGCCGTCGTTGAGGAGCTTTGCGCTCTCGGCGTTGTTGTCCACCTTGCTTCCGTCGCCGTACTCGGTCTCCTTTGTGAGTCCTGCGCGGTTGAGGAACCACATCATAGCCTCCTCGGAATGATCGGCGTATGCGCGGAGCTGTTTTGTATCGGCTCTCCAGTCGCAGAGACTGTTGGTGTGGTGTATCCACTTGGCAATACCTGCCTCTGTGGAGCGGGACTTTATTATTGCAGAGCCGCAGTTGCCCTGAGAGATCACTGTTGATTCCTTTTGCAGGAGAGCAGTTTTTGCTCCCAGCTCAGCCGCCCAGCCTGCCGCAGGGACTCCCGAAGCTCCTGCGCCTACGACTACTATTTCATAATCCTCTGTGCGGTCGGGGACTATATTCCCGAGCTCGCAGACGGAATCGCTGACCTCTGCCGCTGTTATTCCGTCCGGCACTGTGCTTATTGCTTTATCCATGATGTATCATTCCTTCCGTTAAAAATAACTGTCTGCTTCAATTATATCACTTCTGCAAGAAAAGTCAATTCATTTATGCAAAAGTATTGAAACGGATCCTGCGTGAAAAGAGCTGGCTTTTTTCAGAGACTGCGGCATAATAAAGGCTTGTTATTTAAGCGGCAGCGTAAACATAAACGTCGTACCCTTGCCTGGTTCACTTTCTGCCCATATCTTTCCGCCGTGGGACTCGATTATGAATTTGCATATGAACAATCCCAGTCCCGTGCCTGTTTCGGAGTGCTTACCCTTGTAGTATCGCTCCCAGATATGAGGCATATCCTCTTCCGAGATACCGCTTCCCGTATCTTTTACGGTGACTTTGACGAAATCCTTGCCATCTTCCTCCGCCTTGACGAGTATCGTACCGTTTTTAGTATGCTTCAGGGCGTTGGAGATAAGGTTAACGAACACTCTCTGCAATCTTGAACTGTCAGCTTCGACCTTTGGCAGTTCAAGCGGTATACGGAGGGCAAGGCGGTTGTTGTTCTTGTTGAGGACGGCAAAATAGGTTTCAACGGTCTCGCGCACAAGGCTTTCAATATCGCAGGGAGCAAGTTCAAGGACCATGCGTCCTTCTTCAATTCGTGTTGCGTCAAGAATCTGTGTGACCATGAGGGCCATACGATTGGATTCGGAACTGATACGCTTGAGTTTCTCCTGTATAAGAGCTGTATCGCCGTCGTTCATCAGCTCGATTTCCGCATTCTGAGCATAACCCGACATTGCTGCAAGAGGCGTTTTCAATTCGTGGGAAGCATCGGAGAGGAAAGCGGTCTTCATTTTGTTTACCTTTACGAGCATATCATGCTCGGAAACGACAGGATCCGCAAGCTTCTTTGAAAGAATAAGGGAAATGAGGGTAAACAGCAGAAGCACTCCGCCTATGGAAGCGAGCATAATATAGACGTATTTTCTGAACATAGAATCCAGTTTTCTGTTGAGTGAGTCCGACTCCGTTTTTACAACTTCGTTCACCGGTGCTATGAGCCAGTTATTTGTATTATTCACGATAATACCGTAACACAGGTCATATTCCGAGTAGTTTATGAGGTTGTCCCATGCTATTATCTGACCTTTTCCTGCTTTCAGGTAATCTCCGCCCATGGTTTGGCGGCGGTTATAGACATAATCTCTGAAAGTCGGGTAATATCCGTAGAATTTCGGTTCTTTCCGCACTGTCTGATCGAGATTTTCAAACAGTTCTTCTGCAAGCTGATCGCAGCTTTCGTCAGATTCCAGATCTATGCCATGTATACCGTCTTTTGTAAGTATAAAGAAGATACCGCTCGAATGACACGTATCCCTTAAATATGGCTGCGCACATGGCGCCACATATGTGATAAGTTCTTCCTGATCGCGGAAATGCTCATCATACGCATATATTTCAGTACCTATATTTCTGCCGAACAGAGACATTGTCCCCTGTGCTGCGGAGAGATTCATCTGATAATATGCTTCAGAAACAGTATTGACCGTTTTATCGGCAAGCTCTGCGGAGTGCTTATCGACGCTGTCCAATGCCTGATGGTACATAACATTGAAAATAGCGGTACATATGCCGATAACAGCAAGAAGACTGGTAATAAACGCGATAAGAAGCCGCCTTTTGAGCAAGCGGCTCTTGGAACAGTTTTTTTTCATATTTATTTGCTCCTTAAAAGGATCTGTAATTTTTGTTACGGACATTATAACACATTTTTACGGTAAAGTATATAGTATAGGATTACAATTTTGTAATTTTACAGCATTTCATTCCTGAATGGTGTATAATAGCATTACAGACACGACAAACAGTCCTGAAAAAACATTAAAGGAGAATTATTATGAAAAAAATAGTTTACGGTCTTGCAATACTTACAATGATATCTGCAATGGTATCATGCGGAAAAACAGACGGAAATACCGAAAGTGCAACGACAGTTACAACAACATCTTCTGTCGCAGCAACAACCACAGCAGCAAATGAAAAATCAGAATCAACAACCGCCGCTTCGGCATCGGACAAAACACAGGAGAAAGCTCCGGATAATGCTCAGGATCCTGCAAAAGAAGAAAAAAATGAAGCTCTCGTTTTAGAGGATAGAGACCGTTTGTTTAGCGGTTACGTTGCTACCGATTCGGGCGACCTGAACCTGAGAGCAGAACCTTTTCCGACAGCAGATGTTTTAGCTTCTATACCCAAGGATACCAAAATAGAGGTTTATTCATGCGGAAAGGCAGGCTGGTACTGTACAAGCTACAACGGAAAAGCAGGTTATGTAAGCGCAGATTATGTCAAGGAGATCGCTCAGGAGAATAATCAGACTTTTGTTACTGATATCAGCGAGCTCGTTGGTCAGTGGAAATACCAGACAGCTCCGGAAGGCATGAATATTACGGCAGGAGTCATCGACAACGGGATCATTGAGGTGAACTCAGACGGTACATACGTCTATACCGACCTTGACGGCAAGACCCATTCCGGTACGGTAAAGGTAGATTATGATACATTCGCCGGAGATTACAGTGTTCCGCTCTTTGCATTCTATGAGGGCGATAAGTTCTTTATCGGCTGTTACTGCAATGATACTCATTCCGACGTATATATGACAGGCAACGGCGGTGTATCACAGATAGCACGAATCAAATAACAGCTGCATAGCAGCCTCCATTATTTCGGGAACGGTCTTGGCCGTTCCTTTTTTTATTAAATCCGATTACAAATTTGTAATTCTGAGCACAGAGAGAAAAATATATGCTATCATATAATCACAGAAAGGCACACAGCCGAATTAAACCTAATATTTATAAAACGGAGGTAATATTTATGAAAAAAATGATTTCCTGTATCGCTTCACTGGCACTATTAGCATCATTCCCGGCAGCTACAGCATTTGCAGCAGACATTGAACCGGCATCAGAGCCTATTGCAGCTGTATCAACTGATGACAAAACAGATATAAGCAATATCGTCGGTCATTGGAAATATCAGATAGCTGAAGAAGGAAAGAACGTAACAGAAAGTGTAATTGACAGCGGCTTTATTGACGTAAAAGATGACGGAACATTCGTCTATACGGATCTTGAGGGCAATGCTCAGACGGGTACGGTAAAAGTAGAGTATGACACATTCGGCGGCACTGACAATGTACCATTTTTTGCTTTCTACGGTGATAATGAGTTCTATATAGGCTGCTACTGCCACCAGAATGACAGCGATGTTTATATCACAGGCAACGGCGGTATGTCTCAGCTTGTACGCGATATACAGAGCAGTGATGACACAGAGATAAATGAAATTCCCGAGATCGCAGATGAAAAAAATGCTGACAAAAAAGAAACAGCAGCTTCAAGAATGGACGACTTCAATACCATTATGGCTATTATGAACGCAAGCCCGATGTATACTGTGGTTGACGCTGTTGTAGACGATCATGTACTTGTAACAGACGGCAGATTTACAACGATCTCCGATTTCAAAAGCTTTATCGCTGATACTGTTACAGGTGATCTCAGAGACGGACTTATCAGTGAGTGTGATGAATGCTTCACTGAATATGACGGCGCGCTCTATGTAAAAACAGTTGGCCGTTCATTCTTCAGATTTGAAACGGAATCCGGAATAGCTGTTATTGATCCTGCTATGGACGGTTTCACTGCAATAACAATTGGCGGAAATCAGCTTTTCGGCAACGGTAAGGCAGAATTCAGATTTGATGACGGCAAATGGAAGATAAGCAGCTATGAATATGGCGAATGGCGTGACATCATGGCAGTTGAAAGCTATGATTTCTCAGATCTTGCGGGAATCTGGTATGAAGATACCGAAGGAAGCTGCAACGTTCTCAATATCAGAAAAGACGGCAGATTCACATTTTCCTACGACGGCAACACTGATTTTGGCGAGTTAAAGGCTATGTACTGGCTGAATGAGAATGATGAAAAAACAATAGGGATCGAGCTTGTTAAAAACATGGAAATGTCTTTCCATGCAGGCTTTGAAGCTCCTGATGAGAATTCCTGCAATGACATTTATTTAGATCAGGAAGGCTGCGTGACGCATTATGTCCGCCAGGGAGAAACGAGCAAGTATACTATTGAACAGCTTGCAGACATGGCTGAAAAGGATTATGAAGAAAAGACAGGTATCAGACCTGTGAATGCACTGCCGATGATAAATGCAGATGATTCGGTAACTATAGCGGTTTACGATGAAAACGAACAGCCTCTCGATGCATACATTCTTGATCCAAATACAGGTACAGGCGAGCTGCATTCAGACAAGAGCGCAGTAAATCTCCCGCAGACAGGAAATAACTCAATGGCAATGGCAGGAACTGCTGCCGCAGCAATGGCTCTTACTGTTGCAGGTGCGTTTGCTCTGGCAAAATCAGGAATGCTCCGCAAAAAAGAGGATGAAGCGTAAAAAGATACCTGACTGTAACTGATACTCCTTAAACCGAAGTTTAACTCATATACAATGAAAAACCGCTTAGGACAGGCTCCCGGGCGGTTTTTCTTATATGCGTTTATAGTTAAGCAAAAAGAGGCGGTGAGTTGAGCAGCATACTTATGCTTTTACCATGTGGGGAACACAGAAATCTGTCATTTCGTCCATAGTTCCCTTGAAGGCGAATTCTCCGTTATCATAGCAGTATTTGCAGTAGTCCCTGCTCTTTGGACCGTCCTTTTCTGTTCCGTATAACTCCTCAGCCGTTCGTTATAGCTTGATGCTGTGCAGTACACCAGCCTGTCAGGTTTGATTTAATTAAAAAAAATAATACTTGACAATGAAATTACGATGTGGTATAATTTAAACTTGATGCGGCCTGTTATACAGAATACGAAATGTAATAATTTTAAACATCACAATATGCACCATATAAGGCAGGTGTAAAAGAAAGAGGATGGAAAAAATGAAAAACAAGCGTATTTTTATTACAGGTGCTACAGGCTTTGTAGGAGCGCACATTACAAAGCACCTTGTCGAGCAGGGAGCAAATGTCACGGTATTGATCGAAAGATGTGACAATACCAGCTATTTCAGCATTTGCGGTCTCGACAAAAAGGTAAACATCTACTACGGAGATGTCAGCAACGGAGCTCTTATCGAGCAGATCATCGTTGAGCAGAAGATCGAGGTTATATTCCACCTTGCAGCAGTTGCTCTCCAGGATCTTGCCTACAAGATGCCCAGGGTCACATTCAAGGTAAACATCGTAGGTACATACAACATACTGGACGCTGCCAGACTTCACATGGATACGGTGGAGAGCGTTCTTGTAGCGTCAAGCGACAAGGTATACGGCGACAGCGATGTACTTCCCTACAATGAGAGTATGCTGCTTCAGGGCAGCAATCCCTATGACGTATCGAAGGTCTGTCAGGATATGCTGGCAAGAAGCTTCTACCACAGCTACGGACTTCCCGTTGTAGTGGGAAGATTCGGCAACATCTACGGCCCCGGAGACAACAACTTCAACAGACTTGTCCCCGGAACCATTGAGAAGCTGGAAAACGGCGAATCTCCCGTAATAAGACACCCTGCAAACGGCGTATTCAAAAGGGACTTCCTTTACATCAATGATATCGTAAATGCGTATATGTATATGCTGAAAAACATCAAAAAGAAAGATGTTATAGGAAACGCATTCAATTTCGGTACAGGAATCGCAACTGATATAGAAACAGTTGTAAACAAGATAAAGGCCATAATGAAGTGCGAGGATATACCGTCTATCGTACAGCAGAGCGACGTTTCCGAGATACTTATCCAGCAGCTTGACGCAAACAAGGCATATGAGCGTCTCGGCTGGAAGGCCGAATACTCTCTGGACATGGGTCTTGCAGAAACAGTAGACTGGTACAGGAATGTATATTTCAAGATGAACTGAAACAGGCGTATACGCTGATAATAACCGAACGCGGTCCGTGAAAACAGACCGCGTTTTTATTATTTCTTTGTGATGACTGCAACAGCGCAGGGCATACGTCCCTCAACTATACGGTATTCCACGTTTTTGTATCCCATATCCGCAAAGAACCTCTTATACGACTTCATATCGAACTGCCGCCTGAAGTCTGCGCCAATCAGCGCCAAAGCCTTCACCGCCAGCTTTCCCGTGCCTTTCGACATATTTATGTAGGTGGGTATAATGATCTTTCCGCCGGGTTTTACCACACGCTCAAGCTCCTGCAAGGCCTTTTGCGGCTCGGGGAGCAGGTGTATTACGTTGCCTGCCACCGCCTTGTCGAAGCTGCCGTCCCTGTATTTCAGGTCGGTGATATCTGCTGTGCAGAACCTTACATTTGAGTATCGGCGGCATTTTTTTGCTGCCTGCTTCAGCATTCCCGCGGAATAGTCCGTTGCAGTGAGCCTGCTGCACTTTTCTGCGATATATGTGCTGATAGCTCCTGTACCGCAGGCGCACTCCAGCACCTTATCCGAGGGAGCGATCATCTGAGCGACTGCTGCTCCCGTTCCCGTAAAGACCTTTCTGTTGTAGGCAGTCTCAAACAGGTCGTATACAGGGGACACCCTGTCCCAGAACGACTTCTTTCCCATAAAATACCTCCTTGCAGTTAAATGAACATATGAACATCTATTCATATGTTATCATATAATTCCGTATTTGTCAAGAGCTTTTTTATTTTTTTGCCGTTGTTAATGATTTTTGCTTGAAAGCCTCCGATTTTTCGGTTATAATAAGGAAAAGATGAACTTCGGAGGTGCAGTCATGAGAATTTCAGGATGTATACGCAAAACGATATCAGCAGTAATATCCTTCACCCTTTGTCTGTCCGCGCTGACAGTTACGGCGTCTGCCGCGGACGAAACGGAGCTTCCCAAGGGCTGGCTCCTGTGGCACAGCTACACCGAATATTCCGCCCTTGACAGTCAGCTTTACCTCCGCAGTCCCGACGGCAGTGTGGAGACCATCAGCGGAGACTTCAACCACGCCATGAACGGCAGCTTCGGCACCTCCCCCGATCAGATAATCTTCATGGCAATGGATAAATATACCGATGAGTGGGATATCTACATAAGAGAGAACGGCGTGATAACGAACCTCACTGCACACAGCGAATGCCGCAATGAGGATCCGAAGCTCTCTCCCGACGGCAGGTACCTCGCTTACAAGCGCGGCTTCTGGAACTATAGTATGAACGATTTTATGTACGATCTTGTGATCCGTGATCTTGAAACGGGAGAGGAAAACCTGCTGACCATGACCGCTGACGAGGAAGCCATGCCCTGCTTTTCGGCTGACGGCAAAAGAATATACTATGCGAACTTCGAGAAAGGTATAGGCTCGATATTCTGTTTTGACCTTGAGGCGAATGAGATCTACATTATTTACAGAGGCTACACCATATCCGCATATTATCCCGTTGTCAGCGGCGACAGACTGTACTACACCAGGTGGTATTCCGAAGAAAACCGCAGCGACAAGATAATATGCCATGACAGCCGCGGCGATAATCCTTTGCCGTTCAATTCACCTGACTACGACTGCTCCGACGCCTGTCCCGTTGACGGGGATAAGCTGGTGTTCAGCAGCACCATGAACGGCGATTACGACCTGTACTATTACGACGGTAGGAACGTGTCCCCTCTTTCGGAGCTGAACTCCGACAAAAACGAGCTGGGCGCCTGCTTCTACTCCTATGACAGATATCTTGAAAACAGCATGACAAAGGGCGATATAAACGGCGACGGAGAGCTCAATGTTGCAGACCTTGTGCTCATGCAGAAATGGCTCCTTGCGGTACCCGATACGGAGCTGAAACGCCCCGACGGCGCCGACCTTGACAGCGACGGCATCATCGACGCATTCGACCTTGTAAGGCTCAGAAGGGAGCTTCTTCGCTGTTCAGGGGAAGGCAGTACATGAAAATAACAGGAGGGAATCAATGAAAAGAGAGCTTGGTATAGCAAGATGCGGACTTGCCTGCTGCCTTTGCAGCGAAAACGACCACTGTACAGGGTGCAATTCGGGAGAATGTCCCGACAAAGCCTGGTGCGGGAACAGAAGGTGCTCCATAGAGAAGAACATTCCGCGCTGTGCCGACTGTGAGGAGGAATGCAGAAAGGGTCTGCTTTCAAAGATAAAGCCCTACGGCTTCACTCAGTTCATCAGGAGATACGGCATTGAGGAGCTTCTTGACTGCCTTGAGCGCAACGAAAAGGCAGGGATAGTCTATCACCGCGAGGGTATAGTGGGAGATTACGACGGATTTGATGATGCGGAAAAGCTGATAGACTTCATCAGAAACGGCAGATAATCCTGTCTCACTCTACGGAGCGTAGATTGACTTTTCCGCAGCTGTAGGCTACAATGGAGATACAGACGGAGAGAGCTCCGCAGACTGAGAGGTGTAAATATGAATCAGATAAAAACGGGAGAGCTGATAAGACAGCTTAGAACAGCCTCGGGACTTACCCAGAGGGAGCTGGCGGAGAGGCTCAGCGTCAGCGACAAGGCAGTATCAAAATGGGAGTGCGGCAACGGCAGTCCCGATATATCACTTCTTTCGGAGCTTGCGGAGGTATTCGGCACAGATGTACAGACACTGCTTGCAGGCGAGCTGAACAGGAACGAAAAGGAGAAGGGCGATATGAAAAGACTGAATTTCTATGTGTGCAAAGAATGCGGCAACATTATTACAGCCACAGGCGAGGCTTCAGTGACCTGCTGCGGAAGCAGACTGCTGCCGCTTGAGCCGAAAAAGGCAGCGGAAGCTGATATGCTGAAGGTGGAGGACATGGGCGGCGAGCTGTTCGTGACCGCCGGTCATGAGATGAAAAAGGAGCATTATATATCCTTTGCAGCCTATGTATCGGACAGCTCCGCAATGGTATTCAGACAGTATCCCGAGTGGGATATGCAGGTAAGGCTGCCGCTGTACCGTTCGGGAAGGCTGGTGTGGTACTGTACGAAGCACGGTCTGTTTTATCAGGATCTCCGCCCACACAGGAAATAACGAAAAAAGCCTGAGATCAGCATTGTACCGATCTCAGGCTTTTGTTTTTTATTCAGCCCTGAGCATTTCCCTTACGGTCATAAGGGCGAAGCCAAGGATATTCTGCCCCTTCCACCTGTCGGCAAGGAGCCTGTCATCGTCGTCGGTATCGAGGCCGCAGGCCCAGATACAGTCGTTGGAGGTACATTCCGCCAGCCAGGCGTCGCCTGTGCCGAGGAGGAGCTTTTTCAGTTCGCTGTTCTGGGAGAACTTGGCGTAGAGTCCTTTTATAGCCACGGTCTGCCTGATACCTGCCCAGACCTTATCCACATAACCTGCCGCTTCCCTGCCGAGAGCCTTCTGCACCTTCGGCGAGTCAGAGGCCAGTATTTTTTCCGCAGTTGCCGTATCGCCGAAGGTCATGCACTTGCAGTACATTATGTACTGCTCTGCGGTATTGAATTTTATCCCGTCGACCACAAATTCCGAGGGTGCCCAGTTGCTGAAGCCGCCGTAGGGATCGTCAACTCTGTAGAAGAACACCGCGTCTCTTTCTACGGAGCCCATACGCAGCCTGCTGAAGCCGTCTGTGGTCTCCCCGGACTTCGCAGGAGCCATTTCGTCCAGTATCCTGTTGCCCATATCGAACTGCTCGTCCGATAGCACAGCAAAGACGATATCCATGCTGCTGTTTTCATTGCTGAGGAAGTCGCGGCAGGCTGTGAGAGCCGTCCGCCATGCGTCCTCGCTGGGATAGCCGTATATGCCTGCCGATACAAGTGGGAATGCTATGGAACGGCAGCCCTTTTCCGAAGCGGCAGTGAGAGAACTGTAGTAGGTGCTGTACAGCAGCTTTTCCTCGTCCTGATCGCCGCCGCGCCATATAGGACCTACGGCGTGTACGATGTATTCAGCCTTCATGGAGAAGGCGGGAGTGACCACAGCCGCGCCCGTATTGCAGAAGCCTATCTCCTCGCAGGCCGCCTTCAGTTCCGAATAGCCTGCCGCCGAGAATATGGCGCCGCAGACGCCGCCTCCCGCGGAGAGGTGGTTGTTTGCAGCGTTAACGATAGCGTCTGTTTCAAGCAGTGTTATATCTGATCTTACCACAGAGATACTTCCCATTTCAATTCCTCCGTCTGTTATTTCTTTTTCTTTTTGATTCTGTTTCGGATCGTGTTTGTGAATGATATATCAATTATATCACCTTTTGCGAAGAAAATCAACAATTTTGTGCTGATTTTCGGCGGAACTCCACCTGTCCGCATTGCAATTTGCGCAGATATGTGGTATACTTGACAGAGATGAATTATATCGGGGAGTGAACGGCAATTGATCCTTCTTACGGCACAGAACATATCAAAGACATACATGGAGCGAAAGGTGCTTGACAATGTGTCCTTCTTTCTGAACGAAGGCGACAAGGTAGGCGTCATAGGCATAAACGGCACAGGCAAGTCCACCCTGCTGAGGATACTTGCAGGTGTGGAGGAGGCCGACAGCGGCGAGGTCATAAGGACGGGCGGCATAAGGATATCCTACCTGCCCCAGATACCCGAATTCGACGACAGGGGCAGCGTGCTGTCACAGGTGCTGGCGCATCTGCCCGATGACCTGAAGGAGGCCAAGGAGTACGAGGCCCGTTCGGTGCTGGCAAAGCTGGGAGTCACTGATTTTGACCGTGATATCAGCACTCTTTCGGGAGGCGAGAAGCGCCGTGCAGGCATTGCCGCCGCACTGGTGCAGCCCAGCGACGTGCTGCTTCTTGACGAGCCCACCAACCACATCGACAACGAGACCGCGCAGCTCCTTGAGGATCTGCTCATGAAGTACCGCGGGGCTATCGTCATGGTAACTCATGACCGTTATTTCCTCAACAAGATATGCGGCAGGATAGCAGAGGTGGACAGGGGCAGCCTTTACGTCAGCGACGGCAACTACACCGATCACCTTGCGCGGAAGGCGCAGAGGGAGGCGGACGAGGCGGCTGCCGAGCGCAGGAACAGGAGCCTTTACCGTCGTGAGCTGGAATGGATAAGCAGAGGCGCCCGTGCAAGGGGAACCAAATCACGGGACAGGATAGAGCGATTCGAGGCGCTGAAGAACCGCGAGATACCTGAGGAGGCGGAGAAGCTGAAGCTTCAGTCCGTTTCCTCACGTCTGGGCAAAAAGACCATAGAGATAGAGAATATAAGCAAGTCCGTGGACGGAAAGCCCCTTATCACCGATTTTTCCTATATAGTATCCCGTGACGCAAGGATAGGCATAGTAGGCCGCAACGGCGCAGGCAAGAGCACCTTTCTGAAAATGCTGACGGGAGAGGTGAGACCCGACAGCGGCAGGATAGTTCTGGGCGACACCGTCAATATAAGCTACTTTTCCCAGGAGTGCGAGGCAATGGATCCCACACTCCGCGTCATCGACTATATAAGGGAGACCGCCGACAGGGTACAGACTCCCGACGGCACGGTGACAGCCTCACAGATGCTGGAGCGCTTCCTTTTCACACCCGAGCTACAATGGAACAGGATAGAGAAGCTCTCGGGCGGCGAGCGGAAAAGGCTGTATCTGCTGAAGATACTTATGACCGCGCCCAATATACTTCTCCTTGACGAGCCCACCAACGACCTTGACATAACCACCCTGACCATACTCGAGGACTACCTTGAGGGCTTCGGGGGAGCGGTCATAGCCGTGTCCCACGACAGGTACTTCCTTGACAAGACCGCCGAGGAGATATTCGAGTTCAGGGACGGCAGGTGCATAAGGTACAACGGCAATTACAGCGACTATGCGGAAAAGGCGCTTTCGGCGGCGTCGGAGTCCGACAAGCCCAGGAAAAAGACCGAAAAAAAGGAAAGGGTATACACAGGCAAGACAAAGCTGCGCTTTTCGTTCAAGGAGCAGAGGGAGTACGACACCATAGACGACGATATCGCTGAACTGGAGCAGGCCATAGCCGACACGGAAAAGGAAATGGCCGCCAACACCTCCGACTATGTGCGTTTGCAGGAGCTCTCCGACAAAAAGGAATCCCTGAGCAGGGAGCTTGACGAAAAAATGGAGCGCTGGGTATATCTCAACGACCTTGCGGAGCGCATAGAGCGCGGCGAGACTGTTTGAGGACGCTTCTTGACAAACGGTATTTCCCGTGATATACTTGATTTATCATTTTAGAAACGAGGTCAGCAGATGCTAAACCAATATCTTGAAAAGCTTGAGCGGAAATTCGGCCGCTTTGCAATATCCAACCTGATGCTGTACATTGTTCTGGGCATGGGAGTATTCGCCGTAGCGGACGTAATACTCACCACCAATCCCGACAACAACGTATTCCTGCTGGATATGATAAGATTCGACAAGGAAAAGATCATGCACGGCGAGGTATGGCGAGTCATCTCCTTTGTGCTTGAGCCCCCTGATCTGAATATGATATTCCTTGCCTTTGCCCTGTATTTCTACTGGATGATGGGCTCTGCACTGGAGCAGGCGTGGGGCAGCTTCCGGTTCAACATATTTTATTTTTCGGGAGTCATAGGCTGTATCATAGCAGGCTTCATACTGGGAAGCGCCACTAACTACTATCTGTATATCAGTCTTTTCATCGCCTTTGCCATACTTTATCCCGACGAGCAGATAATGCTGTTCTTCTTTATTCCCATAAAGGTGAAGTGGCTGGGACTTTTCTCAATATTGAGCCTTCTTGCGATGTTTATAGTCGGAGACTTCCAGACCAGGATATTCCTGCTGCTCTCACTTGTGAACCTGCTGCTGTTCTTCGGCAAGGATCTTGTGATGAAGGTCTTCTACTTCTTCAGGAGATACTACTACAAGTGGTTCAAAAACAAATAACAGCGTGCCCCGAAGCAGCAGCTTCGGGGCTTTTTTCAGCACATAGCTTTTTGGTATGTGTCTTATCCGCGGAGGGATTGACTAAAACTACGCACAATAGTATAATATAAACAGAACAAAAACGGAAGGCGGTGCATGATGAAGAAGCGGATATGGATATTGCCCCTGCTCACAGGAATACTGCTCCTTTGCGGAGCCGTCGGACTTGTGGCATACAATATGTATCAGAGCAATGCCGCCTTTGAGAAGTCGCAGGAGGTAATGACCGAGCTGAGGCAGCTCATACCCGAGCCCTCCGCCTATACGGGCACTGCCGCCGCAGGCACCGAGCCGCCCTCGGACGACCTTTTCGCACAGTATGAGGAGCCCACCACGGCGCCTCCCCCGGAGATGCACAACGTGACCGTAGACGGCGAGAACTACTGCGGATATATCACCCTTCCCACCCTCGGTCTGGAGCTCCCCGTAATGAGCGGCTGGAGCTATGAGCGTCTGAGGACGTCCCCCTGCCGCTACAGCGGCACCGTAGAGGGCAGGGATATGATAATCGCCGCCCACAACTACAACAGCCATTTCGGCCGTATAAAGGAGCTCTCGCAGGGCGACGAGATATGGTTCACAGACGCGGACGGCATACAGTACTGCTACCGTGTGGACTATACCGAGAACATAGACGGCTATGACGTAGATCAGATGTTCAGCGGACAGGCCTCCGACTGGGACATGACACTGTTCACTTGTACACTCAGCGGCCAGAGCCGCGTTACCGTAAGAGCCTCGATTATAACTGAAGAATAAGCAAAGCCCGCAGCAGTCAGGAGACCGCCGCGGGCTTATTGTTTTTATGCACAAACGAGCGCTATGCTTTTTGTGCAGACATACAAAGCTGAAAACTTTTTTCTGCTTATTCAACGGTTTTCGTTTGAATTTCAGCCTTTTCCTGCCCTCTTACAGAAGGCGTCATCAGTCCTTTGTGGGAAGCGAATCTATCTTGTGGAGCAGATACATCTGTATAGCCAGAGCGTCGTTTACAGTCATGCCGTCGAATTTTCCGGAGACATCGGCATACTTTCTGCCTTCTTCTGTGAGATGCCCCTTGGCTGTGCCTGTAAGTCCGTACTTGTTGGGGTTGGACAGAGCCTGCATGATGAGGATGGCGTCTGCCAGCTCGATGCTTCCGTCGCGGTTCACATCGCCGTAGAAGCCCCAGTCCCAGGGCCTCAGATCAACAGTGATATTCTTTGTCTCACCGTCTGCGGTAAACCTGAAGAATACAGGCTCGGGAGACGAATACTGTCTGCTGTAACCTGTAACGATCACAGCGTAAAGAACATCGGGTTCAAGATCCGTGAATACTCCTATGCTATCATCGGAGGTGGTAAAGCTGTTTATGAGCTTGCTTCTCATAGTAACATCGGAATGAGTGGGAGAATCGCCCAGCTCAGCGGGAATGCTGTAAAGCTGAACTGTCAGGCCTGACATGAGATTGCCCTTGAAGTCTTCTACCGCTACGCTTGCGGAGCACTTGGTTTTATAGTCAAAGGGATACAGCTTTATATCAACTTCCTTGTTTTCGCCGTTCTTGTCAAAGGTCACGAAAACGGGTTTGGGGCCGCCGTATTGCTTGCTGTGATCGGTAACGAGCACAGCGTAGGTGGCTTTGGGATCCAGGTTCTTTATCACGGTGCTTTCGGTTTCATTTGAGGAATGGCCTTCTCCTGCGATTACGCCCATTTCCCACAGATCTGGGGTACTGATATCCTCAGTTTTTCCGGCAAGCTCGTCGGGGATACGGATAACTCTGAATCCTGCGTAGGCAGGCTTTCCTGTCACGCCGTCGGTCACATTTATGCTGATGGAGCAGGGGTTGATGTCTGTGGGATACAGCTTCATCACAACGTCCTCTGTATCGCCCTTCTTGTCGAACACAACGATAGAGGAGGCCGCAGCGCCGTAGCGGTTGCTGCCCGATAATGCCACAACACCGTACTTCACATCGGGTTCAAGATCGTAAACGATAACGTAGTCGGCGTCTTCTTCGATCTTGCCCTTCTTGACAAGCTTGCACTTTTTCAGCATATCATCTGCGCTGAGAGAGCCTGCTTCGCTCATGAGCTCATCGGGAATGCGGACCACTTTGAACTCCGCGCCATCTGCGGTCCTGCCTGTCTCGGCGTCAAGAACAGATATCCTTGCGGAGCAGTCCTCATGATAGTCAAAGGGATACAGCTTTATGGTAACGTCCTTGGTATCGCCGTCCTTGTCGAAGGTTATGAATACGGGCTTTCCGCCGCCGTAGTACTTGCTTGCCGATACGCCGATAACAGCGTACTTGACGTATGGCTCAAGGCCTTCAACGGTAATGCTGCCGCTTTCGGGCATAGCGCCGTAAGAAGGCATATAACCGTTATATGTCGACTCGAAGCCAAGCTCCTCGGCCTTGTCCTCGATTTCCTCCCTTATACGTACCACCTGATATTCCACAGCTTCGGCGGGCTTGCCTGTTTGGCCGTCTATGACAGTAAGGTTCAGAGTGCAGTGTGTATCCGATGAGCCGTCTTTCTCAAAGAACAGACAGGGCTGACCGACAGTAACGCCGTCCTTGATCTCGATATCTGTGGATATACCGTCGGGGATAACGAAATCTTTGCCGAATATCTTCCTTACAGCCCTTGCCTTGTAGCCCTGAGCGTTAACGTAGTTATAACCGTCTTCTTTCATTGAGACCTGAACTACGTATTTTCCGTCGGGCATCTGAAGGTCATTGCTGCTCAGATCAAAATTGGCTTTATTTTTCAAGTCAAACAGACTGATGTCATAGAGCTTCGGATCCAGGGGCTTATATCCCTCGTATGTGCCGTCTGCGGGATCCACCTTCAGGTCTGTCCAGTCATAGACTGCCACATTTACGTTAGTCTTTCCGTCAGTGGGAACGGCATAGATAACGACATCCTTTTTGTCGCCGTTATTGGAGATATTGAAGCTTGTGTTCCTGTCGATGTGATAGCCCTCGGGCATATCCAGTATCTCCACCTCATACCACTGGAGCTGGCGGAGCTCCTTGAAGCTCCTGGTGGGCGTGTCCGTGGTATCCCATTCACCAAGGACAGTCCTTTCATTGAATGGATCCTTTACCAGTCTTGCCTTGACGTTCTTTACGGGCTCCCCGGTGATATAATCCACAACGGATATATCAGCCTTGCAGCCGTCCTTGATCTTTTCGGCTATTTCGGGCTTCATGCGGAAGTACAGATCGGTCTTCTCGGTGAGCTTGCCGTCCTTTACCTCTATATCCAGTCCCTTTTCCTTGTCGGGGAAAAAGATATCATCGAACATCTCGGAGGCAGTCTTTGCTATATCCATGTCCGAGGTTATGATCTCATAGTCGGGATCCTGGGGATACACCTTTATGGTGTACTTTCCGTCGGGAAGATACATATAGTCTCTCTGTGTCAGCGTCTCCGAAGTGAATAACTTGCCGTCCTTGTCGTAAACACAGACGGTGTAGGGATCATAGTATTCGGTGACGCCGCCGATCCAGCCGCCCTCCATAGGAGTTGCGCCGGACCAGTCTCCTGCGATGAAGTTTATGTCCTTCTTGGCGCTTGTGGGAACGGCTCTGATAATAATATCCTTGACTTCTCCGTCCTCGTCAAATGAAAAGAGCTTTGAACCAGAGACGGAATAGCCCGCCGGAATATTATTCAGCAAAAGACCATAAGTGAAGCCTTTTTGGAGTTGCGTGAAGGTCTTGACGGGTTCGTCTTTGGTGTTCCAGGATTCGATCATCGTGCTCGTACCCATTGGATTATCTTCTATCACGATATCGATCCCCTCGATGACCTTGCCTGTTATCATATCCACTACGGATATATTGGCTGTGCAGTACGTAAGCGCATCTGTTGCGGCAGTTGTATCTGCTGCTGTCACACAGAAGGACGGCTGAACGGCTGCGGTGTTTGCTGCGGCGAGCGTCAGTGCTGTGAGCGCCGCAAGTAGTTTGCTTGATCTCATTGTTTACCCCTCCTGATCAATATTTGGTAATATAACTATATCATTTCACGCGAACAATGTCAAGTGTATTTTGTTGATAATGCCTAAATATTCAGGAGAAACGGCAATAAAAAAGGCAGCCTGAGCTGCCTTTTCATAGCATTATGCAAAGAACATTTTTCTGAGTGCCACCATATCGAAGATATCTATCTCCCCGTCACCGTTTATATCGGCAAAGGCAGCCTGTTCCTCGGTGAGCTTTGTTCTTCCGCGGAGATATCTGCTGAGCAGTACATAGTCGCCTATGTTCAGCCTGTTGTCACCGTTGATATCGCCGGTTACGAGGTGCTCTGTGCCCGGCTCCGAGGTGCCGTCCTCAAGAGGTATGAATCTGATGTTATTATCGATGGCTCCGAGCTCAGCAGGCGAGCCGGAATAGCCGTGTATTGCAGGGCCTGCCGCACTGTAGAACTCATCGCCCGGGAGATCGTCGAGATACAGACCGGAACTGCTTGTCATAGTATTTCTTCCGCCATAGGGAAGGATCTCGATATATCTTACATCGGGCTTGCTGTTGTAGGGGTACTTGTTTTCGACATACAATGTCGGGAAGTTGCTGCGGAAATCGTCCCTCGGAGTGAAGGAGCGGTCATATATATAGATATCCTTCAGATGGTCAAGATTGGCGAAGGAGCATTTTCCGTCTGCCGAGAATAAATACAGTGTCTCGATATTGCAGTTATCATTAAGTGACAGATAGCTGCTGAGCTCTGCTCCCGCGGGGATAGTTGCCTTTTTAATCAGTGCCTCGGAGAAGTCCAGCATGGCTATTTTCTTTGTGTCCTTACGGAAGCTGAGCTCCTTTGTGTTCTTTACGATGCCTACGGCGATATCGCCGATATACTGTATCCCGTCCTCTGCCTCATATGCGTTGGTGCAGCCGTAGAATGCTCTCGGGTAAATATCGTCAGGGTAGTTGCTGAAGGTGACCTGCTGCAGCTCTGTACAGTTCTCAAAGGCGCTGGTTCCGATTATTCTGAGATTGTTGGGGAATACAATTGTCTTCAGGTTCTTCATGCCCCGGAAAGCACCTGCGTCAATGACAGTCACGGTGGCGGGGAGAATTACCTTCTCGATATTCTCACAGCCCAGGAAGGCGTTGCAGCCTATGGTGAAAACTCCGTCGGGCACCGTTACTTCCTTCTGGTCGTAGTATCTGGGGCAGCTTACAAGGGTGGTCATATCCTTTGTATAGAGTATACCGTCGGAGGCCGTCAGATTTCTGCTGTCCTCGCCTGTCTCAAAGTATGAGCAGTAATTGGTGACAACTAAAGAATCCAGATAAAGGGCTCTGTTGTCTTCCTCGTTGTATTGAGCGTTGTCCGATATGCGCAGCTTCTCCACAGGCACCTCTCCTCTGAAGGAGAATGCGGGGGAGACCTCCGTTACATTGATATCGCCGATCTTGTTCGCGATGACAACGTCCTTCTGCTGAGGATCAACGCGCTCCTCCGCAACAGCATAGTCTCCGAAAACGTTGTAGATGATGCCGTCCTGTTCCTTCTGAACAGCTTTCGTTCTTAAATCAAAATTCGGATCATTGCTGTATTCGTACTTGTACTCCTCATTGTCGGTGAGGCTGAATTCTCTGTTGTAGGCGGCCGCATAACGCAGAGCAGTTGAATTGTCGCTGCCGTATATGACGGTATTGAACTTCTCTGACTCCTCTGTTGGTTCGCCGTCGATACCTGAAATGTAGAGCTCGTCCTCGGGGATATCCTCGGTCCAGTACTGTGGTATAGTCCTTGCGGAGTCGGCTATCCTGCATTGTCTGTCGTAAATACAAACCATTTTCAGGTGCTTGCAGGCGGCAAGGGCATTATAACCTATTATACTGCCGTAGAAGTCCACACGCTCCACATGGTTGTCTATGGTGGCTACAAGGAGCCTTCCCATACATGATACCGTCTTTGGCACGGTTATGACCTTCAGTTCCTTGTTGTCGGAGAAGAGTGCCTCACAGGTACCTGTTGTACCCTCTATGATATCGCCGCGCTGTATATCGGGATCGGTGCCTACAGCCCAGTTCCCCACATAGTGTATGCCGTCGATCACCTGTACGCAGCCTGCGTTTTTGAAGGCGTTCATGCGGACAGATGAAACAAAGCCCGGTATATAGAAATTCTGGAGGTTCACGCAGTTTTCAAAGGCTCCTGCGCCTATCTCCCAAAGTGCGGGGGGCATATTGCTGCCTGTGGAGTGGAAATCCACCTCTGCCAGGCGCTCGCAGCCGTAGAAGGTGTGAGCCATAATGAACTTCATATCCTTTGAGAGCGTTACTTTCTGAAGGCGCTGGCAGCCTGCAAAGGCGCCTGCTCCCACCTCTGTTACATGGTCGGGGATATCTGCTTCCGTGAGTGCGCAGCAGCTTGCAAAGGCATAATCGCCTATGATCTCGGTCTCCTCGGGGATATTCAGCTCGGTGAGTGCTTCTGCGGACACAGCTCCCACAAGGGTGCGCATATCCTTTGAGAATATCATGTTGTCGCTAACCGTATAATACGGGTTATCCTCGGGAATGATAACTTCTTCGAGATTGTCGCAGTAGTAGTCGTCCCTGGTGAGGAAGCGGATATTCTTTGAGAGAGTCAGCTTCTTCAGTGACTTGCAGTCCGCAAGAGGTGTGTCAAAAAGAGCTATTACAGGCAGATCACGGATAGTCTCCGGAATTGTCAGCTCTTCCATTGTGCGGGTGCCTTCCTTGACACCGTTGAGTATGGCGAAGCCGTCATATAACCCATAGAAGAACTGATCGTCCTCCAGCCTGATGACAGGCAGGTCGGGATCAATATCCTCCAGTGAGAAGTCCCTGTCTGAGGGTATGACGGGTGTCTCCGCAGCAATTGCCGCAGGGACGGGGAATGCCGGGTATGCTGTTCCGCCGATGAGGGTGAGGGCGGTCAGCGCGGAAATAAATCCTTTCATAGTAGTTTCCTCCCATATCCGAAAATATATACTTAAATTATATCAGTCTTTCGGCGATATGTCAATAAAACGCGGAAAAGTGTACATTTCACGCACAAAAACAACACTTCGCGTATACATACTTGATTTTTATATAGTTTTAATATATAATATAATTTATACATTTGCGGCTGTCGGAGCTTCTCCCACGGTCGTATGATCCGAAAAGGGATATTGAAATGGACCGACTTATAGATAAAATTATGGAAAAGCTTCTCGGCGGCGGCTGGGTCGGTGAGGAGAACGCGGAGATAGTGCGCTACGGGCTGGAGCTCAACGTCATGAAGGCGCTTATCTCGGCAGCTATGCTGGCGGCGGCCTTTATAATGAGGAGCGCACCTGCGGTCATAGCCTTCATGCTGGCCTATCCTCCCATGCGGAGCTGCTGCGGCGGCTTTCACGCAAGGACGAGGACAGCCTGCTTCATATCTTCTATGCTGATACTGGCGGCTGTGATAGCTGCTTCAAAGCTTATAAAGGGCGATGCTGCTCTGTTCCCTGCCATTGCGCTCTGCGCTGCGGGAGCCGTGCTGGTATTGCTGCTTGCTCCTGTGGCGGCAGCAAACAAGCCCTTCGACGATGTGGAGCGCAGGGTATTCAGGAGAAGATCCCTTATAGTCACAGCCATAGCCGCGGCTGTAACTGCGGCGCTTGCACTTGCAGGCGCATACGGCCTCATGCTTTCGGTATCTCTGGCGGTATTCTTTACGGGAGCTTTCCTTGCGGTGGGAAGGCTCAGCGGCAGGAAAGGAGCGGTATAATTGATAAGTATTGCAATATGCGACGACGACAAGGAAATGATAGACGCAATAAACAGCTGTATTCTCGAATACAGCAGGGAACACTCGGTAGAATATGACGTTCACAGCTTCAGAGGCGGAGAAAAACTCCTTGAAAACAAGGGGAGCTTCGACCTTATATTCCTGGACATAGAAATGGGAGGCATCGACGGCCTAAGAACTGCCCAGCTCTTCCGCGAGATGGACAAGAAGGCAAGGATAGTCTATGTCACCAATCACTCGGAGTACGCCCTCCGCAGCTATGCGGTACACCCCTTTGACTTTGTGGTCAAGCCATTTGAGAAGGAGCGGATATTCAGCGTCCTTGACGAGCTTTCACGGTATCTCTCGGAGAACGCCGAAAAGGAGGCTGTCATACAGCTGAAGGGCGAGGACGGCCCTCTGCTGCTGAACCTCCGCAATATATACGCTTTTGAGTACACGGGGAACAGACGCATAACCGTGTATACCAAGTCCGAGAAATACTGCATAAGAGGCAGCCTTTCGGATATATTCTCCCTTATCAATTCCGAGAGCTTCGTTTCGCCCCACAAGAGCTTTATTGTAAATATGGAGCACATAGACAAGCTCAACAACTTCACACTATACACCACTAACGGCATCGAAGTACCCGTTGCACAGAAAAAACTCAAGGAGTTCCACAACGAGTTCAGCCGTTTCATCAAGAATTATATCAGGCAGGGATGAGATATGGAATTTATAGTACACGCGGCAATAGCAATAGGATTTTTCATATACGCATTCGTAATATTCGATAAGATATACAGCTCAAAGAAGTTCCGGCTGCTCCCGAAGATACTCTTTATAGCGGGAGCCTCGCTGGTGATAGCTCTTGCGGATACCTTCCGCATACCGCTGCTGAATTCGCTGATGAGCTTCGTCTCCCTGCTGATAATGAACAATCTGTTCTACAAGCCCGAGGGCAAAGCGTATATCATATATGACGCCATGCTCACCATAATCTCCGTTATCGTGGAAATGCTGGCGGTGCTGTTGCTGGCCTTCTCCATAGGCGTATCCACGGAGATAATGCTGGACACTCCGAACCTGCTGGCGGCCTCTGCCATACTGTACAGCATCGTCATGATAGCCGTTGCAAAGAGCTTCCTGCTGCTGGTGTCGGGCAAGGGAATGAACAATATCAGGACTCATGAGTTCATCATGTTCCTGGTGCTCATCATAGGAGAGATACTGCTCCTCCACTTCCTCAACGATATCATCATATCCTCAAAGTCAAGGTACGAGATAGTGATTATCCTCCTCACCTTCCTTGCGCTGGATCTGTATCTGGCATATCTGCTCAGGACTATTTCCAAGGCATATCAGACGGAAAAGGAGCTTGAGCTGGTAACTCAGCAGTCAATGCTCCAGCTCAATGCCTACAACGAGCTCAACGAGAAGTACGCAGCTTCCAGAAGGGTAATACACGACGTCAGGAAGCATATATCCTCCCTGGAAGGCCTTATCAACGCCAACAGAGCCGATGAGGCGGAGCGCTACAAGGATCTGCTCAATGCAGAGCTCAACAAGCTCATGCCCCGCTTTGAGTGCGACAGTCCCATTCTCACCGTGGTCATCAACAACAAGCTTGATGCCGCCGAGAAAAAGAACGTTGACTTCAGGGTGGACGCGGAGTTCACAAGGATAGACTTTATTTCCAATCTTGATATCACCGCCATATTCTCAAATATGCTGGACAACGCCTTTGAGGCCTGTGCGGAGCTCCCCGAGGAGAACCGCAGGGTATGGCTGTCAATAACAAGGCGTAATTACTTCGTTTTCATATATCTTGAAAACAGTTACTCTGCTGTAACGCCGGATCCCGAGAAAGGCTTCAGGAGCACCAAGAAGCTCCATCAGGGCATCGGCCTTTCAAATATAAGGAGCGCCTGCGAAAAGTACCGCGGAAGCTTCAATGCACATACAGAGGATGGTATGTTCATCACCGAGGTGCTCATACCCATACCCGACGGAGAGAGCAGCGTCAGCTTCTCCGATAACGACATTTTCTGAGGCTGTGAAAGTATAAAAATGCAAATAGGCGGCGTTTAGTGCAAAGTTATTGACTTTTGCAAAATCAGAAATATAATATAATTAGGCGTCGACCCGAAGGTGCCCGCACATCATTTAGTCAGGAGGTATTCTTAATCATGAAGAAAACCGGGAACACTGTCAAGGCAAAAATAATGAAATCTATCGTATCAAGATCGGTTAAGGCCGCAGAGCAGAATGCCAATTCGGCTTGTGCATGGTGGCTCAACCAGCTTGACCCCCCAAAGGATCTCAGAAAACTCAGAAAATTCTAATCATTACTTATCATAATACATATTACAATAACTGCAATAATAACATTCTCTAAACTAACTTGCTAAGATTCTCTTTACTATCCCCATAACAGTCACAGCAACAGACGCGTATGTCTATCCATGGTACGCCGATTAACAATTATCGCAACAATGCTGCCTACAGCAAGACCTGCCACCAGTATCAGCTAAAACTCCGTCATATATTCAGTGCTATTCCTGAAAATTGATCGATCGGACAGGCAGATGACTGCGCAGTCACCTTTTCGGGCGACGGACCTAATTCAGGGCATTCGGTCATGTTATTGCGAGTGACTGCACATGGTATCATTTCGGATACCGCCTGAACGCTTGATCGCACCAACAGCTTTCATAACATATATCATATCCCCTAAACGGAAAAAATCACCTGCCTTCAATAAGGAGGCAGACGGTTTTTCCCGTCACCCTCTCTTTTTGATGATGATCATTGTTATGTCATTACTCATTCGGAACAAACAGTGAACTTTTAACTTTCAGATCTCTCTTAAATAAACCATCTCTATAAAACGCTTGAAAGTATTTTTTCAGAATTTCCTTTCATCGCTTGTTTCGCAGTAAATCATACAGTGATTTTTCATATGGGGAGTCCCGCTTCAACTCCCCCGTGAAGGAGTCCGTTCACAGCTGGAACGGACTCCTTTACTTTTATATGGCGGCCGCAGTCTCTGTTTCACGCTGCTGTCACTGTTTTGTCACCGTCCGTTCATAGATATATCTTGACTTTTTTTACCGTAAATGATAAAATATTATCTGTTTAGTGATGTAAAAAATGCACCCGAAAAAGCGTTATATCTGCTTATGAGTACGGAGTGCAAGGAGATTTTGGAGGAATATCATGAAACATTACCTTGAATCCACCGATAACGTCCTGAAAGAGGTCGAGAGCTCGGCTTCGGGACTTACAGCCGAAGAAGCTGCAAAGCGCCTTGAAAAGGTGGGCGCCAATAAGCTGGACGAGCCGCCCAAGCCTACCCTGCTGGCAAGGTTCCTGGAACAGTTCAAGAACCCCATGATAATCGTGCTTATCGCCGCAGCGGTGATATCAGCAATAACGGGTATCATATCCGAGGGCAAGCTGGAAGCGGACGTATTCATTATCCTGTTCGTTGTGCTGGCAAACGCAGTTCTCGGCGTATACCAGGAGAATAAGGCGGAATCCGCTATTGAAGCCCTTCAGGCTATGAGCGCCGCACAGAGCAAGGTCTACCGTTCGGGAGAGCTTGTGGTGATACCCAGCTCGGAGCTGGTGCCCGGCGACGTAATCGCCCTTGAAGCAGGCGACAATGTGCCTGCGGACTGCCGTATACTCGAAGCAGCAGCCCTCAAGGCGGAGGAATCGGCCCTTACAGGCGAGAGCGTTCCCTCGGAAAAGGACAGCGCTGTCCTCAGCGGCGAGGAGGTGCCTCTGGGCGACAGAAAGAATATGCTCTATATGGGCAGCAGTGTCGCCTACGGCCGTGCTGAAGCCGTTGTAGTGGCTACGGGAATGAAGACCGAGATGGGCAAGATAGCAGGCGCTATCGCAGACGCTGACGACGACGAGACTCCTCTCCAGAAGAGCCTGGATCAGCTCAGCAAGATACTCTCTGTGGCAGTTCTCGTTATCTGCGTTATCATTCTTCTGCTCAATATCGTTCAGATGCTGGTGAAGAACGGTTCCATAACACTTCCCGGCTTCCTTGAATCCTTCATGATAGCCGTCAGCCTTGCTGTTGCCGCTATCCCCGAGGGACTTGCGGCAGTCGTTACCGTTGTTCTCTCCATCGGCGTTACCAATATGTCAAAGCGCGGTGCTATCATACGCCGTCTTACAGCCGTTGAGGCTCTGGGCTGCGCTGAGGTCATCTGCTCAGACAAGACAGGTACCCTCACACAGAACAAGATGACTGTGGTACATGAGAACACCGACGACAAGGAGCTCCTTGCAAAGGCTATGGCGCTCTGCTGCGACGCACAGCTCAATTCCGACGATACCGTCACAGGCGAGCCCACAGAGGCTGCGCTGGTGGCATATGCGCATAAATGCGGACTCAAAAAGTACGAGCTTGAAGCTGCGGCTCCCAGAGTTGCAGAGGCTCCGTTTGATTCGCTGAGAAAGATGATGTCAACTGTACACAAGACCGACAAGGGCTATGTGCAGTACACCAAGGGCGCTCCCGACGAGGTGCTGAAGAACTGCACACATATGGTCAAGGAGGGCGGCGTCCGCATAATGACCGAGTCCGACAGGCTGGAGATACTCCGCAGAAACAAGGAAATGGCGGATCAGGCTCTGAGAGTCCTGCTTGCGGCTTACCGCGAGTACGATGAGCTTCCTTCCGATATCTCACCCGAGGGGCTGGAGCACGACCTTATCTACATCGGCATGACAGGTATGATAGACCCTGTCCGTCCCGAGGTAAAGGACGCTATCGGCCTCTGCCGCACAGCGGGCATACGTCCCGTTATGATAACAGGCGACCACAGGGATACCGCCGTTGCTATCGCAAAGGAGCTTGGTATCCTTGAAAAGGGTCAGCAGGCATTGACAGGCGCGGAGCTCTCCAAGATACCCGATGACGAGTTCAACGAGCACGTCGGCGACTACAGCGTATACGCCCGTGTACAGCCCGAGCATAAGGTGCGCATAGTAAACGCATGGCGCAAGAAGGGCATGACCACGGCTATGACAGGCGACGGCGTAAACGACGCTCCTTCCATAAAGAGCGCTGATATCGGCGTCGGTATGGGTATCACAGGTACAGACGTTACCAAGAACGTGGCCGATATGGTACTTACTGACGACAACTTCGCAACTATCGTAGGCGCTGTGGAAGAGGGCAGACGTATATACGACAATATCCGCAAGGCTATACAGTTCCTGCTCTCAAGCAACCTCAGCGAGGTGCTCTGCATACTCATTGCAACACTGGGTCTGGGCAAGCTCACAGGCGGCTCATTCGTAATATTCAATCCCGTGCATCTGCTGTGGATAAACCTTATCTCGGACTGCTTCCCCGCCATCGCGCTGGGCATGGAGCCTGCCGAGAGCGGTATAATGTCCCGCAAGCCGAGAAGCAGCAAGTCCCATATCTTCTCTGACGGTCTGGGCATAAATCTGCTGTGGCAGGGTACTGTCATCGCAGCTCTCACCCTTGTTTCCTATGTTATAGGATATCAGAACGAGGGTCACGGCGCAGGCATGACAATGGCGTTCATCACTCTCTGCGTATGCGAGATGCTACACGCATGGAACATGAGAAGCCTCAAGGGCTCAATATTCACAATGAAGAAGCACAACATCGTGCTTATCGGTGCCATTGCACTTTCGGCAGTTCTGACGATACCCGTGCTCTTTATCCCTGCACTGAGAGATATATTCTCACTGTCTGCACTTTCCGGCATGGATTACCTGTGGGCATTCCTCGCAGGCGCCTGCATAGTTCCTATCGTTGAGATAGTGAAGTTCTTCCAGCGTGCAGCTGATAAAAAGTGAGCAGAACCAGGATCATAGGGGCGCACAGTATGCGCCCGTTCGGATAAACAGATTTATGTGTGCGGACGCCCGATGGGCGTCCCTGCATTTTTTATTATGCATTGAATAAGAGGTGTTACCATGAGACTCAGACCATACATACCAAGCCACGATTTCGACGCAATAAAGAACTGGGTCACAGACGAGCGCACCAACGCACTGTGGAGCGCAAAGCATGCTCCCTTTCCCATGGAGAGGGCTGCCTTTGACCGCTTTCTCGCGGATATGTACGAAAAGCACGGGGACTGTCCCTTTGTTGCCGCAACAGACGACGGAACGGTGGTGGGCTTCATATGCTGCGGCATAAATACGGAAAGCAATGAGGCCATGCTGGCGTTTGTGCTGATAGACCCCATGCAGCGCGGAAAGGGCTATGGCAAAGAGATGATAGAGCTTGCCGCGGAGTATTGCCTCGGGATAATGAAGGCGGAGGCGGTTCAGCTCAACGTCTTTACCGTCAATGAAAGGGCGCGTAAGTGCTACGAAAGCGCAGGCTTCACCGAGAGACATACAACTCCCGACGCCTTTCCCTGCGGCGACGAGCTCTGGGGCAGGTGCAATATGGTGAAAAGGAAGAAATAATACGAAAGCGGCACAGTAGATACTGTGCCGCTTTTAACTATATCATGTTTTATTTAAGGGTGTAGCTCTCGCCGTTTACAAGAAGGGTTATGCTTTCAGCGCCTGTGTAGTCAATGCTGGGGAAGGTCATCCATGTACTGCACTGTCCTGCGTCAAAGGCCTCTCCCTCTGTATCGCAGTAGCTGTAGCCAAGATCCTTCGGCTCATACTCCTCGCCGTCAACGCAGAGCACGAAGCCGCCTGCGAATCTGTGCCAGTAGGTGTCGAATTTGTCCATCACTTCATAGTAGTCTGTTGCGCCGCCTGCAAGGTCTGTGCCGAGGAAGTCGTACTTCACCTTGAGGAGAGTTTCATATGCGCCGAAATCCGCATAGAACAGGTCGTAGTCTATGCCGTTGTCCAGAAGGTCTATACCGTAGTAATACTCGGAGTGTGTCTCCTTCAGTGCCTGATGAGGCACTGTGAAGCGGAATTCCATATTCACGTCATAGTCAAACTGCCTGTTGGCGGGATCTGACTCGAAGCTTATCTGCTTTACCGCAGCAATTACCTCCTCCTCGTTTATCATGAATGCCGAGGGACCGTCCATGCAGACGTGGTACATATTGTTTACGTCGGGATCCTTTTCTCCCCAGCCGTCACACATAGCGTATTCGTCAAGGCGGTTCAGGTAGGTGTCCTCGTCCAGAACGTATGCAAAGAGGTGGAGCCTGTCGTTCTTCTCGGCCAGCTCCTCGTCGTTGACGGTGACCTCAAAGAGGAGCTTCGGCGCAGACTGATCGCCTGTTACGGAGTCAAGCAGCACCGTGAAGGCGCCGTCGGACTGATCCTGACCGATCTCGCAGTAGTGACCCTGGTCGATAATTTCTGCGGTGACTTCGTCCTTGCCGAAGAACCTGCGGAAGCTGTCTCCGAGAGGACCGTAGCCCATAGCCGATGCGGCTGTGCCCGAGATGATAACGCAGGCAGCAGCAGCTCCGATGAATTTGCCTATTATATTTCTTTTCTTTGTTCCTGTCATAGTGATATTCCTTTCTGTACCGGGAGAGGACTTTGCCTTTTTCAGCATTTCCTCAGCCGTCAGGGTGAAATGTTTATCACATACGTCGTCCATTGCTTTTCTGTACTCAGTGTTTTTCACAGCCAGTCTTCCTTTCTCAGCGTCTTTTTCAGCTTGTCCCTGCCGCGTTTCAGCCTTGTCTTTACGGTGGCGTCGGGCAGGTCAAGAACCTTTGCTATCTCCGTTATGCTGTAATCCTCATAGTAGAACAGGTGAAGGGGCACCCTGTATTTCTCGGGAAGCTTCATCACCTCTGCAAGGAGCTCGTTGAGCTCATGGTGCTCCTCCGAGGGAAGATCCTCGGGGATAGGCGAGGAGGAGATATGTTTCCTGCTTCGGAAATGGTTGTTGCAGCTGTTTATTGCAACTCTGATGAGCCATGCCTTCATGTGCTCGTCGGAGTCAAAACTGCCGTCGTATGTGTATAGCTTTATAAAGGTATCCTGCGACAGCTCGGAGGCGTCGTCGTGATCCCGCACATAGCTGAATATGACGGAATACACCGTGTTTTTTAACTTGTCATAAGCTGACATGAATTTTTCATCAGTCATAATCATGGTCTTCCTTCTTGAAACGTTTCATGCTGTCCGTAAGGACCTTTACACCCATAATACACTTCAGCAGCAAAAAAGGTTTCACTTTTTTCAGAAAAAAATATCAATAGCCATTATACCACAAAAAAATGCGCTCTGCAACTGCTGGAGATAATAACAGAAAAGCCATAGTATCACAAAGGATACTATGGCTTGTTGACTGATAGCTGTTTACTGTCCGATCACTTGGTGCCGTCCACAAGATATATGAACTTCACGCTGCCGTCCATCTTGTCGGATATTCCCGAGTAGCTGTTGTACTCCCTTGAAGCGTCCCTCATGGCCTTCAGGGTCTCTATGATATCGGGGAGCTTCTCGTCCACTGCTCCTGTCAGCACTGATATGCCTTCGTCATTGAAGCGTATCATGCCGTCGTTGAGCTCCTTGGCGCCGCTTTCCAGTCTGCCCACGCCGTCGATGAGTTCGGCGCTGCCTGACTTCATGGCGCCTATGCCGTTATATAGCTCTACCGAGCCGCCCGAAAGCTTTGAAGCGCCTGCGCTGAGCTGCATAAGGGAATCGTACAGCGTCTTTGTGCCTGCGGTAAGCTGTGAGCTGCCGCCGTAAAGCTGTGCAAGGCCGCCGTCCAGTGCCACAGCGCCGTCCGAGAGCTTTCCTATGCCGCCGTTAATGGTAAGTGAGCCCTGCGAGAGCTGTGCAAGGCCGCTGTCCAGAGCCGAGGCTCCGTCTGAGAGCTGACCGATACCGCCGCTGAGATCAACAGCTCCTGCCGACAGTCTGCCCAGACCTGTATTCAGCGAAGCGTTTCCGCTGCTGAGACTGTCGATGCCCTTGAACAGGGCGTCAAGACCGCCTATGAGCTGTCCGCTGCCTCCTGTAAGATCACCTATGCCGCTGTCAAGGGCTGCTGCGCCTGTGCTCAGGTCTGCTGCGCCCTTTGAGAGCTGTGCCGTGGAGTCGGAGAGCTGCTGTGTGCCTGCGGAGAGCGCCTTTCCGCCGTCGCTGAGCGTGCCGAGGCCGCTCTGTAAGGCTGACGCGCCGTTCTGCGCCGACTCAAGGCCTGCGCTGAGCTGACCCAGACCGCCGCTGAGCTGCTGTGCTCCAGACTGTACCGAAGCGGCACCTGCGCTGAGAGCGCCGCCCTCCGCCATAGACGCGGAGATCTGCTTCTGACCCTCTATGGTCTGCTGCAATGTTCCTATAGCCACAGCAAGCTCCTGTGAGGGAGACTGCTGGTATAATGCCTGCAATGCCGCAAGTGCCTGTTCGTTGGCGGCAATGGTTGTATCCAGCGACGTGCCTGCCTGTGTGATGCCTGCGGAGAGCTGTGAAGCTCCCTCGCTGAGAGCTGAGGCGCCGCCTGTGAGACTGTCTGCTCCTGCCTTTGCTGCGATAACGCCCTCTGTTATGGCGTCTGCGCCGCTCTTTGCGAAGCTTATGCCCTCGGCAAGCTGTCCTGCGGAGGCAGAGAGCTTTGCCGCGCCGTCATTTACTGCTGCCGCGCCCTGTGAGAGCTGTGCGGAGCCCTCCTTCACCTTGCTGCTGCCGTCGGCCAGAGCGCCTGCGCCCTGGGACAAGGAGCCTGCACCTGCTTTCAGTGCGTCGGAGCCATCCTTTACCTGTGCGAAGCCTGCGGTCATGGCGTCGGAGCCTGCCTTTGCGTCCTTCAGGCCGCTGCTGAGAGCCTCAGCTCCTGCGGATACCTGTCCGAAGCCGCCTGCGAGAGCTGCGGAGCCCTCCTTTGCGGAGCCTATGCCCTTTGACAGCTCATCTGCGCCGCCGCCGAGCTGTCCCAGACCGTCTCTGAGCTGTGAAGCTCCGTCCTTTGCGCTGCCAAGACCTGCCGCAAATGTTCCTGTGGAGTCGGAGAGAGTCTTTGCGCCGTCGGTGATCTTCTTTGCACCGCCGTCAAGCTCTGCGGCGCCGTTTTTCAGCTCCAGAGAGCCTGCAAGGAGCTTGTCGATGCCGTCGGTGAGATCTCCTGTGCCGCCCGAAAGCTTCTTTATGCCGTCATAGAGGGCGGCTGTACCGTCGGAGAGCTTCTCCGCACCGTCGCTGAGCTCCTTCAGCTTGCCCTTGAGGTCGTCAAGGTCTGCGGCGTTATCCACGTCGAGCTGTGAGAATATCTCGTTGGAGACAACTGTCACTGAGGTGTTCATATCAAAGTCGGTAACGTCTGCGGAGACCTCGAAGCTGTCGGGGATATTCACGTCGACGCCCTCTATGCTGTCAAGGCCGAGGCTGTCGCCCAGACCGGGGAATGCCATGCCTACAACTATAAGCTTTTCGCCGTCGGAGATGACCTTGCCGTTTGTTACCTCTACGTTGATGTACTTATCCGTGCTGAGGACTGCGGCGCTGGCTGCCATGAAGGGGACGTACAGCTCCTTATCCCTGCCGTTTACGGTCTTTGTGACCTTCTTGTTGTTCTTGTATGTCCAGCGGATAACGAGATGACCGCTTTTGCCTTTGATGCTCTCGGGAGTTGCCTTTTTGCCGTCAAGGAAATACTCCATTGTAACGTCCACGGGGAGCTCCTTGTCAGAATAGCCCTTGTAGTAGATATCGCTGCCCTCGGCGTCCCAGCTGAGGTTCTCGCCGTTCACCTCAAATGACTGGTCGCCCTTGACATTGACGATATTGCTGAGGTCTGAGATATCGGATATGCTTCCCAGAGCGGGAGCATTCTTCAGCCAGTCGCTGACAACTACGTTCTTTACCGAGGAATCACTGTTGCAGAGGACATAAACGGTCTCGTCCTTGTAGGCGTTCTCTCCGTTGTCCTGTCTGGAGGAGCCTTCGCTGCCCGATTGGGGGGCGGCGGTCTTTTTCAGGGCCTCCTGTGTTCTGCCGCTGTTCTTTGCGTATGCTATAGAGCCTGTTGCGCCTGCGGAAACAGCTGCCGCAAGCAGAGCTGCCATTATCTTATTGACCTTTTTCATATCTGTCTCTCCTTTATATCACACTGTTCCGAATAAGTGATGGTGCCTTGTATGCTTTTTGTTCTTCGGAAGGAAGCCTGCGCTGGTCCTGCATATTATGCTGTCGAATACCATGAACATAGAGGGCAGCACGGTTATTACTATCACCATGGAGATGAGAGCGCCTCTTGCCAGGAGCATACACAGCTCCGAGATAAGTCCGATATCCGAGTAAAGGGCAACGCCGACTGTTGCGGCGAAGAAGCCCAGCGCCGAGGTGATGACGGATCTTATGGAGGTGCCCAGGGCGATGCCGACGGACTCCTTTTTGTCCTTGCCGCTGCTGCGCTCGGTGCGGTATCTTGTGGTCATGAGTATCGCGTAGTCAACGGTGGCGCCAAGCTGTATGGTGCCTATTACTATGGGAGCTATGAACGAAAGCTTCGAGCCTGTATAGCAGGCTGTTCCCAGATTTATCATGATGGCAAGCTCGATGACCGATACAAGTATCACAGGGAGGGATATGGACTTGAAGGTGAATGCTATGATAAGGAATATAGCTGCTATGGAAAGGAAATTCACCACCTTGAAGTCCTTGTCGGTGATAGTGATGAGGTCCTTTGTGGCGGGAGCCTCGCCTATGAGCATTGCTTCGGAGTCGTATCTCACGGCGATGTCGTTGAGCTCCTTAACCTGCTGATTTACTGCGTCGGAGGCTACCTCGTACTCGGAGCCTATGAGCATTATCTGCCATCTGTCGCTCTTGAGGACGCTTTTTATCTCGTCGGGAACAGCCTCTTCCGGGATAGCGGAGCCCACCAGAGAATTGAAGCCTGCGGCGAACTGAACGCCGTCCACATTCTTCATCTCGCTGAGCATATTATTTGCGTCCTTGGCGCTCATTGCCGAATCCACCATGAGTATGTGGGTGCTGTTCATGTTGTACTCCTCCTCCAGCTTCGTGTTTGCGATAACGCTGTCAAGGGTCTTTGGGAGTGTGCTGTCCAGCTTGTAGTACACGCCGTAGTGGCTGTTGCCGTACACCGCAGGTATCAGAAGAACTATGCCTGCTGTGAGGAATGCCCATGAGTGCTTTACTATGAATGAGGAGGTGCGCCTGAATGCGGGGAGGAAATCCCTGTGTGAGGTGCGCCCGATAGCCTTATCAAATATGAGTATCATGGAGGGAAGGACTGTGACGCAGGCGATAACTCCGCATACAACGCCCTTTGCCATTACTATTCCCAGGTCAAGGCCGAGGGTGAATGTCATGAAGCACATTGCAAGGAAGCCTGCCACTGTTGTGAATGAGCTTCCCACAACCGATGTGATAGTTGCCGCGATAGCGTGTGCCATTGCGTCCTGCCTGCTGTCGGGGAAGTACTTCTGCTGTTCCTTGTAGCTGTGCCACAGGAATATTGAGTAGTCCATTGTAACGCCAAGCTGGAGCACCATTGCAAGAGCCTGTGTTATAAAGGATATCTCGCCCAGGAATATGTTGGAGCCTAAGTTCCATACCACCGCGAAGCCTATGCTCAGCATGAAGAATACGGGTATCAGGAAGGAGTCCATAGTCACCATAAGGACTATGCTTGTGAGTATAACCGCGATGACTGCGTAGATGAGGGTCTCGCTCTCGGTGATGTTCTTCATGTCAAGGGTCATTGCGGACATACCGCTGATGAAGCACTGCTTTGAGGTTACGTTCCTCATCTCCTCAACAGCGGCGAGAGTTCCGTCGCCCGAGGTGGTATCGTCGAAGAATACCGCCATAAGTGTGGAGTCGCCCTTGTTGAAGAAGTCGTATATGTTGCTTGGAAGTATCTCCTTCGGTATGGTGCAGTCCGTCATGGACTGGTAGCATACCACGTTGGAAACATGGTCTATGTCGGATATCTTATCGGCGGTGGCGGCCACGTCCTTGTCGCTCATGCCCTCCACCATTACCAGTGAAAAGCCGCCCTGACCGAAGTCCTCCTTCAGTATGTCCTGTCCCTTCATGGTGTTTATGTCCTTGGGCAGGTAGGAGAGTATATCGTAATTTACCCGTGTGCCGATATAGCCTATAGCCGACGGTATCAGCAGCAGCACGGCGATAATGAGTATGAAAGCTCTGTGCTTTGCTATCCATTCTCCGAATCTCAGCATAATATCATCCCTTCTGTTCTGTCTGCCGGGCGCATATTGAAAGTCCGCGTGTCTGTCTGGGCAGTGTCCATGGGAAGGGGAAAACTGCCGGTATACCTTTAGGAGAGATATGACTGATCTGAATGGGAAACAGAAAAGCTCGGGGGACTCCGCGGACATTCAATATGCGCCCGTTTTACTTGTTATAAAATAGTATATTACAAAAATGACCGATAGTCAACATCTTTGAGGAAGAAAAATGACCTGCGGTCATATTTTTGTAAACCTGCACAAATTCGCCTGTGCATTGATGTGACCGTTAGTCATTTTTAACACCTTGACACCGCCTGCTTTTCGGGCTATAATAAGTATAAATCATAATTATGCGCAGCAAAATTATGATTTCAGTGATTAGAATATCTGTAGTGGAGGGCTCCCTCGCCCTCCCGCGTAGAACGTAATTATTTTGGCGGGAGCCCGGGGGCGGGCTCCCTTACAATGCAAATTCTGATTTATCGGAAAGGTGTGTAATGATGGGCAAGGTGGATCTGAATAAGAAGCTCAAGGAGAATTCGCTGCTGAAAACAGCCTTTGAATTCTTTACCACCAAGGGCTTCAGCAAGACTTCCATAACCGACATCGTGGAAAAGGCAGGCGTGGCAAAGGGGACATTCTACCTCTATTTCAAGGATAAGTACGATATCCGCAACAAGCTCGTCTCGCATAAGTCCAGCCAGCTTTTCAAGGCCGCTGTCAGCGAGCTTGGCGACGAGCTGGACAGGCTTCCCTTCGAGGACAAGCTCATCAGGATAATCGATAATATCATAAATCAGCTCAACGAGAACCAGTCGCTGCTGACATTTATCTCCAAGAACCTGAGCTGGGGCATATTCAAGAATGCCATCACTACCCCCGTCACCGACGACGATGTGGATTTTGCGGAGATATACCAGAAAATGCTGGACGAGTCTCCCACAGGCTTCCGCGATCCCGAGATCATGCTCTTCATGATAATCGAGCTGGTAAGCTCTACCATTTATTCCGCTATACTCTATAAGGAGCCTTGCTCCCTTGCAAAGCTCAAACCCTATCTCTATAACTCCATCAGGCTTATTATCGCTCAGCATGAAAATAAACCAAAGGAATTGAAATGAATAAAAAAAGGCAGTCCGTAAGGACTGCCTTTTCTTATCGTGTGATGTTGCTCACCCATTTATATTTGACGTAGTGTCTGTATACCGCAGGTATCTTCACGAACTCGTCCAGCGTCAGGATGAATGCTACCGCGAGCACGGGGAGCTTCAGCCAGAAGGCCGCTATCATACCCATCGGCACTACCACGCACCACAGCGTTACGATATCGCATATCATGCCGAATTTCGTATCGCCGCCCGCAGGGAATATTCCGCCGATGACAGTGGAATTCAGCGAGTTTCCGATGATGTAGTAAGCTGCCATCAGCATCATGTACTTCAGGTAAAACTGCGCCTGATCGTTCAGGTGTATCACTTTCAGTATAAGCGGAGTTACGGCAAGTATCACAACTCCCGAGGCTGCACCTATAACCAGTGAGAACCTGACGAAGCTGCCGCCTGCTTTCTTTGCCTCCTCCTTCTCATTCCTGCCGAGCATACCGCCGATAATTATGCTTACGCCTGCGGCTATGCCCCAGCAGAGACTTGCTATCATGCTGCGGACTATGCCTGCTATGGAGTTTGCGGCAGTGGCGTCGGTGCCGAGATGTCCCATGATAACGGAATACATGGTGACTCCGCCTCCCCAGCCCAGCTGATTCAGCAGCAGGGGCGTGGTGTACTTTATGTAGTCCATATGCAGGGGCTTGTTGTTGAGCCTGAACATCTTTCCTATCCTGAGAGGAGGACATTTGCCCTGTATCATTACGGCTATGATGAATACGCACTCAAATACCCTGGCGATCACCGTGGCAAGAGCTGCTCCCGCTATGCCCATTTCGGGGAAGGGGCCAAGGCCGAATATGAGACAGCCGTTCAGCAGTATATTCAGCACCACGGCAAGGCTGCCGATAAGGGAGCTTAGACCTGCGTGGTCGCATATCTTCATGATACCGAAGTATCCCTGTGAGAAGCCGCCCAGAATGTATGAAAGGGCGACGGTGCGCAGATAGATGCTGCCAAGGCGTATCAGCTCGGGATCGGATGTGAAAAAGCGCATGAGATACTGGGGGAATATCAGTGCCGCCAGTGTGAATACGGTGCCTATGAGCAGGGAATAGCGCATGGATACCGCCAGTACCTCCTCAACGGTGCGCTGATCCTTTTTGCCCCAGTACTGAGCCGCAAGGACTCCGCAGCCAGTCACGAACGCCCAGATGAACAGTCCCGATACGAAGCTTATCTGTCCTGCCAGAGATGAGGCGGACAGTGAGTCCTGATCGAGAAAGCCCAGCATAAAGGCGTCCGAGGCCGATACCAGCGATGACATAAGGTACTGGAAGGCGATGGGCGCCACAATGGTGAACAGTTTTTTGTATAGATCTTTGTTTTTCTGCATATATCTCCTTTATTTCTGTAGGGAAGGTCGTTACCTGTGATGCGACGAAAAAGCTGCCGCACATATGTGCAGCAGCCATATTGCTTATTAAACAGCAGCCTTATCGCTTTCGGGCTTTGTTTCCTCAGCCTTGTCGGGGACGCTGACCTTTTCGATGTCTGCGCCAAGTGCACGGAGCTTGCCCTCCATGCAGTCATAGCCTCGCTCGATATGGTATATATCCTCTATCTCGGTAACTCCGCTTGCAGCAAGTCCTGCGATTATAAGTGCAGCTCCTGCTCTCAGGTCGCAGGCCTTTACGGGAGCTCCCATGAGCTTGCCTGTGCCCTCGATAAGAGCGACCTTGCCGTTTACGGTGATATCGGCGCCCATTCTTCTGAGCTCATCAACATAGCGGAAGCGCTGCTCCCAGATGTTCTCGGTAATGATGCTTGTGCCCTCTGCAAGACACAGGAGGGTAGCTATCTGGGACTGCATATCCGTGGGGAATCCGGGGTGAGGAGCGGTCTTTACATTGGTCTTTACAAGGGGACCGTCTACCCATACCCTTATGCTGTCGTCGAACTGCTCTATGTTTACGCCGATCTTTTCAAGCTTCTTTGTAATTGACTCAAGGTGCTTGGGGATAACGTTCTTGATAAGTACGTCGCCCTTTGTGGCAGCAACTGCCACCATGAATGTACCTGCCTCGATCTGGTCGGGGATAACGGCATATGTGGTGCCGTGGAGGTGCTCGACGCCTCTGATCTTGATAACGTCGGTACCTGCGCCCATGATATTTGCGCCCATGGAGTTGAGGAAGTTTGCAAGGTCAACGATGTGAGGCTCCTTTGCCGCGTTTTCGATGACTGTGAGTCCCTCTGCCTTTACGGCAGCCAGCATGGCGTTCATGGTAGCTCCTACGGTGACAACATCGAAGAATATCTGGTTGCCGGAGAGCTTTTCTGCGGTAAGGTCTATCATGCCCTGGCTGAGAGTGTATTCAGCGCCGATGGCTGTGAAAGCCTTTAAATGCTGGTCGATGGGGCGGTCTCCGAGAGGACATCCGCCGGGCATGGAAACCCTTGCCTTATTGAATTTGCCCAGGAGCGCTCCTAAGAAATAATAGGAGGCACGCATCTTCCTTGCGTACTCGTAGGGGACGCAGAATTTATTGATAGTTGTGGGATCGATCCTGTATGCGTCCTTGCCGATATTTGTGACCTCTGCACCCATTTCCTTGAGGATACGGATACAGATCCTTACATCGCTGATGTAGGGCACGTTCTCGATAACGCAGGGCTCGTCCGAAAGGATGACTGCGGGAAGAATTGCAACTGCTGCATTCTTTGCTCCGCTTATGGTAACTTCACCTTCAAGGCGTCTTCCGCCTTTAACAACAAACTTATCCAAATATTTTCTCTCCTTATTTTTCGGGTTATTTGTATCTGTTCCCGAATTTCTTTCTTTTGTTCCTCGGCATAAGACGCCGACCATATAAATCAATAAGCTTACAGCTTAAAAATTATCACTTGTAATCTGAAAGATCCCAGCGGATCTCGCCGCCATCGTACTTTTCGACCGTCATCTTTTCGATGACCACGTCCTTCTTGGGCTTCTGATCCTCGTCCACTTCCTGACCTTCGATATCGTAGATGATATCAAGTCCGTCAAAGACCTGTCCGAATATGGTATAGCTTCCGTCGAACCACGGTACGCCGCCGTGAGCGGAATATGCTTCCTTTTCGCTTTCGGTGAAGGCGTAGCCGTAGGACTCCATCTCTTCGATCATGCCCTGAGTTACATCTTCGCCTGTAACAATAAAGAAGCGGCTTCCGTTTGTATTGGTAGAGCCCTCATTGGAGTAGGCCACGGCGCCTGCCGCGTGGATAAGGTGGGGGTCTGTGCCGCCCTCATAGCCCTTTTCGTATATGGACTCGCCGCCTGTACCGTCACCGTTGGGGTCTCCGCCCTCGATGAGGAGGTCCTTTATGACCCTGTGGAAGGTAAGGCCGTCATAATAGCCCTGTTCAGAAAGGGTTATGAAGTTTTCAACTCCCTTTTCGGCATATTCGGGGAAGAGCTTGATCTTTACTTCTCCGTCGTAGCCCTTGAGCTTCATGCTGACTATGGTCTCACCATCTCTGGGGGCTGTGAAGTTTGCTATATCAATGTTTTCCCTGCCCGAGGCCTGTCTGATCTCCTCGGGGTCGAAGGGCTCGTACTCGTCAAGATACCAGTGTATATCCTCGCCGTTGTACTCGCTTACCTTTACGGACTCCATGATGACGTCCTTCAGGGGCATATAGTTCTGGAGATTCACGCATACGTTCTGTATCTTGAAGATAACATCAAGGCCGTCTATGACCTGGCCGAACACGGTGTAATTGCCGTCCAGCCACGGTGCGCCGCCTATTTTCTTATATATATCCTTTGCGCTGTCGGAGAAGGCGTAGCCCTTCTGCTCCAGATCGCTGAATTTCTCGTCGTTGTACTGAGTACCCGTCACCACATAGAACTGACTGCCGTCGGTGTTGGTGCCGCCGCTGTTGGCGTAGCAGAGAGCTCCCGCAGCGTGTATGAGGTGAGGATCGGTACCGCCCTCGAACTTGCCGCCCCAGATGCACTCGCCGCCTGTGCCGTCACCCAGAGGGTCGCCGCCCTGTATCATAAAGTCGTTGATGACTCTGTGGAACTTCAGGCCGTCGTAGTATCCTTTTTTTGCCAGCTCGATGAAGTTTTCAACGCCCTTGTCCGCATATTCGGGGAAGAGCCTGAATTTCACGGTGCCGTAGTCCTTTATATCCATCGTTATGATGGTATCGCCCTTTTCGGGGGCGGTAAAGTTTGCGATATCCACATTCGCGGCAGTCGCAGGCTGTGCGGTGACAGCTTCTGTCTGAGCTTCGGTAGCAGCCGAGGTGCTTTCGGCACCGGAACCGCCGCCGTCCTTCTTTGAGCAGGAGGTAAAAGCCGAAGCCGCAACGGTAATGCAGAAAAGTCCTGCAAGGATCTTTCTGAGCATTATATATCACTCCTCGGAAAAATATATCCTGTGATTATTATGAGTAATTATACTTCAACTTATATATTATACATCAAAAAATTTGATTTGTAAATAGTTTCCTGATATTTTTGTTGCTGAAAGACAAAGCTTTTGCCTTGAAAGGCGGTTTTTATCTGAAACTTCAATGAAAAATCAGTCCTTTTCGGCGGGCTCAGTCATATTTTCTTCCGAAGAATAGGTACTGATGGTGACGGAATTTATCATGATATCCTGCTTGGGGAACTTATATGCGCCGATATCGGTGGTCTCCAGTGAGGCAAGCTGCTCGGCTACGTCCATTCCGCTGTATATCTGGCCGATGACAGTCATCTGCTGCGAGAAGTTGGGAACGCCGCCCTTTTCGATAAAGGCGTCCGCAAGAGCCTCGCTCTCGGAGGAGGACTTCAGCTCTTCCGTGAACTCGTCGTCGAACTTCACCGTATTCAGCATGAGGAAGCGGCTGCCGTTGTAGTATGTGCCGCCGCCCAGTATCTTCTCCTTGAAGCTCTGCTTGACGGTGGTGGTCATCATGCAGACAGCTCCCCTGAATGGCCAGAGGTCCTGATCGAGCTCCCTTTCCACCAGCTCGTGGGAGTTGTCCTTTGCGGAGCCGTTCTTGTTGGGAGCGCCTGCCGCGGAGTAAACTCCGCTCTCCGAGTGGAATATATATGTTCCGTTATAGTAGCCCGAATCTGCCAGCTCTGTGAAGTTTGCCACGGCGTTTGGGGACTTCTCGGGGAAGAGCCTGAACCTTATCTCGCCGAGGGTAGTGTCCACCACAGCGATGGGGTCGCCGTCCTTCGGCTCCTCAAGCTGTATGAGCTTCATGGTATCGGGGTCTATGGTGATGTAGCTGTTGTTCCTTGCCCTCATCATGCCGCCTATCATGACGGTAAGGGAGGAAACTCCCATGATAAGGGTGAATATCAGTACCAGCCTGACAACATGGTTGCGTTTAAACATGAAATTATCCTTTCCTTTGCATACTGCTTTTATTATACATAATGTGTCAATATTTGTCAATATATGCGCGTGAATTTAGCCTTCACAGAAAAACGGACGGCAATTGCCGTCCGGATGAGGTTAATTTTCAACTGTTTTCTGATAGAGCTCCCAGAGGTCTAAGGTCTCGGTCTTGTCGCGGTAGTGGATAGTGAGGGTATCGCCCTCCTTGACATTGATATAGCCCCATGAATACTGGTTCGGGTGCTCGCCGCGGTCGTCGAAGGGTATCCTGAGCACGGGATATATCCAGAGCTCGTCATGGAATATCAGGTCATGATGTTTTCCGTCCTCCATGATATGGTCTTCAATCTCCCGTTTGACGCGATGAGTGATGCAGCTGCAATCGGCAGTGAAATCCAGCCACAGCTCGCGTTCTGTTCTGACCTCTGCATTATCGGGGACGGGATAGAAATTGTCCATGAAATCGGAGATGTCCTTCTGATAGTTGTTTCCATTCTCGTCTGTTCCGTAAACGGTATAGCGCTTTACTTCTCTGGCTTTTACGGTATAATGCAGCTTATCCGAGCTTATGGGGATAACTCCCCAGAATACGAACATGAACACACCGAACAGCACCACGGCTGTACCGAGTACAGTGGCAATTATCTTGAGTTTGGTGCGTTTTTTCACCTTTTTCAGCGGTTTTACGTCCTTATCGGGCGCTTTTATGATATCTTCCTTTTTGTTCATGCTCTCATAGACGGCATTGCACTCCCCGCACTCATGGAGGTGCTTTTCTATCTCCTCGTTGCTGTCCTGAGAGGTAAGTTTGTCGCAGTACAGCGGCAAAAGGTCTCTGATTATATTGCATTTCATAAGATCACTCCTTTTTGCAGGGGCGCCCGCCCCTACAGGTCAATCGGCTAATTTCTGCTTTGCGCGGTAGTAGGTCACACGCGCCCAGTTCTCGGTTTTGCCGAATATCTCCCCTATCTCGCGGAAGCTCAGCTCCTGGGAGGCACGCAGCAGTATTATCTCCTTCTCTGTCTCGGGCAGGGAGTGTATCCTTTTCAGCAGCCGCAGCCTGCTGTCGGAGCTCTCCGCAGCCTCGTCGGGACGGGGCGCTGTATCCTCTGTGAGCTCGCTTATCTCCTCGCCCTTGTGCTTTCTTCGCTTGCGGAGCTCCTCCAGCCAGCAGTTACGCGCGATGCTGCACAGCCATGTGTATACCGAGCTCTCAACCTTGTACTTCTTCAGGGAGCGGAGCGCACGGTAAAAGGTCTCCTGAGTAAGCTCCTCGGCGGTGTCGGCTTCGCCGCAGAGAGTCATGAGATAGAGGAATACCTTCCTGCCGTTCTCTCTGTAGTATTTTTCCATATCCGATGACACTCTGCCGCCTCCTCTCCTTGAACGTTCACTTATTAGTTACACGGAAAGCCTGTTCGTTACAGACTTTCTGAAAAATTTTTTAAATTGACATAACAGTCTGTTCGTGATATACTGAACATACGTTATTATAACATTTTACGGCGGATACGGCAACTGTTGCGCAGACAGCACTGAAAAACAAGGCGGCAGTCTCATATATTTTTTACCTCTTTACTTTTATATATAAAATGTGGTATAATAAGAAGATACCGATAACGGACGGAGCTTTCTCCGTAAAAATATAACTTCTTCTGAGGTGTACAATGGCAAATAATTATTCTCTCGGCATTGACGTGGGCTCTACCACGGTAAAGACTGTTATAACCGACGCTGACGGAAATATCGTTTATTCCAAGTATCAGCGTCATCTTTCAAAGGTCAAGGAGACCGTCACGGACCAGCTGAAGATCATTCAGGCGGACTATCCCGATGAGGAGTTCACCGTTTGCATCACAGGCTCGGCAGGTCTGGGACTGGCTAATTCTGCGGATATACCCTTCGTCCAGGAGGTCCATGCCGCTTTTCTGGCGGTAAAGCAGAAGCAGCCCGACGCCGACGCTGTTATTGAGCTGGGCGGCGAGGACGCCAAGATAATATTCCTCACAGGCGGCGTTGAGCAGCGTATGAACGGCACCTGCGCAGGCGGTACGGGAGCCTTCATCGACCAGATGGCCACCCTCCTCGGCATAACCGCCGACGAGCTGGACGAGCTGTCGCTCCACGCCCAGAAGGTCTATCCTATAGCCTCGCGCTGCGGAGTTTTTGCAAAATCGGATATACAGCCCCTTCTCAATCAGGGCGCAAGACGTGAGGACGTTGCCGCAAGTATCTTCCAGGCTGTGGTGGATCAGACGGTATCGGGACTTGCTCAGGGACGTACTATCGAGGGAAAGGTGCTTTTCCTCGGCGGTCCGCTGTTCTTCCTCAGCGGTCTGAAAAAGGCCTTCAAAAAGACCCTCGGACTTGATGACAAGCACGCCGTGTTCCCGCAGGAGGCTCCTGTTTTCGTGGCTTACGGCTGCGCACTCTATGCGGCAACTGCCGAGAAGGCCTTCTGCATCGGGGATATAATCGAAAAGATCAGGACGGCAAAGGCCTCCGACGATATAGTGACGGGAGAGCCCCTTTTCCGCTCGCAGGCCGAGTACGAGGGCTTCATTGACCGTCATAAGAAGTTTGATCTGGGCTATGCGGATATACATACCTACAAGGGCGACGCCTACCTCGGCATAGACGCAGGCTCCACCACCACAAAGCTGGTGCTCATAACCGACGACGGCCGCATACTCTATCATCACTACTCCTCAAATCAGGGTCAGCCCCTTGACAAGATCGCCGATCAGGTAAAGCGCATATACAGCGAGATGAATCCTGCCATAACCATAAAGGGCTCTGCCGTTACAGGCTACGGCGAGGACCTTATAAAGTCGGGTCTCTCCATAGATCACGGCATAGTCGAGACCGTGGCGCACTTCAAGGCGGCGGCTTATTTCTGCCCCGACGTTGATTTCATCATAGATATCGGCGGACAGGACATCAAGTGCTTCAAGATAAAGAACAAGAGCATCGACAGCATCATGCTCAACGAGGCCTGTTCATCGGGCTGCGGCTCTTTCATACAGACATTCGCCATGGCGCTGGGCTATGATATCGCCGAGTTCTCAAAGCTGGGTCTCTTTGCGGAGCACCCCGTTGACCTGGGCTCGCGCTGCACCGTGTTCATGAACAGCTCGGTAAAGCAGGCGCAGAAGGACGGCGCTACTGTGGAGGATATTTCCGCAGGTCTGTCCTCCTCCATCATCAAGAACGCCATATACAAGGTAATACGCGCTAATTCTCCCGAGGATCTGGGAAAGAACATCGTCGTTCAGGGCGGTACCTTCCTCAATGACGCCGTCCTCCGCTCCTTCGAGAAGGAGCTGGGCAGGAACGTTATCCGTCCTGCCATATCGGGACTCATGGGCGCATTCGGCTGCGCTCTCTACGCAAAGGAGCGTGCGGGAGACGCACCGTCACAGCTTATTTCCGCAGAGGAGCTGGAAAACTTCAGCTATACCTCCCGTTCGGTAAACTGCGGCGGCTGTACCGCACATTGTCAGCTGAATATCATCAGCTTCGGCAAGGGACGCCGCTTCATATCGGGCAACCGCTGCGAAAAGGGCGGCGGAGTCGCCAACAGGAACACGGTTCCCAATCTCTATGAGTTCAAGTACGACAGCATACTCAACACCGTAAAGACCCACCAGCCCAGGCGTTACTGCGGAACAGTGGGACTGCCCCTTGCGCTGGGCTTCTATGAGCAGCTGCCCTTCTGGCATATGCTGTTCACCTCCCTGGGCTTCAGGACAGTTATTTCCGACGAGAGCTCCCGTGATATGTACTATCTGGGACAGCATACCATACCCTCGGATACGGTGTGCTATCCTGCGAAGCTGGCTCACGGACATATCGAGAACCTTCTTGACAAGGGCGTGGACTTCATATTCTACCCCTGCATGAGCTACAACATCGACGAGGGCGACAGCGACAACCACTTCAACTGCCCCGTAGTAGCCTACTATCCCGAGCTTCTCATGGCAAACAATCCCAGGCTCAACAGCAAGAACTTCATTCACCCCTATATGGACCTGAATATCAGGAAGAACGTCATAAAGGTGCTGGGACAGGCCCTCGGAAGATACAACGTAAAGGGCAGGATACCCGACGCTGTGGACAAGGCCTATGAAGCCCTGAAGAGCTACCGCAACTCCGTTTCAAGGAAGGCCATGGAGATAATCTCCCAGGCAAGGGCGGAGGGACGCAAGATAATCGTTATCGCAGGCCGTCCCTACCACATCGACAAGGAGATAAACCACGGCATACACAAGCTGGTATCCAGTCTGGGAATGGCTGTCATCACCGAGGACAGCGTTGCGGCCTTTGCTTCCACTCCGAAGCTGGGCGTGCTGAACCAGTGGACATACCATTCAAGGCTCTACCGCGCCGCCAAATACGTCACCACACAGCCCGATATGCAGCTCATACAGCTGGTGTCCTTCGGCTGCGGCATTGACGCCGTTACGGGCGACGAGGTGCGCTCCATACTGGAGAGCCGCGGAAAGCTGTACACTCAGCTGAAGATAGACGAGATAAACAACCTGGGCGCCGCAAGGATAAGACTCAGGAGCCTTGTTGCCGCTATGGAGCAGACAAGTCCCGAGCCTGCGAAAAAGCCGCAGGTACAGCCTGTGTGACATCACAGACAATAGCATTTACGATACGGAGGTTTCTATGCCTGAATATGCAAAGTTTACCGAGGATATGATAAAGACCCATACTATCCTCGTTCCCGATATGCTGCCCATACACTTCAAGATGCTCATATCCATCTTTGAGGCCAAGGGCTATAAGCTGGAGCTGCTGCGCAACGATTCCCGCGCAGTTGTTGACGAGGGACTCAAGAACGTACACAATGACGCCTGCTATCCCGCTCTGCTGGTAATAGGCCAGTTCATGGACGCCCTCAAAAGCGGAAAGTACGACCCCGACAGGACGGCTCTCCTCATAACCCAGACCGGAGGCGGCTGCCGTGCGTCAAATTACATACACCTGCTGAGAAAGGCAGTTGCAAAGAACTATCCCCAGATACCTGTGGTATCCCTGAACTTCAGCGGACTGGAAAAGGACAGCGCCTTCAAGATAACAGCGCCCATGTTCCTGAAAATGCTGTACGCCGTGCTCTACGGCGACCTGCTCATGACCTGCTACAACAAGTGCAGAGCCTATGAGATAAACAAGGGCGACTCGAAGAAAATGCTGGCAAAATGGCACAGGAGACTGTGCAATATCTTCCTGAAGGGCAGCAGGATGTACCTGAGGACAAAGAAGGTGTACAGGGATATCCTTGACGATTTCGCCTCCATTCCTCTCAGCAGCGAGAAGAAGATAAGAGTGGGCATAGTGGGCGAGATCTACGTCAAGTATTCTCCCCTTGCAAACAATCACCTTGAGGACTTCCTCATATCCGAGGGCTGCGAGCCCGTTGTGCCCTCGCTTCTGGAGTTCGTAATGTACTGCGCCGCAGGAAACTTTAACGACGCAAAGATATACGACCACACCACCAAGGAGTCCATATTCAACAAGATAGGCTACGATCTTATCTACGCCAAGCAGAAGGAGCTCATAAAGGTAATGAAGGAGCAGGGCAGCTTTGAGCCCCTCCACGACTTCGAGCACCTTAGAAGGCTGGCGGACAAGTACATCAATCAGGGCGTTGTTATGGGCGAGGGCTGGCTCATACCCGCAGAAATGGCCGCTCTTGCCAAGTCGGGAGTGGAGAACATCATCTGCACACAGCCATTCGGCTGCCTGCCCAACCATATAGTCGCAAAGGGTATGTCACGCGCCATCAAGCAGGACAACCCCAACGCCAATATAGTCGCTATCGACTACGATCCCGGCGCCACAAGAGTAAACCAGGAGAACCGCATAAAGCTCATGCTTGCCAATGCAAGGCTGTAAGCCGCGCAGAGCCGAAGGGAGGGAGCTTATCCATGATAAAGACCAGAACAGGCGAGACTATCGTCACAAATGAGGGACAGAACAGGCTGCTGAAAAAGCTCTACGGCAGCGTACCCGGAAGGGTGCTGCTGAAGTCTCTGACCGCTCCAGCCATATCACATATAGCAGGGCGTTTCATGGATTCAAGAGCTTCCACCCTGCTGATAAAGCCCTTCATAAAGCGCAGCGGCATAGACACCTCGGATTATGTCATGTACCGCTTCCGCTCCTATAACGATTTCTTCACCCGCGTCATAAAGCCCGGAAAGCGCCCCATAGACAACGATCCGCGCCACCTTATAAGCCCCTGCGATTCAAAGCTGACGGTGCATAAGATAGGCAGGAACAGCATATTCCGCATTAAGGGCTCACGCTACAGGGTAAGGGATCTGCTGAAGAACGAGTTCCTTGCAAACCGCTTCTGCGGAGGCTACTGCCTTATATTCAGGCTGGAGGTGGACGATTACCACCGCTACTGCTATATAGACGACGGCACCAAGACCGACAATACCTTCATTGCGGGAGAACTCCACACAGTCAACCCCGTGGCTCTGGAAAGGTATAACATATACAAGCGCAACAGCCGCGAGTATACCGTGCTCCACACCGATAACTTCGGCGATGTGGTGCAGGTGGAGGTGGGCGCCATGATGGTGGGACGCATAGTGAACCACCACGGCGAGGCGGCCTTCTGCCGCGGCGAGGAAAAGGGCAGATTCGAGTTCGGCGGCTCCACCATAGTAATGCTTTTCGGCAGGGACAGTATACGTCCCGACGAGGATATACTCCGCAACTCCGCCGAGGGCATAGAGACCGTGGTGAAGTACGGCGAAAAGATCGGCGAAAGCTGCCGGTAAAGAGAAAGAGGAGAATAACATGAAAAAGCTGTCACTGCTGCTTGCCTGCGTGCTGGTATGCGCTCTTGCAGGCTGCTCAAAGAAGGACGATATATCGGTGCCTCATATCGAGATACCTCCCATAGCAGAGCCCTACACCGTGGAGGAGGGCGTATTCGATGTGGACGCTGTAAGAAGCAATATAAACATCAAGGGTCAGCACTTCGACCTGCCCCAGTATCTGAAGAAGCTGGGCAAGGACTGGTCCTTCAAGTTCTACGACAGGAAGGCCTACGGCCTCAAGGAGGGCAGCGCCATGGCCACCCTGTACTACAAGGGCACGGACATGGGTACGGTAATGCTGGAAAACTGCTACTCCAAGAATCAGAAGGAGAGCGTAATGTACAGCATAACCATCAAGACCTCCGACAGCGATATCTACGGCATAGTACCGCTGGTATCCACCGTTGAGGACGTGGAAAGGCTCATAGGAAAGCCCGATAACGAGGAGAAGCTGGAAAAGCCCTTCACCCATACCTACCGCTACGGCATAATGCTGGGCAAGGACGAGCAGGGCATACTCCGAAGCCATTCCATTACCGTTTCCTTTAACGAGGACGACGTTGTGGATCTGGTCAGCATAACCTATTCGGATATGTCGGAGCAGCAGGACGCTGTCACAACCACTGCCGAATGACGGATAAAGCGCCGCAATGCGGCGCTTTTTTATCACAATGTCCCAAATCCTGAAAAAATGGGCTCAGCCCCTTGACAAAAATCCCGTTATGTGGTACAATGTGTAAAGTGATTTTGCATTACACCCCAGCGAGGTGCCCGGAAATGGCTAAGGAACTTAAATTCGTAATGCTCCTGGACTGCTACGGCGACCTGCTCACAGACCACCAGCGCAGCCTTATGGAGATGTATTACTGCGAGGACCTCTCTCTTGCGGAGATCGGTCAGCCCATGAATATCACAAGACAGGCCGTGCGCAGCATTATCAAGCGCACCGAGGATATACTCCTCAACTATGAGGAAAAGCTGGGCTTCGCGGAAAAGCTGGGCATGATGAGGGAGTGCTTCGGCAGGATAGAGGCTGCCGCAGAGCATATCACTGACGAGGATACACGAAATACCATACTCTCCGAGACTGCAAGGATCGCGGAGCTGCTGTGATGATATAAAGGAGGTTCGGCATGGCATTCGAGGGACTTTCCGAAAAGCTGAACAACGTCTTTAAAAAGCTGAAATCAAGAGGAAAGCTTACAGAGTCCGACGTAAAGGAGGCTATGCGTGAGGTAAGACTTGCGCTGCTTGAGGCCGACGTAAGCTACAAGGTCGTAAAAGACTTCGTAAAGAGCGTTACAGAGCGTGCTGTAGGCGAGGAAGTGCTGGCAAGCCTTACTCCCGCCCAGCAGGTAATAAAGATAGTTAACGAAGAGCTGGTCTCCCTTATGGGTAACAGCAACGCCCGTATAAATATGGCTTCAAAGCCGCCCACGGTCATCATGATGTGCGGACTTCAGGGCTCCGGTAAGACCACCCACGCCGCAAAGCTGGCCAAGCTCCTTAAAAAGGAGGGACACCGTCCCCTGCTGGCAGCCTGCGATATCTACCGTCCTGCGGCTATCAACCAGTTACAGGTAGTAGGAGGAAAGGCTGACGTAAAGGTCTTTGAGATGGGTCAGACAGATCCCGTTGTCATTGCAAAGAAGGCTCTTGCCTACGCAAAGGACTACGGTCACGATATACTCATAATAGATACGGCAGGACGTCTCCATATCGACGAGGCTCTCATGGATGAGCTTGTCAATATCAAGAACGAGACAAAGCCCGACGAGATAATGCTGGTAGTTGACGCCATGACAGGTCAGGACGCTGTAAATGTCGCCAAGGCCTTCGATGAGGCGGTAGGCATCACAGGCGTGCTCATGTCAAAGCTGGATTCCGATACCAGAGGCGGTGCGGCTCTGTCCGTACTCTCTGTTACAGGTAAGCCTATCAAGTTCGTTGGTATGGGCGAAAAGCTTGACGACTTCGAGCAGTTCCACCCCGAGAGAATGGCTTCCAGAATACTTGGAATGGGCGACGTTCTTACCCTTATCGAAAAGGCCGAGAACGTTATGTCCCAGAAGGACGCCGAGAAGCTCACACAGAAGTTCAAGGAGAACAAGTTCGATATGGACGATCTCCTGGATCAGATGAAGCAGATCAAGCGCATGGGCTCCATGAAGTCCATACTGGGTATGCTCCCGGGCGTAGGCGACAAGATCAAGGACGCGGATATTGACGAGAGCCAGCTGGGCAGGATAGAGGCTATGATAACCTCCATGACAAAGGCCGAGCGTGCAAAGCCCTCTATCATCAATCCGTCCAGAAAGAAGCGTATCGCAAAGGGCTCGGGCACAAAGGTGGAGGACGTCAACAGGCTCCTCAAGCAGTTCGACCAGATGCAGGCAGTTATGAAGAAGTTCACAGGAAAGAGCGGCAAGATGTCGCTGAGAAAGGCAAGAAAGAACCTTGCAGGCATGAACTTCGACAAGTACACAGGCAAGGGCGGCGGCAATCTGCCGTTCTGATCTTAAAATCAATTGTTATGTACGTATATGTTCAGGAATTAGCATTAAGGCATCATCACGGTTTTCACCATGAAACAGCTATAGGAAAGACACTGTTCTTTATCTTCTGCGGAGCTTCTATACTATGCCTTATCAAGGTAATGAGAATGTCTCCCGAGGATAGAAAAAAAGATAATCCAATGGCAGTTGCGGTGATGGCAGGTCTACTGCTGCTTTATGCTGCGTCGGTTATAATCGACGCGATACTTCAATAACAAGCTTTCAATGCGGTCTCCCGCCGCTTGAATATATTATTCCTTATATGGAGGTGAATACAATGGCAGTAAAGATCAGACTGAGAAGAATGGGCGCTAAGAAGGCTCCCTTCTACCGTGTAGTCGTAGCTGACTCCAGATACCCCAGAGACGGTCGTTTCGTTGAGGAGATCGGTTACTATGATCCTACTAAGGAGCCCTCTGTTGTCAAGATCGACGCAGACAAGGCTAAGGACTGGATCGCTAAGGGCGCACAGCCTACTGACACAGTAAAGGCTATCCTCAAGAAAGAGGGAGTTCTTTGAGCTGAAGCTTAATGGAGGAGGAGAGACATATGGTCTCTGCCTCTGTCCGCAAGCTTAACGGAGGTTTTACTAATGAAAGATTTACTTTATGCTATCGCAGCAGGCCTCGTTGAAGATAAGTCCGCTATAAATATTACCGAGGACGAGCCCGACGAGGAGGGCGTTATCGTATTCCACCTTAACGTTGCTCCCGACGATATGGGCAGAGTTATCGGCAAGCAGGGCAGGATCGCAAAGGCACTCCGTACTATCATGCGCGCAGGCGCAGCTAAGAAGGACCAGAAGGTCTCTGTTACGATCGAATAAAACAGAAGCTCCCCGTGGGGAGCTTTTTTGTGTTTTCAGGGCTGCGCTTTATAATATATATTGACAAACAGCAGCTTTTCTGATAAAATATACTTATCAATGATAAAGGGGGTAACTGCCATGAAATGCAGATACTGTAATTACGAAAACCGCGAGGGCGACAGGTACTGTGAAAACTGCGGAGCTTCTCTTGAAGCATCGTCGGGGGCAATGGACGATGTAATGGGAGCAGTTCCCGTACAGCAGGATAATGCTTCACAGCCTGACAGCGGCATTAACGCTTCACAGCCGGACAACTACGGCCAGCCCAACGGCTACGGCCAGCCCAACGGCTACGGCCAGCCCAACAATTACGGCCAGCCCAACGGCTACGGCCAGCCTAACGGCTACGGTCAGCCTAACGGCTACGGTCAGCCTAACGGCTACGGCCAGCCCAACGGCTACGGTCAGCCCAACAACTACGGCAACTATAACAACTACGGTCAGCCTAACGGCTACGGCTATGGCCCCAACGGCTACGGTCAGGGATATAACGGTCCCATTTTCGGACTTGATACCGGCGTATACAATATGTCCGATGGGAGCCCTAAATATGTGGGCTTCGGAGAGGCTATAAAGCTTTACTTCAAGAACTATGTCAACTTCAGTGGACGTTCCACAAGAAGCGAATACTGGTTCGCATATCTGTTCGTATTCCTGGTAGATATCGGTGTAAGCATGCTTACATCGGCTCTTCAGATGACATTGGGCTCTGATGCAAAGATAATAACAAGCATCATCAGCATAGCGGAATCCCTCGTTTTCTTCCTGCCTAACCTTTCGTCACAGGTAAGAAGACTCCATGATGCCGGCAAATCCGGCTGGTGGGTATTAGGAACGGTGTTCATTACTATCGGTGTCGTAGCGCTGATGCTTGTAACGGCACTTTCGGGAGATGTGGAAACTCTCGGCGCAGTTATGTGCTTCTCATTCCTGTTCCTGCTAATATATATAATAATCCTGATAATATTCCTTTGCCGTCCCAGCACAGGCCCCAATAAGTGGGGTGCTCCTGCAAGACCTGACATAAGATGATAATAAAGGCTTCCGATCACCCGGAAGCCTTTGCTTTTACAGGAAAGCCCTCATATCCTTTGAAAGCTGCTCCTCGGCGCTGATTATGCGCTTTGCCATGTCCTTTGAGCGCTCGTCGGCAGCCTGATACTTGTTAAGGTACCGGCTCAGGGACTTGACTCCCATATTGCAGCCGTCCGTCATAAGGTCGGCAACTGTGCTGTCGGACTCGTTTACCGTGAGCTTGACGTTGGTTTTCAGCCATGACATACCCTTTGCCATGGCGGCAGGCTCCTTGCCCTCGTCGTGATACTCTCCGAGAAGTCCCTGAAGGTCGGCCTTCAGGCCGTCGTGCTCCTCGGAGCTGTCCTGAAGCAGCTTTTTAAGCTGAGGACTGCTCACATAATCCAGTACGTCGCCGATGGAGGATATGCCCATCTTTACTCCTGCGTCACATTCTCTCAGGAGCTTTACAGTGTCCTGTTCTACCATAAAAAACACCTCCCTTTGCGGTTATTATGCCCGCTCGGGGAGGTTTTATACTTATTTATCATCGTTTTCATTGCCGAAGTAGAGCTCCGTCATCTGCTGCATACCAAATTTCTCCGTAAAGCGGCGGAAGTCATCTCTTGCTCTTACTAAGCTGTATCCGTTTTCGTTGAGGAATTCCTCGTCAGTGTCGCTGAGCTGTGCGTAGAACTCAAGTCCGATCATAAGGTTTTCCTTGGTGTTGTTTTCAGAGAGCTCATCAAGCTCCCTTACAGCTTCAAGAGGCTCGCCGTTTCGCATCTGTTCGATGAGAGCGTATGCCTTCTGTCTTTCGGCCTCCTGGAGCATATAAAAGGACTGTTCCACCTTTGCACCGAATACTACCTTTGCGATAATTGCGGTTATCTCTTTGATCTGCCGCATGATATAGTCCTGTTCAAACATTGAAAGCCTCCTTCCGGTATAAAAACAGACCTGCGCCTATAGGCATCAGGTCTGTGTCATTTGTCAAAAATCCAGCTTTGAGCGGAGCTTCTCGAAGAAGCTCTGGCGCTTGGCGTAATTCTTTTCCGTAAGCGAGGACTCAAACTGCTTCAGCAGATCCTTCTGCTTCTTTGAGAGGTTCTTGGGCACCTCAACGTATATCTTTACGTACTGGTTTCCGCGGTCTGTGCGGTGGAGCCTCTGTACGCCCTTGCCCTTGAGGCGGAATATAGTGCCTGTCTGGGTACCCTCGCTGATGTTGTACTTCACGTCGCCGTCAATGGTGGGAACGGTTATTTCCGCGCCGAGAACGGCTTCCATATAAGTAACGGGTATATCGCAGTGTATGTCGAAGCCCTCGCGCCTGAATATCGGGTGGGACTTAACGTCGATACCTACAAGGAGGTCGCCGTTGGGGCCGCCGTTGATACCGCAGTCGCCCTGACCGCCTATGCGCAGTGTCTGTCCGTCGTCGATACCTGCGGGGATATCTATGGATACGGTCTTCTGTACTCTTACTCTGCCTACGCCGCGGCACTTTGAGCAGGGATTCTTGATGATCTTGCCCTTGCCTCCGCAGTGAGGACACGGCTTTGATGAGGAGATAGCGCCGAAGGGAGTGCGCTGAGTGGTCTTGACAGAGCCTCTGCCCTGACAGTCGGGACATATATCGGGGGTAGAGCCTGCCTCTGCGCCGGAGCCTTTGCAGTTATCACAGACGCACATACGGTTGACCCTGATATCCTGTTTCTTGCCTGTGCAGGCGTCCATGAAGCTTATGGATACGGTCTCCTGTATATCGGCTCCTCTTCTGGGAGCGTTTGCGCTGGAGCGCTTTGTGCCGCCGCCGAAGCCGAAGCCTCCGAAGATACTGCCCAGGATATCGTCCATATCGGCAAAGCCGCCGAAGCCGCCCATGCCGTCGCCTCCGCCGTAGGAGGGATCAACGCCTGCATGGCCGAACTGGTCGTATCTCGCACGCTTTTCGGGATCAGAGAGTACCTCGTTGGCCTCGTTTATCTCCTGGAACTTCTCGACATAAGACGGGTCGTCGGGGTGAAGGTCGGGGTGGTTCTCTCTTGCCTTCTTACGGAAGGCCTTTTTTATCTCATCCTCGGAAGCACCCTTCTGTATACCGAGGACTTCATAGTAATCTCTTTTTTCAGCCATAGATTATACTCCTTATTAGTAAGTAGTAAGTAGGGATAAGTCACGCAGAAGTGAGAAATTTACTACTTACTAAATAATACACCTTTAGGGCGGGCGGAGAGCCTCCGCTCCCGTTTTCGCGTTATCAATGTATTAAACCGGTATTTTTTGCCGCGCCCGTCAATCAACTATATACACCTTTAGGGCGGAAGGTTTTCCGCCCTAAAAATCAGCCGTTTTCTATCTCGTCTATATACTCGCCTCTGTTGCCGTCGTAATCGCCCAGGTCGTCTTTAGCAAATTCATTGAACAGCTTCAGACCTATAAAGGCTATAGCACACAGAATGATTATTATAACGAGCTTTTTCAGCCATTTATTGTGATCCATTATCAGACCTCAGTAAAGTCTGCGTCAACTACTCCGTCGTCGTTTCCGCCCTGAGCGCCTGCATCTGCTGCACCGCCCATATTAGCGAACTGTGAAGGATCTATGCCCTGAGCGCCGTTGGGAGCTGCCTGCTGATAGATCTTTGCAGAGAGGTCGTAGAAAGCCTTCTGGAGATCCTCCTTCAGGGTCTTGATCTCGTCGTAGTTCTCAGCTGCGATAGCAGACTTGAGAGCTGTGCACTTAGCCTCGATATTGGACTTCTCGTCGGCAGATACCTTGTCGCCGAAGTCTGTGAGAGCCTTCTCGCACTGGAATACAAGGTTCTCGGCCTCATTCTTGTTGTCGACCTGTTCACGGCGCTTCTTGTCCTCGGCAGCGTACTGCTCGGCTTCCTTTACAGCCTTGTCGATATCGTCCTTGGACATATTTGTGGAAGCTGTGATGGAGATGTTCTGCTCCTTGCCTGTGCCGAGGTCCTTAGCGGATACATGAACGATACCGTTCTGGTCGATATCGAATGTTACCTCGATCTGGGGGATTCCTCTGGGAGCGGGAGCGATGCCGTCGAGACGGAACGTACCCAGCTGCTTGTTGTCGCGTGCGAACTCACGCTCACCCTGAAGCACGTTGATATCAACGGCAGGCTGATTGTCTGCGTATGTTGAGAATACCTGTGACTTCTTTGTGGGGATAGTTGTATTTCTCTCGATCATTCTTGTGCAAACGCCGCCTGCTGTCTCGATACCCAGTGAAAGGGGAGTTACATCGAGAAGGAGGAGTCCGTTCTTGACGTCGCCGCCGAGAACGCCGCCCTGGTATGCAGCACCGAGAGCTACGCACTCATCGGGGTTGATGCCCTTGAAGGGATCCTTGCCGATAAGCTTCTTTACAGCTTCCTGTACAGCGGGGATTCTTGAAGAACCGCCTACCATGAGGACCTTGTTGATCTCTGAGATCTGGAGACCGCTGTCGCTGAGAGCCTGTCTTACAGGTCCCATTGTGGACTCTACCAGGTCAGCTGTGAGCTCGTTGAACTTAGCCTGTGTAAGTGTGAGGTCCAGGTGCTTGGGAGTGCCGCTTGCATCAACAGTGATGAAGGGGATATTGATGTTTGATGTTGTTGTGGATGAGAGCTCGATCTTGGACTTTTCTGCTGCGTCCTTGAGTCTCTGAGCAGCCATCTTGTCGGCTGAAAGGTCGATACCCTCTGTCTTCTTGAACTCCTCAACGATCCAGTTGATGATACGCTGGTCGAAGTCGTCGCCGCCGAGGCGGTTGTTACCTGCTGTAGCAAGTACCTGCTGAACGTCCTCACCCATTTCGATGATGGATACATCGAAGGTACCGCCGCCCAGGTCGTATACCATTACGGTCTGCTCCTCTTCCTTGTCGATGCCGTAGGAGAGAGCAGCTGCTGTAGGCTCGTTGATGATACGCTTAACGGTAAGACCTGCGATCTGGCCTGCGTCCTTTGTAGCCTGTCTCTGTGAGTCTGTGAAGTAAGCGGGAACTGTGATAACAGCCTCAGTTACGGGCTCGCCGAGGTAAGCCTCTGCGTCAGCCTTCAGCTTCTGAAGGATCATAGCGGAGATCTCCTGGGGAGTGTAGTTCTTGCCGTCGATAGAAACTTTATAGTCAGAACCCATATGTCTCTTGATAGAAGAAACTGTTCTGTCGTGGTTTGTGATAGCCTGTCTCTTAGCCACCTGGCCTACGAGACGCTCGCCGTTGTTTGTGAAGGCAACAACGGAAGGAGTTGTTCTTGCGCCCTCGCTGTTGGGGATAACTACAGCGTTACCGCCCTCCATAACAGCTACGCAAGAGTTTGTTGTACCAAGATCGATACCAATGATTTTTCCCATAATAATTTCCTCCTAAAGAAATCTTTATAATAGAATTATGTGATTACCTTAATAACTGCTGCCGGGTGCTATGCACTAAACAGCCACTGCCACCATAGCAGGCCTTACCAGCTTGTCGCCAAGCATATAGCCCTTCTGGAATACCGCGCAGACATGGTTGGCGGCGTAGTCCGTGCCGTCCTGCTGCTGTATGGCGTTATGGATATTGGGGTCGAACTCTGCGCCGAGAGCTTCTATCTCAGTGACATTCATCTGTGTGAGGAAGCCCTTGAGCTGATTGTATATCATGCCCATGCCGTTCTTGAAGTTCTCGTCAGAACACTCGGCCTCAAGAGATCTTTCAAAGCTGTCCAGTACAGGGAGGAGCTTCTCCACGCACTGCACCGAAGCGTTCTGATAGGTCTCCGTCTTTTCCTTGGCTGTTCTCTTGCGGTAGTTGTCGTACTCCGCGAACAGTCTCAGGTACTTGTCGTTGGCCTCTGCCAGTGCATCCTCAAGCTCTGAGAACTGAGTTGCGGTATCGTTGTACTCGCTGACCGCATCGGCCTCTTCCAGCTCGTCTGTATCTTCACCCTCGGGAGCGTCGGGCGTATCGCCTGCAAGCTCTTCCAGCTCTTCCAGCTCCTCGGAGAATTTCTCATTCTTTTCCATCGGTCATTGCTCCTTTCTAAGGCTCCTGCATATTGTCGGGAGCGTTTATTATGTCATCGTCGCCGTCCATGAGAGAAGAGATCTTCTGGGTCAGGTACTCGACGTAGGGGATTATCTTTTTATAATCCACTCTCATGGGGCCTATGACTCCCAGAGAGCCTGCCTCCTTGCCGCCCTTGCGGTACTTGGAGACTATCAGGCTTGAATTGCCTATGGCGAAGCTGTCGTTTTCGGATCCGAATTTCACCTGTATGCCGCTGAATGCGTTTTCCAGCAGCTCCGACAGTCCGTCCTTGTGTTCGATGAACTTGACGACCTCCATTTTATCCAGCTCGTCGCAGGACAGGAGCTTTTCGCCTCCGCTGACTGTCAGCTCCTGCTGACGGAGATCCTCGGAGAGCTCGCATATGCCCTTTACGAGGGGCGAGAGCGATACCATATAGGCGCTCACCGCGGCTATCATCTTATCCATCATTTCCTCTGAGAGCTCGTCTACGGAGACTCCGCTGAGGTTTTCCTCTATATAATGTGTAAAGAAATCCAGCTGCTCATGGCTGAGGTCGAATTCGAGTCTGCAAGCCTTGTTCTTGATGTTTCCGCTGGAGGTTATGAGCAGGATAACGTAGAGGCGTTTTCCTGTGGGGATAACTTCCACCTTTGATATTACCGAGAATCTCGGAACGGAATTGGTGACCACCGCAGCGCACTGTGTTATCTCTGTGAGAGCCGTTGCGGCGTTCTGCACCAGAAGCTCCTCGGGAGTGTCCCTGTCGCCCAGCATCTCGTCTATCCTCTGCTTTTCCTCTTCGGGAAGGTCGTGAGGAGTCATGAGCTCGTCGATGTACAGGCGGTAGCCCTTGAAGGTAGGCACGCGGCCTGCCGAGGTATGGGGCTGTTCAAGGTATCCCAGCTGCTCCAGAGCCGCCATATCGTTGCGGATAGTAGCGGAAGAAACATTGATATTATCCAGCTTTGAGATCGATTTTGAACCGACGGGCTCGCCCGTCCTGACGTATTCGTCCACCACGGCAGCGAGTATCTTCAGTTTTCTTTCATCCACGATACTCCCTCCTTTTCCGGGTCTTCTGACGATCTCATTAGCACTCTAACTCTTTGAGTGCTAACTATAATTTATCACTATTATGAGGCTTTGTCAAGGGTTTTATGTATTTTCGGCTTTTTTACCTAAATTAACCTGAAGTGCAGAACCATTTAGAGCAAATTGACAAAGAGTGCAAAACAGCGAAAAAACGTGTGTCAGACTATTGACAAAGAGGGTGCTGCGCTGTATAATATAGGTGCAGTAAGGTACTGCAATATTTTGAAGAGTAAGAATACGTTCGTTACATCTTTTGATGTTCCAGTGTTGACCGAACGGGGAGTTGTCGGTCAAACGAAAAGCTTCGGCTTACGGTTCGTATTTTGCATCCCGCTTCATAGGACAACTAAAAAGAAACTATGCCTTCTTTTCTTGTCGTATGAGTGAGGAAAAGGAGGTTATTTTTATGGCTGTAAACAACAAAACAGCTGCAATAAAGTCCGATATCAGGCTTTTCGGCAGCACAAAGGTACTGGTTCTCGCAGCGCTGCTCATTGCAATCAGCGTAGTGGGAAAATCCCTGAGAGTTGATATATTCAGCGTTATCAGGATCAGCGCTGAGACTCTGCCCATACTCATGGCAGGCATTTTCTTCGGACCGTTCATCGGTGCGGCAGTAGGTGCAGGCGCAGACCTCATCGGCTGCCTTGTCACAGGCATGACGCCTATGCCCCTTATCACAGTAGGAGCTGCGGCTACAGGCTTTTTCGCAGGTCTTTCCTACAATTATATATTCAAGAGCAAGCCGCTCCCGAGAGTTGCCTGTGCAGTTGTGATCGCGAGGATTATCGGCTCACTTGCAATAAACACCACAGGGCTTTATTTCCTGTTCCCCGCAATGAGACCCCAGCTTATCTGGAGACCTGTTACCTGTCTCGTTATGGCTGTTATCGAGACATCTATTATCTATATGCTCCTGAATAACAAGGCATTTGCGGCGCAGCTTGAGAAGATAAAGAGAAAATGAACTTCACGGAAGCACTTGAGTATATGAAAAAGGCTGCCGAAAGAGGCAGCGTGCTGGGGCTGGAGCGCATAACGGAGCTCCTCCGTATAATGGGCGATCCCCAGGACAGAGTAAAGACGGTGCATATCTCCGGCACCAACGGCAAGGGCTCCTTCGGGGCTATGCTGACCTCGGTGCTGAAAAGTGCAGGCTATATAGTCGGGGGCTTTTCCTCTCCCGCTATCACAAAGATCACGGACAGCTTCCGCATAGGCGGCGAGGAGATATCAGAGCAGGAATTTGCCGACCTTATCGGCGATATAGCTCCCCTGTGCGAGAGTATGGACGAAAAGCCCACGGAGTTTGAAGTCCTTACGGCGGCGGCTTTTGAGCTCTTTGTGCGCCGCGGCTGTGATATCGCAGTTGTGGAGTGCGGCATGGGCGGCGATCTTGACTCCACCAACGTCATAAAGGCTCCGCTGCTGTCTGTTATAACAAATGTGCAGAAGGATCACAGTGCTTTTCTCGGTGATACCATAGGGGAGATAGCTTCCCACAAAGCAGGCATCATAAAGCAGGGGCGTCCCGTGTATTTCGGCGGCGACAGCGAGGAGGCCTACGAGATCATCGCCGACGCTGCGAAAAAAGCAGGAGCAGAGCTGTTTATCCCCGATTATTCCCGCTTTTCATGGACAGATGAATGCTGTACCACAGAGGGCACGGATATCACATATATGGGAGAACGGCTTCATATACCGCTTCTGGGCACATACCAGCCCGAAAATGCGGTGAATGTGCTGAGCTGTATTGGTATTCTCAGGAAAAACGGACTTGATATACCCGACAGTGCCGTCCGCGAGGGACTGGCCAATGTAAAGTGGCACGGCCGCTTCGAGGTGCTTTCACGAGAGCCTCTTATCATCTATGACGGCGCCCACAATCCCGACGGCATACGCTGTGCGGCTGACAGTATCAGGCGGTATTTCGGCGGCAGCAAGGTGGCTCTCCTCATAGGCGTCATGGCCGACAAGGAGTACGGACTCTATGCAGATATGCTGGGAGAGCTGGCGGAGACCGCCTTTGCGGTGACTCCCGATAATCCCCGTTCCCTTGACAGCGCCGTACTTGCGGAGGCTCTTACGGAGCGCGGACTTCCCTCCACTGCCTTCACAGACCTTGTGCAGGGCGTGGCTGCGGCAAGGGACTATGCTGCGGCTCACGGCATACCGCTGATAGCTCTGGGCTCGCTGTATATGTACAGGCAGGTCACAGAGGCTCTGGACTCAATATAAAAAATAATACCCGTAAGCGATGATATACCGCTTACGGGTATTTTGTTACTGACGGTCAAGGGAGCAGGCTTTCCATACGCCGCCGTCGTTCACGGCGTCTATGACAAAGGTCTGCTGGGCGCCGAAGTAGTCAACGCCTATGGTGAAGGTGAAGGAGCCTCCCGTGATATCGCTCACCTGGGGATCGCCCTTGTAATTGAAGCCGCAGCCTCTGCCGCCCTGAAGGTAGTAGAGCCCGCCGTCGAATTCCTTGAACATGGGAACGTCACCTGTGTATATCTCATTGTATCTGTAGAGCAGATCGCCGCAGATACGGGACTCCACGTAGTTCTGAACGTCCCACATAGAGCCGAAGCGTCCGTCCGTCACCTTTGAGTACCTGTACATACCGTCGTCCATGGTCTCGCCGCTGGTGCTGACAGCGCCGCCGTCTATCATATCTATGTCGTTGAGGTTAGCCATTATGGTTCTTGCTGCGCTTATGTATTCGGGAGATACTCCGTTGTTCTGAGGTTGTTCGGCAGCAGGAGGAGCCGTGATCTCGGGAGCCTTGCTCTCGGGGGGCTTTGCCGTCTGCTTAGCTGTTGTGGGAGCATCGGGAGCCTTTGTTCCTTCAGGTTCCTGTCCCTGTGGAGGATCGGTCACAGGCGTGATGTCTATGTTGAACTGCTGTGCAGAGCGTGAAGATGTTCCGTTGTATGTTTCGACTGTGCAGGACGCAAGAGCTCCGCATATAACAGCGGAAGCCAGCATTAATGAGAGTATTCTTCCTTTCATGGTAAACCTTCTTTCTTAGTTGGCAGTTTGTATGTTTATATTTATGATACACATTTTCGGCAGGATTTTCAAGAGTGAAATTTCACGAACTTCGCTCTGTTTTACGGGATTTTTAGTATATATAGCCATGATATCGGGCTGAAAATCGGGATACAGAAACGGGTCTGCGTATGCAGACCCGTCTATTATTCATGAACACACTTTTTTATTTTCAGCCTTCAATCTTGGGGAGGTTTGCGAGAGACTTTGCGATCTCCTCGTCTGTGGGGATATAATCGCTCATCTTGCCGTCGTTGTATGCGCCGTAAGCGTACATATCGAAATAGCCTGTACCTGTGAGACCGAAGAGGATAGTCTTTTCCTCGCCTGTCTCCTTGCACTTGAGTGCCTCGTCGATAGCTGCGCGGATAGCGTGGCTGCTCTCGGGAGCAGGAAGGATACCCTCGACTCTTGCGAACATCTCTGCCGCCTCGAATACAGCTGTCTGCTCAACAGATGTAGCCTCCATGAGACCCTGATCGTAGAGCTCGGAGAGTATGGAGCTCATGCCGTGGTAGCGGAGACCGCCTGCGTGGTTGGGTGAGGGCATGAAGCCGCTGCCCAGAGTATACATCTTCTGGAGAGGACAGATCTTGCCTGTGTCGCAGAAGTCGTAAGCGTATGTACCTCTTGTGAGGCTGGGGCATGAAGCGGGCTCAACTGCGATGATACGGTAATCTGCTTCTCCGCGGAGCTTCTGACCCATGAAGGGAGAGATAAGACCGCCCAGGTTTGAACCGCCGCCTGCACAGCCGATGATGATATCGGGCTTGATGTTGTACTTGTCCATTGCAGCCTTTGCTTCAAGGCCGATGATCGACTGGTGAAGGAGTACCTGTGCAAGAACGCTTCCGAGAACGTAGCGGTAGCCCTCCTTTGTGGTAGCTGCTTCAACTGCCTCTGAGATAGCGCAGCCGAGGCTTCCGTTTGTATCGGGGAATTCGGCAAGGATCTTTCTTCCGACCTCGGTAGTCACAGAGGGCGAGGGAGTAACGTTTGCGCCGTAGGTACGCATTACCTCGCGGCGGAAGGGCTTCTGCTCGTAGCTTACCTTTACCATGTATACGTTGCAGTCAAGGTCGAAGTACGCACAGGCCATTGACAGAGCTGTACCCCACTGGCCTGCACCTGTCTCGGTGGTAACGCCCTTGAGTCCCTGCTTCTTTGCGTAGTATGCCTGAGCGATGGCGGAATTGAGCTTGTGGCTTCCGCTGGTGTTGTTGCCCTCGAACTTGTAGTAGATCTTTGCGGGAGTTCCCAGCTTCTTCTCAAGGAAGTAAGCTCTTACCAGAGGAGAGGGACGGAACATCTTGTAGAAGTCCTGGATCTCTCCGGGGATATCGATGTAGGGAGTTGTCTCGTCCAGCTCCTGATTTACCAGCTCGTCACAGAAAACGTGCTTGAGGTCCTCGGCAGTACAGGGCATGCCTGTTGCGGGGTTGAGGAGGGGAGCGGGCTTCTTCTTCATATCAGCGCGTACATTGTACCACTGCTTGGGGAGCTCGTTTTCCTCCAGATAGATTTTGTAAGGGATCTTTTCATTTGACATAGTAATTTCTCCTTTTCGTTAGAATTAGATCGGTGTGTACTATGCCGAGACGGAAATATAAAAAGCTCCTGTCCCAGCATTATTTCTGCCGGGACAGAAGCCGTAAAACTTCTGCGGTGCCACCCTGCTTGACGCTAAGCGTCCACTCGATCTGTACATATATACAGTGGTTTTGTTAACGCAGACCCTTCTGCGTCTTGCCTACACAGTGCACTGTATGCCGTCAGTTTGTGTTTCCCGAACGTCATGCCGCCATAGCCGCCTGCCTGTTCTCACAGCCTGACCGCCGCCCAGCCTCACAGCCTGACCGCCGCCCAGCCTCACAGCCTGACCGCCGCCCGACCTCACAGCCTGACCGCCGCCCGACTTCACAGCCCGACCGCCGCCCGACCTCACAGCCCGACCGCCGCCCAGCCTCTCAGCCTGACCGCTGCCCGACTTCACAGCCGACCGCTCTGCACCTTCAGCTCGCCCTCGGAAGTCCATTCACCCACCCCTGCATACCTGCTCTCACCTGCCGCAGGCTCTCTGAAATGCGCGGAAATGTGCTACTATTCTTCGTCATCGGTTTACTATGGTGAATTATAGCATATGCGGGAGAATATGTCAAGTGAAATGGGGAAAAATCCGCAAAATGCTGAAAAACTGAGGGGTGAGCGGAAGAAAAGTGTTGCAAATCCGAAAAAACAGGAGATATTGGCAGTACCTTTTGCAGCTTTCGGTTCTATAACCGATAATAGGATAACGGTATAGAGAAAATGTGAAAAAGGACTTTTCAACAGGGTGAAAAAGTGGTATAATAAATGAGTGTACGGCTTACTTGATGTCGCTCCTGTACTTTGCACGGGTGCGGGAAATGCTCTCCTCGCTGCGCTTTATAAGGTTGAGCAGGGACGATGAGTACTGGGCGAAATCCTTCTGGAGAGTAGCCGTGGTAACGTAGAGAGTATCGAAATTGTCAACGCAGTCGTTGCCGTCAAGGGCAATACCGCTGGAGGCAGCCTTTATATTGGCCTCGCTCATGGATACGATAGCGTTTGCACTGTCGTTGGCTATGACCTTGGGTATACGGAAGAGCTTCTGGTCGTTGTGGGGATTTGCGTTGTATACGATACGGAAAAGCTTGTACACCGAAAGCATAAGGTAGGACGATACCTCCTTGATGAGGGTTATGCTGTTGGCCTTCTGCGCTAGACTGAAGAGAAGGCTTATGGAGTTGTTGATTATCCTTCTGTTGAAGTTGATGATCTCGGGCGATGGCATTTTCATGCTGTTGTTGCCGTCGTCGTCGGGAATATCCTCGATGGTGATGGTCTTTCCCTCGGGCTCGGGAGTCCTTCCAAGCAGATAGTCGCAGGAAACATTATAGTAGTCTGCTATCTTTACGAGGAAATTGAGACCGCATTCTCTTATGCCTTTTTCGTAGTGAGAGAGCAGAGCCTGGGATATGCCCAGATCTGTAGCAGCCTGCTTCTGGCTGATGTGTCTTTCCTTACGCTGTAAAGTTATAATTCTTGCAAAATCTGAGTTCATAGATAAAACCTCCCGATTAAAAAATCAAATAATCCGTTAATACTATTATAATACAATAAGTATAATTTGTAAATATGCAGAAGTATGAAAGAATTAGTGAAATTTTTCGGCTCTTTTCGTGAAATTTACTAAGAGTTAAAAAAACGGGCGGCAAATTTGTGCAAATTATCCTATCTGTATGTTCAGCGTTATATCATACTGTGTTTTGCAGTGTATCACCATAAAAGGAGGCCGCGATGAAAGGCTACAGGATAAGCGTGCTCCGTCACGGAATGACGGAGGCAAACGAAAAAGGAATATATATCGGCAGCACCGATCTGCCCCTTTCCGACAAGGGCGCCGCGGAGCTGGCAGCAAAGGCGGACGAGTACGACTACCCCAGGGTACACAGGGTATACTCCTCTCCCCTGCGCAGATGTACCGAGACTGCGGATATACTCTACCCCGATACTGAGCTGTGCGTGGTGGACGACCTGAGAGAGCTGAATTTCGGCGAGTTTGAAAACAAGAGCATAGACCAGCTGGCAAAGCGTGAGGACTACAATAAATGGCTGAGAGGCGGCAAGGACGCAAGACCGCCAAAGGGCGAGAGCCTTGAGGAGATGACTGCACGCACATATAAGGCCATACACAGCATCATAACCGATATGATGGAGAACGGTCTCACCCACTGTGCAGTTATAACTCACGGCGGCATCATATCAAATCTGCTCAGCTGCTTCGGAATGCCGAAATACGACCCCAAGGTGCTGAGCTGTGATTTCGGCATGGGCTTTGAGATACTTGCGACCGCCCAGATGTGGCTGAATTCCCAGGCCTTTGAGATACTGGGCTACTGCCCCTACGACAGACTTCCCGGAGAGGAAAACGGGGAGGACGAATAAACTCCGCAAAAGCGGCGATAATATCTGCAAAACTGATTTTTCGGAGGCGCAGATATGAAAATAAGGGAGCTTATCCGCTATTCGGGGCGGCTGCTGAAGGGCAGGCGTGCAAGAACAATGATGATATGCCTGCTGCCCTTTGGAGCGGAGCTGTTCTTCCGCTGTGCGGAAGCGGCTGTGTTCAGCCTGCTGCTGTATTTCGGCAGCGCGGAGCCTATGGAGCTCTTCGGGGCGGACAGCGCCCTGCGGCTTGCCGTCACGGGGATATGCACCCTGCTGAGATGGCTGACGGCGGCTCCGCTGATGTATGCGGCGGCTCAGGAGCTGTACGTCATCACCTCGGAGCAGCCCCGCAGGCGCAGTGTGCCGTTTTCACGCATATTGCTGAAAAAGCGCACCTTCAGGCGGAGCATTTCCGCTGCCCTGTGGACAAGGGCTCTGGGACTCCTCGGGCTGGTGCCCGTCATATTCTTCGGAGCGTGGGCGTATATGCTGCTCCGCGGAAGGCTCCGCACCGCAGAGGTCTTTCTTGCGGCAAATGCGCTGTTCCTCACGGCGGTATCGGCTTTGCTGTGGCTGTCGCTGAGACTCAGCTTCATGGCTGTGCCCTTCCTGCTGGCAAGGTATCCGCAGCAGACGGCCTTCCGCACGGTGATACGCTCTGTGGGCTTCATGAGGGGCAGAAAGCGGGTATTCCTGGGACTTATGGCAGTGTATCTGCCGCCGCTGCTGACCATAGTGCTGCTGCCTCAGGGGCTGACAGGCCTTATGACCGCCATGTCGCTGAGTACGGATATTTTCATCAGGGAGGACGAATACCTTGAAACAGATAGAGCTGACAGTGGACTCGGAAAAGCCCGTAACGCTGGAACGCTTCCTCATGGGAAAAAAGGGCGTGTCAAGGCGGCTGCTGACAAGGCTTAAACGCTGCGAAGGCGGCATGACGCGGAACGGCTGCACCATACGGAGCATAGACAAAGTGGAAAAGGGCGACGTCATAGTCCTCAGCCTGGAGGACGACAGCTTCCTTGAGCCCAACGGAAGTCTCAGCGTTCCCGTGGCCTTTGAGAACGACAACCTTGTGGTTTTCGACAAGGCAGGCGGTATGCCTGTTCATCCCTCAATAAAGCATCAGGGGGACACTCTTGGCAACTACTTCGCATATCTCTATCCTCAGCTCACCTTCCGTCCCGTCAACAGACTTGACCGCGATACCTCGGGACTGTGTATCATCGCCAAGGACGCCCTTGCGGCAAAGCTCCTACAGGGGAGCTGCAAAAAGGTGTACTATGCGGCGGTTCACGGTGTCATACCCGAAAAGGGCACCATCGACGCGCCCATAGCAAGGGAGCGGGAGTCCATAATCCTGCGCTGCGTCCGCGGAGACGGACAGCGTGCCGTCACACATTACAGGCGGCTGCTGTGCAACGACAGGTACTCCCTTGCGGAGATAGACCTTGAAACGGGACGTACCCACCAGATAAGGGTGCATTTTGCTCATATCGGAGCTCCCCTTGCAGGAGACGACCTCTACGGAGGGCTCCGTGATGATATATCAAGACAGGCTCTGCACTGCGGCAGACTGAGCTTCAGCGACCCGCTTACGGGAGAGCCCGTCACCGTATCCTCGGAGATCCCCGAGGATATCAGAGAATTATTTCCAACAGGAGGTACAATATGGAAAAAATAGCAAGCTTTCAGGTAGACCACACAAAATTCAGCGTAGGTATGTACATCTCGCGCATAGACGGCGATATCGTTACATATGACGTCCGCATGGTGAAGCCCAACGGCGGCGTATACCTCGAGACTCCCTCAATGCACACAATCGAGCACCTTTTCGCCACCTTCGCAAGAAATTCCGAGTTCGGCGGAAATATCGTATATGTAGGACCTATGGGCTGCCGCACGGGATTTTATCTCCTCACAAGAGGCCTTTCCCACGAGAACGCCATAAAGCTGGTAAAGGACGCCTACACCTTCATCAGGGACTATAATGACGAGATCCCCGGCTGTACAGAGGTGGAGTGCGGAAACTACCGCGAGCATGATCTTGCTTCCGCAAAGAAGGACGTGGTCCCGCTGCTTGAAAAGCTTCAGGACTATACAGTTGAGATGCTTGATTATACATGGCATTTTGATAAAAACTGAGCATAATTTTGTGCATAGTGATGAAATACCCCCTCAAAAACCGATTTGAGGGGATTTTTTCGTTGTATTATCACAAATATTTGATATAATATTATATGTTGGTTCGCAGCCGCAGACCGCACTGAGATCATGAGAGAAAGGAGCGTTGCTATGGATACGGAAGATACTGAGCGCAGGGAAACCGCCGGTGCCTCCGTTCCGCATACGGACGGCAGAGGTTTGAACTTCTTCGCAAGAGCGGGACATTTCTCCGTAAAGGTGGGAGCTGCCCTGCTGCTGGGCCTCATCAAGGGCGCAAAGTTCATATTTGCCGAGATACTTGACCTTGCCGTATCCCTGCTGAAGGCGCTCCTGTGGGTGCTCAGGGAGCTGACGTCTCCGCTGAGGAACCGCTTCAATATAAACAAGGATATGCAGAAGAAGGTCTTCAAGGCCCGCAAGGAGGGCAGGGAGGAGTACAACAAGGCGCTCTTTGAGTTCTGGTTCTCCTACCTGTTCGGCGAGGACGGAGTGTTCTACACCGCCTTCAATTACGTTCTTCCCGTCATATCCTTTGCATTCCTTATAGGTATCATACGCTACGGCTCGGGACTTGAATACGGCCTCAGCGTGGAGTACAACGGCAGAGAGATAGGCATTATCACCGCGGAGGCCGAGTTTGAGGCCGCCGAGCAGGAGGTCCAGCAGAGAATAGCCTATGCGGACAGCGATGTGAATATAGACCTGTCCGCAAAGTATTCCCTGCGTATCATAAACGAGAACGACAAGGTGGTGTCCGCGTCACAGCTTGCCAACGAGATGCTGGCCGCCTCGGACGAGGCTCTGACGGAGGCCTACGGCATCTACATCGACGGCAAGTTCATAGGCGCAGTAAAGGACAAGTCCCCTGTTCAGGACGCCCTCAACGAGAGGATACTCAATTACCGCGTTGACGGCGTTGTAAAGGATATATCCTACAAGAACAATATCGAGTATTCCCACGGCGTATACCTTGCAAGCAGCGTAATGGACACCAAGGCCGCCATAGACCTGCTGACCTCGTCAAAGGAGAAAAATGCGGTGTACATCGCTCAGAGAGGCGATACCGCCGTTACTATAGCCCAGAAGTACAATATGGATCTTGACAAGCTGGAGGAGCTCAACAAAGGCATATCCCAGAAGTGCAGAAAGGGTATGCTGGTAAATGTCATCGAGACCGAGAGCTATCTGCCTATACAGTATATCCGCGAGATGGATCCCATTACCTTCCTGGACTATGAGACCATAGAGGTGGAGACCAGCTCCCTCAACGTAGGCGTCAGGGACGTTCTCGTAAGAGGCAGGAGAGGTGAAAAGACCAGCCATATCGAGATAACCTACGTCGACGGCAGGGAATACTCAAGAAAGACCATAAGCTCCAAGATCACCAAGGAGCCTGTGGTTGAAAAGATAGGCATAGGCATCTATGCCGCAAGACCTGACAGTCCCAGCACTATACTCACGGGCTCGGGCGAGTTCGGCTGGCCTGTTGACGGCGGCTGGGTAAGCGACGGCTTCGGCGGCGAGAGAAACCATAAGGGTATGGATATCGCGGCCTCTACGGGTACGGAGATATATGCGGCTGCCGACGGCGAGGTAGTTTCCGCAGGCTGGAATACAGGCGGATACGGCTATTTTGTGCAGATCGGACATACCGACGAGTATCAGACGGTATACGGCCATATGAGCGCTGTTCTCGTTGACGAGGGACAGTATGTGTCAAGAGGCCAGCTCATAGGTCTGGTGGGAAATACAGGCAATTCCTACGGTTCACACTGCCATTTCGAGGTTAGACACCTGGGCATATGCCTCGATCCCGAGCTTTTCCTCAATACCACAGACAGCTTCAACACCGAGGCTGACAAGAAAAAGGAAGAGGAAAAGGATAAGGACAAGAAGAAAAACTGAAAAAAGCTCCTCAGACATGAACATCTGAGGAGCTTTGCTTTTACTTCCTGTTCTTTTTGTATATGATAGCCAGACCCTTGATGAGAAGGTTATTGTCGAGGATTATCTCTCTCCTGCAAAGGGGGACTACCAGCTCGGAAAGTCCGCCTGTAGCTACTGCGGTACACTTCTCGCCCAGCTCGTCCTCTATACGGTCGATTATGCCGTCCAGAGCGCTGGCGTTGGAGTAGAGTATGCCGCTTTTCAGGCAGTCTACGGTGTTTGTGCCGATAACGTGGGAAGGAACCTCAAAGTTTACCTTGGGGAGCTGCGCTGTCCTTGCGGTAAGGGCGTCTGCTGCCACCTTCATGCCTGTGAGGATAAGGCCGCCGCGGTAATTCTTGCTGCTGTCCACAACGGAAAGGGTTGTGGCTGTGCCCATATCTATGATGATAAGGGGCACGGGATACTGATTTATGGCAGCAACTGCGTCAACAGCCTGATCGCTTCCCAGCTGAGCGGGGTTGTCTATGAGTATATTCAGGCCTGTTTTTACTCCGGGGCCTGCCAGCATGACCTCAACGCCGAAGAGCTTGCGTATGGCCTCTTTTACCGTTGCGGTCACCGAGGGAACTACCGATGACATTATGGCGTCGTGTATATCCGACAGGTCGAAGCTGTTCATTTCAAGTATGGTCTTGATGAGTACGGCATATTCGGCAGCTGTGGCGTTATGATCGGTGCTTATCCTCTCAAAGAGGACTACCTTGTCATTATCATCGACGCAGCCGAAAACTATATTTGTATTACCGATATCTACTGCTAAAAGCATATTAAAACTCCTTTTATATATTATTCAGCTGACCGCAGGCGCTTTTTCAGCCCGCAGATTCAGTCTTTTTCGGTGCGGAAGGGCGGCAGCGGCAGTCCGTTGACGCCGAAAAGCCCCACATCGGCATAGTTTGTCCACTTGAACCGTGCTGCGGCAGGACAGGGCACCTCGTCGCAGCTGAGCTCAATATATGGCAGAGCCACCTTAGCCCTTGCAGGGTGGTAAACTACGTCCGCTCCTGCGATCTCGAAGCCCTCAAGGCAGTTCTCGTCCTTGCCGCCAAGGCCTCTTTCGCAGTTTTCAAGGTGTATGAGCATGGTGCCGTCTTTCACCTCGAAGCTGTCGTACATAGGGGGCAGGGATTCTCCTCTGCTCATCTGTGAGTAGACCTCGCTCATGGCCTGAAGGTACAGTCTGTGACCTACGGGCTCCTTTGAAACGGGGTGGATATTGTTGAATTCGCCGCAGTCCAGACATACCGCAAGACCTGTATTCTTCACGGTGCGGAACACCTTCTCCTGAGCCTCGCGGATATATGCCCAGCTCATATCGTCGGGGACATCCTCGTATCTGAACATGGGGAGCTGTACTATCATGAAGGCCAGCTCGTCGTCCTTCCAGTCCCTGCGCCAGTTTTCGATAAGAGCTTTCAGCAGATGCCCGTAGGTGCGGGGGCGGTGCTCGTCGGATTCGCCCTGATACCAGAGCACTCCGCGGAGAGTATAGGGTGATATGCGGCTGACCATGGTCTCGTAGAGGCCGCAGGGACGCAAGGGGTTCTTTATGCCCATAGGGCCCGGATAGCGGTTCTCGCCGCATTTTTCCAGTACCCTGTCCCATTTGATATCGGGCTGTTCGGCGTAGCACTGAGCCACACGCTTGTCCCAGCCTGCCTGATAGGAGACGTACTCGTCGTACTCGGCTATCATTTCCTCGCGGGACCTGCCCTCGGTCGCCTTGTCGTATTCGTCGGTATAGGGGCGCAGGCGGCTGTCCTGTTCAAGGTATTCGCGGCTCATCCATGCAGAGGCGGAGGTGCCGCCCCAGTTGCAGCCGATGATGCCCACAGTGACGCCAAGTCTGCGGCTGAGCTCCTTTGCGAAGTAATAGCCCACAGCCGACCATGAAGCGGAATTGTCTGCCGAGGGAAGACTCCAGCAGGTACCCCTTTCGGCTTCGGCCACTTCCTCGGCCATGGTGCATTTGGGGGTATAGTAGAATCTTACGTTCTCCTCTGAGCAGCTTACCAGCTCGCGGACGCTGTTCTTGTCGTTGCGGAGCTCATACTCCATATTTGACTGGCCTCCTGCCAGCCATACCTCGCCTATGGCCACATTGCGGAACACTTTCTTTATGGCGCCGCAGCATATCTCAAGGCTGCATTCGCTGCACTCCTTCATAGGCGGCAGCACAGCCTCCCATCGGCCGTCCTTTATGACGGCGCGTGCGGATACCGTAAGGTCATCTGCGCGTACAGTTACCGTTATTATCTTCTCGTTGTCTGTACAGGTGCCGAATATGCGGACGTTCCTGCCTCGCTGGAGCACCATGTTATCGCTGAAAACAGCAGCAGCTTTCATAGTATCTTATCTCCTTTTATTCATTGACTGTAAGGACGTTGTTCTCATGACAGAAGTCGATGAGTGTGTATCTTGCTATATCTGCATATTCGGGCTTTGCCATATAGTAGACATAGGTCTCTATCAGGTTGAACAGCCAGGCTGTCCTGCCCTCGATCTTGAACTGGTTAAAGCCCATGGGCAGGTACTTGTCCCGGATATCATCGGGCTTTATGTTGGTGCTAAGGTCTCTTATCTCAAAGAGGTTTCTGGTGAAGAAGGGGCAGTTCTGATTGGCGCCGTCGCCGAAGATTATGGGATCATAGGGCTGATTTGGGTACTTGCGCATATGGTTGGCATAGTTTATCTGCTGAACGCCCACATTGTAGTAATGCTGCTTCCTGTTGGGACAGGCGGGGCGGCAGTTTGAGTTGACCAGGAACTCGCACTTCTCCTTGTGGGGAAGCTTTTCAAGTATATCGAACTTATTGTTCAGGTCGTAGTCCACCACCACGATATTGTAGTCCTTTTCAAGCTCCCGGGCAAGTCTTTCGCCGTCGTCAAGGCGCTTGCAGGTGGAGCTGGTTATTTTGAAATCGGGATAGTATTTCCTTATATACTCCTCCAGTATCGGCGATACCACTATGACCTCGTTGAGGCCGTTGTTTGCCAGGCTCATGACCATATTGCAGAATTTGTCGTTGAGGTGCTTCTTTTCCAGCGCAGGGTTTGTAAAGGTAAACCTTACGGGTATGCCCTTGTCGTTGAAGGCCTTCAGCACCGCTTTGACGTCATTCTTGTCGCAAAGTCCCTCCTGAGTCCTGCCGCCGTTCCATATGGACTGGGGGAAGGCTCCGTAAAAGGAGGCTATCTCTATATCGCGGAAGTACTGGGGGTACTGCTCCAGCACGGTGGCGAATATGAGGTTGAACCTGAAATGAGTGGCTATGCCCGGGAGATGGAATCTTGCTTTCATAGTCCTACCTCTTATTTGTCAACGCGGATAACGCCGTTGCGCTCCAGATTGTAGAGGAGCATGAGACGCGCCTCGTCGCGGCATTCGGGCTTGACCATGTAGTAGAGGTGGTTCTCGGTGAGGAATATCCTTCCTGCCGTTCTGCCCTCCAGCTTGAACTGCTCAAAGCCCATGGGTAAGTACTTGTTCCAGATATCGTCGGGGCTCACATGGGTGGGGAGCTTCCTGATATCGTAGGCGTTCCTTGTGAAGCAGCCGCAGTTTATGACGTTATTCTCGTTCACCTTGTAATAGTCGTCAATGTTGAAGGGAGTGGTTTTGCCGCTGTTGACATATTCGTTGTATGCGATGGAATACTCGCCGATGAGCCTGTAATGCTCCTTACGCATTTTGCACTTGGGGTTGCACAGGGTGTTGCAGAGGATCTCGCATCTGCCTCTTTCCTCCCGCGGGATCTTTTCCAGCAGGTCGAACTGATTGTTCAGGTCGTAGTCCAGAACCACTATATGGTAATCCTTGCTCAGCTCGCCTATGGGGCCGTCGATGGTGTCAAGGCGCTTGCAGGTGGAGCTTGTCAGCTTGTAATTGGGGTACTTGTCGCGGATATAGTCCTCCAGCAGGGGGGAATTGACGATCACCTCGTTGAGGTCGTTGTAGGCCAGCTCAAGTATCCTGTTGCAGAAGGGGTCTTTCAGCATCTCGTCGGTTATGCAGGGGTTGGTGAAGGTAAATCTGACGGGTATGCCCAGACCGTTGTAGGCGCCGATCACCTGCTTTATGAAGCTCTCGTCGCATCTGCCCGTAACCGAGCGTCCGCCGTTCCATACCGCAGGGGGGAAGGTGCCGTAGAATGAGGCTATCTCTGCGCCCTCGCGGAAGTAATCGGGACAGTTCTTCATCATATGTGCGAAGATGTAGTTGAAGGAGAAATTCTTTGTAAGTCCCGGAAGATGAAATCTTGCTCTCATGATAGGACCTCCTTAGCTTTCGTACTGTATAACGCCGTTTGAATCGAGGTTGTAGAAGAACATCATTCTCGCCTCGTCGCGGCATTCGGGCTTTGTCATGTAGTACATATAGATATCTATGAGGTAGAGATTGCCTGCCGTTCTTCCCTCTATCTTGAACTGCTCGAAGCCCATGGGGGCGTACTTGTTCCAGATAGCGTCGGGAGAGATATGTGTGGGCAGATCCTTTATCTCGTAGAGTGTGCGCTGACGGCAGTGGCAGTTTATGAGCTTGTTGACATTGCGCTCTGTATAGTCGTTGATGTCAAAGGGAAGCTCGGGGTGCTCCTTCAGGTGCTTGTTGTAGTATATCATCTGCTCGCCGATGAGGTCGTATTCCAGCTTGCGGTTGGGACATTTCGGGTTGCAGCAGGCATTTGACAGGAACTCTATGCGGGGTCTGTCCTCCACGGGTACTCTTTCAAGTATATCGAACTTATTGTTCAGGTCGTAGTCCATAACCACGATGTGATAGTCCTTTTTCAGTTCCTCAAGGAAGCCGTCTGCGGTGTCCAGACGCTTGCAGGTGGAGCTGGTCAGCTTGTAATCGGGATAGGTCTTGCGGATATAGTCCTCCAGCAGGGGAGAATTGACTATTACCTCGTTGAAGCCGTTGTTGGCAAGCTGCATGACCTTGTTGCAGAAGGGATCGTAGAGATGCTCCTCCTTCAGCACGGGATTGGTAAATGTAAATCTCAGGGGTATGCCCAGATCGTTGAAGGTCTTTACGACGCCCTTTATAAAGCTGTCGTCGCACTGCCCGCCGATAGTTCTTCCGCCGTTCCAGATAGAAGGGGGGAAGGCTCCGTAGAATGAGGCTATCTCAACGCCCTCGCGGAAGTAATCGGGGCGGTTCTTCAGCATATGTGCAAAAACCAGATTGAAGCGGAAATGCTCCGTAAAATCGGGGAGATGAAATCTTACTCGCATGAAAATCCTCCTTACTTGAATGACAGCGCACCTGAGTTCTCCATGGACTTCAGCAGGGTGAACCTTGCCTCGTCGCGGCACTCGGGCTTTGCCATGTAATACATATATGTTTCCAGTACATTTATGGGGCTTGCAGTCCTTCCCTCTATCTTGAACTGCTCGAAGCCCATAGGCACATATTTCTCCCAGATATCCTCGGGGGAGATATGTGTGCGGAGATTTCTTATCTCAAATATGCCTCTCTGGGAGAAGGGACAGTCGCGGAAGTGGTCGGGATCGTACTTCTCGACGTTGAAGGGCAGATTGGGGTACTTCCTGATATGCTCGTTATAGGCTATCTGCTGGACGCCTATGGAGTGATAATGGGCTGAACGCCTGGGACATCCGGGCTCGCAGCAGGCATTGGAAAGGAACTCTATCTTTGCTCTCTTTTCCATGGGTATCTGCTCCAGCAGGTCGAAGCGATTGTTCAGGTCGTAGTCCATGACCACTATATGGTAATCCTTGTCCAGCTCTGCCAGAAGGCCTTCCAGAGTATCCAGGCGCTTGCAGGTGGAGCTGGTCAGCTTGTAATCGGGGAAATTCCTGCGGATATAGTCCTCGAGGAGGGGTGACATGACAATGGCCTCGTTGAGACCGTTGTTGGCCATATTCAGCACCATATTGCAGAACTGGTCGCTGAGGTGCTTTTTTTCCAGCGCGGGATTGGTGAAGGTAAAACGCAGGGGTATGCCTCTCTCGTTGAAGGACTTTATGACGCTCCTGACAAAGTTCTTGTCACAGACGCCGCCCTGAGTTCTGCCGCCGTTCCATATGGAGGGCGGGAAAACGCCGTAGAATGAAGCTATCTCAACGCCCTCGCGGAAGAATTCGGGACGGTGCTTCAGCATTTCCGCAAAGAGGAGATTAAGCTTGTAGTTCCCTGAAAAATCGGGAAGGTGAAAACGTACTCTCATGTTTTTATTCTCCTTATATAACGTTTTTTCTTGAAATAAACCATAATTTATATCTGTAGGGACGGCCATTGGCCGTCCGCAGGCGCGGGGGGTATTGTAAATGACCGTATACAGCGAAGCTGAATATTGATTTATCCTATGCAGTCTCCGCGCTCCGAGGCTATCTCGTAGCCTGCGGACTCTATTCTTCTTTGCAGGCAGCCGCGGCATTCCGCAGCCTCCTCGCCTGTGCATATCTTATTGTCGTAAAGGTCGTATTTCTTTCTTACCCTTACAGGCGACAGATTGGGCATTACAACGTTGCAGCCCGTCCGGAGTCCCAGCTCCCTGCCGTTTGGTGCGATAGTGCCCAGTGCAGTTGTGGCAGGCAGCAGCACCTTCGGGAACATCAGTCTCAGTATACCCAGAAGTCTCAGCGTAAGGCCGAGAGTTCCGCCCTTTTCCTCCGCAAAGGGAGTGTTGTGATGGGGCACGAATGGGCCTATGCCTATCATCTGTGGCTGGAGCTCCTGCAAGAACCGCAGGTCTGCAATGATATGCTCCGCGGTCTGGAAGGGAGCTCCCACCATGAAGCCTGCGCCCACCTGATAGCCAAGCTCCTTCAGGGCGAAAAGACATTCCTTTCTGTTTGCAAGGCTCATTTCCTCGGGGTGGAGCTTCCTGTAAAGCTCGTCTGCCGCAGCCTCGTGGCGGAGCAGGTATCTGTCGGCGCCTGCCTCTCTCATGCGCCTGTAGCTCTCGAAGGAGCGCTCGCCGAGTGATAGTGTGACTGCACAGTCGGGGTATTTTTCCTTTATCTCGGATATGACTGAGCACATGAAGTCGTCGGTGAAGAAGCTGTCCTCGCCGCCCTGCATGACAAAGGTGCGGAAGCCCAGTCCGTAGCCGTTTTCGCAGCAGCTTAGTATATCCTCGCGGGACAGGCGGTAGCGCTCCGCGTCCCTGTTGCTGCGGCGGATACCGCAGTAAAGGCAGTCGTTCCTGCAATAGCTGGACACCTCTATGAGGCCTCTGAGGAACACCTTTTTGCCGTAGTTTTTCTGCCTTGTCTCGTCGGCATATCTGCGGAGGAGCTCCGCGGCGGCTTCGTCATCGGTCTCTATGAGGGCTTTCAGCTCTCCGTCGGGAAGGTCGCCCGTATTGTAAAGCTTTTCGACTGTTTCCGTCATATCAGCCGCCCAGCCTTATCATTTCGTCTATACATTTTTTTGCCTGTGCGATGAGCTCGTCGTCCATGAGTATCTCAAAGGCGTCGCCGTTTCCGCCGCCTATGCCCACAAGGGTATTGTATACGTCGGGAAGCGTGGTGAGCTTCATGTTATGACAGACAAGGTCGCGGCTTACGGGGTAGAACTTCTTTTCGGGGCAGTCGTACTGTAAATGCTCCACGATGGAGTTCTCCGTGCCGATGATGAATTCCTTGCTGTCTGACTTCTTTGCGTAGTCCATTATGCCCGTGGTGGAGCCCACATAGTCAGCCAGCTCTACCACCTTTGGAGTACATTCGGGGTGTACAAGGAACAGAGCGCCGGGGTGCTCCTCCTTTGCAGCCAGTACCTCCTTGGGAGTTATCCTTGCGTGAGTGGGGCAGCCGCCCTGAAGGAGCTTTATATCCTTTTCGGGGCACTGTCTCTTTATATAGTCTCCCAGATTGCAGTCGGGAATGAAGAGTATCCTGTCATTTTCAAGAGCCTTTACGATACGCAGGGCGCTTGACGAGGTAACACAGACGTCGCATACTGTTTTCAGTGAAGCCGTGGTATTTATATAGGCCACAACAGTGCGTGTGGGATCCTGTGAGCGGACAGCGCCTATCAGGTCCTTGTCCATCTGCTCTGCCATGGGACAGCCTGCATTCTTGTTGGAGAGAAATACACGCTTCTGAGGGGAGAGCATTTTAGCGGTCTCGGCCATGAAGTGAACGCCGCAGAAGAGGATGTTCTCCTGTGAGATATTCTTGGCGTCAACGCTGAGCTTGTAGCTGTCGCCTACGAAGTCGGCTATCTCGCAGATCTCCCTTGCCTGGTAGCAGTGGGCGAGGATAGCGGTATTTGTTTCCTTTTTGAGCTTTAGTATATTTTCCTGTAATTCACGTACTGTCATAATGATCTCCTTTCGCAAATCAAGATTAGCTGCGCAAAACTATAATTTACCCATTTTATCAATTATACCACATATGCGATGATATTGCAAGATAAAAAGAAAAGCCCTGCCCGTTAAGAGCAGAGCTTTCATGTCATAAGTCAGATACTGCTTTCCGCGATGACCTCTACCTCCACAAGAACGCCCTTGGGAAGTGTTTTTACCGCTACGCAGCTCCTTGCAGGGAGCGAGGTGAAGTACTTGCCGTATATCTCGTTGAATGCGGCAAAATCGTTCATATCCGCAAGAAAGCAGGTAGTCTTTACAGCCTTCTCGAAGGAAGAGCCTGCCGTGCCGAGAACAGCTCCCAGGTTCTGCATGACCTGCTCGGTCTGCTCCTCAATGGTAGTGCCTTTTACAGTGTTTGTAACTGGGTCAATGGCTATCTGTCCGCTGGTATATACCATACCGTTTGAAACTATGGCCTGCGAGTAGGGGCCTACTGCGGCAGGAGCCTTTTCTGTGTGTATCTTTATCATGATTTTTTCCTCCTTGATGTTTTTTTCAGCTTCAGGCCTGTTCGTCGGTCTCTTCGTCGTCCCGGTCCCGGTCGTCAAAGCTCCGGTCGTCATCTTCGTCGGCCTCGCCCTGATCTACCGAGATGTAGCCGAAGTACGACTCATTGCCCTTGCTGGTAAGATAAACATTATACTGGGTATAAGGGTAATCCTCGTCATTTACTGTCATATGCTGTACAGTGCATAAGAACATGCAGGGTCCCTCATAGTCCTTGTCGCTGCATGAGAAGGAGCTTTTCTTGTATTTATCCATATCGAAGCCGCTTCCCTCAACGCTGAATACGGTGTCCTCTCCGTCCATGCCCTCTGCGATGAGCTTGTAGTCCTTGCCGCAGAAGTGGAGAGTACCGTCCTCGGATATGGTCATGGGGTCGTTTTTCAGAGTCTCCTCGATATTGTCGGGGCTAAGCTCGTCGGGATATTCGCCCATAGCCATATGGCCTGTCTTGTGGTAGGGACCTGCCAGCTCCTTGAGGGAAAGGCTATCGGCAGGATCGGAGTCCTTGTCAGTTTCTGACCCGGTTTCCTTTTCGGCAGTTGTGTCGCCTACTGTTGTGGCCTCTGTCTTTGCAGACTTGCCGTCCTTGTCGTCGGTCTTGTCCTTGTCAGCGCTGCACCCCACAAGCGCTGCTGCAAAGATGAATGCAGAAAGTCCCAATAATCCTTTTTTCATTTTATACCTCCTGATTTTTTGCGGTTTTAATTGCGCAAATATTTTACGAGTTTATAATAATATTTTTTCCGCACAAAGTCAAGAAGTAAAAATTAAACTTTCTGTGAAGTTCATATGAACTCCGCTTAGGTTTATATAACCTTTAATATAGCCTCCGTCATTTCCGTGCAGCTGAGGGGAGTTCCCTTGTCCGTGCCCATAAGATCGGCGGTTCTCAGGCCTGAATTCAGCACGCTGTCAACTGCCTTCTCTATGGTCTCGGCCTCCTGTATAAGGCCGAAGGAGTAGCGCAGCATCATTGCTCCCGAGAGTATGGTGGCTATGGGATTGGCCATATTCTTCCCTGCTATATCCGGGGCGGAGCCGTGTATGGGCTCATACAGGCCGCGTTTCGAGGCTCCCAGCGAGGCCGAAGCCAGCATACCTATGGAGCCTGTGATCTGTGAGGCTTCATCTGACAGTATATCCCCGAACATATTGGAGGTAACTATTACGTCGAACTGTCTGGGATCGCGTACCAGCTGCATGGCGGCGTTGTCCACGAACATATCCCTGTATTCCACGTCGGGGTACTGCTCTGCCAGCTCGTGCATGGTCCTGCGCCAGAGCCGTGAGGACTCCAGCACGTTTGCCTTGTCTATGCTGCAAAGGCGCTTATTGCGCTTCATGGCCGCTTCAAAGGCCACCTTGCCTATACGCTCTATTTCGGTGACGCTGTAGGCCTCGGTGTCGAAGGCTTCGGTGCCGTATTTACCCTCCCGGTAGCCGCGGTCGCCGAAGTATATGCCCCCTGTGAGCTCCCTTACTATGAGAAGGTCGAAGCCGTCGCCCACTATCTCGTCCTTCAGGGGAGAGGCGTTTCGCAGGGCGGGATATAGCTTCGCAGGGCGGAGGTTGGTGAAAAGTCCCATGGCGGAGCGTATGCCCAGCAGAGCCTTTTCGGGGCGCATATCCCCTGCCATGCCGTCCCACTTCGGACCGCCCACGGCTCCCAGTATAACGCTGTCGGAAGCCAGACAGCCCTCCACAGTTTCACGGGGGAGGGGGATACCTGTCTCGTCTATGGCGCAGCCGCCTATGAGATAGGGTGTGAAGTCGAATGTGTGGCCGAATTTATCGGCTATCTTATCAAGAACGGCAACGGCGCTGTCCACTATCTCGGGACCTATGCCGTCGCCCTTCAGCAGTGCTATTTTAAGTTCCATAATACCGCCTTTCTGTTTCGATTCATAATTCTATATAATACGGGCAGATATTCTCGTAGTGTCCGTCCTTCATTCTGAACCCTCCGGGTATCACACCTAATTGTCTGAAGCCTATCTTCTCGTAAAGATGTCTTGCGTGGATATTGGTCTCCACAACGGCGTTGAACTGCAATATCCTGAAGCCTGTTTCTCTTGCCTGCCGTATGCAGTCCATTACGAGCTTTTCGCCGATATGCTGTCCGCGGCAGGCGGAGGATACGGCATAGCTGGCATTGCATATATGTCCGCAGCGCCCTACATTATTGGGGTGAAGGATATACAGTCCGACGACCTCGGAGTTATCGTCTGCGGCAATTCCGCAGTAGCTCTGTGACGCAAAGAACTGCTCTCCTGTCTGTGGGGTCAGCGTTTCCTCCTGGGGAAAAGCAATGCCCTCCTCAACTATTTCGTTCCATATTGCGATCATCTGTTCAAGATCGGCTGTATTGTATTTTCTGATCTGCATTTTCATTTCTCCATACGGTGCAGGATATCAAATATACTGTTCTTTTCAAAATCGCGGACTATCGCTTTTGGCAGGAGCGACCTGCATTGCTGTTCGTCCGCCCATACATATTCCTGATGTTCAAAGCTCAGCTTTACGGCTTCTGTCGGGGTTTCGCACAGATATACTATGAGCAGGTCGGGGAGCTCCCGTTCCAGAACGGCAACATAAGCGATATTTCCTATCCTGATATCCGTAATGCCTGTTTCTTCCTGTATCTCGCGCATAACAGCGTCCTCGGGAGTTTCGCCGCTTTCGATGTTTCCGCCTGCATTCTCCCATGAATCAGCTCCGATATCGTCATTTTTACAGCGCTTTATCAGAAGGAACCTGTTGAGCTTCGGGTTGTATATGATACATTTTACGATTATTTTTGCTGTCATTTCCTGCGCCTCAGAAAGCTCCGTTCACAATAGACTCCATAAGTCCGCCGTTTTCGATTATCTTCTGTACAAATTCGGGGAAAGGAGCTGTTCTGTACTCCCTGCCCGTGGTGATATTGCGGATAATGCCGTTGTCAAGGTCGGCTTCCACGGTATCTCCCTCGGATATCTCTTCCGCAGCCGCAGGGCACTCCACAATGGCAAGGCCTATGTTTATGGCGTTTCTGTAGAATATACGCGCAAAGCTCTTGGCGATGACAAGCGAGACTCCGCTGGCCTTTATGGCTATGGGAGCGTGCTCGCGGGAGGAGCCGCAGCCGAAATTCAGGCCTGCGGTGATGATATCTCCCTGCTTTACGCGGGCTACGAAGGTCTTGTCCAGATCCTCCATACAGTGGGCGGCAAGCTCCTTGTGGTCGCTGGTGTTGAGATAACGCGCAGGTATGATAACGTCGGTATCAACGTTGTCGCCGTATTTTATAACGTTTCCTGTGTATTTCATATCTCCATTACCTCCCATGGACTTGTTATCCTGCCTGTTATCGCACTTGCTGCGGCAGTTGCAGGGCTGGCAAGGTATACCTCCGACTCGGGGTGTCCCATGCGTCCCACGAAATTGCGGTTGGTGGTGGTCAGAGCTCTCTCGCCTGCGGCAAGTATGCCCATATATCCGCCGAGACAGGGACCGCAGGTAGGTGTGGACACAACTGCGCCGAACTCGATGAAGGTGCGGAGAAGTCCCATTTCCATTGCGTCAAGGTATATCTGCTGAGTTGCGGGGATAACTATGACGCGGACGTTCTTCGCGGCCTTTCTGCCCTTCATTATCTCGGCAGCCGAGATAAGGTCCTCAAGTCTGCCGTTGGTGCAGGAGCCGATAACTACCTGATCTATTCTGATATCGCCTATTTCACCGAATGTTCTGGCGTTTTCGGGGAGGTGGGGGAAAGCCACGGTGGGCTCTGTCTGCGAGAGGTCGATGTTTATGACCTCGTCGTAGTCTGCGTCCTCGTCAGCTTTGTATATGACGGGCTCTGCGCCGCCGTGCTCGCGGATATAACCGAGAGTGATATCGTCCACCTGGAATATGCCGTTCTTGGCGCCTGCCTCTATGGCCATATTGGCTATGCAGAGGCGGTCTGCCATAGTGAGGGAGGCAAGCCCCTCGCCTGTGAACTCCATGGAGCGGTAGAGAGCGCCGTCAACGCCGATCTTTCCGATAAGATGGAGTATAACGTCCTTGCCCGAAACATATCTGCGTAGACTGCCTGTAAGTTCGATTTTTATAGCAGAGGGCACCTTGAACCAGGCCTTGCCCGTTGCCATGCCGCAGGCCATATCCGTAGAGCCTACGCCTGTTGAGAAGGCTCCCAGAGCGCCGTAGGTACAGGTGTGGGAGTCTGCGCCGATGACAACATTTCCTGCGGTGACAAGTCCTTTTTCGGGGAGCAGGGCGTGTTCTATGCCCATCTCTCCCACGTCGTAAAAATGGGTGATGTCCTTTTCCGCGCAGAAATCACGGCACATCTTGCACTGCTCCGCCGCCTTTATGTCCTTATTTGGTGCGAAGTGATCCATGACCATTGTGATCTTGTTTCTGTCAAACACGCTGTCCCTGCCGAGCTTTGCGAACTCCTTTATAGCTACGGGAGAGGTGATATCGTTGCCGAGAACGAGATCAAGGTCAGCCAGGATAAGCTCTCCTGCGCTGACGGACTCCCTGCCCGAATGAGCCGCAAGTATCTTCTGCGTCATTGTCATTGCCATTTTTATCATTCCTTTGCAGGTTATTTAACTGTTTTCAGGCAGTTCTCGCCGCGCTCGATAGCAACTATACCCGTGCGGCACATCTCCATGATGCCGAAGGGCTTGAGAAGCTCGATAAATGCGTCTATCTTGGAGGTCTCGCCTGTTAGCTCACAGACCAGCGCCGTAGGAGAGTAGTCCACTATCTTTGAGCGGAATATCTCCACCGCCGTCATTATATCCTGACGTATCTCCGTCCTGTTCCTCACCTTTATGAGCAGGAGCTCGCGTATGACCGTGTCCTTGCTGTCCAGCACCTCTACCTCCCTTACGTCGTGGAGCTTCTGGAGCTGCTGGAGTATGCGCTCCTTGATGTCATCATCGCCGTGAAAGGCTATGGTTATGCGGGAAAAGCCGCTTGACTCGGTCTCGCCCACCGTAAGGCTGTCGATATTGAAACCCCGCCGTGTGAACATACCCGATACTCTTGAAAGTACGCCCGATACGTTGGCTACTATAACTCCTATTACATACTGATCCATAGATCACACCTCTTCCGACAGCGCGGTCTGCCGCTGTCATGATTTATTTGCGGATTTATTACTGCGGAAAGCCGTGAAGGCTGAAATATACTATCATAGTTACAAGGTCCACAAGAAGTATGCCGCCGAGAACGGCCGCAGCTATCTTCAGGCCTTTTTTTGCTCTTTTCCTGTTCTGATCCGTGAGGACCTTTTCCTTTATATCCGTGTAAAGCTCTGATTTGGCAGGCTCAGGGGCTTTTTCGGGAGCCTTGTCCAGCACCAGCTCGTCAAGGGATATGCCGAAAAGATCGCTTATAGCCACCAGCTTTTCCATATCGGGGGTGGAATCGCCAACCTCCCATTTGGAGACGGTCTGCCTTGACACGTTCAGACGGTTTGCCAGCTCCTCCTGTGAAAAGCCCTTCTGCTTCCTGAGTTCGTAAAGCTTGTTGTTGAATTCCATTTTTACCCCTCCTGTCTTTCTGTATTGTTCTTTCTGCATGAATACCACAGCAGTACAGCCGCAGCAGCTGTCACAGCGGCGGTGGGCAGACTTGCCTCTATGCCGTATCTGCCGCCGTTGAGAAGGCTTTCGCCCGCTGTACGCATATTTATTACCGATGACGCTGTTCCCTGACTTCCGCTGAGATCGAGTCCCAGAACGCAGGCAAGGAAGTAATTCCAGAGAGTGTGCAGTCCGCAGGCTGCCCATATGCTCCCCGTGCGCAGGGTGATGAACGAGAAAACGCATGATATGACAATAAGGCAGAGTATCCCCGAGATCATATACACGGGCTCCGAGGCGCTCAGCGTTGAAAGGTGGGGGATAATGAACGCAAATGTATTTGCTGCCACAGCAAGCGGAAGAGACACCTTGTCCTTCAGTGAGCCGAAAACGAGGCCTCTGCAAAGGAATTCCTCCGCGGAGCTCTGAACGGCGTATCCGCCCAGCAGCAGCACGGACATTTTAACGTCAAAAGCCGTGGATATCCCCTCATAGGTGATACTGCCCGTGAGCATTATGACAACGATGCAGACAAACAGCAGTCCTGCGCCCATAGCAGCGCCCATGAGCCAGCTGCCCGCATTTTTTGCGATGCCCGTTTCCGAGGGCTTCTTCTTTTCTATAAGCTTGCGGTAAAGGACGGCGGCTGCGATCATTGCGATCATGCCGTACAGTCCCAGCAGCTCCATAACGCTGTCGCCGAAGGTCTCTCCCTGTGACAGATCCTTTCCGCAGGCGGCCATGATACCAATGATGATAAGGTTGCCTGCAAGCATACCTGCCGCGTAGCACAGAAAGAATGCCAGCAGCTTCTTGACCGCCAGCAGACCCGATGACATATCCGTATCGTTGTTGAACGGACTGAGCTTGTGAATGATACTTTTCTTCATAAATGATTCCTCCTTCTATCGCTGAGCGATAGTTTTTCTGATGAATCCATAGTATCATTTCCGGCTCCTGAAAGTCTACCAAGCGGCGCAGGAAATCCGTCAACGGAGGTTAACATTTGCGTTAACGTCCGTTGCATTGCCTGTTTTTCGGGAAAAATCGGCAAGGCCTGTTTTAATCTATCTTTGTGATAAGATCCTCTGCCGAACCCCATGGGGGAAGCATCGGAAGCACAGCCCTGTCGCAGTCAACTGCGCAGTCGATAACGAAGGGACCCTCGCAGGCGAAGGCTTCCGCGGCCAGCTTTTTCAGCTGATCGGTGTTCTCGGCGCGGCCGCCTTTTGCACCGAAGGCCACGGCCAGCTTTGTGAAGTCGGTGCTTCTGCCGAGAGTGGTATTTGAATAGCGTCTGTCAAAGAACAGGGTCTGCCACTGGCGGACCATGCCGAGAACGCCGTTGTTCATTATAACTATAACCACGGGGGTGTTCTGTGATACCGCTGTTGCCAGCTCGTTCAGGTTCATGCCGAAGCTGCCGTCGCCGGTGAAGAGCACGGCTCTCCTGCCTGTTGCGGCGCAGGCGCCTATGGCAGCTCCGAGGCCGTAGCCCATAGTGCCCAGACCTCCGCTTGTGATGAAGGAACGGGGCCTTTTCAGGGGATAGCGCTGGGCCGTCCACATCTGATGCTGACCTACGTCCGTAGTGATGATAGTGTTCTCGTCGGCGAAGGAGCTGACGATATCTATAATATCATAGGGATCAATGGTATCCGCCGCATTTCTGCGGTTTTCCTCAGTTCGGAGAGCCTCCTCGGCCCTGAGCTCCGCTATGCGCTCCGCCCACTGAGGGTGTTTTTTCTCCTCCACCATGGATATGAGACGTTCTGCCGCGTCGGTGATATCGCCCTTTATGGCCAGATCGGCGGCTATATTCTTATGGAGCTCCGCTCCGTCGATATCTATGTGGATTATACGGGCGCCCTTATCACGGGGAGAGCTGCTGCCCGTAGCTCTGTTGCTGAAGCGCACTCCCAGCGCGATGATAAGGTCTGCCTCGGCTCCCGCCATAGTGGAGGCATAGTGGCCGTGCATACCCTGCATACCCAGGAATTTCGGGTGATCGGAGGGTACGGCCGAGAGTCCCATAAGGGAGCTTCCCATGGGCGCGTCTGTCTTATCGGCCAGGGCAAGCAGCTGCGCCGAGGCTTTTCCGCTGATAATGCCGCCGCCGAAGTAGATATAAGGCCTTTCAGCGCTGTTAATCATATCCGCGGCCTTTTTCAGCTTTTCCTCCGGGGCGAAGCTGAGGGGATAGGGGATGACGGGCTGGGCGTTGGCCTCGAATTCGTACAGAGCGGTCTGCACGTCCTTGGGGATATCAACGAGAACAGGTCCCGGACGTCCCGATTTTGCTATCTTGAAGGCGGTGCGGAGGGTATCCGCAAGCTCGCCTATATCCTTGACTATGAAGTTGTGCTTGGTGATGGGCATGGTAATGCCGACGATGTCCACCTCCTGGAAGCTGTCGCTGCCTATCATGCTGCATGAGACATTTCCCGTGACAGCCACCATGGGAACGGAATCCAGGTATGCCGTAGCTATGCCCGTTACGAGATTTGTGGCTCCGGGGCCTGATGTGGCGATGACAACGCCCACCTTGCCCGTAGCTCTTGCGTAGCCGTCGGCCGCATGAGCGGCGCCCTGTTCGTGGGCGGTGATTATCTGTTTTATGCGGTCGCGGGCGCTGTACAGCTCGTCAAACAGGTCGATGACCTGGCCGCCCGGGTAGCCGAAAACGGTGTCGCAGCCCTGTTCGATAAGGGTCTCGACAACTATCTTTGCACCTGATATTTTCATAGCATCAGTATCCTTTACTTTGATGTAGATGAGAGTTTAGAATCAAGAGTTGAGAGTTAATGTGTTTGCTCCGCTCACATAATTTAAAGCTATCACCGTAAGGCGAAACCGCAAACGGGAACTCTCAACTTTCAACTGATCTTGCGCTGCTGCGCAAATTTACGATTTAATAGTAACATTTTACGGCGCTAAAATCAATAGTCAGACGTTTTTTTAGGCAATATACACGCATGAACGCACCTGTATTTGTGCAATCAGCCTGCACTGAGCATATTGTTCACTGCGCTGACCAGAGCCTTTACCGAGGAGGTTATGATATCGTTGTCGATACCCGTGCCCCAGAAGCTCTTTCCTGCGCCCGTGACTATCTCCACATAGGACACAGCCTTTGAAGCAGAACCTACCTCGAGAGCGTGCTCGGTGTAGGAGTTGAGGCTGTAATCCGCGTTCGTGTAGGAGCGTATGGCATTGCTGACAGCGTCCAGACGTCCGTTTCCTGTATCGGTGACGGTGACGTTCCTGCCGTTATAGATGAAGCTGATAGTGGCTTCGATACCGTTGCGCTGTACGAAGTGGGTCTCGGTAATTTTTATGGGCGATACTATATCCACATAGTTCGTCTTGAATATCTCGTATACCTCGTCGGGGAGGAGCTCCTTGTGCTTGCGGTCGGATATGCCCTTGACGAGATATCCCACACTCTCGCGCATCTTCCTGGGAAGATCGTAGCCGAAGCGCGTTTCCAGTATATAGCCGATACCGCCCTTGCCTGACTGGCTGTTGATGCGGATAACGTCGGATTCGTACTCTCTGCCGATATCCGTGGGATCCAGCGGCAGATAGGGTACGTTCCAGATGGTCTCGCCCTTTTCCTCCCGCCATTTCATGCCCTTGGCGATAGCGTCCTGATGTGAGCCGCTGAAGGCTGCGAATACCAGCTTTCCCGAATAGGGCTGGCGCTCGTATATGCCCATGCGAGTGACTCTTGTGAACAGCTCCGATACGGAGGGGATATCATTCAGCTCCAGCTGCGGATCAACGCCCTGGGAGTACATATTCATAGCCAGTGTTACTATATCCACGTTTCCCGTGCGCTCGCCGTTGCCGAAGAGAGTTCCCTCAACGCGGTCGGCGCCTGCCAGGAGTCCCATCTCCGTATCCGCCACGGCACAGCCGCGGTCGTTGTGGGGGTGGAGTGAAACTATTACGTTTTCGCGGTATTTCAGGTTTTCGCACATATACTCTATCTGGTTTGCGTAGACATGGGGCATTGAGAGCTGCACCGTTACGGGGAGATTGATTATGACCTTGTCTTCAGGAGTTGGCTGCCATACGTCCAGAACGGCGTTACAGACCTCCAGGGCGAATTCGGGCTCAGTACCTGTGAAGCTCTCGGGGGAATACTCAAAGCTGTAGCAGCCCTCGTATCTCTCGCGGTACTCCTTGCAGAGCTCAGCGCCGCTGACGGCTATTTCCTTTATCTCCTCCCTGCTTTTGCGGAAAACCTGCTCGCGCTGAGCCTTCGATGTGGAGTTGTACAGGTGTACTATTGCCCTTTTGCAGCCCTTCAGCGCCTCGAAGGTCTTTTCGATTATATGCTCCCTCGACTGGGTCAGCACCTGTATGGTCACGTCGTCGGGAATGAGATCCTGCTCGATGAGGGTGCGGCAGAAGTCGTACTCGGTCTCCGAGGCGGCAGGGAAGCCTATCTCGATCTCCTTGAAGCCGATATCCACCAGCATCTGGAAGAATTCCAGCTTCTCCCCAAGGCTCATGGGGATTATGAGTGCCTGATTTCCGTCGCGGAGATCCACGCTGCACCATATGGGCGCCTTGTCGATATAGGATCTCTGAGTCCATTTCATCGCGGTTTTCGGCGCTTCAAAGAATTGTCTTGTGTACTTGTTGACGTTTTTCATATGATTACCTCCATTCCGATCCGTACTGCCTGTCAGCAGGAGGGTAATAAAAAAGTCTCCTCCATGCATTGGCATGGAAGAGACGAAGTTACTTCAGCACTCCGTGGTACCACTCTTCTTGATGTAAAAAGCTACACCCACTCATCTGCGTCGGATCAACGCATATCTCTGTAACGGGAGCGCCCGTCCGAGCCTACTTGAAGCGTGCTTCTTTTGGTCGGCTGCTCGGGGAGGAGTTATGACCTGTACCTGTCTGCCGGCTTTCACCTGCCGCCGGCTCTCTGTGAAGACCCATACAAGCTTTTATTCCCTTCATCGCATTTATTATTTGTATTATACCGCATAAAAGTGCATTTGTCAAGACCCGTTTCCGATTTATGTCCAAGTAGTCAAACGGGAGCTTTACTGCCGCAGTCCGGGCAGAAATTGGTATTGCAGTCCCTGCCGCAGGAGCATTTCCAGGGTTTTGGAGGAGCCTTTGCTCCGCACTCGGGACAGAAATTGGTGCTGTTCTCCATACCGCACAGGCACAGCCATTTATCGCCGTTCCATACGCGGGGCTGTCTGTTGTCGGCAGCCATGCGGAAGAGCTCGTCGGCTCTTGTCATATACTGAAGTCCCATAACGGGAAAACCGTAGATAAACATAAGCTACACCTCACTGCTGTGACTTTATATAGTCGGCTATCCTGTATATACCGTAGAACACCCAGATTATCCATGATATAGCCCACAGTCCCGTAAATACGCTGAAAAGCAGGTATACCGCGGCAACGGCTGCGGCTATGAGCCAGTGTTTCATCAGCGCTTGGGAGCCAGTGCGAGGATCTTGCCTGCGAAGTCGTTGAAGTTCTGGGTCTGGAGTATTACCTTTCCGGGACCTGTAAGGCGTGTGAGGAAGAGTCCCTCTCCGCCGAGGAATATATTGCTGAGGCCCTTTACGGTCTCGATCTCGTACTGAACAGTGGGCTCGAAGGCAACGACGTTGCCTGTATCTACCTTGAGTATCTCGCCGGGAGCAAGAGTGCGCTCTACCATATCGCCGTCAACTTCAAGGAAAGCCATGCCCTGGCCGAAGAGCTGCTGAAGGATGAAGCCCTCGCCGCCGAAAAGGCCTGCTGTGAATTTCTTTGTGAATACTGCTTTCAGGTCTACAGTCTGCTCTGCGCAGAGGAAAGCGCCCTTCTGGCAGATAAGACCGCCCTGTGTTATATTAACGGGAACTACCGAGCCGGGCACTGTGGAGCCGAAAGCTATCTTTGCTCCTGCCACCTCGGCGGTGTAGTTGGCCATGAATATCGATTCGCCTGTGAACATTCTTCCAAGGCTTCTGCCGAGTCCTCCCCTTGCGTTTGTCGACATCTTGATGCCCTGTGTCTGCCAGATCATACCGCCTGACTGTGTAAACATTGATTCTCCTGCATTGAGTTCACATTCAACAGCGGGAACTGTCTGACCGATTATAGTATATCTCATACGGACATACCCTCCTTACATAAAAATTATATTAAAGCGAAGGCGCGGTAGCCTTTACGCTTTTATCCTGCACAGATTCGCCTCTCCCGAGCTAAGCTCCCTTATTTCCCCCGAGGGGAGCCTTACGATGAGGTTGGCATTGTCGTCGATGCCGAGAGCTTCGCCTATAATGGCCTCGGTGCCGATATTGGCGGTGATTATATTGCCTGTGAGCATTTCGCGCTCCCTGTATTTTATGAGGAAGCTCCTGTCCTCGATCATGCCCAGGTATACCTCCAGCTTGTTGAGAAGCTCCGCGCACAGCCTGTTCCTGTTGATGACAAGGCCTGTTTCGTCCTCGATGGAGGTGGCTTTCTTTTTCAGCTCGCTGTCGAAGCAGTCCTTTATGCTCCTGACATTTATGCCTATACCGATAACGGCGCAGTCCAGAACGCGCATTTCCAGGCCGAGAGAGGCCTCGGTGAGTATGCCGCATATCTTCTTGCCGTTCATATACAGGTCGTTGACCCATTTTATCATGACATGGTTCCCGCAGAAGGTCTCGACGGCCTCGGCTGCCGCACAGGCGGCTGCGGCGGTTATCATGGGCGCAAAGCTGAGATCGAAATGGGGTCGCACCAGTATGCTGACATAGAGCCCCGTACCCGACGGAGACTCGAATTTCCGACCTATCCTACCCCTTCCTGCCGTCTGTCTGTCAGCTACCACCGCAGTGCCGTGGGGGGACTTTTCGGTCTCCAGCTCACGGGCGATGTTATTGGTGGAATCGACGGTACCGAACACCTTCAGCACCTTGCCTATCTTACGGGTATTGAGATAGGGGGAGATGAGGTTTTCCGAAAGAATGTTGTTGTCGTGATTGAGTTTGTATCCTTTTGAGGTCACTGATGTTATTGAGAAGCCCTCTGCTTCGAGAGATTTAACGGCCTTCCAGACAGCGTTGCGGCTTACGCCCAGCTTTTCTGCAAGAGCGGCGCCCGAAATGAATTCGCCGTTAGCCTCGGCGAGGGTAGAGAGCAGTTCGGACTTGACGTTCATGTTACGGATGTTCCTTTCGGTAATATTAACAATATTTTACCACAAAAAAAGAGATAATGCAAGATATAAACAGAAAAAGTTATAAAAATAAGCTGACAGGCAACAAAAAAAGACGGTTTTCCCGTCTTTTCCGATGTATAATTGAGCTGTCGGCCTCATATGATCGGCGGTGCAGGAGCGTCCTTCTCCGCCTTTTTCCTGCGGCGCTGCTCCCTCTGTCCGTATGAGCACAGCTGTACTGCCGCCAGAACCGCACACAGCAAGGCAGGTATGATACAGGGCATTATCCTTGAGGTATACATCTCGCTTATGGGCAGCAGGGTATATTTGTCCGTCCAGCCGCTGCGGTCGGCGTGGTCGGCGAGCTTCTTCAGCATGACCATGCACAGGGCAAGTCCGCTTAGGGAAAAAGCTATCGCAAGTATATCGGGAAGATCCCTGCGTATAAGGCACAGGAAGGCTCCCGCGGTCATAAGAGCAGCGGCTGCTATGAAAAAAATGCCTGTTTTTTCCATTTCTTCGCCGTAGCTTGCGCGGTTGGAGATGAGTCCCGCTCCCGTGAGGGCAGGCATTGCGCAGGAAAACCACAGACTCAGCACGAGCATGACGGCTTTTGCGGCCGTAAGCAGCGGAGATCTTTTCCGCGGAAGCTTTTTCATATTTTTTGTGTTCATTTCTGACTCCATATGTATTTTTCGGCTGTGACTGATTCTCAATCATAATCCCGCACCGCCGAAGCATAATATATATGTTCCCCCGGGAACACGAAAGGAAAAGAAAAAATGTTGTTTAAAAGAAAGCTTATAAAAACTGCTGCGGCATTATTATCTGCGGCTTTTTTAGGATTATTCGGCACAGCAGGATATTATTCCTCGCGGCTTCCCGATGTGTTGACCGCAGAGAGCTACGAGGATATAAAAATAGCGGGATTTCCCGAGCTGAGCTGTTCGCCCCCGGCAGATACGGCAATTCCTGCCGCACAGACCTGTTCGGGTGCGGAACGTGTGACTTTTTCGCTTTTCGGGGCTATTCCCGTTAAGAATGTTGAGGTCCACAGAGCGCAGGCTCCTGTTTTTGCAGTTGGCGGCAGACCCTTCGGCATAAAGCTCCTCATGGAGGGGGTTATGGTAACGGGTCTGGGCGATGTGGAGGGAGCTGACGGAAGCTGTTCCTGTCCTGCCGAAGAGGCGGGCATACGCAAGGGCGACGTCATACGCCGTGCAGACGGCGAGGAGCTTACCTCCAACGATCAGCTTCAGGAGCTGATCTCGTCGTCCTGCGGAAAGGCCATAGAGCTCTCCGCAGAGCGTGACGGAAAGGAATTCACCGCTTGTCTTCAGCCTGTCCTCTCGCGGCGGAGCGGCGGCTGGAAGGGCGGTATGTGGGTCCGCGACAGTATTGCGGGCATAGGCACCATGACCTTCTTTGACAAGGCAACAGGACGTTTTGTCGGACTTGGGCACCCCATATGCGATTCCGACACGGGCGGTATAGTTCCCGTTCACAGCGGCGAGGCTGTTCCTGTTGACATCACCGAAGTAAAGCGCGGTGCAAGAGGTCTCCCCGGAGAGCTCCGCGGCAGCTTCGCACAGAGCGGAAGCTACGGCATACTCGATCATAACAAGGTCAGCGGCATATACGGACAGCTCTCAAATGAGGCGCTGGACCGGCTCTCGCAGGACTGTGAGGAGCTCACGATGGCACGCCGGCAGGAGGTCTGCACAGGCGCAGCGGAGATATATGCCACGGTGGAGGGCGGTATTCCCGAAAGATATTCTGCCGAGATAGTCAGCGTTGACTACGGCAGCAGCGGGACCTCCAAGAATATGGTGATACGCATAACCGATGAGAGGCTTCTTGAGCTTTCAGGCGGCATAGTGCAGGGCATGAGCGGCAGTCCCATAATCCAGAACGGCAAGCTTGCGGGAGCCGTGACTCATGTTTTTGTAGCCGATCCTGCTCAGGGCTACGGTATATTCGCGGAAAACATGGCGGAAGACCTGAGATAGTTTTTCCGGCAATAAAAGCGGGCGTTACAAAAGTAACGCCCCAAGTTTTTTTCTTAGATTATCTGTTTTCTTCGCTGAAACCGCTGTCAACGAGTTCGATAAGAGCGTCAACTGCTGCCTTCTCATCTGCACCGTCAGCGATAACCTTTACGTTTGTACCGCCTACGATACCCAGTGACAGAATTCCGAGTAAGCTCTTAGCGTTTACTCTGCGTTCTTCTTTTTCGATCCAGATTGAGGACTTGAACTCATTAGCCTTCTGAATAAAGAAGGTTGCAGGTCTTGCATGAAGTCCAACCTGATTCTTCACCATTACTTCTCTTACAAACATACACAACTCTCCTATTCTCTGTAATTACAGCCCCTCTCAACAGGACTGTGTTGCCGTTTGCAAATTGATTCACTTGCTGATATCATTATACAATCATTTTGTCACCTCGTCAACGGATTTTTGCGATTATGACCCCTGATTTCATTAAATTCTACATTTAGATTAAATGTGAATGAAATTTTATCAGCTTGCTTGTTTATTATCACCACAAAAAATTGTTGACAGTAATTGTTGAAAGTGCATATTTTTCAACATAGGAATATGTTGAATTTTTCTAAGCGGAGAATGTTTTTTTGTATATACAGCCAGTTAATGTGTGGAACAGCAATAATTATACAGCTTTTCAGAGCGGCGCAATTTTCGGTCAGTCATTTTCTGAGTTAAATTTAGCTAAAAGATCGGGACGTCTTTCGGCTGTCAGTTTTATGCTCTGTTCACGGCGCCAGGCCTCGATGTTTTTATGATGACCCGAAAGCAGCACAGGGGGAACGGCCTCTCCCTCCCAGACCTCGGGACGGGTGTACTGAGGGTATTCAAGGAGGCCGCTGTATATGCTCTCGTCGGTGAAGCACACCTCGTCTGAGAGGACGCCATCACACATACGGGCCACGGCGTCAGCCACCACCATTGCAGGCAGCTCTCCGCCTGTGAGTACATAGTCGCCTATGGAAAGCTCCTCGTCCACTATCTTGTCTATGACGCGCTGATCCACGCCCTCGTAGTGGCCGCATATGATAAGGATATTGTCCATTTTCGACAGCTCCACGGCGCGTTTCTGGTCAAATATCCTGCCCTTGGGGGACATATATATGGTATGGGGCTTTGTGCCAAGCTCCTCGCATACTGCCTTGTAGCAGTTGTATATGGGTTCGCACTGCATGACCATGCCCATTCCTCCGCCGTAGGGAGTGTCGTCCACGCGGCGGTGCTTATCCTGTGTGTATTCCCTTATCTGGCGGCAGTGCAGGCTGAGCTTTCCTGCTTTTCGTGCCCGTCCCACAATGCTCTCGCCCATTACGGCCTCGCACATCTCGGGAAAGAGTGTGGCTATCTCGATATGCATATTTTTCTCCTTTTCAAGAATACAGGACCGCAGAAGCGGTCCTGAAGTGTAAGGGGCGATGCTGACATCGCCCCGCGGGTAGATCTTATTCTGTGAGCTTTATATGTTCTGCAATGGCAAGGATATCGTCCCTGTCGGTAAAGCTCAGGCTTATGATGTATCTTCTGTGCTTGTTTTTTTCGGGATAAATGTTGATAATGGTCTCCGTATGGTTTTCTGGAGCCTCTGCGATGACCATGTACCCGTGATAGCCCACGCCGTCAACGCTGTACAGTTCAACAGGATGATCCTCGCCCGTGTACAGATCATTTTTCATGCTCATAATTCTGTAGAAGGTCTTGGCGTTCTTGCTGTCGTGGATATCGAAGTCCTCCATGGTTACGGAGCCTACCAGCTTCATGAAATCGTAGGGGGTTTCGGGAGTGGCCTTTTTCACTGCCTTGCAGTAGCGGTCAAGAGCCTCGTGGGATATGCCTGTCCTGTCGAGAAAATCGTAATTATCTCCCAGATTTTCCGCATGTACCGAGATGACATGGGAACCGTCCTTGTTCTCCCACAGTCCCTGATTCTTGTCGTCGGTGCGCTGAGCCTCCATGTCTCCCCAGGCGGTCACGCGGACTCCCAGATTGGAGTAATCCGCATAGTCATCGGGAAGCACAGAGCCCGCAGGCAGCTCCGACACAGTATTTTCAAGGAGCCCGAACTCATGGGTACACTTATAATAATAGGGTATACCGGGGAAGAAGAATACGCAGACTCCTACAGCGATAACGATGAGTAAAAACAGTATGCCTAAGAATTTTTTCATGGTGAGTGCCTCCTTTTGGCGTTGTTACGCCTTTTTTCTTTTGTTCTTTGTTCTTTTTATATCTTTTTTTCTATATCTTTTCTGTGCATGAGATGTATGCCTGTATGGCCGATGCCGAGTATCACCGACGCCGCAATGAGAAAGATATTGCAGGCGTATACTCCCAGAAGGAATACGGCGAATACAGGCAGCGAAGCTCCTGCCAGCGGGAAGCCGCAGTAATCGGAGTACATATCCCCGAGGGTACGGCTGCTTCGGAAATATTTCCGCCAGTAGAGCTCGTAAAGTATCATGAGTATAACTGCAAGGATCAGGTAGCCAAGCCGCGGCGAGAGGGAAAACCTGTCAAGTCTGCGGTCGATGAGCACAAATGTGCTGACAAGTGCCTCGCCTGCCCGTTCAAGGGCGAGGAGCACTTTGTTCTCGCGCTGCGAGGCTTCACTGTAGCCTTCGGGCTGTTTCCTGCTCCATATTATATTGGGAACGAACAGCATAATCAGAAAGACTATGCCTGTCACCGAAACTCCCCACTTAGGCGGCTTCAGATAGCGCTGCACTATATCTCCGCAGGTCATGCACGACCATGCGGCTATCCCTGCGAATGCAGCTGCAAGAGCTGTCAGAGCGAGGGCGTTGCTCTTTTTCATATCAGTCGAACAGTCCGTCAAGGGGACGGATCGTCATGACGCCGCCGTCGATATCGGTGGAGACCACAACATCTGCGATAGCAGGCACAAGGTATTCCTTGCCGTCGCCCTTTATGACATATACGTCGTTGGCGCCTGTCTGCATGACGTCGGCTATCTTGCCGTATATCTTGTCGGTATCGGCGTCGCGGACTTCGAGACCGATGAGGTCCTGTATGAAGTAGGTGTCATCGTCCAGCTCAAGGTCGTCGCGGTGCATATACAGTACCTTGTTGCGGAGCTTTTCCGCCGCCTCGGGAGTATCAACTCCCTCTATCTTGGCGATGACTGTATTCTTGAACACGCGGGAGCGCTCGATGAACACTTCCTCATGGTCTTTGCCCATAAAGAGCCTGTCGAACTCCGCAAGGAGGTCGGGGCTGTCGGTGTAGGGCATTATCTTCACTTCGCCCCGTATACCGTGGGTGGTGACTATCTTGCCCGCTTCGAGATATTCCTTTTTCATTGGTTTTCCTCTGTTATTCAAGCTCTATGGAGCTTATTATCTGTTTTGTCAGGGCTTCGTCCGAGCATTTTACGGTCACGGTATAGTGTTCGTTTTCATTTCCGTCGGGAAAAATGTTCACCGTCCATGTGTTCCCGTCAAAGCCCGGGTACATTATCTGTCCTACATAAGCCAGGAAGCCGCTGCCCTTTATTTTCCACATATTTTCGATCTTTACGGATTCCTCCTTGCTCTCGGCTACCTCAAGGAATACCTTCCTGTCTTTGCCGCGGAGCCTTAGGCAGTCCTTTGCAGTGACATCGTCACGCATATACCACAGCATACGGAGATTCAAGCCGTACTGAGGGGGCTCAATGCCGATAGTGCTGTAGAAATGCCTGTAATCCTCTTCGGTATATTTATAGCCGCTCCATGGATCGAGATCGTATTCGGACCCGAGAGCTTCCAGATCGCTGAGAGCTTTCTCATAGCTCTGATAATCGTTTTTTATTACCATCAGCGACGATTTGTCACTTGACGATCTAAGACCGTGACCGGTCGTATTCGGTTCCCAGTCGGCGGGAGCTTTGAGCTTTACGCCGTTTAAAGTAAAGCTTCCGAGATCCGCATCTGCGGATACGGTTTTGAATACGGCGACCCTGTCGTCGATATGCTCATATTTATGCTTTACCTTTAAATATGTGGGAAGTCCCGGGAAGAATATAAATATAACAAGTGCAGCTGCCAGCAGGACGCCCAGCACGGCGCCGCCGATGGTGAGTGCTTTTTTCATTTTATCTCCTTGGTCATAGGGACGGATATATCGTGGTTAATGTGTAAGTCTGCGCTTGCAGTATGAACGCTTGCCGCACTTGGGGCAGGTGAGCCTTCTCCTTGTTATAGTATGAACACCGAAGAGATAGCTCGCTGCAGACGGTACGAAGCGAGTTCCGCAGTTTTTGCACTCGTAGGTGCCTGCACTCATATCCTCCATTGCAGCAACTGCGATACCGCCGATAAGGACGAATGCGCCTATTGCCGACAGAACTATCCTCAGCCATGTCTCCATTTCAAGTGTGCCTGCAACTACTATGAGAGTGACCCCTGCAAGCAGCGTAACAGCGCATACAGCTACTGAAATGACGATCTTTCTGATGCTTTCTTCTTTTTCACGCATGATATTCATAATATTTTCCTCCGCTTTCTTCTTGTAGTCCTCGTCGGGGATACGCTCGCCCGTGAGGAGCTCGTTTACATTGATACCTAACTTTTCACAGAGGGGGAGCATAAGGGACACCTCGGGCATACCCTTGCCTGTCTCCCACTTGGAAACTGTCTTATCACTGATAAGGAGTTCTTCGCCAAGCTGTTTCTGTGTAAGTCCTTTTTCTTTTCTCATCTGAGATATGAATTTGCCGATCTTTACCTGATCCATTCATGTGTCCTCCCTTCTGAGAAAAGTGTATCATGCTGCGGAGAAAAAGTACACCCATGAGTCGTAGAATTACGGTATCAAGCGGAGTCTACGCTTCGTAGAGTGCGGTTTTAAGCCATTTGCCGATGGCCCTCAGGCATTAACCGATAAACACTTAATTTCTTTCTGTCTTTCTATTTTGAATGATTTAAATTGATAAAGTATATTGCATACATAAGCAAGATGTAAAGGAAGAAAGAAATAAACTTTACATCAGGAATGAAATGCCATGATTCAAGAGAAAATCAAACACATATTCTCCCTTTCTCCCTTTCTCCCTTGCACTGTTACTTTGAGTATAAAACTATCGGCAATAAACAAAAAGTAAGGAGGTAAGGAAGAAAGAGTGAAACATTGTTCAAGTACCTGTTGAGTTACGATCAGTTTTTCATTTCAAAGCTCTCGCCCAGGATATCCTTGTTGGCTTCCAGGATAGGCTTTATGCACTCGGCAAGGAACTCGTCCACCTGCTGTGAGCTTCTGCCCGTGTAGTTCTCGGGCTTGAGAACAGCGTCCAGCTCCTCCTTTGTTACCATGAACATGGGATCGGCTTCGATGAGCTCGCAGAGGTTGTTGTCCAGACCTCTTACCTTTACGTTAGCGCCCGCCTCCATGGAGTAATCCATGATACGATCGTGGAGCTCCTGACGGTTTCCGCCCTTCTTTACAGCGTCCATCATGATGTTCTCGCTGGCCATGAAGGGGAGCTCTGCCATAACGCGGCGGCGTATCATCTCGGGGTATACCACGATGCCGTTGGTGACGTTCATCATGATATTGAGGATAGCGTCAACGCCCAGGAAGGCCTCGGCCACGCTGATACGCTTGTTGGCGGAGTCGTCCAGAGTTCTCTCGAACCACTGTGTACCTGCTGTGAATGCAGGATTGAGGCTGTCTATCATCACATAGCGTGCGAGGGAGGTTATTCTCTCGCAGCGCATGGGGTTGCGCTTGTAGGCCATAGCGGAAGAGCCGATCTGCTTCTTCTCGCGGGGCTCCTCCATCTCCTTGAAGGACTGGAGGATACGCATATCGTTGGAGAATTTGCTGGCTGTCTGCGCTATATCGCTGAGGAGCTCCAGCACCTTTGAATCCACCTTGCGTGAGTAGGTCTGGCCTGATACGGGAACTACGGCGTCAAAGCCCATTTCCTCGGCGATCATCTGCTCCAGTTTCTTGATCTTGTCTGTATCGCCCTCAAAGAGCTCCATGAATGAAGCCTGAGTGCCTGTTGTGCCCTTTGAGCCCAGGAGCTTCAGTGTGGACATACGGTATTCCAGATCCTGGAAGTCCATGAGGAGCTCGTTGAGCCAGAGAGTAGCTCTCTTGCCTACGGTTGTGAGCTGTGCGGGCTGAAGGTGGGTATAAGCCAGGCAGGGGAGAGATTTGTACTCCTCTGCGAACTTTGCCAGGTTGTTCATAACGTTTATGAGCTTCCTGCGTACTATTTTAAGAGCGTCGCGCATGATGATGACGTCGGTGTTGTCGCCTACATAGCATGATGTGGCGCCAAGATGTATGATACCTGCTGCGTCGGGGCAGGCCTGACCGTAGGTGAAAACGTGCGCCATAACGTCGTGGCGTGTGATCTTCTCACGCTCGGCAGCCATTTCGTAGTCAACGTCGTTGATATGCTCCTCAAGCTGCTTTACCTGAGCCTCTGTAACGGGGAGACCCAGCTTCATCTCAGCTCTTGCAAGAGCCACCCAGAGCTTTCTCCATGTGGTGAACTTCTTGTCTGCCGAGAATACATACTGCATCTCCTCGCTGGCATAGCGTGTGCAGAAGGGGCTTTCGTAGCTGTTTATATTACCGCTCATCTGAAAATTTCTCCTTTGGATCAATTTGCGTTTTTGCATAAAACATCAATTTAATTATATCATCATACTTCTCTCATGTCAATAAAAAAAGGCGGTATACAGCCGCCTTTCTTTACAGAAAATTTTCCTCTTTTTCTGTGAAAATTACACATTGCAATAATATGTCAGAGCTCTTCCATTTCCGAAGGCTTATGCACCTCGGTGTATTTTTCCATACTCTTTCCGCTCATGCCGATATCCGACATGGAGTCCGAGGCGGTCTTCATGCGCCTTTCCATTTCCTGCTGGAAGGGATTTTTTATGCCGAACTGCTGTCTGTCCATTTCCTGCTCGAAGAAGCGCTCGTTGAAGTGGGGGAAGCCGTCGGCCTCCTCCAGCTTGTGATAGGTGAAGTTAGTGGTCAGGTTGAGCGCCGCCATACCGCCTACTATAAGGGCGAAAACAAGATGTATCCAGAAGCATTTTCCTGCGATGCCGAAATTCAACACGCCCTCGGGTTCGTACTTGGAGAGCACATGGAGCAGTCCCTGCACCAGAAGCAGGATGGCGATGATGAGCATGGCTGCAAGGTCCTTCTGATGATAGAAGCTTTTGTAGGCCAGGAAGGCCAGCAGGGGACATTCAAATATGGCCACGAGGAAAGCCGAGAACGAGCCCGTCAGCATACCGTATATAAGGGTGACTATGAAGTACATGAACATGGGGACGATATAGACTATGCCCATAAAGGAATATCTTTTCTTGCATCTGTTGAGTAAAGACAGGTTTTTTGCGAATTCCATTGATCTGACGTTTCTGTTGCGGTAAAGCTCTTCCGGTGAAGTCATGCTATCATCTCCTTGATATGGTTTTTATCAATATGCTCCGTCGTCCATTTTCTTTGCAAGGAAGCAGTAGAATATGGAAAGAGCCAGTGAGAATACTGCGCCTGCCTTGTTGTCGGACAGCACGAATGAAACTATGTTCACTACCATGAGCACGAAGGATATCTTGAAGCAGGTATTGTACTTGCCTCTGAGTCCGCATATGGCCATGAATATAGTGACTGCAATGGGGATGAGCGAGAACAGGATGACCAGAACGGCTACTCCTCCGAGGGCTGCTTCTCCGCCTGTCTTGCCCTCAGTGACCTTGTTGGCGGCAGAGAGACCGAGTATGCCGATGACACCTGCGATGGTGTTGACTACCAGTATAAAGATAGTCAGTACCTTGAATAGTGTTTTCATGTTGTTTCCTCCTATATCATGAAAAGGTTTTATGATATCTGCCCTCCGTGACGGAAAGCAGTGATACCCTATATTATCCTGTCGGCGGTGTGGACTATGACGATATTGTCTATGAGCTCGAAGCCCTCTGCAACGGCGGAATCGGGAACACTGCTGATAGCCTCGGCGGCAGAGCTCTCCTGCGCAGCGGCCTTACCTCTTGCCCTGCGCTCCTTCCTTATTATGATAGTCCACATTATTATATTGATAATGACGAAAACCGCAGCGGCTGCTGCGATAACGAGCAGCTCGTCTCTTGTCATAGGATCACTCCTTTGCCGTTACAGCTCTGCGCGGAACAATGCGGCGGTTATATTGTCGTTTTCGTTCCTGCTTTTTACTGTCTCGATGAGTTTGCGGAGCTGTTTTTTCATTGCTGATCTGTCGGGCGTTTTTTCGGGAGACAGCTCCTCGAAGATCTCCTTGTCCGTGAGAACATGGCGGAAGCCGTCGGAGCAGATCATGAAGTTGGTATTATTTTCAAATGTGCCCAGTCTTACCTCGGGAGCTACCTCTCCCGTAACGCCTATGCACTGCACCAGAGCGTTCCTGCGGGGGTCGGTGAGAGCCTCCTCGGGAGTCATCTTTCCCATTTTTACGGCTCTGTTGACGAAGGTATGGTCGTCGGTTATCTGGCTGAGCTTGTCTGATATCCTGTAGATACGGCTGTCGCCCACATGGAAGGTCATGAAGCCCTTGTTGACGGCTATGAGTCCCGTAGCGGTGGTGCCCAGCTGTAGGCGGTTATGGGCGCCGTAGTCCATGAGAACGGCGTTGAGACGTCTCAGGCGGCTGATGACGTTTCTTGCGGCTGTCTTCCAGTCCCATTCGGGCAGCTCGAAGGGCAGCTCTGCGTCGAACCATTCGGCGAAGCTGCGGACCACCTCTGCACTGGCAAGCTCTCCCTTTGAGAGTCCGCCCATGCCGTCGCAGACCAGTACCAGAGCCGCCTTGCCCGTAGCAGTCTTTGCGGTCTTTATGCAGACGCTGTCCTGATTTATTTTCTTTGTGATACCGATATCGGTATCACAGGCAGTGATGTAATCCATAATTACCCCCATAGGGCGGTATTAACCGTCGATAAAATCGAATTCCTCGTCGGAAAGCTTCAGCACGTCGCCGCTTTTCAGCTTGATCTCTCTGTCGGGAAGAACGGGAGTGCCGTTTATGTATGTCCTGTTGGTGGAGTTGTTGTCCTCCACGAAGCAGGAGCCGTTCCTTGAATATATAGTGGCGTGGAGACGGCTGACGGTCCTGTTCTCGGTGACGCAGAAGTCCACCTTGTCGCGTTCCTTGCCTATCCTGAACACAGGCTTGTCGATATTTACAGTCACGCCCGTAGCCCTTCTGGTAAGGGTGGGATATTTCACCTCAGGTCTGGGGATATCCCTCTTTTTCAGCTCAGGCACGGTGGGGTGTTTCTCCTCGCTGAGCGAGGGGATTATCTTCGGCTCGGGGAGTCTGGGCTCCTCCGTCTGCATAAACTCTCTTGAGCCCTCGTTTATGCCGTTGATTATGGCCTGAACCATATCCTGCGGATCGGGCTGACGCTGCCTGACGGGCTCGGGGATCCTTGTGGGTTCGGGTCTGCTGACCTGCGGCCTTGCAGGGGCGGAAGCAGGTGCGGCAGTTCTTTTCGGGGCAGGTACAGCATCGGGAGCCTCCCTGCGGATATACTCCATAGCCTCCCCTACGGTGAAGCCGTCTGCGCGGCAGACGAAGTTCATGAAGCCGTCAACGCTGCTGAAATCCTCTTTGGATCTGTACTCCGCAAAGGTTGAGATCCTGCGCAGGCAGTTTACGATGCCGTCGTTGGTGCTCTCGTTGTACCACAGTGGCAGATAGAAGAGCCACAGCTCACGGCTGTCGGTATCGTAGGTTATGTAGTCGGGATCGAGAACGATATTGGGCATATTGAAGCCGCAGGTCGCGGCGGTGTCCAGTACGGTGAGCAGCTGTGCGACTATATGGTAATAGAGCTGCTTGTCGACGCCGTGCCTGAGCACATTTGTCAGGGGGACGCCCTGAGCGCCCGTATATTCCAGCTTGTCAACGGCGGCAGCATGGGGCGTGAGCCAGCCGCGGATACGGTTATCCGTAAAGTATCTGTATTCGGCCTCGTTGAGGGTCTCATTGCCTGTGAACCTGCATATTATACATACTCCGTTGTTTTTCTCGGTGAATTTAAGCTTAGCCACGTTACCGCTCCTTTCTGCTCATTTGATAATATTATACAATATAATGCGGCCAAAGTCAAGACAGAAGGGACTTCCGCGGCCAAAACACAAGCACAAAAAAGACCGCCCCGTAAGGGACGGTCTGTCAGTATTATTTGCTGCTCTTTGATTCCTTTGAGCTCTTTGTCTTCTTTGCCTTCTTGTTCTTCCACCATGACCATGTAACAGGTGCAACGAAGAGTGAGGAGAAGGTACCGGAGATAAGACCCATCATAAGCGGTACTGAGAAGCTGAGAAGCGAATCATATCCTGTTACCAGAACTACGATAGTAACGATGAGCATTGTGCCGATAGTTGTTACCGATGTTCTGATAGAACGTGTAAGCGACTGTGTGCAGCTTACATTGATAAGCTCGTTAAGAGAAGCCTTGGGCATGAGCTTGCGGTTCTCTCTGATTCTGTCGTAGATAACGATGGTGTTATTGATAGAATAACCGAGTATCGTAAGGAATACGGCAACGATGTTTGAGTCGATGCTGAAACCGCATACAACGGTAGTTGTGAACGCTACCAGCAGGTCGAGGCAGAGTGCGAAGATGGAGCATACGCCTGCGGACCAGCCTCCGATGTTTCTGAAGCGGATAGCGATGTAGATGATAACGATGAGGGCTGCAAAGAGCACTGCGATGAGGCACTTTAGCAGGAACTCATGTCCCGAAGTGGGGCTTACATCGTTTGAATCGTAGATCTCAAGAGCGTTATCGGGGAACTTCTCTCTGAGAGTCGAGGTGAGCTCTGTCTGTCTGTCGGCAGTGAGTCCCTCCTCTGAGGTGAAGGAGATGGTGATCTGCTTTCCGCCGGAGTCAAGGCTTTCGCCCTTTCTTACAACAACGGATGAGCCCACGATGTCCTTTACGTTGGAAGCAACGTCGTTGGTGTTGATGTCGCCCTGGTAAGTATAGGTGATAAGAGTACCGCCCTTGAACTCGATAGCCAGGTGAATGCCTCTTATTATAGCGCCTGCGACGAATACCACGAGTACGGCTATCACAACGCCGAGGATAAGCTTTTTCTTTGAACAGAAGTTGTATACCTTCTTGGGAAGTGTTACGGTCTCCTTCTGAGTTGTCTTCTTACTCATTTCTCGTCACCTCCGTAAAGCTTTCTGTTTTTGAAGCACTTGAACTTGGAGAGTGATGTTACCATAAGTCTTGAAGCAAATACTCCGAAGATGAAGTTGCAGATAACGCCTGCGAGCAGGGTAAATCCGAAGGAGTAAACAACGCCCTCAGCAGTAGCGCCGAATGCGAAGAAGATAGTCTTGTTGAGGATCTTCGAGAAGAAGCTGTCGGGCACACCGAAAGCTCCCATGAGGATAACGGCGATGATAACATTTGTGATGTTACCGTCGAGGATAGCTGAGAACGCTCTCTTGTAAGCTATCTTGATAGCGGCGTCGAGAGACTTTCCTGTTCTGAGCTCCTCCTTGATACGCTCGCCTGTGATGATGTTTGCGTCAACACCCATACCTACTGCAAGTATGATACCTGCGATACCGGGAATTGTCAGGGTAGAGCCGTTCATGAAGCCGAACCAGCCTGTGATAGCGGCGATAGAGCCTGCAACCTGTCCGCAGAGAGCGATAACAGCCACGAAGCCGGGGAGCCTGTAGAGGAATACCATGTATACAGCTATGAATATGAAAGCTATGAGAGCTGCAAGAAGGATAGCATCCAGTGAGCCTTCGCCCATTGTAGGAGATATTGTCCTGAAGCTCTTGGTCTCCATTTTGAAGGGGAGAGCACCCGAGTTGATCTGATCTGCCAGTTTCTTGGAAGAGTCAGCGTCGAAGCTTCCCGAGATGACAGCGTGTCCGTCTGTGATAGTGCTTTTTACAGAGGGAGCAGATATCATTGTATTATCCATCCAGATAGAGATGGGAGTCTCTGAACCCGAAAGCTCTGCGGTAGCGGCAGCAAATTTCTTTGTACCGTCTTCGTTGAGTTCGAGAGCAACTACATACTCGTAGTTCTTGCCGTCGCTGTCGGGCTGAAGCTGTCTTGAAGCCTTTGCAACGTCATCGCCCACGAGAACGATCTCACCTGTGGGGATAGCGTTTCCGTCCTCATCGGTGTCGGCATCGGTGCCCTTGCGGAAAGTGAGCTCAGCCATTTCACCGAGTTCCTTTACAGCCGTTTCGGGATCGAAGTCTGTCTCGCCGACCTGCCATGGGAAGCGGACGATAATTCTGTCGCTTTTTTCATCGCTGTACACTTCGTTATCGGTGATACCGAGAGACGAAAGTCTTGTCTTGATGATCGCAGTAGCGGCGTCGAGCTGAGACTTGTCAGCGTCGAAGTCGTCGGCAGGACCAAAAGTAACGTCAACGCCGCCCTTGATGTCTATACCAAGGCGGATATCGTCAACGCCCTTGACGTAGGTAGTTCTCTTATCGGCGAAGAGCTTGTCAATACCAAACACAGCCGAAACAGCGAACAGTGCGATAAAAGCAACGACAATGAAGAAAGTTTTTTTGCCTGTCTTTTTCACAGTCATGCCTCCTATTTTCGGGCTTCTTTTCATTTATACGCGTGTACGCGGATAAGCCGTGAGCCCATATTTCCTGTCTCTTTGACAATTACAATTATTGTACTATATTTTTATAAAAAAGTCAAGTGTATGAGCCGAAAATATTACCATTTCAAGAATATGCACAATTACGCAGCTCAAAATTCGGAGTTATTGACGAATAGAGTCATTATACCCAAGGCTGAAAAAGGCACTCCGTATAAGGAGTGCCTTCTTATCTTATTTGAAGTGTTTCTGGGATACCTTCAGGCGGTTCATTGCGCGGTTCAGCGCGGCCTGTGTCTCGTAGTATTCCCTTATGCTCTGTTTCTGTCTGAGGAGCTCCTCGGCGCGTTCCTTTGCCTCCTGAGCTCTTTTTATGTCTATCTCCTCGGGGAGCTCGCAGGTATCCGCCAGAATTATTGAAGAATCGGGCATTACCTGTATGAAGCCCTCGGATATTGCGGCATATTTCCACTCGCCGTCCACAAGGTATTTCAGCTCGCCTGTGGGCAGACAGGTGACAAGGGGCTCATGGCCTGCCATGATACCGAGAAGTCCGTCTATAGCGGTTATAACAAGGTGCTCCACCTCTCCGCTGAAGAATATGCGGTCGGTGGCGATTATCTCAAGGTGAAAGGTCTTAGCCATATGGCGCCGCCTCCTTTAGTCCTCGTCTATCTGACGAGCCTTCATGATAACGTCCTCGATGGTGCCTGCCATGAGGAAGGCAGCCTCGGGGTACTTGTCCATGTCGCCGTCGATAATGGCCTTGAAGCCCTCTATTGTGTCCTTCAGGGGAACGTACTTGCCCTTGAGGCCTGTGAAGTTCTCGGCAACGTTGAAGGGCTGTGAAAGGAACTTCTGTATCTTTCTTGCGCGGTATACCGTCAGCTTGTCCTCCTCGCCAAGCTCCTCCATGCCGAGGATGGCGATGATGTCCTGAAGCTCCTTGTATTTCTGGAGTATCTCCTGAGTGCGTCTTGCTATGGTGTAGTGCTCCTGTCCCACGATCTCGGGTTCGAGGATACGGGAATTGGACTCAAGAGGATCTACAGCTGGGTAGATACCCTGCTCGACTATCTTACGGGAGAGAACGGTGGTAGCGTCAAGATGTGCGAAGGTAACGGCAGGAGCAGGGTCTGTAAGGTCGTCCGCAGGGACGTATACAGCCTGTACCGATGTGATGGAGCCGTTCTTTGTGGAGGTGATACGCTCCTGGAGCTCGCCCACCTCGTTGGCCAGAGTAGGCTGGTATCCGACGGCAGAGGGCATACGGCCGAGAAGTGCCGATACCTCGGAGCCTGCCTGTACATAACGGAAGATGTTGTCGATGAACAGGAGAACGTCCTTATGCTCGCAGTCGCGGAAGTACTCGGCCATGGTGAGGCCTGTCTGAGCCACTCTCATACGGGATCCGGGGGGCTCGTTCATCTGACCGAATACAAGTGCGGTCTTGGAGATAACTCCCGACTCCTGCATTTCGTTCCAGAGGTCGTTGCCCTCACGGGAACGCTCGCCTACGCCTGTGAATATGGAATAGCCGCCGTGCTCGGTGGCGATATTTCTGATAAGCTCCTGAATGAGAACGGTCTTGCCGACGCCTGCGCCTCCGAAAAGGCCTATCTTACCGCCCTTTGCATAGGGCGCGATAAGGTCGATGACCTTGATGCCTGTTTCCAGCACCTCAACAACAGGGCTCTGATCCTGGAAGGTGGGAGCCTTGCGGTGTATCTCCCATCTCTCCTCGGTGTCCACATCGCCCTTCTTGTCTATGGGCTCGCCGAGGACGTTGAACATACGTCCGAGGGTCTGCTCGCCTACGGGCACCTTTATGCACGCGCCTGTGGAGGTGACCTCCATATTCTTGCTGAGTCCCTCACTGGACGCCAGCATGATGCAGCGCACGATGTGGTTGCCCATATGCTGAGCTACCTCCATTACGCGCTTTTTGCCGTCTACCTCGACGGTGAGGGCGTCCCTTATCATAGGGAGCTTTCCTGCGCCGAATTCAACGTCTATAACAGGTCCGATGACCTGTGTGATCCTGCCTTTTTCCATTTTCTTCTCCTTTTTAAGAGAACTTGTAGGGACGGCCTATGGCCGTCTGTTTTCGGGACGTTGTCCCCTGCATTACTCTTGGTTGATAGAAGCGGCGCCGCCGCAGACCTCGGTTATCTCCTGAGTGATAGCTGCCTGTCTTGCGCGGTTGTACATGAGGGAAAGATCCTTTATCATGTCCTTTGCGCTGTTGGTGGCAGCGTCCATTGCGGTCATTCGCGCCTGCTGCTCGCAGCAGAAGGCCTCTACCATGGCGCCGTAGATTATACCCTTTGCGTACTGGGGGATAAGGTAGTTCATAACCTCCTCGGGAGAGGGCATGAACGAAGCCTTGGGCAGCTTTTTCATGGTACCGTCCGCCGCCTTTCCGAAATGCTTTCTCTCGAAGGGCAGCAGCCGCAGGGTCCGCGGCTCCTGAAGGCTTGAATTCACCATATCGGTGTATATTACACATACCTCGTCCAGCTCGCGCTTTTCAAACTTTGCCAGCACCGATTCGGCTATCTCGCTGGCTCTGTAAAGGGTGGGGTTCTGGGTGGTATAGAGGAACTCGCCGTCAACGTAGCCCTTCTTATCGTTCTGGATACGGCGCTGGAAGAACATTCTTCCCACCTGACCCATGACGAAGAGGTAGCAGTTGTCGATATCGGCGGCCTCCTTCAGCTTCTGCTCGGTGTATTTGAGCACATTGTGGTTGTAGCTTCCGCAGAGTCCCTTATCGCCTGTGATGACGATATATCCCTTCTTACGCTTGTTCTCGGGGATATCCTCACGCCTGTCGAAGTAGAGCTGGCGTGTATGGGGAGTGTGCTCCAGAACGCTCTCGATAGTGGACTGGAGCTTGTAGAAGTAAGGCTCTGTACATTCAAGCGACGCTCTTGCCTTTTTCAGCTTTGAGGACGACATGAGGTACATTGCGTTGGTTATCTTGAGTATCTGCTGTATGCTTCCGATCCTTTCGCGGATCTCTCTCATATTAGGCATAGAGTATCACCGCCTTATTCCTCGAAGGCTGTAAGTATCTTCTCGATACGGTCTGCAAGGTCGTCTGTGAGCACCTTTTTCTCCTCGATCTCGGAGATGATGTCCTGACCGTAGCTCCTGATGTAGGTCATCAGGTCGGTGCGGTACTCTCTCAGCTCGTCAAGAGGGATACCCTTGAAGAAGTCGTGCTGAGCTGCATAGAGGAGTATTACCTGCTCATAGTGGGGCAGGGGATTGTACAGGGGCTGCTTCAGCAGCTCTGTCAGCATATGGCCGTGAGCAAGGAGATCCGTGGTGGACTGATCCAGCTCTGATGAGAACTGGGTGAATATCTCCATTTCCTTGAACTGTGCAAGGTCGATACGGAGATTGCCCGAAGCCTTCTTCATGGCCTTTGTCTGTGCGGCACCGCCTACACGGGATACGGACAGACCGTAGTTCACCGCAGGACGCAGACCCGAGTTGAAGAGCTCGCTCTCCAGGAATATCTGGCCGTCGGTGATGGATATTACATTGGTGGGGATATATGCGGAGATATCGCCTGCAAGGGTCTCGATAATGGGGAGAGCCGTCAGTGAACCGCCGCCGTGCTCGTCATCAAGACGGCTGGAGCGTTCGAGAAGTCTCGAATGCAGGTAGAAAACGTCGCCGGGGTATGCCTCACGTCCGGGAGGACGGTGGAGCAGAAGGGACATGGCTCTGTAGGCTACGGCGTGCTTTGAAAGATCGTCGTATACTATGAGGACGTCCCTGCCCTTTGACATGAAGTATTCTGCGATGGCAGTGCCCGAATAGGGGGCTATATACTGGAAGGGCGCGGGATCGCTGGCCGAAGCGCATACCACAACGGTATAATCCATTGCGCCGTACTTTTTAAGGGTGTTCACTATCTGGGCAACGGTGGAGGACTTCTGGCCTATGGCAACATAGATGCAGATAACGTCCTGGCTCTTCTGGTTGATGATGGTATCAACGGCAATTGAGGTCTTGCCTGTCTGGCGGTCGCCGATGATGAGCTCACGCTGACCTCTGCCGATAGGGAACATGGAGTCTATGGCAAGTATGCCCGTCTGAAGGGGCACGCTTACGGGCTTACGCTCGATAACGCCGGGAGCCTCGCGCTCTATGGGGAAGTAATCCTCGGCCTTGATCTGTCCCTGTCCGTCGATAGGTGAGCCCAGAGCGTCAACTACACGTCCGAGAAGCTCGTCGCTTACGCCGATACCGGCTCTCTTGCCCGTTCTGATAACGGAAGAGCCCTCTGTAAGTCCGTGGTCGTCGCCCAGAAGAACTACTCCCACCGACTTTTCCTCAAGGTTCTGGACGATGCCTCTGATGCCCGTCTCGAACTCTACCAGTTCGCCGTACATGACGGAGTTCATGCCGTATACTCTTGCGATACCGTCGCCGAGTCGTGTTACGAAGCCTGTCTCGGTAGCTCCGGACTTGACCTCGAAATCGCGTACCTCAGTCTTGAGGACGGATATGATATCGCTGTTCTTTCCTGTATTTTCGCTTTTATCGCCGTCAACGAACTCCGCAGCCTTTGTCTGGAGGCTGTCCTTCATGAGTCTCAGGCCTGTGCGGTAGCTCTTGTCGTATTCAAGGTCGCCTGCATTGAGTATGAAGCCGCCGATGATGTCGGGGTCATGCTTGTACTCTATGTCAACGTCCTCCTTGACGAATTTGTCCATGATGAACTGACGGAGGTCAGCCTGCTGAGCCTCGGTAAGGGGCGTTACATAGCGGACTACCGCCTTTATGCTGCCCTGTCTGTCCAGCAGCAGTTCCTCGTATTCGTCAAGTATCTCTTCAATGCGGCCGATAGCTCCGCCGCGTACAACGTTCATGAGGAATTTCTGTACCGACTCGGGGAAGAGCTTGCTGATTATCCCGCGCTTCTCGTCATAGGTGACAAGAGGGTTGGCGAGGGTGTCTCCCACGTCGGAGCAGGTCTCCAGCACCTTTCTTACGGCGGTGCAGTCTGTCTGGGGAACGTCCAGACGGACAAGCTCCTTCAGGAACTCTCTGTCTGTATCTCTCATTTGCCGCCCTCCTCTTCGGAGAGGAACTTATCCACAAGACGGCGGTTCTTTTCGTCGTCCACGTTCTCGCCGATGATCTTGGAAGCGGCCTCGATAGCCAGATCTGCTATCTGCGACTGAGCCTGACGGAGAACGCGCTTTCTTTCGTTTTCGATAGTCTTGTCGGCGTCGGCAACGATCCTGTCGGCCTCCTCCTGGGACTTCCTGATGATGGCGGCGCGTTCGTTCTCTGCGTCCTCGTGAGCCTTTATCATGATCTCGTTGGCCTTTTCTCTGGCCTCGCTGATAGAGTCCTCATACTGCTGACGGAGCTCCTCTGCCTCTGTTCTGGCCTTTTCTGCGGAGTCGAGGTTGTCCTGTATGGTGCGTGTACGGTCCTCTTTCATTTTATTTATAGGTTTGAAAAGGAATATCCTGAGCAGCACGAACAGCAGCAGCGTGTTGAAAACAGCCCAGAAAATGCTCCAGAATTCAAATTTAAGCATTCTATGCCCTCCTTAGGTGTTTTTTCAGCGGCTTATTTGCTGCCAAGTGAAAGGATTATAAGGAGCGCTATAACGAAGCCGTAGATAGCGGTAGCCTCTGCCAGGGCACAGCCCAGCAGGAGCGCTGTTCTTATATCGCCCTTAGCCTCGGGCTGTCTTGCGATAGACTCTGTAGCCTTTGCAGTTGCCAGACCTATACCGATACCTGCGCCTGCGCCTGTAAGAACGGCAACAGCGGCGCCTAATGCGATCATTCCCATTTTAATATACCTCCGTGTAGATGTTTCTGCTTACTTGCTGCCAAGTGAAAGGATTATAAGGAGCGCTATAACGAAGCCGTAGATAGCGGTAGCCTCTGCCAGGGCACAGCCCAGCAGGAGCGCTGTTCTTATATCGCCCTTAGCCTCGGGCTGTCTTGCGATAGACTCTGTAGCCTTTGCAGTTGCCAGACCTATACCGATACCTGCGCCTGCGCCTGTAAGAACGGCAACAGCAGCGCCTAATGCGATCATTCCCATGTTTATTTACCTCCGTGAAGCTGTGGTCTTTTTTTAGCTTTTTTTACTTTTTTGCCCTCATGCTCTTCTTCCTCAAGGGCCTCGGCCATATACAGCGAGGTGAGGAATGCGAAAACGTAGGCCTGGAGCAGTCCGTCGAAGAGATCAAAGTATGCGCTTGCGATAACGGGGACGCCTCCGGGGACAACGTGCTTGATGAGCTCCATGACTACGAAAGCGCCAAGGACGTTGCCGAAAAGTCGCATACACAGCGACAGCGGCCTTGTCACAAGGTCAAGCAGGTTTATGGGGTTGAGGAAGCTCTTGGCCCATTTCAGGGGTCCCTTTTCGATTATGAAGGACGCCTGTACAAGTATGATGGCCATGCCTGCCAGGGCAGCGGTCACGTTTATATCCTTTGTGGGCGGCACGAAGCCGAATACACCGATGATATTCGACACGCCTATGTAGATGATGAAGGTTTCGAGTATGGGGATGTATTTCCTTCCCTTTTCGCCGAGTATCCCGGTAAAGAAGTTATCCAGGAAGTCCATGAAGGATTCCAGTATACACTGCGAACCCGTGGGGACTCTTTTCAGCTTCCTTGTAAATATGATGGAAAGCAGTACCAGGACCGCTATGATTATCCAAGTTACCACACAGGAATCCGGAACGGGAATACCTCCGAATATAGGTATCGTAAAGGCGGTATGATTATCCAGCTGTTCCATAAGCTCTTCTGCCATGATAACACCTTCTTTCAGCAGGGCTTTTACGCCATAATAATAAAACGGAGACTGCAATTACACAAATCTCCGTTGATCCAGTCTTGATGAGGCACAGATATGGGTCCGACGGACTTTTTCAAGCTGCGGGGCATACCCTGTCCACACTTTTATATAATATAACAAAAATGACTTATTGTCAAGACTTTGAGAAAAATTTCACAGGAAAAATCTCATTATTTTCCGTCGCCCTCGGCCAGTTTTATAGCACGGTCGAGACGCTCTATGGCTCCCGAGTTGAGTTTCTCCGTGAGCCTTACTCTGTCCAGCTCTTTCTTCAGGCCTGCAAGCTCGTTGGCTATGCGGCGCATGATATCCTCGTTCTGGAGCTGTTTGTCCTCCAGAGCGCATACTCTCTTGATAAGGTCGTTCAGATTTGCGGCAAGAGCCTCGTTGGCGGCGTTCTGCTTTTCGCCGAAATCCATCAGCTTTTCGCCTGCCTTGAAGGTGCCTACCTTCTCGTGACCCGTAAAGGTCAGCATTTTTTCCTTTGTAAGCTTCATATCGGACAATTCCATCACTCCTTCTGTCAGTGTGTCACATATCTGCGGACATGAGCTTCTTCCGCCAGTAGTTCAGCGTATCCTCTATGGTCTGCTCCATGGATATCTCCGCCGACCAGCCCGTATCTGCGGCTATGCGCGAAACGTCGGGCTCTATGAGGGGGATATCCGAGGCTCTCATCCTTGCGGGATCCTGAGTGACCTCTATCGAGCGGTTTGCGAAGGACAGCGCCGTATCCAGTATGAACCGAATATCCACGGCTCTGCCTCTGCCCACGTTGTAGACAGCTCCGCTGACGCCCTTTTCGCCCAGCAGCCTGTAGGCTCTCACAACGTCGCGGACGTCGGTGAAATCACGCCTTGCCGAAAGGTTGCCCACCTTCATCACAGGCTCTCTCATACCCTTTTCTATCTCCGCGATCTGGCGGCAGAAGTCGGATATGACGAATATCTCGCTCTGTGCGGGACCCGAGTGGTTGAAGGCGCGTACCATGATGATATCCATTTTATAGGCTCTTGCGTATATCTCGCCCAGCATACCCTGACAGGCCTTTGTTGCGGCGTAGATATTGCCGGGATTGAGGGGCTCCGCCTCTGTCAGCGGACAGGCACCCTCGCGGATATAGCCGTATTCCTCTCCCGAGCCTATGAGTATGATCCTTGAGTCCTGCTTTTTGGCTTCACGCATGGCTTCCAGCACGTTTATTGTGCCCACTACGTTGATCTCGGCGGTGAGATGCGGCTTTTTCCATGATACCGCAACGGAGCTCTGCGCCGCCAGATGGTAGATGACGTCGGGCTCAACTTCGTCAAGGAGAGGCGTTATATCTTCTTTTTTCAGTATATCGAGGCTGTGAACGGGGACGTCCTCGTTCACGGTCTCAGCAGGCAGACAGGTAGCGTGGACGTCCCAGCCGCTGTTTTTCAGCTCCCTGATGAGGTATCCTCCCACAAAGCCTGCCGCGCCGATTATCAATGCTCTCAAAAGTCCGCCTCCTTATTCGCTCAGTATATCGTAAAGTCTTTTCAGTATGCCTTCCTCGCTGAACTCCTCCTTCACACGGAGAGCGGCGGCCCTGCCGTACTTCTCGCGGAGCTCTCTGTCTCCGGCAAGGCGGTTTATGGCCTCTGCCAGAGCTTTCGGCGAGTTCGGTTCAACTGTCAGTCCCGTCACGCCGTCAAGGCTGACGTAGGGCACTCCGGAGGGGAGAGCCGTATTTATCACGGGTTTGCCGTAGACCATGGCCTCCAGCTGTACTATCCCGAAGGCCTCGCTGGGCGCTACGGAGGGCAGCACGAATATATCGCAGTCTGCGTAAGCCTGTCTCAGCTCCTCATCGGGGAGAAAGCCGAGGAAATGCACCTTTGATTCCATGACATGGGCGGAGACATACTTTTTCAGCTTCTCTCCAAGTTCTCCCGTGCCTGCGATGAACAGCTCGCAGCCCTTCACTCTTGTGAAGGCCTTCAGGAGAACGTCAACGCCCTTGTAGTATACCAATCTTCCCGTGAAAAAGACCTTTACGCAGCGCCTGTCCGTGGCTCTTTCTGCCAGTACGGGGCGTCTCGGTACGGAAAGGTAATCATCGGGTATGATGCCGTAGGGCAGCACCCTGCATTTGTCCCTGAATTCGGGGAGATACAGCGAATGCTTCACATGGCCCTCGGTTGCGGTGAGTATGACGTCCGCTCTTTTCAGCAGATAGCGCATGAAGGGCTTGTAGAACACCATGAGCTTCTTCTGCTTCACGATGTCGCTGTGCCATGAGACTACAACCTTGCCCTTGTAGCCCGAAAGCAGCAGTGCTGCGTCCGCAAGGGGGAAGGGAACGTGTATGTGTACCACATCGGCCTTTTTTGCCATTCTGCGGAAATGTGCTATAAACGACAGCGACAGGGGACATGAGAAATATGTGCCGAAGCTGCCTGCGCGGGTGATATCCACTCCGTGCATCTTTTCGCGGATAGTCCTGCCTCTGCCGTCGCGGCAGACAAGGACTCTCACATGAGCGCCGCCCGTCTTTCCCAGCTCCTGTGAATACTGGCGTATTATGGTCTCTATGCCGCCTATATGCGGATAATAAGCCTTGTTGACTTCAAGTATCTCAAGCTTTTTACTCATTTTTCAGCTCCCTGTATACGTCCATGAGCATTTCCGCAGAGCGCTTCCAGGTGAAGCTCTTTGCTCTTTCCATGCCCTTTCTGCCCAGCTCCTGACGGAGGGCTCCGTCGCTGTACAGCCTGTAAAGTCCCTGAGCTATACTCTTAGGGTCGTAAGCGTCGCATATCACGGCGCAGTCGCCTGTTACCTCGGGGAGAGATGCCTCTCCCGACGTCAGTACGGGCACGCCGCAGGCCATGGCCTCAAGGGGCGGCATACCGAAGCCCTCGTACAGTGACGGGAACACGAATGCCAGTGCGCCGCACATCAGGGGGTTCATATCCTCAGAGGGGACATATTTTGTGAATATCACCTTGTCTGTGAGACCAAGCTTTTCCACGCGGTCGTATATGCCGTGATCCAGCCAGCCCTTTCCGCCTGCCAGCACCAGCTTTGGCGCATTGCCGCCGGCCTTCTTCACGAAGGCTCCGTAGGCGGTGATAAGGCGTTCAAGGTTCTTGCGGGGCTCGATGGTACCCAGGTACAGGAAGTAATCGCCCTCTATCTCAAGGGACTTCTTCACCTCGGGTATGCGCTGAGGCTCCGTGCAGGGGTGGAACCTTTCGGGATCCACGCCGCAGGGGACTACTCTTATCTTGCCCTCATGCTGAGGAAAATATTTTATTATCTCAGATCTTGAGAATTCGGAGTCGGTAACTATTATGTCAGCTCTCCTCATGGAGCGCTTCAGTCCCATTTCAAGCATGAATCTCGTTCTGCCCCGCACGGTCTCGGGAAAGGCCTTGTACACCATGTCGTGGACGGTGACAACCTTCTTTCCGTGTACGAACGGTGGGACGATATAGTTGAAGAAATGGGTTATATCTGACTTCCTGCCGAAGAAAAACGAATAGGGTACGGGCAGGAATGTGCTGGCGGCACGGTAGAGATAGCCCGAAAAGCCCGAGGTGTTCAACTTTATGCGCTTTCCCGCAAATTGCTCCACTCTCTTTACTCTCTCCTTGTCGCCGCTTGTGAAGAAGCTGTATTCGTACTTGTTTTCGGGGAAAAGCTCCGCCAGTGCCTGTGTCTGTCCCACCTCGCACCAGCCTATTCCCGTTATCTTATCGCTGCATATGGGGACAGCGTCGAAGGTTATTTTCAAATCCAACTCTCCACCTTTGGTATTTATCGTATAGTATCGTAAACATGGGCGTCAAGATCGGCGATAAAAGCGTCGACCCGGCCGCGGTCATAGCCTGTCTTCCAGAGCAGGTGGAATTTTGCTTTCCGCAGAGGAAGCTGTCTTGCTTTTTCCAGCTCGTCCATTGCAAGGCTCCTGTTCATTCCGTCATTGAAGGCGGCTGTCACCTTGTTGTAGGCGAATACCTTAGTCTCTACGCTCTCGCAGTCATAGCCTGATCTCACGCGGTCAAGCTTGGCGAAATCCCCGGCTCTGTACATGGTGAGCCTGGTCTCCCATTCGTCAAGGAGAAAATCCACCTTATCCATCTCAAAGCCGTTGACGCTTTCGGGCAGAGGCGCGGCCTTCAGTTCCTCCACCCTTTTCCGCACCTCTTCCCCGGTAAGGCCGTCATATCTCAGACCTGCGAGAAGATCGCGGTATTCGTGGAACCTTTCATAAAAGGCTTCTCTGTCATAGCCGTGTCCCACCCTGAACAGTATCCTGCGTTCATCCATAGCCGTTTACCCTTTGATGCTTTTATCGGGCTGCCGCCATTGCGGCAGCGATCTTTTCTTCAAGATCGGCAATGCAATTGTCCGTATCCTCCGTCGAAAAGCCGTACTGGCCGAAAAATCCGCTTTTTACTCTGTCAAGGGGCAGAGCGCGCGCCTTTTCCAGCTCGGGTATCAGCTTTGAACTGCTTACGCCCTCCTCTGCCATCATGAGCAGAATGTTGTATGCGTCTAATTTTGCGAGAACGGAGGCCTTATTATAGCCGCCCTTCTCCTGTCTGAGTACGTCGTTTCCCATATCACTTATCCTTTATGGAGCAGTCTGTCAGCCGATTATCTCTTTTACCTTTATCTCGTTCTGTACAAGCTCCAGGTCGTTCTTTACCATGCGCTCAACAAGCTGTGAGAAGTCTATCTCGCGCTTCCAGCCCAGCACCTTTTCTGCCTTTGAGGGATCGCCCAGGAGAATATCAACCTCTGCGGGGCGGAAGAACTTCTTGTTTACCTTGACGATGGTCTTGCCGTTTGCCTTGTTGATACCGATCTCGTCAACGCCGCTGCCCTGCCACTCTACCTCGATATCAAGGTGTCTGAAGGCGGTCTCAACGAATTCGCGGACGGTTCTTGTCTCGTTTGTGGCGATAACGTAGTCGTCGGGCTTGTCCTGCTGGAGCATGAGCCACATAGCGCGTACATAGTCCTTGGAGTGTCCCCAGTCGCGCTTGGAGTCCATATTGCCAAGCTCCATATATTCCTGAACGCCCAGCTTTATGCGGACTGCGGCGTCTGTGATCTTTCTTGTGACGAACTCTATTCCGCGTCTCTCGGACTCATGGTTGAAGAGTATTCCCGAGCAGGCGAAAAGACCGTAGCTCTCGCGGTAGTTCTTGGTTATCCAGTGGCCGTAGAGCTTTGCAACTCCGTAGGGGCTTCTGGGGTAGAAGGGAGTAGTCTCCTTCTGGGGGATCTCCTGTACCAGACCGAACATCTCCGATGTGGAAGCCTGATAGAAGCGAGCCTCGGGCTTTACTATGCGGATAGCCTCAAGCATATTGGTAACGCCGAGAGCGTCTATATCTGCTGTGCCGAGAGGGGTGTCCCAGCTTGTGGCAACGAAGGACTGTGCGGCAAGGTTGTATACCTCGTCAGCCTGAGAGATCTTCATTGCTGAGATGAGGGACACGGGGTCTGTCATATCTGCGTAGATAAGGTGTACCTTGTCCTTGAGGTGAGCGATGTTTCCGTAGTCAACGGTAGCCTTTCTTCTCCATATGCCGTATACATTGTAGCCCTTTTCCAGCAGAAGTTCTGCGAGGTAAGAGCCGTCCTGTCCTGTGATACCTGTGATAAGTGCGTTTTTCATTATATTAACTCCTTACAATTAATTAATAATCCTTAATACATCAGATAAATTCTGTTCTTTCCTGCTCTTTCAGCTGAGCAATGACCTTCTTTACGTCCTGGGTGTTGTTCTTTGAGCATACCAGCAGAACGTCGTCGGTGTCAACGATTATGATGTCCCTTGTGCCTACTGCGGCTATGAGACGCTTTCCGCCGCATACGGTAGTGCGCTTTGAGTCTATGGTGATAACGTCGCCGTCGATGTAGTTGTTGTCATCGTCGGTTTCGTTGATGCGCTCTACTGCCAGCCAGCTTCCCACGTCGTCCCAGCCGAAGCTTCCGGGGATAGTGTAGATGTGCTTTGCCTTTTCCATTATGCCGAAGTCCACGGACTCGCTGCGGAAGGCGGTGAACTCCTTCGCCAGCACCTCGTTGAAATCCCCGGTGCCGAAGGCCTCGCCTATGCGCATGGCGCCCTCGTAGATATCGGGCATGAGCTCCTTCATGTTGAGCATGATGGAGGATACCTTCCATACGAACATACCGCTGTTCCAGAGATATCTGCCCGAGGCAAGGTACTCCTTGGCGGTGGGGAGGTCGGGCTTTTCCACGAAGCGCTCAACAGCGTAGACATCGCCCTTTTCCTCGCCGAAATTGATGTAGCCGTAGCCTGTTTCGGGATATTCGGGAGTTATGCCTATGGTGACGAGGCGCTTGCCTTTTTCAGCCGACTTTATGGCCTTTTTGAGGGTGTTGATATATATGTCCTCATAGCCGATGAGGTGATCCGAGGGAAGCACCAGCATGATCGCGTCCTCGTACTTCCTGCCTATGACTGCCGCCGCAAAGGCGATGCAGGGAGCCGTGTTCCTTGCGCAGGGCTCTGCCAGTATGTTTTCCCTTGGGATATCGGGGAGCTGATCGAGCACCAGCTCGGTGTATGCTGCGTTGGTGACGATGAATATGTCCTCTGCCTCGACTATGGGGCGGAGCCTCTTCACCGTTTTCTGTATCATGGTCATGCCGTCCTTTGTGAGGGAAAGGAACTGCTTTGGTGTTGCGTTGCGGCTTTTCGGCCAGAAACGCTCTCCTCTGCCGCCTGCCATGATAACTGCTGTGATCTTCATCTGCTGTTCTCCTTCTTTTCATCTGCGATCTTCGGCGCCAGTACGCTTTCGTCTATTTCCGCGTTGTTCTTTGGCGGGAAGAACATTGTCTTCAGTGTCATGAGTATTATCTGAAGGTCCAGACGTATCGAGTAGTTCTCGATATACATCAGGTCCATTTTGAGCTTGTCGTAGGGGGTGGTGTCATAGGCTCCCGTTACCTGGGCATAGCCCGTGAGGCCTGCCTTGACCTTGAGCCTGAAGCCGAATTCCGGCATTTCCTTCTTGTACTCCTCGGTAAGCTCGGGGCGCTCGGGGCGCGGTCCTACTACGGACATATCGCCCTTGAGAATGTTGAGGAGCTGTGGAAATTCGTCCACCCTGAACTTTCTCAGTATCTTTCCCACGGGAGTTATGCGTTCGTCCTCCTCGGTGGCGAGACGCGCCTTGCCGTCCTTTTCCGCGTCAACTATCATGCTGCGGAACTTGTATACGTAGAACTCCCTGCCGTTGAGGGTAAGGCGCTTCTGCTTGTAGAAAACGGGTCCGCGGTCGTAGAGCTTCACCGCTATAGCCGCTATTATCATGAAGGGTGCGGCAGGTATCAGCGCTATCAGTGAGAAAATGATGTCGAAGGTGCGCTTGATGAGCTGCTGCTCGAAATCCAGACCGTAGTTGCGGCACAGCATGAGGGGAGTGTCGAAAAGGCGTATATCGTCGGCTCCTCTTATTATAATATCTGATATCTTCGGGGCAATATACGCGCGTTTCGAGTGCTCGAAGCAGAATTTCAGGTAGTCGTTTCTCTGCTCGGCGGGGATATCGCAGACGATAGCGCCCTCGTATTTCATGATGAGCTCGCGTATCTTCTCCGCAGGCTCGTCTATGCTGATAGACTCGCATATCATGTACTTGTCCACGCGCTGGCTCATTTTCAGCACCAGAGCCGCCGCCTGATGGCTTCCGTAGATTATTACCAGCTTTCTCGGCGGGTATATCATGAAGTAAAGCTTTCCTGCAAGCAGGGTCCACAGGGCGATGACGCCCATATCCGCGCAGGACATTACGATTATCGGGGAAACCGCCATGAAATGGCGTCCGATAAGGCTGATGAGAAAATAGGATACCGTATTCACGCATATCATGGATATCATCTGCGAATACAGCATATCCGTCTTTTTCAGATAGCCCAGCTTGAAGCCGCCGTAGGCTCTGAAAAACAGCCATACCAGCAGGCAGTAGATCGCAATGAGCACCCAGTTTCCGCGCCTGTAGTAGGGCAGGATTATCTCCTCGCTGTAGTTCCTGTACCATACGAAGGCGAATATGCCCGTTATCATGGCGAGCAGGAACATACTGGAGATAAAGGTGACAAATCTTTTGTACAGGTCTCTGTTTTTGTTCATAATCCTTATCCGTTACCGTGACGGACACAGTCTCCTTTAGTCCTTTTTGTTTTGTTTCTTATATCTCAGCCGCAAGAAGCGGTACAGAGTTATTATAACAAATCGTTATGATTATGTCAATACGGATTGATGGAAAAGGGCAATAAATGAACAGCTTTTATTGCGGTATTAGCTTTCGGTCACGGTGCAGCCGGGGTAGTAATGGGCGAGTATATCGCGCCAGCTGCTGCCTTCCGCCGCCATTGCGTCGGCGCCGTACTGGCTCATTCCCACTCCGTGGCCGAAGCCCTTTGTGGTAACCACCGCCTCTCCGCCCTCATACCTGATATCGAAGGCGGCGGAGCGGAGGTCAAGTGCGTCTCGCACCTGACCTCCCGTGACGCTGCGGTCCCCGACGGAAGCTTTCAGCACCGTGCCCGAGTCGGATACCGTGAGTATTTTCAGCCATTCCGACATATCCTCCCCGGGGACCGCAGCGTTGAAAGCCGCTTCAAGAGCGGCTTTCAGCTCCGCCGCCGTGAAGCGCTTCTCATCGCGGAAATGGGGGGCGGTAAGGTCGGAGCGGCTGTCCACCTCCACGAGATAGTCCACAGGAGCTCCCCAGGCGTTCTCGGCGCTTTCGGTGAAGCCGGGGGACATGGAGTGGAATGCGGCGATAATAGGCTCGTCGCCGTAGGTGATGATGTAGGGGAGGACATCGTCTACGGCGGAGGCCACCTTTGCGTAGTCTCTTTCAAATCTGTCGCCGAAGGCCTGCTTTATCTCCTCCTTTGTGAAAAAGCCCTGATATCTGGAGGTATCGTCGGAGAAATCGGCGCCCTTCAGGCCGGGGTCGGGGGATTCCTCCGAGCGCAGCCGCTGCCTTTCGGCGTAGGTATGGGCAGCCACGGCCTGAGCCTTCAGAGCTTCCTCCCCGAAGGAGGCGGGCATCTCCGCGCAGACTGCTCCGATGACGTAATCGCGGACGGGCACCTCCGTGACCTGTCCGCTGTCCGTGTCGAGCACCTTGTAGGGCTTCTGCGAAAGGGCGGTGTAACCGGACTTTTTTTCGCTGCTTATGCTGTGCGGCAAAGGCTGTGTACAGGTATTTGCGCCGCTGTCTGCGGAGCCTTTCCCCGTGACCGCGGGCAGGGCAGGGATAAGGGCTATTGAGGCGATAAGCAGCAATGCGGTGAGTATCGATCTTTTCATATGCTTCTCCTTTCGGCACAATATACAAGAACATTTGTTTTGCGAGTCCTCTTTATATTGTAAATAACATTTGACATTAAACGGAATATGGTGTATAATTAATAATGAATATGTTTTAGGAGTGTGATCATGATGCCGTCATACATTTCAGGCGCCAATATTACAGATTTATGCGGGAGACTTGCGGATGATACCGCAATAGATACCTCGCTTTACGAAAAATATCATGTCAAGAGAGGACTTCGCAACAGCGACGGCACAGGCGTTATGGCAGGTATAACCAATATCTGCAACGTACACGGATACGTCATGAACGAGGGCGAAAGGGAGCCTATCCCCGGACAGCTCATATACAGAGGATATAATATAAACGATATGGTGGAGAACGTTGAGGCGGACGACCGCTACGGCTATGAGGAGACAGCCTTCCTGCTGCTCTTCGGGCATCTCCCCGACGAAAAGGAGCTCAAGACCTTCAGCTCCTATATCTCAGTAAAAAGAGACCTCCCCAACGGCTTCGTTGAGGATATGATACTCAAAGCTCCGTCAAAGAATATCATGAACAAGCTGGCCCGTTCCGTGCTGGCTCTGTATTCCTATGACGACGAGTGCGAGAACAAGGGACTTGAGAACGAGATGCGCACAGCCGTCAGCCTTATCGCAAAAATGCCCGTCATCATGGCAAACGCCTATCAGGTAAAGCGCAGGGTATTCGACAACCAGAGCATGATAATGCACCCCATAAACTATGAGGAGAACACCGCCCAGTGCATACTCTCGCTGCTGCGTCCCGACAGGAAGTACACCAAGGCAGAGGCACAGATGCTTGACCGCCTGCTCATGCTCCAGGCAGAGCACGGCGGCGGAAACAACTCCACCTTTACCTGCCGAGTGCTGACTTCCTCGGGCACGGATCCCTATTCCGCATACTCATCGGCTATATGCTCGCTGAAGGGTCCCCGCCACGGCGGCGCCAACCTCCAGGTGATACATATGCTTGACGACTTCAAGGAGCACATAAAGAACTGGGAGAACGAGGGCGAGGTCGCGGACTATATGCGCAAGACCCTCCGCAAGGAGACAAACGACCATTCGGGTCTTATTTACGGCATGGGCCATGCGGTATATACCATCTCCGACCCCCGTGCGGTCATACTGAAAAAGAAGGCCTTCGAGCTGGCTAAGGGCAGGGAGATAGAGGCCGAGTTCCGCCTCCTCGAGACCATAGAGAAGCTTACTCCCGAGATATTCCTGGAAATGAAGGGCAGCACCAAGACCATGTGCGCCAATGTGGATATGTATTCGGGACTTGTTTACAGGATGCTGGGCATACCCGACGAGCTCTTCACACCTCTGTTCGCCGTTGCGCGTATGGCAGGCTGGGCGGCTCACCGCATGGAGGAGATACTCACGGGCGGAAGGATAATCCGTCCCGCTTACAAGGCTATCGCAAAGGAAAAGGAATACATCAGGCTCGCCGACCGCGGCTGAAGCTTACGGATATGAAAAAAATATCAGCTTTTTTCACAGCCCTCTCCGCGGGGGCTGCGCTTACGGGCTGCACCTTCGGCGCCACCATAGATACACTGATGGCTCCGCCGAAGCTCAGCCTCGAGCAGGAACAGATATATACTGCTCTTACCGACTCGCTGGGCGGCTCTATAAGCCTTAAATACCCCAAGTCGGGAAAATATCTCTCGGCCTTCATAATCGAGGATATCGACGGCGACGGCGGCAACGAGGCGCTGGTGTTCTACGAGAGGAACAATCACGCCGCCGATGAGAACCCGCTCAGGATCAATATTCTCGACAAGAACGGCGAAAGCTGGCAGTCGGTGTTCGATACGGCCGCCGAGGGCAGCGAGATAGAAAAGGTCATGATCTCAAAGCTGGGCGCCAGCGACAGGATCAACCTCATCATCGGCACCAGCATGGTGAACCGTTCCGAGAAGAACGTCACCATATACAACTATGTGGACGGAGTGCTGCAGGAGCCCACTTTTTCAGCTTCATACGCCTTTATCGACGTAATGGACCTGGATATGGACGGCGAGCTGGAGTTTCTCAGGCTCACAGGCGCCTCGGGAGGCGAGGACGCTGTGGCGGAGGCCTATAAGGTGTACGCCAACGGGGAATACCACAAGGTGGTTCAGCCTCTGAGCGCTGCGTTTACCGAGTTTGACAATATAAGCTACGGCAGAGTGGGCAGCAACGGTACGGGACTGTATATCGACGCCGTATCGGGTACGGGCTCCATACAGACCGATGTGGTATATATGGACAGCGGAGCCATGAAGAAGGTCTTCGGCGCTCCGGGAGAGTCCGAGGCCACCATACGCCCCGCAGGCTGTACCTGCTTTGACGTTGACAGGGACGGAAGTCCCGAGATACCGGTACAGGTCATAGCTCCGGGCTATGAGGTGTCGGAGGAGTCCTCACAGCTGAGGCTCACAGACTGGATGAAGATAAACGATTCCTATATGCTGGAGAAGCACTATACTTCCTATTACAGCGTCAACGACGGATATATCTTCCTGTTCCCCGAGAAGTGGGAGGGAAAGGTCACCGTAAGGCGCGATATCGTAAACGATGAGATAGTATTCTGCACCTACGGCGAAAACGGCATGGGCAGGGAGCTCCTGCGCATATTCTGCGCCGAGGATCAGCCCTCCCGTGAGGACAGGCTGACAGGCGGCTATATGCTTATGCACACCAAGGGAGAATCCTCCTATCTCGCCTTTGTCCCGCCGGATCCCGATAACGCCGGGGACGGGCTCTCCATAAGCGCAGGGGACGTCGCAGCAGGATTCAGATACAGAGACTGAACGTCAGCCGCAAGGCTGTGGATATAACAGGAAACTCACAAATAAAGGAGTGGAACCAGATGAAACGTATACTCATATGCGAGGACGAGGACACTATCCGCGAATTCGTGGTCATAAACCTCAAGAGAGCAGGCTACGACGTTGTGGACGTCAACTGCGGAGAGGCAGCGCTCAAGACCTTCGAGGCCGAGCACGGCAACTTCGATATCGTCCTGCTGGATATAATGATGCCCGGCATAGACGGCTTTACCGTATGCAAGAAGATACGCGAGAAAAGCTCTACCATCGGCATCATAATGCTCACCGCAAGGACTCAGGAGATGGACAAGGTCAGCGGCCTTATGATAGGCGCCGACGACTATATCACCAAGCCCTTCTCGCCCTCGGAGCTCACCGCCCGCGTGGACGCTATCTACCGCCGTGTGTGCATGAGCTTCATCAAGAACGAGAAGCAGTCCGTCATCGAGAGCGGCCCCTTCGTTCTGAACCTCAAGAGCCGCACCGTCACCAAAAACGGCGAGCCCATCGAGCTGACGCAGGTGGAATACCAGATACTTGAGTTCTTCATGAACAACAAGAACACAGCCCTCGACCGCGCAAGCATACTCAACCATATATGGGGCGAGAGCTACTACGGCGACGATAAGATCGTCGATGTCAATATCAGACGTATCCGCATGAAAATAGAGGAAGAGCCCTCAAACCCCAAGTACATCATTACTATCTGGGGCTACGGCTATAAATGGAATGATATGCAGTAATGGCTAAAAAGAGTATCACAAAGCGCTGGATATTCAACAATCTGGGCGTTGTCGTGCTGGCGCTGCTTGTAATAGATATGGCCATAGTCTATGCGATACAGAACTATTTCTACAGCTCTGCAAAGCAGTACCTGGTGTCCAAGATAAACGCTGTCACCAGCGTGCTGAGTATGCATTCCCAGGACAGCTCCGCCAACTTCTCCGCTGAGATGAGGAACACCCTCGAGAACTTCAACGAGAAGGACAAGATAGAGCTGATGGCCATAAACTCAAAAGGCCGCGTGGTGCTTACCTCCTCGGGATTCTCACCCGACGAGAACGACCCCATGCCCGACTATCAGGAGGCTCTTGAAAAGAACGAGGGCTCCCATGTGTACAGGCTGGGCGGCGGCGAAAAGGTGCTGGCAGTGTCGGTGCCCATAAACTCCATGAGCAACGATTACAGCGCGGTAAGAATGGTCACCTCCCTTACGGAGATAGACAATACCATCAAGAGCTATACGGCGGCTGTTACCATAGTATGCCTTATAATCATACTCATCATCGTCATAACGGGACTTTACTTCGCAGGCTCCATCGTCCGCCCCATAAGGCAGATAAGCGGTATCGCCAGGAAGTACGCCATGGGCGACTTTACCACCCGTATCGACAACGACAGCGACGACGAGATAGGCGACCTCTGCACCGCTATAAACAATATGGCGGACGAGCTCTCCACCGCCGAGGCCATGAAGAACGAATTCATCTCCTCTGTGTCCCATGAGCTTAGAACTCCTCTCACTGCAATCAAGGGCTGGGCGGAGACCCTCATGATAGACGGCGGAGGCAGTCCCGACACCATGAAGAAGGGCGTAGGCGTTATTGTCAACGAGACCGAGCGTCTTTCACAGATGGTTGAGGAGCTCCTTGACTTCTCCCGTATGCAGAACGGCCATTTCACTCTTCAGAATGCCAATATGGACATTCTTGCGGAGCTGGGCGACGCCGTGCTCATATACAGCGACAAGGCAAGGCGCGAGAACAAGGAGATAATCTACGATGAGCCGGAGATGCTGCCCTTCGTATACGGAGACAAGAACCGCATCAGACAGGTCTTCATCAATGTTATAGACAACGCGGTGAAGTATTCCTCGGACGGGGATACGGTCACCATAAAGGCTTACGAAAAGGGCGGGAACGTCATAGTTTCCGTGAAGGATACGGGCTGCGGCATAAAGCAGACCGACCTTGCCAAGGTAAAGACGAAATTCTACAAGGCTAACCACACGCGCCGCGGCTCCGGCATAGGTCTTGCCGTTGCAGACGAAATAATCAGTATGCACGGCGGCTCGCTGGATATAGACAGCGAGGGCGAGGGCAAGGGTACAAAGGTCACCATAACCCTGCCTGCCGTAAAGCAGTAGGCGTATATCATAGACAGACCGACAAGGTGAAAAAATGGGAAAGAACAACACATCACAGGAAAAATTCAAATCAAAGATAGGCGGACAGGCTCTTATCGAGGGCATAATGATGCTGGGACCTACCACGGGCGCAATGGCCTGCAGGCTCCCCGACGGCACCATAGACCTTGAAACATGGGAGGAGAACAACGGAAAGAACGCTCCGTGGTACAAAAAGACTCCTCTGGTGAGAGGCTGCACCAATTTCGTTACATCACTGGTCAAGGGCTACAAATATATGATGAAGTCTGCGGAAAAGCAGATACCCGAGGACGAGGAGGAAGAAAAGGACAAGAAGGACAAAAAGAAGGCCGGTACGGAAACTGCCGCTGAGGCGGTCACTGAGGCGGCGGAGGCCGTTACAGCCGATGCTGAGGGAGCCGATGCTGCCGCAAGCAAGAAAAAGGAGGGCTCTGCCTTCGATATATTCATGTATATCGGCATATTCGTGGGAGTCGCCATCGCTATCGGACTTTTCGTGTTCCTGCCCAAGTGGCTGGTGGGACTTATCCCGGCCGTCAAGGAGCACCGCATACTGCGCTCCCTGCTGGAGGGCATAGTCAAGATAGTGCTTTTCGTGCTGTATATGTACCTGGTCAGCCTGACCAAGGATATACGCAGGCAGTATATGTACCACGGTGCGGAGCATAAGACCATTGCCTGCCATGAGGCGGAGCTTCCCCTCACAGTGGAGAATGTCCGCAGGCAGACGCGCTTCCATAAGCGCTGCGGCACCAGCTTCATATTCATAGTCCTGATAATCAGCATACTTGTAATGTGCCTTGTGCCCTTTACGGTAACATGGCAGCGCATAGTTGCCTCGCTGGCGCTCCTCCCCGTAGTGGTGGGACTGTCATACGAGTGCATAAGACTTGCAGGAAACAACGATAACCTTTTCACAAGGATACTGTCCGCTCCCGGACTGGCCATGCAGCGCATAACCACCCGCGAGCCCGACGACAGCATGATAGAGATAGCCATTGCGGCCATGAAGCCCTGTATCCCCGAGGACAAGGAGGAGGACAGGTGGTAAGCCGCAGGGAGCTTTTCACACAGTGCAGGGAACTCATCGCACAGCGTGATGAGGAGACTGCCGAATTCGATACGGGCTGCATCTTTCAGGACCTTCTGGGAGAGCGCAACCCCATGTTCGCACCGATGCTTCCCGTCCCCGATGACAAGGCGCAGGAGATACTCTCCCTTGCGCAGAGGCGCTCGGAGGGCTATCCCCTTCAGTATCTGCTGGGACAGTGGGAGTTCTGGGGCTGCAATTTCAAGGTGGGAGAGGGCGTACTCATACCCCGTCCCGATACCGAGACCCTTGTGGAGCAGGTGATTGATATCTGCCGCAGGGAGAAGATGACAGCACCTAAAATAGCCGATCTGTGCAGCGGCAGCGGCTGTATAGCCGTGGCTCTGAAAAAGGAGCTCCCCGCCGCCGAGGTGTATGCGGTGGAGCTTTCGGATAAGGCGCTGACGTACCTGAGACAGAACGCGCAGCTCAACGGCTGCGATATCCGTATAATACAGGGAGACGTGCTGAATGAGGACTCCGCCCGTGAGATAAGGGGACTTGATATCCTCGTGAGCAATCCCCCCTACCTTACGTCGCAGGATATGAGCGAGCTCATGACAGAGGTGAGACACGAGCCTGCCGAGGCGCTTTTCGGCGGCGATGACGGCCTTGACTTCTACCGCGCACTTACGGAGCTGTGGAAGCCCTCGCTGAGGGAAGGCGGCTTCATAGCCTATGAATTCGGCATGGGACAGCACGGTGACGTAAAGAGGATCCTTGAGGATAACGGCTTCACCGATGTGGAGCTGAGACGGGACGGCGGCGGTATAATAAGAACAGCAGCCGCTGTAAAAAAGGATCGTTGATCGGGAATTACGAATCTTATTCAGGATATTTAAAGGTAAATACAGTATAATACAATATGGAGGAAAAACCAATGGCAAAGAAGGAACTTGCTAAAAAGCCGACTGTTGTAAGAGTTACCACCAAGGAGGACAAGAAGACCGCCCTTGAAGGTGCTCTCAAGCAGATAGAAAAAAAGTACGGCGCAGGAGCTGTAATGCGTCTGGGTCAGACCAAGACCCTTAACGTCGACGCTATACCCACAGGCTCCATGACGCTGGATATGGCGCTGGGAATAGGCGGCGTCCCCAGAGGACGTATCGTGGAGATATACGGTCCCGAGAGCTCCGGTAAGACCACCGTTGCACTGTCCATCGTGGCCCAGGCTCAGAAGGCAGGCGGCGAGGCCGCATTCATCGACGTTGAGCACGCTCTCGACCCCGTATACGCAAAGGCTCTCGGCGTAAACACCGACGACCTTCTGGTATCGCAGCCCGACAGCGGCGAGCAGGCTCTGGAAATAGCAGAGGCTCTTATACGCTCGGGCGCTATCGACGTTATTGTACTGGACTCTATCGCTGCTATGACTACCCGTGCCGAGATCGACGGCGAAATGGGCGATCTCCATGTGGGACAGCTGGCAAGACTTATGTCACAGGCTATGAGAAAGCTGACCGCAGCTATATCAAAGTCAAACTGCGTGGCTATATTCATCAACCAGATCCGTGAGAAGATCGGCGTTATGTACGGCAATCCCGAGACCACTCCCGGCGGACGCGCTCTGAAGTTCTATTCATCGGTGCGTATCGAGGTGAGAAAGGGCGAGGTGATAAAGTCGGGCACTGACGTTATAGGCGCCTGCACACGCTGCAAGATAGTAAAGAACAAGGTGGCGCCTCCCTTCAAGGAGTGCGAATTCGACCTTATGTACGGCAGCGGTATCTCCCGTACAGGCGAGGTGCTTGATCTTGCCGTTGATCTTGACATCATCAAGAAGGGCGGCTCATGGTTCAGCTACAAGGATCAGAAGCTGGGACAGGGACGCGACAACGTCAAGGAGCTCCTTCAGAACGACGAGGCTCTCATGAAGGAGATCGAGGAGCAGATACTTGCCCGCAGGGACGAGCTTGCCGAGGCTGCTCCCAAAAAGGGAAAGAAGGATAAGGCAGCGGCCGCTCCCGCAGCAGCTGAAGCCGGCGGCGGAGAGGCAGAGAACGAAGATGTTCTTGCAAGCTTCGACGAGAACTTTGAGGAATTCACTCCCGCCGAGGAATAATGAAGATAACCTCTGTCAAACGATATAAGGGCTCGACCTTCGAGGCCGAGCTGGACGACGGGCGGAAGCTCTATCTCCATGCGGATATTATCGCCGATTTCGGCATAACTCCCGGCATGGACACCGACCGCGATACCCTGAGAAGGATAATATATGCCTCCAACTTCCGCAGAGCCTATCAGCGTGCGCTGTATCTGCTGGACTACAGGGACTATACCTACTCGGAAATGCTGAAGAAGCTCATCGACAACTACAAGAGCGAGCCCCTGTGCACCGCGGTCATGAAAAGACTGACGGAGCACGGCTTCATAGACGACGAAAGATATGCCGAGCGCATGGCGAGAAAGCTGGTGGAGTCAAAGCACTACGGCTTCAGGCGCTCGCTGAGGGAGCTGATGCAGAAGGGCATAAGCCGCTTCATGGCCGAGGACGCACTTGCGCCCTATGAGGACGTATTTGCGGAAAACCTTGCGGAGCTCCTGCGCACAAAGCATTCAAGATATCTGACAGACAGTGAGGACAGAAGATCCATAGAAAAGGTCAAAAGCGCTCTTGTGCGGTACGGCTATGATTATACAGAGATAAACCGCGCCGTGAAGGAATACTTCGGGAACGCAGATGATATTGAGGAGGAAAACTGATATGGCTATCAAGGTGGGAATGGTTTCTCTTGGCTGTTCAAAGAACCTTGTTGATTCCGAGCGTATGCTCTACAAGCTGAAAAGCCACGGCTACAAGCTGGTGACCGAGCCCGGACTTGCCGATGTGGCTGTAGTCAACACCTGCGGCTTCATAAAGTCGGCAAAGGAGGAGGCTATAGAGACCATACTCGAGCTGGGAAAGCTCAAGGAGGAGGGCACCCTTAAAAAGATAATCGTTACGGGCTGCCTTGTGGAAAGATACAAGGAGGAGACTGCCGAGCAGTTCCCCGAGGCCGACGCCGTTATCGGCATAGGCGATACCAAGGACATAGTAGATATACTGGACAGAGTCATGGCGGACGAGAGAGTAATACACTTCTCGCCCAAGCTTGACGCGGAGCTCAGCGGCGGCAGACTGATATCCACTCTGCCATTCTTCACATATCTGAAGGTAGCCGAGGGCTGCTCAAACTGCTGCACCTACTGCGCTATCCCCATGATAAGGGGCAAATTCCGCAGCGTACCCATGGAGGACGTGCTCTCCGAGGCGCGTTATCTTGCGGAAAACGGCGTGACCGAGCTGGTAGTCATAGCTCAGGATACTGCACAGTACGGCAGCGACCTCTACGGCGAGCCAAAGCTGGCGGAGCTTCTCACAGAGCTCTGCAAAATAGACGGCCTCCGCTGGATACGCACCCTTTACTGCTATCCCGAGCGCATTACCGACGAGCTGCTCGACGTTATCGCAAGAGAGGAAAAGCTGGTGAAGTACCTTGAGATACCCATACAGCACTGCAACGGCGATATCCTCAGCCGCATGAACCGCTGGGGCGATACGGAGAAGCTTGAAGCGCTGTTCGCCCATATCCGCGAGAAGATACCGGGAGTTATACTCAGGACCACCCTTATCACAGGCTTCCCCGGCGAGACCGTGGAGCAGTTCGAGGAGCTGGCGGAGTTCGTCAGGAGGGTACGCTTCGACAGGCTGGGCTGCTTTGCATATTCCCGCGAGGAGGGCACAAAGGCCTACAGCTTCCCCGACCAGATCGACGAGGAGACAGCGGCTCACCGCGCCGATATTATCATGGATCAGCAGATGCTAATAAGCTGCGAGAATAACGAAAAGCTCATGGGAGCGGAGCTCACCGCTGTTGTGGAGGGCTTCGACAGATTCGGCGAATGCTGGTTCGGAAGAACATCAAACGACGCTCCCGATATAGACGGAAAGGTATTCTTTACGTCGGAAAAGCCGCTGGAGATCGGTGATTATGTCACAATAAGGATCACCGACACCCTTGATTACGACCTGATAGGAGAGGTGATAAGTCAATGAACCTGCCAAATAAACTTACTCTGCTGAGAGTCGTACTGATTCCGTTTTTCCTGTTCTTCATGTATGTTGACATCCCCTTCCACTATGCCATAGCGCTGGTGATATTCGGTGCAGCCTCCATAACGGACGCACTGGACGGAAAGATCGCAAGGGCACGGAACCTGGTAACGAATTTCGGCAAATTCCTTGATCCTCTGGCTGATAAGGTGCTTGTAATAGCCGCTCTCAGCGTCTTTGTGGAGCTGAAAGAGGTGAACATGAGCGCCATTCCCCTTATAATCATAACAGCAAGAGAGTTCATGGTCTCGGGACTGAGACTTCTTGCCGCAAACAGCGGCGTGGTCGTTGCCGCAGGCATCTGGGGCAAGCTGAAAACAGCCTTTACCATGGTGGCTGTAGTGGCCATACTATTCTGGCTGTTCCTATGCTCTGATCTGAGCATAGACTTCCCCGAGGCGTTCAGGAACGCCGTGGATAATATCCTCGTTCCCGTTCTTATATGGATATCAACTATTCTCACTATCATATCGGGAGCCGTTTACCTCAAGGGCTACTGGCACCTGATAGACTCAGACAAATAAACTGAAATCAAAACAGACAACAGATCTGACATCGAAAGGAGCACTATATGAAACACTGTCCCGGCCAGGTAAGATACCTGGTAGCAATAAAGGAGCTGACCGAAACCGAGGAGTATGTACGCTGCGTCAACATATCCCGACACCTGGGAGTATCCCGCCCAAGCGTGAGCAAAATGCTGCGCTGTCTGGCAAACTGCGGGTATGTTTACGAGGACTTCTGCAACAGCGTTGTGCTCACTCCCGACGGAGAGAAGGCCGTAGACCAGATATTCGGCACCTTCAATGAGGTGTACACCTTCTTCCATAACTTCCTGAAGCTTTCGGACGAAGCAGCTCACGAGCAGGCAATAAAGTTCATCACCGACTTTCCGCAGGACACCTGCGAGAGACTGAAGGCCGTGGTAAGGAGGACTCTGAAGCGCAAGGAATAATGACATATGAGCGGTACACTTGGGTGTGCCGCTTTTTTGCTGATATTTCGGGGCAATACCACTGTCCTATGAAGGAAAATTATATTTTTAATGCAACCTTGTTTATTGTATTGTCGGCCTTATGTAAATAATTACCAAAATAACGTAAAAAGAATATTCTGCTGTTGCAGCAGTTTTCACAACAAGTTCCTGCTTGTTTTGACTTTATGCACAAAATTCAGTTAACCATGTGCAACATTTATCCCAAAATGTGAGTTGTGATGTATAATCCAAAGCAGAGATTGCGCACTCTCAACACTATACTACAAAACACAATAAAGGAAATGAATAAAAATGAAAAAGGCAATGAAAAAGATCACAGCAATTCTCGCAACAGCTGCTATCGCAGCAATCCCTATGGCAGGTTCACTTACAGCAAATGCAGCTCCCGCCGGCTACGACGATCCCAAGTTCTTCTTTGGCGATCTGGATCATAACAAGCAGATCTCAGCCTGGGACGCTACACTGATCCTCAGAGCAGCTCAGAACAACGGAGCAAATTTAAGCAGTGCTGATAAGATCCGTGCAGATGTAGACGCTGACGGCGTTATCACACAGGCTGACGCACAGCTTACTCTTGAATACTATGTTACTAACGTTGTTGCACAGAATGATCTGTACGGCGACGCTGATAATGACGGTGACGTTGACATGAACGATGCTTATACAGTATACGATTATGTTCACGGTGAACTGGGCTCAGGACTGGGTGCAGACAACATCAACCTTATCGCAGCAGACGTTAACGGCGACGGTGTTATAAATACATTCGACCATGTTCTCATCTCACGTTATGATCTGGGCCGTATCAACAGCCTCTATGTAAACTGGGGCGATGTTACAGATGACGGTTCTGTAGATATCGCTGACCAGATGGTTTTATTCAGATTTCTCGCCGAGGACAGAACTGCACACATAAATGATGCAGGTCGCAGAAGAGCTGACCTTAACCTCAACGGCAACATAGATTCTCAGGATCTTCAGATACTGATGGATTATATCAGTAATCGCTGCTTCATCTGGAGATAATCATTTTTACAACTGAATATATAAAAACATCCCCCTTTGCGGTTTTACTGCAAAGGGGGAATTTAATTTCATATGACGTCTGCTTACATGAGCTCGCAGATGAGGTTTGAGAACTCTACGGGATTCTCAATGCTCATGCCCTCGATGAGGAGAGCCTGATCGTAGAGGAGAGCTGCGTATTTGCCCAGCTTTTCCTTGTCGCCGCTGTCGCTGAGTGACTTGAGTTTGCCGAATATCTCATGGTCGGGATTGATCTCGAGAACGCGCTGTGCGTGTACCTTCTGGTCGGTGGGCATGGAGTTGAGCACCTTTTCCATTTCCAGTGATATCTCGCCCTCGCTGGTGAGGCATACAGGGTGGGATTTCAGTCTCTGTGAGAGGGCAACCTTTGTTACCTTGCCGTTCAGAGCTTCCTGGAGCTCCTTGAGCAGATCTGCGCTCTCCTCCTCCTTTGCCTTGAGCTCCTCCTTCTTTTCGGGAGTGTCAAGACCGAGGTCGTCGGCGGATACCGACTTGAACTCCTTGTCCTTGTACTTCATTATGGACTTTATTGCGAATTCGTCGATATTATCTGTAAGATAGAGTATCTCGAAGCCGTTGTCCTTTACCAGCTCTGTCTGGGGGAGCTGCTCGATACGGGCAGCGCTCTCGCCTGTTGCGTAGTAGATGTACTTCTGATCCTCGCGCATAGCTGTAACGTACTCGTCAAGAGTTACCAGCTTCTGCTCGTTTGACGAGGTGAACATGAGAAGATCCTGGAGCTTCTCCTTGTTCATTCCGAAGTCGCTGTAGATACCGTATTTCAGCTGCAAGCCGAAGGCCTTCCAGAACTCCTCGTACTTCTCACGCTCGTTTTTGAGCATTTTCTTCAGCTCGTTGCTTATGGTCTTTTCAATGCTCTTTGCGATGACCTTCAGCTGTCTGTCGTGCTGGAGCATCTCACGGGAGATATTCAGCGACAGATCCTCGCTGTCAACAAGGCCCTTCACGAAGCTGAAATAATCGGGGAGCAGGTCTGCGCACTTGTCCATGATGAGGACGCCGTTTGAGTAGAGCTGGAGTCCCTTTTCGTACTCCTTTGAGTAGTAGTCAAAGGGAGCCTTTGAGGGGATATAGAGCAGAGCGTTGTATGAAGGCATCTCGTTGCTGATGTGAGAATACTTCAGGGGCTCGTTGTAATCGAAGAACTTCTCGGTGTAGAAGTGCTTGTAGTCCTCCTCCTTGAGCTCGTTCCTGTTCTTCTTCCACAGGGGAACCATGCTGTTGAGGGTCTCCACCTCGATGTAGTCCTCGTATTCAAGGGGCTTGTTTGCAGCCTTGTCCTCCTCGGACTGCTCCTTGGGACGGCTGTGTGATACCTCCATCTTGATGGGGAAGCGGATATAATCGGAATACTTGGAAATGAGGGACTTTATCCTGTACTGGTCGAGGAACTCGCTGTAGTTCTCGTCGTCGGTGTCGTCAAGCATTTCCAGGATTATCTCGGTACCTGCGGACTTCTTGTCGGCTTCGGTAATGGTGTAGCCGTCAACGCCCTCGGACTCCCACTGATAGGCCTTGTCGCTGCCGTAGGCCTTTGAGATAACGGTGACCTTCTTGGCTACCATGAACGCCGAGTAGAAGCCCACACCGAACTGGCCGATTATCTGGTTGTCCTCCTCCAGCTTGTTCTCGTTCTTGAACTTGAATGAGCCGCTGTTTGCGATAGTACCCAGGTTGTTTTCAAGCTCCTCTGCGGTCATGCCGATACCGTTATCGGTGATCTTCAGGGTACGGCTGTCCTTGTCGGCGGATATCCATATAGCGAAGTCGTCCTTGTTCAGGCCGACCTGATCATCGGTAAGGGATCTGAAGTAAAGCTTGTCAATAGCGTCGCTGGCGTTAGAGATAAGCTCGCGGAGGAATATCTCCTTGTGAGTATAGATCGAGTGGATCATCATATCGAGAAGTCTTTTGGACTCTGCTTTGAACTGTTTGGTTTCCATTTGTAACATCTCCGTAGTAGAATTAGCACTCTATCTCTTAGAGTGCTAAACATAGTATATAACTTTTACCGCAGTAAAGTCAAGGGCAGGCAGAAATGTTTACAATTTGTTCATATTTGCAGTTTGACCAATAGCCTTGACAAAACGCCATACAATGGTATATAATTATTCTTAGTTATGATATTTAAAAGGCATAGCAGTCAGAGTAGCTTTTCTGCGGATCTTCAGAGAGTGTGCGGTCGGTGCGAGCACACGGTCGGGATAAGTGAAGTGCGGCTGTCAGCTCCGTGGGGGAAGCGTGTATGCGTGTGTATCCCGCGGCGTATCGTCCGCGTTAAGGATAAGACGAGTTCAAGACGGAGTGGAAACGAGCATATGCGCCTCCGAGGTATACCCTCGGAGGCTTTTGTTATTTCGTATGATATTAAAGGAGGGCAGAAATGAATATATTGAAATATCCCTCGGACGAGGCTTTTGACGAGGCCATGAAGGCCGACAGCCGTTTTCTCGGAGCGGTGAGTCTTGACGGCAGTACCGCCTATGCGGCCGCTGCGGAGACTGCGGGCGACCATATAGCCCTTCTTGAAGCGGTCGGAGAGGAGAATCCCTCGGGCTTCTTCAGGCTCAGCTTCGACAGTATCACCGCCGAGTGGACCTTCTCATGTCCCAAAAGCTACAGAGGAATCGCGGACGATAAGGAGCGCATGGGCGCCTATTACCGCGACGGACTTAGGCTGATACCCGAGTTTCTGGTAATGCTGGGGTACTTCTCAAAGCTGAAGATAAAGAACCCGCCGCCCGAGATATGGGAATTCTGATATGCAGGGGACGGCGTCCCGAAAGCCGTTAGCTTTGCAGTGGCGGATATTATCCGCCCGATAAATTCGCAATAGACCTGCGGGCGCACACTGTGCGCCCTTACAGACAACTTTCAAATTCAAACAGGAGGAATAAAAATGCAGTTATACAATTCGCTTTCACACAAAAAGGAAGAGTTCGTGCCCCATGAGGAGGGCAGGGTAAATATGTACACCTGCGGTCCTACCGTGTACCATTACGCACATATCGGCAATCTGCGCAGCTACATCATGGAGGATATACTGGAAAAGGCTCTCCGCTTTGAGGGCTACGACGTTAACCGCGTCATGAACATCACCGATGTGGGACACCTCACCAGCGACGGTGACACAGGCGACGACAAGATGCTCAAGGGCGCAAAGCGCGAGCACAAGACTGTCATGGAGATAGCGAAGTTCTACACGGACGCCTTCTTCGGCGACTGCGAAAAGCTCAATATAAAGAAGCCGGAGACCGTTGTTCCCGCAACTACCTACATTGACGAGTTTATCCGTGTTATCAGCGTGCTCATGGACAAGGGCTACGCTTACGAGGCGGGCGGAAACATCTACTTCGACACCTCTAAGCTGGAGAAATACTATGTTTTCAACGACTTCAACGAGGAGGACCTTGCCGTAGGCGTCCGCGAGGGCGTTGAGGCAGACGAGAACAAGCGCAACAAGGCGGATTTCGTGCTCTGGTTTACCAAGTCCAAGTTTGACGATCAGGAGCTCAAATGGGACAGTCCCTGGGGCATAGGCTATCCCGGCTGGCACATCGAGTGCTCATGCATTAGCATGAAGAACAACGGCGAGTACCTGGATATACACTGCGGCGGCATCGACAACGCCTTCCCCCACCACACCAACGAGATAGCGCAGTCCGAGGCTTATTTAGGCCATAAGTGGTGCAATTACTGGTTCCATGTGCTCCATCTCAACACCAACAGCGGCAAGATGAGCAAGAGCAAGGGCGAGTTCCTCACCGTTTCTCTCCTGGAGGAAAAGGGCTACAAGCCCGTGGTATACCGTTTCTTCTGCTTGCAGTCCCACTACAGGAAGTCCCTGGTATTCACATGGGAGAACCTTGACAACGCAGTAGTTGCCTACAACAAGCTCATTGAGAAGATAGCTCCCCTCACTAAGGAGAGCGGCGATATCGACCGGGCTGAGTACGACCGCCTTATGACCGCTTTCAGGGAGGCTCTGGACAACGATATCAACACAGCCATGGCTATTACCGTGGTATATGACGTTATGAAGTCCAAGGCAAATGCCGCAACAAAGCTGGCGCTTATTGCGAAGTTTGACGAGGTGCTGGGACTTGACCTTATCGCCAATGCAAAGGAGCTTGCAGAAAATGCAGGTGCAGCTTCTGCGGATATACCTGCTGAGGTCATGGAGCTGGCAGAGCAGCGCAAGGCAGCCCGCAAGGACAAGAATTTCGCGCTTGCAGACGAGCTCCGCGACAAGATAGCAGCTCTGGGCTACGAGATAAAGGAAACAAGACAGGGCACGGAGATAAATAAACTCTGATTGTGAACTAAATAAACGGAACGGAGAATATCCAATGGCAAGACTTTATCCGCTTTTCAGCTCCAGCAAGGGCAACTCCACATTCATAGGAACTGAAAAGGGTGGGATACTTATAGACTGCGGAGTCAGCATGAAGAGGCTGTGCGCCGCTCTTGAGGCAAATAATATCCCCCTGAGTGCAGTGCAGGGAGTGTTCATTACCCATGAGCACTCGGATCATATCGCAGGACTGGCTATGCTGACCAAAAAGACGGGTATGCCCGTATACGGTCAGAAGCGCACCCTGCAAAGGCTCTGCGACAGCGGCAGGATAGCCGTTTCCTCCCATGTCATAGATATCACGGGCAAGACCATAAGCTGCGGCGGCAGCGAGGTCAGCTGCTTTGATACGCCCCATGACACCATACAGAGCTGCGGCTACAGGATACATACCTCCGATGACAAATACTGCGCCGTATGCACGGACCTGGGCCATGTAACGCCCGAGGTGGATCAGGCGCTCACGGGCTGCCGCATGGTGCTCATCGAGGCCAACTATGACGAGAATATGCTGCGCACGGGTCCCTATCCCCTTTATCTGAAGGAGAGGATACTCTCGCAGAACGGCCACCTTTCCAACGACGACTGCGCATTGCAGGTGGGGCGGCTCATAGAGCGGGGAACTACCCATTTCCTGCTGGGACATCTCAGTCAGGACAACAACCGTCCTCAGACTGCCGACAGTACGGTGCAGCGCAGCCTTGAACGCTATTCAAGAGGGCGCGACTACCTTCTGGGAGTGGCTCCCGTGGAGACAAGGGGAGGAGCAGTGGTTTTCTGATGAATATCAATCTTATCGTAATAGGCAGGCTGAAGGAGGAATACCTCCGCAGCGCCTGCGCAGAGTACATAAAGCGGCTGGGAAGGTACTGTACCTTTGAGCTGCATGAGCTGGACGAGTGCCGCCTCGGCGATGATCCCTCCGACAAGGAGATAGCTGCGGCGCTGAAAAAGGAGGCAGAGCAGATAAAGCGCTATGCAAAGGGCATGATAATCCCCATGTGCATAGAGGGCAGGCAGCTGACAAGTCCCGAGCTCTCGGAGAAGATCACAGAGGCAGGGGTAAACGGTCAGAGCACCGTCACCTTCATAATAGGCAGCTCCTACGGCCTCGATCCCGGGATAAAGTCCATGGGCAGCCTGAAGCTTTCCATGTCCAAAATGACCTTCCCCCACCAGCTGGCAAGGGTAATGCTGCTGGAGCAGATCTACCGCGCATTCCAGATAGCGGAGGGCGGAAAATACCATAAGTGACAAAAACGGACCGAAAAGGTCCGTTTTTTGCATTATACCGCCGAATAAGCAGTATTTTACTTGACAGCAAAAACGGCTTGTGATATAATTAAATGATACTATGGATTTTTATGCGCTGACGGCGGATAACACCATCCGAGGCGCCTTTCAAGGAGCATTAAATGAGTACGATCAAAGAGCTTTACGATTACAGGCAGATGATATTCAGCCTTGTGAAGAAAGACCTGAGAGGACGCTACAAGGGCTCTGTCCTGGGCTTCCTGTGGACGTTCATAAACCCTCTTTTCCAGCTGATAGTCTACACGATAGTTTTCTCGAAGATACTTCGCAACGATATACCAAGGTATTACCTCTATCTTTTCGTGGCGCTGATACCCTGGATATTCTTCTCCTCGTCCATAACCGTGGGCGCAGCCTCTATCGTGGCGCAGAAGGATCTCATCAAGAAGATATACTTCCCCAGAATGGTCATCCCCATATCCTATGTGACCAGCTGTTTTGTGAATATGCTGCTGTGCTTCATAGTCATATTCGCGGTGATAATAGTGACGGGAGCAGGCATAAACTTCCTTGCTGTGCTCACTCTGCCGATCATAATGATAGTTGAGTATGTGCTGGCACTGGGCATGGCCATGATGACCTCTGCCATAACGGTCTATTTCAGGGACTTAGAGCATATTCTGGGCATCGTTGCAATGGCGTGGATGTATCTTACTCCCGTAGTTTACTCCAAGTCCATCGTTCCCGAAAGGTACCTGCCCCTGTTCAATCTCAACCCCATGACCCATATAATCGACTGCTACAGGACGGTACTGTACGACAAGCGGGTACCCGACCTTACCACACTTCTGTGGGCGGCAGGTCTGGGAGTATTTTTCCTTATAGTCGGAGCTCTGGTATTCAACAGGCTCCAGAAGCATTTTGCGGAGGAACTGTAATGGCTGAAAATGAAATTGCAATAGAGGTCAGGGATATCACCAAGAGCTTCAAGGTGTACCTGGACAAGGGCTCGCAGCTGAAGGAAAGACTGCTTTTCCGCAAGAGGAGCCGCTATGAGGAGCGCAAGGTGCTCCGCGGCATAAGCTTCACGGTAAAGAAGGGCGAGGCCATCGGCCTTATCGGCCATAACGGCTGCGGCAAGAGCACTACGCTGAAGCTCCTCACAAGGATAATGTATCCCGATTCGGGTACCATAAAGCTGAAGGGAAGAGTGTCCAGCCTCATCGAGCTGGGAGCGGGCTTCCACCCCGATATGAGCGGCAGGGAGAACATCTACACCAACGCCGCTATATTCGGACTTAACAAGAAGGAGATCGACTCCCGTATACAGAGCATAATCGAGTTCTCGGAGCTGGCGGACTTCATCGACAATCCCGTCCGCACCTATTCCTCGGGTATGTACATGAGACTGGCCTTTTCCGTGGCCATAAACGTGGACGCGGATATACTTCTCATAGACGAGATACTGGCGGTAGGCGACGCCAATTTCCAGTCCAAGTGCTTCAACAAGCTGAGGGAGATAAAGGCTCAGGGCACCACCATCGTCATAGTCTCACATTCCCTGGGACAGATAGAGCAGATATGCGACCGCTCCATATGGATACACGAGGGGCTCATCAGGGCGGAGGGGCCTCCCAAGGAGATAGACCTGGAATACCTTGACTATATGAGCAGGAAGCTCCAGGACAGCAACAAGAAGAACGCGGAGGCGGAAGCTGCCGACAGCGAGGAGCCCGTGGAGAACAAGCAGGGCAAGCGCTGGGGCAGCGGCGAGGCGCGTATAAAGAGGATACGCTCCTTTGCTGCCGACGGTACGGAGCAGTCAGTGTTCAGAACAGGCGAGGATATAAGGCTCACTGTGGAATACAACGTGAAAAAGCCCGTCAGGGACGCTGTCATAGGCTTCGGTATATTCGATATGAACGGAGTGCAGTGCTACGGCACCAACACAAGGATAGACAAGCTCCCCGAGTTTGAGCTTACCGAGGGCGGCACCGCAGAGGTGACGCTGAAGAACGTGCAGCTCATATCGGGCGAGTACATGATAGATATCGCCATTGAACAGGGTGAGGGCATACCTGTGGACTACTACAGACAGGCCTACAAGATTCAGATGATATCGGCATACGGCGATTCGGGCATAGCACGGGTCGACCACTCATGGAAATTACAGAGGTAAAAAATGAGCAATATAGCGCAGTTTCTGGAAAGCATAAAAAATCAGAAGGGTATAAAGGGAGCACTGAAAAGAAAGCTTTTCGGCAGCTTCTTTGCAGGGCTTGAAGCGGCCGACAGGGATATGGCGGAGCTGGAAAAGCGTCTGACAGCGTCGGACGAAAGCGCCGCAGACCGCATTTCTGCCGTCAGGAACGATTTTGAGGCGGCCTGTGTGAACCTCAGGAACAACAATACTCTTATCGAGCGTCTCACCAGCGAGGAGGAGTTCCTAAGAAGCAAGCTGGGCACGGTGGAGAAGAAGCTGAAAACCGCACCGGTGCAGCCTGCCGTATCAGAGGGCGCCGCAGTGCAGACTGCTGCTCCTGCTGCCGACAGCAGCGGTTCGGACTATGAGGATATAGACTATTTCGACTTCGAGAACCACTTCCGCGGCTCCATAGACAGCATAAAGAAGTCTCAGGAGTTCTATCTGAAGTTCTTCCGCGGAAAGAAAAGGGTGCTGGATATAGGCTGCGGCAGGGGAGAATTCCTCTCACTCATGCAGGATAACGGTATCCCCGCGGAGGGTGTTGACATATACGAGCCCTACACCGAATACTGCAATATGAAGGGGCTGAAGGCCTCCTGCGGTGACGGTGTGGACTTCCTCATAAAGTCTGAGGGCGTTGACGGCATATTCGTTGGACAGGTGGTGGAGCACCTGAAGCCCCACCAGATAATAAGCCTGTGCAATACCGCCTATGAGCGCCTTGAGGAGGGCGGCTGTATCGTCATAGAGACTCCCAATCCCACCTCATTGTCCATATATACCAATGCATTCTACATTGATCCGTCCCATATGAAGCCCGTACACCCCCTTACCATGCAGTATTACCTGGAAAAGGCAGGCTTCACGGACATCGAGATAATATATACCGAGAGCAGCCGTCCGCCCTACATCATACCAGAGCTGAAATGCGGCAGCGCCGGGGAAACAGCAGAGTTCAACGAGGCTATGAAGCGCGTTTCGGAAATGCTGTTCGGAAGTCAGGATTACGCCATTGTGGCTGTTAAGAAAGGATAAGCTATGGAAAACGAGAAGATAAACATAGAGGAGATAATGGCTGAGATAAAGCAGAGCATAAAGGATCAGGGACTTACCGCCGATATGCTCAGCTTCGAGGACGTGCCCTACAGGAAGAACGCCCAGAGCGGCTCCGCTTCCGAGGCTCTTGACTATATCAGCACACACTATTATATACAGCCCTATAAGGAGCTGAAGGGAAATCCCGTAAAGGTTTTCATCAAGAAGGTGCTGCGCAAGCTGGTCAAGTTCTATGTTGAGCCCGTTGTGTTTGAGCAGAACGATTTCAATGCCAATGCGGTAACAGTCATGAAGTCCCTTACAGAGAGCGGCAGCGCCGACCTGGGCGGCAGAGTGGAGACCCTTGAGCTGGCAAACAAGGAGCTTCTCATAAGACTGGACAGGCTGGAGCGCGAGAACGCAGAGCTCCGCAGACTTGTTTCAAAGGAGAATGACTGATGAAGGTGGTACAGCTCCTTCCGACGCTGTCCTTCGGCGACGGCGTGGGAAACGACGCTCTCGCACTGAAGGAGATAATCGCGGGTATGGGCTATGAGACCGCTATATACGCCGAGAATATCGACAAGCGCCTCCCCGAGGGCTCTGCCATAAAGGCGGATAAGCTCACTGACCTGAAAAGCAGTGATGTGCTCATATACCACAAGTCCACAGGCACGGACCTGTCCTTCAAGATAGACAGCTACAAGTGCCGCAGGGCTATGATATACCACAATATAACTCCCCCCGACTTCTTCCGTCCCTACAGCCCCTCAGCCACACAGCTGACGGAATACGGCTACAAGGGCGTGGAGTACCTCCGGGACAAGATGGACTATGTCATGGCAGTGTCAAACTACAACAAGTCGGAGCTGAGAAGGCTGGGCTATACCTGCCCCATAGACATAAGCCCCTCACTGACAAAGTTCGAGGACTATGAGCAGGCTCCAGACGAGGCTACTATGAAGAAGTACCGCGACGGAAAGAAGAATATCATATTCGTGGGCAGGATAGCTCCCAACAAGAGACAGGAGAATATCATCAGAGCCTACTACTGCTATAAGAAGCTGGAGCCGAATTCAAGGCTCATACTTGTGGGCTCCGCAAACGGCATGGAGAACTACAACGAGCGCCTTATGAAGTATGTGAATGCCCTGGGACTCAGCGACGATGTAATATTTACGGGACATATAAAGTTCAGCGAGATACTGGCGTATTACCATGTGGCTGACGCTTTTGTCTGTATGAGCGAGCATGAGGGACTTTGCGTGCCCCTGGTGGAGTCGATGTTCTTCGGAGTCCCCATAATAGCCTACGATACCAGCGCTATTTCCGAGACTCTCGGCGGAAGCGGCGTCCTTCTGGACAGCAATGACCCCGTATTCGCGGCGGCTGTCATCGACAGAGTTGTAAGGGACGAAAAGCTCCGCAGAAGTCTCATCGAGGGACAGAAGGAAAGACTTGAATACTTCTCATACGACCGCCTGAAGGACATCTTCACAGACTGCCTTACAGGCTTTATCGAGGGAAGAAAAGGTAAATAACAAAGGATAGAACGATGAAGAAGATAGGTTTTGTTATCCCGTGGTACGGCGAGAATATCCCCGGCGGAGCGGAAATGGAGCTCCGGCAGGTGACTGACCGCCTGCACAGGGCAGGGGTGGAGCTGGAGATACTGACCACCTGTATAAAGGACGCAGGCTCGGACTGGAGCCGCAATTTCCACAAGGAGGGCACGGAGACTGCCTCAAACGGCATAACCGTAAGAAGGTTCAGAGTGGGCGAGAGGAACGCTGCGGCTTTTGACGCGGTGAATGCAAAGCTCATGAAGGGCATGAGGATAACTCCCGCCGAGGAGGATATCTTCCTTACGGAAATGGCCGAATGCTCCGCCCTTTACAGCTACATGAAGGAGCACAGCGAGGAGTACAGCCTCTTTGTGTTCATGCCCTATCTGCTTTGCACCACCTACAACGGAACTAAGATGTTCCCTGAGAAATCTGTGCTGATACCCTGCTTCCACGATGAGGCATACGCCTATATATCGCGGTACAGGGAAGTGTTCCCCAAGGCGGCGGGAATGATATTCAACGCCCGTCCCGAGGCTGAGCTGGCAGAGAGGCTCTACGGCTTCTCGCAGAGCGGCACAAAGACCATAGTCATGGGCATAGGCATGGACACGGATATAAAGCCCGACGCAGAGGCCTTCCGCAGGAAGTTCGGCATAGACAGCCCCTTCATCATATACGCGGGCCGCAAGGACAAGGGCAAGAACGTCCACACACTGGTGCAGTACTTTGCGGAGTACCTGAAGCGCCGCGATACCGACCTGAAGCTGGTGCTCATAGGCGGCGGCAGCATAGAGCTCCCCGACGAGCTGGTGAAGCAGAAGAGGATAATCGACCTGGGCTTCGTGGATATACAGGACAAATACAACGGACAGGCTGCGGCGGAGTACCTCTGTCAGCCGTCTAAGAACGAGAGCTTCTCCCTTGTCATCATGGAGAGCTGGCTCTGCGGACGTCCCGTGCTGGTACACAGCGGCTGCCCCGTAACGAGGAACTTCGTATCGGAGTCCGACGGCGGTCTCTATTTCGGTGACTACTTCGAGTTCGAGGGCTGCACCGACTGGTTCCTTGCAAACAGGGAAAAGGCTGCGCTCATGGGAAGGAACGGCGGCAGCTATGTCCGCAGCAGCTTCGCATGGGACGTTATAGTCGAGAAGTACAAGAAGTTTTTCGCAGAAGTTATCGGAGAAAAGGAATAATGAAAAGGATAGCGCTTGTAAATCAGAGATACGGCCTTGAGGTAAACGGCGGCTCGGAGTACTACACAAGGCTCATTGCCGAAAGACTCACGGGAGAGTACGAGGTGGACGTCATTACCACAAAGGCTCTTGAATATACCACATGGGAGAACTACTATACCGCCGATGAGGAGGAGATAAACGGAGTAAGAGTGCTCCGCTTCCCCGTGGAGAAGCCCCGCGCAAAGGACTTCAACGAATTCAACGGGAAGTATCTGTCCTCCGGCAGCTACGATACGGAGACCGAGAAGATATGGTTCGAGAAGCAGGGACCCTATTCACCTGCGGCCATAGACTATATCCGCGCTTCAAAGGACAAGTATGACGTGTTCATCTTCGTCACCTACCTCTACTACCTGACGGTGCAGGGACTCCCGGAGGTGGCTGAGAAGTCCATAATGATACCCACGGCTCACGACGAGCCCTTCATACATTTCGAGACCTACAAGACCTTCTTCAGGCTGCCGAGAGCCTATGTGTTCCTCACCGATGAGGAGAAGGCTCTGGTGCAGGGACTTTTCCACTGTGAGGATATCCCCTGCAAGGTCATGGGTACGGGAGTAGAGGTGCCATGCGAGCCCGATGAGGCCGCTTTCCGCAGCAAATTCGGCATCGACGGCGAATACATCATCTATGTGGGACGTATCGACGAGGGCAAGTGCTGCCCCGAGATGTTCAGGTACTTCCTGGAGTACAAGAAGCGCCGTCCCGACAGTCCGCTGAAGCTGGTGCTCATGGGCAAGCCCGTCTGCGAGATACCTCAGCATGAGGATATAATCAGTCTCGGCTTCGTCAGCGAGGAGGACAAGTTCAGCGGTATATCGGGGGCAAAATGCCTTTTGCTGCCCTCGCGCTTCGAGAGCCTTTCCATATCCGTGCTGGAGGCCATGACCCTTTCCGTTCCCGTTATAGTCAACGGCGGCTGCGAGGTGCTGAAGGGACACTGCGTCAAGAGCAACGGAGGCCTGTATTATACCGGTTACTTTGAATTCGAGGGCATACTGGACTATATATTCTCCCATGAAAGGGAGTATGAGATAATGCGCAGGAATGCCGCGGCCTATGTTGACAGCAACTACCGCTGGGAGGTCATAATGCGCAATTTCAGCGAGATGATAAACGATATCTGCAAGGAGTGAACTGGATAGATGATATTTTGGGCGGTCTGCCTGGCGGGAGTGATATTCAGCCTGCTGGGAGCTGTGATATGGTTCAGGCACAAGAACCTGACAGAGGGCGTCGTAATGGGCGTCGTCATGTGGTTCTTCATACACATACTGGTAAGCATGGGGCTGTTCCTCATAGACAAGTACACCGTTTTCCGGACGGCCTTCGGAGCCGCGTCGGCAAGCTTCGTCATAATGCTGCTGGCACTGTTCCTGCGCAGGAGCAAGCCGTTCCGCTGGCGGCACATCTTCAAGCATGAATTCTCCATAAAGGAAATGCTGATCCCCATTATCATAAGCCTGCTGGCTCTGCCCCTTGTGTCGGTGAAGAACGAGTTCTTCGGCATGGGACAGGATCAGGGCGTATACCAGACCCAGGCCATACTCTTCATGAACGGCGATACCAAGCGCCAGAAGGATATCCCCGAGTTCCATGACATGACGGATCCCGCGGAGATAAGCGCCTTCAGGTACAACGTGGAGAACAAGCTCCGCGGCTATGATATCCCCGCTCCCGATTACCCCGAGACGGTCTACGACAGGAGCGTCAGCCCCGTATCGGGAATAATCCACGGCATACCTACATATTCCGCGCTTCTTGCCATGTGGGGCAGCCTTTTCGGCATGGAGCATATGCAGGGCTTTGAGACTATACTATTTGTGTGTCTCATATTCATAATGTACTTCATAAGCAGCTCGCTTAAGCTGAAAAAGACCACCTCCGCCTGTGTGTGCGCCGCAACGGCGCTGGCTCCCGTTATAGTATGGGTAGCCAAGTCCTCGCTGACGGAGATGACACTGGCGCTGATACCTGCGGTGTTCCTTTACTTCATGACCGATGAGGACACAAAGCACAGGTGGATGTCGGTGATACCCGTGGCGGTGTTCGCCTGCTATCATGTGTCCATATATACCATGATACCCGTATTCGTGCTTATATACGGCGGTATGTATGTATTCACAAGAGAGCGCCAGTACGCGGTGCTCATGCCCGTTACCGTGGCAGGCTATCTTGCCAGCTTCTTCATGATGAAGCAGCTCCAGCCGTTCTACACCATGAACAACTACGCCCCCGTATTTGTGGGAGGCGTGAACGTACACAATATAACCAAGGTGGTCATCATCGCATCTGCTGCTGCATTTGCCGCGGTGATACTCTTTGCCGTCATCGTAAAAAAGAAGACTGCAAAGGATTTCAGCCAGAGGAAGTTCATGAAAAAGGCCTCCGCATCGAAGGTATTCGCCCTTCTCATGAGGCTCATGGTGATACTGCCCTGCGTATACATCATCGCAAAGGCCTTCTTCACCTACAGCGACTGGGCGGGAGCAGGCCATGTGGCGCTCTGGGGCTTTGCGGCCAACGCAGGACTTGTGCTGATGCCGCTGGGCATCATCGCTTCCGTGGTATTCGTGAAGTATTTCTCGGAGACTCTGCCGAGACTGGTGCTGTTCATCATGTTCTTCTACTGTGTTCTCGTATACTCGGCGTTCCTGCGCTTTGACATACAGTATTACTACTACTATTCGCGCTATCTGGCGCCGTTCATACCCATTGCCGTGCTTTTCGGCGCCGCAGCTCTGGACCGCTTCGGCGGAAAGCTGCTGATACCCGTAACGGCGGTCTCCTACCTCTACATGGGACAGTTTGACGCCTACCTCATAGGCCACAAGGACGATTCCCGCATGGAGTGGAGCATACTGAGCGATATCGCCGATTTCGTGGAGGAGAGCGACTGCGTGGTGGTATCTCCCGATTACGCTTCAAGACTGTGGATGCCCGTGAAGGCAATGACAGGAGCAAAGGTGATACCCGAGGACAGAAACGATCCTCAGCAGTTCGAGAAGCTTTCCGCACGCTACGGCAGGGTAGTGGTACTGACTGCCGACGATCTTGGCGAGGAGGACTACACCGTCCTCTATTCAAACAAGATTCACCACATCGAGGACGACGGAGTGAATACGGGCTGGTTCGTGCCGATGCCAAGGCACTTCTACGAGATCACCGAGGAGATAAGGCTGTTCTCCTATGACAAGTACCGTTTTGTGTACACCGCCGCAGGAGATTACGGCAAGATGAGCGGAGTTTCCGCTCTGGAGAGCTACTTCTGCTGGACGGACAGCGATGAGGCTCAGGTGGAATGCGGCCTTTACCCCGGCGATTACGATATCACCATGGAGCTTGGCTGCGGTCTGCCCCTTGAACAGATCGGCACCGACAGCGTTGAGGTAAAGCTCTTCCTCAACGGCAGGGAGCTGGGATCTGACTCCATAACCGCAGCAAACAACGGTCAGCCCCTGCACTTCACGGTAAAGGAGGAGCAGATCAGGGACGGCGAGAATATCCTTGAGATAAGCTCGCCCCTGTGGAGCGCTTCACTGTCCAACCCCAACGACGGCCGTCAGCTGGGAATACCGCTGAGATCGGTGCGCTTTGCACCTGTTTCGTAAAAGAAAGGAACTGAAAGAATATGAAGCTGATAATACAGATACCTTGCTATAACGAGGAAAAGACCCTGGAGCTGGCCTATAACGACCTGCCCAGGCATATAGACGGTATCGACACCATAGAGTATCTTATCATCAACGACGGAAGTCAGGACAATACAGTTGCCCGCGCAAGGGAGCTGGGCTTCCATCATATCGTGTCCTTCAAGCGCAACAAGGGACTTGCCAAGGGCTTTATGGCAGGCATCGACGCCTGTCTCCACCTGGGAGCCGATATAATCGTGAATACCGACGCCGACAATCAGTACTGCGGTGCGGATATCGAGAAGATAGTCCGCCCCATACTCGACGAGAAGGCGGATATCGTCATCGGTGAGAGACCCATTGACCAGACCGAGCATTTCTCATGGAAAAAGAAGAAGTTCCAGCACCTGGGAAGCTGGGTGGTGCGCGTGGCTTCAGGCACCGATATCCCCGACGCTCCCAGCGGCTTCAGAGCCTATTCCCGCGAGGCCGCACTGAAGCTCAACGTTGTCAACGAATACACCTACACTCTTGAGACCATTATACAGGCAGGCAACAACAAGACTGCCATGACCTCGGTGCCCATAAGGACAAACCCCGAGACAAGACCTTCAAGGCTTTTCTCCAGTATGTGGCGCTACATGAAGCGCTCCTCCACTGTGATAACACGTTCCTTCGTGATGTACAAGCCACTGAAGTTCTTCATGACCATAGGACTTGTGCTGCTCCTCATCGGCGCTGTACTGGGAATACGCTTCCTGATACTCATGGCCATGGGCGAGGGCGACGGACATATCCAGTCACTTATCCTGACGGCTATCCTTGTCATGATGGGCTTCCAGACCATAACCATAGGCCTTCTGGGAGATACTATCTCGGCAAACAGGAAGCTCCTTGAGGACGTTCAGTACAGAGTGAGAAAAATGGAGTGCGGAAAGAGCGACGAGGAAATGAAGAATGAAAAGGCTCAGTGACATAAGGGACAAGAGGATACTCTACGCTGCCACCAAGAACAGCGATTACCTCCGCCTTGTGCAGGAGATAAGGCTGCTCCGCGAAAACGGCAACACCGTCACGGTCATAAGCTCCCCCTCAAAGAGCTATCCGAAGCGTCTCATGTACGTCTACCGTCAGCTGATGAAGGTACGCATGGCAGACTATGATATGAGCTTCATAGGCTTTGCACCACAGCTGATAATGCCTCTTTTCCGCAGGAAGCTGAAGAAAAAGCCCGTTGTCATGGACTTCTTCATCTCCATGTACGACACCTTATGCTATGACAGGAAAAAGTTCAGACCAAAAAGCCTTCCCGGACGGCTGCTGAAGCGTATCGACCGCCGCACTCTTGCCGCCGCCGACCTTGCCGTATGCGATACAAAGGCTCACGGCAGCTACTTCTGCAGGGAATTCGGTTTCCCCAAAGAAAAGATGAGCGTGCTGTATCTTGAGGCCGACAGCAGCATATACTATCCCCGTGAAGCGCCGGAAAACAAGGACTTCACCGTGCTTTACTTCGGCAGCGTGCTGCCCCTGCAGGGCATACCCGTCATACTGAAGGCCATAGACCTGCTGAAGGACGAGAAGGGATTGCGTTTCGTATTCGTTGGACCTCTCGGCAGCAGCGAGCGCACAGGCGAGAACATTACCGAGTATATAGAGTGGCTGCCCCAGGAGGAGCTTGCGGAGCGCATCGCAGGCGCAGACCTGTGTCTTGCGGGACATTTTGACGGCAGCATCATGAAGGCGAAGCGTACCATCGCAGGAAAGACCTATATCTACCGTGCAATGGGCAAGCCTGTTATACTGGGCGATAATCCTGCCAATCACGAGCTTTATTCCGAAAGCGACGAGGGCGTTTACTTCTGCGAGATGGGCAGTCCCGAGAAGCTTGCGGAGCTCATAAAGCGTATAAAGGATCAGAGGTGCGTATGAAAAAGGCACTGAAAATAATCGGAAATATCGTCATGATAGCAGCCCTTGCCTTCGTGGTGAAGAAGCTGCTGGACATGGACATCAGCCTGTCACAGCTTTGCAGCGGCAGAGTCATTGCGGCGCTGGTCATATGCCTTGTGATACAGACGGTGATAATCCTGTTTTCCTGCTATCCCTGGCTGGTGTTCACCCGTTCACTTTCGGGGCGGAGCATACCGTTTTCGGCTGCAATGCCCGTGTACACACAGTCCAATCTGTATAAGTACCTGCCGGGTAACGTATTCCAGTACGTCGGCCGCAATCAGCTTGCGGCGGATATGGACATTAGCCATGTGGACGTGGCCTGCGCAACAGTGCTGGACGTGCTGTTCTGCGTGTTCTGGACGTCAGTGATATCGGTGGCGCTGCTGGGAGGACGAATTGCGGAGCTTCTCGGAAAATACGGCAGGAACCTGCTCATAGTGGGAGCCGCGGGACTTGTCATCGTGATACTGCTGCTTCTGGCGGTAAGGCTTAAATTCCGCGACAAGTTCAAGGCCTATATATCGCGCTATTCCAAGGCCTTTGCAAAGGAGAACCGCCCCATGCTTCTCCGCGGAGCCTTCTATTATCTGCTCCAGAATATAATATCGGCTGCTATGTACCTTGTGTGCTTGTGGCTGATAGTTCCCCAGGCAGGAGCAGGGGAGCTCATTGCTCTTACGGGAGCTTTCATGTTCGCGTGGATAATCGGCTTTGTTACCCCCGGAGCTCCCGGCGGTATCGGTATCCGCGAGGGCGTGATGCTTTTCGTATGCGGAGACAGCTTTGCGGACAGGATAGTGCTGTTCGTGCTGGCAATGCGTATAGCCTCGGTATTTGCAGACGTAGCGGCATTTATCATCGGTAAGCTTTACGCTGCAAAATATGTAAGAGCCAAGAACTAAGCAGGGGACGGAGCCCCGCCGCCCGTGATCGTATATGTGATGAAAAAAGCAGCCCATATGGGCTGCTTTTTTGGATTCTCTAAGCAATAATATCATTTTATTATACTGTAAAGTTTTTTATTCCAGTTATGCAGTTCAAAATCGAGTTCGTAGGGATCGTTTGATATTACAGTACAAACAATATTGTTGTGGGGGTCATTATTGTCTCTTTTTAAGTATTCTGGCCGGTTATTGTAATTATCATTTTCTTTATATTCATATAAACTAAGCAGTTCAAGAGAAGAGGTCTTTATGGTAATGCAGAAATATGAATCTTTGGCATGTGTGAATCTCATTTTTTCTACAGTGAATTTATCAGCAGGAATATCAAGTTCCTCTGCAATTATGTTCTTATCCGCCTCTGAGAACGTTGTTTTATTTAATATCGTAGGTTTGAAGAGCATATTTTTGAACAGTAAAATTACCCCGAAAACAAGAACTACGACTAATAGTAACCCCAATAAGATCATAAAAAGCTTTTTGCTCTTTTTTCTATTCATGGTATACCTCATTTAAAAATCAGCAGGAGAGCCGTTCATTTCATTATCTGCATTATTGCAGGCAGATAGTATTCGCCCCTGCAGCCTAATGGCTAAAGGCTGATAGCTAATGGTTCATCACGCTCCATAGACCTTTGACGCTATATCAACGGTCTGTTTTGCGTCCTTTGCGTAGTAGTCAGCATTTATCTGCTCGGCGTAGGAGGCTGTGAGCACAGCTCCGCCCACAACGGTCTTGCACTCGGGGTACTTCTCGTTGAGCTGGCGTATAGTCTCGGCCATAGCGCCCAGAGTAGTTGTCATCAGCGCGGACAGTCCCACAAGGCTGACCTTGTGCTGTATGGCGGCTTCCACGATAGTCTCGGGAGGCACGTCCTTGCCCAGGTCTATTACCGTGAAGCCGTAGCTGTCAAGGAGTACCTTGACGATGTTCTTGCCGATATCGTGTATATCGCCGTGTACAGTGGCAAGCACCACCTTGCCCTTGGATACGCTCTCGCTGTTTGCGGCGGAGAGCCTTGTCTTTATGACTTCGAAGCAGGCCTGAGCCGCTTCGGCGGTGAGTATGAGCTGGGGCAGGAATATCTTGCCCTTTTCAAATTTAGCTCCCGCATTGTCCAGAGCAGGTATGAGATAGCCGTTGATTATCTCCATGGGATCCACGGTGTACATGAGCTCCTCGGCAGCCTTTACAGCCTGATTTTTCAGGCCGTTCTCAACTGCGTACATTATGTCGGGAGCGCCCTTGTCCTGCGCAGGAGCAGCAGCCTTGGGAGCGCTGTCGTCCTGAGCGTATATGCTGATGAAATCCGCGGAGTTGCGGTCTATTCCCGCAAGGAGCCTGTAGGCTCTTACCGCGCCGATTATTCCCTCGATATTGGGATTGATGATAGGCAGGGTAAGTCCGCTGTGGAGCGCCATGGTCAGGAAGGTACGGGTTATGAGCTCGCGGTTTGGCAGACCGAAGGAGATATTGGAAACGCCCAGTACCGTATTCAGCCCCAGCTCGGTCTTTACTCTGCGGAGAGCGTTGAGTGTCTCCATAACGCCGTCCTGCTCGGCAGAGGCGGTCAGGGTGAGACAGTCGATGAAAACGTCCTCCCTGGGTATCCCGTATTCCATAGCTCTGCGGAGTATCTTTTCCGCAATGGCAAAGCGTCCGTCGGCGGTCTTGGGTATGCCGCCCTTGTCGAGAGTAAGTCCTACCACTGATGCGCCGTATTTCTTGACGATGGGGAGTATAGTGTCCAGTGAGTCGTCCTCGCCGTTTACGGAGTTTACCACGGGCTTTCCGTTGTAGACACGGAGACCTGCCTCAAGCACCTCGGGGATAGTGGAGTCCAGCTGCAAGGGGGTATCACATATGCTCTGGATAGCCTTTACGGCGGTCACCATCATCTCCTTCTCGTCTATGCCGGGAAGTCCCACATTTACGTCGAGTATCTCGGCGCCTGCGTGTATCTGCTCCACTGCCTGACCCAGGATATAGTCCACGTCATGGGCCAGGAGAGCCTCCTTGAAGCGCTTCTTTCCCGTGGGGTTGATACGCTCGCCGATAACGCGGGGCTGGTTTATATTCACGCAGTTCACCGCAGAGCAGGCTATGCTTGCGCGGACTATCTTTCTGGGCTGTCTCTCCATGCCCGAAAGAGCCCCGATAACTGCGGAGATATGCTGGGGAGTAGTGCCGCAGCAGCCTCCGAACACGGTAACGCCTGCCTTTGCCAGTTTAACGGCGCTGTCCGCGAAATCCTGCGGTCCCACGCTGTATTCATTGGTGACAGGGTCGGGGAGACCTGCATTTGGCTTTGCGATAACGGGGAGAGTTGTGAGAGCGAATATCCTGTCCAGTACAGGGAACAGCTCCTCGGGTCCCAGAGAGCAGTTCACGCCGACGGCGTCGGCGCCCAGACCCTCCAGCACCGCCACCATACACTCGGGGGATACGCCCGTGAAGGTACGCATATTCTCCTCGAAGGTCATGGTGACCAGAACGGGCTTGTCCGAATTCTCCTTTGCCGCAAGGACTGCCGCCTTGACCTCGTACAGGTCGGTCATGGTCTCGATGACGATGACGTCGGCAGCTTTTCCTGCAAGCACAAGCTCCTTGTATACCTCATAGGCCTCCTCGAATTTAAGGGTACCCGCGGGTTCAAGGAGCTGACCGATAGGTCCCATGTCAAGAGCAACGAGAGCGCGGCCTGCGGCGGCTTTTTTTGCGTTTTCAACGCCTGCGGAGACTATCTCCTCCACGGTATGGCCGCTGTTTGCCAGCTTGAAGCGGTTGGCTCCGAAGGTATTTGCATAGATGATATCGGCACCGCTTTCGATATAGAGGCGGTGTATATTCATTATGGCTTCGGGGGCGGTTATATTGAGAAGCTCGGGGATATGCTCGGTCTTTATGCCGTGAGCCTGAAGCATAGTTCCCATTCCTCCGTCGAGGAACACGAAGCTTCTGCTGTCAAGCAGGGAAAAGAAATCTTGGGACATATTTATCTCCTTATCATTATTCGCTTTTGAATGTGCCTATGCAGCGGAAGTCGCTGAGGTTCTCCTCCAGGTCGCGGAGGACTGCCTTGACGCCGGGGTCAGAGAGCTTTCCGCTGAAATCCAGGAAGAACATGACGTTGAAGCTTCCGTCCCTTATGGGTCGGCTCTCGATCCTGAGCAGGTTCATGCCGTTCACATAGAACTTGGTCAGCATACGGTAAAGACTACCTTCCGTATGCGGCAGGGTCAGCATTACCGATACTGCATCGGAATCGTCGGCTACCTGAAGCTCCTTGGAAATGATTATGAACTGTGTGCGGTTTATGGTGCAGTCGGCGATATCCCTTGCCAGTATCTCCAGCCCCAGCCTTTCCGCGCAGGCTGCGGAGCATATGGCGGCAATGGGCTCGTCGCTCCTGAGCACCTTTTCCGCAGCTGTGGCGGTGTTGCTGTATTCCGCCTTTTTCAGCCTTGTCCTGCTGAGGAACACCTCGCACTGGGAAAGTGCCTGTCTGTGGGAGTATACCATTGTTATATCCTCTATTTTCGTACCCTTTTTCGCTGCGAGACAGTGGTCTATCTCCAGTGTGACCATTTTCACGATGTAGAACGGGTAATTCGCCATAAGATCGTAGGTGCTGTCCACCGAGCCTGCGGTGGAGTTCTGCACGGGCAGCACGCCGTAGTCCACCTCGCCTGCCTGCACCGCCTTGAAAACGTCCTCAAAGGAGGGGTAGAAGGTGAACTCTCTGTCTCCGAATACCTTCTGGGCAGCAGCCTCGGAATTTGCGCCCGAGGTGCCCTGACAGCCTATTTTTTTAGCTCCCTCAAAATCCGGAGCCGTAAAGCTGTAGTCATTGGAGTCCACAAGTATGGAGCGGTTCTGGAGTATCTTGCTTATATCCATGATATTGGTGAAAAGAGCGGTAGTGCCGTTCTCAAGCTCCTTATTGCCTGTCAGCTCCCTGATGTGGTCGATGATCTGCTGCTCGCGTCCCCCCTGGAAAACGGGCATGGCGTGCTCCTTCTTGTAGTCAGCAACGCTCTGACAGAGCTCCATGCGCTTCATGAAGAGCGCGAGTATTTCCGCGTCTATATCATCAATGCCGTCTCTGAGCTGTTTAAGATCCATAAAAAAACCTCCGTTTTAGCCTTTGGTTCTCAGCTGTTGGCTAACGGCTGAAGGCTAATTGATATACCTCACATATTATAGCATTTATTTTTGTAGAAATCAATAAAAAAAGGATAAATATATTGCAAATCACAAGTGTTCTGTGGTATAATGATATAGAATATAGTGAGAAGCTATATCCATGTGAAGATTTTAACAAATGTGCAGGAAAAAACAGTGAAAAAGATAAGGATTTTAGGCATAGACCCGGGGTATGCCATAGTGGGCTTCGGCGTGCTGGACTATGACGGTATAAGGTTCACTCCCGTGGAGTACGGAGCCGTACTCACCGAGGCGGGCACTCCCTTTCCCGAAAGGCTCAGAGCCATACACGAGGACATCGAGTTCATATTCGACAAGTATGCCCCCGACTGCATGGCCATAGAGCGGCTCTATTTCACTACCAACCAGAAGACTGCCATAGATGTGGCACAGGCGAGAGGTATAACGGTTCTTTCGGCGGCGAAGAGGAAAGTCCCAGTGTCCGAGTATACCCCCCTCCAGGTCAAGCAGTCTGTGGTGGGCTACGGAAAGGCCGAGAAGAAGCAGGTCATGGAGATGACCAGACAGCTCCTCGGACTTGCGCAGGTACCTAAGCCCGACGACGCTGCCGACGCCCTGGCAATAGCTATATGCCACGGCCATACCACAAGGTTCGACAGCCTGTGACGGGACGGAGCACAGGAAAAGGAAAAGGGAAATGATATACAGCGTAAGAGGAAGGCTCACGGTAAAGGAGCTGGGCTTCGCAGTGGTGGAATGCGGCGGAGTAGGCTACGGCTGTAAGACTTCATACAATACGGTCGCGCAGCTGGGGGAGATAGGCAGCGAGGCGACGCTATACACCTATCTCTATGTGCGCGAGGACGTGGTGGAGCTCTTCGGCTTCGCTACCCTTCAGGAGCTGAGCTGTTTCAAACTGCTCATATCCGTATCGGGAGTAGGACCAAAAGCGGCAACGGCCATACTCTCGGACGTGACTCCCGAAAAATTCGCATTCCTCGTAGCTTCGGGGGACAGCAAGGCCTTCACAAGGACAAAGGGCATAGGCGCAAAGACTGCCCAGAGGATAGTCCTTGAGCTGAAGGACAAGATATCCTCCGAATCCATAAGCGGCAGCATCGGCGGCGACGCCGCAGAGCTTGCGAACATACCCTCGGGCGGGGCTTCATCGTCGGTGTCCGAGGCTCTTGAGGCTCTTATGGTGCTGGGCTATTCACAGGGCGAGACCGCTCCCATTCTGGGCAGGCTGGATCCCTCTCTCAGCACACAGGACCTTATAAAGGAAACTTTAAGATTAATGGCGGCAAAGAATATGCGTTAAAAACGAAAATACTGAACAAGGATGGTTACTGTTATGATGAATCTTGATGAATTGCTGAAAGCAGCAATAAAGGACCCCTCAAAACGTGCTCTGTTCCTTCAGACGCTCATCAAAAGCGACGTGTATGTCATCTGCAAGAACCCCGTCAAGCAGGAGCGTGACAGAGCGGAAGGCGGTATTCAGCTCGAGCTGATAACCACCCAGAATCCCGACGGAGATATCTTTATACCCTTCTTTACCAGTTACCGTGCGCTCCAGCAGTTTGCCAAGCGCTATGTGGACTGCTACAAGATCAACTGTCTGAGACTTTTCGACCTCATACAGTCGGTATCCGCCGTCCTGAACCCCAATTCCTACGGCAAGGAGTTCTCGTCGCAGGAGATCAAGAGCATCCTTATGATAGCCCGCAATCTGAAGATAAAGGCTATCTCCTACAACGAGGCGGATATAATCAGCTACCGCCCCGTAGAGCATGAGGTAGGCCACATCGTCAAGGCTGCAAGCAAGTTCCTCTCAAAGCAGCCCAACGTTGACCGTGCCTTCATCATGGAGATGATAAAGGGCTGCGAAAAGCCCCAGATACTCATAGTCCTGGATATGATGGGCAGCACGAGAAAGCTCTTCGTGCCCCTGTCGAAGTACCTCTCAAAGACCGTAAAGGCCAACGAGCACCTGTGCTTCATCAGCTATGAGCAGGATATGGGCAAGAAGGCCGCGGAGACCGTAGAGCCCTTCTATGTCCGCAAGAAGAGATTTTTCGAGAAATGATCCAGAGGTGTTTATTTGATACAGACTGAGGATATGGAGTTCGCTCCGAGGATAATCACTCCCGAGAATACCGCGGAGGACAGCGACGCCGAGCTGAGTCTCAGGCCGCAGACACTCCACGACTATATCGGACAGGACAAGGTAAAGGAAAACCTTGCCATATATATCGAGGCTGCAAAGCGAAGGAACGAGCCCCTTGACCATGTGCTGCTGTACGGCCCTCCCGGCCTTGGAAAGACCACTCTTTCCTCCATAATCGCACATGAGCTGGGAGTGAACCTTCGCGTCACCACAGGTCCCGCCATAGAAAAGCCCGGCGACCTTGTGTCGCTGCTTACCAGCCTCTCGGACAACGATGTGCTTTTCATCGACGAGATACACAGATTGTCCCGCGCAGTTGAGGAGATCCTCTATCCTGCGCTGGAGGACAGAGTTATAGACATAATCATAGGCAAGGGTCCTTCGGCCCGTTCAATACGAATGGATCTGAAGCCCTTCACGCTCATCGGCGCCACCACCAGGGCAGGACAGCTCTCGGCGCCCCTCCGCGACCGCTTCGGCGTGATACACCGTCTCGAGCTCTACACAAAGGAGCAGCTGACGGATATCGTCCGCAGGAGCTCCATGATACTGGGCATACCCTGTACCGCTGACGGAGCCGCAGAGATCGCAGGCAGGGCAAGAGGCACGCCGCGAATAGCCAACCGTCTGCTGAAGCGCGTCCGCGACTTCGCCGACGTAATGGGCAACGGACAGATAACTCAGGAGATAGCCTCCATAGCGCTCAGCCGCCTTGAGATAGATCATCTCGGCCTTGACGGCCTTGACAGGCGTATGCTGGAAATGATAATCAAGGGCTATAACGGCGGTCCCGTGGGACTTGAAACGCTGGCCTCGGCCATAAACGAGGAGAGCGTCACCCTCGAGGACGTCTGCGAGCCCTTCCTTATGCAGCTGGGATTCCTGGGAAGGACGCCCCGCGGCAGAGTGGCAACAAGGCTGGCTTACGAGCATCTGGGCATAGTGCCTCCCGAGCAGCCGGCAGCCCCCGACGACGGACAGATGAGCTTCTGACGCTGCTCCCCTCCGCGGGAGATGAGGAAAAAACAATGCTTATAAAAGGTTCAAAGAATTATAATCTGAAATACAATTCCGATCTGGCCGAACAGCCGCCCCTCGGTGAGATGATAAACGGGCAGGGCAAAGGGCTGGTGGCCAACCTGCGCTACGGCATATGTCATATGAGCTTCAACGGCTGTGAGGTCATAGCCGTACACAATGCACTTGTTTACCTGAAAAAGCCCCGTCCGCTGAAGGATATCGCCTTCTATATGGAGCGATTCCGCGTGCTGCTGGGGTTTTTCGGCTGTAATGCCTACAGTCTCGGCAAGGCGCTGGGCTATTTCGGCGCTCCTTTCGAGCGTGTGAAGAATACCGACGACGCCAAGGCCTTCATCATAACATTCTGGACAAAGACGCCCTTCCTTTCCACTATACATACGGTATTCTGCGTAAAGCAGTGGAACGGCATAGTTGTATACAACAGGTACAACAGCTGCACCCACGAGGAGCTCTGCAGGGATATCGAGGAGGTAGCAGGGAAGAGGCGTCCCATAGCGATATACAAGGTGTGCTGAGAACAGGCGTTACTATGCGCAGAGATATCTCAGCCCAATTAAGGAGAAAGGATAATGGCAAAACTTTTCGGGACCGACGGGCCGAGAGGGATCGCCGTCACCGACCTGACCTGCGAGCTTGCCATGCAGACGGGAAGAGCCGCTGCGCTGGTGCTTGCGAAGAAGGACGGGGGCAGGACGAAAATACTCATCGGCAAGGACACAAGAGTGTCCTCTGACGCGCTGGAGGCAGCGGTCTGTGCGGGTATATGCTCCGTGGGAGCAGACGCTGAGCTGCTGGGCATAGTCCCTGCGCCTGCCGTTACATACCTTATCGGCGAAAGAGAAGCCGACGGCGGCATAATGATATCGGGCAGCCATAACAGCGCCGAATACAACGGTCTGAAGCTGTTCTCGGCAAAGGGCTGCAAGCTCATGGAGGACGCCGAGGAGGAGATAGAAAGGCTGGTGCTGACAGCTCCCGAGGAGATAAAGCTGAGATCCCACGATCAGGTGGGGCGTATACTCCACGGCGAAAGCGCCGCAGAGGAGTACACCGAACATATAAGGGCGCTGACAGGCGCCGACCTCAGCGGTCTGAAGGTGGCTCTGGACTGCGCCAACGGCTGTGCGTCCTATACCGCAGAAAAGCTGTTCACCGCTCTGGGAGCTGAGACCCTTGTCATAGCCGACAAGCCCGACGGCAACAACATCAACAGGGAATGCGGCAGCACAAACGTCCACCGCCTTATGGAATTCGTGGTGGAAAACGGCTGCGACTGCGGACTTGCCTTTGACGGCGACGCCGACAGGTGCATTGCAGTCGACGAGAAGGGCTGCATAGTGGACGGCGACAGGCAGCTTGCGATATTTGCCTGCTGCATGAAGGAAAAGGGACTTCTCCGCAAGGACACGGTGGTTGTTACCGCAGGGAGCACTCTGGGCTTCAGGAGATACGCCGCCGAACACGGCATAAACGTGGTCAGCTCCGGAGCAGGCACAAGGTACGTCCTTGAGCGTATGCTGGAGGGCGGCTACAAGCTGGGAGGAGAGCCCGACGGCCATATAATCTTCCTCGACGATTCGGGGACGGGCGACGGCCAGCTGGCAGGAGCGCGGCTCCTTGGCATAATGAAGGAAAAGGGCGTAAGCCTCAGTGCTCTTGCGGGAGATATGCGCAGCTATCCCCAGGTGAAGCTCAATGTGAAGATACATCCTCACTACAAGGAGCTCTGGAAGAACGAAAAGAACATAACCGAGCTCATAGAGAAATACTCGAAGGAGCTTGGGGACGAGGGTAGGATAGTTGTACGCGAAAGCGGAAAGGAGCCCATCGTCCGTTTGATTATAGAGGGCGGCGATTTCGGCCGCATAAACGATATGGCAGTGGATATAGCGCAGAACATCAAGGACACCTGCACCTTCAGAGGATAAGCCATGAAGAAAAGTGAGCGCCTCGGCGCGGAAAAGGTAAACGTCAACGGCTATCAGGTCTCTTTCAGCTACTGGTACTACAAGGAGAGCGACCTTGCGGCGGCAGTTGAGTATTTCGGCATATTCCTGGTGGTATTCACCTTCGGAGCCGTGGTACTCAACGTTTACAGCATAGGCGTTGCAAAGGGACTGATAAACATAGCCCTGTCGCTGCTGCTGAATTATCCCATAAAAAAGGGAGCAGCGGTGCTCAACGACATCTGCGTAAGGAAAAAGATACGGGAAAGCGCCGATTTTGCCAGATATTTCGCGGTGACCTATCCGAACCACAGCAGTCTGTGCGAGGAGCTCAACGACGAGTATGCCGCGAACCCCGAAGCCATACCATACAGGGACTTTCACCCGAAAAGACAGCTTGCCATGAATATTTTCGCTCTGGCAGGTCTGATACTCCTCTTTCTCATAGCTGTGGCCTTCATTGCAGGCTGCATATGGGTGAAGAACTATCTTGAGGAATAATACTAAGGAGCATTTATTTTGAGAACAGCAAATAACTGGAAGGATTATAATATAATCGACACCTCCGACGGCGAGAAGCTGGAGGTCTGGGGCGGCGTGAGCCTTGTAAGGCCCGATCCACAGATCATATGGAAGACCGACCGCACCGATCCCCTGTGGAAGAATGCGGACGGCCACTATCACCGCTCAAATCAGGGCGGCGGCAAGTGGGAATTCCGCAAAAGACTTCCCGAGTCGTGGAATATAAGCTACCGCGAGCTGACCTTCAATATCCGTCCCACAGGATTCAAGCATACGGGGCTCTTCCCCGAGCAGGCCGTGAACTGGGACTACATGGCGGACAAGATAAAGAGCGCAGGCCGTGAGATAAACGTGCTGAACCTCTTTGCGTACACGGGCGGAGCTACTCTGGCCTGTGCTGCTGCGGGAGCCTCAGTATGTCACGTTGACGCCTCAAAGGGCATGGTACAGTGGGCCCGTGACAACGCCGCTGCATCGGGACTTACGGAAAAGCCTATACGCTGGATAGTTGACGACTGCGAGAAGTTCATCGCCCGTGAGATACGCCGCGGACGCAAGTACGACGCGGTCATAATGGATCCTCCCAGCTACGGCAGAGGCCCCGGAGGCGAGGTCTGGAAGCTTGAAAACTGCGTTTACGATCTGGTGAAGCTCTGTTCGGGAGTCCTTTCCGATGATCCGCTGTTCTTTTTGATAAACAGCTATACCACAGGACTTTCGCCCTCGGTAATGGGCTATATACTGGGAAGCGTGCTGACGGACAGATTTGGCGGCACGGTAAGCTTCGACGAGATAGGCCTTCCCGTAAAGTCCACGGGAATGACCCTTCCCTGCGGCTCCACCGCGATCTGGCAGCGCGACGCTTGCTTATAATATTCAAATGACCCATTGTAGTGGGCGATGCCTACACTGCTTCGTTCTATACAAACAGACCATAAATGACTGTCTTTGGCAGGGAAACATATTATAGAGTTGAATAAAGGAGCGCTTATTATGAATAATCAGCAACCCATGCAGTTTCAATTCAAATTATGCAAATATTGCAGACAGAGAATAGATCCCAGAGCAAGTGTATGCCCGTATTGCCGTAAGAAACAAACAGGAGGCGGCTGTTTATTTTCTATTGTAATTACGACATTGATAGTATTAACGATAGTAGTAGGCGGAATTATTTTAGGTGTATTTCTCAATAGCAATATTGCTGCTTCAGATAATTCGAGAATAATCAGTGAAGCAAACAGATATAATGAATCCGATTATAAAGCATCTTGCAGAGCAGTAACATATGAAGAGTTTGTAAGGGATAAAAACTATTTTAAAGGACAAAAAGTTAAGTTTACGGGGCGAATTACTGAAATAGGAAATTCAGGTGTTTATAAAATGAATGTTACAAAAACGGATTTTGGTTATGATGATACTGTTGCTTTTGAAGTTGAAAGTAACAGATTAGAATCAAATATCCTTAATAATGATATTGTCACTATTTGGGGCGTAAGTAAAGGTGCAAAAACACAGAATTTTTGGGGGAAAGAAATCATAACGCCTCAAATCTATGCTGTATATGTCAAAAATGACGGTCAAGCAAAAGGTTTATTTTAAGTTATATATAGCTGGTATAAAATGTCAATTTTGATGTATCAATTGTTCAGCGTGAGGTAAACTCACTATACAAACAGCCATAAGCCGGGCTGCTGCACGGCTTGCATATAAATGCACAACTATATCAACTAATCATCAAAGCAATCAAAGGAGAAATCATCATGGCAAAAAACGAAAGATTTATCAAGATTTATTCACAGGGCAAGCTGGTAGAATCCGAAATATGGGTTGACGAAAAAACGGGAGTAAACTACCTGTACCGCAAGGACGGTTACGCGGGAGGTCTATGCGTACTTGTTGACAAGGACGGAAAGCCCGTCGTTTCTACTCCCGAGGAGATCGAGAATTACAAGAAATAAAGGATAAAAAATGAAAAAAGCATTTATTGCAGTTATCACAGCAGCCGCTGCAATGGCATCTGCCGCTGTATCCTGCGGCAAAAAAGAAAACAGTACGTCTGCTCCCGAAAGCACTCCGACTACGGAAACGGTCAGCGAAGCCGATACCACCGAGTGGGAAATGGATGAATGGGACGCGGAACACAGAGAAGACATGAAGCTCAAAGCAGAGGAAGGCATTGATATAACGTCACAGCCCTTTCCCGAATGCGGGGAAATCCCCGACGACTGGCAGGAAATATCATACGAGGACGTAAGTATGCGCATACCGCCCGATCTTACGGAATCGGATTTCGGATTATCCTACGTCAAGGCGTATTACACGGAGGAGGACGGCTTCAGAACGGCATATATCGTTGATAAAATGGAAGCTCGCAGCGGTTTTTTCAATGATTTCAGCTTCCCGGAGCTGACCGAGGAGGTCGTCAAGGACTCCTTTGCCGATCTTGGCATAGATTACGACGGCAGCCGCCTTTCTATGTTTAAGTCGGCACTGTCGCTGACGAGCGCTCTGCGCACCGATGATAACGAAATCAGCTTTGAGAATGCCGGGCTTGCAAAGGAAATCCTGCTTTCCGACAATTCCGAGGTGTATTACAGGCAGATAAACGGACATGATGTCTATTTTCTGAAGGACGGCAAAGGTCGGGACGGATACCGGTGCTTTGATATAGAGCTATTCGTTGATGACAACAGCTATTATTCGGCAGAGGTCATCGGAGGAACGCTCGAAGAAGCGCTTATGATGTGCTCGACAATAGATATTAAGTGAAAACAGGGATAAATATGGAAAATATAATCGAAATAAGGGGTCTGCACTTCTCATATGAGTCCGACGACGAGGAAAAGAAGCCCGTTGAGGTGCTCAAGGGAATAGACCTTGATATAAAAAAAGGGGAGTTCGTGGCAGTGCTTGGGCACAACGGCTGCGGAAAATCCACCCTTGCAAAGCATATAAACGCCATACTGCTCCCCACCGAGGGAACGGTGACGGTGGACGGCATAGACACAAAGGACGAGGAAAAACTGTTCGACCTGCGTCAGCGGGCGGGAATGGTGTTCCAGAACCCCGACAACCAGATAGTTTCCTCCATAGTGGAGGAGGACGTGGCCTTTGCTCTGGAAAACCTGGGCGTTCCCTATGAGGAGATGCGCAGGCGTGTGGACGAGAGCCTGAAAGCCGTGGGAATGTACGAGTACAGGCTGCATTCGCCCAGTCAGCTCTCGGGCGGACAGAAGCAGCGAGTGGCCATAGCAGGCATAATCGCCATGGAGCCCAAGTGCATAATCCTTGACGAGCCCACTGCAATGCTTGACCCACAGGGACGCAAGGAAGTCCTTGCGACGATACACCGCATGAACCGCGAGCAGGGCATAACCATAGTCCTCATCACCCATTATATGGACGAGGCTGCGGACTGCGACCGCGTGGTGGTCATGGACAAGGGCATGGTAGTCCTTGACGACGTTCCCGCGAAGGTTTTCTCACAGGTGGAAAAGCTGAAGGCCATAGGCCTTGACGTACCACAGGTGACGGAGCTGGCGTGGGAGCTGAGAAAGGCGGGCTGCGACATTTCCCCTGAGATAATCTCGGAGGGAGAGTGTGTGGCAGCGATTCAGAAGCTTTTTGCAGACTGATTTAAAAAGGTGGGGAGTTAAGTGAATAATCTGAAATGTCCCAATTGTGGTGGAAAACTTGATAAGTCTCCAAGAGGCGAGTATATATATACCTGTCAATTTTGCGGCATAGATGTTGATATTCAGCAACATTTATCTGTTGATTTAGATAGCAAAAAACGTTTTTGTAAAGCGGCACATACACACATTCAGAACGGTAATTTCAAAAATGCCGAAATAATGTTAGAGCGTCTTGAATTAGAGTATCCTTTTGATAAAGAGGTTCAAGATTTAAGAAAAATGTATGATGCTGCTTATAATGAAGAACAGGACAGGCTGAAAAGAGAACGAGAGCAAAGAGAATACAATAGAAGAAGAGAAGAAATAATCGAGCAAATTAAAGAGTGCGAAAATGATAAGGATTTTTGGACCCCAGAAAGCGGTTGTATAGATGAAAGGAAGCTTGAAAAGCACATTCATCTTTTAGAACAAGCAGAGCATTATAAAATAGAGTGTAGAAAATTCTGTGAGAATATGTGGAAAGTGTTGGAAGATACTAAGAAAGGTATAATTAAACTTAAAATAAATGAAACATCAGAAGGCAAACATCGATTTTATAATATGTTTATTATGGCACATCTAATTAATAATAATGAAATAGAACTTGAAAAAAGAAAAAATAACTTGAAAGAATCTCCTGTTAAATGGCGAAAAGCCATGAATAATAGAATAAAATGTGGGTTTGTTTTTATTGTTTTTTTCATTTTATTGCTTTTTTTTAGCAAGTCAGTTAAAGATGATCTTGCGTTATATTTAGGCGAATTTTTTGGATTGATTGGAGGCTGGATAATTATTTATACGCTTTTTGCTATCCTTGTATACCAATTACCAAATAGCTTTTTTAAAAAGATTATTGCAGGTGTAAAGGAACAAGAAGAAACTGAAAGGAAAATGAATGATGATATAAGTGAAATTAGAAAGATTTTAGATGAAATTTGTCGAAAGTATGATTATATTGAAAAAGAATATAAAGAAATAACTCTTAACAAATCACATGGATAAATATAAAAGAATGCCAGTGTATTTGCAAGAAAGAAAAGGAGAATAGAATTGGCTATCCTTGAAACACAGGAGCTCACATACACCTACAGCATGGGTACGCCCTTTGAAAAGACAGCTGTTGACCATGTGAGCCTTAAAATAGAAGAGGGCGAGATGGTAGGAGTCATGGGTCATACGGGCTCGGGCAAATCCACCCTCATACAGCACTTCAACGGGCTTCTGAAGCCCACATCGGGAAAGGTGCTTCTTGACGGAAAGGATATATGGGCAGACAAGAACAGGATAAGGGACGTCCGCTTCAAGGTGGGACTTGTTTTCCAGTACCCCGAGTACCAGATATTCGAGGAGACGGTCTACAAGGACATTGCCTTCGGCCCTAAGAATATGGGGCTCGACGAGGCGGAGATAAAGCGCCGCGTCCATGAGACAGCCCGTGATATAGGCCTTTCGGAGGAGCTGCTGGAGCGCTCTCCCTTTGAGCTCTCGGGCGGCCAGAAGCGCCGCGTGGCTATAGCGGGAGTTATGGCCATGGAGCCCAGGGTGCTCATTCTTGACGAGCCCACAGCAGGCCTTGATCCTGCGGGCAGGGACAAGATACTGGAGCACATAAAGCGCTATCATGAGCGCACAAAGAACACAATACTCATAGTATCCCACAGCATGGAGGATATCGCCTCATTTGCGGACAAGATACTTGTAATGAGCAAGGCTAAGCTCTTCTGCTACGACGAGACCGTAAAGGTATTCGCAAGGGCTGAGGAGATAAGCCGCATAGGACTTGACGTCCCCCAGATAACAAGAGTTTTCGGAGAGCTGAAGCACAGAGGCCTGGACTTCGGCAAGGAGGTATTCACAGTGGGCTACGCCCGCGACCTTCTGCTCAGGAAACTCGGTGAAAGGGAGGGACGCTGAGTTGCTGAGAGATATAACCATAGGACAGTACTTCCCGGGAAACAGCATAATACACAGGCTGGATCCCCGCTTCAAGATAGTGATAACCATACTCTATATAGTCATGCTCTTTACGGGCAGCAGCTATATATGCCTTGCAGTGGGAGCTGTCTATACCTTCGGAGCAATACTCCTTTCGCGGATACCCCTGAAGATGTTCTTCAAGAGCGTAAAGCCCCTGTTCATATTCCTTATGATAACGGCGCTGATAAATCTGCTCTTCATGAGCCGCGGAAACGTGCTCTTTCACTGGAAATTCATCAAGATAACCGACGAGGGCGTGAATACCAGCGTATTCATGGTCATAAGGATAGTCCTCCTCATAATGGGAAGCTCCCTGCTGACCTACACCACCTCGCCCATAACCCTTACAGACGCTATCGAGCGGCTGCTCTCGCCGCTGAGGAAGATAAAGTTCCCCGTACATGAGCTGGCGATGATGATGTCCATAGCGCTCAGATTCATTCCCACACTCATCGAGGAGACGGACAAGATAATGTCCGCACAGAAGGCCCGTGGAGCCGAAATAGATACAGGAAGCTTCACAACGAGAGCAAAGAACCTCATATCCATACTGGTGCCCCTGTTCATATCCGCCTTCAGACGCGCGGACGAGCTGGCAACTGCTATGGAGTGCCGCTGCTATCACGGCGGAGAGGGAAGAACAAGGCTCAGACAGCTGAAATCGGCTCCCCGCGACTATATCGCGCTGGGTATAACGATACTGTTCCTTGCGGCAGTAATAGTCCTGAGCAGACTGTTCTGAAATGAACTATTGAGAGGATCACAATGAAGAAAGAGGAAAAGAGAGCTGCCAGGCGCACAAGGCTTGAGCGGTTCAGAAAAGGAAAATTCTACGGGATACTGTACGAAAAGGGAGTCCTGTACTTTCTGCTTTCGTTCCTTATCCCATTCTCCATAATGCTGTATGCCTTCGGGATATACGGCGTTCACCCATTCGGTGACAGACAGATACTGGTAGTCGACCTCTGGCATCAGTACTATCCCTTTTTCAGGGTAGTGCATGAAAAGCTGGTCAGCGGCGGCTCCTTCCTGTATTCGTGGGAGAACGGCATGGGCACCAACTTCCTGTCGCTGATATCCTACTATGCGGCAAGTCCGCTGAACTGGCTGTCGCTGTTTTTCGGAGAGGGAGGCGAGCGCGACGCGCTTACCTTCATACTTGCGGCGAAGATAGGCTTCGCAGGAGCGTTCTTCAGCACATTCCTGCGGTACACCTACAAGCGCAAGGACTTCACCATATGTATGTTCTCGGTGATGTACGCCCTTAGCAGCTATACTCTGGGCTATTACTGGAACGTCATGTGGTTCGACACCATAGCGCTGTTCCCTCTGGTAATGATGGGCATTGTAATGATATGCCGCGAGGGAAAATGGAAGGTATTCACCATAGGACTGGCGCTTTCACTGATTGCCAATTACTATGTGGGCTATTTCACCTGCATATTCTCGGTGTTCATGTTCGCCTCGGCAAGCATTATCGAGTGCAGGGGCATCAAGGACTGGTTCAGGAAGCTGTTCATAATGATACGCTCGTCTGCGCTGGGACTTGGTCTGGGAGCCTTCATGCTCCTGCCCGCCTACTATGGACTGAAGCTGACCTACAGTGCCAACAATACCATGCCCCGTGAGATGACCTTCTACGAGGACTGGAAGAAGATATTCGCAAATATGCTCTCATACGGAGAGCCCACAAAGGTGGACGGACTTCCCAACTTCGCCTGCGGTATGCTGGCGCTGCTGCTGTTCGGAGTGTTCGTGTTCTCCTTCGGCATAAAGATAAGAGAGAAGATATCATCGCTGCTGATGCTGGGTATAATAGCCGTCAGCTGCAATATGAACATACTCAACTTCATCTGGCACGGCTTCCACTTCACCAACCAGATACCCTACCGCTTCGCCTTTATATTCAGCTTCGTGCTGGCGGCGTCGGCCTTCAGGGCGCTGGACGTGATATTGTCAAGGGGCATAAAGATATATCAGCTAATATTCATGCCGGTGGTGCCGGTCACGGTGTTCGTCCTCAACCGCATGGTGGAAGGCGACGCCTTTAAGCCCTCGCAGGCCTTCAAGAGCTCCATAGTCATCACGGTGGCTTTCTGGCTTATATTCGTGGCCGCAAAGCTGTTCCCCTTCAAGACCAACAAGCGCAGGAACGTGCTCCTCACCCTTGCCCTTTCGGCGGCGGTGTTCAGCGAGTTCGTCAGCAATGCGCAGATGGGCGTGAGGACGGTGGATACCACCGGCTATTACGACTATCCCGCCAGCTATGACGAGGTGAAGGAGCTTCTTGACAGGACGGCACAGACGGAAAAATCACTGTTCTACCGTACAGAGATGACCCAGACCTATACACTCAACGACAGTGCCCTCTACGGCTACTACGGAGTATCGCAGTTCTCGTCGGCGGCAAACGTCTCGGTCACCACCTGGTTCAAGCGTCTGGGACTATACGCCTCGGAGGCGGGAAACAGATACTACTACAGGATATCTACTCCCGTTGTGAACTCACTTCTGGGAATAAAATACATCGTGAAGAAGGGCGGCGAGCTCAATTCCGAGTCGTGGGCGCTGGTGGAGGACGACTCCGCAGGCAATACCCACATCTATGAGAACCGCTATCCGCTGTCACTGGGCTTCATGGTAAATGAAAAGGTGCTCATGATGGAGGATAACGGCGGCGCCAATCCCTTTGAGTACCAGAACGACCTTATACGCAGGATATCAGGCGTTGAGGACAAGCTTTTCGTTCCTCAGCCCGTGGCTCTTGCAGCCTATGACGGTCTTGACATCACCAAGAACGGCTACGGCAATTACACATTCCAGAACGATTCGGGAGAGCCCACCGGAAGCGCCACATATAATTTCGACTGTATCGACGGCAGCTACCTCTACGGCTATGCAAACGGCATGGGAGGCACCTGCGACACACTTGAGATAAAGTGCGGCGACGAGCTGGTGGATTCGGGCAAGCTTATCGAGAGCTACCCCATAGTTTTCACTATGGGCAACGGTCAGGGCGGAGATATGTCCACCGTGAAGATAACGTCCAATCCCGACCACAAGACAGGCAATTTCAAGCTTATGATATATGCCCTGAACAAGGAGGTATTCGAGAAGGCCTACTGCGCTCTTGCAGATGAGCAGCTCCATATCACCGAATTCTCTGACAGGAAGATAAGGGGCGAGCTGACTGCAAAGGAGGACGGGATACTGTTCCTGTCCATACCCTACGAAAAGGGCTGGAAGGTCTACATAGACGGCGAAAGAGCCGGGACCTTCAAGCTGGTGCAGTCAATGACAGGCGTAAACGTACCTGCGGGAGAGCATGATATCCGCATAGAATATACTCCCGAGGGCTTCCCCTTGGGACTGACCATATCCATAGTCAGTCTGGGACTTGTGATCTTCGTTATATTCCTTGACAAGAGGCGGCTGAAGCGCCGCAGGCAGACAGCTCCCGCTGAGGAGCCGAAGGAGGAAGACGCAGAGGAGTCACACTTCAACTACAGAGCCGAGGTCTACGATCAGGTCTGCGAATCCCTCATAGGTGAGGACGTGGGCAGAGTGGAGGACACGGAGGTAATACTCTACGACGGCAGCGAAGGGAAGGAGGTCGGTGATGCGCAATCTGAAAGTAACGATAGCGTACAGGGGAACTAAGTACCACGGCTTCCAGCGGCAGAGCAACGCAGTTACGGTGCAGGAGGTGGTGGAAAAGGCCTTCTCAAAGGTGCTGAACCAGCCCGTTGCCGTTATCGGCTGCTCCAGGACGGATACGGGAGTCCATGCAAATATGTTCTGCCTCAACGTAAAGACCGACAGCAGCATAGGCTGTCTGGGCTTTTGCAGAGGCGTAAACGGCGAACTCCCCGACGATATATCCGTGCTGAGCTGCGAGGACGTTCCCGAGGACTTCCACGCCCGGTTCGACTGCAAGGGCAAGGAGTACATCTACAAGATGCACTGCAGTGAATCAAAGAACCCGTTCGCTCCCGATCTGATGCTACACTACAGGAGAAAATTCGATATCGAGGCGGCGCGGAGGGCTGCAAGGTACTTTGAGGGGACTCATGACTTCTCCTCATTTTGTGCCGATTGTACAAATGTTTCCACGACTGTAAGGACTATTTATTCCTTCAAAATAGAAAATAGTGGAGATTCTGTGATAATGCTTGTAAAAGGCAACGGTTTTTTGTATAATATGATTAGGATAATGGCGGGCACTCTCATCGACGTCAGCGAAAAGAGGATAGCTGTAGATGATATCCCCCGTATCCTTGAAGCCAAAGACCGCCTGAAAGCAGGCAGAACTGCCATGGCTCACGGGCTGTACCTGAACCGCGTGTTCTACAGCGAGGAGGAGCTTCTGGAAGATACATAACGGTGAGGCGTATATCTCATCGTAAGAACAGAGATAAGGAGGTGTCAGTGTGCCGAAAATGTATGACGCCGATGATATAGTCGATCTTAAAAATCGCAAAAGGCGGCGGAAAAGACTTATGCGGTTTCTGACTATCCTGTTTATAGCGGGCATTGGAACGGGGCTTTATTTCACCCGTGACAAGTGGTATAATAAGTTAAGGGGTATAGGAGAGCAGTACAGGACTATCGAGAACTCAGGAAAGCTGGCTTCGGGAAATTTCCCTATAGAGGTCAGCGGAGGAGCCGATTATCAGTTCGATCTTACGGACAGCAAGATGATCGTGCTCAGCGATACCTATACATACTTCTACGATACTGACGGAGCGCTTCTGAGACGCCGTCAGCATACATTCACCAATACGGTGCTCCGTGCGGCAGGGGGAAAGGCCCTGCTCTATGAAAGCGGAGGAAACGAGCTTTGTGTGGAGGATGAGGATCAGATCATCTACTCAAAGACTTTTGCCGACAAGCTGATACTCTTTGCAAGGATCAGCGAGGAAGGCTTTACGGCTGTAGTAACTACTACCGATAACTATAGCTGTGAGATCACCGTGTATGACAAAAGGGGAAAGTTCATATACGGGCGGGAATGTATCGAAAAGGTCAGCGACCTCAGCTTCATCAACAGGAGCAAGGGTTGCGTGCTGAGTTATATCTCGGCAGAAAACGGTCAGCTCGTCACTAATGTTCAGGAGATCGATTTCAGCAAGGACGGTGAGCACTGGACATCCCCGGGACTCAATACCCTCGGACTTGATGTTTTTGGCTACGGAAAGGGCGCTTTTGTCCTTGGAACAGACGCCTGCGGTTATGTTGACGCAAACGGTCAGATAAGCTCATACTACTCCTACGACGGCAAGCTCGTTGCGGGAGCAAGCGAGGGCGGCAATTCGGCTGTTATTGTCAACGACGACGACAGAAGAAAATATGTTATGGCAATATTCAAGGGCGGCAATACCGAGGCCCGTATCATCGAGCTGGACGAGCCCTCCATCGACGTTGCCATATATGAGGACCTTGCCTATGTTATGTGTCAGGGAAGAGTCATGGCATATGACTTTAACGGCGGACTGCGCTCAATTGCTGATGTAAGCGATTCCTATTCGGGATTTTTGCGCAGCGAGGATCATATTTTCCTGAAGGGCTATAATAAAATAGACCGTATAGACTATGAAAGCTGACTTTTGATATGTTCTACACCATTAATCGAAGGGAGGCAGCGTCACCTTGCAAATGACGCGTTTTTATGGGAGTACAATTCTGGTGGTTTTATGATGTCATAGCAGCAGCTGTAGTTCTGATCAGTATTTTTGTCACAGTGAAGAAGGGCTTCTTCAAGGCAGCCCTGTCCGCACTTGGCTATGTTATAGCAATTATCATAGCACTTTCACTCAGTTCATCAATAGGAGGCTCTATCTATAAGAATTCTATAAGAGAGAGCGTTACAAAAAAAGTGGATCAGTCTCTGACAGACAGAGGCTATATCGACGAGCTTGGCAAGTATCTCGAGTCACTCGGCTACAATGTCAGCGTAGACCGTGACACGCTGTACGATATCTGTATAAGCGGAGAGGACGTCGATCAGAAGATATACAAGTATCTCAACAACATCAACAACAGAAAGGTCGATGAGGAAGCCATTTTCATGAACAAGCTCCATGAGGGCTATGCAAGCGTTACAAGCGGCTTCGTATCAAAGCATCTCAGCGAGTATTCCGCTGAATTTACGGCCGAGGAGATAAGAAACGATCCCGGTAAGATCTATGAGCTTCTCAAGCTTTTCGACGAGCCGGAGAGTTTGCGCAAGCCTGCGGAGTTCATTACGGACAATTACCTCAAGACCCCGTATACAACACTGGTAAAGCTCATAACACTTATAATACTGCTTGTATTATTCCTTGTGATAACTATTCTTATCGTCGCCTCCACAGGCAAGGACGATAAGGTCGCTCCGACCCTCGTGACCCACTTCTTCAGCGGACTCATCGGTATCTTCAAGGGCGCTGTCATAGTGTTCCTTATAGCCGCCATAGTACGTCTGTATGTGGTGATGGGCAGCAACAAGATGCTGTTCTTCAATCATGAGGCCATAGACAATACCTATATCTTCAAGTACGTTTACAACTTCGTCAAGGATATGTAAACGGCCTTGAGCAATGCGCTCCCGGTATCCCCGGGGGCGGCGCATATAACTTACTACAGGAGGAACTGCCTGATGATAATGTGCAGTAAATGCAAAAAAAGACCTGCGGTGGTGTTCATCACCTCTGTTCAGGGCAATGAGAAGAAAAACGAGGGACTGTGTCTTTCATGTGCAAGGGCGCAGAATATCCCGCAGATAAAGGAATACATGGATAAGCTGGGCATCACCGACGAGGAGCTGGATCAGCTCTCCGAGCAGATGATGGGTATGCTTGACGGCGACAGCTTTGAAATGGGCGGCTCAGGCGTACTTCCCGACTTTATCACCAATATGTTCGGCGGAAACGACGAAGGCGGCAGCAGCGAGGAAAAGCCCTCTGACGGCGGCTTTGATCCCAGGAGCTTTTTCGGAGGCCTCGGCGGCGAAAAGTCCGACGACGGCAAGGATAAGAAGGGATTCTTCTCACGCAATAAGGAGAAGAAAAAGAAGGAGCCCAAATTCCTCGGAAGCTACTGCACCAACCTTTCACAGAAGGCTGCGGACGGAAAGCTGGACAATATCATCGGCAGAGACAACGAGATAGCAAGAGTTATTCAGATACTTTCACGCCGCACCAAGAACAACCCATGCCTCATAGGCGAGCCCGGCGTCGGCAAGACGGCTATCGCTGAGGGCATAGCCCTGCGCATTAACGAGGGCAACGTTCCCTTCAACCTTGTGGATAAGAAGGTATACCTTCTTGACCTTACCGCTCTCGTTGCGGGAACTCAGTTCCGCGGACAGTTCGAGAGCCGTGTGAAGGGCCTTGTGGACGAGGTAAAGCGTGAGGGTAATATAATCCTCTTCATCGACGAGGTACACAATCTTGTGGGCGCCGGAGACTCCGAGGGCTCAATGAACGCCGCAAATATCCTGAAGCCTGCCCTTTCAAGAGGCGAGGTTCAGGTCATAGGCGCCACCACCTTCGGCGAATACCGCAAGTATATCGAGAAGGATTCGGCTCTGGAGCGCCGTTTCCAGCCCGTTACGGTAAATGAGCCCACCATTGAGGACACAGTGAACGTCCTCGTGGGCATAAAGAAGTATTACGAGGAGTTCCACAAGGTGCATATCTCCGATTACCTTGTAAGGATATGTGCCGTGCTCTCCGAGAGATATATCACCGACCGCTTCCTGCCCGATAAGGCCATCGACCTTATGGACGAGAGCTGCGCTTATGCCTGCATACGCTCTCCCGAGATAGGCGAGTACGAAAAGCTCAAGAAGGAGATAAAGGTGCTGGAGGATATGGAGAAGTCCATATCCGAGGAGGACGAGATAGATTATCAGGCTCTTGCCGAGGTCAAGGGCAAGCTCATACACCTCCGCGACGACGCAGTGGAACTGAAGAAAAAGGCCGAGGGCGTAAACGTTGAGGAGTCCGATATCACCAAGGTCATCGAGCGCTGGACGGGTATACCCGCCGCAAAGATAGCCGAGAACGAGTTCCTCAAGATATCAAGGCTTGAGAGCGCCCTGAAAAAGAGAGTCATCGGTCAGGACGAGGCTGTGGGAGTGCTCACAAGAGCCATAAAGCGTACAAGAGTACAGCTCAGCAAGCGCCGCAGACCTGCTTCCTTCATATTCGTGGGGCCTACGGGCGTGGGAAAGACGGAGCTGGTAAAATCCCTTGCGGAGGAGCTCTTTGATTCTCCCGATCCCCTTATAAGACTGGATATGACGGAGTATATGGAGAAGCACTCCGTTGCGAGAATGATCGGTTCGCCTCCCGGCTATGTGGGTTACGACGAGGCAGGACAGCTCACGGAAAAGGTGCGCAGAAAGCCCTATTCCGTTATCCTCTTCGACGAGATAGAAAAGGCTCACCCCGACGTTATGAACCTCCTCATGCAGATACTGGACGAGGGCAAGGTCGACGACGCTCACGGAAGAACAGTAAACTTTGCCAATACCATCATCTGTATGACCTCAAATGCAGGCTCTACGGACAAGAGCATAGGTGTGGGCTTCAACCGCACCGAGAACGAGATATCAAGGGATAAGGCGCTGAAGGGTCTGAGGGAGTTCCTCCGTCCCGAGTTCATCAGCCGAATCGACGAGATAGTGGTGTTCAGGGATCTCACAAAGGAGAACTTCGCGGACATCGCCGCCCTCATGATAGACGAGATGAAGGAGCCTCTTGCAGAGAAGGATATCACCATTGACTATACCCGTCAGGCTCTGGAGCTCATTGCGGAAAAGGCCTTCGGAAAGCCCTACGGCGCAAGAGATATCCGCAGAGTTATCCGCGACGAGGTGGAGGATAAGGTTGCCGAGATGATACTGGAGCGCGTTTCCGAGATAAACAGGATAAGTATAACCGCAGAGGACGGCAAGCTCAATGTCAGCGGCAGTAAGGAGGCTCCCTCAGATGAAGCGTAAGATAACGGCGGCACTTATTGCACTGGCTGCGGCTGCGGTAGTAATGACAGGCTGCAGCAGCTCAGGCAAGAGCAGCAGCACGGCAAAGCCTGCGGAGACTACAGCTGCGGTTTCGGGAGAGACTCAGCCTTCCGCAGATAACGGCGGCGACGAGATGTCCGAGAGCATGGAGCTCATGAGGATAAAATACAAGGACGTTCCCGAACTCTCAGAGGGACCTGTGCTGAAGATAAGCGAGACCTTCGCAAAGCCCGGCGAAATGGCCGAGGTAACGGTGTCTCTCACGGGAGCACAGGATCAGTGGACAATGTGCGGTATCCATATGACATACCCAGATGTTCTGGAGTGCAAGATAGAGGATCCCACCGATCTCTCTGCGGCATATACTCCGGGAGGCGCCATAAAGGCAAATTCGGGCTTCATAGCTATGGACTGGCAGAAAAACCTTGATCCCGAGCTGGTGAGAGAGCATGAAAAATCGCTTTTCTTTACTACCATGTTCGTGGACAACAAGGGCAGCGACGGCGATATTGCCACCTTCTTCTTCAAGGTGCCCGATGACGCTCAGCAGGGCACAGTCTACAAGTTGGGCTTCTACTATAAGGAATCGGATATGTTCCGCAATGCGGACAACGATATGTCCTTTGAAAAATACGCCTTTGAACACCTTCAGGGCGGAAGCATCACTGTAAGATGATAATACGGAGCTGCGTCGTCTGAACGCCGCGCTTATACATCATATCATAGTTATTTATCGGGGAAAACCTTTCTGAGGAAAGGTTCTTCCCCGAACCGCTTTCCAAAGACTTTTAGCCGTTTTTTCACTGACAGAGCCCCCTTTTGGTGAAGACAAGTATGCAAAGGGGCTCCGTCAGAGAAAAACGAAATAACGGTCTTGAGAGAGATGAGGAATGACCTGCTTCAAATGGTTCACACGGTAATAATTATGAATTATGTATGAGCGTAACGGCCGCACGGCAGCTCCATTTTACGCAGGAAAGGGAAAACACAATGAATAAAAAAGAAACAGCAGAAATAAAAAAGAATTTTTCCGATAAAAGCGGTTTTTTCATAATGGAGAGAGTCCTTACCGCTTTCATAGACGCGGACAAGAACCTCCGCTGTCATAACGTCAGCTCATGTCTTACCATGCCCGTGGAGGAGCACGACGTCTACGACGAGACTCTGAAAAAGGTGCTCAATACCAACGTGGGCAAGTCCTTTGTGGAGTACGAGTTCCCCAATGAGGCCTATGACGAGGGTCAGCCCCAGAACATACTCTATACCCTGCTGACCTCGGAGCTGAAGGACGATATAGCCTGCGAGGACTTCCTCAACCATATCGCCAATAATATCGCCTATACAGGCCCGTTTGCGGTAATAACCTCATACTGTACATATACCGTCCGCAAAAAGGACAAGAACGACGAGTTCGCTGAGGGCGAGGACGAGATATACCGCTATCTTCTCACTGCTATCTGCCCCGTGAACACCAGCAAGGACGGCTTCGTTTTCGACAGTGTGGGCAATGAGATCACCAAGAAAATCAATACGGAGCTCATTATCAGCAAGGCGCCCTCCGACGGCTTCCTGTACCCTGTTTTCAGCAACAGGAGCTCCGACATCAATCATGTGATGTACTACACCAAGAATGTGAAGTCACCCAATGTATCAGTGGTGGAGAACGTGCTGGGATGCAGCTTTGTAATGTCCGCCGAAAGCGAGAAGAGCAGCTTCCAGAGCATACTCAAGAACGTGGTGGGCGAGGATCTTGACTATATGCTCATCAAGACCGTCAACGAGAAGATACAGGAGGTGGTCGAGGAAAGCAAGGACGAGACCGACAGAGTGGTCATCGACAACGCAAGGCTCAGGGATATCCTGGTAGATGTGGGACTTCCCGAGGAGAGAGTGAATATGGTAGAGCCCGTATACGAAAAGGTGTGCGGCACCGCTCCTCTTACGGCGGCTAACCTTGTGGAAACAAAGACCGTGCTGACTTCTCCAGGTATTACGGTAAATATCAAGCCATCTGCGGCGGATAAGGTCCGCACCAGCGTGGTGGACGGCAGACGCTGTCTCCTTATAGATATAGACGATCCCACTATCGAGATAAACGGACTGCCCGTTACCCTGTGACATTTGAATAAACAAAACAAAAAGCCACCGCTTATGCGGTGGCTTTCCATTTGCCGGTTCAGTGATTGTCCTTTATAGCGCTTTTTGCCTTTGCTACGATGGTCCTGTCATTCTCATAGGACAGGATATTGGAGGCGTAGGAGATATCTACCCAGCGTATCTCGGCGATCTCTCCCTCCTGCGGCGAAAAATCAACATTCTTCGCCTTCGCAAGGAAGTATACTACGACCTTTACCGTGTCCTTTTTCGGTGAATAGGTAACTGTTTCTCTGAATGTCGGATCAATAATAACGTCAATGGAGGTCTCCTCCATGATTTCACGACGAGCAGTCTCCACCTCGGTCTCGCCCTTCTCAACGTGACCCTTGGGGAAGGACCAGTGACCGCTGTTGATATGCTTTATCAGCAGTATTTCCGTATTGCCGTGGTATTTCCTGTAGACAATGGCGCCGCATGATTTCTCGTGAAGCATAGACTATCCTTTCTTGCCCGATAAACAGGCAGAATATAAGCATGACACCCTGCTTCTGCGGCTTTCGGGTGCTGCTTATTTATGTTGTTCACAAATATTATAGCATATTTTGTTAAATTTGTCTATACCTGACTTTGTAAAAAAGAAAAGAATTTTGCCAACACAGGCAAAGGCCTGTGAAAAAGCAGTCCGCGAGGACTGCCTTTCTGTATCCTTTCAGTCGCCGTAGGGGTATCTTTTCTGCATCTCGCCGAAAAGCGGTCCTGTCTTCTCGTGGTGGGCAAGCAGGTCATCCGCCTGTTCCTTTGTTATGCGGCAGGACCACATGGGGGCGCAGTCGTGGCAGCCTCTCGGCGTGTATTCTGCCGCCAGCTCATAGTACTCATGTGCCGGCCAGTGGCACCTGAAGATGATATACTGCGGAGTTTTCGCCAGAAGCTGCGGATCTCCGCCGTAATTCGGCAGCCTGTGCTCCTTTTCGATAACGGGCTGATCCGCATAGCGGCTCAGCTTCGGGTCGGCCTTGATACGTCCGCGGAGCCAGTCCACCACCTTGTCGGGATTATCCAGCAGATACTTTGCCTCGGCCTCGTCGCCTGTCCATATCTCGGGACAGCTTGTCTCGCGGACGCCTGCCTTTACGGGAAATTCGCACTGCACATAGTACCTTGTGTCCTCGGGATAGCTGTAATGTACAACACAGCAGAAGCCGCTGTCAAGGAGTATCTCTCCGCCGACGCTGATAATATAGCCTCTGTAGCCCGAATATTCCTTTTTGTTCATAGCTGCCGCTCCTTTCTCAGTCCTTGCTTTACCCGAATTATAGCACATATGGCTCTGCAAGTCAATACGGACAGGAATATACGGCCGCGGCGCTGAATATGATTACATAAAGCAAAACTTCAAGGAGGCCGAACTTTATGGAATTAAAACTTAGCAGAGAGACCGTTCCTGCTGCCGCGGTGATCTTCGACGGCGTTCAGGAGCAGTCCGTGGAGCTGGATTATATCCTGCCCGATTACTGTCCCGATATCTTCCGCCTGATACGCTGCGATGTGACGCCCGTCGTCACCGAACGCAGCTTCAGCGGCGGCAGGCTCACCTATGAGCTGAGGTGCGATATACATATCCTTTACTGCGGCGAGGAGGGCAGCCAGGTGCAGTCCGTGGATCAGCACCGTACCTTCACAAAGACGGTGGAGCTGGGCAGAGACGCAGATTCTCCCCGTGTGAGACTTGCGCCCAAGACCGAGAATGTCAGCTTCCGTGCCGTGAACAAGCGCCGTCTGGAGCTCAGAGGGACGGTGTCCGTGAAGATAGGCGTTGAGGGACAGCAGGAGCAGCAGGTCATATCCGACGCAGAGGGCATGAATATACAGCTTAAAAAGCGGTCCGTGAGCTTTGCAGCAAGGAGGCTCACCGAGGAAAAGACTGTCCGTATCGAGGAGGAAATGGAGCTTTCCGCAGCTCAGCCCGATATCTCGGGGATACTCAGCTGCCGCTGTACGGCCTCCGAGTGCGAGGTCAAGCTCATCTCCGGGAAGCTGCTTGCAAAGGGAGAGGCGGACGTGCATATCCTTTATATGGGCGGCGAAGATGTGGAGACCATGAGCTTCTCCCTGAGCTACAGCCAGATAATCGACGTTGAGGGACTGGACGAAAGCTTCGGCTGCACCGTGGCCGCAGAGGTCGTGGGTTTTGATGCGGCTGCTGCCGCGGATAAGGACGGCAGCAGCCGTGTTCTGCGGTGCGAGGCGGAGCTACGCCTGTGCTGCCGCGCTGTGAAGACCGCTTCGGCCATGATAGCGGAGGACGCGTTTTCAACGGTGTATCCCTGCGCTGTTGAAATGTCGGAGATAAAGGCAGAGCAGATACCAGAGATATATGACGAGAGCTTCCGCCACAGCGCAAGGCTTGCAGAGGGGGACAGTGTTCCTCAGACGGTGTATTCCATGTGGAGCACGCCCAAGAATATCAATACCCGTATCGGCGACGACGGCCGCTCCGTGGTCATCAGCGGTATGCTGGTGTACTCCATGGCAGCAAGGGACAGGTCGGGTATGATAGTCATGCCAGACCGCGAGGAGGCCTTTGAGGAGACAGTTGCTCTTCCCGACGATATCAGCGGCTCGGCTGTGTCGGCGGAGGTCAGCACACGGGAGACCTCCTATGAGATATCTCCCGAGGGCGTGCTTGCGGCGAAGTCGGATATCGCAGTGAAGCTTTCGGTGTACAGCTCCGATTCCATAAGGGCGGTGACTGACATCACCGTGGACGACTCCGCACGAAAGGAAAGGGACGGCGACTATGCCATAAAGCTCTATTTCGGCGCCGAGAATGAGGACGTCTGGGACATCGCAAAACGCTACAGCACCAGCGTGGACGCAGTCATGGAGGAGAACGACCTGGCAGGTGACAGACTGGAAAAGGGCGGTATGCTGCTTATCCCCATAGTATCCTGAAAATCAGAGCTAAGAACATAGAACCAAGGGCTGAGACATAAGGAATGAGAACTAAGGTGCATCAGTTTGCAAATCCTGGTTCTTGGGTCTCAGAACATAGTTCTTATAAAAAGGAGTATTGTATGACTAAAGATATATACAGCGATATCGCGGAGCGTACAGGCGGCGATATCTATATCGGCGTGGTGGGGCCGGTCCGCACGGGCAAGTCCACCTTTATCAAGCGGTTTATGGAATCGCTGGTGATACCAAATATAAACAGTGAATTCATGCGTGAAAGAGCTCTCGACGAGCTTCCGCAGTCCGCGGCAGGCAAGACCATTATGACTACGGAGCCAAAGTTTATCCCCGAGGAGGCGGTACGCATCGACCTGGGAGAGGGCGCAGGCTTCAATGTCCGCCTCATAGACTGCGTGGGCTATATAGTACCCAGCGCTCTCGGCTATATCGAAAACGAGCAGCCCCGTATGGTAATGACCTCATGGTTCGATGAGGAGATACCCTTCAATATGGCAGCGGAGATAGGCACCCAGAAGGTCATAACCGACCACTCTACCATTGGACTGGTCATTACCACGGACGGCTCCGTTACGGATATCCCCCGTGAGGAGTATGAGGAGTGCGAGGAGCGCGTTATCCGCGAGCTGAGAGAGCTTGGCAAGCCCTTTGTGGTGATACTCAATACTGTGGACCCACGGGCGGCGGAGACAAAAGCTCTTGCGGCTCAGCTGACGGAGCGCTATGACGCGCAGGTCATTCCCGTGAACTGTCTGGAGCTCAGCGAGGAGGATATACGCGGGATAATCAGGGAGATACTCTTTTCCTTCCCCGTAAAGGAGATAAATATCCGCACCGCACGGTGGATAAATTCCCTTGAAAAGGGGCACTGGCTCAGGTCGGAGATACTTGACTGCATAAGGGCGGCGGCCAAGGATATACGTCTCGTCCGTGAGGCAGCGGACGCGGCTGCGGCTATCGGTGAGTGTCCCGATGTGGTAAAGGCGGAGATAAGCAGCATCGACCTCGGCAAGGGCTCCGTGACTATCACAGCGGAGCTGGATAACAGCCTGTTCTATAAGATACTGGGTGAGACAACGGGTATAGATATCGAGAGCGAGAGCGACCTCATGCCGCTGCTTACGGAGCTCAACGAAATACGCCGCAAGTACAAGCGCATAGAGCCTGCCCTCGCGGAGGTGGAGGCTACGGGGTACGGCATAGTCATGCCCGAGCTGGAGGAGATGTCCCTGGAGGAGCCGAAGATCATACGTCAGGGCGGAAAATACGGCGTGAAGCTCAAGGCCTCAGCGCCCTCCATACACCTGATGAAGGCGAATATCAATACCACCGTAAGTCCTATCGTAGGCACGGAGCGGCAGTCCGAGGAGCTGGTGATGTATCTGCTGGACGGCTTCGACGACGATCCCAAGAGGATATGGGAGAGCAATATCTTCGGCAAGTCCCTCCACGAGCTGGTGAACGAGGGGCTTCACAGCAAGCTTTTCAAAATGCCTGTGGACGCGCGTATGAAGCTTCAGGAAACTCTCGAAAGGGTGATAAACGAGGGCTGTTCGGGGCTCATCTGCTTCATATTATGAAAAAAGGAGCAGCGTGACGCTGCACCCTTGCCGCGTTGTAGCTTGCAAGCTCGCTCACTATCATCAGAACTGATAATTGTACATCGCTTACAGCACATAAAAAGGAGTACCGCGAGGTACTCCTTTTTCCGTATAGCAACAAGAAAGCCGTGCTGCCTAAGCACGGCTTTCCTGTTCTGATTTGTCCCTTACAATTTATTTTTGGAATTATATCAATCTGTGCGGCGCGTTGTGCAGATGCACCGCACAGATCAACATCGAAAAGAATTATAAAATTATGCTATTGACCAGCTGTCGAAGCTTAAATCGCCGTTAGCGATGAAGTAAATATCTGTTGCACCTGTAGGAATATCTGCCAGAGGAGTCTCGATAGTCTCCATTGAGCCGCCTGCGGGTACTTCGATATAAGTGATAGCGTCGCCTGTTCTTGAACCTGCTACCACCTTGATGATAGCGCCGTTCTTGGAAGAAGCCTTGGCTGTAAGTGTGCCGCTCTTTACCTTGGAGAAGTCGACCTTGCTTACCTTTGCCCATTCGCCCTTCTTGAACTCTACTGTTGTGTTGCCTACGCCTGATACGCTTATGCCCTTTGACTCGTTAGCCATTGTTGCTGCGCGTACAGTCTTTGTAGGATCGAGGTTCTGTATCTGTGATACACCTGTCATATCGCCCTTACAGAAGAGTGAGCCGTTTGATGCATTGTATGTACACTCATTGATCTGAGTTGAACGGTAGTTTCTGTCCTTGCCGCCGTTCATACGCATCTCCTGCTGACGTGAATGGTATGCAACGTAGTACTTATCCTTGTAGTAGATGATGGAGTGATGGTTGTTACCGCCGTTGTCGATGCCCTGCGAGCCTGTATTTCTGAATACATTGCCTGCGAGCTGATTCTTTGTCCAGGGTCCGAGAGGATTCTTGGAAGTCATGTAAAGGATATCTGCGTTGCCGAAGCTTACGCCGTTGATGTTAGTGTTGTTGGGAACGTTCCAGTTTGCACAGTACGAGTAGTACCATGTGTCGCCTATCTTGATAAGGCTGGAGTCCTCGAAGAGGTAAGGTGTCTCCATTGTCTGAGGAGTACCCTCGATAGAGATCATGTCGTCACCGAGCTTTACGCAGCGTCCTGTCTTGGGGTTGTCGTAGCCGTTGCCGTCATTTTCCTTCTTACCGCCGCCGAAGAAGAGGTAAGCCTCATTTGTTGCTTCGTCGTAGTATACGCCGGGATCGAAGAGCCATTCTACGTTTCCGCAGTTAGGTGTGTTGCGGCTGATGAGCTCATGGCCGATAGGATCTGACCAGGGACCTGTGGGGCTGTCGGCTGTAAGAACGCCGATACCTGAACCGTTGTTTGCGAAGTAGAGGAAGAACTTGGGCTTGTTGTCTATCATCTTCCATGCTGCATCGGGAGCCCATGAACGAGCTGCCCACTTAGCTGCACCGTTGGGAAGTGCGCCGCGGTCGTAAGCAACGGGGATAGCACCGTGGTCTGTCCAGTTGACCATATCGTCTGTAGATACGCAGTTGATCGTACGGACCTCATATTCGTTTGTTCTGATGTTTCCGTTTACATACTCGAAAGCATCGTTGGTGGTATAGATGTAAAGTCTTCCGTCATATACCATCCAGCCGGGGTCTGCGCCGAAGCGCTGTGTTGTAAGAGGATTGTTCTCGTTATCCTTTTTCCATGAATCTGCAATAGTCACTGTTCCAAATTTAGATGCAAGTGCACCAAGGTCTACTTGTGGTTTGTTTACGGGGAATTCTGTGATCTTCTTGAGGATGTACTGCTGGAGGAGCACCAGATCTGCGACCTCAAAGGTCCTGTTCTGGTCAACGTCGGCAGCCTTCTGAGTGAGTGTATCATCGAAGCCGCCCTTGAGGAGTCCTCTTCTTGCAGCGATCATATCAAGAGAATCTATGCACTCGTCGAAGTTTACATCGCCGAGGATAAGTGTGCGTATATGGGGCTGTCCTGCGCCGTCGATCTTTGTGCCTGCGGGAGCGGCAATGGCTTCATCTATATAGAAGTTGCCGTATACGTTCTCGTCAGTGGTCTCAACGTAGAGCTGAAGATCGGAAGCGTCAGCGGGTATCTGGAAGTTGGTGTTTGCAAGCTGTACCCACTCGCCCTTGGGAGCTGAAGCAATAGCGATCTTATCGTAGTGAGGATCGTTGTTGCTGTCGTTGTACTGGAGTGTGAGCTTGAACTCCTGTGATTCCTGATCGCCGTCAAGATAGCAGGCATTTACCGAGAAGCTGTACTCCTCGCCGTTCTGGAAGATGGAAGAATCAAGGTTGATAGCAGCGCCGTTCCATGAAGCCTCACGGCCTGTTACATAGAGAGCCTTGCTGCCCTGATACTTTGTTGTGCTGCTGGTAGCTACTGAAGCGGAGCCTCTGCCTATCCAGTCGTCATCCGAGTTCTCGAAGGTGCTGTGGAACCAGTAGCCGTCGCTGTTTACCTTGGGAGGCTCAACGGGTTTGGGCTCATAGCCGCTGCTTCCGGGTCCCTTGTAAGGAAGGCCTGTGCCCCACTGGCTGTCAGGGATAATGGATGTAATGTATTCATATGCCTGCTTGGGCTGGTTATTTCCGTCGTAGAGGAGGGGAGCATTGCTCTTGCCTGTCTGCTTGTCGGTGCCTACCCACGAGTTGTTGTCATTGGGTCCCCATACCTGTACGAGAGTAACCTTGCCCTTGTACTTGCCGCTCTTGTTTGCTTCAACAGCGTGCTGGAATATAGCCTTGTACTTTTCGGCCTGCTGCTGTAATGAGTACTTTCCTGCCTCTGTGGAGATATCGAGCTCAGTTATCTGAACATCGAGACCCAGGCTGAGGTAATCGTCCATTGCAGCCAGGTAGGAAGGAGTTCCGCCCCAGTCATACTGGCCTGAAGCTGCGCTTACGTGCGACTGCATTCCCATGCCGTCGATGAGTCCCTTAGCCATGAGAGGCTTGAGGATAGTATTGATTATGCAGTTCTTCTTGTCGCCTGCGAACTCATTGTAATCGTTGTAGTAGAGCTTACAGGTGGAAGGTGCATACCTTCTTGCGTAGGTGAAGGCCTTCTCAACGAAGGAGTTGCCGCCGTATACCTGGACCCATGATGATCTGTCGTTGCCTGTGGTAGGTCTTGCACCGCCGTTTCTGGCTGTGCCGTCGTAAACCACCTCGTTGCATACGTCGTATGCATAAAGGTCAAGGTCGGGATACTGGGTCTTGAATGCATTGAACATATTCTTTATGTAGCTCTCCATACGCTGATCCATGGTTGAAGCGCTTACATAAGCACCGTTCTCGTTGAAGCCTTCTCTGAAGAACCACTCACGGGTCTGGCTGTGCCATACAAGAGTATGTCCTCTGAAGCCGAGGCCGTTCTTTACACAGAAATCGCAGATAGCTGCGCAGCTGCTGAGTGATACCTTTACATTTGTATCAGTGGAGCCGTCCTGTACCAGAGTGTCCCATGGCTTAGTCTCGTTCTCGCACTCGATAGCGTTGCAGTCCTTGAGCAGTATGCCCTGGATTCCGCTGTTCTTGATAGTACCGCCGTTGAAGATGTTACCAACGCGGAAGTAATCGGCGAACTCGTCCTTCAGGCCCTTGCCTGAGGGAGCCGCGTGTGCCTCAAGAGCCTTCTTGTCGCCTGTGATAAGGAAATCATCGAAGAAGAAGTCCTCTGTGGAATCGTTCCTGATGCCTACCCTGAACTCGTAGCTGTTCTTGGGAGCCTTGTAGGTGCCCTTCAGCTCTGTCCACTGGCCTGCCTCTGCGTCCTTTGCGGCCAGCTCAACGGTGGTCTCTTCCTCTGTTTCCTCGTCGATAGTTGTAAGTGTGAGATGGAATCTTTCAGCTGTCCTGCTGTATACCTTGATACTGTAGGTGTAGGTATCTCCGCCGAAAAGGTACAGACCCTTTGACGAAAGAGCTCCGTCCTCCCTGGAAGTACGTCCCGAGACCTTCATGCCTCTGGACATATTCACGCCCGCCGCTGAGTTAGCGGTGAGCTCCACAGTATCGCTGCTGCCGTACCAGCCCTCGTAGTTGCGCTCGAAGTCGTTGCTAACTACAGAAGCCGCGTAGGTGCGCTGCACAAGATCGGGCAGTGCAACTATCGTGGTCGACATACAGCTTGCAGCTGCAAGACTTGCAACCAGTCTTTTGATTTTCATACATTCTCCTCCTCATATTTATTATTTTATTTTTTCGTTTTCACGCAATGATACACGGCATACCATTCCATGTTGTCACACTCATTTTACTGCATTAATTTATAGTTTGCAACCCCCAAAATACAGATTAGGTGTACAAAATGACGGAAGTCCCCAAAATACGTTGCCGAAAACAAAATTTAGGTCATTATTTTACTATCAACAGCATAAAAGTACTATTTCGGAAAATGAGTGACATTTTGCACTATATGTTATATATATCTCGTTGTATCTGTGTGCTGTAAAATGCAAAAATGATGATATTACCATAAATTGCGACGGTAATCGCAATTTTTGAACAGTCGTGACGACTGGGCTGTTTTTCATATATGTGCCGAAAATCCAGAGCGTGGAATTACCATTTTGCATTGGTGAAAAAATGCAGAAAGTTAAGAAAACAAAGAACACGGCGGATTGAAAAGTTCATAAAAACATGATATGATGATACTATCATGACATTATCGGATACTTCGGGAAAGGGTGTTGAAAAATGAAGGTCTCAGACGGCTACTGGCTCAGCAGGACAGGCTATGACGTCCGCTGGGCGGCTCAGATATATGAAACCGAAGCGGACGACAGGTCCCTGACGGTGTGGGCGGCGACTCACTTCATCTCTAACAGGGGCATGACTCTTGGCGGCCCCATGCTCACGGTCACATTTACGTCCACTCTGGAAAACAGCATAAAGGTAACGATCAGGCACTTCAGCGGCGGCGTAAAAAAGTCCCCGTCCTTTGAACTCGGCGAGGACAGCGGCTTCCGTCCCGTAATAAGGCGTACCGGGGACGGCGGCTATGAGCTCATATCGGGTAATACCTCAGTCAGAACCGGTAAGACGGGCGGCGAGTGGGATATATCCTACCGTTTCGGTGACAGGCTCCTTACACGCTCGGGTTGGCGTACTACCTCCATCGTCACGGAGGAGCCTTTCCGCAGAAGGCTGGCAGAAGCCGAGAACAGGGAGCAGCGCTTCTTCTCCGCATACGACAACGGCGGCAGCACCTATATCCGCGAGATGCTGGGGCTGTCCGTTGGGGAGTACATCTACGGCTTTGGCGAGAAGTTCACCGCCTTCGTGAAGAACGGCCAGACCGTTGAGGTCTGGAACGATGACGGCGGCACCTGCACCGAGCAGAGCTACAAGTCGGTGCCGTTCTTCGTTTCCTCAAGGAGCTACGGCGTGTTCGTGAATACTCCCGAAAGGGTAAGCTTCGAGGTGGGAAGCGAGAACGTATCGGGGACGGCCTTTTCCGTGCAGGGGGAGGAGCTGGAGTATTTCATCTTCGGCGGCGATACTGTCGCGGATGTCATAGAGCGCTATACCGCTCTTACGGGCAGGCCTGCCCTGCCGCCGCCCTGGTCCTTCGGACTGTGGCTGTCCACCTCCTTTACCACCGACTATGACGAGGAGACGGTAAGCTCCTTCATCAGCGAGATGAAACGCAGGGAAATCCCCCTCGATGTTTTCCACTTCGACTGCTTCTGGATGAAGGAGATGGAGTGGTGCAGCTTCAGATGGGACGAGAGCAGGTTCCCCGAGCCTGCGGCAATGCTGGCAAGGCTGAAAAAGCAGGGGCCGAGGATATGCGTGTGGATAAATCCCTATGTGGGACAGAAGTCCCCTGTGTTCCGTGAGTGCATGGAAAAGGGCTATTTCATTAGGAAAAGGGACGGCTCGGTGTTCCAGTGTGATATGTGGCAGCCCGGAATGGCTGTTATAGACTTCACCAATGCAGAGGCAAGAGAGTGGTTCGCGGCGCAGGTGCGCAGGCTGGCAGATATGGGCGTGGACGCGGTAAAGACGGATTTCGGTGAGCGTATCCCCACCGATGTGGTGTACAGCGACGGCTCCGATCCCTACAGGATGCACAACTATTACTCCTATCTGTACAACAGGACGGTATTTGAAGCGCTTGACGGAAAGGGCTGCCTTTTTGCAAGAGCTGCCACCGCAGGCTGTCAGCAGTTCCCCGTACACTGGGGAGGCGATTGCTTCTCCGATTACAGCTCCATGGGGGAGACCCTCCGCGGCGGACTTTCCCTGTGTATGTCGGGCTTCGGCTTCTTCTCCCACGATATAGGCGGCTTTGAATCCACGGGAACTCCCGACCTGTACAAGCGCTGGACGGCCTTCGGACTGCTGTCCACTCATTCACGCTATCACGGAAGCAGCTCCTACCGTGTGCCCTGGAACTACGACGAGGAGAGCTGCGACGTCGCAAGGCATTTCGTCCGCCTGAAGGGCAGGCTCATGCCCTATATCTGGGCTAACGCCGTGAAGGCTCATCTCACGGGAGTACCCGTCATGAGGGCTATGGCCGTTGACTTCACCCACGACCGCGGAGCTCTTACTGTGGATACCCAGTATATGCTGGGTGACTCCCTGTTGGTGGCGCCTGTTTTCAGCGAGGACGGCCGGTGCAGCTTCTATCTTCCCGCCGGAGGAGTATGGACGGATATACAGACAGGCGAGGAGCTCACGGGCGGCGGCTGGTACACAAGGAAGTACGATTACTTCGGACTTCCTCTGTTTGCAAGGCCCCGTTCGATCATAGTTTACGGAAACTTCACCGATACCGCCGACTACGACTACGCCGACGGCATGAGGATAGTGGTATACGGCATGGAGGACGGCGACGAGGCTGCTTCGGCAGTTTACGACAGGAGCGGTGCTGTGGCAGCCGAGATAAAAGCTGTCCGCAGGGGCGATGTGCTGGCGGTGACAGTCAGCGGTACAGACAAGCCCTATACCGTGGAAAGCGCCGACGGATCGGCAATAACCGTGAACGTTTGAAAATATGGCTCCTGCCCCTTTACTTTTGGCTGATTTTGTGGTAAAATAGACTTCAGATACATAAAGAAAGGCAGGGATGACTGACGGAAATGAATGAAACACAGGGCTACAGTGCGGAGTATGCCGCGCTCAGCCATGAGATATACAGTCTTACCAAGCAGCTCGAGGCCAAAGAAAAGGAGTGCCGCGAGGCTACAAAGACAGATGTGAAGGATCCCTTCAGGAACCCCACGGAGTACCACTGGTACAGGGACGACTACTCGGAGATACTTCCCTGGATAACCATGCCCGAATTCTCGGTGCCCTATGAGCCTGCAAAGGTGGAGAAGAACGCCATCAGGAAATACTACAGCATAGGCGGCTTCACCATGCTGTTCCAGTTCCTGGGGAGCAATCTTCTGGCGCTGATATTCATATTGGGAATACAGTTCATACTGAAAAAGCTGAACCCCGACGCAGCAAGCGGCGCTATCTCACATTACATGGACAAGGGGGCCATATTCGTCTCTATAAATCTCCTTATCTACATGATAGCCAATATAGGTTTTGCTTTCATAGGACTGAAATGGGCGAAGATAAAGCCCTCCTTCATGATACAGACCCGTGACTATACCGTGAGCGACGCGGTGATACACTGCTTTGCGGGACTGTTCATATGGGTCACCGCAGGCTTCCTGTCAAGCGGTATCGAGGATATCTTCTCCAAGTACGGTTTTTCCACACTTGTCATGGACACGGATTACGGAGAAACGGGTCTGGGCTTCGCCATACTGACCATATACAGCTGTATCATAGCGCCTCTGACCGAGGAGATAATGTTCCGCGGTGCGCTGATGAAGATATTCTCAAAGGCGGATCAGAGGTTCGCGATAATCATTTCGGCGGCCTTCTTCGGACTGGCTCACGGTAATGTGCCCCAGTTCATGCTGGCCTTCCTTATCGGAATATTCTTCGGCCACATCGACATGAAGCATAATTCAATCGTCCCCTCCGTCATCGTTCACATCTTCATCAACAGCATGGTAACGGTGATATCCCTTGTAAAGGACAACAAGACCATGACGGCCATGCTGTCGGTGGGACTTATCGCGGCGGCAGTTGTGGGTCTTATCCTGCTTATAATATTCCGCAGGAAGAACAGGCTCCCCGTATCCACTCCCGCACAGAAGCTGAGAGGACTGTCGGTGGCTATGACCTCCGTGGGCTGCATAGCTGCGGTACTGGTACACGTGGGATACATGGCTCTGCTCATAATACAGACCAAGGTACAGGATCTTTCGTAATAACATCAAAGCCCCTGAGCAAAGGCTCGGGGGCTTTCTGTATTCATTCATGAAATTATTCTGCTGCTTCGGGAGTTTTCTTTGCCGAGGCAGCCTTTCCGAGGATAAGGAGAAATACGATCAGTGCAGCTGTGCCGAGGGCAATGGTGGTGAATATGCTTCCCTCCATGCCGAATTTTCCGCCTGTCAGATAAGTCTTATCCGATGTGACGGTGGTACGCAATATGGATTCCGTCTCTCCCGTACCGCTGACGCTTATGCCGTACACATTGCCCTGTGTGAAGTTCCATATGGAATGAATGGCGGATATGCCCCATATATTCTCGAAGAGTATCATGCAGAGCGATGCGAGGACTCCGAACAGCGCAATATTCAGAAGGGGCAGGAGGCCGAAGCCGTAGTTTTCACCGTGGGAAATACCGAAGGCTGCCGCGCTTACGCCTACGGCAATGGCGGTATGATGGCCTGCGCCGCCTATGGAGTTCATGAAATAGCCGCGGAAAACGAATTCCTCGCTCATTCCCTGTACGCAGAAGCCGAGAAGGTAGAGAACGATCAGCTTATAGTTCACGTTTCCGCAGAGCTTTACGGTGCCTGTGCCTGTGAGCTTTGTCATGAGTATAGTGGACGACATGAGGGCTGCTCCCGCCAGTGTGCCCGAGAGATAGTGAACAAGGAAGCCCTTCCTTTTTACGCCCATGGAGCGGACGGGTCTGTGCTCCAGGAAGCGGCAGTATATAATAGCAACTATAATGCCAAGCACCGTACCGAACAGGTAGGGTATCTTTACTCTTGGATCATTTGAGGATATCTCCTCTTCCTGTTTTATCAGTCGGGATAATGCGATAGCGGGAGCAATGGCGTTTAAGCCGCGTATGAGCATGAATACAACTACAAAGCTGCATATAATTAAGAATAATTCCTTTGAGGTATTTGTATCTGATGATTCGTCAAACATTTTTGGTCTGTAATTCAGCATTTCAGCACCTCCCGTATGTATTCTGTTCTGTAGTGCGATATTATCTGCAAAGCCCCTGAGCTGAGGCTCGGGGGCTTCATGTTATGGTCTATGCTGCGGCCTCGGGAGCTGTCTTTGCTGCCGCTGCCTTTCTGCTGAGCAGAAACAGCACTGCGACCGTGCCGATGCCAAGGGCAATGGTGGTGAACAGGCTTCCCTCTATGCCGAATTCTCCGCCTGTGAGATAGTCCTTTGCGGAGACCGCCGTGGTGCGCCACACAGACTCGGTGTCGGCGCTTCCACTGACGCTTATGCCGTACAGGTCGCCCTGTGTGAAGTTCCATATGGAGTGTATTGCGGATACTCCCCAGATACTGTCGGTGAGTATCATGTATAAAGCGGCGAATACGCCGAACAGTGTGAGATTGATGAAGGGTATGGGGCCGAAGCCGGGATTGGTGGCATGGGCAAGTGCAAAGCCCACTGCACTGATACCCACAGCAAGGGCTGTATGGTGTCCTGCGCCGCCGATGGTGGTCATGAAATAGCCGCGGAAGATGAATTCCTCGCTCATGCCCTGTACGAAAAAGCCCAGGAAGAACAGGCATAATACCTTATAGTTGATATTCTCGCAGAGTGTCATCCTGCTTGTGCCCGTGAGCTTGCTCATGAGGACTATGGACGTCATGAGGACGGCGCCTATGACCATGCCCACCGCATAGTTGAGCAGGCTGTGCTTCTTCACCGCGCCCATGGAGCGGACGGGGCGGAGCTCTATGCAGCGGCAGTAGAATATGGCTGCAAGTGTGCCGAATACCGTGCTGAGCAGGGTGGGTACCATTATGTTGGGCTCGGCGGAGACTATCTGTGAAGCCTTCATGGAAAGCTCCCATTCACTGCCGGAAAAGCCCGCTGCCGAAAGCCTTGCCATTTCCTCCTTCATGGCTCCCCATGAGATTATTCCCGGGACTATGGTCTCGAGTATGAGTATTACAAAGAAAACCACGATAAAGGACAGTATTATCCATATGAGCTTTTTTGATGCGTGTGACTTCGACGCTTCGTCGAACATTTTAGGTCTGTAGTTTAACATCATAACACCTCCGAATTACATTTTACTATAGTACGGGGAAGATGTCAAGAAGCGGAGAATGGTTTCCGCTCATTTGACAAGACACATTATAAATGGTAAAATATAAGTTAGGCTGTTTTTCGGCCTGAAAGGGGAGTAATGATGTATAAGACGATCTTTTCCCATGTGGGGAAATACAAAAAACAGGCAATTCTCTCGCCTGTGACCATAATCGGAGAGGTGCTCATGGAGGTGCTTATCCCCGCAGTTACAGGCCGCATCATAGACAACGGCATAAGGCGCGGAGATGTGAACTATGTTGTGAAAATGGGCTGCCTTATGGTGCTCATGTCGGTCTGTTCCCTGTGCTTCGGCGCACTGGCGGCAAGATTCAGCGCTGTTGCGGCAATGGGCTTCGCAAAAAATCTCAGGGGCGGACTTTTCCGCAGGGTACAGGGCTTTTCCTTTGCCAATGTGGATAAATTCTCCACTGCGTCGCTCACCACACGTCTCACCACCGACGTCACCAACATACAGAACGCCTTCATGATGTTCCTGCGCTCGGCCTTCCGTTCGCCCATAATGCTCATATGTGCCACAACTATGGCCATAAAGCAGAACGCAAGTCTTTCAGTGGTGTTTCTTGTGGCTATACCGGTCCTGGGCGGAGCGGTGTTCTTCATCATATCCAAGGCTCACCCACGCTTTGAGAAGATGCTCGGGCGCTATGACCGCATGAACGGCAGGATACAGGAAAACCTCATCGGTATCCGCGTGGTAAAGGCCTTTGCCCGTGAGGACTACGAGAAGGAGCGCTTCGGCCGGGAGACTGACAGCGTCCGTCTGGCGCAGTTCGCGGCGGAAAAGCTGGTCATTCTCAATATGCCCATAATGCAGCTGGTAATGTACGCAAGCATCGTGGCTATACTCTATTTCGGCGGCCATATGTCCGTAAACGGGGATATCGAAACGGGACAGCTTTCAAGCTTCATCATGTATGTGGGACAGATACTCATGTCACTGATGATGCTCTCCATGCTGTTCATCATGTTCGTGGTATCAAGAGCCTCACTCCAGCGTATCTACGAGGTGCTGCAGGAGGAACCCGCCATAAAGGACGATCCTGACTCGCAGGTCTCGGCAGAGGACGGCTCGGTGCGCTTCGAGAACGTGAGCTTCAGCTATTATGACGATATGGGCAATCTTGCCCTTGAAAGGATAGACCTTGACATACAGTCGGTAGAGACCATAGGTATCATCGGCGGTACGGGCTCTTCAAAGACTTCACTGGTGCAGCTCATACCCCGTCTTTACGACGCCACAGAGGGCAGGGTCATAGTGGGCGGTCACGACGTCAGGGAGTACGCTCTCAATACCCTCCGCGACCAGGTGGCCATGGTGCTCCAGAAGAACGTTCTCTTCTCGGGAACTATCAGGGACAACCTACGCTGGGGAAACGAGAACGCCACCGACGAGGAGATCATGGAGGCCTGCAAGGCGGCCTGCGCACATGATTTCATCACAGGCTTCCCCGACGGCTACGACACCGACCTGGGACAGGGCGGCGTAAATGTTTCGGGCGGACAGAAGCAGAGACTGTGTATCGCGAGGGCTCTGCTGAAAAAGCCGAGGATAATTATTCTCGACGACTCCACCAGCGCTGTGGATACCGCTACGGACAGCAGTATCAGAAAGGCATTCCGCGAGAAGCTTTCCGATACCACTACCATAATAATCGCCCAGAGGATAACCTCTGTAATGGACGCCGACCGCATCATCGTCATGGACGGCGGCAGGATAACGGATATCGGAACTCATGACGAGCTCATGGTATCCAGCGAGATATACCGCGAGGTATATGAGTCCCAGCAGAAGGGAGATGACGAATAATGCCTCCGACAAAACAGAGAGCTCTGGCCAGGCCGGAGAACATATTCGCAACGCTGAAGCGCATATTCAGCTATATGTACGGCTTCCGCCTTCAGTTCGCACTGGCGGTGGTATGTATCGTGTTCAGCTCCTTCGTTGGCATTATGGGAGACTTCATGCTGAAGCCCCTCATCGACAACCTCGACAGCGCCATAGATACGGGAAAATGGCAGTACGGCAAATTTGCGGGCATACTGACATTCATGGCTGTGATCTACGCAGTGGGAGCTCTGTCCTCATTCTGCTATCAGCGCATGATGATGAAGATATCCACTACAACCCTCATGCGGATAAGGAACGACCTTTTCTGCAAGATGGAAATGCTCCCTGTGCGTTTCTTCGACAAGCATACCCACGGCGAGCTCATGAGCCTCTATACCAACGATACCGACGCCATACGCGAGATGCTCAGCAACAGTATCGCCCAGTTCATAAGCTCGGCGGTGACTATCACGGGCGTGTTCATTGCCATGCTGATATACAGCTGGCAGCTCACTATCATAGTTGTGGCCGTTCTTTTCGTGATAATCAGGGTCATCGGCTTTGTGGGCTCCCGCAGCAGCAAGGGCTTCATCGCGCAGCAGAAGGCTCTCGGTAGCGTAAACGGCTACATCGAGGAGATGATAGACGGCCAGAAGGTGGTAAAGGTATTCTGCCACGAGAAAAAGGCGGAGGAGGAACTGGACGTCCTCAACGAGGAGCTGTGCAGGGCTGCTACCCATGCCAATACCTTTGCGAATATCCTCATGCCCATAATGAACAATCTCTCCTATATTCACTACGCTATTACGGCCATAGTCGGCGGTATATTCTCGGTGAAGCACATAGGCGGCATGACTGTGGGTACGGTGGTCTCCTATCTGAAGTTCACACGCTCCTTCTCGATGCCCATAACACAGGTATCGCAGCAGCTCAACTCGGTGCTCACGGCTCTGGCAGGCGCCGAGAGGATATTCCGTGTGATAGACGAGGAGCCCGAGGCTGATGAGGGCTATGTTACCCTTGTCAATGCGGAGATAGCTGCCGACGGCACTATCAGCGAGTCCGCCGATAGGACGGGACGCTGGGCGTGGAGACACCCCCACAAGGCGGACGGCACCGTTACCTATACCGAGGTAAGGGGAAATGTGGAGTTCGATGATGTGGTGTTCGGCTATGAGCCAAACAAGACCGTTCTCAACGGCATATCCCTCTACGCAAAGCCCGGACAGAAGATAGCCTTCGTGGGCTCTACGGGAGCGGGCAAGACCACGATCATCAACCTCATAAACCGCTTCTACGACGTGCCCGAGGGCAAGATACGCTACGACGGCATAAACATCAACAAGATAAAGAAGGACGACCTGAGAAGATCACAGTCCATAGTTCTTCAGGATACCCACCTGTTCACAGGCACGGTCATGGACAATATCCGCTACGGAAAGCTGGACGCCACCGACGAGGAGGTCTATGCGGCCGCAAGGCTGGCAAACGCCGACAGCTTCATAAAGCACCTTGAGAACGGCTACGAGACCATGCTCACCGCGGACGGCGGCAACCTGTCACAGGGACAGAGACAGCTCCTTGCCATTGCAAGGGCGGCTGTTGCGGATCCTCCCGTACTCATACTGGACGAGGCCACAAGCTCCATAGACACCCGTACCGAGGCTCTTATCGAAAAGGGCATGGATTCCCTCATGGAGGGCAGGACGGTGTTCGTCATAGCTCACAGGCTGTCCACTGTGCGCAACTCCCACGCCATAATGGTGCTGGAGCAGGGCAGGATAATCGAGAGAGGCAGCCACAGGGAGCTCATAGCTCAGCACGGCAAGTATTACCAGCTCTATACGGGTATGTTCGAGCTCAGCTAATACAATTATACAATTCAAAAAACAGGCAGGGCTCAAACTTTGTTCAATAAGTATCTTGAACACTGACGGTTTATCGTGTATTATTATAATAGCTACAAACATAAAGGGAATGAGGTCATGAAAATGGTTTTCAGGAGATCGGCGGCAGCTTTTCTTGCTGCTTCAATCATATGCGGAGCAGCTGCGTCATGCAGCTCAAAGGATAAAAACGCTCCCGCAAAGACAAATACCGCCTCCGGCGGTGAGGCTGAGTCCACCACTGCTCCCGTGGAGGGTGTGGACTTCAACGAGGCCGTGGAGGCCGCTTCGGGAGACGCATATCTCGCGGTAGTTGACGCAAACTGGGATAAGCAGTATCTGGGCGGCAGCGATGAGAAGAATCCCTTGTGCTACAAGGCGGGCGTCGCCCATATAAACGGCAACGGCGACTATAAGGTAAGCGTTACCGCCAACAGTACGGCCTTCCAGTATCTTGCGGCAGGCGATCCCAAGGGCTCGTACAAGGTCAACGGCATCGGCTTTGCGGCAGTTATCATCGACGACGGCGAAAAGGCGCTGCCGTCGGCTGTCATCACGGTAAAGGGAGTAAAGGTGGACGGCAGAGACGTTCCGCTGAAGAAAAAGGGCTATACCAATACCGAGGGCGAGGCTGTACGCTCCAATATATTCAACGAATGGGTAACGGACGATTGTCTCCCCGGAGACGCAAGGTCGGCTGAGGGCGCTCTTTTCAACAATAACGATCCCAATTCTCCCTCAGAGCTCAACGACGGCAGCTATTCGGCTCAGCTGGTGGATCCTGCCGAATTCAAGGACTGGACCGATATCGAGGTGGATTTCTCCGTTTCGGGGCTCTGATTTGCCCACTTCCCGAGAAAAAATATCCTCACGGGCTTTCCGTGAGGATTTTTCATTTAATTCAGCTTTCTATCACAGAATACACATATCTGTAGCTTATAATGCATTCATAGGTCGGGAGCTGAACGGATAATAATTCAAGAAAGAGAGATCTGTATGGACTATTATAAAAAGCTTCCGGGACTGCTCACTGCGGCAGCAATAGCTGTTACTCTTGCGGCGGGCTGCAGTTCATCAAAGAACGGCAGCAGTACCGATGAGCCACCAGTGGTTTCCGAGGCGGTCAGCACGGTCGCTGCCACCGCTGCGGAGGAAATCGTCAACGTTACGGCTGCGGCAAAGCGTGAACCAGTGGAAAAGCCCTCCCCTGAGGAGATATTCTCCGACAGGGACCTTGACCCGTCCTATGAAAGCCTCAGCGCCGAGATCACTCTCAGCGGGAGCAGCGCTTCTGTGGAGGGAACGGGCGCAGACGCAAAGGGCGGCACCGTTACAGTTACCGCAGGCGGTATCTACCGCGTTTCGGGAAAGCTGGATAACGGACAGATAGTGGTTGACGCGCAGAAGGAAAAGGTGCAGCTTGTGCTGGACAATGCCGATATCACCTGCAAGACCTCGTCGCCGATACTGGTGAATGATTCCGATAAGGTGTTCATCACTCTTGCGGAGGGCAGCACGAATACTCTCACGGACGGCAGAAAAGCTCCCGCCATGGGCGAGGACGAGCCCGACGCCGCTGTGTTCAGCAGGGACAGCCTTACCATCAACGGCAAGGGCAGTCTGAAGGTGAAAAGCGATTTCGGCTGCGGTCTGCGTTCAAAGGACGATATCGTCCTGACAGGCGGTACTCTGGATATCACATCGGGAGACGACGGCATAAAGGCAAAGGACTACTTTGCGGCGGCCGGCGGTACCGTGAATATCATCACAGGCGGCGACGGTATAAAAGCGACAAATGCAGAGGAAACTGCGCTGGGCTTCGTTTATGTGAAGGACGGCGCGTTCACTATAGACTCCCGCGGAGACGGTATACAGGCAGAGTCTGTTTTTACCGCAGAGGGAGGAGATTTCGACATTACGACGGCAGGCGGCAATGACCTGTCGGACGGACACAGGAACATTGACGGGGACGATGACGCCGCAAAGAGCTTCCTGAAAAAGAAGCGCAGTCAGGTCTCCTTCGATACCGAGGCTCCCAAGAGCCGCAAGGGCATAAAGGCAGGCGCAGAGCTGTATATCGGCGGCGGTTCCTTTACTGTGGATTCGGCGGACGACGGGCTCCATTCCAATGACAGCCTGTTCATTACAGGGGCTGAGGATCTTGCCATAAGCGCAGCGGACGACGGTATCCACGCCGATAATAATATAACCGTCAGCGGCGGAAGCGTCAATATAGTCAATGCCTTCGAGGGCATGGAGTCGGCTGTGATAGACATTTGCGGCGGCGACATAAAAATGTATACCAACGACGACGGCCTCAATGCAGGAAAGGGCACAGGCGGCAGAGAAAACCGCGAGGAAGGCGTCTGCATAGCCATAAGCGGCGGCAGTCTCTATGTGGACTCGTGGTGCGACGGTATCGACTCCAACGGCGATATCATCATATCGGGCGGAGATACTACCGTGGACGGCCCCGAAAACGGCATGAACGGCGCTGTGGACTGCAACGGCGGCTTCGTGGTATCGGGCGGCTCACTCATAGCGGCAGGCTATCACGATATGGCGGATTATCCGTCAGGCAGCTCTACTCAGTATGTGCTGTCAATAGGCTTTGACAATATCCTCGGAGCAGGCGTTCCCTTCAATCTGAAGGAGGACGGCGGCGATGAGTTCAGATACGTCCCGAAAAAATCCTACGATCATATCCTTATGACCTCCCCCATTATAGAAAAGGGCAGGACATACACCGCCTATACAGGCGACAATGAAACAGAGGGCTGCTCCTTTACCTTCACTGTCAGCGATATGGTCACGAAACAGGGACAGCAGACATATATGGATCAGTTCAGGTAAGGCTGATCCCGATATCATGACATCTTCATTTTTCATATAAACCACCCTAAAAGGGGAAAAGCGCTCGGTAACGGGCGTTTTTTCCTTTTAAACATTATTGACAAAATCGTGCGGGTATGTTATAATTGATTTACAGCATATTAACTGAAAACTAACCTTAACGGAGGAAATAACTATGGATGATAAACTCGTAATGAACCGCGTGATGGCTGATTTCTGCGGCCTGCTCGAAAGCAAGAACGTACCCTATGAGCTCAACGACAACAATGCGGATATGATAAGGTTCCGAACAAAGCTCCCTCATCATGAGGTCGCTCCCTATGTGTTCGTTCACTACAATCCCGAGAATCAGGCTCTGACCCTTGCCCTCAATCATATGGCGCAGTTCTCCAGCGTGGGAATGGACCTCTACCAGGTCATGAACGATTTCAATGCAGACTCGGAGAGCTTTGCGTGCAGGATGTACATAGAGCATAACGGAGAGCTGGTAGTTCTGTCAACTGCTGTAGTGGCAGGCGATGATCCCCGCGATCAGATCGAGGACTATCTCAATGTTGCCATAATGGCTACCGACAAATATTTCGGAAGAATTTCTGAAATAATTGGTAATAGCAATAATAATTAACGATATACAGGCAAATAATTCAATTATTTTTCGGATAAAGCAGAACTGATATTACAACCTGTAGACTTTTTATTGTACAAAAAGTAGATTTTTATTGTGAAATCTGACGAACCACGTCAAAACCTCTTTAAATTTATATGTATTTGTGCTAAACTATAATTAGCGTAAGTATCTGGAAAAAGGAGGTGTTTGTATGAGTATCGTCAGAAGATATACTATCAGAATAGCTGCTGTTATTGTTGCAGCTGTTATGTCGGTCTGCCTTTTATCCAATACTCGTTCATACACCAACGCAGATACAGACGGCGATTACAGCAGAATGGCAGAGGAGATCCTGTGGCTCACCAATGAGGCCAGGATAGAGGCAGGACTTCAGCCCCTGAAGGCAGTCCCTTACCTCAACGACATTTCCAATGTGCGTTCGAGAGAGTGCATATTCAAGTTCAGTCATGAGCGTCCCGAGCCTGTTATCATGCCCGACGGCACTGAGGAGTACAGGTTCTTCACGGTAATCGACGAAAGTCTGGTGCCCTGGACAAAGGCTGCCGAGAATATTGCGGCAGGCTCCAGCGATCCCGTTGCTACCTTCGAGCAGTGGAAGAGCTCGGATAATCACTGGAAGTCTATCCTCAATCCTGCGTATACCCATATAGGCGTTTCTGTTTCCTACGACCCCAACAGTCAGTATAAGTACTACTGGGAGCAGATCTTCGTAAGGGTAGACGGAAGCCTGAATGACGAATATCTCCCCGAGAGATACCAGACCGTGCCCAAGAGCTCAGGAGATATCAACGGCGACGGCGAGATAAATACATTCGATCTCATTACAATAAACAGGTATCTTGCAGGCAGAGTGGTCCTCAACGATCTCCAGATAGAGAGTGCTGATATGCTCAGGGACAATACAGTTACATCTGCTGATGTGGCTGTACTGAAGAAGTATATCCTCGGCGAGTACAAAACGCTTCCTGTAACTATGGAAATGATAATGAACGGTGATTATGGTAATAATTGAAAGGGAAGATAAAATAAAAGGTGTGTTCATGGTAAAAGCGGCTTAGAGACCATCAGCCGCTTTTATTTGTCCTGTATGATGTAATTGTATCATGAACAAGGAAATTGATTAAATATAAAAATATTTCCGGTCTTGCAGCACTTTCGTTTTTCGCTCCCAATGTTGTGTATGAAAGGCCGATCTTACAAAATACGATCCGGGGAGTGATGAGCATTACAGGCAGCGAACTGAAGAAAACGCCTGGCAGATCTGCTGCGGTACAAAATAGGATATAGAGGAATGGGTCAGCGACGTGTTTGCGGATATATTCACAGGCTTTGTGTGGGAGCCTCATCATATTGACATATATCTGAAATAATGCTATAATTCTTTCTGTATTACGGCTCTTTGCGCCGTATCCTGCGGGGAGGATCATGAGGAGGTATGTGCGGATATGCTGAAAAAAATAACCGGATTTTTTCTTGTGGAGGATGAAAAAGGCTGCCAGAAGCTGAATATGGCTCACGGCAAGATGTATATAATGGCCTGCTGGCTCTTTGCGCTCTGGACTTTGTTCTATGCGTTCAGATACTATCCGTTCGGCAGCAGGGATACAACATCGGGAGTGCTCGGGGCTTTGCCGTTCTTTATAATGGCATTGCTTTCCCTTGCAGCCGCAGTATCGTTTTTTCTGCTGATAAAGAAGCTGAGGAAGTCCGAGAAATTCGGCCCCATAAAAATGGCGGCGGTACTGGGCATCGTCAGTTATTTGGTATGCGAGACCGTCAACAGCGGCAGCGTCTTTAAGGAATATCTGCCGTTTACGTTTTCGGGCATATTTCTTTACATACTGGTGTACATGATCGGCGCAGCAGTCCTGATAACGCCGAAAATATGGTTCTTTGCAGTGAATACTTTTTTTACAGCATTCACCTTAATACAGTATTATGTGGTCAGATTCAGAGGCGTCGCTGTAAGATTCAATGATATACTGAATATAAAGAGCGCTCTGCTTATAAAGGGGGAGTATACCTTTTCACTGACAAGGTATATTGTGCTTGCGGGCATAGTATATGTACTTGCCTCTGTGCTGATATTATCGGTAAAGTTCAATAAGAACAAGCTGCCTGCCAGAGCTGCGGCATCTGGTGTGGCAGCGGCAGGCGTTGCGGTATTTATGCTGTTTTTTGAGAGTATGTGCGTTCCGAAGCATGGATTTAATATAGCTTACCCGAAAGAGACCGTTTCTAAGGTCGGCAGTATGAACATGATCTTATATGATGTGACGCATAATCGCATCTATAAGCCAAAGGACTACTCCGACAGCAGCGCAAGGGCCCTCATGGAGCAGTACAGCAGCGATACGGAATATACAGGGACTCCCGTGGTGATCGGTATACTTAACGAGAGCTTTGCAGATCATTCACATTTGGGCGAAATGTCAGTCAATACGGATATTATCCCGGTGTGGAGGAGCCTTCATGAGAATACGATCAAGGGCTATGTTACCGTAAGTCCTTACGGAGGCAATACCTGCGATTCGGAATATGAGTTCCTTACAGGCAACTCACTTATGTTTCTTCCCGATGGCATAGTACCTTACTCAACTTATTTTGACAGTCATAAAGACAGCATTGTAGATGTCTTCAACGGTTACGGCTTTGATACGGTAGGTATCTCCCCTGTGTTCAGAGACTTGTGGAACGTGGGGAATGTGTATGAACAGCTGGGCTTTGACCGTACATACTTCCTGGACGGTGAGGAAAACATAGATACTTCATTTAAGGACGACAGTAAGCTGTATGGCCGTATTATGGACATGGCCGATAACCGTGACAAGTCAAAGGGAATGTTTATCTGGACAGCTACTATGCAGAATCATTCCCCCTACGAAAACTACCGCTCCAGAGATATAAAACTTGAGGAGCCCTATGACAGGAGCGCAGAGATATACCTCAATTCCCTGCACCTCAGCGACAAGGCTACCCTTGAGCTCATAGACCACTTCCGCGATTACGACGAGCAGGTGATAATAGTCATGTTCGGCGATCACTTCCCTTATCTTCCTGATTTTGAAGGGAAACTGTTGAAAGGCCGTCAGGACCTCAGCGGAATGGAACGTGCAGCCCTGACTCATCAGACTCCCTTCTTCATATGGAGCAACCGTGATATTTCAGAATATGAGACAGATGAGATAAGCCTGAATTACCTTTCCGACGAGCTGATGAAGGCGGCAGGTATACCGCTGAGTCCCGCCCAGTGCGAACTGGAGAATATCAGGGAGACTGTTCCTGTTATTACCGCATGGGGATACAGGGACAAAAACGGTGCATGGCATTCAAGAATAGATATAGAAGGCGAAAGCAAGGACGTTCTTGATGATTATGCTTCAATGTGCTATTATCGTATGTTCAGGCAGTACAACTGAAAGAAAAAGCCCCTTTATCAGAAGGGGCTTTCTTTTTTATGAGCGTATCACTTTTTTGTTTCATCCTGCTTCTGCGGAGCCCTGGCCGCCTCGGTGTTCTGCACCTTCTGCGGGGGAGGAGGTCCCTGAACGGGAGGAGCCTGCGGTCTGGGAGGCTGAGGAGCAGGGGGCTGCGGCGGGTATACCTGAGCAGGCATAACAGGCCGTACAGGCTTCGGATGAGCCTTGCGGTACTTCTCGGCTGCTTTTGAGATGAGCTTTACGATCTTTGCGATTATGAACGCAAGCAGGCCTATAAGAAGCAGATAGGGAAGTATCTTTATGATGACGAACAGGAGGCCTTCAAGGAACTCCAGGAAGGTATCCCAAGTCTCGGATACGGTATTCTTCAGTCTCTGGCCGAAGGTGTCGGTCTTCTTGACAACGGGCTTGTCGGTGTACTCCCTTACCTCGTTCAGAGTGAGATTGATGTAGGAATATGCCACATCGTTCTCGATATTGTTCATGCGGGTCTTGATGGTGGCTATCTGGATCTGTATATCCGTAAGCTCGTTCTCGATCTTGACTGCGTCGGCCTCGTTCTTTATGCCGCTGAGTATGTCCAGATAGCGCTGCTCCTTGGCCTCATAGATAGAGAGGGTGGTCTTGAGGTCGGAGTATTCCGTGCTGAGGTTCTGGACTGAGGCGTTCTTCCTGCGCATATCTCCCACTGATTCCGCGTCCTTGCAGAAGTTGTCATAGTCTGCGCTGGGGATTCTCACTACGGCGCTGAGAGTTTTCCACTTCTCGTCCTCGGAATAACGCCACTGTGTGGAGCTGCCGCCGTCGGAGTAGACCTCGCTTTCGATAAAGCCCTTGTAGTTGCTGATAAGCTCGTGTATCCTGTCGACGGATTCGTCGAATTCAAGGACGTCTATGCTCATATCGCAGGAGTAGACCAGCATTTTTGTGTCTATGAGCTTTACGTCCGCCTGCTTGTAGCTTATTGTTTCGGCTCCGGTATTTTCTATATCCTCGGATTCTGCCGCGGTCTCGTCCTGTACCACGAAGTTCCCGGAAACATTGTTATCGGAAGCTGACGAGTAGTCGTCCTTCTTGTCGCTGCCGCAGGAGGGAAGTGCGAGGGTGGCTGCTATGGCTAATAGTAGTATCGTTTGCTTTTTCATTATTACACGCTCCTTTGAGAGGGATTTTGTAATAACATGATACCACTGTTTTTGTACTGAGTCAATGAATATCTCATAACAAAAGATTGAAATTTGTTTACAAATAATAAAAAAGTTTTAAAGCGGCTTGCGGCAGACCACTGTCATATTCATGCAGCCGTCGGAGGTCTCGGCGTAGATATCTCCCTTCATCAGCGCCATGAGCCTGCGGCATATGTACAGACCCAGTCCGCTGCCCTGCTGGGAGCCTGTATTGGATCCCCGCCAGAAGCTGTCGAATATATGTGGCAGCTCCGTGTCGGGCAGGGTACAGCCCGTGTTGGTAACGGTTATAAGGCGGCAGTCCTCCTCGTCGGAGAAGCTGAGGGATATGCTCCTGCCGTCGCCGTATTTAACGGCGTTTTCGATGATATTCTGGAGCACCTCCTCCAGACGGTCGGGGTCTCCGCTGAGCAGACAGTCGCTGTAGCTGCCTGTGGAGAAATCAGTTCCCGTAACGGAGAGCTTGTCAAAATAGTACCGTTCTATCCTTCCGATGACGTCCGAAAGGTAGAATTCCGTGCAGTTCACGGTGAATTCCATGAAATCGCTGCTGAGATTGCTGGAAAGCTCGTTGACTATTTTCTCTATCTCGTCGGCCTTGCCGTTTATGCTGTCTGCGGCGGAGCGCTGCTCCTCGCCATCGGAGTATATCCCCTTTGACAGCGCCTTTGAGTAGAGCTTTATGGCGGAGAGGGGAGTCTTTATATCATGGGAAAGGGACAGCAGGAAGGTCTTTTCGTTCCTTGCGTATTCCAGCTCTCTCTGGCGGGAGTGCTCCAACTCGCTGCGGAGCATATCCAGTCCCCAGATGAATTTTCCGAAGTAGCGGCTTTTCTGCTCCTTCAGCGGCAGGGCCAGATTGCCCTTTGCAAGCTGTTCGGGCAGCTCGCTTATATCATTGAAGGGCTTGACGATCCTGCGCCTGATGTACAGCAGCAGTGCAAGCGTCATCAGCACCAGCGTAGCGGAAAAGACGTTCATGATAACGAGGGGAGCGTAATTATTCTCCTGTCCACCGTCGGAGTAGTCTATGCGGTAGAGACTGCCGTTTATGCTTCTGATAACATATCTGCCGTCGGCGTTGTAGAAGTCCTCGGAGCCGTCGTACAGCCGTATTGAGCTGATGTGGGGATAGTCGGCGGCGTCCGGCTCTGCTCCTGCGGAAAGCTCTCTCTCCACGCGGCTGATCTCCACCTTGTAAAGCGGGACGGACAGCTTTTCGCTCTTGAGCATGACAATGTTCAGGGCGGCGATAACAGCTGCCGCGATAAGCAGTACGGCGGCGATGATCCTGTCGAAGCCTTTCATGTCAGCCCTCCCAGCGGTAGCCCTTGCCCCATACTGTGATTATCTTTTCGGGAGCCTTGGGATCGTTTTCTATCTTCTGTCTGAGCCATTTGATGTGTACCGTAAGGGTCTGGGGTTCGGATTCGCTGTCAGTTCCCCATATCCTGCCGAATATGAAGTCCTTGCCCAATGTCTGTCCCTTGTTGGCAATGAGCAGGTGCAGCAGCTCGAACTCCTTGGCGGTAAGAATCAGGGGAGAGCCGTTCTTTTCTGCGGTCCCGTCGGCAAGATTGAGAGTGATACCGCCGTCTGATATGGTATCCATTGCCAGGCGGCGCCTGAATATGCCCTTTATCTTGGCAATGAGAATATCTATGTCATAGGGCTTTTCTATGTAGTCGTCGGCGCCTGTGAGTATGCCGTTGAGCTTGTCCTCCCTGTCCGTCCTTGCGGTGAGTATGATTATGGGAGTATTGTCCTTTTCTCTTATCCTGCGGCACATGGCAAAGCCGTCCATTCCAGGGAGCATTATATCCAGCAGGACAAGCCTTGCCCCGTATTTTTCAAACAGGGACAAGGCTTTTTCCGCTGAAGCGGCGGTGCTCACGGAGTAATTCTCCGCGCGGAGAAATCCGCAGAGCAGTCCGCTCAGCTCCTCATTATCTTCAACAATAAGTATATCTACCATATTACCAACCCATTTCCATAAGCCAGTTATTAAGGCCGCGCTCACGCTGATTCAGCGGCTGTGCCTTATTGATATTATACTCTCCTTTTATGTTTCCGTCAACTATGTACAGCACCCTTGAACACTTTGCGGCCACCTTTGCGTCATGAGTTACCAGCATTATCGTAGTGCCGTCGCTGTTGAGCTTTTCCAGCTCGTTCATGACCTCGTCGGAGGAGGTGCGGTTGAGGGCGCCTGTGGGCTCGTCCGCGAATATCATCTGCGGATCGTTTATCATGCTGCGGCATATGCAGGCTCTCTGGAGCTGTCCGCCGGACACCTCGTTGATATCGTTCTCACAGATCTCGCTTATGCCCAGTCTGTGCATGAGCTCCTGTCCGCGCTTCAGGGTCTCTCTGCGGGATTCGCTCTTCTTGTCGGACTTTACCGCAGGGAGTATGATATTGTCGATTATCGAGAGGTTCTTCATCATGTACATCTGCTGGAAGATGAAGCCCATGTCGTCAAGGCGCATTTTTGCAAGTGCGTTGTCGTTCATGTCCGCAAGGCTCTTTCCGCAGAAGTTCACGCTGCCTGCGGTCATCTTGTCCATGCCCGAGACCGTATACAGCAATGTGGATTTGCCCGAGCCCGAGGGTCCCATAACGGCTACCATCTCGCCCTTGTTTATGCGGAAGCTGACGTTCCTCAGCACGTTGTTCTGTCTCTTGTTGACTATGTATGTCTTGCAGAGGTCCTTTACCTCCAGTATAGTATTCGTACTCATTTTTCATATCTCCTTTATTCGATGTCGGAAGTGTCCGAAGCCTTTATCTTCTTCATGCTGAGAGCTGTGAGAAATGCGCCGAGAACTGCGGCTGCAATGACGATCACAGGGTAGATGACGCAGACCTCAACAGGCTTTATGTTGTAATCAACTCCGTTTATTGCGCCCATTATACTGAATACGGGGTCGATGCAGAGCTTTGTCACGGGAGTGCTCAGTGCCACTGCCAGCAGCGAGGCTGCTGCGGCAACTATCACAAATCGCAGGGCGTGCTGTGCTATCACGGAGCGGGTTTTGAAGCCCATTGCCTTCATCAGTGCTATCTCCGGCTTTTCCTTTGAGATGAATGAGCGCTCCATAAGCACGGATATCATAAGGATTATTATTACGGTTATGAGCACCACCATTATCTTTACTCCGTTGATGGTGTCCTTTATGTTTTCGCCTATGCAGGACATTACAAATCCATCGGTGTCGTAGACGTACTTTGAGTCAAAGATGTCCTTGATCCTGTCTATGCGCTTTTCGGTCTCCTTTTTGCCGGGAGAATCGCTGAAGTCTATCTGGAAGCCCGGAGTCTGTGCAACGAGATCCTCAGGCAGCTCAAAGCTTTCGTGGAATCTTCCCGTCTCGCCGAGCTGCATCATGCTCTGGAAAAGGGCGGAGACAATGAAATCGTCGGTCTTGTCGCCGATGGTGAGCTTTACCTTGTCGCCTACGCCTACGTCCAGCTTTTTGGCTGCATTGTAGGTTAGAGCTATTTCATTGCTGTATTTGGGAGCATAGCCCTCGGCATAGGAATAGTCGGAAGCCTTAGTATCCTTGTTGTACATGAATACGATAGAGGCCTTTTTGCCATTGGCTTCAATTGTCGGTAACAGCATGATCTCTGAGGTGACCTTGCAGGGCATACCGTTGTCTGCAAGCTTCTTTTCGATATCTGCGGCGATATCCTCACAGTTGCTCTCTCCTGTCATTATCTTTGACATCATTTCGGTATCGTTGATATATGCGTCGCTTTTCTGACAGCATAAAAGGGGCATAAGCTTTTCACTGGAAAGAGTGTTGGCAGTATTTGCAAGGCCCATGATAAGCAGCATACATACAGTGAATATTGCTGTCATTATGCCGAACTGTCTGGGGCTGCTGAATATATCATTGAAGGCAAGGAAGCCTGTGGCGCCCAGCCTGCTCTTTCCGAGATGAAGGAGACCCTTTCTCCTGAATCTCTCACCTGTCTGTCCGCTTCTTACCGCATCTATGGGCGAGAGCTTCTTTATCCTTCTTGTGCATCTCCAGCAGAACAGGAGTATGATAAGTATGACAGCTATGCTGCACAGTACCGATATGAGCAGGGAATGATCGTTGCCCAGTACCATGTTTTCGCTTACGGACTTCATGAGAGCGCTGCCGAAGGGGAGGCTCAGAGCAAGTCCGACAGCTGCGCCGATAACTGCTATACCCAGATATTTCACAAGGTACAGTCCGCGCACCGAGCGGTTTTTCAGTCCCAGCGCCTTCATGACGCCTATCTCGCGGAATTCCTCGTTGATGGTGAAGCTTATGGTAAATCTCAGCATAACGAATGAGACCAGTATGAGGCATATGCTCACTATCAGCAGAAGTCCCGCAACTATGGCGTTCATAATATAGCTTGTCCTTACCAGCAATATGCCCTTGTTGAAGGACGCATCGGGGATATCAGAAAGGTCGGATTCAAGAGTATTTTTGTCTATACCGTTGATATAGAAGATCGACGCGGAGTTGTTCCTGACTGCTTCTTCATCGGCTGCAAATTTCTCATAGTCCGTATTGTTGATTATTATACGGGAATTGTTCATCATTTCCGAACCGAGAAAGGCGTCCTTTGCAGGACCGGCATATTTCAGAGTGAGTTCCGTGTCTCCCAGTTTCAGCTGAAATTCGTCCCCTGTATCAAGGCCGCATTTTCTGACGATACTGCCGGTGATATAGCCGTATCCCTCCGGGACCTTCTTCAGAATTTCATTATCCTTGTCAAAGTAATTGATCCTGGCGTTGTCCACGGAGAGCACGAGACAAGCGTTTCCGAATTCTGCCAGTTTCTTGCCGTCCCTTGTGAGGTCGTTGTCGCTGAAGCACATCTGCTCCTCGCGGCGGAAGTCGCTGACGTTCGGCTTATTCAGCAGCAGCTCCTCAATCTCATCGCCGTTATTGCTGAAGGACGCGATGAAGTGGTCGCTCAGGTCTGCTTTCTCGAAGTAATAATCCAGACCGCCCATAACGGTGATGATATTGTTGACGCTGCTGGCGGCGAACATAGTCGCAAGAATCACAAACAGCAGCAATATGACGTTCATGGTCTTTTTACGTTTCAGATCTTTTTTCAGTATCCTCATATACATGATCTATCCCTCGCTTTCTGTGATCTTATATTAGCACGGGAATTATTAAATAATCCTTAAATGGAAAATACCGCTTGTTCCGATGTGAAAACAGCCTGCACCGATGTGCAGGCTTGGGATCAGGCCGTTTTTTCTGTTATACTCACAGTGCTCTCTTTGTTCGTTTCTTAGTATATCATAAAAGCGAAGAAATAGCAACAGCCGCGGAGAGATCTTACCGCTTGTGCTGCTTTCGGCACAAAAATATCCCCTGACCGTACAGAACGGTCAGGGGATATCATCTTATGGCTTATGAGCGTCTGCGGTCCATGAATTCCTGTACTGTAAGGAGCTCCGCGGGACTTGCTGACATATAAGCGTAGTATGCGAGGATATTGGAAGCGTCAACAGCGTTGATATCGCCGTTTCCGTCAACGTCCGCCGCAGCCTTCTGCTTATCGTTGAAGGTCTCGGGATTGTTTGTGGATGTCATGGCATATTCTGCAAGAACTCTTGAAGCGTCTACCGCATTTACGATACCGTCTCCTGTAACATCGCCGAGAGTGAACTCAATAACGGGTTCCTCGGGCTGTGTAGTAGTTGTGGTCTCGCTGGGTTCTGTGGTAGTGCTTGTTGTAGTTGTGGTCTCGCTTGATGTTGTAGTGGTGGTTGTGCTTGATGTGGTCGTAGTCTCGCTTGATGTTGTAGTGGTGGTTGTGTTTGATGTGGTCGTAGTCTCACTTGATGTTGTGGTGGTAGTAGTGCTTGATGTGGTCGTGGTCTCACTTGATGTTGTGGTGGTAGTAGTGCTTGATGTGGTCGTGGTCTCGCTTGATGTTGTAGTGGTGGTTGTGCTTGATGTGGTCGTGGTCTCACTTGATGTTGTGGTAGTGGTTGTGCTTGTTGTAGTAGTCGTGGACTTCTTAGACGTTGTGGAAGTGGTTGTTGTACTTGTTGTAGTAGACGTGGACTTCTTGGACGTTGTGGAAGTTGTTGTGGTACTTGTTGTAGTAGTTGTGGACTTCTTTGACGTTGTGGAAGTGGTTGTTGTACTTG
>NZ_CAMYUE010000005.1 GCF_947301925.1 uncultured Ruminococcus sp.
CTCAGCAGCAGGGCTATCCTCAGCAGCAGGGCTTCCCTCAGCAGCAGGGCTATCCTCAGCAGCAGGGCTTCCCTCAGCAGCAGGGCTATCCCCAGCAGCAGGGCTTCCCTCAGCCCGCTCCCTACGGCGGCGGCGCTATGCCCAACTCTATGTATCAGCAGAATATGAACGCGGCTCCCTACAGACAGGGATATACAGGTCATTCATTACACGGCGGCAATGTTTACCAGCAGCCTCAGAGCGTGAGCGTTACGCTTACCTCAAAGCCTACAGGCGAGAGCGCTTTCAAGAAGCGTCTCAATAATTTCCTTGGCGACGATATTGAAACTGAAACAGGCGACAGTATGTCGAAGGAGGATATGCTCAAGCAGGCAAAGGACAGGAAGAAAGTCGCAAAAGCTAACCTGAACTTCAAGAAAAAGATGTGATACGCGGATCGGGAGCATATATATCAGGAATATGGCTCCCGCCGATCTGAACTGCCGCATCTTCGTGACTTTGAACGGCATGGTTATGCGGCATGACCATCTGATACCAATGTAGCATTTTTAGTATTGCATTTCATTCTGATCTGTGCTATAATTATTTTATATGATTATAGTCAGGTACTTTACATCAAAGTCATTGACCTGTTTTATATTCTCAGATGCACAGTTAAATTTCGTGTTAAGGAAAGGGATAGCTATGAATTATTTGCTCAATATTGATGAAGCGATAGACCGAAAGTTCCTTGTGACCAAGGCTATGAAGGGTCAGGCTGAGGTAGGCACCATAATCCACGTTATGGACGCTGAGCAGCAGGGACAGTCTGTTATAGTTTACTACCGCGTCACAAGATACAACGAGAAATTCCATGATTATCAGGATTATACGGCAAAGTTCGAGAATCTGTCTGCGTTCTGCAAGTGGGCGCAGCCCGATAACTTCATTGCCCGTAACTATGAGTGCTTCAGTCTCAGAGACATTCAGCACTACATAAAAGTCAAGAACAAGAACTTCACTTCCTTCTGCCTCCCGATCATTCTGATCGCCGCTATTATCATCTGGGTACTCGCACTCTTTGTACTCAAGGGCGTTGTGGGAATAATCGTAGGCGTATTCCTGACATTACTGGCTGCATTTGCAGCACTGTATCTGCTCAAGAAGATCAAGAAGAAGGAAAAGATGCGCCTGTACCGGAAGGTCAGCGCAGGCTGGGGCGTAGTTTTTGAATAAAAGCCCCTTCGCAAGGCTTCATCATTGACCTGATACTATAATTTCCCTTGAACTGTATCATCAATATCAATGCCCCTTTAAGGAGCTATGGTCTCATGCCATAACTGCTTAAAGGGGCATTTTGTATGCATCTGTTCTAAGCTTTCCTGACCTTCATTCCCTCGGCCAGCTTCTTTGAGCTGCTCCTCACCAGCTTTGTATCGGGCGGCAGGGCAAAGTCCGTGACCGCGTAGACATTGTCGTTTTCCTCCACTATCTTCACCGAAGCGGTATGCACCACATACTGCTTCCCGAGAAAGCCCTCTGTCTCCTCAAGGTAGAATATACTTCCCCTGTTGTCGCCGCTGAGGGTCACCGTATCCACGGGCAGACAGGTATACCTTTCCTCGGATATGCAGCTCTTTGTCATCTCGCCGTTTTCTCCCGGCTTCACATCGTCGCTGTCCACTGCAGCCTCTATCCTGTAGCCGTCGCCGTCCTTACCCGTCAGCAGAGTGACTTCGCAGTCCTTCAGGCGCTGCTTGCCGCCGCTGAAGGATATATTCACCTTATCGCCCACGGAGATATACTTCACCTCGTCGGGATCCACCATTCCCGAGAATATCTTCCCGGAGCTCTCATCGGATATGATGAATGCCGCTGTCTCGGCAGTCACGTCTCCTGCACGGAGATTCACCTCCGTCATAAGGCCTCCCACGGGACTGTTTATGTAGCCCTCGTGCTCAGCCGCCTCTTTCAGGGCGTCAATCCTCCGCCGGAGCTGCTCCGCACCGCTGCTGAGCTCGGGAGAGCTGCTGACCAGCGCAACTGCCTGATCGGTAGTCATATCCCCTGCGCCTGCCGCCATGTCCGTGACCACACCTGCTATGGGACTGCAAACCGCGCCGCCGCTGTTATATACGGCATTATAGCGGTCAAGCTCCCGCTGCTTCTCGTCTATCCGCAGGGACAGAGCCTCGGCGGAGCGCTGATCCTCCACTTCGTACATACCGTCGCGGCTGAGCCTGTCCGCCGCAAGCTCGTCCTCCATATCACGGATATGGCTGAGCAGATAGTCGGTATCCAGACGCATGAGCACCTGTCCGCCGTACACGGTATCCCCTTTTCTGACGCAGACCTGCGCCACTCTCAGCCCCGACTCAGTGAATACGGGAGTTTTGCTGCCGCTGTAGGGCGAGCCGTTCTCCATGAACTCCGCCAGCTCCTTTTCCGCAGCTGCGGTCATATCGGCAATATACTCCTTGTCAAGGCGCATGAGATGAGCTCCCTTGCCTATCCTGCCGCCCTGCTTCACGAAGACCTCGGCCACTCTCAGCCCCTCCGCCACAAAAACAGGTGTCTGCCTTTCGGTGGTAAGGGAGCCGCTGCACCTCACCTTGTGGACGATGCTGCTCTCCTTTATGCCTTCGGTAGTTACCACGGGCATTTTCTCGGTTGTCACCATACGGGAGATAAAAGTCATCGCCAGCATAGCCCCGAGGAATATGAGAAAGAGCTTCACAGCTCTGCTTTTTATATTGTTCTTCATAGCTATTCCTTGAGCGCCGAGGCGATTATGCCCCGCTCAAGCTCCTCCTGTCCTATAACGAATACGAACGCCGCAGGTATCAGCGTTACCGCTGCCGCCGCAAGGAGTATCACTCCGTTGCCTGCTCCCAGAGTCGGCAGATAAAGCGACAGCGGATAGAGTCTTTTGTCCCTGAGAAATGTCAGCGGCTGCTCCACCATGTTCCACAGGTCGAGAAAGCATATGACCATACACGAGAGTATCCCCGACTTTCCCAGCGGAAGCCCGATGTACCTCAGCACCTGCCATTCATTTGCACCGTCTATCCTTGCGGAGTCCGCCACATCACGGGGGATATCCGCAAAGCCGCGGTATATGAGGAATACGGGAAATGTCGAGAACACCGCGGGAAGTATCACCGCCAGCCTTCTGTTCATCAGTCCCAGACCGTCTATGACCAGATACTGGGACAGCATGGTGACCTGAAACGGCATCAGCATGAATATGACGTATATATTGAAAAGCAGCTTCCTGCCCCTGAACTCCGCCCGTGCAAAGGCCCATGCTGCAGGCACCGCCGTAAGAGTCTGGAATACAAGTATAGTCCCCACCATGAGCAGCGAGTTCCAGAACACTCTGTAGAATTCGGGAGAATACACTAAAAGCTCCCTGAAATTGGCTATAGTCGGGTACTGAGGGAGAAAGTCCATCTGCGAATACCTGCCGCTGAAGTTCACAAGTGGAGCAAGTGTGTCTCTCAGCTCCTCCTCCGCCTGAAAAGGCAGTATCACAGCAAGCAGCACGGGAAAGAGCACAGCTGCGCACAGCGCCGCCATGACCCCATATACCGGAAAAGCTGCTATACGTTTTTTCATGGTCATGTCTCCTCTCTGTCCCATGCTCTCTGAAGCAGCACTATTGCCGCAAATATCACCGAGAACACTGCCACCGCCGCCGCGGCCATCTTGTCCAGATCCATATTCACGAACCAGTTGTTGAACAGGTGCTGCAACAGGTATATGCTCTTGTGGGGATAGGCTCCTGCAACCAGATATGCCTCGCGGAACACCTTGAAGGAGTTCAGGAAGGATATTATGGTAATGGTATAGAGCGCAGGCTTCAGCTCGGGAAGGACTATCCTGAAAAGTATCTGCCTCTCATTTGCTCCGTCCACCCTTGCGGCGTCCGTAACAGCTGTGGACACGCTCATTATACCTGTCAGCCACAGCAGCACCGTATACCCCAGGTTCTTCCATATATAGCTCCCCACCAGCACCCACAGAGCCTTTGACGAGCCCAGAAAGCTCACCGCCTCATGTCCGTGTGAGGTGAGGATATTGTTTATCCAGCCCGTATCTCCGAAAAGTATCTGCCATATGAGCACAAGAGCCGCCGTAGGTACAGCCAGCGGAAACAGCAGAGCCGACTTTATCAGAGCGATGTGCCTAAGCCTGCTGAGACCGTAGGCTATAAAAAAGGACAGCACTATCAGCAGCGGTATGCAGACCGACGTGAAGAGAAGTGTATTCTTCACGGCAAGACGGAAGGCCTCGTTGCTGAATACTGTCCTGTAGTTGTTTACCCCGACAAATTCTCCCGTCACCGCCGCACAGAAGGATCTGCGCACCGAGTCTGCAAAGGGCAGGAAGGTGAATATGAGGACTCCCGCCATGCTTGGCAGCAGGAATGGTACGAACCATAGCCTTCTGCGCGGTATCTTGCCTTTTATCATAACTATTCCTTCATTCTCAGTTCAAGCTGCTTCACCGTATCCTCCGCAGCCTGCTCCGCAGTCACAGTGCCCTCTATGCACTTCGTTCCTGCGGTTTCTATTATCTCTCTGTCGGCATAGTTTATATATACGGGCTTGTCAAGGCTCCTTATATAACTGTCGAAAGTCTTTACCTCGTCGTTGTCCATACATTTTACCTCTAACGACTCATAAGCGTCGGCAGCCTCGCCGTCCATGCTACTGGATATTCCCATGAAGAAGTCGTTATCCACGTTCATGTTCTTGTCATAGAACCATTTCAGCGCCTTTTCGTTGACTGGGAAGCCGTCATAGTAGTTGCCTGTTTCCTGCGCATCTTCGTCAAAGGCATAGGCCAGGAATTTCAGTGCGGCGTCTCTGTTCTTGCATGACTGAACTATGCCCAGCTGACATACGGGCAGGAAGCTGCGGCTGTCCTCGCCGATACCAAACCTGTAGGCTGTCTTTATAGGAGCATCAGCCTCATCGGACGATGTCAGCACATTGATATCATCCGTTATGCTGCTGACAGCTCCCGTGGCAAGAATATAGTCATTGTAGAATCCCAGCGTGTATCTCGAAGTAAAGATGCAGTCCGTGGTCATATTCTCATCACCGGCACTGGAATACCATATAGCTTTTTCATCGGACAAACACTTATCATTATTGTAAAGACGCTCGCAAGTGTCGAAGAACTCCGCCAGCTTCTCCTTGTCGGGACCATTCCCCAGAAGCTCATTCCCCTCATACATAAGACCTATGCGGATAGGATCGGTCATATCGAAATAGTCCATCAGGGTATACTTCGGGTCATGCTTTTTTCTGTTTTCCTCGCAGATATCAGCAAGATCCGCGTAGCTGTCTATCTTTTTCAGCACCGACTCCTCCGCACCCACAGCAGGAATACGGAACCTGCAGGCAGCGCTGTAAAGCTTGCCGCTGCGGCTGTCCCAGTCGGTGATATTTGTGAGGAGCCCGCCCTCGGGACGCCATTTGTCCTCACAGGCAGCAAGGTCCTCCAGCATATTCTTCTCCGCCAGATTGTCTGTATCCAGTCCGTCAAGTATCATGATGTCGGGAGCGCTTCCCGAAAGTATCTGAGTAGTCAGCTCCTTCATGGCGTCGCTGTAGGTCATACCATCTTTCATGCCCACCTGATGATCCACCTTGATATTCCTGTTATCGGCGGCAAAGTTGCTTATGAGCTTATTCACCGTGGCGCTGTCCTCAAGACTGTAGACCTTCAGCTCCGAGGTTATGGCCGTCTCCAGCTCAGGATCAAACCTGTAGCTGTACATACCGCTGAAAAAGGCTCCGAAGACCGTACCGTCCTCACCGCAGGTAATTGATACCAGGGTATCCGAAGGGTCTCCGAAGCGGCTGATGTAGCCGTCCATGAGCTGCTCCACAAGATTGCCGCCGTTGATATAGCGATACAGACCGTCAGGGCAGCCTATATATATATCGTTATCCCTGCCGCTGCACATATCCATCAAAAGCTCGGTGCCGCTGCTGCGAGGCTTGTAGCCGCTGAGGAAGGACTCCAGCGCCTCGGGGAGCTCCTTCGCGGTGCCGCCTGCGGTATCGCAGCAGTGGGCTCCGTCGCCGTCTATGTAGATAAGATCGCCGTTTATTATATCAAAAGCGGATATCCAGTCCTTGATATCGGCTATCTTGGCAGTGCTGCCATTTTCCGTGTCTATCTCATAGATCGCATCATAGGACGAAGCAAAGAGCTTCCCGTCCTCTGTGAACTCCGCGGTCTGAAAATACGGAAATCCGCTTATCTGCTTTGTGCTGCCGTCGCTTCCGATGAAGAAGGGGCCGCTTTCCTTCTGCACAAGGAAGCCGTGCTCCGAGGCTGCATAAATATTGTATATATTATCGTCATTCTCGCTGTCAAGTCCGTCAAGCACGTCCCTGAACACTCTGTCCCCTTCCTTTGAGATATAGCAGAGCTCATTTGTATAGGGCATTATGGTACCCGTCTTTCCGCCTATATTCACAAACTCGGAAACGTTGCCCAGATCACCGTAGGCGAACTGCATCTTTTCCTCCACATATCCGCCCTTTGAGGTGAGAGCAGTCGCTGCCGCAGGCTTTCTGCCGCTGCACGAAAATGCGGAAGCCGCCATTACAAGTGCTGATATGAATGCTGTTATCTTTATCATTTTTTTCATTTTGCATTACCTCCTGTCCTTATGCTTCTATAATAACACATCAATCTCTAAATCTCCTCTAAATATTCTCTAATTTTTCTCTAATTCTTTCCAGTTTCAGAATTATGTGTTATAATATACATGACAAACCGAAAGGAATGAGGTATATGCGTATACTTATTATAGAGGACGACAGGGAGCAGTGTACTCTTTTGCAGTTCCGTCTGGAAAAGGAGGGCTACTCCTCGGATATATGCTGCGACGGCGACGACGCGGCCTATTATCTAAGCAGCAACGCCTATGATCTTATACTCCTTGACTGTATGCTGCCCCACAAGGACGGCCTCACCATTCTCAGGGAGCTGCGCACGAGCGGTAATACCGTTCCCGTTATAATGCTCACCGCTCTGGGAGAGCTGGGCGACAGGATATCGGGACTTGACTGCGGCGCTGATGACTATATCGTCAAGCCCTACGAATTCGGCGAGCTCATGGCAAGGATACGCTGCCGTCTCCGCAGGAGCTCCGGCATAGAGAGCCTTGACAGGCTCTGCGTGGGGGACATCAGCTTCTCCGCTGAGGAAAAGGTGCTGACAGGTCCCGCGGACAGCTGCACCCTGTCCAACAAGGAGGGCGAGCTCATGGAGCTCTTCCTGCGCAATCCCGACCAGACCATATCCCGCTCCACCATATTGTCAAGGATATGGGGCGCGGACTATGAGATAGAGGACGGCAACCTTGACAATTACATCTATTTTGTCCGCAGACGCCTCAGAAAGGTCAGCAGCACCCTTGCCATAAAGACCGTTCACGGCGTGGGCTACCGCCTTTCAACGGAGGGCTGACCATGTTCAGGAAGGTACACATAAGGCTGACCCTGCTGTTCACGGCGGTCTGCACCCTTGTGATAGCCGTCATGTCGGGGCTTTACCTGTATATCAGCCGCGTAAGCCTGCGGGACAGCGGCTACATGAGCTTCCGCACGGATATAGCTTCATTCAGCGCAAGTCTCTCTGACAGCCGCGTGATATCACAGAACCGGATCAATTCCGTCAGGAACAATTACAGCTACGGCTTCTACATATACGATAACGACAGGCCCCTGCAATTCACCGCCGACGCTGCCGCCTCCGACGGCGGCCTCATAGACAGCATCAGGCAGGAATTCTCTGCAGATATCATGAAGCTGCGCTACACGGGCTCCGTCAGCAGCGAGATCGTATCCTTCAGCCGCGGCGGAAAGAATTACTATGTGGGCATTATATGCCTCAAGGGCGATAACAGCTTCACCGAGATATATATAACGGACTCTCTTGACAGGGAAACAAAGCAGTTCCGCTCCCTGCTGAGCAAATTCATTGTGATAATACTGTCGGCGGCGGCAGCTCTGTTCATATTCTCATACTTCTTCACAAGAAGGCTGCTGCTTCCCATAAAAAAGACCCATGAGCAGCAGGCACACTTCATAGCGGCCGCCTCCCATGAGATACGGAACCCCGTGAATACCATAATCTCTGCCCTTGACGCCATGGACAGCTCAGAGGGACAGCAGCAGAAGGATTTTGCGGATATCGCCCGCAAGGAGGGCAGACGCCTTACCCTGCTCACCGAGGATCTGCTCACGCTGGCAAGATCCGATAACGGCAGCCTTACGGCGCGAACGGCTCCCACAGAGCTGGACACCCTGCTGCTGGACTGCTGCGAGGCATTTACGGCTCCCGCAAGAGAAAAGGATATCAGTATAGATATAAAGCTCCCCGACGAGAACGTGCCCGAGGCAGAGGTGGACGCCGAGCGTATAAAGCAGGTCATATCCGTGATACTCAGCAACGCCGTCAGCTATACTCCCCGGGGCGGCAGGATAGAGGCAGTGTATACCGCCGACCGCTCATGGCACAGGATACGCATATCCGACAGCGGCAGCGGCATTCCCGATGAGGACAAGGAGCGTATATTTGACCGCTTCTACCGCGCCGACCCCTCCCGTGAGGACCGCTCTCATTTCGGGCTCGGTCTTGCCATAGCAAAGGAGATAACCGACCTCCACAACGGCACCATTACCGCAGAGGACAGCCCACTGGGAGGAGCCTCCTTCGTGATATCCCTCCCTGCAAAGGAATAAAACAGACAGCCGCAGAGACAGTGAAAAGTCTCTGCGGCCGTTTTTCTGTAAAAGCAAAAGCTCCGCGTCATGCGAAGCTTTCGGAAGGAATATCAAAGCCCAAGGATATTTCCCCAAGCCTTTTATCATTAATATGCTGCCCCTTGGTTCAGGGAAGGGTCAAGGCGCAGCATGGAGGGGTATCATGCAAAAGCGGTCTTTCTTGCAGACAGCTCCAGGTGCTTGTAAATATCGAGCCAGATGTTCTTGCCGGGCTCGGTCTTTCTTATGCGCTCTCTGCTGGCTGGATCGAAGAACCTCTTGAACTCCGTCAGCTCGTTGAGGAAGCTGTCATTGTACTTGCTGAGCATTATGTCAAGGTTGTTCTTCCACTCGCTGTAGCGCTTGCTGTCAAACTTCTCCTTCTCATAGAGATGGAACACGGCCACACCGGGATTATACTCTATATCCACGCCGTTCTTCATCATACGGTAGCCGAATTCCCAGTCCTCCACCTCATTGCCGAGGTAGTTCTCGTCGATACCGCCGTAGCGTCTTATGCACTCCATGGGTATGGAGAGATTGGAGGTCTGTGTGAATATCATCTTATACTTCACCTTATCGAAGTCATAGCGATAGGGCTCCAGCATTTTCAGACGGATATCCTTGATATAATAATAGCTCTTATGCTTGTCGAGACCGTAGGTCTCGGGCTCTGTGAGCCAGTAGCGTATGCCGTTCTTCAATAACTCGCGGTTCTCAAAGAACACCTCGTCGTTGTCCTCGAACACCTGCTTGGTAAGGCCGAACTGCATAACAGGTCTGCCGTACTTCTTGTATGTATCGTAGTGACCCGAAATGAAGTCCTTTGTAACTATCTCGTCGCCGTTGAGGAAGATGAGAAGCTCTCCCGAGGCACGCCTGATACCCTGATTTTTTGCCTGACCCTCTCCTGCTCCCGTTATGGTGAAGCAGCGCACCCTTACTCTTGAAGGATGCTCCGAGATATGCTCCGAAAGCCCGTCTTTTTCTCCGTAGTTTACAAAAATAAGTTCATACTCATCATGCGGAAAGCGCTGATTCTCCAGCGAGTTATACAGCCTTTCCACTCTGTCGGCAGAGCATGAATAGGATATGATTACGCTGCATTTCATTTTGATTCTCCTGATTCTCTTTGTGTTTTTTGCGGTATCCCCATACCGCAGGCCCTTTTCCCCTGCTTTGAATGCAGACCGGTTTTATCTATGACCAAGTAAAATTATAACTCAATACCCTTGTTAATTTCAAGTAAAATGCGCCAAGTGTAATTTTTGTGCGTGAAATGCATCTTTTTGTTCATGAAATATTCATTTTTACCCGAAAATCTCCCTGTAACCGATTGACAAACTATTTTTTTTATAGTATAATTAATCCGTTACATGTTTTAGCGGAGATGACCGTTCTGCGTTGATTCGTCAGAATTTTAAACATCACCGCGTTCTTACAAGGGGGGATAGGTGCATTGAAGATCGCTGTATGCGATGACGAGAGAAAATTTTTAACTAAAATCAAGGAGGATCTCTCTTCCCTTCAATCCTATGAGGACGAGTTTTCCTTTGACGAATTCAGAACAGGCAGAGATCTCCTTGCCGAGTTCACACGGGACAAATACGCTATCATCATTCTCGATATCGAAATGCCCGGTCTCAACGGTCTGGAAACTGCTGAATTCATCAGAAAAATAGACGATAAGGTCATTATCATATTCCTGACCAGCTATGAAAAATTCGCCTGTCAGGGCTATGCGGTAAGAGCCTTCAGGTATATCCTGAAGAATCAGCCGCACTCCATCTATATGAAGCAGCTTGACGACGCTGTCCGCGAGTATTACCGCAATACGCGCTATATCATCGCATCTGACGGCGACAAGGAGGAAAAGATCCCCACCGACGATATACTCTATATCGAGGTATTCTCCCATAAGCTGCTCATACATACAAAAAACGGTGACTATTTCACCAAAGGCACCCTTTCCGAGCTCGAAGCGCAGCTCTCGGATCTGCTTTTCGCGCGTCTTGACAAAAGCACTCTCGCCAATATCGCCAATATCGACTATATCCGCAAAAACGAGGTCATACTCACCAACGGTGACACTCTTTTTGCAAGCCGGAACCATATCAAGAACATAAAACAATGCTTTATGGACTATAGCAGGAGCAGGTGGAGCTGATGTTTACATCCGAAACTATCATTGAAACTATCAATTGCTTTATCGAGGCAAGTATAGTTGTATTCTATCTTTATCAGATAATGAAGCAGCATTGCAGGTATTCGCCGAAGCTGCTTATACTGCCGACAATCGCAATGTACATCATAATCGAAGCCATGACCGTCACCCACACCAATCCCTGGGTAAAGCTTTTCGTCATGTTCGCCTCGATGATGATAATTGCCGTCACGACATTCAAAAGCAAGCTGCGAAGCATACTTTTCTACTGCCTGATGTTCATTGTGGTCATAGTGGCCTCGGAGATAATACCTATGGGAGCCGTTATGCTGCTGAATCTGGGAACGCCGCAGGAACAGCTTAATTCAGGCATGGGAAGATATATAGGCATGGCCTGTTCAAAGCTGTTCTGCTTCTGGATATGTATTTATATCGCAGAATATCTCAGGCCGAAGCAGAGAGAGCTGCCCTTCAAGAACTGGCTGCTCATCATATTCGTCCCCCTGCTGAGCCTGATAGTGCTCAATGGTATCTTCGTTTCACACTCGCTTTCCCCCAGAAGGACCATCGTTTACCTTATGTCGGTGGCGGGAATATTCCTTCTGAATATATTCGTTTTCGACTTCTTCGATACCTACTCCAATACCATAAAATTGCAGGTAATGGAGCAGCGCCTTAAATCGGAGGAGGAGAATTACAGACTGATAGAGACAAAATACACCGAGATACGCCAGCTCAAGCACGATATCAGCAACCAGCTGGCCGCCGCAAAGCGAATGTTCAGACAGGGCTCGGGCCCAGAGGCCGTTGTGCATCTGGACAGGCTGTATTCAAAGGTCTCTGAGGCCAGCGGTGTGTGCTATACAGGCATATCCGCCGTTGACGCCATAGTCAATATGAAATGGAGCCAGTCACTCAAACTGGGTATCCCCTTCTCATGCAAGGTAATGGTCACCGACCAGATGGATATCGACGAGCTCCTCCTTTGCAGGATAATCGCAAATCTCCTCGATAACGCCATAGAGGGCACTCAGCGTTATGAGAGCGATGATAAATACGTATACATATCCATCATACAGAACAATAAAAAACTGAGGATATGTGTGATGAACCCCTCCGACGAGGTGGACGCGGACAACCTTACCACAAAGAAAGAAGGCTACGGCCACGGTATAGGAGTCAACAGCGTCCGCGAGGCCGTCAGGAAGCTTGACGGTATCCTCTCCTTCAAATGGGAGAAGGGTATCTTCACGGCCGACATTATGATAGCATACTGAAGTAAATGCCGAAAGGCATTTACTTTCTGCTCATTATATTAACAAAGCGTGAACAAAAGCATACATTTCACGCTCAAAACCGACATTTCACGCTTAATACTTGATTTTCTGCTTTCAATGAGGTAATATATTTTTTAGGCCTGTTCCGTCTGTAAACAGGCTTATATCTGCGGCCGTCTGCCGCAGGTAACTCCGCTTAAATGGGCTTTTGTCCCCTGCGGAGACTCCTTTTTGTCATGCAGATGTATTAACCCCCCATACCGAAAAGGAGTCTCCGTGATTGGAAAATTATCGCTGAAAACTGCGGTTTTCTTCTCAGATAACAATATAATAAGCTCTGAGGACGTAGAGGCTTATGCCTATGGACTGGAAATACTTATCTCCACCGTGATAAATTTCATGGCGGCGATTTTTATTGCCCTGCTGACAGGCGAATTCTTCGCCTTCGCTGTATGTCTTACGGCATTCATCACCCTCAGACTCAACGCAGGCGGCTACCATGCCAAGACCCATGCGGGCTGCATATCCGTACTTGTGATCTTTCTGCTGGTGTTCACTGCCGCAGTAAAGCTGCTGCCTCCGCCTGCAAAAACAGTATTTTCTGCAATATTCATGATCGTATCTCTAATTACGATATCATTCTTTGCACCTGTTGAACATCCTAATCATCCTCTTTCCCTGAAATCAAAGAAAAAGCTGAGATCAAAGACACTTATTCTTCTTGGTATGTGGCTCGTTTTATGTATCGCTTTTTATTTTTTAATGCCTGAGATAACATTCTATGCCGCTTCGGGCGTGTTTACCGCTGCGGCTACCATGACAGCTGAAAAACTCAGATCCATTAAGAATAAATTAATAAAGGAAAGGAATATATAAATTGAAAAGGATCAAGACATTTTTATTGAAGCACGGAGCTCTTATTGCTGCAATGGCAATGGCAGCAGGAACTGAATCCATGTCCAAGGCCTGCTGGTTCTGGTTCAATCAGCCCAAGGTACCCGAGGGCATGAAGAAGTTTGCTAAGGAAGAAGCATAATATCAAAACAGGACGGCTTAAAAGCCGTCCTGTTTTTTATTCCTCCGTCATGCTGTCCAGTATCATTGAGGGGATATTGTATCTGCCGTAGGTACGGCGCTCATAATGAGCATACTTCACGTCGTTTATCTCCTCTGCGGTAACTGCGCCCTCGTTAAGAGCGGCAAGGAGACCGTCATCGGACATATTCAGTATGGCGTCGGTATCAAGCTCCTTCAGCTGTCCCGAGCGGTACATCTCCGTGTTGTACTTTGCTATTATCGCCTCGGGACGCGAGAAGCAGAGCACTCCGAACATTATGGTGAATATCACGCATAAATGCTTTGCGAACTTCATGTCAAAGCGGAACTGCTTTATTATCACCATAACGAATATCAGGCTCAGCAGTATCATGAACCAGCTGGTGTAGACTCTCAGCTCTGTAAGACCGTATCTGTCTATATAAAGCACCATCTTGCTCATCGCCGTAGCTATAAGTATAATAGTGAATACGCTTATGATAATGCTGTAGAACTTCAGAGCCTTCGGCTTTTCTCTGCCTGCCTTCTTGGAGTGGAGGCTCATGAAGCAGAGAACGCCCAGATTGATGAGGGCTACCACAAAGAGCTCAAAGAAGCCCTGTCTTGCGTAGTCCGCGTAGGTGAAACCATCGGGCAGATTGCCTGTAAAGGCCGAGAGGAAGTAGTTTGCCTGTGATATGAAGAACATCACATAGAGTATACATATGGGAGTAACTGCCGTATATACTATAAGATTGCTGACAAAGCGCATATTGAATATCTTCTGTGTGCATACATTGGGATCAAGAGCCTTCAGCGGATCGCGGTGGGTATTTGAGTAGAGCATACCGAAAATATACAGCGAGCAGGGCAGAGCCAGACACAGCTGAAGTATGACCGTCCAGATATTCTCGCTGAACAGCCTGTCGAACAAGCCGACAAGCATATCGTTAAGGGCGTCATCTGCGGACATGAGCAGAAGAGCTACTACGATAGTAAGGGGGATCGTCAGTAAAAGTCCTATGATAATGTACTTTATGTTTGAAGCGGTCTTTGAGTCCGAAAGAGAATCCGAAGCTATATCGGTCTGCTTGGTGAATGCGGAGAAGGGCTGGCCGAACAGTGACTTTGCCAGTGCAAAGGGCAGGAAGCGGTCGACCTCCTTGTTGCCTGCTCCCACGGAGTAGACCAGATATGCTATGGCTCCCACAAGGAACATGGAGTCAAGGGTCTTTATGAAGTTATTGGCGGTTATCGAGAAAACGAAGCTGAAAACATAGAGTATTGCCGTCAGCAGCCTGTTGAATCCCGAAAAGCTGCACTCTCTCTTCTTCATGTAGATTATTGCCGCGGTAATAACGGCTATGAAAAGTCCTGTTGTGATAAAGCCCATTGCGTGGAACACAACGTACCTGATGAAGCAGAAGGCTGCTATCATAACAAATACCGAGAGCACCTTTTCCTTCCTGTCATATACCGGCTTTTCCTTTACCCTTTTCACAGGCTGAGCCCCGTACTGCGGATATCGCGGAGGGTAGGGCTGAGGATATGGCTGCGGATAGGGCTGAGGGTAAGGCTGAGGGCAGGGCGGCGGACAAGGCTGTCCCTGCATGATATCGTTTGTGTTGTTATTGTTCTCCATGATCGTTTCCTCCTTGGTCTTTTTCCTTTCTTCTGCCCCTCAGGTATGCAAGAGCTGCGATACCCAGCGCAAAGGGCACTATGAATATAAATGCGGATATAACTTTTCCCGCTATGATATCGCGCACATCATATCTTAGCAGATCATGAGCGGTGATAAGCGTAACTGCGGCAGCTATCACTACAGCTGTTATTGAAAATGGTATGTACGGCCTTGCATTGCGCTTTACCGTTAAGGATATGGCTGCTGTCAGATGACAGATGAGCATTATCCCCGAACAGCAAACCGCTATCCAGCACATGGGGAACATTATCAGCATGACAGCGCATACCGTCAGAACGTACCATATACAAGTCTTTTTCCACTGCTGTTTCATTGCTGCTGCCTCATGCTATGAGAAAATAGTCCGTACCGAACATAAGGAGCATTATCTGGGCAGCTCTGAGGACTGCCGTAACAGCTCCCACTGACGCGGGTACCTGCTCGTCCTTGTAGTACATACGCTTTGCCGCAACAGGCACCAGAGCCATGATGAATGCGATGACTCCCGCAATGTTCAGCCAGGGGCTGCCACCTGCACAGAGCACAGTACATATGAGGAAATTGAGCACACAGAGAGCTATATCCAGCCCGTAGGTGAATTTCAACTCACGCTTTTCAAATACAGCTGTCTTTTTCATAATAACGCCTCCTTATCATATTAAGAATATCTGTATAGTATGTATTGGATTTGCTGCGGTGTGCGGAGGATACCCCGTTTCCCCCTGTCCGGACCTATTCTATTGTCAGGTACACATCACAGGAAATGTCCCTGCTTTCCCCTGCTGCCCATATCGTGACGATGAGCCTTCCTTTTCTGTCCCCTACTATGATCGTTCTTCCGCCGCTCATCAGCGTCAGCTTTTCGTAGGTTCCGCCCTCCCAGCGAACGCGAGTTATCTCAGGATCGGAGCAGTTTTTAAATGTGGCTATGTCGCTTAATTCTATCTCCGATCCCGGGCTGAACACCAGTGACTCATTAGCTATGATAAGCGGCTCCTCTTTTTTGAACCTTGCTATCTGCACTGCGGTAAAGCCCAGAATGATCATTCCGGCGATAAAGATCATTACGACCGTAAGCTTCAGGCATCTCCATATCAATTTCATAGAAGCCTCCTTTACTCACGCTTGAACTCAAGTATATCACCCGGCTGGCAGTCCAGCTCGTCGCATATCCTTTCAAGAGTTGAGAAGCGGACCGCCTTTGCCTTGCCTGTTTTCAGTATGGACAGGTTAGCGGTAGTGATACCCACCCTTTCGGCAAGGTCCTGGGAGGATATCTTCCGCTTAGCCATCATTACATCAAGATTTACTACTATCGGCATGGAAAACACCTCCGTTATATGGTAAAGTCGTTTTCCGACTTTATCTCTACTGCCTTTTCAAATACGTTCTTCAGCACTCTCATGATGAGTCCGAACATTATGGCTGCCATTCCCATGAATGCGAATATGGAGCTCCAGAGGCCGAATAATACCAGTACAGCTCCCGCCCCCATACACAGCCACGATATCCTGCGCAGGCAGGCTGTGTTCTTGGGTATGAACACCTCGTCCCTGCTGATGTTCCTGAGCAGAATATGCAGGTTCCACAGTGCCGCAAGTGCAAGCACTATACATATATAGAGGGTTATGCACATGGGTATCACAATGGTGCTCCTGTCGAATATGCTCACAGTCTCGTATGCCATTTCGTATTTGTACCACTCTGCAATAGTGGGAACGAAAAATGCAACGAAAATGCACACACCTGCTGCCGTTACGGTAAGTATCCTCGAAAGAAAAAGCGATTTATCCTTTGTCCACATAAGTATAAACTCCTTTATAGTATTAATTCAGCGCCATAGATCATAGTCAAGGCTAAGGATATAGTCCGGAGTATCTATATTCTTTCCTATGGTATCCTCTGCCCTGTAAAATATGGGCTGCTGCATTTCGCCGTTTATAAATATCTCCGTAAGATAATTGTCTGTCTCTGTAAGCTGATATATCCTTGCGTTTTTATCCTCAACGCCGTCCTGAACGATATATCCCAGACAATCGCCTACATCTTCGCCTTTCAGCGACCTGCGTATCGTTCCGTAAGGTATAAAACGTCTGCCGCTGTACTCTATGATCTGGTAACCATCGTCCTTGTCTTTTGGGGAAATATAGCTCTGCGTATAGAATTTTATTGGATCATCCGGCAGATCGTAGTTAATGCCTTTTCCGCAGCCCGTCAGGAGAAACATCGTTCCCAGCAGTGCCGCAATACGTTTTATTGCCTTCATATGGCGCTTTCCTTTCTTTTTATCCTGTGTCACATTTCTTACTGTGACTATAGTATATCACATAAAATATCATTTGTCAATAGAAAATTATTGTTTTTCAATAATTTTTTTCTGTTTTTCAAAAGACTTGTACTTTTACGGAAAAAATGCTAAAATAATGTGTCTGATTTTTTCTCTCACTAACGATTATATTAGTGAATGCATTCAATAAAGGAGGAATCCCTGATGACGGACATGGAGCTGCGCCTGCTTATGGGGGAATCTGTGCAGAAATGCCACAGAGCTCTGTTTGACAAGTACTGCAACTATGTTTATGCCATTGTTATCAATATACTCAGAAACTGCGGCAGCCGCGAGGATATGGAGGACTGCGTCAGCGATGTGTTCTTCAAGCTCTACAAGCAGCTTGACTCGGGCATTGAATTTTCAGGCGACCTGAAAAACTATATCGCCGCAATTGCAAGGAATACCGCAATAGACGCCTTCCGTAAAATAAGTCACGGCAGCAGCAGGAACGTTTCCATAGACGACGATACCGTGACCGAGCTCCCCTCGGATGAAAGAGTGGAGGAGAATGCGGATAAGAAAGAACGCTCACGCATTATACTGAGTAAGATAAAACAGCTTGGCGAACCCGATACCACTATTATAATACAGCAGTATTTCTATGACCGTACAGCAAAGGAGATCGCAGAGAGCGTTTCCATGACAGCTGCCGCAGTTCAGAAGCGCAGCAGCCGTGCAAGACAAAGACTGAAGGCCATGCTTTGCGAAGCAGGTCTTGGTAAGGAGGATCTGATATGAAAGATTTTTATCTTTTTGACGACACAGATGATGTGACTCTCGAATCCCTTGCTCAGGACTTTCCCGTACTCACCGATGAAGAAAAGGAGAGGATCTACGCCATGAGCGAGAGAAAGTACAATAACGATACAGAGAAGAAAACAGATGATATATTCGATAATGAAGAAGAAGTCAAGGGCGTTGAGCGCTACAGGCGCCCGAAAATGAGAACGGCCTCCATTGCGGCTGCGGCGGTGCTGCTTATCGGCGCAGGCTCGTTCGGCGGCTACAATATAGCACAGCAGCTGAAAGACGGAAAGGACGGCGACAACGATAACGTCACCACAACTATTGCCGTTGATATTACTCAGTCGGGAACAGAAGCTCCCGAGGATCCCCTTACAGAGGAATACCGCGACGCAGCAGAGGAGCTTCTGGCGGAATACAATGATTTTCTTGTACCATATAACGTTGACGAACTGCCGCAGAGAAAATCAGCCGCTTTAATGCCCTCCGACGAGGAGATCGCAAGTATGACCGCCGAGGAATTTGAAGCCTATGTGGAAGAACAAAACAGAATATCAGACGAGGTGGAAGCGGATTACAACGCCCACCATGACAGGATATGGTTCGATCTTGGTATAGGCGATCCCTATGACCATGTGAATTATGTATTTATCGGCAATTGGAACTACTCTTACTTTGATACGGGAATGAAGTTCAGCAGTACCGATGAAGTGCAGGAAAAGGCCCTTTCCTTTATGTCACAGAGCTGTATCGACAAGATGTTCCCCAAGCTCATCGGCGAGGACCTTACAGGCTATGAACCCGACCGAATCTACAGACAGGATATTGAGAAGTGTCCCGACTTCGGAACATATGCCATGCGCGACGGAAAGCTCTATTGCACCTGCTCAAACGACTTCATTGATGATATGTTCATTGCTGCCTCATACTATTTCTTTAACCGCAAAGACGAGCCTGTAGTTATCACCGATATCACCGAGGATTCATTCACAGCCTGCGTGAAGTACGAATCCACCAGCGTCCCCAACAAGTACGATATGACCATGAAGGTGGTAAAAAACGGCGAAAACTGGATAATAGACGATATTGAACCCACGGGTCCCGAGCTTGACGCGCAGAAGCTGGAAATCGTCAACAAGATGATGAACAGCTGCGATTACTATGACAAAATAAGCGCTAAAAAAGCAGACTTCTACGCTCTCCGCGACGACAACGATCCGGATAAAGGAAAATGCACCGTTCAACTTGAATCCATATACTGCGATAACAGAGCTCCGAAGGAATACAGCTCCGGTTACTATGCAGATGATCTCATCAGCATGGACAGCCCCGAAAATATGGCGAACTCCGCAAGGAAGATATATTCGCCCAAACACGAAAAGGAAACCGAGACCTACTGTGACGGCACAAGATACTATTACTGGAACAATCCCCTTGATCTTGACGGAGACGAGTCCAACGGCAAGGAATACAGCTGGTACGACTGGAACGATGATGTCCCCCATGACGGCGACGCTGAAAAATACAGCAGCTTTGAAGATCTCATGATGACAAGCTACCACCATCTGATATATAACTCATCTTCTTTCAGACCTATGATCTGTCCCAACGGCCGCAGCATGGTGATCAACTATCTCTATGACTTCAGCGCATGGAATATCACAGGTGAGACGGTATTTGAGGGTGTGGACTGCCATATAATAGAATATCATATGCCTTCATACCTGTATAAAGAGAGTGATGAGATATACGGCATCAGTTCCTTTACGGCATATGTTTCAAAAGAAACGGGCATACCCATGGCTACACTTTACTATGGCAGCGACGCAGATGTACAAAGCATGGAAATACTCTATGACGTTAAGTTCAACGGCGACGCAGAACCTGTTCCCGATGTGGATATGAACGCTGTGGGCCTTGAAAAATTCAATTACAAATAATAAATACAATGCCCCTGAGCGCTTCAAAACGCTCAGGGGCTAAACTTTTATATGCACTTTCTTGTACAGGCGCTTATGCCTGCCATGGGATCCTTGTTCCTTACGCCGCTGATTATAGCCTCTATTATCTCGGGCTGTGTGGGTTTCAGCGCCCGCCTGTCAAAAAGACCCAGACCGAATTTTCCGTTGAAACCGTTGTCCCAGTATACGGGAGTCAGACCGTTCTGTGCGGCAGTTCCCGCAACAAAGCCGTCATAATAAGCGCGGTTCTCGTTTATCCTCTCGGGGATATGAGGAGCGCTGTCTGCTCTGTCGATACAGCCGAATTCGCCTATAACAACGGGTATGCCCATATCCACATACATCCGCTTCAGCATCTCGAACTGCGCCCTGATGTGAGCCTCGTCGCCCCAGTCCGCCTTACAGCAGGGATCTGCGCTTTCAAGGTCAACTATCTCCTGCCCCTTTTCGCCCCAGAGGAACACGGTCTTTTTCTCCTCGCCGCAGTAGTCCCAGGGGTCGTAGCAGTGAACGGAGAGAATGAGCCTGCCCTCGGCGCAGGTATTGCCGCTGTCCTCGGGGAAGCGGAAGCCGTAACCGCCGCAGGTATAGTTTATATCGGTGTTCCAGCCTGCGGTCATCAGCCAGCGGTGGGTATTGTTCCCTCCTGTGCTTCTGACCGTATCAACGAATATCTGGTTATAGTCGTTGATATTCTCATAGTATTCCGCAACGGGAGTATGGTATATCCCGTCAAAGACCTCGTTCATGCTCTCAAAAATGAGATGCTCGTCATAGTCGGCAAAGCGGAGAGCTATCTGCCGCCATACCGCGCCGTATTTCTCCTTTATGTAGTTCTGGTCGGTGCTGTCGCACAGCAGCCAGCCGCCCTTTATGGTATGATAGCCGTCGCCGTGTATATTTATGATAACGAACAGATCACGGTTATAGCAGTAGTCAACCACCTCGGCTATCCTGTCCAGCCATTCCCTGTCCACTCTGAAGCCGTTGCTGTCGTCAATCTTGCTGAGAAACGAAACAGGTATCCTTATAGTCCTGAAGCCCGCATCGGCTACGGCGTCCACCATTGCCTGAGAGGCCTTGGGATTGCCCCATACCGTCTCATCGGGAGTTCCCCCGAAATTCGCTTCAAGGGTGTTTCCGTAATTCCACCCTGCCCCCATTTTTCCGGCGATCTCCGCAGCTGAAACAATAAATCCGCCGCTCACATTCTCACCCCCTGCCGCCTTGTAAAAGTTACACTAATTATAGCATAGGAAACTGCTCATTTCAACCGAATACAGGCCATAGAAGATTATATGCAACAAAGAAGCGTTTTTTTTACCCATGTATTGACACGGCATAAAAAAATATGATAATATAGTATAAATCAGCATTTATAATTGCATGAACCGGTGTTTCCGTGCAGGGGACGCCGCCATCTGCGTCACGCTGCAAATTATGATTTACAACAGGAGGTCTTTATGTCATTCTGGCTGATCTTATTCGCCATACTTCTGATACTGGCCATCAGCGGCACAATATATCTTTTCACGCGCTTTCACCGCTTCAGCTTCATCGAAAAGCTCGGCAAAAAGCATAAGCTGCTGTCCTGGCTGGTCTGCCTGATACCCTTCGGCGGACTCGCCTGCTTCGGCTTTATCAACTACTTCACCGTAATAGTGGTGCTTATCCACCTGATGATATTCTGGCTCATAGCCGATATCATCGCCGCCATTATCCGAAAGGCCGCAAAAAAGAAGCGCCGCCTCTATATCGAGGGCGCTGCCGTCGTTCTGTTCACGGCAGTTTATCTTGCTGTGGGCTGGTACAACGCCCACACTGTAAAACGAACAGCCTATGAGCTCCGCACTGACAAGCCCATTGCAGGCGGGAGCCTCCGCATAGTAGGCATAGCGGACTCTCATCTGGGCATCACCCTTGACGGTGAGGACTTCGCCCGCGAAATGGAGCGCGTTCAGGAAGAAAAGCCCGATATTGTCGTTGTGGCAGGAGATTTCGTGGACGACGATTCGTGCAGGGCGGATATGGTCCGTTCCTGCAAGGCGCTGGGGCAGCTCGACACTAAATACGGAGTCTACTTCATATTCGGCAACCACGACAGAGGCTATTACAAGGGCTACCGCGATTTCAACGTCTCCGACCTCTGTCGGGAGCTGGAAAAGAACGGCGTCACCGTCCTTGAGGACGAGACCGCCGAAGTCACCGAGGGCTTCAATATAATAGGCCGCCTTGACAAGAACGACGAGGGACGGCTGGAAATGCCGGAGTACGCAGAAAATATCTCCCCTGCTGCCTTTTCTCTGGTACTGGATCATCAGCCCAACGACTACGCTAAGGAAGCAGAAGCAGGCGCCGACCTTGTATTCTCGGGACATACCCACGGCGGACACCTCTGGCCGTCCGGATATGTGGGACTTCTTCTCGGTGCAAATGATTTCGTGTACGGACATACAAAACGGGACAATACCGATTTTATAGTGACCTCGGGCATTTCAGGCTGGGCTATCCCCTTCAAGACAGGGACCTGCTCCGAATATGTGGTCATTGACGTAAAAAACTGAAAGAGGTGCTGATATGAATAATATAGCTATCGCAAACGAAACCATAAAGATAAACGCCGACGGCTTTTATGAAAAGGACGGAAAGCGCATCGATCTTCCCGGAAAAGGCTATTCCGCAGCTGAGGTATGGACTCCCGTAAAGGGTGCGGAGCTTGCAGGCAGTACTGTGATCCCCGACGGAGAGATGTGCAGCATCACCGTAAATAACTACGATTCGTTCGAGGCTGCAAGCCGTTACGAGAACCCCTTCGTTATGAACTTCGCCAACGCTCACAAGGCAGGCGGCGGCTTCCGTCTGGGCGCAAATGCGCAGGAAGAAGCCCTTTGCAGGTGCAGCACCTTGTATGCCTCCATAACCTCGGAAGCTGCAAGGGAGATGTACCATTATAACAACACTCACCTCAGCGCTGTGGAATCGGACTATATGATATATTCTCCCGAGGTCTGGGTATTCCGCGGCGAGGGCTGCTGTCTCAGGAGCATTCCCTTCAGGGCTTCCGTTATCACGGTGCCTGCTCCCAACAGACGGGGTGCGGCGCTGTTTGCCTCCAATAATAAAATAGCCGAGGCTATGACAGGCCGCATACGCATAATGCTGGCCATTGCGGCAAAGCACGGTCACAGGAACCTCGTTCTCGGAGCATGGGGCTGCGGAGCTTTCGGCAACAAGCCCGATGAAGTGGCGGGATATTTCAGAAAGGTACTTGTGGACGAGGGCTACGGCAGACTCTTTGACAATGTCTGCTTTGCAGTCTACGGCAAGGAGGACGGACGGAATTATCTCAGCTTCAAAAAAGCATTCACCTTATAAATATCCGGTCTGCAATAACATCATCACTTACAAAAAAACGGGTACAACAGTACCCGTTTTTTTATTCTATAGTCAGCATTACGGGGCAGTGATCGCTGCCCATTACATCTGTGAGTATCACGGAATCCTTCACGCGCTCCATAAGGCGCTCTGACACAACGAAATAGTCTATACGCCAGCCTGCGTTCTTTTCGCGTGCCTTAAAGCGGTATGACCACCACGAATATGTAACTGTGTCGGGATAGAGCCTGCGGAAGGTGTCCGCAAAGCCTGCGCCGAGAAGCTCCGTGAACTTGCCGCGCTCCTCGTCGGAGAAGCCTGCATTTCCGCGGTTGGACTTCGGGTTCTTCAGATCTATCTCCTCATGTGCAACGTTGAGATCTCCGCAGTAGATAACCGGCTTTTTCTTATCGAGCTCCGAAAGATAGGCTCTCATGTCGTCCTCGAACTCCATGCGGTAGTCGATACGCCTGAGACCGTCCTGAGCGTTGGGAACATAGCAGCATACAAAGTAAAAGTCCTCATACTCGCAGGTGATGACGCGGCCTTCGTCCGTATGGGTGCCGTTAATGCCGTAGGTCACGGATATTGGCTCTGTTTTGCTGAAAACGGCCGTTCCCGAATAGCCCTTCTTTATAGCGCTGTGAAAGTATATATTATAGCCCTCGGGCCTGAAATCAGCCTGATCGGGCTGCATTTTTGTCTCCTGCAGGCAGAATATATCGGCGTCCGCAGCCCTGAAGAAGTCCTCAAAGCCCTTTTGCAGACAGGCGCGGAATCCGTTGACGTTCCATGATATGAGCTTCATTGTTATACCTCCGGAAAGAATTTCTCCGCAGTCACGACAACTGCGGAGACTTTCCTATATTATAGCATAGTTTTTTATAAATTTCAACTTTCTATCGTTCAATTATCCTGTATTTCTATATATTTATCAAGTATCCCGCGGAGCTTCTCTATATCGCTGTCGTTTTTCAGCTTATAAGAGATATTGCTCTGACTGCCATTCTGAGGATAAACGTAACCATTCCGGCTGATAACAGCTCCTGCAATGTAGAAATCATTGTATACATTATCCATTTCGTCCAGGCAGAACGTCCATTCAAGGTCTGAGATCTCTTTTTTCAGTCTGTCAAAATCAGTTACGGTACACTCCCTGCTTTCCGTGAACTGTCCGTCGTCAGCACGGAACTGGGCCTCACCGCCCTTATAGGATTCGGGGAAGGCGTCCATTATATCATACTTTGAAGCATCCACGCCGGACTCCAGAGGTATAAGATGCTCGTCGCATATCTCTCTGAGCCTTTCAATGCTGCTTTCATTTTTAAGCTTGTATGCGTACTGCCTTGCACCGTCAGTCTTGGGAAGGATATATCCGTTTCTGCTGATAAGCGAGTCCATAGAATAGAAGTCCTTATATATCTCAGCCTCGTCCGTCTCGCAGCTCACCCACTGAAGTGAGGATATTTCCTTCTTGAAGCCGTTGCTGTCCCTGAGGACATATTTCGTGCTCTCTGTGAACTGTCCGCTGTCGGGATAGAAGTCCACCGTTATGCCTTCATACTGGGTAGAAAATGCACGCTTTATGGTGGAGCTGTCAATGGTCCAGTCATACTGAGCCAGACTGAGATGCTTTGCAATGACCAATGACTTGAATGCCTCCAGATCGCTGCTGTTTGCCAGCTTGTAGGTACCGCTGAAGCTATCATTTAACAGCACAAGATAACCCATGTCACTCATCATGAAGTAGGAATTCATTTTATTCAAATTGATCATATACATATTCTTTCCGTATACCGCATATGATGTTTTCCAGTCAAAGCTGAGGATATCCTCCAGCAAGCCGTTGCTGTCGACTTCATATTTGATGTCCCTGCTTTCCTCGGCGCCTTCAGTCAGAGTTGCCTGTCCTGTAACACTGTCAACGATATCCTTCAGATTTTTTTCCAGGTATTCTTTTGAGACCTGTCTCATCTCTTCCATGATCTCACTGCCGACAAACATCTGACCAAATTCGCCATAGTGATTAATTCCGTCATCATAGCTGTAATAAGCTGTGCTTTTCTTGCCGTTTTCGGTCTTTCTCCAGTTAAACGTATCGTTTTCGGAAATTTCAAACTGATATAAGAGATCTTTATCAGTATCTACGGGAGAAAACACTACAGAAATACTGTTTCTGCTTTCGACAACGTAAGGCAGTTCGTAATAGACGTTATTATTCTCCATATAGCTGAAAAACTGATCCTTGTTGATATCAACTATGGATGTATTGCCATTTGTAGGATTCATTACTATCAGCTTTGCGTCATAATCGTCTTTATGCTCCTTGAGCTCATACAAAATGCTGTCACCGGCCTGTGTTTCCTCGATCTTGGTATCCTCATTTATATTTGCAAAGTGGTAGGCTCCGCCGCCTGCGACTCCGCCTATAAGGACAACAACCGCAGCTGCCGCAGCAAATCTTCCCCATCTGCTTTTCTGTGTTATTACCTCTGTACCGCTTACTGTTTCCTCATACTCCGCTTCCTTTGCAGGAGCTTCCTTCAGTTTTTCCTGCATACGGCTGCGGAACTCGTCGCTGCATTTTATCTTGCACAGGAGGTCGTTATACTCGTTAGGTCTCATATACATACCCCTCTCTTTCAAGTTCTGTTTTGAGCTTTTTTCTTCCGCGCTGCAATAATGAGCTGACCGTATTCTCGTTCTTTCCCAGTATTTTTGCGATCTCCCTGATGTTGTACTCCTCAAAGTAGTAAAGGAATATCACCGAAGAATACTTTTTGGGCAGCTCTGATATCATTTCTCTTATCTCGTTGTCCCTCGGTGTGAACTCACAGCTGAGGGTGTTTTCCAGCACCTCGTCAAGTGGAGAGTTTCTCATCATACGGGCGCTTTTCCTGAGATTTTTGCAGCGGTTGATGGCTGAACGGAGCAGCCATGCCTTCATATGTTCATCGGACTCGAATTCCTGCGGTTTTGAATGGAGGTTCAGAAAGACCTCCTGGGTTATATCCTCTGCTTCCTGATAGTTTCCCGTCATAGCAAAGGCCGTTCGCAGGACTGTATCGCCGAATCTGTTGAATGCGTACAGCGCTGAGTTGTCATTCATAGGTTATTCCTCCTTTCTTCTGAAAGCGTCGCTTCATAGATATATACAACGCAGGAGAGTATTTCCGTGCAGAAACAAAAAATTTTTTCTGTATTAACAGCAAAGCTCACCGGTATTCGCGGTGAGCCTTGTTTATCAGAGTCCTAACATATCTATTACGGCTTCCTTGGGGCGAAGGCCTACTGCCTGCTTTACTATGGCGCCGTCCTTTACGACCACCAGCAGCGGTATGCTCTCAACTCTGAAAGCTGCCGCAAGCTCGGGCTGCTCGTCAACATTGACCTTGCATACCTTTACCCTGCCGTCGTATTCGTCGGCTATCTCCTCAACTATGGGAGCCAGCATCATGCAGGGACCGCACCAGCTTGCCCAAAAGTCCATGAGCACAGGCATACCCTTATAGTTGCGTACTTCCTCGTCAAAGTTTTCCTTTGTGATAATTACTTCGTTCATAATAGACCTCCTGTCTGTAAATCCTTGACATAAAGACGGTCAGTGCCGCCTCCGTAATTCACTATATCACGGACATAGCTGTATCCGTATTTCTCGTAAAATCCCGTATACTCCGTGGGAATATAGGTTTTCGTGAAGCCCAGCTCTTTCGCGTATCTGTTGGCGTGCTCTATGAGCTGCCCACTGATACGCTGTCCCCTTGCGCTCTCCGTAACGAAGACGCAGGATATCCAGGGGTAAATATCCGGCAGAGGGTAGTAGTCCGTCTTCATTACAGAAGCCATACCCACTATCTCGCCGTCATGCACAGCGGCAAACATACACTCCCAGTCCGTGAACTCCCACGACCTGAGCATATCAGCGATGTGCTCCTTGACCTCATACCATGAGCAGTTCTCCACGAACCGAAGAAGCTTCTCCGCAAGAGCGGAGCCTCTTTCCACTTTGCTTACAGTAATCAGACCGAAATGCTGTGCAGCCAGCTGAACAGTTTCCTCGACTGTTTTTCCGTTTTTGCGGTCAATATAAAAATAATCGCTGTTTTTTATACTGCTTATGCGTTCTCTGCTCAGTGAACAGAGCGTTTCATTGCAGACCGCCTTTGCCTTCTCCACATCGGATGCACTGTAAATGAAGTCCCTGAAATCTGTATGGTCTATGCGGTCACAGTAAGCATTCACAATATCGGGCGTATCATTTATCAGGAATATCACCCTTGACGTTTCTGTTATCCTTTCAGCTTCCTCGGGAGTCAGATGACAGTCGCATATCACCTTTTTATCCTGCGAAAGTCTCATAAGATCAAGCAGAACAAAATCAAGCTGTTCCCTTGTGTTGTTTATCAGCCATTTTTTATATTCATCTGCACTGCGTCCGAAAAATTCGTCTGCGTCTCTGAACTGCCTGCACATATTCGGCTGATGTTCACTGTCGCAGATCTGCTGATGAGCGGCAAAGGCTTCGTCGATATCATATACGTGGATACCGTATCTTCTGCCAAGCTCCCGTGAAACAGTGGTCTTGCCGCCGCAGGCTGTTCCCGAAATGAAATATACGTTTTTAAGATACTCTTTTACAACATTATCCTGAAATATCATAACAATATTCTCCTCAATAAAATAGTTTTGCTGTGAGAAGCATGAAACTATTTATCAAGTCTCATGCTGTTATGAATTTCTTAATCTGAATAACCCGTTCATGGTCATATCTCCTTTATTTCTGTCATTAGTCTTCAAGCGACTTATAATAGAGCATACAGTGGCAGAAGCCCTCAAATGTGGGATCTGCTATCTGGTCGCGGAACTCCTTGCACATACACTTGTTCTCGGGAGTTTTCGCCAGTCTGCACGGACAGTAGCCGTCCTTCATTTTAAGTCCCTCTTTTACTCTGTCAACAACTTCTTTATCGGGATTGAGCGTAATTTTCATATTCAGTCCCTCCTTTTTTTGATTACCCCGCCTGAGGCGGGGTAAGTAAATATCTGTATTCTTATTTCACAAGTTCGTCTGCAAGAGCCTCTATCTGCTCGATGTTTGCAGCCTTTACCGCAGACTTGATAGATACAGTGGTATCTGTCCATGTGATGTTCTTGGACTTTTCAAACATACCCTTTACTACCTTTGCGGCAGTTGCAGCCCAGCTTCCGTTCTCGATGATACCGATGGTCTTGTTCTGATAGTTTCTCTCGGTAAGGTCGAGAATGAAGTGCTTCATGAAGGGGAAGATATCGGCATTGTACGTCGTTGTTGCGATGACCAGCTTTCCGTAGCGGAATGCGTCCTCAACGGACTCTGCCATATCCTCTCTTGCAAGGTCTGCTATAGCTACCTTGGGGCAGCCCTTTGCCTCCAGTCTCTCCTTGAGGAGCTCTGCTGCCTTCTTTGTGTTACCGTAAACAGAAGTGTAGGCGATGAAAACGCCGTCCGTCTCCACACCGTAGCTTGACCATGTGTTATAGAGTCCCAGATAGTAGTCAAGGTTCTCGGTGAGTATGGGACCGTGAAGTGCGCAGATTATCTTTATGTCAAGAGCAGCTGCCTTCTTCAGTACAGCCTGTACCTGCATACCGTACTTGCCCACTATGCCGAAGTAGTAACGGCGAGCCTCGCAGGCCCAGTCCTCCTCCACGTCAAGTGCGCCGAACTTTCCGAAAGCGTCAGCGGAGAAAAGCACCTTGTCTGTGCTGTCGTATGAGAGCATTACCTCGGGCCAGTGTACCATGGGAGCAAGTATAAATGTGAGCTCATGGCTTCCGAGGCTGAGCTTGTCCCCTTCCTTTACCTCAAGCTTGTTTGCGATGGTGAGATCCTCGAAGAAATTCTCTATCATTCCGAAGGTCTTTGCATTGCCTACAACTGTAGTTTCGGGGTACTTCTCCAGGAAGCTCTTCAGGTTAGCGGAATGATCGGGCTCCATGTGGTGTACTATTATATAGTCGGGCTTGCGGTCTGCAAGCACCTCTGTGATATTGTCCAGCCACTGAGCTGTGAAATTACCGTCAACGGTATCGCATACCGCAACCTTTTCATCGAGTATGATATATGAATTATAAGCCATGCCATTGGGCACGTCGTACTGTCCCTCAAAGAGATCGACCTCGTGGTCATTGACTCCGATATAGTAAATGTCGTTGGTTATCTTATTCATTGGTAATTACCTCTTTTCATCATTCTCAGCTTTTAAGCCTGATATTATAGCATTATTATAACATAAAGACAACATACTTGAAAAGTGGCATTTGCAACAAATTTAAACTTTTTTCTTGTACCTATTTCACTTCCCTCACTCCCCTTATTTTGTTAATTCAAAATCACTATAGCGGTATATGCTGTTGCAGCTCCTACGGAAAACAGCCTTATTCTCCGACAGGGGAGTCCCTCTCTCGGTCATTCTGCGGCGGGGGAGGGGGCGTTTTTTCATAGTCTTTGTGTATTATTACTATTTGAAGATCCTTCTGAAATATTCAGGATCATTCCGCAGCGGATAAGGCATTTTTGTTTCAGAATAACTCATAAAAAAATCATATATCCTACGTTTTCATATTTATTGACATTATTTTTGCCATGTGATAAGATATGTTTATCATCTGAAAAGGAGGAAATGCCATGGCATCATACAAGAAGAAAAACAACCACAAAGACGATAATCAAAGCGATAAAAGTCAGACAAGTAAAGAGAATATCCAACCTCAAAATGACAGCACCGAACAAAAAAAAGCAGAAAAAACACCTCCCGATTATCCGTCAAGCAGCATCATCCTTGACACGATGAAAAGCGAATATGACTATGAGCTCAAGAGGATAACCAAAACTGATACCAAAGTCAATCTGGGTATCACACTTTGCTCTGCTATGTTTCTTTTCATTGTTAAGTTCTTTGATTTTTCAGAGCTGACAAAAATGCTTAACGATGATATCAGCTTGCAGCTCCCATTCAATTTCTATTTCACATTCTGGATAGTAATGACAGTAGCATATGCAGGGGCATTTGTTTTTTTATTTCTCAGTATCAAATCACGACCTTACTCCCAGATCTGTACCGATAAACTGATACGACAGGATCTTCACAAAACCAGCTCAGGTGTCTCTGAGGTCTTCATAGCCGGCTCTTACAGCAATGCCACAAACAAGAACAGAGAAATAACAAACAAAAGAATGAAGTATTTCAATATTGCATTGGTCCTCATCATGACAGTTATTATATGCTCTGTTATTTTAAGCGGTATAAAATATAATTTTTTTCAGTAAAGGAGTTTTTACTATGTGCAGCAATGATTTTTTGGATAAGTTAAAAAGCGGTGACAGTCTCAAGGACTTCAATCCTGATGATACAAATGATTTCCTTCAGACAGTAAATGAAGGCTATTCCCCTGATGATGAAAGCTTATCATACTACACAAATAACACACCAAAAAATGACAAGTAATAATTAAAAGCGGACTTTAAATAGTCCGCTTTTTTGTATATTGTAAGAAAAACCGTACATAATATAAATATATGAGATGAGCGGAGCGGTTCCGCTCCGTCATATTCTATTCAGATAAAGGAGGAAGTCATGCTTGGTTTTCTATTGGGAAGTATGTGCGGAGGCGTGGTTGGCGTCGTAACAATGTGTCTCTGTACAGCGGCAAAGTGGGGCGACGGACATATGTAATGTAGGGGACGCCGTTCCTCTGCCTGCAATAAAAAACAGCATAATTAAAGGGCGGCAAAATGCCGCCCTGCCATCACTTATTTACTTATTACTTCTTCTCGGGTACCTTGATGATATCCTTGCGCATATAAGGCTGGAGAGCCTTTGGTATACGGATAGAACCGTCCTCGTTGAGGTTGTTCTCCAGGAACGCGATAAGCATTCTCGGGGGAGCTACAACTGTATTGTTGAGCGTGTGTGCGAAATACTTGCTTCCGTCCTCAGCCTTTACTCTGATGCCGAGACGTCTTGCCTGTGCGTCGCCGAGATTCGAGCAGCTTCCTACTTCGAAATACTTCTTCTGACGGGGCGACCATGCCTCAACGTCGATGGACTTTACCTTCAGGTCTGCAAGGTCTCCCGAACAGCACTCAAGAGTACGAACGGGTATATCAAGTGAGCGGAAGAACTCAACTGTGTAGCTGTAGAGCTTGTGGAACCAGTCCATAGACTCCTCGGGCTTACATACAACCACCATTTCCTGCTTCTCAAACTGGTGGATACGATACACACCGCGCTCCTCGATACCGTGAGCGCCTACCTCCTTACGGAAGCAGGGAGAATAGCTTGTGAGCGTCTTGGGGAGCTCCTCCTCGGGAACGATAGTATCAATGAACTTGCCTATCATGGAATGCTCAGAGGTACCGATAAGGTAAAGGTCCTCCCCTTCTATCTTGTACATCATGCCTTCCATCTCAGCAAAGCTCATAACGCCTGTAACAACGTTGCTTCTTATCATGAAGGGAGGGATATAATATGTGAAGCCCTTGTCTATCATGAAGTCTCTTGCGTAGGAGAGTATGCAGCTCTGAAGCTGTGCGATGTCTCCGCAGAGATAATAGAAACCGTTTCCGCTGGTCTTTCTTGCGCTGTCGATGTCGATGCCGTTGATCTTTTCCATTATATCAACGTGGTAAGGTACTTCAAAATCGGGAACAGCAGGCTCGCCGAACTTCTCCACCTCAACGTTCTCTGTGTCGTCCTTACCGATCGGAACGCTGTCGTCGATTATATTTGGTATAACAAGCATGATCTCGCGGATATCAGCCTCAAGCTTTACTTCAAGCTGTTCCTTCTCCTCAAGCTCCTTACCGAGAGCAGAAACCTCAGCCTTTATCTTCTCGGCCTCTTCCTTCTGACCGTTCTTCATAAGGCCGCCGATCTCCTTGCTCTTTACATTACGGCTGTTTCTGAGATTATCGCAGGCCAGCTTAGTCTCTCTGTACTGCTTGTCCAGCTCAACTACCTTGTCAACGAGGGCTAACTTGTCGTCCTGGAACTTCTTCCTGATGTTCTCTTTTACCAGCTCGGGGTTTGTTCTTATAAGCTTAATGTCTATCATATTTATTCTCCTTAGTCCTCTTTTGCCAGCTTTTCAGCCAGTGCTGCGAGGTCATTTTTATCATAGAATTCAAGAATGAGTGCGCCCTTGTTCTTGCCGTAGTCCACCTTGACCTTTCTGCCGAGGCGCTCGTTAAGTGAGAGCTCCATTTCCTTGAAGTAATTATCGATCTTTTTGTTTGAAGCCGCCGGTGCAGCCTCCTCGTTATGCTCCGCAGACTTCTGCGCAGCCTTCTCCACCTGACGGACTGTCAGTCCTCCGTCGGCAGCTCTGAGAGCTGTAGCTATCAGCATCTCCTCGTCCTCAAAGCCCAGCAGAGCTCTTGCATGGCCTGCGGAGATATCACCGTTTTCCAGCATTTTCAGCACTCTTTCGGGAAGTGACAGAAGCCTTACAGCGTTTGCAACTGCGGAACGGGAGCGTCCCACCATTTTTGCAACCTTTTCCTGAGTCATGCCGAATTTCTCGATAAGCTCGTTATAACCCGCGGCTTCTTCCACAGGGTTCAGGTTCTCACGCTGAAGGTTTTCGATGATAGCGATCTGCATAGTCTCCAGATCCGTCAGCTCCCTGATATTCACGGGGACCTCGTCGAGACCCAGCATTCTTGCCGCACGCCATCTTCTCTCCCCTGCTACTATCTGATAGCCGCCTGTCTTTATTGGTCTGACAAGTATCGGCTGAAGCATACCGTGCTCGCGGATAGAATCCGCAAGAGCTGTTATAGCTTCATCGCTGAAGGCCTTACGCGGCTGATCGCGGTTCGGCTCTATCTCAGAGGTGCGCAGTGTTTTCTTTACCTGTATATCGCTGCTGTTATCGCTGAACAGAAGCCCGTATCCTGCGCCGAGACCACCTTTTGCCATAATTCAAACCTCATTCGTCAGGACGAATGTTTTCCTTTCTTATGTTTTTTGAAAGAGAAGATCTTCTTCTTTTTCGGGAGCTCCAGCGGCTCGCCAAGTATCTCGTGGCACACCAGCTCATAGGCCTCTGCGCCCTTGGAGGTCCTGTCGTAGTACATCACGGGCTTTCCGTGGCTGGGAGCCTCGGAAATACGCACGTTACGGGGCACCTTGGTCTTGAAAACGCTGTCGGGAAAGTATTTCTCCACCTCTGCCACAACATCGTTGGCAACATTGAGTCTGCCGTCGAACATGGTAAAGAGTATGCCCTCGATCTCAAGAACGGGATTATAATTATTTTTAACTATTTTGATAGTGTTCACAAGCTGTGAAAGTCCCTCAAGCGCGTAGAACTCCGCAAGCATGGGAACGATTATACTATCGCAGGCAACAAGGCTGTTTATGGTGATAGTTCCCAGCGCAGGAGGACAATCGATAAATATATAATCAAAATCGTCCTTGCAGGTCAGGAGCTGCATTTTCAGCCTGTTCACCCTGTTCTCATTCTGTGCCAGCTCAAGCTCGCAGCCTGCAAGATCCTCTGTTGCAGGAACTATTGAGACATTCTTGAACTCGGTGGGGATAATTGCTTCCTGTATGCGGGTCTTGCCTGTTATGACGTCGTAGGTGGACGCAGGTACAGACTTTTTCTTTATACCGAAGCCCGTTGTTGTATTGCCCTGGGGATCGGAGTCAATGCAAAGCACTTTGAAGTCCCGTGAACCGAGATACGCAGCTATATTTATTACGCTGGTGGACTTTCCTACTCCGCCCTTCTGATTGGCAACAGCAATGATCTTGCCCATATTATCTTCCTTTCAGATTTACTTATACTATTATAGCACCTTTTTTCCCTATTGTAAATAAGAAAGGCCGATTTTTTTTTCAAAAAATGTTTCACATGAAACATTTTCGGACAAAAAAATCACATGAAACACCATAAATGTTTCATGTGAAACAATTTCAATCTCTGCTGGTCTTCTGTATCGGTATCCTGACGCGGTACTCGATGTAGTCCTCGTTCTGTATCTTCCGCGAATCTGCGGATATTCCCGCGGCCTGCATAGTCTCCACGGCTTTGTTTATGGTATTCACGAACATCTTCACATTCTGAAACACTGCCGACCGCTTCTTATAGCTGACTCTGCTTCTGTTGCTGCCTATAAACTCGTCGATAAGCTTCTCGGAGCGCTCAACATTAAGATTGTTCCTTATGATCTTTTCTAGTATAAAGAGCCTGTCCTCGGCACTTCCAAGCCTTAGCAGAGCCCTTGCATGGCGCTCTGTAAGTCCGTAGCGGACTATAAGCTCCTTTTCCTTATCCGTAAGCCTGAGAAGTCGAAGTTTGTTAGCAATGGTGCTCTGGGCTCTGCCAAGCTTTGCAGCGGCGTCCTCCTGGGTCATTCCGTAGTGAGTGAGAAGGCGCTCAATAGCCGCAGCTTCCTCAAAAAAAGAAAGATCCTGTCGCTGGATATTCTCCACAAGCGCAAGAATTGCCGAGTGTCTGTCGCTTATATCATAAACGATGCAGGGTACAACGCTCAGATCACAGAGCTTTGCGGCACGAAGCCTCCTCTCCCCTGCTATCAGCTCGTATTTTCCGTCCTTCTTTCGCACGGAAAGCGGCTGGAGAATACCGTTCTGGGCAATTGACTCGGCAAGGGCGGTTATATCCTCGCAAAAATCCGTTCTCGGCTGATAAGGGCTGGGGCAGATCTCGTCAACTCCGATCTCAACCACCTTGTTTACAAGCTTTTCTTTAGTAAAATTCAAAAATCCTGCCATAATGACCTCCGATGCTTTTTTCTTAATTTTAGCACCTGCGGGAAATAGTTTCCATACAAAAAAATCGCCATTTTGGAACAAAATGGCGATCCGTATGTCATTATACGAGCAGTTCAAAGAGTTTTCTTCTTGATCTGACTGCTATTGCGAGGGTATTTTGGCGGAGTCTGCGATATTTTCTTTACAATGACGATCTTCCTTTTCTCATCAAAAAGGTCGTAATCAACTGTTTTTACGACGGAACCGCCGAGAAGCTGCACCGCATTATATCCAAGGCTTATATCTTCATTGGGTCCCTTCATCGCAATGAAGCTGCCGCCTTTCTTCACGAAAGGAATACACAGCTCGCTGAGAAGCGCCATATTGGCAACTGCGCGGGCAGTGGCAAAGTCAAAATTCTCCCTGTACTCTGGTTTTTTTGAAACGTCCTCAGCTCTCCCGTGTATGAATTCTGCTTCAATTTCAAGCCTTTCGCAGAGTTGACGCAGAAAATCTATCCTCTTGTTAAGGCTGTCAAGAAGTGTCAGTTTTATGTCAGGACGGAATATTTTCAGAGGCACAGAAGGAAATCCGGCGCCTGTTCCCACATCAATAAATGACGAATTATCGGGGATTTCTGCGTATTTTGTCAGCAGTATACTGTCAATAAAATGCTTTCTGAGTATCTCCTTCGGCTCTGTTATTGCAGTGAGATTGACATTTTCATTATACTCGACGAGAAAGTCCGAGTATGTCCTTAGCTTGTCATAAACCTCAGCTGTCAATGTCAGGCCGACAGCTCCGAACTCAGAGCAAGATAGTCCATAATCAGGTATCATGACTTTCTCCCTTCTCATGCATGAGCCAGACAGCAAGCATAGAAATATCGGCAGGGGATACACCCGAAATTCTTGAAGCCTGTCCGATAGACAGTGGCTTTATTTTATTCAGCTTCTCCACCGCCTCCAGTCTAAGCCCGTAAATAAGGCTATAATCCATATCGGGCGGCAGCTTCTTGGACTCCATTTTTCTCATCTGCTCGATCTGAGCGAGCTGCTTTTCAATGTATCCCTCATATTTGATCTGAAGTTCGACCTGCTCGCATACCTCCCACGGAAGCTCCGGGCGGCCGCTGTCAAAAACAGCAAGATCGTTATAATTCAGCTGAGGACGGCGTATAAGATCGGACATTTTGCAGCCAGTGGAAAGAGGAGATGTTCCACATGACTCAAGGTAAACATTAAGCTTCTCAGAGGGAGAAATATTCATCTTTGAAACACGTTCGATCTCCTCTCTCGTAAGCCGTTCCTTTTCAAGAAGCTTCTCATACCTATCATTTGAGATAAGTCCGATAGCGTGACCAATAGGCGAAAGGCGCTGATCCGCGTTATCCTGCCTGAGAATAAGCCTGTACTCGCTTCGGGAAGTCATCATTCTGTATGGATCGGAGCAGCCCTTTGTCACAAGGTCGTCCACGAGAGTGCCGATATATGAGCTCGCACGGTCAAGGATCATGGGCTCACGGCCTTTTATCTTCAATGCAGCATTTATGCCTGCCACAAGTCCCTGTGCTCCTGCTTCCTCATAGCCTGAGCTGCCGTTGAACTGGCCTGCGCCGTAGAGTCCCCCTATATTATTGAATTCAAGAGTAGGGGACAGCTGATTCGGGTTGCAGCAGTCATACTCAATGGCGTATGCAGGACGCATTATCTCAACGTCCTCAAGACCGTCTATTGTCCGCAGAAATGCAAGCTGTACATCTTCAGGTAACGATGACGACATTCCCTGCAAATAGTACTCATCTGTGCTTAATCCCATAGGCTCAACAAAAAGCTGGTGCCGCGGCTTATCTGAAAATCTGACTATCTTGTCCTCTATGGACGGACAGTATCTCGGACCCACTCCCTCTATCCTGCCTGAGTACAAAGGCGATCTGTCAAGATTTGCCAGTATTACTTCATGGGTTTTACTGTTTGTATATGTGACATAACAGCTTACTTTATTATCAAGTGTCTCCGAATCAGTCTCAAATGAAAAGGGGACTATTTTCTCGTCGCCGTCCTGTCTTTCCATTATATCAAAATTAATACTTCTTTTGTTGACTCTGCATGGAGTTCCCGTCTTGAATCTGCGGAGCTCAACTCCATTTTCTTCGAGGCTTTTTGACAAGAATTTACTTGGCAAAGCCGCGTCAGGACCGCTTTCATATGAAACCTCGCCTATATGTATCTTGCCTTTAAGATATGTACCGGTCGCAATTATTACTGCTTTGACCTTGTATTCCGCTCCCAGTGAAGTGCGGACTCCTGTTATTTTATTGTCTTCTGTTACTATTTCAGATATTTCAGCCTGCTTCACAAAGAGGTTTTTCTGTTTTTCGCAGACATTTTTCATGTACTCATGATATCTCACGCGGTCTGCCTGGACTCTCAGACTGTGTACGGCAGGTCCTTTTCCGCGGTTTAGCATACGGCTCTGTATAAAGCAGCGGTCCGCGGCTTTGCCCATTTCACCGCCCAGAGCGTCTATCTCACGGACAAGATGGCCCTTTGCAGTACCTCCAATTGACGGATTACAGGGCATATTCGCGATCTGATCCAGTGATATGGTAAACATTACAGTCTTGCAGCCAAGTCTGGCGGCGGCAAGAGCCGCCTCTACGCCTGCGTGGCCAGCGCCCACAACTGCAACGTCAAATTCTCCCATTTTATATGTCAAGCTTATCCCTCCCGATGTTTCACGTGAAACACTTTATTTTCCGACGCAGAAGCGAGAGAATACTTCATCAACAACTGCATCCATAACTTTCTTTCCCGTAAGCTGAAGCAAAGATTGCTCGGCCTCATCAATAAGAACATTCACCGCGTCAAGCATTTCACCGATTTCAAGTGATGAAATAGCACTTTCAATACCTTCAAGTGCATTGTCAATACACTTTTTCTGCCTCTCATTAGCGGCTGTAGCGGTATCAAAATCAGCTTCATTAAGTTGGAATATCTCCTCTATATGCTTGTGGAGCTCCTGAACACCCCTGTTCTCTTTGGCCGATAAATATACAATATGTTGAATTCTGTCCTTCAGAAGGGAAGTGTCAATAAGCTGATCCACATCATTTTTGTTGATAACAGCTATAGTGTTACTTTTATTAATTTTATTAATTAAATAAAGATCGTCCTCCGTCAGCGGACAGCTTCCGTCAAAAACAGCGATCACAAGCTCGGAAGTGGCTATCTTCTTCTCGGCCATCTCCACACCTATACCCTCTATAACATCGTCGGTATCATGGATACCAGCGGTATCGGAGAGCCGCAGAGTGATGTCGCCAACGCGGACAGTCTCCTCGATAACGTCACGGGTAGTACCTGCGATCTCGGTAACGATACTCCTCTCGCAGCCGCTGAGGCAATTGAAAAGGGTGGACTTGCCAACGTTGGGACGTCCGATTATAGCCGTTGCAACTCCCTCACGGAGTATCCTTCCGCTGTCGTAATTCTTCACCAGCGAACGCAGCTCATCGCGGACATCGGTAAGCTCAGCAATAAGAGTTTCAGGTCTCACCTCGGGGATATCCTCCTCGGGATAGTCCGCCCATGCTGCAAGATCTCCCAGTATTTTCAGCAGCTTCTGCGAGCAGCTGTCCGCCTTTCTGAAAGCCGCACCCTCGCGGAGGCTCTCCGCCATTTTAAGCTCACGCTCACCCTTAGCGGAGATTATATCCATGACTGCCTCAGCCTGGGTCAGGTCAAGCTTTCCGTTGAGATATGCCCTTTTTGTGAACTCGCCTGCCTCTGCGTTGACAGCTCCGTTTTTCAGAGCCGCGCGGAGAATCTTCCTTGTTACATAGAGACCGCCGTGGCATGAGAGCTCCGCAACATCTTCACCTGTGTAGCTGTGAGGGGCGCGGAAAACCGTGAGTATGCAGTCGTCAAGGCGTTCATCTCCGTCGTGGGCTATGCCGTATGCGCAGGTATAACCCTCCATATCCGCTACCTTTTTGCCGCCGTAAGGGGAGAACACCTTCTCCGCAACAGTGAGGGCTTCCTCGCCGGATATTCGTATGACAGCTATACCTCCCACGGCGTTTGGCGTAGAAATGGCAGCTATAGTGGACATTATATCACTTCCTAAAAAAACAACGGCATAAAGCCGTTGTTTAAGATATTAAAGTTCGATCTTTCCGTAGAGGCCGCCCTCGATGTTGTCCTCGGGCTTGGGTCTCTTGTAATCCTTTTCAAAGCTTGTTGAGAGGTCAACGCTTCTGCGCTCCATGTTTACCTCTCTGTCGCGGTTTCTTCTCTCGCCGCCGTTTCTTCTGTCATTTCTTCTTCCGCCGCCGCGGCGATCGTCACGGCGTCCGCCGCTTCTTCTGGGGTTATTGGAAGAAATGATTATCTTTCTGTAGGGTTCCTCGCCAACAGAGCGTGAGGAAACGCCCTCAATATTTGAGATAGCAGAGTGGATAACTCTTCTCTCATAGGGATTCATAGGCTCAAGGGGCTGTGATCTGCCTGTTCTGAGAACTGACTTGGCCACCTTTGCTGCCAGCTGCTCAAGAGTTTCCTTTCTCTTGCTTCTGTAGCCGAGGCAGTCAATTGTGATCCTGTAGTAATCCTTGTCGCCCTTGTTTGCGATGATAGAGCAGAGATACTGGATAGCGTCGAGGGTCTCGCCGCGTCTGCCGATGATAGTACCGTTGTTATTGCTTTCGATGTTGATGACAGCTCCTGTCTCGTTCTGATATACAGTGAACTCTGCGTCAACGTCCATAGCTCTGAGTATGCTTGTGATATAGTCCTTAGCCAGCTTTACCTTGGGATTGATGAGAGCCTCGTCCTCGATGAGTGTGAAGTTATCGAGAGAGTAAGCTTCTTCCTCCATCTCCTCGGCAGCCTCTGCTGCGGGAGCTTCTGTAACGGCGGGCTTTACCTCAGCAGCGGGCTTAGGCTCAGCCTTAGTCTCTGTAGTTACAACAGGCTTCTCATTAACGGGAGCCTTTACTGCGGGCTTCTCAGCCTCTGCTGCGGGAGCTGTGGTCACGGGCTCTGCCTTGGGAGCGCTGCTCTGTACTGATGAAACGCTGTCAACGGTAGCCTTTACCTTTGCTTCCTTAGCGCCAAGTCCGAAAAGTCCCTTTTTGCCTTCGTCGATGATCTCGAATCTGATCTCACTGATCTTCCTGCCGAACTTCTTTGCGGCTAACTCCTTAGCCTCTTCGATGGATCTTGCTGTAAAAATTTCAGTCATACTTTTACCTCCCTGAGGACATCAGTCCTCATCATTATCATCATCGTCGTAAGAATCACCGTATTTTTCAGCCATACGCTTTCTTGCTTCCTTGAGCTTGTCGCGGTTCTGCTTGTTCTGTTCGGAACGTGAAATGCCCTTTGCCTTGCCCGAAGAGGACGAACCGCTGTTCTGCTCATCGAGAGCAGCCTGCTGCTCCATCATTTTCTGCATGAATGATTTCTTATTCGGATGTTTTTCTGCGTAAATTCTTGCTTTTTCCTTTTCAGCCTCATTTATGACCTTGATGCGCTCGGGAGTAAAGTAGCAGTTAAGCGCAAAGGTAATGAGGAATGAGAATACTGATGACCATATCCAGTAGAAGCCGACACCTGCGGGTACCTGGAATGCGAACCATACCGAGAGGAGAGGCATACCGAAGGTAAGGACAGCCATACAGCCGCCGGGTGTCTGAGCTGCGGGATTAGTCTTCTTCTGGTGGATCTGGCTGTATACCGATACCAGCATCTGAGAGAGACCTGCAAGTATCGGGATAGCTGCGAGGATTATCATTTCCTGTGTCCAGCCGCCCTTGGGGTGGAGAGTGGGAGTTTTTCCGAGGTTTGCGCCGAATATAGTGAACTTCTCACCGAATTCGGATACCTTCGAGAGGAAATTCTCACCCAGGGAAGCATACTTGTCGCTGTGGTCTCTCAGGTTCTCCATAGTGAGGAGCTCGCATCTCAGGTTCTTCATATTGAGATGTGAATCGCCTGTATTCTCGCCTGCGATGCCTACAGCCTGTTTTATAACGTCCTTGGATATGTTAAGGATATGGGTTATGGGCTTATAGATAACGTCGATAACGCCGAAGAGCAGGAACATCTGTATAAACATGGGGAGACATGATCCCATGGGGTTCACGCCCTCCTGCTGATACAGCTTCTGCTGTTCCTCCTGAAGTCTCTGGGGGTTATTGGCGAAGCTTTTCTTGAGTTTTTCCAGCTTCGGGTTGAGAAGCTGCATTCTTGCGGCGCTCTTCTGTGTCTTGTAGCTGACAGGGAAGAGCAATACCTTTGTAACAACCGTGAATATGATGATAGCCACGGCATAGTTATTGCAAAACGAGTAAATAAGTCTCATCAGATAGCCGAAAGGCACACCGATCAAATCATAAAGTGCGTTCAATATTCATCCCTCTTAGTTCTTTTTGTTGTCTTCATCCTCACCGTAATCAGGGTCAATGAAGTTATACTTTTTCACCCTGAAGGTGAATTTCTCGGGGACATGGTCTATACCGCCCAGTGACCATGGGTTGCAGCGGAGGATCCTCCACACGGCAAGAGCCGAGCCCCGCACAGCGCCGAAGCGCCTGACAGCTTCCAGAGCATAAGTGCTGCAGGTAGGATAATACTTGCATTTAGGGGGAAAAAGCGGAGATATGAACCTTCTGTAGAACTTTATCAGTCCCAGAACTATATATCTCATACGCGCTTTTTACTGCTGTCAAAGCTCCTGAACATCCTGTTGATGTCGGCAGCTCCGTACTTTTCCATATAGCCGCAGTATTCCTGCGATTTGATCTCACATATGGCAGATCTTGCAACAATGACGATATCCATACCCACAGGCAGCTTTACCTCGCAGTTCCTGTAGGCCAGACGGATAAGCCTTTTAGCTCTGTTGCGGCAGACGGCATTGCCCACCTTTTTTCCTGCGGTTATACCGAGGCGATTGAAGGGTCTGCCGTTTGGTCTGACATATATGACCGAATATTTTGAAGCGGCATACCTGCCCTTTTTGTACAGGGCGAGGAAGTCCTTATTGTCGTTCAATATTTCCGTATAAAGCATAATCGCACCTGCAATAGCCGTCCTAACAAAAAAGACCACAAAATTAAGATTTTGTGGTCAGCCTCGTCAGTGAGTTAATCTTGCTCTGCCCTTAGATCTTCTACGAGCTAAAACCTTTCTGCCGTTCTTAGTAGCCATTCTCTTCATGAAGCCGTGCTCCTTCTTTCTGTGGAGCTTCTTAGGCTGATATGTTCTTTTCATATTCAGTGTCCTCCTCTCTGCAAATTGTATACAAGAGCGTTTTCAGCGCTCTGACTGACGTGATCTACGCGCAGGGACACTTCGCCCTGCATTACACTAAATCATTATATATTAAAAAGCCTCTCATGTCAAGCAATTCGCAGAATTTTTTTATCGGGGAGACGATTTTCTGTCTTTTTGACAATTTATTCTGAACCAATGAGGCAGAAATTTCAACACTTTGTCCGATTTTCGCAACAAATCAGCTTCTGATACAAAACAGGACAAAATAGTTGTTTCACTTAAACCATTGTGGAAAAATTCTTATCAACCGACGGGTTTCAACATTTCAAATCACCATAAAACAAGGTAATGGCATAGTTTTTTCAGAGATTTTAAAGGTGTTTCAACACAGTTTTCAACAATATGTCAATTTGTGTGTTGAAAGAGGCCTCATTTTCTATCTCTTAAACAGTGAAATGTGCTTGCTTTTTTTTACCCTTTATGGTATAATTGTCTTATATATTATTAATAGGAGAGCACGTCATTTTTTCTCCAACTATACTTACATACATCCGGAGGTTATTATGAATTCATTTGACGAGGTTTTTGAGAAAGTAAAGAGCTACTGCCTCGAAAACGGAACGATACCCGAAATAGGCATCAAGACATGGATAGATCCCCTCGTTCCCATCGATCTTAAAGGCACTGACGCTATTTTCAGCGTACAGACGGATTTCCAGAAAAATATTGTAATGAGCTCATATTCCAACGCTATCAAGGACGCATTCTTCAACGTTGTGGGCCTCAATGTGGATATCACCATAAATGTTGAATCCGATGAGCCAGAAAAGATCAAGGTCCCCACGGACGCAGAGCTTGAACAGAAGCACGCAGAGCTTGAGCAGTCATATAAATTTGCAAATTACGACTATACCTTCGATACCTTCATCGAAGGACGCTCAAACGAGTTTGCCCTTGCCTGCAGTAAATCCGTGGCAAAGAACTGCGGCAGCAAGGCCGTGCCCGACTATAATCCGCTGTTCATATACGGCCCCTCGGGAATGGGCAAGACCCACCTCATTACGGCTATCGCAAATGAAGTGAGAAAGAACCACCCCGACTTCAATATAGTTTACGTTACCAGCGAGACCTTCGGAAGCGATCTGGTAAACGCTCTCAACAAGAGCAGCATATCCGACTTCCACGACAAGTACAGAAATGCCGATATACTCCTCATAGACGATATACAGTTCTTCTCCGGCAGAGAGCGTATGCAGGAGGAATTCTTCCATACCTTCTACAAGCTACACCAGGAGGGCAAGCAGATAGTCATTACCTCGGATAAGCCTCCGAAGGAGCTCCTTACCCTTGAGGAGCGTCTCCGCACACGCTTCGAGGGCGGCCTTATCGCAGATATCTCCGCTCCCGACTATGAGACGAGACTTGCTATCATCAACAGAAAATCCGAGCTTTTAGAGCTGAAGATGCCCAGCGAGGTCGCAGAATTCATGGCAAACCGCCTGAAGTCAAATATCCGTCAGCTGGAGGGCGCTGTTGTACGTCTGAAGGCTCTCAACCACTTCGCAGGAAGCCCCATAACAATATCCATGGCTCAGAGCGTTATCCGCGACGTACTCACAGACGAGCAGCCCATACCCATCACAGTGGAGAAGATCATCTCCGAGGTTTCCACGGTATACGGCGTATCTCCCGAGGATCTCCGCTCCAGCAAGCGCTCCGCTCAGATCTCAACAGCCCGTAAGGTGGCTATATACGTTGTCCGCGAGATCACTCAGATGCCCCTTGCTTCCATAGGTACAGAGTTCGGCGGCAGAGACCACTCCACTATCGTTTACTCGGTAACAAGCGTTACAGAGTCTATGGAAAAGGACTCTAACCTGAAGAATCTCGTAAACGATATCATCAAGAACATCAAGGACAAGAGCAAGGTCTGAGTCAACGTTTAAAAAGTTGATTGCCGCTCATTCAACAGAGTTTTCAACAGTGTGTTAAAAACTTATTTCAGACTTTATCCGTTGGTTTTTCCCGTGCTGAAAATGATGATCCCGTTTTTATACAAAAGCTGTCGGATATCATTTCAACACAGGAAACATTCAACACTTAACAGCATTGTGAAATTATCACCGTGATGATACAGGATTTTTTCTGTTTCCACTTTTTTCTCAACTTTTTTTCCATTTCAACTCAACAATCATCAACCTTTTTCACACAAAAACGGACAGGCTCTCACGGTTTCCCCAATTTCAAGAATTTCACAACAGTGTCCTGTGGACGAGCTCTGCGGCGTATATCTTGAAATATGCCCTGTTCCAACTTTTCCACCGACACAATAACAACAACAATATATTTATTCTTATCTTATCTCAGCTTATTACAGCCGGGATAAAACGGAGGCTTATACAATGAAATTCATCTGCAACAAGACAGAGATCAGCGAGGCGATAGGAAACGTCTCAAGAGCTGTTTCACAGAAATCCACCATTCCAGCTCTTGAGGGCATAAAGGTCCGCGTTTCACATGGAAGCGTGGAGCTCACAGCATATAACCTGGAAATGGGTATCCGTACTTCCATCACTGCAAATACCGACGGAGAGGGAGAATTCGTGGTAAGCGCAAGACTTTTCAGCGAGTTCACAAGACGTATGTCCGGAGACGAGATAACCTTTGATATCGACGAGAACCTTGTGATAACCATATCCTGCGTGGCTACCGAGTGCAGCTTCCCCGCAATGTCAGCAAGCGAATACCCGGAGCTTCCCAAGGTAGATTCCGCAAGGAGCTTCTCGGTTAAGCAGAGCATACTCAAATCCATGATAAATATGACCAGCTATGCCGCTTCACTCAACGAAAGCAAGCCCGTACTCACGGGAGAACTCTTCGACATAGAGGAAGGAAACTTCAACATGGTGGCAATAGACGGATTCAGACTTGCTATCAGGAGCGAGCTCACCGACTGCACAGAGAAATATCACTTCGTAGTACCCAAAAAGGCTCTCCTTGAAGTTTCCACACTTATCAAGGACGACGATGATGAAAAGCTCTGCACGGTCTGCACCAACGACAGACATATCATCTTCGAGATCGGCAACGTTTTCGTTATATCAAGACTTCTCGAAGGCGTTTTCCATAATTACAAGCTCAGTATCCCCGGCAGCTGCAAGACAGAGGTCATCATCAGCAAGAGGGATTTCTCCACCTGTCTCGAGCGCTGCTCGCTGCTCATCGACGACAAGAACAAGTCGCCCATACGCTGCGAGATCGGAAACGGCGTTATGAAAATAAGCTGCAAGACAGGCATAGGTAAGATAAACGACGCTATATCCGCCGATATTTCGGGAGAGACCGTTACTATCGGCTTCAATAACAAGCTCATTCTTGAGGCGCTCCGTGCTGCGGAGGGCGACAAGGTGCGCATACGCTTCAACGGCGCTATGAAGGTCATCGAGATACTTCCCATGGAGGGCGAGAGCTTCATATTCCTTGTAATGCCCATACAGCTGAAAAACTGAGACCTCAGCGAAGGAGTATTCTCAGCTGCTGATACAGGCAGCTGAAATCATGTAGAAATGACGATAAATAGCCCATGATACGGGTATCTGACCGTAAGAGGTGATATATATGCCTGAAAACAGAATAAAGATCACAACGGAGTTCATAAAGCTTGACGCTCTCCTGAAGTTCGCCTCACTTGTGGGCTCGGGCGGAGAAGCCAAGCAGCTCATACAGGACGGAGAGGTCCTTGTGAACGGAGAGGTCTGCACCATGAGGGGCAAGAAGATACGTCCCGGTGACAGCGTAGAGCTTGACGGACAAAAGGTGACCGTAGAGTGATAATCACCTACGCAGACATAGACGGATTCAAGAACCTGAAAGGCATATCCTTTGCCCCCGATCCTAAATATAACATCATCGTGGGGCCGAACGCCCAGGGCAAGACAAATCTCCTTGAGGCTATGTGGATACTTTCGGGGTGCAGGAGCTTCCGCGGCTCAAAGGAAAAGGACTATATCAGTCTCGGCGGCAGCAGGATGTCGTCGAAGATAAAGATTCTGGACAGCGTCCGCGAACAGAAGATAGCCTTCGATATGTCAAGGAGCGCTGCGAACAGCAAGTCCATAATCCTTAACGGCGTGAAGCAGAAAGGAACGAGAGCTCTTTTCGATGTGTTCAAGTGTATAGCCTTCATACCCGATGATGTTGATATCATCAAGGGCTCACCGGAGAAAAGACGAAATTTCGTGGATATGGCCGCTTCGCAGCTGAATCCGGTCTTTGTCATGCACATAAACAAGAACAACGCCATAATGAACCAGCGCAATGCCCTGCTGAAGGGCATAATGCAGGGCGTCACCGACAGGAGCAGCCTTGAGATATGGGACAGGCAGGCCGCCAGCGAGGGCGCTGTCATATCATATATGCGCCATGAGTATATACAGCGTTTCAACGGTATATGCGGTCAGCTTTACCGCACTATATCGGGAGGAACGGAGAAACTGGGACTGGAATACAAGTCCAATGTTTTCCGTCCCGAGGACTTTGAGAAGCCCTGCGGCGATGAGGCATACGAGCAGTATTACAGGAAGCTGTCGGAGACTGCGGATTACGATATCAGAACGGGAAGCACCCATTCGGGAGTGAACCGCGACGAGATACTCATAAAGATAAACGGCGTCAGCGCCAGGGACTACGGTTCGCAGGGACAGATAAAGAGCGCCGCCCTTGTGATGAAGCTGGCGCAGGCAGAGATATTCATGCAGCGTTCAAAGGAAGCTCCCGTAATATTCCTTGACGACGTCATGGGCGAGCTTGACGAGAGCCGTCAGAGGTTCGTGTTTGATATCATCAGGGATATGCAGGTATTCATAACGACTCCCAACGAAAGTGCGCTGCTTCCCGAGATAAAGGGAAAACTGCTGAGGATAAGCGGCGGCAGAATAGCGGAGGAGGAAGAAAATGTATCTTCACATAGGGAATAACTACTCCGTAGATATAAGAGATATAGTGGGAGTTTTCGACATTGAGAATACAACTGTTGAAAAGTGTACCAAGAAGCTGCTGGAAAGAGCCGAAAAGGAGCACAAATGCGTGTATACCACCTATGAGATGCCGAAAAGCTTCATCATAACCGTGAAGAACGGCAGAGAGAGGGTATATATATCCCAGCTTTCGGCAGCGACATTGCGGAAGCGCCTGAAAAATGGCGGAGGGTTCTGATGGAGCAAAATGAACGAAAGCTCAACAGGCTTACAAATTTTGATTATTCGCGGAATGGTCTGTATTTCATTACCATTTGCACGAAAGAACGTAAAAAATGCCTTTCGGAAATACTGGATGTAGGGGACGGCGTCCTCGACGTCCCTATTGTTCGATTGACAGATTACGGAAAAATTGTAAATGACCAGATAAATGAGATAAATTCGGTTTATGCGAAATTGAAGATCATGAAATATGTTATCATGCCGGATCATCTGCACATGATAATATATTTATTTGATGAAAATAACGTAATTGTCGGGACGTCGAGGACGCCGTCCCCTACAAATGCCGTGATTCCATCATTGATATCGGTTTTCAAAAGATTCGTTAACAAGAAAACTGGATGTAATATCTGGCAGCGTTCCTATCACGACCACATAATCCGCAATGAGAAGGAATTTCTCGAAATCTGTGATTACATCGACAATAACCCCGTAAACCGGGTAAATGACATATACAACCAAAATCATTGGAGGTAAATCATGAGTCAGCAGAACAACAACTACGATGAAAACGACATACAGGTCTTGGAGGGACTTGAAGCAGTCCGCAAAAGACCCGGTATGTACATCGGTTCAACAGGTCCCGGGGGACTCCACCATCTGGTTTACGAGATAGTGGACAACTCTATCGACGAAGCCCTTGCAGGCTACTGTACCGAGATAACCGTAGAGATACTTGAGGGCGATATAATCCGCGTTTCCGACAACGGACGAGGCATACCCGTAGGTATCCACCCCAAGGAGGGAATATCGGCGGCTACAGTAGTTTATACCATACTCCACGCAGGCGGCAAGTTCGGCGGCGGCGGATACAAGGTATCGGGCGGTCTTCACGGTGTCGGCGCCTCGGTAGTAAACGCTCTTTCCTCATGGCTCGAACTCACCGTAAAGGACGGCGAGCACGTTTACTTCCAGCGCTTTGAGCGCGGTCACTACGACGAGGAGCTGAAGATCATCGGCGATACCACCGAGACAGGTACCAGCGTAATGTTCAAGGCTGACGACGAGATATTCGAGAGCACCGTATATGAATACGAGGTACTTCTGAAGCGTCTCCGCGAGCAGGCCTTCCTCAATGCGGGAATAAAGATAGTATTCACCGATAAGAGAAACAAGACCGAGACTATCGGCGAGACCCTCCACTATGAAGGCGGTATCCGCCAGTTCGTGGAGCACCTTAACGCAGTACGCGGAAATGAAGCCATAAGCGGCGATGTAATATATGTTTCGGGTATGCAGGGCGACGCCTTTGCGGAAATAGCCATGCAGTACAACGACAGCTACAATGATGTGGTATTCTCCTTTGCCAACAATATCCACACAAAGGACGGCGGTACCCATGAGACAGGCTTCAAGAACGCTCTCCTCAAGGTCATAAACGAATACGGAAGGAAATTCGGCAAATTCAAGGAGAAGGAAAGCTCCAAGAAGGGCAAGGACGCTCCTAAAAAGGAGATAGAGAGCCTGAGAAAAGAGGACGTTCTGGAGGGCCTTACCGCTATCGTATCGGTTAAGCTCACAGAATGCGAGTTCGAGGGACAGACCAAGGGCCGTCTCGGAAATCCCGAGGTGAAGCCCTTTGTGGAGAAGCTCGTCACCGAAAAGCTCATGAACTTCCTGGAAGAAAATCCCGATACCGCCAATATCATATTCGAGAAGTGCCTTTCTGCTTCAAGAGCAAGAGAAGCTGCTAAGCGTGCAAGAGAGGCCGAGCGCAAGAAGAATGCCTTCGGAAATTCTTCCATGCCCGAAAAGCTTGCCGACTGCTCAGAGCGCGATGCGAGATACACGGAAGTATACATCGTCGAGGGAGATTCTGCGGGCGGCTCTGCGAAGCAGGGACGCGACAGGCGTTATCAGGCCATACTTCCTCTGTGGGGAAAGATGCTCAACGTTGAAAAAGCACGTATCGACCGTATCTACGGCAACGACAAGCTGGAGCCGGTCGTTACTGCTCTGGGTACTGGCATAGGCGAGGACTTCGATATAGAGAAGCTCCGCTACGGCAAGGTAATAATCATGGCCGATGCCGATGTTGACGGTATGCACATCAGAACTCTCCTGCTCACCTTCTTCTTCCGCTATATGAGACCTCTCATCACCAACGGAAACGTTTATATCGCACAGCCTCCGCTCTTCAAGGTGGAGCGTAAGAAGAATGTGCGTTACGCATTCTCTGATGAGGAAAGGAACAGATTCATCGAAGAGCTTTCCGAGAACGGAAAGTACAATGACGTTGCGGTGCAGCGCTACAAGGGTCTTGGTGAGATGGATCCCGAGCAGCTCTGGGAAACTACTATGGATCCCGAGCACCGTACCATCGTAAGGATAGGCATGGAGGACGCTCTCAAGGCGGACGAGACCTTCAGCATACTCATGGGCGACAAGGTAGAGCCCCGACGCAACTTCATCGAGAAGAACGCTAAGTTCGCACAGGATCTCGATATATGATGGGAGTCAAAATGGAAGAAAACTACAAGCTCAAAAAGGAATACAAGATATCGTCCGACCTTTTCAACAGATCATACCTTGAATTGCAGAAGAGGTTCGTTCTCCCGAAAAGCAGGCTGTATACGGCAATATTCGTGATACTTGCCATAGCGATACTTCTGTTCGGAATAATCGTCATGAAAGACGGTACGACCAAGCAAAAATACATGATATATCTGGGCTTTGCCATTTCCTGCGCCTTTGCGGCAAAGGAGTGGTACGACCCGAAGAAGCTCCGCAGGAACCTTACCGAGTCCATAAAGACTTTAGGCGAACCTACATACTGTATCGGCATTGCCGATAAGTATGTGGATATATCCACGGTAGCCGACGATCTCAGCAATATCCCCGAGGAGGAAAGGGAGGAAGCCGCAGAGGCGGACCCCCTTCCCGAAAAGACAAGGATAAATATTGACGAAAACTTTCAGCTCATAGAGCATGACGACTTCTTCATGCTGCTGAAGGGCAAGGAAATGTTCTATGTGCTCCCCAAGGAATATTTTTCCGAGGACGAGCTGGAAATAGTAAGAAAGCTGAAAAAATGATCCGCATAAAAGCGAATGACCATAAAAACTAATTCTCTCAGGAGGAAAAAATGCTTTACACTGACAACTCAAAGGTAATAAATACCGAGATAGTTGATGAAATGGAAAATTCCATGCTCAATTACGCCATGTCGGTAATTGTTTCCAGAGCGCTCCCCGATGTAAGAGACGGTCTGAAGCCCGTACACAGAAGGATACTGTATACGCTCCATGAAAACGGTCTTACTCCCGAGAAGCCCTACCGTAAGTGCGCCGATACAGTCGGTGCGGTACTGGGACGTTATCATCCTCACGGCGACGCGTCGGTATATGACGCACTTGTAAGACTTGCGCAGGACTTCTCTATGCGCTATCCCCTTGTTGACGGCCACGGAAACTTCGGCTCCATCGACGGCGACGGCCCTGCGGCCTACCGTTATACCGAGGCAAAGATGGCAAAGCTCACCCTTGATATGCTTACTGATATCAACAAGGAGACCGTCGATTTCGTATCAAACTACGACGACCGTCTCAAGGAGCCCTCTGTGCTCCCGTCCCGTTTCCCCAACCTTCTGGTAAACGGCTCTGTAGGTATCGCCGTAGGTATGGCTACAAATATCCCTCCCCACAATCTGGGCGAGGTCATCGACGCCCTCCAGCTCATGATAGACGACCCCGACTGTACTCTTGAACAGCTCATGGAGCATATACAGGGTCCCGACTTCCCTACAGGCGGCATAATCATGGGCAGAGCGGGTATCCGCGCAGCCTACGCTACTGGAAAGGGCAAGATAATACTCCGCAGCCGTACCCACTTTGAGGAGATAAAGGGAAGAAACTGCATCATCATCGACGAGATACCCTATATGCTCCGGAAGGAAAGGCTCCTCAAGAGCATAAACCAGCTTGCAAGAGACAAGCGCATAGAAGGCCTTTACGACCTCCGCGACGAGTCCGACAAGGAAGGTATGAGAGTAGTTATCGAGCTGAAAAAGGACGCTGTTCCCAATATCGTCCTCAACAAGCTCTTTGCGCTGACACAGCTTCAGGATACAGTGGGCATCATCATGCTGGCTCTGGTAAACAACGAGCCAAAGATACTCACACTGAAGCAGATGCTCCAGCACTATCTGGATTTCCAGGTGGACGTTATCCAGAGAAGAACACGCTTCGATCTCCGCAAGGCACTGGAAAGAGCTCACATATTACAGGGCTTCGTGCTGGCTGCGGACCATATCGACGAGGTAATAGAGATCATACGCTCCAGCTCTACGGTCCAGGAGGCAAAGGACCGCATGATCGAGCGATTCAAGGACGTGGATATGTCCGCGCTTCTTGACCGCGCACAGTATGACCTTACAGGTCTCCATGTGGAGCATCAGACAGGTCTCTCTCAGGAACAGGCCGAGGCTATCGTTCAGATGCGTCTGGGACAGCTGACTGGTCTGGAGAGACAGAAGATAACCGACGAACTCTACGGACTTCTCACAAAGATCTCCGACTATGAGGATATTCTTGCAGATGTGAATAGAGTTTACGCTATAATCATGGACGACCTCAACGCTATCCGCAAGAAGTTCAGCGACAAGCGCCGCACCGATATCGAAAATGTCAGCGGCGAGGTGGATATCGAGGATCTTATCCCCGAGGAGGATTGCGTTGTAACTCTTACCAACAACGGCTATATCAAGCGTATGCCGCTGACGGAGTACAAGACCCAGCACCGCGGCGGACGCGGTATCACGGGAATGAAGCAGCGTGAGGAGGACTTCGTGGAGGAAATGTTCATCTGCGGCTCTCACGACAATATCCTGTTCATCTCCAACAAGGGCATAATGTACAAGCTGAAATGCTATGAGATACCCGACGGCTCAAAGGCTTCAAGAGGCTTCAACCTCATAAACCTGCTTCCTCTCACGGAAAATGAGAAGATAGCCGCCATGATAAAGACCACGGACTTCAATGACGACAAGTTCATCACCATGGTCACAAAGAACGGCAAGATAAAGAGGACTAACCTCTCGCTTTACAGGAACGTCCGCAAGAACGGTCTTATCGCCATCGGTCTTGACGAGGGCGACGAGATTGCAGGCGTCCGCATGACGGACGGCAGCGCACAGCTCTTTGTAGCTACCCACAATGGTATGGCTATCCGCCTCGAGGAAGAAAAGATGAGAGCTCTCTCACGTTCCGCTCACGGCGTAAGAGCTATAAAGCTCCGTGACGGAGACTATGTGGTAAGCATGGCAAGAGTCCGCGAGGGCGCTTCGCTCCTTACAGTCACCGAGAACGGCTACGGCAAGAAGACCTCTATCGACAGCTACCGCATACAGAACCGCGGCGGCTTCGGACTCACCAACTACAAGGTGGACGATATCCGCGGACACGTCTGCGGCATAAAGATCGTTGACGAGGAGGACGATATAATCCTCGTATCCAGCGACGGCATCATCATCAGGATACTTGCCAGCGATATCCGTATAATGGGGCGTATCGCAAAGGGCGTCCGCGTCATGAGAGTAAACGAGGGAGCAAACGTTGTGGCATTCACCCGTGCCGAGCATGACGACAACGCCGAGACCGAAAAGGTCGAGCAGCTCACCGAGGAGCAGATAAAGGCCGCTGAGGCAGAGGCTGCCCTTGAGGAGCAGAACGAGGTAGTCGTTGAGGCTGAGCCCGAGGACGAGGAGAATGAGGAATGATAAGGAACGGAGCTTTCTCAGGTTCCGTGAAAGACCGTTTACCGCACTTGCAGTAACGGCGGCAAGCCTGTTCTGCCAGTGGCTCAACTGGTTCGTATATGAAAAGATAAACTACGCATGGGGCATCACTCTGGTGACGCCCCTCGTGCTATGTATGATGTATCATTTCGTACAGCTGGACAGCGGACAGGAGGGAAGCTTTTCAGGGCGTTTCCTGTTCATATTCGCTGTGGCAGTCCCGCTGATGTCAGGTATAATACTGACAGTGATAATGCTGCTGGCGGCTCCCGAAATAAGCGTGTTCTCTCCCGACGCTGAGTACAGAGGCACGGTCAGGGAGACCATAGCCACATATGCGGGAAGATTTGTGTTCACCTCGCTGTATCTGCTGATTTTCGGGGTAATTGACGCACTGATACTTAAAAAACACGGGCAGGACAGCCGCAGAGAAAGGAAATGATAGCTATGGGCGGAGTTATAGAGCGTAAAAAGATGCACCCGAACAATATCATGTATGCGGGCTGGTCTCCTGCACTGAATATGTATGTGATGAATACGCTTGAGAACGACAGCTTCATGTATTACAGCGATTATTATGAGATAGACGAGTATACCTACGAGCATTTCTGCGACGAGGGTTTTAAGCCTCAGCCCATAAGACTGCTGTTTTCGGGAAGTCCCCATAGAATACCCAAGGGCGAGGAGAGAAGGTTTCACGACCTGTTTTTTGGAGAGAGAAATTGATATATATTATACTTTTAGTAGCAATTCTACTTGCCGTATATGCGGCAGCGGAGAACCTTTACATCCTCACGGTCAGGCGTGAGAAGCTGGGAAGCGGCATTAAGATAGCCCATCTTTCCGATCTCCACAGGCGGAGCTTCGGCAGTGACAACAGCAGGCTCATCAGCAGGGTGAGGGCTGAAAACCCCGACCTTATCATTTTCAGCGGCGACCTTGTTTCCAGGGACACCGACAGCCTTGAAATCGCGAAGAAAACTCTCGATCAGCTCTGTGATATTGCTCCCGTATACATGATATACGGCAACCACGAGCAGAGCATTTCCGCGGAAATGAAGCCTCAGCTGGAGGCTATGTTCGCTGAGACAAGGGCTGTGCTGCTGAGAAATCAGCATACAACGGTGAGTATAAATGGCAGGGAACTGAAAATATACGGTCTCCTTGAAAATTACGGTGTGTACAAGAAAAACGGAGGCTACCGCGGTCTTGATTCCGTTACCTGTGCAGACCTTGAAAAGCTGCTGGGAAGCTGCCCCGATGGGGAGGTGCTGCTCATTGCCCATAATCCGTTCTTTGCAGAGGCCTATGCGGAATGGGGAGCAAAGTACACCTTCAGCGGCCATGTACACGGCGGTATAGTAAGGCTTTTCGGAGTGGCCATGTTCTCTCCCGAGAGAAAAATGTTTCCCGCCTATTCCAAGGGAGTATATACGAAAGGCAATATGAAGCTGCTGGTATCGGCAGGTCTGGGAAAGCTGAGGCTATTTGACCCCGCCGAGATAGTTATATACGAGATCTAAGACTGAAATACGGCGAATATTATGAGAAGTACTCCTCCCGCCCATGAGAGATCATGCCGCAGGGAGGATATTTTTCTGCCTGTGAGGCCTCCCAGTATTATTGCGGCAGCTCCGCACAGAAGCGTGAACAGGGAAGCCGCTGCCGCCGACATACCGCTGCAGCCGCAGCTCAGACCCGTTGCGGCGGAATCAAAGGAGCTTGCCAGCGCCAGGGCGGCAGCCTCCCCTGCGGACAGTACCATGGAGCGGTCCGCATCTGCGGCGGTATCGTCTATGCAGAGCTTGACCATAAGGGGACTGCCCTTCATTTTCAGCAGCAGCTCCCCCTTGTCGGTGACGCGGCGGACAAGGCTGCGGAAAAGGCTTTTCGCTATGGTGGCTGCGCCGATGATTATGAGGACCGCTTCTCCCGCGGTGCGGCACAGCTCCATGGGAAAAATATGGCTTATAATGTCGGAAAATGTCATGGAAATACCCAGCACCGCCGCAGATATAAGGTCTATGAGCAGGGCGGACAGGAGCGGTATCCTTATGCCGCTGTTGCAGCAGGCCGCTGCCGCAAGGAATATGTCTATACTTACGATAAAGGAGATAAACAGCTCTTTCAGCAAAACACCACACCTCCGCTGTATAATATGCAGATATTGCGGAAACTGTGAATTTTCGGGAAAATTTTATTTTGCCTGTTGCTTTATCATGAAATGTATGATATAATGAATGCAAAAGCATTCATTATAAATTATTTTAATGTCCTTGCAGATACGCAGATCAAAGATCTGCTTCCTGCAATCGGACAATTATATCATAACGCTTCGCTTATATGATATAATATATAAAATTTATGCAGAACAGGAGATGAGAATAGAGATGGACGGTGCCCCTGACGGCAGTAATCCTGATAATTACGGAATAGACTCCGCTGAATATATGATTTCAAGGCATGGTCTGCACTATCGTTTGTGTTAGGCTGTGCCTTTATGAGGTTATGGAGAAAAAATATATTAAACGGAGGATATGAAATGATAGGGCAGATAATTCTGCAGATTATACTTATTGCGCTGAACGCGGTCTTTGCCTGTGCGGAGGTCGCTGTTATTTCCACAAATGATATGCGCATTGAAAAGCTTGCCGCAAGCGGCAGCAAAAAAGCGGTAAGGCTGAAAAAGCTGACGGACAGCCCCACCCGCTTCCTTGCCACTATACAGGTGGCCATCACCCTTGCAGGCTTTATCGGAGCGGCCTTTGCCGCAGACAGCTTTTCGGAATACCTTGTGTCCGCTATCTCAAAGACGGGCACAGGCATACCGTCGGCAGTGATAAAAAAGGCATCGGTAGTTGTTATAACGCTGATACTCTCATATTTCACCCTTGTTTTCGGCGAGCTCATACCAAAACGCGCCGCAATGAAGGATCCCGAGAAGATAGCCCTTGCCATGAGCGGAGCCATCAACTTTGTGTCAAAGCTCTTTGCGCCTATGGTATGGCTGCTGAACGCTTCCGCAAACGGCATACTCAGACTTATGGGCATTGATCCCGAGAGCGACGATGATACCGTCACCGAGGAGGAGATCCTCATGATGTCCGATGCAGGCGCCGAAAAGGGTACTATCGACGAGGACGAGAACCGCATTATCAAAAACGTTTTCGCCTTCGACGATATGACGGCAGAACAGGTATGCACCCACAGAACAGACGTTGATGTGCTGTGGAGCGCCGACGATATCAGCGTGTGGGAGGAGACTATCCACCGCACCCGTCATTCCGCCTTCCCCGTATGCGGTGAGAGCGTGGATAACGTCATCGGAGTCCTCAACGCAAAGGACTATTTCCGCCTTGAGGACAAGAGCAGGGACAATATCATGGCTAACGCTGTCCGCGAGCCCTGCTTCGTCCATGAGAATATGAAGGCTGACCGCCTCTTCGACCAGATGAAGCAGAGAGGCGCAGACCACTTCGCCGTAGTAGTTGACGAATACGGCGGCATGAGCGGTATCATCACCATTACCGACCTCGTTGAGGAGCTGGTGGGCGATTTTGCCGACGACCCCGAGGACGAGCCTGCTGCAAGGCTTGAAAAGACAGGGGATAACGTCTGGACAGTTCCCGGCATAACCTCTCTCAGCGATGTCTGCGAGGAGCTTGAAGTCACGCTTCCTGCGGATAAGTACGAGACCTTCGGCGGCTACGTCATAGCCGAGCTGGGGGAGATACCCAAGGACGGCTCGCAGCTCACTCTCGAAGCGGGAGGGCTTAAAATAGACATTCTTGAGGTAAGACATCACCGCATCGAGGTCTGTCGTGTTGAAAAGAACTCAATAGCCGGAGAAAATGACGGAGAAGACTGAAACAGTGCTCTGTTTTTGTAAAAATTTGGCTCGTTCTATTGACTTTCGGGCTGAATATGATATAATAATCTTGTATCAGATTTGCGCGAGGAGGGGTATCATTGATAGCAGGTGTTTCTACAGCTTGCCTGTATCCCAAGCCCCTTGAGGAAGCCATTTACGATCTTGCGGTCAACGGCGTTTCCTGCACCGAGGTATTCATCAATACCCATTCCGAGCTGAAAAAGAGTTTCGCTCACGGCGTGGCCAACCTGCTCAGGAGATTTGATGTGAAATGCCCGTCTGTACACCCGTTCACCTGCGAGATAGAACCCCAGATGTTTTTCTCGGAGTACGAGCGCAGAGTGAACGATATGCTGGAATATTACAAGCTTTACTTTCGCTTCATGAATATAGTGGGAGCCGATATTTTCGTTTTCCACGGAGGAAAACCCTCGTCGGTGTGCACTCCCGAGCTCTACTGCGAAAGATTCTCAAAGCTCTACCGCCTCGGAAAGGAATTCGGGGTAACTGTGGCTATAGAGAACGTTTCAAGATGCAGGAGCGGCTCATCTGCCTTCATCAAGGAGATAAAGGCCATGCTGGGCAGTGAATTCGCCTTTGTGCTGGATACCAAGCAGGCTGTGCGCTCCAATGAGAACCCCATGAGGTTCCTTGATATCGCAGGAGATAAGACGGTCCATGTGCATATCAGCGATTCCGGAGAGATGGGCGACTGTCTACTCATAGGAAAGGGCAGATTCGATTTCAGGAAGTTCTTCGACAAGCTGGCAGGCTATAACCCCGGATGCAGCGTCATACTTGAGTTGTACAGAAGCGGCTGGAGCGGCATAAGCGATCTTGTTTCAGGCTATAATATTCTGACCAGAATGACTGAGTCTTACGGCGGGGAGCAGAAGCTATGAAGTGTCCTTACTGCGGATATGAAGATATCAAGGTTATAGATTCGCGTCCTGTCGACGACAAGACAAGACGCAGGCGAGAGTGTTCGAGATGCGGCGAGAGATTCACCACCTACGAGGCTGTTGAGGTACCGCTGCTCATGGTGGAGAAGAGGGACGGAAGCGTCCAGCTCTTCGACAAGACAAAGCTTATAAACGGCATAGTCTCGGCAATAAAAAAGAGACCCGTCTCCGCAGAGAAGGTCACAGAGATCGCAAACTATGTGGAGAATTATTACGCCAATGCACTGAGAACAGTTGCAAGGTCAACGGAGATAGGAGAGCTGGTCCTTGAAAAGCTCAGGGATATAGATCCTATATCATATATCAGATTTGCGTCCGTGTACAAGGATTTCACGGATATAGACAGCTTCGTTGCGGCTATAAGCGAATTTGACGGAAACAAACCAAAAACGGAAGATGATTCCGAAAATAATAATACGGAGGTATGAAACATGGAATTTCTTGAGCAGTTTAATGATGTGAATACGGAGCAGACATTTGTTCCAAATGAGGTAGAGAAGCACAAGGTGCTTGCAATTCTTTCCTATATTCCTCCCCTTTTCTTCCTGCCTATAATAGGTGACAAGAATTCTACCTACTGCAAGTTCCACGCAAATCAGTCGTTTACCTGGTTCCTGTTAGTCTTAGTTGTCAGCATAGTAAGGATCATACTCGCATTTATCCCTGTTCTCGGAGCACTCCTCGGATATGCCCTCTCACTTCTGCTGGTAGCTATCTTTGTAGTGTACATGATAGGCGCAGGCAAGGGCAAGGCATACAGATTACCCTTTATAGGAAGTCTTATCAACCTTTTCTGATCTAACACACAGGCATTCTGATACTGCCGCTGTCCTCGCTGTATACCATCGAGGCGACGGCAGTATTGTCGCATACAAGCAGCTCTGCCAGCATTTTCTTGCTATCGGGGCTGTAATTCTTTATAGCATATGTGAAAAGTTTTGCGTTCCTCCCCGCGTATCTGCGCAGGGGAAGTCCCTGTCTGTCCTGAATGAGGGCATACTCCTCATATAGCTCGGAAAATTCCGAGGGTATGGTGACGGCTCTTTCGGATATCTCCTCTACCTCCCAGCCGTGGGAGGCGAAGTAGTCTATGCGCTGAGAGCGTTCTCCCGCAGCTATGACGGCTTCGGAAATATCCTTCCTGCTGCCGCAGGCAGTAAGGGCAAAGGCGGCAGCGGCAATGAACATGAATGTAAGCTTTTTCATATATCTTCTCCTGTATGACAGAATAAGGGGAGCAATGCCCCTGATATATACTATTCTGTAACAGCGGCGGATTATTACTGAAGGAGATAGTATGGCTCAGGTCAGACTTGATAAATTCATTTCCGAGAGAACGGAGTATTCACGCAGTCAGATAAAGGAGCTTGCCGCAAAGGGCAGGATATCCCTTGACGGCTGTCCCGTGAAGCGCAGCGATGTGAAGATAGACCCCGATACAGCCTCCGTAAGCGTATGCGGACAGGAGCTGAGGACGGAGCGTTTCCGCTATATACTGCTGAACAAGCCGCAGGGTTATGTGTGCTCTACCGACGACAGGGACGGCGACACGGTCATGAAGCTCATACCCCCTGAAATGCGCACAAAGGGTATGTTCCCCGCAGGAAGACTGGACAAGGACAGTATGGGCGCACTGCTGCTCACCGACGACGGAGAGCTTGCTCACCGTATGCTCTCACCGCGCAGGCACATACCTAAAGTTTATATTGTGAAACTTGACAGACCATTTGAAAATAATTATGTTAACAAATTTAGTGAGGGGCTTACGCTTGCAGACGGGGAAACTTGTCTCCCCGCTCATGTAAAAAAGGCGGAAAACAGCGATAATCTGGCTTTTGTAGAGCTTCATGAGGGAAAGTATCATCAGGTGAAAAGAATGTTCGCTTCCGTGGGAAATCATGTAGAGGTACTTATGAGAGTTTCTCTCGGAGCACTTGTTTTGCCCGAAAAACTGGCAATAGGTCAGTGTATGGAATTATTGCACAAAGATGTTGAAAACTTGTTCAAACCCCAGGATTTTGACCTCTTTTGCCATCGGTTTTCCGCTGTTTTTTCGGCAAATCTAATAAACAACCTTTTGTAACTTTGTCAATTTAGTAACTTGAATTTTTTCGCAAAGTGTGGTATCATAGTATCATAGCTGATACTGTAAAAATAAATGATCGGCACTATATTTTGAACTGGAGGACTGGATTAAATGGCAGGCTTAACACTTAAAGGCATTTATAAGAAATATCCGGGCGGAGTTGTAGCCGTTTCGGATGTTAATTTAGAGATAAGAGATAAGGAGTTCATCGTTCTCGTTGGACCTTCCGGCTGCGGTAAGTCAACAACTCTCCGTATGATCGCCGGACTCGAGGAGATCTCTGAGGGTGAGCTTTACATAGGCGACCGCCTTGTAAACGACATCGCTCCCAAGGACAGAGATATCGCGATGGTTTTCCAGAACTACGCTCTTTATCCTCATATGACAGTTTTCGATAACATGGCATTCGGACTCAAGCTCCGTAAGGTTCCCAAGGCAGAGATCGAGAGAAAGGTTAACGAGGCTGCTAAGATCCTCGACCTTACACACCTCCTCGACAGAAAGCCCAAGGCAATGTCAGGTGGTCAGAGACAGAGAGTTGCTCTCGGTCGTGCCATCGTACGTTCACCTAAGGTATTCCTCCTCGACGAGCCTCTCTCAAACCTCGACGCTAAGCTCCGTGCTCAGATGAGAACCGAGATCGCAAAGATCCACAAGAAGCTGGGTACTACTTTCATCTATGTAACTCATGACCAGACAGAGGCTATGACAATGGGTGACAGAATCGTATGTATGAAGGACGGTTTCGTTCAGCAGATCGATACTCCCCAGAACCTCTATGAGAACCCTGTAAACAAGTTCGTTGCAGGCTTCCTCGGATCACCTCAGATGAACTTCATCGACGCTGAGCTGAAGGAAGAGTACGGCCAGTTCATCGTTGAATTCGGCGCAACAAACGGCAGAGGCAACAGATACCAGATCATCGTTCCCGAGTCCAAGGTAAATGAGGACCTGGGCAGCTACGTTGGCAAGGAGATCATCCTCGGCGTTCGTCCCGAGTCTATCCACGATGAGGAAATGTACCTCTCAAATGCTTCTACAGGCGTTATCGACGCAAATGTTGAAATTACAGAAATGATGGGTGCTGAGACATACCTCTACCTCCTTTGTGAAGGTATCCCGCTCACAGCACGAGTAAGCCCGAGATCAACAGCAAGACCCGGAGATGACATCAAGGTTGCTATTGATCCCAACAGGATCCACATCTTTGATAAGGAAACTGAAAAGGCTATTGTCAACTGATTAATTCTTTTCATATTTATCCTTTCTTTCTTGGTACACAGCGTCGGGAGACGTTGTGTACACGCAAATTACCGCAGTACTCTTACTGCGGTTTTTTGCGTTTTATTATTACTACAGGAGGCAGAAATGACTGAGATCAGAAAATACCTTGAAGCCCATAAACAGGAAATGACAGACCTTCTCGCACAGCTTGTGGCCATACCCAGCATACAGGGAAAAGCAGAGGAGGGTATGCCCTTCGGAAAGGAGCCTGCGGAGGCTCTCGGACTTATGCTGAAAAAATGCGCGGAGTACGGCCTGTCCGCAGATAACGTGGATAATTATGCGGGATCTGCGGATATAAGCGGAACAGAGCCTGCTCTTGCAATACTTACCCACCTTGACGTTGTGCCAGTGGGCGCCGGCTGGACTACAGATCCCTTTGTGCTCCGCTATGAGGAGGACACCGACAAGCTTGTGGGACGGGGCACCATAGACGATAAGGGTCCCGCAGTAGCGGCTCTCTTTGCAGCAAGGGCTGTTAAGGAGCTCGGTATACCGCTGAAAAAGGGCGTCCGTCTCATATTCGGCACCAACGAGGAGAACGGCTCCGCTGATATGGAATACTACCGCAAAAAACGGGAACTGCCTCCCATGGTGTTCACTCCCGACGGGGAGTACCCCGTTATCAATGCCGAAAAGGGTATGCTGAGAGTTTACTTCTCGTCGGATTTCGACGATGACGAGATACTGGACATACAGGCAGGAACGGTGATAAATGCAGTCCCCCAGTTCTGCACGGTGAATATGCGTAATGAGGACGGCGACGAGGAGGAGGCCGTATATGAGGGCGTATCTGCCCACGCCTCCACCCCATGGAAGGGTGATAACGCCATAACTCTCTTCCTTGACAGCTACAGCGGTGAAAACCTGCTTCTTCAGGAGCTTGCCCAGCTTTTCCCTCACGGACAGTATGACGGAAAGGACTGCGGTCTCGGCTTTGCCGACCCTGTATCGGGAGATATGACCTGTGTGCTGTCCATGCTCAACACGGAAAACGGCCGTATCTGCGGCGGTATTGACATTCGCTTCCCCCTTGACCGCACAAAGGCGGAGATAAGGGACATCATCACCTACGAGCTGGAGAGCTCGGGCTTTACCGTTGACAGCTGCGAGGGCGTGGAGCCCCACTGCACCGACGAAAACAGCGATTTCGTGCAGGGACTTCTCCGCGTATATGAGCGCGTGACAGGCTATAAGGGATGCTGTATCGCTATCGGCGGCGGCACCTACGTCCATGAGATAGTGGGCGGAGTTGCCTTCGGTGCGGAGTTTCCCGATACGGACTGCCGTATGCACAGTCCCGATGAGTTCATAACGCTGGGCGACCTGCTGAAGAATGCGGAGCTTATGGCAGAGGCTATAGTGGAGCTCTGCGGCTGATTTTCCACACACGGGATATAAATGTTGAAAAGGCGGACTATCAGTCCGCCTTTTTTTATCGGTCGTTTCTGTGAGTTGTGGTGGTGTCGTGCTCCTTGTCGCCGTCAAGACCGTCGATGATATCATCAGCCGCGTCCCTTACGCCGTCGATGGCTTCTTTGCCCGCGTCGCCTGCGCCGTCAACGATATCCTTGCCTGCGTCGCCTACTCCGTCGGCTGCGTCCCTGACGTGATCCCTGACGGTTTTGTCGTCTCTGTCAGCAGTGCTTTCGTACTTTTTATCAGCTGTGGAGTCCTCTATGACAGCGCCGTTTCCGTCGTCCGTATAATGTCCGTCGTTATTATCGCCGCAGCCTGTGAGAGTTGCACAAACGGTAAAAAATATGGAGCATATTGCTAAAAGCTTTTTCATACAAATCATATCCTTTACAGTAAATTGTTGTGGAGTTGTTTTCCACAACGTATTTTTATTGTTTACTCATTTTCCCTGATTATCCACATGGTTTTCAACTTTTAAGAACTTCCAGAAAGTTAATTCTGCGTTGTTTTCCACTCTTTCAACAGAGTTATCAACAATCGAACATATGACTCCACAGCCATTTCAACAGGATGTTGAAAACTTTTCCACCCCTGTGTGAAATATATTTAGGACGATATTGCTGTAAAAAATTGGTTAAAAGTTGTACCTGCTTGAATAATGTCGCAGCTTGTGATATAATAAATCATTGCTAAGTGATTAGAATATCTGTAGGGGAGGGCGCCCTCGCCCTCCCGCGGGGAACGTAATTATTTTGGCGGGAGCCCGAGGGCGGGCTCCCCTACAGGTACACATTATGATTTACGAAAGGAAATAATATGTTTGAAGGTTTTTCTCAGGAAGCGCTGGAATTCCTGCTTGGTATAAGACACAACAACAATAAGGACTGGTTCGAGCCGCGAAAAAAGATCTACACCGAAAAGATATTCGAGCCCATGAAGGCTCTCGGTGAGGAGCTTTATACTCCATTTGCAGATACAGAGGGCATGGTGTACAAGGTGGGCAGGATATACCGCGACGAGAATTTCGCTCCCTATCTCCACTACCGAGATACCATGTGGATATATGTCCGCTATGACGCCTGGTACTGGAACAAGACTCCCACCCTTTATTTCGAGCTCTCTCCCGAGGGAGCGGAGTTCGGCTTCCGTATATCCAAGCCCGAAGCCGCCGTTATGGAGCGTTTCCGCAGCGGCCTTCTGGAAGACTCCGAGCCGTTTATCAACATGGTCGATGGACTTGTTGAAAACTTCGGGCTCACTCTCGGCGGTGATGAGTACAAACGGAAAAAGCCCTGCCCCGATCAGAAGCTTGAGCCGTATTTCATCAAAAAGGGGCTTAGCCTGTATACAAAAGTCAGCGATCCAGCAGAGCTTTTCTCCCGAAAAATAGCAGAACATGCTGTTGAAGTATTTAAGGCATTGCAGCCTATAAACGACTATTTCCACGAGATAGTGGAGGTTGAGGAGCTTGCAAAGGCTATACTCAGAGAAGAAAAGGAGCAGCAGCTCTCACAGCCCGAGCCCGGGATAAACATGGTAAAAGCTCCCGATGTGGAATTTATGTGGTAGCGCGGAGCCCGCGCTGCCTTGCCACGTTGCCGCTCGCAAGCTTGCTTACAGTTATAAGGATCGATATTCGTACATCGCTTACAGCACTTTTTTTAACTGAACGTGAAAAGCTGACGTCAGAATTTTTATGCGGATATCACTTATAATTATGAATTATGCATTATGAATTATGAATTTTAAAACAGCCCTCTTACGTCCTCAAATGTGAGAGTTGGCTGCAATGCAAGATTTATGCCGAATGCAAGGAGCTGTGAGGCTCTTTCCGTCAGGCGGTCTATATCACGGGGAGTTACCATCATATTGGGCAGCTCCCCGTCAATTTTTCTGCCCGTGAGACTTTTCACAATGGTGTGCATATCCACTACGGTAGGAACTCCTACAGCGATGACGGGAATCCCCATGACCTTTTCCGAGAGCTCCTTCCGACGGTTGGAAACGCCGCTTCCCGGGGATATGCCCGTATCAGTCAGCTGTATGGTAGTGCCGAGACGGCTGATATCATTGCAGGCCAGAGCGTCCACGGCGATAATGGCAGCAGGCCGAAGCTCCGCAGATATGGCGCGGACAATCTCGGCGGTCTCGATGCCCGTCTGCCCCATGACACCTCCTGCAAAGGAGCTGACTCTGCGCATTGATGAGAAGAAGTCCTCCTCGGAGCTGTCTCCGCTGAGGTGCCGCGTGGCAAGTACCTTTGCGGCAGTCTGGGGGCCTATGGCGTCGGGAGTTATATCGTTGTTTCCAAGACCTGCCACCAGTATCTCTCCGTCAGGGAGCAGAGCGGAAAGCTCATGTGCAAGCTCCTGAGCCATGTTCTGATAGTCGTCGGAAAAACGGCTGAGACTGTGCCCCTCAAGGGTGATATATCTGCCCCTGCCCTTGCCGAGGGACTCGAGGCAGCTGTCATCGTCAATGATTATCTCCGTTATGCGGAAAGCCTTTCCCCTTGTGGAGATGTGAACGCTTTCGGGCAGGCTGTCGGGAGATATGCTTTCAAGGGCAAGATCGGTTCGGATATCCATATATTCCTCCATATTGTGCATTTTGCTTTAATTGTGGAAAATATTTCTTAGTTTTATTTCACTTTTAGCTATTGAAAACAGTGTGGAAAAATGATATAATTATATTTGTCTCAGTATGGCAGCTGTGCGTTGCAGCTGTCGGGAGTGAATGAACCCGTGTTTGCTCCTATTATCTGTAAAATGCGGACGATTATACGGTCTGCATAAATCAAGGAGGTGTAATGTAATGCCAAACATTAAGTCTGCAAAGAAGAGAGTAAAGGTCAATGCAACAAAGGCTGCTGCCAACAAGGCAAGAAAGTCTAATCTCAAGACTATCCTCAAGAAGGCTGACGCAGCTGTAGCAGCTGGTTCTGCTGACAAGGCAGAGGCAATCAAGGTTGCTATCAAGAGAGTTGATCAGGCTTGCGCAAAGGGTCTTATGCACAAGAATAAGGCTGCAAGAAAGAAGTCACAGCTCGCTAAGAAGCTCAACTCTGCTGAATAAGGTCTTTTGATCATATAAGAAATGAACCCCTTGCGGACAACTCACGGTCTGCAAGGGGATTTTGTTTTTTATTAGTGAGAAAAACATAAAAAAGTGACCCCCTCCGCCAGAACGTGGCAGCAGGGGGCTTTTCTATCCGCACAGAGTATGTCAGTTCATTTGTGATTTAGCGACCTCTTTAAGAACGTGTTCCATGACCTCCTCGGTAGTGGGAACGCGGCCCTTACCGATCTTGTTTATTGGATTTTTTGGGTCCTTGCAGGCCTCCTGGATAGATTTTTCTATCTCGCGCCTGACTTCAGCTTCTGATACGCCATTTTTTTTTGCAATATCCTTCAAAATATCATTAAAATTCATATTCCCTCCGATGTATATTAGAAAAATAGTTGGTAGCGTCTGAGTAGGTTTTATGCGGATAGTTTTGACCGAAAAAGCTCACTTATTCACATATACGCCGACTATTTCGGATATATATGCTCTGTGATAGGCGTCTCCGTTGAAGAACTTTTCGGGGATACCGTCATCTGTGAGGAATCCGCTTTCCTGAAGGTCGTAGCTGTAGAGCTTACGGCACACAAGAACCAGCTCAGCCTCCTCAAAGGCCATACAGCCCTCTATCTCAACAGGTGTGAGCCCCGCCTCCTTAGCCTTGTCGCAGTCTCTGCCCGAATGAGAGCCGCAGAAGGAAAGTGCCTTTCTGTATTCCTCGCCGAGGAATGAAGCCGTAAAGCACTCGCCCTCCTCGACGAAGCCGTAGGTATAGCGGGTGGGTCTGATGTAGCAGGTGAGAACGTTCTTGTTCCAGAGAACGCCCAGCTGACCCCATGAAGCAGTCATGGTGTTGAAGCCGGTATTGTTCCCGCCTGTGAGGAGCATCCACTGTTTTCCGATCTTATCGAAGGGATTGAATGAAAGCTCGCTGATGTCGATTTTGGTAAAAGCCATGATTGATCCTCCTTTGGATAATATTATCATATAAAGATATATTCGGAAGCATCACGGCCTATACGTCATCAGTAAGTTTTCAGAGTGCTTTTGTAGCGCAGTCTGAGCTTATCGGTGATAAGCGCGATGAATTCCGAATTTGTGGGCTTGCCCTTGCCCGTATCCACGGTATAGCCGAAGAATGAGTTAAGGGTATCCACATTGCCTCTGTCCCAGGCTATTTCGATAGCGTGGCGGATAGCGCGTTCCACTCTTGACGAGGTGGTATCGTATATACCTGCCACAGTGGGATAGAGGAGCTTTGTAACGCTGTCAAGGAGAGTTTTGTCCTTGATAGAGTAAAGGATAGCAGTTCTGAGGTAGTGATATCCTTTTATATGAGCAGGCACGCCCAGCTGATGGATCATGTCGGTGATGACCACCTCCATATCGTCGCTGAAGCTGTTTGCTCTGTCTCCGAGAGATGAATTGATAGCGGTGCAGAGGTCGTCTGCGCTGTAGGGTCTCAGCATAAATCTTGAAGCGCCGTTTTCCATGACCTGTCTTTCTATGAACTCGTTGTCATAGGCTGAGGTGATGATAAAGACGGGGGGCTTCACGCCTGATTCCCTTACGCTTTTCATCAACGATATGACGTCTCCGTTCTGGGAAGAAATATCCAGCACGGCAACATCGGGCGGATCCTTCCTGACAGACTCCAGGATGATTCCGCAGTCCCTGCGCCTTGTATACGCATACATTCCTTTTTCGCGGAGCTTGTTTGCAGTGCTCACTCCGATCTCGGCTGAGTCGTCGCCGATAAGTACCTTTACCTTGTTATTCATTGTTTATACCTCCTTTTGCTTGACGGTCTATGACCGCTTTCTTATGATAACACAAGGCAAAAGGCGGCTGCAACGAAGTATTATGTGATATAAGGCAATATTTGTTCGGGAAATGCAATATGCTGTTACGGTGAAAAAATGCCGTCGGAACAGGCCGTCGCAAAAGGAAGATAATGACAGAAAAAGCGTATCATTTCTTCTTTTTTCCTGTCAGGATCCCCTCCGACATCTCCCTGACTCTTGTGCCTTCGGGGAAAAGTCTGTCGGCAAGCTTCTGAAGGGGGTTCTTTTTGACTGCTTTTGTATGCACGGGAGCAAGCTTCGGTTCTTCCGCGGGTTTTCCCCATATTTTTCTGCCGTTTTCGGACAAATGGGGGAGTATATTGTTCCTGTCGCCGATATAGCTGAATCTTTCGATGAATTCCAGCGGCAGCTGACAGCCTTCGCCGCCGTATTTCCCGATGAAATCCCCGAAATGATGGTATATCATCTGTTCAAAATCATGTCTGCCGCCGGATATATCCTTATCCTTTTCCATGGCGGCAATGAGCTCGGATTGCAGCTCGTTTTCGGGAGAAAAGCCGTCAATGAACATCAGCGGTCCCAGCACGATGAAGCCCAGCATATACTTATCGCCGCAGAAATCGCTTTTTGGCTGCTTGTTCTGCGGGATATCGAAGCCGTACACCGCATACAGCGCCAAAGCGCATCTCAGGGCCATGAACTTATTATCTTCGATATCATATAGGTGTTTTTCCTCGATAAAGCCGCGGAGCCTTCCCGACTTTACCATAAGGGGCATTACAGGCTGGAGCATAAGAGCTCTCATGCCTCTTACTATGGGCGCTTCAACATCTCTGCCGAAGTCCCCGCCTATATGGAGTATATTCGAGGCATCTACCCCCGATTTCTTCACTACGATATCCAGAAAGCCCGTTTCTGCGGAATCGGGGATATTATGCTCCTCGGGTATTACAAGGGAGTCATATCCGCCGTAGCCGCAGTCGCAGAGTATCTTCACGATGACGTCGCGGGGATAGTAGGAGTCCGAGGTGATGATTATCCTGTTCTTACAGTCCTTTGCCTTGTCGAACAGCAGCTTTCCCGTATGTCTGGGGAATGCGAAATGATGTATCAGGTCGCACTCGCGGTTTATGAGCTTTTCCCTGCCCGAGGGAGTGATGCCGCTGAGCTTTGCGAATATGTCGTATATCTTTTCAAGGGTCACATTGCCCTTGGGACCGTACTTTTTCTCCGCCGCCTTCTGAGCCTCTTTCCTCAGCTCGGTGAAGCTCCTTTTGTCTGTGCTGAGCAAAGCGAAGTCGTCCTCCATAAAGAGGAACATATCCTCCGGATGAGAAAAGGGAGTGAGCACAAGGGTGTCCCACATTCTGAAGCTGGTGGCGCGGTGGTCGTTCCTTTCCACCTCATGGAGCATTTTCACCAGCAGCTCTGCCTGAGCGTCGGTATCGGGCTTTATAGGCGTAAAATCTTCGTACATAAAGGATATCCTCCTTATCCGTCGGAGCCTTCCGCGGGCTCGAAGCCTCTCATTTTGCGGTATTCGTCAAGAGTCAGGGCGCCGTCGGAGTTATATGCCCTTACAAGGGCGTCCCTGCTGGTGAATTCCTCTGAATATTCGCCCTTTTCGTTCTGTACGTACTTGCCGTACCATACACCGAAGAAGGACCACACTGCGTTATCGCGGAAGGCGGTATCCATATCGGGAACGCTGCCGCACTCGCTGAGGGCGATGAGCTTGTCGCTGCCCACGAATTTCTGGACGGCGGCGAACTCCTCATAGAATTTGCTTCCGTAGTCCTTTTCGCCGCTGAGATAGAGGTCTACCGCAGCGATATCGAAGGTGCGCTTGTCCACAAGAGAGGCCTCGCTCTGGCCGTTCCATATCCAGATGAGGTTGTCCAGCTCGAAATACTTTGTAAAGCGGTCGTATATGAGCTGCCACAGCCATTTATAGTCCGCAGCGCCCTTTGCGCCCCACCAGTACCAGTCGCCGCTGCCCTCGGGAAGGGGTCTCCACAGCACGGGGACTCCCCTGTTTTTCAGAGATGTGAGCTGGCCTGCCATGCTGTCTATATCCAGTATGAGGCCGTAGCACTCACGGGAAATATTGCCCTTGCTGTAAAGCTCTCTCAGCTCCTCCTCGGTGAGCTCCGCTATCTTTTCCTCGGTGACGGCTCTTGAGATATCGAAATCGGTATCCTCCGTGCGGACGCCGCTCTTTTTATCGGAGGGCGCCTTCCAGAACCAGCTCACGCAAGTGATACCGCCGTTCAGGTACCATTCTGCGGCGGCGTCTATCTCCTTATAGCTGTCGTCGTAGCTCTCGCGGGGGACTTCAAGGTTTGAGAAGCGTATGACGGGGTATTTGCCTGTAGTGCGGTAGACCAGATCCAGCTCGGAGTTGTCGCCGCCGTAGGCGTACTGTCCCGTGATGATGTATTTGCCGTAGTTGTCGGAGAGGAAGCTCATGAGCTCCTTTGCGGACTGTCCCGCGTTCTTGTTTACCAGCTCTCCGCTGGCGTCGTAGCTTATATCGCTGAGGGAGGTATTGTTCTCTATTTTCAGATAGTCTATGCATATATCGCCGTTTTCGGGAGTGATAGTCAGCTTCTGCTTTCCCTTGGTGAGGAAAACGCCGTATATGGTGATATATGTGAACTGATCGTTGTCTGTTGTCCTGAATACCGTCAGCTGCTGATCGCCGAGTGTCAGGCGGCAGTCCACAGCCTTTTTTGCCGAGATGTTGAAGGAAAGGTCATAGTGCTGATTGCTGGGCACGTCCACCTCGAATGTAACGGAGGCCTCTCCCTTGTCTCCGAAGCCTGTGACATAGCCATCTCCGCTGAATTCGGGAAGGTCTGCGGCAGCCTTTGCGCCGCCCTTCAGCTCACCCTTTTCGGCCTCGTACAGATTGCCCGACTCCTTCTTCTCTATCTCGGGGAAGGTGACGGGGTAATCGGGGAAGGTCTCCACAGGCAGAGTAGTAGTGGGCTCGGTAGTCTTTTTAGCCGTGGTCTCCTCGATTATAGGCACAGATGCCGTCACCGAAGCCTTTTTGCTTTTGCTGCACGCCGAAAAAGCGGAAGCGGCAGCTCCCATGGCGGCAGCAAGAGCGATGATCCTGCGAATTTCCATTTGTTCCTCCTAAATCAGGCATTTACTGTGTATTTCCTGCCCTTTTCCGCAGTGAATACCACTGCGCCGTCCTCTATGCGTGAGTTTACTGTGTCGCCGCCGCAGTTTATGCTTACCACAGCGTCTGTCCTGAGACGGACCTCTCCTCCCGCTGAGGAGTATATCTCAGCGCGGCTGAGCCTGTTCTCTATCCAGTATATATCCACGGTGAAGCCGCCCTTTGCCCTGAGTCCCGAAACGTGACCCTTGCTCCACTCGGCAGGCAGTGCAGGGAGAAGGTATATCTCTCCGCCGCAGCTCTGGAGCAGCGATTCCGCTATGGCAGCGGTGCCGCCCAGATTGCCGTCGATGCTGTAGGCAGGCTTTGATGACATCATATTGGGAGCTGTGTAGTGCGACAGCAGTCTTTTCAGGTTTTCCGATACCATAAGGCTGTCGCATAGCCTTGCCCACATATTCGTTACCCATGAGCAGCTCCAGCCCGTGCGTCCGCCGCCGTTGATAAGCCTGCGGACCAGCGTAGCTCTTGCGGCGTCAGCCAGCTTAGGCGTCCTGTGAGGACTTATGAGGTCGGCAGGGTGCAGGGCGAAGAGCTGTGATATATACAGGTGACCGATATCGGTCTCGTCGTAGTCCTCCGACCATTCCATGATCTGTCCGTACTTGCCCACCTGGGGCTGAGGGAGCTTTACTATAGCCGCCTTCAGCTTTTCCGCCAAGGCATCGTCCCTGCCCAGTATGGCGGCAGCCTTTATGACGTCCGCAAAGAGTACGGTGAGTATCTGTGTATCTATGGCAGGTCCCATGCAGAGGCTTGCCTTGCTGCCGTTTTTGTCGGTATATGTATTCTGGGGAGACACCGACGGACCCGTTACAAGTCTGCCGCTGCCGTCCTCGGTGAGGTATTCCAGGAAGAATTCCGCAGCTTCTCTGAGGATATGGTATTTCTCCGCAAGGAAGTCCCTGTCCTGACTGTATTCGTAGTGCCCGAAGATATGGAGGGCAGGCCATGCGCCTCCCATGGGCCATATGCTTGCTGTCCTGTCCTCGCCCTGGGGGACGGTATCTCCCCAGATGTCGGTATCGTTATGGCACACGAAGCCCTTATCTATGCCGTACATCTCCTTGGCGGTGACTCTGCCGTTGCCGCAGACCCTTTCCAGCAGGTCGAACAGGGGCAGGTGACATTCGGGAAGGCCGCAGCTCTCGGCTGCCCAGTAGCACATTTCTGTATTGACATTGAGGACGTACCTGCCGTCATCGGACTGAGCGTCGGGCTCGCTCCACAGGCCGCGGAGATTTGCAGGCTGGGTGCCTGTGCGGCTGGAGGATATGAGCAGGTATCTTCCGAAATTGAAGTAAAGCTCAAAGAGCTTGTTATCGTTGATAAGACGGCGGCAGTCCTTGTTGTCCAGCTCGTCGCCCTTGAGTCGGTCTATCCTCTCGGCTGTATTGAGGAGAGCGATATCCTCCTCCTCGCTGTTGTCGCTGAGAGACAGCTCCACGCGGTCGAACAGCTCGCGGTAGTCGTTGACATGGCGGTAGTAGAGCTCGTCATAATCGCACTGCAAAGCCATTTCCGTGTCCACCTCGGCGGACTCGATATAGCTCTGACTGTAGAAGCTTGTTCTCACAGAGAGTATTATCACAGCCTCGTCGGCGCCGCTTACGCAGAGCCTGCTGCCCACGGTCTTTATCTGTCCGCCCTTTGCCGAAGCGCCCAGACAGGCCGCATAGAGTATACCGTTGGCACCGCCTGTGCCGCCGCTGAAAAGGATCATATTCTCTGCGCATGGTCTGTTGTCGTCGCAGCGGTCCTCGGGACTGTCTATGCAGCATGACAGCGAGACCATATTTGGCTCGGATGCGGATATGCGCACCACCATGACCTCGTCGGGAGCGGATATGAAGTATTCCTTGGTATAGGTAACGCCGTTCACGGTGAATGAAGCGTCCGCCACAGCGCTGCCGATATCCAGGCTGCGGGAGTATTCCCTTGCCTTTCCGCCAAGCTCCAGGTCTATTTTCAGCTGACCGAGAGGCATATATCTGCGCATATCGGGAGTGACGCCCTGCATTTTCGGGAATGCTTTCTCCTCTGCTTCAGAGGCTTTTCCCTCTTTGAGGAGAGCCCTTGCTTCACGGAAGCCCTCGGCGGAATCGGGGTTGATACGGTGGCGCAGGCCACCCGACCACACAGAGTCCTCGTTGAGAGTAACGGACTCGTTTGCGGGTGTACCGCAGATCATAGCGCCGATACGTCCGTTTCCGATAGGCAGAGCTTCACCGAAGCTCTCAGCGGGAGAATCGTATTTCATTATAGTTTCAGTACTCATTTGTAACTCCTACAGGAATAATGTATCGTTTGGTTCTTAGCGTATGTATCATAATATTATACCACAAAAACGGGATCAATGCAAATTTCCGCAGTTTTTTCACAAAAATTTCAGATAAATTATAAAACAAACTGCTGTAACAGGGGGCGATTTGGGGATTTTTCATGAAGTCCCGGGATTGACAGCAGGATGGAAAACGTGTAGAATAAGGAGTAAGGGGAGTAATATTTTTTTGTTTTAACACAAGATATTTTCGTCTTTTTTGTCCTCTGAAATCACTTATTTATAGAATACTTCCGAAAGGAGCACTAATATGAATAAGATAGTATGTCTGATGTCAGCATTTGTACTGCTGACAGGTACATTTTCATGCAGCGAAAAGAAGGACAGCAAGACGTCATCAATGCCCGCCGTATCGGAGCCCGTTACGGAGTACGGCGCAGTTCCGGAGCCCGTTGTCAGCGAATTCAGAGAGTTTTCCGCAGAGGAATTCAATACCATAAATGTCAATACCGAGATCACGGACAGTCCTCTGCCACTGGTGAGCCGCAGCTTCATGGCCTCTGACCTTGATCTGGGCGAGAGGATACCTCCCTGCAAGGACGAGAAATACCGCGACAGGTATATTGAATCTGTGACCGGACGTATTGATCCCAACGACGGGTATGTATACGATATGGACGAGATCGTCAGGGGCTGGGAGGAAAGTCTTACAGAGCCCGAGGAGGGAACTATCCGCGATATATGGGTGGACGGCCCGGTGGCATATCTTAATGTGATCTACGATGAATGGTGTGATGAATGTCACGAGTGCTCAATATACCGCTATAACGTGGACAAAGATGAGCTTACCGAGATATTCCGCCATTCCGACGGCGATAAGGGCTTTGATATACTGGAGATACGCACGCTTAACGGTGAGATATTCGTGAATACCGCAGAAGACGGCGTATTCCGCCTTGACGAGAGCAGCGGACAGCTTGAACAGATACTTGAGGGCAGCGGCAGGAAGTATTCCGACAACCTGTTCCCAAACGACGCAGGCAAGCTCATCGTCAGAAGAATCACACGGGATACAGAGCCCGTTGACAAGGATTATAAGCCGCAGCCCGGGGAGATATTGTATTCCGATAACAACGTGGATTTCTATATAGAGCGTGGCAGCAATATCTCCATGAGCGAATACGACTTCGCAACGGGAAGCTGGAATGAGCTCTATTCCGTATATGAAAGCAGCGATAACAGCGATTATAACGGCACATCAACGTGGGGAACAAAGGCTCTCCCCGATGTCAGCGGCGAGCTTATCTCGTATAAGGAAAAGCCCGAGGGCTCGCGGAAATACGACCTTGTCACCGACGAATACAGGCTGCATACGGACATAACTAATTTCACTACGGTATATGCAGGCAGAGACAGGGTGATACTCAGCGTCACCAACGGCGACTATGCGGGCTCTACTTCCAACAAGCTCCATGTGTTCGACCTTGCGTCATTGCAGCACTATGTCCTTGATATTTCAAATTACGGCAGTATGTGCTGCGCTCTGGACGAAGGCGTGCTGGTATATTCAGGCGGAAATACAGGCAAGGCCTATTATATAATGCCCGAGCTGGGACTTACCTTCCCCGTTGACAGAGTAGGCTCGGGCGAGGCACACATCAACTACGGAAATATGTATAATTCCAAAAGTGACTGCGTGCTTTTCATGACCTCCTACAGCACGGGAGAGTCTACCGAGACCGATGAAAACGGAAATACATATATGGTCTTTACCGATCATGAAGTTGTCTATTACTGGTATACTGCGGAGGAAAAGAATGAATAGCAGATCAATTATTCCGGCGGCGCTGATAACGGTTTTATCGGCCTCGCTTTGGAGCTGTGAGGACAGCAAGGGGACAAGCAAAAAAGTCAGCAGTGATCCCCCGATATATAACACTCACGAGAGTATTATTGATACGTCAGATTTAAAAAGAGAGTACGGCGACGAGCATTTCAATGCCATAAACGTGTCCCTGAGCTATCCCGACGCCGTGGCTCCCGTAGATGTGAGCTGTATCGACATCAGCGGCCTTGATTTCGGTGAGAAGCTCCCCGTATGCAACAGGGCGGAGAACGCAGACGCCTACTACACGGATATGTTCAGCTATAACGGCGATCTGCTGTACGACTACAGCGGATGTGTGGACAAGCCTGTAAAGGGATATGCCACAGGCTGCTATATCGAAGACGGGAACTGCTTTATAGACGTATCCTATCCCAATATGGTGGGTGTGGCCTATGACTGGTCGCTGTTCAGCTATGATATGGACAGCGGAGCTCTTGAGGAGGTATACAGCTGGTCCTCGGACAGTACGGCTGTCCGCTGTGACGGAAGGTTCTTCACAGACAGATACGTTCTTTTCTCGGCCGTGGATTCTGCCGATCATAACGCCACGGCAGTATATAAGCTTGATATCTATGATCCGCAGCTTACCGAGGTTTACAGATGCGAGGAGAAGGAAAAGGGCGACTACGCATATATCTACCGGAACGGCACGGGAGACATCTGCCTTGATGTATCCAACAATATCGCCGCCGACAGTGTGGTCATGTATATGTTCGACACCGATTCGGGGGAGTTCGTCAGGTGGGAAGACAGGGACGTTCCCGAGAATACGGTCATGACTGCGGCCAGCGGTAAATACGGCAGAATGCCCTCGTACCTTATAAGGCCGAACGGACAGCGCCGCCTTGAAATGGACAATAAATACTACAATGTAGAGCTGACGTTTTCAAACGGCAGCATAGTCTATGCGGACAAGGAACGCTTCATCATACGTTCGGGAAACAAGCTCCACACCTATGATATAGAGAAAAGGGAGCATTACATCTCCGACGTTACCGATATGGGCAGCGAGTGCGCCTACTGCAACGGCATGATATTCATCGGCAACAGGAACGCTAACTTCACTATGCCTGTATACTGCATAATGCCCGATCTGGGACTTGTCTATCCCGTATGCGATAAGGGTCTGTATACGAATATATGCAGCTCTGATGACAGTGTGTACTTTCTGGGCAGGGAGGACGTCCAGTGGGAGATGAAGTCCATAGACGGCTCTGTAGACGGAGTATTTACCTACAGCACCGTGACAAAGCTGTATACAGTAACATGATATCATGAAATGGATTCCATAGGCGACCCCTTGACGTGTATTTTAAGTTTAAATTCAAAAAAGCTGCATGGTATATACCATGCAGCTTTTTTGTATCAGTCAAATCTCTCGTCGATAACACGGGCGGTCTTTTTCATGCTTCTGGGAAGCACGCCTACCTCGACTACCTTCACGATGGGAGTGAAGCCTATCCTGCTCTTTACCTTTTCTGCGATACGCTTGCTGAGGGCAGCCCAGTCGTGATCGCCGCTTGCTTCGATATAGATGCGCATTGTGTCCTTGCCGTCAAGGTGAGAAATGCGTATCTGGTACTCGCTGGATATCTCGCTGAAGGAGCCCAGTACCTCCTCTATCTGGCTGGGGAACACATTTACGCCCTTTATCTTCATCATGTCGTCGGTACGTCCCATGATAACGTCTATTCTCGGATAGCAGCGGCCGCACTTGCACTGTCCTGGAACTATCCTTGACAGGTCATGAGTTCTGTATCTTATAAGGGGAGCTCCCTCCTTGACCAGGGTGGTGATGACTATTTCGCCCTGCTCTCCGTCGGGAACGGGCTCGCCTGTCTTGGGGTCGATTATCTCGATGTAGATGAAGTCGTCCCAGTAGTGCATAGCCTTTTCGCCGGGGCAGTTTATACCGATACCGGGGCCGTAGATCTCGGTGAGGCCGTAGATGTCGAAGAGCTCGATACCCAGCTCATTGTGGATACGCTCTCTCATCTTGTCGCTCCAGCGCTCTGAACCGATAACGCCCTTTTTCAGGTGTATCTTGTCCTTTATGCCGCGCTTTTCGATCTCCTCGGCAAGAAGGAGTGCGTAGGAGGAAGTGGAGCAGAGCACGGTGCTCTTGAGGTTCTGCATCATTTCCAGCTGCTTGTCAGTATTTCCGGGCCCCATGGGTATTACCATAGCTCCCAGCTTCTCGGCGCCGTTCTGGAAGCCGATACCTGCTGTCCAGAGGCCGTAGCCGGGGGTGATCTGTATCCTGTCCATATTGGTGATGCCTGCTGTCTCGTAGCAGCGCTTGAACATAACAGCCCAGTCGTCAACGTCCTTTGCGGTATAGGGGATTATTACGGGAGTGCCCGTAGTTCCCGAAGATGAATGGATACGGACTATCTCCTCCTCGGGAGCTGTCATAAGTCCCAGAGGATAGGCGTCACGGAGGTCCTTCTTCTCGGAGAACGGGAGCTTTGTGAAGTCCTCGGGAGTGTCAACGTGAGTGATGCCTGCCTCTGCAAGCTTTTTTCCGTAGAAGCTGCCTGCCTCAACGAGAGCCTTTATACGGTCGTTGACCAGGTCAAGCTGTTTCTGAGTGATCTGCATTTTTCTTCTTTCCTTTCGATTATAGGCTATATCGCAGCGCCTTTGAGTTCATTTCTACAAACTGCGGTTTTACTGTCTTTTTCATGGTGTCCTCTATGTCGTCAACTGAGAACGGAAGTATGCCGTTGCGCACCGACGCTCCCAGCATTATCATGTTCAGCACCTTTGGGGAGCCTATCTCCTCGCAGGCCTTTGTGCCGTCAACGAGAACAACGTTCTTCACGTTTCTTTTCAGATAGTCCAGCATCTCGCTGCCTGTATAGTCCGAGCCGCTGAGGGTAGCTGTTACGGGCATTATGGGGTGGGTATTGACTACCACCTGACCGCCCTCCTTCAGATAGGGCAGCATACGGACAGCCTCCGCAGGCTCGAAGCCGATGATTATATCGGCGGTCTTTTCGGGGAACATGGGGCAGTAGATATCGTCGCCCAGTCTCAGGAAGCTGAAAACGCTTCCGCCCTTCTGAGCCATGCCGATTGTCTCGGCGCTCATAACGGGCATATCCTTTTCCATAGCTGTTGCCGCGATGAGCTTTGACGTGAGGACGATACCCTGACCGCCCACGCCGCATATAAGGATGTTACTCTGCATTTTCGCCGCCTCCTATAGCTCCGAAGGGACATACCTGTGAACAGAGTCCGCAGCCCGTACAGAGCGAATTTTCAATTGTTACCCTGCCGTCCCTGAGTACGATGCCGGGGCAGCCGAGGGTCTTTATGCACTTCTTGCATGATGTACATTTATCGCTGTCGATAACAGCGGGCTTGTTGCCCTTGATGAGCACAGCGCAGGGCGACCTGAACACAATGGCCTTCACGCCCTTTTCGGCGGAAACTCGCTTTACCGTGTCTATGGCCTTGTCAAGCTCCAGGGGGTTCACGGTCTCCACGGTCTTGACGCCTACGCCCCTGAGCACCTCCTGAATGCTTACCTTCTCAACTACCTCGCCCATCATGGTGCGGCCTGTGCCGGGGTGGGGCTGATGACCTGTCATGGCGGTGGTGGAGTTGTCAAGAACTACCAGTGTCATATCCGCCTGATTGTATACAGCGTTCACAGCGCCTGTTATAGCCGATGCGAAGAATGTGGAGTCGCCCACGAATGCGAAGCAGCTGGTGTCGGGCTCTATTTTGCCGATTCCCTGGGTTATATTCACGCCTGCGCCCATGCAGAGGCAGGTGTCCACCATATCAAGGGGCATTGCATTACCCAGTGTATAGCAGCCGATATCGCCGCAGAATACGGTCTTTTTGCCCTTCATTGCTTCCTTTACGGCGAAGAATGAAGCTCTGTGGGGACAGCCTGCGCAGAGCACGGGAGGTCTTACAGGAAGTGCGGGGGGAGTCTCAGCCTCAATGGCAGCAGGCTTCTCCCAGCCCATGAATTCCGCGATATTTGCGGCAACGGTAGCGCAGGTGTTCTCGCCTGCGGTCTTTACATTATGTGTGAGCTTGCCCAGTATCTTTGTATTCAGGTGATATTTTCCGCAGATGTATATGAGCTCCCGCTCGATGATGGGATCAAGCTCCTCGATACAGAGCACCTCGTCCAGTCCCTCCAGGAACTTCACCGCAGCCTGCTCAGGGAAGGGGAAGGGCGTAGATACTTTGAATACTCTTGGTGCGCTCTTTCCGCGGAGAGCCTCCATGGTGTAGGTATAGCTTATGCCGTGGGTAGCGATACCCTTACGGCAGCCCTTATCGGCTGCTTCGGTGATGATATTTCTCTCATATTCCGAGAATACCTGCGAGAGCTCCGCATTGCGCTCCTCGATATGTATATGTGCATTATAGGAAAGACGGGGGAAAATGACCCACTTTGAGGAGTCCTTCACGAAGCCCTCGGGCTTGTTGACCTTGTACTCCTCCCTGTCCTTTACTTCTATGGAAGCATAGCCGTGACAGACTCTCGTTGTAGGCCTGAAAAGCACGGGAGTATGGTATTTCTCGGAATACTCAAAGGCCTCCTGTATCATGTCGTAGGCCTCCTGCACCGATGAAGGGTCAAAGCAGGGAAGCTTCGAGAAAGAGGCGAAATGACGGGTATCCTGCTCGGTCTGTGAGGATATGGGGCCCGGGTCGTCGGCCACCAGTATTACCATACCGCCTTTTACGCCGATATAGGCAAGGCTCATAAGGGGGTCAGAGGCAACGTTCAGGCCTACCTGTTTCATGGTGACCATTGAACGGGCTCCGCAGTAGGCAGCGCCTGCGCCGAGCTCCATGGCGGCCTTTTCGTTTACCGACCACTCAACGTATACCGAGCCGTCATTGGCCTTTGCAGTGGTTTCCAGCACCTCCGTGGAGGGGGTACCGGGGTAACCCGAAACAAGGTTCAGACCTGCCGCTATGGCGCCCCTTGCAATAGCGGCGTTACCCATTAAAAATTCCTTGTGCATAGTATCTCTCCTTTATATTTTAAAAAAGTCCATACTTACATAAATTATACCATTCCCTGCGGGAAAAGTCAAATGTATCATGTGCCCCGGAGGGCGGTAAAAAGCCCGAAAGCGCTGAAAAAACACTTTCGGGCTGCGGTGTGTCAGGTGGTCGCTTCGGGAGCAGGCGGATAGAGTATGATGTCGTCGTCGGGGACGGAGTCGGCTGCCGCGGAGAAGTCATATTCCGTGAATTCATCGACCTTGTGAAGCTTTACTATAAGGCCGTTCTCGTCGTTGATGATGAGCTTTTCGTCCTCCATATTCATGGTGAAGCCCTCGTAATCGCCCCACATATAGAGCTGATCCTTTTTCTCGGGCTCCCAGCTGTAGTCCAGCTCCTCGCCGAAAAGGGACATAGATGCGGTATTGTCGCTCTTTATCTCCAGCATGAAGCCTACGTTCACAGGGTATTCTCCCAGCATATCGTCATAGGTGACGCCGTCGGAGGTGACCTCCTCAGACTCCCATTTGCCTATGAATCTGCTGAAATCCACCTTGTCGAGGCCTGCCTCCGTAGTGGATTCGGGCTCGGTGAACTTATCGGTCTTCAGCAGGAAAAGCTGAGTGCCGCTGTCCGCGTCGCCGTAGGTAACTATCATCTGTCCCTGCTCTATTGTACAGTCGTACCTGTCGTCCTCGCTGAGTATGTGGAGGGTATCGGTATTGCCGTCGGAGGTTATGTTCCATTTGTATTCACCGGCATTGCTCTCCTTGCCTCTGGGATTCAGGGCGTTGGAGATGGTGGCGGTATTGTCCTCGAATATCTCCAGCTTCATGACTGCGCTGAGGGGGAAGCCTGCGTAGTCCTCCTCATAGGATTCGCCCATTATCTCGGCCTTGTATGACTCCCATTTGCCAATGAATTTCCTTGCGGTATTGTTTACCGGAGCCGTGGATTCAGCCACAAGCTCCGAGCTGCTTACCTTGGATTTCTTTACGCTGCTGCAGCCGCAGCTGCATACTGCCAGCGCTGCCGCCATGCAAAAGCAAAATGTTTTTTTCATATACTGCTCCTGTCAGTTGACGCCGCCGAAATTCTGGATAACTCCTGCTGCCGCATTTACGTCCTTGGGGTCGATCTCAGAGAATTCGTCGACTTTATGAAGATTGATGTATGAACCGTTTTCTTCTATTACCAGCATACCGTCGCGGTATACCATGTCCATTGTATTATCGGGATTCTTGCCTGTGACATCCGCGACCTTGATCTCTATGGTATCCTTGGCCTTTTTCTTTTCCTTCCAGGTTATTTCCACATTCTCGTTGGCGTTCTGGATAATGGTATTGTTTACAGGGGAGTTCCACTCAACCTTGCCGTCGGCCTTGATATCGAACCTGAACAGCGCAGCCAGAGGAAGTCCCAGCATATCGGTGTATTTCTGGCCGTCCACCATCATCTCGGAGGCCTCCCACTTTCCCACATACTTGGGATCGTGCTTTGCTCCGCAGCCAATTGTGAAACACATGAGCATCACAGCTGCCAGAGCGACAGATATTATTCTTTTCATGGTATTCTCCCTTACTTATTGTCGTTTTCCTTATTGTCGGCCTTTGTCTTCTTTGTTATACATATCTCGCGGACGCCCTCGGGGATATCCTCGGTCAGCGTAAGCACGCCGTCGCTGAGCTCATAGGCGGGGGTGGTCTCGTCGGTCTCCACATAGGTTATGGTGATACCGCCGCTGTCGGTTATATGCCACGTTATCTGGTGAAGTCCGCCCTGTGTGTCGAAGAAGGTGCCGTTCCCGTTGTCGGTGAAGGTGAATTTATCGGGGACGAAATCAGAGGGCTCTCCGTTGACAGTGAGAGATGTCCTCTCCCAGTCTCCTGCCATTTCCGCGGAAATGTCCTCGACCGATCTGTTGCTCCGCATTTCCAGCAGCACCGAAACATTGTCCGTGGAGACCCTTCTGCTGCCGCAGGACGCGGCACAGCACGCAAATGCTGCCGCAGCTGTTATGAAGCAGATCATTTTGTTCATATATGCAGCTCCTTATATTCTGCCCTCATGGGCATGAAGTATTATATGAAAGGGCTGCCGCAGTGTGCAGCAGCCCTCATTATCATCTTGTTTTGGTCTTGTAGAGCATCCAAATCAGCTCCGCCACGCCTACTCCGATAAAGCAGAGCATGGTTTTCATACTGGGCTTCTTGACCTTGAACCTGGTGATGAAGGCGAGGGCGATGAGCAGGAGAGCGCCGCCGTAGACCTCGGGGAACCAGTCGCCGATATCCTTGTGGAAGCTGTACAGCAGCGGCAGTATAAGCGCTACGCTGGTAACGGGCAGGCCCTCATACACCTTGCGGTTCTCGGCAGTCTTTTTCTGCCTTTCCTCCTCGGCCACATTGAAGTAGGCCAGCCTTATCACGGCGCAGAGAGGGAACAGCACAAGTATGGGCAGGTCTATCCAGTCTCTCATGCCAACTGAGTAGCCTATGACCACGGGAAGGACTCCGAAGCAGATAGCGTCGCAGAGGGAATCTATCTGTATGCCGAATTTCTTCTCGCTTTCAGTGCGGTCTTTTTTTGTACGGGCGACCTTTCCGTCAAACATATCACAGAGTCCCGACACCATAAGACATATTATGGCGTATTCGGGGTGTGGATCCATCCCGCCGAAGCCTGCTGCAAAGAACATACCTATAACAGACGAGATGAGACTCATATATGTAAGTATAACCGTATAGCTATAGTATCCAATCATTATCCAAACCTCAAAAAACTTATTGCCGCATATACCCTTTAAAGAGTATACCAGTTATTATATCATAAAATCAGCAAAGTTTCAAGTGTTTTATTGCTTTTTCACATATAAAAGACTTATGAGGACATTTTTTTTCTTCCGCGCTTCTTCGGGACTGTGGTCTCCTTTTTGGCAGATGCAGACTTTGCGGGCTTTTTAGCCTTTGCTGCGGGCTTTTTTGCCGTCTTTTTCCTTGCGGCGCCTGCTTCGCGGTTTATGCGGAGCTGCTCCTGTCTTGCGGTCTTGTCCTCAAGGCGTCTGTAGGCCTCATCGTAGAAATACTCCTGAGAATTGAGGGGAGTATCCGCATTGCGGCGTTCGTGGATATATTTTCCGTCGCTGAGCATTATCCTTGCCTTGACGTTGTCCCGCATGAGCACGCGGAACATTTCGCGGATACGCTTTTTCAGGCGCTCGTCCTCCACGGGGGCAGCCACCTCCACGCGGCGTATGGTGTTCCTGCTCATATAGTCGGCAGAGCCGATGTATATCCTCTGGTCGGGTCCGTCGGTGCCGAATATGAAGATACGGCTGTGTTCGAGGAATCGTCCCACTATGCTGCGGACGGTGATATTCTCGGTATAGCCCTGCACTCCTGCGATAAGGCAGCACAATCCGCGGACGATGAGCTCCACCTTTACTCCTGCCTGTGACGCCTCCACCAGCTTCTCCATTATGGCGGAGTCGTTGAGCGAATTGATCTTTGCGGCGATATAGCCCTTTCCGCCTGACCTTGCAATTTCAATCTGCTGATCCATCATAGCCAGCACCTGGGGTCTCAGCGCAAGGGGAGACACAAGGAGCTTGTTGGTCTTTTCCACGAAGGTGCCGTTTACGAGGCCTGCGAATACGGCCTCTGCGTCGGCGGCGATGTCCCTGTCTGCGGTGAGCAGCATGAGGTCGGTATACAGCGAGGCGGTCTTTTCGTTATAGTTGCCCGTGCCGATCTGGGTAACGTAGTCAAAGCCGCCGCCCTGTGCCTTCCGGGTGATGAGCAGGAGCTTCGAGTGTGCCTTGTACTCCTTGGGGCCGTAGATGACCTTTACGCCTGCCTCCTGGAGCTGCTTTGACCATTCGATATTGTTTTCCTCGTCAAATCTGGCACGGAGCTCGATCATGACGAGCACCTCCTTGCCCTGCTCAGCGGCAGTGCAGAGGGCGTCGATGACCTTGCTGTTCCTTGCGAGACGGTAGAGGGTTATTTTTATGGAAGTGACCTTCGGGTCGTTGGCGGACTCCTGAAGGAGCCTTATGAAGGACAGGTTTATGGACTCAAAGGGGAAACTGAGGAGTATATCCTTTGACTTGACCTGTGCGAATACGGGTCTGGTGTCCGAAAGAGCCGCCGGCTTTCTGGGCGTCCTGGGGACGTAGTGGAGCTTCGGGTCCTCGTCGTATTCCTGCAAGGTGTACAGATAGGAAAGGTCAAGGGGTATGCGGGAAATGAAAACACTGGCGTTTTTCAGCTTCAGCTTCTTGCAGAGGTAGTCCAGGGCGTTGCGGCTGAAAACGTCGGATATCTCAAGGCGCACGGGGGCCAGCTTGCGGCGTTTGTCCACCAGCTCCTCCATACGTCTGCGGAATTCGGGGCCTCTGCCGGAAGCCATTATATCCGCGCTTCTTGTAACCCTTATGAGGGCGCGGTCCATGACCTTGTAGTTCTTGAACATGAGGTGAGCGAAGCGGAGTATCACTTCCTCCTCCAGTATAAAGCGCTTTCCGTCGCTGCTCAGATGGATTATACGCTCCGAGCGGCCTGTGGAGGCGGGGACTAAACCTATGGATACGCCCTTCTTTGCGCTGAGCTGTACTGCGGCGTATATCTCCTTGTTGACAAGGAACGGGAAGGGCAGGGCGTCGTTTACCACTATGCCCGATATAAAGGGCTTTATTTCTCGCTTGAAGTAGAGCTCCAGGAAGGTCTGCTCCTCTCTGGTGGCCTTGTCGAAGGTAACGTGCTCAAAGCCGTAGGGCGCCAGCTCCTTCATGGTGGCGCGGAGAGCCTCCTCAACGGAGGGCTGCATCCTGCGGACAGCGGTGAAGATAGCGTCCAGCTGCTGTGAAGGGGTCATGCCCGAGAATTTGTCCTTTTTCTTTGCCTCGGTCTTGGTCTTATCGGTGACAGAGCCCACCCTGACCATGAAGAATTCGTCAAGGTTGCTCTGATATATAGCTGAGAAAGAGAGCCTTTCCAGCAGCGGCGTTTCGGGCGCAGTTGCCTCTTCAAGGACTCTTTTGTTGAATTTGAGCCATGAAAGCTCCCGGTTTTCCATGTATTCCATATACAGTCTCCTATCCCTTATGGAGTTATATCAGTATTTGAACTGTCCGTTGCCTATGAATTCGCAGATGAGCGAGTCGGGGGAAATGTCCTTCTTGCTCAGGGGAGTCAGCTGCTCCAGAACCTTTACTGACTCGGCTATCTCGGGAACGTCCAGCATCTCCTCCAGCTGTGAGAGCAGGTCGTTCCTGTAGGCGGAGAGCTCGTAGGACATGAAGGTGTCCACATCGTAGTCCGAGCGGTACTTGTAGGGCATTATGTACTTGTTTTCGCCTGCCTCAACGCTGTGGAACATATTCATGGTCTCGCGGAGAGAGCGCTTGCGGAAGTTCTTGTCCCTTATCATGCGGCGCATGAGACGTACCCTGGACGGGTGGAGGAGTATGCCGTCGCCCGATATCCTGGTTCTCACGCTGACGTATATCTTGCTTATCATGCTGTCGGGAACGGTTATTACCGAGGGATTCAGAGCGTGAATGCCCTCGAATATGACTATCTCGCCCTTGTTGCGCTTGAATTTCTTACCCGAGCCCGTGCGTGTTGAGGTCTTGAAGTTGTACTTGGGCAGCTCTATCTCGCGGCAGGCGCTTATGGCCTCTATCTGCTGATTGAGGAGCTGGCTGTCCACGCGGAGGGGAGATTCAAGGTCCATCTTGCCCTCTGCGGCAAGAGCCTTTTCCGCCTCTGTAAGGGGACAGAACCAGTTGTCCATGGAGAGTGTGTGGGTCTCGTGTCCGCGCTCGTCAAGGAGCTTTTCTATCATCATGGCCGTTGTGGTCTTTCCCGAGCCGGAGGGCCCCGAAAGCAGCACAACAGGCTTTTCGTTGCGGTTTTCCGCTATATCGTCAACTATCTTTGTCAGCTTGTAGAGGTAGTCCTCATTTACCGATCTTACATATTCCTTCGGGTCTTTTTCTATTCCCTGATTTATTCTTGCTATATCTATGTTCATGTATATCTCCTTATGATTTATTGTTCTGGAGCAGCCTGTGCTGCCTGCCTGTGCAGTCCCCCTGAGGTCAGGATACGCTCCGGACAGTGCACATGGTGTACTTATTAATATTATACCACATATTTTAAACTATTTCAACCCGTTTATTTGTTGTTTTTAACGTGAGTTTCAACAGACTGTTTAATCCGTTGCGGAAAATCGGGAAAAGATCAGGTTTTCATTCCTTTACCTCTTGACAAATAGTAAAATCTGTGCTAATATAAGTTTACAATATTCCTGAAAACGTCGATGAGGAAGGCTTTTCCCCAGCCGTTACAGAGAGCAGCCGTTCGGTGCAAGGCTGCACGGCAAAGGATATACAGCACACCGCCTCTGAGTGCGCCCAATAAGCGTCGGGAGCTCCCGTTACAGAGCACTTGAGATACGGAGCCTTCTCCGTGTGAATCAGGGTGGAACCACGGTGAACTATCGTCCCTTATGCCTTAATACAGGCTTCAGGGGCGTTTTTTGTTATATCGCTTCGGGAGGTGATAGGGTGAGCAATATCATGTACAATCAGCAGGAGGAGGCCTATGAGCTGCCGTATAAGCTGTGGGACGAGATGATGACGGTGCGCTTTTATACCGAAAGCGAGGAAACTATCATCAGCAACCTCTCGGATATAGCCAAAAAGCTGGTGCGGCTGGACGGCGGCAGGGATAACATAGCAGCTATGCTTATCGACGACGGCTTCTATGAGGGCGGAAACGCACAGGCTCTTGCAAAGCTGCTGAAGCTGAGGAATGTCTACGTCGATATCGACGAGGAGGAGACAGTGGTCTGCTTCGAGACAGGCACCGATGACGGCTATATGGAGAATTACGTCCATGTGGAGCTCTTCGGCGAGCTGTTTGAAATAACCGGCTGGGCCGATTGATATGGACAGGCCGGTTAGAAAAGAACATCGATTGACAGGTTTCGATTATAGTCGGAAGCATCATAAATAAATTCAAAGGTGATGTATCAAAAAAAGCAGGTTTTAAGGTCTGGCAAAAATCGTTTTATGACCGTGTATTGCGGAATGGACATGAATATCGCAGCGCATGGGATTATATCGAAAACAACCCGATAAACCGGGAAAACGATGAATTATTCAGTGAAAAATAAATTCATATAAATATTATTATTCAAAGGAGAGATCATTATGATCAATTTAACACTTCCTGACGGCAGTGTACGTCAGATCGAGGCTGCACAGTCAGCCGCAGAGATCGTCAAGGGCATAGGCATGGGACTTTACAAGGCTGCCTGCTGCGTAAAGATCAACGGCGAGGTCAGCGACCTCCGCACTGTCATCGACAGCGACTGCCAGTTCGAGGTATGCACATTCGATTCTATCGACGGCAAAAAGACCTTCTGGCACACAGCCTCCCATATCCTTGCACAGGCTGTAAAGAGACTTTACCCTACTGCTAAGCTGGCTATCGGTCCCGCTATCGACAACGGCTTCTACTATGACTTTGACCTTGAGAAGCCCTTCACTCCCGAGGAGCTGGAGAAGATCGAGACTGAGATGAAGAAGATCGTCAAGGAGGACCTTGAGCTTGAGAAGTTTGAGCTTTCTCCTGCTGAGGCTGTTGCAAAGCTGAAGGAAATGGACGAGCCCTACAAGGTAGAGCTCTGCGAGGAGCACGTTGACAAGGGCGAGCCTATCTCATTCTACAAGCAGGGCGAGTTCGTTGACCTCTGCGCAGGTCCTCACCTTATGACAACAGCTCCCGTAAAGGCATTCAAGCTCCTTTCATGCACAGGTGCTTACTGGAGAGGAAACGAGAAGAACAAGATGCTCAGCCGTGTTTACGCTATCGCATTCCCCAAGGCTGCACAGCTTGACGAATATATCAAGATGGTAGAGGAAGCAAAGCTCCGCGACCACAAGAAGCTGGGCAAGGAGCTGGCTCTGTTCATGTTCGACCACACTGCTCCCGGTATGCCTTACTGGCTCCCGAGAGGCTGGAAGCTCTTCAATGCTCTCCTTGAATACTGGAGAGGCGTTCACGAGGATCACGGCTATACCGAAATATCCGGCCCTGTTCTCTCAAAGAAGGAGCTCTGGGTAACATCAGGTCACTGGGATCACTATCAGGACGGTATGTTCGTTATCCCTGCCGAGGAGGACAACGAGGTTTACTGCGCTAAGCCTATGAACTGCCCTAACGCTATCAAGGTATACATGAACAAGCAGCGTTCCTACAAGGAGCTGCCCCTTAAATTCAATCAGGTAGACGTTATCCACCGCAAGGAGAAGTCAGGCGAGCTCAACGGTCTTTTCCGCGTTCAGCAGTTCAGACAGGACGATGCTCATATCCTCGTAACCGAGGAGCAGATAGCTTCCGAGATAAACGATATCATGGATATCGCTACAGAGATATACAAGACCTTCGGTCTGGAGTACAAGGCTGAGCTGTCCACACGTCCCGACGACTACATGGGCGATATCAACGTATGGAACAAGGCAGAGGCTGACCTCAAGGCTATACTTGAGGAGAAGTACGGTCCCGACGGATACGAGCTCAACGAGGGCGACGGCGCATTCTACGGTCCTAAGATAGACCTCAAGATGAAGGACGCTATCGGTCGTGAGTGGCAGATGGGTACTATCCAGCTGGACTTCCAGCTCCCGCTGAACTTCAAGATGAAGTACATCGCTTCCGACGGCTCCGAGAAGCAGCCTGTAATGATACACAGAGCTATATTCGGTTCATTCGAGAGATTCATCGGTATCATCACCGAGAACTTCGCAGGCGCATTCCCCTTCTGGCTCTCACCGATGCAGGTAGGTATCGTTCCTATCAGAACAGATCACAACGACTACGCTAAGAAGGTGGCTGACCTCCTCAAGAAGAACCACATCAGAGCAGAGGTGGACTACACCGACGACAACATGAAGAACAAGATCAGACGCTTCAAGGACTACAAGGATCCGTATGTTGTCATCATCGGCGACAACGAGGCTGAAAACGACCTTATTTCTATCAATATCCGCGGAAACAAGCAGCTCAAGAACATTCCGCTGGACAAGTTCATCGAGATGTGCAGAACTATGAACGAGGAGCACTCTCTCGATATCATAGACACTCTTTGATAAGCGATCAGGGGCTGCCGACGGGCAGCCCCTGTTTTATACAGAATTATCATGTACAGGGCGGATATTATCTGCCTGCAAATAAAAAAAAAACGGAGGGATATTTATGAACGAGCTTTGCATGATAATCAAGGACATGGTGATCCCTAACTTTATGAACATAAGGACTTCACTGCGAACTTACGACAGAAATGCTCTCTGCTGCGGAGCTCCCTGCTGGCGCTGGGCATATCACGCCATACACTCGGCGAACAAGTGGTTCATAAATCCCTGCGTTTACGATGAACCGCCTTTCCACGAGGAGGGGCTGGACAATCCCGATAATCCTGCGTCTGTAGTGCTTTCCGATGAGCAGCTCCTTGAATATCTGGACGCTGTTGAGAAAAAGACTCTCGATTACATCGACAGTCTCACGGACGAAATGCTCTATGAATGTCCCGAAAACTGCGAGCATACACGCATGGAGCTTGTGCTCAGACAATTCAGGCATATCTCATTCCACACGGGAATGCTCAACGGTCAGACGGCTCTGGCTACGGGAAAATTCCCTATGTGGGTATCACAGGCTGATAAATACGTCGATGACGGAATATTCTTCGGCAGATACCGCAAGGGACAGGTTACGAAATAATAAAAGGACGCCCATCGGGCGTCCTTTTTTTGAATTGCGGAACTCCGGGAACGGCGTTCCCTGCAATCAGAATGTCATCTTAGCTTCGAGGTATGCTACCAGATCGTCGATAGCAACTCTCTCCTGCTGCATTGTGTCACGGTCACGGACTGTTACGCAGTTGTCCTTTTCAAGTGTATCGAAGTCGTATGTGATACAGAAGGGAGTACCGATCTCGTCCTGACGGCGGTATCTCTTGCCGATAGTGCCTGCTTCGTCGAAGTCTACCATGAACTTCTTGGAGAGCATCTCGTATACCTCCTCAGCCTTGGGTGTGAGCTTCTTTACAAGAGGAAGCACAGCAGCCTTGAAGGGTGCGAGAGCAGGGTGGAAGTGCATAACTGTTCTTGTTTCCTTCTTCTCGTTGCCGTTCTTGTCGGTGGAAACTATCTCCTCCTCATCGTAGGCCTCTGTGACCACTGAGAGGAAGAGTCTCTCTACGCCGAGAGAGGGCTCGATAACGTAAGGAATGTACTTCTCGTTTGTCTCAGGATCAAAGTATTCAAGGGACTTTCCGCTGGTGTTGATGTGCTGTGTAAGGTCGTAGTCGGTTCTGTCGGCAACGCCCCAGAGCTCGCCCCAGCCGAAGGGGAAGAGGTACTCGAAGTCTGTTGTAGCCTTTGAATAGAAGCAGAGCTCCTCCTGATCGTGGTCGCGGAGACGGATATTCTCCTCCTTGAGACCCAGTGAGAGCAGGAAGTTCTTGCAGTAGCTTCTCCAGTAGTCGAACCACTCAAGGTCAGTGCCGGGCTTGCAGAAGAACTCGAGCTCCATCTGCTCGAACTCACGAACACGGAAGATGAAGTTTCCGGGAGTGATCTCGTTACGGAAGGACTTGCCCACCTGAGCAACGCCGAAGGGTACCTTCTTACGGGTAGTTCTCTGTATATTAGCGAAGTTTACGAATATGCCCTGTGCAGTCTCGGGACGGAGATAGAGCTCTGACTTGCTGTCCTCTGTTACGCCCTGGAAGGTCTTGAACATAAGGTTGAACTGACGGATATCGGTGAAGTTCTGCTTGCCGCAGTTGGGGCATACGATGCCTTTTTCCTTGATGTAGTCCATCATCTGCTCGTTTGACCAGCCTGCAACGTTTGTGCCGTCGAAGTCCTCGATGAGGTTATCTGCACGGTGACGGGTCTTGCACTCCTTACAGTCCATGAGAGGATCCGAGAAGCCGCCGATATGTCCGGAAGCCACCCAGGTCTGGGGGTTCATGAGGATAGCGGAGTCAAGGCCTACGTTGTACTTGTTCTCCTGTACGAACTTCTTCATCCATGCTCTCTTGATGTTGTTCTTGAGCTCAACGCCGAGAGGACCGTAGTCCCATGTATTTGCAAGACCGCCGTAGATCTCGGAGCCCGGGTATACGAAGCCCTTTGACTTACAAAGGTCAACTATCTTGTCCATTACTTTTTCATTGTTTTTAAGCATAATAAGCAACCTCGCTTTAATTTATTAATAGTCAACTTATATTTTACCGCAAACGCCCGAAAAAGTCAAGAGCAATCATGATTTGGGACGCTTTTTAAGGTTTTTCCCGCCTTTCGGCGGGAAAACCATGATATTACTGCTCAATAGCGGCGCTTCCGCGTCTCTTTATTTTCCTGATACAAAGGAAGGAGCCCACTGCGGCGAGTACATCTACAGTTCCGAATACTGCTATGCCTGCCCTTGCGATCCTGACAGACAGGCGGGCGGCCTTTTTGGCATTTTCCATGGAAGCGCTGACGTAAAACTTGCTTACAAGGCGGTGATAATACTCCTCTGTGCTTCTGGGAATGAGGTATAAGTAACCGTATACCGAAAGCAGTATGACAAATATGAAAGCCGCTGTCAATAATACGGGTATCAGTACGGAGCTGTTTTTGTTTTTTGCGTCCTGAGCCATGATAAAGCCCTCCTTACAGTAGTATACTACTATTATAGGCCGGTGGATACCGTAAGTCAACATAAGTGACGGAAGAGTAATAAAACTTTCACGTTGCTTAAAAAACAGAAGCAGCGCAGATAAACTGCGCTGCCTGTCTAATTGAAATTGAAGATGGTAACGCCCGATGCAAACAGGGCGGCTCCGATAAGTATTGCAAAAAAGATGGCTTTCTTTATTTTATGCTTTACTTTTATGAGTATTATCAGTACGATGATAAATAGGATAACAGCCCAGTAATGTGACAGAAATCCTTCAATACTTGTCATTAAAGAGTCCATTGTTATATCTCCTTATTTTTTTCATTCGCGTCGCTGAGGAACTCCGCGACTATATACCGCGGTCTCTGCTTGACCTCGGCGTATATCTTGCCTATGTACTCGCCTATTATTCCCAGGCAGAACAGCTGCAAGCCTCCTATGAGCCATATGGAGCATATGGTGCTTGACCAGCCGTGCTCGGTGAAGCCGCCTATCTTGGCGATGAACGCCCATATAAAGGCAAGTATGCTGGCTACCGACATCACAAAGCCCAGAGTTGTTATGAGCTTCAGGGGCTTTGTGCTGAATGAGGTTATGCCGTTTATGGCAAAGGACAGCATTTTTCTCAGCGGGTACTTGCTCTCGCCTGCGGCTCTCTCATGGCGCTCGTAGTACACCTTGCAGTTCTTGAAGCCTATGAGAGGCACCATGCCGCGGAGGAACAGGTTGACCTCCCTGAAGCCCGAGAGCTCCTGCAATACCCTTTTGCTCATAAGGCGGAAGTCCGCATGATTGTACACCACATCAGCGCCCATGAGCTTCATGAACTTGTAAAAGCCCTCGGCTGTGGATTTCTTGAAGAAGCTGTCGGTATCCCTTGCGCTCCTTACGCCGTAGACCACCTGATTGCCCTCGTAGTATTTCTTCACCATTTCATCTATGGTATCAACGTCGTCCTGGAGGTCGGCGTCCATGGTGATGCACATATCGCAGATGTCCTTGACGGTCATGAGGCCTGCAAGGACAGCGTTCTGGTGTCCGCTGTTATGGGCAAGGTCTATGCCCGAGAACAGCTGCGGCTCTGTCTCGTGGAGCTCTCTTATAATGCCCCAGGTCTGATCCGAGGAGCCGTCGTTCACGAATACGATGCGGCTTTCCTTTGATATAAGTCCTTCAGCCATCAGGGCGTTGTATTTGTTTTTCAGCTGTTCCGCAGTCTCGTGGAGCACCTCCTGCTCGTTGTAGCACGGAACTACCATATATAGTATTTCGGGCTTATCCATGTCGGAGTCCTTTCAGATGTTTTTTATCAGTATAACACAGAGGCGGACTTATGTCAATCATATCGGCCGCACACAGTGCTCCCTGTGCTGATCTACTTTACAAATCTTGCCTTGATGATGGTATAGCCGTAGGGCTTTACGGTTACGGTATCGTCCATGAACTCGCCGTAGAATGGCTGCAAGTCTTCGAAACGGGACAGTATTCCGCTCATATTGCCCAGCTTTACCGTGTCGCCGCTCCTGTTTACGAAGATTATATAGTCCAGCTTCTTTCCCTGACGGGTAAAGCCGATGAGGCGGCTGTCGTGGACCTCCTTCTCGTTGATGACGAAGTATATCCTTCCGTCCTTCATGTTGGGTATGGTCTTTCTTACGCGGCTGAGCTCCGAAACATAGGCGATGAGCTCCTGATCCTCATGTCCCCAGGGATAGCAGCGGCGGTTGAAGGGGTCCTTGTAGCCCTGAAGTCCTGCCTCGTCGCCGTAGTATATGCTGGGAACTCCCGGCAGGAAGAACTGAAGCGCCATTGCGGCCTTGAGGAGCTCCTTGCCGTGGGCGTACTGCTCCTCGGACAGCCATTTTTCCGCCATCCAGTCCTTGCTCTTGTCGTCGCAGTTCTCGCCGCCGAGACGGTTTATGGCACGCTCGATATCGTGGGTGGAGACGAAGTTCATTAGCACATCTATGGTGGGCTTGGGGTAGTTCTCCACTATGGTCATGACGGAGTTGATGAAGTCGATGGGCTTTCCGCCCTTCATGAAGCTGATTATTGCCTCGCGGAAGGGGTAGTTCATAACAGAGTCAAGCTGATCGCCCAGAAGGTAGCGGCGCTTTACGCCGTAGCTCTCCTTGTTGGAGGCGTCCTCCCAGACCTCGCCTATTATTATCCTGTCCTTGTCGTAGCCCTTTACGGACTTGCGCAGATTATTGAGGAACTGGTCGGGGAGCTCGTCCGCCACGTCCAGGCGCCAGCCTGCCGCGCCCATATCCAGCCAGTAGCGGAGAACGCCTTCCTCGCCGCATATGAAATCGGTATAGTCCTCGTTGTTCTCACATACGTTGGGAAGGGTGTCTATTCCCCACCATGCTTCGTATGTATTGGGATAATCTATGAATGAGTACCAGTCATAGTACTTGCTGTCCTTTGACTGGAAGGCGCCGACTTCGGGATAGCGGCCGAACTTGTTGAAGTATACGCTGTCGGCGCCTGTATGGGAGAATACGCCGTCCAGTATGACGGATATGCCCATGCTTTCGGCTTCTCTGCACAGCTCGGCGAACTCCTCGTTGGTGCCCAGGAGGGGATCGGCCTTCATGTAGTCGGCGGTATTGTAGCGGTGGTTCTCATGGGACTCGAATATGGGATTGAGGTAGATGCAGGTCACGCCCAGACTTTTCAGGTAGGGCAGCTTTGACTGTATGCCTGCGAAATCTCCGCCGAAGTAGTCGTTGTTCCAGACATGGCCGTGCTCGTCGGGCTTATAGAAGGGAGTGCCGTCCCAGTCCTCGCGGAGCACTCTGCCCTTGGGGATATTCTCTTTGGGCTTGCCGCTCTTGCAGAAGCGGTCGGGGAATATCTGGTACATGACTCCGCCCTTGAGGAAGTCGGGAGTTTCATAGCGGCTCTTGTATACGGTGAGCTGGAACATCTCGCCGTGGTCGAGGCCGCCCTCGTGGACGTTTATCTTCTTGATATAGTGGCGTATGCCGCCTTCGGTGTATGAGAAATAGTAGTAGTGTATGTCGGCGTATCTTGCGTTGTATTCAGCCGAATAGGCGAAGCAGTCCTCCTCCTCGGTGACGTCGTTCATGCTGATAAAGCGTTCCTTGAAGCCTGTGCGGAACAGCACCAGCACGGGGGAGAAGTCGGGATTTATGTCCTTGGGGAGCCTTATGGTGAAACGGCAGGTCTCGAACTGCCTTACCGCTCCGAATATTGATTTATAGCCTAAATTCCATGTGTCATAGATAGGTCTCATATAAAAACACTCCGTTAAAAATGATTATAGACTGTGTATCGCCGAAAAAGGGGGACGCAGTTATGAACGCCCCCCTTATGTTCTTTATCCGATCACCTTAAATGCCAGATATCGTCGGCATATTCCGTTACAGCGCGGTCTGCCGAGAAGATACCCGCGCCTGCGATATTGTTAAGGGACATTTTTGCCCATTTCATTTTATCGTTATAGCACTCTGTGATATACTGCTGTGCCTTTCTGTAGCTGTCGAAGTCTGCAAGAACCATATAGGGATCCCTGTCCTTCAGCGAGTTTGCCACATCGTTGAAGGTACAGCCGTTTATGCCGTGGTACATACGGTCGATAGCCTCGTGGATTCGTCCGTCATTGTGGTAGTAGCTGCAAGGATCGTAGCCTCTTGCCTTCAGCTCGTTTACCTCGGGAGTGGTCATGCCGAAGATGACGATGTTATCGTCGCCGCAGGCCTCCTTGATCTCGATGTTTGCTCCGTCAAGAGTACCGAGAGTGATGGCGCCGTTGAGCATGAGCTTCATATTGCCCGTACCCGAAGCCTCTGTACCCGCAAGGGATATCTGCTCCGATACGTCGGAGGCAGGCATGAGGTGCTCCGAAAGGGTAACGCAGTAGTTCTCCAGGAATACTACAGAGAGCTTCTGGTTGATCCTGGGGTTCTTCCTTATCTCCTCGGAGATAGCCCAGATGAGCTTGATTATCTGCTTTGCCAGATAATAGCCGGGAGCCGCCTTTGCTGCGAAGATATAGGTCTTGGGAGTGAAGGGCGCATCGGGGTCATTGAGGAGATATGCGTAATCCGTAAGGATATTCATGACATTGAGGTGCTGTCTCTTGTATTCGTGGAGACGCTTTACCTGAACGTCGAAGATGCTGTCCGTATTGAGTATAATGCCGGAATTGCCCTTGACGTACTTGGCAAAGGCTTCCTTGTTGGCCTTCTTTACGTCGGTGAGCTTCTTGAGCACCTCCTCATCGTCCTGGAACTTGCGGAACTTTTCAAGCTCTGCGCCGTCCTTGATGAACTTGGCGCCGATAGTGTCCTTCAGCAGCTTTGTAAGTCCGGGATTGGACTGGTAGAGCCATCTTCTGTAGGCGATGCCGTTGGTGACGTTCTTGAACTTATCGGGAGTATTCTCGTACTCGTCGTGGAATACGGAATCCTTGATTATCTGCGAGTGGAGCTTGGATACGCCGTTTACGCTGTGTGAAGCCGCAACGCAGAGGGTAGCCATGTGTATCTGGTTGTCCTTGATTATGGACATACGGGTGGTCTTTGCGCTGTCGCCGCCGTTTCTCTCCATGAGAGAAGCGCAGTAGCGGTTGTTTATCTCAACGATGATGGAGAATATTCTTGGTATAACGGACTTTACAAGGTTAACGTCCCACTTCTCCAGAGCCTCTGCCATAACGGTGTGGTTGGTGTAGGCGAAGGTCTTTGTTACGATATCCCATGACTTCTCCCAAGTATAGCCGCAGTCGTCAAGGAGTATGCGCATGAGCTCGGGGATAGCCAGTGTGGGATGGGTGTCGTTGATGTGGATAGCTACCTTGTCTGCAAGGTTTTCGAGGGTGCCGTAAACGTTCATGTGTGTGTTTACGATATCGCCTATTGAAGCCGCACAGAGGAAATACTGCTGGCGGAGACGGAGGCTCTTGCCCTCCAGGTGGTTATCGTTGGGGTAGAGTATCTTCGAGATGGCGTTTGCGATGGAATTCTGGGCAAGTGCGCTTTCGTAGTTGCCCTTGTTGAACATCTCCATGTCGAAATTGGGGGCCTTTGCGGACCAGAGTCTCAGCACGGATACTCCCTCCGAGCCGTATCCCGAAACGTACATATCGTAGGGAGTTGCCACAACGGTATTGTAGTTCACATGGGAGATGTAGTGGTACTGATTGTCCCAGTACTCCTGAAGGTCGCCCTCGAAGTGGACGTCTATGGAGAGCTCGGGCTTGGGCACCAGCCATACCGAGCCGCCGGGGAGCCAGTTGTCGGGGAGCTCTGTCTGCCAGCCGTCCTCCAGCTTCTGCTGGAATATGCCGTACTCGTAGCAGAGCGAATATCCCATTGCGGGGAAGCCCATGGTCGCAAGGCCGTCAAGGTAGCAGGCGGCAAGTCTGCCCAGACCGCCGTTGCCCAGACCTGCGTCGGGCTCGTTTTCGTATATTTTATCGAGATTGATGTCATACTGTTTCAGCATGGCCTTTATGCCGTCGGCCAGCTCGAGATTGTAGATGCTTGTTTTGAGGGAGCGTCCCATGAGGAACTCCATTGAAAGGTAGTAGATCTGCTTGCCGCCCACCGAGTGGGTGTGATTGATGAAGCTCTGCCTCTTCGCGCCAAGTATTTCCACGATTATCGAGGAAAGAACATGGTAAACCTGCTTATCGGAAGCCTCCTCGGGAGAAACGCTGTACAAAAGCTGAAGCTTTCTCGGGAACTCTTCCTTGATCCTGTCCATGAGAGGATTTGCTTTTTTAGTAGCCATATCTGATCTCCATTCTGCCGCAGGAGCGGCGTTATTACCCTTTGTATAACACCTCCCCGCTATAACTACGAGCTATAGGGGAACAGGGAGATATTATTCTACAAGCGGTATACATCAATAATTATACTATGATTTATAAGAGATTTCAAGTGCATATTTCAACAAATATTTGTCCACTAAATTTATATATTGCGGAAAATCGCTAAAAACTCCGTTGTAACAGGGCTTGAAGGTGCGCTTTTTGATTGTGCAGAACAGACAAATAAAAAGCTGGTGATTTGTGTATATGCACGAAAAAATTTGGTTTGAAAAAATTTTCTATATTTTTAAAAGATAAAACTTAGAAAATGTTTGAAATTTGTAATAATATGTGATATAATATATAAAGCGGTTTCCGAAAAACAGAGCCGCAAAGAAAAAGTGTAGAAAAAATGACAACAAAAGAAATTGAAAAAGGTGAGGTTTATGGAAAACAAAAAGCGTTTCTCGGTACTTAAATTCGTTCTGATCGTACTTTGTATAATCCTGATCGTTATCTCGATCATTGTAAACATTGCATTCTCCGGAGGCAAGACTCCCAAAATATTCGGCAATTACGTCTATATCGTCAAGGAATCGGACAATATGGGCGATAATGTGGCCAAGGGCGCGGCTCTCATAGCTCCCGACGCAAAGGATCTCTCCGTTGCAAAGGGCGATATCGTTCTGGCATATCCCTCGGCTGATCCCGAAAAGCTCCACGTTCTCAGCATATACGACATCGTTACCGCAGAGGACGGCACGGAGAAATACATTACGGCCGACGCTACCAATATCGGCAGCGAGGAGCCCATCACCAAGGACAAGATCGCCGCTCTCTGCACAGGTCATACCCAGAGCAGCGAGATCGGCGGACTAATAAGATTCGCTTCCGGCATCAAGGGCATACTTGCACTTCTGGTTCTCCCCTGCGTGCTTCTGGTCATCTTCCTCATAGCCAAGATCGCTTCCTCAAAGGGCGACGACGATGACGAGTTCGGCTTCTACGAGTACGACGAGAAGGAGAAGGAGAGAGCAGACTCCGAGAGCAGGAAGAATATCCACGACAAGACCGCAAATCCCCTCTTCGAGCCATCACAGGAGATACAGCCCAGCAACGAGCTTGAGCGCAAGAAGATGTCCATTGCCGAGAACTTCAGCCAGAAGAAGGTAAATCCCGATTCTCCCTACCAGAAGGAGAAGGAGCGCACCATGCAGTTCAAGACTCAGCGCAGCGCAGAGAGTACCTTCGCAGCAAGGAACGTGGGCGGTTCATCGTCTACAGCTCCCACAGCAGACGCCCTCAGAGAGGAAATGCTCCGCAAGACAGCAGAGGCTGAGCGCACAGGCACCTTCAACATCAAGACCACAAGCACTCCTCAGCAGGCACCTGCCGAGCCTATCAGCGATAATACGGGAATACTCTCCAAGAGCCAGCTTGCAGAGATGTCAAGGAACGACGTTCCCAAGACGACTCCTCTGAGAAGCCAGTCAGCTCCTTCAACAGCAGCTCCCAAGCCGCCCAGAAAGAGCAGCACTCCCGATATCTCGGATATCATCAGCAAGACAGAGCGCAACGAGCGCAAGAAGAAGGCTGCGGATATGTCCGTAGACGACCTCCTCAAGCTCATCGAGGAAGAGAAGAACAAGCTCTGATACAGATAATAAAGCAAAAAGCAGTTCCGCAAGGAACTGCTTTTATTATTGTCTGTTTTATGGGATAATATTCCTGATTCAGAAATCAAGGAATGCGAATATCACTATCAGGGCTATAATTGGCATTGCCACGAACAGGGTACCGAATATCACCGAAAGGAACCAGCTCTTTTCCGAATCGGGGTCATAGGCTATTTTCGGGTGGTCGGGGTCTATCATTATTTCGTAGTTCATATCCTCTGAGCGGACCTGAGTTACGTTCGATACCTTCGATCTGTAGGTCTTACCCTCGTAGGTGTATTCGTATGTGGGCAGACAGTAGCACTTTGTTTTTCCGTTTACGGTAGAGGTAGCAGTGCCTGCATGGATACAGGTTGCTGTGACGGGAAATGTGCATCTTTTTGCATTGCCCCTCTGGCTGAGATATTCGTGTATTATCACAGCTGAGCCTGATACAATGAAGGCCATAAAGAACAGGATTATGCCAAGCTTTATGAGAAAGCTTCTGGTATCGTGCGTGCCGTTGTGATATGCGCATACTCCCGCCATGCCCAGGATGGCACATATGGTGACCCCTAAGAACGGGATACTGAGCTTGTGTTTCTTCACTCCCTCGGATATCATGGCAGTTATTCCGAATACCACAAAATCCAGTCCCACCACCAGCGCTATCATGTATCCCGCTTCGTTTGAGCGCGAAAAAACAATAAATAAAACGATGGACAGCATCAAAAATGCCGTGTAGAACTTACTCATTACCTTGTCTATGAAGGCAGGCTGTTCATCGGCGGTCTCCTGCTTTGCATCGGGTCTTTCATCGGGATATTGTCCGTTTTCGTCGTAGTTCATCATATCATTGTCGTATTTTTTCATAAAAAGTCCCCCTTCGTGCTGATTATACCACGAAAGGGGACTTATGTCAATCATTCGTCCTTATTCCTGAATACGATGGCGATAACGGGGCAGAGTATGGCGCCCAGAACCCAGATTATCCAGGATATCTCCCAGGCACGGGTGATGAAGCTCCAGAGCAGATATACCGCTGTTATGCAGCACCAGTAAATTGTCATTGCAGGATTGGGTCTGTCTCTGTGCTTTTTTCTCTTGCGTGTGAAGTTCTCCTCCTCAAGGAGCTTCCTGTAGCCGCCCATGATTATGCCTGTATGAGTGAGAAAACCTACTCCCAGAGCCACAAATCCGAAGAACAGTGCGCCCGATAAAGCGTCGGCAAAGTCACTGTCGGGAGCGGCGACGTCAAGTATCATGGTGGGCAGGAATGATAATATCAGCAGTATTACGCCGATAACGATGAATACAGTGTGCTTTGCAGTGTACTTGGACTTTTTGTCGCCTGCCATGCCCGAAACTCCGTACTCCGTGTCGATACCCTCTCTGCTGAGGTAGTCATAGGGCTTCATTTTCTGTCCCGAGATTATGAACAGGGCAACGCCTATGGCGACCATTATGAAAAGCAGGGGAGCTCCGAGCATATCGCTGAATTTGTCGGTGCTGTCAAGGCTTTCTATGACAATTGTGGGAACTACGCTGAGAATGCACAGTGCAACTCCCAGAGGTGTGCGGATAGAGCGCTTTTCGTTGACCTGAAGGAAGGCGTTGGCCTCCTCCATGGATACCTTGCGCAGAGGGGGCTCGGTCTCGGCGGACTCCTGTGGGGGAGCGGACGGTGCGGTGAGCTCCTCTGTATCTTTCAATAATGTATCTGTGCTTACTCCGAATATCTCCGAGAGCTGAAGTATGCGGTTGAGGTCGGGGGTGGACTGTGCGCCCTCCCATTTTGAGACTGACTGCCTGCTGACGCCCAGCTTCTCAGCCAGCTCCTCCTGCGACATACCTGATCTTTTTCTGAGTTCGATTATCTTGTCTGCAAGTATCATATGTTTTCCTCCGATGTGTTTTTTCCGGGGAGTTCTTCCCGTGGTCTATGGTCTTATTCTATCATTTCCGGCGGTTACATACAAGCAACCCTGCTTTACAATTTGTCACACGGTAGTTGCAATTGCCTGTTTTTCGGAGATTTTACGGTTGCAGTGCCGCAAAGGACAAAAAACAGTTGATTTTTTCTGTAAAATGTGCTATAATATAAGTACAATTTTTTACGAAAGAAGGTATCCCCTATGGAGATCAAAAAGGCAGTAGAAGCAGTTGAAAAGAAAACAGGAATCGACCTCCCCGACGAGAAGATCGAGAAGACTGTTTCCAAGGTCGCTACCAAGGACAATATCGACAAGGCTAAAGATATGATAAGCAAGGTGGCTACCAAGGAGAACATCGAAAAGGTAAAGGACAAGGTCGAGGACATTGTCGAGAAGATCAAGAAGTGATCGGAAAGGGGCATTTTTATAATGCCCCTTTTTATTGAACCGAAAGGAGACCTGCCATGCTGAAGGAGATACTCAGCGGCGAGGCCTGTGCTCAATGCCGCCTCTGCTGCATATTTGACCGCTATGACGTCTGGGAGACCCCCGTTTTTACCGCGGAGCTCTGCGAAAGGATAAGGGAGGCCCGTCCGGGTACGGAGTTCGTCACCAAGGACGGCGGCTATATATTCAGAGTGGGAGAGCTCAGGGGCGACGAGCTTTTCTCATGTCCCGCCCTTACGGACACAGGCTGTATGCTGGGCGACGACAAGCCCTTTGACTGTCGTATCTGGCCCTACCGCATAATGGAGGTGGGCGGCAGACGCGCCATAACCCTTGCGTCCATATGCGACGAGCTGTATCACCGTCCTCTGTCGCAGCTGGTGGACTTCCTGAAGGCGGGACTGGCGGACAGGATATTCGCCTATGCCGACCTTCACCCCGAGATAGTCAAGCCCTACTACGAGGGCTATCCCGTGCTGCTTTTCGAGAAAAAGCCGCTTTAAAGAGAATATTGCAAAAAAACGGGCATTATGCCCGTTTTTTACATATCGTTCCTGTTTTCCAGAGCCTTGAACAGCGTTACCTCGTCGGCGTATTCAAGTATGCCTCCCACAGGGAGACCGAATGCGAGACGGGTCACCTTTATGCCCATGGGCTTCAGCAGACCGGCTATGTACATTGCGGTAGCGTCGCCCTCAACAGTGGGATTGGTGGCCATAATGACCTCCTCGACGCCGCCCTCCGCTATCCTTGCAAGGAGCTCCTTCACGCGGAGCTTGTCGGGAGTGATGCCGTCCATAGGCGAAAGCAGCCCGTGGAGAACGTGGTATACTCCGCCGTATTCCCTTGTGCGCTCGAAGGCCGTGACGTCCTTGGGGTTCTCGACAACGCAGATGACGCTCCTGTCGCGCTGAGGATCGTCGCAGATAGGGCATATCTCCCTTTCCGTCAGGTTCTGGCAGCACTTGCAGCAGTGAACGTTCTTCTTTGCGTCGATGAGCGCCTTTGCGAAGTCTTCGACAGCCTCCTGATCCATAGACATGACATGGTACGCAAGTCTCTGCGCGGACTTCATGCCTATGCCGGGGAGGGAAGCGAACTTCTCCGCCAGTATCACCAGCGGGAGCGCGTTATGATCTGCCATTATCTATCAGAAAAGGCCGGGGAGAGATACTCCGCCAGTGATCTTGCTCATCTCTGTCTCTGTTGTGTTCTCAACATTGTTGATAGCCTCGTTTACAGCGCTGATGATGAGGTCCTGGAGCATATCTATGTCCTCGGGATCAACAACCTCGGGCTTGAGAGTGAGGGACTTGATGGTCTTCTTGCCTGTGATGGTGACTTCAACTGCACCGCCGCCTGCTGTAGCGGAGAACTCTCTTGCCTCGATGTCCTCCTGGAGCTCAGTGATCTGATCCTGCATCTTCTGAGCCTGCTTGATCATCTGGTTCATATTCTGGGCGCCGCCGCCGTTTACGTTCCTGGGTATTCTTGCTTTCATTTTAAATTCTCCTTTGAAAATGTGTTTTCTTATATAATCAAGCAAATAATATTTGCTTTTTAAGCGTTTTCCTTCTCCACAGCCGTTTCGATCCTGTTCTCCATGGCTTTTCTGATGAGGTTCTCCGCAAGGTTTTTCTGCTCGTTCACCGTGGTGGCACATTTTGCCTTGATTATGAAGCGCTGTCCCAGCACCTTGGCAATGGCCGAGCCCAGTGAAGCGGCATTCTCCTTGACCTTGAACAGATCCATGAAGAAGCGGTTCTGAGCGGTTATGAATATATAATTGCCTGCTGTGCCTGCAAAGGAGCCGTCAAGGCTTCCCGCAACGGCAGGATTTATGAGGCGGAATTCCTCCAGTATCTCTGCCCAGCGCTCGCAGGGGACGATGTCCTCGGCTCTGAGCTTCTTTATGTCTATGGAGGGGATTATCTTCTCGTCGGCAGGAGCCGCGCTGGCCTCCAGCACCTCGGGCTGTTCGGGAGCCTGTCCTGCGGCAGCGGCTGCTGTCGGGGCAGAGGCTATCTTATCCTCCAACTGTTTTATTTTATCATATATTTCGGAATTGTCAATACCCTGAGCCGTATTCACCGTGCCCGAGCACAGTTTTATCAGCGACATCTCGAACTCCACACGCTTGTTCATGGCTCTCTGCATACGTTCGCGGCACTCCTGGAGCATGGATAATCTGTCCATTACTGTGGGGAGGCTGCTCCTGTCGGCAATGGCCTTCAGGCGGTCAAGCTCGTCGGGCATACATACTATCAGCTTTTCCGCAGTCTCGGGAGAGGCCTTCAGCAGCATGACGTTGCGGAGCTGGATTATGAGCTCCTCGCATAGCCTTGTGAGGTCCTTTGACATATCGTAGAGGGAGGCTGTCACAGCCAGCGCCCTTGGGGTATCGGAATCGGATACGGCGTCCAGCATATCGTAGAGGTAGTCCCTGCCTGCGATGCCTGCGGCGTTTGAGACGGCCTCGGCGTTGATGACCTCGGCGCACACCGAGCACTGGTCAAGAAGTGACACCGCGTCACGCATACCGCCGTCAGCCAGCTTTGCTATCATGGCGGCGCCGTCCTCTGTGAGGTCAATATCCTCCTGCTGAGCGATATAGCTTATCCTTTTTGCAATGTCCTCGGCCTTTATCCTGCGGAAATCGTAGCGCTGACAGCGTGATACGATAGTTGCGGGCACCTTGTGTATCTCGGTGGTGGCCAGTATGAACTTCACATAGGGAGGGGGCTCCTCCATTATTTTCAGGAGGGCGTTGAATGCACCCTGAGAGAGCATATGCACCTCATCTATGATGTAGATCTTGTAGGCTCCGCGCTCGGGAGTATAAACTGCGGCATCGCGGAGGTCGCGGATATTGTCCACGCCGTTGTTGGAAGCGGCGTCAATTTCCACTATATCGGTAAGTGCGCCGCTGTCTGCGTCGCGGCAGATATCGCATTCGAGGCAGGGATTGCCGTTTTTCATATTGCGGCAGTTCACGGCCTTTGCGAGGATACGGGCGCAGGTGGTCTTGCCTGTGCCGCGGGAGCCTGTGAAAAGGTAGGCGTGGGCGGTCTTACCGCTGATTATCTGATTTTTCAGGGCTTCGGTGGTGTATTCCTGAGAGATGACGTCGTCGAAGGTAAGGGGACGCCACTTGCGGTAAAGTGCCTTGTACACAGCCTTTTCTCCTTTCATGAATCTTTTGTGCCGCTGCGTTTTGCGGAGTCAAGCATCTCCCTGAAGTAGGACGTGAATTCCACGGGAGAGCTTATATTGTTTACAAGAGCCTGGCGGAAGTATTTCTCGCCGTCCTCAAGTCTGCCCAGCATAACGCTGGCGACGGCGGCTCCGCCAAGTGAATCTGCGTATCTTTCGCGGTTCTCGATGGAGCTTGTGAACCATTCGAGAGCCTTTTCGGGCTGTTCGGCCTTCAGGTAGATGCTGCCTATCTCGAAGCGCATCCTGTCGCGGTACTGGTAGCCCTCCTGCATAAGACTCATGAACAGAGCCTCGGCCTTTGCGGTGCTGCCGTTGGCGCCCAGGCACCTGCCGATGAATATGGGCAGCTCGGGGATATCAAAGCCGTTGTCCCTTGCGGTCTCGTAGCAAATGAGGGCATTGGGCCTTGCGCCCAGAAAGTCGTAGCAGCGTCCGCGGTAGAACTCGTTCACGGCGGTCTCCTTCCGGGTAAGAGCGAAGCGCTCCTCCCTGAGATCGGTGAATACCTCCAGAGCCATGTGGAAATCGTTCTTGTCGAATAGCTCCAGCCCCTTTTCAAAGAACATGGATTTCTTCTTCAGTCCCGTAAATGCGCTGCCGATGATATTCTCGTCCAGTCTGTGGAATATCCTGCGGCTGTACTTTGACAGCTCGTCCGCGGTGCAGAGTATAAGCGAGACCAGGAAGAACAGCAGCATTGCAAGGAGCAGCACATGGGCGCGGAACTCCGCGTCCGCGAAGCCTGTAGCCAGCAGATACGCCGCTGTGACTACAGCCGTCCAGGCAAGGGCTTTCGGAAGGGAACGGTAAATACTTATCAGTACCCTTCTTGTTCTCATGCCGAGTATAGTCAGGAACATACCGCACCTCCGTCTAAAGAAAAATTCCGGAACATAGATGTGCAGGCTTGCTGCGGCACACAACACGCACCGCTTAATGCTGCTCGGTCTCCCGCCTGACATGGTTCACGGGGTCTTGTTGCACAGGGCCCACACATCTATATTTCGGAATTTCATACCCGTTTATACGAGCAGACGATGCTCTTTTAATATGATACCATAAACGGAGAACTTTGTCAAGAATTTTTTTCTTCCCCAAAAGCAGCGGAAAACAGGCGCTTTCCGGCGGTGCGGAGGGCGCATTAATTTTTTTGCTTCTGTGATTGACATTGAATACTGTAAGTGATATAATAAATTATATATGTATATTTGCGGCTGTATGCCGTATAAGATATATAAATGAATATTACCGGAGATAATTAAATTGATAAAAACAGTTAACGGCTTAAAGATAAACTACGAGGAAAAGGGCGAGGGAGACCTCATCGTACTGCTTCACGGCTGGGGCAGCAATATCACCCTTTTCGCCAATATGATGGAGCTTCTCTCAAAGAAGTACAAGGTCGTGGCTATGGATATGCCCGGCTTCGGAAAGAGCGAGGAGCCGAAAGAGGTTTGGGACGTCAGCGCCTATGTGCAGTTCGTCATCGACTTCCTGAAGGACTATGATACAAAGGAAGTTATGCTCCTGGGTCACAGCTTCGGCGGCAGAGTTATCATAAAAATGCACAGCCGCGATGACCTGCCCTTTAAGGTGACAAAGGTCATACTTGTGGACAGTGCAGGCATTATGCCGCCCAAAACCAACAAGAAGACATGGCGTCAGCGCTATTACAAGCTGGGAAGGACTGTCCTTTCATGGGGCATTGTGAAGAAATTCGCTCCCGACGCCCTGGAGAACTTCCGCAAGAAAATGGGAAGCGCGGACTACGCCGCAGCTTCGCCCATGATGAGACAGGTCATGGTAAAGGTGGTCAACGAGGACTTAGAGCCCTACCTGCCCAATATCAAGGCTCCTACTCTGCTTGTATGGGGCGTCAACGATACGGCTACTCCCCTTTCCGACGGTGAGAAAATGGAGAAGCTCATTCCCGACGCAGGCCTTGTAAAGCTGGAAAACGCAGGACATTATTCCTTTTTGGAGCAGCAGTTCACCTTTAACCGAGTGATGTGCAGCTTTATGAAGATCGAAGAATAACTGTGCAGGGACGGCCTCTGGTCGTCCGCGGGCAATATCGAACTCACGGACGCGAATTGCGCGTCCCTGAAAATAGCTCTAATAGATAAAGGAGACTTTTAATGAATTTGGTTTTATGGATAATATACGCGGTCATTGCGCTGGGAGCCACGGTATTTCTGGGGCTGAGGGAGTTCCATATGCTCCAGCTCAACGGCTACAAGACTCCCGAGCATTCACGCTGGATGAAGAAAAACGCAAGGCGCTATATACTGCCTGCGGTGCTGTTCGTGGTGCAGTTCGCACTGCTTTTCCTTCACGGCGGCGCGGCTGTGGCACTTATAATAGTGCTGAGCCTTTTCAATATCATCATCGGACTGCTCAACAAGCCGGGCAAGAAGTTCAAGAAGCCTCTGGTTTATACAGCCCGAATGAAGCGCATGATGGTTACATTCTGTATCCTCGTTGCCGTTTATTATGTCATAGCTGTCCTTAAAGGCGAAACTACGGTATATATATGCCGTATATGGAATGAAGCTCATACGGAATTCACCTACGATTCCATGGAAAAGCGCTGGTTCGCAAACGGACTTCCCTATATTCTTGCAGGCTCTGCACTGTATGTGACTCCCCTGCTTGTCCCCCTTTCCAATCTTATCAACAAACCTGTGGAAAAGGCGGTACAGAACTGGTATATCAACGACGCAAAGCGCATACTCTCCGAGTGTCCCGCGCTTCACAAGGTGGGTATCACGGGAAGCTACGGCAAGACCAGCATGAAGTTCTACCTTGACGAGCTGCTCAATTCCCAGTACAACACGCTGAAAACTCCCGAGAGCTTCAACACTCCCATGGGAGTTACCATAACCATACGCCGCGATTTAAAGCCCACACACGAGTACTTCATCTGTGAAATGGGCGCAAGACGAGTTCATGAGATAAAGGAACTCTGCGGCATTGCAGATCCCCACGACGGTATCATTACTTCCGTGGGACCTCAGCACCTTGAGACATTCGGCTCTATCGAGAACGTGGTAAATACCAAGTTTGAGCTTGCCGACCATGTAAAGGCTAAGGGCGGAAAGATTTACCTCAACGGCGACAACGAGCTTATCCGCAGGAAAGCTCCCGAGTACCCCAATGCAGTGCTCTACGGTCTGAACGAGGGCAACCACTACCGCGCAACCGATATAAGCGTATCCGACAGGGGCACGGAGTTCACGGTAACTGCTCCCGACGGCGAGAGCAGGCGATTCTCCATGAAGCTCCTGGGCGAGCACAACGTTCAGAACGTCCTCGGAGCTATCGCCTACGCAAACGGCACGGGCATATCACTTGAAAAGCTGACGCTTCCCGTCAAGCGTATCGCCGCAGTTCCCCACAGATTACAGCTTCTCGACAAGGGCGGCAATATGACCTTTATCGACGACGCCTACAACTCCAACCCCAGCGGCTGCCGCGCAGCTCTTAATGTTCTGGGACTTTTCGACGCCTGCCGTATACTGGTAACTCCGGGTATGGTAGAGCTTGGCGCAAAGCAGGAGGAACTGAACTTTGAGTTCGGACAGGAAGCTGCCAAAGCCTGCGACCACATAGTTCTTGTGGGCAAGAATCAGACAGTTCCGATCTATAACGGCATAAAGGACGCAGGCTATAATATGGACGAGGTTTTCGTTGCGGACAGCCTTAACGAGGCTCTCGACCATGTAAGAGCATATCAGACGGACAGGAAGAAGATAGTTCTTCTTGAAAACGACCTGCCCGACAACTACTGATAAATGCATAATTATTGTGTCCGCCTGCGCGGATGAATTATGAATGACACACTGTAGGGGACGCCGCCCTCGGCGTCCCGCGAAACACATTATATAACCAATGGGAGCCCGAGGGCGGGCTCTCCTACAAGCTAAGGGCTAAGGGCTCAAAAAAGGAGTAGTTACAATGAAGATCAATCTTGCAGTTCTTTTCGGCGGAAGAAGCGTTGAGCACGAGGTATCGGTTATCTCGGCAGTTCAGGCTATGGCCAGCATAAACAAGGAAAAGTATAATATCATACCCGTATATATGACGAAAAAGAGCGAATTCTGGACAGGCGAGAAGCTCATGGACATCAACAGCTTCAAGGATATCCCCGCACTTCTCAAGGAGTGCACTGAGTGCGTTTTCGTAAGAAGCGAGGGCAAGGTGCAGCTTATCCGCCAGAAGATGAAGAAGTTCGGCTCCAATGTCATCTCCGATATCGACGTTGCCTTCCCCATCGTTCACGGCACCAACGTAGAGGACGGCGCTTTGCAGGGCTATCTCCAGACACTTGACCTGCCCTATGTAGGCTGCGACGTTCTGGCCTCTGCTGTGGGCATGGATAAGTTTGTTATGAAGATACTCCTCAAGGACGCAGGCTTCCCCGTGCTGGACTGCTGCCGCTTCTCCTCATACGAGATAAACGAAATGGACAGAATGGTGGAGGAAGTGGAGAAGAAGTTTGGCTATCCCGTTATCGTAAAGCCTATCAATCTCGGTTCAAGCGTTGGTATCTCCAAGGGCAAGGACAGGGACAGCCTTATAAAGTCTATCGAGGAGGCCTTCGAGTTCGCTGACCGTATCCTCATCGAGCCCTGCGTTGTACAGCTGAAGGAGATAAACTGCGCCGTAGTCGGCGACAGCGAGTCCGCAGAGGCCTCCGTATGCGAGGAGCCCGTACAGGCAAGCGGTGACGATATACTCAGCTACGACCAGAAGTACGTCGGCGGCGGAAAGGGCGGCAGCAAGGGCATGGCTACCCTCAAGAGAAAGATACCTGCCGATATCACTGCGGAGCAGGACGAGTTCATCAGAAAGACCGCTGTTGACGCATTCCGCTATCTGGGTCTCAACGGCGTTACCCGTATTGATTTCATGATGGATATGGCCACAGACAAGATCTACATAAACGAGATAAACACTATCCCCGGCTCTCTGGCATTCTACCTCTGGGAGCCCAAGGGCGTCAAGTATACAGAGCTTCTGGAAAGACTTATCCAGCTCTCTCTCAAGCGCTACAGACAGGGAGAGAAGATAAGCTACACCTTCGATACCAATATCCTTTCAATGGGAGGAAGCTTCGGCTCAAAGGGCAGCAAGCGCTGAGATCCTTGTCAATGATCGGAGGAGGTCACAATGAATATCGGTTTTCTGCCGAGAGCAAAAGACATCACAGACTCAGAGTTCTCTGAACCTGCACCTAAGATAAGGACGAGAGGTTTAGTGGGAAGCTTGAATATTCCAAACAAGATGCTTTTTGCCTTATTTCTGTGTTCGGTCCCGGCACTGCTCCGTTCGCCGCATATAGGTCTGATTCTCATCGGAGTAATGCTCATTATTTCAGTTCTCAGCAAACACGAGTATGGCTATGATCGTATTTCCAATGATGAGGTCGTTGAGACAAGCAGTCTGGGTTCTTTCTTGATCTGTTCGATCTTTTGGCTTCCGGGTATTTTCTTTGTACTGGCAGGTGTTTGTCTTTTTCTGAAAAAATACTTCAATAAAGATCTCAATATTCCGGTAGCACAGATGATACTGTTCATGTTTGTAATATTCGGATTGATAGTTCTGGGAATGGTGATATACATTATCGGAGTATTTGCTGCCAATTCCGGAAGACGAAAGAAGTGTACTCTGCCCGTGAAGGCCGAGCCCTGCGGATATACTGAAACGCCGGGCGGATCCGACTCGTATACCTCCTATCCCATGTTCAAGTATCACTATAACGGGCGCGTATATCGGTTTATCGCAAAGGACTATTCCTACTGCCAGACAGTTTCTTCAAATAAGACCGGGGATTTTGAAGTATTCATAAATCCCGATAAACCGGATGTCTATTATGCCGAGCATCTTTTCGGGATTGAAGAGCGGGGAGATTACAGTGGAGAATGATTTTTTGCCGGGAGCAGAAAGGCTGCCCTCAGACTAACGATTCCTGCAGTACTGCTATGACGAGACCCTGGAGGTGTATGAATGAGTTTGATGGAGGATCCGTCCAAGGAAGATAAGGATTATTTCAGATACAGAGATGATCTGTATTACATCTGGATCGCTGTTACTGTTTTTATGATAATCGGAGGCATTATTGCGGCGGGTATCGTATCGGAAACGGGACACAGATTCATTGCGGGCTATGTTTTCTGGGGAGGGCTGTTCGCAAGTATGGTTACAGGTTCAATAGCCTACTTCACTCCGCTGATGAACCTGAAAAAGCGTATTGCTTATCTCGATAAGCGCTGCACTGTAAGTGTGAAGGGAAGGTGTATCCGCAGCGGCGAGACCTCGTACTATCAGGCACGTCTGTCCAAGCGCATAGCTCCTTTTTACCGCAAGCCCGATGACGGCACCTCCGAGACCGACGAGCGCAGTGAGATATACTATGATCCCGAATATGCCGCAGAATATGAAGGAAAGGTATATCATCTCTGTGAAAAGCGTCTTTCCGTGTATCCTGTGGCTGAGGACAGTGAGCGTATCCTCCGCGTGGATCCGGAGGAACCGGAGGTCTTCTATGACGAGAACAGGTATGCCGCAGAGCTGAAAATGGCAAAGGAGAACTCACGGGAGGGCTTCGGGATTATGATAAAGCTGTTTATCGGTGCTTTCATAGTATTTGCAATATCTGAATTTATAAGGTGAGCTTTATAAGGCCGTTCCTGAAAACAGCGTTGCTTATCGCTGTATTTACATCGCCGTTGTGGTTTATTAAAGTGCTGGACTTCATTGCCGAACATATATAAAAGCATATAATATATCATTATAAGGAGGGTTTAACATGACCGAAAAAGAAAAAATGGAGTCGGGTGAGCTTTACATCTCCACCGACAGAGAGCTCGTAAACGACAGGATTAAGGCTAAGAAGCTGTGTGCGGAATTCAACGCTTCCGAGTTCAATGACTTCCAGAAAAGGGAGAGGATACTCAACAGACTGTTGGCTCTAAAGGGCGCAAATACTTCCATAGAGCCCGATTTCTTCTGCGATTACGGATATAACATAATACTTGGAGACAATTTCAACGCAAATCACAATCTTGTAATACTTGACGCGGCCGATGTATCCTTCGGAGATAATGTTTTTATCAGTCCCAACTGCGGATTCTATACCACGGAGCTCCCCATTGACGCCGCTTCAAGAAATCAGGGACTGGAATACGCAAAGCCCATAAAGGTAGGCAGCAATGTCTGGATAGGCGGCGGCGTTACCGTTCTGGCAGGAGTTACCATCGGCGATAATGTAGTTATCGGAGCAGGCAGCGTAGTCACAAAGGATATCCCCCCGAACTGCGTGGCAGCAGGAAATCCCTGCGTTCCCACAAAGACAATAGACGCTTCCGCAAAGACGGCGGCGGAAAAGGCTCCCACAGGCGAAAAGGCCTCGGCAATAGCAGACAATGATATAAAAACGGCGCCGAAGCCCCAGGAGGCTCCCCGCAGAAAGCGCGTTGAGCTCACAAGGATAGACACGCCCCAGAACGGCGGCTTCTACGACAGAAAGAAATAACGAAAGAAGGCTGATCCATGAACACCCTGCACTTCAAATATGCAGTTGAGATCGAAAAAACACGTTCCATAACACAGGCTGCCGAGAACCTCTATATGGCTCAGCCCAATCTGAGCAAGGCCATAAAGGAGCTGGAGAACAATCTCGGCATAACCATATTCCGACGTACCTCCAAGGGCGTTATCCCCACGGATCAGGGACTGAAATTCCTTGAGTACGCCAAGCAGATACTCATTCAGATAGACAATATGGAGTCCATACACTCCCCCGACAAGCCCAAGAACAGCCGTCTGCGCATATCAGTGCCGAGAACGGGCTATATCTCCAAGGCCTTTTCGGACTATATCGCCTCGCTGAATACTCCCGAGGATATGGAGATATTCTTCTGCGAGACCAACTCCCTGAGAACTATCGAGAACGTCCGCGAGAACGGCTACGATTTCGGCGTTATACGCTATAATGCCGCCCATGAGAAGTATTTCTCGGACTTCCTTGCTGAAAAGAACCTTGACGGCAAGCTGCTGTGGGAATTCAGTATGCTGGCGGTTATGTCTGCCGAGCACCCTGCCGCAGAGGCGGAGTCCATAACCTATGCGGATCTGTCCTGCAACTATACCGAACTGGGACAGGGCGACGAGGCGGTGCCCTATGTTTCGGGAGCCGTTGAAAAGCTCTATGCCGCCAACAGACCTGCGGACGTCCCCGTGCGCAAGGTGTGTATGTACGACCGCGGAAGCGCTCTGGACTTCCTCCTCACCGTGCCCCAGGCCTTTATGCTGGATTCTCCCATGCCTGCGGGACTCTGCGGAAAGTACGGACTGGTGCAGAGAAAGTGCGCCTTCCCCGACAACAGCTTCAAGGACATGATAATCTACGCCTCGGGACACAAGCTTTCCGACAATGAGCTGAAGCTGGTGAACAGGCTTTACGAGGTGAGAAACGAAAGTGCCTTTGCGGAATACAAGTAAGCTATATAAAAAAGTGTATAGGCGTATTCTGGCAATGAATATAACTCACTGTGTTCAGAACAGTATAAACAGGGCGGCATGAAGCCGCCCTTTTTCATATTTTTCCCACATTTCTTCCTGTGAGAAGCCTTATGCTGACAATCGTCAGGAAGATATTCGGTCGAAAAATATCGATATCGGAATATCGATATTCCGCTGTTATATTTGTGCGAAGGTATCATTTTGTGATATAATATTGAATATATCGATGCTGAGCCTGTATCTGCGGCGGTCAATGGGGACGGCTGCGGAAATGACCTGCACAGTAAATCTATTTGCAAGGAAGGTATGGACTATGTTTGAAATTCTTGAAAAAAGAAGCCTCAATCCCACTGTTACCCTTATGCGCATAAACGCTCCCAAGGTAGCAAGGAAGGCTGAACCCGGACAGTTCATAATATTAAGAACAGACGCCGACGGAGAGCGTATACCGCTCACTATCGCTGATTTCGACCGCACAAGCGGCTCGGTTACTATCATTTTCCAGATAGTCGGCGCTACAACAGAAAAGCTCAATCACCTCAATGAGGGCGACTGCCTTCAGGACTTCGTTGGTCCTCTCGGCAGAGCTACAGAGACAGAGGGCCTGAAGAAGGTTGCTGTTGTCGGCGGCGGCGTGGGCTGCGCTATCGCTTACCCCGTTGCAAAGAAGCTCCACGAGCTGGGCGTTGAGGTACACTCCATAGTAGGCTTCAGAAGCAAGGATCTCGTTATCCTGGAGGACGAATTCAAGGCTTCCAGCTCAAAGTTCGTGCTCATGAGCGACGACGGAACAGCAGGCGAGAAGGGCCTCGTTACCGACGCTCTCAAGAAGCTCATCGACAGCGGCGAGAAGTACGACAGAGTCATCACTATCGGTCCCCTTATCATGATGAAGTTCGTCTGTAAGCTGACTAAGGAGTATGAGATACCCACGGTTGCTTCCATGAACCCCATAATGATCGACGGTACGGGAATGTGCGGCGGCTGCCGTCTCACAGTCGGCGGCCAGACAAAGTTCGCCTGCGTTGACGGTCCCGAATTCGACGGCCATCTCATCGACTTCGACGAGGCTATGGCAAGAGGCGCTATGTATAAGCCCTTCGAGCGCCACGCCCACGAAGAAGCCTGCAATCTGTTCAAGGAGGTAAAGTAATATGCCCAATATGTCACCTACAAGAAACGAGATGCCTGTACAGGCTCCCGATGTGAGAAACAAGAACTTCAGCGAGGTAGCTCTCGGTTACACCGAGGAGCAGGCTATAGACGAGGCAAAGAGATGCCTTAACTGTAAGAACAAGCCCTGCTCAACAGGCTGTCCCGTACAGATAGATATCCCTGCATTCATCGCTCAGGTAGCTGAGGGCAATTTCGCAGAGGCATACAAGATAATCACAAAGTCAAGCTCTCTCCCTGCTGTATGCGGCAGAGTATGCCCCCAGGAGACACAGTGCGAGAGCAAGTGCGTAAGAGGCATCAAGGGCGAGCCCGTTGCTATCGGCCGTCTTGAGCGCTTCGTTGCCGACTGGCACAACGCACAGCCCGAGACAGCTCCCGAAGTCCCCGCAAAGAACGGCCACAAGGCTGCTGTTATCGGTTCGGGTCCTTCAGGTCTTGCCTGCGCAGGCGACCTTGCAAAGAAGGGCTATGACGTTACTATATTCGAGGCTCTCCACGTTGCGGGAGGAGTTCTCTCCTACGGTATCCCCGAGTTCAGACTTCCCAAGTCCATCGTTCAGAAGGAGATAGGCGGTCTCAAGGCTCTGGGCGTAAAGGTGGAGACAAATACAGTAGTTGGCAAGACTATCTCCGTTGACGAGCTCATGAAGGAGGAGGGCTTTGAGTCCGTATTCATCGGCTCGGGCGCAGGTCTCCCCAGATTCATGAATATCCCCGGCGAGAACCTTAACGGCGTATATTCCGCTAACGAGTTCCTCACCCGTATCAACCTCATGAAGGCATACAAGGAAGGCAGCGCTACTCCCATAAAGGCAGGCACAAAGGCTGTTATCGTAGGCGGCGGAAACGTTGCTATGGACGCAGCCCGCTGCGCTAAGAGACTGGGCGCTGAGGTATATATCGTATACAGACGTACAGAGGCCGAGCTCCCTGCAAGAGCAGAGGAAGTAGAGCACGCAAAGGAAGAGGGCATCATCTTCAAGTTCCTCACAAATCCCGTTGAGATAACTGCTACAGACGACGGCTGGGTAAAGAGCGTTCACTGCCAGCAGATGGAGCTCTCCGAGCCCGACGCTTCAGGCAGAGCAAAGCCTGTTCCGATAGAGGGCGCATTCATCGATATCGACGCTGACTGCGTTATCATGTCTATCGGTACATCGCCCAATCCCCTTATCAAGTCCACTACAGAGGGCCTTGACACCCAGAAGTGGGGCGGTATCATCGCCGACGAGGACGGCCTTACCTCAAAGGAGGGCGTATACGCAGGCGGCGACGCAGTAACCGGCGCTGCTACTGTTATTCTGGCTATGGGCGCAGGCAAGAAGGCTGCCGCAGCTATGGATGAATATATGCAGAAAAAGTGAGCCCTCTGACGGAGGTACACCATGAATAAGAATATTACCTCACAGACACTCTCGCGTCTGCCAGTGTACTTCAATTACCTTGTTTCGCTGCCCCAGGAGAGAAAGAACGGAAATATCTCCGCAACGGCCATTGCAGAGGCTCTCGGCCTCAATGATGTGCAGGTCAGGAAGGATCTGGCCTCGGTCAGCAGCGGCGGCCGTCCCAAGGTGGGCTATTCCGCCTCGGAGCTCATGAGCGATATCGGCAGGTTCCTCGGCTTTGAGAACCACGACAGGGTAGTGGTGGCAGGCATGGGCAACTTCGGCAGAGCTATGCTGGAGTATAACGGCTTTCAGGCCTACGGCTTCGATATAGTATGCGGCTTTGACTGCAACAGGGAGCGCGTGGGCAGCACCATAAACGGCAGGCCTGTCCGTCATATCGACGAGATGGACAGCTTTTGCAGGGATAACGATATCCGTATAGGTATCATCACCGTACCCGAGACAGCTGCGCAGGAGGTCTGCGACCGTATGGCACAGGCGGGGATAAAGTATATCCTCAACTTTGCCGCAGTACATATCAACGCTCCAAAGGGCGTTGCGGTGCATAACGAGAATATATCCCTGACCCTTGCCATGCTGGCAAGATGTCACTAAAAAGAAAAAGCAGGCGCGTTGAACCGTGCCTGCTTTTGTATTTAGTCTGTGCTGATTTCGATATTTTCGTCCTCGCTCTCGATCTCGGTGTTGAATTCACCGCCGAAGGACAGCTCCATATCCTCGGGGATAGGAGTGAATTCGTCCACCTTTGAAAGGTAGATCATGAAGCCCTCCTCTTCCTCTTCATCCGCGATGATAAGTCTGTCGCCGTCCTTTTTGAGAGTCATCATTTCCTCATTGGCTTCAAAGGTAACGCCTTCGCCTGCCTGTGCCTTCAGTTTCTCGATCTCCTCATCAGCCAGGGATACAGATACGGAATCGCTTCCGTTTACTTCCCATTTGAGCTTCAGGGGACCGTCTTCGCCGAAGAATCCCGAATAGAGGAACGAAAAGAACGAACCTGTATTGTCTTCGCTGAGCTCGATCTGGTACAGAGCATAAGCGTCTACGCCCATGAGGTTGTTGGTGCTCTCCCCGTCTGATACGATCTCGTCGCACTGCCATTTTCCTACAAAGTCAGCTGCTTCGGCCTTATCACCGGCCTTGTCTTTGGTGTCGGCTTCTGTGGTTGCAGCCGCTGTGGTGGTATCTGATGCGGAAGATTTTGTTTTCTCCTTTTCAGAGTCTCCGCAGCCTGCAAAGGCCGAGAGCACAAGAACGAGAGCTGCTGATAAACTTACGATTTTTTTCATGATAAAATCCCTCCTGATCATGTTACGGAGGTCTTAATAACTTGTGTTGAGTTCATTTGACCTCCTGACAACTGCATTATATCACAAAGAAATGAAAATGTCAAGTTTTTGACAATTTTTGCTTTGGGGCACTTTTTGCCTGTAGCAGGTCAAATCGTCCAAACTTGTTGGTATATGATAACAATTAGCTGCTGCGGCACAGGCAGGAAAACCGGGCCGCTGCAATGCGGCTGTGAAGCTGCTTATGGAACGGGTATGCCGTAATAGTATGCCGTTATTCCGGCTTTTTGCATATTCCCTAAAATTGTACCGGCCGTAAAAGATATTTTCTATATTGCATTTTGTCAGGATTTATGTTATTATATAAGGTAAGAAGTTGCGCCATGACGATTCATGGCAAATATATCAACGTACATTTTCAGTGTACGGGTCAGGAGAATAATATGCCAAAAAGACAGGATATTAACAAGATCATGATAATCGGCTCGGGTCCTATCATAATCGGCCAGGCCTGCGAGTTTGACTACTCGGGCACTCAGGCCTGCAAGGCTCTTCGCAAGCTGGGCTATGAGATAGTTCTCGTAAACTCGAACCCCGCAACTATCATGACAGATCCCGATGTTGCTGATATTACTTACATCGAGCCTCTCAACCTCGAAAGACTTACACAGATAATCGAAAAGGAGCGCCCCGACGCTCTCCTTCCCAACCTGGGCGGTCAGTCAGGTCTCAACCTCTGCTCCGAGCTGGACAAGGCAGGCGTACTCAAGCAGTACGGCGTTCAGGTAATAGGCGTTCAGGTAGACGCTATCGAGCGCGGCGAGGACCGTATCGAATTCAAGAACGCCATGAGCGCTCTCGGTATCGGTATGCCCAAGAGCGAGGTAGCTTACTCCGTTGACGAGGCTGTAAAGATAGCTGAAAAGCTGAAATATCCTGTAGTTCTCCGTCCTGCCTACACCATGGGCGGCGCAGGCGGCGGAATGGTTTACAATGTAGATGAGCTCAAGGTAGTCTGTGCAAGAGGCCTTCAGGCTTCTCTCGTAGGACAGGTACTGGTCGAGGAATGTATCTTCGGCTGGGAGGAGCTTGAGCTTGAGGTAGTTCGTGACGCCGAGAACAACAAGATCACGGTATGCTTCATCGAGAACATCGATCCTATCGGCGTTCACACAGGCGATTCCTTCTGCTCCGCACCTATGCTCACCATCCCCGAGGACGTTCAGAAGGAGCTCCAGGAGATGTCATACAGGATCATCGAGTCTATCGAGGTAATAGGCGGCTGTAACTGCCAGTTCGCAAGAGACCCCGAGACAGGACGCATCGTCGTTATCGAGATCAACCCCAGAACTTCACGTTCTTCCGCACTTGCTTCCAAGGCAACAGGCTTCCCCATAGCTCTCGTATCCGCTATGCTGGCCTGCGGTCTCACACTGAAGGATATCCCCTGCGGCAAGTACGGCACTCTTGACAAGTATGTTCCCGACGGAGATTATATCGTTATCAAGTTCGCTCGCTGGGCTTTCGAGAAGTTCAAGGGCGCTGAGGACAAGCTGGGCACTCAGATGAGAGCCGTAGGCGAGGTAATGAGCATCGGCAAGACCTACAAGGAGGCATTCCAGAAGGCTATCCGCTCACTGGAGACAGGCCGCTACGGTCTCGGCTTTGCTAAGAACTTCAATAATATGACCAAGGAGGAGCTCCTTTCAGAGCTTCGTTATCCCACCAGCGAGAGACAGTTCGTTATGTACGAGGCTCTCCGCAAGGGCGCAACAGTTGACGAGCTCCACGAGCTCACAAAGATAAAGAAGTACTTCATCGAGCAGATGAAGGAGCTTGTTGACGAGGAGGAGGCTCTCCTCAAGAACAAGGGCGCTGTTCCCGCAGACGACGTTCTCAGACAGGCTAAGCTGGACGGCTTCTCAGACCGTTACCTCAGCTCTATCCTCGGCGTTACCGAGGAGGAGATAAGAAATGCCCGCACTGCTATTGGCGTAAAGGAAGCATGGGAGGGCGTTCATGTAAGCGGTACGGAGAATGCGGCTTACTACTACTCAACATATCACCTTGACGAGGACAAGAGCCCTGTCAATACAGACAAGCCCAAGATCATGATACTGGGCGGCGGTCCCAACAGAATAGGTCAGGGTATCGAATTCGACTACTGCTGCGTTCACGCTGCTCTGGCTCTCAAGAAGCTGGGCTTTGAGTCGATCATCGTAAACTGCAACCCCGAGACAGTTTCCACCGACTATGATACATCGGATAAGCTCTATTTCGAGCCCCTTACCCTTGAGGACGTTCTGGCTATCCACGAGAAGGAGAAGCCCGTGGGCGTTATCGCTCAGTTCGGCGGACAGACTCCCCTTAACCTTGCCAACGACCTGAAGAAGTACGGCGTGAATATCCTGGGTACAACTCCCGAGACCATCGACTTGGCAGAGGACAGAGACCACTTCCGCGCTATGATGGACAAGCTGGGCATTCCTATGCCCGAGGCCGGCATGGCTGTAAATGCCGATGAGGCTATCGCTATCGCAAACAAGATAGGCTATCCCGTAATGGTTCGTCCTTCCTACGTTCTCGGCGGACGCGGCATGGAGATCGTTCACGACGACGAGATGATGAGAGTATACATGAATGCGGCTGTTGGCGTAACTCCCGACAGACCTATCCTCATCGACCGCTTCCTCAACCACGCTACAGAGTGCGAGGCTGACGCTATCTCAGACGGTACAAACTGCTTCGTTCCCTGCGTTATGGAGCATATCGAGCTTGCAGGCGTACATTCGGGCGACTCCGCTTGTATCCTGCCTTCAAAGAACCTGACAGAGAAGCAGGTAGCTACCATCAAGGAGTACACAAAGAAGATCGCTGTTGAGATGAACGTATGCGGTCTTATGAATATGCAGTACGCTATCGAGGGCGATACGGTATACGTTCTCGAGGCTAATCCCCGTGCATCAAGAACAGTTCCGCTGGTATCAAAGGTTTGCGACATCAACATGGTACGTATCGCAACAGATATAATAACTTCAAAGCTCACAGGCAGACCTTCACCCGTACCCGAGCTCAAGGACAAGCAGATCGGTCACTACGGCGTCAAGGAGGCTGTATTCCCCTTCAATATGTTCCAGGAGGTTGATCCCCTTCTCGGACCCGAGATGCGTTCAACAGGCGAAGTTCTCGGTATTTCTCCTTCCTTCGGCGAGGCTTACTACAAGGCTCAGGAGGCTACAAAGAACAAGCTCCCTCTGGAGGGAACAGTTCTCCTCAGCGTATGCGACAGAGACAAGCCCGAGCTTGTGGATATCGCTAAGTCCTTCAACGAGCTTGGCTTCAAGGTCATCGCTACAGGCAAGAGCTACGAGATGATAAAGGAAGCAGGCATACCCTGCGAGAAGATCTTCAAGATCTACGAGGGACGTCCCAATATCGCAGACCAGATCGCAAACGGCGAGATCCAGATGATAATAAATACTCCCGCAGGCAAGACCAGCGCTCATGACGACAGCTACATCAGAAAGGCTGCTATCAAGCACAGAGTTCCCTATATGACCACTATGGCTGCTGCAAAGGCAAGCGCAGAGGGCATAAAGGCTATCAAGAACAATACTCATCTCGGCGTAAAGTCGCTTCAGGCTCATCACGCTGATATCAAGTAAGGATAATAAAATGGATAACAATTACAATAACGGTTCCGGGAACAACGGTACGCAGAATACAGGCACAGATCCATATAACAACGGCCAGCCCAACTATGGCGGCCAGCCCAATTATGGCAATCAGCCCAACTACAGTGGCCAGCCCAACTATGGCAGTCAGCCCAACTACGGCGGCCAGCCCAACTATGGCGGCCAGCCTAACTACGGAGGCCAGCCCTATTACGGAGGCCAGCCCAACTTCTATAATCAGATGCTCAACGATCCCTATGCTCAGCCCCCGGTTGATTCTACAGGCGGAAAGGCTATTGCTTCACTGGTAATGAGTATAATCAGTTGTTTTACCTTCTGTGTTCCTGTTGCCGGCATATGTATGAGCCTTATCGGTCTTATCCTGGGTATACAGGGACTCAAGGGCGGAAAAAGAGGAATGGCCATTGCAGGAGTTGTAATTTCAAGTATATCCCTCTTTGTAGCTGTCATAACCTTTATTTTCTTCGTGATCGGCGTTATAGAAGAGATGTAACGGCTTCACATTCAGTTTTCCCTTAGGCAAGTGACATAACAGACACGACAAAGAGAAAAAGTGAAGGAGTTTCGTAAAATGGATAACAACTACAATAACGACCCAAATAATAACGGCCAGAGCGGTTACAGCAACGCCCAGAACGGTTACGATAACCAGAGCGGCTACAGCAACGCTCAGAACGGTTACGACAATCAGGGCGATTACAGCAACGCTCAGAACGGTTATAACAATCAGGGCGGTTACAGCAACGCCCAGAACGGTTACAATAATCAGGGCGGCTACAACAACGGTCAGGGACAGAACTATTCCGATCCCTACGGCTCGCCTCAGAATTACGGCGGAGCTCCCGATTTCTACGGTAACCTGAACAACAGCGATCCTTTCAATGACAACAGCGGAAAGGCTACCGCTTCAATGGTATGCGGTATCATCAGCCTTGTTCTGTGGTGTATCCCCATAGCAGGCTTAGCGCTTGGAATAGTAGCTGTTACTCTCGGAACAAAGAGTAAGGATTCCATGAATGGCGGAAGAGCAAAAGCAGGTTTTATAATGGGATGTATCGGACTTGGATTATCTGTTATCAACTGGATAGCGGGAACCATTTTAGCATTGAGATGATAAAAAAGCGCCGTCAGAGGAAAGCTTCCTCCGACGGCGTTGTTGTATAATAAGAAAAGCCTCCGTATACGGAGGCTTTTTCGGTATGTAATTACTTCTTTTCCTTGAGAAGGTCCCTGATCTCTGTGAGAAGAACTTCTTCCTTCGGAGGCTCTGCGGGCTTCTCCTCTTCCTTCTTCTTGCCGATGCTCATGAGCTTGTTTACTGCCTTGACCATAAGGAAAATGCAGAAAGCCATGATGAGGAAGTTGATGATAGCTGTTACGAAGTGACCCCAGTTGAGATACTGGCCTGTGTCGCCCAGCTTGATCTTGCCGCCGACCTCAGCTCCGCCTATACAGGCGATGAGGGGGTTGATGAAATCCTCTGTAAGAGCTGTAACGATATTACCGAAAGCAGCACCGATGATAACGCCGACTGCCATATCCATTACGTTGCCCTTGAGAGCAAATTCCTTGAATTCCTGTAAAAACTTCTTCATTTTTTACAACATCTCCTTAATAGAAAATATGATTTATTAAATTTCCGGCAAGCCGGGAATTTCCGCTTGTTTTTTTGATTTTTTGGCCTTCATCGATTCGGGGAGCTCAATGGCGTCGATCTCGTCGTTGTAGGTCTTGGGTTTCTTAGGCATAGCCTCCACCGCGTGATCTGCCTGAGCCATGATCGCCTCGGTGTGCTCGGTGGTATTAGCTTCAAGCTCCTCTGCATTGGCGGTATCTGCCTTGTTCATTATGTTCCACGCCTTGCCCTTTTCGTAGGTGCGGAGTTCGCTGGCGTCCACATTCTTTGTGGGGCGCATATAATCCACGTGCTTTTCCTGCTTTTTGGCTTCAAGCTTGTCGGGATCGGCTGTTCCTGCCACCTTCATATAGAGCTTGTTGAACTTTGCGGGCTCGTTCTTTCTAAGCTTGCTTGCGTCCACAAGAGGCGTATCGTTCATGTAAGCGTCCTTTTTCTTTTCAAAGCGCTTCATGCCCTCGATCTCGTCGCCGCGCTTTCCGAAGAAGTCGTCGGTGGAGTCTGCCGCAGCGTGTTCTGTAGCCTTGCCGCCGTCGAAGAACTCCCAGAAATCATCGGGGACCTCTACCTTTTCCTTATCCTCTGCGGGAGGGGGAGGAACGGGCTTGCGCTGGGTGAACTGTCCTGCGGGAGCGCCGGGCATACCTGTCATAGCGGGACCCTCGGGCTTGTCGGGAGCCTGGGGCTGGCCGTACATCACGGGCTGTCCGTAAATGGGCATACCGCTGGGGTCATAGCCTATTATCTGAGGCTGTGCGTACATCATGGGCTGGCCGTAAATGGGCATACCGCTGGGATCGTAGCCTATTATCTGAGGCTGAGCATACATCACGGGCTGTCCGTAAATGGGCATACCGCTGGGGTCGTAGCCTATTACGGGAGGCTGACCGTACATCATGGGCTGTCCGTATACTGGCATACCGTTCATCTGAGCGGAGCCGTTCTGGGGCGGTATACCCTGCATACCGCCCTGCGGAGGTACAGCGCCCATCATACCCTGCTGAGGGGGAAGTCCCTGCATACCGCCCTGAGGAGGTACAGCGCCCATCATGCCCTGCTGAGGGGGAAGTCCCTGCATACCGCCCTGTGGCGGAACAGCGCCCATCATACCCTGCTGAGGGGGAAGTCCCTGCATACCGCCCTGCGGAGGAACAGCGTTCATCATGCCCTGCTGAGGGGGAAGTCCCTGCATACCGCCCTGCGGCGGAACAGCGCCCATCATGCCCTGCTGAGGGGGGAGTCCCTGCATACCGCCCTGCGGCGGTACGGCACCCATCATGCCCTGTGGAGGCATAGCGTTCATCATGCCGTGGCGGGGCTGGGGACGGGGCATACCCTGATTTATCATCTGAGCCTGTCTTACCGCCTGTGACTGCTCGGGCAGGGTAACTCTGCCTGTGTCGAGCTTGGGGATAAACGGCTCGTCGAAGCTGCTGAAATCAAATTCCTCGTCTGAGTCATTCAGCTCATCGGCGGTATACAGATCGGAAGAAGAATCTCGTGAAAATGTGTCGTTTATAGTAAAAGTGCCGCTTCCGAAGGTAAAGCCTCCCGAAGCAGGATCTTCCTCAGAATGATAGCCGCCCATATCAACCTGTTCGATGTTGATATCCTGCGGATCGTCAAGATTGACTCCGCATTTCACGCAGAATCTGAAACCCGCTTCGTTGTCAGTTCCGCATCGGGGACATTTCATAGAAATCACTCCTTAAAGTGAAAATACAGCACAGATCAAACGATAGTGAAAACTGCCGCAAAAAGATATATCGGCTCAAAGCCGAGGCTATATTATCACAATATACATTATAGCATTAATTTAATTCTTTTTCAAGAGCTTGAGTAAAAGATTGTGCAATACAGCATTAAAACCCACCGCGTTTTTGTACAGATTAACACTATATAACGGCTTTATGGGGATTTTCGGTAATTATATAGGGCTTTTCAGGGAAAGTCCGGGGGAAGTTTTTTGTGAAAACGACACAATTTGTGTCGATAATGCACAGCTGCGATTTTGCAGCTTTACAAAACTGCTCCCTTACCACTATATTTTCACAGAAAAATATGATATAATGCTATTATATGAGTATTTTATAGTTCCGCACAGCGGACAATAATAACATAAAGAGAGAGAAAAGGAACAAAAGAGAACGGAGTCTCAGACTCCCTATTTGCAGCTGTTTCTACAGCGGATTGGAGCAAAAATATGTCAAAACAGAAGATAAGCAAGGAAATGAGCATAAGGCGTGCCAAGACCATGACGGAAGTTGTCATCAGCCTCGTGATCGTGGGCACCTGCGGCTTCTTTGTAAAGAATACATTTTCCAATATGAAGGAAGTGACCTCGTCATCTTACTTCGATCAGACGGATATTGAGGTCACAACACCTACGGATAATGTCAATATCGACCCGAATCAGACTATATATGAGTCCCATCAGGTGGATACAAAGGACAAGTTCCGCGGCGACCTTATCCTCGTTAATGAGGAGCATCAGTACTTCGGCGGAGATGAGGACCTTGTCAGCATCACCGATATGAACTACGAGAACGAGCGCACCTGCTTTACCGCGGTGGACTCCACCTATACCATTCTCAGACAGGTATATGAGCCAATGGCTCAGATGATACAGGACTTCTACGATAAGTACAACAACGATACCCTTATAATATACGGTTCGTACAGAGATACCGAGTTCCAGCAGCAGCTTTATGAGAACGACCTTGCGCAGAACGGAAGCGACGACTCCACCAAGGTGGCAAAGCCGGGCTTCAGCGAGCACGAAACAGGTCTTGCCTTCGACTTCTCGGAGACTGAGAACTATGACTACACAGGCAAGGGCGATTTTGAGTGGCTCAACGCAAACTGCTTCAAGTACGGCTTTATAGTGCGCTATACCGCCGCTAAGGAGAAGATTACAAAAATACAGGACGAGCCCTGGCATTTCCGCTATGTGGGCATTCCCCATGCCTATTATATGGACAGCAAGGATCTCTGCCTTGAGGAGTACATCGACATTATACGCGAGCACCCCTACGACGGTCAGCACCTTGATTTCTCCGATAACAACGGCAATGACTATGAGGTGTATTTCGTAGCCTCCGACGACGGCGCAGAAAAGACCAATGTACCTGTTCCCACAGGTACAAGGTATGAGATCTCGGGAAATAACGTGGACGGCTTTATCGTTACCGTTTATAAGGGTCAGAAGCCTGTAGTGGAGGAGGCTCCCACAAAGGCTTTTGAGGACGCGGAAAATGATACAGACAGCGAGGACGATAGCTCCGAGGACAGCGACGATCAGTAAGTCTGTTATACCGGATATGAACTTCAGCCTGCAAGCATGAGTATTGAGTGCTTGCAGGTTTTTTATGTATGGGTTGTGCGCTTTTTTGTTATCGTTCGCTAACAATCATGCGTCAAACAGCCTTTTATAGCCTCAAAGCAGATCTGAAGAAAAACGCTCCAAAAGCTTGACAATTATGTTTTTTTGTGATATAATACCTATGTCAAAGGTTCAACGGAACTTGTTCAAAGTTATAAAGAACTCATAAAATGATAGGAGGGATTATCCCATGGGAAAAGCATTATTTTTATACAGAGCTGTCTGCTGCGGCTTTGCAGTCCCCCATGACTGCGGTCCGGACAGCGCATACGCAAGGAGCGATTAGCTGCCGCTGCATTGTTATGAGGCTTTATAACAATGAGCGGTTCGCGTATACCTTGACGTCTGCGGCTTCGGTTCAGTGATGATCCCAAGCCGTTCCATTAACCGAAAGCAAAAAAGTGTGTTCTTAAAAAAGCGGTGACTGAGGTCACCGTTTTTTATGTCCTGAAATTTCTTGTCTGGCTATTGACTTTTTTCTGCCGATAATGTATAATTATACTGTTGAGTTCAGAATGCTTGTGCAGCACAGCTGGTAGTGCAGCGAATTTGCTGAGCGGACGACCGCTGCCAGCGGCAGATAAAGGGAGTTCGCGAAGGAAAGAAATATGGAGTAATGGGAGCGTATGCGAGCAGTGCGACTTATTTCTGACCGACAATGAGCAGGTCGCAGACTGATTATAAAGCGACAACCGTGCAGTACCTTACAAATTCAAAAATTTAATATGCTTGTGTAGCACAGTTGGTAGTGCAGCTCATTCGTAATGAGCAGGTCGCAGGTTCGAGTCCCGTCACAAGCTCCATATCTATGTTACAAAATAGATCCCAAGCCAAAAACTCCCGATTTTTCGGGAGTTTTTGCGTATCAAAAAGAAAAATTTTTTATGTGTTACCGTAGATCCCAAACCGTAAAAATACGACTCGAACGCGCCAAAAGGCGTTTTGAGAGCTGATACAAAGGCGGTTAGGAATAAAAGTACGGAAAAGCTTAGAAAATAGCCAAAAACCGAATATAGAATTTTCAACCGATTTCAAAGCCGATTTTGTTGGTTTCTCACAGAAGCCATACAGAGTCGGCTTTTTTGCATATATAGATACTTTTTTAATGAGTGGAGGTCAATAATACGTCATAGGAAAAAATTAACACCACAGCAGAACATTATTTTTTTCTATATCAATCATAATTTTTATAAGTCTATTAATTGACATTATACCGTCTTCTATGATATAATAAAAAAAATTACGAATGTGGTGATTTAATTGTCCTCAGAACAACATAAAAAATTCAAATCTCTTGCACCGGCAAATGATGTAAGTGGTGTTGAACCATATATCGAATGGCTAGATGAGATAGTTAATGATGATTCCTACGGAAATATTGCAGTAACAGGTGATCTTGGCATAGGAAAAAGCAGTCTCATCCGCACGTTTGAATGCAAAAAGCAGTACAAATTTACCTATCTTTCTGCTAGTGATTTAGGTTATCGTTTTGATGAAAATCAAAATCTTTCGGCTGAAATGTGTCAAAATCGTATCGAAGAAATCCAATCTAAACTTGAAAAGGATTTACTGGTTCAGTTGGTTTCACTTTGTAAGCATACTGATATACCAAAGAGTCGTTTCCGCACTGTGCCAGAAAATGAAACTCGCTGTTCTAAGATAAAGAGTATTGTTTATTCTATGATTTGCGGTTTAGCTATTCTTTGTTTAGGTAAACTGGTTGCAAACTTTTTCCTTTCAGATGCAGATTTTTTGCCAACTTTCAATTTTGTTCCGTTCCAATTTGGAATTATAGTTGCTTTTTTAGGTTTGTCTTCTGTTCTCTTTGTTTATCGTCTACTGAAAAATTACAAATTATCAAAATTGTCGTTAGGTAAGGAGAAAAATTACTCTGCTAGTGCGGAGATTGATATTAAAAACTTAGAACCAGAAGCCTTGGATACACATCTTCACGAAATCCTATATCTTTTTGAGCAGATTGCAGAGAAAAAATCACACAAATCGAAAAAAAGCATGCCTGTTTTTATCATTGAAGATCTTGATCGTTATCGTTCAGATATTTGTCTCCCGATTCTTACAAAACTTAAGCAAATAAACAACATGCTGAACAATCGTTTTAGAAACCAACATGACACATACGGAATTCATTATAAATTTATTTATTTGTTAAATGATCGCATTTTTGATGTCTCTGAAAAAGACATAGAGAACAACAAAAATATTCCATATAACTATGAAGACTCTCCTTACAAGTTCTTTGATATTATTATTCCGGTTTTGCCCAAACTTGGGTTTACAAATAGTTCTGATACAATACGAAAACGCTTTGGAACTGCCATCGAGCAAGATTTTATTGATGAGATTTGCCTTTATGTATATGATTATCGTAAGTTAAATGATATCGAAAATGAGTTTACTATTTATAAGGAGCGTTTCAAAAGTAATGATAGAATTTCTGAAACAAAACTACTTGCGTTTGTTATCTACAAAGTATTTTACAAAGCAAAATATGACCAGCTATTTAAAGCTAAGGACGGTGCTCCAATAAGCGAGCTTCTAAAACGTCTATTAATGCCAGATGTCTATTTAAATGTTTACCGTGAAGTAGAAACTTTGGAAGGCATTCTTGAAGAAAGATTTCAGGATGTCTTATTTGACATTCTACAAATGACAGATGCTGTGAAAAGTAAATATAAATCTGAGATTGTTGTAAATAATCCAGAAAAAGATTATTCAGGAGAGAATCTCTCTAAGATTAATCTTACTAAAGTGGATTTGCATGGACGAAATTTTGTTAATTCAGATTTGAGTGGAGCAGATTTAAGCTACTCCAATTTGAATAGTAGTGACTTGAGTAGAGCAAATTTGAGAGGTACAATTTTATGTGATGCCGATTTGAGAGAAGCAGATTTGACTGATACTGATTTGAGTAATGCTAATTTAAGTGGGGCTGATTTGAGTGGAGCGAATTTGAGAGGTGCTATTTTATGTAATGCTGATTTAAGCGAAGCAGATTTGAGTGATACCGATTTATGTAATGCCAATTTGAATGGTGTTAATTTACACGAAGCAAATTTATCAAATTCAAAATTAATCAAGGCAAGTTTGGTCGAATCAAAGTTGACATGTACCTGTTTATTTAAATCCAATCTGATGATGACTAATTTAACGGGAGCAGATCTTACCGATGCAAAACTCAAAGCTACCAATTTACAACATGCTAAGTACAACTATAAGACCATTTTTCCTAAGAATTATAAACCGAATTCTCATGGTATGGTTGAAGTTAGAAGTAGCTTACATTATTGATTGTAAGCAACAACAGCTCAGAAAATAGCCAAAAACCGAATATAGAATTTTCAAGCGATTTTAAAGCCGATTTTGTTGGTTTCTCACAGAAGCCATACAAGGTCGGCTTTTTTGTATATATAGATACTTTTTTTAGTGATTGGAGGTCGATAATACGGCATGGAAGAAAAAGCTCACGCCGCAACAGAGAGCTGAATATAAGACTGAGAAGCGTGAGGAAATGCAGAGCTTATTTAAGAAAATCGATGACGGCGTTAAGGCTGTTTTCGATTCCGACAGCTACAAGAAATGCCTGCGATATATGAGTAAGTTCACAAATTACTCCGCAGGCAATTGTATTCTCATTATGCTTCAGAAGCCAGATGCAAGCCTTGTAGCGGCGTTCGGCAAATGGAAAGAGCTCGGCAGGACTATCAACAAGGGAGAAAAAGGCATAGCCATACTTGCCCCTATGTCCTTTAAGTCCAAAGAACTCAAGGAGCAGCCTGTTAGGGACGGCAGTGGTAATCAAGTATATAATGCTGACGGCAGCGAGAAAAAGGAAAAGGTCGAGGTCGAACAAACCTCAATCGGCTTTAAAAAGGTATATGTGTTTGACGTATCCCAGACCAGCGGCGAGCCTATTCCCGAATACGTTCATGAGCTGAATGAGGCTGTCGAGGACGAACACGTTGAAGCTGTGATAAACGCAGTCCACGATATAACAGGAATCCCTGTTGATTTCGAAAATATAAGCAGCGGAGCTAAGGGATATTACAGCTACGGTGAACAGCGAATAGTGATACAGGAGAATCTCAGCGGCGCACAAGCCGTTAAGACTGCCATTCACGAATGCGCTCACGCCCTGCTGCACGATCCTGATAAAAAGCTCCCAACGGCAAATACTTCCCGAAGCGATAAAGAAGTACAGGCTGAATCGGTGGCATATATCGTGGCTTCGAGATACGGTATCGATACAAGTGATTACAGCTTCCCATATATAGCCTCATGGAGTCAGGGAAAGCAGCTTGAACAGCTCAATCGCTTCCTTAATGAGATACAGGAGACTGCGAGAACGATATGTGATGCCATAGACACAGAGCTTCAGGCTTTATCCGAAAATCAAACAGAAGAACAGACCGAGGACGAGTGCCTCGGTCTTGCTATGTAAGGAGGAATTTTTTTGATAGGCATTCTTATAAACAACAACGGAAAGACACTATTTACAGCACTGCCAAAGGAAACCGAAAAACTTGAAAAACAGCTTTCAGGTATCGGTCTGAATGTACCAATGCAGGCAGTAAATCTTTCAAATCATAATGATATCGGGTATGAACTTGAGATTTATGCCCAGAGTCAGATCGACACGGAGATAGCTTCAAGAATAATTCTGCATGATAATATCGGACAGCTTAATGACCTTATGCTGTACATTTCACAGGGAGATGCTGATAAAATGTATGACAGGATATGTGAAAGCCATGCTGAAACGATCTCAGACCTATATAACGAATTAACGACTCCGCCAGAGCTCGAAACTACTGATAAGCTCGTCATAAGGACTACGCTTAACTATAACGCAAACTTCTATGAGCCTGCTGACTGTATAGTTGAAAAGGCAATAGCAATACCGCATGAGGAATATGACGCTCTTATCAATATTACTGACAGTTGCTATAGTTTTATTGCTGAAAATCAAGATTGTATGTATTACGATAAAGATAACAATAATCATTGTATCCTTATCTATGATGATACAAGCGGTGATGGAGTTATAATTAATGCTGACGGCTGTAATTACCCGAAATATTCAGCATTTGTTCCACATGCAAAAAACATGCTTGAACAGCATGAAATGGAGCAAAGCGGACTGAAAACAGTCAAAGCTCCTATTACAGAAAGTGAAAAAAGGCTTCTTGATACCATATCAAGTGCCGCAGACAGGATAGCGACCTTCGCACATCTTGGTCATAAGGACTTCACTATTGAAGATGTTCTGAAAGAACTTGACTGCGATTTTGGCGATATAAAGGAACTTATACGGAATGCAGTAGCTGAAAAACTGAATGCAAAGCCTGATATATCATCGGTCGAGGTCAGTGACCTTGATATACCTTTGCAGCCTGAAATATCAGTTACAACAGAAGAAACACAGAATATGACCGCTGATGAAGAGATCGGCGGGCTTTCTTTATGATCGGAGGTAAAATATGAAATTTGTAAAACTAAAGCTCTTTTCACCGATAATGGTAAAGGGAGAAGCTCCATACGAAAATCCGTGGGACGGCGGCGACGATTACCGCATCCTTATCGAGCGAGAAAAGAAGAAATGCAGGAATGAGATATATGTAAGTTCTTGTAATGCACTTACCCCTGTTTCTCTTCCGCAGCGCTTTGAAAGCCGAATTTATTCTGCAGTTCCTGCTATTGAGGAAAAGAACGGCAAACTCATGCTCTGCCTTAACTGTGAATGTTACAGCACACTTGCGGAATCTGAGCTTGATGAGCTTTGCGCCTGGTGGGAGAAAAGGGTTGTACAGGCGAATGAAAGTCTCAGAAAAATGCAAATAAAAACAAGAAAACTCGGCAGGATAATCATTTACCTGTGGTTTATGAACGGGTGGGCTATAGAGCCCATATTTCCTGCCATGCAAAGGAGCTGATATTATGAGAATGCCAAGTGAAAGAGAAATAGAATACTACCGCAGCCGTTACCCTGCAGGAACAAGAATATGCTGTGACTGTATGTCTGACGATCCCAGACCTGTACCGCCCGGTACTACGGGAACTGTTATGGGAGTTGATGATATGTGCAGCATTATGGTGAATTGGGATAACGGACAAGGGCTTTCTCTTGTTCCCGGAGTTGACAGCTTTCATGTCATATCACAGGAAGAAAATATATCTGAATCACCTGACATGGGTATGCAGCTATGAAGGTAAATGCAGCAGAGGAAGACTTTGAGCTTATGGAGCTTTTCGGACAGACAGTGCTTTTCACAAATATGAGAGTTGACCGAAGCACAGTACCCGAAGGTCTTTATGCATACGATGTCAGACACGATGATGACTGTACAGGCGAAATATGTGAGATAAAGCCGTCTGTAATGGTCAATCACTGGGGTACGATCATCTGTAAAGAACCTATTGAAATGGATGAGTTCTGGCATAGCAAATTCGTTGATAAGGGCGATTATTGGTATCTCGGAGATACTGCAAAGCTCGATGAATTCATAAATACGGACTATTCTGAGGAACAGTCCGAGGGAATGGAGATGACATAAATGGCGATAGAAAAGATAACAACAGCGCAGCTCCGAACTATGAATGACAAAGAAGGACTTGTTATTCAAGGCTGCGGCGGCGACCTGCAGGAATGGGTAGACGGACTCAACGAATCGCTTAATGAGGGTGGTATACTGCTTAATGGCAGTCGTTTTGAAAACGGATATGTTTTCAAAAATGACGGCGTTACCTGTATTTTCTTCCCTTTCGATGGCATTGCCTGTGATACAAATAAAATGGCAGCGTGGCGGATAAAAACTCATAGTCTTTTCTGTGGTACATGGTTCACGGATTATGTCAATAATCGACTCGGTGGGTTTGCCGAGGAAGTACAGAAGAAAAAGCCGCCTTGTCCCCTTGAAAATGAGGACGGCAATATCTTTAACATAATGGGGCTTGCCGCCAAAACACTCCGTAGGGCAGGTATGTCTGAAGAAGCAAAAGAAATGTGCGAAAAGGTCACTCACAGCGGCGACTATTATAAAGCTCTTGGAATTATTATGGAATACGTTGACGTAAGCCCTGAAAATAGCGAGAACGAGGAATTCGGCATGGAGATGTCAAACTAAACCTATCCCAGCGGCTGAAAAGCTGCTGTTAATATATATATTTCAAAAACAGCGACGGCTCGGCAGAAATACTGTCAATCTCGGAGCGATAAAGGAGGAATGAAATATGGATACGTCCTGATAACCTTTGAGGGAAGGAGGTCGTATGCAGACACGCAAAAGATACGAAAAAGCAAGTGTTACACTTAATGGAACTGTACCGTCAATGCTTAAAAGAGCGAAAACGGTTCTTTCCTGCAAGCAGTACCGCGAGCTGTGTTTCGCCGTCAATGAGGCGGCAGACTATACTACAAAGAAAGGAATGATATCAGCCTGTTTACAGGCAAAGAAAAATAATACTTAAAGCCGCTTGTCGGGAGCAGAAATGTTCCATGCAGGCGGCTTTTTCTGTTTCCGACGCATAAGCGGCGGAAAGGAGGCGTATGAACAGTTTCATGTCATGGGTGGGAGGTAAGAAATCTCTCCGAGACAAGATAATAATACGTTTTCCGCTTGAATATGGGCGGTATATTGAAGTTTTCGGCGGTGCTGGCTGGGTGCTTTTTCATAAAACACCTGAGAAATTTGAGATTTTTAACGATGCCAACAGTAATCTCGTCAACCTTTATCGCTGTGTACGCAGAAACGCCAGAAAGCTCATATACAAGCTCATGTTTATGATAAATGCACGTGATGATTTTCGCTGTATCGTGCAGCAGCGCAGGAGAGGTCTTTTTCCAAGATTCCGTGACTTTGACAGGGCAGCGAAGTTCTATTATCTCATACAGTACAGTTATGGTCATAAAACCGACCAATACTGCTGCAAACCTGTTTCCATGTGGAAGAAGTTCCCGCTTATCGAAAGAGCTGCAGAAAGGCTTCAGTCAGTTGCAATTGAGAACAGGGATTTTGAAGAACTGATCAGGCTGTATGACAGACCTGACAGCTTCTTCTACTGTGATCCGCCGTATTATGATACGGAGAGCTTCTACAAAGATGTGGACTTCACAAGAGAGGATCATATAAGGCTGAGGAATGCCCTGCTCGAATGCGAGGGAAAGTTCCTTGTATCATACAATGACTGTCCTGAGATAAGGGAACTGTGGGATATCCCCGGTATATACATCGAGGAAGTTGTAAGACCTAATAATCTTGCGCTCAGGTATGAAAGCGGAGCTGAATATCATGAGGTGTTTATCAGCAATTACGATACGTCCGAAAGGCGTAATTTAAACCGTCAGTTGTCATTTCTTGACGATGACGAGGAAGGATACTAATAATGAAAAAGATAATTCACACTATCGGCTTTGTTGAAGATAACGATGATATTGTTATCATGGGTGTCATACACGAAGCAAATAAAACGAATGTCATACGGCTGACACTCAGCGAGGAAGATGTAACAGTACAGCAGCTTGAGGGAAGAACAGTTATTCCCGAAATTCCTCCAGACCTCATAAGCAGTATATTAAAGGGCGATGCTTCATGAGCTTTGAGTTTCTGTACAAACACAGCAGAGCCGATGCCGTAGAAATGGACGAGCTTGAAAGGTGGAAGTTAAGCTATAAAGCCAACTGCGAGTGCAAGGAAGCTGTTGAAAAGGCTATAAGGAAGCACTTTGATGGCATGTACCTTGACAGCGAATGCGTCAATGAGGTTTTTTCCGAGTGCGGCTATGACCGTACAATGTGGGTAATCGCGGCAACTATCTGCTGTAAAGACTATGACGGACGTTTCTCAAATTCCAATAAGGAATGGGCAAAAGGGATAATAACTACGGATATTTCCACAGATGAAATGCGGAGATACGCTGTAGACAGTCACCCTGCTGTACTTGATGGCTTCACATCAGAAGTGCGGAAGCAGTATAAGGCTCTCGGACTGCTCGATAACAATAAATGTCTATCAGATGATAAGGAATACGCCGAAAAGCTCCTTATTCTCAAACCAACTACACTCAAAGATGAGTTCCGCAGACCGTTCTTTCAGTATTTCTATGCACAGAGCGGCTTCGGCTGTTATCCCGATAAGCTGGGCGGTAAGGTATTCGGCAGATTTCTCGCCGACGGGGAAAAAGCACAGTTCCGCCGCAGCGACTTCTTAGGCTCAGCTGATACCGAGCAGCTGCCGCAGTGGGCGCAGAAAAGGCTTGAACAGCTTGCTGCTCCGAAAATGCGGATAAGGGTATTCCAGATAGATGACAGCAAGGATGCAGATAAACTCAAGTTTATGAGCCATGAAAATGTTATGAAAAGCGCAGGCGTTGATTCCGATATATATCATCAGGTATACGGCGGAGTTGTCAACTGCTCTGATCTGGAAGGAGTTTTCACCCTTTGCAATACAAGCTTTCCTGCAGGATATTATGGGCATTCATTATCAGTAAGCGATGTTGTCGAGATATGCGACGGTGCTGATAAGGGCTTTTATTACTGCGATCCCGTAGGCTTTCAGAAGATAGACTTCGATATATCCAAAGCTGACCGCAGTGATATATTGAATGTCCTCATCGTCGAAAACGGAAAAGAGCCGTATGAAGCTGAGATCCGCGATGAGCTGAAAGCGAAGCAGAGTGTGGTCGGCGGACTTATCGAGCCTGTGTATTTTGCAGAAAATGATAATGCCCTTATCTACTGCGACGAGGAGTTTCTTCTCAAGGATTCTGCTCCTAACCGAAAGGTAGGAAGTTTAGTCATTCACGGTACATTTATGGTTGTCGGCAATGGGGAAAATGAGTATGGTGAGGGCATAGAGGTTTCGCTTACCGATGAGCAGATAAAGGAATATTCCGAGATGTTCAGATACCCACTGATATATATGACACAGGAAGAACTGAACGAAGCACAGGCAGAAGAACCCGACGAAGGCATTTCTCAGATTTAGGAGGTGTCAATGAAAGAAGAAGTATTTATACCGTCTCCCCTTGCGGAGCAGCTCGAAAAAGCTGCCGAAGAACAGGGGCTGACGGCAGATGAGCTCGCTGAAAATGCGATAAGAAAATTCATAAGGAGTGATATTAATGGCAGATGAGAAAAAAGGTATCACAGTAAAGATAGATGCCGACTTACACGCAGAGATAAAGCAGTTTATTGAACAGAACGGAATGACAATGGCTGATTTCGTTTCACAGGCTCTGTATAACGAGCTGCATCCGAAGATACAGCCGCAGGAGGTGAAAAATATGGGTCCCATGAGAACAATGGCATTCCAGATGCCTGAAGAAATGTTCCAGAGATTAAAGGACTATCTGCACGAGCACAACATGACACAAAAAGAGTTCGTTCTCGGTCTGGTCGAGGCGGAGCTTAACAGGGATCAGGAACTTAAAAATGCTCAGGCAGCTGCCGCCGGTGAAACTGTAAGCAATGAAAAGGCAGAGATTATCGGCGAAGAACTTGAAGATATCGAAGAACCAGACGTGGAAGAAGAATTTGATGGCGATGAATTCGAGGACGAAGACTTCGACGAGGATATGGATGATATTGAGGAGCCTGACGAGGATGAAGAACTCGATGATGACGAATCCGAAGATGAGGACTTCGACGAAGATATGGACGATATCGAAGAAGCTGAAGACGAGGACTTCAGCGAAGAACAGGAAGAACCAGATAATGAAGAAGCAGAGGAAGAGATAGAAGACGACTCTTTCTCAATGGCTATGTAAGGCATAGCTTAAAACAGACTTCAATGTAAGGTGTATTCAGCGGCGACTGTGGTCATACGGGTAACAACGAAATGGAAATGGCTGATATGACCACAGGAACTGCTGTTACATATATACGCAGTGCAAGGCTGACCTTGCCAAAATAAAGGAGGATTGATACGATGAAGAAAAGTATTAAAAGAACGATTGCCTGTGAACTTGCGGCAATTATGGCGTTTATGAATTTTGCGGTTTTAAATGCAAATGCAGCAGGCGACGTTGCCAGTGCCGTATCAGGTACATGGGACTCAGCCAAAGGACAGATAAAGACAGTTGTTGATGATGTGGTGTTTCCTGTTATCGACGTTATACTGGCTATTCTGCTCTTTGTTAAGATTGGACTTGCTTACATGGACTATCGAAATCATGGAAAACTTGAGTGGTCACCAATTGCCATTATTTTTGCCTGCCTGATATTTACGCTGACTGCTCCGCTGTATATCTGGAGTATCGTCAATATATGACACTCTTGGAATAGTTATTATGAAAAACAGAATAATATAATAGAACTCTAATGTATCGGCAGAATCTACTATTTTGGTTCTGCCGACATATACAGAAAGTAACTACGTATTGGAGTGGGATTAACTATGAGTTGGCTTTTGTAATATAAAATTTATAGTATTTTTTGATCCGCCGCTTGTTCTACTTATGAGCTCTTTTTGCTTTATTATTTTTATGAGATTTGATATTTTGCTGCTGAAATTGCTTTTGTCATTCGCTTTTTTCTGATAATAATAAATTTTAGTCTGGACATTATCATTTAAAATAAAATCTTTTAGAATATCCTTATCAGTAACATCCAATGAATGTCCGAATATATATAATTCAAAATCTTCTGCAAAAGATGGCCCTATTTTATTACGTTCGTGGATTGAATCAAGCCAAACAGAATAGCTATTATCAGTCTGTTTTATGATCCTTTGATAAAATTTTTTGAATGCAAGAAAATCCAAGTTCGTATTTTTCTCATGTTTCTTTAAATATTCATCAATACCAAGAACCAAATTACAAGTGTCAACTGAAGCCAAAGAATCTGCCTTACCATGTATATAGCATATTTGAGCATCTTTTGACATGGATTTTTTATAATGTTTTTCAAATGTGTTTGTATAATTAAACGATAGTATATAATCAAATTCTTGTTCGGATATATCCTGAACGATTGTTGGTTTTATTTGGGAAACAAAAGATGATAAGTATATTTCCAATGCTCTTGTTATTTTGTTTAAATGCTTATATAAAACATCCATAAAACAATCTATTTCTTCTATTGTAATTTCTTCAGCTGATCTGTTAGTTCTTGTTTCATGAGGAATTATTGTAGGATTTGAAGAGAACTTCCATATATTTACAAAATCTTTCGGCTTAAAGTCGGTGTAGTATTCTAATATTTTTATATCATAACCGATGTTTTTGCTTTTTGTTTTCTTCTTTTTTAAGTCATCAAATTTTTTAATTACTTTTGTTATTTCCGTTTCAAAATCAATCCAGTTATGTCCGTTCAAGGAAATATTCTTAAAGTAGTTATACCATATATTCCCATTAATACAGTCAAATAGTTCATTTAAAGAAGTAGATTTTGTAGTTATGGTTGAAATTGCAAATGATTTGGAAATGAAAGCATCATTTAATAAATCCTTTAAACAATCGTTTCCGCCCCATGGATCAAGATATTTTGTTTTAAATTCGTTATTGAAAGTGTCGAGGTTTTCTTCTGTATATATTTTCTCTGCTTTTTCGCAGAAATCAAGGAATTCATTATATTGAGTTGGAAGCCCATTAGCTTTATCAAATCCATTGCCAATTATAAGTATTTTTTTCATAATAATCCCCTTTTTAAGAAATAAAATAACATTAAAATGTCAATTCAATTATAATATACTTCATAGATAAAGTCAATAATTGACGAGAAATAGGAGATGATCTATGCCATACATACCATTTACAGAAGAACAGAAGCAGACCGCCAATAACGTAGAACTTGCCGAATTTCTACGTATGCGCGGCGAGAAGCTTGAACGTGCAGGACGGGAGTACAAGCTCATATATACTGACGGTGGCGGTAAGCACGACAGCATAACCATGTCTGGAAACCGCTGGTTCGACCATAAGGCTCAGACAGGCGGCGGAGCTATAAAGTTCATGCAGTATTTTTATGGTATGAACTTTGTCGATGCTGTACAAAGCCTTCTCGGATATTCGGTAGAGCCGCAGCAGCACAGCCCTCCGCATAAAGTGGAGACAGCAGAAAAGAAACAGGAATTCAAACTCCCCGAAGCCAATAGTGATATGCACAGAGTGTACGCTTACCTCATAAAACAGCGGCATATAGCTCCTGAGATAATCACTCATTTTGCAAAGGCTCATACTCTCTATGAGGATAAAGAGCATCACAATGTTGTGTTCGTAGGATTGGACGAGAAACGCGTTCCGCGACAGGCAAGCAAACGCTCTGCCACAACTTATGGAAACAGCTTCAGAATGACTGTAGGCGGATCTGACACAAGATACAGCTTTGGGCATTTCGGTACTTCAAATAAGTTGTATGTCTTTGAAGCTCCCATTGATATGCTCAGCTTCATAACGCTGTACCCCGATAACTGGCAGGAACACAGCTACATAACGCTGAACGGCGTATATGAGCATCCGTTGATTGGTGCGCTTGAAACCCATGAAAATTTACGTCAGATATACTTCTGTACCGATAATGACGAGGGCGGTATCGATGGTTATGAGCGGCTCAGGGATATTCTCTTGGATAAAGGATATACCGATATACATCGGTGCGCTCCAGAATACAAGGACTGGAACGAGCAGCTCAAGGCTTTAAGCGGCGAGGACGTGCTGCCTGCCGTTCCACACTTCCGAAAAAACAAGTATTATGAGATAGCCGAAAGCCTCAGAGAGCTTACCTTTAACCCTTACGGCTTTATGAATGAACTGCGAAAGGCGTATAGGAACGGCGACAATATTTTTATGACCGAGCTTGCAATAACAGGCTCGGTCTTCTATTTGCAGCAGGCGGCGTATAACAGCGATTTTAAGGGGCTTTGTGCGAAGCTTAGGAAAGAGTACAGGGCGTATACCGATAAGGGCAGAATAGAGCAAAAACGGCGCGATATGAGCAATATTTTCAAGGCAGTGGAGAGCGATTTTCGGCAGACGGCACGCACAAGGGAGCAGTCTGTCCGGACGGCGAAACTGCTGTATCAGCTTGCGGATTCGGCTATACGTGTGGAAGTTGAAGAATGCCACATTGCACACGAACAGGAATTGAATGAAGAACAAGAAGCGGAAACAGAAGCGGTTCTGGCTTTCGGCTAAGACAACACCCCCTGTTGCCGAGGACAACAGGCTTTGAATATACCAGTTTATTTTATTATTAATAGCAAAAGAAGAAATACAAGGAGTGATGTATTTGAGTGAAAAGCAGATAGTTATTTTAATACTGCTGTCTGTAGTTTTTATCGGCTTTATTATTTTTGCCAATGTTCTCGATAACAAGAGCATCAACGGGATAAAGTCAAAGAAAGTCGGCGACGGACAGTACGGAACGGCTCGGTGGGCGACAAAGTCAGAAATACGGCAGACCTTTTCTTTTCTGCCATTCGAGCCTCAGAAATGGCGCAAGGGAGAAGTTCTTCCGAAAGTACAGGGGACTATAGTAGGCTGCCGCGGAATAAATAATACAACTGCACTTGTCGATACAGGCGATGTTCATACACTGATGATAGGAGCTGCAGGCGTTGGAAAAACTGCTTTTTTTCTGTACCCGAATATCGAGTTCTGCTGTGCAAGCGGAATGTCATTTATCAACAGCGATACAAAAGGTGACGTGGCTCGAAATTACGGAGAAATAGCCAGGAAATACTATGGCTACAATGTTTCTGTGCTTGACCTGAGAAACCCTACAAGAAGTGATGAAAACAATATCCTGCATCTTGTGAACAAGTACATGGATATATATTTATCCGACAGGACTCAGCTTTCAGCGAAGGCTAAGGCTGAGAAATACGCAAAGATAACTGCGAAAACAATAATTAACATCGGCGGCGGTGACAGTGCAAGCTACGGACAGAACGCTTACTTCTACGATTCCGCTGAAGGCGTGTTGAGCTCGATAATACTGCTTTTAGCAGAATTCGGAGAGAATAATGAAAGACATATAGTTTCAGTTTTCAAGCTCATACAGGAGCTTATTGAAAAGTCCGCGCCGAAGAATTCAAAGGATAAGTATGCTATGTATTTTGCAAAGCTCATGGATAAGCTGCCCAGTGACCATAAAGCAAAATGGCTTGCAGGAGCTGCTCTTAATACAGCAGATCAGGCAATGCTGTCGGTTATGTCAACTGCGCTGTCGAGGCTTAATAATTTTCTCGACAGCGAAATGGAACAGCTTCTCTGTTTCGGAACGGCTATCGATGCGGAGAAATTCTGCTCGGAAAAATCTGCAATTTTTATCATACTTCCCGAAGAAGATACCAGTAAATACTTCATGGTATCCCTGCTTGTGCAGCAGCTATACCGCGAGATACTAGTTATCGCAGATGAAAAAGGCGGAACGCTTGATAACCGAGTAATGTTCTATCTCGATGAGATGGGTACCTTCCCAAAAATAGAGGGTATCGAAGCCATGTTCTCTGCAGGTCGAAGCCGAAAAATATCCATAGTTGCGATAATACAGAGTTTCGCGCAGTTGGAACAGAAATACGGAAAAGAGGGCATGGAGATAATCACGGATAATACGCAGCTTACTGTTTTCGGCGGCTTTGCTCCCAACAGCCAGAGTGCAGAGGTATTATCGAAATCACTTGGTGAGCAGACCGTTCAAAGCGGCTCAGTATCACTGGGGAAGGAACATTCCCAGTCCCTGCAGATGATAGGCAGAGCGCTTATGACGGTAGACGAGCTTAAATCAATGCCGAAAGGTCAGTTCATCGTTATGAAAACCGGAACGCATCCTATGATATCTCCGCTGAAGCTGTATTTCAAATGGGGCATCAGCTTTGAAGAACCGTTCCTGCTGCCTGATAAGGGAGCAAGAACGGTGGCATATATGTCCCGTGATGAGCTTTTCAGGGCTGTAGAACGGAAATATCCGCAGAAAAAGAAAGAGTCTCCTGTGGAGAATTATGAGTTTCCCGATGTGCAGGAGACAAAACCAAAAGTAAAGACAAAAAAGGTCGGTGATAATGATGATAGTGCCTGAGAAGATATATAAGCTGCAGCTTTCTTCATCAGAGATAAACGTGTATCAGTACTTATGCAGCAGAGCCAATAAGCAGGGAGAGTGCTTCCCGTCGCAGACTACTATTGCCAAAGCTGTGAATATGCACAGGTCAACTGTGAATCAGGCAATTAAGCGATTGGAGGGAAAGAAGCTGCTTATCATTGAGCAGCGCAAGCGTGATAACGGAGGTACTTCCTCAAATCTATACAGGATCGAGGTGATATAGCTTGTTTGACTGGGTAGAAGATGTGATAGACTGGATAAGCGGCGGCGTTTCTTCTGCATGGGATAATACGGTTGGAACACTGACGAGTGAAGCAGCAAGAAGTATTTTTGATGCAATGTTCAACTGGATATTCATGACCGTATATGACGCAATTGCAGATATATTCACATGGATAAATGAAAGCTCTGCCGACTTATTTGATCTTGCATGGATAAACTCCTTTATATCACTGTTCCATAACATAGGGTGGATATTATTTGCCTGCGGTCTGGTAGTTGCAGTATTCGATACTGCTATTGGCTGTGAAAACGGACGTGCAGATATAAAGGGAACGTGTCTCAATGTACTTAAAGGCTTCTTTGCGGCAAGTCTGATAACCGTCGTACCTCAGCGGCTATATTCATTTTGTGTATCATTGCAGAATACATTTGCCAAAGACCTTGTTGGAGCGCTTATACAGAACAGAAGCGTTTCACTTACTGATGAGGGACTTGAAGTTATCAGCGCATTAAAGGCAGATACTTCACTTACAAGTCTGTTCTTTATTATCCTTTTCGGATACTGTGTAATAAAGATCGTGTTTGCAAATATAAAGAGAGGCGGTATACTGCTCTGTCAGATAGCAGTCGGTTCACTGTATATGTTTTCAGTACCGAGAGGATATATGGACGGCTTCACGGGCTGGTGCAAGCAGGTCATCGCCACTTGTCTGACCGCCTTTTTACAGACTACAATACTGTATTTAGGTCTGCTAACATACTCGGAACATCCTATAATAGCAGCAGGTATCTGTTTGTCTGCAAATGAAGTTCCGAGAATAGCTCAGATGTTCGGACTTGATACAAGCGTAAGAGTAAATATGATGAGCATAAGCAGCACAGTTTCTATGGGTTCAAGAATGATAAGGGCTATCGGCAGAAGATAAGGAGGAAATACAATTGAAAACGTACATTTATCCCGAAAACCTCAGGGCAACAGTTAAGCTGTGGTTCTGGAATGTTCGGGATTTTATTATTATCTGTGCAGGCGTTATCGTTTCGGTAATGCTATTCGCAAAGCTGTGGACTCCGCTGCCTATGGCTGTTACAGCCTGTTATGCGTTCATAACATTAAGGGCTGAGGACACTTGCATACTTGACTATATATCAAACGCCGTAAAGTTCTTCTGCACCACTCAGCAGGAATTTCACTGGCAGATAGGAGAAGATAATGGCAGAAAAGAAAAATAAGAATAGCCTGCAAAGCCTCATAGGTTTTCAGACCTTCACAAAATACGGCGTTAAGACTGAAAAGAGTGAATTCATCTTTTATCATGTCGAGCCTACTAATATATCGGTGCTGCCGCCTGAAGTAATCGCTAATAAGATGCATGACCTTGCAATGGTACTCAGCGTAGTTCCGGAGCTTGAGATAATGGCTCTTGACAGCTGTGAATGCTTTGACGATAACAAGGCTTACGTCAGAAAAAGACTTGCAATTGAAAGGAATCAGGCTGTACGGGATCTTCTTGAAGCAGACCTTGAATTTCTCAATGAAATTCAGGTGGGAATGTCCACAGCGCGAGAATTTATGTTTATATATCGTTTCCGCAAGGAAAAGGAAGAACAGGTTTTCAGTCTCATAAACCGTATAAGCAAGGCTATTGCAGACCACGGATTTTCGGCTCACAGACTTGAAAAACCTGAGATAAAGAGGATGCTCGGACTATACTTCGGAACAAGCATTATAGCGGATGAGATATCCGATATCGAGGGTGAGGAATATTTAAAGGAGAATGCAGATGAGAATAATTAAGAACATATTCAAAAAATTATTCAGGCGAAGAAAACAGCTGACTCCTGAGCAGCGTGAAATCATTGCAACTAAGGACTTCTTTGACAGAATGCTTCCCGGAACGGTAAAGTTCTATAGTGATCACTATATCTGCGGTAACTATTACAAAAGCGTATGGGCGATAACTGAGTATCCACCAAATACTGAGGAAACAGCTCTGCTTTCACACCTCGCAGACAGAAGCGGAGTATCACTGAGAGTATATAACAGGCTGGTATCAGCCCTTGAACAGAAAAAGATAATGCAGCAGGCAGCTCGTAAGAATCACATGATGTCGGGAACTAACGATATCAATGAGAGTGTTAAGGCTGAGGAAAACATGAATGATATCGTCAATCTGATCGCGGAGCTTAAACGGGACAGAGAGACACTTCTGCATACAGCTGTTTTTATTGAGCTCAAGGCAGATAGCGAGGAAAAGCTGAAAGAACTGCAGGCGGATATCCAGATGGAGCTTACACGTTCAAAGATATCATTTGATAAACTGCTACTAAGGCAGAAAGAAGGCTTCCTGTCTGTTATCCCCTGTGGCAATAATGTATTCGGAGTGCAGCATGAACGAGTACTGCCGTCAAGCTCGGCGGCAAATCTTTATCCGTTGAACTACAGTGGCAAGACTGATCCCAACGGCTTTTATTTAGGCAGGGATAAATACGGATCTAATATTCTTGTAGACTTCGACAAGCGAACTGATGATAAGACCAACAGCAATATCCTTATTCTTGGCAACAGCGGACAGGGAAAGAGCTATCTTATGAAGCTGCTCATTTGCAATATGCGTGAATCAGGCAAGAGCGTTATCTGCCTCGATCCCGAAAGTGAATATGAGGACTTATGCAATAACCTCGGCGGCACATACATAGACATGATGTCTGGAGAATATATGATAAATCCACTTGAACCCAAGTCCTTCGGCGAAGCTGACAGGAGCGCGGATGCTCCCGATACCTTTCGTAAGATAACAAGGCTTAGTCAGCATATATCATATCTCAAGGATTTTTTCAGAGCATATAAGGATTTTTCCGACAGTGAGATCGATACTCTTGAGATAATGCTCATAAAGCTGTACAATCGATTCGGCATAGATGATAACACAGATTATTCCAAGCTGACAGCTGCCGACTACCCGACAATGGCGGACCTCTATGAGCTGACGGAAATGGAATACAAGGCTTATGACAGAGGAAAAAAGAATCTCTATACTGAGGATACGCTACAGAATATCTGCCTCGGTATTTACAGTATGTGCAAGGGAGCTGAAGCTCAGTACTTCTGCGGTCATACCAACATAAAGGACGGAGAATTCCTCTGCTTCGGTGTAAAGGGTATTATGGATACCAACAGGCAGTTAAAGGGGACTCTGCTTTTCAATATCTTATCATATATGAGCAGTCAGCTTCTCGGCAAAGGCAATACAGTCGCCGCTATAGACGAGCTTTACCTCTTCCTTTCCAATATGACTGCTATAGAATATATCAGAAACGGTATGAAGCGAGTGCGAAAGAAGGAATCCGCATTTATACTTGCTTCGCAGAATATAGAGGACTTCCTTATTCCTGAAGTCAAGGAGTTCACTAAACCGCTGTTCAGTATCCCTACGCATTCATTCTACTTCAATGTAGGTAACTGTTCAGCTGTCGATTTTATGGACACGGTGCAGCTTCTCAAGCCTGAATATGACCTTATCGCCCATCCTGAGCGTGGTACTTGTCTTTATCGCTGCGGTAATGAGCGATATCTGCTACAGGTCCATGCTCCTGCGTACAAAGAGGCTTTATTCGGAAAGGCAGGAGGAAGATGACAAACTTTGTTTACAGAATATCCTGTAATTCTTGATTTCCTCATTCATTTATGATACAATAGTCATAATAATTCTTTGGAGGGACAAATATGAGTGATAATCCTGTACTTGACAGGGAAACATACCGTAAGATAAAAAAGATGAGCCGTGAGGAAATGCATAGCTTCCTTATACGCTACGCTGACGGTCTGTTGGCAGATGAGGATAACAAAACTATCGACCTTCCTGCTCTGGAGGACGATCTGAGGCAGGTAAAAGGAATAGGCGCAAAACGTCTTGAAGAGATAATGACAATAATCGAAAAACATCTGGATATCTGAGAAGGAGTCGCTTATGCGGCTCCTTTTTTTGAAAGGAGAAGAAATGATAAAATTAGCATTAGCACTCATTAAAAGGCTGATAATCGGTGTTGCCACCGATAAAAACAAGCGCAGCAAATTCCTGACTCTGGTAGGAAGTATAGTGGTCGGTATATTGCTGCTTTTGTTTGCGCCTTTGGCTGTATTTATTTCAATGGGTGAAATGGAGCCGCCGTCTGTCGATGTTCAATTCGACGAGGCGGCATTTTTGTCGCAGCTTTCACCAGAACAGCAGGCGGACATTTCGGCAATTGAAGCTGATGGACGTGCAATAGCGGATGCGATGGCGGCAAGAGGTTTACAAGAGCAGACTATAAAGGCGCAACTCATATATATGTCATACTTTGACAGTAACAGGCTCACGGACTTTGCAGCATACGCAGAGCATTTCTCACAGAATGATGAGCAGCTTATCCAGAGTCTGAATTATGACTATAGCCTGGATATTGATTATAACGAATTCATAAACACATATATATTTGTAATGAATTCTACTATCAACGAGTATATGTTCACAGACAGATACACAAAGAATTCCGCCGACCTCGCTGCATGGTGCAGAAATGCAGTAACCTCGGGGTGGGGATTTGATGATTACTGTATAGGTGAAAGAACAGGGGAAAACAACCTGCGATGCACCGGTAATATTGGTCTTATTACAGGATATCTGCGTTACAATGCAGATAGCAGGAGCTTTACCGATGACGTAATTTGTTTGTATTATACCAAACAGGGAAGCATAGATACCATGCCGGATATACAAGGTGTGGGAGTATTCAACGGTACTGACTTCGGAGTGTATATCGGCGGCGGTGAAGTTGTTTTCTCTTCTGCTATTGGCGGCTGTGTTCAGCAGCAGGCTCTCGAATACGGTAACTGGACATCATGGTGTACCTTTGACTCGGTAAGCTATCCCCAGGAGGTATGGGACAGGGTAAATGAGCTTCACAGAGAAGAAAATGAGGGAGAGTGATATTTTGAGAGTTAAGATACGGAACAGATATGATGATAAGCACAGCATAAATGTGAATTTGCCTGCAGAGCCTTTGGAGCTTTATGATATGCTTGACAGGATCGGCTCGGACAATAAATACTGTAACGTGTATATGAACATTGATGATGAGCGTATTCCAAAAGCAATGTGCGACGGCGGCTTCTATGATGATATATTCAAGCTGAACTTACTTGCACAGCGGCTTGAGCAAATGTCCCATGCCTATACCGCAGGATTTAAAGCCGTTCTTATGGCGCATGAGGACTACAACCTTGATGACCTGATACTTGTAACATACGGCTTGGAAGCATATCCGATATATCCCTGCAAGGATCATGCAGAGCTTGGCGAGGTTGTTATTGACAATGATATGATACCCGAAGTTGAAAATTGTCCCGATGAACTTGTGGAATATCTTGATAAGGAGTGCATCGGCAGGCTTGCGGCGGAGCAGTTCAGAGGCACATTTGTTGGCGGTTACTACTGTGAGGTTGCCGACTACGAACCGCCTGATATGGCAATAACTATCAGTAAACCTAAGAGGAATGAGTTTCAGATACTTGCAGGAACAGATGAAAACACGGCACAGTGGTACAGCCTCCCATATAGCGGAGATATATCCGATAAGGATATTTATGGATTCAGATTTCCGCTTCCTTACATAGAGGATATCGATAACACATCAAGGCTTAACGAACTTGCTGAAAAGGTCGCGGCGCTTGATAAGGCTGACCTGGTAAAGCTGAAAGCAGTTATGGAGCTCGGTGAGGTAGAGGATATATCAGGAACAATAGATGCCATAAACAGTCTGTCTGAATTTGATTTTGATCCAAACCTGCGTTATGAAAGTGAGTTCGGCAGAGAGTATCTGTTGAAGATACTGCCGCAGGATTTTAAGGCGGAGATATTTGACTCATTGAATATGAGAGACTTCGGCAAGCGTATTCTTGATGCAAAGGAAGGTATTGCGACTTCGTATGGAATAATATCGGGCTACGGACAAGAGCTCTATACTTCCATATGTACCGTACAGGATCAGACCGAAAACGAAACTGAAACAGAAGAATTAGGAGCGTGTTTAACATGAAAGACAAAATTATTTTATCCATGAGTGAAGAAAAGCTGTCGGCGCTGGAGATGTATCTGGCACAGCGGAACTCAACACTGACGGCTGAGATCGACAAATATGCAGAGCAGCTGTATACCAAAAATGTTCCGCAGAACGTCCGTGAATACATAGAGCTTACGTCAGACAGCAAGCCTGTACGTAAATCCAAGCCTGTCAGAAACTCCGAGGACAGACCGCCTTCGGAGCAGTGAGGAAAGTGTTGCAAGATAAAGCCGCGTGGTCGCGGCGGTCACAGCGGACGGCGAAGCCGACCGCATATTGAGCAAAAACAGCATTTACATTTAGGGGTTGCAATTACAGCAAAAAGAAAATTCAGGGGTTGCAGCTCCGCAAAAGGCTGTTTATTGGCAAAAACTTAGGAGTCGGAGGCATAAAAATGGCATTTGACAACAAAATAAAATTTCCGCTGTGGGTATATCCGCAGACGATAGAAAATGTGAGAACTCATTACAGACACGACAACTGTAAGTCGCAGAGTGAGTTTATAGAGAAAGCGATCTCGTTCTATATCGGTTATCTTGATGAAGAAAGATCTGTCAACTACATATCGCCGCTTATAACGGAAACAGTGAAAGCTACTATCGCAGGAACAGAACAAAGATTGTCTCGACTTCTGTTCAAGGTTGCAGTAGAGCTTGGAAAAATATCAAATATGCTTGCGGCAGTAAATGATATTGATGATGAAACCTTGAGACAGCTGCAGTCGATGTGCGTGAACGAGGTGCGACGTATAAACGGTATAATTAGTTACGAAGATGCAGTTGAGTTCCAGAAGGAGTAAGCATTGCCGAGGTTAGTTGTGGTGAGTCGTTACCTGAAAAGCGGCAGCAATAAGAATCTTTCTAACTACGTTAAATACATCGCTACCCGTGAGGGAGCAGCAACAGTAAAAGAGAATAACGGAACAGCTCCTGCAACAAAAGCACAGCAGGAGCTTATTTCTTCTTTACTGAAAGATTTTTCTTACAGCAAAAACAGTTTCTCTTATGAGGAATACAAAAACAGTCCTACGCAGAAGAATGCGTCAAAATTTATCGAAGAAACTATCGAGCATAACGCCGACATAGTTGCGAACAAGAAAAACTATATGGCGTATCTTGCCAATCGTCCCGGTGCAGTTAAGTTCGGATCGCATGGATTATTTTCACAGACCGACGAACCGATATCGCTGAAAAATGTTGCAAAGGAAATCGCGGAGCATAAAGGAAATGTGTGGACACACGTTGTATCTCTCCGCAGGGATGATGCTCAGAAAATGGGTTACGATAACCTGACAGCGTGGCGCGAGCTGATAAAGCGGCAGATACCGAACATAGCGAAGCAGTCAAAAATAGACATGGCAAATTTGAAATGGTACGCTGCCTTTCACGATAAAGAGACAAATCCCCATGTTCATATAGTCGTATATTCGACCAATGAGCGTGAGGGATTTCTTACCAAGCAAGGCTGCGATAAGATACGCAGCGGCTTTATGAATGATATTTATGCCGATGAGCTGAAGCATCTCTATCAACAGCAGACCGATACACGTGACCTTCTTAAAGCTGAGAGTGCTAAGCTCATGAAACGGCTTTCGAGTGATATTGCTGACAATAACTGTATTGATACAGAAATAGTTGAATTTATGCGTAAGCTCCACGGACAGCTTCGTAACACAAAAGGAAAAAAAGTCTATGGCTACCTGAATAAAGATACAAAGCAGACAGTTGACGAGATATTTCTCAGGCTTTCGCAAAATGAATCTATACAGAAAATGTACAAGCTATGGTGTGACATGGAGCAGAGTAAGCATGACTTTTATTCCTCAGCAAAGGTGGATTTCCCTGCAATGGTCGATAACGAGCAGTTCAAGTCCGTTAAGAATATGATAATACGTTCTGCGGCAGAGATTGCTTCAGTTGATCTTGTGGCTGAGAGAAAAGCCGCTGCTGAAGATAAGCCCGATGATACAGTTTTGGAAAGCGATAGTGTCAGCGAAGCCGTTGATAAAATAGCCGTTCCGCCTGTCGTCAGTAAAGATAACAGTGTATTTGCCAGTGCGGCATTCGGGTTGATGGTGAACATCAGTCGTATTATATATGATGATTATGACCGAGAGCAGAGGAAGCTTTGTTCGAAAGTTGATAGAAAGTTGCGTAATACCATTTTAAAGAAAAAACAAGATCTGGGAGTAAAGTCGGAGAACATAATGATAAAATAACAGCAGGTCAAAAAATTGACCTGCTGTTTCAATTTTAGTAGAGTGTTCCATCAGGGCTACATGATAATGTAAGATTTCTTGTAATAGTTTCTATTGTTATCCCTAAAAATGTTTTATCCATAGTTACTTGTCCATAGGCAGTATTACCGCTTCTGTAATGTGAATGACTATTTATATGCCAATTATTATCTTTTATATCATATGAATCATCATCATATGTGCATGTTGCAGAAGCCCCATTATATGAAAATGTTCCATATATCGTGTAACTCCATAGTACCTGATTGGAAGAATTTTTATAATTATATGTTTTTGAGCCAGAAATAACAGATTTTTGTAAATTTGCATGATCAATACTTACTGTAACCTCAGCATAAAAGCCATTATCATAATATTCATAATAAGAAACAGGAGAAAAAGATTCTGCCATAGCATTAAAAGGGGCATGAATACATCCCAGAATTAATGATACAACAATAAAAAATGAAGTATAAATTTTTTTCATAAACTCACAACCTTTAATTATATTCAATGTTTTCGGTAACTATGTCAATAACTTCTACTGATCCATCGTCATTGTTCTTGTATGTTGTGATTTCACCATAATCGCCGTCAACGGATTTGCGAGCGTTTAACCATGCACAAAAAAGGACAGTACCGAAGATTATGAGCGCGATAGCGCCTATAATGATTAATACTCTTACAATTGAAGTGCGTTTTTTTATATATTTAGTATTAATATTACTAAGAAATCCATCGGCTATTTCCTGAGGTGTGCCCATAGTTTTTTGTAGCTCATCAATACTTACATCGGGGTTATCTTTCAGAAAATCATCAATGTTGTCGTTAAAGTCTTTCAGGAATTTCTTGCGCTCTTTCGAGCTGCAAAAGAGAAGTTTTTTGATTTGATTAATGTATTGATTTCTCTCTTTATTCGTGATTTTCATCGCTTTCCTCCTTGAAATTAAGGATATTACTTATTCCTTCTGTGATGAAAAAGTATTCTTCTTTAATCTCATTAAGGTATTTTTTTCCTTCATCTGTTAAATGATAATATACACGTGTACGTCGTCGTCCAACAAGGACTTGTTCGTCAGTAATAAGTCCCTTATCGATCATGCGATATAAAATAGGATACATAGAACCGTCTTTTAAAGTGAATTTGCCTTTGCTTCGTTCATTCATCTCTTGGAGAAGTTCGTATCCATACATATCACGACCTTGTAATAAATGTAACAAGATCATTTCAACGGTTCCACGCTTTAAATTCTCGCGGACCTGCATATAGAAACGTTTCCTTTCTGTTATTTAAAGCAAATAACTATGAATAAATTCTAACATACAAACAATCCGCTGTCAATACTATACAGCGCAGAGTAACGACTATTTTATTGTTAATTTCAACAAAAACTTATTACTATATTTATTTTATCATACAAATCATGTCTTGTCAATACTATACGACACAATATATTGTTGACATTTCAAATATTATGATGTATACTATTACCAAGAAATGGAAAGAGGCATATATTTTGAAAAATTTGGTTACGAAAGGAGGCGTGACAATACAGTTTTTCAAATAAAAAAATAATTAATGTATAATAAGGAGGTATGTATGGTCAAAGTAAAAAATTTAAACGGAACATCGAATCGAGTTCCCTTAGACGGCTCTTCTTCGTGGCAAGAATGGTGGGAGAAGAAGAAAAAAAGAAAATTTGGTGAGTGCTCCAGAATCAATTGCTCTGTTAAAGCAGAGGTCGGAGCTCATGTTCAAAAAGCTTTAATAAATGACAGAAGATGGTACATAGTTCCTTTATGTAGGGCATGTAACTCATCTAAAAGTGAAAATGGTTTTTATGTGGATGAAAAAGATTTAGAGCCAGTTAACCAGTAAACTTCATTTTAAAGCTTTCATTCATTTTATTACAATAACTAATTTAAAAATAGGGGGTAAAACATTATGTATAAATCAGGTTTCGCACACACAGAGGATATAACTGATGATAACAGTGTATGGTCATATTCTTCAACCAATAGTAAAGCTTGCTTCTATATTGACGAAGATGAATATTGCCATACAAATGGTCTTCTTCAAAATCGCAAAGAATACTCTTATGTAATATCTTCGAAATCAGCTGACAACGCTTATTTTTCAAAAACTATTAGTTTAAATGCAAATACAAATTATGTTGTAAATGTAATGGTAAAGTCCACTTTTGTAAAAGACACAAGCGTTCCATTTCCATTATTGCCAGCATATATATCTGCGACAATTGGTAATAACATAATTACAAGCATTGATTGTGTTGGTATTGTCGGCGATTGGATTGAGATGAGCCTTGGTTTTAAAACCGGTAGCTCAACATCTGTAACATTAAAAATAGGTGCTAATTTTAATAATAGCAGTAAAACGGAAGCTGTATACTTTAGCAATATACGAGTTGACAAGATTAACGCCACAAAAATACTCTTTCTTGCTTATAATAATGTTAATTATACTAAAGATGGAATTACATATAGCGGGGCTTATTCAGGAAATGTTGCTCAGAAGCTTCATGCTATGGCATCTCAATTTGAAAAAGTACTTAAGTTAGTTTCTAATGGAAAAATAGTACCTGAAATTACAGAATATGTGTCTCCTAATACCTTAACTCATTTAACTGTTACATCGGATACATATACTGTTACTATGAAAGATGTCCTAGATAATGATGGTGCGAACGTATCTGGATATGATTGTATTATATGTAATATGCCGATGTTAGATCCGGTAAGTGGTCATACAACTACATTTGGTGTATATCAAGGACTATTTAGAAGTGATGGTTCTGGTGGAGTTGATCAATATGAGAGTTTATCAGGACTGACGGGATTTATATTCTTGAGTAAACCATTTATTCAGGATTATACAACTGTTGAAGATGATTGGCAAAACAATGATGGAGAAATTCATGAGTTCATTCACTATATTCAGGACTGTGCAAGCCATTTGGATAAAGTAGCTCGCAAGTATTATCCATATTTGGATGATTTGGACTCTAGTAATAGAGATATATACGGGAATGCTTTTTCATTTAAACGTGAAAACACCGTATATAATAATTACGAGCTCTTCTATGAACATTTAAGAGATAGTAGCACATATAATTATTTATTTACAAATTTCACTTTATATAATGCTGATTATAAAATGAAATATCGTTGGTATTATGATGTGCTTAATGGTTTTGTTCAAGATTGTTATCGTGATGCCGGCGTATGGGGAATGTTGAGTAACTGGATTGAAATTGGCTGTGATTCTATAAAATATCACATGAACAAATATTTAGGTATTCGTCCCGGTGTTTATAGAGTAAAAAATGGTTATTCATCTAAATTCCTTGATTCAGATTTAAACAGTAATAATCAGATCACAATTAGTAATAATACGTTTAATACTGACCAATACTGGGAGTTCAGACCAGCAGCAGGAGGTTCATATGAAATAATACCTCTTGCCAATTATAGCAAAAGAATTGTTGCAACAAGTGCTTCAGCCGCAACGCTCTCGAATGCCAATACGCAGATTCCCTCAAATCAAAGATGGCAAGTTGTATGTGCTTCAGGTAATTACTTTACTATAAAATCGGTACAATATGGTACATATTTAAGAATGCCTAATCAATCAGCCAGTTACGTAACATTATCAACTTCAGCCGGAAGCGATAATACTGGATATTGGAATATGCAAGATGTTAATGTTATTGATAAAGGCTTGAATAAAATCAAGAGCCTTTTTTCTAATAAATATGTTTCATATCTTCCAAATATTGATAATTATGTGAAACAGTACAATTATCAATATGAACCTGGCCAAGTATGGCAGGTAAAACGATGCTTAGATGGATATCTTCAGATAATACCTCTTTCAAAGATAGATTCGTGTCTAACTACTCCAAATTATGTAGATGTTTCTGTCCAAACAAATACAGAATCTGATACACAAAAATGGTTGATTGTGGATATAGGTAATAATTTGCTTAGACTTATTCCAAAGAGCTATCCTTTAAAAGCGTTAGATATTGAAGGCCCTCTAGTTGAAGAAGGAACAAAAATGCATTTATGGGATTATGACGCATCAGCCAATCAAATGAAGTGGTATGTTGAAAATTTCCATGATGAAGGTGCCTTCCCCTGTAGAGTTAAGAGCGTTTTTTCAAATAATTATTTAAAGGATAACGATAATTCTGCTGTTCAGCATGACGTAGTACAACATTCTAGAAACAGCGATGATCAAACCTCTTCCAATTATACATATTCAGCTAATTTCATATGGGATTTTCAGCTTCAAGAAGATGGTTTCTATAAAATTATCCCGTTATCGTCTCCCTATAAAAGGTTGACAGCGGCATCTACTACTACGGATCCAGCCGTTCTTTCGTTGGATTTGGATAGAAATACAGATGATCAAAAATGGTTTATATTTAATCTGGGACAGAATAAATATCGTATTTCTCCGAAGAATAATGTAACCAAGGCTCTTGTTCTGTTTGGTCCTGTAGCAACAGATGATGCATTTATTCAGCTTTGGACATTTAATACTACATCTGAAGTTAGATGGTATATAGAAAAGTTCTGCGAATCATATTATAATACTGAGTATAAATTGACAACAGTATTAGTACCAAATAAATTTATGGATGCAAGAGATGATAATAGTACAGCTGAACGTATATATAGCAGAAATAGAGATGATATAATAACTATTTATTCTTCAAATAATCAAAATACACAAAAATGGCAATTTAAAAAATCAGAAGGATTTTATGAAATAAATCCTAAATCAAACAGTAATTATAGAATGTCCGGAATAATCAACAGTCTTGACAATCCAAATAAATTACGAAAAAAATATGCGGATGAATCGAGTGAGCAAAAGTGGATTATCGAAGATCTTGGATCATCGATATACAGAATTGCTCCAAGAGATAATCCGTCAAAATCACTTGTTCTTACAAATGACAGCGGTTTTGATGTTGAAGGCAATCTGGTTCAACTGTGGGTATATAATGGAACATCAGAAGTAAAAATTAAATTTATCTAACAATAAAAAATATATCTACTTTTATTATTAAATGCATGAAGGCTCTGGTGAATAATTAACGCAGAGCCTTCTCGCATGAATATCCACACGATCGGAAGGTTTTTGATGTTTAGCAAAGTTAAAAATTATTTTCAGCTGATACGCGTCAGGCATTGGCTGAAAAACATTATTATATTTATTCCTGCATTCTATGGTGGCGCAATACTGGATATTCCGATATTATACAGAACGATACTTGGATTTCTTACTTTTTCGTTCTGCTCATCGGCAATATATGTCATCAATGATCTGTGTGATATTGAAAAGGACAGAAATCACCCCGTAAAATGCAAAAGGCCGCTTGCAAGCGGTGCGGTTTCCAAAACAGACGGCGCAGTATTGTTGATAATATGCTGTGCTACGGCGATGATACTTGATCTGCTTCTATGCGGCATGAGTATAGGAGCGGTTATCCCCGTACTTTATTTCGGGCTGAATGTTCTTTACAGCACAAAGCTTAAAAATTATCCTGTTACAGATATTGTCATACTTGTATCGGGATTTGTGCTTCGTATGCTGTATGGCTCATACATAACGGATATAAAAATATCGAAATGGCTGTATTTAACGCTTATGGCACTTTCACTGTTTATGGCTTTCGGCAAGCGCCGAAACGAAAAGCTTAACTGTGGCAGTAATTCACGTTCAGTACTTACTCATTACAGTGATACCTTCCTGAACAGCAGTATGTATATGTATCTGGCGATCTTTCTGGTGTTTTATGCTCTTTGGAGCGTAGATACGGGAGCTTTGCCGGGAATGATATATACAACTCCCCTGGTTATAGTAATGGTAATGCGGTATACCTATGCTATGGAAAAGGATAAGCAGGGAAATCCCGTTGATATGATACTGGGAGATAAGGTACTGCTTATTCTCGGAGCGGCTTATGCCTTATTTGTTCTGTGGCAGATATATTTCGGGGAGGTGGTCTCATGAACGTATATGATTTTGACGGAACTATATACTCACGGGACAGCTCGGTGGACTTCTTTAAATTTGAAATAAAGCGGCATCCCCTTATTTTAAGGCATTTGCCTGCGTTCTGCATTAAAGCTGTCAGGTATAAATTGAAAAAATGCAGTATCGAAGATGTAAAGTCCTGCTTTTTCTCGTTTTTGAAGGATATAACCGATATAAAAGGCGAGATACAGCGTTTTTGGCAAACGCATATGAAGTATATGTCGCCGTGGTACAAAAGCGAAATGAAGAATACAGATGTAGTTATCTCGGCTTCTCCCTGTTTTTTATTGGAGCTTCCCTGCAAAAAGCTTGGGATACATACTCTTATAGCCTCAGATGTGGACATCAGCAGCGGAACTTTTGTATCAGCTAACTGCAAAGGCAGTGAGAAGGTAAAGCGGTTCAGAGAGGTTTATCCTGATGAGAGGATAGATAAGTTTTATTCTGATTCATTTTCAGACCTTCCTATGGCAGAGCTTGCCGCAGAGGCCTTTTTGATAAAAAAAGGACGTATAACAAAATGGGATACAAAGGAAAGAGGATATAAATAATGGAAAATGCTAAAAAACAGTTCAGCTTGCCGTCAATTTTCAAATTAAAGCCTAAAGCTGACAGCAAAAACGATGATAAAGCTTCAAAGTTTCCTATAGGTATTTCGTATCTGTATCTTGCAATACCTATGTATATTTTTACGTTCGGCTGGCTGAAGCTGCCGTTTGCGTTAATTATGGCGGTTGTGCTTACGTTCGGTCTTTTCAAGGCATGGAGGGACGCGCCCCAAATAGAGATAACTCTCTTTGAACGCCGTAATATAGGAAAACTTCTTATTCTCATTGTTCTTGCTATGATATGGGTATATCTGTCCGGTATCGGAGGCTTTGCATTTCAGAATTACGATCATATGTGGCGGAATGCTGTGCTTGAAAAGCTTGTCACGCAGGAATGGCCTGTGATAATTACAGAAACAGGAGCATACTTTGACAAGCCGGCTGCATTGATATACTATTTTGCATTATGGCTGCCTGCCGCCTGCTTCGGAAAGATATTCGGACTTTCAGCAGCACACACTTTCTTGTACTGGTGGTGTGTTATTGGCGTATCATTGGTATTCATTCTTCTGTCAGCCCTGAATAAAAAGATATCCATATGGCTGATACTGGGCTTTGTATTCTTTAGCGGATTGGACGCAGTGGGGGATTTTGTACTGCATAACTCCACAAATTACATATGGTTCGCAAATAATCACCTTGAAAACTGGGCATTTGGCTTTCAGATGTCCTCACTGACAACACAGCTTTTCTGGGTGTTCAATCAGGCTATACCTGCATGGCTGATAACACTGCTGCTCTTATGTCAGAAGGATAACAGATCGGTAATTTTTATTTATTCATTCAGCTTTCTGTCCTGTACTCTTCCTGCTATAGGAATGCTCCCTATACTGGCTTGCATAGGTATAAGCCGCATAGCAAGAACATATGACAGGACAAAGGCATTCAAGGAAAATGGAAAGCCTATTCTCAAAGAAGCGCTTTCTTTTCAGAATTTAGTAACGGGAGTTCTTACTGCACTTATCTCATATTTGTTCCTGAAATCAAATTCTACAGGAAATTCAGGTTTCAGAATGACCGAAATAAAAAAACTAATGATGTCTTATCTTATTTTTGTACTGCTTGAGTTCCTTGTTTATTATTTCGCCATATATAAGACACAAAAGAATAATCCGCTGTTCTGGACGTCTCTTGTTACACTTCTGATAGTTCCTATGATATCCTTCGGACCTCATGTGGACTTCGTAATGAGAGCTTCTATACCGTCTTTGATAGTGCTCTATACACTTATCGCAGACTCAATGAAGAAGAATACTGAAGCAGGAGATAAGAAGGCTGATATTATAATAGCTGTGCTGTTGATCGCAGGTGGATTTACTGCATATCATGAAATTTCTCGTTCTGTAGGTACAACTATTGAACATAGCTCGAATGATGAAGTTACTATAATTGCAAATGAAATAGATCTTTACGAAGACGGAGCGAGAGGAAACTTCTTTGGAGAATATCAGGATTCGGCGTTCTTTAAATATCTTGCAAAAAATTGAAAATTAATTGAATAGCGGAAATAAAATGAAAGGGAAAAGAATACAAATAAATGAACTCTAAAGCTGACCTCGGTCAGTTCATTTCCGAACAGAAACAAAGAAACTCTTTACAAAGTCAAGAACTTGCAAATAAACTTGGCATATCAGTCGCTTATTTGAGTCAGCTTGAACATGGAAAAAGGGTTTGTCCTGATATAAGCTTATTAAAAAAGATGATTGATATATTTGAACTTAGTACTGAGGAAACCAATGCTTTTTATGATTTGTATGAGAAAGCTTCAGGACAATTGAGTCCAGATATAATAGAGTATGTTCAGTCCAGTAATATTATAAAATATGCTCTTAGGACTGCGCGTGATGCTTCTGCTACAGATGGAGATTGGCAACGTTTTATCGATTTCTTTAAAAATGAACAATAAATTTGCGGTATATACCGCAAATTTATTATACAAAAATTTAGCTGTTCAGCTAAAAAGAAGGAGGATAGATAACATGAAGAAATATCGATGTCCATTTTGTAATGGCAGATTATTTGATTTCGTAAAATTTGATAATCATTTCAGCCTCGCAATGCATAATTGCCAATTAGTTATTAAATGTTGGAAGTGTCACACAAACGTTGTAATTAAATATAGTGACTTAGTATAAGCACCACCGCATTATTGTAGAGTAGGAGTTTGACAAGCTTAAAAAGCAGTGTCAAACTCCTCTTTTTCTGCCCATTCTGCTTTTTAGCAGAGTGGGATTTTATGATGTTATCTTATAAATGGCTGTGTATAGCCGCTAAATATCCTTGATCCTTCGTTTTGATTCGACAATAAGAAATCAAAACGGAGGAAAAACAATGGCATATAATCATGCAAAAGAAGAAAAGAAATTTAAGGAACAGTGGGAGCATAAGGAAAGGCTATACCGTGAGAGTGGCATGACCGATGATCAGATCTCTGTAATAAGAGAATACGATGAGAACGCTTTCAAACTGGATCGTGCCTTTTACAGAAGAACTATGCTGCTTGCTGAACTTGAAAGTATAACTGAGGGAAAATTTGATGACCGTTCCGATACATATTTAGAGGAATACTGGACTGACATTATAGACAGCAATGATAAATATTGCAGGCTTATGAAAGTACCGTCAATAATGCGAAAAGCATTCTATATGTATAAGGTGTTGGGAATGTATCAAGATGAAATATCGTCAGAACTATCAATTCCACAGCAAACAATTTCATACTGGATTGGTAAAATCGCTGAAATTCTAAAGTGAGTTGGTGAGAGCACCTTTTTTCGTGGGCTATGTTTATGTAGGGGACTCTAAGCCCTTACACTGTAACTTGAAAACAGAATAGCAGCAACAAGGATACGTTGATCCTGCGTCGGACTAAAATTCGGCAGCCAAAGAAACCATACGCTTGCGATGAATATGACGTTTCAGAATGCGGAGCAGCTCTCTGCAAGGCGATGAAAGCAGGAATATAATGATACTTCCGTTCAGTCACAGACTCACGCAATGAGGGCGGCTCTATGCGAACCATAGAGGGATGAGATCTCCATGAGGTCAGCAGCTACTGACCGTTCTTGTTGTTCCGACGTGACGGGTGCGAGGTCAAATATCACGGAAATACGTCTGAAATTAGAATCAGACGAAGGCTTAAGAGTTATATAATTCTGCGCCTGATAATATGTCAGGCGCAGATATAACGTAAGTGTATAAGCACAATTATACATTTACGTTATATCTATGATGTAGGGAGATTAAGACTTGAATAGTGATATTAATTGGGATAAACTCAGAACAAAGCTGAAAAATTCTGAATTAAAGCCAGAATACAAGTGTAAAACCTGCATATGGGCAGATAAGACTTCGGGGTATATACTATGTATTCGGCGGATATGTGTAAAGGAGAAGCATAATGAAAAAATACGGTCAGGCTGATGTTATGTGTGCAGTAATACATATGTTCCTTGAAAGTCAGAAAAATCTGACAGAGGAGCAGAAGAAAGATATTGAAGATAAATGCTGTGAGGATGTAATGGATAATTATCCGACAGCTGCTGAATGGGAGGTGAATATTTGATACGATTTATCTTAGGGGGATTTATTGGCTACTGCATTGGTATATTTGTAATGTGCTTTTGTCAGGCAGACGAAAAAGACAGTAGCATAGATTAGTCGGTTCTGCACAGTTTCAACTCCGAAAAATAGGTGGTTGTGGTGATTACCTTCGGGAGAAAAAAACGGTATAATGTGGCTGAGAACAGGAGGTGGCAGAAATGCCGACAGTAACAGTTATACAGCCGAAAGTTGCAGATGATACACATCGCTTACTGCGTGTAGCTGCATATTGCAGAGTATCATCAAACAGCGATGATCAGCTCAATTCATATAACTCGCAGCTTACATATTATACTCATAAATTTGAGAATTCCGAAACGGAAACACTTATTGATATTTATGCTGACGAGGGCATAACAGGTACTTGCGAAGAAAAGAGGACGGAATTCCTTCGCCTTATTGACGATTGCAGAAAAGGAAAGATAGACCGCGTATATACAAAGTCTATCAGCCGCTTCGCTCGTAATACAAGAGACTGCCTGAAGAATATCCGTGAACTTAAATCACTGGGTATAACAATAATGTTTGAAAAAGAGAACATCGATACTGCAAATATAAACGACGAGCTTATGATTACTATTATGGGCGGGCTGGCGCAGGAAGAATCAACTTCCATATCTCAAAACCTGAAATGGAGTATACGCAGGAAAATGAAAAACGGAACTTACTCCCCTGTCAATGCACCTTTGGGATACAGGCTCAAGAATAAGACTTTAGTTATTGAAGAAAGCGAAGTTAAGGTCGTAAAGGATATCTTTAAACAGTATGTAAGCGGCTTCGGAATAAAAGGAACAGCCGACTACATAAATAACAAGTACGGCGACACAGTGAAGATTACCTATTCTTCTATGAGATATATTCTCAGGAATGAAAAGTATATCGGTGATTCCCTGCTGCAGAAATTCTATACTCCGGATATAATAGGGGCAGGATGTGTTCCAAATAAAGGCGAAAAAGATATGTACTATATCCAGAACACACATCAGCCTATCATTTCACGGGCGATATTTGAAACGGCACAGGCTCTTATGAAAGATCGTTTAATAACCAAAAAAGATCCTGTAATATATCCGTTTACGAGAAAGCTTGAATGCGCCTTATGCGGAAACCATTTTAATCGAAAAGTATGCAGGGATAAGTATTACTGGGTGTGCAATAAGCACGATTACAGTGCAAGTCTTTGCAATTCAAAGAAAATTACTGAAGAAAGTATAATAAATGCTTTTATAAAGCTGTTCAATAAAATATATTCCAACTATACTGAGCTGCTTCTGTCTATACAGAAATCATTACAGGAATTAATGATAAAACAGGCTACAGGCAGAAGCGACATTATTGAGATTCGCCGAAGCTTATTACAGTTAAAGGAACAACTCAACATAATAGCATCACTTCGAACAAAAGGCTTCTTAAATGAAGCGAAGTATAAGGAGCAAAGTGCTGAGATCAATAATAAAATAGCAAAACTGAATAAGGATCTCCGACTTCTATCGCAGTCAGAGGATACAACGCTGAAAGATGTGGAAATGCTTATAGACTATTTTGAAAAGCGCGAGCACATAATGATAGAATTTGAGCCGCAGGCTTTTGAATTTTTAATAGATAGGATCGTTGTAAAAGACAACATCCTCGAATTTCATATAATGGGAGGTCTGATATTTACCGAAGAAGTATGACCACAGCATTTATGCTCTCTGCCCAAAACGCAGGGAGCTTTTTTGTCGGTTGTGGTGAATAGAAAAAACGCCTCCTTTGTGGTATAGTGGTGTCGGAGAGGAGGTGCGATAAATGGGCAAAAACAGAAGAATACCATTCGGCTACATGATGCAGAACGGTATAATAACCACTAACCCTGCGGAGGTGCTTGCTGTGCTGACTATTTTCAGCGAGTATATGGTGGGAAAGAGCCTTGAGAATATCGCTATTAATATGAAAGTTCCATATAGCGAGGATAAGATATGGAACAAGAATATGGTCAAGCGAGTGCTTGAGAACGAGAAATATCTCGGTACGGATGTTTATCCACAGCTTATAAGTGAAGAAGTATTCAGGAAAGTAAATGAGCGCAAGAGTGCAAAAGCTACTTCCCTTTGCATAATTCCTGACGAGTTGCAGGAAGTCCGCAACCTTACAGTATGCAAAGAGTGCGGAAAGCGGCTGTTCCGAACAAAAGCTGAATTATGGGACTGTCGTAATCATGAATGTCGTCCATTCTTATTCAAAATGGCAGATGAAATGCTGACAGGTGCGATACTGAATATTCTGAATACTGTAATTGCAAATCCTGTGCTTATTGAAGCAGTAGCAACAGTAAGCGAGTATATTCCGACTTCTGAAATCCGTAGCAAACAATCTGAAATTGATCGTGCCATTGATAATGGTACTAAAACTGTTGAGGAAATAAGGAGCGATATTCTCAAACTTGTAGAACTGAAATACAAGCACTGCACGTACAGTGATGTTAATCAGAAAACAGAACTTTTGAAGTCTCTGATTGATAACAGGGATCAACTTAATAATCTTGACATTGGCTTGCTGAAATCCTGCGTAAAGCGTATAACGGTGAGCCATTTGTGCGTTATAGAAGCCGAGTATATTAACGGCGTTATTATCAAAAATGAAACGGAAAGGAGCGATGACAATGGAAGCGGCAGCAAATGTAAGGATAATCCCTGCCAAGCAACAAGTAATTGACGGTAAGCCCCAGTTCAAGCGGCTTAATGTTGCTGCATACTGCCGTGTAAGCACGGAGCAGGAAGAACAGCAGAATAGCTATCAGGTACAAATAGAATACTATACCAATTACATCAACTCTAATCCTGAGTGGACACTCGCGGGAATATTTGCGGACGAGGGCATCAGCGGAACGCAGACGAAGAACAGGACAGAGTTCAACCGAATGATAAGAATGTGCAAAAAGAAAAAGATAGACCTTGTCCTTTGCAAATCCACAAGCCGCTTCTCAAGAAATACTGTTGATTGTCTTGATCATATACGTCTTCTGAAAAGCCTCGGTATCGGTGTCATATTTGAAAAAGAGAATATAAATACACTGACAGCGCAGAGTGAATTCATATTATCGTTGTACAGCAGCTTCGCGCAAGCCGAAAGCGAGTCTATAAGTAAAAATATCACTCTTGGTAATCAGATGGCTTTTAAAGAGGGAAAGGTGCGGTACAACTACAAATATCTCCTCGGCTACAAAAAAGGAGCTGACGGAAAGCCTGTTATTATTCCTGAAGAAGCTGAGGTTATACAGCTTATTTTCAAACTATACATCGACGGCGGTTCAACACATACAATCGCACAGGAGCTTAATAATAAAAAATGCCCAACACGCTCTAAAAGCGGTAAATGGAGTGCGATGCTTATAAAAAGGATACTTCAGAACGAGAAGTATATTGGAGACTGCCTGCTGCAGAAGACATATACTATTGACTGTATATCACATAAGGCGGTCAAAAATAACGGAGAACGTCCAATGTACTATGTAAGCGACTGTCACCCTGCGATTATTGACAAAAGCACTTTTAATATAGTGCAGCAGGAGATCGCTCGCCGTAATGCCAAAAGAAGTGTGTGTACGAATACTTTTACGGAACAGGGACGCTATAACAGTAAGTATGCTTTGACAGAGCTTCTTATATGCGGCGAATGCGGCACAGCTTATAGGCGATGCCGTTGGACTTCTCACAACAGGGATAGGACAGTATGGCGGTGTATTAACCGCTTGGAACACGGTCCGAAATACTGTAAATCCCCCACTATTGACGAAGAACCGCTTCATAACGCTATTGTGAGAACTATAAATGAGTTCTATAACTGTAGCGATGATGTTGCCAATATATTGAAATCAGCAGCTGATGCTGTCCTTTCAGGGGCGAATGATGGTGAAATAAAGCAGATCGAGCAGCGGCTCAAGGATATAGACCAAGCTCGCAATGACTTTGTAAACCTTATTGCAACAGAAGCGTGTGCTCCCGATTCACTCGATGACGAGTTTGCAAGTCTGTATAGCGAAGAAGAACGGCTGAGTCAGAAGCTCATTTTACTCAAAGCTCAGGCAAATTCAGAATCAAATGAGCTTGCGGATGAGATAAAAGCTGATATTGACAACTACAGCTTTGAACTTCACCAGTACGATGATGTATTGGTGCGAAAGGTTGTTGAATGTGTTGAAATACTCAACAAAGAAGAAATATCCGTCACTTTTAAGGGCGGATATGAAATAAAGGTTGAATTATTGATCTGAATTCAGTTTATTATTACCGCTTGCTTTGGGGCAGGCGGTTTTTATATACTGGAGAACGCCAAAACCGCGGCGAGAATAGCTGTTTTTAAGAGGATAAAGCCCCGAGAGGTGATATACAACCGCCAAGACCAGAAGCCGATAAAAGCGATTTGTGCGGCAATATGGGGCATAGCAAGCCACAAAGCAGCTCAACCGCCTATTTTTCTGAAAACAGTTGATTTTTTCTATAAAATAGAGTATAATAGAAAATGGATAAGTATATAATTCTCTATATATAGCGTTCAACGCGATAATAATTATGATTTAAAGATTATTTTATATAGAATCGATGATTAATTAGAAAAGGAGTTAATACTATGGGTATATACCTTAATCCTGATAATATAGATTTTCAGGAAGCTTTAAATTCAAAGATATATATTGATAAAACAGGATTAATGAAGTATACGAACAGTGTTATTAGAACAGAAGATAAATATATATGCGTGAGCAGACCTAGAAGATTTGGAAAATCAATGGCTGCAAATATGCTTGTTGCTTATTATAGCAAAGGCTGTGACTCTAGAGAGATGTTCAGTAGTTATAAAATTTCTGAAGACGAATCATATGAAAAGCATCTGAACAAATATAATGTGATTCATATTAATATGGTCAATTTTATTGATAGAAGGAAACCGGTATCAGAATCACTTTTAAATTTAAATAATAAGATTATTCGTGAATTGAAGAAAGAAAATGAAGATGTAGATTGTTCAGACTGGAATGATTTAATATCTGTTCTTGGAGAAGTATTCATTGAAAAGCGTGTTCCATTCATATTTGTAATTGATGAATGGGATTGTGTCTTTAGAATAATTAAAGATAAAGAGTCTGAACAAACTGAGTATCTTGAATATCTTCGTAATCTTCTAAAAAATCAAAAATATGTTGCTCTTGCATATATGACAGGAATACTTCCAATAAAGAAATATGGTGAGCATTCAGCTCTTAATATGTTTACAGAAATTTCGATGACAAACGCGGCTCCAATTCAAGAATTTACTGGCTTTACAGAGGAAGAAGTTTATGATCTCTGTCAAGTGTATAAAACAGATTTTAATGAAATTAAGTTATGGTATGATGGTTATAATGTTGATGGAATATCAATATACAATCCTAAATCAGTTGTAGAATGTATTTCAAGAGGAACTTTTAGAAATTACTGGACTTCAACAGAAACATATGAAGCACTCAAAGTTTATATTCAAATGAATTTTGATGGACTTCGCGAAAAAGTTGTTGATATGATAGGCGAAGAGAAAGTAAATGTCAATATTGAAAAGTTCCAGAATGACATGAGTACTTTTAATAGTGCTGATGATGTAATAACACTTCTTGTACATCTTGGATATCTAACCTTCAATGATGGAAAAGTTTGGATTCCTAATAGTGAAGTCAGACAAGAGTTTATTAACTCGATTGAAGATGGCGGTTGGGAAACCGTTATGAATGCAATAAAAGCATCAGACGAACTAATAGAAGCAACTATAAACAAAAACGAAGAAAAAGTCGCAGAAATGATTGAAAAGATACACGACGATAATTCTTCGATAATAGAATATAACAATGAAACTTCTCTTAGCTGTATAATATCACTCGCATACTATTCTGCTAAAAAAGATTATATTACGCATAGAGAACTTCCAACAGGCAAAGGATTTGCAGATATTTCTTTTATACCTAAAAAGAATTCAGATAAGCCTGCTATGGTTATTGAACTCAAGTATAATCATTCTGCGAATACAGCAATAAAACAAATCAAAAGGAAACAATACTCAGATAAAATATCGGAATATTCAGGAGAAATTATTTTAGTTGGAATTAATTATGATATGAAGACAAAAAAACATACGTGCATAATAGATACAATAATTAAAAACAGTTTGTAATTATGATTATTACAAGTTCCATTATTATTTTGTACAGCTATAATTATTCTGTTTTGAAGTATTCTTAGTTTCATATATTAAGATAATGTGGCAGATCGTATTAAAGAATTTTAGATTTCATTATATAATAAATGATAATCAAATATGAATTCAGTTTATTATATTTTGAAATTATCTATTTTGGCTTGTGGAAAGGAAAACTTGTAATGAATGAACTATACATTAATAAGTGCAAAATGTTTATTGATTTTATGTTATCACAACAGCAATGGTCTGGAATAACAAAAATCAACATTGATTCTTGGCTTAATAATTTTAAAAGCTTAAAAAAAGATGAACAAGCCTTAGTTTACAAGCTTCTGACACATCTAATATATTTTTCAGAAAATGACGTTATAGACGCATTAAAAAATGGTGTTTATAATTGCTTATCATATTATGATATTTTGGGGAAGCAGAAAGAGTCTAAGTTTTCTGTTAGCAATCATAAATTATCAACTATTCATAAATCAAATATAAACAAATCATGCTTTGTGCCTTTGCTTGATAGTGATTCTCCTCATGAAAGTGCGAATAACATATGTCGAGCATTAGTACAACAAGGAATAATTTCAGCAGATAGGTCAATATTCATAAATCATGTTCCAGATTTGGTGAAACATGTTGAATTAGACAACTTAATTATAGTCGATGATTGTGTAGGAAGTGGGGATCAACTTAGAGATTTTTGGTTAAATATGAGAGTAAAAGATGGTAATTGCTCCTTAGCAGTCAAGGAATTATGCCAAAAAAATGGACTTAAAGCTAACTATTTAACATTGTTTGGATATGATAAAAGCATTAAAAAGCTCCAAGAAGATTTTCCTGAGTTGAACATTCATTGTGTAAGAATTTTAAACGATCAGCATCGAGTTTTTTCAGATTGTTCATATATTTGGGAAAATTGTGATGAGAGAGATAAGGCATTTGATTTATTTAGTTCTCTTGCCAAAAATGCTGGTATACCTATATATGGATATAAAGATTTAGATTTTGCTTTTATTATGCATAAAACAATTCCTGATTGGTCTCTACCAATTTTCTGGAAAGAAAATAGCGATTGGAATTTGTTGTTGAGGAGGAAAAACTCGAATGAATAATCAGTATAATCCATTCAAAGAAAATCGAACCGAACAAATGCGAGATTTATGGAAATATTATGTTCCTTTTCCTGGCTTAGACAGTGCGGGCAAGCCATTGGTTGTTGAAGGCGGTCGAGGCAGTGGTAAAACAATGTTTTTTCAATGCAATTCATGGAGGCAAAAAACATTAGCTTTTCAAAAAAATTGTTCACCTATTACAGAACTGCTTAATGAAGATTTTATAGGAATTTATTATCGCGTAGACACAACATTTGTATCTTCAATGCGTAATCGTGAAGAAGAAAAATGGGACAGTATTTTTGAGACTTATTTGGGAATATGCATTTTAAAAGAAATCCTTGATTTACTGTTGTTACTAAACAGAAGTATGAATCTTAATGGAAGTATGTTGTCAGAGTTTGCGTTATCGTTTTCTAAAAAGCTAAATGTTAATTCTACAACGGACTCGATAGAAAGATTTAGAAAAGACTGTGACGTCTTTTTAGACATTATAGAAGATAAAATAAATGGTTCAGAGATATCACCATATTTAAGATATATAAATGTTAATCGTTTTATTACAGATGTTTGTGTTGCAATAAGTGGTTTGCTTGATAAAGAAGATTTACTTTTCAAGGTTTTTATCGATGAATATGAAACATTGCAAGAGTATCAGCAAAAAATAGTTAATACATTAATCAAACACAGTTCGCTTCCAGTTATTTTTAATATTGGGTTACGCCCTAAAGGAATGAAAACATCTGAAACAATATCAAATACAGAAACGATAGAATCTCCTCATGATTATGAATTATTATTTTTGGGATTTGAACAAGATAAATATCCGGAAATAATTAAATCGATTTGTCAGAAAAGAATTGCTCTTGGAAAAGAACAAGGGAAAATACCTGTTGACGCTTCAGAAGATATTGAATTCTATTTGAATAACTATTCTATTGAATATGAAATAAGTATTATTAATCAGTGCAAAAGGAATTTGCCTTATATTGAGAAATTGCATGATTTAATAATCCAAAGAGCCAAAGATGAGAATAGTACAAATGAAGAAATTATTAAATATTGCAATTATCTTTGTGATAATGCCCCCATATTAAATTCGCGAATGCATTATGCATTATTATACAAAAAAACACAGTTCACTCCGTCGATTAAAGAACTTTATGAGTCGTATCTAAATCAAAATGAAAGATATAATGATTGGTTGCATAACAGAAAAAATGGAGTTATGTATTTGCTTTGCAAAGAAGTAAAACGCGACAAGATGTATTTTGGATTTGATGTGTTTTCTGCCCTTTCTTCAAATATAGTTAGATATTTTCTTGAACTCTGTGAACAAGCTTTTAAAATTGCTTTTTTGAATGATTGGAAATGGGAAACACCTATATCTCCAGAAATACAGACAGAAGCAGCTAAGTATGTTAGTGAATATAAAATAATTGATATTGCAGGATATGAACCATATGGAAAAGAACTTAGAATATTTGTTCAATATATAGGACAAATATTCAACAAATTACACACTTCTGAAAATAATACATTAGGAGAGCCAGAACCTAATCATTTTAACACTAAAGATTTGTCTTTGCCGGATTCTGCAAAAAAAATAATAGCATCTGCAATTATGTGGAATGTTTTACAAGAAGGCGAAACTACAAAGAAAAAGCAGTCTAAACTATCTCCTGAAACAGTAGACTATTATTTAAACAAAATATATGTCCCTTATTTTGGAATATCTTATCGTAATCAAAGAAAAATTTTCATTTCAGTTGAAATTTTGCAAGAATTACTATCCGGCAATGAAGAATTAGCTGTCAGAGGTTTTAAAAGATATTTTAAAAATAGTGATGTTCAAACTGAATATGATAATCAATTACCGCTTTTTGATATGGAGGTCAATCATGATTAAAGAAGAGTATTCTTTTCACGATATAAATGATTATCTGTTTGAAAATATTAATTTGCTTATTGTTGGATTTCCTAAAAAAGAAGAACGCTGTACATTCTTTTCAAATTTATGGAGAAATAAACATATAGAAATAATGTATTTGAAACTATATGAATCTGAATATGTTCATATTAGAACTAATCAGAATAAGGAGTTAAAAGTTGATCTTTGTGTAGGGCTTCCAAGAATTTTAAAATCTATTAATATCTCGGAAAAAAATGTCTTATTGGATATATCCAGCTTAGACAATGTTTTGGTAATGTTTTTGACTAAGCAATTGCTAACAAAGAATTCACCGAATTCTTTCTTTGCTTCATATATAAGGCCTGAAAAGTACTATAATGAATCTGAGAATATAGGGTTTGATCTTTGTCAGCAAATTGGAGCCATTAATGCAGTCCCTGGATTTGCTAAAAGAGAATCAACAAATCAAACTTTGTGTGCATTTCTTGGTTTTGAAGGTGTTCGTTTAAAGGGTATTTTAGAAACCGTACAAAGTTTTGATCGATTAATACCTATTGTAGCTTTCCCTTCAGGAACTCCGCAGTGGTATAATGTTGCAATGTGGAATAGTATGGATATTCTACAAAGTGAAGGTAAAAACTTATCTGTATATAAGTGCTATTCTGAAAGTATTTTTGATGCCTTTGATTTGCTAAGCAACACTATCGCTCAAGATGAAACTGTAGTATTAGCACCTCTTGGAACAAGACCACATTCTATGGCTTGTGCAATATTTGCATGCCATCATGAAGCAACAAGGATAATCTATGATTTTGTTGTTGAAAACGATAATCGTGCAATCGGAATTTCAGATATAACAATATATCATCTTTCTTCATTTATTAAATCATAAAAAGGGGGCAACTACGTGGAATACAGCAAATTTTACACTCCAAAAGAAATTGCAGAAGTGTTAATTAATGAACTTACAATCCCTGAGCCTGATAAAGTTATAGACATATGTTGCGGTAGTTGTAATCTTCTTTTCGCTGCAAAGAAAAGATGGACAAACGCTGAGCTATATGGTACAGACGTTTCTGTACAGTCAGCGACAAAAGATGTTAAATTTGACAAAATTGATGGGAGAAAATTTGCTATTGAGCATGCGCATGAATATTCTTTAGTTTTGGCGAATCCACCTTTTGATTATGTTGAAAGAAAAAAGCAGATTCCTAACTTGTTTGTTGATGAATTTAAAGGTATTGTTACATCACGTTTAGAAATAGAAATGCTTATTGCTAATTTAAGACTTTTGAAACCCGATGGTGTTTTACTTGTGATATTGCCAAGCAGCTTTGTGGAAGCTCAAACATATAAAAAAGTTAGAAAAATAATTGCTAATCATTATTGTATTGAAAGTATAATCAAACTTGATGAGAATACATTCGGAAATTCCAAGATCCATACCTATGCATTAATAATACGTAATGTAATACGAAATGAGTATAATTCTAAAATTGGAAAATCTATTGGGAATAATATAATTTATAATTCTATTATAAATAGCTATAAACTTAAAGAAGGCGATTGGAATAATTATGATTTAAATAAAAACAAAATAACTATAAACCTGAAAAGAGGTAATATTTCGAGTTCCTATTTTTCTAAGCAAGGACAACCTATACTACATACTGCCAAAAACAGTGATAACTGGTTACCTAGTAAGCGTTACATATCTAATGAATTAGTTCCCTCTGTTTGGGCTGAATCAGGTGATATTATTGTTAGTAGAATCGGAAAGTCTGCTGGACAATGGTGTATATATGACGGAGAGAAAATGCCTATTTCTGATTGTTTATATTGTATTAAATCACCAAATTCCATAATGTTAGAAAAAATCAAAGGCAAAAGGTATAACTTGGAATTAAAGGGTGTAGCAACTAGATATATAACAATATCTGATTTTTGTTATTGGATAAATTCTATTTTAGATTGATGGAACTCCCCCTATCTGTCCCCCCTCGCTTAAGATAGGGGTTACCTCTTTACCAAAAATAGCGTATTTAGCTTCATTGCTCCAAGCATATACAGTATTTACTGAAACATCAAAGCCTTCTGTGAGTTTTTTAACGCTTTCGCCTGCATTATAACGGTTGACTATGATTTGCTTTTGTGATTTATCATACTTTTTTATGTAATAATTAAGAAATACAATAAACAATTGATGTTGAACAATAGTATTATGGTCGTCTGCGAAATACTTATTAATATGATGATATCTTCAACATTGATATATGATTACATCATGTGCATTAAGATAGAAGATGTAAAAAATACAGTTGATTTCCATAAAACAGTGCTGTAAATGGCTGTTTTATCGGAGAAATGTCGGGGTTTAAATTGTAACACATACACAATGACAAACCGCTTAGAATAGACTTCTAAGCGGTTTCTTATTGTTGCACTATACATTACGTTCCTTGGGGTGTAAGGTAAGCGTCAAATAAAGGACGTATTCCCCACAAAAGGAATCTGATGTATAATAAA
>NZ_CAMYUE010000006.1 GCF_947301925.1 uncultured Ruminococcus sp.
TCGCTATGAAGGGTCAGGCTCAGTATGAGGCTTACGATATGATCGATAAGGCTCCCGAGGAGAGAGAGCGTGGTATCACGATCAACACAGCTCACGTTGAGTATGAGACAGACAAGCGTCACTACGCTCACGTTGACTGCCCCGGTCACGCTGACTACGTTAAGAACATGATCACAGGTGCTGCTCAGATGGATGGCGCTATCCTCGTTGTTGCTGCTTCTGATGGTCCTATGGCTCAGACAAGAGAGCACATCCTTCTCGCTCGTCAGGTTGGCGTTCCTGCAATCGTTGTATTCATGAACAAGGCTGACCAGGTTGATGACGAAGAGCTTCTCGAGCTCGTTGAGATGGACATCCGTGACCTTCTCTCAAGCTATGATTTCCCTGGCGACGATACACCTATCATCAAGGGTTCTGCTCTTGCAGCTCTTAACGCTCCTGATGATCTCAGCGATCCCGCTTACAAGCCCATCCTCGACCTCATGGATGCTGTTGATGAGTACATCCCCAGCCCTGAGAGAGACGATGCTAAGCCCTTCCTTATGCCTATCGAGGATACTATGACAATTTCCGGTCGTGGTACCGTTGTTACAGGTAGAGTAGAGCGTGGAAAGCTCAACGTAAACGAGCCTGTTGAGATCGTTGGTCTTTCTGACGAGAAGCTCAACACAGTTGTTACAGGTCTTGAAATGTTCAGAAAGACTCTTGACTTCTGTGAGGCTGGTGATAACGTAGGTGCACTCCTCCGTGGTATCACAAGAGATCAGGTTGAGCGTGGACAGGTTCTCTGTAAGCCCGGCTCAATTCACCCCCACACAAAGTTCAGCGGTCAGGTTTACGTACTGAAGAAGGAAGAGGGCGGACGTCATACTCCTTTCTTCAACAACTACAGACCTCAGTTCTACTTCAGAACAACAGACGTTACAGGCGTTGTTACACTTCCTGCTGACAAGGAAATGTGTATGCCCGGCGATAACGTAGCTATGGACGTAGAGCTCATCACTCCTATCGCTATCGAAGAAGGACTCCGTTTCGCTATCCGTGAGGGTGGTAGAACAGTTGGTTCAGGCGTTGTTACAAAGATCAACGAATAATTCATTGACTCTTTAAGAAATAACGACTTCAGGCGGCCGTGCTTTGGCATGGCCGCCTTTTTACATAAGACATTGATATTTTATAAACAAAAGGCAGGGTAATAAAATGGATTACATTCTACAGACCCAGAAGCTTTGCAAACAATACGGAAAATTCAAGGCACTCAACGAACTGACCATCAATGTCCCCAAGGGTTCAATATATGGTATGGTCGGAAGGAACGGTGCGGGCAAGACCACCCTTATCCGTATAATAACGGGTCTTAATAATGCAACTTCGGGAGAATTCTCTCTCTTCGGAGTAAAGAACAATGACGGCAAAATACTTGAAGTACGCAGAAAAACAGGCGCAGTAGTTGAAACTCCGTCTCTCCACCCCGAGATGTCGGCAAAGGATAATCTTATCCAGCAGACAAAGGCTCTCGGTATATCCGACGAGAAACTGGACGATATCCTCAAGCTGGTAGGTCTTGCCAATACAGGCAAGAAGAAGGCCAAGAACTTCTCGCTGGGTATGCGACAGAGACTGGGCATCGCCTTCTCACTGGTGGGCGATCCCGAGTTCCTTATCCTTGACGAGCCCATAAACGGCCTTGACCCCCAGGGTATCATCGAGGTCCGCGAGATGTTAATGCGCCTCAATAAGGAAAAGGGCATAACTATCCTCATCTCCAGCCATATCCTTGACGAGCTGGCCCGTCTTGCCACACATTACGGCTTCATCGAGCAGGGTCACGTTATCAAGGAGATGAGCGCCGAGGAGCTTGAAAAGGCCTGTCGTACAGCTCTCCATGTAAACGTAAACAATACGGCAATGCTGTCAGAGGTGCTGGACGGCATGGGCGCGGAGTACAGGGTATACTCCGTAAACGAGGCCGATATCTTCACACCTATGCAGGTAACTCCTCTTGTGCTTGCGCTCAATGAGAAGAACTGCTTTGTAAATTCCATGAGCGAGCGCCACGAGAGCCTCGAAAGCTACTTCATGGGACTTGTAGGAGGTGTAAGGAATGTTTAATCTTCTCGCAGAAAACTACAGACGACTTTTCAAGGGCAAGCGTTTCTACATCGTTCTTGCCGTTATAGTGGGTGTGGCGGTACTCTTTACCTTACTGTACTACTTTCTCAATTCGCTTATGACGGGTATTCCCGCAAATGAGCTTGAAGGCGTTGAGGTGCAAGTGGAGAACTCAAAGCTCTATGCTGACAGCCTTCTGTTTACGCTGAAGAGCGATATGCCGCTTCTCATCGGTATCACAGCAGGTATGCTGATCGTTCAGGATTTCCGAAACAATACAATAAGAAACAAGATAATCATCGGCCATTCAAGAACTAACATCTATCTGTGTACATTCATCGTATCACAGACAGTAATGCTCATTTACGAGGCTGCATACTTTGTCACAGCAGCTCTTGTGGGCGGCATCGTGCTTGGCTTCGATAAATTCCCGTCAGGCGATATGGTAGGGCAGCTGCTGATGACTCTGCCTGTTCAGATGGCACTGACATCTATAATCGTGTTCTTCTGTAACACCATGAAGAATATAGGCGGCTTCGTGCTCTCCATCACCATGACATACATCGTTGGAATATTCTCGATTGCTCTGGGACTTCTCAATAAGTTCCCCAAGGCACAGGAGCTTGTAGGAGAAATAGTTCCCACACTTCAGATGAATATGATCCTGAGCAGCGATGGTGTTCCTGAACATGCGGCAAGAATGATAGTTTTCATGATAGCTATAACTGTCGTATCAACTATATCAGGAATATTCCTCTTCAGAAGATCAGACCTTAAATAAGCAGAAAAGCTCCCCTCGGGGAGCTTTTTGTTTATACCGGCCTTATATCGAAACGTTCCAGCCAGTAGTTCAGCTGTATGAAATAGGCTATGGTCTGCGGGAGGTTCATGAGCTGGCCGTACCACTGTACATTGTCCTCATGGCGCAGCAGCCTTTCAAGCTCCTCACGCTTTACCAGCTGAGTGAGACGGGAGCCGCCCTCGTCCAGTATCTTTCGGAGCTCCGCTGTGACCTCCGCAAGAAACAGGGGATCGTGAGTCTTGGGGTAGGGGCTTTTCTTCCTCCACAGCACCTTTTCGGGGAGCCATTCCTTCATAGCTTCGCGGAGCAGTCCCTTTTCCCTGCCCATATAGTCCTTGTACTCCCAGGGCACATTGTACAGGTACTCGGCAATGCGGTAGTCACAGAAGGGTACTCTCACCTCAAGGCCGCTGTACATGGACATTCTGTCCTTGCGATCGAGAAGGTTCTGCATGAACCAGTCAAAGTTGAGCTGCGTCATCTCACGCATACGGTATTCCAGGGGACTGTCGCTGCTGAGCTTTTCGGCATAGTCGGCGGTCTTTCTGTAGGCGGAGTACACATAGTCGGCGGCGTTTATCTGACCGGCGTACTCATCGCAGAGGAAGCGGCTGCGGTAGGCCGTGCTCTGCGCCCATGGGAAGCCGTCGGTCATGCGGATATCCTTATCCCTGTACCACGGATAGCCTCCGAATATCTCATCGGCACATTCACCCGAAAGGGCGACAGTGCCGTATTTTTTTATCTCGCGGCAGAAAAGCAGCATAGATGCGTCCACGTCTGCCATGCCGGGCAGACCTCTTGCCTCAACGGCCTCGCCGAGAGCCGCCGCGAGCTCATGGGAGCCGATAACGCAATTATGATGATCCGTGCCCAGATACTCAGCCATGCAGGCGATATACTCGTTGTCGCTGTCGGGCTGGAAGCGGCTGCTGCGGAAGTATCTGTCATTGTTTTTATAGTCCACGGAGAATGTGGAGAGCTGCCTGCCCTGTTTTTTCAGCTCCGCAGCAGTCACCGAGGAGATGATGCTGGAATCGAGACCTCCAGACAGAAAGGTACACACGGGCACATCGGATACCAGCTGCCGTTTTATAGAGTCCGTAACCAGCTGGCGGACGTGCTCTGTGGTCTGTTCAAAGCTCTCGTGCAGCTCATAGGCGTGTAGGCGCCAGTATTGGCGGAGCCTGAGCCCCTCAGCCGAGTAGTGGCCGCACCAGCCCGCTTTCAGCTCCTTTACGCCGCGGATAACGCCGCAGCCCATAGTCCGTCCTGGAGCCATGAGAACGAGCTCCGCAGCGCCCTGAGCGTCTATTTCGTGAGGGATATCGGGGTGCTCCAGCAGAGCAGGGAGCTCCGAGGCGAAAATGAGCTTATTTCCCGTATCGTAGTAGAAAAGGGGCTTTACGCCGATCCTGTCGCGGGCGAGGAAAACGCGGTGAGCCTCCTCGTCGTAAACGGCGAAGGCGAAGATACCGTTGAAGCGCTCCACGCAGGCCTCGCCCCATTCTATGTAGCTTTTCAGGACGACCTCTGTATCCGAGCGCGTCCGGAAGTCATGACTGTGGCTGAGCTCCTGTCGCAGCTCGTCGGTATTGTAGAGCTCGCCGTTGTAAACGATGGTATATTTTCCTAAGCTCATGGGCTGTCTGCCGCCGTTAATGTCTATGACAGCGAGACGGGTGTGGATAAGAGCGGCTTCACGGGAGAGAAACACACCGCGCTGGTCGGGACCGCGGCGCAGAAGTGAGCGCTGCATTTTTTCATAGACCTTCATATCATCGCGCATATCCTCCATGAAGCTGATAGCACCTGCAATTCCGCACATAATGATCCTCCGCCGCTTTACAGCATACGGCACGCTGAGATAAATCATAATTTGTAGGGGACGCCGCCCTAGGCGTCCCATCAGGGAACGCCTTCTCTTGCAAGGCGTTCCCTCTTCAAAAACAGTCCACTGGACTGTTTTTGAATTCACCCTTTGCGAAGCGCCTGACGTATTCGGGGCGCCGCCCCGATCCCCGCAAGGGCTGTCAGCCCTTGACCTGACCAAAGGGTTGTAAACCCTTTGGAATCCCTTTCATGGGCTCAGCAAAGCTAATACGCTAAATTATGATTTATACATAATATGAAAACGGCCTCCGCAATGTTACGAAGGCCGTTGGTTTTATTTCTGTCTGCGGAGACCCGCTTTTATGCCCGACATTATGATGTCACGGGCTCTGATTGCTTCCTCCTTGGTGAGGGGCGGTGTATCGCTGAGGGGGTATTCCAGTCCCAGCTCGGCATATTTCGGCTTTGCCATATCATGATAGGGGAGCACATCAAGGGCCTTGAGGTTGCTCAGAGTGGAGAGATATTCTCCCAGCGCAAAGAGGTCCTCCTCCTTGTCCGTGATACCCGGAACTACCACATGGCGTATCCATACGGGTATGCCCAGATCGCGGATATGCTCCGCAAAGGCAAGGATATGGCTGTTTCCCATGCCGGTCAGTTCCCTGTGGCAGCCGTTGTCGATATGCTTTATATCCAGCATGACAAGGTCGGTGAACTTCAGTGCCTCATCTATCTTGTCATGGTGCTGAGGATCGTAAACACCTGCGGAGGTATCAAGGCAGGTATGCACGCCCATGCTTTTTGCAAGGGAAAAGAGCTCCGCAAGGAACTCGGGCTGAGCCAGCGGTTCGCCGCCCGTAGCGGTAATGCCGCCGCTTTTCAGGAACTCCTTGTAGGAGTCGTATTCCTTCATCAGCTCCTCGGCTGTGATCTCCCTGCCGCCTGAAAAGTCCCATGTATCGGGGTTATGGCAGTATCTGCATCTGAGGGGACAGCCCTGAAAGAACACCACGAAGCGTACTCCGGGGCCGTCTACGGTACCGAAGCTTTCAGTTGAATGGATACGTCCTGTCATTTACTGCACCTCTGTCTGATGTACTCTTTTATGTCCTCGCTGCTGTTGGTGAGTCTGTCCTCCATTACCAGATCGAGGATCTCGCTGAGTGTATTGCCGATATCCTCGCCCTCAAGTCCCAGAGCGGCAAGGTCGTTTCCCGTGACGGCAAGTCCCTTTATACTGCGGCACTCGTCGCAGGCTATCATTTCGCGGCCCATTTCCATGTAGCTGTCGAATATGACGGCTTCGTCGGCCACGAAGTCATTTTTCGCGGTATTATCGCACTTTTTCATCTCCATAAGGGTGAAAAACAGCTTATCGCCCATTACGGACAGCAGCTTCTTCACATCTGTCCTGCATTTGGGCTTTTTGCTGTGGTAGGCGATGAGCCTGACTGTATCGGCTATGGAGCGCTTGTCGTAGCGGAGCTCCTTCATTATCCTTCCGGTCATTTCAGCGCCCACGCGGTCGTGCTGCTTGAAATGGCCTCTGCCCGTCTCGTCCAGCTTCATACACGGGGGCTTGCCGATATCGTGGAAGAAAAGGGCTCTCCTCAGCAGCAGGTCGTCGTGCGGAGCTGAATCCATAGCGCGGATAATATGCTCCCAGACGGTGTACCTGTGGTATGGTGAACGCTGATCCAGTCCCATACAAGGCTTTATATCGGGGATCACAGCGGCTATGACGTCGCTGTACTCCATGAGCACCTCAACGCAGCTGCTGCCGCATATGAGCTTGTCGAGCTCGTCGCGTATGCGTTCGCGAGAGATACCGGCAAGCTGCTCTCTCATGGAGTGGACCGCTATTGCAGTATTTTTTTCTATACGGAAGCCCAGCTGTGAAGCGAAGCGTACAGCACGCATGATACGCAGGGCGTCCTCGCCGAAGCGCTGCTGCGGATCGCCCACGCAGCGGATAATTCTTTTTTTAATATCCTCCCTGCCGCCGAAGGGATCGACGATATTGCCGTTTCTGTCCATAGCGATGGCGTTGACGGTGAAATCCCGTCGGGCGAGGTCGTCGGTTATATCCGAAGTGAACTCGACGGTGTCGGGACGGCGGTGGTCGGTATACTGTCCGTCAATACGGTATGTGGTTATCTCAAAGGGAACGCCGCCGCAGAACACGGTAACTGTGCCGTGCTTTATACCTGTGGGGACCACCTTATAGCCGCTGAACACATCAAGCACCTGCGAGGGCAGGGCGTTAGTGGTTATATCAATGTCATGGACAGGTCTGCCCATGATCTCATCCCGGACGCAGCCGCCGACGAGATAAGCCTCGAAGCCGTTGTTTTCGAGCTCCGATAGCACAGTTGAGGTATTTTCATCAAACTTCATGCAGCTGCCTCCTTTCGTAAATCATAATTTAGCGTATTAGCTTTGCTGAGCTCATGAAAGGGATTCCAAAGGGTTTACAACCCTTTGGTCAGGTCAAGGGCTGACAGCCCTTGCGGGGATCGGGGTGGCGCCCCCTACAAATCATGATTTATACTTATTATACAACAAATGATAATATTTTGCAAGTCGGGGGCAATAACAGGGAGCAGCAGAAAATCTTCACTAAAGGTTGATATTTTTTCCGTCTCATAGTATAATTATAGGTGACAGATAAAGGTAAACGGAAAATGCAAATATTCACTGCCCTTTTATGGCAATTTCACCTCATTTTCACCTGTGGTTTAAGACTTTTTTAAGGTGTATGCACTATAATACAGGTATGATATCAGATGGATTGCACTGAAAACGGGGCATAATCTGAAAAAGGAGATTGATATTTATGAAAAAACATGGCTTCAAAAAGCTGATCGCAGGACTATCGGCAGCCTGCGTGATGGGTACGGCACTTCCCATGATGAGCTTTGCGGCAGAGCGCGAGTTTTCAAAGATACTCGGCGACTCAAACGGCGACAGCGTAGTTGAGCTGGCAGACGCTATCCTCATTATGCAGGGACTTGCAAACCCCAACAAGTACGGCAAAAACGGTACAGATCCACACTGCTTCACAGAGCAGGGCTGGATCAATGCGGACGTTAACGGCGAGCTGGGAATAACCACCGACGACGCTCTGACCATACAGCTTTACCTTTTAGGCAAGGGAAAGCTGACTCCCAGATCAGGCTCTGAGGATCCCATTGCTGAGGCAACCAAGATCCACCTGAAGAATACCTCCATCGAGGTAGAGGGCGAGAACGCCACAGTAGAGGGAACCACCGTTACTATCACACATTCAGGCGAGTTCTACATTGACGGTACTCTCGACGACGGTCAGATCAACGTCAATATCCCGGACGAGAAGGCAGACGCCGAGACCGTAAAGATATTCCTCAACGGAGCAAATATCACAGGCAAGAGCGCTCCTGCTATCTTTGTCAATAACGCAGAGAATACATCCATCAACATCGTTGACGGCACCACCAACACCATATCCGACGGCGATACCGCATACAGCGGCGACTTTGCAAAGAAGGCTCTTATCGAGGCAAAGGACGATATCACCATCAAGGGCGGCGAAAAGGGCGACGGTGTGCTTGAGATCACAGCCAACGTTCAGGACGCTTTATCCTGCAATAACGATATCAAGTTCAACGGCGGCGAGGTCAAGATCTCAACGCTGAATTCCACCGACAAGAACGACGCCGTAAATGCCAAGGGCTCCATTACGGTAAAGAGCGGCAAGCTCAAGATCGAGGCAGAGGGCGACGGTATAAAGTCAAGCAAGAATGACGTCTCCTTCGCCGGCGGCAATACAAAGATCAAGGCAGGCAAGGACGCTGTACAGGCAAAGACTGATATCAATGTCAGCGGCGGCAAGCTCATCGCAGGCGGCGACAAGGGCCTCACAGCCGAAGCAGCCATAAATATCACAGGCGGTACTGTTATAGCTACTGCAACGGATAATCAGGTTGCTGACAGTCTTCTTGCAGGCACAACACAGACTACGGTACTCCTCAATTGTATCGCTAATCCCGAGAACGAAAAGGACGGCACATGGAACAAGGACAATGCACTTGTTGCAGGTGATGTAGACGTCAAGTACCAGAAGAAGTACAAGTATGTCCTCTTCAGTGATACATCTATCAACGGTGCTAAGTCATGCGGCTTCAAGAACCTGGCAACAGGCGCTGCTGTAACTCATACAGACGGCAAGCAGACACAGTTCCAGCTGAGCCTTGTTACCGTATTCGATAACGTAGATCCTGCCGGCATAGCAAGTACTACTGCTGAGCCTTCACCCGCTCCCGGGGAGCTCACCATCACTCTTTCCGATGACGGTATAACCACAAATGCGACCACAGAGGCAAAGGCAGAGGACAATGTCTGCACTATCTCCGAGCCCGGTGTTTTTACGTTAACCGGCGGGATGACCGGCGGACAGATCGTTGTCGATGTTGACAAGACTGTCTATCCTGACGGCGTCGTTGAGCTCGTTCTCAGCGGTATGAGCCTTACAAACACTGAAACATCGCCCGTATATGTATCATCTGTAGCAGATGAGGTAGTATTTACGGCGAAAAAAGGCACTGAAAACACCATATCCGACGGTACCGACTATACCAACGCAGACGGCGGTCAGGGAGCCATCTACGCCAAGGACGATATAAAGTTCAAGGGCAAGGGCAAGCTCACCGTAAACGGCAACGCCGCAGACGGTATCGTATGCAAGGATGATATAAAGATATATAACGGAACACTGACGGTAAACGCAGCTGATGACGGTATCCGCGCAAAGGACAGCGTTATCATAGGCAGCGCCTCCGACGGTGAAGAGAATGATTATTCAGCACTTTCAGTAACAGTCAAGACCAAGGGAGGCGACGGCATAAAGGCCACTTCGGACACAGCCTCCTCCACTGAAAAGCAGACAGGTCTTGTTGCAATAAACGGCGGCACCGTGGACATCGACTCCTACGCTGACGGTATCTCGGCAGAGCAGTATTTCGTCATGAACGGCGGCGACCTGAATATCAGGACCTATGAGGGCAGCTCCTACGGCGGAAGCACGACTTCATCGGAAGGCAGCACAGGCGGCTGGGGAAGCAGACCCAGCGGCAATCCGGGCGGTCCCGGAATGGACGGCAATGCCAACAAGACCGATATCTCCGCAAAGGGCATAAAGGCTGTGGGCCTTTACGACGAGGACGGCACAACATGGCAGAGCGCAGGCGATATCACAGTAAGCGGCGGAACCATTACCATTGACTCCTCAGATGACTGTATGCACGGAAGCGGAAACGTTTCACTTACAGGCGGCAGCATCAAGCTTGCGTCGGCAGATGACGCAGTTCATGCCGATCATGACCTCACCATAGGCACCAAGAACAGCGGCAGCTATGACGATGTGGTCATATTCGTTGAGAAGTGCTATGAGGGCATGGAGGCGCTGAAGATCTACCAGAACAGCGGCTCTGTCATTGTCAATTCCACCGATGACGGCTTCAATGCCGCAGGCGGAGACGGTTCGGGCAGTGCAAATCCCGGTATGCCCTGGGGACAGGGAGGCTTCGGAGGAGGCCGTCCCGGCGGCGGCTTCAGCAGCGGAAATCCCGACGACTATATCATACAGTTCAACGGCGGCTTTGCTCTTGTGAACGCTTCAAACGGCGACCACGACGGCTTTGACTGCAACGGCAATATAGAGATCAACGGCGGATACATCGTATCAAACGGCAACGAGCCCTATGACTGCGGCGACGGCGGCAGCACCATAAAGGTAAACGGCGGCGTATGGGTATCAAACTGTCCTTCGGGCGGTATGACCATGAGCGCAGGGGAGATGCCTGCAAGCGTATCTGCTACGGCTAACGTTAGCGCCAACACCAGACTTTCACTGGTAGGCAGCGACGAAAATGTCATAGTATCCTTTATCGTTGACAAGGCTGTAAGCCAGCTGAAGGCAGGCGGCAGCGGAGTTTCGGGAGCTTCCTTCTATACCGGAGGCGAGCTCAGCGGCTCCGCATATTTCCAGGAGCTTGACAGCACTCAGCCTGCTGCATACGGCGGCAAGCTGACAGGCGGTACAAAAGTATAAGAAAAACTCAGTTCTCCATATAAAGGGCCGCGGTTTAATACCGCGGTTCTTTCTTTTATAAGTGTGCAGACTGAAAAAAGCGCTTCTCAGATGAGAAGCGCTTTGTATTTGTGTTTATCAGCCTTCCTGATTTTCCTGCTGACCCTCTGGAGGAGGATCAACTACAGGGGGATCCGTCGGAGGCGGATCTGTGGCAGGCGGATCTGTAACAACAGGCGGTGCCGTAGTGGGAGCCTGTGTAACGGGCTCTGCCGTAGTAGCAGGAGCCTCTGTAGTAGCGGGCGGAGCTGTGGTGTATACCTGAGTATTTGCATTCTCGGATACATAGAATACCGTCAGCTTCTTGCCTTCCTTATTGCTGAAGAAGTCGCCTGCATGAACGACCTTGCCGTCCACCTGGAGCTCAACTACTGTATTTGCCTTGCCGTAGGAGTTCTTTGATTCGATGAACTGATAGTTGGAATCTGAGATACCTGCCTTTTCGAGGGCATTCATGTACTGATCCTTGGTCATTCCCGCAAAGTCGGGGATATAAGCGGACTCCTTGCCCTTGCTGACCTTTACCTTTATGACCTGACCCTGAGATATCATCTCGCCGGGATCGATAGCCTGCTCATAGATCATGTCATTGTCGTAATTGTCGTTATATGCGTATTCCGCATCGAGAACGAAGTAATCCTTCCACTTGTCCTTGGCGAACTCGTAGAACTTGCCAACCAGATTGGGCATTTCGGTATCGGCAGCCTTTGTGGGATCCGTATCGTCCACCACATTTGTGCTGATGGAGGAACGTCTGCTTCTTACCGAGGTAGTCTCGTCCTTTGGCGGAGTGAGGATATTTATGAGTATTACCGAAAGGGTCATAAGTATGGCAAGCAGCAGGAGACCTATGATTATAGGCACCTTGATGCGGTCCACGGTATTGACCTTTTCGTATTCATAGTCATCATGCTTAGGCTTCTTATATGGAGCGCTGCTGCGCTGATGCACCACGTTCTGCGGCTCGTACTGCTGTTCCTGCTGGTATACGGGCTGCTGATATACAGGCTCCTCGGCCTGCTGCTGAGCGGGTATGCTGTCTCCGAGAAGTATGGTGGAGTCCATATCCTCCTCTTCCTCGGCAGGCTGCTCAAAGAGCCTTGTGACCAGCTCAGTGATAGTCTGGATACGGTCTCTGCCGTTGAGGTTCATACCCTCCATGATGACTCTTGAAACGTGTCTGGGTATGCGTGAATCCAACATATGAGGCTCGTGTAGGTCGTCATGCTTCTGACGGCTGACGGAATCCACAGGCATACAGCCTGTAAGAGCGCGGTAGAGCAGTGCACAGACGCCGTAAACGTCTGTCCAGGAGCCCTGACGGCTGCTGCTGTTTGCGGAATACTGCTCGGGAGCCGCATAGCCCTTGAAGAGCTCGTATTCCAGGCCTGCATTGGCAGTTCTCACAGCGGAAACGCAGAAGCCCGAGAGCTTCAGCTCGCCCTTGTCGGTGATATAAACCGTATCGGGGCTTACAGCGCGGTGGATAATGCCTGCGTTATGGAGTATACCGATGGTAGTGAAGAGGGGAGGGAAGATCTTTGATACCTGTTCCCAGCTGAGCTCACCTGCATTTTCCTTGAGGTAGTCCAGCATCTTCACGCCTTCGATGTATTCAAAAATGGTATAGGTGGTATTGTTCTCGGCGAACATATCGATAACGGGAGGTATATTCGAGTTGTTCCTGAGTCTTGCAAGAGACTTGTTCAGCTCGGTATACTCGGCCATAAACGCCTTGTACTTTGCAAGGTTGTTATAGTTGACGCTTATGGTAGCCTTGCCCTTAACTCTGGTACAGAGGTTTATGGGCATATATTCTCTTATAAGAACCTTTTTGCCCGTAGATATATCGCAGCCGATATATGTGGCGCCTTCGCCGTTATATTCCAGGAGAATACCGCAGAGGTATTTACTGTGGAGTATAGTACCCGGTGGAACGTACATGGGGTCATAAGATGCCGTTTCAACATATCCGCATGACGGGCAGACATGAAGCTCTGAACCGTATTTTGTCATGCATCTGAAGCAATATTTACTGTCTCCCAAAGCAGCTCCTCCTCTTAAAGATAGTCAATGCCCAAAATAGGCATCATATCTATTTTAGCAAGAAAAACGGAAAATGTCAACTGTTTGTGCGTTGATATTTCTTAAAACTGTGAATTTGTATTTTTTTTGTAATAATTTCAGCAGTAATTTTCCTTAATTGTAACTTTTTGCGCAACAGAGCAAGTCCCGTGGCCTGTACTGATACAAGCTGTAATTTGTACTTGTAGGGAAGGCCATAGGCCGTCCGCAAGATTCATGTTTATCCCGTCACCCGGATAAACAGAATACCCCCGAGCGTTACGAAGCGCTCAGGGGCAGATCTTATGGCAGTTTATATATTACCGCTGTTCACAGAGAGTATCTTCATGGAATTGAATCGGAAGGAGCCGTCCTCCTTCTCGGTGAGCTTATACTCGGCCTGCTTGGCCACGCTCTTTTCCATCCACTGGGGGAGCTCGGCGATATAGTCCACTGTCAGGGTATACTCGTTTCCGTTCTTGACTATGGACTTGACCTCGGGAGCATATGTGTGGGTGATAGGCTTCACCTTAACGTTGTAGGCTCCGTCGGAGTAATAGAATCTTGACTCTATGGGACCCACGGTGCAGTGATTGAACTGGGGGATATTCTCGCCGAAGAGCTCCACGGCGTACTTCTCAACATCAACATCGGGGATAGTTACGGTATCGAGGGTGAGATCGTACTTGGAGATCTTGCTGTCGTCCATTATGATCGACCATATGGTAGCAGTGACGATCTGCTCCGAGGTGAGCTGCGAGGGATCGCTGAAGGGCTCTATATCCATTATAGCGGCGGGGTAGATCATCTGAGTGAAGCTGTCCTTCTTCACCTCGCCCGAGGTAAAGCTTTTAGCCAGACCCACGCCCTTGGCGATGGTGGCAATAATGCCGATGACTGCAAATGCGGTCATAACAACGCCGAGAATGGTGTATATGAGCTTCTTTTTATTGCCGTCGGAGGTCTCTGCGGAGCTGCTCTCGGTATTCTCACTGCGCTGAGCGATGAGCTCGTCGGGATCCTCGTCGAGGATCCGCTCCAGAGCGGCTGTGACCTTGCCCTTGGGCTTCTCGGTCTCTTCGGGCTTCTTTTCGTCTTCCTTCTTGTCCTCGGACTTCTCCTCGGCCTCTGAGCCCTCCTCCTTTTCGGGAGCAGTTTCCTCTGAGGTCTCGGGTGTATTCTCCTCGGTCCCGGTGATATCCTCATCGGGGAGCATATCCTCCTCGGGCTCGTCCATAACGACAGGAGGAGCTATGGCGCCCATCTGAGCGCGGCGCATTTCGATGACCTGCTGCTGCTTGTCGGCAGGGAGCGCCTTGAAACGCTCCAGCAGATCGGGAGTAAGACCGCTGATGATATCCTCATCGGACATTATAAGTGGTTCGGCAGACTTTTCCTCTGTCTTATCCTCCACCTTGTCGGCGGAGTCTATATCTGCAATGGCCTCTGCGGCGTCCTCGCGGATATTTTCCAGCATACTGCCCACGGGGTCGCTTTCGTGGGAGACCTCCTCATCGTGTATGGCTGCGATAGCAGCGTCAAGGAGCTCTGTTGCCGAGGGCTCGTTTTCATCGGCTTCAAAGAGACCTTCCTCGGGAGCAGTTTCCTCCTCGGGCTTGGCTTCTTCCTTGCCCTTGCCTCTCAGCTTCTTGAAAATGCTGATCTTCCTGGGCTTTTCGGCAGCTTCTGCCGCAGCCTCCTCCACGTTTTCCGCGGGAGCGGCGGCTGCTTCACCGAGAGCCTCTATAGCTGCGTCAACGTCGTCCTCAGCGGCAGTTGAGTTGACGATTATTTCCTCTGCAAAGGTCACAGGCTCGGGTTCTTTTTCCTCAGCGGCCTCTGCAAGGCGTTTCATTTCTTCTATGCGGCGCTGCCTTTCGGCTTCCTCAGCCTGACGGGCTCTTTCGGCCTCCTCAGCCTGACGGGCTCTCTCGGCCTCCTCGGCCAGACGGCGCTGCCTCTCGGCTTCCTCTGCCTGACGGGCTCTTTCGGCCTCCTCAGCCAGACGGCGCTGCCTCTCGGCTTCCTCTGCCTGACGAGCTCTTTCGGCCTCCTCAGCCAGACGGCGCTGCCTCTCGGCTTCCTCTGCCTGACGAGCTCTTTCGGCCTCCTCACGAGCTAGCCTGCGCTGCTCGGCCTCCTCGGCCAGACGCTGCCTCTCCGCAGCAGCCTCTGCGGCTCTGCGCTCTCTTTCGGCAGCTCTTGCAGCCTCGGCAGCCGCCTCTGCGGCTCTCTGAGCCTGCTGCTCTCTCTCCATCTCCTCGCGGCGGAGCGCGTCATAATCGGGCAGTTCTCCCGTTATGACGATCTTTTTCTTCTTTGCGGGCTTGGGAAGCTCCTCGTTCATGGGAACCGAATCGAACACTCTTGTGGTTTCCAAAGAGGGCTCGGTGTGCATCACCTCGGAAATTATATCGGGAACTTCCTCGGGAGCAGCCTCCCTGACGACGGTATTCTCCTGCTGCGGAGCAAACTCATGTGTGGGCGGAGCGAATTCCCATGACGCAGGGGGCGTATTATCGGGAATCACAGGCTGCTCGTCCTCGAGGTGGTGCTTTTCCTCCTCAAGGGCGTGGAGCAGGTCGTCCACGGACATACTGTCGAATTTGCTTTTGCGCACAGCCCTTGGAGCTGTATGGCTCCGTGCAGGAGTGGGGGAGCTTCCGCTGCCGCCGCCCTCCATAAGGCTGTTGAGCATATCGTCAAGATCTTTTCTAATAGCCATTTCGACCTCCAAAACAAGTGAAAGAATTATGACATTGCCGCGAAGGAGCGGCCCTGCTTATCTGATCTGACCGTCTCCGTTGATCAGGTATTTTACTGTGGTAAGCTCTGAAAGTCCCATGGGACCTCTTGCGTGGAGCTTCTGGGTGGAAATGCCTATTTCTGCGCCGAATCCGAATTCACCGCCGTCGGTGAAGCGAGTGGAAGCGTTGACGTAGACAGCCGCAGCGTCTACCTGCTTCTGGAACTTTCTTGCATTTGCAAGAGAGCCCGTAACGATGCACTCGGAATGCTTGGTGCTGTATTTCCTTATATGAGCGATAGCTTCGTCGATATCATCGACTACCTTTACCGCGATGATGTAATCGTTGAACTCGGTGGCGTACTCTGTTTCGGTAGCCTTTTCAATACCGTCGCCGAGAATGGCGATGGTCCTGTCGCAGCCGTATATCTTCACATCGTGCTCCTTGAAGCGCTCTGCGATCATGGGCAGGAATTTGTCGGCCACGTCCTTATGTACCAGCAGGCTCTCGATAGCGTTGCACACCGAGGGGCGCTGGGTCTTGGCGTTGTCGGTTATCTCCACAGCCATGTCAAGGTCCGCATAGGAATCCACATACACATGGCAGTTTCCTGCGCCTGTCTCGATAACGGGAACGGTGGCGTTCTTCACAACTGCCTGTATGAGGTTGGCGCTTCCTCTGGGGATAATAACGTCAACATAGCCGTTGAGGCGCATGAGCTCGTTGGTGGTCTCGCGGTCGGTGTTGTCCACTACCTGTATAACGTCTGCGGGGAGACCTGCCTCCTCCACAGCCTTCCTCATTATATTTCCCAGGCACACATTTGAGTTTATGGCCTCCTTGCCGCCCTTGAGGATAACAACGTTGCCTGCCTTGAGGCACAGTGCAGCGGCGTCAACGGTAACATTTGGGCGTGATTCGTAGATTATGCCGATAACGCCCAGGGGCACACGGGTCTTGATTATCTGCAAGCCGTTGGGACGCTCGCCGCCGCCGATGACCTCGCCGATGGGATCCTTGAGAGCGATGAGCTCGTCAACGCCCTTGGCGATGCCCTCGATACGCTTCTCGTCCAGCTTGAGTCTGTCCTGCTTGGCCTCAGTCATGCCGTTTGCCTGTGCAGCAGCGATGTCCTTGGCATTAGCCTCGATGATAAGCTGCTTGTTTTCGATGAGCGCCTTTGATATAGCAGCAAGGGCGCTGTCCTTCATTCTGGTGGAGGCACCTGCCGCAGCTGCCTCCGCAGCCTTGGCTCTTATGCCCAGTTCCTCTGTATAACTCATAATTACACCTCTTGTATGTATATTTTTGTATCATTCAGTCTTGAACCATTCCAGTTCAGCTGCGGGAATGACGGTATAGTCCTCCGCATTGCTGCTCTGACGGAGATAAACGTTCCTTATCCCTGCCTGTATTATCATTCTTGCGCACAGCGGGCATGGCTTTGCCTGATGAGTGGAGCCGTCCGCAGGATTCACACCTGTGAGGTAGAGATCTGCGCCCACGGTCTGCTCACGGGAGCAGTTGAGGAGAGCGTTTGCCTCCGCGTGGACTGCCCTGCACATACCGTAGCCCTCGCCCTGATGAAGCTCCAATGGTATCCTCGGACATTCGCCTCTGTCGCAGCAGTTCTCGGTGCCTCTGGGCGAGCCGTTGTAGCCTGTGGAGATAACGGCGTCATTCTTTACGATGACAGCACCGTATTTCCGCTTCAGACAGGTGCTTCTGTATGCGAAGACCTCTGCGCAGTTGAGGTATGTATCCTCTTTGGAAACGCGCTCAGCGCCTGTTGAGACAACCATAGCGCTCCTCCGTTACTGTGCCCTGAAAAGGGTGCCGATGTCCTTGTCCTCAAAGAGGTCGTAGAGCTTTTCGGGATCCTTTCCGTTCATGATGACCATATCTATCCCTGCATTGGTGGCTATCTTGGCGGCGGTTATCTTAGTGGACATACCGCCCGTGCCCAGACTTGTGCCTGCGCCGCCTGCCACAGCCTCTATTTCGGGAGTTATCTTCTCAACGAGGGGTATAGGCTTAGCGTCGGGGTTGCAGCGGGGATCGTCGTCATAGAGAGCGTCGATGTCGGAGAGTATCAGCAGCAGATCGGCTCTCGACAGCTCCGCAACGAGGGCGGAAAGGGAGTCGTTCTCGCCTATTTCAAGCTCCAGCTCGTCTATAGCGATGGTATCGTTTTCGTTTACTATGGGGATAACGCCCATATCCACCAGCTTCTCCACAGTATTCATGAAGTTGTCGCAGTGGCTGGGGTTGTTGATTATTGCCTTTGTGAGCAGTATCTGCGCCACGGTGACGCTGTATTTTGCGAACATATCGTCATAGACGTGCATGAGCTCGCACTGACCGATAGCGGCAACAGCCTGCTTGGTCTTTGTGTCCTTCGGCTTTTCGGGAAGCCCCAGCTTTCCTGCGCCCAGACCCACAGCGCCCGAGGACACCATGATTATCTCACGTCCCGAGTTGTGGAGGTCGGAAATAACGCGGACAAGATTGGTCATGCGGCGTATATTGAGCTTTCCCGTCTTATGGGCAAGGGTAGATGTGCCCAGCTTTATGACGATACGCTTTTTTTCGGATATATTTCTCATAAGTAATTCCTTCAGTTGACTTTATTCTGAGGTTTTCCCTTCTGCCACGCCCTGATGTTCCCGCAAACGATATCCACAAGGCGCTGTCTCGTTTCCAGGGGAGCCCATGCGGTATGGGGGGTGATAACGCAGTTCTTCGCGCCTTTCAGGGGAGTATCGGGAGACATAGGCTCCTTCACCAGCACATCGAGATAAGCGGCAGCTATCCTTCCGCTGTTCAGAGCATCGGCCAGATCGGCCTCGTTCACAACTCTGCCGCGAGAGGTATTTATCAGCATGGCCGATGGCTTCATATGTGAAATGAGCTCCTTGTTCACCATGCCTGCGGTCTTGTCCGTAAGGGGACAGTGAAAGGTGATGATATCGGCCTTTTCCGCAGCCGTATAAAGGTCGGTGACCTCATAGGGGCAGTCCTTTGGCTGAGTCCTTGTGCTGACCACTATATCCATGCCGAAGGCGGCGCCTATCTCGGCCACCTTCCTGCCGATGGAGCCGAAGCCCACCACGGCAAGTGTCTTGCCTGCCAGCTCGGCAGTTGGGACGGGGAAATAGGAGAACGCAGGAGAGCGTTCCCATTCGCCGTTTTTTACGGCGGTATCGTAGTCCCTGACGCGGCTGAAGCGGTCAAGGATATATGCGAAGGTCTGCTGAGCCACGGCGTTTGTGGAGTACTGACCCGCATTGCAGACGGCGATGCCTTTCTGAGCGGCATATTCGATATCCACGTTATTGAAGCCCGTAGCGAAAAGGCCTACATATTTTATATTTGGGCAGGCGTCCATGACCTCCTTGGTAATGAGCACCTTGTTGCAGAGGACGATATCCGCGTCGCCGATATTGGCGGCGGTGTCCTCGGGCTTTGTGAGGGGGATTATCTTAACCTCACCCAGCTCCTCAAGCTGAGTTGTGGGGATATCACCGCTTATATTTACTGTATACCAGTCAAGGACCGCGATTTTCACTGTTTATTCCTCCTCGTCCTCTTCGGAGTCGTCGTCCTCGTCGCTGTCCTCGTAGGACTCCTCATCGCTGTCCTCGTCGGACTTCTCGTCAGCCTTGTCTTCCTTGTCGGCAGCAGCCTCCTCGGTCTTTTTGGGCTTGATGATGACAGAGGCGATAATGGCAATGAGTATCAGAGCCAGCTCGATGATGCCTATGCCATAGAAAAGGGTCTTGTTATCTGATGTCCAGAGGAGAAGAGATATAGCGGGAGCTATAGCAAAGATAAGCTGGAACGGTCTTTTCTGAACTGCGAACCTGTAGCTGAAGAAGATCAGTGAAATAACAGCAAGGGTGAGGTGCATCCAGAAAGGGAACGGGAAGATGGTAGGATTCTCCGTATCCGAGATCTGAGCGAGTGGTACAAAAATATCTGTGAAGTTCATAATATCTCCGATCCTCCGCACTTTTCTGTGTACCGGAAAAAGGCGGATCTTTATAAGATTGCAAAAGTATGCACATTACATTATAGCACAAAAGGCGGAGAGATTCAACTGTATTTTAAAAAAATACACAAAAAATTTATGGCGCATTGCCGCGTATTTTCGGCTGTTTTTAACAGGGGGCTTGAATTTTTCCGCCGCTTACCGTATAATAGTGAGTAGTGCAGACAACACCATGATGATCAATTCTCGTAAGGGAGGCTTTACATGATATATATGCTTGAGGACGAGGAAGGCATAAGGAACTTCGTGATATATGCGCTGAAGAGCTCGGGCTTTGAGGCCGAGGGCTTCGAGACGCCCTCCGCTCTCCGTGAGGCCATGGACAGGGAGCTTCCCGAGCTGCTGCTCCTTGACCGTATGCTGCCGGAGGAGGACGGCCTGACGGTGCTGAAGAAGCTCCGCAGCGCCCCCGCCACAGGTAAGCTCCCCGTGATAATGCTCACCGCCAAGGGCACGGAGCTGGACAAGGTGGAGGGACTGGACAGCGGCGCCGACGACTACATAGCCAAGCCATTCGGCACACTGGAGCTTATTTCGCGTATAAAGGCGCTGCTGCGCCGCACGTCAGATGCACCTCCAGGTGCTGAAAGGCTGGAACTGGGCGGCATATGCGTTTATCCCTCGAAGCACGAGGTCTTTGCCGACGGTGAGAAGGTAGTGCTGACCCTGAAGGAGTACGACCTGCTGCTCATGCTCATGAGGCACAGGGGAGAGGTATTCTCCCGTGAGAGCCTTCTCAGGGAGATATGGGGCTACGACTTTGCAGGCGAGAGCCGCACGGTGGACGTCCATATAAGGACTCTCCGCCATAAGCTTGGAAACTGCGGGGATATGATAGAGACCATACGCGGAGTAGGCTACAAGGCAGGTGACGAGTCTATTGACTAAGAAGATATTTTTCGGCATAATCACCATATGTCTGCTTTCCGTTGCGGCAGTCATAATCATAGTCACCGCCATACTCTACGGAAGCTCCGCAGAGACCGCCGCCGCACAGGCAAGGACAGACGCGCGGCTCATAGCCTCGGCGGTGGAGAAGGAGGGCGCGGCCTACTTTGATACCGCGGACATATCCGACGATATCCGCGTGACGCTCATAGACAGCAGCGGACGCGTGCTGTTCGATTCCGAGGAGGACGCCGCTTCCATGGAGAACCACTCCGACCGCAGCGAGGTGCGCGAAGCCCTGAAGAACGGCGAGGGAAGCTCCTCGCGCTATTCCCGCACCATAATGAAAAAGACCGTCAACCACGCCGTAAGGCTCAGTGACGGCAATATAATAAGAGTATCGGGAGCCCATACCTCCTTGACGGCTCAGCTTCTGAAGGTACTGACGCCCATGCTGCTGACCCTTGCGCTGGTGGTGCTGTTTTCGGCGCTGGCGGCTTCGAGAGTTTCACGCAACATAGTCAAGCCCATAAACGACATAGACCTTGCCCACCCCCACATAAAAAAGAGCTACAGCGAGCTTGCGCCCCTGCTGGAGAAGCTCCGCAGCCAGAACATCAAGGTCACCCGACAGATGGACGAGATACACAGCAGCCGCGAGCAGTTCGCCCTTATGACGGAGAGCATGACAGAGGGCCTCATCATAGCGGACCCGAAGCTCAACGTACTTACCTGCAATTCCGGTGCAAAGCGGCTTCTGGGCGCGGGCTCCTTCACCGAGGGGCAGAGCGTCTACGCCCTGAACAATTCCGAGACCTTCCGCCGCTGCCTGCTGAACGCTCTGGGCGGCAGGCGCTCCGAGTGCATACTCCGCACGGGAGACGGCCAGCGTGAGGTCATCGCCAGCCCTGCCAACAGCATCGACACTGTCTGCGGACTGGTGGTGTTCATCATGGACGTAACGGAGAAGCAGGAGCTTGAGACCATGCGCCGCGAGTTCACCTCCAACGTGTCCCACGAGCTGAAAACGCCTCTGACCACCATATACGGCACGGCTGATATGCTGGCCAACGGCATGGTGAAGCAGGAGGACGTTGCGCAGTTCGGCGAGAATATCCGCAGCGAGTCCGAGAGGCTCATAAATCTTATAAACGACATAGTCTCTCTCTCCAAGCTTGACGAGGAGGACGCGGCTCCACGTCCGAATGAGAGCGTAGAGCTCTATGCTCTTGCGGAGGAGGTACTGGGCAGGCTGAAGCTCAGCGCCGAAGAAAAGGGCGTCACCACTTCGCTTTCGGGGGAGAGGGTGTCCCTTACGGGCAGCAGGACCATACTCAGCGAGGTGCTGTACAATCTCTGCGACAACGCCATAAAGTACAACGTAAGCGGCGGAAAGCTGGAGGTAAAGATAGCGCATATCCCGCAGAGAGCCATAATAACCGTCAGCGATACGGGCATGGGCATACCGAAGGAGCATATAGGCCGTATCTTCGAGCGCTTCTACCGTGTTGACAAGAGCCGCTCGCGGAGGATAAAGGGCACCGGACTTGGTCTTTCCATAGTCAAGCACGGCGTCATGTACCACAACGGCACCGTCCGTGTGGAAAGTGAAGCAGGCAGGGGAACGGTATTCACCGTTGAGCTGCCAATAGAGAAAAAGCAATGAGGTGTTATGATGAGTGACAGCATTACCGTTGCAGAGCTGGAAAAGCTTGGCGCGGACGAATATATGCTCATAGATATGAGGGACAGCTCCGCCTTTGAGTACGGACACATAGACGGAGCCGTGAACATACCCCCGGAGGAGCTCTCCTCTGCGGAGCTGCCTGCGGACAAAAAGCTGGTAGTATACTGCCGCAGCGGCATAATAAGCGGAGAGGCTGCCGACGGTCTCTGTGAAAGGGGCTATGAGGCCTGTGAGCTCACAGGAGGCTATGTGGAGTGGCTGAGGCTGAAAATGGAGAACAGACAGGTCACCGAGGCAGTAGAGCTGAGTCTGCGCAAGAAGTTCAAGAAGTCCATATGGTGCAAGTTCACCAAGGCCATAAACGAGTACGAGCTTGTGCAGCCGGGAGACAGGATAGCCGTGTGCATATCGGGGGGAAAGGACTCCATGCTCATGGCGAAGCTCTTTCAGGAGCTGAAGCGCCACGACAAATTCCCCTTCGAGCTGGTGTTCCTTGTTATGGACCCCGGCTACAGTCCCGAGAACCGCCGCGTTATCGAGGGGAACGCCCGCTCAATGTCCATTCCCGTGCATATCTTCGAGTCGGACATATTCGATTCCGTGTACAATATCGAGAAGAATCCCTGCTACATATGCGCACGCATGAGAAGGGGATACCTGTACAGCCACGCAAAGGCTCTGGGCTGCAACAAGATAGCACTGGGACATCATTTTGACGACGTTATCGAGACCATACTCATGGGTATGCTCTACGGCGGACAGGTACAGACCATGATGCCGAAGCTCCACAGCACAAATTTCGAGGGCATGGAGCTGATACGTCCCCTGTATCTGGTCAGGGAGGACGAAATAAAGCACTGGCGCGACTATAACGGCCTGCATTTCATACAGTGCGCCTGCAAGTTCACGGACACCTGCACCACCTGCGCTCCCGACAGCCGTTCCGTGTCAAAGCGTCTGGAGATAAAGAACCTCATCGCCGAGCTGAAGAAGGTGAACCCCCAGGTGGAGAAGAACATCTTCCGCAGCGTGGAGAACGTCAACGTGAACACGGTCATAGCCTACAAGGACAATGAGGGAGTACACCGCTTCACCGACAATTATTAACGGCTATCAAAAAAGCGTCTGTATTGTGAAATGCCACAAATACAGACGCTTGTTTTTGTACATAAAGGAGAAACCAAAAATTATTTTTTTCTTATTCAACCGTTTCCGTTTGAAAAATACCCCTTTACGGCACTTTTATGAAAGGAAGTGATAGCCCGTGGACGGGCTGGCAGCGATGCCCGACCTGTTAACAGCAAGCGGACAACACTGATTACTGCCAGAATATTATGAGATCCTCGGCCTTGTCAAGGAGATGAGGATAATGGGTAAGCAGAGTAGAGCCAACCAGATCGAAGCAGAGGGCGAAGGTAAAGACCATAGTCGCCGCCATGACAACTCCCGAGAGGACGTATCTGCTCCTGTTTTTGCAGGGATTTTCGCAGCTGCGGAACACGCCTGTCATAGAGGCGATGAACAGCAGGGGAGTCATATCGAAGATGTAATGGGTAACGATGCCGCCCATTGAGAAATCCAGCCATGCGGTTATGACCGATACCGCCAGACACAGCCATATCACCAGCCTTCTGCGGCGGTCGGCGGGCTTTTCGGCCTTTCTGCCGAGGGCGTAGGGCAGCATGAACATTCCCCAGAGCAGTACGGGATAAGAAAGAGCTCCGCAGCCCGACGATATATAGAAGAACTTCTGATAATTATCACGGTCTATGGGGAAGGCCTCGATAAAGGGGAAGCTTGTCCTGAATCTCGGCAGCTGTATGAAGTAGTGACCGATGGCGTCGGGGAGATAGGTCAGTGAAAGATCGTTTGCCGCAGCATTGCTCACCGTCAGCTGGTAGATGTTGCCGAACTGGAATGGCGAATCAAAACGTGCATTGTTGTACATCATTATCAGTACCGCACCGATCATAAGAGGCACGAGGAAGCAGGCAGTCTGTATTGCCCTGGAGCTCTTTTTCTGCTTCTTGTCGCGGATTATATCTATAAAATAGGGTATGAGTATCACCGCGCAGAATGATATAGTGGGACGTGAGCCCACACAGAGGGACAGGGAGGCGCCGCTTATGAACAGCAGTATTAGCTGCTTTATCTTCTTTTTCGTGCATATGGCGGTCATTCCTGCGGACAGGCATATCATAAGGAAGCATAGTCCCGCAAGGCACGGCAGGGTATACCTGTCAATGCAGTTTGCCGCGAACCAGAAGCCCATGGCGGCTGCGCCTGTGGGCATCATCAGGAGAAGAAGCAGCAGATTTGCCTTCAGCTTCAGCAGTCTTATCACGGAGAGAATAGCCGTACACATGAACAGCAGTCCCAGCACTGCGAAGAAGTTATTGGCCATTGCCATAGTAGGCATGGAGCCTTTCAGCTTATAGAAGGGCGCATAATAGGTCAGAACGGGAGCTGCGCCGAAATAGCAGTAGTAATGTCCCTTGTAGAAGGCGTAGTCCCACATAAATGAGATACCGTTCTGACCGCGGTAATTGTTATCGTAGGGATCGTTCATCCCGGCAAGCTTCTCGTCCACCTCGGTATCTATGTAGGTCTGCTTCTTGCTGAAAGCGTCGTAGGTGGCAACAAAGGGATCAACGCAGAGATCGTCTATATCGGGATAGTTTCTGAGCTTCTGATCGGGAGCCGAGAAAAGCAGTCCGGAAAATGTCACCAGAAGAGTCATAGCTCCCACAGCAATTATGTGGGCGGTCTTTTTTCTGTCGTAGGTAACTGTATAGAAGCGGTATTCCTTTATTGCTATGAGTACAAGGCAGAGCACCAGAAGGAAGAAGTAGCGTATGGCCGAAAAGCTGTAACGCGGAGCGCTGAGAGCCTTTATGCTGCGGACAGTAATGTCCTCGTTGGGACGGTCTATGAATAAAGACAGCGTCCTTATCTTTCCGTAAGGCCTGAAGCTCATGGATACTGTGGTATCATATCCCTTTGGGTGCTTGTGCTGTACGGTCACTGCCTGAGAGGTGATATTGTCGTCTGTCATGCGCAGCTTTACATCAAAGGCGTCGGTGGTCCTTTTTGAGTCCAGGCCGATCTCAAGGACGGTGGTGCTGTCGGGAAGCTTCGGCATCTCAAGGATAGACGAACTCTTTATGCGTATCTCCTTGCTTTCGGTGAGCTCCGCCTCCTGGCTGAGCTTTACCGTATCAAGGGGGATATCGGTTACTTCCTTTATGTGCGTGAAGCTCTTGCCGTTGAAAAGAATTACCTCCGCTGCAATTAGCACCAGTGCACAGACAGCTCCCTTTTTGAGGAGCTTTGCGGCTTTACTGCTCTTTATGTACCTTGCCGCAAGCAGGGCGGAGAAGGTGAGCAGGCAGGCGGCTGCTAATGCGGCAGCAGAAAGACCGCTTTTTCCGTCTATCATATTGGAGTATACGAGAGCTGTGATGAAAAGCAGGACGCAAACCAGCACACAGGCGGCTCCGACGAGCCTTATCCTGAATTTCTTCACGTCCTCTTTAAGCTTTCCGCCGTATTTCCTTTCAAGGGCTAAATGGGCGGCAAAGGCTGCTGCAAAGGACAGTATTGGTACTAATACTGATAATATCATAGCGCAATCACGTTCCTTATTAAAAATATCTGCATTACTTAGACGGGCAAGAGCATTGATCCTCTCACATTTTTTTCAGATTTTTTCCCAACATTTTTTCATGTCAAAAAAAGTCATGAAGGCTGTACTGCTGTCACGGCATCAGAATAAATCCAAAGGAGAAACAGCAATGGGAGTTCTCGCGGAACAGCGTGAGATCGTCAGGACATAAGATGATGCCTACATACTATATGCAGGTAGGTATCTGATGATTTCCGCTGCCGGGATAAACGTACCTTCAATGCTCTTTTTAATGTTATTCATTTTGACAATATTACTATTATAGCATAGCTTTTTTCATTTTTCAAGGAGCAGTTTCACATTCCGCAAAGAAGTCATTGCATATGATAAAGCCTCCTATATTCAACGCACAAAAACAGCCGGAGGGACGTTGCTCCGCCGCAGCGCTCCAAAAGGGCAAAATACATCTTGCATTCGGCATAATACTGTTGTATAATGGAGTCAAGCAGCTATATGCTGCAAATCTGAAGAATGGCAGGCGAATGATATGAAACTAAAAAAACTGACCGCTGCTCTTGTCGCAGCAGCAACCGCACTAACACCCCTTGCATTTAATGCTTCTGTACCTGTTTCGTATGCAGGGGACACAGGTGCTATTGCTAATCTTCCGGACTGGATCCCGTCTGATTTTGATTCCGCCGTGGAGTTCAGAAATAACTATGGAGCAACGCATATTGACAACGGTCTGATCTGCATTGTATACCCTGACCGTGCAAGAAAAGGACGGAGTGAAGATACATACGGATATGAACTGAAGCCCTCTGAGGGAATGGGTGCCGAACTGAAGCATGAGATCTACACTCATGAGCTGACCGAGACCTGCTTTGATGTGTTTGTCTATCAGCCGCTGAAACAGGGCGACATTGATCTGACTATCGTCGATCCCCATGAACAGGTCAAGGAAACTCCTGAAAATCAGGAGCCTTCTGCAATTGCCGGATACAGCTTCACGGTTGATAAGAGTCTGAATATCACCGAAACAGATATCTTCAGCTGGCTGCCTGACAGTAAGTCTGAGTATAATGAGTATACGAAGAAAAACGGTGATGTTTCCGTAAAGGACAATTATGTTGTGTTCTGTACGATGAAGGTGGACCAGTTCGGCGACAAATGGGAGCCTGACAGCAATAACAGATATGAGAACATAAAGTATCTTCTGACGTCCGACTGTACTATGCAGGTGCCCGATCTGTATGACGACGGTTCCATTGACAAGATATATGTATATCAGGCAGTGAAGGACGGAACTGAAAAGATATCATGGATACGCACATCCGATGTAAGACCTGATCCGGATGAGCCTACAACCTGTACACTGACTGCGGACTGTGCTGTGCTTGATAACGCGCAGACCATTCTTCTCCCCGGTCAGGTAAGAGTCAGCCTTGTGGATGCAGATACAAACGAACCGATCATATATAAAAACGACAGTGATACAGAATTCGGATATATGCTGTTCAGGGAGTGTGATCTTGGTGACGGATATATTGAAAATCCTGCTATTACGGGGCTGAATGCAAATCCATCTATCGTTCAATATGCAGATTTATCCAAAGACCGTGAATACACATTTCATCTTGAGAAGAGCAGCGAGATTAAGAACTATTCTATTGTAGGTACTGAATCAAGCATCAATAGAAATGATAACAACTCCTATAATCTTGTTTTTAAGCTGAAATTCACTCCCACAGGCGATGTGAACGATGACGGCAGCTTTAATATAGCCGATGTTGTACTGCTGCAGAAGTGGCTGCTGTGCTCAGCTGATGTAAAGCTTGTCAGCTGGAAAGCGGCAGACTTCTGCAATGACAATGAGCTGAATGTATTTGACCTGTGTCTGATGAAGAAAGCTCTTGTTCAGACGCTGGAAGCTCCTTATGTTGAACCTGATAACTATATTGAATTCGCCCCCCCTTATCTTACGGTGCTTGAAGATGGTCTGACGTTGTATTCAGGTCCCGACAAGAGTTATAGCGCTATCGCTTCGATTCCGAGGGGAGAAATGATAAGAGAGATCGGCTATCAGAATAATGATGATAAGTGGATCTTTACCAGATACAGGGATAAGTATGGCTGGGTAAGGATATTTAAAGACGATGATGTAACTCAAACAGTAAGATATGAAGCAGTTGCTGCAAAGCCTGTCATTTACCTATATCCTGAGCAGAAAACCGATGTTCATGTTGAGCTTGAGCTGACGGAAGCAGAGCTCTCGACCACATATCCGAAGTATAATAACGGCTGGGACGTGACCGCATATCCTGACGGAAAGCTCGTAAACAAGGCAGACGGTACACATCACAGATATCTGTTCTGGGACGCAGTGAACTGCCGCACAAGATTTGATTTTTCAAAGGGCTTCTGCGTTGCGGGAAGTGATACGGAGAGCTTCCTCAGGGAAAAGCTTGCATATATGGGCCTGACAGAAGACGAAATGAACGAGTTCATCGTATACTGGCTGCCGCTGATGGAGCATAACAGGTATAATCTCATCTCGTTCCAGGGCGATGTATATACCGATTCCGCAAAACTGAATATCACACCTTCTCCTGACAGCCTGCTGCGTGTGTTCATGGCGTATGTCCCCCTGGAGGACGCGATCGATATCGAGCCGCAGCAGCTTGAAACCTTTGAAAGAAACGGCTTTACCGTCGTTGAATGGGGCGGAAGCAGGATACAATAACAGCGATCAGATAAATCCGCCCATAACGGGCGGATTTATTTATAGCTATAACGGAAATGCTTTTTAAAAGGCTGAGCAATGCTGTTTTAATTATGATACAACGGTTCTCTTGATTGCATTTTTGCATAAAATACAGATCACAGGTGAAATCATGTTATTCATTGTTGACAAACATAAACTTATATATTATAATTAAAGTACTTTATATTGGAGAGGAGAGAATCTTATTTGAAACACACATTCACAAACAGAGCATTCTGTCTTGCAGCAGCAGCTGTATTCGGCTTCTGCGGCACAGGCTGGCAGAGGGGCAGCGCCATACGGGCGTCCGCTGCCGAAGCCGCAGAATGCACCGCACCCGGCACAGACCCTGTAAAAGTCATCGTAAGGATCGACGGTGACGCTGTTCTGAGCGGCGAAGAAGCCGCCGAGGACGGTATCGCCTATATGGACACAGAGGATGCTGCCGCTCAAACCGACACGCTTCAGGCACAGCAGCAGGCTGTGGAAAAACACATCCGCGCACTGTATCCGGAGCTCAATGTCAAATACCGCTACACGCTGCTGACCAACGGTTTCAGCTGTATGCTGCCGGAGGACCTTATCCCGGCCGTTGAAGCTCTACCGGGCGTTTCATCCGTTGAGCGCGTACAGGATATCGAAGTGCCGATGCTCGCCCGCGCACAGGAAATCGGCGGTATTCCCGCATTCCAGAACGATACCGGCTGCACGGGCGAAGGACAGGTCATCGCCGTGCTGGACAGCGAGCTGGACGTCACCCACCCGATGTTTGCCGCGCTGGCAGATGATATCGACACCGCACTCACCAAGGACGACATCACCGAACTGGCTGAGAGCGGCTCACTGCACCTGGATATTGATCCGGAACGCGCCTATATTTCCAGCAAGCTGCCATATGTTGTCGATTATGTGGACGACGATATCTACGGCGGAGTTGCCAATCCGGACGCCTATCACGGCACTCACGTTTCCAGTATTGCAGCGGGCAATACATTCACCACCGCGGACGGCGACACTATCTCCGGCATTGCAAAGGACGCACAGATCGTCTTCATGAGCTGCGGAGAGCACGGTTACTATGTGAGTACCGAGGCAGCGATGGCGGCGCTGGAAGATGCCGTGCGCCTTCACGCGGATGTCATCAATATGAGCTGGGGTACATATGCTGATGAAGCCGGCGGTGTTATTGACGAAGCCATGACCGCCTGCGATAACGCCGGCATCAATATCTGTATGTCCGCAGGCAATGCAGATAACGGTGAAAACGCATTTGGCAGGCATAACAAGCCTGCTTATCCGGATATCACGACTATCAATGTAAATGTGGCACCGGACAGCGGCGCCATGCTGGTCGCTTCCGTCAACAATGATTCCGACGTAAGGAGAAGCATTCTCAAATTCGGTGATGTTGAACTTTGCTATCGCCCGATGAGCACTATATTCAATCAGCTCATCTATCTTTCGGAGAAGCTGCCCCTCGGCGATTATGAGCTTGTGGACTGCGGTGACGGTACAAAGCTGAGTTTCAGAATGCCGGAACTGAAAGGCAAGCTGATGCTGATCCAGCGTGGAATGATCTCCTTCCAGACAATGGCATATTACGCAGAAACAAGCGGCGCTGTCGGCATAATCCTCATCGACAAGGAAGACTCGGACGGCATGGAATATGTTCCCTATTATTCTGATGCACCTTTTGCCTGCATCACCTATGAGGAAGGCCAGATGCTGAAAAATGCCGTTGATCCGGTACTGACAAACGACGGAACCTATGTGGTCGAGCATATCGATCCGGCCGTCAGCTTATATACGTCATGGGGCGTTGGTTCGTCGCTGGATCTGAGGCCTGACATTGCAGGCATCGGCGGCAGCGTCAAGGCGGCAGCCTATGGCGGCGGTACGGAAGTCATGTCCGGCACATCTATGTCATCACCGTTTCTTGCAGGCTGTACGGCCATCGCAAGGCAGTATCTCAAGGAGAACGGTCTCACGGCGGAAGGCCGCGAAAAGGTGGATTATGTCCGCAATATGCTGATGAACGCCGCTGAACCGATGATGAAGAACGATAAATACGTTCAGCCGAGGCGTCAGGGTGCAGGTCTGGTGGCGATGGATCGTCTGTCCGACGAAAAGGTCATGATGACGGGCTCGGAGGGCTCAGCTAAGATCAATCTCTATGATATGCTGGGCGACGATTTCAGCTTTGACGTGACGCTTGAAAACATCAGCACGGAGGACGTCGCTTTCACAGATGCATCGCTGGTACTGATGACAGACGGCAGCGCCTATGACCCTATTGTCGGCTATGATGTCATTTCCGGACAGCGGATGCTTAACTGCACCGCCGATCTTTCCGGCCTGCTGGAAAGCAAAGCGGGCGAGACCCGCAAGGAGACGATCTCCGTTTCGCTGGATCCCGCAGAAACGGCAGCCGTTGTCGAAGCCTTCTGCAACGGATTTTTCGTGGAGGGCTATCTGCTGCTTAAGGGTGCAGAGAACTGCTGTGATATCAGCATTCCGCTTCTGGGCTTCCACGGCGACTGGGGAGCTGTGCCAATCATCGACGAAAGCAGCCTGCGGGATATGGTATTATTCAACAACTGCTGCGTTCCGAGCGGAACCATCGGTGAGGTGCTCCCGCTTCTGCAGGATATCATAAACCGTATTCCGACGGAATATATCAGTTATATCGACGGCACCGTCAATCTGGACGTAGACATTGAGGAATATGCCACCGCAGAGGAGCTCCAGGAGCTGAAAAGCGGAAGCGTTAACAGCTGGATCTCGCCTAACGATGACGGCCTTGCAGACAGCTTCTACGGCTTACAGGGACATACATACCGACAGGGCTCATTTGTAACGCAGATCATAGATCCTGAAGGCAATCTGCTGCATGATTACTCAGATGAACTGCCCGTGCCGCATGAATTGGGCGATGATCATATCACTCATTTCACGGCAAACGGCTATTACAGTAAAGCATTTGATTTCGGAAAATGCGAAGACGGCGAGTATACGTTCCGTATCGGGACTCATGCACACTGTGAATCATCAGAAAACAATCCGCAGTTTTTCGAAAAAAGCTTCTGGATCGACAGAGAAGCACCTGATGTTGAGAGCAAGGTATATGAACAGGACGGCAGAAAGATACTGGCGCTGACGTGTTCCGACAATATGGCGCTGGACTGCGTCTATGTTATCGGCAACGGTGAAGGCTATGCCCTCGACGCGGAAATGTCCAAATGCCCGCTGAATGCGCAGGAACTGCTGGAACTCTGGTGCGGTCTGTATCGTACGGGTAATGTACTGAATACGGTCAGCGACGCAGAGAATATCTCTGATCTGCCTGCATTTCTGACTGCACTCTCTCCGGATCAGTACGCAGCGCCGAAGCATTCTCTGACAGCGCTGTATTCTTTCGCAGACTGTATCCCGCTGTCAGGAAAAGATGAGAGCGTCACACTTGAATATGACATTACAGATCTGACGGATTACACCATTACAGTTCTTGACAAGGCCTATAATTATGTGGTCGCTGCCGAATCGGAGGAAAGCACCATAGAGACCATTCCCGAAGGCTTATGGCTGCATTTCGGGCAGGGCTTATACGAATTCCGCGGCGATAAGGTGCGCTACATGGACTTCCTGACCACTTCGGTACATGAAGGCAGCTATAAGCTGAACAACAATATACTGACAATAGACGGTATCGAAGGAATTCCGTCTTTCAAGGTACAGTTTTACAGCAATGAGAAAATGAAATGGGAAGATACGGAAACCGGGACAGCGTCAAATGTTGTCATCTATTCGTATTATGAGAATCTTGATGAAGTAAAGATGTATCCGCTGGAAACATTCACTGAGATTGCAAAGGAAAAATTCGAGGATCTCACCGGCTTTGAAGTCACCAATGTTGATTATTATCTGGAAGCTCCGAACAGCTTCAGCCTGCAGATACATTATATCAATGAAAACGGAGAAGAAGACATTGAATATGCAAATGCTTCGCTGATAACAGGTTACGTCAGCTTCTTTAGATTCGGTACGGTGGAAGTAAATGTCGGGAATGTTGCATCGATCACGCCGGGAACCTATTACGAAAACTCCGAAGAGGCATATTACGTCTTCTATGAGGACGGCGAAAGCGGTATGGTCTTTACAAACGGCTATCAGCATATGGGCAGACCGAATAACAATAGTCACTTCACATATACTATCGACGAAAAGGGCAATATGGTCTTTTATGCCGACGACGGCGAGCATAAGGCAAAACTCGGCGTAAATGATAAAGGCGTTCTGAGGATTACATGGGAAAACTGTTCACCGTCATCATTGCTGCTGTATTCGGAGATCCCGTATACACAGGAAGAGCATTATGAAGATGAACAGCTGCGTTCGCTGGTACAGAAATACTATAATGTGACAACCGGCGAAAACTGCGAATTGACTTACGGTGTTTTACAGGACAATGGAAACATCAGTTATTTCGCGATCGACTCTTTGGCGATGTACGGCATCAATCCGTTTACTCTGAAAGGTGTTGACGGTTTCGGAAATGCAATCGACCTGAACGAGGTCCCTGCACTTTCCGAAACGGCGATCCCGCTGGAGACTCTGAAGGAATGGGCGATCAACGACTACCAGAAGAAGAATGAGACCGAACCCGCTCGTGTGATCGCAGCGATCGCTGCACCTGACAAAGTGATGATCGAGCTCGACGATGAAAACTATGAAGCCAAAACATATACAATCGACCCGGAAACGGGCATCGGCACGGATGCGGACGGAGAAGAGATCAATCTGCCGCAGACCGGCAACAACGACGTCCGGACAGTCGCAGCCTGCGCAGGAGCAATGCTTCTGATACTGGCAGGTGCGGCAGCCATCGCCCGTTCACGGCGGGAAAACAGTATAAAATAACCCTATGAAAACGCGCCCTGACGGTTCTGCCGTCAGGGCGCGAAATCTTATCGGTAAAAGTAAGGCGCGGAGCAGAAATGTATCCCGGATGTCAGCGCGGGCTCAGGAGACGTGAACATGGACGATGTCCGCTGACCGACGCAGGATACGGCAATTCCGCCTGCCTTTACACTTCTGTTGCTTTTTTCGTTTTTTTCTCAACATTTATTTCCATGTCATAAAAAAAGTCATGAAGGCTATACTACTATCACGGCATCATAATAAATCCAAAGGAGAAACAGCAATGAGCAATAACAGCAATAACAAGGGCGTAATGACACAGAAGGGCAGAGAGGCTCTCGAAAGATTCAAGATGGAGTCAGCCAACGAGCTGGGCATCGACCTCAAGGACGGCTATAACGGTGATCTTACCTCACGCGAGGCAGGTTCCATCGGCGGCAGCATGGTCAAGAAGATGATCGATTCTTATAAGATGCAGTAACAGCTGATATAATAAAAAGGGCAGTTCTATGGAACTGCCCTTACATAGTATTACTTGTTTTTGCGCCTTACTACTACGGCTACAAGGTCGGGGCCTATGTTTGCCGTTACTACAGCGCCTATATTACCGAACATCTCGGCCTTGCGGCCTGTCTTCTTATACAGCTCCTTCTCGACTTCCTTTGCAACGGTATCGTCTCTGCCGTATACGATGATATAGGGAGTCTGGGGAGTCATATTCTTTTCCAGCGTCTCTACAAGTTTGGGGACTATATTCTTTTCGCCCCTTATCTTCTCAACGGTCTCGGTAACGCCGTCCGCAAAGAGGATTATGGGCTTCAGCCCCAGAAGCTCGCCTGCAAAGGCCTTGGCTGCGGAGATACGTCCCGACTTCTTTGCGTACTTCAGATTGAAGGGCACCGCGTAGACTCCGCATACGTTGAACCAGTCCTCAAGATAGGCGATTATTTCCTGTACATCTGCGCCGCGGCGTATCTTCTTTGCGGCCTCCATTACGGGATAACCATAGAAAAGTGTGTAGCACTTGGAGTCCAGATTGTGTATGTGCAGCTTATCCTTTGCCTCGGGGAAGCTCTCATAGAAATCGTCCTTTGCTATGAGGGAGCTGTTGTATGTACCTGAGCCCAGTGAGTTGATGGATACGCTGATTATATCCGTATAGCCCTCCTCGTAGAGCTCCTTGTAGGCCTCAAAGAATTCCACGGGAGATATCTGGGAGTGCTTGGGTATCTCGTCTGTGGTCTCCAGAAGCTCGTAGAATTCCTTGGGGGATTTTTCTACGGTCTCCTTGAAGCTCTCTCCGCCTACGGTGAGAGTGAAGGGAAGAAGCTTTATACCAAGCTCGTCAATGATCTCCTTGGGAAGATCGCAGCATGAATCGGTGAGCATAGCTATCTTTGACATATCATTATCTCCTTTACCATTGATATTTTGTCAGTTTTCCCTCTCGGGAAAGGTCGGGGTAGTCCCACTGCCTCAGCACCTCGTATACCGCTATTGCCACGGAGTTTGAGAGATTGAGGCTGCGCAGTTCATTGCGCATGGGTATCCTTACACATCTGTCGGGATTGTCGCGGAGGAGCTCCTCGGGCAGTCCCTTGTCCTCCCGCCCGAAGATCAGGTAGGAGTTGTCGGGGTATTCCGCTTCACTGTGGACGTGAAGTCCCTTTGTGGTGAAGTAGAAGAAATGGCCGTCCTTGTTCCTTTCAAAGAAGTCCTCAAGGCCGTCATAATAGGTTATGTCCAGTTTGTCCCAGTAGTCAAGGCCTGCACGCTTCAGGTGTCTGTCGCTGACCTCGAAGCCCAGCGGACGGACGAGGTGGAGCCTTGCTCCCGTAACGGCGCAGGTCCGGGAGATATTTCCCGTATTCTGCGGTATCTGAGGTTCTACAAGGACGATATTGAGGTTTTGCATAATTATCCTTCTGTTTTGTATATTTTTATTTTCACTCCGTCGTGCGGAGAAAAAAGCTCGTTTATTTGGCGAAAAGCGCCTTTATACAGCAGTTGTTGGGCTCAAAGTCAATATCCAGCGATTTTTTATATCAGCGTCGGTGAGGTCCTTCCAGCCCGTTACGCAGTCATCGATGTATACAAAGGACTGTCCGCTTTCTGAAACGGTCTTGTATTCAGTGTCGCCGTAGTCGATATCCTCTCCCTCAACGGGAGCGCCCTTTTCGTAAGAGATGACAACGGCAAAATCCGAAACATCAACGGGGGTATCAAGTTCTACGGTGTGATAGCCGTGATAATCGAGGACAGCGTCCTGTGTATACAGGATATCCTTGAAGTCGGCGCTGTATACCTGTATCTTGATATTCTGCTCGTCAAAGTCATTATATGTTCCCACAGCGGAAAGCTTGCCCGACTTATGGAAAACATTTGCGGTATTTGTCCATTCGCCTGTTTTTATGTACTTATCCTGTTCATTGCCTGCGTCATAGCTGAGGATATCACCGTATTTATCGGTTACGGAGTGGCTTATGCCATACTCTAAAGGCGCACAATAGGATACATAAAAGAATCCTGCCGAGCCCAAAGAGCTGTTATAGCAGATCCACGCACCGTCCTCGGAAGCAGGCTCTTTGAAGTAATCCTTCGGGAAGTGGTCGTCATAGCCGATTATGGCAATATCATGGTCAAAGTCTTTTCTTGTATAATTGAGAGTATAATACTGTCCGAACCAGCCTTTATACTTTTCATCGGTATCGTTTACTCCGATAGCGACTCCGCCGCGGTTTTTCACAGCTTCTTTTATAGCTTCGCGGTCGTCCACATCAAGAATTACCGAGCTGTCGATAACATAGTCATCGAATCCGTTAGTCAGAGTTTCTGTCAACATCCACTGCCAGCCGCCAATTTCTTTAGGATCATCGCTTCCTTTCGGGAAAAAACCTTCATTCTTTTCATTTATATAGGTGATGTCGAGCAGCTCGAGCTGGTCTATAGAGGGATAGCTGCCGTATTTTTTAGCGTAGGCTGTTCCCATGCTTGCCACACCTGCATAAATCCAGCAGGTGCCGTATTTCTGCGTTTCCATTTTAAAATCGGAAATTTCGTCCGCAATATTACAGTATCCGTCCTCGCCGTGAACGTAATCGTATACCTTTTTCTCCTTTGTGGCGGCTTCGGCAGTCGTTTCGGCTTCCGTAGTCGTTTCTGCCGCGGCAGTAGTATCCTGTATGCTCTCCGGGGAGCTCTTTTCAGCCGAAGAACAGCCGAACATGGTGACAAAACTTAATAATAAAGATGTTATAAGAAGTTTTTTCATTAAATTCTTCCTTTCGTGATATCGGTATACTTCAGCATATTTTTCAGATAATATTACTGTCCGCCCTTGCGGATAATAAATCACGGAGTATTTATGATATGAATTTGATGTCACTTGCCAAGGGCGCCGCTGCGGGAGCTGTAATAGGCTTTGCCTGCTATGCGCTTTCCAACGCCCGCCCCATGAAGAAAATGAGCATAAAGCGCGACGCGGGGAAAACTCTCAAAGCCGCAGGAAATCTGCTTGACGATATAAAGTCGGTGCTTATGTAGGCTCGCCCGAGTTGCGCCTGTAGCCCAGATAGCTCTCGAGGATGAGGACTGCCGCCACTGCGTCCACAACTGCCTTTCGCTTCTTGCCGCGGGTATTGGTGACGTTCAGCGCATTATGGGCTGATACGGTGGTGCAGCGCTCGTCCCAGAGCTTAACGGGTATCCCGGTTAGCTTTTCCAGCTCCTCGGCGAAGAGCCTGCATTTTTCGGCACGCTCGCCCACCGTTCCGTTCATATTCATGGGATAGCCTACGACTATCTGCTCCGCACGCTGCTCCTTTGCAAGAGCGGCGGTCTTTTCTATACATTTTGTGAAGTCCTTTTCGGCTATGACGGTGACGGGAGAGGCGATCATCTCGCTTTTTCCGCAGACCGCGATACCTGTTCTGGAGTCGCCGAAATCCACTGACATTATTATCATAGTATCTCCTTCTGCAAATCAAAACTTGCAGCGTGACGCTGCACCCTTGCCGCGTTGCCGCTCGTAAACCCGCTCACGATCATTGATATCGCTGATCGTACATCGCTTACAGCGCAAATCCGCCTGCCGATCACAGCCATTTATAATAAACATGAATTTTGCGGACGGCCAATGTCCGTCCCTGCAAGTGCGAATTATGGTTTATACTATTATATCATATTATATTGGATTTAGCAAGACGGCTGTTGCTAAGTTGTCAGACCAATGTGAAAAAATGCGAAAAATTATGAAAACTTATGAAATATAATGATAAATGCAAAAAAATCTCCTAAAAAACCCGAAAACGCCGGATAACAATATTTGAAGTTCACATGAACCTGTGATATAATCATATCATCATCTGATAGGAGTTGAGGACTATGAATAGACTTATCCCGGGTACTACTATGAAATATTCCGAACAGGCAAGAGAGTCCGCATTTTCGCTGATCTCGCCCGTTCTTGAAGCTACAGGCGGCCTTACGCTGTCGCAGCTCTCTAAGCTCACAGGCCTGGAGGGCACTACAATCCAGAACTGGATCAAGCGCGGCTGGGTGTCGGCTACCAAAGGCAAGAAATATTCGGAAAAGCAGATATTGCGTATCCTGCTTATCAATATGCTCCGCAAGGCTATGAAGCTGGAGGACATCGCAAACCTTATGCGCTACATAAACGGCGACGTTGAGGATACTTCGGACGATATCATCGAGGAGGTCCTCCTCTATGATATCCTTTGCAGGATAATCTTTACCGCCGAGGACGAGGGCGCCTTCGACAGCGACCATATCAAGGAGCTGGTCGCACGCGAGGTGGCTGAGAATTCAAAGGAGATCGAAGACGACGACAAGCTCAGAAAGGCCATGTTCGTCATGGTCATGGGGTACAGGAGCGGTTGTCTCAGGACAGAAATGGAAAAGGGACTGGATATCATTCTCAATGAGATGTGATAGACAGGGGAATTTATTATGGAAAATGAAGATGTAAAAAAATACGCAGTTACCGAAGCAAGGAAGATGGACAGCTCCAATATGACTACATTCATGTGTCTCGGCATTGCTCTCGGTATGCTTTTCGGAGGTATTTTCTTCCACAATATGATAATGGGTATGTGTATCGGCATATGTCTCGGTATCGCCGTTGGCGGAGGCCTCGACGCCTGCGAGGGCAGAAGGGCGAAGTCGGATATGAACGATGCCGCAGAGCACAGCGTGCAGGGCTGACCTGCAATTCGGGGTAAATATTATTTTTTAATGATACAGGATAACAGGAGATTTGAATCATGAATATCGTAGCTTCATTTCTTATGAGCAAGAAAAGGATAATCAAGCTTTTTGAAGTATCAAAGGCGTTTTCGGCAGACAGTGCCAAAACTCTGCATGAAATGGGTATCTTCAATCCCGAAGCAACGTTTGAGCTGCTTTATGACAATGTTATCTCGGCAACTGAGGACGGAAAGTATTATCTCAACAAAAACTAAACACATTTTTCACTAAAAAAGGAGAATAATTATGGCAAGCATTTTACCCGCATTAGCATTAAGACAGAAAAGGATAGTTTCACTTCTTGAAAAAGCAGGGGCTTTTTCAAAGGATACCGCAAAGGGACTTGACGAGATCGGATTGCTGAATCCTGATACATTCCCGAAAATCACCGAAAAGCTCGTAAGGGACAACGTAATATCCGTTACGGACGACGGAAAATACTATCTTTGCAAATAAACTTACTGCTTACACGATAAAAAAGGAGAATCATTATGGGTGTTAATGTCAGGGATCTGAACGGGAATGCTCCCAAAAAGTCTGGCTTCAAGGGAATAAAATGGATAGCTGCCGGTATTGCGGCTCTGTTCATTGCCGCAAATTCCTTTACTATAGTTCCCGCCGGCAATACAGGCGTTGTTCTTACGCTTGGCGAGGTTTCGTCAAATCCGCTTTCGGAGGGCTTCCATCTTAAAGCTCCGTTCATACAGCAGGTCGAGGATATGTCGAACAAGATACAGGTCTATGAGACTCCTGCTTCCGCAGTGTCGAAGGACCTTCAGACTGTGAGCAGCAGCATCGCTGTAAACTACAGGCTGGTATCGGACAAGTCCCCGGATATGTACAAGAACGTGGGTCTTGATTACCAGACCATACTCATCACACCTGTGGTACAGGAGTGCATGAAGTCCGCTACTGCAAAGTACAACGCAGAGCAGCTCATCACCGAGCGCGAGGCTGTCAGCAATGAGGTCAAGACCGCTCTGGACAGCAAGCTCAATTCCTATGGTATCTTCATAGAAAAATTCAATATCGTAAACTTCGATTTTTCAAAGGAATTCAATGAGGCTATCGAGGCTAAACAGGTGGCCGAGCAGAACCTCATCAAGACCAAGACCGAACAGGAACAGGCTAAGGTCATCGCCAATACCGACGCCGAAAAGAAGGTCATTGCAGCCAATGCCGACGCCGAGGCTATCCTCGCAAGGGCTCAGGCTCAGGCCGACGCCAACAAGCTCCTTGAGGAGTCGCTTTCGGGAAAGGTCATCGCTTACGAACAGATCCAGAAGTGGGACGGCGTTATGCCTAAGGTAACAGGCAAGGACGGCGGTCTGCTCATAGATGTGGATATAGATGAAGGTGCATCATCATCTGCTGCGCAGAATGATTGACAGGCCTTTCGGGGGGAATAACAGCTGCTCTCGGAGCGGCAATGTATAAAAACGCTCATTCTCCGTCAGGGGTGGCGGAGAATGAGATGACTCATCTACCGTGTTAGGGATTCGGAGCTGAAATAAGAGAAAGCTTCGCTATGATATTTGTGCGCAGGGTCGGGACCCGGGGCACAGGGGTAAACATCTTTGTATAACGACATTGCAGCAGTGACAGAACAGCCATGATATAGGGGTGATCGGGGGTAATGATCGCTCCTCCGCACAGGGGTGTGCGGAAAGTGAGCTTCCTCTTATGTAACGCAGAAAATATAACATGATTTCAGACGGATCTCTGAAGGGATAATGGGGATTATCTCTTGATAAGGGGAAAAGAAAAGGCTCATGCCCGGGGTGCATGAGCCTTTTCGCTTTTATATTTTTATTCCCAGGAGCCTTTCCGCATTGCCGTGGAATATGAGCTCCTTTTCTTCGTCTGTAATGGGGAGCCGCTGTATCATGGCTATCTCGTTGGCAGGCTCGTCCCAGGGACAGTCGCTGCCGAAGAGCACCTTGCCGGCGCCCTGCTTACGGATTATGCGCAGCAGCTGGTCGTCTTCGATATAGCGGGAGATAACTCCCACATCGAACCAGAGGTTTTCGTATCTGCCTGCGGTGTACTTCTCTATGTCGTCCCAGAGGTTCATGCCGCCAAGATGTGCGGCGACTATGGTGAGCTTGGGGAAGGTCTCCGCAACGGCTGCAAAGCTCTGAGGAGTTGCTCTTATTATATCCTGTGAGTACGGGTCCCAGCCGCCGTGGAATACGGCTATGAGACCAAGCTCCGCGATCTTTTCGTATATTGGGAACATCCTCTCCTCATGGGGACAGAAGCCCTGGTACTCCGAATGGAACTTGACTCCGTACAGCCCCAGTGACTTTATGCGGTCTATTTCAGACAGCGCGTCCTCCGCGTCGGGGTGTACCGAGCCGCAGCAGTACAGGCCGCCGCCCATTATGTCTGCCGCCCAGTTGTTTATGGTGGTCTGCTGTGAGGGCTTTGTGGCTACGGGAAGGAGCATGGCTCCATCTATGCCGTTTTCCGCCATTTTTGCCCTGAGCCCCTTCAGCGTGCCGTCTGTGGCGGGAGCTATGCCGCTGGTAACGGCAAGGCCCTTGAGCGCCCTTTCTGCAAGGCTGTCGGGGAATGCGTGGGTGTGAAAATCAAAGTATCTCATGCAGGGCTTACTCCAGAACGTGCTCCATAGCGTGATAGAATATGGTCTTTACATGGTCGTCGCAGAGGGAGTAGAATATGGTCTTGCCCTCGCGGCGGGAGCTCACCAGACGAGCCTGCTTCAGCACTCTAAGCTGGTGGGAGATGGCGGACTGAGTCATCTCCAGTATCCTTGCGATGTCACATACGCACATCTCGCTCTGACAGAGCACGAATATTATCCTTATCCTTGTGGAGTCGCCGAATACCTTCAGCAGCTCCGCAGCGTCGTAAAGCACGGCTTCGTCGGGCATTATCCTTGATACCTTGTCAACTATATCCTTGTGGATACCGTGAGTGCCGCAGATATGTTCCTCCATTTTTTCCTCCTAATATAAGATGTAAAGCACTGCCGCACCGAACAGAAGGCCTGTCATGGTGCCCACCGTGCAGGTGAGGCAGGCGAATTTATCGTATACGAATTTCCTGCTGCGGGTGAGATAGACTGTGCTGCTCCTGTCGGAGCGGTAGAGTATATTGTGCAGGAAGCCCTCCTCGGGGAATATATTTGGGTATTCCTCGCCGTCTATGGTGTAGTAGGCCACCTTGAACCTGTGGACGGGGCTTTTGTCAATGCGTGAAAACACTGCTTTGTGTTTCTTCGCAAAGAGCAGACGCACAAAAAAGTACATCAGCATAAGTACGGATATGATCGCCATGGCAGAGATAAGGGCTGCCGCAGCAAATGCCAGATAGATGGGCTTTACTCCCAGTACGAGACACAGAACCGCTATTACTACTATCACTGCTACGACTTCCATACACTTTCCCCCTTATTGCTGATACTGTGCATCAGGCCCTGCTCACCAGGGCTTTACGGTGCCTATTATTTCCTTTACCGACTTTATGCCCCTGCTGTCAAGCCAGTCGTTCATCTCCTCAACTATCCTTACAGGCGCGTATGGATCGGTGAATATGGCTGCGCCTACCTGTACCGCAGAGGCGCCTGCCATCATGAGCTCTATGGCGTCACGTCCGCTGGATACTCCGCCCATGCCGATAACGGGTATGTTCACTGCGTTGGCTACCTGCCATACCATGCGGACTGCTATGGGGAATACCGCAGGACCGCTCATTCCGCCTACGTTGTTGCGGAGAACGGGTCTGCCCGTGTTTATGTCTATCCTCATGCCGAGAAGTGTGTTTATCAGCGATACTGCGTCAGCTCCCGCTGCCTCTACCGACTTTGCGATATCGGCTATGCTGGTGACATTTGGCGAGAGCTTCACAACAAGAGGCTTCTTTGTCACTGCGCGAACTCTTTTCGTTACTTCCGCCGCCATTTCACAGCTGGTGCCGAATGCGGCTCCGCCCTGCTTTACGTTGGGACATGAGATGTTGAGCTCTATCATATGCACGTCTGTGTCCTCAAGCTTTGCGGCAACCTCGGCGCACTCGTCGGGAGTGGAGCCAGCTATGTTTGCAAGGACTACAAGATCCTTTGTGAGCAGATAGGGCAGCTCCGTTTCGATGAAATGGTCTATGCCCGGATTCTGGAGACCTACGGAATTCAGCATTCCCGAGGGGGTCTCGGCTATTCTCGGTGCAAGGTTGCCTGTGCGGAGATGGAGGGTGGTTCCCTTTGTGGCAATGCCGCCCAGCTTGTCAAGAGGGAAGAGCTCCTCGTATTCCCTGCCGTAGCCGAATACGCCCGACGCAGGTATTATAGGGTTTTTGAAGTCCGTTCCGCAGACTTTTACAGAAAGATCAGCCATTACCAGAGCACCTCCTCAGCCTTGAATACGGGACCGTCTTTGCAGACGTGGGCGAAATATTCCTCATCATTGCGTACTGTGCGGCAGGCGCAGCCCAGACAGGCTCCAATGCCGCAGGCCATTCTCTCCTCCAGGGAAATCTCGCAGTATATGCCCTTTTCCTTGCATATTGCAGCTATGCCCTTCAGCATGGGCATGGGACCGCAGGCGTATACGGCGTCTATGCCGCCTTTTTCTGCCAGTTCCGTAAAGGGCTGGGTAACAAAACCGTGTATGCCTGCTGAGCCGTCGTCGGTGCAGAGTATGGTCTCAGCTCCCGTGCTGCGGAAGTCCTCCTGCAATATCACTGCCGAGGCGTTCCTGAAGCCGCTTATGACCACAGCCTTTTCACCGTAGGCCTTTGCAAGAGGCAGCATGGGAGGCGTTCCTATGCCGCCGCCGATGAGGACTGCCTTGTTGAAGGCGCTGTCCACTGTGAAACCGTGTCCCAGAGGCGCAAGCATATCTATGAGGTCGCCCTTGTTGAGCTTTGCTATCTCGGCGGTGCCCTCGCCGCGTATCTCGAATACTATGCGGAGAGTGCCCTTCTCCTTGTCTATGCCGCAGATAGAAATGGGTCTGCGGAGGGTGTAGCCCTTGGCTCTTATGTGTACGAACTGTCCCGGACAGGCGGCGGCTGCCACCTCGGGGCAGGCTATGGTGAAGCTGTATATCTCACGGGCTATGGCGTGCTTGTCCGTGATGATGTACTGTCCCTGAGTATATTTCATGTTGGCCTCCTTATTTGATAGGGAATATTTATATTATTATAGCATATAAATATGTTTAATGCAACTGCCGCGCCGGAACTCCTGCTGTATCAGCTCCTTCAGCCCGCTCTCATGCCGGCGGAAGCGGCTCAGCTGAGCAAGGAGCTCCTCGGCGCGGGCGAGACACTGAGCTCTGCTCCTGCCGCGGAAGTACCTGTTTTCGCGGAGACTGTCCGCAAGATAGCGCACCGCAAGCTCTCCTGTGCTCCGCAGTATTCCGTAGTACAGGGAGCTTACCTCGTCGTCGGTGAGTATGCCGCCCAGACCCTCCGCAAAGCCTGCGGTGACCTGCCTTACTGCGGATAAATCCGCATTTCCGTCCCATACCGAGCGCACAAGGTCGCCGTAGTCTATGGCTGCGCAGCCGTACATGACCGTGTCAAGGTCTATTATGGTGGGCGGATCGCTCATGACTATGTTGTCAGCTTTTGCGTCGCCGTGTATTATACGATTTTTCAGACCGCTGCCGAATACACGCTCCATATCCTCACGCAGGCGGTCTGTTGTCTGCATGATATCCGCCGTCGCGCCGCCGAGAGCCTTCAGTTCGCTGTAATAAGCTTCAAAATCATGATAGCCTTCTATGGCAGGCACAGGCGAGAGCTCATTTCCGTCCATAAGGCGTATGAACTCTCCGAAGGCACGTCCCGCAGCCGCGGCGTCTGCCGCGGCACCTGCGGCCGCGGGGACATACCTGTAGATACGCCATAGCTCTCCCACCGCGGCCGCATAGTTTTTATCGCCGCAGGCGATAAAATGCGGGACTGCCGTAAAGCGGCACTGCGGCTGTCCGATTGCAGCCTCAGCTCTGCCGATGTTTTCCATTACAGCCTCGGGAGAACGGAAAACCGAGCTGTTAAGGGATTGCAGAATGTATCTCTCACCGCCGCAGTCCGCAAGAAAGGTTCGGTTTATGTGACCTGCGTTGAGCTCTGTGAGCTCTGACGCTTCGGGAAGCCCGAAAAGAGTCGGTATATTGCGGATATCCATAGTTTTTTCACCTTTATTGATGCATAATTGTGGCGTCCGCTTTCGCGGACGAATTAAAAAGGGCGCACACAGTGCGCCCATAAATGGCTAAAGGCTCAGTTTTTCAGGCTCTGCATAGGTGCGGGGATACGTCCGCCGCGGTTGATGAACTTGGCAGGGGACTTATCTCTGATAGGCATAACAGGACCGCTGCCCAGCAGTCCGCCGAATTCCAGTGTGTCGCCTTCCTTCTTGCCGATAGCGGGGATAAGACGTACTGCGGTGGTCTTGGAGTTCACCATGCCGATAGCTGCTTCGTCTGCGATGATAGCAGATATGGTCTCGGGAGTTATATCGCCGGGAACTACTATCATATCCAGACCTACGGAGCATACCGCAGTCATGGCCTCAAGCTTTTCAAGGCTGAGAACGCCTGCAACTGCCGCGTCTATCATGCCTGCGTCCTCGGATACGGGGATAAATGCGCCCGAAAGTCCGCCTACTGTGGACGAAGCCATTACGCCGCCCTTCTTTACTGCGTCGTTGAGCATTGCAAGGCAGGCGGTAGTTCCGTGAGTTCCGCACATCTCAAGTCCCATTTCCTCAAGGATATGGGCTACGCTGTCGCCTATAGCAGGTGTGGGAGCAAGTGAAAGGTCAACGATACCGAAGGGTACGCCCAGGAGCTCCGAGGCTCTTGCGCCTACAAGCTGTCCCATACGGGTTATCTTGAATGCGGTCTTCTTGATTATGTCGGCTATTTCGTTTATGGAAGCGTCGGGGTACTTGGTAAGTGCTGCGCGGACAACTCCGGGGCCCGATACGCCAACGTGTATCTCGCAGTCGGGCTCGCCTACGCCGTGGAATGCGCCTGCCATGAAGGGATTGTCCTCAACGGCATTGCAGAACACAACAAGCTTTGCAGGGCCGATACAGTCGCGGTCTGCTGTCTTTATAGCAGCCTCCTTGACTATCTGTCCCATGAGCTTTACGGCGTCCATATTGATACCCGACTTTGTAGAGCCGATGTTTACCGACGAGCATATATTCTGTGTGACGTCAAGCGCCTCGGGGATAGACTTTATAAGAGCCATGTCTCCTGCGCTGAAGCCCTTGTGTACCAGTGCGGAATATCCGCCTATGAAGTTTACTCCGCAGGTGTCCGCAGCTCTCTGGAGAGTCTTTGCAAACTTTACCGTGTCGCTGTCGGGGCAGGCCGCTGCCAGCATTGCGATGGGAGTAACGGAGATACGCTTGTTTACTATTGGTATGCCGTATTCAGTCTCTATCTGCTGACCTGTGGCAACAAGGGTGCCTGCCTTGGTCACTATCTTGTTGTAGACCTTCTCGCAGGCCTTGTCTATATCCGTGTCGATACAGTCAAGGAGAGATATGCCCATAGTGATAGTACGTATATCAAGGCACTCGTCCTGTATCATGCGGATCGTTTCAAGTATATTATATACGTTAAGCATTCAGCGGACTTCCTTTCATTATATGCTGTGCATTGAGTTGAAGATATCCTCGTGCATTGTGTGTATAGAAAGACCCAGCTCTGTGCCCAGCGCTGTCATCCTGCCTACCAGCTCGGAGAAGTCGCCCTTTATATCCGTTATGTCCACCAGCATTATCATGGCGAACATATCCTGAAGCACGCTCTGTGTGACCTCGATAACGTTCACGTTGTATTCGGCGCAGATACCGCTTACCTTGTGGAGGATACCTACCGTATCCTTACCAATAACAGTTACAACTGCTCTCATAGTCAAAACCTCCGTTTTATTGTTATCCGGTGTATTCCGAATGATTGATATAATTATAACATAGATGTATGGAAAAAGCAACAGCCGCAGAAAAAAATTTCACGGCCTGCCTCCGGAAGCCGCTGTTGAAAAATGATCTCCGCTGTGATATAATATGTATTATCACGACGAAAGGCGGCTTTATCATGTGTCTTATATGCGACAGGATCGAAATGATAAAAAACGGAACAAATCCATACTTTGTAAAGGAGCTTGAAACAGGTTACGTTGTGATCGGCGATAATCAGCACTTCTACGGGTATACCCTCTTTCTGTACAAGCACCACGGCAGCAAGACCGAGCTCTTCCACCTGGATATGGCTGAGCGTGCCAGGTTCATGGAGGAGATGACAATAGTCGCGGAGGCGGCCGCCGTAGCCTTCGGGGCGGAGAAGATGAATTACGAGCTTCTGGGTATGGGGGACGCTCATCTCCACTGGCACCTCTACCCGCGCAGAAGCGGCGATATAGACGGCTACGGCAACCACGGAAAGGGTCCCGTATGGTGGTACCCCATGGAAAAGATGTACTCCGACGACAACCGCCCCTCCCATGAGGAGCTGGAGGCCATGAAGGAGAAGCTTCTGACCGAGCTAAGCCGTTCGGAAGCGTCGGCGGAATCCTCTTCTGTGTATTAGGTTAAAAAAACAGTAGCTTTTTTTCGGCTGATGTGTTATAATAATAGAATACACCAAAAAGGGGCTGAGACTATGATACTTATGGACTGCCATACCCATACACAGTTTTCTGTGGATTCCGAGGCAGATATACACCTCTGCGTAAAGCGAGCGGCGGAGCTGGGGCTTGCTGCCTATGCCATTACCGATCACTGCGAGTGCAACGGCTGGTATAAAGAGGAGCACTATCCTGAGGAGGAGCGTTATCTCCGTGAAAGCTTCGATTACGCTGCCGACTTTGAGGGCTCGGTATCTGCGGTGACTGCTCTGAAGGAAAAATGGGCAGGGAAGCTCGATCTTATCTGCGGTGTTGAGCTTGGACAGATACTCCATGATACAGACGCCGCTAAGATAGTCAACGCCGACAAGCGTGTGGACTTCATAATCGGCTCGGTTCATCAGGTAATGGGCGAGCAGGATTTCTACTTCTTAGACTACGAGAAAATGACCATGGACGAGATATACGGCCTGCTGGAGCGCTATTTCGTGGAGGTTTACGAAACAAGCAGAACAGACCTTTTCGACGTTCTCGGACATCTCACCTACTGTCTGCGCTACATGAAGCAGAGAAACGGCATAAACGCAGATATAAGCAGGTTTGATGATATAATAGCGGATATCTTCCGCAATCTTGCACAGAACGGCAAGGGCATAGAGATAAATACCTCGGGTATCCGTCAGGGCTACGGGGACTGCTTCCCGAGCCTTAAATACGTGAAGCTTTTCCGTGATATGGGCGGCGAGATAGTCACCATAGGCTCGGATTCACATACAGTCGAGGATATAGCCGCGAATTCTGCCGACGGTATATCCATAGCGAGGGAGGCAGGTTTTGCAAGACTGGCATATTTCAAGGAAAGAAAGCCTTATTTCGTTGAAATAGAATGAAATGAGGATATGTATATATAGTATTGTAATGAAAGGAAATGATACCATGAAAGACATCGTAAAAATTTTACAGCAGAACGCCCGTATATCAAATACGGCTCTCGGCGAGATGCTGGGCATATCCGCAGAGGCGGCCGCCGCGGAGATAGAGAAGCTTGAAAAGAGCGGAGTCATCAAGGGTTACAGCGTTATCGTGGACGACGATCTCTACGACAAGTCTACTGTTTACGCTACTATCGAGCTGAAGGTAACTCCTCAGCGCGACTGCGGCTTTGACGATATCGCAAAGACTATCATGATGTACGACGAGGTTGAGAGCGTCAGCCTCATGTCCTCGGGCGCCTACGATCTGGCCGTTGAGGTCAAGGGCGACAACCTCAAGGACGTTGCCTTCTTCGTGTCGGAGAGACTGGCAACTATCGACGGCATACTCTCCACATCTACTCACTTCATACTGAAAAAATACAAGGAAAAGGGCATCTTCATCGACAGCGAGGAGCCCGATGAAAGGGGACTCGGCTGATCGTGATAGATTATGATAAGGTCCTTTCGGACAAGATCAGGAGCATAAAGCCCTCGGGCATACGAAAGTTTTTCGATATCGCAGGCACCATGGAGGGAGTCATCTCCCTGGGCGTGGGCGAGCCCGACTTCAATACCCCGTGGGCTATAAGAAAGGCTGCTATCCAGGTACTGGAGCGCAAGCACATCATCTACGGCCCCAATAAGGGACTTGCTCCCCTGAGAAATGCCATTTCACAGACTATAGAGAAGAAACACGGCGTAAAGTACAGCCCCGACAAGGAGATAATCGTTACCGTGGGCGGCTCCGAGGCTATAGACCTTGCTCTCCGCGGTCTTCTCGACCCAGGCGACGAGGTGCTGGTGGTGGAGCCCTGCTTCGTGTGCTATGCTCCTCTTGTGGAGCTGGCAGGCGGCGTTCCAGTCTCCGTGCCCACAAGGATAGAGAATAACTTCAAGCTGACCCTTGAGGACTTCAGGGACAAGGTCACCGAGCGCACAAAGCTGCTCATACTGCCCTTCCCGAATAATCCCACGGGCGCTGTGATGACTAAGGAGGATCTGGAGCCTATAGCCGATTTCCTCCGCGATACCAATATAATGGTGCTCTCGGACGAGATATACTCCGAGCTGACCTACGGCAGAAAGCATTTCTCCATCATAGAGCTGGAGGGCATGAGAGAGCGCACCATCTACGTCAACGGCTTCTCCAAGGCCTACGCCATGACGGGCTGGAGACTGGGATATGTAACGGCTCCCGAGCCTGTTATCACCCAGATATCAAAGATACATCAGTACGGCATAATGTGCAGTCCCTTCATCAGCCAGAATGCGGCAGTGGAGGCTCTCAGCTCCTGCGACGCCGAGGTGTCGAAAATGGTGGACGAGTACAATATCCGCAGACGCTATCTTGTGGGCGAGTTCAACCGACTCGGCCTGACCTGCTTCAATCCCGAGGGAGCCTTCTATGTGTTCCCCTGTATCAAGAGCACAGGCCTCAGCAGCGAGGACTTCTGCGAGAGACTGCTTTTCGAGGAGAAGGTGGCAACTGTTCCGGGAAGCGCCTTCGGCGAAAGCGGCGAGGGCTATATCCGTATATCCTACGCATATTCGCTGAAACACCTCATGGAGGCTATCAGCCGTATCGAGAAGTTCCTGAAAAAGCTGGAGGCTGAAAAGTCATGAGGGTAAAGGCTGCTGCTAAGATAAACCTCGCTCTGGACGTGACGGGAAAGCGTCCCGACGGCTATCACAGCATCGAGAGCGTGTTCCAGACAGTCGGTCTCTACGATGAGGTGGAGGTGGAGCTCACCAAAGGCGGTACAGAGCTGAGCTGTGAAGTTCCCGAGGAGTTCGCAGGTGCGGATCCCATTCCCTGCGACGAGCGCAATATCGCTTACAAGGCCGCGAAAATGTTCTTTGAGGAGAACGGTATGGACTGCGGCTGCCGTATACATATTAAAAAAGGCATACCCTCTCAGGCGGGTATGGGCGGCGGCAGCACCGACGCTGCGGCGGTGCTGTACTGTCTGGGCAGAATGACGGGGAAGACCGTCAGCGCTCCCGAAAAGCTGGGGGCGGACGTTCCCTTCTTCCTCACAGGCGGAACTGCTTATGTTGAGGGCATAGGCGAGATCATCAGGCCTGTTGACGATTATTCGGGACGGATTCTGGTCATCGCCAAGGGCAGAGAGGGCGTTTCCACTGCTGCGGCATACAGGAATATCGACAGCCTGACCGCTCCTGTACACCCCGAGACAAAAAAGCTGGTGGAGGCTATAAAAAACGCTCCCGATACGGCTTACAGGTGCTTCGGAAATCTCTTCGAGCAGGCTGTGGAGCTTCCCGAGGTGGAGACTATAAAAAGGGAAATGCTGGAAGGCTGCGCACGGACAGCGGTCATGACGGGAAGCGGTTCGGCAGTGTTCGGACTGTTCGACGCCGCCGCAAAGGCTGCGATATGTGCCGAAAAGCTGAGAAAACAGGGCTTTTTCGCGGAGGTCTGCGAGACCGTGGCGGACAGCTTCATCATAACGGATTAAGGACGGCTTTTGCCGTCCTTTTTTGTCGGTATGTGCATTTTTGATAAAAATTAACAAAATCTATTGACAAGATGATAATATTCAGTTATAATTATGGTGTAAATCGAAACTATCGATTTTTTATATTCTATGCTGAAAGGTGTTGAAAACATTATGGGTAAATTTATCATCAAGGCTACAAAAACAGGCTTTACATTCAGCCTGAAGGCAGGCAACGGAGAGGTCATCGCTACGGGCGGAGAGGTATACAACACTCTCGCAAGCGTCAAGAACGGTATCGCAAGCGTCGCAAATAACGCTCCGGCAGCTAATCTTGAGGACCAGACCATCGAGGGATTCCAGACAGAGACTAATCCGAAATTCGAGATATATAAGGACAAGTCAGGCGCGTTCAGATTCCGCCTTAAAGCAAGAAATGGTGAGATCATCGCCGCCAGTGAGGGCTATGTCAAGAAGGACAGCTGCAAGAAGGGTATCGCCAGCGTGAGAAAGAACGCCGTTGACGCTCCCGTTATAGAGCCCGAGCCCGAGAAGAAATAAGTCCGCATAAACCGCAGCCATGCGGTGAGCATACAGAAGTATGCCCCTGTGCAGTGATATGCACGGGGGCTTTCTTATGGAAATTTGTGACCGGTGGTCTTTAATTCACAAAAATCTATTGACAGGAACGCTGAAATATTATATAATAATTATGTTGTATTTATTTGCATAATATTACTATGGCAGTATATGCAGCTTTGTTTTACATCATTATCCGCATAAGGCAATACATACATAAGCCGCGGTTTTTTAAATATGATAACGGAACAAATTTTGGACGGGAGAACGTCCGTCTATTTTTTGCGGGTCTGCCCCGTATGGGGAGGCTCTTGATCTATATATTTATAAATGAATAAAATAATGCGGCATTTACCGCCTTTAAGTAATAATCAAAACATGATACAAACTTTTGATATTTTTTTACGAAAAGGAGGTAATGCACTGTATGAACTTGGGTCTGGCTATTGTTCTTATCCTCGTTGCGCTTGCGGCCGGTATCGGCGTGGGTTATGCTCTCTTCTTCAAGAAGGGCGTCGCAGCAGGCGTTGAGCAGCGTAAGCGCGACGCAGAGGCTATCGTAGGCTCTGCCGAGCAGCAGGCCGAGCGTATTGTCGAGGACGCCGAAAAGGATGCCGACAATAAGAAGAAAAGCGCTCTCATAGAGGCTAAGGACGAGATACATAAGCTCCGCACGGAAGCGGACAAGGAGATCAAGGATCGCAGAGCAGAGCTGTCACGTCAGGAAAGACGTATGCAGCAGAAAGAAGAAAACTTAGACAAGAAAACAGATAACCTCGAGAAGAAGGAGGAGACCCTCAACCAGAAGATCAAATCAGCTGACGAAAAGCTGAAGGAGGCTGACTCTATCAAGAAGAGCCAGATGGATATTCTCGAGCGTATATCCGAATTCACAAAGGATCAGGCTAAGGAGTACATCATCTCAAAGCTGGAGGATGACCTCGTCCATGAAAAGGCCGTAAAGGTCGCTGCCTATGAGCAGATCATCAAGGACGAATGTCAGGAGAAGGCAAGAAGCTATATCTCACTTGCTATTGCCAAGGTGGCTGCCGATCAGGTATCTGAAGCGGCTGTATCGGTGGTACCGCTCCCCAATGACGAGATGAAGGGCCGTATCATCGGCCGCGAAGGACGCAACATCAGAACTCTTGAAACCCTTACGGGCGTTGATCTTATCATCGACGACACCCCAGAGGCCATCACTATTTCCTGCTTCGATCAGATCAGGCGTGAGGTGGCAAGGATCGCTCTCGAAAAGCTTATCGCTGACGGACGTATCCATCCCACACGCATCGAGGAAATGGTCGAGAAGGCTAAGCGCGAGGTCGAGTACCGCATCAAGCAGGAGGGCGAAAGAGCTGTTATCGAGACCAACGTTCACGGTCTCAACCACGAGCTCATCAAGCTCATCGGACGCCTCAAGTTCCGTACAAGCTACAGACAGAACGTTCTCGACCACTCTATTGAGGTCGCCAAGCTCTGCGGAGTTCTTGCTTCCGAGCTGGGCGTTGACGCAAATGTTGCAAGACGTGCCGGACTCCTCCACGATATCGGTAAGGCTCTTACCTCCGAGATCGAGGGCTCACACGTTCAGATAGGTGTTGACGTTTGTAAGAAATACAACGAAAACCCTGTTATTATCCACGCTGTTGAGGCTCACCACAATGACGTAGAGCCCAAAACAGTCATTGCCTGCATAGTTCAGGCAGCCGACGCTATCTCCGCTGCAAGACCTGCCGCAAGAAGCGAAAACTACGAAAGCTACATCAAGCGCCTCCAGAAGCTGGAGGAGATATGCAACTCCTACGAAGGCGTTGAGAAGTGCTTTGCTGTTCAGGCAGGACGTGAAGTCAGGATCATGGTCATCCCCGAGATCATCAATGATGAGAAGATGGTCCTCGTCGCAAGACAGATCTCTCAGCAGATCGAATCTGAGATGGACTATCCCGGCCAGATCAAGGTCAACCTTATCCGCGAGAGCAGGGTAACTGACTACGCTAAATAACCGGTTCGCTGCGGAGTGACCGTTACCGCGTATTTACGGCTGTCGGGCTTTATGCTCGACGGCCGTTATTATTTTGCTGTGAAGGCAGGAGGGGGATCGGGGGAAAGGCTTTATATAAAGATACAGAAAATGTCATGTTTCTCCTCTTGCCTTCAGAGCAAAATAAATATGTAAAAATACGAAGGGGGTATTTTTATGAAAAAAAAGACTATCATAAGATGGCTTGCTTCAGCAGCTGTTACGGCACTTATGGCAGCTGCGGCCATACCTGCCTCCGCAGGAGCGGAGTGGAGACAGGTGGACAGGATGGGCGACCTGAACTGCGACGGTGAAGTGAATGTGGCGGATATCGTCACCCTTTCAAGACACCTTCTCGGCAAGGAAAAGCTCTCCGACAAGGGCGTGTACAACATAGGCAGTTCGTATTACGCCATAGGCAATATCAGCGATACTCAGAATATGTCGTCGGCTCAGGCGGTACAGGGCAATGGACTTGTCCAGAAGGCAGACCTCGACCGCGACGGCGTTATAGACTCACTTGACCTTTCAAGGCTCAGGAAGAACGTGGTGGCTGCAAAGCCCTCCGACGGGCTTTACCGCTGGTACGAGACCACTACGACCACAACTACTACCACTACTACGACCACAACCACTACTACCACGACGCAGCCCAAAAAGGACTTCATTCCTGCGCCTGTGTATGATATGTACGGCACTCTGCCGTCCCAGGGAAGCCCCAATCTGCTCATATTCTATGTGGATTTCCCCGATTGCAGGTTCAGCTACGAGCCCACTACCGACCGCATCGAGCAGATAGCCTTCGGCCCCGAGAACGCCGAATCAAAAGCATATCCCTTTGAGAGCTTCTCGGCATTCTATTCAAGAGCCTCGAAGGGGCAGATGCAGCTCGGCGGAAAGGCCTACAGGTATACCTGCCAGAAAAATATATCAGCATACGAGGGCGATGTATATAAGGCGGACTTCACCACCGAGGTCATCAAGAATATGGACAGCCAGATAGACTACAGGCAGTTCGACGCCGACAATGACAAGGTCATCGACGCTATACTCTTCTGTGTGCCCGGCTCATCGGACGAGCAGGAGTGGTGGCCCTGCGCAGGCGGCTTCGGCGGCAACTTCTGGATGAAGGTGGACGGTATGTCCGTCGGCCATGTCATTACGGGCAATGCCGATATCAAATCGGATAACGACTATACCAACTTCGTATCCACCTACCTCCACGAGATGGGTCACTGTATGGGTCTCCCCGACTATTATCTCTACAACAGGGACGACTTCGAGGGTATGCACGGCTCTGCCGGCTACGACCTCATGGACGAGGCCTATTCCGACTTCAGCGCCGTATCAAAGCTGATGCTGGGCTGGTACAGAGAGGATCAGATACAGGTGTACGATCCCGCAAAGGGACGGCAGACCTTTACTCTCACAAACGGACAGTCCGATGAGGGCAACTGCCTTATCATACCGCGGGGCACGCTGGACAGCGAGTACAAGTCGGAATACTTCATACTGGAATATACCACTCTCGAAGCCAACAACAGTCAGGTCAAGAGCTATTTCTGGTGGCGGCCTACGGGAAGCGGCGTAAGACTGCTCCATATCAACGCCACGGAGGCCGACGAGGGCTGGCGGAAGTTCTTCATGTACGAGAGCGGCAACGACGAAATGACCAATAACGATGATGGCATACGCTTCATAAGACTGGTCAACGACGGCGACAAGGACAATCTGCTACGGAAGGGCAGCAGGGTGGACGAGAATACTCCCGGCTTTGCTTGGTACGATCTGGCCTCGGGAGCAGAGAACGTTCCTACCGACTTCATAATAACCGTGGGCGAAAAAACTGCGGACGGATATCTCGTTACAGTTACGCCGAAATAAATTCTGCTGACGGCAGAAAGGAAAGAATCAAATGCCAAAGACCATATTTCACTCAACGGAAAAATCAAACTTCATTCTCAATATGACCGAGGAGCAGTTCACAAAGCTGGCCTCACGGGGACTGTTCATCGCTATGTTCATGGCTCCGTTATTCACTGTCATTCCCGAGATCCTATATGACGGCCTCACCAGCAAGGCAACTTACTCCTATACGGCGGGCGGTCTTGTTATAGGCGGCGTTATCGCCATGATAATCACAATAATCGCCTTTATGAAAAAGTACATAGGCAAGAGGCTGCTGATACCTGTGGGCGCTATGGGACTGATGGAGCTTTGGGGCATATTCTCAATGTTCAGAGGCGTGGATCTTGGTATGTCATTCTACGGCTACCCCGAAAGAGGAGAGGGTATGCTGGCGATATTATTCTATTTCTGCTTCTTTGCCTCTGCCTCGGCCCTGAAGCGCGAGGGCGCTCAGAAGACAATCATCGACGGCGTTGTAGGCGTGGGACTGATCAACTGCATCATCGCACTCATACAGGTGTTTGCAGGAAGGCTGTCACATTATAAGCTGGCTTCCTCGGATATAAGGATCAATGCGGCTTCGGGTCTGGCCATGTCGCCTCTGTTCCTGGCAATGGTGCTCACACTGGCGCTTACGGCGGCTCTCGTAAGCTTTGTAAGCTCTGAGGACAGGAAGCGCAGGATATTCATGCTGGTATGCGCGGCGCTGTTCTCGTTCATAATGATGTTCACATACTCCTTCATAGGCTTCTGCGGACTGGGCTTTGCAGTTATCGCCGCCTTTGCGTCGGTATTCGTGCTGAAGTCGAAAAAGAGCAGACTGGCCTGCATTCCTGTGAGCCTTGCGGCTGCGGCCGGAGCCATTGCTCTGGTCTTTGCGGGAGCTATCGGCAATATCAATTCCTACAGGCTGTACGACGGAAGGATACTCTGGTGGGCTGACAGTTACCTCAGAGCCTCTGCTTCGGGTATCTTCGATTCAAGAGTTGTGGATATAGACGATACCGCTGACGTTTACTTCTATATGAACGGCAGAGCCATGGACGTTGTGGAGCATAACCCCCTTACGGGTACGGGCCCCGATCAGATGGCCTTTGCGCTGCTCAGAGTTACCGATGAGTCGGCTAAGTATTCAAGCCTGACCGAGGTGGTATACAACTACAAGGGCTGCTTCGACAGAGTTTACAACGAGTATCTCTACACGGCGGCCACAAGAGGCGTCGCCTCGGCGGTGTTCCTTGTGATAACCGTTCTTTCGGCGGTGATACTGGGGCTGAAGGCCTTCCGCAGAAGAAAGAACGCCGAGAGCTTTACCATATTCGTGATGACTCTGGGCGGAGTCCTGATCTACCTCATCGGCTGCACCAGCATCACCTATGCGCCTTTGTTCTGGATAGTGGCAGGTGCCGCCTGTGCGGATATCATCACGGAAAAGGAAAAGAAGGCGGCGAAAAAGACGGCTAAGAAAAGCAAATAATGCCCCTTTGTGATGTAATAATGAAAATAAGATGAAAACTGCGGCCTGATAGACTGACTCTCAGGCCGCTTTTTGCCGATACTGTGCGGTTTGATATGTGATATGTAAGGCCTTGCTAACAAAAAGCCCTTGATTTTTGCATGGGATATGTTACAATAGAAATAACGAGGAGCACTGCTCCCGAATAACACGGAGGTGTACGTATATGGCATATATGATTTCTGATGATTGCGTAGCTTGCGGTGCTTGTGCAGGCGAGTGTCCTGTAGGCGCTATCTCTGAAGGTGACGGCAAGTACGTTATCGACGCAGACGCTTGTGTTGAGTGCGGTGCTTGTGCAGGTGTTTGTCCTGTAGGCGCTCCTAACGCTCAGTAATCAAAAAAAAGCAGATAAGCAGTTCCATATGAGGAACTGCTTATTTTTTTGCCTCCGCGTATCAGTCGCAGCAGCCTGTACGCTTTACGAAGGAATTGCAGTCGGTACATTCGGGCACCGTGGGGTCTGCCTCGTGAGTGCCCACCGAGATGCAGTCGAGAGAGCAGTAGTTCTCGGTCACAAGATTGTGACGGCACTGGGATACATCGCACTTGATGCACTTGTTTTTCTTCATTTCGTTCATTCCGATCACCTCTGTTACAGTATCTGTCCTTTCGGACAATGATAGTATGCCGCGTAATTTGTGAATTATTCGTGATGTAATGATTACAGGTTTAATACAAATTTCCGCAGATATTGACTTTTTGTCCGAGGTATGATAAGATTATTGTACGGGGCATTGTCCCGAATGATATATCAACAGGAGGGGATCTGAATGTTCAATAAGGATCAGAATGACTTTGAAAATCAGCAGATGAACGGAGATCTCAGCGTTTCCGGCGTTGAGACAATAACCAAAAAGAGCAAGGGCAAGAAGGCCGCTTTGATCGGGGGTATCACTGCAGCTGTTGTTGTAGGCGGCGGTGCTGCTGCTTATGGTCTTTCCGACACGGTAAAGAATCAGGTTAAGCTCAGGCTCAGTTCACCTGAAAAGTACTACGCATGGGTAACAGAGAACAACTCACAGACCATCGGCGAGTCCGTGAGCGAATACTACAAGAAGACTCTGGACAGACTTGAGGGCGGACAGACATCTGATCTGGACGTTTCCTTCGCTCCTTCATCGGAGGCTAAGGAAAAGCTCATCGACAGTATCTTCGGAAGCAGCTATAATGCCGACGATCAGAAGCTCGTTGATATCATCAACGATAACGAGAGCTTCGGTTTATCCGCTGAGTACTCAAGCAAGAAGGGCAAGATGTCCGCAGATGTGGCTATGAGCCTCAACGGCGACCGCCTCGTAGGAGCGGACGTTATTATGGACAATGCGGATATGGATTACTTCTTCCGCGTTCCCGAGCTGAAGGATCAGTGGATAGGCGTTGAAGCAAAGAGCGTTGAGGAAGAGCTGGTAAGCGGTTCCTCTGCCAAGATCATCGAGGCATATAAGGATATACTCGAGGATCCTACCGAGTTCCTCTCACCCGAGGAGCTGGAGACCGAGGTCAACAGGTATGCAAAGGTATGGGGCGACTTCGCCAAGGACGTTGAGATCGAAAAGAAGGAAGATGTTGATATCTGCGATATCACTGTAAACTATACAGTCGCTTCCATGGATCTCACCGAGGAGGATCTGGCTAAGCTGGGCATGGAAATGCTCAAGGAGCTCCGCGACGACAAGATCATCAAGGATATCCTCTCGGACAAGCTTGATGTTGTTGGTGAGGACGAGTTCGAGGACGAGCTCAAGGAGGAGATCGACAGGATCAAGGACGATATCAAGGACGATTACTACGACGATGACGAAACAGTTATCTCGGTTGATACTTATATCGACTTCACAGGTACTATCAGAGGCTTCAAGCTCTATAATGATGATGATTATATCTTTGCGGCAATAGGCAAGGACGGCGACGATATCCGCGGCGAGGTTACTTTCGCCGAGGACGGCGAGGATAAATTCTCCGCTAAGCTCTCCGCTGTTGAGGATCACAAGAAGTTCTCCGGCGATCTGGAGCTCACATTCGAGAACAGCTATTCATATGATGATGAGGACGACGATGAGATCGTTGTTTCCGTTGTGTTTGAGGACTTTGAGATAGTTGACGAGGAGAAGGGCTACTTCAACGGCGACTTAACCGTTACTATCCCCAAAGTATCACCCTTTACCATCAATTGCAGCGCCGACAAGGACGGACAGAACATAAGCTGCGATATCAATGTGGGCGGTACAAATTACGGCAGACTCAGCGTTGATTATTCCGTTGAATACAAGGCTGATATAGATATCCCCGACAAGGACGATGCTTTCATGATCGACATTCAGAACGCCGAGGATCTGGATATCGAGGATTACGCTTCAAAGGACGATGTTGAGGACTTTGTAAAGGATATCCTTGTAAAGGTCGGCTTCGATGACAAGGATGCAGCAAAGTACGCTGAGGAGATCGCAGAGGGCGCATTCGATGACTTCGACCTTGATCTTGACGAGTTTGATCTCGATGATGATGACGATTATGACTTCGACTTTGATGACGACGACGATTACGATTTCGGCTTTGACGACGATGATGATTACGATTTCGGCTTTGACGACGATGATGACGACTACGACTTCGATTTCGACGATGACAAGGAGTATACTACCAGCGCTTATGAGTTCAGCTTCGATCCCGACAGCTTCAAGTATGAGGACTATAAGAACTACATGACCGAGGAAGAGTTCAATGATATGGTAGACGAGCTCAAGAAGTACTATGACGAGTATAACAACTCCCAGAAGAAGGCTTCATAAAGAACAAAACACAAAGACCTCCGTATGATACGGAGGTCTTTTTTTACATGAAAAAGGGAGCTGAACGCTCCCTCTGATGTCAATACAGTCTGCTTTCCTGTATCTTTCTGAGTATGAAAAAGAAGAAAAGGAATATCATTCCGCCTATGAGGCAGATGATGCCCAGTACGGAAAAGACGAGCCCCGAAAAACCTGTGCTGTCTATGGTCTGATCGAAATAGTATATCTCAGGCTTGTGGGGATCGTAGTGTATCGTCACTCTGTCGCCCTTTTTAAGTGAATCCTCGGTGGATAAAAGACTGTCGTATCTGAATACATCGTCGGTCTCCACTTCAATATGACATTCGGTGCGGGTCTCTGTGCGGTATCTTGGGCGGTCGGAGTCGTATACCCTTTTGCGGTAACGGGTGGTCTCCACCTCCGTGACCGTGCCGCAGACCGCGGCGGTGCATCTTTTTTCAAGGTTACCTGTGATGAAGTCGCCCAGAAGCGTCAGCAGGAAGAATACGGCTGCGAGAGTAAAAAGCCCTGCCACAAGAATGATCTTGCCCTTTCTGCTCATATCATCTTTAAAGATGAAGTGCCTGCCGTTCATTTATTACAGAGCTCCGACAGTCTGGTGAGGATCACATTTGCGGCGTCGAACTTGGACATGAGCTCCATTTCCTCGTCGCCGTCCTTTGTTATCATGGTTATGATGTTGGTATCGGTGCCGAAGCCCGAGCCTGCCTTCCTGAGAGAATTTGCGCATATCATATCGCAGTTCTTCTTGGTGAGCTTCTTGCGTGAGTTCTCGATAACGTTGTCGGTCTCCATGGAGAAGCCGCAGACTACCTGTCCTTCGCGGCGGTGCTCGCCGATATAAGCCAGTATATCCGTGGTGCGCTTCAGAGGTATGCTCATATCCCCGTCGGACTTCTTTATCTTGCTGTCGGCAGTGGTAACGGGAGTGTAATCCGCTACGGCGGCAGCCTTTATGATGATATCGGTCTCGTCAAGGCGCTCCTTTACGGCATTGAACATATCCTCTGCGGACTGTACTTTTACCACGTTCACGAACATGGGGGGCTCAACGTCTGTGTGGGCAGCTACCACCGTTACGTCTGCTCCGCGGAGCATTGCGGCTCTTGCCAGTGCAAAGCCCATCTTTCCGCTGGAGTGGTTGGAGATGAAGCGGACGGGGTCAATGCTCTCGCGTGTGGCTCCTGCGGTGACGAGTATCTTCTTTCCTGCAAGATCCTTTTCAAAGGCGGCCTCGCGGACGATGTACTCCAGCAGAGTCTCCTCGTCGGGGAGCTTTCCGTCGCCGATGTCGCGGTTTGCCAGCATACCGCGGACCGGCTCCACTATCTCATAGCCGAATCTCTTCAGCTTTTCCAGATTGTCCTGAACTATGGGGTTATGGAACATATTGTGGTTCATGGCAGGTGCGATTATCTTCTTGCAGGTGCAGGCCATGACCGTTGTGGTCAGCATATCGTCGGCGATGCCATTTGCTATCTTGCCGATAACGTTTGCCGAGGCAGGAGCGATCATTACAACGTCCGCCTTCTTGGCTATGGAAACGTGCTCCACGCTGTACTCGAAGTTCCTGTCAAATGTGTCTATGAGGCATTTGTGCTGAGTCAGTGTCTCAAAGGTGAGCGGCTGGACGAAATTCAGCGAATTGGGCGTCATTGCAACGTGTACGTCGGCTCCCAGCTTTGTCAGCATACGGGCAAGGTTGCAGGTCTTGTATATGGCTATGGAGCTTGTTACTCCCAGTAAAACAGTCTTTCCTGTAAGCATATCATTCACCTCATATACGGAGCTCGTTGGGACAATCCTCGCCGTTGTGGCAGGCAAGGATATTGTTCACAGTGGTCTCCGCGATATTTGCCAGAGCCTCCTCGGTGAGGAAGGCCTGATGTGATGTCACGATGACATTGGGCATGGAGATGAGCCTTGCCAGCGTATCGTCTGCGATGATGTGGCCGGAGAAGTCCTGGAAGAAGACGTCGGCCTCCTCCTCGTATACGTCCAGGCAGGCTGCGCCTATCTTACGCGCCTTTATGCCCTCAAGGAGAGCCTCGGCGTCGATGAGTGCGCCTCTTGAGGTGTTGATTATCACAACGCCCTTCTTCAGCTTCTCAATGGACGCGGCGTCTATCATATGATAGGTCTCGTCGGTGAGAGGGCAGTGGAAGGAGATGATATCGCTGCGGCTGAACAGCTCGTCCAGCTCAACGTATTCGATATCGCTGTCCTTTGCGGGGAACTTGTCGTAGGCGATGACGTTCATGCCGAAGCCGCGGCATATGTTGATGAATATGCGGCCTATCTTACCTGTTCCCACTACGCCCACGGTCTTGCCGTGAAGGTCGAAGCCTGTGAGGCCGTTAAGGGAGAAGTTGTGATCCCTTGTGCGGATAAAGGCCTTGTGGACGCGGCGTATTGAGGTCAGCAGCAGTGCAGCTGCGTGCTCGGCAACTGCATAGGGCGAGTAGGCAGGCACACTGACTACCTTCAGCTTGTCCTTGGCGTAATTGATATCAACGTTGTTGTAGCCTGCGCAGCGGAGGGCAAGTGTCTTTACGCCCAGAGCGCAGAGCCTGTCGATGACGGCGGCGTTTACCGTGTCGTTTACGAATACGCAGACGGCCTCGCAGCCCTTGGCCAGAGCGGCAGTATCCTCGTTGAGCTTGGTCTCGTAGAATTTGAAGGTGATCTTCTTCTCCTTGCCAAGCTTTTCAAATGAGGGCATATCATATGGCTTTGTGTCAAAAAAAGCGACTTTCATTGCAGTTACCTTCTTTCGCAGTAAGTTTGGGTCCCCTTCAGACTATCTTTGCAAATACGCCTGCAAGGGAAGCGATGTATGTTTTCTGTACTGTCTCGGCAGGTATGATCTCGCCGTTTATCTCCAGATCCATAGTTGCGCAGGCGTCGGCTACCAGCGTCACCTCATAGCCGTGATCCATTGCGGCGCGTACCGTGGTGTCAACGCACATATGGGTCATCATGCCGCATACAATAAGCTTCTCGACGCCCATGCTGCGGAGGCAGTCGTTGAGCTCGGTGCCGAGGAAGCTGTTGGGGCAGTACTTGTTTATCACTATGTCGTCGGGCAGCGGAGCTATCCTCTCGGATATCTCGCAGCCGTAGGTGCCTTCGTTGAAAAACGTCTCGTCGTCGGGGTTGATGTGTCTGATGTAGATTATGGGGCGTCCTGTCTGACGGCTCTCGCTGATGAGTTCAACGATGCGGTCCTCGGCCTGCCTGGGGTTGTGGAGCTCGCAGGCTCCGCCCTCAAAGTAGTCGTTCTGTACGTCGATGACGATCAAAGCTTCTTTCATATTCATATCTCCCTGAGTGCATTGTTCCTGTTACGGTGAAATGGAAAGTTCAACTAAGAACTCTGCCGTCTTTTTTCGTCTAATATATAGAGGGAGTTTTCCGTCGGCGAAAGGCTCCGCTCTCATATCATGACCCGCAGGAACGTTTTTTATTTAGTATACCACATCGCAGCCACCCTGTCAATGAATGGAGCGGTGGTCATAATCACGAAAAATCCACGCCGGGAGCGTTGAAAAATGTGACTGCGGAGAAACGGGCGGCAGTATGCCGCCTGAAAAACGCATAAAAAGACTTGACGGTATATCCGCCTGTCATTATAATTAAGAAGATTAAGGCTCGCGGTATATCCGCCTGCCGTTGTGATAAATATAATAAGGAGGGAAAACCTATGAGATTCATGAAGCAAATGATATCTGTTGTCCTGGCGTCTGCAATGGCGGCCTCTGTCTGCTGTGCGGGCATGAGCACTGCGGCGGCGGACGGGAACGATCTTTCCGTTGGAGCCGCATTAATCGAGGAGGGCGGTTTTAACGTTCCCGACTGGGTACCTCAGGACTTTGAGTCCGCTTTCAACTTCACCAACGATCACGGTTCCACTCAGGTGAACGGGAACTATTTCTGTATCGTCACAAAGGTGGCAGGCTCAGAAGAAAAGAGCTTTGTTGAAGCAAAGCTTTCGGAGGGCAGCGAAAGTGTGACCCTGTTGAGCAACAGGAACTACAGTTATGACCCCGGTCAGACCACAACTACTACAAATATATTCGGAGACGGTCAGAGGCTGCCTGACTATTACTACAATGTAATGGTGTTTGAGTTCAGCGTCGATATCGATGCGGAGATAAATGTGGGAGTGTACGAAAAAGGTGAGGAGCCCGTTGAGGTGATCTCGAAAAAGTACAGCCTTACCATGAGCATGGGTACGCTGACGGAAAACGGCTTCTTCGGCTGGCTCCCCGACAGTATCGGCGAATTTGAAAGGTTCCGCGAGGAACACGGCGACGTGTCACTGGTGAACGGCTATCTGGTGTACTGCGGTGATATTCTCTACGCTGGCGGATTTGATCTTGTAGTGCGTCAGAGCGAGCCAAAAAGGCTGGAGCTGGTACTGGCCGCAGGAGTCGCGACCCACTATATGTACGATATGAGACCCGCAGGCGGCAGAGATCATATCATTCAGGTATACAAGCCAGTATCCGAGGGCGATGTGGATATCAGCTTCTCTGAGGAGAGATACTCCGACAGCTATGATGATGAAATGAAGGGCGAGATAAAGCACCTTACCATTGATCGTGATATGACTATCATTGACAGGGATACCCGGTACCCGGACTGGGTGCCTGTGGACTTTGAGAGCACTGTGGAGTTCCTGCGCAAGCACGGTAAGACCTACGGAGCGGACGGCCTTATCTGCACTGTGAGGACTGCGGAAAGCAGCGACGAGCTTGCCGAGGAACGGGCTGTGTGCAGGAGCCTGAAAGACAGTGAAAACCTCAGCCGCGAAGACTTCCTCATTTCGGAGAGGACGTTTGAGTTCGCGCTTCCCGAGAAGCCCGATAAGTCGGATACAATGGCCTATATAAGCTATCTTGAATATCTGGAGCGCCTCGGCCTTACCGAGGATATGGCAGACAGAGGAGAGGTGCTTCCCACGGTATACAGAGTGAGCGTATACAAGGCTCTGCCCGACAGCTTTATTGAGATCTCCCATTATAGCTTCGACAGAGATACGGAGAGCAGAGAACTGATCGCTGACCTGTTTTTCAGGACCGAAAAGGACGAGAACGATAATGTCATCATAAATGAGACCGATATTTACGGCTGGCTGCCCGACTCCGAGGAGGAGTACAACGCATATATCGAGGAAAACGGAAATATTTCCGTACATGACAAGTACATCGTTTACTGCGGCAGGGTGCCGGTCTGTGCGGGCTATGATCTGTTTGCCGAGACAAAGGGCAGCGCTGACATAAAGAAGTCGGCAAGCTACGAAGTATATATTCCCGATCTCTCCATTCTCGACGGAGGCTCATCGCCTATGGTGGTGCTGTTTGAAGGCACTAAGGCAGGAAAGGCTCAGGTGGATTTCTACATAGCTCATAGGGAGCACGTCTCCAAAAGTGCAAAAGATATCATCAGGTACATAAAGATAGGCAATCTGATGAAGCCCGAGTTGATAGATGAGAAGGATATGCCGGAAAAGGTTGCAGGCGACTGCAACTGGGACGGGCTTGTGAGCATATCGGACGTTATAATGCTCCAGAGGTGGCTCACGGGAAACGGTGAGATAACAGCTCCCGAAAATGCCGACGTGAACGGCGACGGTGCCGTGGACGTTTTCGACCTTGTAAGCCTGAGAAAAATGGCTGTGGCTCAGACAAATGAGCTCACAAGGATAGTAAGCGACCCAGGACCCATGATAGCTGTCGTGCAGACGGATTTTGCGTGGGGCAGAGCAAATAAGGTCACGGTAGTTGATGAGAACGGCTGCGTGTATTATGATTCACCGTCAAAAAGAGTCGATCAGTCCTCCGAAAGTAAGCTGTACAATACACTGTGCGGTATAATGGAGAAAAACCAGCCTGAGAACGTGCGCATCTCCGACAGCCTTGTGGCCGAGACAAGAATGCTTGCAAAGGATATCACCTCTCACAGGAATGACAAGATGGGAGATGTCCGCGGAGGCTTTACTGACGCTCCCGGCGTGACGTATTATATATTCGGAAAGAAGGAAGACGGCAGTATAACGTCCCTTTCCATACTGACAACAACGGCGTCCGTAAGCTGGCTCGAATGTGACGAAATTCAGGACTATATCGGGGATATGGCTATGGACGGCATCATACTTGACGACAGTGAGATATATTCTCTCCTTATGTTCTGAGCACAATAGTGATATAAAAAAGCAGCCGTTGCGGCTGCTTTTTTTCTGTATGGATACGGAAGAAAGCCTTGATTTCGGTAAAAATGAACAGAAATCAAATATTGCTTTTTTTTAAACAGATATTGCTATTTGTGCTGTTTGAGATTGACTTTTATTCATTCTTAGTGTATATTATAGGTGAAAGGAATAAAATAGAAGGGGAGTCGGTGAGATTATTTGTCCTTTTAGCTAAAAGGATGGATGGAATAATCGACTCTGAACGGGTATTATTATCAAAGGAGTGATCAATCATGAAAATCAAAGGTATAAGAAAGGCGGCTATCGGTCTGGTGGCAGGAATGGTCTGCGCAGCATCAGTTCCGTTTGCGGCTTTTAACACAGTAAGCGCTGCAGGTCAGACTTACAGTCTGAACGGTGCGGGTCAGCACAAGGGCACAGGCCCCGATGGCTACAGCTTCGAGATCTGGGCAGCTGATACCAACCAGCCATCGTCAATGACACTTGGCGATAACGGCACATTCTCCACAACTTGGAACTGTGCAGGTCCCAGCGGTAACTTCCTTGCCCGTCGCGGTATCGACATGGGCAGTACAAAGAAGTTCCAGGAGTACAACGGAATTACCTGTGACTTCGACGTAAGCTGGTCATCAAGCAACTCCGGTAACTCGCGTCTTTGTATTTACGGCTGGACAAGAAGTCCTCTCGTAGAGTACTACATCGTTGAGGACTGGGCAAACTGGTGTCCTCCTAACGGACAGCCCGGACAGGGTAATGTTATCAAGCAGTTCACTCTGGACGGAAGCACCTACTATATCTATAAGGAAAACAGAAACTCATATACTATCGACGGTAACCAGCCCTTCGTACAGTATTACAGTGTTCGTCAGCAGCGCAGACAGTCCGGTACGATCCACGTTTCCGACCACTTTGAGCAGTGGGAGAGCGCAGGTCTCCAGATGGGCGTTATGTACGAGGTTGCATTCAACGTAGAAGGCTGGGAGAGTAACGGTCAGGCCGATGTTAAGAAGAACACCATCACCCTCGGCGATGGCGGTGGCGGCGGCGGACAGCCCGTTGTTACAACTCCCGTTGAGCCCGACGCAAACGGCAACTACTTCCAGAGCACATTTGAAAGCAGCACCGACGGCTGGACAGGACGCGGCGGCGCTTCGGTTTCCACTACATCGTCTGAAAGCTACGACGGCAGCAAGTGTCTGGCGGTAACAGGAAGAACAGCAGAGTGGAACGGCGCAGCTATAGAGCTGGATTCCTCAGCATTCGTTCCCGGCGAGACCTACAGCTTCAGCGTAGGCGTGCTTCAGAAATCAGGCAGCACAGTTCCCATGCAGCTCTCACTTCAGCAGGGCGACGGCAACGGCGCTTCCTATACATCTATCGCCAAGGCAGACGCCAAGAGCGGCGAGTGGACAAAGCTTGAGAACACAGAGTTCAAGATACCCTCAAATTCGGGTTCTATGATACTTTATGTTGAGACTCCCGAGAGCTCGGGCGAACTCACAGACTTCTACATTGACGTTGCACAGGGCTCAAAGGCCGGTGTGAAGTCATCTGTAGTCACAGGTCAGGGCAATGTTGGTACTACACCCGATCCTATAGTAACAACTCCCAATCCCGTAAGCTCGGGCAATCTCTCAAAGGACAGCCAGATCAAGATCATGCCTGTGGGCGACTCTATCACCAACGGCGACGGCGATCCCGGCGGATACAGAAAGTTCCTCTATGACGCTCTCAAGAACAAGGGCTATACAAAGATCGACATGGTAGGTCCCAACGGCAAGGACAGCGCTACTCAGGGCGGTATCACATATGACGACAATCACGCAGGCTTCAGCGGCTACCAGATCAAGGAAGTTCCCAGCTGGGGACAGGCGCAGGGCGGCAGAGGAAGCCTTTACAACGAGCTCAAGAACAATGACGCTGTAAAGAAGGCTCAGCCCGATATCATACTCCTTATGATAGGAACGAATGACCTTACCGCTAACCGCTCAATGGACGCCTGTGCATCTGATCTCCGTGCAATGCTGGATTATATGCTGGCAGATATGCCTTCAGACGGCATGATCTTCCTCTGCTCAGTTCCCGAGCATACAGCATACGGCGGAAATACACAGAAAATAGCAAACTACAACAACACCGTAAAGAGTGTTGCCGAGGAATACGCAGGCAAGGGCAAGAACGTTCAGTTCGCAGACGTTCACGGCTGTCTCGACGGCATGAACGATATCAGCGGCGACCAGCTCCACCCCAACAGCGGCGGCTACAAGAAGATAGGTAACTTCTTCGCAGGCGTTATCGACGAGTACGTTTCGGCAAGCGCTGCAGCAGTTACCACTACCACCACAACTACTACAACTACGACGACAACAACTACTACCACTACATCTACAACTACCTCCACAACTACGACAACAACAACTCCTCCCATCACAGTAAGCAAGCTTGGCGACGTTAACTGTGACGGTACAGTTGAGCTGGCTGACGCTATACTCATCATGCAGTCACTGGCTAACCCCAACAAGTACGGTAAGAACGGTTCAGACTCCAAGCACCTTACAGAGCAGGGTGCTGCAAACGGAGACGTTGACAAGGAAGTTGTTGGACTTACCTCAAGCGACGCACTGAAGATCCAGGAATTCCTCATCGGAAAGATCCAGAGCTTATAATTTACCTTTTTACCTCTGCAAGGGCCGGGATATAATATCCCGGCCTTTGCTTATTGTGACATAAAGATCCCCCTCAGTGCTTCCGCAGCTGAGGGGGATCAGTCATATCATTCTGTTAAAGGGGAGGGAGCTCTGTGCTGGTGGTGATAACATCTTCAGCTTCAAACTCGATCATTTCCATCTCGGGAGTGGTGTATATTTCCTTCATAGTTGTATTTCCTTTCGTTTACTGCTGTACATAATCTAATGCTGCAACTCCATAGAGGTAAGCTGCCGAAGCTGCGTCAACAAGCTTCTGGTTTGTTGAGGCCTTGTTTATGACCCTCCATACATAGGACATGGGTGTGAATGTGTACTTATGGCCGTCGATAGTAACGGTATGAGCTGTGAGGAGCTGCTGTGCGGGAATATCCGGGAGCTCGTAGTACTGCTTGCCGTCCTTCTTCTTAGGAGTTGCCTTTACGGTGCTGTCATCGAAGACAACACTCTTGCTGTCGGTGTATATCCTGAATGATGTGGCGGAATTGAGCACCAGAGATATCTTTATATCATCGGGAAGATCAGTGGAGTGCTTCTCCTTGATATCAGCGATTTCTTCCATAGTGAGTTCTGTTACCGAATACTGTCCCTGACAGAAGTAGTTCTCTGCGGCGTTGCAGAAATTGAGGAGCTTCTCTGCGAGTGTCTTTTCCTTAGCGGTTATATCATAACCGCCGTATAATGAGATATATTTTTCGATCAGCTCGTTTACTGTACAGCTGTAGCTGCTGCGGCTTACGATCTGTCTGTTGGAATTCAGCAGATTGATCTTTTTGCCGTCCTTGTTGTAGAAGCTGTATGTGATAGTTTCGCGGGACTGTGTTGCGTCGATATAATAAGGAGCCACATACTTTCCGTCTGCATTTTTCTCCAGATCGGAGACATCTAACCTCTTTTCACCGGCAGGTCCCTCAATAACTACGGTCTTTAGGTCTGTATTGGTCGTGAATGCTACCTGCATACCGATGAGGCCCTTTTTGAGAAGGAGCTGAGCGCCTTCCATAGTAACATTGTATGCGGGGCAGTTGGTCAGTATATTATTCTGAGTGTAGGTATTATCCGGTACCTCAAAGCTTGTAACGTCAAGCTCCTTGAGTGATGTGCAGTCGTTGAACATATAATTCATGTAATCAACGCGGCTTGTATTGAAATTGGTGAGATCAAGCTTTGTAAGACTTGAACAGCCGTTAAACATATCGGTCATAAAGTATACTTTTGAGGTATCAAAATTGCCGATGTCAAGTTCTTCAAGACTTGAACAGTTATAAAACATACCGGTCATTTCGGATACTCTTGAGGTGTCAAAGCTGCTGAGATCGACGGTTTCGAGGCTTGAACACGAGTAAAACATTCGCTTCATATTGACTACTTTTGAGGTATCGAAGCTGCTCAGATCAAGTTCTTTAAGGCTTTCACATCCATCAAACATACTGATCGTATCGGTCAGCTTTGAGGTGTTAAAGCCGCTCAGATCAAGTCTTTCAAGACTTGAACAGGTTTGAAACATACAGCTCATACTGGTTACATTTGAGGTATCAAGGCCGCTGAGATCAAGCTCTGTAAATGCTGTACCGCGGAACATGGCGGACATATTGGTTACATTTGAGGTATCAAAGCTGCCGAGATTAAGCGATGTAAGAGCTGCATTATCAAACATACTGTTCATGTACTTGACATTTCGGGTGTCAAAGCTGCTGAGATCAAGCTTGGCAAGGCTCATACAGGCAGCAAACATACCGCTCATGGACTGAGCGTCTGATGTGTCGAAGCTCGAAACATCAAGCTTTTCAAGAGAAGTACAGCCGCTGAACATACTTGTGAAGCTTTCAACTTTAGATGTATCAAAGCTTTTTACATCAAGTTCGGTGAGGCTTGTACAGTTAGAGAACATACCGCTCATATCGATCACCTTTGAAGTGTTGAAGCGGCTGAGGTCGATCTCCCTGAGGCTGCTGCAGTTTCCGAACATTGAGTGCATATCCGTTGCATTTGCCGTATAGAACTGAGGCATATAGATGTATTCAAGAGATGCGCAGTCAAAGAACATTGCGGATAAGGACTGGGCGGAGAATGTGTAGAAACTGCTCAGGTCAAGCTTTTTGAGCGATTCGCACTCCTGGAACATACCGGCCAGTATCGTTACCTTTGTGGTTTTAAAGCTGCTCAGGTCGATTTCTTTAAGGGATTTGCAGCCGTAGAACATATTAACCATGTTTGTGACATTGGATGTGTCAAAGCTGCTGAGATCAAGCTTGGTAAGGCTCGTACAGCCAGCGAACATACCGCTCATGTTTGTGACCTTTTTGGTATTTAAGCTGCTCAGATTTACGGCCCTGAGCTTACTACAGCCTGCGAACATGGTGATCATACTTGTAACAGCTGACGAATCCGCATTTGAAAGATCGATTTCCTCTGCCATGAAACCGCTGAACAAACCTGTGCAATCTGCGGGTAATACAGTGTTTTCCTCGCATACTACCTTCTTTACATCAGAGTTGTTGGCCCACTGCTGAACTTCTGACTTTACTACTTCACCGCTTAGTGTAAGTGTGAGCGTTGCATCGTTGAATGATACTGTGGAAGTGTCCTCTGCGTTTGCGGATATGATGCTGCTGAATAAGGGCTTATCGCCGACAGGCGCTGTGACAGCTCCGCCGAGGAGGGCGACTGCCATTATGGCGGCGATGGTTTTCTGCATTAGTTTTCTTTCCATTACTATATCTCCTTATTATATAGAATTGCTGCTTCGGCAGTGACTATGGCAGACACAGACCTGCCTTGCGAGCGCGGTCGAAGCAATACAGCGGGATACTCATACAAAAGTTATAAACGGTATGATATCTACAGCCTGTATTACATGATACTTAAATATTACCACAGCGGGAGCAGTATGTCAAGGTGAATATTGCTTTCAGATACCGTATACCCTATGACTGTAAATATTCGGATATAAAGAAGAGACGGCTTTGCCGTCTCTTTTTGTATCATGATCCGAAGGATATACTGTCTGCCTTCCATGTGCCGTTTTCATTTACGACTCTTATATCCGCTGTGTCGATACCGCCGAAATTGTCGAAATCGGCAAGTATTGACCAGCCATTCTCAGATGTCTTTTCTATTTTCGGTGCTGTTTCTTGGAATATGTAGAAGCCTCTTGCGTAGTTCTGCATATATAAAGCTCCTTCTACGTCGATATAAAAAGGCGATTCACCACCTATTAGATAACTGTAACGTTCATTTATCATATTCTGGCTTATATAGCTGTCCTGAATTGCCTTTATATCGGCTGTGCCTGTAAATCCGCTTTCGGTTACTTTATAATAGTTTATACCGCTTTCGGAAGTATATACTGTTTCTGCGTCATATGACAGACCGCAGCCGCCCAGCCTTTCAAGGCTTTTTATTGCATTCACGATCCCGGCTGCCTGAGCTTCGGTGGGACCGCCCTCTGCGGTATTGTCTGCCTCTGTGGGAGCTGCTTCCTGGGCAGCCTCCGTGGTGGCAGCTTCTGCGGCAGCGGCCTCCGCTGTGGTGGCGGCTTCTGCGGCAGTTGTTTCTGCTGTGGTCTCCTGTGCGGTTGTTACCGTGGTGCTCTCCTTTGCGGCAGATGTGGCAGCCTGAGAGTTTCCTTCCTCCTGCTTTCCGCAGCCTGCGAGCATAAGTCCTGCTGCTATGCAGGATAAGATCATCGTTGCTTTTTTGTTCATTGTGATATTCCTCCGTAATGCTGTTTTTGATGATGAGTGCGCTGCACTTTTTCATTAATTATTTTATACTAAATGAGGTGAGATGTCAATAGATAAGGTGAAAATAAACATTCTGAGTTATAGGTTGAGCCTATAACTGACAATGGGTTTTTTGCATTGGACAAACCTACTAAGTCGGTGTATAATATAGACATACCGAACGAAAGGAGAGGTACGATGAAAAAACTGAATAAGCTCTGCCGTCTCCGTTCTATCGTCAGAGGAACAGACCGAATGTGCGGACGGCGATGTTAAAAAAGTTCATTAGTTACAAAGTAAATTAATATATGTGAATCATAATTATCAGGAGGAAATTACAATGGCTAACAATAAATTACATTTTGAGACACTTCAGCTCCACGTTGGACAGGAGCAGGCTGACCCCGCAACAGACGCAAGGGCAGTACCTATATACGCGACTACATCTTATGTGTTCCATGACTCTCAGCACGCTGCCGACCGCTTCGGCCTGAAGGACGCAGGCAATATCTACGGCAGACTTACCAACTCCACACAGGACGTTTTCGAGAAGCGCATCGCAGCTCTCGAGGGAGGCGTGGCTGCTCTGGCAACAGCTTCGGGCGCTGCCGCAATCACATACACCATACAGGCTCTTGCAAAGGCAGGGGAGAACATAGTGGCTTCCAAGACGATCTACGGCGGCACATATAACCTGCTGGCACATACGCTTCCCCTCTACGGCATAAACACAAAGTTTGCCGATCCCGACGAGGAGGGAAGCTTCGAGGCAGCTATCGACGAGAACACAAAGGCTCTCTATATCGAGACTCTCGGCAACCCCAACTCAAACGCTATAGACATAGAGAAGATCGCAAAGATCGCTCATGCACACAATATACCCCTTGTTGTTGACAATACCTTCGCAACTCCCTTCCTTGTACGCCCCATAGAGTACGGAGCTGATATCGTTGTTCATTCGGCTACAAAGTTCATCGGCGGCCACGGTACGGCTATCGGCGGCGTCATCGTGGACAGCGGAAACTTCGACTGGGCAGCTTCGGGACGTTATCCCTGGGTATCCGAGCCCAATCCAAGCTATCACGGCGTAAGCTTCACGGCTGCTGTGGGAGCTGCTGCATTCGTTACATATATCCGCGCTATACTGCTCCGCGATACAGGCGCTACACTTTCTCCCTTCCACGCATTCATCTTCCTTCAGGGACTTGAGACCCTTTCGCTCCGCGTGGAGCGCCACACCTCCAACGCAAAGAAGATAGTGGAGTATCTTGCGGCACATCCCCAGGTAGAGGCCGTTCATCACCCCTCACTCAGCTCGGAGCCCAGCCATGAGGTGTACAGGAAGTACTTCCCCAACGGCGGCGGAAGCATATTCACCTTTGATATCAAGGGCACTGAGGACGACGCGAAGAAGTTCATCGACAATCTTGCCATATTCTCGCTGCTGGCAAATGTTGCCGATGTGAAGTCGCTGGTTATCCACCCTGCTTCCACTACACATTCCCAGCTCACAGAGGCAGAGCTGGCAGAGCAGGGCATCAAGCCCAATACTATCCGCCTGTCCATAGGCACAGAGTATATCGACGACCTTATAGCTGCTCTTGATGACGCATTTGCAGCGATAAAGTAAGATAATACCCCGGAGCTTTTAACCGCTATACTCATATAGCGGTTTTACGGGTGATATTGAGGAAAGATCTTTTGAGAACGGCTTTTTCTCATGCTTCTTTCAGGACTACGGTCTTAATTCTTCTATAGCAGAGCCCCTATAAAAAACCTGCCCCCTTGTATAATTTACAAGGGGGCTCTGTTTTAGTAATAATCAGCTATAAAGTCCTCAATGGACCTGGCAGTTTCGTCCTCTTTCAATGTGGAGGTATAGGCGTAGTAGGAAAGGATATTTGAAGCGTCAACAGCATTTATACTGCCGTCATAGTTTACATCTGCGGCAAATTCCTGGGTTTTATCATAGCCGCCTGCCTGATCGGTGGAGGTACGGGCGTAATATGCCAGCACGGAGGAGGCGTCCACGGCGTTTACTGTGCCGTCGTTGTTGACATCGCCCAGAAGCGAGCCCAGAGGCGGTCTGCCCAGTGATACAAAGCTGCGGCCGTACTTATCCGCGTATTCTGCGGCTGTAGAACCCTCATAGCCCGTGATTACGCCTGCATACTCCTCGCTCTTGTTGGTGAAGGTGGTAGGTCTGCCGAATATCTTGCAGTCGGGGGAGAGTATTACCACTTCCCCGAGGGCGGTGCAGTTTGAAAATGCCTGCATACCTATATCCTCAACGGAGGCAGGTATTGTGACCGAGGTCAGGGATGAGCAGCTTGCAAAGGCGTTATTCTCTATAGTTTTCACGGTGTTTGGTATGTAAAGCTTTTCCAGAAGGCTGTGTCCCCAGAAGGCGTTGCTGACTATGGTAGTCACAGAGTCGGGGATAACGGCCTCCTTTGTGTCTGCGGCGAACAGCAGCATACCGTTTACGATGACGAACCGCGAATTCTCAGCTTCTGCCTTGAGCCACGGAGTATTGGAAAATGCAAGGCTTCCGATATATGTCACCGAGGAGGGTATGTTTACTTCGGCAAGGCTTTTGCATAAGGCAAATGCCATTGATGATATACTTGTCAGCGACTTTGGAAAGGTCACCGATCTCAGCGATCTGCAGCCGCTGAAGGCTGATGAGCCTATAGAGGTCACGGTATCGGAAAAGGTCACGGATACGAGGTTTGTGCAGTCGCTGAAGGACTGGGCGCCCACGCTCGTTATTCCGTCGCCTATGATGACCTGCTTTATGCTGTCCTTTTTGTCTGCCCAGGGTATGGAGTAATTTGAATTGAGACTGTACATATCTCCCGTGCCGCTGACTGTGAGAGTGCCGTTGCTGTCAAGCTGCCAGACGGCGTTCTTTCCGCAGACTCCGCTGTCTGCGGCCGCTGCCGAGGCGGACAGGTCCGTGACGGTGAACTGTGACAGCGGAGGTATCGCTGGCGTTCCTGTCAGTACAGCTATACCCATCAGTGCTGATGCTATGGCTTTAAATTTCATACTATCCCCTCCATAGTATAATGATCCTGAAATTATAATACCATAAAAGGAGCTGAAAGTCAATGAGCATTGATTAAAGCGGCAGAGTTCTTTTAATTAAATAATAAAAACCGCGGCTAAATCATCGGGAAGTAGTTAATTTACCAAAAATGTCATTATCGTTGTATTACAGCAGGGCTGTGTAATGCTATAATTAACACGCATAGATATAAAATGGTGATTTTTCACAAACGGAACTATATGATCAGGGGGTATTAAAAAGATATTGGTTCTCAGAATTAAAGAAAAAGAAATGAGAATTAATATAGAAGGAGGAATTTTATATGAACGGACGATCAAGAGGAACAGCGATCCTTGCGGGCGTTGTTTCGGCATTTTCTGCGCTGAACTCTGTGGGCATCGCAGGAGCTGTCAATGCAGTGGGCGGAGTTCAGGAGGTATTCTATGTATCTCCCGACGGCAGCGACAGCGGCGACGGCTCGGCGGAGTCGCCCTTTGCCACGCTGGAAAAGGCCCGTGACCAGGTTAGGAAGATAAACGGTAGTATGACAGGCGACATCATCGTTTATCTCCGCGGCGGAGATTACCGTATCACCGAGCCTGTGGAGTTCGACACAAGGGACTCGGGCACAGGGGGCTTCAATGTCAGGTATGAGGCCTTTGAGGGCGAGACTCCCGTGATAAACGGCGCTCAGAAGGTTACGGGCTGGACAAAGTACAACGACAAGCTGTGGTCGGCTCCGCTGGACAGAGATGTTAAGCTCAGAAACCTGTATGTCAACGACCGCCGCGCCAGTATGGGCAGCGTGCAGGTTCAGGCCAAGGGCGGCTATGGGGATTACTATATCCAGGCGGGGCAGGCGGACTGGGCCTGGGATTCGGGAAAGAAAAGCGACGGCATAGTCTACGACGCAGGCTCCATGCCTCGTATCACCTCAAATTTCGACGACCTTGAGGTGGTCAACGGAACCACATGGAACGAGAATATAGTCTGCTCGCGCGATGTGAAGTACGACGGGAACAGCGTCATACTGCTCATGCAGCAGCCCTACGGCGCTATAGCCCAGACTCCCGGCTGGGGCGCAGGCTTCACCACGGGCGGCACCCATACGGTATATAATGCCTTCTCCTTTGTGGACAGCGAGGGCGAGTTCTTCTTCGACAAGACGGACAAGGTGCTGTACTACTACCCCAGAAGCGGTGAGGATATGACCACCGCCGATGTTGAGGCTCCCGTGGCGGACGGCCTTATAAAGATAGCGGGAAAGTCCACCTCCGACCGTGTGAAGAATATCAGCTTCAGCGGTATTACCTTTGCAAATACCGACTATCAGCTCACAGAGGTTGCAGGCTCTCACGGAAAGACCACCTGTCAGGCTGCACAGAGCTATACCGCATTTGCGGACTCCAACTGGCACCTGAAGAATTACGAGATGGTTGATACTCTCCCTGCGGCTGTGCATATCACAAGCAGCGACGGTATAAAGCTCACGGGAAATGTGGTGAAGCATACGGGCGCGGACGGTATCTCAATGACCAATGACGTTATAAATTCCGAGGTGAGCGGCAACTTCATAACCGATATCACCTCCAGCGGTATCACCGTGGGACACCCTCAGCATATCTACATCGGCGACGGTGACGGCTCCAACCGCGAGAAGTTCCCGCGGGGCGTCGAGGGCGTATGCAAGAACGACCTCATAACCGAGAACCTGCTCTATGATATCAGCGTCGTTCACGGCTTCGGCGGCTGTGCGGCGATCACCGCATACTTCGTTGACTCGGTGAGCATACTCAGCAATACCATTGAAAAGACTGCCTACAACGGCATACATATGGGCTGGGGCTGGTGCAACTTCAAGGACAGCACCACCTGCCGCGATAATAAGATATGCTACAACAGGGTCATCAACTCGCTGAACCGTCTCCACGACAGCGGCGGTATCTATACTATAGGTCAGATGCCCGGAACTGTCATCAACGAGAACTACGTTCAGGGCATACCCGCAGGCGGTCCGGGCTGGCCTACATACGGACTCCACAACGATGAGGGAACTACCTATATCGAGGAGAACGACAACGTCCTGGAGATCAGTCCCGACGTTACTTACACTATCAACTGTGAGGAGTACGGTGACAAGCACCACCTCACTATCAAGCGCACCTACGCCACAGTAAACAAAATGGGCAAGAATCCGCCATACAGCGATATCGACGCTCCTATCGTAGTTTCCGATAACGTATGGCCATTTGCTCAGTACAAAATATGTCTGAATTCGGGTATATCCGACGATTACCGCAGTCTTATGCCTTCGTGGCTGAAATCCGCGGCAGATCAGGCATTCCCCGCAAGCTGCGCCACTACCTGCGGCAGCAAGCTCCCCATAAGGAAGGTTGACGGAACTGTGTGGATAGCTCCCGACGGTACCGATACATTCAAGGCAGGCGCCGATATGACAAAGGCGAAGGGAAGCGCAGGCACTATAAAGACTCCCTCAAAGGAGGGCGAGTACAGGATATACGTTCTTGACGAAAGCGGCAAGGTGCTCAGCAAGTCGGGACATATCCTCAGACTCAGCGGTACGGGAAGCGCCGACGCAGGCGATGTCATCGAGGCGGAGAGCTGCCAGTACAAGTCGGGCGTGGACACCGAGAACTGTTCGGAGGGCGGCAGCGATGTGGCCTATATCGAGAACGGCGACTATATCGGCTTCAAGGATATCGACCTTACCGATGTAAGCGGCATAGACTTCCGTATGGGCTCCAACGGTGCTGAGGCTGCTCTTGAAGTAAGACTTGACAGCCCCGACGGAAAGCTCATAGGCAGAATGGACGTCAGCGGCACAGGCGGCTGGCAGACATGGAACACACAGAGCTGCACCATTGACCCCACCACAGGCAAGCATGATCTCTACTTCGTATTCACAGGCGGAGAGGGCTACCTCTACAACGTCAACTGGTGGAGACCTGTGAAGCCTGCCGAGGAGTATATCCCCGGCGACCTCAACGGCGACGGTGCGGTGGACGTATACGATATGATACAGATGCGCAGAGCTGCCGTTGACGGCGACGCCGAGCGCTTCGGAGCAGCAGATGTCAACGCCGATGACGTTATCGACGAGGACGACCTGAAGCTCCTGGGACAGTATCTCAAAGGCGAGATAAAGACATTTGAATAAAAAGAAGCAGCCGCCCATAAGTGATATGGGCGGCTGCACTTTTACCTGCATTATACGGGAGGAAGTTCTGTACTTGTGGTTATAACGTCCTCAGCCTCGAAGGTGATGATCTCTACCTCGGGTGATGTGTAAATATCTTTCATTTTTATGCCTCCTGTTCAGCTTTGTAGTTTTCTGCGGCTCTTCCGTAAGCGCAGAGCATTCTGCATATAGTATCCAGCTTGGGATCTGCATCGGACATATTGAATACTCTCTGTACATAGGACAGTGCGCTGAATGTGACCTTCTTACCGCCGATAGTGATGGTATAGGTGTCGTTGAGCTGGTCTGCTCTTACGTTGGGGATCTCAAAATACTTGCCGTACTTGCTTGTCTGTGCTTTTAGCTCTTTTGTGCCGTACTTAGCTGTATTTTCATTGCCGTTGTGGTAGATTCTGATGGAAGTTCCGGAATTGAGAACCAGTGAGATCTTGCATTTGCCTGTCTCGTCCTTCATTTTGCTTTCCTCTATCCTGTTGAGGTCGGCGTCTGATAAGGTGGGAACATCGTATGCAGCAGCGGTATTGTGGAAATATTCCTTAGCGCATATGCAGTAGCTGCGGAGAGCCTGTGCAAGCTCGGTAACTGAAGCTGCTGCGCTGCTGTCAGCCAGAAGCTCCTCAAGGTATGAATCAAGAGTGCGGCTTGCCTGACAGTGATCGGCAATAGCGTCGTCCTTGGTGCATACCAGAAGCTTTCTGCCGTCGCTGTTGTATGCGGCCAGTGTGACTTCCTTATAACTCTGATCGGAATTCAGAGGATATGTAAACTGATACAATCCGCTGTCCTGGAGATGATCTGATATATCCGTGAAGGTGATATCGCCGTTGGGACCGCTGAGAACTACCTTTGCAAGATTGTCGCATGACTGAATGTGGAAGTTAAGGTTTATTGTACCGTCGAGAGTGGTATTATTGTACATTGCGTATACCATATCGGGCTTCAGCTTGTCGCAGCCGCCGAGCATACTGCCCTTCTTTTCGACGTTCTTCATGTCGAAGCCTGAGAGATCCACATCCCTGAGCTTCAGGCAGGCTATGAACATACCGCCGATATCTGTGACGTTCTCGGTGTTGAAGCTGCTTACATCAACAGATTCAAGTGCTGTGCAGCGTCTGAACATATTGGACATATTTGTTACAGACGAGGTATCAAAGCTGCTGAGATCAAGCGAGGTCATCTGGCAATCGTCAAACATAAATGCCATATCGGTGACCTTTGAAGTGTTGAAGTTGCTGAGATCAAGTGAAGTAAGCTTTGCGCAGCTGTCAAACATATTCCTCATGGTCGTTACATTTGAGGTATCAAAGCTGCTGAGATCAAGAGAAGCAAGCTTTTTGCAGTTAGAAAACATTTCTCTCATATCCTCAACCTTTGAAGTATCAAAGCTGCTCAGATCAAGTGAGGTAAGGCCGGAGCAGCCACTGAACATCTGGTACATATTTTTAACGTTCTGTGTATCAAAGCCACTGAGCTCAAGTGAGGTAAGACCGGAACAGCCGGAGAACATATACTGCACTTCAGTTAAACTTGAGGTGTCAAGACAGCTGAGATCAAGTGAGCTGAGGGACGTGCATTTTGTGAACATATGGATCATGCTTGTTACATTAGATGTGTCAAGGGGGCTCAGATCAAGGGATGTCAGACCTGTACATCCAATGAACATACCGTACATAGTTGTAACATTTTCAGTATTGAATGAGCCCAGATCCAGCGAGGTGAGACCTGTACAGCTGTCAAACATATTCGTCATTTTTTTGACAGATGAGGTATTGAAGCTGCCAAGATCAAGTGAAGTGATGCCGGTACAGTTGGAGAACATATAGCTCATGTCAGTTACATTGCTTGTATCAAATTCGCTTACATCAATTACAGGTACTTTTCTGCAGTTGTGGAACATCCAGCTCATATCAGTTACATTTGAGGTTTTGAAGTGTCTTACGTCAAGTGATTCAAGCTTTGAGCAATTGCTGAACATCTGAAACATACTCTTGACATTTGATGTGTCGAAGCTGCTGATATCCAGCTTTACAAGGTTTCCACACTCGTAGAACATACTCTTCATGCTGGTGACGCCTGATGTGTCAGCATTTGAAAGGTCGATCTCTGTTGCTTTGTAGAATGCGAAAAGTGACGAGCAGTCCGCAGGAAGTACGGTATTCTCGGCGCATACGATCTTTTCTACTTCTTTTTTCTTTTCAAAATCACGAACTTCAGCTCTTACGACATTGCCGCTGAGGGTAAGGACGCCATCCACTAATGAATCATTTAATGCTGTTTTGGTTGACTGATCTGCTGCGCTTGCAGTAAGGGGAGCTGAAAGGGGCGAGCTGCTGCCGCTGAAGGGCAGGGCTGTTCCCATAAGTGCAACAGCAAGTATAGCTGCCGCAGTTTTCTTGAAATTGCTCATTGAAACATCTCCTTTTATAAAATATAAAACGCTTCGCGTTTGAGATACTGTGGTGATCGTCTCTGCTTTTGTATAAAACCAAACAGAATCAACTTTCAGTAATCACGGACAAACTGATTTTACCATATATTCCCGCAGTTGTCAAGGCGATTATTGCGGTGTGTACGCTGTGACGGCGGTGCTTTTTCGGCGTTACGTTGACATTTTTCCGTTCAGGCCGTATAATAGTAAGGGCGGCAGCCCAGCAGCTGAACACAGAGGTGATATTCATGAAGGTATTCGATTTCGACAACACGCTTTACCGCGGCGAGAGCGCCGTTGACCTGGCAATTTACATGATAAGGAACAACAGGAGGGTCATTCTGTACCTTCCCAAGATATTCTATAATCTGATAAAGTACAAGCTCTGTCTGGTGGACAAGAGGAAAATGGTGCGGGCTGTGGACGATTTCCTGAAAAACGTCATACGCAGCAGAGAGGAGCTCTTCGGCGCAGTTGAGGGCTTCTGGGCGGAATACGGCCGCAAGCTTGACCGAGCCATGCTGAAAAGGATAGACAGTGACGACGTTATAATCTCGGCGGGGCCCGATTTTCTTCTGTATGGAATAAATGAACTGCTGGGAACGGAGAATATAATTTGCAGCAGGATAGACTCCCGCCGTATGAGGGTGAAGTATCTCAACTTCGGAGACAACAAGGTCAGACGATACAGGTCTCTCTACGGCGATAAGCCCATTGACTGCTTCTATACGGACTCCTACAACGATAAAGCCCTTATGGATATATCCGACAGGGTATACATCGTAAAAAAGGGCAGGCTCAAACGAGTAAAATGAAAAAAGGCGGCTGTATAAGCCGCCTTTTTCATGACTGTTATCTTACCTCGAAGCTGTAGTCTCCGTGAACGGGTATGTCCTCGGACTCTATGCGTTCAACGCTGCCCCAGCTGTGATCTTCAAGAGCCTCCGTTAGAGCCTCGATATCCCTGCGGGTGCCCTCGGCCTCCATTTCCACCGAACCGTCGTCCATATTGCGCACCCAGCCCGATATGCCGAAGCGTTCCGCGGTATGCCTTGCCTTCCATCTGAAGCCTACTCCCTGAACGTAGCCGTAGAATACTATATGTCTGCGTATCTTATCCATATCTTCCTCCGTGATAATATGCAATGATCTCCTGTTATTTTAGCACTATCGCTTATGAATTGCAACTGATACAATGCCCCCGGGCGTGTCGGAACGCTCGGGGGCAAAACTTTGCCGTCTTATGGACTGCCTGTTTATGGTTTATATATCAGTTTTTATGATATTCGGGCGCATTACAGAATGACAGCTCCTTGATGTCCGCGTTGCCCGAGCAGTTGAAGGCGTCTAATTCAAATCCTGCCCAGGTCAGGATATCCTCGTCAGTATTGTCATCGAACCAGTATGCCAGGAAATCGTCGAGCGAGAGCACATCTTCGGTATGGGCGCTCTTGCCAACGGGTGAAACGGCGTCCTTGCGGTAGAAGAATATTGCGGAGGGTTCCGACACAGGGCCGTTGTGCTCGGTATAATACTCCTTGCCGTTTATGGTCGCGGTACCAAGTTTGCCCTCGTCCAGAGCTTTCTGAAGCGATTCGTCAAGTTGGCCGCCTTCTGTACGGAATTCATATATAACAAAGTGTGTTTCCTGTGTATTGCCCTTGTGGATGAAATTGCCGTAGAAGTGCATATCCATATCTCCGTCACTCATGATATCTGCGGAATAGCGGATATTGCAATCCGTGCACTTCTTGTCGGCGGCTTCTCCGTCGTAGAATTCGTAGCTGGTGAGTCTGTACAGCTTGGTGTCGTTCCATTCTGCCGAGACAGAGCCGTCCTTTCTGACGATGGCCTTGAGACTGTCATCGTTCACCTTGCCGCCGCTGATCTCGAAAGAGCGCTCTCCGGTCTCTCCTGTCTTTTTGGCGTCTCCTATGATGAGCTCCGCTTCGTCCTGTGAAACAGGTATCTCGTCAATGGTGTTGAGTACGAATCTGGTCAGGAGAACGAGGTCGCTGACATTGCTTCTGAGGTCGCCGTTGACATCGCCCTCAACGGATATCATATTATCGTCCATGGCGTTCAGTATAGCTTTGCGGCATACGGGGATATCAAGGCTGTTGACCACTCCGTCGCCGTTGAGGTCGCCGCGCAGTCTCTTTGCTGCCGAGGTATATTCGGGCTCTCCCGAGGAAATGCAGAAATCATCTATATAGAATCCCACGGGTGATGATGGGGTGTAGACCAGTTTGTACTTGTGGTACGGGTCAAAATTTATCGTGAACGGGATATCGGTGATGCTTGTCCACTGTCCCGAGACGCACTTTCTTGTGCCCAGTGATATCCTTCTGAGATAATTCTGCGGAGCGTCACTGTATTCCACCAGCTCCACTTTCATGGACAGATCTTTTCCTGATTTCTGGAATATTTTTGCACCTGTGAGGTAATCCTTCTTTGCATAATACATTGATACGGGCAGATCATAGGGGTCTATCTCATAACAGAAAGCTCCGCTGTCGCCTGCGGTTATCTGCATGGACTGATCGTCGCTGTAGGCCTGTTCGTCGGTGAGTGCTGCCGTACAGTTGCCTTCGGTTCCTGCCTTGAAATCTTCACATTCCATATCCAGAGTTATTATGCTGCCGTCGTCGCCTACAGGGAGGGGATCATGCTTGGGATAGGCCTTCTCCTGACCCTTGGGTCCGAAAACGTAGTCATTGGATATTGTTCTGTATGTATTCATGCGCTTCAGTTCCATGGAGCCGGTGCTATTGAATGCGTCAAGCTGGAAATCGATCTCGTAAAGGTCTCCGAGAGGGAGGCCTGCTTCGCTCCACGCCTTGAAATGCTCTGCAACGTTTACTGTGCCTGCTACATGATTGCTGTGGTTTAGCTCCATTTGCTTGTTGATGCAGACGCTCCAGTATGAGTTGTAAGCATTCTCGCGGACACCATGCTGGCATTTATAGATCTGATAGTACTTGCCGTCAATGAAAGCAGTGGAAAGCTTTTGTATGTTGTCTCCTTCTGCTCCGGGAGGCATCCAGTCGCCATAGGCTTCAACTATATTGAAGGATATCAGCGGATCAGTGAACCAGCCGCCGATTCCGATATATGCGTTTCCGGCAGTGGTGATATCAGCCTCGTAGTCTATTTCGTATTCCGATACACGATAGGCCTTTATGCCCTGATTTTCATAGCTTATGCCCTTGGTGACAGTCACATCGTATTTGGCGTCCCACTCGGCAGTGAAGCCGTTGGTACCGCTGTTTTCATAATTGCACAGACTTTCTTCCTGGCTCTTAAAGACTCTGTAGCTGTAGCCGTCGATCTCGCCGCTTATTTCCCCACTGTCCGCCATTGCCGTTAGAGGAGCAAGGCTGCTGAAGCCGAGAGCTGAGGGAGCTCCTGTTATGCAGGCAGCTGCTGTCAGTGCTGAGACTATTCTTTTGATCTTTTTGTTCATTATTCATTCCACCTCTCTGTAATGCTTGATGTACCTGTCAAGTGAAAAGCATATACTTTCCATTATAATGATTTTACACTGATTTTCACAACAAGGCAAGTCGAAAATTGTTGATTTTTATGAAGATGTGCTTTTTTTGCTGTCTGTATAGTCGGAGCTGCGGTATATGGGTGAAACGGGAATAATCCTTCCCTGCGGTGAATATCATTCAGTGACGAAGCGTCGCATTTGCGGAAGGAGAGATACTAATGAAAAAAGCACACAGAAAGATATTCAGCGGAGCCGTTTTGTGCGGCGCTGCGCTGTTCACGCTTTACGGAGCCTCCCGTGTGGCGGAAAGGGCCGAAAACGCTGCGCTGCCCGCGGCACTGACCGATACGGATACCGAGATTCCCGTTATCGTGCTGGACGCAGGACACGGCGAATCAACTTAAACATAGTTCATTTAAATGACATCGCTCCCCGAGCAGAGGAGCGATGTTGTACTATTTATGCGGTTATAGGTTTATTCTGAAATACATAATGCTCTCAACCGGGAGCATTTTCCTGTTTGTTCAGTCTCTGGCGATTTCTTCTTATCATGGAGGAGCAGTACTGTAAACACGACTGCCATCAGGAATATTGTCCTCCCACCAGATGCCCTTGCATATCTGACGGTACATGCCACAGGCCCAGACGGCACCCCCGATCATTACTGTGCCGATGATACCCACAAGCGGTTCCGGTTTCGGATTCTTATACTCTCGCCAGTCAGCTCCTAACCAAGCAGACCGAGCGAAACTCGCTTCTACAATTATAAATTAAAATAGCCGCTTCAGACATTAACGTCAGAAGCGGCTATTATTATATTTATCAGTCTGCCAGTATCTTCTTGCGGAACTCTGTCACATCAAAGATATCAGCGTTTCCATCACCGTTAAGGTCAGCGGACTTGAACTGCTTTTCATTGAATGTATAAGTACCGAGGATATACCTGTTCATGAGAACAAGATCGCCTACATTGAACTGTCCGTCACCGTTGATATCGCCGTTCTTATACAGCTTGGTATCGTCTATAGCCTCAAATTTCAAGCCGTACATATTAGCGTAAGCCTCAGCGGTAGAGCCCTCATAGCCATGGATAACAGTTTCGGCAAGCGTCCTGCCCTTGACTTCTTGAAGCTCCTCAGCATATGTTCTTGCATCTGAATACAGCTTGTGATATCTTACCTCCTGAAGTCCTACGAGACCACTGCTCCATTCATAATGGATCTTGCGCATTGTCTGATCGCCTGCACATATCTCACATTCGGGATCATAGATATAGATATCTTTAAGAAATACAGCATTCTTGAAAGCATCATAATCTAGTACATGAGAGAAAACATCGGCTCTTACAAGGCCTGCGCTGTTCTCAGCGATCATTTCCCAGCTCATTTTTGTTACACTGCTCGGGATAGTTACATTGCCTGATGCACCGAAGCTTGCAACGCCCACAGTACCTTCCTTTATATTGATACTTCCGGGATAATTAGCCGGGCTGTGTTCCGGACCAACGAACCAACCGTCCAGATATCCCAGACCTTTTTCATATTTAACTACAGGAGTTTCGGTAAAGGCTTCACAGCCCACGTAATTCACGCTTTCGGGTATAGTTATATTTTTAAGTGAGGTACAGCCTGAAAATGCATTATCGCTCAGGATATCGAGATTTTCCGAAAGCTTTACTGTTTCAAGCTTTCTTGATGCACTGAAAGCACATCTGCCGATGATCTCAACACTGTCCGGGAGCTCGATGCTCTCAACATTATCAAGGCTGAAGAAAGCAAAATTCTCAATTGTCTTTACGCCGTCGGGAACAACTATCTTCTTGCCCGCATATCTTGACGGAACTTTTATGAGCTTTGTCATGTCCTTGCTGTAGATTATACCGTCAACAGATATAAGATAAGGATTATCCTCGGCTACATCGTAATAAGCGATACCGTCCTCAGCCGCATCTACAAGGCATACATATTTCTCAACAGTTGCAGGGATATGTACTATATCGGATTTACCCTGAAATACCTTTAAATTTTTCACAGGTACATCGTTTACGGTGGCAGGGATAGTTATCTCCTTTGGCACCTCTTTGCCATATGTGACTCTGCCCGAGCTTATCTGAGCAGTAGCGTATCCGCTGCTGTATACCCAGTAATCAACGCCGTTATCCATATCCTTGACAATTTCAGGGCCGACAAGTACATTCAAAGGCTCAAAGGCATCAAATACTCTTCTGTATTTAAGTGCATATTCCTCAGCTGTAGAGCCTTCAAATCCGCGGATTATAGTATCATACTTTGCAGGATTGCCTATCTTGATAGGTGCGGAATATACCTTCTCTACAGGCTGAACTTCTGCACTTGCAGAGGTATCATCTGTATTCAGGTTTGTTTTATTGGCTTTCTCCATGTAATGCCCTATCTTGGTTATTGTCGCGCTCGACGGGGCAATATCCTCATCAAGCTCTACCAGAGAAGTGTTTATAGCCTTCAGAGTATTTGCCGCTACATTTGCAGAAGTAACGCGAGTGTGCTTTACAGTATAATCGTTTTCTTCATCTATGTCAGTTTTGCTCTCCGGAGCTTCCTTAGGTTCTCTCCAGTATGAAGGTATAGTAATTGCGTCATCCTCTATCTTACAGTCGCGGTCATTTATCCATACTTCCTTTACAGTCGGGCAGGAAATGCTTCTTGCAGGAATAGCAGAACAGTTAAATACGACCAGTTCCAGAGGCATATAAATTCCCAAGGCAAGAAATCTGCCAATATGTCTGACTGATGCAGGAACTGTTATTACCTTAAGATTGTTTTTTTCACTGAAAAGGCCTTCGATAGTACCAACTGTATCTGCACGTATATCAGCACGTTCTATATCGTTATCTGCGCCTACAGCCCACTTGTCAACGTAGTGAATACCGTCCTCAACAACGATAGCACCGGAGTCCCTGAAAGCTTCAAAATAAATATTCTCAACAGAATCCGGTATTTTGAGATCCTTCAGAGCTTTTGTTCCAATAAATGTATCCTGATTTATCTCTTTTACACCGTCAGGGATATTTACAGAGATCAGATTGATACAGCCTGCAAAAGCACCGACGCCTATCTCTCTTACGTTATTGCTTACCTCTATCTTTGTAAGATTATGACACGCAATAAAAGCATAAGGATCTATTGTCTCTGCTTCATCGGCTATCTTTATCTCAGTTGCACTGTTTGAAGGTGGGAAAGCAATAACTGTTTTCATATCTTTGCTGTAAAGTATACCGTCAACAACTGTAAATGCTTCGTTGTCCTCGATAACAGCTATTTCCTCGATAGTCTGCTCTGCTATATCATTCCAGTCAAAAACGCTTACATTCTTGCCTAGAGTCAGCTTTTTGATCTTGGAACAGTCCCTGAATGCACCCCATTCTATACCTACAACAGGCGTATTGTCAATAGTCTCGGGAACTGTGAATTCCTCAATATTATGATCGCTGACATAATGAACGGCTGCATATCCGCCTTTAAAGATATTATATGTAACGCCGTCTTCCGTCTCGCTGTACATAGCACTATCGAAATTATATTCCACAGCAGCTTCTGTTTCTGAAACTGTCTCAGCAGCCGCATTGAACGGCACAGTTGCTACAGAACTTGTGATGACAGTAAGTGCAGCAAGAATTGAAATAACCCCCTTGATTTTCATAATAATTTACCTCCTATATCAAAAATATATACAGTATATATACTACAATAAATTATATCAGTTGTGTTTCTGTATGTCAATATTTTTGCTGCGAAGCTATCCAGACTTTCTAAATGTTGCTCTTGACTTTTTTATGTTGATATTGTATTGTTGCAAATCCGATGCGCCAGATTAGTATAGTTTATTTGCGAAGGGAAGAAATAAGGAATAATGCGAGCAGTAAGACTTATTTCTGACCAACATTGAGCAAGTCGCAGGTTCGGGTTTTGTCAACCACGCCGAAAAACAAATTGCCTGTATTGCGAATTTTTACCGATATTCAGGTGGCTTTCTTATATTCTGAAAGCAGCTGTGATTCTGTATAAGCACTTTAATAACATAAAAAACACACAGAAAACCACACGAAATAGAGTAGTGATACAAAGCTAATAAAAGAAGCAGCTCCCGTAAGGGAGCTGCTTTCTTATAAACTGATTTTACTTTCTCAACTATAGCACTGGGATTTCTGTCAGGACGTATCCAGTCCTTCACGTCTTCCTTATCCAGTATAAGCGGCATTAGGTCATGTATATCTCTTACAATACCGACTGCTTCTTTGGTGAGCACAGTGAACATAGGGATCTGCATACCGCTGTGTTCCTCATATCGATATAAACCAGCGATATACGTTATATCAGAGCCTTCGGTCTGAATAGCAAACTTGACCTTTTTAGTATTCCGGTGCCCGACCATACTGCGACTGTCTTTTTCATATACAGGATATCCCCACTCATAATACCAAGAGGCAGGAATTACACATCTTCGCCTGTACCAGGAGTCTCTCCACATAGTTTTTCTGTCAGCGGTCTCTATGCGGCAGTTTGCAAGAGGCTTTGGAGTTGCTTTATGTGTAAATCCCCATGCCATAGGGAATATAGCTATTTTTCCTTGCTTGTTCGACGCAAGAACAGGTGCTATATCTGACGGATACAAGTCACCGGACATGGATAGGCTCTTTCCAAGCTTTACTGACATTTCCTGAGCAAAGGGCATTTTTCTTATTTTTATGAGTACTTCGGCCATTTACTTTGGTTCTATACGCAATGACATACACATGCAACTCACCTCCAAGCACAACGAGATTGGAATATATGTTCTGCCACGATTATATCATATGAAGATACATTTGTCAAGATAAAAGAAGGACCGCCCGTTAAAGGGCGGTCATCAAATTAGTATATTTTCTTAGTTCTTTTTCATATATTCTTCCATTGACATAGGAGTGTCTTTTGTAGTCGATACATACGCATAGTACGCAAGAATACTCGATGCGTCTACGGCATTGATATCTCCGTCGTGGTCAACATCTGCTGCAAGCTTTTGCTCCTCATCATATCTACTGTCCTGATTTGTTGAGGTCAGTGCATAATAAGCAAGAACTGATGAAGCATCTACTGCGTTTACATTCCCGTCAAAGTTCACATCTCCCATGTCAGAATCAACGGGTACAAAGATGCGATCATACTTATTGGCGTAAGCCTCGGCAGTAGAGCCTCTGTATCCTTTGATAATACCTGTATAGGCATAACCGGCACCGTTGGTAAAGGTCGAATTCATGTCGCTTATATCACATTCGGGATTAAGTATGCAGACCTTTTCAAGAGAATTGCAGCTCTGAAAAGCACTCGGTTCTATTTTCTCTACCGATTCGGGTATTGTCACCGATTTCAGTGATCTGAATCCCTCAAAAACACGGCTTTCTATTATCTTCACCGAATCAGGGATAACGACCTCTGTTACTGACCAATATCCCCAACCCTGAAAACATCTCCGACCTATACATTCAACTCCGTCAGGTATGACAATCTTTTCCGTATCGATTCTTGCAGCAAGAAGAACACCGTTTATTACCACAAAAGGCGACTTCTCAAGCTGCTCTTCCTCCCATTTGGTGCCTGAGAAAGCCCCGCCTTCTATCTTTGTGGCTGTTGAGGAGATCGTTATTTCCGCATTACTACAGGACTTAAAAGCCTCATGTTCGACTACCGTCACAGAAGCGGGTATTACGATGGAAGTGAGAGCGCTGCATTCAGAAAACGCAACAAAGCCAATGGTTTTCAGAGTATCGGGAAGGGTAACGGACACAAGGTTCTTACAAGAATTAAAATTCTGATCTCCGACTCTTGTTATCCCTTTGCTTATAACCACCTTTTTTATAAGATCTCTTTCTTTTACCCACGGAGTATTTTTGACAGGACCTACATCGCCCATATCTCCCTTGCCTTTGACTACCAGGGTACCGTCACTGTCCAGTTGCCAGCTGATATTCTCACCATAGTTGCCGCTGTCAACTATGGTTGCAGCTTCAGCCGAAAGAGTTACAGGTACTCCCAGCGAAAGTGCTGTCGTTCCCAACGGTATTACAGCACATATCAACGCTGCTACTATTCTTTTACAATTCATAGTATACCTCCTGTCTATTCAACATCCAAGAACTTTTCTATGACAGCCATTATCTCTTCAAGGCGCTTACCTCCGATACCTTTTATCTTGCTGAGTTCTGCCTCAAGAGCCGGGAGATCAATTGTCTTGCCCTGTTCTCCGAGAAGCTCGTCTCCATACTGGAGAATGAACTTTGTAAGCTCCTCGCGGTTCATCTTCTTGATCTTCTTATACGTGTCTCTGTCAATAATCTCTTGATTTGCCATATATAGATCCTTTTTTTGTTTCTTGTAACCTATTATACCATATCATTTATACCATGTAAATACATAAATCAGAACCGATATATCATTACATGAAAAAGCTCCGCGATATGCGGAGCTTTGTTTTTAATTCAGTTTTATCCCCAGTAAGCTAAAAGCTTGCCGTCACAGCCGCGGATATAAAAGAACGGAACGGTGCCAGGGGTTGCTATATGATATTTTCCGTCCTCTGACGAACCTGAAAATAACGTAGGATAGAATACCCATATGTCATAGTCCTCATGATAGTTTGCTACATATATAGGATTGTCTCTGTATACTGTTATGCCATTAGGTTTTACTATATATTCTTTGTTTTGATTATCTATATATTCCTGACCTCGGAGGTTGAGCAATATCTCTTTGCCTTTTTCGATAGCGTCTTCTTCATCGACAATTGGACCAAGTACCCTTTCAAATGGTACTATCTCAGCTTTATGGAGCATATAGTTTATTTCGTTCTTGTAATCGACCATATTTCCGTTTTCATCCATTGCCTCGTAAGAGCCCTCATAGGAACCATCCCAACCATTATGTTCTGACATATAAAACTCTCTTACAAGCTCTTCATCAGTCTGCTCTGTTTTTACAGGTTCATCTTCCGGTTCTTCCTCAGGAGGTGCAGTTTGTTCGGTAGTAGTAACTGTAGTCGTTTCAGCTGTAGTTGTTGTAGATGTAGTTACTGCTGTTGTGGTTGTTTTTGCCTCGATGGAATACTTATCATCGTACTTGCCGCTTGCAATGTCTTTGAGTACAGTCTCAAACTCTTTAATGTCGATATAGTAGTCTGAACAGCCTGTAGGGATATCACCGTATTCGGTCAACTCATATTCACAGAGGTTGGCAGCACCATTGCTGCTGATGTAGTATGTCAATCTGCGGGTAGTTGTGCTGCTTGTCTTATAATAGCAGGCAACAGTAAAGAGCAAATCATTGCTGTTATATTCGATAGACTTATCTTTTTGCAGCATACCAACGAAATCATCTCTGAGGAAGCACTGAAGAGCGTTGTATGAATTTTGAACATCGGAAATAAATGCTTCTGAATCGTATCTCTTACAGCGTTCTACAATACCATTCCGGAATTCGCCCTGAGTGAGATACATTTTATCTCTTTTAGAGAGATATTCGCTTGTATCGGGAACGTCACTGCTCAGGATATCCTGTATGCCATTATCAAGAGCTTCATAATCAATATTATATACTGAGCTTTCGATGATAGGATAATTAAAGCAGTTGCCGTCAGGCTGACATTTTTTGGCTAAATAATATGATTTTCCGTTCTCTGTCACATAGACATAAAACCATACGTCACCCTTTCGCCAACTGATCGCATATCCCTTGCCATTATATCCGTCGCCTTCAAAGTTATTGAAATCAGGGATATCCATTTCTTTGATATCGTTTCCTTCGCCCCAGGTAAAATTATTCAAGAATACAGCGAGCTTATCATATGTTTCAGATGAATAATCAGTTGAATCTTCGTCATATGACTCATTGAGACTACATAATCCGAAATATACCTGCTTGAAATCAACGAATGGAGCAACAGCGCCGGAATCAACTATATTATCAGACTCGGTCGATTCTGTGTAAAAAACATCTTTCTCGGCTAAAGCTGATTTATTAGCCTTATTTTTGTGGAGCAGGAAACCTGTAGCACCTAATCCCGTTACAAGTACAGCAGCGGCAGCCAATGAGCTTACTATACGCAGCGTGTTGTTCGAGGAATTTATATTATCTGTGCCGGTTACTTCCTCGGTGTATTCATCTTCATTTGTGGCTTCTGTTTTATTATTTTTTGCAGAAAAAAGTTTTTTTAACTTAGAGTTCTTCATTTTCTTTTCCTCCTCATATTGAGCTATGCGGCGGTGTACATTCTCGATCATCTCTTCATGTCTCAACATATTCAAACCCCTCCGTTTCAAGCTGTGATCTGAGTGATTTACGAGCACGATATAGAATGGATTCAAGGCTGCGGAGGCTCTTTCTCATGATCCTTGCAGCTTCTTTGTTACTAAATCCTTCAAAATAAATGAGCCATAACACCTGTTGATATTTCGGATTGAGTTTTCGCATTGCCTTATGTATCATAATCTGTTGTTCTTTCCTGATATAAGCCTCTTCAACAGCAGTTTCATCATCTATCATTTCAGGTGTATCTTCAATAGAAATACAGTTCTTCCTTGAATCTTTGCGAATATAATCTACCGCAAGATTTCTGGCGATGGTATAGAGCCATGTCTTGAACGAGCTTTTTTCCTTGAATTTCGGTTTTTTTGTGCCAAGCAGGACAAAAGTATCTTCGGCAATCTCTTCGGCTTTCTGAACATTCCCGACTATGCTTGCCAGGTAAAGTATCAGACCATCGCAGTATTCTATTATTATCTCATCTAATCCGTGTACATCACTATTGTCACGAAAACGGCGGTAGCTACTTGCACCGTTATCCATTGACAAACTCCTTTCCGAAAGCTTTTCCTGTGCTTTCACTTATTAGACGATATGAGAAGAAAAAACTACGCGCTTTTTCTACATTTTTTAAAATATTCGTTTTATATGAAATATGCTGTATTTTTTATGGCGTTTTTGTTTATGCTGCATCTTAGTATTACAAATGACTTTTTCTCTACTGTTGTTAACAGAACTAAAATATTTCAAAGAATAACGTTTCCTCCAATCGGAGGGGATTCTTTCTATTTATTTTATTTAAGTGTCTTTACAATTATATTATATCCTGTTGAGGTAAGAAGGTCAAGCATAACATATATAATGATCGTCTCGAATACAATTGAAAGGCAGGTGATAAATAATGGATGATAAAATATATACCAAAAGCAGCTTCAAAACGGCTGATATCGAGCGTTTGAAAAAAGCTGTCACAGAGAAGATAGAGAAGCTCGTAAACCGTCAGGTGAAGAGAACAAACTGAACAAAAACATATTAAAACAAGGAGGTGAGGTCAATGCCGAAGGTAGCTATATATTGTCGTTTGTCCATAGAAGACAAGGATAAGGCAGAGAATGATTCAAGCGCAAGTATACAGAATCAAAAGGCAATGCTTCGTGATTACTGTCATGAGCGCGACTGGGAGATATATGACATTTATGTTGATGACGGGTACAGTGGCATTGACCGCAGCCGTCCTGAATTCAACCGTATGCTCAGGGACTGCGAGACTGGAAAAATCGACATCGTCTTGTGCAAAGACCAATCCCGTTTTTCCCGTGATACTGTAATCGTTGAAAAGTACATCAACGACAAATTTCTTGAATGGGGCATACGCTTTATCGGAGTTGCTGACAACGCTGATACGGAGAACGAGAGCTATTCCACGATGCGGCTGTTCACTAGTGCCTATAATGAAATGTACGTCAAGGACATTTCCTCGAAAATTCGGCGTACCCTCGCTTATAAGCGAGAGCAGGGGCAGTTTATAGCCTCTTTTGCGCCATACGGTTATCAAATTGATCCCGAGGACAAGCACCACCTCGTTATCGACGAGGAGACCGCACCTGTTGTGCGGATAATATTTGATATGTATGTCAGCGGCGAGGGCTACCGCAGGATAGTTCAGGAGCTGAATACCGACGGTATCGTAAGTCCAACTGAGTATAAGCGTCAGAAGGGCTCAAAGTACGTTAATACTAATGCTGATACAAGCAATGCACATGGGCTTTGGACGCAGTCAACTGTTGCAAGGATTTTACATAACGAGGTGTACACCGGGACGCTTGTGCAGGGGAAGTCTCACCACATCAGCTACAAAAATAAGAAGCGTAAGCAGGTGGAGCAGGCGGAATGGGTACGAATACCGAATGCCCATGAGCAGATAATCGACGCTGAAACATGGTCACGCACACAGGAACGTCTTAACAGCCATGGTAGAGTGGGAAAACGCTCACAGGAGCTCCCACCGCTGTCAGGCAAGGTAAGATGTGCTTGCTGTGGACGTCCCATGAAACGGAATATTTATTATAACAAGGCAAAGACCATAAAGTACTATGGTATGCAATGCGCCACATATAAGACTGGCGCAATGAACTGCCCCAATAAATCAAGTATCAGCGGTCTTATCCTCGAAAAGCATATCCTTGACGAGCTTAACATAATCGTGGAGCAGTTCTGCAATGCTGACGAGATTAAGCTTGCGGATATTCACTCCGAACAGCTAAAGGAGCTTAATCGCAGACTCAGTACACTTGAAGACAGGCATAAAACAGCTAAGGAGCGCCTTGTTAAGGTGTACAAGGAGAAGCTTGACGGATTATTGTCAGATGACGACTATGCAATGTTCCGTAAGAGTCTAAACGATGAGGAGAACGATCTTGCGGAACAGGTAGCAGAGGTAAGTAAGCTGATTTCGGTCTGCCGAAAGCGTCAGGAGAATGCTGAGGGGCAGAAGGCTCTGATCAGGCAGTATACTCACTTTGACAAGCTTGACCGTAATATCGCCGACGAGTTCATTGACTATGTCGAAATAGGAGAGAGCGGCAAGAACGGAGAGCGCGAGATTCATATTCACTGGAAATTATAACGGTATGCTGTTATGCGGCATACCGTTATTTTTATGAAAATATGTTTACAACTTCTATATGGTGTGATATAATAAAAATAATGATATTTGTATCGTACAGCGTACAATTTGAGGAGGAGCGTGATAAAATGGGTTATAAGGTAATGCACAGAGATAAGATTATTGCACTTGCAGATGAAAACGGAATATCGGAAATACTTGACAAGGCGCTTTGCCCTGCCTGTTTTGTATTAGGAATGCCGCTTGAAATATGGCTGGATAACAGAATAGTTGATATTCACCGCTCCCATTCGAGAAAGCTGTTCAAGGCTCTGAGACTGCGTACTCCTGATGATTTAGGTCAGGTAATAGATATCGGACACGGAATCTCTATTACCGATAACTGGTGGATACAGCGGTCTGATGAAACATTGGACTATCGTTCGCTGAAAAAGTATAATGAGGAGCTTGCTGATATAGCACTTTATGGTGCTTCTGCTTCAAACAGCGGAGATACTTCGGGCTACAGAGAGCTTGGTACAGTAGGCAGCTATGAAAAGGCATGGCGATATATCGATGATGCTTGGTATATGTTCAAACAGGGAAATACACAAGAGCTTATCAGCGAATACTATGCCTATCTTTTCCTCAAGGCTATGGGCGTAAATGTTGCTGAGTATGAGCGGATGTCCTATACTTCTGAGGAAACAGGTATTACTTCTGATTTTATTGTATCAAAAGATTTTACTGATAATGCAAAGGTGGATTTCGAGCCCTTTTGTAATTATTTCAGCGATCATGACGAGCCTGAATATATAATTCCGAGACTTGATGAAAAGCTGATAACGCCTTATGTTATGATGATATTCTATGACGCTCTGCTCCATAATGACGACCGTCATAATCAGAACGCAGGAGTTCTGCGGAACAGCACCACAGGTGAAATTATCGGGCTTGCTCCGTATTTTGATTATAATCTCGGACTTATTGCAACAGGTGTGCCGAGGATAGATGCCGAAAAAGGAAATATCTTCACAGACAACTTCCTTGCTAATGATGTATGCAGAACGATTCTGAAAGCCAATCTTCCAAAACGTGAAAAGATAATTGAAGCAATCGGTGCCGCTTCAGCGGGAGTCAGAATACCGGGAACAATATTGCTTGTAAAGCTTGATCCTATCATGAATTATATCAGAGATACCTATGATTATCTCGCAAACCATATCTGAGAATGTGATCCATAGAGTTTTCGCTCTATGGATCTTTTTTACTCTTGACAAATAAAAAATACATGATATAATATATGTACAAATGCCTGTTTTAAGCCAAAAACGCGACTTAGTTTTAGTTGATTCGCCGCACGGCGGCATAGACGGCGGCTGCACATCTGCGGAGGGTGTTCCCGAAAAAGGCATAAACCTGGATATACTGCTGCGGCTCCGCGATCTGCTGGAGGTCAGCGGCTACGAGGTCAGAGTTACCAGAGATACAGACAGATCTATCCACGATGAGGGGATAGAGGGTATCGCCGCGCAGAAAAGCTCGGATATGGATAACCGCCTTGCAGTGTTCAACGGAAGCGATAACGCGGTATGCGTTTCCATACACCAGAACCAGTTCACCGATCCCAGATTCAAAGGGGCGCAGATGTTCTACTCGGGCAGCAACAGCTCCAGCGAAGCTCTTGCAAGGGCGCTCCAGGACAGATTCAGGGAGCTTCTTCAGCCCGAAAACGACCGCGAGATAAAGCTGTGCGGAAAGGAGCTCTTTCTCTGCTATTACAGCGAGAACCCAACGGTCATGGCGGAGTGCGGCTTCATGTCCAATCCCGATGAGGCAGCGCTGCTGAATACGGAGGAATACCGCGGAAAGGTGGCCTTTACCCTCCTTGCGGGGATAAATGATTTTGTGGGGAGGAAAAAGTAAGGAGACGCAAAAATGATGGATAAATCAGGGCACGTCAGCCGGTGAGAGGCTATACTCAGACAAAAAGATCCCCGCGGCGGTCTGCTGCGGGGATCGGATATATATGGTCTTATGCGTTCTTCTGTGCCTCGTAGGCCTCGCGGACTGCCACGCAGAGCTGATCTGCGCAGGATGTGGGCTTCATGCCGCAGGTGTTGCCCTTGAGCTTTGCCTCTATCTCCTCCACTGTCCAGCCGTCAAGCACCTTTGACAGTGCCTTGAGGTTGCCGTTGCAGCCTCCCACGAATCTTATATTTGTGATGACGCTGCCCTCGATATTGAAGCTGATCTCCTGTGCACAGACCTTCTTCGTTTTGTAGGTGTAATCCATGATATTCCTCCGTTCATGATTTTTTTCTGCATATAGATTTTACACCATTGCCGTGCAATAATCAATGTTTTTTTTCTGAAAATTCTGTGAAACCCCCGAAAGTGACAAAACTGTTATCATATACAGCAAAAATAATGTTTACAAAGGTCGGAAAATGTGGTATCATATACTTACAAAAATATAAAAAACAATGGAGGACAAAATGGCAGACAACAAAAAACGTATACGCTTCAGGAGCATTGCCATACTGGAAGCGGTCATCATACTGCTCCTTGCGGTGGGACTGATCTGGGTGGGCTTCATAAAGGGCAGGAACGACGCCGTACCTGCTAATGCTGATCCGGATAAGCCACAGGTACGCAGAAGGGCAGTCATCGACAAGGAGGAGTCGTTCTATCAGCTGGACGGCAAGAAGCTCCTTATGAACGACAGTACATACGGACAGATATTCGTGCCCATATACGGAGATGTGCCTGCGAGCACTCTCAACCTGGACGGCCTTACCATGAGGAACGGCTACGCATACTACGAGGAGAACGGTCAGGTCATATCCACCACGGGAATAGATATCTCGGAGTTCCAGGGTGAGATAGACTGGGAGCAGGTGAAGCAGGCGGATATAGATTTTGCATTTATCCGTGTGGGCTACCGCACCTACGGCGACGGTATCATCACCTACGATTCAGCGTTCCAGCGCAATATCGAGGGCGCACAGAAGGCAGGCATAAAGGTGGGAGCCTATTTCTACTCTCAGGCTACCAACGCAGACGAGGCTGTTGAGGAAGCAGACGCCATGATAGACGCTCTTGCTCCCTACGATATCACTTACCCCGTTGTATACGACTGGGAGATAGTACATACCGACAGCGCCCGTACCGACGACGTCAGCGTTGAGGCTCTTGCGGACTGCTGCGTGGCTTTCTGCGAGAGGATAAAGGATTCGGGCTACACTCCCATGGTCTACCAGAACACGGGAACAGCCATGCACAAGCTGGATCTCCCGAGGATAAAGGACTACGACTTCTGGCTGGCAGAGTACGGCGACAAGCCTTCGTACTACTATGATTTCAAGATCTGGCAGTATTCAAATACGGGACATATCCCCGGCATCGAGGGCGACGTTGACCTGAATATATGCTTCAGGCCTTACGGCAGCTGAGATAACTTATAAAAAACAAAAGGACGGTTCGTGACCGTCCTTTTTATTATGCGTTAAGATATGACCTTACAAGCACCTGCAAAAGCTCGTCACGGTCGATGTGACGGATAAGGTTCCTTGCGTTATTGTGGGTCGTGATGTATGTAGGATCCTCTGAGAGGATGTAGCCTACTATCTGATTAACGGGGTTGTATCCCTTCTGGGTGAGAGCGTCGTAGATTATCGTGAGATTTTTCTTCAGCTCTGCTTCTCGGTCCTCGTTGACGGAGAACGTCATTGTTTTATCGAACATATTATCAGCCTCCCGCTGTTGTGGAATACTTCTGGTGGAAGAAGCTTGTACATTATATTATACCCTATAATCGGCGGCAGTGCAAGGGAAAACGAGTATTTTTCCCGATTTGACTGAATTTCATTGCTTATTTTATGAAATATGCACAGGCAAAGACGTTGATAGAGAGCGTTTTCCACATAACGGCAGAGCCTTTATGTATCATTTCTCCGTTCCGTCGGAGTCTTCGAGCTCGCAGACCGCCGTTACGAAACGGCCTCCGTCAATGATGTACTGCCTGAAGCGGCAGTCCCTGCGGTCGGATATTATCTCATTGCCGCGGAAGCTGAACTCCACCTCGTTCATGGGATAGGATATACCTATGCCAATGGCCTTCACATAGGCCTCCTTGAGGGTCCACAGGCGGAAGAACAGGATATCACGCTCATTTTCGGGGGCGGACTCCACCATTTCGCGCTCCTTTTCCGAGAAGGCGCGTTTCATCACATTGGGACGGTAATTCCTGACCTTTTCGCAGTCTATGCCGCATTCGCGGCGGGAGACTATACAGGCGGCTATGCCGTCGGCGTGGGAGATATTGTAGTGTATGTCGGGGCGCTCCGAAAGGGAGGGCTTGCCCATTTTTCCTTTTGTTAAGGGAGTAGCTTCGCTGTAGTTCACGCCAAGGGGCTTCAGACATTCCCTGAGAAGCCTGTGAGCGTGTTCGCGGACGGCTTTTTTGTCCAGGTCTGTAATGGATATCATAAGCATTTTCATCACCACCGTTATTATATCATGTTTTGCGGCTCCTTTGCAACAGGAAATGACAAATGTCACTGCGGAAATGACAGAATACATCTTCATTAATGTGCATTATAGTGCTATTATGTATGCAGAGAGATCCTGCGTGTGTATAGGAGGAGATCTATGGAGAATATCAGGATAGCTTTATTTATAGCCCTGCCGTTTATCATAATGTGCATTATCGGCGGAATCGTCATGTTTACGTCAAAGGACAGGAAGGAAGATAAACAGGGGACGGGGCTTTTTCTGACAGGACTTGTTCTGAGTCTGCTGGTGATATCGGTGGTCGTATCAACGCTGAATGATATAGATTCCTGCTGCACCGGGATAGGCGCTATGGGCTGAATTTATCGTTATCTCTTGATTTACCGCCTGTCGGGTGCTATAATATAAACACATCATAAAGGAGGGACGGCTATGGAGCATATACTTGTTCTTGCAGGTGCGGCAGTTATAATTGCCCTTGCGGTTTTTCTGTCAAAGCTGACCAAGGGAACGGCGCAGACGGTAAATACCGCGGCAGACGTTCACAGATACAGGAACGGCGGACACCGCCGCACAGGCAGAGAGCCGGAGCTGTGGCACTACGCCGACGGCGGCACGGGTCTGGCGCTGAAATACACTATAGACGGCGAGGAGGTCAAGGGCGTTCTTGACCGCGGATTCACCTTCAGCGAGGAGGAGCTGCGCTCCATGGCGGAGGCGGGGGAGGATATAGATATCATCACCGATCCCGACAATCCGAAGCGGTTCTGCCTTGCAAGGGAGTTTTATTCCTCGGGGCACAGCGAGAGATTTCTGGCTGAGCACAGAAAGACGGTCGGCAGCGTTAAAATGACCTGGTTCAACGTAAAGGCCGTCATCTTCTTTGCGGAGCTGGCAGTGGGAGCGTTCCTGGTATTCAGCTTTCTGGCAATGTTTGCGAAATGATACGCAGCTGCCGCGGAGAAGCTGCGTTGCAAGGATAATATATCCTTAAAAACGCCTTATTCATCTGCGGAAAAGTGCGAAAAAATGACATTATTGACGAAATAGCGGACTCTGTCCGCTATTTGTCATCATAGGTATTGACAAACAAATACGTTTGTTGTACAATATATTATGTGTATTTATACAATGTATCAGACTCACACTATAATTAAGATTGTAAAGGCGGAAAACTAAAATGGGTTTATTCAAAAACATTTTCGGTTCTAATGCTTACTCCAACCGCGAGCTGAAGCGCATAGAGCCTATAAAGAATAAAGTACTCGAGCTGGATGAGGAATATCAGGAGCTCTCCGACGCTGAACTGAAGGCAAAGACTGCCGAATTCAAGGAGAGACTGGAGGACGGCGAGACCCTCGACGATATCCTCCCCGAGGCTCTTGCAACTGTAAGAGAAGCAGCATGGCGTGTCCTCGAGAAGAAGCCCTATCCCGTACAGATCATCGGTGCTATCGTTCTTCATCAGGGACGTATCGCCGAAATGAAGACCGGTGAAGGTAAAACTCTCGTTGCCTGCGTAGCTTCATACCTCAACGCACTTTCGGGTCTCGGCGTTCACGTCGTTACCGTTAACGATTACCTTGCAAAGACTCAGGCAGAGGAAATGGGCAAGGTGCTCCGCTGGCTGGGACTTACCGTAGGATGTATCCTCCACGGCCTCAACAACGACCAGCGCCGTGCAGCTTACAACTGCGACGTTACATACGCTACAAATAACGAGCTGGGCTTCGATTACCTCCGTGACAACATGGTAACTCACAAGGAGGAGCGCGTTCAGCGTGCCCCAAACTTCGCTATCGTGGACGAGGTGGACTCCATCCTCATCGATGAGGCCCGTACTCCTCTTATCATTTCCGGACGCGGCGACAAGTCCACAGACCTCTATGCTATCGTTGACCGCTTCGCAAAGACACTTACTCCTACCACAGTCGTTGAAATGGACGACAAGCAGGATCAGGACGCTCTCAACGAGGACGCCGACTACATCATCGACGAAAAGGCCAAGACCGCTACTATCACTCAGCGCGGCGTTAAGAAGGCAGAGCAGGCGTTCAGAGTCGAGAACCTTATGGATTCCGAGAACATGACCCTTCTCCACCACATAAATCAGGCTATCAAGGCCAACGGCGTAATGAAGAACGATATCGACTACGTTGTCAAGGACGGCGAGATCATCATCGTTGACGAGTTCACAGGCCGTCTCATGATGGGACGTCGATTCAACGACGGTCTCCATCAGGCTATCGAGGCCAAGGAAGGCGTTAAGATCAAGAGCGAGTCAAAGACTCTGGCTACCATCACTTTCCAGAACTTCTTCCGTCTGTATACAAAGCTGTCGGGTATGACAGGTACGGCTATGACCGAAGAGGACGAGTTCAAGGAGATCTACAAGCTGGACGTTATCGCTGTTCCCACCAATAAGCCCGTTATCCGTATCGATCACAACGATCAGGTATATACCACCGAAAAGGGCAAGTATTCCGCTATCATAGACAAGATCATCGAGTGCCACGAGAAAGGACAGCCTATCCTCGTCGGTACCGTATCCATCGAGAAGTCGGAGCTCCTCTCCGCTATGCTCAAGAGAAAGGGCATCAAGCATGAGGTGCTCAACGCTAAGCACCACGCAAAGGAAGCCGAGATCGTCGCTCAGGCAGGTAAGTACGGCGCCGTTACCATCGCTACCAACATGGCAGGACGTGGTACCGATATCATGCTGGGCGGTAACGCAGAGTTCCTTGCAAGAGCAGAGCTGAGAAAGCGCGAGATCCCCGAGGAGATCATCACAGAGGCTATCGGCTTCGCCGATACCGAGGACGAGGAGATCCTGGCGGCAAGAAAGCTCTACCGCGAGCTTTACGATAAGTACAACGCAGAGGTAAAGGAAAAGGCTGTTGCCGTCAAGGAGGCAGGCGGACTTTATATCCTCGGTACAGAGCGTCATGAGTCACGCCGTATCGACAACCAGCTCCGCGGACGTTCAGGACGTCAGGGCGACGAGGGCGAAAGCTGCTTCTTCCTTTCCGTAGAGGATAACCTCATGCGTATCTTCGCAGGCGACCGCCTCGAGAACCTTATGAAGACCCTCAACGTTGACGAGGAGACCCCCATCGAGAGCAAGATGCTCACAAGAATCATCGAGTCCTCACAGAAGAAGGTGGAGGGACAGAACTTCAGCATAAGAAAGAACGTCCTCAACTACGACGACGTTATGAATACACAGCGTGAGATCATCTACAAGCAGAGATCACAGGTGCTTGACGGAGAGGACCTCCACGAGAGCATCCTCAAGATGTCAGAGGATCTTATCAACAGCACGGTTGACACCTATCTCGTTGATGACGAGGTCAAGGACGACTGGAACCTTGTTGGTCTCAAGGAGCACTTCATGGGCTGGCTCATCGGTCCCGACGACCTCAACTACGACGAGGACGACCTGGACGACGTATCCAAGGAGGATATCGTCAACGAACTCAGCACCAAGGCAGGAGAGATCTACGAGGCCAAGGAAGCAGAATACGGCTCAGAGGTTATGCGTGAGCTGGAGAGAGTTATCCTCCTGAAGGTAGTAGATACCAAGTGGATGGCTCATATCGACGACATGGAAGAGCTGAAGAAGGGTATCGGACTCCGCTCCTACGGCCAGAAGAACCCCGTTATCGAGTACCGTTACGAGGGCTTCGAGATGTTCGACGCTATGGTCGAGTCTATCCGTGAGGATACTATCCGTATGCTCCTTACTGTCAAGCTCCAGAAGAACGAAGCTCCCGAGCGTGAGCAGGTAGCCAAGCCCGATGCACCCAATGCAGGCGCAGGTGACGGAAGCTTCACAGACGAGCCTGTACGCTCAAAGAAAATAGGCGATAACGATCCGTGCCCATGCGGAAGCGGCAAGAAGTATAAGAAGTGCTGCAAGGCTAAGGATATGGCGAATAAGTAATATTCACACAGGGGCGGATCCGCGCCCCTTTTGTGCATTACCGCCTGAAAGAACGGCACAGAAGGCTTTTTTACAGAGAAAAGAAAGGTTTTATGAGGTGACAATATGAAAAAGTTTGTTTTTCCCGTATTGATGCTCGCGCTTCTTGCGGGCTGCGGAAAGGTAAGCGACGCCTCCGGCGTTGAGAGCCGTATAAACATCGTTTCGGGTACCGTTGAGGGTACTACCCGCGACATCTCGACTACGGATACAGAGGTCACTACCGACGAAACATCCACCAAGAACGGCACTACTACCACCACAAAGACCGCAGGAGAAAAGGTATCGGGTTCTACTACCACCACCAAGAAGACCCGCGTACAGCCTGCCACAAGAGCTTCGGGCGGCGGCGGAGGTACCCGCGGTACCACAAGAGCTGTGCCCACCGCTCCAAGGACTACCACTACCGCACCACAGCCTACATCACAGACACCTACCATAGACCCGAAGGACTACAGCTCTATTTCCTTTGCACTGAATGAGAGCGCCAATGAGATAGACGTAACAAGGAACGGCGTCACAAACTCCATACAGGTGCTGAAGGACGTTGACCTGACAGACATAAGGAACGCTATGTCCAATGATTCATCAAAGACCATAAACGACTTCATCGTAAGGAACAACGATTTCGACTTTGACGGCTATCCCGATCTCTTTATCATAGAGAAGCCCGATGACCTCAATAAGACGGGAAAGTTCTACCGCTATGATCCCACAAAGGGCATATATTCGTCATGGAGCGAGCTCAACGGTCTCGGCTTTGACGGCGGCTCACGCGGCTATGAGATAATGCCAAATGCTACCGAAAACAGCCTGACTATCTATGACAAGAAGGATTCTCTCAATTATGAGGCCAAGACCTTCTCATGGAATGAGTACAATCTGCTGGTTCTGAGAAAATACGTCAAGCAGTACAACGACGGCGAGCTCATAGATACGGTCCTGTATGACGAGAACGGCCTTGAGACTCTCAGGGAGACCAGAGACAGCCAGGGCAATCTCATCGGAGGAGAGACTGAGGAGCAGCCTCAGAACGATTAATAACAGGATATGCTCACGGCTGAGCGGATATACAGGGGCTGTGCCGATAACGGCGCAGCCCCTTGTCACAGCAGGAAAGGAACAAACGCAATATGAACATGAAGCATTTCATCATACCAATCATCAGCGCTGCACTGCTTTCAGGCTGCTCGCAAGGAGCAAAGAGCTCAGTGCCCTCCGAACCGGAGACAACTGCCGCTGCGGCGACTTCAACTGAGCCCACCACCACAAAACCCATAGTCACCATAGCTTCACCGACGAGGAGAAAGGACGAGACCGTCCACTTCACGGTGGGAGTTCAGGGCAGCAGTGTCACGGTGCTACGCGGAGGAAGCGCCGTCGGCGTGATCGAGGCTGACGTACAGCTTGCGGGGCCGGAGGACGTTGTTATCGGGGACTTCAATTTTGACGGCTATGACGACCTGTTCATTTATGATGATGTATACACGGGAGCTTACTGGCTCTGTGTCCCCGATACCATGGAGTTCACACGGTCTGAGGCAATGGCTCTTGCGGACGGAAAGGCCCTGCTCATGGACGCGGACAGCTCCTCCCGCACCCTTACCATGAAGCATAATGTCGGTTACGGCAGCTGTGAGACTGTATACAGGTGGCAGGACGATGTGCTTGTGCCTGTGAGCTGCATTTGTGAATACACAAAAGGCTATGGTGACGACGCGGAAAGTCTGGTTGACGTCTTGGAGTTCGACGAAAAAGGCCGCAGGATCATCACCGAGAGAAGGCATATCAATTACAACACAGGCGCCTGCTTCAGGACAGAGACAGATGTGCCGTACCTCTGCACCACTGACAGCTCCGTGGACTATATGAAGGGACGGGAGCTTATACAGTCCATTGATGTGACGGGGCTGCCACAGCTCTATGACAGGATAAAGCAGAACGGAAAAGCCAAATATCTTCCGTATAGCAGCAACAACCTGAGTGACAGTGCCGATGTGCTCCTGCTCGAAGAAGACTATGACTTTGACGGGCATAATGACCTGCGGATACAGACGGATTCAGTGCTTGCAGGGGGCGATGACAAATATGTTTATTACCGCTATGACGAGGCTGCGGACAGATATACGGAGTGGCAGGAGCTCAATGAACTGGGCGCAGTTGCGGCCGATCCTTACAAAAAGGAGCTGTCATACTATGACAAGCTTACCCTTGACGAGGACCACAACTGCTATATCTTCATATGGGATGACGGAAAGCTTCGCCTGACAAAGCGCACATTTTATCACGGTGACAGCAATCAGTGTGATACATATGAGTATGATGAAGACGGAAACGAGCATTTTGTCCGTTCGGGTATCTACATAAAGGATAATTTCGATAAAGAATAAGAAAGGGTTTGCCATGAGACAGGAAAAGATATTATTATTGCTTGCGGGCAGTCTGCTGCTTGCAGGCTGTTCAGACAATAACGACTTGTCTGTGAGTATTTCAGAGCCTCCCACAGAGGCGGCTGAAACCACTGCTGCCGTGGAGAGTGCAGAGGACTTCAGGCTCTCGGCTAACGAGAGAGGCGCCACCATGCTCATCAACGGAGAGCCCGCAGGCAGTGTGGAATTTGATATTCCTCTCAGGGACGGAAAAAGCGTTCTGTCCGTGGATATCAATTTTGACGGCTATGACGATATTTTTGCCTGTCTGGACTACTACATGGCGGACTGCTGGGTATACGACCGTGAGGCAAAGGGCTTTGTCAAGGCGGGAGAAGCTCTTCCCATGGCCTTTGCCTACGATAAATTCAACATTCAGAGCATCACTTATGAAACGGACAAGAACGAAAAGACCGTCACCGTGACTCAGAACGACAATTCAAATGAGGGAAGCACCGTATACAAATGGCAGGGAGACAAACTTGTCCCGCTCAGCATGAGCACACGCTATTACACTGATGAGGGCGGCCCCTTTGTTGACAGATATTCATTTGACGATAAATGGCGGAAGGTGCTTGAAGAAAGGCAGCGTATCGACTATTCCACAGGCGAATGTATAAAGACCGAAAAGAATATTGAGTATTTCCGCGTGACAGACAGCTCCGTTGACTATATGAAGGGGGCAGAGCTGCTCCAGAGCATAGAGGTAAGCGGACTGCCCGAGGTGTGCGGCAGGATACTCGCAAGAGATGAGAGTATAAAGTATATGATCATAGGGCGGTACCATATGGCTGTTCCCGAGGACTATATCCTCTGTGAGGACGACTTCGACTTTGACGGTCACGGCGATCTGGCCATATATACAGGCTGTTCAGGGGAAAGCGGCGAGAAGAATCTTTACTACCGCTATGACAGCGCAAGCGGAAGCTATATCCCGTGGGAGGAGCTGAACAGGTTCGGTGAATATCAGCTCTTTATCATGGAGGACTCTGAGGAGATCGCTTACTATGACGATTTCTCAACTGATAAGGAGAACGATATGTATATACTGACCTGGACCGGCGGCAGCCTGAAGCTCAGCCAGAGAAGGCATTATACAAAGCAAAGAGGAATGTATAAGCTCTATGAGTATGACGCGCAGGGCAATGAGAGCTATGTGAAGGACGTAGTGCTTCCCACAGGCACATACTGAGGCTTCGGGACTATAAATACTATTCGGGAGATATTATTATGAGCGGATACAGTGCGTTTGCCCGTTATTATGACGAGCTCACCGCAAATATAGACTACAGGAAGAGGGGAGAGTTCTTCCACAGCATCATACAGCGGTTCAAGACCACAAAGGAGAATATCCTCCTTGATCTTGCCTGCGGTACGGGAAGCATATCCGAGGTCATGGCAGGTCTGGGCTACGACGTCATCGGCGTGGACAACTCCGACGAGATGCTGGGCATAGCCCTTGACAAGAAGTTCGACAGCGGACTGGCTATACAGTATCTGTGTCAGGATATGCGCAGGCTGGATATGTTCGGCACGGTGGATATCACCATATGCGCTCTTGACAGCATAAACCACCTCGCCTCCCTTGACGATGTAAGGAAGGTTTTTGAGAATGTGGCCTTCTTCTCCGAGCAGGATGGACTCTTTATATTCGACGTGAACACCCCATACAAGCACAGGGAAGTGCTGGCGAACAATACCTTCACCTATGAGACCGACAATGTGTACTGCGTATGGGAGAACACTCTCGATCCCGATACCCTTGAGGTAAAGATGCAGCTGGAGTTCTTCGAGCGCGAGGAAAACGGTCTTTATTCACGAAGCTCGGACAGCTTTTCGGAAAAGGCCTACAGCGAGGCGGATATCGAGAGGCTCCTTGCGGAATGCGACTTTGAGGTGCTGGGGAAATACGCCGAGGACAGCTTCGAGCCCCCCGCTGAGGATCAGCAGCGCATAGTCTATGCCGCAAGATGTATCAGAAGCGGCCAGAAATATTGAAAGGATAAGTTGAATGGGTAATTTATACAGAGCAATATCTGCGGACGGCTCCGCGTTTGCAGAGGTGCTTGACGCAAAGGACATAGTATCGGAGATAGAGCGTATACACAAGACCTCCGCGGTAGTGACAGCAGGTCTGGGAAGGCTTACCATTGCCGCTTCACTTATGGGCTATATGCTCAAGGGCGAGGAGGACAGCGTTACCCTCCGTGTGGACGGAGGCGGTCCTGCGGGACAGCTTGTGGCGGTTGCCGACAGCCGCGGAAACGTAAAGAGCTGCGTGAACAATCCCGTGGTGGAGATACCCCTCAATCCGCAGGGCAAGCTTGACGTTGGCGGAGCAGTGGGCAGGGACGGCACCCTCTCCGTAGTCAAGGATATGGGACTGAAAGAGCCCTATGTGGGCGTTATCCCTCTTGTTTCGGGAGAGATAGCCGAGGATATAGCAAGCTATTACGCCACCAGCGAGCAGATACCTACGGTGTGCAGCCTTGGTGTACTGGTAAATCCCGATCTTACCGTTAAGTCGGCAGGAGGCTTCCTTGTGCAGCTGCTGCCCTTTGCGGACGAGAAGTGCATAGATATCATCGAAAAGAATGTGGCTAAGATACGTCCCGTATCGGCTATGCTGGACGAGGGCGTAACTCCCGAGGAGATAGCCAATATGCTCCTTGAGGGACTTGAGCCCAATGTCCTTGATACAGCCGCTCCCGTGTACAGGTGCGATTGCAGCCGTGAGCGCACAGAAAGAGTTCTCATCAGCATAGGAAGGGACGAGCTGAAGGCCATAGCCGATGAGGGCAAGGACACAGCGGTGAGCTGCCATTTCTGCGGTAAGGAGTACGTTTTTTCTCCCGATGAGATAAGAAAGCTCATGGGCGAATAAGGAGGAGCTATGATAACTGCCATATTTGACCTTGACGGCACCATAGCCGATACCATAGCCGATCTGGGCGACGCTGTGAACTGCGGGCTTACGCAGCTGGGCTGTCCTGTCCACGGCTATGAGGCCTACAAGAAGATGGTGGGCAACGGCGCAAGAAAACTGTGCGAGAGGGCTCTGCCCGATGACAGAAAGGACATGGCCGAGGAGCTCCACGGCCTTTTCAAGGAGTATTACAGCTCCCACTATCTGGACAAGACAAGGCTGTACGACGGCATGAAGGAGACGTTGGAAAGGCTTCAGCAGAACGGGGTTTATCTTGCCGTGGCCACAAACAAGCCCGAGAGCGCAGCGCGGGACATAATTGCGGAGCTTCTGCCCAATATTGATTTTGTCCGTGTGCTGGGCGGCAGGGACGACAGACCCACCAAGCCCGACATTGCTATACTTACCGAGATATTCGCGGCTCTGCCGGACGAGGAGAACCGTGTGTTCATGATAGGCGACAGCAATGTGGACGTTCGGACGGCTAAGAATGCAGCCATAGAGTGTATCGGCTGCGCATGGGGCTTCCGCGGACGTTCCGAGCTGGAGGCCGAGGGCGCGGACTATATTGCCGAAAAGCCCGGAGATATTTTCGGTATTATTATGAGATCAGGACTGAATACCGTGAAATAAAAGCTCAGGGGCGCACAGTGTGCGCCCCTTTTTTGCGTGAAAATCACCAGTTGCTGATAGCCCGGTTGTTCGGATCGTATATATCGGAATCAAAAGGGAGCATGGTCACAGTGATCTTTGTCAGGTCACTGTCGGGATATCCCAGAACATAGCGTTGAAGCTTTACAAAGTCGGCAATATTGAAATATCCGTCGTTGTTAAGGTCGATAGTGTCGTCCGGGGTGCTGCTGTTGTTTGCGGAGACAAGCAGCTTTCGCAGCATTACTACATCGAATACATCTATGACGCCGTCGCTGTTGACATCGCCTCTTACAACGTCTATTTTTATTGTGGGAGTGGTGGTCGTAGTTGTAGTTGTTGTGGCAGTCGTCGTTGTGGTCGTAGTAGTTGTAGTAGTAGTCGTTGTTGTGACGGGCTTGCTCTGCGGGTAAATGTTCAGGAAGAGATCAAGGGACTCCAGAGGCTTTCCGTGGAAGTCGAAAAGCGCCTGATTATCGAAGGAGGAGCCTCCCGATTCAGTAACGTCCTTGTCATAGCCCTTGGCATAGGAAGTAGCCCAGCCTGTTCCGTATCTGTCCCAGTTGTTCCTCTGCTGTTCCCATGAGAGGTCGGGTATGCCCAGCCATGCAGGCTCCCAGTAGAAAACGCCGATACCGTGGCCGTTGCAGCCGGCAACAGTCCTGAACACATCGGTGACAGCCTTTATCTGACCGTCCACGGATACGGGATACTTCATCTCGCAGCCCTCATGTGTGGAGGTGACGCTGTTTGCGAAGTGGTCGCCGTCCTGATCGGTGTAGGGATAGGCGGTCTCGGCCACCATGACGTATTTATTGTACTTGTTGCCGATGTCGGTGAGAGTTTTTTGCAGATTATCCAGAGAGCCGTGCCAGTAGGAATAATATGAGGCGGCAAACACATCATAATCCAGGTTGCATTCGTCCATGACCTGAGCGTACCAGCCGAAGTGGCCGTTGCCTGCGTTGGCGAAGTGATGGGCTATGAGGATATTCCTGTCAAAGTCGCGGACTGCCTTTTCACCGCTGGAAAACAGGTCGCATATCTTGTACATATCCTTTTCGCCGCAGAAGAAGCACTCGGTCTCGTTTCCCACCTGCACCATGCCGATATCGCTGCCGTTCTCGGTGAGGTACTTCAGCACCCATGAGGTCCAGTTGTATATCTCGCCCTTGAGCTTGTTGTGGTCGTGGGGCTGCCAGTATTTGGGACGGGTCTGCTTTGCGGGATCCGCCCAGAAGTCGGAATACTGTATATCCGCAAGGAGCTTCATGCCGTTTTCCGCAGCACGTTTGCCTATCTTTGCGGCAGTTTCGAGATCGGAGTGACCGCCGCCGTAGGTGTTGCCGTTGTCGTCATGGGGCTCGTTCCATATCCTGACGCGGATATAGTTGACGCCGTGAACTGCAAGCGTTCTGAATATATCCTGCTCATTGCCGTTATCGTCATAGAACTTCATGCCTGCCTCCTCAAGGGAGATAACGGAGGAGATATCCACTCCGCGGATAGGCTCTCCGCCGTTGATGCGGCTGTCGAAGTCGGTGAAGGTAACTGCGGGGATGTCAGCTGCCTCTGCGTCGCGGCAGGTGATACTGCCTGCTGACACAGAATGGAAGGCCATCAGCGCGGCAGCTGCCGACGCTATGAATCTGCTGATTTTCATGATATCCTCCTTTACACGGTCAGTCGTTCTTCTTGCGTGTTCTTATCCACATCTTCTTCAGGGGGTTCTTTACCTGCATATCAGAGAAGTAATTGTACAGCACGTCCTGATTGCAGCCTGCGTCGGGGAGGGAGTTGTAGAACTTCTCAAGTCCCCTGATATCCATGCCGATCTCGGGAGGGAACTGGATATCCCTGGCCGAGAACACCACGGCACCGTTGACGGGAGTCTTGTCGAAGCCGCCCTTTTTCAGGTGGTGGATAACATTGTCCATATGTGTTTTGTTCTGGAGCTGAGGATTATATAGCTTATGGGTCTTGCTGCCTATCTTATGGGTGAGGTTCTTGCCGCTGCCGGATACCGAGCCCGAAATGCCCTTGGTCTCCACAACGAGTATACCGAAACGGCCGAACACAAGGTGATCCACCTCGCAGGCCTTGTTGTAGAGGGGGAGATAGGCGTTGTTTATGATACGGATATGATCTTTTTTGCCCAGCTTCTTCAGCACCTTTGCCACCTTGCGCTCGGCAGCTCTGCCCTTGCGCTTGCCCTTGCTGAAGTGAACGCCTATGTAGAGTATCAGCAGGAGAGCTGCTGCTGCGGCAATACCAATGAGTATCCATGTTTTTTTGTCAAGACCAAAAAGCGTAATATTAACAAAATCCATAATTTTCTCCTTTCAGGATGAATAATTCCGATCCTTGCGGCGATAATAGCAGTGTACCGCTGAAGCGCGGCTGCGGCCGACATCAGTGGTCTCAAAATCCCGAATAAAGAGGTGTTCTCAATATGTGGGACAAAATAGCTCTTATTCTTCTGATAATCGGAGGAATAAACTGGGGACTGGTCGGTATATTCGAGTTTGACATGGTGGCATGGCTCTTAGGCGGCACAGACAGTGTCGTAAGCCGTGCGGTCTACATTCTCGTAGCCATTTCGGCAGTCTGGTGCATATCCCTTCTCTTCCGCAGAGACGGGGAGCTGGCAGTCCAGGGCGCTGACCGATAGACCCACTCGCTCCTTTTACGATGCCGTAAGGAGCGGTTACATATGCGGATATGCAAAAAGGGAGGCATAAATGCCTCCCTTGAGTTTTATGATTAGTCGCTGATATAAGGAAGCAGAGCGATATGTCTTGCTCTCTTGATAGCAACTGTGAGCTCACGCTGGTGGTAAGCGCAAGTGCCTGTTACACGTCTCGGAAGAATCTTAGCTCTCTCGGTCATGCACTTTCTGAGCTTAGCGAGATCCTTGTAATCGATCTTCTCGATCCTGTCAGCACAGAACATACAAACCTTCTTGCGGGGCTTCTTCGAGGGACGGGAATTTCTTTCCTTTTCCATGACTTTTCCTCCTATCGTAATAAAGTAAAGTTAACGTACTCAGAACGGAACGTCGCCGTCGCTGAGTATCTCCTCAAAATCGCTGAGGTTGCCGTAAGACATACTGTCATTGGCAGCGGGCTGCTGGGGAGCTGCCTGCTGAGGAGGAGCGGAATAATTGTTATTGTAATTGTTCTGGGGAGCGCCGTAGCCGCCGCCGTTCTGATAACCGCCGCCGTTGCCGCCGCTTTCGCCCTTGCCGCCCACGAATTCAACATTATCCACCTGCACGTCCATGGTGTAGTGGGTGATATCGGGGTGATTCCTGTCCTGATAGTTGTTATTTCTGAGAGAGCCCTCTATGCAGATGAGCTTGCCCTTGTTGAAATAACGGGAAACGAACTCTGCGGTCTGTCTCCATGCTGTACAGGTGATGAAATCAGCCTGCCTCTCGCCTGTGGTCTTATCGGCGAAGCGCCTGTCCACAGCGACAGTGAATCTGCATGAAGCGATACCGCTCTGAGTCTGTCTCAGTTCGGGATCAGCAGTAAGTCTGCCGACTAAAATAACCTTATTCATCTGACCGCCTCCTAAATAATGAAGTAGAATTATTCAACAACTGTAACGAGTGAACGAAGAACGCCGTCTGTGATGTTGAGACGTCTTGAAAGCTCAGCGGGATAATCGGGCTGTGACTGGAATGTGTAGATCACATAGTAGCCTTCTGTCTCGTCCTCGATAGGATATGCAAGCTTGCGCTTACCCCAATCCTCGTTGACTTCAACAGCTTCGGCGTGACGCTCGATTCTCTCCTTGAACTTCTCTACGAGAGCCTTCATAGGCTCCTCGCCGTTCTTGAGGCTGAAAACAACCATTACTTCATACTTAGCGGATACCTTTGCCATTTAGCACACCTCCTTCTGGGATCATGCCCGGCAACTTACTGCGGGCAAGGATAATAATAGTACCTGTTTACACAAGATACTCAATTATTATACCATTTCATAAAGGGCTTGTCAAGCATTTTTTTGAAAAAACTGTAGCAACAGAATTCAACTTAAATATGCAGAGTTTATGTGTATCCCTCCGCCTCAGGCAGGGGGATACAGGCTTTCGGGGGTTATTCTGCCGTATCTTCCGTCTTTTTGCCCCAGCAGGCAAAAGAGCCCACGGTTCTTGGAAACGAGGGCTCGGTCACATAGTTGTCCTTGTAGTCCTCGGCGTTGAAGGTGATGGGATCGGCATCGGGAAGCTTTATGAGCTTATCCCGGGAGGAAGGTGAACTCCAGAGTAACAGATTGCCGCTTTCGTCAAAGTCAAAATGTTCATCGAGGACATCATCGGCTTTGTCGGGGTAAACCGCATCAAGTGCATATCCCACAGGGTAAGATGAGTTTTTCCATACGGTCGTATAATGGAAGGTGATACTGTGTTCCTTTTGCTCACAGTTAAAGACGTTTATTACGCCGTCAAATGCGCTGATTACCTCTCCGTTGTATGGGCTGAAAAATACATAGAAATCGCCGCGGAATCTGTCGTCGTAGGGCTTATCGGGCGTTTTTTCAGCCTTTATCTGTATCTCATATACGCCTGCGTCTATCCAAATATGATCTTTGTCATCGTTTGTGAAGGTGGTAGTTGTGACGGTTTCTGCGGCGGTAGTTGTAACGGTCGAAGTTGTCGTAACAGCCTTTGTTGTTGCAGATGTTGTCGTTACAGCTACTGTGGCGGGAGAAGTCGTGGGTTCCGAGGCCTTTCGGGAACTGTTATCCTTTGAGGCACAGCCGCATAACATGGTAAGAGCTATTGTTGATATGAGTATTTTTTTCATATTAATATTCATTCCTTATGCAAAAAAGATAATTAAAGCCATTATATTTGTCAGCCATTGACAATAGTATCTTCGGTGATCAGCCGAGCTTTTTGCCCCAGCAGGCATAAGAGCCCACGGCTCTTGGGGGCATAGACTCGGTCACATAGTTGTCCTTGTAGTCCTCGGCGTTGAAGGAGTGGGGATCGGCGTCGGGAAGCTTTATGAGCTTTTCCATAGTGGAAGGTGAACTCCAGAGTGTCAGATCGCCGTTTTCGTCAAAGTCAAAATATCTGTAATTGATATCATCGGATTTGTCCGGGTAGACCACATCATATTCATAACCCACAGGAAGGGAGGAGTTTTTCCATACACTCGTATAGTGGAAGGTGATACTGTGTTCCTTTTGCTCGCAGGTAAAGACGCTTATTACGCCATCAAATGCGCTGATTATCTCTCCGTTGTATGGACTGAAAAATACATAGAATTCGCCGAGAAATCTGTCGTCATAGGGCTTATCTGGTGTTTTTTCAGCCTTCAGCTGTATCTCATAGACGCCTGTGTCTACCCAAACATGGTCTTCATCGTTATCTGTGGAGGTGGTAGTTGCTTCTGTTGTGGAAGCTGTTGTCGTAACCGTTGTAGTTGCGGTAACTGTTGTCGTAGCTTCAGCAGAAGCAGGAGCTGTCGTTGTTATAGCTTCTGCGGCCGTGGGTTCGGCGGATTTGTTTGAGCTGTTATCCTTTGAGGTACAGCCGCAGAGCATGGTAAGAGCTAATGCTGATATGAGTATTTTTTTCATATTACGGTTCATTCCTTATGCAAATTAGTTAATTAAAGCCATTATATTTGTCAGCCATTGACAATAGCTACCGTTCCAGTGATTAGTCGAGCTTTTTTCCTAAAGCGGAATAGGCGCCCACGGTCCTGGGCTGATCCGTATTGGCAACGTAGTTGTCCCTGTAGTCCTCGGCGTTGAAGGTATCGGGATCAACACCCGGGAGTTTTATAAGCTTATTCATGCTTGTAGATGAGAAAGCGAGTGTCAGGTTGTCGTTTTCGTCGTAAAACAGGTGGTCATAATACTCATCATCGGGATCATTGGAGAAAACAACATCATATTCCGTATCCATTGCTCCGGAGTCGTTTTCCCCGACAGTAATACAGTGGAAGACCATGCTGTTTTTCTTCTGCACACAGGTGAATTCGGTCAATATGCCGTCAATTGCACTGTAACACTCTCCGTGGTTTGCGTCGTAGAACACATAGAACTCGCCGCGGAATCTGTCATCGTAGGGCTTGTCAGGCGTTTTTTCAGCCTTGATCTGTACCTCATAGACTCCTCTGTCAGCCCATACATAGTCCTCGTCTTCCTGAACCTTTTTCCCGAGCACCTGTTCTTCAAAGTCGGTCCGGACGTTTGAGCCTATAATGTAATCGTCGATATAGTCTTCGACGTTGAAGGTATCGGGATCAACGTCGGCGAGCTTTAAATAGGTCGTTCTGTTGAATTCTCCGCCACAGACTACATTGCCGTTTTTGACAAGGCCGGGAGTTAGTTTGGAATCCGATGAATAGCTGAATTTTCCTCCCGAATAGTATTCGCTGTGGAAGATTATCCTGTCTTTTTTCTGCTCGCAGGTGAATTTTTCTGTCAGACCGCTGTAAACGTTTATGACCTCACCGTGAGTTTCATCGAAAAAGCAGTAGAAATCACCGTTATATCTGTTATCGCAGGCGGGATCATTGTCCCTTTCGCCCGTTCTGACTTCGTATACGCCTTTTGTGAACCAGACATAGTCCTCTTCGTCATTCCGGGCTGTAGTAGTTGTTGTTACGGCAGTTGCAGTGACAGTTTCGGTTGTCGATACAGTCTGTGTTTCGGGAACTGTTGTGGTATCAGCCGTGACTGTGGAGTTTTTGCTCTCCGAGCTGCAACCGCACAGGGCAGCAAGCATTATTATTGGTATGATGTACTTTTTCATATTGAGCCTTTCATGTTTTATTTTTATAAAAAGCATTATACCACAGCCGCAGTTTTTTGGCAATACATTCATTGCTGTTTTATTGTTGCACTGCTTTAATAAAAAGTTGACAACTGCAAAGTTTCATAGTATAATAATAGCAGACGGGAGCATATATGCTCCCTTTATTTGCGAAAGGATATGTAAATGAATGGAGACTTACAGGATACTCAAGGATCTTGCCATAGTATTCATATGCGCCAAGGGCGCGGGACTGCTGGCAAGGAAGCTGAAGGCTCCCATGGTAGTGGGAGAGATAATCTCGGGACTTATCATAGGCCCCTGTCTGCTGGGCTGGGTACAGCCCAATGACTTCATCGGCCAGATGGCCGAGATAGGCGTTGTGCTCATCATGTTTTCCGCAGGACTGGAGACCAATCTTCAGGAGCTGAAAAAATCGGGCTTTGCCGCCTTCCTTATCGCCTGCGTGGGAGTGCTGGTGCCGCTGATAGGCGGTACGCTGCTGTATATGTGCATATACGGCTTTGCCTCGGTGGGCACGGACGAGTTCTTCAAGGCGGTGTTCATCGGCTGTATCATGACGGCAACCTCCGTCGGCATAACAGTTGAGGTGCTCAAGGAGATGGGCAAGCTCAAGACCCGCGTGGGACAGACCATTCTCAGCGCCGCCATAATCGACGACGTCATCGGTATCATAGTTCTCACCTTTGTGCTTGGCTTCAAGGACCCCGACAGCAATACTCTCCTTGTAACGGGCAAGATACTGCTCTTCCTGGTGCTGTCTCTGGTGCTGGGCTTCATAATATACAAGGTGTTCAAGTTCTACGACGACAGGCACGCCCACACAAGGCGTATCCCAATTATTGCCATAACGCTCTGCTTTGCCATGGCCTTCGTAGCTGAGAAGTATTTCGGCATAGCCGATATCACAGGCGCGTATATCGCAGGCATAATCCTCTGCAATGTCCGCGATGCCGAGTACATAGACCGCCGCGTCAGCATCAACGGCTATATGTTCTTTGCGCCGGTTTTCTTCGTGAGCATCGGACTGAAAACGGATTTCAGCAGCGTGGATTCAAGCATGATAGTATTCTCCATAGGCTTTGTCATAGTGGCAATGATCAGCAAGATCATAGGCTGCGGACTTGTGTCGAAATGCTTTAAGTACAGCTGGACAGACTGTCTGAAGATAGGCGTGGGAATGATGACCCGCGGAGAGGTAGCCCTCATCATCACAAACAAGGGACTTGGCCTTGGTATAATAGACTCGTCGTACTTCACGGCGGTAATACTTCTCATAATCGTTTCAAGCATAGTAACGCCCGTATTGCTGAAGCTGCTTTTCGGAAAATCGCATGACAGCGGCGAAAAGGAAGCGGCAGTGCAGGCGGCGAAGTAATATGATCCCCGAAAGGAGAAAGATATGTTCAGGATAGGTCACGGATACGACGTACACAAGCTTGTTGAGGGCAGGAAGCTCATTCTCGGCGGTGTTGAGATACCTCATGTTACGGGACTTCTCGGTCACTCCGACGCGGACGTTCTCGTCCACGCCATAATGGACGCCATGCTGGGAGCTCTGGCCATGGGTGATATAGGCCATCTTTTCCCCGATAACGACAACAGCTTCAAGGACGCCGACAGCATGAAGCTCATGGCGGAGGTATGCCGCAGAGTGAGAGCCGAGGGCTGGGAGATAGGCAATATCGACGCAACGATAATAGCGCAGGCACCGAAGCTTGCTCCCCATATAATGACGATGAGGGAGAATATCGCAAGAGTATGCGGCTGCGACGTATCGCAGATCAGCGTCAAGGCCACCACCGAGGAGCACCTGGGCTTCACAGGCGAGAAGCTGGGAATGTCCGCCCATGCAGTGGCACTCATGCAGAAAGTGTAAAAAATCCCCGAAGCTTTATGGCTTCGGGGATTTTTGTATATCCGTCAGTCAGCGCTGATTTCAAGGCTGCTTATCTTGTGGAGCAGATACTCCTGTATACGCAGTGCGTCATTGGAGGTAAGCCCCTCTGTGGAGCTGTCCACGTCGCCGTTGAGCTTGCCCTGCTCAGTCAGGTGCTTGGGATCCGTTCCTGTGAGTCCGTACTTATTCGGATTTGCAAGGCTCTGCATGATGAGTATAGCGTCTGCCAGCTCCACCTTTTCATCACAGTTGGTATCGCCGTAAAGGATATCAGCGGGAGGCGCAGTGGTAGTCGTTGATGTGACGGTCGTTGACGTTGTGGTAGTAGTGGTTGTGGTGGTAGTTGTAGTGGTAACAGGCGGCTTTTCGGTTATCGGAGCCATGCTGGGCTTGGTATCGCCCCACCAGTCCCAGCGGTCGGGAGTGCGGTACTTGTTGATCTTCTCGCCGTTTGCAGAGGTCCAGGTGAACACGTTGTCGTAAAGGTGTCCCTCATAGTAGTAGAACTGCGCCATTGCGCATATCTCATCGGCATATGTGGCGTAGGCGCCGTCGTCCTCAGCCATGTTGCACCAGCCTGTGTTGAAGCCCTTGAGGCTGTTCCTTACTACCTGATAGTCGGTCATTCCCTGCTGGTTCATGCAGATCTCCGCAAAGTGGAGTATCTTTCTGATACCCATATGATTGGATATGATGCAGTCGTAGAAGTTCTGCGGGGTAAAGGAATACTGGTACATCTCGGGGACGTTGTCCTCTGGCATGAACTTGGGGTCGCAGTCCGCAAAGGCCGTAACGGCGGTCTGCAAGGTGCCGTATGCGTGGGCGGAGTTAACGCCCCAGCCGTCCTCGTAGGCGGTCTCGTGGTCAGAGCCTATCTTGCCCTCGCCGAGAGTTGATTCTCTCGACCCCAGTCCTAAGAACAGAGCATACATTTTCTCGCGGTCGGGCTGTCCCAGACGTGTGGAAATGAGGTCCCAGTGCTCGTCTATCTCCTTGTAGAGAGCGTACTTTACTTCCTGTACGGTCATTTTATGGTTGATCGCGCGTATCTCCTCAGCTGAGGCGTCCGCGGGAGTGTTCCTCTCGCCGAAATTCAGGGGGTTGCCTACGCCCTCAGCCTGTATATCACGGGAGGTATCGTGCAGGGGCTCGCAGGTCTCTCCGGCGAAGCACCATTCGTCCGCATGGACCGTTGAGCTGCCGAGACCTGTCACTGCTGATGAAGTGCATATCACCGCAGCGGTGAGAAGTCCCCATAATCTGTTGAATCTCATAGCTGTCACCTCAGAAGTTGGAGCCGTTCCAGCCCCAGTCGCTGGTACCTGTGTACTTGACGTATACCCTGTCCGATGGTACGCCGATATTGTCTGTGAGAATGCCTGTGATATGGCTGGTGAGGGTAGTCAGCGCATTTGAGGAAGCGCTGCCGAATATGGATACTTCTACCATAGCGGCGGGAGCGTCCTCTCCCTTGAACCACAGGTCGTACTCTGGCTCGATGCCTACCATGAGCCAGCCCTCGGACTTGCCGGGGATAGCGGTTATAGCTCTGCCCAGAGCTGATTTGATACTGGTTTTCTGCTCCGCAGATACGGAGACATTGGTCTTGACGTTGATGAATGGCATGATGAATTCCTCCTCATTGTGATTTCTTGTTTATATACTTATAAGCCCTTCCGAGAGCATTTCCTGTGCCGCAAGCATTACGCCCAGCCTGCCGCTGGTGTAGGTTATTCCTCCCTGCATCCATACAGCGTAGGGTTCGCGGAGAGGAGCGTCTGCGGAGAGCTCGATAGACGCGCCGTTGGTGAAGGCTCCTGCCGCCATGATGACCTGACTTGAATAGCCGGGCATATCCCAGGGCTCGGGAGTAACGAAGGAGTCCACGGGAGCGCCCTTCTGTATACCCCGGCAGAAAGCGCAGAGGTGCTCTGCGTCGCCAAGCTGCACGGCTGTGATGATATCTCCTCTGGGGTCGTCCTTGCGGGGCGAGCATTCAAAGCCCAGCATAGTAAAGAGCTCGCTGGCGAACATAGCGGTCTTGACAGCATTTGCCACCACATCGGGAGCAAAGAAAAGTCCCAGCAGCATCTCGCGGTTCATGCCGAGAGTGCAGCCTACCTCCTTGCCCATGCCCACGCAGGTTAGACGATAGGAGCAGAGCTCCACAAGGTCGGTTCTGCCTGCGATATATCCGCCTGTACGGGCGATACCGCCGCCGGCGTTCTTTATAAGGGAGCCGATGATGACGTCAGCGCCTACAGCTGTGGGCTCTCTGTCCTCGATGAACTCGCCGTAGCAGTTGTCCACCATTATTATAATGTCGGGGTTGCCCTTTTTAGCGGCTTTTATCATCTTTTCGATGTCGGCGATTGTAAAGGCACCGCGGAGCGAATAGCCGCGGGAGCGCTGTATGTAGGCCACCTTGGCGTCCTTTACGGCCTCGGTTATCTCGTCAGGCCTGGGAGTACCGTCCTCGTTGAGGTCCACCTGACCGTATTCCACGCCGTAGTCCATAAGTGAGCCGCTGCCCTTGCTGCCGCTGAGTCCGATGACCTCCTCGAGGGTGTCGTAGGGCTTGCCTGTAATAGATACTATCTTGTCGCCTGTGCGGAGGACTCCGAAGAGCGCAACGGAAAGGGCGTGAGTGCCCGATACGAAGTTGAAGCGCACCAGTGCGTCCTCGGCGCCGAGAGCCTGTGCAAAGACCTTGTCTATGACCTCTCTGCCCATGTCGCCGTAGCCGTAGCCTGTAGAGCCGTAGAAGCAGGGCTCGCTTACCTTGTTGTCGGAGAAGGCCTTCAGCACCTTTGCACCGCAGTATTCGGCGGTCTCCTCGGCCTTGCGGAAGGCGTCGGCGCAGTTTTTCTCTGCCTGAGCGGCCAGCTCGGCAAGTCTGCTGTCGAAGCCGTATAATTCGTTTATCTTACTGTTCATGTTTTATCCTTTCCTGCCGGTATACGCAAAATACCTGTATGTTTTTATTATACACCATCAGCCTGCATTTGGGAAGTCCTTTCGGATTAATTATACTGTTTTAATAATCTGTAATAGCAGACCTCGGAGTATTCGCTGATGATATCCTGATATTCGCTGTCCATTTCGGCTTTTGAATACCATTTTCCGTTTCTGCCCTTATATCCCCAGCCTGTGATAACGGGGATATCGGCTTTTATGTGTTCAAGCTCCTGCTGCATGGGAGTAAGCGGTATATCAGCCGCCTTCATCACTTCGTTTGAAAGGTAGTTGAGACTTATCTCGCCGATCTCCTCGTCGTCTATGTCCTGATTGCACCATATGAAAAACGGAGTCCGGTGAGTCAGGGAATTCTTTTCCATCTCGCTCAATCCGGGACGTTCATCGAACAGAGCGTTATCAAAGTCTATCAGATCGGGAAAATGATCACCGAACATAACAATGATGACCTTTTCGTCATAGTCTCTGAAATGGTCGATGAGCTCAAGGGTGGCCTGATCGCTGAGATGTACGGAATTAAGGTATATTTCCGCTGATTTATCGTATGGGTATTCCAGTCTGATCTCATCGGACTTGTATTCGTTGTACGGCGTATGATCCTGCATGGTGGACGCCATGATAAAGAGTCCCTTGCTTTTGTCCCGTTCGTCGGCGAGCTTGCAGATCTCTCTGTAGAATTGGCTGTCACTTTTTTTCGACTCCTCAAGGGGTATATCCCCATCGAGAAAGTATGTGCGGTCAAATCCGTAGTGTTCATATACTTCCTCGATATTCCATACGTTTTTCGAGATAGGCGATATGCCTATAGTATCGAATCCGTAATTATTGAAGGTATCAACAATGCTGTCCTTGTGGCTGTCTATGTACATGGAATACACACCGACGCCGTCGGGAAGGAACAGCATGGAATTGCCTGTGAGGAATTCATAGTCAGAATTACAGGTATTGCCGCCGAAGGGCGAGACCGATACATACCCCTTTATGGTGTTTTCGTCCAGTGACCGCCATACGGGCAGAGCGTCCTTGTTTGACGAAAAATCATAGATTATCTTATGATCCGCCCAGCTTTCGTTGAGGACTGCCAGTATTACGGGAGTACCTATGTCTTTTTTCTCCTCACTGTATTGTTCAAGGACAGCAATGGCCTTTTCATCGGAATAGTTCTGTGACTTATGTATGTGAGTGTTGAAAAGATCGTAATAAATGGTGGCCAGACTGCCTACTGTTGAAGCTGTTTTGTCGGGGAACCACATTCCGAGGTTATATATTGAGTTATAGTATTTCCCCGAGGTGACGGAGACAACAGCAGCACAGACAACGGCGGCAGCAAGCGTGATGGTTCTTTTGGGGATACCGCTTTTTCTGAACTTCATGGATAAGAGCCAGATGGTCGTTATGACAAAAACTGCCAGTATGAAGAAAATGTCTGAAGTAAGTCTGAAGCTGTATTCGCTCTTGATAGCCAGAGCGCTTTTTATATTGAACACATCGGCCAGTCTTATGGGGATACCGCGCAGCATTATCAGATAATACTGAAGGATACAGAACGCGTTCAGGAACACCGAGGCTGTAATGAACCAGATCCTGGGGTTCCTGAAAATGGCGGCACCAAGGATAAATATGAGGATATTCAGGAAAACGCCCGTTAATGTAAAAATAATGTAATCCTTTATGACCTTGTCACCGTTGACAAGCTCGCATACCCAGTAATTGACAGCTCCGAAAAACGCTGCCGTTATCAAGGGATCATATTCGATGTTTTTCTTCAGGCAATGCCGTATAAAAACGATCAATGCCGCCAGAATGACAAGCCCCATAAAAATCAGAACGGCAATGTCTATAACAGTGATAAGGATTATTTCTTCGTAATAATGAAAGGAATGATATAGCATCCACATCATAAAAAGAAATAACAGCAGCATACACAGATTCTGAGTGATCCTCTTTGTTTTGGGTCTGTCATCATTATAAAACAGATTTTTGATCTTGTTTATCATGTATCGTGCTTCCTCCCTGAAAATAACAGCTTTGCTCCTTATGAGGGCTTTGCGGACATAGTGAGTCAGACCTTATAGCTTTCCGCTTCTTTTATGAGCTTCACGTCCACGAGAGCGTCAATGAGGGTGCCGTTTTCGGCGTACTCCTCGGAGAAGATCTTGCCGTCCTGCCGTATTTTACCGAGGAATGCCCCCTTGTCGTAGGGGATCAGCAGCTTCATGCGCTTTGCGGTCTCGGGAAGGTTCTTCACTATACATTCAAGGAGCCTGTCGAAGCCCGTGCGCTCCTTGGCGCTTATCATGACGGTGGTGTCGTCCTCGAACACCGTATCGGTGTACGGAGCTACGTCCGCCTTGTTCATGACGTATATCTGAGGTATGCCCTCGCAGCCCAGCTCGCCGAGAAGCTTTGATGTGACCTGAGCCTGCTCCTTTATCTCGGGAGAGGACAGATCCTGCACGTTGAGGATTATATCCGCAGCTGCAGCCTCCTCCAGAGTGGACTTGAAGGCCTCCACCAGATTATGGGGCAGTCTTCTGATAAGTCCTACCGTGTCAATGAGCATGACGCTCCTGCCGTCGGGCAGCTCTATTGAACGGGAGGTTATATCCAGCGTGGCAAAGAGCTTGTTTTCCGCAAGCACTCCCGCGTCCGTCAGTGCGTTCAGCAGGGTGGACTTGCCCACATTGGTATAGCCCACTATGGCCGCACAGAGTATGCCGTCCTTTTTGCGGCGTGAACGCGAGAAGCTGCGGTGCTTTTTCAGCTCTTCCAGCTCCGCTTCCAGGTTGCTTATGCGTTTGCGGATATGGCGCTTGTCGGTCTCCAGCTTCGTTTCGCCGGGACCTCTTGTGCCGATGCCTCCGCCAAGACGGGACAGCGCCGTGCCCATGCCCGTAAGACGGGGCAGACGGTACTTCTGCTGAGCAAGCTCCACCTGGAGCTTGCCCTCCTTAGTTCTTGCACGCTGGGCAAATATGTCAAGTATCAGCGTAGTGCGGTCGATAACGCGGACGCCGAGTATCTCCTCGATATTTCTGACCTGAACTCCCGTGAGCTCGTGGTCGAAGATGACCAGCTCCGCTTCAAGGGCGCCGAGCTGTTCCTTCAGCTCCTCCAGCCTTCCTGCGCCCATACAGGTGGCAGGGTCGTAGGCGGGGCGCTTCTGTATGATATTGCCGACCACATCGGCGCCTGCTGTACCGGCCAGCTCTGCCAGCTCGGCAATGGAGGTCTCTGCGTCGAATTCGCCTGTATCCACGCAGGCAAGGACGGCTTTTACGGGGACTTCCTCCGTTTTGTTCTCGTACATAAAAACTCCTTTTCAGATGGTCTCGCGGCGGTAGAGCTCCGCGTTCTCGCTGCCGAAGAGCTGCGGAAACAGGCTGTTATCGGATATGAGCGCCAGCTTCTGAGCCTTTTTCAGCTGCTTTATGCGGAATTCCAGCTTTGAGGCAAGGCTGCGGCCTTCACAGCTCCATAACGCCTCGAGGGAGACCGCTCTGTGCGACCTTGTGAAGCGTGCGCATTTTTCGGTCCTGCCGAAATGCTCGTCCATCCGTCGGCTGACATCTGTTGTGATGCCCGTATAGAGCAGGTCTCCCTCGCATTTGATTATATATATGTAGTACATATCACATCATGTCCAGAAGGCGAAGAGACGCTGTACCTCGTAGGCCATTTCGGGGAAGCCTCTGTCGTAATCGTCAAATCTGAACATCTGGTTGAATTCCTGAGTTCCCGCAACTACCAGAGCCCACATCACGGAGAACCACATGAAGCCGCATATGAGCTTTTTCTTGGTGGGATCCTTGACTCTTGGGTAGAGGAAGAAGATAATGGCCAGTGCTCCCAGCAGAGCCTGCCATGCGAAGTCGGTCATATAGCGTGCAGCATAGCCGCTCTCCCATACGGAGGCAACTATCACGAAGGGTATGACAAGGCATGGAAGGGATATATATACCGCCTTTGAGAGCCTGTTCTTCCTGCCGTGTACTGCTTTCAGCGCCCTGCCCGAGAATATGTATGCGAAAAGGGGCAGCGCAAGGCAGAATATGCCCGAGGTGTTGTATGTACAGACCACATCGGCGTAGAAGTAGCCGCCGCTGTTGAGGTACTGGAAATCCGTCCTGAAGCCGGGATAGCCGGGGACGAATATGGGTGGATTGAAGAAGTAGTTGTATATCGCCACCAATGACAGACGGGGGTGGAACTGTGTCCTTGTGAAGTCGTTGATGGTGAGGGAATACTGTATGCCGAACTCAAAGGGCGAGCCGAAGCGGGTGTAGTTGTACCACATCTGTATCAGTCCTATGCAGGCCATGGGAAGTATGGCGCAGAGGAGATATCTTACGCCGCAGGAGTTGAACAGCCTGCTGCCGTCCTTTTTCGTGCTTTCAGCGGCTGCTCTCGGGAGAGCCATGAGCATGAAAAGAGCTGCGGCTATGCAGTAAAGCACCAGAGTAGGTCTGCTGAGCACCGCAACGGCAAAAAGAGTTGAGGCAACGGCTGTTCTCGGCAGGGATATCTTCTTGTCACCGATTATATTTGCCGAGAGCATGAAGTATACCGCCCATGTCAGCACCGCAAAGCCTGCGGAGAGAGCGACCTCGTAGAACAGAGGCCTGCCTATGCTGAACCATATGCCGCTTATCACCTGTGCGATAATGAGGCCCGAGATAACGAAGCCGGCGGGAGTTTTCGGGAACAGCTTCCTGATGAACTCCATATACAGCTTGGTGAGACCCAGTATGCCGATAAGGGCGAAGAGCATAACCGCCATGGAGTCGGGGAAATAATACCCCGTCAGCAGGTGATAGGGCAGGAATACCAGCACCACGGGAGCTATGCCGTAATAGCTGTAATACTGTCCGTCAAAGTAAACGTGATCCCAGTTGTACTCTATCTGCGCCGCGTCAAGGGTAGCTGTCACATAGGGGTGGGGAGCGTTGTTGAGTGCGGCGGTGGGCTTGTCCAGCAGGTGAGTGCTGCCGTGCTCAAAGGCGTCCACCAGCTCCTGGGTCATCTGATTGCCCTCGGAGCACTTCATTATGTCGATTATGGAGTAATTGTCCAGCTTCATGAAAGTAGTCACGATAGCCGCCAGACAGGCAGCGTCGGTTATGATGACAGCTGCTGTGCGGCAGAGGCTCTTTTTCTTGGAGTAGCTCTGCTGCATGGTCTTGCTGTGTATCATCAGGTGCCAGAAGGTAAGACCGAAGATGATGAGCACGAGCCTTATCCATGAAATGCCCATGGGTATCTGCTTATTGAAGCTTATGCCCCTGAGATAAACTGTGCCGCCGTTCTGGGGAGTGAGGGTCAGCTTCAGCTTGCTGAGCCTGCCCGAAAGGTGGAGCTGAACGCAGTTTGAGTGAGGCTTGTCCTTTACGATGATACCTGTGGCCACGGCGTACCTGTAATCGTGGGGAGTGGTCTCGTCCATGGCGTCAATGGAGACGTCTGCACCCTTTGCGCCCTGCTCGAAGTCCATATCAACGTATACGTCGGCCACCTCCTGATCTATGTTCTCGAAGGTGAATATAGTGGAGTGGTCGCCCTTTACGGTTATCTCTCCCGTCTCGCTGTCAGGTCTTATGTTTGTGCCCTTTGCACATTCCTCGGCGGAGAAGTCCATCTGACCGTAGCTGCCGAAATACAGCCTGTAGGTGGGGATGTTGAACACCGTCACCTCCAGCAGGGCTGCGATGAGCACCGCCTTTACGAAGGCTGCTGCGGAACGGTATCTGCGCTTTTTGTTGAGGGTGCATACCAGAACGGAAATGCCTGCCATGGCGCCCAGGAGCAGGAAGGCTCCCCTGAATACGGGGGGGGCGATGATGCCGAAGGCCTCGGCGGCAGCTATGAAGGACAGCAGTATGGCCGCGCCCCTTGAGGCTGCGCGTATGTTTTTCATATTGCCGTGTTCGGTCTTATCGCTGAGGTCGCATTTTATCTCGTGAAGTGAAACGGCGGTCACAGAAACGGAGACCGCAAGCATTAAAACAAACAGAAACGTACTCATATAAACTCCGTATTTATCATATTCTTGTGGCGAGAAGCTGGGAATACTTTCCGCGGAACTGCTCGAAGCGGTCCTCGTCGATAGCCTCTCTTATTTTTTCGGTGAGCGTATTGTAGAAATAGAGGTTGTGCTGCACCGCAAGTCTGCCTGCAAGCTGCTCGTTTGCCTTGAACAGGTGGCGGATATAGGCGCGGGTGAAATTGCGGCAGGTGGGGCAGTCGCACTGCTCGTCCACGGGGCGGGGGTCGGTCTCGTAGCACTTGTTGTTCAGGTGCATTATGCCGCTCCAGGTGAATACCGTAGCATGACGGGCGTTACGGCTGGGCATTACGCAGTCGAACATATCCACGCCTCTTGCCACGGCCTCGATTATGTTGGAGGGAGTTCCCACTCCCATGAGGTAGCGGGGCTTATGTATGGGCATATACGGCTCCACAACGTCGATTATGCGGTACATCTCCTCTGTGGCCTCGCCTACGGCAAGACCGCCGATAGCGTAGCCGTCAAGATCCAGCTTTGCGATGTCCTCCATGTGCTTTATGCGGAGGTCGTCAAAGGTAGAGCCCTGATTTATGCCGAAAAGCATCTGCTGCTTGTTTATGGTATCGGGGAGGCTGTTGAGCCTTGCCATCTCCTCCTTGCAGCGTATGAGCCAGCGTGTCGTGCGCTCTATAGAGGCCGCAACGTACTTGTAGGGCGAGGGATTCTCGATACACTCGTCAAAGGCCATAGCTATGGTGGAGCCCAGATTGGACTGTATCTGCATACTCTCCTCGGGACCCATGAATATGCGGTGACCGTCGATATGGGAGGCGAAGTATACGCCCTCCTCCTTTATCTTGCGGAGCTGAGCCAGAGAGAAAACCTGGAATCCGCCGCTGTCTGTGAGTATGGGCTTGTCCCAGTTCATGAACTTGTGGAGGCCGCCCATCTGCTTTACCACATGGTCGCCGGGGCGGAGGTGAAGGTGGTAGGTATTGCAGAGCTCCACCTGTGTTTTCAGCCCCTTCAGGTCAACGGAGGATATGCCGCCCTTTATGGCTGCGGCAGTACCCACGTTCATGAAGCAGGGAGTCTGGAAGGTGCCGTGGACGGTCTCGAAGGTGCCGCGTCTGGCCTTGTTGTCTGTTTTAAGAAGTTTGAACATAGCTTCTCCTTTAGTAGTTTTTATATACCTGACTGTCAGTCAAGATCGAATTCCTTGCCGCCGTCGGGGTTCCTGTCCTCACGGCGTCCGTAGAAGCCGATGAGCTCGCCCTTTCTGTTCCTTATGGCGAGTATGTACATATCCATGTTGTTTTTGGCGTCATGCAGGGCAAAGACCTTGTTGTTCTTTTTTTCTTCCTTGAACCATTCAATGCTCATGACCACCTTGCTCATCGTCTCCTCGTTCATGAAGGTAGTGAGAAGAGCCCCTGTGAGCTTTCGGCCGCTTGCGTATAAGGTTTCGGCGGAAGGATTGGTGTAAATTATCCTGTAATCAAGATTGCATATGACTATGGGTCCTTCCTCTGAATCTATTATCCCCCTGAAAAATTCAGATAAATCCATTTCAGACATTATTATTAACTCCTTGGTCTATTCTTTTTAAAGTATGCACATACTGTCGCCGAAGCTGAAGAAGCGGTAGCGCTCCTCAACAGCCGTTCTGTATGCGTTCATGGTGTTCTCATATCCCATAAATGCCGAGACAAGCATTATCAGCGTGCTTTCGGGAAGATGAAAGTTGGTGATAAGGCCGTCTATGCATTTGAATTCATAGGACGGATAGATGAATATATCCGTATATCCCTCATGCTCGGAGATGTCTCCGTAGAAAGAAGCCACGCTTTCGAGAGTGCGGCAGGTGGTGGTGCCCACAGCGATGACGCGGCCTCCGTTTTTCTTTGTCTCGTTTATGAGGTCGGCTGTCTCCTTCGGGAGATAGTAGTGTTCGCTGTGCATTTTATGGTCGAGGACGTTGTTCTCCTTGACGGGACGGAAGGTGCCGAGACCCACATGGAGTGTGACAAAGGCGGTCTTTATGCCCCGTGAGCGGAGATCGTCCAGCATTTCTGGTGTGAAGTGCAGACCTGCCGTGGGAGCCGCCGCAGAGCCCAGCTCCTTTGAGTATACCGTCTGGTAGCGCTCGCGGTTCTCCAGCTTTTCCTTTATGTATGGCGGGAGGGGCATCTGTCCCACGTCCTCAAGGGCGGTGAAGAAGTTGCCCTCGCAGCTGAACTGCACGACGCGGTTGCCGTCGTCCTTTACCTCCACGACCTCGGCAGTGAGCCTGCCGCCGCCGAAGGAGAACTGTGTTCCCACCTTGGCTTTTTTGCCCGGACGGCAGATTATCTCCCAGAGCTTGTCCCCCTTCTGCTCCAGAAGGAGGAATTCTATGAAGGTGCCGTTTCCTATCTTTTCGCCGTAGAGCCTTGCGGGGATAACACGCGAGTCGTTCATGACCAGCAGGTCACCTTCCCTGAGGTGGTCGCATAGATTATAGAAGTGATCGTGTGTTACGGCTCCCGTTTTCCTGTCAACGCACATCATACGGGAAGCGTTTCGGGGTTCTATGGGAGTCTGTGCTATGAGCTCCTCGGGAAGCTCATAGTAAAAATCGGATTTGAGAAGTTCCATTCGGGTCGATATCTCCTTTTGGTCAGCTGAATCAAAATCTGTACTTGCAGAACGCCGCTGCGGCGTTCCCTGATGATTTCTGATTGCTAATTACTCAAAAATTTTCAAGAATGTATTGACAATAGCGGATTTAAGTGCTATTATAGTTACAAGGTAGAGGCGCGGCTGCGAAAAGTACCTGTACACGGGACCACCTGTCCGATGGTGTGCAGCGAAAGGCAATGCCGCCGAAGAACTGTTTCCGGTAAATTCAGTTCTGGCTGTACGTTCAACAGGTGTGCAGCTGTCATCACGCGTCTGATGGAGAGCTATCGGCATATTATTATAAGATATGTCAACATTTCTATTATAACGCATGATGAGCCGGTTTGCAACCGGTTTTTATTATTTTATGCAAATTATGCAAATTTTTTCAAGGAGAGGTCAATATGAAACAGTATAATGTTGGTATTATAGGCGCAACGGGTATGGTAGGACAGCGTTTCGCCACACTTCTGGAGAACCACCCCTGGTTCAACGTAAAGGTGCTGGCAGCTTCCCCCAGGAGCGCAGGTCAGACATATGAGCAGGCAGCAGGCAGCCGCTGGAAGATGGCTGTTCCAATGCCCGCAGCTATGAAGGATATGATCCTCATGGACGCAACTTCGGATATTGAGAAGATCGCAGGCATGGTGGACTTCTGCTTCTGTGCCGTTGATATGAAGAAGGACGAGATAAAGGCTCTGGAGGAGGCTTATGCCAAGGCTGAGTGCCCCATCGTTTCCAATAACTCCGCACACAGATTCACCCCCGATGTTCCCATGGTAGTTCCGGAGATCAACCCCGAGCACATAGAAATCATCAAGGCTCAGCGTGAGCGCCTCGGCACAAAGAGAGGCTTCATCGCAGTAAAGTCAAACTGCTCTATCCAGAGCTATGTTCCCGCACTCCACCCCCTGAGAAAGTTCGGCCTGAAGAACGTTCTGGCCTGTACTTATCAGGCTATCTCGGGCGCAGGCAAGAACTTCGAGACATGGCCCGAAATGGTGGATAACCTTATCCCTTACATCGGCGGCGAGGAGGAGAAGTCCGAGCAGGAGCCTCTCAAGGTATGGGGCGAGATCAAGGGCAATGAGATAGTTAAGGCTACAGCTCCCAATATCACAACGCAGTGCCTCCGTGTTCCTGTTTCTGACGGACACACAGCCGCTGTATTCGTAAGCTTTGAGAACAAGCCCTCCAAGGAGGAGATCCTGAAGCTGTGGGCTGACTTCAAGGGCGTTCCCCAGGAGCTGGAGCTCCCCAGCGCTCCCAAGCAGTTCATCCACTACTTCGAGGAGAACGATCGTCCCCAGGCCAAGCTTGACAGAAACCTCGAAGGCGGTATGGCTGTTTCCACGGGACGTCTCCGCGAGGATACACAGTACGACTATAAGTTCGTATGCCTCTCGCATAATACGCTCAGAGGTGCAGCAGGCGGCGGCGTGCTTCTCGCCGAGCTTTTAGCTGCTAAAGGCTACTTTGACTAATTCGGAATTGAACTAATTTAGGGAACGCCGAGGGCGGCGTTCCCTGCATTCCACTTTTATGAAAGGAATAAAGCTATGAAGAATACAGTATTCACCGGCGCTGCTGTGGCTATAATCACGCCCATGAACGCCGACGGTTCAATAAACTACGACGAGCTGGGACGCATCATCGACGACCAGATCGCCAGAGGCACAGACGCTGTTGTTATCTGCGGTACTACAGGCGAGTCCGCTACCATGACAGACGACGAGCACCGCGACTGCATAAAGTTCGCCGTAAAGCACGTTGCAGGCAGAGTTCCTGTTATTGCAGGCGCAGGCAGCAACGATACACGCTATGCGGTAGAGCTCTCCAAGGAGGCCGAGGCAGCAGGCGCAGACGCACTGCTCCATGTTACTCCTTACTACAACAAGGCTACTCAGAGGGGACTTATCGCTCACTTCACAGCTATCGCCGACGCGGTAAATATCCCTATAATCCTTTACAACGTTCCCAGCAGAACAGGCTGCGGCTTCGACGTAGACACTGTTAAGGAGCTGGCCAAGCACAGGAACATCGCTGCTATCAAGGAAGCAAGCGGCAATATCAGCTATGTTGCAAAGCTTGCGGCTGCCTGCGGCGACGATATCGACATCTACAGCGGAAACGACGATATGGTAGTTCCCGTTATGTCACTGGGCGGAAAGGGCGTTATCTCCGTAGCTTCACACGTTATCCCCAGGGAGATGCACGATATGGTGCAGTTCTGCCTCGATAACAACTTCGCTGAAGCTATGAAGCTCCAGACAGAGAATCTGGATATCTGCAACGACCTGTTCCTGGAGGTCAACCCTATCCCCGTAAAGGAAGCCATGAATATGCTGGGCTGGAATGCAGGTCCCTGCCGTCTGCCTCTGTGCGAGATGACTGACGACCACAAGGCTAAGCTGAGAGCTACCCTTGCAAAGCATGGTCTTATCAAGTAAACCATACACCGAAAAGGAAGTGTAAAATATGACAAATATAGCTATATGCGGCGCTAACGGCAGAATGGGACATAATATCTATAACTGCATCGTTGAGCGTGACGACTGCACAGCTGTTGCGGGCATAGACCTGTATACCAAGCAGTATGCGGATTTTCCCATAGTCGAAACACCTGCTCAGCTTCCCGTGAATCCCGATGTTATCATAGATTTCTCGAATCCTGCGTCTCTGGACGGTCTACTTGATTACTGCCTGTCCACGGGAACACCTCTCGTTATAGGCGCTACCGGATACGACGACGGGCAGATCGCCGCAATAAAGGCTGCTTCACAGCAGATACCCGTATTCTTCACCTTCAATATGTCTCTGGGCATAAACCTTCTGGTGGAGCTTGCAAAGAAGGCGGCTTCCGTACTGGGCGACAGCTTCGACATCGAGATAGTCGAGAAGCACCACAACCAGAAGATAGACGCTCCCAGCGGAACGGCAATCATGCTGGCAAACGCAATAAACGAGACTCTTGACAATTCAAAGCATTATGTCTACGACCGTCACTCACGCCGTCAGAAGCGCGAGAAGTCCGAGATAGGTATGCACGCTATACGCGGCGGCACTATCGTGGGCGAGCATGACGTTATATTTGCAGGCCACGACGAGGTGATAACGCTTTCACACTCGGCTGCCTCCAAGGGCGTATTTGCCGCAGGTGCGGTAAATGCCGCAGTGTTCCTCAAGGATAAGCCTGCGGGACTTTATGATATGTCACAGCTGGTATAAGACAGAACTCCCCTTCTTGATGAAAGAGGGGAGTTTTGTTTAATGCGTGATTAACCGTAAACAGAGACGGATATTGTCTGACGAAGATATACAAAAGGAGAATAATATGCTTACACATAACGGTACACAGACCATAGAGACGGAAAGGCTCATATTGAGACGGTTTGAATATACGGACTGCGATGCGGTATTCAGGAACTGGGCAAGTGATGAGAATGTCCAGAAAATGTACTCCGAGCCTACCTACCGCACCATAGAGGAGGTCAACGGACTTCTTGACAAGTATATCGGGAATTACGAACGCGAGGACTACTACCGCTGGGCTGTCATCGACAGGGAGAAGGGCGAGTGCGTAGGACAGATCGCATATTTCCTGGTGGACAGCAAGAATCGCTTTGCCGAGATCGAATACTGTATCGGAGCGGAGTTCCAGGGCAGGGGATATGCTACCGAGGCCACAAAGGCTGTTATTGCCTTCGGATTTGATAAGATCAATCTGCATAAGGTGCAGATATGCACCAAGACTATAAATGCTCCCTCAAAGAGAGTTATCGAGAAATGCGGCTTCACCTATGAGGGCACGCTCAGGGACTACTTCTTCATGGACGGCCGCTATGTGGGAAGACTGTATTTCTCCATACTCAGGGACGAATACGAGAGCAGGAGGTAAGCTATGACCGACAAGGAGACGCTTGAAAGGGTGCGGGAGATATTCCGCGGAGACCGCTTTGCCACGGAGATGGGAGCGGAGATAGAGGAGCTTGGCGACCACTATTCAAAGTGCAGCCTCGTTCTCAGCGAGCACCACAGGAACGCTGTGGGAGGCATAATGGGCGGAGTGTACTTCACTCTTGCGGATTTTGCCTTTGCAGTTGCCTCGAACTGGGAAAAGCCGGGAGTGGTGGGGCTCAACTGCGACGCTTCCTTTATTGGTGTGCCGAAAACGGAGCGTATCATCGCCGAGGCCAGACTCATAAAGGACGGCAGAACCATATGCTGCTACAATGTTGACATCAGGGACGAGCAGGGCAATCCCGTTGCCGCCGTCCAGTGTGTGGGCTTCAGAAAAGGATAAAAGAAAACCGCTGCAATGCAGCGGTTTTATACTTTTTCGGACTTCCGCGCCCGTTTTTTCTGTTTCTTTACATCGTACATCTTCTCGTCCGCCATTTTTATGACGCTGTACAGTGTATCGCCGTCTCTGGCGGGAGTTATTATGCTTCCGATACTTGCGGAGATCACATAGGGCTTCTTCACCAGACTGTTGATATTCTCCAGCTCGGTGTTGAACTTGTGCTCCAGCGCTTCGATGGCGCCTTCTGCCGGATCCACGCTGAATATTACGAATTCGTCGCCTCCGAATCTTGCGCCGATACTGCGGAGTCCGCAGCAGGAGCTGATGATGTTTGCCAGTCTCTGTATGGCAAAATCGCCCTCGTTATGGCCGTAGTTGTCGTTTATGAACTTCAGGCCGTCCATATCTATGAAGCTGAGCATTACGCTCTGACCTGCCGCCACACACTCCTTGAACATATCGTCGGCGATATTGATGAAGCCGTTGCGGTTGTAGATGTTGCACAGCGGATCTATGACATAGAGGCGGTTCAGCTCGTCCATGGCCTTGTTCAGGTGGAAGAGCTTGCGGATATTCTCGATAGAGTTGCTCAGGGTCATGGTGAGGGTATGGCAGAGGAGGCTGTATATGGGGAAGTCACCGTTGGTGATTATGTAATAGCCCAGACAGCGGTCGCCGAAGTGCAGCGGCAGGAAGTAGTTCACGCAGCTGCGGTCCTCGAAGCCCTCGGGGAACATATTGCTGCTGGGATAGTATCCCACGCTTCTGCGCTGACCCTTGTCCCAGATAAGGGGAGCGGTCATGTAGCTCTTGTAGGAGTTGGGTCCGGAGTCTATAGGCGCCGAATTGAAGGCGTCCTGCCAGTCCTCGCTGAGACAGAGCTGGAACTTCTCGCATTCCAGCTCGCCGATGAGCTTTTCTATGACCTTGAAGCATTCGGTGGCTGTCTCCGTCTCCGCAAGGCCTGCGGTGAGACGGTTGAGCATGAGGATATTGCTGTTGGTGGTTTCTATCTTGCGGTATGTGACCTTCTTGTAGGCCTTGAGATCGTCGTGCTCGGCGTTGCGGCAGCCGCAGCTCTCGCTGAATACGGGAGTTGCCTCAAGAACCACGCTGTGGGGCTGTTCTATGCCGTTCAGCACATTCAGCAGAACGTCGGCGGCTTTGTAGCCTGCTTTGAACAGCGGACGCTTGACAGAGGTTATGGCAGGACTGGAATTCCTTGCGCTGAAGGTGTTGTCAAAGCCCGTGACCATAACGTCGTCGGGGATCTTGTAGCCTAGCTTTTCCAGTGATGAAGCCAGAGTGAGGCACATACTGTCATTGGCGCAGATAAAGGCGTCGGGCAGCGGAAGTCCCGAGCTGACAAAGGCATCCACGGCCAGCTTTCCGTCGTAGCTTTTGAACTCGCCGGGATAGATACGCTCCTCCTCGGGAGTGAGGCCGTTCTCCTTCATGGCGTCGATAAAGGCGTCATACCTTATCCTGCCCTCGGGGTTCTCAAGAGGGCCGGAGACGTAGTTTATAACCTTTGCACCGTGGAACTGTATGATATGGTTCACCATCTTCTTCATTACTGAGAAGTTGTCGATGCTTATATCGTAGAATTCGGGGTACTCATGGCTCTCGAACACAACGCAGGGTATGCCTGCCTTTCTGACTTTACTGAAAATACTGTCGCGGAGCTCCTTGTCGCCGAAGGTGTTGGTCATAAGGAGGGCGCCGTCAAAGCGGGAGTAGTCTATGAGGTTATATATGCTGACCTCGCCTATATCAAAGGTCTTGCTGCCAACCATTCCCCCGAAGGCAGCAAAATAAGACACGTTGATATTGTGCTCAGACGCGTACTGATTTATTCCCCGTATTATATTGTGCTGATACTCCTCGTCAAGTCCCGATACCACGACGACGAAGTTGTATATTCTTTCGGAATCCATTTTTGTCTCCTCTTGCATGGAGTAGTATACTTGATTTTATTATACCACTTTCGGTGAAAAAATAAAGGATTTAGAAAAAATTTGTAGAAACTTACATTAAGGTGTGCAAAGCTTTGTGCAAATCTACAAAGGAAAATATACGCGGAGTTTTTCGCGGGAAGAATAAAACAGCTGTCCCGTTCCGGTGAGGCAGAGCAGATATGATTTACGTTATTGATTTAACAAAGGATATCGCTATTGTGCCGCAGCCTGAAATCATACGCCGGAAACCTGTCGGAAATAGCACAAAAGTACAACAGAAATTATCCTTTTGTGCTCGGAACTATGCGAAAAAACAACGCAGAACCGAGAAGTGTATAAAAAAACGCAAAAAGTGGAAGCTAAAATGTGCAAAAAGAGCAAAAAATGAGCAAGGGTCAGGATTGTTAGCAAGAATTGACTTGAATAGTTCACAAAAATGTAATAAAATTAAGACAGAAACTGAGGAAAAGGAGGGACACAAAAGCAGACATTGTGCTTTTGCGCTTTTTCTTGGTGTCAGGAAGAAAACATAAATCACCTAATGAAAGTGAGGAATGATTACACATGAAAATGAAAGGCATCAAAAGAGCTGCAATAGGTCTTATGGCAGGTGCTGTATGCGCATCTTCGATACCCTTTGCTGCTCTTAACACAGTAAGCGCTGCAGGTCAGACTTACAGTCTGAACGGTGCAGGTCAGCACAAGGGCACAGGCCCCGATGGCTACAGCTATGAGATCTGGGCAGCTGATACAAATCAGCCGTCATCAATGACTCTGGGCGATAACGGCACATTCTCCACAACTTGGAACTGTGCAGGTCCCAGCGGTAACTTCCTTGCCCGTCGCGGTATCGACATGGGCAGTACAAAGAAGTTCCAGGAGTACAACGGAATTACCTGTGACTTCGACGTAAGCTGGTCATCAAGCAACTCCGGTAACTCGCGTCTTTGTATTTACGGCTGGACAAGAAGTCCTCTCGTAGAGTACTACATCGTTGAGGACTGGGCAAACTGGTGTCCTCCTAACGGACAGCCCGGACAGGGTAATGTTATCAAGCAGTTCACTCTGGACGGAAGCACCTACTATATCTATAAGGAAAACAGAAACTCATATACTATCGACGGTAACCAGCCCTTCGTACAGTATTACAGTGTTCGTCAGCAGCGCAGACAGTCCGGTACGATCCACGTTTCCGACCACTTTGAGCAGTGGGAGAGCGCAGGTCTCCAGATGGGCGTTATGTACGAGGTTGCATTCAACGTAGAAGGCTGGGAGAGCAACGGTCAGGCCAATGTTAAGAAGAACACCATCACCATGGGAAATGGTGGCGGCGGTGGCGGCGGCACTACCGTTGTTACAACACCTACAGTAGAGCCCGATGCAAACGGCAACTACTTCCAGAGCACATTCGAGAGCGGTGTAGACGGCTGGGAAGGCCGTGGCGGCGCTTCAGTTTCAGCAACTTCGGATGCAAGCTACGACGGCAGCAAGGCTCTGGCAGTAACAGGCAGAACAGCAGAGTGGAACGGTGCAGCTATTGCACTCGACTCCTCAGCATTCGTTCCCGGCGAGACCTACAGCTTCAGCGTAGGCGTACTTCAGAAATCAGGCAGCACAGTTCCCATGCAGCTCTCACTCCAGCAGGGTGACGGCAACAGCGCTTCCTACACATCTATCGCTTCAGCAGATGTTAAGAGCGGCGAGTGGACAAAGCTTGAGAATACATCATTCAAGATCCCGTCAAATTCGGGTTCAATGATCCTTTATGTTGAGACTCCTCAGGATTCCGGCGAGCTCACAGACTTCTACATTGACGTTGCACAGGGCTCCAAGTCAGGCGTAAAGTCATCTGTAGTTACAGGTCAGGGCAATGTTGGTTCAACAGGCTCAACAGGTTCTACAGGTTCTACAGGTTCTACAGGTTCAACCGGCTCAACCGGCTCTACAGGTTCAACTACTGTAAGCGGCGGTTCAGGTCACCAGAACCTCAACTACACCTATACAAAGGGCGGCGACGGCTTCAAGGATCACGCTGGTAAGCACTTCAGACTCGGTACTTCCGTAAGTGCAGGCGAGATCAATACATCACAGGGCCAGAGCTTCATTCTCAAGAACTTCAACTCAGTTACTTGTGAGAACGAGATGAAGCCCAGCGATACAGTTAAGGGCGTTAACGGCGACGAAGTTCAGATCTCACTGAGCAATGCTGCTCCTATCCTCAGCTTCGCTGAGAAGAACGGCATCGGCGTCCGCGGTCATACCTTCGTATGGTACAGCCAGACTCCTAACCAGCTGTTCCAGGAGAACGGCAGAGACGTTTCCAAGGACAGAATGAACAAGCGTCTTGAGAGCATGATCAAGAATACATTCAGTGCTATCAAGAGCCAGTATCCTAACCTTAAGCTCCATTCTTACGACGTTTGTAACGAGCTCTTCGTTCAGGACGGCGGTTCGATGAGACCCGGAAGCAACTCAGGCTGGACAAGAGTTTACGGCGATAACAATTCTGAGTTCGTTATCAACGCATTCAAGTATGCAAGACAGTATGCTCCTAAGGATTGTAAGCTCTATCTGAACGACTTCAATGAGTACATTGAGCCTAAGACAACTGATCTTTACAACATGGCTAAGAAGGTTATGGCAGAGGGCGACTATATCGACGGTATCGGTATGCAGTCACACCTTGCTGATAACTATCCTACTGCAAGCCAGTACGAGACAGCACTCAAGAAGTTTGAGAGCCTCGGTCTCGACGTTCAGGTAACTGAGCTCGATATCACAAACAAGACAGGCAACAATGGTAAGCTCTATAAGGAGATCTTCCAGATCCTGGCTAACCACTCCAAGAACATCTCATGCGTAACCCTCTGGGGTACAACAGATGAGAGAAGCTGGAGAAAGAATGAAAACGGTGGTTCACCGCTTCCGTTCAGCAACTATCAGCCCAAGTCATTCTACAATGACATCATCTCTGTTCTTGACAATACAGAGGGCTCAAAGGGCGATACTCCCGGCGTAACAACCACAACTACTACAACAGCACCTCCCACAACAACTACTACCACAACAACAAAGCCTGTTGACCTCAAGGAAGAGCTCAACAAGAAGGTTACTAAGTGGGGCGACGCTAACAACGACGGTACAGTAGAGCTTGCAGATGCTATCTTCATCATGCAGTCTCTTGCTAACCCCAACAAGTATAAGCTCACAGCACAGGGCAAGCTCAATGGTGACGTTTCTGAGGCAGGCGGTGGAATCACATCTGCTGACGCACTTGTTATCCAGAAGAAGCTCCTTGGCCTTATAAGCACACTCCCCGAGAGCTATGCAAGTAACATCACAACAATAGTTACTGAGGCTCCCAAGACAACAACCACAACAAAGACACCTACTGTTATAACAACTACAACAAATCCTCCTGCATCAGGCTCCATCAAGGCTAACTTTGATTCAGGCGCTGATTCATGGACAGCAAGAAGTGCAACAGTAGCTCCTACAAGCGATGCTTACTATGGTTCATCAGGTAAGGCACTTGAGATCTCAGGCAGATCACAGGAGTGGAACGGTGCAGCTATAACACTGGGTTCAGACTTCAAGGCCGGTCAGACATACAGCATCAGCTTAGCAGCTCTTCAGGTAGCTAAGGATTCAGCTACAATCCAGATCTCACTTCAGCAGGGTGACGGCGACAACGCTGTTTACACATCCATCGCTAAGGAGGCTTGCAAGAAGGGCGTTTGGACAAAGATCGAAAACACATCATTCACTATCCCTGATAACTCAGGCGATATGATACTCTACGTTGAAACAGTACAGGATTCAGGCGATACTATGGACTTCTACATTGATGACGTATTAGTTGCTGCAGAGGGCACAAAGTCTTCAGTAACAACAGGCGGTGCAGGTAAGGTTCCGGAGCCCAAGACTGTTACAACACCCGGCGTAGATCCTACTAAGAAGCTTTGCGCTATCTCATTCGACGACGGTGCATCAGCTACAAGCAAGTCTGATCCTGGTTACAGAATCATTGATGCTCTTATCAATAACAACATGACAGCTACATTCTTCATCGTAAGTGACTGGATCAAGTCTACAGATCAGATCAAATACGAGTACGAGAACGGAATGGAAGTTGCTAACCACACCAAGTCACATCCCGAGGGCGGTCTCAGCAAGCTCAGCACTAACGAGATCAGAAACCAGTGGGAGTCATGTAACAACAGACTCAAGCAGATCATTGGCACTGAGCCTTCACACCTCATGAGACTTCCTTACCTCGATGGTAATAACCCTGTTCCGCAGGCTCTCTACGATGTACCGCTTATAGACTGTGCTATCGATACAAGAGACTGGGCAGGCGCTTCATCCGGCGAGATTGTTAATACTATCAAGCAGGCTGCACAGAATGGTTCACTTGAGGGTGCTATCGTACTCTGTCATGAGAACTATGCTGCAACAGCCCAGGCTATGGAAGAGGTTCTTCCTTGGCTCGCTCAGAATGGTTACCAGAACGTAAACATCTCTGATATGTTTGCTGCAAAGGGCAAGACAATGCAGGGCGGTGTTATCTACAAGCGCTGCTGATAAGAACTGAAAAGTACTTATCCAATAGTAGAAAATGTGCCGATCATTTCGGTGGTCGGCACACTAATTAAGATTTCTCCAAATTTTAATATCCCCTGAAAGGCAGTCGGTGAAAATCGGCTGTCTTTTCATTTTTACAGAAAAGTGTTATAATATTTGTGACCATACTGCATGGAGTATCGTGTTTATATTGAAAGGAGCTGATGAAACGATGGATAGAGACGGCTGCGCTCGCGAGGCGGTCGGGAAATACGGCGATATGCTGTACAGAGTATGTCTGCTTATGCTGAGAAATACTGCCGATGCAGAGGACGCTGTTCAGGAGACATTCATAAAGTATTTCCAGAAGTATACAGATATCAGCGACAGTGAACACGAGAAGGCCTGGCTCATAACTGTAGCTACAAATAAATGCCGTGATATGCTCAGATACCGCACACGCCACGCCACCGAGAGCGAGGATCTCCTCGCCACATACGCGGTGGAGAAGGAGGACAGCGGGATCCTGGAAGCCCTTATGGAGCTTTCGGACAAATACAGGATAATAATGGTCCTCTTCTATGTGGAGCAGTACAAAATAGATGAGATAGCAAAAATTACAGGCATAAGTGCCTCAGCGGTGAAAATGCGCCTGTCAAGGGGCAGAAAGCTGCTGGAGGAAAAATACAGAAAGGAGTATATGTAGTATGGATAAGAAGCTTAAAGAAGCGGCTGATAAGATAAAAATGCCCGAAGATATGAAAGAACGTATCATAAAGGCCTGTGAGGAATCAGCCGGAAACAGGATAACACGGGAAAACCACGACGACGACTTTACCGAAGTGGTAAGCGGAACAGAACGTGTTTCGTCAAGAAGCCGAATGATACGCATGGTCAGCGCTCTTGCTGCCTGTGCTGTCCTTGTGGGCGGCATAGGAGCTACGGGAGCACTTCTCCACAAGCAAAACCGCAGTCATTTGGTCGATTCAGAACTTGTCCAGTCCACTAACGCTGAGTCTCCCTTTGGGGATTTCAGTACATTCGAATTCAGATTTGACGCAGGCGACGGCAAATACGGTAAGTATTCAGCTGAGACCTACGCAAGGCTCGCTGACTGCCTCAATAGGTTCGACTGGGGCGAGGAACTGGTGGAGTATGAGACCAGGACAGGAGATCAGGACGCAGAGGGACAGATGTACGATATCAAGTGGACAAATGGCGATACACCTCCCGTTGAATGCAATATCCACATTGCTAACGACGGCTTTGTGACATATCAGGAGAGCATGCTGGATCCTGAGTCAGGCACTGTGAAGACTATTGGCAGTAAGTGCTACAAGATAGATTTTGACGCCTTTGACAGTCAGGTGCAGGAGATACTGTCTCAGAACTCTGACACTGTTTCACCATTCGGCGATTTCAGGACATTTGACTTTGAGTTCCAGAAGGGTTCCGTACGCTACACCAAAAACTCCGGCGAGCCATACAACAGAGTGGCTGATTTTCTCAATAACTTCAACTGGGGCGAGGAGATCTCACCTCAGGATGGAAGGGAAAACCCCTTTGAGCAGACTGATTCAGAGGTGGAGATATCATGGGATATAGACGGCGATGTTCACTGGATACACATTGCAGGGGACGGATACGTAATATATTCCGCAGATGATTATGATGAAGACTATCTGCATTCCAAGGAGATCGAAAGACGTTATTACAGTATTGATTATGAATCATTCCTCGGAGAATTACGTGAAACTATTGGTATAGACTGCTATATCAGCAATGAAGAGGTCGAATTATTAAGAAACGGCGATCTCATATCGGCAGATCTGCGTGTTCCCGATGACAACGGCGGTGATATCATAATAGCGCCCGAATCACAGGACGATAAGGATGTTGTGGAGGATTTCCTCAGAAACGACTTTATATCTATGCTGAAGGTAAACAATATAGACGAAAACGAATTCGATCTGAGGTATTCTGTAGTATTCATGTTCAGGGAAACTGCTGATACGCTCATCAGGAAGACATTCTATGTCCACGGAAACGGATATGTCAGCTTATGCGAGTATGAAGTTACTAATCAGGAAGAAGTACCTACAGGCTGCGAAAACTACTCCGTAGATTTTGAGGAGTTTGAGGCAAGTCTGCAAAAACTCGGTATAGACACCGACAAAGCTAAGAACGAAGTCAATGAAAATGCGCCGGAAAAGCATGATACAACTGCTTATAGCAGGATCGTTGAATTCCTGAACAGCCACGATGACGGTGGACTGGTTGTCTGGATAGATGAAAACGGCGGCTGGAACAAACAGGATCTAAATACTGATCAGTTTGATACAGTGAGAGATTATTTCAACGATAATGAGTTCGGCGAGATCGTTCCCAATACCTTCGGACAGATCGAGAGCAAGAAGTGGAATGAAGAATTCGGACTTTCACAGATACAGCTGTATGACAGCGAAGCAGATGAGCATATAATAATATATGTTTCAAGGGACAGCAGCCTTATAGCTGTTCAGAGGTCATCGAATACCACAACGAGAGATGAAGTGACGATATACAGCGCAGAAGGCCTTGAAGCTTTACAGTTCATACGCGATTATGCCGAATAAAACAAAAAGACCGCACATCTTTTGATGTGCGGTCTGCTTTTATCTTAGTGCATACAGTTTCTTGAAATCCGTAGGCGTGCAGTGCTTTATTTCCTTGAAGATACGGTTGAAGGTGGTCAGGCTCTTGAAGCCTGAGCGCATGGCTACTTCCGTAATTGGTATGCTGGGATCCAGCAGGAGAAGCTCCGCGGCCTTGGTGCGTCTTGCGTTTATGTACTGTAAATAGGACATGGCGTTGTACTGCTTGAAGATACGGGAGAAATGATACTTGCTGTATCCTGCAACGTCGGCCAGCTGCTCAAGGGTGATATCGTACATATAATTATTGTCGATATACTTGAGAACGGTGCCGAATTTCTCGCTGTACTCGTCGATCTTCTCGTCGTCGCAGTCCATAACGATCTTCTGCTGCTCCAGCTGATACTCGCGCAGAGCCATGAAAAGCTCGATGACCTTGACGTATATCTTTACGTCGGCCAGCTCCGACTTTGAATTATACAGCGACAGTATATCCAGCATGGTCTTTTTGGCAAGAACATGAAGCTCCTTATCCATTTCCGCGTTTATGAGCACGGCGTTGTTCAGCGAGCGCATAACAGGTTCGAGAGCGGATATCTCGCCCAGTATACTGTTATCGCACTGGAAGATGATACGCCGTCCGGGAATTGCGGGCATACTGTGGAGCTCCCCGGGAGGAACGATGAGAACATCGTTTTCGGGTATCAGATAGTCGATGCCGTTCACAGTGACTGTATATTCATTTTTCAGCGGCATGATCAGCTCGACCGCATTGTGCCAATGCACAGGGTATTCCTCCGTCTGTACATTGTCGTAGAGCATGGCATATTTTTGAGTGTCATACTCAACTGTCTCGAAGTCTCCCGAGAGATGTTTTATCATTTTAATACCCCCCCTCTGAACTTAATCTACAGAGGTCGTGACCAAATATTGCTATCATTGGGTTTAGCTTTTTCTTATTCACTAATACCATTATAATCTATATGACGTTTTTTGTAAATGCTTTTCGGCCAACTTTGTGAAAACTATACAAATCGACTAACCAAAATTTGCGCAATATGAAGTGAGAACAATCGCAAAAAACAGTCATAATTTACAGAGGTATTACAGTGAGGAAACACGGGCATTACAAAAAGTTCCCCTGACGACCGCATATCGTCAGGGGAATTTTGTTCATATCATGTATGTCAGAATTCAGGTGTGTCGTCCGGGCTGTCATAGAAGAAGCTGCCTGTGCTTCCTGTGGAAGGAGCAGTCTCATCGTCAGCCGGCGTATCCTGTGCAGCAGTCTCAACAGCCTTGGGAGCTGCCATCTTGCCGCCGAGGAAGCCAGCCAGGAGAGCTCTGATGTCAACGCCTGTAGCCTCTGTAAGACCGTCGGTGATCTTAGTGGTAGAGCCGATGATGTCACCAACAAGCTTGCTGGAATTGCCCTCGCCGTACATTGTGATCTTGTCGACCTGTGCAAGAGGAGTAGCAGCATTCTTAACGACCTCGGGGAGAGCCTTGAAGTACATTTCGAGAACAGCAGCCTCGCCGTACTTCTTCATAGCCTCAGCCTTGGCGTTGATACCCTCAGCCTCAGCAAGACCCTTAGCGCGGATAGCGTCCGCCTCGGCCTTACCTACAGCTGCGATACCTTCGGCCTCCTGCATCTTGGCGAATTTCTGAGCTTCAGCCTCAGCCTTCTGAGCCTCGGCCTCCTGCTCGCGCTGGAAACGGTCGGCCTCAGCCTCTTTCTTCAGCTGATAGAGCTTTGCGTCGGCCTCCTGCTGAGCCTTGTAGCGGTCAGCCTCGGCCTTCTTCTTGATCTGGGCTTCGAGAGCCTTTTCTGTTACCTCTGCCTCACGAGCCTTCAGCTCAACGTCCTTTTCGGAAGCGGCGATATTAGCGTTAGCCTTTGATACCTCAATGGTCTTACGCTGATTTTCGCGCTGGATCTCGTAAGCAGCGTCTGCGATAGCCAGCTGTGTGTCGGCTTCCTTTTTCAGTTCAGCCTGACGGATAGCCAGCTCGTTGTTTTTCTGTGCGATCTCGGTCTCAGCCAGGATCTTAGCGTCGTTGGCTTCTTTCTTGGCCTGAGCCTTGGCGATCTCGATCTCCTTTTCGGACTCAGCGCGTGCGATAGCAGCCTTCTTCTGGATCTTTGTGGTGTTGTCGATACCGAGATTTTCGATCAGGTTCTGATCGTCGGTGAAGTTCTGAACATTGAAGGAAACGATCTCCAGACCCATTCTGTTGAGGTCGGGAGCGGCATTTTCCTGAACCTTCTCAGCGAAGGCCTTACGGTCGTTGACCATAGCCTCAAGGGACATCTGACCAACGATCTCACGCATATTACCCTCAAGCACCTCTCTTGCCACCTTGGCAACATAAGCGGTGTCCTTGTTGAGGAAGTTCTCAGCGCCCAGCTTTATGAGCTGAGGATCGCTGCTGACCTTGACGTTTACGTTTGCGTCAACGTTGATGTTGATGTAGTCTGCGGTAGGAACTGCGCTTGAAGTCTTTACATCTACGGCGATGAGCTGAAGCTTCAGCTTATCCACACGCTCGAAGAAGGGGATCCTTACGCTTGCCTTACCGATGATTATTTTTCTCCTCAGACCCGAGATGATGTACGCGGTGTCCGGGGGAGCCTTGATGTAGCCTGTGATTATAATCAGGAGAAAAAGAATAACTCCTACTGCGATCGGGATAACTATTCCCCAGTTGATGTTGTCGAACATATAAACCTCCATATCAAAGTCTGCGGCGCTTATGCGGAGCACCAATAGTTTAACGGCAGACCTGTTTCTGCCGTATGACAGTATTATACACCAAATCCTCCTCTTTGTCAATATGCGACAAAATAATTACGGAGCGTATAGGTCATTATATGAAATTGTGCAGAATATACATAGGATATCCGTAAAAATATAAGTTCATATGAACCTTTTACACAGTTTCGAGAACGCAAACCGCTCCGCAGCGTACAGAAACGGCTCCAAAACACAATTATTACAGTTTGATTACAGTTTTTCCTTTGTCATTGACTTTGCAGGGCAGTCCGATTATAATAATGCCATATTCTGCGAAAGGACGGTGAACACCATGACAATAAGCACAATGTATATAAAGATGCCGGAACTGAATACCAACAACTATAAGCATGGAGTTTGCCCCGTATGTTCAGCCATGTGCTGAGCTTTTACGCTTTTATGAGCATTGAGCACTCCTGCGGGAGTGCTTTTTTATTGGGGCGGCTTCGGAAAGGAATAAGTATATGATCGAATTAAACGGAAAGTACAATTCCGCCAGAGTTTTCACGGACGTCATAGAGCAGGACGCTGTAACCCAGATCATTGCATTTTGCAGTCAGCCCGTCAGCGAGGGGGCGCGGATACGGATAATGCCCGACGTTCACGCAGGTGCAGGCTGTACCATAGGTACTACCATGACTATCACCGACAAGGTCATTCCCAATCTCGTGGGAGTTGACATCGGCTGCGGAATGGAGACCGTAAGACTCAAAGAGACACACATAGAGCTTCAGAAGCTTGACAAGCTGATATACGAGAAGATACCCTCGGGCTTTGCGATACGCGAAAAGCCTCATCGCTACAGCGAAAAGATTGACCTTGAGGAGCTTTTCTGCATAAAGCATATCGACCCGCTCAGGGCGGAAAAGAGCATAGGCACATTAGGCGGCGGAAACCACTTCATCGAAGCGGACAAGGGCGAGGACGGCAGCATATACATCGTTATCCACTCAGGCTCCCGTCATCTTGGCGTAGAGGTGGCGAAGTACTACCAGAACGAGGCATACAGACGTCTGAACAAGAGCTCCGACAAGGAAGTGAACGAGCTTATAGCCCGTCTGAAGGCCGAGGGAAAGCAGAAGCAGATACAGTCCGAGCTGAAGAAGCTGGAAAACACCAAGACAACCGATGTTCCAAAGCACCTTGCGTACTGCGAGGGGGAGCTCTTTGATCAGTATATCCACGATATGAAGATAGTACAGCAGTTTGCCATGCTCAACCGTCAGGCGATGATGGACGAGATAATCAAGGGTATGCACCTGCATATCGCGGAGCAGTTCACCACTGTACACAATTATATCGATACCGACACCATGATACTCCGCAAGGGAGCTGTATCCGCTCAGGCGGGGGAGAAGCTCCTCATACCCATAAATATGCGTGACGGAAGCCTTATCTGCACAGGCAAGGGCAATCCCGACTGGAACTGCTCGGCACCTCACGGTGCAGGCAGACTGATGTCCCGTTCACAGGCTAAGCAGAGCTTTACCGTGTCGGAGTTCAGAAAGCAGATGGACGGTATCTACACCACATCGGTAAACGCGCAGACGCTGGACGAGTGCCCCATGGCGTATAAGTCCATGGAGGATATCGTGGATAATATCGGCGATACCGTGGAGATAAACGAGGTCATCAGGCCAATATACAACTTCAAGGCAGGCGAGGAGTAAATCAGAATATCTGTAGGGGAGGGCTCCCCTACAATGCAAATCATGATTTATGGAGGTACTATGGAAAAATTCACACCATATGATAAAATGAGCAAAAAGGAGAAAAAGAAGATCAACTCCGCAAAACGGGGCAGCTGGAACGGCGTGGATCCCGCTACAAAGGTGGCGGAAAACAACAGGAAACGCTACAGACGCAAGCCCAAGCACCCCGACAGCTACGACGAATGATAACGCCGCAGTCCGTGAATTATACGATTGACAAAAAGACAACAAGATGATAAAATAAAATAAGCTTGGAAACTGCGGCAATAATACCCAAATTACTGCCGCAGTTTTTGTGCAGGCGTACAAAGATGAGGCTTTGTGAGAAAAAGTATAGGCTTTTGCGACATTTATATTACAGAAGCTTATCGACGGAAGGATGTGAGACTGTTGATAGAGCCTGAACATTGCACGCTGATAATCGAAAAGTACTATCGTGAGATATTCAGCTACTGCTACGCAAAGCTCGGCTACAGTCATCACTCCGCAGAGGACTGCACACAGGAGGTCTTTGTGGTGTTCTTCTCAAAGCATGAGAAGCTGGACGAGACCGACAACATCAGACTGTGGCTGTACCGCACGGCGGATAACGTCATAAAGACGTTCCTTCGGAAAAGTCCGCCGCCTTCACTGAGCATCGAGGACAGTCCCGAGGCAATGAATATCGCGGACAGCGGCGGCTTTGCTGAAACTGACGACAGCCCTCTTGACGTGCTGTCACCCGAGGAGAGACAACTCCTCGAGCTGTACTACAACAGCGACTACGGACAACGAAACGAAGCGGCAAAGCGGCTGGGACTATCCCTGCCTGCGCTGTACAGAAAGATACACAAGCTGAAGAAAAAGCTTCGTGCCGCAGAAAAGTGATATGAGTATGTTATCATTATCAAGGAGTGATATAATTGAAGGATATTTCGATCACCGATAAGCTTTCGGATAAGAATATGCTTGACGACCTAAAGCAGCTTCTCGATGAGGAGCTTGCGAAGCCTCTGGAGGAGCGTGATCTGGATGCCGTTAAGGAGATCACCGACGCTATGGTCGGTATTAATGACGAAGAAATTCCGCAGCCTGTTAAGGCGGAAGCGGTTCTCGGAGAAGTCCGCGCAAGAAGAAAGCGCGGCCGCATACAGCTCATCAGAAAATGGGCGGCAGTCATCAGCGCCTGCTTCGCAGTCTGCGTCGCCGTCAACTTCTACACCCTCAGGACCTACGGCTCAAACGTCGTCGAAACAGTGATAAAGGCTGTAAAATCGGGCTTCAGCATAGATCTGAAGGAAATAAAGGACATGGAGGATCCCGCTGTTCCCGTTACTACGACTACCGCAGGCGTTCCTGAGTGGACTACCACAACGACAGCAGGTATTTATGGTACGACAACAACGACCGTGCCTGATCCTGCGGGTTATACTACCACGAATCCGCCTCAGACGGGAATGGCAACGACGACAACGGCAGGACTTCCTGTATCGGCTTCGACTACGGTCACAGGCTATCTTGCAAACTGTAACAAGGGAGCCGCAACAGTTGCACAGAGCATAGTGGAAAAGGCAGAACAGAGCGGTATAGCTCCGTGCTATCCCGAGTTCATACCCGACTGGCTGAGCGATATCTCCCTGACAGACAGCAGCACCGAGACCTTGAAGGATTCAAAGGATATGTACTTCACCTTCAGCAACGGCATCGAAAAGCTGGATGTCATTATCGAGGACTACTATTCCGCTGATCTTATGCCGGAGGTCATGGTCCCAAGTGACAGCAACAATTATGACGTTATAAGGAACGCCAATGCAAAGGGCTTTGTAATATACGAGAATACAGGCTGCACTGCACTGTTTGTAAGCGGTAATACCGTCTATACGATACACAGTGATGATATGGGTCACGAAGAGATGCTCAGAGTAGCGGAGAGCTTCGTTCCCTATACCGCTGATCCGTCAGAGAAGTGAGGGCAGCGGCATGAAAATGAGATACATAACAGCTGCCTTTCTCGGAATACTTCTTCTGAATTCACCTGCGCAGGTGACTGCCAACGCAGTGGATAACAGTTCATACGAACAATACGAAAGGTCTATAGGATTAATAGAAAAATGTTCGCTCAGATGCACTTCGCCCTCAAACGGTATCCTCGAGATAACTGCAAAGACCCAGGTCTCGGGAAAGATCAGAGAGGTGGGCGTGAAGAATGTGGTGATACAGTACAGCAGCGACGGCAGCAGCTGGAGCGATGAGCTGTCACTGGGCGACATAACAAAGAGCAACGCAAGATACCTCAGTCTCGACGGACGGAGAGTAGACGTAAAGGGCGGCGGATTCTACAGAGTTTCCGTTGTACACTATGCCGACGGCAACGGTTCGTCGGACAGGATACAGACCGCCATACAGGTTTCGCCGTCGGTTTGGGTAAATGAAAAGCCGAAGCCCACCACTACCTCGACGACTACCACCACAACCACTACATCAACTACTACAAAGAAGATAACCACCACAAAGGTCACCACCACAGCAAAGACCACAACAAAACACGGTGGCACTACAGCTAAGACAACGGCCGCAGGAAACGGAAGCGTGACCACAACGAAGGCAGGCCGCAGCTCCGTAAACGGAGCCTCCGGCGGCACATCAGTGAACAGGTCGGACAGCAGCGCAAGGACAACATCGTCAAAGTCTGAGACCACAACAGCTTCAACAACGGCTGCAAAGCAGAGCAGCTCGCCGAAGACAGGCGACAGCCTGCCTGTAATGGAGTTCACTGCACTGTGCAGCGCAGGAGCGGTGGCGCTGTTCCTTCACAGCAAAAGGCCCAAGCGGAGCTGATTCCGTTATATATAAATGCACTGATGATCTTTAAGGGGGACAAATCAGAACAAATAAGCTGAAGTATAATGATGCTGCGGCTGCAAAAATGAGATTTTACATTGCGGCGTCTTTCTGCACAGGCGCCGCGGAAAAGCACTCAGGGAGCAGCTCCGCAAGCTGGGTAAATATGCCGTTTTTACACGTCGTCAGACGATCAGAGAGGTGAAGACACGGTCTTTCAGGGGAATGCCTGAGCTCCGTCATGAGGGCGGAGACCTGCAGGCAGTATTACAGCGGCATATGATATATAAGGCAACGCCATGCGCAGACGGTATGACAACAACTGTCTGCGTCAGGACAATAAGTTTTTTCTCCGTATCGCCCTGTCCGCAGCACTCGGACAGGGCATTTTTCTGCGCTGTTTTCAACGGGGACAGGATCAGTTCAGCACGGACAGAGGATTTTTTGCTTTGTGCATATTGTATAAAGTCAGCGCGATCGGCAAGCGAAAAATCCGCATTTGCAGACCATATAAAACGGCTATTCTGTTATTTTTCACAAATTTCCGCCTCTGAGAACTCAATTTATTGATTTTTCGCTGATGAAATGATATAATTATATTGTTGAATTCATTTTTCTTTAAAAAGACGAGACACGAAGAAGCATTTTTGGAGTGATAACAAAATGAAAATGACAAGATGTCAGCAGAAGCATCTCTATGATGCTGATGAATATAAGACCTGTCCTTACTGCTCGGGCGAGCTCAAAGCAGGCGATGAGCAGGATAAGGCTCCCAGAAAGGCCAAGGTCGTAAAGGTAAGGCCTGTCAGGGCACGCCGCAGCTCCGATGCAGCTGTAAAGGCAGAGGAGAAGAAAGCTCCCGAGGTAAAGGCTGCTCCCAAGGCAGAGGAGAAGAAAGCTCCCGAGGTAAAGGCTGCTCCAAAGGCGGAGGAGAAAAAAGCTCCCGAGGTAAAGGCTGCGCCAAAGGCCGAGGAGAAGAAGGCTCCCGAGACCAAGGCTGCGCCAAAGGCCGAGGAGAAGAAGGCTCCCGAGACCAAGGCTGCACCAAAGGCGGAGGAGAAAAAGGCTCCCGAGACCAAGGCTGCGCCAAAGGCGGAGGAGAAAAAAGCTCCCGAGGCAAAGGCTGCACCCAAGGCAGAGGAGAAGAAGGCTCCCGAGACCAAGGCTGCACCAAAGGCGGAGGAGAAAAAAGCTCCCGAGGTAAAGGCTGCGTCCAAGCCCGAGGAGAAGAAGGCTCCCGAGACCAAGGATGAACCCAAGCCCGAGGAGAAGAAGGCTCCCGAGGCAAAGGCTGCGCCAAAGCCCGAGGGGAAGAAAGCTCCCGAGGCAAAGGCTGCGCCAAAGCCCGAGGGGAAGAAAGCTTCCGATGCCATGCCCGATGTCAGGGTAAAGGATAAAAAGCTTCCCGAAGCCAAGTCCGAGCCAAAGGCGGCCGAAAAGAAGGCCTCTGCGGTAATGCCCGATGTAAAGCCGGCAGACAAAAAGGATAAGAAGCATGATAAGCCCGTCAGAACAGACGACGGCGACGAGCTTGCCATTGAGATAATGGAATCCATTCCGGAGTCCGAAAAGACAAAGTTCAGGGATACTGCCGAAAGCGACCTTCTCAGAAGCAAAAAGAAGGCCGATGTGTCTCCTGCGCCCGTAAAGCTGGATAAGCTTGCCGAAAAGAAGTCCGAGGAGGGCAAAAAGGCCGACAGCAAGCAGGAGCAGTCCGCAAAGACTGACAGGGACAAAAAGACGGAAACAGTCCGCGTTGAAGAGGAATTCGTTGTAAAGGCCTCCGAGAGTGCAAAGCCGGAAAAGGCTGATGACAAGAAGCCGGAGGGAAAGAAGGCTGAGGCTCATAAGGCTGCAAAGGCAGAGGAAAAGAAGCCCGAGGCTCCCAAGGCTGAAAAGGCCGAGGAGAAGAAGTCTGAGGCTCCTAAGGCTGAAAAGGCCGAGGAGAAGAAGTCCGAAGTTCCCAAGGCTGCAAAGGCCGAGGAGAAGAAGCCCGAAGCTCCCAAGGCTGCAAAGGCAGAGGAGAAGAAGCCCGAGGCTCCCAAGCTTGACGAGCCCGACAATTACGAGAAATACGGCGATCTTGTCAACGATGAGAACATCGAGATCGACGACGTGAACAATATGGCTATCGACAAGAACGGCGTCCTTGTGAAGTATGTGGGTACTACGGAGTCAATAGTCATTCCCGAAAAGGTAAACACCATAGGCAAATACGCCTTCCGCGGCAACGAGACCGTAAAGAAGGTGGTAATGTCGGACAGCGTGCGTGTCATCGACAAGTTCGCATTCTGTCACTGCTTCAATCTCGAGGAGGTAGTGTTCTCCAGGAACCTTGAGTCCATAGGCGAGAATGCCTTCCTGAAGTGCCTGCGTCTGAAGCAGGTGAACTTCCCCGAGTCCATAAAGAGGATAGGCAAGGGCGCCTTCGGACGCTGCAACAGCCTTGAAAACGTAGTCCTGCCCGCATATCTCCAGAGGATAAGCGACCTGATGTTCTTCTCCTGCAAGAAGCTGAGGAGAATAGTCATCTCGGGCTCTGTTGAGGCTATCGGCAATGCGGCATTCTCCGAGTGCTACAGCCTGAAGAAGGTGACCATATCCAATTCCGTGTCAGCTATCGGCGAGAGCGCCTTCTCATGGTGCAGGTCCCTTGAAAAGATAACCATTCCGGGAACTGTCAAGAGCATCGGCAACTGGGCATTCTACGGCTGCCAGAACCTCACCGACCTCAAGATCAGCATGAATACCAAGGACATCAAGGAGGACGCCTTCTGCGGCTGCGAGATGCTGTACAATATCAACATCATCGAGTTCGAGGACGAGAATATACCTCTTGACAGCATCAAGAAGGGTCACAAGCAGACCATAAGGATACTTAAACAGATAAACCGCAAGAAGGCCGAGCGCTATGCAAGAGAGCACGGCTTCAGCACACTGTTCATATAACAGCAAAACGGGAACTCCTGAGAGTTCCCGTTTTTTATATTATTGAAGGGGGGATATGTAATAAGCTTTCAGAATCTGCCGCCGCGTCCGCCGAAGCCCTCGGGAGGAGCCTGCCCTCCGAAGCCGCCGTGTCCGCCCATGGGGCCGCCCATCATGGACTGGGGTATCTCGTCTACCTCCTCGCCGTTTACGATAATGGTACCGCCGTTGAATTCGGCCTTTTCATCGTAGTCGAAAGATGACATCTGAGCGGTAACGTTGATAGTACCGCCGTTGACATAAATGCTTCCGTTGGAGTCCACACCGTCGGTGTCGCCCTGTCCCATGGTGATAGTGGTCTCGCCGCCGTTGAACTCAATGGTAACATCGTATGCGCTGCTCTTTCTTGAGGCGTTGATACCGTCGTCAGAGGCGTCAATGGTGATATTTCCGCCGTTGATCTGAACATAGGTGGCCTCGATGCCCTCGGCTGAGGTGATATTGAAGGTGCCGCCGTCTATCTGAACGCAGCTTGTGCCCTGTATGCCGTCGCTGGCCGCATCTATTGAGAAGCTGCCGTCTGCTATGTAGATACAGCCCAGCGAGTCGTCCTCCTCGTTTTCGCTGTGGAAGCCGTCCTTGTTGGTCTGTATGGTGAATTCGCCGCCGCATATGGCTATGGAGTCATTTGCCTCCACGGCGTCGGCAGAAGCGGCGATATTGTATGTTCCGCCCGTGAACTTCAGATCGTCCTTGCAGGAGATACCGTTGCCGTAGGCTGAATAGATATCAAGAGTTCCCGTGCCGTTGAACACCAGGTCGTCCTTTGAGTAGATGACCGCGTCGGTATTGGTCTCGCCGTCTGCGTTGAAGCTGCCGTTCACAGCAAGGGAGCTGTCACTCACAGAAGTTACGAACACCTTGTCCGCCGACAGTACATATACAGCAGGGAAGTCCTCGTTTTCCACCTGTACGCCGTCCAGCACAAGCTGTACCTTTGCTTCCTTGTCAGCGTTCACCTTTACTGTGCAGTTCTCCGCGCTTCCGCTGAGAACGTAAATGCCTTCCTCGGTGATATCAATGGTCTTTCCGTCGGAGACTGTAAGCCTTACCGCCTCCGAGAGGTCGGGCTCCTGTTCCAGATCGCGGTCTGAGAACAGATCTGCCGTGTCGATGATACCGTTATTGTTTTCTGTATATGAAGCCGACAGCTTCTGAGCAGTCATGTTTTCCGGGCTGCTGCCGCTGTCTTCCGTGGTAAGCTCGACAGCTTCCCTTGTTATGCTGAAATTGCTTTTCTTTCCGGAAATGTCACTGTTGTTGTCGGCACAGCCTGCGCATACGCTCAGCGCTGTTATCAGAGCTGCCAGACCTGCTGCCGCCTTTATATATGTATTATTCATCATATTTGCACGACCTTTCGTTTTCGGGAGAGTAGTTTGTTCCTTTGATAATAATATACACTTCTTTTTTGTAAAACCTCGTATTGTAAAGTGAAATAAAACAGAAAAATATGTGTTGGCAATTGCGGAAATGTGAAATGCAGCGTCTGTTTTTGATCAGGCTGTGAAAAAAAGCCTCATTTTTTTCACTTTTCACTTGACATTCCAATAATAAAGTGATATAATACAAACAAATCAAATGCGATGACGGAGAGAAGTAACACGGAATTTCGTTCCCAGAGAGTGCGGGCAGGGTGAGAGCCGCATATCAGAGTCTGTGCGAATAACACTCCCGAGCATCAAACCCAAAGGGTGCGGTTTATTGCAGGGACAGGGCGCTTTTCAGAGACGGCCTGTGCAGCTTTGAACGAAGTATCCGAGTAGGGGAGACGTATTCCGCACGTTACAGCGGCTCAAAAGTGATCGCTTTTGCGGTAATTCAG
>NZ_CAMYUE010000007.1 GCF_947301925.1 uncultured Ruminococcus sp.
TCGGCGAGGGCATTTTTGTATCCTATGGGACGCGGTTTATTTGACGCTTACAAAACGTTATTCAAAACATTAACATTTGCTGACTACAATAGTAATCCTGATATATTTGATGATAAAATACATATTGGTTATCCGACTGTGTTAAGATGCCAAGCTGACAAAAAATATTTAGATAATAAAATGGGTCAACCTGGAAATGGTTTTCGTTCATACACTGATTCATATAATCGATAACTGTAATCATTTTCATGCCTGAGTTGGTCTGCGTGCTGTTCATTCCCTCAAAAGCTATCCGCATCAGGAGATAATTGGCTTTGTCAATATCAATTAGTATATCATTTTTTTCGTATACCTCACGACGCAACAGATTATTTAGGAATTCAGCAATAATTTTTCCTTCACTATCCGGTATTTTTCCAGTTGCCTCCACAATCTCTATTAGTCTCGACATCATAAGTGGCGTCTGTACAACTTTCTGCATACGCTCATTCTTATGTACTTCAGCTAAAATAATATCTATCGTTACAGGATTGGATGTATTGCACCTCACAAATCTATCAATCTGATCTATATTCATTTCCAGAAGATTGAATACAGGAATAGATTTGATGGCACTCTGTGCATCTGGACGGTTAGTAAAAATGATAAATGAATTTTTGTAGGTATTAATGATATACTGTATCTCAGTCAAACGTTTCTTTTTTAACGTATGATTTTGATTATCCGGTATTTCGTTTATACCATCCATGAACAGGCTGATCTTTCCTGACTGAAGTAACTCTTCAATCTTATTCTCCTTAAGGCAGGTTTTTTTCTGAATATAATGCATAATCGTTGAATTTTCTTCCGTTAACAATCTAAGAGGTATAAAGACTGGAATTGGATTATTTTCAGGTGCTTGTTTATATGCATTTGCATCAAGATAAACAAGGTATTCCAGTGTTGTGCTTTTTCCTGCACCGGCATTTCCCCAGATAATCATACGTTTTTCTGGAATCTTGTGCTTCCTCAGATCGTCTATTGTGCCAGAACGTATCTCCGTACTGATATCGCTATCATCTTCGTTCTCATTATCATCCTCATCATAATCCGCTACTTCATCATCATTATTATCATCTTCTATTATATCACGAAGCTCTACTATCATATTATCAGCAACATTTAGGTTTTCCTCTCCGTTTAAAGCAATAAACTTCTTCATCTTTTCCTTAAAGTTATCAATAAGTTCGTCCATATATGCTGATACATCTATAAATTGCACATCTATGCTCTTTAATATATTCCGGTGCTTATTAATGCAAACAAGTATGATTTCTATGACACAATTGACATTATAAGTAATCTCACGTCGCGACCATGATTTACAGCTATGTGATTCGTCATTTCGTATCTTATAAACTTGTGCAAGTTGTTCTGAATAATCCGAATTGTTATGGTATAAATACGGATCAACATCTAAATTACGTCTGTTGGGGTTCAAGTCAAGCGCGTTGATGACTGACATGAGTCCCTTTCGTTCAACCACTATCTGGTTGTATTTGCTTTTATTTACCTGAAAAAGAATTAGACGAAGCATAGGCTCTATCATAAGTAATTCGATTGCAGCGTCGTCCTGCTGTTCCCCTGTAGTATACCTACTAAAATAAATTCCAAGCGCTCGAGTAAATCTATTGCTGACATCTGCAAGCTCTTCCGGGGCTTCCACAGATAGAAGCATATCCAAAATGTTTAGCGCCTCAGTGACATTTATACGATCAAGGTCTCTTTTGACCTCACGTTCAATTTCTTCAATCAGAGTCTTTTCCATAGCTACCTCCTGTTATTTTCCGTTCATTTTATCATTTCTACGTCTCGCTTTATAATTCTTACATTCTTCCTCTGTATAAGCTGGGCATCTAAATAAGACAGTATTCTTTATCGGATCATAGGAATGAATTTTAAAGTAAATTCGCTCATTTCTTTTCGGAACAACATCTTCTGAACCGGAACGTACCTTTCCATTACACCCTGTTACAGGCAGGAATTTATTAACTGAATAGAAAGATATTGGAAAAACATAAATGCATCGTTTTGATGATGACATTACCGATCCTGAAAGAACAATACTTTTTAACAGATACCTCAGATAGTCGTTATATTTTCCGTTTGCCTCATACAGATAGCGAATTCGTGTTTCCAGTGGAAATGAATAAAGCAGTGAGAATAAGACTTGTATAATTTTATGAACATTCTGATAGGACTTGAATATTATATTCAAAGCTTGTAAATATGTATTAGTGTCATCTTTGGGTTGCACAGCCTTTCTGAAATCCCAACTTGCATTGTACTCTGCGTTATATTGTTTCATAAGCGATGTGATTTTCTTTTCATCTTGTAATATTGACATATACTCGTTATCATATTCTGATTCTGGCTCTGATGATGATTGTTTTAATAAAAGCTCATCCGAATTATTAATATTAAGACCAAGTATGTTTTGAGAAAAATCGCCTGACAGAATACTTTGTGTCAATTTTCTTTCAATATTTAGTATTCTTTCTGGATAAAAATACTTATTCTCATAATGATTCAATAATTTGAGTTCCTGTTCATTGAGATGATCAAACGGTTTGCGAAATTCCATAAAGCAAAGATAAAGCATTTGTGTTTCACTAATCTCAGAAGGATGCCTATTTTTTAATAATGGTCGAATACGCTCGTTTATTGCTTCATCGGTTGTTTCCAGTAATTCTGCAAGATTATCAACACCATATTTCTCTGCCATAAGTATAGTTAGTCGTATCGATTTTGATGAAGTTATAGTACTTTTATCATAATAAACCTTTTGTAGCAATTCTCTGAGTTTATTTTTGTCATTGACTTTACAATCAATGATCATGTAAGGGCTGATTTGAGAAACAGCTCCGTTTTGCGCCAGGCTGCAAATGATTTTAAATATCAAATCTGCAGAAAGATTGTTCAAAAGCCAACCTAGATACATCTTATTATTCAATAAATATGCGCAAAACACCTCTTTCATAAATAATTCGTATTCTTCGTATCTTCCAACAATAAGTAAAGAAGCGACAATACGATTTAGTTCTTGAGGATTAAAACTATTCTTATTGATAATATCCATTTTATGACCAAGAATCGAATTGAATATTATTTCTAGTTGTTCTGAATTATAGTATGTTGAGTTTATTACTGTACTGCTACATCAAGACTTTTATGTAGAATTCCATGTACATTTTTGATACTCTTTGAGGATAATGGCTTTTTAAGACCTACTCTAAGAGCCATTGAATTTACAAATAACTGTATATCCTCTCTTTTTATATCACTGAGAAGAAGATCTCCTAAAACTCTGTTTATATGCCTATTTACAAAGCATATATACGCTTCCTTTGTAGTTTGTTTGATACGCTTACAGTATATTGTAAGCCAACGCTCGTTCCATTCTTTTAGTGTCAACGGCGTATTGTCCCTTTTTACAGTAGGTGTAAGGCTCCTCATGTAAGCAAGGACATCGAATTTTGCGTTTGTGTTTTCCATTAATTATGTCTCCTTTGTTCTTAATTCCGAAAAATGGTAGACAATCTAATAGAATAATGATATAATATCTTTGGATAAACTTCAAAACTAACTATCTACCATTATTCGGATAACAAAAAAATTATAACATAAGCGCGAATATTTTCAAGTCCCATTACTCGCACCAGGAAGCGTTTACCGAAAGGTAAACGCTTTTTTTGTTTTTGTACGTATTTGCTTTTCCGCCGCCGCTGTGGTATAATAACAGATAGGCACAAACCTTATACTTCGGGCTTTACGGCTCTGAACGGAGTGATATGATGGATAAGAAATATCTCAGGCTCCTTGCAAAGGAGTACCCTACAATAGAGAGCGCCGCAAGTGAGATCATCAACCTTTCGGCCATACGCAGCCTTCCCAAGGGCACGGAATACTTCTTCAGCGATATGCACGGCGAATACGAAGCCTTTCTGCATATGCTCCGCAGCGCCTCGGGAATGATAAAGATAAAGATAGACCTTGTTCTCGGCAAGACCGTTTCCGCTGCCGACCGCGAGAAGCTTGCGGAGCTGATATACTACCCCGAAAAGGAGATAAGCCGTCTCACAAACAGCGGCGAGCTCTCCGACGAATGGAAACGGCTCAGTATCTATCGCCTGATACTGGTGTGCGAGACCGTTTCCGCAAAGTATACCCGTTCCCGTATCAGAAAGCGCATACCCGAGGATATGGTGTACATACTTGACGAGCTCCTCAACGTCACCGACGACGTCAACAAGGATTACTACTATGACGAGATAATCAGCGCCATAATCGACACAGGTATTGCAGAGACCTTCATCATCTCCCTCTGCAAGCTGATACAGTCGGTGTGCATAGACAGGCTGCATATCATCGGCGACATATTCGACAGAGGTCCCCGTGCGGACATTATCCTGGACGAGCTGATGAAGATGCACGACGTTGACATACAGTGGGGCAACCACGATATCTCATGGATGGGAGCTGCCGCAGGAAATCCCGCTCTCATAGCCAATGTAATACGCATAGCCATGAGATACAACAACTTCGACGTCCTCGAGGACGGCTATGGGCTCAACCTCCGCGCACTGGCGGTATTCGCCGCCGAGACCTACGAAAACGACGACTGCGGACTGTATATGCCCAACGCTCTCGACGACAACATCTACGATCCCGTTGACCTTGAGCTTGCCGCAAAAATGCACAAGGCCATAACCATAATACAGATGAAGCTTGAAGGCCAGCTCATAGCCAAGCACCCCGAATGGGAGATGCAGGACCGCGACCTTTTCGGCAGGACGGACTTCAGAAACGGCACTGTGTCCGTTGACGGAAAGGAGCATCAGCTTCTTGACAGGAGCTTCCCTACCGTGGATCCCGACTCTCCTCTTACCCTTTCCGAGGGGGAGGCGGAGCTCATGAATGTGCTGAAAGCCTCATTCCGCCACAGCGAAAAGCTCCAGAGGCATATCCGCTTCATATACGCAAGGGGCGCAATGTACAAGACCTGCAACAACAATCTTCTGTTCCACGGCTGTATCCCCATGGACGAAAACGGCGGTCTCCAGAGCGTAAGCATCAACGGAACGAGATACTCCGGCAAAGCTCTGCTGGACAAGCTGGGCGAGCTGGTAAATCAGGCGTATTTCGGCGAGGGCGCAGAAAAGGAATACGCAGGCGACTTCATGTGGTATCTCTGGTGCGGAGCAAAGTCTCCTCTCTACGGCAAGGACAAGATGGCCTTCTTTGAAAGGGCGCTCCTTGCGGACAAGTCCCTCCACACCGAGAATTACAACGCATACTACACCTTCTCGGAAAAGGCCGAGGTGTGTATGTCCATACTGGAGCATTTCGGACTGGACCCCGAAAGCGGACACATCATCAACGGCCATGTCCCCGTGAAGATAAAGAACGGCGAGAGCCCCGTCAAAGCAGAGGGAAAGCTCTTTGTTATCGACGGAGGTATCTCCAAGGCATACCAGTCCACAACGGGCATTGCGGGCTATACGCTCATATACGACTCCCACAGTCTCAATCTTGCGGAGCACAAGCCCTTTGTGGCAGGCGAGAGCGGCAATACTCCCACAATACACCTTGTGGAGAAGCTGGAGCGCCGCGCAAATATCTCCGACACCGACAAGGGCGAGGAGATACTGGACAAGATAAACGATCTCCGCCTGCTCCTTGAAGCCTACAAGGCAGGAACTATCAAGTAGATCGGGACGGATAACATCTGCCCTTATACACAGAAAAAGGACGCACAGTGTGCGCCCTTTTTTTCATACATTACGGATCATTCAAATTCATACTCGCCTTCGTAGTTCTTCTTGAACTCCTCAAAGACCTCGTTCAGCAGCTTGTCATCGTCAACGGAGACAAACTCGTCCTCCTCGGGATCCTCGCCCTGAACTATCTCAAGAATGACCACCTCGTCGTCCTCATCGTCCCAGGGAAGAAGCACGCCGTAAAGACGCTCCTTGTACTCCACTGTGCCGATTATCTCAAATGAGACCTCGTTGCCGTCGTCATCTGTAAGAGTGATGTTATTCTCCATCTCCTCTTCGTTTTCAAGCTCTTCCAGCTCTTTATCTTTCATATCGCTCATAGTGATACCTCCGCAGAATTAATATACCTCATTTTAACACATATGCTCTGAAATTGCAAGACTTATCTCTCCTTTACCACAAGAACGGTCTTTATACCGTACTCGCGGAATATCTCTATGCAGTCCCTGTCGATGATCTCGCCGCTGACCGCTATGGGCACAGCAGGCGGGCAGGGCACCTTTACAGACGCACATATCCTTCCCTCTGACTCCTCCACGGGAATCTCCTCCGAGGGCGCAAAGGCGGCTTCGCGGATGGCGCAAGCCATCCGAGGGAGCTTCACCCTTATGCTGCGGCCCGGTATACTTCTGCGTGAAGCTCCCGTGACCGCGCTTTCCAGCGCGGTGCGAAGCCGCCCGTAGTGGCAGGCGCGTGAAAAAGGCGACATAAGCAGTATCACCAGTTCGTCATCGGCATATTCGCACTCCACACCATCACGGCGCAGAAGCTCCGCCAGCTCAGTACCGCATAGACCGCTGTCGGCAGCCCTGACGGTGACATGGAAGGGGTCGCCCTCCGCAAACAGCAGCCTGTCCGCAAGTCCGCTCCTGAGCTCACTTAGCCGCGGCAGAGCCGCAGCTATATCATCTCTTATCCGCTCTGCGATATAGCGGTTGCAGAGATCGAGGGAAGCAAGTATAAGATAAGAAGGACTGGTAGAGCCGAAAAGGCTCATGGCCTGCTTCAGTCCGCACCTGTATTCCTCACGGGAGGTATGCAGCACCGCCGCTCCCGTAAGAGCCGGCAGCATCTTGTGCGCGGAATCGCAGCACAGATCGGCGCCCAGCGCCATAGGGTGGATATTCTTCTCAAAAAATGCAAGGTGCGCACCGTGAGCGTTGTCCACAAGGAGCCTTGCACCGTATCGGTGACAGAGCTCCGCCAGCGCCCCGATATCCGCTGTCCTGCCTGTATAGTCGGGAGAGGTAACATACAGGCAGGAAGGCCTGCTGTCCGCCGCAAGAGCCGCCTCCGCCTCCGCAAGGGAGAGCTCCCCCGAGAGTATGCCTCCGCTGTACCTCGGAAGCAGCCATGTGACCTCCATATCCAGCAGAGCGGCTGCATTGAGAAAGGCGCGGTGAACGTTCCTCACCGCGATAACGCGCCTCCCCTCCTGCTTCATAAGCGCCAGCATGGCCTGTATGCACAGAGTTGAGCCGCCTGCGGAAAAAGCGGCGGCAGCGCTGCCGTAGAGAGCGGCAGTATTCCTTTCGCTCTGTGCGATGATGCCGTCGGCCTCAAAAAGGCTGTCAGCCCCTGCGATCTCGGTTATATCCAGCCCGTACAGCTCCGCCGGAACGTCCGCAGGCGCAGCCCCCTTATGTCCGGGCATATGGGCGCGGAGAGTATCCCCCTCCGCGTAACGTTTCAGAAAATCATAGACAGGAGTTTCCATAATAACACCTCATATGTAATACTGAAGGAACCTGAACAGCTTGACCCTGCCGCGTCCCAGAGCCATAGAGACAGCCTGTGGAGTTACGCCCAGCTTTTTGCTGATATCAACGATGTTCATGTCCCTGAAATAGTATAACACAATAATCTCTTTTTGTCTCGGGGTCAGTTCATTATTAATAATTTTTAACATTATACGCCGAAGCCTTGCGGCTCTGTCGTCCTCCTCGTCATAGCCGAGAGCGAGCCTTATACCCCTGTCTGCGTCGCCCGTGAACTGATCCGAATAAGAATTACGCCTGCTCACAGTCCCTGTCCCTCCTGTATGAGGAAAGGTGAGAGATGATCTGCTGAAGCTCACCGTGCTCCTCGTAGAGTATACGGATCCTCCTGTCGAGATCGAGCTCCCTTGCCCTGCGGCTGTCTCCCCTTCCGAGGAGCTCCCTGCGCTGGGCGGTAAGCTCGGCGATACGCTGTCTGACCAGCAGGCAGCTGTGAGTGTAGCTGTTGATAAGATCTGTCATTGCATTTGCCCCCTTAAACACAGATAAAGAAGCACGAAGCAGCGTTGCGCTGCGCCCTTGCGCCGCGGTATATCCACATATTCACGGTGCAGGCCTTGTTAAGATAGCTTTGCGAACTAACGTTCTATTCCTTGTGATTATATTATAGAACGTTAGTTCGCATTTGTCAAGAGGGTATTCACAATTATTTCCGTTCCGACAAAAAACGACAAGTGACAAATATCATCTTTTCAGCCGCCCGTGAATGTGGTATAATATTAAAAAAGGAGGCACAGCCATGAAAAACATCACAGCAATACTTACCGCAGCATTACTCGCAGCAGGTCTTTTCTCATGCAGCCAAAAGAAAAACACAGCAGCAAAAAACGAGCTCAACGACTGGCAGAAGGAAGTACTTGCGGCAGAAGGGCTTCCCACGGAAGCCGATGAACTGACAGCCTCTCAGCTTCGCTCGATTCAGCGTATCTATGAGATGATAACCTACCTCAACGAAAAGTACGACGAGGAGTTCATCTATGCGGGATATCTGGAACCTGCGGCGAATCAGACGGAAACGCTGTATGCCTACCCGCGTTTACTGGGCAATGATTACGGCAGAAACACCGTTACAGTCAAGGCTGATAAAGACGGCTTTACTGATGATTACAGTGACAGGTCTATCGTTGACTATGCTGAAGAAATGGCAAACGACTTTATGAAGGATTATTTTGATTCAGATCAGGTCATTGCTTTTTTCAAAGTCAACGCCTGCGATATTAAGAAAAACGAAGTGGAAAACGGTGATTTCCAGTGGAAACTCGGCGTTTCTGACATCATCTTTGTAAATGAAGACATTTGCAATGCGGATCAGGTGGAAGAATTTGCCGTTAATTATGCAAAATGGCTTTATGAGCATGGATTAGACGGTATGCACAGGATCAATATAGTCAAGGATATGGATATTACTCAAATAACCTATGGAGAGATCGCAGACATTTACGATTATGACAACTACCTCGGATACTACGTTTTCTTTTTTGACTCTGACACGGACCCGAGCAGGAAAAAGGTTTTACAAAGCCAGTGGCTAAATAAAGAAAGAGAGATGAATGAGTATACAAGGGAAGAATTCTTTTCTAAATACAACTAAAAACAGACGGCCATAAGTCAGCCGTCCGCAAAAGCAAAGGGCGCACTGCTGTGCGCCCTTCATGTTTTCTCATTAATTGTTGAGCTGTTCCTTTACCTTGTCGTATTCCTCGATGATCTCGTCCTCGGGATAGCCCGTTGCCAGAGATACCGCGATTATTGCAACAAGTGCGCAGATGAATGCAGGAAGGAGCTCATATATAGCCAGAACTCCGCCCATGGGAGCAATGACGAACTTCCATACGAATACCATTACCGCACCGACAATGAGTCCTGCCATAGCGCCCCACTTGTTGGAACGCTTCCAGAAAAGGGCTGTCAGCATAACGGGTCCGAAGGTAGCGCCGAAGCCTGCCCACGCGAATGAAACTACTCTGAATACGGAGCTGTCCTGATCCCATGCCAGTATAACGCCGAAAACTGCGATGACCAGAAGAACTCCTCTTGCCACCAGCATAGACATCTTGTCGCTCATCTTCACGTTGAACACGCCCTTGAGGATATTCTCCGACATAGAGGACGAAGCTGCAAGGAGCTGTGAATCAGATGTGGACATGGTGCAGGCAAGGATTCCTGCGAATACCAGACCTGCGATAACGGCAAGTCCTGCATGGTGCTCGCTCATGTACTGAGCCAGCTTGATAACAATAGTCTCGGAAGCGCTTCCCTCGAGGGTCTCCAGCTCCTCGCTGTTAGAGAGCGCGTTGCCGATAAATCCGATGAATATAGCGATACCCATTGAGATAACTACCCATACGGAGGCTATCCTTCTGGAGGTCTTTATCTTGTTCTTATCACTGATAGCCATGAAGCGGAGGAGGATATGAGGCATACCGAAGTAGCCAAGTCCCCACGCCAGCGTAGAGGCTATGGTCAGGGCGTTGTATTTGTCCGCGCCGCCTGTTTCGGTGTTATGGATATGGCTCAGTGAGAAATAGCCTGCGATATTATCCGCATTGTCGATAACATTGCTTACACCGCCAACTGAATTGATACCGAAGATAACTATGCTTATAAGAGCAACGGTCATAACGATACTTTGTATAAGGTCAGTGGTGCTGGCAGCAAGGAAGCCGCCTGTGCAGGTGTAGGAAATGATGATAGCCGCACTGATTATCATTGCCATGTGATAATCCCAGCCGAAAAGCGAATGGAACAGCTTTCCGCAGGCCGAGAAGCCCGATGCGGTATAGGGCACGAAGAATATGAGTATGATAACTGCGGATATTCCCATGAGACCCTTGGTCTTTTCCTTGAATCGCTGTGAGAAGAAATCGGGAATAGTTATCGCACCGCAGTGCTGGCTGTAGACTCTCAGGCGCTTTGCCACGATGAGCCAGTTGAGGTAGGTACCCACTGCAAGACCGATAGCTGTCCAGCCTGCCTCCGCGCCGCCTGTGAGGTAGGCAACTCCGGGGAGACCCATAAGGAGCCAGCTGCTCATATCGGAAGCCTCTGCGCTCATAGCCGTTACCAGCGGTCCCAGCTTACGTCCGCCGAGGTAGAAGTCCCCGACGTTCTCGTTTTTTCCGGAGAATATGAAACCTACTGTTACCATTCCCACAAGGTAGGCGATAATAGTCCCCAGAACGATATAATCTGTTGTGTTCATGTGTTCCTCCTTATAAAATAATTTAGGAATAATAGCTATTTTTTATTATACATCATGTTTTTATTTTAGTCAATATCAAAATCATGTAATATTCTATTAATTATTGCGAAATCAATTCCATGAGCATAAAAAATCACCGGATCCATACAGATCCGGTGACTTGTTATTGTTTATTCAGCACTTTCGGCTGTCTGAACGTCAGCTGTCTCACTGTTCTGCTCATCGGCAGCCTCTGCGTCTCCATCGGGAACGGGTTCCTCAACGGCCTGTGCAGGCATAACGTCCGTCACTACCTGCTGTGAGTCCTCGTCCACATAGACGATATCCCCGGGGACGGGCTCCTCAACCACAGGAGCGGCCGCTGCGATATCCTCGCGTATGCCGTCCGAGCAGGCACCGAGCTTCTGCATATTGATGATACCAGAGCAGGTAACGTCGTCGCCGCTGCCCTTCTTAGTCATGGCAGGCAGGAACTCGCCAAGCTGGCGCACCCCCTCCTCCATGCCGTTCTCAACCATTGTAAGGGCAAGTCCGCGGAAGAAGCCGAAGAGCTGCTCCTCATTCCAGTAGGAATTCTCGACTCCGTCCGTGCAGAGAAATACCGCAGCGGGAAGGAGTCCCTTGGGCAGGTAGAAGAACCTTGCGGACAGAGCCGCGTCGTCCTGACACATTGATGTGGTGACGTTCTCATAGCAGCGCGGATCCTCGGGTATGGGAGCATACACGTTGCTGTCGCCGTCAATGACCACGCATTTTCCGTCGCCTATCTGAGCTCCGAAGGCATAGTCCTCTGTAACGGCCGCAAACAGCAGCGTTGTGCCGTAGGCGCCTATATACTCCCCGCGCTCATATCTTGTGCGATAATGTGCGAACTTCTCGGGTATGCGGTCAAGCTCCTCCTCGGTAAAGGGGTTGCTGATGAAGTCCTGCTCGGTCTTGTCGTGCCAGCGGGCGATTATGCTGCGCCAAAGCTGATTGAAGAGCTGCTCGCGCTGACGCTCATCGGCCAGAGCTGTCTCCGCACCGTCCAGCACCTCAAGGAACTCCGCAACGCACTCCGCAGCACATTCAACGGCGAACCGCGAACCTCTGTCGGTACGCAGATAGCAGGCGCTTCCGTGGCCGTCCGCCGCTGCCGCAAAGGAATAGCCCTCATAGTCGGCAGCAAAGGAGCTGTCCTGACATATCTGCTCACGGCTGAGATGTGAAGCACCGATGCTCGTCTGAGCAAAGGAAATAAGTTTCTCCATATTCTCACCTTACCAGTCGGATTCGTCCCAGTCAGCGGTATTGGCGTCGCTCATAGCCTCGTCTGTCTGGGTCTGAACGTCCTCGGCAAGCTTCTTTGAGATCTCAACGGGGTCTGTATCACTGTCAACTGTGCTTGAATGGCTGGCGAAAACGCTGGTGATAACACTGGCCTTTTCGATCATGAGCCTGAGCTGATCCTTGTTCTTTACGTCCAGGACCGTCTCGGAGCTTCCCGAGAAGCGTGCCAGAACGTCTCTGTCGGCGTCGTCGCCGATAGCGAAGGCTATCTTGATGGAGCGCTTGAACCAGTTGTTCTTCTTCAGTGCGTCAAGGCCGCTCTCCCAGTTATCCGTGGGGCCGCCGTCGCTGAAGAGGAGTATTACAGGCGGATATGCGCCTGCGGCAGTCTGAAGGAAAACGTTTCTCGAAAGCTTCTTGTCCAGCTCCTTGCAGGCTGCTCCCAGATCGGTGACACCGCAGGCCTCGAAGGTCTTGAAGCGGTAGCCCTCGGGAGAAACAGGCTCGGGAGTTACCCACGAAGCTCCTGTGGAGAATTCAAGAACAGCGATCTTGATCTCGGCATCGTCGCTTTCGTCGCTTATCTCCTGCAAGGTCTGCATTACCTCCTCAAGAGCTGATTCTACCTGTCCTATCTTGCTGCCCTGCATACTTCCGGAAGTGTCGATGACATAGAAAAGGGTCATGACCTTTCTGACAGCAGGTGCGTAATCGTCTAAACCCGGCATGATTTTATCCTCCGTTCATATAATATTTCTGTCGGCAGAGATGCAGGAACTGCTCCGCAGCCCGTATCTGCCGTATTATTGCATTATGACAATATACATTATACCACGAAAAGGAGCGGCAGTCAAGCAGCAAATGTTCACACAAATTTAACATTTACAGTGGTGACATAATGCCGCATATAATGTATAATTAAATCACAGAGACAAGATCGGAGGGATATGCCGTCAGGGACGGCGGATTATGGAAAAAAGAGAGATCAAACGCTATATATTCATTGCTTTTCTGGCTGTGGCAGTATGTGTTATCAGTCAGAACTTTTCGGTGCTCACAAGTCTTCTTTCCCTTGTTCTGGGAGCTCTCAAGCCCCTTTTCATCGGACTGATGATAGCATATATCTTCAACATCATCATGAACTTCTTCGAGAAGCACTACTTCCCGAAAAGCAGCTCAAAGCTGATAACCTCAACGCGGCGGCCCCTGTGTCTGGTATTCTCGTTCACACTGGCCATAGCTGTCATAATACTCATTATGTACATCGTCGTGCCGGAGATAGGAAAGGCTTTCGGAGTGCTGTACGACGAGATACCGCCTGCCTTTACCAAGTCCAAGGACTTCATTATAGGCAAGCTGAAGGAATACCCCGAGATACAGGAACAGATAAGCACTGTCGAGTTCGACTGGGCCAAAATAGCCGAAAAGGCCTCAAAGCTGCTGACCTCGGGAGTTGCCGGAATACTCAGCTCCGCAATGGGCATAATAGGAGGACTGACCTCCGCCCTTACCAATCTGGTGCTGGGCGTCATATTCGCCATATACCTGCTTCTCCGCAAGGATAAGCTCATACGCGACGGCAACCGCATCAGGCGGATATGGTTCAGCGACGAAGTCAACAGGAAGCTGGGCCGCGTGTTCAGCACAGCCAACGAGACCTTCCAGAGCTTCTTCGTGGGACAGTTCGTTGAGGCTATAATCCTGGGCACGCTCTGCTTCATAGGCATGAAGATGCTGAAGCTCCCCTACGCCGCAATGTCGGGCACTCTTGTGGGAGTAACGGCTTTCATCCCCATAGTCGGAGCTTTCCTCGGCGCAGGCATAAGCGCTTTCATCATACTGACGGTAGCCCCCATGAAGGCGCTGATATTCATAATATTCCTTGTGATACTCCAGCAGATAGAGGGCAACATCATATACCCAAAGGTGGTGGGCGGCAAGGTAGGCCTCCCAAGTATATGGACTCTGGCTGCCGTTACCATAGGCGGCGGACTGTTCGGCGTACTGGGCATGATACTGGGCGTACCGCTGGCAGCTACACTGTATAAGCTATCATTCTACAAGATAGAGGCAAAGGAAGCGGAGCTGGGCATAGCTTCTCCCGATGAGGAGAAGCCGAAAAAGCCGAAGAAACAGAAGGCTCCCGCTAAAAACGCAAAAGCAAACAAAAAGAAGTAACTCTGTCGGAGACAGTGTTACATTCTTAGCTCTTAGTTCTTAGCTCTAAGTTCTGTCAAATGCACAAATAAGCCAAACAAGTTCACACATTTTTGATACCCGTTATTGTGGGACAGGCGGAACAGACCTATTATCCGCAGCAGGACAGAAAGATTTTTCCTGCGTAGCTCCCAATTTGTAATCTGATAAAACGAAAGCGGCGCTTTTTACAGCCCCGCAGGCAGATAAGGAGATTGACAAAAGTTAAACAATGTGGTAATATAACCTTAGATAATATATTTCAAAGGAGTAATGTGTTATGATCAGTACATGGCCAAAGGAGTGGGACGGTTTCAGAGAAGGCCGCTGGAGCTCCACATCAGTAAACGTCAGAGACTTCATAAAGAAGAATTACACTCCTTATGAGGGCGACGAAAGCTTCCTCGCAGGTCCCACGGAAGCCACAAGAAAGCTCTGGGATCAGGTCATGGAGCTTTCCCGTCAGGAAAGAGAAGCAGGCGGCGTCCTGGATATGGACACTAAGATCATTTCAACAATAACTTCACACGGCGCAGGCTATATCGACAAGGATCTGGAGCAGATAGTAGGTCTCCAGACGGACAAGCCCTTCAAGCGCTCCCTCCAGCCCTTCGGCGGTATCCGCATGGCTCAGCAGGCCTGCAGGGAGTACGGCTATGAGGTGGATCCCGAGGTCGTGGAGATCTTCACAAAGTACAGAAAGACTCATAATCAAGGCGTATTCGACGCCTATACTCCCGAGATGAGGCTCGCACGTCACTCCGCTATCCTGACGGGTCTCCCCGACGCCTACGGCAGAGGCCGTATCATCGGCGATTACCGCCGTGTAGCCCTCTACGGAATAGACCTCCTCATCGAGGACAAGAAGCACCAGATAGATACCTCTCTGGTGAGAATGACTTCAAAGAATATCCGTCTCCGCGAGGAACTTGCCGAGCAGGTAAGAGCTCTTCAGGAACTGAAAAAGCTGGGCGAGATATATGGCTTCGATATATCAAGGCCCGCCGCCAACGCAAAGGAAGCGGTGCAGTGGCTCTACTTCGGCTATCTTGCCGCAGTAAAGGAGCAGAACGGCGCGGCTATGTCGCTGGGACGTACATCAACATTCCTGGATATATTCATTCAGCGCGACCTTGACCGCGGCATACTCACCGAGGAACAGGCTCAGGAAATAATCGACCACTTCATCATGAAGCTCCGTATCGTAAAGTTTGCCCGTACTCCCGAGTACAATTCCCTGTTCTCGGGCGACCCCACATGGATAACCGAGTCCATAGGCGGCGTAAGCGTTGACGGTAATCACATGGTAACGAAAAACAGCTTCCGCTACCTGCATACCCTGGAGAACCTTGGCACAGCCCCCGAGCCCAATATGACCATACTCTGGTCAACGAAGCTGCCCAGAAAGTTCAAGGAATACTGCGCGAAGATATCCATAAAGACCTCATCCATACAGTATGAGAACGACGACATGATGAGGGTGGTACACGGCGACGACTACGCTATCGCCTGCTGCGTATCCTCAATGGTAGTGGGCAAGGAGATGCAGTTCTTCGGAGCAAGGGCAAACCTTGCAAAGTGCCTGCTCTACGCCATAAACGGCGGTGTGGACGAGCGCCTCGGCATACAGGTAGGCCCCAAGTACAGACCAGTTGACAGCGAGTATCTGGACTTCAACGACGTCTGGGAAAAATACATGGATATGATGGAGTGGCTGGCAGGACTCTACGTCAACACCCTCAACGTTATCCACTATATGCACGACAAGTACAGCTATGAGAGGCTTCAGATGGCTCTCCACGACAGGGACGTAAAGCGCTACTTCGCAACAGGTATCGCCGGCCTTTCCGTTGTGGCAGACTCCCTCTCGGCTATAAAATACGCAAAGGTCAAGCCCATTCGCAGGGACATCGAGATAAAGGACAAGGCAGGCAATGTTACAGGCGTCACAAAGAACGTTGTGGTCGACTACGAAATAGAGGGAGACTTCCCGAAATACGGCAACAACGACGACCGCGTGGACAAGCTGGCTGTTGAAGTGGTGCGCAGGTTTATGGACTGCGTGAGAAAGCACCACACCTACCGCGACAGTATCCCCACCATGTCCATACTCACTATCACCTCAAACGTGGTATACGGCAAGAAGACAGGCAACACCCCCGACGGCAGAAAGCAGGGCGTTCCCCTTGCTCCCGGAGCTAACCCCATGCACGGCAGAGACACCCACGGCGCTGTAGCTTCGCTCTCATCTGTTGCAAAGCTGCCTTTCAGACACGCTCAGGACGGTATCTCCAATACCTTCTCCATTATCCCCAGTGCTCTCGGCAAGGATATGGAGGTATTCACAGGAGATCTGGACCTCGACAAGCTAAGAGAGGAAGAATGATGAACACGCCCCATATACCCGAAGTCAATGACGATCCCGCAGAGCTGGCCGACCTTATAGATCAGCTCATGTCACAGGGAAGCGGTCATGTGAATATAGTTTCGGACGGCAGTTCTGAGCTGAAGGTGGACACCGTGAAAAGCACGGATATATGCGGCACCAAAGGCGCCTGCTGTCAGCCTACCGAAAACGCTGTTGACGAAAACGATGAATTGTAGGGAACGCCGCCCTCGGCGTTCCATAACGATAAAACAGAAAGGGAGAATTAATATGGATAACCAGAAACAGGTCGATAACCTCATTGAATTACTTGACGGCTACGTTGAAAAAGGCGGACACCACCTCAACGTAAACGTTTTCACCCGCGAAACTCTCCTTGACGCACAGGCTCACCCCGAGAAATACCCTCAGCTCACCGTAAGGGTCTCGGGCTATGCGGTAAACTTCGTAAAGCTCACAAAGGAACAGCAGGACGACGTTATCTCCCGTACATTCCACTCAGCACTGTGATAAAAAACAAAGCCACAGTATCCTTTACTGTGGCTTTTTTATTGACAAACGCAGCTATGTGGTCTATAATTAAGAAAACAACTGCAAGGAGACATTACAATGACGGAAACACTGAATAAAATAAGAGAACCCCTGAAGATCACCAACAAGTCCATGTCTGTATTTGCTTCCTTCATGATGCTGGTGCTGGGAACAGCACTTGGCATATTTGCAAAATGGCTGGATAACCTTGAACTCAACAGCGATATCTGGTGGCACAGGATCATAGAAAAGCTGGATCTGGGCAATGTATTCTCGGAAATGGCAATATGGCTGCTCATCGCGCTGGCGATCGCCGTTTACAGCTTCCACCCGCTGAAAGCGGCCGTGAACGTATTCCTGTTCTTTGCGGGAATGTGCGCCTCCTACCACATATACACCATAATGTTCAGCGGCTTTGACCCCTCGGACTATATGAAGCTCTGGTACGGCCTCACCGTAGCCTCGCCCTTCATAGGAGCCGTATGCTGGTACGCCAAGAGCAAGACTGCTCCCGCAATAGTAATATCCGCCCTGATAGTCTACATAATGGCGCGGTACTGCTTTAACATGGGAATGGTCTACTTCTCATTTCGCAGCGTGATATATACCCTTATCTTTGCAGGAGCTCTCACCGTTATATACCGCGGTCCCAGACAGGTGGCCATAGCCTTTGTCTCGGGAATGGTGCTGGCCTTCATAGACCCCCTGAGCCGCTTCATACAGATATAAGACAAGCCCATGAGCCTAAACTCATGGGCTTTTTGCATTATGCAAGACTGTCGATATTGCCCAGCAGGAACTGCTGTATCTTCAGTGCGTCGTTGGCAGTAAGTCCCTCAACGGACTTGTCAACGTCGCCGTTTGCCTTACCATGCTCGGTGAGCACATGACCGATACCGTATCTGTCGGGATTGGCCAGAGCCTGAAGGATAAGGATAGCGTCTGCCAGATCTACTCTTCCGTCGCAGTTGGTATCGCCGGGCATAAGCTGCTCAGGAGGAGCTGCAGTGGTGGTGGTTGTAGTTGTTGTTGTGGTAGTAGTTGTGGTAGTCGTCGTAGTAGTTGTTGTAACTGCTGCGGGCTGAGACTTGCTTATTACGACTTTATTGGCAAAATTCCCCTGGGAGTCGCTGATGGTCTTTACCTTATTGGCCAGGCAGATCACGCCTCCCTCGGGAGTAACTATCTCACAGTCGTAGAGCTCTATATCATTGAAATTGCCAATAGCCTCCTTGTCTTTGCTGGTGGCAGTAACATCTGAATTGACGATATCCAGAGTCGCACGTTTATCCAATCCCCAGATAGCCCATGACTGCGCGTCAACATTCAGGTCTGCGTCCTTTATTGTAATTGCCGCTGTTGCGCTGATGCCTGCTTCTCCTGCCAAAACAGTGAGCTTTCCGTTAGTTGTCAGTATCATATTGTAATGATTGTCGATGAACCATGTATTTACACAGGAAACAATGACGTCGGAAGCCGTGGTAACTGTCAGGTTCGGTATATAACTCTGGATGACAGCATAGCTCTTGGCGGTCTGGAAATTGCCGTTTATAGTAAGGGTTTTGGTGTTTTCATCGTATGTAAAAATACCGTCGCCCAGTATATCGGCCTTGTTGGAATCGTATACCTTCTGGTCAACGATCTGGAGATCGTAGAATCTTTCTATGAGTACATCATGGACCTTGTTTTTTTCGCTGTCCAGAATGGAGCCGTCTTCATTTACAAGGACCGTTCTCTCGCTTGCGGTAGGATCGATAGGCTCGCAGCCCTCAAACTTCAGTTTCTTATTAAAGCCCGTGATAGCAGGCAACTGCTTGTTGCTCTCATTCTTGGCGATAACGTGTGAGTCAATGATCTCAAGAGTACACTTGTGCTGTAAAGTAGTATAATCAACATCTGTACCGCCTATAGCTGCCGCAGCGCGATCAACATTGGTAGTCACTGCGTTGAGCTTTGCGTTCTTTAAAGTCAGCTTACAATCGTTGACCGAGATAGTTCTTATACCGCCTTCCAGAGTAAGGACGCCGGGGCCTGTGATAGTAGTATCCTTAAAGATCGACAGTACCGGATTTACATAGGGCTGGGTCAGGGTGGAGTCCTTTTCAACGTAGATAGTCAGATCCTGGATACCGTCGTTTTTGAGCAGGATAGTAGGCATCTTGGTCTTACATTCAATGTCGCCTCTTATGGTCATGGTATTTGTTTTTGCATCATAGCTGAAATTGCCGTCTCCCATGATATCAGCAGCATTTTCGCTTGTGACCTTGGTTCCGCACAGATACAGCCAGTATTCCTCTACTGCATTAGCCTCCAGCGGATTTGCAGGCATGAATGTGAATGTCACCGCAAGCATGAGCATTGCTGTCATCGCACACTTCAGACGCTTAATCAGCGTTCTGTTTTCAGTTGATCTTGTTCCTTTCATAACACTACCTCATTTCAGATAAAATCAAAGAGCACTGCCTTCTCCTGCGGCTGCCCCCCATAAAAGCCTGTATACAGACTTCCGCAGGAGTTTTTCCGGCTGTGCTTTATGTATTAATTATATCACGCTGTCAAAAAAACTGTCAATGCAACTTACCCCCTCAAAAACGCAACTTACCCCCCTGAAAATGCAACTTACCGATTATTTCGTTAATCGTTTCACAAACACCCGTAAAAACCGATTTTTCCACAAAAACAGCCTGCACAAACGTGCAGGCTGCCTTTGATTTTTTATTACAGATATTTTCTCTTGCCAAGCAGGTATTCCTGTATGGCAAGGGCGTCGTTGGCGGTAAGTCCCTCGGTGGACTTGTCAACGTCGCCGTTGACCTTGCCCTGCGAGGTCATATGCTTGGGGTCGGAGCCCTTCTCGCCGTACTTGTTGGGATTTGCCAGCGCCTGCATAATGAGGATAGCGTCTGCCAGCTCCACCTTTTCGTCGCAGTTGGTATCGCCCTTCTTGCCGTATTCGGGCGAAGCAGTGGTGGTTGTGGAAGCAGTGGGCACAGGTTTGGTAACAGTTGTGGTTGAAGTCCCGGCCGTAGTCGTGGTAGTCTTTTTGGTCGTTGTAGTGGTCTTAGCCGTAGTTGTGGTAGTCTTAGCCGTTGTTGTGGTAGTCTTTTTGGTCGTTGTAGTGGTCTTAGCCGTAGTTGTGGTAGTCTTTTTGGTCGTTGTTGTGGTCTTTGCCGTAGTTGTGGTGGTCTTTTTGGTTGTTGTGGTGGTCGTAGGCTTTGGGGTGGTAGTCGCGGACTTTGAGGTGGTGGTTGTTGTTACCACAGGCGGTGCGGAAGTAGTGGTGGTCACAAGGGTGTTCTCGTCTATGAGCTTGAACTTATAGCCGTATATCTCCGCAAAGCTCTGGGCAGTAGAGCCCTCATAGCCTGCAATTATGGTATTTGCCGCGAAGCACATCATCTCCAGCTCGCACTCGGGATTGAGCACGGTAACGATAAGGCTCTTCCTTTTGGTGATATTTTCAATATTGTACTTCAGCTTGAAGGCCGTCATGCCGATGTATTCAACGCTTTCGGGAACGATCACATCGGTGAGCAGCGTATCCTCAAAGGCGCTGTCTTCTATCTCCGTAAGTGTTGACGGCAGACTTACACTCTCCAAGTTATTGCAGTCATAGAAGGCGCAGGACTCGATGACCTGTACTCCCTCTCCTATATGTACAGAGGTTATGGTCTTATTGCTCATAAAAGCCGAATCTCCGATGACCGTCACGGGCTTTCCCGCTACTGTTGAGGGAATATTTACCGCTCCCGAAAGGTCCTCATCTGCGAAAACAAGCTTTGCCGATGTTTCGTCTATCTCAAATGTCATTCCGTCTGTTACTGCTTCCGAGTCCTCGGCCGCAAAAACGCTGTACTCTCCCGCCCGCGGAGCCACGCTTACGGGAGCCATGCCCGAAGCACCGCATATAGCCATTGCGAGAGCTGCCGAGATCAGTTTGTTGAGTTTCATAGTTTACCTCCTTGAGATCATTTTTGCTGTAAAGCAATTATATTATACCGTATAATCCGGCATATGGCAAGAGCCGCGCTGCTGCACGGCCCCTGATGTCAGTTCACGGAATTCTTCGCGTAGATCGAGAGTATCTGCGAAGCGTCTATGGCGTCCACCACGTTATCGCCGCTGACGTCGGCCTTTGCACGCTGCGAGGTGCTGAGAGTATAGGAGCGTCCCGACATAACGGAAGCGTACTCCGCCAGCACACGGGAGGCGTCAATGGCGTCCAGTCTGCCGTCGCTGTTCACATCGCCGAAGTCCTTTGCGCTGTAAGCCTCGGGGTGGTTCTCGCTTGTACCTATGAAGTACTGCGTCCAGTATACCCTGCCTCCCGACACAGTCACGCCCACGCCTATGTACTGATAGTTGGCGCTGAGGATATTGTTCCTGTGAGCTTCGGAGTTCATCCAGCCGTTCATTACCGATGCTGGCGAATTCTGACCGTAGGCGATATTCTCGCCCAGACGATTCCAGCCTATGCCCAGATCGTCGCAGACAGTAGATATACCGCGGCCGTCGGGACGTACATGATCCCACTTGACAGCGGACTCCCTGGCACGGATATTGGCGGCGTAGTTTAGCTTGGGAAACATTTTCAGCTCCCGCAGGCCTCTCTTGCTCCTCTCCTGATTTACCAGCTTTACCACCTCGGCGGCAAAGCCGTTGGTATCTGCGGCTGAAATGCCTACAGTCTCCTCCACAGGCGAGACCATAGGATCGACGGAAGCAGCAGAGACTCCCGCGGATATAAGGGAAGCTCCCGATATAAGTGCAGCGTACAGTAAAGCGATAAGTTTTTTCATAATGATACCTCCGTAAAGCAAAAGCAGCATAAGCTGCTGTGTATATAGACGATAGTAAAATAATTCTTTGATTTATTATAGCATATAGCACTGTACAAGTCAACAATCAGCGCTGAAATACAACATTTCCCACAAAGAGCAGTAATACCAGTCGGCACAATATACAAAGGACCGCACCCAAAGGTACGGTCCCCGTCTGAAAACATCAAAGTAATAAAAATTACTTGATCTCGATTGTAGCGCCAGCCTCTTCAAACTTAGCCTTAAGCTCGTTAGCCTCAGCCTCGGAAACGCCTTCCTTGATAGCCTTAGGAGCAGACTCAACTACTTCCTTAGCCTCCTTGAGGCCAAGACCGAGAACTTCCTTAGCAACCTTGATAACAGCCATCTTAGCGTCACCGAAGGAAGCAAGGATTACGTCGAACTCAGTCTTTGCAGCAGCAGCGCCGCCTGCAGCACCGCCAGCAGCAGGAGCAGCAGCGATAGCAGCTGTTACACCGAATTCCTCCTGGATTGCGTCAACGAGCTCGGAAAGCTCGAGAACTGAAAGAGTCTTGATATCTTCAACGAATTTTGTGATCTTCTCAGAAGCCATGATAATAATCTCCTTTTTAATAATATTTGCCCTTGTGGGCCGTAGATTTAAGCTGCGGAGCATCTCTCCGCAAATGTGTGGTGAAGGTTCAGGCAGCTATCAAGCAGCTTCCTCTTCCTTCTTCTTGTCTGCAACAGCGTTGAGTGTAGCTGCCAGCTTCTGAAGGGGACCCTGCAGAGAGCCAACGAGCTGTGCGAGAAGGGTATCCTTTGAAGGGATCTTGGAAAGAGCAACAACTCCTGCCTGATCGTAAACCTCACCCTCAACGTAGCCAGCCTTGAGATTGAACTTGTCGTCACCTGCCTTCTCAGCGAACTTACCGAGAATTCTTGCGGGAGCAGTCTGATCGTCGTTTGAAACAGCGAGAGCAGTTGTACCGTTGAGAGCCTCTTCAAAGCCCTCGATACCGCATTCCTTGAAAGCACGGAGAAGCATGGTGTTCTTCTCTACGAAGTAGTTGACGCCGGCCTCACGAAGCTCCTTTCTGAGCTTGGTATCCTCCTCAACGGTGATACCCTTGTAGTCAACGAGAACGCCTGAAACGGAGTTCTTGATGATCTCGGTGAGCTTCTCGACCTTAGCCTTCTTTGCTTCGAGAACTGCATTGCTTGGCATAGTGTGTATTCACCTCCGAATGATTTATGATCGTATTCAGAGAGCAATAAAAAAGCCCATTCCGACAGCGCAGAATGGACAATGATAATTCTATCAATTGCTATTCCTCGGCGGGACTTACTGAGCGTGAGCTCTGCCAGCTGTCTTTAGAATACGATATATACTGTTTTTCACAGCTTGATTATTATACCACACTATTCTGGCTTTGTCAAGCACTTTTTCCGATTTTTTGCAAAAAACTCTTTCTATGCCCGCCTTGCCTGTTTTTTTATTGTATGATACAATTATTTCTGTTACACTTTCCCCTTCAGTTTTGAGATTACTCTATGAAAGCGGAAATGCGCATTACCGATTTTTACATACAAGGAAGGAGCAGCCATGACAGACAATGAATACCGCAGGCTCCTGAAGAAACTGTCCCGAAGGAAACGGTATGGGAGGAATATGCCGAAAATATCAAATAATCAGCAGAAAAGGCGGCCTGAGCCGCCTTTTTTTCATTCTACTATATCCGATATCATCTTGCCGCCCTTTTCGGCATAGAGCACGGGGAAGTAATTGCCTACGGACACCCTCTTGTTCATGAAGGTATGCTTGCCGTAATGCAGCTGTCCGTGGCTGTCCGTGAAGTTATAGTCGCAGATATAATTGGTAAAGCCCGAATTGTCCTGCCTTACGACCACATTGGTTATGGTAGCCTGTCCATGCTGACCGTTCTTTATAAGGAAGCCCTGAACGTTTCTCTTTCTCAGAAGCATGATAACGACAACAAGTCCCACCAGTGCCGATGCAGCCGCGCCGCCGTACAGAGCTATGAGACCTATCTTGTCGGGCTTTCTGTATACCTCGAATGGATTGCTCTCATAGACATAGCACTGATAATGTGCTCCCACAAAGGTATTGCTGCTTCCTACTCCGTTTGATATGCTGGCGTTTATGGTCTTGCCCTCGCTGTTGACGTAGTCAACGTTTGCACTGACGTGCTTGCCTGCCTTGACATAGTCCGTAACGACGCAGTCCGTGAGCACTCCGCCGTCAGGCGGCGTCATTGCGTTTTTGGCAGCGAAAATGAGCGTTGCGGGCAATAGCAGTATAAGCAAAAATCCCACAAAGATCGGTACTCCGACAGACATTTTTTTCATAACAGTTTCCCCCTAAAATAATAAAAATCAATTCACCCGGGAACGGCCGGGTTTATGTATATATAATACATCATTCTACAGCTTTTGTCAATATATATTATACGATTTGACCTGCCTGCGGCAAAAAACGCACAGGGATATCCCTGTGCGTCCTTATGAACTAAATATCAAAGTATTCCGGGTTTTCTTTGCCGAAGCGCGTGAAGCTTTTCTTTCCTCCCAGTATCAGCAGAGTGCCGATGATCGCCATAGGAAATGTAACACCGGCTATGAGAAGGATAGGGCCGACCCATTCACGGGTAGCTATCCTCTGCTTGAACTCACTGTCAATAAACAGATAGCCTTCATACTCCTCGCCCACAACAGGCTCCTTCAGAGTGCGCCTTTTCATGGGGACTTCCTTTACCTCGTTCAGCTCGTTGGTATACTCAGCGAAAAATCTGCCGTCACGTTCGTCTGAAACGGTATAGGTCACGAGCTTGCCTTTTTTATTGATCCGCAGTTCATCGGATACCAGCGATGTCATAATAACAAGGTAGATACCAACAAGGAGCACACCGAAAAGGATCAGTACAGCTCCGCTTATCCTGAATACCTTCTTCTGAACGTCCATTACTTCCTGAGAGCGGACTTTACTGTCTTTGCGATATTCTCGGCAGAGAGGCCGAACTCCTTCAGGAGGTCAACAGCAGGACCTGAGTGACCGAATTCGTCGTTCACGCCGATCTTGATAACGGGAACGGGACAGCACTCTGTAACTGCCTCGGCAACTGCCGAGCCCAGACCGCCGATTATGCTGTGCTCCTCAGCAGTAACGATGAGACCTGTCTCCTTTGCGCACTTGCAGATGAGCTCCTTGTCAAGGGGCTTGATGGTGTGAATATTCACAACTCTTGCAGAAATACCCTCAGCCTCAAGAGTCTTTGCAGCCTCTACAGCCTCGTTTACCATAAGGCCTGTAGCAACGATGGTCACGTCCTTGCCGTCCTTCATTACAACGCCCTTGCCAAGCTCGAACTTGTAGCTTGCAGCGTCGTTGATAACGGGCACAGCAAGTCTGCCGAAGCGCATATATACGGGGCCGTTGAAGTCCAGAGCAGCCTTTACGGCAGCCTTGGCCTCTACGTCGTCGCAGGGGTTGATGATAGTCATGCCGGGGATAGTTCTCATGAGAGCGATATCCTCGTTGCACTGATGTGTAGCGCCGTCCTCACCAACGGAGATACCTGCGTGTGTAGCGCCTATCTTAACGTTGAGTTGGGGATAGCCGATAGAGTTTCTTACGATCTCGAAAGCACGTCCCGCAGCGAACATAGCGAATGTGCTTGCGAAGGGGATCTTTCCGCAGGCAGCAAGACCAGCAGCAACGCCCATCATGTTAGCCTCTGCGATACCGCAGTCAAAGAAGCGGTCGGGATAGGCCTTCTTGAATATACCTGTCTTTGTAGCAGCAGCAAGGTCTGCGTCGAGAACTATCAGGTCCTTGTATTCCTCGGCAAGCTCCTTGAGAGCCTCGCCGTAGCTTTCTCTGGTAGCCTTTTTGATTACATCTGCCATGTTATTAGTCCTCCAATTCCTTTAACTGCGCATTAAGCTCTGACATAGCCTGGTCGTACTGCTCCTTGTTGGGAGCTGTGCCGTGCCAGCCCACCTGATTTTCCATGAATGAAACGCCCTTGCCCTTGGTGGACTTCTGGATTATAGCCACGGGCTTGTCAGTTACAGACTCAGCCTCTGTGAAGGCTCTGTCTATATCGTCGAAGTCGTGAGCGTCCATAGTAATAACGTGCCAGCCGAATGCAGCGAACTTATCCGTGATAGGCTCGGGAGAACATACCTCAGTGATAGGTCCGTCGATCTGGAGACCGTTGTTGTCAACGATAGCCACAAGGTTAGTCAGCTTTTTGTGAGCTGCGAACATAGCAGCCTCCCATACCTGACCCTCTTCGATCTCGCCGTCGCCCAGTATAGCGTATACCTTGTAGGACTTGCCGTCGATCTTTCCTGCCAGAGCCATGCCTGCCGCAGCAGAGATGCCCTGTCCGAGAGAACCGCTGGACATATCCACGCCGGGGATATGGATGCAGGGGTGTCCCTGGAGGAGAGCGCCGATATGACGGAGGGACTTCAGCTCATCTACGGGGAAATAGCCCTTCTGAGCCAGTACCGAGTAGAGTGCGGGAGCAGTATGTCCCTTTGAGAGAACCAGACGGTCTCTGTCAGGAGCGTCGGGGTTCCCGGGATCATTGTTCATCTTGTTGAAGTAGAGATAGGTGAGGGTATCGCTTATAGAGAGCGAACCGCCGGGATGTCCCGACTTAGCGTTATAGGTTCCCTCGATAACGCCCATTCTGACCTTGCAGGCTGTTTTCTGCAATTCCTTTTTAAGCTTTGCGTCCATATTGACCTCCATGATTTTATTTGACGGCCGAAGCCGCAATTTGCGAGAAAAAATACTATGCTCTCAACTCTAATAATTATAGCGCAAAAAAAGTCATATTGCAAGACTTTTCTTGCTCACTGTCATCTGAACATCATCATCACAAGCACTATAACATAAAAGATGAAGAAACCCGTACACACTATGGCAGGAAAGGATATGAGCATCTTGTTCTGCTTTTCGTGGAGGGTACCTTTTATCCTCAGCGCCTTTATAAGGTAAAGCGCCGCTCCCCACATGGGTATGGCCCAGGCTGCAAGCGCCAGGGTAGCGAAGTCGCTGAGGGTGAAATTCGCCGTATGTCCCGAGCTGATACCGCTGAAACTGCTGTATGCGAGCATGGCAAGAAGTCCGAGTACGACGAGAGTTCCGATGATATATATACTTATTGCCGCCTTCTTTTTCATTGTTCTACTATTTGCACCTTTCGATTATATAGTCTATAAGCTCCGCGACTGCGCCCTCGTCATTGGTGCGTGAGAGCACAAGGTCTGCCTTTGATTTCACGGAGTCCTCCGCGTTGGCAGGACAGGCTCCCACATCGGCTCCGACTATCATCTCTATATCGTTGTCGAAGTCTCCGACGGACACGAAGGTACAATCCTCCATGCCTTTCAGTCTGCGGTATTCCGCCAGAGCGGAGCCCTTGCTCACGCCCTGAGGGAGCATTTCAAGAAAAATATCCGAGGACTTTACAAAGTCAACGTCCTCATAAGCCAGCTTCTTCACAAGAAGCTGCATATGCTCCACGTCCTCGGGAGCAAGTGAAAAAAGCACCTTCAGCCAGCCGCCGTCCTCTATATCGGCAAGCTCCGCATAATTTGGGACTATGCCGCAGAGCTTCGTGTGCAGCTGCTGATAATCCGTATTGCTGAAAACATAGGTGCCCTCGGTCTTCAGCACCTCTCCTCCCGCACAGGGCATGAGCTCAAGGAGCTCCGCCGTATATTCCTTGGCGCGAAGGGTAAGGGGGTGGGTGTAGAGGGTCTCTCCGCTGATGTAATCGTGGATAGCCGCTCCGTTATACATTATTATGGGGTATTTCAGTCCGAGTATGCTCCTGAACTGGTCAAAGGACTGTATTGTGCGTCCCGTAGCCACGGTGAAGCGTCCTCCCATGGCAGTGAAGCGCTCAATTGCCTCCCTGTCCGCGTCGGTTATCTCCTTGCGGCTGTTCAGAAGGGTGCCGTCCATATCGCTGAGCAGCACCACTCTCGATATATCTTCAAACAATGGTATCTCTCCTACATTTTTTCAAGCTTTGCCAGCACCGATCTGAAATAATCGGGGAGCTCGCTGGTGAACTCCATATACTCCCCTGTTGAGGGATGTATGAAGCCTATCCTCCTTGCGTGGAGGCACTGTCCCTCCAGCCCCTTATAGGGCTTTCCGTAGACGTCGTCTCCGAGGACGGGATGTCCGATATAGCTCAGGTGTACCCTTATCTGGTGGGTGCGTCCCGTTTCGAGGCGAAGTCTCACATGAGCATAGCCGCCGTACTGCTTTATGACGCTGTAATGGGTGACTGCATTGCGGGAATTCTCCGTGGTCACGCACATCTTCTTGCGGTCGGTCTTATGCCGTCCGATAGGAGCGTCCACAGTGCCCTCGGTATCCCTGAAGTATCCGCAGGCCACCGCCTCGTATTCACGGGTAAAGCTGTGAGCCTTTATCTGCTCCGCCAGCTTCAGGTGAGAGGCATCGTTCTTGGCAACTATGAGCAGACCGCTGGTATTCTTGTCTATGCGGTGGACTATACCGGGACGGATAATACCGTTTATGCCCGAAAGGCTGTCTCCGCAGTGGTGCAGGAGAGCGTTTACGAGAGTTCCGCTGTAATTTCCGTGAGCAGGGTGTACCACCATGCCCTTTGGCTTGTTCACCACAAGGAGGTCGCCGTCCTCATAGACTATATCCAGAGGGATATCCTCGGGAACAGCGTCCATTGGCTCAGGCTCGGGGATATCCACTGTTATCTCCTCGCCGCCTCTGAGCTTGTAGTTCTTGTTTATGCTGCTGCCGTCCGCAAGGACAAGCCCCTTTTCGATGAGGCCCTGTACCGCGGAGCGTGTGAGCTCCCCGATATTTTCTGTGATGTACTTGTCTATGCGGCTCCCCCTGTCTTCGGGAGAGGCTGTGAGTATCATGCGCTCACTCATTTTCTTCCGCCTTTGCAGCCGCGGCCTTCTTCTGCTTTTCAAGCTTGGGGTCGATGAACAGCGCGTACCAGAGAAGCAGCACGAAGGCTATGGTAACGCATATGTCAGCGACGTTGAATATGGCAAAGTGGAACAGCTTTATCTCAAACATATCCACAACATAGGCGAAACGGAAGCGGTCGATAAGGTTGCCTATACCTCCTGCTATGAACAGGGCAAGAGCAATATCCAGAAGCTTTGAGCGGCGGTACACCTTGAACAGCAGCACTATCCCGCCTGCCACCACCAGTGTGGTGAAGCCGATGAGGAACCAGCGCTGTCCCGACATACTTCCGAAAATGGCACCGTCGTTTTCCAGATAGGTAAGATCCACTATCTTATGGCTGCCGATGTGTATGAAGTCCATACTGCCCACGGGCTGAAGCTCGTGGATCGCCCAGTATTTCACAAGCTGATCCGCTCCTACAAGGAGGACTATCAGCACAGCAAGAAATATTGCCATAGAGTTTTATCCTTTCAATAAGACTGCCTGCCGACTGCATCAGCCGACAGGCAATGAGGTTACATTTTTAAGCTTCTACAGCTATTGCGCATCTCTCGCAGAGTGTGGGGTGGTCATGATTCGTACCCACATACTTGCTGAAGCACCAGCAGCGCTCGCACTTCTCACCCTCTGCCTTAGCCACCTCGAAAACGGTGTCGGCGCCTGACTTTTCGACCTCTACTCCCGATACTATCAGGATATCCTTCAGGTCGTCGGCCAGTGCAGCATATCTGTCGTAGTCGGCGTCGCTGCTCTTTACGATGATCTTAGCTTCAAGGGACTTACCGATGGTCTTGGCGTTACGAGCCTCCTCGAGAGCCTTGTTTGCGCCGAGACGGGCGTTGTATATGAATTCCCACTTGTCGATGAAGTCGGCAGAGAACTCTATGCCGCTCTTCTCAGGCATCTGGTTGAGGAATACGCTTTCCTTGTCGTCGCCTGCGGAGTGGGGCATGAACTGCCATATCTCCTCGGCTGTGAATGAAATGATAGGTGCGGCAAGTCTTGTTATCGCACTGATTATGCGGTACATTGCCGTCTGAGCTGCGCGGCGGAGAACAGAGTCCTCCTTCTCGCAGTAAAGTCTGTCCTTGATGATATCAAGATAGAAGTTGGACATATCTATTACGCAGAAGTTGTGGAGCGCGTGGAGTGCGATATGGAAATCGAACGCCTCGTAGCCCTCCTTCATCTTGTCGATGAGGTTATCCAGCTTCATGAGAGCCCACTTGTCAAGCTCAGTGAGCTGATCGTCGGATACGCAGTCCTTGTCGGGATCGAAGCCGGCGCCGTTGCCCAGGTTACCCAGTATGAAACGTGCGGTATTTCTGATCTTCTTGTATGCGTCCGAGAGCTGGCCGAGTATGGGCTTAGAGATACGGATATCGCTGTGGTAGTCCGAAGAAGCTGCCCACAGACGGAGTATATCCGCGCCGTACTGGTCTGTTATCTCACTGGGGTCGATACCGTTGCCGAGAGACTTGTGCATTGCCTTGCCCTCGCCGTCAACTACCCAGCCGTGGGTGCAGACTGCCTTGTAGGGAGACTGTCCCTTGTATACAACAGATGTGAGGAGCGATGACTGGAACCAGCCTCTGTACTGATCTGCGCCCTCAAGATAGAGGTCGGCAGGCCATGTAAGGCTCGGGAAGTCCTTGCCCTCCATAACGGATGTATGTGATACGCCGCTGTCGAACCATACGTCCATGATGTCGTATTCCTTGGTGAACTCGCTGCATCCGCACTCGCACTTGACGCCTGCGGGTATGAATTCACTTGTATCCTTTATCCACCATGAATCGCTGCCTTCCCTGCGGAAGAGCTCGGAGATAGCGGAGATGGTCTCGTCGTTGCAGATGGGCTTGCCGCAGTCCTTGCAGTAGACAACAGGTATGGGAACGCCCCATGTTCTCTGACGGGAGATACACCAGTCACTTCTGTCGCGAACCATGCCTTTGATCCTGTCCTCGCCCCACTCGGGTATCCACTTTACGGACTCGATGGCCTTTATAGCCTCGTCCTTGAAGCCGTTTACGGAGCAGAACCACTGCTCTGTAGCTCTGTAGATGATAGGGCTGTTACATCTCCAGCAGTGAGGATACTGGTGGACGATCTTCTGTGTAGCCAGCATAGCGCCCAGCTCTGTGAGCTTTGCGGCGATAGCCTTGTTTGCCTGATCCGTGTCCATGCCCTCGAATTCGCCTGCCTCGGCGGTCTGCTTGCCCTTTGAGTCAACGCAAACGATGATACCGATATCGTCGTACTTCTTGCACACCTCAAAGTCCTCAACACCGTAGCCGGGCGCTGTATGTACGCAGCCCGTACCGCTTTCAAGAGTAACGTGGTCGCCTACGATTATGGGTGAGGGACGGTCGTAGAGGGGATGCTTTGTCTTCATGCCCTCAAGCTCCGCGCCGGTGAAGATGTGCTCTGTGGTATACTCTGTGATACCGGCAGTCTCCATGGTGGTCTTTACAAGCTCCTCAGCCATTACATAGTATTCATCGCCTACATGGACGAGAGTATAGTTGTACTCGGGTCCCAGACAGATAGCGAGGTTGCCGGGGATAGTCCATGTGGTAGTTGTCCATATAACGAAATAGATCTTTGAGAGGTCAAGTCCCAGGCCTGTGAATATGCCCTTGTCGTCGGTGACGTTGAACTTGACATAGATAGAATAGCAGGGATCGTTGGAATACTCGATCTCAGCCTCGGCAAGCGCGGTATTGCAGTCGGGGCACCAGTATACGGGCTTCAGGCCCTTGTACATATAGCCCTTCTTTACCATGGAGCCGAACACCTCTACCTGCTTTGCCTCGTACTCGGGGCGGAGGGTAAGGTAGGGATAGTCATAGTCGCCCAGAGAGCCCAGTCTCTTGAAGCCCTTCATCTGATTGGCCACCTGAGTCATGGCGTACTCGCGGCAGTGCTTTCTGAGGTCAACTGCGGGGATAGCGCCGTTCTCAACGCCGATAGCCTTCATAGCCTTCAGCTCGATAGGAAGTCCGTGGGTGTCCCAGCCGGGAACATAGGGAGCACAGAATCCGCTCATATTCTTATACTTTACGATGAAGTCCTTGAGAGACTTGTTGAGGGCGTGACCCAGATGGATCTCTCCGTTTGCATAGGGAGGTCCGTCGTGAAGTATATAAGAGGGCTTGCCCTTGTTCTTCTCTACCATTTTGTAGTAGAGTCTTTCATCTTCCCATTTTTTGAGAGTTTCGGGTTCTCTCTTGGGCAGATTTCCCCTCATGGGAAATTCTGTCTGCGGTAAATTAAGCGTACTGTTATAATCCTGTGCCATACTATCCGATCCCTCTTACAAAAGACTGAGGGATCCTCCTTTCGATCTTATTGATTGATGATTATTCCTCTTCTGTCTCGGCAGCAACTGCTGCTGCGATCTCCTCTGCTGTCTGAGCTTCCTCCTCTTCGCCGGCTGCCTCATCAAAGGTCTCGGGCATGGACGAGATGAGCTCCAGATGGCTCTTGTACATATCGAACAGGCTCTTCTTGAAGTCTGCTACCTGCTGCTGAGCCTCGATGAGAGCCTCCTTCTCCTTGGCGATCTCCTCGCGGTTCTTTTCCATAGCCTCGGCGTGCTGACGAACAGCCTCGTCCTCGAGGGCGTCTGCCTTTGCCTGAGCCTCTGCGATGATCTGCTCTGCCTTCTCGTTGGCGTCGCTGAGCACCTGGTGGCCCTGCTTCTGAGCGCCGAGGAGAGCGTCTTTGAGAGCGTCCTCGTCTCTCATATACTCTCTTACCTTGTCAGCAAGAACCTGTATCTTGCTGTTAGCTTCTGCACGCTCGCGCTCCATTTCGTCAAGCTCAGCCTCCAGCTGTGAGAGGAATTCGTCTATCTCCTCCTGCTTGTAACCGAATGCAGCCTTCTCAAATCTCTTATTTCTAACGTCCTTTGAAGTTATCATTTCATTCACCTCTAAATATATTTTCTAAGACTAATGTGTATGCGGCCTTTCTTTGTTGTGCCGTCTATACCGGAAAGTACAAATCTTCCGCAGCCTCTGACGGAGAGTATATCCCCCTCCTTCAGTTCATATGAGACCGAGGAAACCGTAAAATGATTCACATCCACCTTATCGGAGCGGATAAGCATGGCTGCCTTCTCACGGCTCACATGAGCCGCCAGCCCCACTGTACAGTCAAGGCGCAGGGAAGCCACTGTTCCGCATATATCCTGAAACTTCTGAGCACTGCTTAGCTCAAACGGTCTGTCGTCGGCAAGCTTTACGCCCACTCTGCCTATCTTTGACACAGAGGAGCCTATGAGCCTTGCCGCCACCTCTGTGACGAAGGTCTGGGCGATGCCCTCGCCCACCACTATATCTCCTATGACCTCGCGCTTTATCTGCTGAGCCATGAAGGAGCCGAGAAAATCCCTGTGTGTCAGCTTATCCTCGCTGCGGTAGGTGAAGGTAAGGCATTTCATGGGGAACTCCTCCGTGATATAGTCATGGCAATACTCCGGGTACACCGCAAGCATTTTCCGTCTTGCGTCCCCGTAGCCTCCGTAGAGCATATATCTCAGGTCTCCCGTATTCCTCCTGCACCATTCCTCAGCCTCGACGCACTGTCTTTCGTCAAGAAAGGCGGAGAACTGTGCCGTGCCGTCCCTTTCGCAGAGGGCGGTCATATCGGCCAGTCTCGCGGCAAAGAGCTTATCCGGCTGATCGTTCATCAGATGAATACGCCGTTGTTCTCCAGCTCGCCTACAAGGTCCTCGCCGATGAAGCCTACATTATAAGGAGTAATGATGTAGGTGAGGTTTGCAACGGGCTTGAGGCTTCCGCCGTTTGCGTAAGCAACGCCTACGAGGAAGTCGATGATCCTTCTCTTGTTCTCGGGAGAAGCTGTCTCAAGATTGAGAACTACTGTCTTCTTGGCAATAAGATGATCTGCTATCTGCTTTGCGTCTGTGAAAGCCGAGGGCTTTACCAGTACTACCTGAAGCTGTGCGGTAGTCTGGATATTAACGACCTTGTTTCTTCTTCCGGTACCGATGGAAGCGCTCTCGTTCACGGGAGCATCGTCCTGATCGGCAGGTGAAAAGCTGCGCTCACGCTCGTGACGTACCGGAACATCAGCGTCAAAATCGTCGTCCTCTGCAGCAAAGAAAAATTCCTTAATGTTCTCAAAAAGTTTCATCTTAATACTCCTTCTCCGCATTATTTATATTTTATATCTCTTCACAGGACCAATGCGGAGCATCCCGTGTTGATGATCCAGCGTTCCGCTGTATAGGTTACTTTGAGTAATCCCTTGCGCCGAAGAGCCCCGTGCCTATGCGCACCAGGTTCGAGCCGTACTTAACGGCTTCGGCGTAGTCATGGGTCATGCCCATGGAAAGGGTATCCATACCCTTGTATACGGAGGCTATGCTGTCGTAGAGCTCCTTCATCTGTCCGAGGAAGATATCGCTGTCCGACGGGGGCGGTATGGTCATGAGACCTCTCACACGCACTCCCTCAAGCTCCGAAAGCTCATCGATAAGCTGTTTCAGTTCCGTCGGAGCAACTCCGCTCTTGGAGTCCTCTCCCCCTATATTCACCTCGCAGAGGATATCCATTACCCTGCCGTTCTTCACGGCCAGGCGGCTTATCTCCTGTCCCAGCTTAATACTGTCAACGGACTGTATCATGCTTACCGCATTTATAATGTATTTCACCTTGTTGGTCTGCAAATGTCCTATGAACTGGACCTCTGCCGACCTGTCGTATGCTTCTGCCTTTGAGAGGTATTCCTGCACCCTGTTCTCGCCGAGAAGGTCTATGCCCAGCTCTATGGCATGGTTCACCGCCTCGGGAGCAACGGTCTTTGTGACCGCCATTATGCGGAGCTTATCGTCGGGGCTGCGGTACTTTGCCATAGCCTCGGTACATCTCTCTCTTATTATGCGCAGATTCTCGTCGATATAAGCGAGATCGTTACTGCTCATCATCCTTATCGACCCCCTCGATCATTATATCGTCGTAGAGCTCAAGAAAATCGGTATCGTCAGTGATCTTTGAGAGCACATAATCGCTTCCCTCGTATATAACGTCTATCTTCTTGAAGAGCACCTGCTCACCCTCGCGGATATACACGCCCTTCCATGTGGAGGTCTTTGTCTGCTCATTTCCCTGATCGTCGGTGACGGTCTCGGTGACGTCCTTGAAGCGTATGGCTTCACGGGGCACCCTGAGCCCTGTATATTCGCCCTTGATAAGTTCTACTCTCTCTGTTCTGTGCTGCACCAGCTCATAATTGAACTTGTCGCAGAAGATTATCATGACGCTCTTGTCGGCTCTCTCGTCGCGGATATCGGTTATCTCGGCGGGATAGGACTCGGCGGACGAGTCGAATCTCAGGCTTATGCTGTCACCGATGGCGTACTCCTTGCGGGAGTTGTCCACCACTACAGCGAGATACCAGCCGTAGCCGTCGATGAGCTTGCCCACCACGTTGGGAGCGGTAGACTTCTTGTCGGTTATGCTCTCTATCATGGATGAGGTTATCTGATCCAGACCTGCTGTGGTCAGCTTGTCCTCATAGCCGTCGCAGTAGCTGGCGAAATACGCCGAACGGGGCGAGGTTATGAGCTCCTTTGATACCACCGACCTTGCCTCCAGCTTGGCTATCTCGGCCTCGATATCTGATATCTTCTGGCCGAAGCCCTGGACCTCATTGGTCATGATCTGATATGTACTCAGCTGTACGAGAAGATCGTCCTTGACGGTCTCGAGGCCTTCGAGATCGCCTGTATCCCTGCAATAGATAAGGCTGCGATAGCTTGTATCTATATTCTCGGACAGACTTGCGGGCTGTGCCGATTCAAGGGTACCGGGATTCTGTATCTTCTTCAGTATATTCAGCTCCTTTTCCAGCTTAGCCTTTTCGCGCTTGATACTGAGCTGCTCGTCGTCGGGGTAGGCCTCTGCGATAACCGTATCGCTTCCCACCTTGCCGCCGTCGGCCACATTATAGCTCAGCACGCCGTTGCCGCTGTAGAGGATCATCTCCTCGTCCCTGATGAACACGCCCTTGTACTCCTTGGAGGACACGGCGGAGGCTGTCAGGGCGGAAACGGTATCGCTTTCCCTGTTGCGGAAGTTATAGACTATGCTGATAAAGATTATCAGAAGCAGCACCAGGACGACGTTTCTCAGCGTCTTGACCATGAAGCTGCCTTCCGATCCTGTTAAGCGCATTCAGATCACCCTTAGTCGTTTTTCTCGGAAGCGTCGAGGATAGAAACTGCTCTCGCAGGTATGATCGTGGATATAGCGTGCTTGTAGACCAGCTGCTGCTTGCCGTCGCAGTCAAAGATAGCAACGTAGCTGTCGAAGCCTCTTACCATTCCCTTGAACTGAAAGCCGTTGGTAAGGATGATAGTTACCATGATCTTGTCTTTTCTGCACTGATTGAGGAACACGTCCTGCAGATTGATTGTTTTGTTCATACACATTCTCCTTTGTTTATTTGTTTGCGTGAAGGGTTCTGTGGGTAAAATGTTTTGTCAAAAATACCGCATAGAAATACACACAGTACATTATATCACATTTCAAAGTGTTTGGCTATAGTTTTTTTGCATTTTTCTAATATTTCATTCTTTTTATTAAATCCGTCAACCATTATCCATTGGATACGGCTGTTCCGCCTGAACCATGTGAGCTGTCTCTTGGCGTATCTCCGTGTTTCCTGCTTGATGATGCCTATACAGTCCTCAAGCTCCGCTTTCCCCTCAAAATATGGGATAAGCTCCTTGTAGCCTATGGCGTTGGCAGCGGTCTTCATGCCGCTCTCCTGCCACAGCTGACGTGCTTCTTCGACAAGGCCTGCCTTCACCATCTCGTCAACGCGGAGGTCTATGCGGTCGTAGAGCTTCTGCCTGTCCTCGAAATTAAGGCCGATTATCAGCGAATCATAGGGACTTTCCACCGTTCTGCTCTCGCGTTTCAGGTCACTGAAGCGCCTGCCCGTAACGTGACAGACCTCCAGTGCGCGGACCACACGCACCAGATTATTGGGGTGTATGCCCTCTGCTGCCTCGGGATCCAGCTCCGCAAGACGGGTGTGGAGGGCTTCGCTGCCCTTCTCCTTCGCAAAGTCGTACAGCTCCCGACGGTAGGCCTCGTCACTGCCCCCCTCGGAGAACTTCACATTCTCAAGGAGAGAGTCGATGTAAAGTCCCGTGCCGCCTACGATTATGGGCAGCTTCCCGCGTGAGAGTATCTCCCGTATCTTCTCATTTGCAAGGCTGACATAGTCCGCGGCGCTGAAGCTCACGTCCCTGTCAAGGAAGTCCATGAGATGGTGCGGTATTCCCTGTTTTTCCTCCTCCGAGGGCTTTGCCGAGGCTATGTCCATGCCCTTGTATATCTGCATGGAATCGGCGGAGATAACTTCTCCGCCGTATATCTTCGCAAGCTCAACGCCCAGCCATGTCTTGCCCGACGCCGTCGGACCCACCACAGCCAGCACAAAGGGCTTGTTATTCTTTTCCTTCATTTTCGATTTCTCCAGACTGTATTCTCCTGATCGAATCTGCCGACTGCTTCTTCCGTAAGATTCTTTTCACCAGCTTTATCACAGCAATGACGGCCAGAAGTATTCCGCCCAGTGGTATCAGTATCAGCAGATAAAAGGGCGGTCCCATATCCACATCGCAGGTCAGATTGCTGCCGTCCGCTTTTATCGTGTACGCAGCTTTGCCAAAGGGTACGCTTTTTACTCTGACCTCGTTGGTGATCCCGAGTATATTTCCGTCCTTGTCGCAGTAGGCTACCTTTATATGGCGGTAATGGTCAAATATATTCTCATCGCCTGTTTCCAGTCCAAGCTCCATATGCTTGTTTTGGGAATCAGGCGACAGGTCGTACTCTTCCAGTATAGCGGTGGAATGCTTCAGAAGCAGACTTGCATAGCCGCCCTCATTGTATTTGGCAAGCTCGCAGTTACCGTCCAGTCCGAGTAAATGCCCGTTAAATCCATGAACATATCCGCCCTCGCCCTCATACCTGTTCCAGTTTTCTTTTACCAGTATATCCGCAAAGGCAGTGCCCTCGGGGACTTCGCCGAAGCTTATTTCCAGGTGAGATGTATCAGTATCCCATGCCAATGCGTTTATACCGCCGAAAATGCACATAAATAACGAAAAATATACTGCAATGAATGCTTTTGCCGCTCGTTTCATAGTGTCTCCTTACGTTCTTTTGAACTGATGGGATATATTGCTCTTGGTCATGGTGAACATAACAGGTCTGCCGTGAGGACAGTGGCGTATCCTCTCGTCGAAGTAGACCTGCTCCGCAAGGGATTGCAGCTCCGCTATGTCGTTCTTGTCGTTGCCCTTTATGGCCGATTTGCAGGCAACTGTGTGGAGCATATCGTCCAGCATATGAGACTGGGGATCATGGCTGTACATACGGAGATTGTTGGCTATCTCCGAGATTATGTCCTCCATGTCAAGCTCCATTATGAAGGTGGGAACTGCCGTTGCCACAACGCAGGGCTTCTCCGAGAAGTCAAAGGCAAAGCCCAAGTCGGCAAGGAGCTCCTGATTTGCTTCAAGGGCGCTTATCTCGTCCCCTGTAAGCAGCACGCGAACTCCCGTAAGGAGCTGCTGGCTGTACTGTCGGCAGTTGCGGCTTTTCAGCCGCTCGAATATTATCCTCTCATGGGCGGCGTGCTTGTCTATCATTATCATGGTGTCGTCGTCCACCTCGGCGATGACATAGAGCCCGAAGGCCTCGCCGATCACGCGAATCTTCGGCTTTTCCGTCCATACGGACTCCGCGGCAGGCTCGGGCTCCGCAGGCTTCTGCACGGGCGCTGCGGTGAACGCCTGCTGTGTGATATAGCTGAAGCCCTCCACAGGCTTCGGCGGCTCGGTCTCCTGTACTACAGGTTCGGGAGCTTTTACGGGCTCTGGAGCAGTCTCCGTCACGGGAGCTGTCTCCGCTTCTCTTTCATATACGGGAGCCGCAGTCTGTACGGGCTCATCATAGGCGGGACTTGCGGTGATATCCACAGTTGCGGGAGCTTCGCCGATCACCGGCTTCGGAGCTGTGAACGCAGCCTGCGGAGGTTCATGCGCAGCCACGGGAGCCTCCGCAAGCTTCCGCTCCGCCTCCTCTATCTTGTCAACGGGAGTGAACAGGAATTCCTGCTGCTTCAGCTCCTCCTGCTCCGGAGCAGCCTTCGTCCAGTCCGCATGGGGCTTCAGCTCGAATTCGTATATGAGACCGTCCTTCATCATGGCGTTCTTCACCGCGAAATAAATTGCGTCGGAAACGGATTTCTCGTTGGTGAAGCGCACCTCCGCCTTGGTGGGGTGGATATTCACGTCCATGGCGCTGGGAGCCAGGTCTATGAGAAGCACGCAGGCAGGGAACTTCCCCGTCATTATCATGTTGGTGTAGGCGTTTTCCAGAGCTGCCGAGCAAAGCCTTGAACGGACATATCTGCCGTTCACGAAGAAGTTCTGGAAGGCGCGGTTGTTCCTGGAGTACAGCGGCTTTATGACGTAGCCGCTTACCTTTACTCCCTCGTATTCGTAGTCCACGGGTATGAGGTCGCGGGCAAAGTCACGTCCGTACACCGCATACACAGCCGAGAAAAGCTCTCCGTCGCCGCTGGAATTGAACTCCGTGCGGTTGTCGCGGATAAAGCGGAAGGCTATATCGGGGTGGGACATGGTTATCTTCTGGAGAATGCTGCTCACCGCATTTCCCTCCGTCACGTCCTTCTTCATGAACTTGCGGCGTGCAGGCACGTTGAAGAACAGGTCGCGGATGATCACGGTGGTGCCGTCGGGGCAGCCGCTCTCCTCATGTGACTTCTCCACGCTGCCCTCTATGGTGTACATTGTGCCGAAAAGCTCCTGGCGCTGCTTGGTCATTATCTCCACACGGGCAACTGCCGCCACAGAGGCAAGAGCTTCTCCGCGGAAGCCCAGGGTGAGGATATTGTCCAGATCCTCCTTGGCGCTTATCTTGCTGGTGGCATGGCGCAGAAAGGCCTTGGGAACGTCGCCGAAGGACATTCCGCAGCCGTCGTCCGTGACGCGCATATATGTGGCGCCGCCGTTCTTTATCTCCACGGTGATGTGTTTAGCGCCCGAGTCGATGGAATTCTCCACCAGCTCCTTAATGACCGACGAGGGGCGTTCTATGACCTCGCCTGCGGCTATGAGCTCTGATATTTCCTTGCTGAGGACATTGATAGGGGGCATTGCTTTCTTCCTTTCCTGTCAGCGCAGCTCAGACCAGCTTCACCCATTGGGGAGTGAGTATAACTCCGCCGTATTCGATATGCTCGGCGGTGAATTTTGCTGTGTCCATGCGTCCGAACTGCTTTTCCGATACGATGGCGAATGGACAGGCAGAGGGCAGAGCTCCGTCCTTTATCTCCTGCTCCGTCACCATTTCCCCGCAGAGCTCCAGCTCCGTCTGGACAGTCCTTGCCTTGGGAAGTATCCACAGCTTCCCCGCAATGGACTTCAGCTTCTCCACGGCCTCCTTTTTGTAGGTATGGTCCTCGATATGGACGTCCTCCTGGGGTATCAGAAGGGTGAAGCTGTACTCGTTGTCCGCGGGATAGTTATTGCTTATGAAGCAGCGTATCTCGGGGAATTCATCACAGCCGAATATCATCTGCTTGTAGTCGTTCTCGCTGCTCTCGCTGTCGCCGAGGACGAAATCCGCCTCCAGCTTCTTCTGGTTCCACTCCATTATCTCCTCGAGGCTGTCGTTCGCGGCGCTGTATGCGCCCTTCCTGAACTCCAGCCCCGCGTGCCTGATATAAGCGGTAAGCTCCTTCATATTGTCATAATCCAGCTCATAGCGGCTGAATTCCATTATGATCGAAAAGTATGCGGGCATTTTGTTCACCTCAGTATATTAATTCATAATGCATGATTATTTATTTGCGGGCGGATAATATCCTTCCTTTCTTGGCTTCGGGGCGCCGTTCCCTACTGAATTGCTTTCAGCATATCCTTCAGCAGCTCGCGGCACTCGCTGTCGCTGAGCTCGTCCACATTGGTCTTTTCCAGCATTTCCAGAGCCGCCTCACGCCCGAGACTGCCGAAGCTTATCTGCCCCGACTCCTCGCGGACTGCCGCAGGTCTCTCCGCAGCGTGCTGGCGCTCCATTTCCTCCAGCAGCTCCTTAGCCCTTGCCACTACCTTTGAGGGCAGACCTGCCAGCTTGGCAACGTCCACGCCGTAGCTCTCGTCAACGCCGCCGCGGACTATCTTTCGCAGGAAGCGTATGGTGCCGCCGTGCTTGTTTACGGCTATGCTGTAGTTCTTCACGCCCTCCAGCTCGTTCTCAAGGCCGATTAGCTCGTGATAATGCGTGGCAAAGAGGGTCTTGCAGCCCAGCTTCCTGGAATTGCATATGTACTCTGCCACCGCACGGGCTATGCTGACGCCGTCAAAGGTGGAGGTTCCCCTTCCCACCTCGTCCAGTATGACAAGGCTGTCCTTTGTGGCATTTTTCAGTATGTCGGAGACCTCGCTCATCTCCACCATAAAGGTGGACTGGCCTGCGGTCAGGTCGTCCGAGGCTCCCACACGGGTAAATATCTTGTCAACAACGGATATCTTTGCGGAATCCGCGGGCACGAAGCTGCCGATCTGTGCCATGAGGACTATGAGCGCCGCCTGACGCATATATGTGGATTTACCCGACATATTCGGTCCTGTGATTATGGACATACGGTCGGCGCGGTTGTCGATATACAGATCGTTCGGCACGAACATCTCGTCTGTGAGCATGAGCTCCACAACCGGGTGTCGGCCTGCCTTGATGTCTATGGCTCCGTCAATGGATATATCCGGCTTGACATACTGATTGCGCAGAGCTACCTCCGCAAAGGAGCACAGCACATCCACCGATGCAACTGCCGAGGCCGTTTTCTGTACGGCTTCAAGCTTTGTGGCAAGGAAATCGCGCACCTCAGCGAATATATCCGCTTCAAGGCTGAGAGCCTTGTCCTTTGCGCCAAGTATGGCGTTCTCGGCGTTTTTCAGCTCCTCGGTGATGAAGCGCTCGGCGTTGGCAAGGGTCTGCTTTCTTATCCAGCCCTCGGGTATAAGATCGTAGTATGAACGTGTCACCTCAAGATAGTAGCCGAACACGCGGTTGAAGCCTATCTTCAGGTTCTTGATGCCAGTGGCTTCCTTCTCGCGCTGCTCTATCCCGTCAATGATGCTCCTGCCGTTGTTCATGATATGGCGGAGCTCGTCCAGCTCCTTATTGAAGCCCTCCTTGATGACGCCGCCGTCCTTTACGGATATGGGAGGCTCGTCCATGATGGCGTTCTCAACAAGGTTCACCAGCTCGTCAAGAGTGGATATCTCGTCGTTGTACCTTGTAAGCAGCTTTGAATCCGTCAGCTTTGCAAGCTCCTGTTTTATGAGAGGGAGCTGCTGCGCCGTTGCGGAAAGTGACTTCAGGTCGCGGGGATTTGCGCTCTTGTACATGACCTTGGTCATAAGACGCTCAAGGTCGTATACCCTGTCCAGAAGGTCGGTGAGGTCTGCAAGCACCACGCTCTTGCGGTAGAGAGACTCCACCGCGTCAAGACGCTCGATTATCCTTGCGGGACTTTTCAGGGGCTGCTCTATCCAGTTTCTCAGAAGTCTGCGTCCCATTGAGGTCTTTGTGGAGTCCAACACCCACAACAGAGAGCCCTTTTTCTCCTTGCTGCGGAGAGTCTCCGTAAGCTCAAGGTTGCGCCTTGCGTTGAGGTCGAGCCCCATGAAGGCGTCTCCGTTGAGCAGCTTTATTGAAGTAAACCTCGATACCGAGGTCTTCTGTGTATCGTTGATATAGTCGAAAAGGCCGCATACCGCTCCGCAGTCGGCGCCGTCCTCGCTGATGCCCAGCTCTTTTACTGACTTCACGCCGAATACTCCTGCCACAACGTCCCTGCGCTCGGAGGGTGTGAAGCAGATGGTATCACGGAGAGTCACCGCGCAGGAAAGGCGTACCTTCACGAACTCCGCGGCGTTTTTAAGGGACAGGAAGCTCTGGGGAAAGATTATCTCCGCAGGCTGACAGCGTGACAGCTCGTTTATAACGCCTGCCTCAAGATCCTTGCCTTCGAAAAGGCTCAGTGCTGCCTCGCCCGTTGAAAGATCGGCGGAGGCCACTCCGCAGGTCCTGTTCTCCTCGTCGTAGCATATGCTGCATATATAGTTGTTGCTGCCGTCGTCAAGCATACTGCTCTCTGTCAGCGTACCGGGCGTTACCACACGGATAACATCACGTACAACTATGCCCTTGGTCTCGGCAGGATCGGTGAGCTGCTCGCAGACAGCAACCTTGAAGCCCATGTCTATAAGCCTCTTTATATACATATCCGCCGCATGATAGGGCACTCCGCACATGGGAGCCCTCTCCTCCAGTCCGCAGTCCCTGCCTGTAAGTGTCAGCTCCAACGCCTTTGAGACCACTACTGCGTCATCGAAGAACATCTCGTAAAAATCACCGAGACGGAAGAACAGCACACAGTCGGTATACTTGTCCTTGACCTCGAAGTACTGCTGCATCATGGGGGATATCTTACTTCTGTCGATTTCCATTGGCTTTGCTCCTTTATCTCAAATACATATATCTGCTGTCAGGTCACAGCAGCTTCGGCAGTATGATCAAAAGTGTCACCACTACCAGACAGCCCAGAACGACCACAGCAACAAGGGTCCCTTGCTTCTTCTGGAGCTCATCAACGTTGACACTGCTATCGTCGTTTATGGCAATGCCGCGGTACTGCGCCCACTGCACCAGTTCCAGACAACCGTCCCAGCTCTTGCCCACGGAGGCTATTTTCTTGCCTTCCGACATTATGAGAAGGCAGTTCAGCGAGCCCTTTTTAAGCTCGCTTATCTCACTGTGATGATATGGCCTGCCCTTTATGGTTATATAGTCGCCCTCCACGACGGCTACGGACTTCTTCTCCATATTTGAAGCAGCTATCAGGCTGATTATGCCTGTCACAATGGCTATGATCGCCAGCACAATACCCGCCATGCGCATATGAAATGATGAGCGTATTATACCGCGCAGCATCATTGGCACCGCACATACCATCATAAGATATGCCGACTGCCTTGTCTGTTTCACATCGTCCGCCGAATGCTTTACTGCAAAGGAATATGGCGGCTCTCCCGCATAGCAGCCGTTTATCACACTGTTTACCCGAACTATTCTCTCAAAGATCTTTTTGCTGTTGTCGTTGATATCCATATCCGTCAGTGGCAGCCGCCGCAGGAAGCGCAGCTTCCCGTACAACCTGCCTCGGGTATCTGACAGGTTTCGGGGTCCTCGCCGTTTGCGCACATACTGATTATCTGCTGCATATTGGAAACAAGCTTCTCAAGAGCCTGCTGTGCTCCGGAGAACACCATCATACGGGGATTGCTCATTACCTTCTTGTATACTGCCTTCAGCTCGGTATCCAGCTCCTTGATGTTGTCGGAGTCGGGATCCTCGGCGCTCATTGCAGTACCCAGATTGATACGGAGATCCTCAAAGCGGGCGATGTCCTCCTGAAGCTCCTGATCGTTGTCGTTTGCCTGCTTTGCCAGCATATACGCCGTGTATCTGTCGTCCTGCTGAAGTGCCTTTCCAAGCTCTCTTGTCATTTCCATTATATCCATTTCAAAAATTCTCCTTAATTATAGTTTTTGTTTCCGGGGCGTATCATCAGCCCATGTAATCCAGGTAGAGTCCGTCGAACTCGTCTGTGGTGCCGTCGGCGTGATAGAAATAGGACTTGATGCCGCTGCTGTAATCAGCCTGATAAGCAGACACGAAATCCATGCGCCTTACACCCTTTTCCGTGAGGACATCCTCAAAGGACGGGGTCTGTTCGTTTATCTCAAAGCTATAGGTGTCCGCAAGCTCCAGGGCGCCGTTTTTCCATGCGTAATACTCAAGGCTTCCTGCGCCCATATGGCCCCACAGCAGAACAAAGTCGCCTGTATTCTCGTCATAGCAGAAGCTTGAGTGACCTCCGCCCACAAGTCCCAGATCCTTTATTTCGCCCTCGCTGTCGAGAGTGAATACATTCGATGCATAGTCCGCCTCACAGGTGCCGCGCTTGAATATAAGCTCGGGAATGCCGTTTGCGTCAACGTCGCGGAAAGCAAATTCAATGCTTGCAAGGCCGTCGTTTTCCGATGCTACTCTTTCAAACTCAGACTTTATAAAGCTCTGATATATGGCAGGATACATATCCATAAGGCCTCCTGCGGGCACATCTGCCTCATGAGTGGTGGTCTCGGCGTCTGTGATCCCGGCGGTGGTATCCTCTGCCGTGGTGTCCGCTGCCGTAGTGTCCTCAGCGGTAGTATCGGCAGCCGTGGTCTGTGCGGTGGTGTTCTCTGTCTTTGATGACGAATCGCCCTGAGGCTTTCCGCAGCCTGCAAGCAGGACTGCTGTCAGGCATGATAATGCGATGATCTTTTTCATAGTTCTTATCCTTCCTTTATTTTTCCTGTAACTGCCCAGTTCATTGCGCCTGTTATCTCCACGTCAACGAACTGTCCTATAAGAGAGCTGTCACCCTCAAATTCCACTATTATGAACTCGCTGCTCTTTCCCGTCAGCCAGCCCTGTTTCTTCTTCGACACATCGTCCGCAAGGACACGCATGGTCCTGCCGATGAAGCGCCTGTAATGCTCTGTGGACACCTCTCTCTGCACCTCAAGAAGCTCCCTCATGCGCCTGCCCTTTTCCTCCTCGGAGGTACTGTCGGGCATTTCCGCAGCCTTTGTTCCCGAGCGCTTTGAGTAGATGAATGAGTAGATATTGTCGTACTTCACCTTTCTCACCACATCAAGGGTAGCGCGGAAGTCCTCATCGGTCTCGTCGGGGAAGCCCACTATCAGGTCGGTGGTCAGTGAGAAATCCGGATCGCGGCTGCGTATATCCTCCACTATCTCCAGATACTGCTCTATGGTATAGCGGCGGTTCATGCGCCGCAGCACCTCGCTGCTGCCGCTCTGCACGGGCAGATGCAGGTGCTTTGCCACCTTTTCGCACCGGAATACGGCGTCAATAAGCTCCTTTGAGGCGTCCTTGGGGTGAGAGGACATGAAGCGTATCCAGAAATCCCCATCTATGGCGTTGAGCTCACGGAGGAGCTGCGGGAAGCTCATCTCACCGTCAAGATCGTTGCCGTAGGAGTTGACGTTCTGTCCCAGCAGCATTATCTCTTTGTAGCCGTCGGAGACCAGCTGCCTTACCTCGGAGATGATATCCCCGGGACGGCGGCTGCGCTCACGTCCGCGGACGTAGGGCACTATGCAGTAGGTGCAGAAGTTGTTGCAGCCGAACATTATGGGCACGGAGGCCTTGAAGCTGCTCTCGCGGACCTGCTCTGCCGCCTCGGAAAAGTCGTCGTATTCGCTGATATCCGCCGAGAACTTCGCACCGCGGAGCGCCTCCAGCAGAAGTGCGGGGAGAGCGCTTATGGCTGAGGTGCCCAGCACTATATCCACCTGCGGATATGATTTCTTTATCTTCCCGGCAATATGGCTCTGCGCCGTCATGCAGCCTGCTATGCCGATGATGAGCGAAGGCTTCAGTTCCTTCAGCTTCTTCATGCTGCCCACTATGCCGAACACTCTGTCCTCGGCGTTCTCGCGGACAGCGCAGGTATTGAGCATTATGAGGTCGGCCTCATGCTCGTCCTCGGTGAAGGTATAGCCCATTTTTTTCAGCAGACCCTTTATTTTTTCACCGTCAGAAGTGTTCAGCTGGCATCCGAAGCTCCTGACGTAGGCTTTTGGCTTATTATCGCCGAGTATGGCCTTTATTTCGCTTATCGCTGCGGTATTGTCCCTCAATTCGCAGAACCTCGCCTTCCATGAAAATCCTGTAATAAATTATTATACCATATTTATATGCAATTTTCAAGTGTTTGCAGCCCACGGCAGCAAGTTTTTAAAAAGTTCGGAAAAAAATGAAACCTTTTCCGTTTCTGCGGTGTATTATTGGTGTAAACTCAGCGAAAGGAAGAAAAAACATGAAAACAATAAAAAAAGTACTTCTTATATTTGCTGCGGTGCTCTGCGTATGGGGAGCACTGATGCTGGCAGAGCACGCAAAGCTTTTTGAACGCCGTTTTCCCGACTTGTCGCAGTCGGAGGAGGAGAAGCAATCGACCCTGACAAGAGCTCAGAAGGCTATGCACGGCGCTGTGGAGGAGTTCTGCGGACACGAACCACAAAACGATGACAGCATATATGCTCAGTTCAGGGATCTGTCTTTCGTTGACGGGATATACGAGCAGTTTCTCATTGACGGAAAGCCCGATGATGATGCCTATCTCCGTATGCATTTCAGAAAGCCTGACGGCGAGGATATGTATTTTGAGGTAAAATACGAGTCCGCCGAGCTGGATCCCTATGTGAAGGAGACATACGGCAAGGATATATACAGCACCTTCAACGGGCATTCGGACTTGTCAGAAGCAACAGCCATTATGTACGATATAGTCACCGGAAAGGACACCCACGGGTTTGACTACGAAAAATTCGCCGAGGGAGCCTATCTCTCGGACTGCAAGCAGTCCCGTGAGGGCAAAAAAGACGGCAAATACCTCATACTTGTAAAGGGAGAATAAACTGCGGCTCACAATGCGCAGAAAGGAACGGATATGAAAAAAAAGATAGCAAAGTTTTTTATAATTATCGGCATCATCGCAGGAGCCTGGGGACTTTTCATGCTGGCGGAATATGCCATTACCTACAAGGAGAGATACTCCGATATAAGCCAGTCGGAGGAAGATAAAAAAGCGGCTCTGACAAGAGCGGAAAAGGCTGTATACGCAGCTGCGGAGGAGATACTCACAGCTCCCGAAAACATCAGCGAAGATCAGAATGAATGGTACGCACAGTTCGAGGGGCTCACCTTTGTTGACGGCATTTACGAGCAGTGGATATTCAAAGGCGAGCCGCAGAACGAGGCCACCATACATATGCACTTCAAAAAGCAGGACGGCAGCGATCTGTATATGGCCGTAAAGCACTATCCCATGGAGGGCAACAAGTGGGTAGAGGAAATGTATGGCAAGGACCATTACGGCGTCATCAGCGGCTCCGTTAGCGACAGTCAGCCCGACGAGACCGCCTATGAAGTAATAGCAGGAAAGCGCTCCGACGATTTCGAGGAGTTCTCCGACGGCGCCTTCCTATCCGATTGCAGACGTCAGTACGGACAGGCCACATGGGGCTACTATTACATACTCGTAAAGGCAAAGGGCTCCGAAGCATAGGTTTAAGATTATTTTAAGCAATAAGGGCTACAATGTAGTATGTGAAAGTATAGTTTCACACACGATATCAAAGGGGGAGCTTATCTATGCTTTATATAAAGAAAATCGCAGCAGCCGTCATCATACCGTTCCTTGCTCTTTCGTCCGTATTCTCATGCAGCAGCAAGGACGCACCGCCGAAGGGCGCAAAGGAGCTCAGGGTCGACTTCCTCGATGTGGGGAAGGCCGACGCCATGGTGATACAGACCGAAACAGGCACCGTGGTCATAGACTGCGGCGAAAAGGGCGACGGCAAGAAGATAGCCGATGTCCTTGAGGAAAGCGGCAGGACTTCTGTCGACTACCTCATAATCACCCACTTCGACAAGGATCATGTGGGAGGCGCTCCCAAGGTGCTGAAGTCCCTGGAGGTGAAGAACGTCCTCACCCCCGATTACGACGGCACGGTTGAAGAATACGACAAGTTCTGCAAGGTGCTGGAGGAGACAGGCGTTCCGCGGACAAGAATGACGGAGGATATGACCTTCACCCTCGACGACGCGGAATTTACGGTGTACGCTCCGAAGGAGACCTTCTACGGTGAAAACGACGAGAACGACTTCTCGCTGGTCACAAAGGTGGTACACCACAAAAACACCCTGCTGTTCACTGGCGACGCCATGGAGCAGCGCCTTGACGAGATAATGGATATCGGTCAGTGTACTCTGCTGAAGGTCCCCTACCACGGCAGAAAGCTGGATAATTTCAAGGACTTCCTGAAGGTAACATCTCCCAAAAGCGCGGTGGTATGCACCTCATCAAACGAGTTCTCCGGCAAGGTACAGGACGCTCTTTCCTCCATGAAGATACCCGTCTACGCCACCTGCTTCAACGGCAATATCACCGCCGTCAGCAACGGCAGCACCATCGAGTTCACAACAGAAAAGGACAGCGTCTCATAGTCCGCAGACAGAAAAGCTCATCAGCCGCAGGGGAGCATAAGCTCTCCTGCGGCTTTTTTCGCAGAAGGCCGCCTTTTTTTACGCTGTAAGTATTGCATTGCCGCAGGTTTTGTGATATAATGAATTGTAAGTGTGCATTTTCGGCAGTTAAAGGCGCTGCCCGCACAAATATTATTTATGAAAAGAGGAAAACAAATGCCTGCAAATATTGTAGTCGGAACTCAGTGGGGAGACGAAGGAAAGGGTAAGATAATCGATATCCTTGCTTCCCGTGCAGATGTTGTAGTACGTTCACAGGGCGGAAACAACGCAGGTCACACTGTAGTAAACAACGGCGAGGTCTATAAGCTCCATCTGGTGCCCTCGGGTATCCTTTACCCCAACGCACTCAACCTTATCGGTGCAGGTGTAGTCCTTGACCCCAAGGATTTCATCGGCGAGCTTGATAATCTGGAGGCAAGAGGCATAAAGACAGTTGGCCACCTGAAGGTTGATCCCCGCGCTCAGATCGTTATGCCGTGGCATATCGCACTGGACGGTCTCTCGGAGGCTTTCCGCGGCGGCAAGGACATCGGTACTACAAAGAGAGGTATCGGCCCCACATATATGGACAAGTACGAGCGCTGCGGAATCCGTATGTACGACCTTGTTCACCCCGAGGTGCTGGCTGAAAAGATACAGTCCACAGGTAAGCTGAAGAACGAGATAATCACAAAGGTTTACGGCGGCGAGGCCTTCGACCTTGACGCTGTTACAAAGGAGTACACAGAGTACGGAAAGAGGCTCCTCCCCTACATGGACGACGTTTCCGTCCTCACCTTTGAGGCTCACAAGGCAGGCAAGACAATAATGTTCGAGGGCGCTCAGGCTACCCTCCTTGATATCGACTTCGGTACATACCCCTATGTTACCTCATCGCACCCCCTCTCCGCAGGCGTTTGCGTAGGTACAGGCGTAGGTCCCAAGGTCATCACAAATATCATCGGCGTTGCCAAGGCTTACACCACCCGTGTAGGCAAGGGCCCCTTCCCCACAGAGCTGGATGACGCCATAGGTGATCAGATCAGAAACGTGGGCGGCGAGTTCGGCACCACTACAGGCAGACCCAGAAGAACAGGCTGGTTCGACGCTGTTATAGTACGTCACTCCGTAAGAGTGAACGGCCTTGACAGCCTTGCTATAAACAAGCTGGATACTCTGGCAAATATAGATACGCTTAAAATGTGCGTGGCTTACAGGAAGCCCGACGGCAGCGTTATCAAGGAGTTCCCGCCCACACTGGAGGAGCTTGAGGGCTGCGAGCCTATCTATGAGGAGTTCCCCGGATTCAGCGAGGACATCTCAAAGTGCGCAAGCTTCGATGAGCTCCCTGCAAACTGCAAGAGCTACATCGCACGCCTCGAGGAGCTTGTTGGCTGCCATGTAAGCATGGTAGGCATAGGCCCCGACAGAGCACAGATCCTTGAAAGATAAGAAATAACAGACCGGCCGCTTCGGCGGCCGTTCTTGCAATATGTTTTTACAAAGGGGGAAACGATAATGAAGACCTTTTCAAAGCTTACGGCTGCTGTCCTCTCCGCTTCGCTGGCACTGGCTGCTGCCGCTCCTGTAAACAATGCCCTTACGGCATTGATCCCCACGGCTGCCGCTGCTGATACGGCATCGGAGAACCTGCCCAGCTTCACCTCCGACGAGGAGATGCTGAATTACATCAGAACGCAGATGCAGCTGAGGAACGAGGAGATAAAAGTCCTCATGCCCAACGCCACAGAGGACGAGATGTCAAGATACTCCGGCATGACGATCCGCGAGCTCTTCGATCCCACAGGCCGCGTCACCGAAGGAAAATACCTCTATCTCAGTCTCTACCAGAATTCCTCATGGGTGCATTACACGGAACAGGGACTGGTGATCGAGCTTACCACCAAGTATATCACCACCGAGGATCAGGAGGACGACCTTTCCGCCACCATCAACTCCGTAAAGCGCCTGCTGGGCTCCGAGGAGATAGAAAGGCTGAAGGCTCTGCCCGTTAAGGAAAGAATTGAGTACGTCTATGAGAAATTCGTTCCCTACCTGAAGAACATAACCATAGTGGACGAGGACGATCCCAAGGAGCTTGGCTCCGCTTATTCTGCTCTCGTAAAGCGCAAGGCCAATGAAAAGGGCATTATCCAGCTCTTTGTAAGAGCTCTTGCAGAGCTTGACATAGACAGCGAGCTCTACTATACCAATTACGACTCGGATACGCCCCTTACGGCTCACTACCTTGCAGCCGTACCCATAGACGGCAGCTATTACCTTCTCGATCCCGTCTGGGACTACAAGTCGGGCTCGAAAAGCGGCGAATACAAGTTCTTCCTGAAGGGCATGGAGGATATCGACAGCGATGTCAGCGCCGGTTCGGAGTTCACACATGAGCACCTGACCATATTCGGCATATCTATAATGGATATCGCCGCCGCCAACGGCTTCTCCATGTACTCCTATGACAAGAAGTTCGATATGGGCGATGTGAACGGCAACGGCACCATCGACGCTGTTGACGCCTCGTCTGTTCTGGCGGAATACGCAAGGAACGCTTCCTCCGATACAAAGGGAATATTCTCGGCAGGTCAGAAGACTGCCGCAGACGTAAACGCAAGCGGAAATGCAGACGCAGTTGACGCTTCGCTGATACTCTCCTATTACGCTTATGTCTCCACTACACAGTCCCCAAAAAGCATAGAGGATTTTGTAAAGCAATAAGACTGACTTCCGAAAGGAGGTAATCCCATGAAAATAAAGGCTTTGACGTCAGCAGCAGTTGCCGCAGTGATCTTGTTTTCGGCGGCTCATGCGCCATACTCCGCCTACGGAGCAACAGCGTCCGTGGATGACATCGCCGTATCTCAGGAATACACTGCCGCAAGCCGTGACGAAGCTGCCGCAGCAATGCGCGGGCACCTGAAAAACCGCGATACCTCCTTTACGGTAGACGCTCCCACCGAAGGCTATCCCCTGAAGGAGATGGGCTCCCGCATGATGTATCAGGCCTGCGATGAAACAGGCGTCGGCACCGAGGGCGACTATCTCAGATTCGCCATAAAGAGCTTCAGATGCACCGCAAGATCGTCGGGCGGTATGTGCAGGCTCGAATACGAGGTGAACTACTATACCACCGCAGAGGAGGAAGCACGGCTCACCGAGGAGATAAACGGCATCATCAGCTCGCTGGATCTGGACGGGCTGTCCGACTTCGCAAAGGTAAGCGTGCTGTACAGGTATGTGGCCGAAAATGTAAACTACTCCGACGATCTCAACGATCCCTACGTCTACTCCGCGTACAATGCGGTCTTCGATCATCACGCCGTATGTCAGGGCGTAACTCAGCTGCTGTACAGGCTTTTCAACGACTGCGGCATAAGCTGCCGTATCATAGCGGGCATCTCCCGCGATATCCGCGGCATAAACCCTGACGGCTATCATGTATGGCTCATAGTCAGACTGGACGACAAGTACTATCTTATGGATCCCACCTGGGATATGAAGTTCAACGGCAGAACATACTACTACTTCCTAAAAGGAAGCACCGACTTCGACTCGGATATCTCCGTACTGACGCATATCCCTCAGAATGACAACGGTCTCTCCTTCCCGGATTACAACTCGGAGGAGTTCAGCTCAAAGTACCCTGTTTCCTCCACCATGTACCCCGAACCGGGGCGTGAGCTCGGAAATATCAACGGCGATGACCGTATCGACGCCATCGACGCTTCCCTTATTCTAATGGAATATGCCCGTACCTCCGGAAGCAGGCTTGCCTCCTTTACTCCCGTGCAGATCTCGGGCGCAGACGTCAACCGCGACGGCAGCGTCAATGCGGTGGACGCTTCAACGGTGCTGGGCTACTACGCAGCGACTTCAAGCGGCAGGGATATAACTCTGGCTGCTTATCTAAAATCTCACTGAACGAGGTGTTTGTTATGTATGATGAAAATAACCCCGCAGGCGGTCTCCCCGAGGAGATAAACTATATCCCCGACGGTCAGAAAAAAACAGGACCTACAGGAGTATCGGCTCCCGTGCTCGATGATTTCGAGTATGTGGCTCCCTCCTCAAAGAAGGAAGGTCCCACAGGAGTATCCGCTCCCGTGCTGGACGATATGGACAGCTTTGCCCAGAGCTCTGCAAAAAAGGGCGCACCCACAGGAGTTTCGGCGCCTGTCCTCGATGACAATGTGCCCTACACCTCCGACAGTGCAAAGAAGGGCGCTCCTACAGGCGTATCGGCTCCCGTGCTGGAGGACAACGCTCCCTTTACCCACGATAAGCCCGTTCTCTCGGACGAGGATATAATAGGCGGCCTCACTCCCGACCTGAAAGAGCGATTTGAAGCTCTCCCTCCCGAGAAGCAGCAGCAGATAATAGATATGCGCCGCGCTCAGCTGGGGGCAGTTGCTCCCCCTGTTGAGATAAAGGCACCTGTACTGGACGAGGACAATTATACTCCTCCCCCGAAGAAGGAGGAACCTAAGCAGCCCGAGGCTCCCGTTACAGCTCCCATACTTGACGATGAACCCGAGCTCCCCAGATATCAGGCAAGATACGTTGACGAGGATCTTGAAAGAGCCAAGGCCGAGGCAGGCAAGAAGGCTGTTGCCGCTCAGCTGGTATCCGAACAGAAGGACGCGAAGGAGAGCCTCCGCATGATGCTTGAGCTGAAGGAGGAGGCAAGACAGGCCAGCGCCAAAAAGGGCTTCAAGGTGGTCATCGTCATCGGCATACTCGGCGTTATTGCAGCCGTTACCTTCTTCCTGCTCTATTCGGGACAGCTTGGTCTGGGATACAAGAACGGCCTTGACGGATTCAGCGGCGTCATCAGCAATTCCGCCATCTATATCGCTCTTGCAGTTGCACTGTTCTCGCTACTGCTCCTCACAGGCGTAGGCGCCTGCAAGTCTCTCGCCTCGATCACCCTGCTCCTGTTCGGCATCGTACAGATATTCCCCGGAATAGCAATGATACCTCAGCACAAGGGCAGCACAGCTCTGGCCTGTGTGCTCTACGGCGCGACTCTGGCACTTACGGTCGTGTGCTTCTTCCTGCTGTCGGGAAGCGAACACGTCGGCAACTTCTTCAACAGGAACAAGGATATCAATTCAAGACATTCATGATAAAGATAAGCCCCTGTGCGTACGCGCAGGGGCTTATTATTATTCTTCTTCCTTTTTTATCCTGAATATTGCTCTGAGAAGTCCCGAAATGAACTTCGGGCTCTTTATCACAACTATCTTCAATATGTATCCCTCCTCTGATGCTGTTATACTCCATTATATTCATCAGAGGAGTTTTTGTTACTTCTCCTTTTGGGGCGTGAGTATCACCAGTGCAAGGCCGTCCTTGATGCGGAGAGCCGCTGCTGCATCGGTTATCTCGTTGCTGACGCCTATGGGGAAGGACTGCACCATGCGGTAGTCCACAAGGGGATATTTCACGCCGCGGAGGTACTCTATGCCCACGCTCTCGGTAAGAGCGAACACCGACATATACATACCGCCCTTTGGCTTCCTGTAGGTGACCTCACCCTCGTCCGCCTCCTGAATCAGCAGTCTGCTGCTGCCCTGTATCTCAAGGCTGCACCCCTGCTGGAGAGCGTATATCATGGTCTGGATATTGGCGAAGCTGTGCTCCACGCGGTCTCCGCCGAGAGCTCCGTAGAGGTCGATGTTGGTATAGCCGAGCTCTATGGCCTTCTTGACTGCCATGAGGGTATCTGTGTCGTCCTTTTCGGGGACGCTGCGGAGCACCTCAACTCCTATGGGGAGCTCCTCGCCATAGGAGTCGAAGTCTCCCACTATCATATCGGGTATCACACCCAGCTTCATTGCGTGCCTGTAGCCGCAGTCGGCGCATATGTAATAACTGTATCTCTGCCAGAAGGCGGCGTCCCTGTACTCCTCAAGGTCGGGCATATCTCCGCCTGCAAATATAGCGCATCTGTTCATTTCAGCTCCCACTCCTTCAGCTGTTTTGCTTCTTCATACATAGTTTTGTAGCTCTCGTGGCGGCTGCGGGATATCTCTCCCCGCTCCACCGCAGCTACTACCGCGCAGCCCTTCTCGCAGAGGTGTGCGCAGTCTCTGAAACGGCAATCCCCCGTAAAGGGCTCAAACTCGCGGAAGCAGCCCGCCAGTTCCTCCTTGCGGATAATGTCGTATCTGTTGGTCTCAAATGTTGAGAACCCGGGGGTATCTGCTATGTAACCGCCGCCGCTGAGCTTGTACAGCTCCGCGTGACGGGTAGTGTGTCTTCCTCTGCCCAGCTTGCGGCTTATCTCTCCCGTAGCTATACTCAGGGAGGGGTCAACGGCGTTGAGGAGGGTGGATTTGCCTGCTCCCGAATTGCCCGTAAAGGCGCTTATCCTGCCGCTGAGCAGCTTCCGCACGGCCTCCACCGAGGCCTCGTCCTCATATCTTACCTCTGCCACCTCTATGCCTATGCCGCCGTATATCTCATGAATGGGACGGCTGTCGCCAAGGTCGGTCTTGGTAATGACCACCACAGGGGTTATGCCCTTGTACTCGGCGATAGCTATGAACTTGTCCAGTATGAGGTAATTGGGCGCAGGCTCGCAGGTGGAGACTATGAATATCAGCTGGTCAAGGTTGGCGAGAGGAGGTCTTATGATACAGTTCCTGCGGGGAGCTATCTCCGTGATGACACCGTCCTCCACGGCAACGCTGTCGCCCACGCAGGGACTTATGCCTCTGTTGCGGAAAACTCCTCTTGCCTTGCACTCGCATATACCGTCAGGGGACTCTACTGTGTAGAGTCCCCCTAAGCATTTTATTATTATTCCGCTGTACTTATCTGTCATCAAAACCAATGCCAAGTAGTGGAGCCGTCTTCATTGGTCTCCCAGTTGCCGTTTTCGCCGGGTTTATAGTATACCCAGTTTCCGTTGCTGTCATACTCTCCGTTGTAACCGGGCTGCCAGTCAGGATTTGCTGTAGGCTGCTCAGGCGGCTGCTCGGGAGGATCTGTAGGCTGAGGCGCCTCCGTCGGAGGCTCTGTCTCAGGCTGCGGGAATCCGCCTACTGCCTGGAATGCTCCGTAGATATCCTCGGAATTGGTGGTGTACTTGCCTGTTGCGAAGTTGAAGGTGTAGGTTCCGAGAAGTGCGTTTGCCTGTGTGCTGAGGTTTGTAAGACGAGCTCTTACGGATACGTTCTGTCCCGAGCCGTCAAGAGTCATGGGAAGGCTTCCCATATCGGGACAGAGGATAAGTCCGGAGGACTCTGCCTTTGTCTTGCCCTTGTCGTCTGTGAGGATGAAGTCGATGCTGAAACGTCCGCTTGCGTCTGACGGGAGAGGTATATTGATGTCAACCTTGCCGTCGGGGATAGTACCGTCGCTGACGTAGAGCTTGATAGTAGAACCGCCCTCGATCTTGGTGCCCTTTGCAGGCTCCTGCTCAACGACCTTGTCCTTCTTCTCATATGAAGGAATGGGCTCTGTCTCTACCTTCAGGTTCTTATAGCCCGCTCTCATGATAGCGTCGTCGATAGTAAGACCCACATAGTCCTCCATCTCGAACTGCTCTGCATTTGCGCCCATACTTACATAGAGGATTACAGTTGAGCCCTTGTGGACCTCTGTGCCCTCCTCGGGCTCGGACTTGATAACGTAATTGGGTTTTACATTGGCGTCGGACTGTTTTCGTATGTCAGGCACGATGCCGCGCTCGGTGAGCTGAGCCTTTGCCAGCTCAACATTCAGTTCAACGACACGGGGAACCTCAACGGTCTCCATGCCCTTACTGATAGTTACCTTGCAGACGTCGCCCTTGCTGAATACGTCGCCGGGCTCGATGCTCTGCTTAATGATAGTATTCTCGTCGGCCTCGTTGTACTCTGTGCCTTCGATCTCAAACTTGATAGTGCTTCCGTATGCTGCTACAGCCTGGTTGTAGTCCCAGCCGTAGAGGTCGGGCATTGACTTGTCGCCCTTGTTCAGGCCGCCCTTGAGGAGTCCGCTGAGAAGAGTTACCACGAAAATTACCGCAACGATGATAACAACGACTACTACTGCGGTAAGAACAGGAACTACCAGTGATGAACGCTCCTCCTCTTCCTCATCTTCGTCCTCATCGTAATCATCGCCGTAATCCTCGGGATAGGCGTCGTTGTATCTCTGAGCAACAGCTCCTGCGGAGGCTCCGCCCCCTGCCATTGCAGCAGCTCCCGCACCTGCGCCCACTGCTGCGGCAGCCTTTGCGGCGTATGCGCTGGCCACCTCCTGGCGGCTCTCGGACTGTACCTCGGTACCTGCGGACTGATCCAGTATCTCGCCGGACTCGTCCTCGTCGTCCTCTGTATAGTAACCGAAGGTGATATGGGGATCGGCCTTGAAGGCTTCGATATCGCTTATCATCTCGGCTGTGGTCTGGTATCTGTCCTCGGGAGCCTTTTCCATGGCTCTGAGAACTATCTCCTCAAGTCCGTCGGGGATATCGGGATTGATAGCTCTGGGACGCTCGGGGATATCGTGCATATGCATAACTGCGATAGCAACGGGGTTATCGCTGTCAAAGGGCTTTCTTCCCGTGAGCATCTCATACATCATAGCTCCCACGGAGTAGATATCGCTCTTTGCGTCGGTAACGTTGCCGCTTGCCTGCTCGGGGCTGATATAGTGGACGCTTCCGATGGCCTGATCGGTAGCTGTCTTGCCCTCCTCGCGGGCGAACTTGGCAATACCGAAGTCCATGACCTTGATAGTGCCGTCGGTGAACATCATTATGTTCTGGGGCTTGATATCGCGGTGAACGATGCCCTTATCGTGTGCGTGCTGGAGTGCGCGGAGGATCTGTATAACGAAATGTACCGTATCCTTCCATGTGAGGACCTTTTCCTCCTCGATGTACTCCTTCAGGGTGATACCGTCGATGTACTCCATGACGATATACTGTATCTTTTCGGAGAAGCCCACATCGTATATCTTTACGATATTCGGATGGGAAAGAACTGCTATTGCCTTGGACTCGTTCCTGAAGCGGCGCAGGAACTCCTCGTTCTCTGCGAATTCCTTTTTCAGTATCTTAATGGCAACCGTTTTGTTGTCGATAACATCGACGCCCTTGTACACTTCAGCCATGCCTCCGACGCCGATAAGCTCGGTGATCTCATATCTTCCGTCGAGCTTCTTGCCAATATTCTTATCCATTTCCTTTCCTCCTGCGTTAGTCAGAAATTACCGCGACTGTTACATTATCGCGGCCGCCCTTTCGGAGCGCTAATTTAATAAGTTCGTCTGCAACGCCATCAAAATCAGAATTAAGTATGGCGCTGTATATTTCATCGTCGCTGCAATAGCCCGAAAGGCCGTCCGAGCAAAGCAGCAGACTGATCTTGTCCTCATAGTCCAGCATAAAGGTATCCGTAAGCACCGTCTTTTCGACGCCTACCGCCCGTACCAGCATATGCTTCTGAGGGTGTACCTCCATTTCCTCCTCGGTTATCTTGCCCTGTTCATAGAGCACCGAGGCGACGTTATGGTCTGTAGTGATCTTTACAAGTCCCGTATCGGTTATCAGATAGGCTCTGCTGTCACCGACGTTGGCAATGAAGGCTGTTTTCTTGTTGACGAAGGCGGCTACACAGGTGGTCCCCATACCGAAGTTCTTGAAATCGAACCTTGCCCTTGTGTATATTACCGAGTTTGCCGCCGATATCGAGGAGATAAGGAGCTTGCGGATCTCTTCGTCACTGAGACTTTCCTTGTAATCAGCCGAAAAGCGCTGGAAGAATTCTTCTACGGCGAGCTCGCCTGCTTCTTTTCCTGCGCGTTCGCCTCCCATACCGTCGCACACGACGGCAAGTACATTATGGCCGAAGTATTCGCATCTGACCGCGTCCTGGTTTTCCTCGCGCTTCAGACCGATATCCGTGCCGTAGCGAAATCTCAAGTATCCGCACCCCCGTTCTTACTTCTTTGCTGTGCTGCGTCCCGTCTGAGCTGGCCGCAGGCAGCTTCTATATCGCTGCCGAGAGTTCTCCTGACGGTAGCGTTTATCCCCCGTCTGCCCAGCTGCTTCGCGAACTCCGCGACGCCCGAGCGGACCGTACGATAATTTCGTTCCCTGACCTTATTGACGGGGATAAGGTTCACATGGCAGTTCATGCCGCGGAGGAGAGCTGCAAGCTTATCCGCGTCCGCAGGCGATGAATTGACGTTGTCGATAACGGCGTACTCAAAGGTTATGCGCCGTCCCGTCCTATCTATATAGTACCGGCAGGCCTCCATGAGGCTGCTGATATCATATTTCCTGTTCACAGGCATTATCCTGCTCCTGCCCTCGTTGTCCGCACAGTGGAGGGACACCGAAAGGGTGAGCTGGTACTTTCTGTCCGCCAGCTCGTAGATCCGCGGCACTATGCCGCAGGTGGAGAGGGACACATGACGGAGGCTCATATCATTGCCGTCCTTATGGGACAGCAGGGTGAGGAACTTCATCACGTTATCAAAATTGTCGAGAGGCTCGCCGATGCCCATGAGCACCACTCCCGAGACCTTCCTGCCCGAATCACGTTCGGCCTCGTAGATCTGCATGAGTATCTCCGAGGCTGCAAGGTCCCTGACGTAGCCCGCTATGGTGGAAGCACAGAAGTTACAGCCCATTTTGCAGCCCACCTGTGTGGACACGCATATGCTGTAGCCGTAATTGTACTCCATAAGGACGGTCTCGACATAATTCCCGTCAGAAAGCCTATAAAGATATTTTACCGTATTATCTATAGCAGATTCAAGCTTTTTCTGTATAAATAGTCCATTTATACAAAATTTTTCTTTCAAAGCGCTGCGCAATTGGACAGATATATCAGTCATTTTATCAAAATCGAAGACTCTTTTAACATGAAGCCACTGGAATATCTGCTTTGCGCGGAATTTCTTCTCGCCCAGAGCTGTCAGAGCTTCCGTGAGTTCGTCAAGATCAAGACTGAGGATATCGACTTTTTCCAATTTATCACCTTACTTTTTCCTGAATTTTGCTATGAAGAAGCCGCTTCCGAATTCCGGCGGCATAAGTGTGGCCATGGTACCGAAGCTTTTACCCATAAGCTTGGGAAGCTCCACTGCTTCCAGCCCGGGGTGCTCCCTCAGAAGCCTTTCGCAGACCTCCTCATTCTCGGCCTTTCTCACCGTGCAGGTGGAGTAGACCAGGGTGCCGCCCTCCTCAAGGTAGTTCAGCGCATTGCACACTATTTTATATTGTATATCGGGGAGCCCCGCAAAATCCGTGATATCCTTGTACTTTATCTCGGGCTTGCTGCCGATGACTCCCAGTCCCGAGCACGGGACGTCGCAGAGAATCTTTGTGAACCCGGGCAGCTCCGGGTTAAACTTTGTCGCGTCCCCTGCCGCCGCTCTTATATTTTTGAGCCCCAGTCTCTCCGCGCCTTTGCGTATCAGCTCCGCACGCTTTTCGTGGAGGTCGAAGGCATATATCTGCCCCCTGCCGTTCATAAGCTCCGCCATGGTGAAGGTCTTTCCTCCGGGGGCGGCACATATATCCAGGACAGTGTCCTCCTCCGAGGGAGCAAGAGTCTCGCAGCACAGCTGCGACGCAAGCCCCTGAACGTGGAAATATCCCTTCCTGAAGGCCTCTGTTGCAGTGACGTCGCCGCTTTCGGCAATGTAGCAGCAATCGGTGAGCTTTTCCGCCTTTATGCCGTCAAGAGCTGCAAGAAAAACCTCCTCCGTACATCTAATCGTATTCCGTCGGAGATATGTGACAGGCTTTTCAAGAGAAGCGGCAAGAAACTTTTCCGCTGTCTCGCTGCCGTAGTCATCAGTCAGGCTCTTCACCAGAGCCGTCGGTGCGGAATACTTCACCGCCGCGGCTTCCGCTGCGTCCTTGGGGAGCTTCAGCTCCCTGCCGCCGCGGATAAAGCTCCGCAGCACCGCATTGACCATTCCCGAAGCGCTGGTCTTGCGGAACTTCTTCGCAAGAGCCACGCTCTCGTTCACAGCCGCGTTATCGGGTACGCTGTCCATGTACATTATCTGGTACACGCCGCAGCGCAGTATATTCAGCACTATGCTGTCCAGCTTTGCTATGGGGCGGGAGCTCAGTCCGCCGATGATGTGGTCCAGGGTGAGCCTGCGCTCTATGACTCCGTAGTATATGGCGGAGCAGAGCTTCTTTCCCCTGTCGTCCAGGTCTGAATTCTTCAGGCCGCTGTCCAGCTGTAAATTTGAATAGCTGCCGCTGCCGAATGTCTTATCCAGCAGCTTTACAGCAAGATATCTGGGATCCGTCATTATCTTCTGTTCACCGACAAAAGGAGTCTGAGAAGCTGTAATACCGACGCAATGAGACTTGTAACATAGGTCAGTGCCGCTGCCGTCAGTACCTTCCTGGCGTGGGGCAGCTCCTTCTCCTCAAGTATACAGTCCATTCTGAGAGTTTTCAGGGCTCTGTTGCTGGCGTTGAGCTCGCAGGGCAGGGTAACCAGCTGAAAAAGCACTACTGCAAGGAACATAGCAATGGAGATGTATATGAAGTATGTTCCAATGGTAAGGGTGCTGAGGAATACGCCTATAATAAATACGACATACCACAGCGTCGAGCAAATATTGGTAACGGGCACCAGCTTGCTCCTCCAGATTATGGGAGCGTAGTTCTCTGCGTGCTGGCAGGCATGGCCGCACTCATGGGCTGCGACGCCTATGGCCGCCACAGAGCGGTTGCCGTAGACCGAGTCCGAAAGCCTGATGACATTTGTCCTCGGATCGAAGTGATCCGTAAGGTTGCCCTTGATACGCTCTATCCTTATATTGTAAAGTCCGTTGGCGTCAAGTATCATTCTCGCAACCTGATCGGCAGTAAGACCTCTTGAATTGCCTATGCGGCTGTACTTGCTGAATGTGGAGGAAACGTTGATCTGTGCGATGAGGGGCAGTATCAGCATTCCCGCCATCAGCAGGATATAAAGGCCGTAATTGCCTCCGCCTCCGCGGGTACCGTAGTAATGAACGTATCTCATAAAAGCTGCTGCAAAATTCATTATATACATATATAGCCCTCCTTATCCCAGGAGCTCTCCGTCGCTGAGCTTTTTGCCTCTGAGGAAATCCTCTGTTTTCATGCGCTTTTTGCCCTCGGGCTGAACCTCGCGGAATACTACCGCCCTGCCGTCGCCGCATTTTACCGCGAAGCGCTTTGTATCCACCACAGAGCCGTTCTCTGCGCTGTCAAAGCTGCCCTCCGCAAGCTCCGAGGCGAACACCTTCAGGCGCTTGCCCTCCAGCATGGTGAAGCCCGTAACGCCGCGTATGGTATTGTGTACCTCCGCAGCTGTCTTTGTGAAGTCCAGAGCGCTCATCTCCTTGCGTATCATGGGAGAATAGCAGCTCAGACTGTCGTCCTGAACCTCGGGGGCAAGTGTGCCCTTTTCCAGTGCGTCTATGGTCTCCGCAAGCACCTCTCCGCCCATTGCGGAAAGTCTTGCATAGAGCTCCTCATAGGTCTCGTTTTCGCCTATGGGGGTCGCTCTCTTTATGAGCATATCGCCCGTGTCGAGTCCCTCGCTCATCTGCATGGAGGTGACTCCCGTTTCCTTTTCGCCGTTCAGGAGCACCCAGTTTATGGGAGCTGCTCCCCTGTACTTAGGCAGGAGCGAGGCGTGGATATTGATGCAGCCGTACTTCGGCAGCTCAAGTATTTCCTTGGGGAGTATCTGTCCGTAGGCAGTTACAACTATAAGGTCGGGAGCTGTATCGCGGAGTATCCTCATGGACTCCTCTGCGTCCCCGCCCTTTCTCAGTGACAGAGGCTGATAAACGGGTATCCCGTATTCAAGAGCCGCAGCCTTCACGGGAGTGGGTATGAGCTTATAGCCCCTTCCCTTCGGCTTGTCGGGCTGTGTGAACACCGCTGCCACCTCATGGCTGCTCTCCGCAAGGGTACGCAGACAGGGTACGGCAAAGTCGGGAGTTCCCATAAATACTATCTTCATTACTTGCTCTCCTCGGGAACAAAGAATTCCTCTACTATCTCTGTGAATATATGGCCGTCAAGGTGGTCGTTCTCATGGCAGGTGCACTGTGCTCCCAGCTCGGTGAAATCGCGCTCGAACCAGTTGCCGCTGCGGTCCTGAGCCTTCAGGTGGCAGCTCATGGGCCTTGTTACATAGCCCCACACATTTGGGCAGGAAAGGCAGCCCTCCTGAACGCGCTGCTTGCCCTCCTTCTGAGTGACCTCGGGGTTGATGGCCTCGATTATATCGTCCTCGCCAAGGTGCATGATGAAGAGCCTGCGGCATACGCCTATCTGGGGCGCAGCCAGACCCACTCCGTCCGCCTTGTTGAGTGTTTCGTGCATATCGTCGAGGAGCTGTGCCAGCTTCTCGTCAAACTTATCCACAGGCTTGCAGACCTTGTGGAGTATCTCGTCCTTATCGGTTAAAATTCTTCTGAGTGCCATTTGATCATTCCTTTTGCGTTATACTCCCACATCGCCGTTCATATCGGCATAGAGGGAGACATTCTTCATTTCCTTCAGTTTTGCCGCCTCGGTGAGTATGCCGCTTATAAAGCCTCTCATCTCGGCGGTGTTCTTGCATTTCATTATTATCCTGTAGCGGTACCTGCCGTTTATCCTGCCGTAGGAGCAGCGGACGGGTCCGAGCACTCTCACGGGAGTTTTCGGCTGAAGCGCCTTCAGTCGGGCGTTCATGAGCCGCAGTACGGCCTCCGCGCCCAGTCTTACGGTGATATCCTCATCTGCGGTGAAGCAGAAGATGCACATATCGCAGAGTGGCGGGAATATCATTGCTCGGCGGATCGCTATCTCCTCGTTGTAGAAGCCCTTGTAGTCCTGAGCAGCCGCAAGGTTCATGATATAGTGTTCCGGGATAAAGGTCTGGAGTATCGCCCTTCCGCGGCTGTCTCCCCTTCCTCCTCGTCCCACCACCTGAGTGATAAGGGAGAAGGTTCGCTCATAGCTGCGGAAATCTCCCGCATAAAGCGCCTTATCCACCGACAGTACGCCCACCAGCGTGACATTGGGGAAATCAAGTCCCTTGCCTATCATCTGGGTGCCTATCATTATATCGTACTTTCCGTCGCGGAAGTCTGTGAAGTTCTTCTCGTAGGAGTAGCGTGAAAAGGTGGTGTCCGCGTCCATGCGCAGCACTCTTGCCGTGGGGAAGAACATGGAAAGCTCCTCCTCCAGCTTCTGTGTGCCGAAGCCCATATTCTTCAGGCGCTCCGAGCCGCATGACGGACACACCGTCACAGGATCGCTGATATAGCCGCAGTAGTGGCACATCAGCCTGTTGTTTTTCTTGTGGTAGGTCAGGGGCACCGAGCAGTTGGGGCAGTACACCGGCTGATAGCAGTCGCAGCAGCTGATTATGGTATGATAGCCTCTCCTGTTCAGCAGCAGTATGGACTGCTCGCCGTTTTTCAGGTTAGCGCTTATCTCCTCCGCCAGTCTGCGGCTGAATTCCGTGCGGTTGCCCTCGCCGCGCTCAAGGTTCATATCAACTATGCTCACCTCGGGCAGGGGCGCATTGCGGTACCTCTCCTTCATTTCAAGCAGCCTGTACGCTCCCCTTTCGGCGAGGTAATAGCTCTCGATGGAGGGTGTGGCCGAAGCCAGCAGCAATACCGAGCCGTGGCAGGCGCAGCGCTGCTTTGCCACATCGTGGGTGTTATATCTCGGAGAGCTGTCCGACTTGTAGGAGCGCTCTCCCTCCTCATCTATAATAATGAGGCCTATATTGTCAAGGGGGGCGAATACAGCGCTTCTGGTACCGATAACGATGTCCGCGTCTCCCCGTTTTATCCTCTTGTATTCGTCAAGTCTCTGTCCCATTGAAAGGCCGCTGTGTATGACAGCCACCCTCTCGCCGAACATTGACCTGAAGCGTTTCAGTATCTGGGGCGTGAGCCCTATCTCGGGAATGAGCAGCATTGCCTGTCTGCCCATATTCACCGTGTCGTCAATGAGCTTTTCAAAGACCGAGGTCTTTCCGCTTCCCGTAACTCCGTGAAGCAGGAACACCGCAGGCTTTTTCTCACTGAGCTGTGCGTATACCGCGTCGTGAGCCCTCTGCTGCTCCTCCGAAAGGACTATATCCCCGGGGCGTCTCACCTCGTCGGCATGGTCCTCAACTCTGCGGAGCACCTCCGCCTCGTATTCCTCGGCGGCTCCTGTTGCGCAGAGACGCTTTATGACTGCCTCGGTGACGCCGCACATATAGGCAGCTTCCTTTACTGCCGCAGTGCCGTACTCGCCGAGAAAGTCCGCAACAGCCTTCTGCTTGACCGTAAGGCTGAACCTTTCGGGAGAAGCCGTATACTCATCGGAAAGCCTCACCATTCTCACTGCCGCGTCGCCGACGGTCTGTCTGAACACGTTGTCCGAGTCCAGTGCGCCTGCGTCGCAGAGCTCGTCTGTGAGCCTCCTGCCGTTGTCGATGATATGCTTCTCTATGAGCTCGTTCAGTGCCTTGCCGCCGTCCGTCACAGACAGGAGCTCCAGCAGCTCCGCAGCCTCCCTGCTGAGGGAAGCGGTGCCCGTGAAATTCTTAACAAGCCTGAACGTCTCTTTTGCGCTGACGCTCATTGCAGGGGGCAGCATAGTCTTAACGCCGTCAAAGTAGGTACAGAAGGTCTGATCGTGCAGGTAGAAGGCAAGTCCGAGAAGCTCCCCGGATATGACGGGGGTATCGTCCACAAGGGACACCAGTGACTTCAGTCCCCTTCCGTCTCCCTCCGAGAGCTTCATGACAACGCCAATCCTGCGCTTGTTGCCTCTGCCGAAGGGCACAAGCACCCGACAGCCGCAGGCGATATCCGCCGCCAGCCTTTCGGGAACAGTGTAGCTGAACAGCATATCAAAGGAATAGGCTGTTCCGCTGACTGCGGTCTCCGCAATAAGGGGCATTACTCGTTGGTCTGGGGAGCTGTGCTCACTATCTTGCACTTGCCGCTGGCGAGCTCCTCAACAGCAGTCTTTACGGGCTTCTCCTCGAGAGTCTCATTGTTCTCGTAAAGCTCCTCCGAGATCTGTCTTGCACGCTTCGCAACTGCGATAACGAGTGAATAGCAGCTCTCGTTCTTTGTGATGATCTGGTTTACTGCGGGTCTAAGCATTTTTCAACACCTCTTCTATAATATCGCCCGAAAACTCCTTTTTAAGCTGCTCTCCGCGTATTACCGTGAAGAAATCGCTTACGGCGTCCTCAAGGGCGTCGTTGACAATAATATAATCGTATTTTTCGGCCTGTGAGATCTCCCACGATGCCTTTGAAACGCGCTCCTCGATGACCTCGTCGGTCTCGGTGCCGCGCTTTTTCAGTCTTCTCCTGAGCTCTCCTATGGAAGGCGGCAGGATAAAAATGAATATTGCGTCGGGACGCTTCCCGCGCACCTTCATAGCGCCCTGGGGCTCTATTTCGAGTATCACGTTAAGTCCCTGCTCCAGTCTGCCGTCCACCTCAGAGCTTAAAGTGCCGTAAAGGTTCTGGCAGTATTCTGCGTGCTCGATGAACTTGCCGTCGGCGATCCTCTGCTCGAAGTCCTCCCGTGTGAGGAAGTGGTAGTTCACGCCGTCGATCTCGCCCTCACGGGGCTTTCTTGTAGTTGCCGAAACAGACACCGCAAAGCGTTTGTCCTTGAGTATCTCCTCCAGCATTGTACCCTTTCCGCAGCCCGAAGGTGCGGAAAAAACGATAAGTCTGCCCTTATTCATCGTCGTCAGATCCTCCTGATCCGTTTATTCTTGCGGCAAGGGTCTCTGTAATGAGAGAGGACAGTATTATATGTCCGCTGTCCATTATCATGACCGCTCTTGTCTTTCTGCCGTAGGTGGCGTCGATAGCTCTGCCGTCGTCCCTTGCCTCCTGGACAAGGCGCTTTATAGGCGCTGATTCGGGGCTGACCACGGCCACTATCCTCTCGGACGACACCATATTTCCGTATCCTATATTTATAAGCTTCATGGCGCTTACTCTATATTCTGGATCTGCTCGCGGATCTTCTCGATCTCGGCCTTCATATCAACTACCACCTTTGTGATGTTGAGATCCTGAGCCTTTGAACCGATGGTATTGACCTCGCGGTTCATCTCCTGAACGATGAAGTCCAGCTTTCTGCCCACCGCCTCGTCGCCTGAGAGCATATTCTCCAGCTGTGAGATATGGCTCCTGAGACGGACGGTCTCCTCGTCCACGGCGATCTTTTCAGCGAATACGGCAGCCTCGGTCACGATGCGCTGATCGTCGATATCCTTGCCCTCCAGTACCTCGCTGAGCTTCTTGTACAGTCTGTTCCTGTAGTTCTCCACTGTCTGGGGAGAGAGCTCCTCCACCTTTGCCACCATACCCAGTATGCCCTCGGCCTTATCGGTGATATCCTTCTTCAGGCGCTCGCCCTCAACCTGTCGCATCTCCACGAAGCGCTGTATAGCCTCCGAGGCCACCTTTGAGACATCCTCCCAGACCTGCTCCTCGTCGTCGGGCGTTTTCTGGATATTGAATATGTCGGGGAGCTTCATCAGCTTTGACAAGGTGATGTCGTCCTCAACGCCCAGCTCGTCCGCAATGCTTCTGAGTGCGTTGACGTAGCCCTCTGCGGCGCCCTTGTTGACGGCGATCTCGGTATCTCTGCCCTCGATGTTGTTGATGGTGACGGACACCTCCACCTTGCCTCGGGAAATGCCGTTTTTCAGCAGAGCCTTCAGCTTTTCGTCGATGTAGCTGAACGTCCTGGGGACTCTTGACGAATACTCATAATATCTATGATTGACGGAGCGTATCTCAACAAGGATATCGCGTCCGTTAAGTATCTGCTGCGCTCTTCCGTAGCCTGTCATGCTTCTAAGCACCATATCGCCCGCTTTCATTATGATATTTTATCGCATAAAAATGCTATTATAATATTATAACATCTTTTGCCCGAAAATGCAAGCTTTTTTCGGAAAATATCAGGAGTTGACAAGCGCCTTTCTATAGTGATATCTTACAATGGGAAGCTGCAATTATTGTGGGATATTCCAAATATTTCCGTGACGCAGCCCATAACTGCCGCGGCTATTGACTTTTAACCGTCGTTATTGTATCATTAAAATGGCAGCACATGGCGTAGATACGCCGTTTGAACTGCCAAGGGATATTAATTTGGAGACCTGCTGAAAGTGTCCCCGAACTATACTATTTGAATGGAGGATAATCATGTCAGAAAAAAGCAAATTCATCAAACGCATCGTGAGCATATCCGCGGCAGCTGTAATGATGCTGTCGTCGCTGAGAATGTCTCCCGCAGAGAGGATCACCGCAGACGCGGCCAACACAATGACAGCCTTCGAGATCACCGAGGATATGAAGATCGGCTGGAATCTGGGCAACTGTCTGGACTGCCACGGCGGCAACGCCTCCGGTCTTGATACCGAGACCAGCTGGCTTAACCCGCGGGCTTCCAAAGCCATGATCGACGCCGTAAAGGCAAAAGGCTTCAACACAGTCAGAATTCCTACAACATGGTACCCGCACCTTGACGGTAATGACAACATAGATCAGCAGTGGATGAACCGCGTAAAAGAGGTCGTTGACTACGGCATAAGCAACGATATGTATGTTATACTTAATCTCCACCACGAGAACTGGGTGGATCGCGCCGATCTGGGAAGCGCCTATGACCAGATGAAGCCCCGCTTCATAAAGCTGTGGACGCAGATTGCTGAGACCTTCAAGGATTACGACCAGCACCTCATCTTCGAGGGCATGAACGAGCCCCGCGCAAAAGGCACCACTCACGAATGGTGGGGACCTGAGCAGAGCGAGGTGGACACCATAAACAGGCTGGAAGCCGACTTCGTACAGCTCATAAGAAGCTCCGACTCCGAGAACAACAAGAACCGACTCCTCATGGTAACAGGCTACTGTGCGTCGGCGGACTCCACCATATACACAAGGCTCAACGTTCCCAACGATAATATGGTTGCGGTATCCATACACGCCTATGTCCCCTATGACTTTACCATGAACAAAGAGGTGCAGGACCACAGTACCTTCACCAACGCATACAAGGAAAACCTTCTGAGCACTCTCAACGGCCTGAAGAGTACCTTCATCGACAGAGGCATACCCGTAATCATCGGCGAGATGGGAACCTCAAACTACAACAATCTCCAGGCAAGGCTCCAGTGGACCGAGACCTATATCACCCGCGCCAAGGAGATCGGTATTCCCTGCGTGCTCTGGGACAACAACGTTATACAGAACAACAAGGAACCCGGTGAGTGCCACGGCTATCTGAACAGGAATTCCTGCACATGGTATCAGGAATCGGAGCCCGTTGTAAACAAGATGATAGAGGTAGTCAACAACGACAATATCCTCTGGGCCGGCAAGCCAAAGACAACGACCACAACTACCACCACCACAACAACCACCACAACAACGACAACAACTACCGAGACCACTACTACCACCACTACGGAGACAACAACTACAACCACCACAACAACAGCTCCCGTAGTCGTAAAATACGGCGACGCCAACTGTGACGGAAATATGGAGCTGGCCGACGCAATACTCATTATGCAGGCGCTGGCTAACCCCAATAAGTACGGTCTTAACGGTACTGACGCTAAGCACCTTACTGAGCAGGGCAAGCTCAACGGCGACGTTGACAGACGTACAATAGGCCTTACCTCAAATGACGCCCTGACCATACAGGAATACCTCCTGCATATCATCTACACGCTTCCCATAGTATGACGGAATAGTACAAAGCTCCCTATGTTACGGCATAGGGAGCTTTTTTGCGCACAAAAAAGCTGCACGGATAAACCGTGCAGCTTTTGGAGATGTGTTTATGACTCTCAGATCTTTGAAGGATCAAGAGTTGAGATCTTGTGAAGGAGGTACTCCTGGATGCGGAGAGCATCGTTAGAAGTAAGACCTGTTACAGATGTATCTACATCGCCGTTGAGCTTACCCTGTTCTGTGAGATGCTTAGCGTCAGTACCGTTAAGACCGTACTTGTTGGGGTTAGCAAGGCTCTGCATGATGAGGATAGCATCTGCGAGCTCAACAACACCGTCACAGTTTGTGTCGCCCCAGAGGATATTGCTGGGAGGAGCAGTTGTGGTTGTAGTTGTTGTTGTGCTTGTTGTAGTTGTGGTTGTAGTTGTTGTTGTGGTAGTCTCGCCCGTTTCGGGAGCAGGCTTAACATCGGGGAAGAGGAGTGCCATTGTGCCGTAAGCAACAGTAGCATCACCGGCATGCCAGAATCTGTGATACTGGAACTGGAAGTCCTTGATATCGATCTTGCCGTCGCCGTTGTTATCCTTAACATCTGTGCCATACTTCGGGCTTGATGAATACTGATAATCGTAAGCTTCCTGCCACATTGAATCCTTCTCGTAGCTCTTACGGATGGATGAGAATGTTGCGCCGGGAACGAGCTCTGAACCATCAGGCATTTCGCCCTTGTAGTATGAAGGAATGTAAACTTCCTCAGTAAATACTCTTGCGAGACTGGGATTGGTGTCAGTAAATGTGATACCGATCTTGTCACGGCCCTCATAGTACTGGTATGAGAGAAGTCTGTTAGCCAGATAGAGACCCTTTTCAGCAACAGATGTGCCTTCCTTGTTTGCAAAGCTGGGATCTACGCCCTTAGCAGCTGCATAGTAGATAAGTGTATTACAGAGTGAGGATACGCATCCAACGTCTCCCTGTCCGTAACCGCCGATGGTGCAGTGGAGGTCCTGGTTGCCGTTGGGATCATATTTACCGTCCCATGTATCGGGAGTGCATGAATAGTCTGTATCTTTTTTGCCCCAGTCAAGGGTTGAAGGAATACAGTATGAGAACTCATGGCCGTCCTTATCAACGTAATCGAAGTGTGTGTTCTTCTCGAACCAATCGATCCATCTCTCAAGGAGCTGATCGAGTGCCTCGTCGAGAGCGAGACCGCCGTATGTCTGACCTGTCTTATCGCCGCCCTCCTTGGATACAACGTAGTACAGCTCAGCAAGACGCTGTGTTGACCATACCTGGTTACCGATCCAGTGGTTGGAACCGGGATCTGCGTATACAGGGTGGGGAACGTAAGCCATCTCATAGAATGTAGCGTGGCCTGAAGGATATTCCTCGTAACGACCTCTCCAGCTGTTTGTACAACCACCGGCGAAGGGTCCTTCTCTGGACTGGAGCCACTGATACATTTCGATCTGTCTCTTGAGAGACTCCTTATAGTCTGTGTCAGCATCTGAAGCTGCCATACCGCCCTTGATATCGCTGTCGTTGAGCAGACCGTAAGCAGCAAGAGGATTCTGATAGAACTGATGTGAATGTGAGCATCCGATCTGCCATGCCCACTTGTAATCGCCGTAATCAGCGAAGAGAGCTCCGCCCCAAGCGGTGTACCAAGCCATCAGATAGTGCTTAGAATCCATGCCTGCAGACGGGCTTGTGATCTTTGTATCCTTAGCGATAGCCTTGTAATACTTATCAAACATATCGTTACGGCACTGGTCACCCATCTTACCTGCGAGAGCAGATATCTTGCTATCGCCAGCCTTGTATCTGTTTGCAAAGTAAACAGCCTGGATAGCACGGTCCTCAGCGTCGGGAGCGTTTGTGAATGAATACTGTGAGGGAACCTTGAACTCACCGTTGAAGATAGCCTTGATACCGTTACCGTCATTGCCCTTCTTGTCGGTGTTACCCCACTTGAGCTCTTCAAGACAGGGAGCAGGAACAGTCTCGAAACAAGACTCCTGTTCACCTCTCTGGAATGTATTGATGAATGTGAACTTGCCTTCGCCCTTTGAACCCTTGCTGAAGCCGTACCAGTCGTCAACGTCAGCCAGCCAGTTCATGAGGTAGTAACCGTTGTCGCTGCCGTATGCAGACTTGAATGTGTCGTACATAGGGTTGATAGCTTCAACGTCAGGCTGTGAAGCGGGATAATCCTGAGGCTGGTCGCACTCTTCAGCGGTATCAGCCTTGAGTCTCTCCTGCTTCCAGATCGTATCGTACTCGATTTCGGTGTCTCTGCCTGAAGCCTTGGACCAGCCGGGGATCATAGCCTCCATTGTGTTCCATGCCTTTGCAAGATCGCCCTTAGAACCGCTGATAACGTTCTGCTGAACGAGAACATCGTGCATAGCAGCCATCCATACGATGTATGACATAGCCTCAGATGTTGTCTCGTGACCGTAGTCAGGAGCCTCAACGATGAAAGTTTCTACTGAATGGTAAGGAATACCGAAGCCGCTTCCGTTTGTCTGTTTGCTGAGGTAGCCGTTTGTAACACCGTTGGTAACAACGTCATCGTACATAGACTGGAACATCTCAGCGTAAGAACCGCATGAAGCCTGAGCTTCAGATGTCATAGCAGATGATGCCATAGGCACTACTGCTGATGCGGACATTGCAGCTGCAAGAACGCCAGCTGCGAGAGCCTTATTCTTTTTGCTTATCATTTGTTTTTACCCCTCTCATAATAGTATAGTGGTTAAAAAATGGATGATTTGCCTCTTTAAACAGAGGCGCATACGAAAATACTTCGTACACTGTGTGCATTTTCACGCAGACTGCACACAATTCTCAAACTATTTTCAAGATAATTATATTCTACATTTCAGTTTGTGTCAACAGTTTGGATTGTTTTCACATTTGCGCCAAGTCATTTTTGGTGCAATGCACACAATGTCAAATCCGTTTTTGTACATTTTGTCCATCCGACAAATCCAAGAAAAACCGCATATATTAATGAATTATTAACAGGTTTCGATAATGAACAATACTTCCAAACATTCATCCTGCCCACAATATTCTTTCACAAAACCCACACACTTTGGCTATAATATTTAGCTTAGCGGAGTTTTGCATTTATGCTCGGTCATTTCAGCTGTCTTTCTTGAATTAACATTTTATTCATATTATGTTCATCTTGTGTTAATGTTATTCTGCGATAATAAGGCAGTATGCTATGATGAGATAATAGCACCATGCTTTTACTTTATTTTTGATTTTTCGATCGGAAAGGAGCACCTCATGATTACTATTGAAAATCTTACGAAGTATTACGGCAACAACCGTGCCGTCAATCATATAAGCTTTACAATAAACGATAATGAGATACTCGGATTTCTCGGGCCCAACGGTGCGGGAAAATCGACCACAATGAACATGATAGCGGGATACCTTCCCATGTCCGACGGCAAGGTCACCATCTGCGGCGCCGATGTCACCAAGGAGCCCTCAAAGGCCAAGCGCAATATCGGCTATCTCCCGGAGATACCTCCCGTATATCCCGACATGAAGGTACACGAATACCTCTCCTTCTGCGCAGGCCTGAAGAAGGTTCCCAGAGGCGAGAGGAAGGCCGAGATAGACCGCGTGATGGGTCTGCTGAAGATCAAGGACGTCAAGGGCAAGCTGATACGCAACCTGTCAAAGGGCTATAAGCAGCGTGTGGGCTTCGCGCAGGCTCTCCTGGGCAACCCCAGGTTCCTTATCCTCGACGAGCCTACCGTAGGTCTCGACCCCAATCAGGTGGCCGAGGTCCGCAGCATCATCAAGGATCTCAAAAAAGAGCATTCGGTAATATTCAGCTCCCATATCCTCAGCGAGGTGAGTGCCGTATGCGACCGCGTTATCATTATTAATAAGGGCGACATACGCGCAATAGACACCATAGAGAATCTGGAGAAGTCCTTCGCCACCTCACAGGTGCTCCACATCAAGGTAAAGGGCAGCAAGGCAAAGGCCGCCTCCATAATCGAGATGACCAAGGGCATAAAGGAGATAACCTCCATCGAGGACGAGGGCAGCGATATCTACTCCTTCACCGTTACTATGGAGGGCGACGCCGACACCATAAGGGACTCCGTAATGGCAGAGTGCCTGAAGAACGGCGTCAGCATCATCGAGGTATTCGCCGAGAGACCCAATCTCGAAAACGTATTCATCGAGCTCATAAACCGCCCCGCAAAGAAGTCGGGACTTCAGGAGCTCCTCGACGAAACACCCGATGTTTCCGGGGAAGCGGAAGAAAACCATACGGAAAAGGAGGAAGAATAATATGTTCCCTATATATAAAAAGGAGCTGCAGTCTTTCTTCTACACTCCTTTCGCCTACGCAATGGCAGCCCTTTTCATGCTGCTGTTCTCGCTGAGCTTCTTCACAGGCATAGCCAGACTGGAGGGCTCCAACACCTGGGCATTCTCCTTCACGGAAATGTTCTATTCGGTAATACTCTACTTCATATTCCTGATCCCCATACTCACCATGAGGACTTTTGCGGACGAGCGCAAGAACGGCACCGAGGTGCTGCTCATGACCTCTCCCGTAAGCACGGGAAAAATAGTTATCGCCAAGTTCCTTGCCAATATAACAGTATACCTGTTCATGCTGGCAGGCACCATAGTATTCCCCATAATCACCTCCATGAAGGGCGAGGTGGTTGTCAGCCAGCTCATATGCGCATACATAGGCATCTTCTGCTGGGGAGCCATGTACATCGCCCTCGGTATGCTGATATCATCACTCACCGAGACTCCCATCCTTGCCGCCATCATCGGCGAGGTCATCATGTTTGCCCTTCTGTTCGTTGACGATCTGGCCAACACAGCCTTCATCTCACAGTATCCGAAGGTTCAGTCAGCCATCTACGCATTTGCCGCACAGCCGAGATTCGCATATTTCTCCGAGGGCTTCATACGTCTTTCGGATCTGGTATTCTTCGGCTCGGCCATAATAGTGCTCCTCATATGGACATACATATCCATAGAGAAGCGCCGCTGGAACAGGGGGTAAGCTGGAATGAAAAAGAAAAAGCTCAATCTTTCGGGCGCCTTCGCATTTATCCTTGCGCTGCTGGTGCTGGCGGTATTCATACCCATAAACCTCATCACCGGCTACTACGACAAGGGCTTCGACATGACCCCGTCAAAGAAATACACACTGGACGAAAAGACAGTCCAGCTCATAAACGACAATTCCGACAAGCAGATAGACCTTTACTTCCTCTACAAGATGGAGTACTTCAAGAGAGCTGACGCCAATCAGCTGCTCCCCCTCTATCACGCGCTGACACAGCTGGAGGAGTTCGACAACGTTAAGCTCACCTGCTTCGATCCCAACGAGCAGGCCTCCCTCACAAAGCAGCTGGATCCCGATGGCTTGCTGGGACTTGAGCAGGGCGACCTTGTAGTAAAATGCAATAACGTCACCAAGAAGGTGGCTCACCAGAAGTTCTTCCAGGAGGACCGTGCAGGCGTCCGCGAGTTCGCAGGCGAAAGCCTTATCGACTCCGCCATAGCCACCTGCGCAAGCGGCTCGCTTCCGGGAGTATACTTCCTCACAGGCCACGGCGAGAAATCCATAGACGCCAACCTCTCCACCTTCGCTCAGAAGATGAAGGAAAAGGACTACGACGTTCAGGAGCTTGACCTTGACAAGGCAGGCGCTATCCCCGAAAACGCAAAGATAATCTACCTTGTATCCCCTCAGCAGGATCTCACCGACAAGGAAAAGGACCTCCTCCTCACATATGCGGAGAACGGCGGCTCAATGTCCTTCCTCATTGACCCCTGCGACACTGAGGGACGCTTCTACAATATAGAAGCGGTAATGGAGTACTTCGGACTCATACTTGACTACAACATAGTTACCGAGTCCGCTCCCGTAAATCAGCTCCAGGACAGAGACTCCATGCAGAGCGAGAACTACTTCCGCGTTGAATACCCCGCAGGCGGCCAGTACAACGAGGAATTCACACAGGATCTCACCTCCGACATAAACGTTCTGGTGTCCAACGGCGAATATATCGCAGGTATCGCCTACCCCAGAAGCCTTACGGAGATACCCGAGGACAGCTTCCCCGGAGCAGCCTATACAGAGCGCTCATCATTGATAAAGAATATCACTACCGTAGATGATAACACAGGCGAATCAGGCTATACCACAGTCAGCAAATCCATGGGCGGCGACGAGATCACAGCACAGCAGGCCGACGAGATGCTCACAGGCCTTGATCTGGACTTCGGCTACTACTCATACAACAAGACCTCCGGCGGCAAGATGGTATGCATCGGCACATCGGCAGTTATCGACAACGATCTGTACGACGTTGCCACCACAGGTACGCAGATGCTCACCCTTTTCAGCAACACATGGCTTTATGACGCAGATATACAGTTCGGCGTGGAGAACAAGTTCAATTCCTACGACAGCATGACCTTCAAGGACGCAAAGGAAGCCAAGACCACCATGTTCTTATGCTTCGTACCGCCGTTTGTTATCGTACTGATCGGCTTTATAGTATGGCTTAAAAGGAGACATTCCTGATGAAAAAAGCAATTATCGCCCTTGTGGTGCTTGTGCTGGCGGCAGCAGCCTCCATAGGCACATTCCTTGCCGTCAAGGGCAAAGATGACAAGAAAAAGCAGGAGGCCAGCAAGGTGCTCGCCGAAAACGAGCTGTTCAGCTTCGACGCTCACTCCGCCACAAAGATAGTTTTCTCAAAGGGCAGCGAGTCCTACACCGCCGAGAAAAATGAGGAGGACGCATGGAGCCTCAGCGGAAGCGAGTTCGCTCTGGATCAGGACTACTGCAATCTCATATGCACATACCTCTCGGATCTGACAGCCGAAACCAGCTACGGTGAGATCACCGACGAAAAGCTGGATATGTACGGCCTCAACGATACCGACACCATCGAGATCACCGAGCCCGGCGGCACTCACACCATTCATATCGGCGATCCCGCTCCCATGAACGATTACTACTATGTGACCGTTGACGGCAGACCCAATGTATACGCCATAGAGTATATGCGCGGAAGCGTGCTCAAGCTGGACAGGCTCCTTCTGAAGGACAAGATGCTCCTTCCCTACACCCTTTACGATCTGAATGAGGTCATACTCAAAAGGGACGGCGAGAACGTTCTGGACCTCGTATTGGATCCCGATTCACAGAACTGGTCCCTTACCGATGAATATTCGGATCTCCAGTCGGATACCACCGCCATAACCGCCAGGCTCAACAGCCTTGTGCGTCTTGAATCGGTGGAGATGCTGGACGAAAAGCTGGACGACCTTTCAAAGTACGGCTTCGACAAGCCCTATGCGGAAATGACCGTAAAGGCTATTGACGGTACCGAGCGCAATATCAGCTTCAGTATCAACGACGATTATCCGGGCTACTGCATCGCCCTTCTCGAAGACGGGCAGGTAGAGCTCTTCAACAAGTCCGACCTGAGCATAATCAACGCGCTCCCCTATGATTTCATAATCAAGGACTACCGCACAGCCAATGCCGCAGGCACAAAGCAGCTGAAGCTGAAGTACGGCGAGATAGACGCCGCATTCGACATAGACACGGAGAATTCCGAGTGTACCGCAAACGGAAAGAAGATCTCACTTGAGACCACGGAGAATTACGTTGCATTCGACAACTTCTTCAAAGCCGCTTCCATATTCAAGCTCACAGGCACAGACATCGAAGCAGAGCCCGAGCTGAAGGATCCCGCTCTCACAGCGGAGTTCACCCTCAAGGAGGGCGATCCTCTGAAGATAGAGCTGGTCAAGGGCGAAGGCACTATATACTATGTATTCCGCAACGGAAAATACATCGGCGGATATGTGGACGAAACAATGCTGAGGGGCAGGAACTCGCTCAGCGAATTCTATGTAAAATTCAGCAAAACAGCAGGATTCTGACAAAAAGCAGCACCGAAGGGTGCTGCTTTTTTATTGATCTGCTCAGCGGAAGGAGCCTCTGCGGCGGCAGGCTATCTCGGCATATTTCCGCTTGGTGGCCAGACCTCCGCGGATATGCCTTTCCTGCTTGTTCTTTTCGAGGACGTCCTTGACTCTGAGATACAGCTCGTGATCCTCCGTGCGGAGCCTTTCGCTGACGTCCTTATGCACAGTGCTTTTGGATATCCCGAATTTTCTTGCAGTACCGCGCACCGTAGCGCCTGTCTCGGTAATGTACCTGCCCAACATAACAGCTCTTCCCTCAGGCTGATCCTTCAAACATATCACCTCTTTCTGATGTACTTATTAATGTATATGTCATCGGAAAGGGATAGATGTTACGGCAGGTCAAAAAACAGTCCGGCTGACTGCTTTTGAGAGCGGACGCATCGCAAGAGAAGGCGCTCTCCGCAGATATGGACCATGATCTGCGAATATAAACAGAAATTCCGCAGATAATACTGCGGAAGGAGCTGATAATATGAAAGTTACACCCGAGCTTTACAGCGATATGACCGATCAGGTCTCACCAAAGTCCGATCACAGGACGAACCTTATATCCGCCTTTCTCGTGGGCGGAGCCATCTGTGCCTTCGGTGAGATAATAATGTCTCTGCTGGAGGCATTCGGCCTTGACAGCACCGCCTCGGGCGCATGGACGTCCATTATACTGGTGGGGCTCAGCGCCGTATGCACAGGCCTCGGCTGGTATCACAAGCTGGCAGGCCATGCAGGCGCAGGAACTCTTGTGCCCGTCACCGGCTTTTCCAACGCCATAAGCTCTGCCGCCATCGAAGCCCGTTCCGAGGGCCCCGTTCTCGGCATAGGAGTGAAGATATTCACCATAGCAGGTCCCGTGATACTTTACGGCTGTACCGCGGCAGCGCTCTACGGAGTGGTATACTGCTTCATGAGCCGATAGCCTTACAGTATGGCAAAGCAAAAAAATAAGCAGGGCAAACGCCCTGCTTGTTTAGATAAACAGATGAAAATAAATATGTGTAGAACAAAAGAAAGGAGACAACAAAACGAGTGTTAATAATTAAGAATTATTTAACACTACAGTTATTATACAGCATTTTGCCCTTCCCGTCAAGCAAAAACCCACACTTTTGTAAAAATGCACAACTTTGAGCAGTATATCTGCCGCATTTTTCATAACATTCCCGCAGAAAATACTGACAAGTGTATAAATTTACATATAGGCGCATCACAAAACCCTGCCGCATTGCCGCAATATAGGCAAATTGCTAAAAAAGCCCCTGATAAATTTGTAACAAGACCGCAAAAAAGGTGTTTACAAAAAGAGTGATTTGTGGTATAATATTTTACAGTAGTTATACGTGGTTAACGTTATCACCCGCTAACCATTTCTATAACCGAATAAATTTATTTAGGAGGTCATTCCTATGGCAATCACAAGAAAAATGAAAACCATGGACGGTAACAATGCTGCTGCATATGTGTCCTACGCTTTCACGGAAGTTGCTGGTATCTATCCTATCACACCTTCCAGCCCTATGGCAGACTATGTTGATCAGTGGTCCGCTCAGGGTGTAAAGAACATTTTCGGCACTACCGTTAAGGTTGAGGAGATGCAGTCCGAGGCCGGTGCAGCCGGTACTGTTCACGGTTCTCTGAACGCCGGTGCTCTCACCACAACCTATACTGCTTCTCAGGGACTTCTTCTCATGATCCCGAATATGTACAAGATCGCAGGTGAACTGCTTCCCTGCGTATTCCACGTTTCCGCACGCTGCGTTGCTTCTCACGCACTGAACATCTTCGGTGACCACTCCGACGTTTATGCTTGCCGTCAGACAGGTTTCGCAATGCTGGCTGAGACAAACCCCCAGGAAGTTATGGATCTGGCTGCTGTTGCTCATCTCGCTTCCATCAAGAGCCGCGTTCCTTTCATCAACTTCTTCGACGGTTTCCGTACATCTCACGAGATCCAGAAGATCCAGGTATGGGATTACGAGGATCTGAAGGAAATGTGCGATATGGACGCTGTAAAGGCATTCCGCAGCCGTGCTCTCAATCCTGAGAATCCTACAATGCGCGGTTCTCACGAGAACGGAGATATCTTCTTCCAGCACCGTGAGGCCTGCAACTCCTACTACAATGCTGTTCCCGGCATCGTTGAGGAGTACATGAACAAGGTAAATGAAAAGCTCGGCACTGACTACAAGCTCTTCAACTACTACGGCGCTGCTGATGCAGAGCGCGTAATCGTTGCTATGGGTTCAATCTGTGACGTTGCTGAGGAAGTTATCGACTACCTTAACAAGAAGGGTGAGAAGGTCGGTATCGTCAAGGTTCGCCTGTTCCGTCCTTTCTCTGCTGAAAAGCTCGTTGAGGCAATCCCTGCAACAGCAAAGACAATCGCTGTACTTGACAGAACCAAGGAGCCCGGCTCTCTCGGTGAGCCTCTCTACCTCGATGTAGTTGCTGCTCTCAATACTACAGGCAGAAACGGTATCAAGGTTATCGGCGGCCGTTACGGTCTCGGTTCCAAGGATACTCCTCCTGCATCTGTATTCGCTGTTTATGCAGAACTGGCAAAGGCTGATCCCAAGCCTCAGTTCACACTGGGTATCGTTGACGATGTTACAAACCTCTCACTTGCTGAGGAAGACGCTCCCAACACAGCAGCAGAAGGCACAATCGAGTGCAAGTTCTGGGGCCTCGGCGGCGACGGCACCGTTGGCGCAAACAAGGACTCCATCAAGATCATCGGCGACCACACTGACAAGTACGTTCAGGCTTACTTCCAGTATGACTCAAAGAAGACCGGTGGTATCACTATCTCACACCTCCGTTTCGGCGACAAGCCCATCAAGAGCCCTTACTACATCAACAAGGCTGACTTTGTTGCCTGTCATAACCCCTCTTACATCCTCAAGGGATACAAGATGGTTAACGACGTAAAGCCCGGCGGTGTATTCCTTATCAACTGCCAGTGGAAGCCCGAGGAGCTCGATCAGCACCTCACAGCTGATACAAAGCAGTATATCGCTAAGAACAACATCCAGCTCTATCTGGTTAACGCAATAGACCTTGCACAGGAGATCGGTCTTGGCAAGCGTACCAACACCATCCTCCAGTCCGCATTCTTCTCACTTTCAAAGGTTCTTCCCGAGGCTGAGGCAATCGGCTACATGAAGGAAAAGGCTCAGAAGTTCATGAAGAAGGGTATCGAGATCGTTCAGATGAACGAGAAGGCTATCGACGCAGGCGCAAACGCTTACGTTAAGGTAGATGTTCCTGCTGAGTGGGCAAACGCTGTTGATAATTCCGCACCTGCAAAGCTCGAGGGCGCAGAGAAGCTCGTCAAGATGGTTGACGGCATCATGAACCCCGTTGGCAAGATGCTCGGTGATACACTTCCCGTTTCTGCATTCTCAGATCACGTTGACGGTACATTCGAGCAGGGTGCTTCCGCATACGAAAAGCGCGGAGTTGCAGTTATGGTTCCCGAGTGGAATCAGGATACCTGTGCAAAGTGCAACAAGTGTTCATTTGTCTGCCCGCACGCAACTATCCGTCCCTTCGCTCTGACAGACGCTGAAGTTGCTGCTGCTCCGGAGAACATCAAGATCGCTCCCAAGCCCATCGTAAAGAGCGAGTACAAGTACACTCTCGCAGTTTCCGCTATGGACTGCATGGGCTGCGGCGTATGTATCGGTGTCTGCCCCACAAAGTCACTCAAGATGGTTCCGAGAGAGTCTCAGGAGCCTCAGCAGGCAGTATTCGATTACTGTGTTGCTAAGGTTACAGAGAAGGCAGATGTAGCAACTGACGCTAATGTTATCTCCAGCCAGTACAAGAAGCCTCTGCTTGAATTCTCAGGCTCATGCGCAGGCTGTGCTGAGACTTCATATGCAAGACTCATCACTCAGCTCTTCGGTTCCAGAATGTACATCTCCAACGCAACAGGATGTTCTTCAATCTGGGGCGGTCCTGCTGCTACTTCACCTTACACTGTTGATGCAAACGGCCACGGTCCTGCATGGGCAAACTCACTGTTCGAGGACAACGCTGAGCACGGTCTCGGTATGTATCTCGGTCAGAAGGCTATCCGTGAAAGACTCATCGAGGAAGTAAAGGAGATCGCTGCAAGCGACAAGGCTTCTGCTGAGATCAAGGCAGCTGCTGACGAATACCTCGCAACAGTTAACGACGGCGCAAAGAATACAGCTGCAACAGCTGCACTCGTTGCTGAGCTCGAGAAGTGCGACTGCAAGTGCGATAAGAAGGCAGATATCCTTGAGAACAAGAACTACCTCTCCAAGAAGTCCATATGGATCTTCGGCGGCGACGGCTGGGCTTATGATATCGGCTTCGGCGGTCTTGACCACGTTCTCGCTACAGGCGAAGATGTAAACATCATGGTATTCGATACCGAGGTTTACTCAAATACAGGCGGACAGGCTTCCAAGTCCTCCAACATCGGACAGGTTGCACAGTTCGCAGCAGCAGGTAAGGCAATCGCTAAGAAGCGTCTTGCTGATATCGCTATGAGCTACGGTTACATCTATGTTGCACAGATCGCTATGGGTGCCGACATGAACCAGACACTCAAGGCAATCAAGGAAGCTGAGGCTTATCCGGGACCGTCACTCATCATCGGCTATGCACCTTGTGAGATGCACTCCATCAAGGGCGGTATGACTAACTGTCAGGCTGAGATGGAGAAGGCTGTTAAGTGCGGCTACTGGAACAACTTCCGTTACGATCCTCGTCTTGCTGCTGAGGGCAAGAATCCCTTCCAGCTCGACTCCAAGGCTCCCACAGAGTCTTATCAGGACTTCATCATGAACGAGGCTCGTTACAGCGCACTCACACGTTCATTCCCCGATCGTGCTAAGGAACTGTTCGAGAAGGCAGAGAAGACTGCTGCTAATCGTTACGAGTACCTCACAAAGCTGGCTGAGAAGTAAGCAGCGTGACGCTGCACCCGTCCACGTTGACGCTCGTAAACTCGCTCACTCTCTGCAAAACAGATAGTCTGCTATCGCTTACGGAAGTTTAACGTGTAATATGCACATACGAATATAATAAATCTCCCCGATACTTCGCGGTATCGGGGAGTTTTTGTTTTACATCTTTTTATTGAAATATACAAGCGAACCGAGATAAATGACAAGATATACCCCCATAGCAGCTCCAAGCGTCCAGTAGACCGTGTTGTTTATGTATGAAGCGGCAATAGTTGCTATACAGAGAACGAAAAGGGTGAACAGGGACGTAAAGTTTCCAGCCTTCTGCTGAACAGCAATAGTTCTCTCGTCGGTATTGCGTACATACCATTGCTTCATGGCCGCATCGTCCTTAACGGCTTTTCTCATGCGGATTATATTCATTATCAGCACGGTTATGCCGCCCACGAAAAAGCCGAAATTTGTCTCGCCTTTGAGTATGCCCTTACCCTCAAGCACCTGAAGAACGATCAGTGCTATCAGCAGTAAAGCAGCCAGTATCCGGTATATAACGATCTTGGTCCTGAGTTTTTTTCTGCAATTTTCCATAGTTATCCTCCTTAAAGGTTCTCGTCGCCCTCGAAAATGAACAGCTCCTCTATGGCAACGCCGAAGAACTGCGCCGCCTTGTGTGCAAGAGTGAGGGACGCATTGTATTTCCCGTTTTCCAGTGATATTATAGTCTGCCGCGTGACGCTGAGCGCGTCGGCAAGCTCCTGCTGCGTGACCTTCCTTGCTTTCCGCAGCTCCTGTATCTTATTCTTCAAGACATCGCCCTCCTTTGCAAAAGTAAAGTTAACTTTACAATAATAGTATAGCACGCTTTACATTTTTTGTCAAGCCAGCTTTACATATTTTTATATTTTAACATTATATCTGCCGTTTCAAAGCTTAAACCAGCTGTTCCTGCTTGTCAAAAAGTTGTACAAAGCATATCATATGTCTGCATTTTTAGTATCTCACAGACAAAATATGTAGAATTTTACCATAAAATATTGACAATTAGTATCAATAATATTATAATATACTCAGAGTTTGCGCAATCTCTGAAAAATACTTTACAAAGGATATGAATTAAAATGAAAAAAGCTCTAACTAAGATCGCAGCAACACTTTCCGCAGCATTACTCGGCGCACTTCCTATGGCTAACAGCCTTTCAGCAAGTGCAGCAAATTGCAGCGGTGTCAAGACATACAGAACATACGTCTACTACAGCGGCGGCGCAACACAGACAAGAAGAGTCGATGTAGAATTCTACACAAACAATCCCCTTAAGGTAAAGGGCAACGCAAGAACAACAGGCTGCCTCAACGGCTGGATGGACCGCGAGGAAAAGGGCGGCAACTCATACGGTGAGCGTTTCTGGAAGTCATGGAAGACCAATAACATCACAACCAGCGTAGGCACTCTCTTCAAGGTAGTTTCCGAGATCAAATCAGGCAACTACACATATAATGATCTGGCAGGCGCTTATGAGATCAAGGCATACAATGCAAACAATCAGCTCATCTCAGGCACACAGTACTGCTTCTCCGCTAACACCTACCTTGTAGGCGATATCAACGGTGACAGCAAGGTAAATTACACCGACCGAAACCTTCTCTATAATATAGTAAATCATTATTATTCTCCTACAACAGGAACCGAGATGTACGGCGCAGATATCGACGGCGACGGCTACTGGACTCAGACCGACCTTACGCACCTTAATAACTACCTCCAGGGCTATCAGTACTCACTGGCAGATATCCAGGCAGGTTGATCATTCCGACACAAACAACAGCAAAGCTCCCCGATATACTCGGGGAGCTTTTTTTGCGGCGCCTGTCAGACTACGTCTCATTTATCTTAGCTCTCATTTACTGCCGGCTTTCATAAGCTTACGGTACTTTCTGCGCTTGACAAGATAGAGCAGCTGCCAGAATATCATCACAGGGAAGACGGGAATTATCACGCCGAACAGGAAAATGCCATATATGGTGAAAGTTCCCCAGAATGCCTCTCCCCCGTAATACACGGTATCGCTCAGAAACGTAAATCCTCCCCACATACTTGATACCGAACCGACCATCAGCAGCACAGAGGGAATGAAGCTAAGCCAGAAGCTTGCTCTGTACAGTCCTGATACGGGCTTTTTCCCTGCCTCGTACCGTTTCCTGAGTCTCCATGATACCAGTATGACCATTGACACGAAGAAAGAAATAATGAACGCCCAGGCCAGTACGGTAGTGCCCTCGTCAAACATACGAAAATCCATTTCTATACCCAGAACGTACCGTCTGTACAGTATGTTGGCAACAAATAAAACAGTTATACCACTGAAGAATACCAGTAAAAGCTTTTCATGTTTTTTCATAAGCTCATCTCCTTTTGTTCAGCCGCAGCCTTTTTTCTGCCGCGGATAAGCTTTACTATATAGAGTATCTGCCAGAACACGCAGAACGGCAGCACAGGAATGATACAAAGTATAAATCCCATTATGGTAAATGCGCCTTCAAAGGCTTCCCAGCCGTACCTGACGGACCACAGAAATCTGAAGCCGTGCTTCATGCAGTACAGGCAGTAGATCAGAAGCAGCACAAAGGGTAAAAACGAACAGTAAAACGACACTCTGTATGCAAAGGAAGGTACTTCCTTGCCATTGCTGCTGCGCCTGCGGGAGATACACATAACAGGCACAGAGATAACGCCGAAAACTCCCAGAACGAGCACCGCTCCGAAGGGACTCATGTATTCCAGCCTGAAGTAGTCTGCAACAGGCTGGCGGAAGCTGTCGAAAGCAGCCGAAAGAATACATCTTACGATAAAGGCTGCTATTGCCGCCAATGAGATACCAAAAATGATCTTTTCATGTTTTTTCATATTCCTGCACTCCTTTCACACGCCTTAGTGTCATAAGCTTTCTTATAATAAAGCTGACCTGAACTGTGACCGCAAGGGGGATAACGGGTATGGCCGTCATAATAATGAGCATATACAGCAGCGTTCCGCCGAAGCTGCTGCCTGTATTCTGTGCCGCATCGCCGCAGGCTGCATAAACGCACAGCACTGCGGGAAGGAATGACAGTATAAACAGCACTCTGAACCACACAGGGAAGTCCTCGCGGCTCCTGCCCAGCGCATACCATATGATAAGCGCAGTCCCTGCGACGAGCCAGATGCCAAATGAAACGGCTGTTATCACCGTCCCGGAAACTCCCGCCGCTATCATTGCCGCAACCGCAGCAATAAAGCTCACAGCAAATATGATGACTGCCTTTTTCATTGTCTCTCCCTCCTTTACTGTACTTATGATAACACATATCACGGCACAAATAAAGGTACCGAATGTCACTTTTGCGGTGACATCTGTCACTGAAAAGCGCCTGTACCTGTGAATATCTCACAAATACAGGCGCCATATTCTGTGCATAAAGCAGAAACTGAGAATTATTTTTTCTTATTCAACCGTTTGCGTTTGAATTCCACCATTTTCCCCTCTCTTACAGAAGGCAGTTTACTTGATCCCCCAGATATTCTCAGCGTAGTCCGCAATGGTACGGTCGGAGCTGAACTTGCCCGAATTGCACATATTCAGCCACTGTTTACGGGCGAATGCAAGCCTGTCGCTGCTGTAGTCAGCAATGCAGCGCAGCTTCTTGTCAACGTAGTCCCTGATATCGCCCAGGAGATAATAATGATCGGGAGCGTGCCAGCTTGCGCCGTCAAGGAGAGCCATATACAGCTCGCGGAAATCGCCGCTGCCTCCGTCGGAAACGGTGCCGTCGATAAGCGAGGAGACCACTCTGCGGATCATAGCGTCCTCGGAGAATATGCGCCTGCTGTCGTATTCGGGGACTATCTTCTCCAGCTCCTCAACGCGGGCGCCGAAGATATAGTTGTTGTCCTCCCCAGCCTCCTGAACTATCTCTATATTTGCGCCGTCGTAGGTGCCGAGAGTAACAGCGCCGTTGAGCATGAGCTTCATATTGCCCGTACCGCTGGCCTCAGTGCCTGCGGTGGATATCTGCTCGGAGACATCTGCTGCCGCCACAAGCTTCTCGGCGTAGGACACATTGTAATTCTGCACGAACACCACTCTGATAAGGTCACGGGTATCGGGGTCTGAGGAGACTATCCTGCCCACCTCGTTGATATACTTGATTATAGCCTTTGCGCGGCGGTATCCGGGAGCGGATTTAGCTCCGAATATGAAGGTAACGGGAGTGAAGTTCTGTATGCTGCCGTCCTTTATGCCGTAGTATATCCACAGTATGGAGAAGGCGTTGAGGAGCTGCCTCTTGTACTCGTGGAGACGCTTTATCTGTATATCGAAGACTGAGCCTTCATCAATTTCAATACCGTCATGAGCCTTTATGAAGTCCGCAAGCTGCTTCTTCTTGCCCTGCTTGATATCAATGAAGCGGCGGAGCACGTTCTCGTCGTCGGCAAATCCTGTAAGCTCCCTGAGCCTGTCAAGGTCGTTTATCCAGTTATCGTCGCCCAGAAGCTCTGTTATGAGAGCAGACAGCTCCCTGTTGCAGAGGGCTATCCAGCGGCGCTGAGTGATGCCGTTGGTCTCGTTGCGGAAGCGGTCGGGATAAAGGCTGTACCAGTCCGCAAGCACGGAATCGCGGAGTATCTGGGTGTGTATCTCCGCAACGCCGTTGATATGCCCCGAAGCATAGCAGGCCATATCAGCCATGTGGATAAGACCGCCCTTTATGATCTTAATGCGGTCGGTCTTTTCGCGCTCAACTCCCGCAACATACATCTCCGCAATGAGGGCTTCGTTTATCTGTATTATTATAGCGTATATCCTGGGGAGGAGCTCCTCCACCAGATCGGTGCGCCACTTTTCCAGAGCCTCCTGCATAACGGTATGGTTGGTGTAGTTGAATATCCTCTTAGCCATTTCAAGGGCTTTTTCAAAGGTGAAGCCCTCGTTGTCCACCAGCTGTCTTATGAGCTCGGGTATGGATATAACAGGGTGGGTGTCGTTGAGCTGCACGGAGATAAAGTCCGCTAAGTTATCGAGAGTGCCGAAGCGAGCCTTGTGCTTCCTGATGATATCCGTAAGCGACGCGCAGCTGAAGAAATACTGCTGCTTCAGGCGGAGCTTCTTTCCCTCGTCGGTATCGTCATTGGGATAGAGCACGCGGGAGATGTCCTCGGCGTAGATCTTCTCCCTTGACGCCTCAAGGTAATCCTGCTTGTTGAACAGGTCAAAGTCGAACTCCTTCACGGGCTCAGCCTGCCACAGCCTGAGAGTTCCCACATTCTCGGTGCGTAAGCCGAATACAGGCATATCGTAGGGCACGGCCTTTACGGTCTGACCGCTGTACTCGATAAGGACAGCGTCCTCCTCGCAGCGCACCGACCATGGATCGCCGTATTTCGTCCAGTCGTCGATATCCTCCCTCTGGAATCCGTCAACTATAGACTGCTTGAAAAGTCCGTACTTGTAGCGTATGCCGTAGCCGTCAAGGGGCAGTCCAAGGGTGGCTGCACTGTCAAGGAAGCAGGCCGCAAGACGTCCCAGACCGCCGTTTCCGAGAGCGGCGTCCTCTATCTCCTCAAGGTCTGCAAGGTCGAGACCCAGCTCCCCGAAGATCTCCTCCACCTCATCGTAAATGCCGAGTACAAGCAGATTGTTGTACACCGCACGTCCCACAAGGAACTCCATGGAAAGATAGGCTGCACGGCGCTTTGAAAGGTGCTCCTGACGGGCATTGCTCCAGCGGTCGGCAAAGAGCTCCATAACCGTCTTTCCCAGCGCGTCGTGAAGCTGCTGAGGTGTGGCGGCCTTTATATCCCTTGGGAGCCTTCCCGTAAATTTATCAATAAATAGTTTCTTATCCATATCTCCATACCTTCCTTTTCTGCGCTAAGCTCTTGGTTCTTAGCTCTTGATTCTATCTGTTATACAGCTTATTGAGCTTTCGTATCCTCTTTGCCAGCTCGGGAGTAAAGTCCGACTTTTTCGTGCGGAACTGCCAGTTGCCTCCCAGAGTTGAGGGCGTATTCATCCTACCGTCACGTGGACTGTCAAGGAAGTCCTGTATCTGCGCCGCAGCCACCTGTGCAACGCTTCCCCATGCCGCCCTTATCACCGCAGCAGGTATATCCTTTTTCTTCTTGACGTTCAGGTACTTCATAGTGAACTTCAGCGACTTCTTATCTAAAGTCTCCACCCAGCCGATCAGGGTCTCGTTATCGTGAGTGCCCGTATACGCAAAGTAGTTGGTGCCTGTATAGTTATGGGGCAGATACTCGTTCTCGCTGTCCGAGAAGGCGAACTGAAGCACCTTCATTCCCGGATAGCCGCACTTGTCCAGCATTTCCCTTACCTCGGGAGTGATGAAGCCCAGGTCCTCGGCGATGATATTGAGCCTGCCCAGCTTCTCCTCCGCCAGCCTGAAAAGCTCATAATTCGGGCCCTTCTTCCACTCTCCCACCGTAGCGTCCTCATTGCCGTAGGGTATGGAGTAATAGCTCTCAAAGCCGCGGAAGTGGTCTATACGGACGATATCGTACAGCTCGGAGGCCGCTCTGATACGCTCTATCCACCATTCATAGCCCGTCTTTTTGTGGTAGTCCCAGTTATAGAGGGGATTTCCCCAGAGCTGACCCAGCGGCGAAAATCCGTCGGGAGGGCAGCCTGCAACAGCTGTGGGACGGCGCTTCCTGTCGAACTGGAAAAGCCTTGGCGAAGCCCATGCCTCCACGCTGTCCAAAGCGCAGTAAATGGGGATATCGCCTATTATCTCTATGCCGCTGTCGTTGGCATACTTTTTAAGCTCTTCCCACTGTCTTGCAAACTCGAACTGTATGAACTTATTGAAGCCGATATCCTTTTTCAGCTCCTTCTTTGCGGCCGCAACGGCCTTGGGACGGTGCATTGCGATATCCTCGTCCCATTCATACCAGGGCTTGCCGTCATAGCGGAATTTCAGCGCCATGAACAGGGCATATTCCTCCAGCCACTTCTTATTCTCCTCGCAGAACTTCCTGTACTGCGGGAATTTAGCAGGCCTGAAGCGGTCATAGGCCACTCTCAGCACATCGAAGCAGTGATCGTACAGCAGGCTGTAGTCCACCTTATCCGCAGCGCTCTCCCAGTCATAGGCCGCAAACTCATGGTGCTCCAGAAGGCCGTCTGCCTCCAGCACCTCAAAATCTATGAAGTAGGGATTGCCCGCCCTTACCGAAAAGGACTGATAGGGCGAATCACCATAGCTTGTGGGAGACAGGGGCAGTATCTGCCAGCATTTCACCTCCGCAGCTTTGAGGAAGTCAACGAACTCAAAGGCCGCCCTTCCCATTTTTCCTATGCCGTACTCCGACGGCAGACTGGATATATGCATAAGTATACAGCTTTTCCGCATATTATTCATCTCCGTTTACTCATCTGTATAAACTCCGCAAAAGCGCCGATACTACACACAGGAGGTGGTACACATGAAGCTTTCGCAGCTTTTCTTTTCGTTTCTCATGGGCTATTTCTGCTACAGTCTCATAGAGATAGTCATGCGGGGATACACCCACTGGACCATGTCTCTCACGGGAGGTCTCGTCCTGACTGTGCTCTACGCAATGAACAGCCGCCGCACCATGACGCTTATCGGGAGCTGCCTTGCAGGCTCGCTCCTCATAACCGCCATAGAATTCACAGTCGGCTTTTTTGATAATATCATTATGCGCTGGAACGTATGGGATTACTCGGATATGCCCCTGAATTTTCTGGGGCAGGTATGTCTTCCCTTTTCCTGCTTCTGGTTCTTTCTCTGCATACCTGCGCGGAGCCTCTGCGGGCTCATGCACAGGCGCTTCTGTAATAAAAAGGCTGTTCCGATAGCCTCAGAACAGCCTTTGTGATCAATAGTTCTTGTTGGGATCTGCGTTAAAGAAATTATTGCTGCTTTCTGTGTAGTAATCGTTGGGTTCAAGCGACATAAAGTCCTCGTCCTCGATATCGGGGAGCCTTGCACCGCAGCGTCCGCAGAACTGGAAGCGCTCATTGACCTCAGCGTCGCACTTGGGGCAGATCTTATAGCCTCTTATGCCGTTGAGCTCATATCTCATCTTCTTTATTCTTCTGCGTCTTGTATCGATATCATCGCAAAGTACCTTCAGGGATGCAGGATCCTCGGTAGGATTCTTGTAGTATCTCTTACCGATATCGGTAAAGATCTCTACTATCCTTTCCTCCTCATAAAGTATCTTTCTTTTGAGGTTGTTAGCTTCAGAGATGTTTTTCGCCTTCTCGGACACACCCCTGCTTGCGTCATTGAATTTATCGAGAATTCCCATTTTTCATCACTCCTGTTGCATATTTTCTCGCTAAATATTGCACTTATATTATACAACATATATCGGATTTCTGTCAAGCATTTTATATAAATACAGCAACGTTTTGTGCAATACTTACATTTCGGCTATATCATTTTCGGTAAGCTGAATAATGCCGCCCCTGTTGAGAGCTTCAGCAGCCTGAGCATTGTCATCGACGCGGATAACAAAGGATACAGCCCTGTCGGAAGTACCGAGGAATGAGTACATATACTCAACGTTTACGTTGTCCTGTCCGAGAACGTCCAGCACGCGGCTGAGCTGACCCGGTGTATCGGGTATGGATATTGCCAGAACTTCCGTTACGTTTACCGCATAGGAAGCCGCTCTGAGTATTTCCACAGCCTTCTCGGTATCATTGGCGATGAGTCTGATTATACCGAAATCAGCGGTATCTGCAAGGCTGAGAGCTCTGAGGTTCACGCCGCTCTCCTTGATTATCCTCATGACGCCTGCCGCCTGATCGGGTCTGTTATCCACAAAAACTGAGATCTGTTTTACATTTGACATTACTATCTTCCTCCTTCTGGTTTCCGTCCCTGCCGAGAGGTATCACGCCTTCTTCTTTGAAGCCGCCTTGGGCTTTTCGTTATACATAACGAGTACGGAGAGCTCGTCCAGATACTCGTTTACATGAGTCTGGGCGTCATGGCAGAGCCCCGATGATGTGCTGAACTTTATGTCGATCACATCGACGCCTGCGATGAACTGGTTGAGCTCGTTCTCAAAGGCTGCAAATCTCTGATATTTCTCCTTTTCGGGCATATAGTTAGTTGAAAAGATCTTTATTTTCATAAATGTACCTCCTTATATGTTCTCTGTTCCCCCCTGAGATCAGTCGTGAAGCTTTCTTCTGTCTATTACTCTTACCGCCTTGCCCTCACTTCTTGTGATGGACTTGGGCGATACAAGGTGAACCTTGGGATTGATACCCAGCATGGTCTTGATAGCTACGGCAAGATCGCGCTCCTGCTTCTGCATATCCTTTACCTTGTCAGAGAACTGGTCGGGATTCATCTCAACGCTGATGTCAAGAGTATCCGTATTGTTCACGCGGTCCACCTCGATGAGGTAGTTGGGTGAATAGCCCTGCTCGATGAGAACTGTCTCTATCTGTGAGGGGAATACATTTACGCCGCGGATTATCATCATATCGTCGCTTCTGCCCATAGGCTTAGCCATCTTGATGAGAGTCCTTCCGCATGAGCACTTCTTTCTGCTGAGCACGCAGAGGTCTCTTGTGCGGTAACGGAGAAGGGGGAAGGCTTCCTTGGTAATGCTTGTGAATACCAGTTCGCCCACCTGTCCCTCGGGGAGCACCTCCCCTGTTTCGGGATCTATGATCTCGGGAATGAAGTTATCCTCGTTGATGTGCATACCTGTCTGCTCGGAGCACTCAAATGCCACGCCGGGGCCGCTGGACTCGGTAAGTCCGTAGATATCATAGGCCTTTATGCCCAGTGATTTCTCGATAGAGCGGCGCATCTCCTCAGTCCAGGGCTCTGCACCGAAGATACCTGCCTTCAGCTTGAGATCCTCGGGCTTTATTCCCATTTCGGCTACTGTTTCACCGATATATGCGGCATATGAAGGGGTACAGCAGAGTATGGTAGAACCAAGATCCTGCATGAACTGTATCTGTCTTTCGGTATTTCCCGAGCTCATAGGAAGAGTGAGACAGCCTGCCTTGTGTGAGCCGCCGTGAAGTCCCATACCGCCTGTGAAAAGGCCGTAGCCGTAAGCTACCTGTACAACGTCGTCCTCGTTGCCGCCTGCGGCAGTAATAGCTCTTGCGCAGCAGTCCTCCCACATATCAACGTCGTTCTGGGTATAGAATGCCACAACACGCTTTCCTGTGGTACCGCTGGTAGAATGTATCCTTACGCAGTCGCCAAGGGGCTTTGCAAGGAGTCCGTAGGGGTATGCCTCTCTTAGATCTGCCTTACTGAGGAAGGGAAGCTTGTGAAGGTCCTCCGTTCCCTTGATGTCCTCGGGCTTTACGCCCTTTTCGTCCATGAGATCACGGTAATACTTCACGTTTTCATAAACGTGCTTTACCTGTGCCACGAGGCGCTCGTCCTGGAGCTTTTTCATATCCTCCCGTGAAGCACATTCGATCTCTTTGTTCCAATATTTTTCCATTGGACTTCATACTCCTTTGATATGGATTTTTTATGTGAAGTTAATTATGTTCATGCTGATGCGGCGGATAATATCCGCCCCTACACAGTTCTTAGATCTTAATTCTTAATTACCTGGCAGCCTTGCCCAGCTCGAAAGCCTTCTTGTTGAGCTCCAGGAACTTGGGCGGTACGCACTGCTCAAGCGCCTTCTGCCACAGCTCGTCTGGATAGTCCATGCGTGAAGCAAGTACGCCCATGAGAACTACGTTTGAAGCCTTGGCTGTACCTGCCTCCTCGGCAAGTGAAAGCGCGTCAACAGCTACCAGCTCAACGCCTGCTGCCGAAAGCTTGTCCACAAGATTCTCGGGATACTTTGCAGCTCCCGTGATAACAGGCATGGGGTCTATCTGCTGTGTTGAGGTTATGAGCTTGCCGCCCTTCTTCAGATAGGGCAGACATCTTGCCGCCTCAAGCAGTTCGAAGGAGATGACTGCATCAGCCTCGCCCTTCTCGATAACGGGAGAATAAACCTTCTCGCCGTACTTTACATATGTCACAACGGAGCCGCCTCTCTGAGACATTCCGTGTACCTCGCTGACCTTTACGTCATAGCCCTGTGCAAGAAGCACATTTCCCAGAAGTCTCGAAGCCAGCAGAGAACCCTGTCCGCCTACTCCGACTATCATTATTGATCTTGTTTCCATTTTATATTACTCCTTAAAGAATATTAGAAATTATTTCTTCCGAACTTTGCAAAAGCTCCGAATGCGCCCAGGCCCGCAAAGAGATAATTCTCTGCAAGTGAAGCGTAGAAACGTCCTTTCAGATTGGCCTCGGCAAGTATCTTTCCGAAGTTATCCCAGCAGTTGCCGAAGGTTGGCGTGGTATCGCCTCCGAGAAGTCCCTTGTAGTAATCATCGGTATAGCCGTAGGTGTCATACTCTCCCAGCCAGTCCTTGGTAAGGGATATGGCCTCGTTCATAACGTCCACAAGGGCGGAGGTCCAGGATATCTTTACCGAGAAGTATACGGCGATTATCATTACCAGACCGCATATCAGCAGACCTGTCTTTGCGGAGAGCCAGCTGTCCTTGGTCATGAGCTTGTAGCCGAAGAAGATACAGGCCGCCATTACCGCGCCGCACAGCGAAGCGATGAAGCCGAATCTCGCCACCAGTATCATGAGCAGCATACCGGGAACAGCACCTATAACGGCTCCCAGCAATCCCTTCAGTGCAGACACGAAGTCTGTATCGCTGCTTGTGGCTGCCCTTGTGGTGTAGGAATCGTTTGAATTATAGTTCTTGTACGGGTCGTACCTGTAATCGTCGCTGCTGTAGCCCGACGCGGACTGTCCGTAGCCGCTCTGCTGATTTCCGTAATTGTTCTGAGGAGCGCCGTAGCCTGCGGGCTGACTGCCGTAGCTGTTCTGGGGGCCTCTGTTCACGGGAGGCTGCTGGCCGTAGCCGTTCTGCGGAGCTCCGTTCACAGCGCCCTGCTGTCCGTAGCCTCCCTGTGGTGCAGTGCGGTCGGAGGCACGCTGTCCGTAATTCATACGGCGGGGGTCGTATCTGTAATCATCTGACGAATAGCCCATATCGTTGACCTTGGGAGGCTCCTGCTGAGGCTGGCCGCCCATTGGCTGCTGAGGCTGAACCGCAGGCTGCTGTCCGTACTGTGCAGGCTGCTGCGGCTGTACCGCCGGCTGAGGCGCAGCGGCAGGCTGCTGAACAGACTTGTTTCCCAGATGTCCGAAGGCGCTGTTCATCTGATCCAGCGCACTGCTGATATCATCTGCCGTGCTGACAGGAGCGCCTGCGGGCGCAGCTGCCGATGGATCGTACATTCCCTGTGCAGAAGGCATGGAATGCTGCTGAGCACCGCCAGGTGTACCGCCGGTCCCGCTCTGTGAACCTATGCCCATCATAAGATCGTCCATAATACATATCCTCCCTGTATCATTTATGCGATGATCTCAAGGTCGCCGTCTACAAATCCAATAGCAACGCCCTTGACCCCTTTGATCACTTCCGCATATTTACCGTTTCTGAGGTATTCCTCAGCCATTTCCCTGAAAAGCTCCTGAGCGTGTGCCCAGCCTGTGTCCTCCTCGTCGGAGGTATCCACAGTGAATATGTTCTCGCCGCTGCTCCAGACCTCCTCGCAGGCCCAGTCGCCCTCCTTGTCGGCAGGATCGAACTCTCCCGCGGCAATGAGCTGTACGCCGTAGATATGGTCCTCATCGGACTCCTCATAGAGGTTGAAGCAGAAAGCCTTTGTGCTTTCGGGCATATCATTGTTTTCGAGAAGGTCGTCCAGCCAGTGTGCGAACTCCTCATATATCGGTAACTGTATCATCTTTTTTCCTCTTTGTTTTCTTAAATCTGAAAAACTCAAGCTTTGAACACTCGGGGCACTCATAAATGCTTACTGTAAGAGCTCCGGACAAGAGATTGTCCCAGTCCCCAATTATCCAGCCTGTTCGTCCGAGCTGTATCCTCTTCGTTCCCATGTACTTCATAAGTACATGGCAATAAGGACAGTTTACTTTTCTGATCTTCATAATATTATCCCTTTACTAAGTAAGTCTGAATGGTATATCGTCTGCTTCTTCGTGACGCCGCAAACGGCGTTTCCAACTGATTTCTTAGCTCTTAGTTCTTAGCTCTGATAACAGCTTATTCAATAGCGCCTACCTTGCACTGCTCCTGAGCGGAGAGCCTCCGCTCCCGACATAGCAGCCCTGAGTTTTTCGCGTTCAGCCGCTTATTCGATAGCTCCGACCTTGCACTGTTCCTGGCAGATGCCGCAGCCTACGCAGAGAGTATGATCGATGACTGCCTTGCCGTCTCTCATGGAGATAGCAGGACATCCCAGCTTCATACACATCTTGCAGCCTACGCACTTGTCTGCGTTGACCTTGAGAGGCGGATTGTGCTTTACATACTTGAGAAGTGCGCAGGGACGGCGTGAGATGATAACTGATGCTTCATCAGCAGCAAGCTCCTCCCTGATAGCAGCCTCTGTCTCGGCAAGCTTGTAAGGATCTGTTACTCTTACACGCTTGATGCCGATAGCCTTGCACAGCTCCTCGAGGTTAACGGCGGCAGCGGGATCTCCCTTCAGGTTCTTTCCTGTGGTGGGGTTCTGCTGGTGGCCTGTCATACCTGTGATGGAGTTGTCCAGTATGATGACTGTGGAGTTTGAATTATTGTAAGCGATATTCACAAGTCCTGTCATGCCGCTGTGCATGAAGGTGGAATCGCCGATAACTGCAACACTCTTGTGCTCGGACTCTGCTCCCCTTGCCTTGTTGAAGCCGTGGAGTCCCGAGATAGAAGCGCCCATGCAGATAGTTGTATCTATAGCGTTGAGAGGTGCGGCAGCGCCCAGTGTGTAGCAGCCGATATCTCCCGATACTGTTACGCCCAGCTTCTTCAGGCAGTAGAACAGTCCTCTGTGGGGACATCCTGCACACATTACGGGAGGACGAACGGGGATCTCATCTTCCAGAGCTGTGAATTCCTTCTTCTCGCCCAGAAGCTTCTCTGCGATGACAGACTGGGGAAGCTCGCCGATATAGCCGAATATCTCCTTGCCCTTCACGTTGTTCACGCCGATGTTGCGGCAGTGCTCCTCGATTATGCCGTCAAGCTCCTCGATAACGTATACCTGCTCGTACTTTGCGGCGAAATCCTGAATGAGCTTCTCGGGGAGAGGATTTACCATACCCAGCTTCAGTACAGAGGCCTTGTCGCCCAGTGCTTCCTTTACATACTGGTATGCGGCGCCGTTGGTGATAACACCGAACTCTGCCTTGTCCGATATCTCAACTCTGTTGAGAGGTGTGGTCTCTGCGTACTCGATGAGCTTCTTTGTGCGCTCCTCAACGAAAACGTGTCTGCCCTTTGCGTATGCGGGCATCATTACGAACTTTGAGGGAGTCTTTTCGTAGTCCTTGAGAGGAAGCTCCTGACGGTCCTCCATCTCCACTATGCTCTGTGAGTGAGCGACTCTTGTGGACATTCTTACGATAAAGGGAGCGTCGTACTTCTCGGAGAGCTCAAATGCCAGCTTGACGAACTCCTTGCATTCGGTGGAATCAGAGGGCTCCAGCATAGGCACCTTTGAAGCGATAGCATGGTGACGGCTGTCCTGCTCGTTCTGAGAGGAGTGCATACCCTGATCGTCGGCAACTGCGATGACCATACCTGCGTTCACGCCTGTATATCCTGCTGTGTAGAGAGGGTCTGCGGCAACATTGAGACCGACGTGCTTCATTCCGCAGAAGCTTCTTGCGCCTGCGATGGAAGCTCCGAGAGCTGTCTCCATAGCCACCTTCTCATTGGGAGCCCACTCTGCGTAGACCTCGTCATACTTTGCCACCTCCTCGGTGATCTCCGTGGAGGGAGTACCGGGATAGCTCGATACTACGCGGCATCCTGCCTCGTATAAGCCTCTTGCGAAGGCTTCGTTTCCAAGCATAAGTTTCTTCATTTTATGTATTTTCCTTTCATGTTAAAGATTATCATATTTATTAAGCCCTTGGCTTTTTGCAGTGGCGCACGGTGTGCGCCCCTATAAGCGGCTTATCCGCTCCCTGACGGCTGATAACGGCTTATTTCATCAAACAGCCACTTAGCCACGCCGTCATCGCCGTTGGCTCCGATGACTATGTCGGCTGCCGCCTTTACCTCGTCCCTGGCGTTTTCCACGGCTACTCTTATATCCGCCTGTCCGAACATGGGCAGATCGTTGAGGTTATCGCCGAAGGCAACTATCTCGTCAAAGCCGTATTCCTCCCGCAGGAAACGCAGTCCGTTGGACTTTGAGGCCTTATGGGAGAATATCTCCAGATACCACGAATCGTCGTATACGTCAAGATAAAAGGCGATATCCACGCCTGCTATCCTCTCGGCTTCAAGCTTTACGGGCAGAAGCTGGTCATACTTACCTCTTGTGGTGAAATACACCGTGTACTCGTCGGCGCAGTCCTCAAGGCGGCACTGCACAAAGGGCTTTTTGTACCGGTGTTTCCTGACCTCCGCAAAGCTGCGCATCACCCTGCTGGTGAGCTGCTCATAGTAACAGGTAAGAGCGCCGTTGTCTATGCGGTACATGAAGCATTCAACTCCGTGGCGCTTATAGGCTTCAAGGAGCTTCGCGGACGCCGCGGGATCAATGAACTCGTTCTTTACATAGCGTCTGTTCTTTATGTCATAGATGCTCACGCCGTTCATAAGTATGCAGGGCACGTTGATATCCAGCGCCGATGTTATGGGTATTGCCGAATATATGGACCTTGCAGTGGCGAAGGTGAAGTTCATGCCCTTTGCCGTCAGCGAGTTGATGATCTCTGCCGTGAGGGCTGTTATCTCAGGTTCGGGACTCAGCAGCGTACCGTCAAGATCGCTGATATAAAGTCTTTTCAAGCTGTAGATTCACCTCCGGAGCATCGCATAGATATTCATAATAACATTATAACATATTTTACGGAAAAAGGGAAGATTATTTTTCCGAGAGAGCGTATTTTGTCAATTCCGACGGAATTGACGGCTCCCGAATGTTGATACTGCATAATACAGGTTGCTGTGAGGACAAAAAAATCGCCCCGTCATTTCTGACGGGGCAAGGGGGATGTGTCTATATGAAATTTACCTGATCTCAAGTCTCTTTGAAAGGGGCGTCTCGGGCTTCTTTTTCGGCAGCTCAAGCACCAGGACGCCGTTTTTGTACTCGGCGGTGATGCCCTCGGCGTCTACGTCCGAAATATCGAAGCTCCTCTTGTACGAGCCGAATCTGCGCTCGCGGCGGATATAATTGCCCTTTTCGTCCTTTTCGTCGTTGTTTGTGCTGTGCTCGGCAGCAATAGTGAGCTGCGAGCCGTTGATATCAAGCTTGATATCCTCTTTCTCGAAGCCGGGAAGCTCCGATTCCATAACATATTTCTCACCGTCGTCGCGGATATCCGTGCGGCAGGTGTTTATCGGCATACTGTCGCCGTAAAAGCTTTTGTCAAAGTCGTCAAATGCGTTCCACAGGTCAAAGCCTGTTCTTCCGAAGGGTGTAAGTCCATACATCATAAGTCATACCTCCAATAATGATTTCATACTTATCCTATGCAGTTTTCCTTACAATATACACTTTCCATCGGTATCGCTTCCTTTCCTTTCACTGACTATATATTACAGCCCTTTTTTGAAAGGAATATCAAAGCTTTGTGACAGTATAATGAAAATTAGCACTCTCATACCGAGAGTGCTAATCCTCTGTTTTCATCCTACCCCTGAAGGTTCCCCGAGAACCAGGTGTACACCCCGTTGATTTCGCTGTTTTCCGACCTGATGTCGGTCATGCACCTGTTCTCATGAAGCCCGACAGTCACGGGCTCTCCCTTTTCATCATAGCAGATGCCGCTCCAGCTGTAGCAAGGCGCCTCCACCGCAGGAAGCTCCTCGCGCACCGCAAGCGAGGTACTGCCGCTCTTTGCCGCAGCCTCCAGCCTGAGATATTCCTCCTCCAGCTCCGCCCTGTCACAGGAGCGTAAAAGCATGATATCGTTTTCAAGACCTCCTGCCTCGTATCTCTCCGAAAGCTCGGCCACGCTGAGATGCTTCACATCATCGGACACTACATCGTAGTAATCGCCCGATGAATCGCAGAACTGTCTTACGCTAATATCCTCCCCGCTTATCTGATACAGAAAAACTATAGCGGGCAGCTTCGGCATTCTGCGCTTTTCAGCGCTGCCGCAGCCCGTACAGCACCCCACGAGAAGAACAATAGCCGAAAACGCAGCCAGTGTTCTCTCCATATCATCACCCCTTAAAAACTGTATCTGTAATATAAGTGTTTTCAGAGGGGCGTTTTGATGCATTCTGCCATGAACTTTGTATACTTGCACAATTGTACAGCTTGTTATTTGGAGGATATGCTTATCCCTCCGGCTGCTGAAGGACTATATCCTCGAATTTTCCTCTTATGGCCTTCACCAGTGCCTGCGGCGAGAGCCTTATCTGAGTGCCTATGCGGCCGCCGCTTATGTAGAAAAGCTCCATTGGCTCGGCGCTGCTGTGTATCACCGTCATGAACTGCTTCTTCATACCGATAGGCGTACAGCCGCCGCGTACATAGCCCGTAACCGCCGTTATGTCCTTGACGTGGAGCAGCTCCACGGACTTCTCGCCTACGCTCTTTGCCGCCTTTTTCAGGTCAAGTTCCAGTGCAACGGGCAGCAGGAAGCAGTAACAGCTTCCGCTCTTGCCGCGGGCCACAAGTGTCTTGAAGGTCTCCTCAAGAGGCTGTCCCAGCTTTTCGGCGGTGTGTATGCCGTCTATGAACTCCCCGCACTCGTAGGTCTGAACGGTGTACTCTATTTTGTTCTTTTCAAGAAAACGCATTGCGTTGGTCTTCAGTTCCTTTGCCATTTCTTCTCCTCAGTTCAGTATGCCGTTTTTTTGGAAATATTCATAGTTTTCGGGGCTCATGATGTCCTTCCAGACCTCGGGCATACGCTTTATCTCGCTGTCGAACACGCTCACCTCATACATGGGAAGCCCGTCGGGAGTCGGAGAATCAACGGGGAGCTGAGGCTTGCAGTTCTCATCAAGGTACTTCCTGAACTGATACTGATCCATGGGCGGCACTGCTTCGTCGCCGAACTTCAGGTCATTGTACTGCCCGACGCTTATGAGCTTTCCGTTTTCGTCATAGGTCGCACAGTAAACGGTCAGCCCTGTGGCAAGATCTATCTCCTTGTCGTAATAGCGCTTTACTTCTTCGCTGCGGTCAAGGTTTTTCTCAATATAGCTTCCGCTGACACAGGCCACCTTTACATCGCCTCTGTATCTTTCATCGGTAATGACGAAATCATCGTCCTCGCTTACGGCAGGGCCGGGTACATAATTAAAGAAAACATCTCCCATGATATGTATAGCGGAAACAGGCATATGATCCCATCTGTCGGTAATGGTGAAGCTGCCGCCGTATCTTCCGTCCGTACAGTATGCGCTGTTGAGATACTTAAAGCTCTCCTCACCCATTCTGTGACCGTCCACCTCACGCTCCGTGACCCATGCGGTCTGTGCGTCCTCGTCTATGCTGAAGCGGTAAATATGTCCCTCATAGCTGTCGCTGCTCTCAATGTACCGCTCTTCATAATGCTCGCCCGACCTTCTCCCGATGTCCTTGCACAGTTTAGCAGGATCGAGACCGTAAAGCTCCTCCTTCGTGAAGCTCAGCTCCTCTGCGGACTTTGCCGTGGTGACCGTCCGCCCGGTGACTGCCTCAGTTGCAGCAGCAGTCACGGCAGCAGTAACGTTCTCAGTAGTTGTCACGGGAGCCTCGGTCGCAGCAGCAGTCACAGCTTCCGACAGCCTTTCCCTTTCCTGCTTTTCTCCGCTGCATGAACAGCATATGGCGGCTGCCATTGCAAGAACAGCCGCTGCAATATATCTTTTCATGTTTTTTCTCCTTACAGCAGCCGTCAGTTGTTCCACAGAGCGTTCTCACAGGAAATGAAGCCGTCGAACACTTCGGGCATGAGCTTTATCTCTCCGTCCAGCACGCTCAGATCATGACAGAACATTCCCTGGGTATAGCCGCCGCTTTCGATGAGCTCCTTTACCTCCTGCTGAGTTTTCGGAGGCAGAGCTTCATCGCCGTATTTTATATCCTCGTAGCTTACATAGCGCAGCAGTCTGCCGCTGTGATCGTACAGTCCGCTCGCAACGCACATACCCGTGTCAAGGTCTATCTCCGAATCATATCTTGTGCCCCCCTCAGAGCCGCCGTCATATGTTCTGCTTATGCAGGCTATACGTCTGCCGTCTTCAGTCTTTTCGCCGATTATATCAAAATCATCATCGGATATAGTATAATTGGATTCGATGCAGTATCTGAAGTTCTCCGCAGACAGATGCACGGGCGCAACTCCGCCCACATAGGCCGTATAATGATCGCGGAATTCATAGCTCCTTTCGGGAGTTTCACTGCGCACACGGGTCTTTGTTTCGCTGTCGTAGCGCTCATAGCTCTCTGTGCCGTTTATGGAGTAGACGCTTATCTCATAGTCAAACACGTTCTTCACAGTCTGTCCGTCTGCGTCCATCACCTGTCCCCACACCCAGCCTGTCTGTATATTATTGTCAATGGCGAATTCATATCTCTCATCGGTATAGCTGCCGCTGTCCTCATCAAAGTCCTTTACGCAGCATACTCCCGATATCCTGCCATTGCAGATCTCCGTAAGATCAAGAGCTCTGAGATCATCCTTCGTGAAGCTCATCTCAGTCTGCTTGTCAGTGGTGACGGCGACGGTTGTGACCGCTTCGGCCGTCGTCTGAAGGGCGGTGGTTTCTGCCTCTGTAGTCTCTGCCGCGGCGGTCTCTGCTTCAGAGCTGCTCCCCGTGCTTTTTTTGCTGCATGAGCAGCACAGGGGTACAGCTATCAGCGCAGAAAGCAGCAATGCTGTATATTTTTTCATGGTTTTCTCCTTATATCAATAACCCCACCTTTAAGGGTGGGGCTTTACTTCTGTGAATTTGCCTTGCTGTATACGCAGCCGCAGTAATTCTGCCTGTACAGGCCGTACTGCCGCGACAGCTCTATGGAATGCTTGTATCCGTCATGCTTCTTGAAATCCGAGAACAGATAGGGCACTCCGCACTCCTCCTGCACCTGCCCTCCGCACTCGTTGATGAAGGTGCAGTCCTTGTGGGGGCTTATGGTGAGAGTTGTGGTGAACATATCACAGCCCAGCTCCGCAGCCTTTGCCCCTGCCTTTCTCAGTCGGAAGGCTATGCACTTCCGGCAGCGCTCTCCCCTTTCGGGAAGCTCCTCCAGTCCCTTTGCCAGCTCATAGAATGGCGCAGGATCGTACTCCTCCTCGATGACGGGGATATCCAGTCCCATTTCCTTCACCAGCCTTTTCAGCTCCGCAAGGCGGAAATCGAACTCCTCCTCGGGAGCGATGTTGGGATTGCAGAAATACAGCGTTATGCGGAAGTATCTGTCCAGTACCGTCAGTGTATGGCTGCTGCACGGCGCACAGCAGGCATGGAGCAGCAGAGACGGCCTCACGCCGCTCTTTTCCAGCTCCGCCAGCTTTTTGTCCAGAAGCAGGCCGTAATTGGTCTTAGGCTGAGGCGTCATCACTTGTCCTCAAGCTTTTTCAGCGCCTTGAGCTCCTCGCGGTTCACCTTTATCTCGGTATCCTTCAGGAGCTTTACCTCGCTCCTGTCAAGAGTCACCGGCACCTCGGACTTGTCTGTCTTTACGCGGAGCTTTCCTGTGATGAGGTTAACGTCCTCCACCTTGCCCCTGTCGCCGTCGGGAGTTACTACGATAGCGCCTATCTTGGGAGTTATCTTCAGCAGCGCCTCATAGGCGTTCTGCTCGTTCTTCAGGCAGCACATGAGCCTGCCGCAGGTACCCGATATCTTGGTGGGGTTAAGGGAAAGTCCCTGCTCCTTTGCCATCTTTATGGAAACAGGCTGGAAGTCGCCCATATAGGCCTTGCAGCAGAATTCCCTGCCGCATATTCCAAGTCCGCCCAGTATCTTTGCTTCGTCGCGGACGCCTATCTGGCGCAGCTCTATCCTTGTTCTGAATACTGCCGCAAGATCCTTTACCAGCTCGCGGAAGTCCACGCGGTTCTCCGCTGTGAAGTAGAACAGGAGCTTGTTGTTGTCAAAGGTACACTCCACATCTACCAGCTTCATATCCAGCTTGCGGAATGCTATCTTCTCCTCGCATATTCTGAATGCGTCCTTTTCGCGCTGCTTGTTCTTCTCCAGCGTTTTCATATCGTTCTCGTCTGCAAGCCTGATTATGGGCTTGAGGGGAGATGATATGAGCTCGTCGGGTATCTGGCGGTTTGCTATGACAACCTCGCCGCACTCTACTCCGCGGACGGTCTCCACTATGGCGCGGTCGCCGACCTCGGCCCTGATATCTCCCGGTGAGAAGTAATATATTTTTCCTACGCTCTTGAAGCGTACTCCGACTATTTCTTTCATAAAAGCTCCTATCTGAAAGTCTATCCGACTATATCCATTATCTCTGCCCCCAGCGCCGTAAGCGCAAGAGGTATGCTGACATTGCTCTCCACCGCTCTCCACGCCTTTTCTATGCGCTCGTGGAGCCTTGCGGACTGGCCTGCCGTAAGCCGCGACGACAGTATCTGCGCCGCTCTCCGCGAACAGCCTATGGTGCCTGCGCCGCTGTCCTTTGACAGCACTGCGGCGTCACGGAAAAGCTTATCCAGCATGGACAGCACCTCTCTGACGTCATTTCTCTCTCTGCCCGCAGAGAAAAGTCCCACGCTGAGAGCGTACTCATCCTTACCTATTATACTATCAGCGATGGCTTTTGTCAAATCCACACGCTTCCTCAGAGCCTCATCGCCTATATAGCTCTCGCACATACCGATATTTCCGTGGAAGCAGTCCACTGCCCTGTCTATGTCATCTGCGCTGTAGCCCTTGTCCGCAAGAGCCGCCCTTGCCTCCTCCTCGGTGCAGGGAGACGCCGTGAAGCATACGCAGCGTGAGATTATAGTGGGCAGGAACTCCGACTTTGAGCCGCAGGTGAATATGAAATAGGCATACTCGGGAGGCTCCTCGATGAGCTTCAGCAGGGTGTTCTGGGTTCTCGTGTCCACATTGTGACAGTCGGCGAAGATGTACACCTTGCAGCCGCTGCTGTTGTTGGGCTTCACATAGGCGTCGGCGATGACCTCCCTTGCGGTGGCCACGCTGTAATTGCCCAGCTTTCCCGTCTTTTCGGGGAATATGACATCGGGGTGTATGCCCTTTTCCACATTGGTGCAGGCATGGCATACTCCGCAGGGCACGCCGTTATGGGGCTGCTCGCACATGAGCGCCTGTGTGTAATATCTTGCCATGAGCTTCCTGCCCGTGCCCCTGTCTCCGCATATCATCACGGAGTGGGCAGTCCTGCCGCTGGAGGCCATTGCCGCAAGTGTGTCAAGGAGCTGCCTGTTGCCGTAAATATTCTCCATGCTCAGTCCTTTACGAAGGGAAGTCTGCTCTTTCCGCGTATCACGAAGGCTACAGCCTTCTTGTGGCAGCATATGCGGTTCACTTTCTCATTGCCGCCGTACTCGCCGTCCCTTGTCCACCTGAATGGCTCGTCGGAGAGGTTGGTCACCGTTATCTCATCGGTGCGGAAGGATATGATGTTCTTGTCCGTGGTGTCGTTCTTCATCAGGGCAAGTGCAGTCTTTCCCAGCTCCGCCTTGTTTTTCGGCTTCTTTATAAGAGTTACCTCGAACAGGCCGTCGTCAAGGAGGAAGTCCTTCACCTTTATCATGCCGCCTACGGAAGCGGTATTGGTTATCATGCCCACAATGAATTCGTCCTCGATAACATTGCCGTCATACTCTATGCGCAGGGGCTTTGCCTTTATGGTGCCCAGCTGGGTGGCTCCCTCGGCAAGGTATGCAGCGTGGCCGAATACGTTCTTCAGCTTCTGTGAGGTCTCATAGGTGATATTTGTAAAGGCGCCGAATGCGGCAACATAGGAGAAATAGCCGCCGTTGAAGCCGCCTACGTCGCAGAGCACGGGCTTTCCGTGGGTTATGGCCTTTGCAGCCTTCATGCGGTCGGAGGGTATGCCGAGACTTCTGGCAAAATCATTGGTGGAGCCCGCAGGCACATAGCCTATGGGGATCTTCCTGTCACAGGACATAACGCCCTGTAAGCACTGGCTGAGAGTACCGTCGCCGCCTGCCACTACCAGCATATCATAACCCTGCTCGCAGGCGTAAACAGCCTGCTCCACAGCGTCCTCGCCGCTCTGGGTGGTATGGACGGTGACCTTGTAGCCCTCCCTGACGAATTCATCGATTATACTTCCAAGCGTCTTGCTTATGGCTGCCTTTCCGGCAACGAGATTAACAACGAAATACATCCTTTTCATGGCTTTTCTCTCCTTATATGGCGCAGCGGACAGAATGATACTGCCCGCTGACGGATATTATAATGTCTTCAGGAACTCGGAAAGAGTCTTGGGCTCGACGTCGGACTGGCCGCAGTATGCGTAGTAAGCCAGTATCTTTGAAGCGTCAACGGAGTTTACGTCGCCGTTGGCGTCAACGTCTGCCGCCTTGGTCTGTTCTGCGTCAAAATCGCCCTTGCCGTCTCCGCTGGAGGTCTTTGCGTACTCCGCAAGCACCTTTGATGCGTCAACTGCGTTTATATCGCCGTTGCCGTCAACATCGCCTGGAGCGTACTTCTTCACAGGCTGAGTCGTTGTAGTTGTGGTAGTGGTCTTTGATGTTGTGGTCGTTGTAGTGGTGGTCTTTGATGTTGTGGTGGTAGTTGTTGTAACAGGTTCAACGCCTGCTACCTTATTGTAGGTCTCAAGGGCGATGGCGGGGTACTTGTCCTTGTCGCCGAGACCGTTGAAGGTCTGTGAAAGGAGGCCGTTATCCTTGTGGAGCCTACCTATCTTGTCGAGAACGGCTGCCGCAATGGCGATATGTCCCTTCTGATTGGGGTGAACATCGGCTGTAGCCAGCGAGCCTGTCTGTATATCCACAAAGTAATTTGCATTGCCGGGATTGCTCGTGGAGGGAGTCTTTTCCAGTGATGTGAACTGCGACTTAACGTCCACTACCTCTATGCCGTCAATAGCGCTTATCCTGTCGTTATAAGCGGACATCATGTTCTCGCAGCGGAGCCTGATGATGCTCAGGAACGAAGCGTAGTCCGACTGGCTGCCGTAGGCCTTGGCAACATATGAGGGCTCAAGCTGAATGGGCTGGTAGAGGTTCTGCACAAGTATCCTTGTATCGGGCGATATGGCCTTTATCTCCTCCACAGCCTTCTTCAGGTTGGGTATGGTCTGCTTGTTGAGAGTTCCGTCCTTTGAGGTTATGCTGCTGAATGCGGAGCCTATCTCGTCGGTGACCTCGCGCTGTGCGGTCATGCCGCCCTTTGACATATAGTCCATAAGGCCGCCCTCGTCCCTGACATTGAGCATTTTTGTAAGATCGCCCAGGGAGGGCTTCTCGGGGATATCGTCCTTGGAATAACCGTCCTTTAAGAACTTCTCGGAAGTCTTGCTGCCTGCGTAGTCAAGGATATACTTTGCCAGTGAGTTCATGATATCGTTGCCGCCCACTGAGATGACTACCGCCTCGGCGCCTGCAACTGCCTTCTTCTGGTCGGCTGTAAAGCCCTCCACGGTACTGATAACGTCCTCGGTATCGTATCCCGTTACTGCGTAGTTATACACCTTGCAGCCGAGATAATCGCCGCATATCTCGCCGTAGTTGTGCTCGACCTTTCCCGAGCGCAGGTCGCCTGCGGCTATGCTGTCGCCGAGAAGGACTATTCCCGACTTGTTGGCCGCAGCGGTCTTGCCCTGCTCCGCATATACTGTTGCTGATGTAAGTGAGGCAGCTGCCATTGCCGCAGAAACGGCAGCTGATATAAGCTTCTTCATGTTATTTCTCCTTCCGGCTGCACCGCAGCCTGTCTTAGTGTGTATCATTCTGCATCTGTCGCTGTGCCGGGCTTACTTTGCGCCTTCCATTATCGCCTTCAGCAGAGCGTTGTTCCATGTGAGCTTGCTCCTGTTGAGGAGGCCGAAGCTGGAATCTCCGTTCATCTTGCTGTTGTCCCATACGAAGCACTTTATGCCCTGTGCCTTTGCATTGCTGATGTAATACTGATAGTAGGACGCCCTCTCCTCCTCGGAGGCGGAGTTCACGCAGCCGAACTCGTCTATGATAACGGGTATGCCCTTGTCTATGAACTTGCGCTTGAGCTCCTGGAACTTGGCGTCTATCTCGCCCTTGCCGCTTTCGGTAAAGGTCTTTTCGGTTCCGTCAGAGAACTTCCAGGGCGCATAGTAATGTACCGAGAGTATGACATTGCCTCCCGAGGGGACCGACATCTCGTTGAGCGCTATGGTGTCCGCAGAGGCAGCATATGTGGTGACTATGAGCGTTCTGTCCGCATTCTTGCCGCCCGTTGCACGGACTGTGTTCACGAAGTCGCGGACATAGCGGTTTATGACCGCTCTCTCCGAGGCGGTGCCGCCCATCCATTCCATTGAGGAGCCTGTTGTTCTGGGCTCGTTCATGCCCTCGAACAGGAGACGGTCGTCATAGTCCGCAAATCTTGCGGCTATCTGCTTCCATATCTCCTTCATACGCGCACTGTCCCCTTCGTAGGAGCTCTCCTGGGGGTCGAACCAGATATAGTCGTCGTGGTGCATATTGATGATAACGAAGAGACCTTCATTGTACGCATAGTCGACTACCTGCTGAACACGGTCCATCCACTCCTTCTGTATAACATCGCCGTCCATGTGCTCCGACCATGTGACAGGTATTCTCACTGCATTGAAGCCTGCCTTCTTGACAGTCTGTATGATCTCCTTTGTAGTTGCGGGGTTGCCCCAGCCTGTCTCGGTGTCTGTGCCGGATCTGCCTGTATTGTAGCTCTCAAGGCTGTTGCCCAGGTTCCAGCCCACCTTTATCCCGGATACTATATCGCTTGCCGAACGGAAGCCGCTGTCCTTTGCAGGCTCTGTAGCTGCCTGTGTGGTCGGCTCCGCAGGTGTTGTGACAAGGGGTATATATCCCATCTGCTGGCTGTACTTCACGCTGACCTTGTCCAGTGTGACCGTGGGCTGCTCGCTCCACCAGTAGCCCAGCACCAGCTCGTTGTTCTGCGCCATATAGGACTTTGCGGCCGCAGGCACGAACCATATCAGGTCCAGTGTGGAGCTGTCCGTGAATATTGCCGTATCAACGGACTGATAAGTGCCTGCCGACGAAGCCAGTCCGAAGGCGCCCGTATACTTTCCGAAGCCGCCCGACGAGCTTACGCTGAAGGTGACTGCCTCGGGGACATTTCCCTCGGGTATGAAGTCAAGGGGCACACGGATAGTATTGTCGGCGTCGGAATAGCCGACGCTTACGCCCACTTCCTTCTCTGCGGTACCGTCAACGGGGATGTTCCTGCTCCTGTCGAAGCGGCACACCACGTTCTCTATCCTTATCCTGTCGCAGTTGCCCCACCAGTAGCCGAAAAGCACCTCTCCGTTGGCGCTTATGTAGTCGGTGAGCTCCTCGGGGACGTTCCATGTTATCTCGCCGTAGCCTCCCTGTGTGGGGAAGGTCATATCCGGAGACTGGTACCAGTAATCGTTTGTCTTTGCGGGACACTCGTCCGCAACTGAAATGCCGAAGCCCCCCTTGAATTCGCCGATATCCGTACCGCCGTCCGAATATATGGTAAAGGTGAACGAACGGACCTTGTCTCCGTCCTCTATAAGATCGGCAAGCGGGAATTTCGTGGTATTGCTTCCCGACGCCCGTCCGATCGTTCTGTCAGCGGTAAGCTGTGAGCCAAGAGTCGCCGAAACAGTCTCAACTGGGCTTATATGCTCGGTCGCCATCTCTGTAGTTTCCTCCTCGGTTTTTGCAGTCGTGCTGTCCGCGGCCGCTGTCTCTCTCTCTATTTCAGACACAGCCGAAGAACCACCCTTCTTTGCGCATGACACCGGTGACAGCAGCATTGCCGCCGCAGTGAGCAGCGCCATTGTATTTTTTTTCATTTTTTATGTCCTTTCCTTATCGCCTGGTCCGCAGACCAAAAAACATAATCAAAAACACTATTTATTATAACACGGCTGGGCTCTCATTGCAATACCCGTTTTTTACTAATATCACCGGCAGCCTTAGTACATTATTTATAATAATGCCGATAGTCTGCATTTCACTTCCGACCCGAAAATGACAGAACAGTGAAACAAAGGTGGTGAAACTGTGTCTCTTTGCAAAAGAATTGATTACAATTTTCACTTCGGCTTGACAAACTATTGCCTCTTGTGTATAATAAGTATAAGCTGAGCGGAGAGCACTGCTCCGCATTTTTATGAAAAAACAAGGTTATATATGAAAGGACGCAAAACTATGAGCAATTTCAAGAAAAGAGCCATTGCGCTGGCTTCTGTCGCCTGCGTTGCTCTCACATCTATCGCTTCATGCTCAGATTCGGGTTCGGGCAGCAATAGCGGCAAAAGCGGTAATAATACTGCAACTACAGCAGGTTCTGTAAACGCTACCAACGCAGACGGTACTCCCGCTACTTCGCCCGTAGGCGGAAACAATCTGGACAGCATCAAGAATGAGGACGGAAACGTTGTCATCACTCCCTTCCAGTCGGGTACTCCCAACGAGATCGGTATCACACCTCCCGACGCCGATGTTGACCTCAACTCGGCTGATCCCGTTTCCACCGAGCCCGCTACCGAGATCGTCGAGGTAACCGAGGCAAACGGCGAAAAGGCTACCGACCCGGCAGGCAACGTGGTAACACAGATCGTTACAAAGCCCACAGAGTCAGCCGCTGAAAGCTACAAGTCAAAGACTGATTCAAGATACTGCCTCTGGATCGATATTTCCAAGGATTCGGACTATATCTTCAACGATCAGTTCATCAAGGTCACATTCAAGCTCAAGGACGATATCCCCGACAGGGACTATGCCGTAAGATTCAACCCCGATCTTTCAAGCGTTGCAGGCGTTTCCGTAACTCCCGACAAGGTAGTTCAGGGTACTATCAGAGTCGGCGGCGATATCGCTGCTCAGGACGTTTCAGGCGAGACAGGCTTCGTTGCATACGGCGATAACGTTTCTGCCAAGGCCGGCGATACAGTTGATTACTACATCAACCTCAAGAACAACCCCGGTCTCGCAGCTATACTCGTATGGGTATACTTCGATTCAAACGCTATGGAGATCCAGAGCATCAGACCCGCAGGCGAGTTCGCAAACTTCGCAAAGACCACATCAGGCTCAAAGCCTAAGTGATAAGACCCTAAACAAAACAGTTACGCTCCCGGGCGATCGCCGATCACTTGGGAGCTTTGCTTTTATCCGATTATCTCAGAAGAAGGGCTGGTGAACTCTGTGCTCGATATTTACTGTATACTTACAGGCTTGCTGAAGCTGTCATTCTTTCCCGTGCTGCTGATAGTATGCCATAAAAAGGCGGAAGTAAGGCTGCTGCCCGCATTCGCGGCTCTGGCGGCGTGCTTTCCCGTGTTTATCGCAGCAGGCGTCATACGCTCGGGCTTTGAACGTCAGCACATCGACTTCTTTATAAAACAGGCCGTTCTCTACAGTATATTCGAGGAGGGCGCAAAATACCTGATGCTGCGCTTTCTGCTCAGGTCATACGACAGACCTGCCGACGCGGTGTCCTACGGCATAGGCCACGGCTACTTCGAGGAGTTCGGCGCCGCCTTTACCTGCTTCGGACTTGTGGGTACAGGCAGAGCAGGCCATGACATCTTCTGGTTCAATCTCTTCTCCGTGCCTGTAGGAGCGGTGTCCTGTATTGCCGTCACCGTACTTATCTTCTACGGCATACACAATGGAAAAAGCATCATCACCCTTCCTGCGGCAATGCTGCTGCACTTTTTCGGCAATATCTCCGCAGCCCTCCTTATGGAGTCCGCAGCCATAGCTGTACACCTCGTCCTGACCGCAGGAGCGGCTTTTGCCGCGTATAAGTGCTGTAAAGCCATGGCATATCCCTCGCGGAACGGAATGTAAAAAGCTCCCGGAAGCAGCCCGTAACTGCCTTCCGGGAATTTTTTTCGGAAAAGACTTGACAAATGTAAATTCAGCTGATATAATATAATCATACCAAACATATAGGTAATATAGAGAACTTGTTGAGGTGCTTGCAATGGTACATTTATTCTATGGGCGATGTTGACCTGAGTCAATGTCATTATTTATCAGTTCAAAGGAATATTATTAATCTTGAAAAGGAGATATTATCATGAAAGTTTATAAGAAGATCACAGACCTTATCGGAAACACCCCCCTTCTCGAACTCACAGGCATCGAGGAGAAGAACGAGCTCGGCGCAAAGATATTCGCAAAGCTTGAATACTTCAACCCCGCAGGAAGCGTAAAGGACAGAATTGCCAAGGCTATGATAGACGACGCCGAGGCCAAGGGTATACTCAGGGAGGGCAGCGTTATCATCGAGCCCACCAGCGGTAACACAGGTATCGGTCTTGCTTCCGTTGCAGCTGCAAGAGGCTACCGCCTCATCATCACAATGCCCGAGACCATGAGCATCGAGCGCCGCAACCTCATGAAGGCTTACGGTGCAGAGCTGGTGCTCACAGAGGGCTCCAAGGGTATGAAGGGCGCTATCGCCAAGGCTGAGGAGCTTGCTCACGAGATAGAGGGCAGCTTTATCCCCTCTCAGTTCACAAATCCCGCTAACCCCGCTATCCACGAAAAGACCACAGGCGTTGAGATCTGGAACGATACCGACGGCAAGGTGGATATCTTCGTTGCAGGCGTAGGTACAGGCGGTACTCTCAGCGGTACAGGCGCTTATCTCAGATCACAGAATCCCGATGTTAAGATAGTTGCCGTTGAGCCCAAGAGCTCGCCCGTGCTCTCCGAGGGCACAGCAGGTCCCCACAAGATACAGGGTATAGGCGCAGGCTTCGTGCCCGATACTCTCAATACAGATATCTATGACGAGATAATCACAGTCTCCAACGAGGACGCATTCGAGACAGGCAGAGCTATCGTAAGAACAGAGGGCGTGCTTGTGGGCATTTCTTCGGGCGCTGCTTTATGGGCAGGTATCCAGCTTGCAAAGCGTCCCGAAAACAAGGGCAAGAACATCGTTGTTCTCCTCCCCGATACAGGCGAGCGTTACCTCTCCACACCTATGTTTGAATAATATCTGAGTTTGCCATATACGAAAAAACAGCCGCTGTTATCATGCGGCTGTTTTTTTCGGGCATAACAAAAGGCGGCTGATGCCGCCTTATTTCATATGCAGTAGTCTGCGCCTTTTCCCGAATTCTTTTCGATGATGTCCTGAAGTGTCAGGCTGTCAAGATAATCGGTCACTGACTTATAAAGCCCCTCCCACACGAAAAGAGTGGAGCATTCGCCTGCACGGGGACATTCGTTGGGTTCGAACTCCAGACAGGCAACGGGCGCAAGGCTTCCCTCTGTGGCTCTGAGTATATCTCCCACAGTAACTTCGGCAGCCTTTCCAGCAAGCATATAGCCGCCCTTGTTTCCGCGGTTCGTCCTGAGAAGTCCCGTCTTGTTCAGCAGCGGAACTATCTGTTCCAGGTATTTCTTTGATATGTTCTGTCTGTCCGCGATGTCCTTCAGTGATATATATCCTTCCTCATGATGGATAGCGAGATCATATAACATCCTCAGCGCGTACCTGCCTTTTGTTGATATCTTCATCATTTCACGTCCTTTCGAGCAGGTGATACTACAATTATACCATAGGTTTAGTAGGTTTGCAAGTCTTTTTTTCAAAACAGCCCATCTGTACACATTATCACATTATCACATTATCAGCTTTCCACTATCGCAATTTAAACTGTTAAAGTACATTGCTTTATTATAACCGAGCAAGTGATAATCTGATAAACTGATAAACTGTGCAGCAATACAAAAAGCTCTCCTGTATACGGGAGAGCTTTTTACCGGGATAAAGTCAGTGGCTTATTTTCTTTTTCGATGAAACATACCAAATGTTCCCCCAAGTATCATAATAGACGGTCTCATAATACGATTCATCATAATCCAGTGTTTTTCTCACAACACCGTCGCAGGCCTTGCAGCGCACTACATTCCATGTAAAGTAGTAGTAATCTGTCGAAACAGTTCTTTTAATGCCTAATATAAGCTTCTGCTTTGTATTTTTTACCATAAATTCCTGTTCAGTTCTTGTATAGGTATACTGTCCGTGATTATGAGGCGTATTGGGAGAAACTGTTGCTGCCACCGCTGTTAATGTATTTGTCTTTGAAGAAACCGTATTTGTGAATGCTGTACCTGTGCCGAGAAGTGTCAATGCCATGAAAGCCGCTGCGGCTTTTTTGATAGCTTTATTCATTGTTATTCCTCCGTTACATTAATTCATATCCTGTATTCACGATAATAAGTTTGTGTTTTATCAACTATTTCTCCGCAAGCCTGACAGTAAGTCGCATCGTATCTGGATACAACGTGCACCAGGTATTCCGTCTCATAGCGATAACGGGGGGTTGCGACTACTTCTTTTACTTTTTTATCATAACTGAATGACAATGGTTTATGCCTGACATACTGTCCATGACAGGTACACTTGATTTTGGCGGTGTCAGCGGCTACTGCCGTAAGTACGTCCGGCTTTGAACAAACAGTATTCGTGAATGTTGTTCCCGCGCCGAGAAGTGTCAATGCCATGAAAGCCGCTGTGACCTTTCTGAGTACAATTTTCATTTTTCCATCTCCTTAAATTATGGTTTTTTGCTTCTGAATAGATATGAATAATCCTCATAACGGGTAGAAGAAAATGTAAGCGTCCTATTTACCACGCCGTCGCAGGCCTGACAGCGTACTACATCATATTCATTGTGATAATACCTGCGGCCATAAGTCACTGTCCAGAACATATACGGACCTTTAACAGGCACTGAGTATTCACTTACTTCTTTTGTGTGATAAACAGACTGTCCATGATTGTGAGGAGTATTCGGATCAACTGTTGCTGCAACTGCTGTTAATGCGTTTGTCTCAGGAGAGACCGTATTTGTGAATGCTGTACCTGTGCCGAGAAGGGTGAATGCCATGACCGCCGCTGCGGCCTTTCTGAATACATTTTTCATTTTTTCCACTTCCTGTAATAGATTTTTACAGAGATTGCGCATTCTCTATCCATAACACACATGACATACCCGTAATTGTGCAAAGTCTGAAAAATTTTCACAAGCTCCCCTATCAGGAGGGTTTTTCAGGCGGTATCACGATTTTTCTTGACATTCTATGTTCAGTTGTGCTATACTATTATTGCTTTAAACAAATATATGCCGCAAGGCGTAAAACTCGGAGGATAGAAAATGAAAACTTCTAAGCTTTTGGCATTCTTACTGGCAGCTGCCATTATCGCACCTGCCGCAGCAGGATGTGACGATAAAAACAATAACGCGGCCGACAATCAGCCTGCAACATCATTCAATACAAATGAGGAGCTTGAGCCTATGACTCCCCCCGCAGAGCACGGTCCCGTAGGTGAGAACGAGATGGCTGCCGAGCTCGGCAAGGAGATCAGCGCAAACGATACCGATTTCACCCTCAACAGCGTCATCGACGGCGGAACCAGCGACGACGGCAAGAAGTTCCTTTATCTGGACATCACTCTCCGCAACGATACCGATAACGCATATACTCTCAGCACACTCAATAACTTCTATATAATCACTCCCGGCAATGAGGAGCTCTATTCCGACGTCCGCGCTCAGCTCTATGCACAGAAGAAATTCAATGAGGAGAAGTTCTTCACCGATCCCTTCGATATCCCCTCAAACGGCCAGTTCAGCGGCATCATCGGCGGCTATACCGTAGACGCGGAGCTCACAGACTTCACGCTGTGCTTCTTCCCCACAGGTAAAGACCCCCTGGCAAAGGAGACCGTGTTCAAGTACAATATAACCGCAGCAGATATCAAGCCCGCAGATCCTGCCATACTCAAGTAATCTGCTGCCCCACAGCCTATATGCAGAAATACAGTCCGAAAGCAGTCCGCTGCCTTCGGACTTTTTTGTCGGCTGCCGCTCGTCGGGGGCTGCTCAGGCAGTCCCCGACGCTTTCCGTCTCAGGCCTCCCACAAGCGCACGGATAAGCAGTACATATACCGCTCCGCCGACAACAGCTGAGACGGAAAGTACCACAGCGGCGGACGCGCCGCTGCGGTAAGCGGCAGCCCTTGTAAGATAAGCGGCACCGCCGCACATCGCCCCCGAGTACAGCACCTTGCCGAAAGGGGCAAGGTCTACGGATACTCCCGCCGTGCCGGTATAGACGCGGAACGCCAGAAAAAGTATCAAACCGTAGCAGACCGAGGTGGAAACCGCCGCGCCGCTCACTCCCATAAAGGGTATCAGCAGAAGATTGCCAGCCAGCTTTACCGCTGTGCCCGGCAGCATTATCTTCAGCGGCGCTGCCGCCTTACCCACCGCCTGAAGCATACTGAAAAGCGGATAGGACACACACAGGCAGACCATTCCTGCCATGAGCCACCGCAGAGGTCCGATGCAAACCGCCGCCTCGTCGGACTGCATGGGATAGAGTATACCCAGCACCTCGGGAGCCATGACGCACAGTCCCACCGCCGCAGGCACCGATATCACAGCGGAGGTCAGCAGCGCCTGCAACGCCCCCTGCTCCATGGCGGAGCGGTCTCCCCTTTCGTAGGCCTCCGTCATGCAGGTGAGAGCGCCCTTGCCCAGCATATTCGTGACCGAGGGAACAAGGTTGAAAACGGTCAGGGCTATGCCTGCAAAGGAGCCGTAGATGAAGTGGGGCAGCTCCCCGTCGGACACTCCTTCGGGAGCTGCTGCGGAACACCCGAAATAAGCGATACAGCCGATCACCGTCCACATATCTATGAGGGCGGTAAGATTGGTCACCACGGAGCCTGCTCCCACGGGCAGAGCCGTAGCTGCAAGCTGACGGGCGATGGTGCGCCTGCTCAGTACAAGGCTCTCGCCGCCCCGTGGAGTTTTCGCAAAAAGCCGCAGCACTGCAAAGAAAAGGGCGGCTCCCACGGTGGACAGTGTGACTCCCAGTATGCCCGCCGCCGCAGCTGCTCCGCGGATATCTTTGACAGAGGGGAAAAGCGACCTGACCACATCGGGGTGTGAAGTGACATAGCCGCAGAGCAGCAGTCCCGCAACTGCCTTTACGGCTCCCTCGACTATCTGAGACAGAGCGGTGGGATACATATTGCTCATGCCCTCATAATAGCCACGCTCCACGGCGGCGATACAGCCGAATACCACCGCGGGTGCTATCATGGCTACGGCTGCTGCCGCGTCGGAGCTCCCCAGAGTATAAAGGCTGAATGGCTTCGCAAGCAGGAATACCAGCAGGCTCCCTGCCAGTCCTGCCGCCGTGAACAGTCCGAGAGCGGTGCGTCTTATGCGCCGACCGTTCTCATACATACCCAGAGCCGCGCTCTGAGCGGTCATTCTTGCCACCGCCGCCGTGAGCCCCGTCACCGTCAGGGCGTAAACAGGCATGAAAAGGCTGTAGGCACAGCTGAAATAGCTCATGCCCACTCCTCCCAGCATATTGGTGAGCGGTATCTTGAACACAGCCCCCAGCACCTTTGCGGCAGCCGCCGAGGCCATAAGTATCAGCGAGCCCTTTATGAAGTTCTGCTTTTTCAGCACTATCCCCTCCCGAATAAGCTTTTTCATCAAAATATATGCCTTACAAACAATAATTATGTGGTGCGGAGCAGCGACCGCGCCGCACTTTTCACAGTATGATTGTATTAATTGAATAGTTTTTTGCCGTGACTGTTGCTATTTCAGGAAATGTATGTTATAATATAAGATAGACTGATTATAACCTCAGCACAGTGCCCTGTCCCTGAATGACAGAGCCGATGCAATATAATATCAACTGACAACGAAAGGCTGGTTTTTATCATGGATTATAAATTCTCAGACAAGGTAAGCAAGCTTCAGGCTTCCGCCATAAGAGAAATACTCAAATTCACCGCCGACCCCGAGGTGATCTCCTTCGCAGCAGGAAATCCCGCTCCCGAGGCCTTCCCCAAGGAGAGGATAGCCGAGATATCCGCAGAGCTCCTCCGCGACGATCCTATCCTCGCTCTCCAGTACAGCGTTACAGAGGGATACACTCCCCTCCGTGACCTCCTCAAGGACTGGATGACCGAAAAGGGCTGCTTCCATAAGGAATTCGACGACCTTATCATAACTTCAGGCGGCCAGCAGGCCAACGAGCTTGCCTGCAAGGTCCTCCTCAATGAGGGAGATACCCTTCTTGTGGAGTCACCCAGCTTCATCGGTTCCCTCAACGCATTCCGCTCCTACAACGTGCACCTGAAAGGCATCGAGATGGAGGACGACGGCATCGACCTTGAAAAGCTGGAAAACGCCCTAAAAACAGAGAAGAACGTTAAGCTCCTCTATGTTATCCCCAACTTCCAGAACCCCACCGGCAAGACCATGTCCCTTGCAAAGCGCAAGGCCGTATACGAGCTTGCCTGCAAATACGACTTCATTATCCTCGAGGACGATCCCTACGGCGAGCTCCGCTTTGAGGGCGAGAACGTTCCCTGCATAAAGAGCTTCGACACAGAGGGCAGAGTAATATACTCCAGCACCTTCTCCAAGATCATCTCCTCGGGATTCAGAACAGGCTACTGCTCCGCACCCGCTCCCGTAATACAGAAGATGGTGGTATGTAAGCAGGTGGCCGACGTTCACTCGAATATGTGGGCTCAGGTGGTATCCTACAGGTTCATGTCCACTGTTGACAGAGAGGCTCATTTCAGAAAGCTCCGCGCTATCTACAAGGAGAAATGCGACCTCATGTGCGGATACATCGACAACGACTTCTCCAGGAACATAAAGTACATCAAGCCCCAGGGCGGTCTCTTCGTATGGTGCGACCTCCCCGAGAGCTGCGATATGAACGACTTCTGCCGCAAGGCCGTACAGCAGTACAAGATCGCCGTAGTGCCCGGCAATTCATTCAGCATCGAGGAGGGCGAGGTAAGCCACTCCATCAGACTCAATTACTCAACACCTACAAACGAGCAGATAAAGAAGGGCATGGAGATCCTTGCCCGCATGACAAGAGAAATGCTCGATTGAGAATAAGAAAATTCACTTGAAAGGATAATCAATTATGCCAAACAGAATGACCGACAGATATAATGTCACACAGAAATACCTCATGACCAGAGGACAGGCCATCAACTTCCCCTACCAGCCCTTCACTCAGTTCGTAAAGGGCAAGAACGACGTTTACGGCGTCGTAATAGATATCCCCATGTCGTCTGATGTGCTCACGACTATGGTCTGCTTCATCAACGGCGCTGCCAATATCTACTTCAACAACGGCGGCGAGTACACAGGCGCTGCACAGAAGTACAGAAACCTGGTACAGGCTTCTCACGCTCTCGTTGCAAACGCTGCAAATCTCCTTCCCAAGTGCGAGAAAACCAAGAAGTACGACCTCCCCAAGGGCAGGACAAACAAGATCTTCCTCCTCACAAAGAGCGGAGTCTACACCACCGAGATCAAGGCAGGCATAATCCCCGAGGAGGAGCAGGAGCTCAGAAGCTTCTATGTGCTCTATCAGCGCGTTCTCAGCGAGATCAGAACCTGTCAGCTCAAGGACGATGCAGACAGAAGAAAAGCCGCAAAGTAAGGAGAAGACCGTAAATGGACGACAAAAAGCTTATCTTCAGCGGTATCCAGCCTACAGGCACATTCACCCTGGGCAATTACATCGGTGCCGTAAGAAACTGGGGCGCTTTGCAGGATCAGTACAACTGCATTTACTGCGTTGTCGATATGCACGCTATCACCGTAAGACAGGAGCCCGCAAAGCTCCGTCAGAACACCCTCAACTCCTATGCCCTGCTCATGGCCTGCGGAGTTGATCCCGAGAAGTCCATACTCTTTATCCAGAGCCACGCTCCCACACACGCGGAGCTCAACTGGATACTGGGCTGCAATACACAGTTCGGAGAGCTCTCACGCATGACTCAGTTCAAGGACAAGAGCCAGAAGCACCCCGACGATATCAATGCCGGACTCTTTACTTATCCTACCCTTATGGCTGCGGATATCCTGGCTTATAACGCCGATCTGGTGCCCGTAGGCGTGGATCAGAAGCAGCATCTGGAGCTGGCAAGAAATATCGCTCAGCGCTTCAATCAGCGCTACGGCGACTTCTTTACCCTGCCCGAGCCCTATATACCCGAGGTGGGCGCAAAGATCATGTCTCTTCAGGAGCCTACAAAGAAGATGTCCAAATCCGACGATAACCCCAACGCCTGCATTCTCATTCTTGACGACAAGGACACTATCATCCGCAAGTTCAAGAGAGCTGTCACCGACAGCGAGGCCGAGGTGTGCTACCGCGAGGGCAAGGACGGTATAAACAACCTTATGACCATTTATTCCTGCGTTACAGGCAAGGACTTCAAGGCTATCGAGTCGGAGTTCGCAGGCAAGGGCTACGGCGATTTCAAAATGGCTGTGGGCGAGGCTGTTGCGGATCATCTTGAGCCTGTCCGCACTGAGTTCGCAAAGCTCAGCAGCGACAAGGCCTTCCTGAAACAGTGCTACACAGAGGGCGCTCAGAAGGCCCTCAGGTACTCCGGACGTATCGTATCAAAAGCCTTTCATAAGGTCGGTTTCGTCGATAGGTAGTGCCAATGATAAGGCTGAAAACCGTTTGCGAGGTATAACGGATAGTAATTATATGGCTAAAATATACAAATGGTGAGCCTTAGGAACTTTATATTCTACGTTATTAACAAAAATGTCAAAAAACAGTTGCATTTTCTCGAAATTTAGGGTATTATATATCATAGCCCGTCTTTAAGGGAGTGTTTCCGATGGTTGAATATCAGCAGAAGGAGTATTACCGTATCGGCGACCTTGTGGATATAGTAAGACTTCTCAGAGGCGAGGGCGGCTGCCCGTGGGACAGAGAACAGACCCACAAGTCCATAAAGAGCGACTTGATAGAGGAGACCTGCGAGGTCATCGAGGCCATCGACCTCGATGACACAGAGCTTCTCCGCGAGGAACTCGGAGATGTGCTTCTTCAGGTCGTTTTTCATTGCAGTATCGAAACAGATACGAATTCGTTCACTTTCGATGACGTCTGCGACGAGGTATGCAAGAAACTCATTATCCGCCACCCTCACGTTTTTGGAGACGTAACAGCAAATACCACCGATCAGGTGCTTAAAAACTGGGACGCCATCAAGATGGAGACCAAGGGTCAGGACAAATATACAGACACCCTGACCAGCGTCGCAAAGTCACTTCCCGCTCTCATGAGAGCGCAGAAGGTCGGCAAAAGAGCTATGCGTGCAGGTATGGATTTCCGCCGTGCCGAGGACGCTGTGGCTTGTATCTCAAACGAGAAGGCCGAGCTTGACGCTGCTATCGCAAACGGAGATAAAGTGAATATCGAGGAGGAGATCGGCGATCTCCTGTTCTCATGTGTAAATGCTGCCCGCCATTTAGGCGTGGACGCCGAGCTTGCTCTCAAAGCCGCTACCGAAAAGTTCATCAAGCGCTTTTCTGTTACGGAGGAGCTGGTTTCCGCAGAGGGCCTCGATATGAAGGAGCTCCCTATAGAAGAGCTCGACATTTACTGGGACAAGGCAAAAACAATTATTTGTAAAACGGAGGAACGTAAAAATGACTAAGACAGAGCTTATCAATTCTATTGCTGAGAAGGCTAATTGCACAAAGAAGGACGCTGCTGCTGCACTGGAGGCTACTCTTTCATCTATCCAGGAGACACTTGAGGGCGGCGAGAAGGTTTCTATCACAGGCTTCGGTACATTCGAGGTTCGTGAGAGAGGCGAGAAGACCTGCATCAACCCCAAGACAAAGGCTAAGATGGTATGCCCTCCCTGCAAGGCACCCGCTTTCAAGGCCGGCAGAGGTCTCAAGGAAGCTGTTAACGCTCCCAAGAAGAAGAGCAAGAAGAAGTAATCACGAAGGGGGACGATCAATGTCCCCCTTTATTTTTATGTAAACACTGCGGCAGCGAGCCGTATCTGAGAAGGAGATATTTATGAGACTGGACAAATACCTCAAGGTAACAAGGCTCATCAAGCGCCGCACTGTGGCAAACGAGGCCTGCGACGCCGAGAAGATAGTTGTGAACGGCAAGGCGGCAAGAGCCTCCTACGACGTCAAGGTGGGCGATATCATCGAGATAAATATGGGCACACGTCCCCTGAAGGTGAAGGTCCTCAGCGTGACGGAGCACGCCACCAAGGAGAATGCTGCGGACAATTACACTGTTATCGGATAAGCATAAAAAGCCCCTGTGTATCTGCACAGGGGCTTATACTTTTACTTGGTATTATGGATATCCCAGCGGAAGTTCACGAACTTCGACGCCTTGGTGTGATCCAGCATATTGTTGTTTTCCAGCTTGCTCATGTCAAGATAGCGGTAATTGGTCTTTTCGTCCTTGCCGCCGCCGAAGAGTCCCTTCAGCTTGGATATTGCTCCTCCCGATGACTTCTGCATAACAGCGCCCAGGCGGTGCTTCTCACGCATGAAGCTGATTATATCCGCAGCCGTGGTCAGGAGCTTGTCGCTCATATTGTACACGCCTGCGTAGTTGTGTCCCTCTGCGTTCTTAACGAAGCAGAGTATGAAGTCCACCAGATTGTGTACGCAGCAGAACTGGAAGCCGTACTGTCCCTGTCCGTAAACGAACAGCGAGCCGTCCTTGGGGTCTGTGATCTTCGATACAAGGTTATCCGTGAAATTCAGTGTATACACAGGTGAGAAACGTATTATGCAGCAGAGAACTTCCTTGTGGTGCTGCATTTCCTTTACCAGCGCCTTTTCCGAGTTGTACTTCATGACAGCGTAGTTGCTGATAGGCTTCAGGTCGCTGTCCTCGCGGATAGGCTCGCGGGTCTTGGGGAACTGATACACCTGATCCGTGCTGAGGAGCACGAACTTCTTGACGCTCTCCGTCATGGCGTAGCGGTATATGAACTTATCCACCGCCGCAGAATCGCTCATCTGCTTATCGGTGACGATAGGTCCCATATCGTTGTCAACTGTGCAGGCTGCATGGATAACTATATCGAACTTGTTATTCTCAAACACCTCTGCAATAGTATTCTTATCTGTAGGCGGACACTCAACAGATGAATAATGCAGCTTTCCCTCGTTGTATCCTGATTCTTCTCTGTCGATAGCTATGACCTCATAGCCCTTCTTTAAGAGTCCTGAGCAGATGTGCCGACCGATCAATCCGCAGCCGCCCGTAACCAGCACCTTCTCCATGATCATAGCCTCCTTTCTAAAAGCTCAAATAATATCATTAGTATATCCTCTGATATGATAAATTATAATAAATGCTTCTTTTTCGACGTTCGCCGCCGTAAATGCCTGTGCTTCTCTTTATGTCTCCGATCAGTCTATATCCGCAGATTCGGGATCAGAATTGATCTTGTCAAGGTATTTATCCACCGCAGAGCTTATGGTGTCGTAGGTCTCGTTCCACGGAACGCCTCTTGCCGTAAGTCTGAGGTTATCGTTTATAAGGTCGCCGCAGTCCTTGGACACGCCTCTTGAGATGTCGATAACGGGGTTTTCCTCAGCAAGCTCCTGCATACTGTCCTTCATATCGATCATTTCCTGAGTCCAGCCGTAGTCCTCCATGAACTGCTTGTCGGCCAATGCCTTTGTACTCTCGTCCATACGCGCAAAGCGCTTGCAGTCAAGGTACTTTGCAACGCCCTGGGGATTTGAGCCTCCGCTGACGAACATATACGACTCAAAGCCCGTTGGTATATAGTATTCGTCTGCCTCGGGATCCCTGGGCATGGGAACGAAGAATGCGTCCTCGCCGTATTTGCCCACCCACTGAGCCTTTTCGGTATAGAAATCATAGAGGCCTATGGGATAGAACAGGGTCTTTCCCTCGCCGACGTAGGCAGGCTTGGTCTCCCAGCCGAAATCTCCCACGCCAATGGCGATACAGCCCTTCTGATAGAGCTCATATATCCAGTTCTGAACCCTCTCCATAGACGGGTCTGCCAGATTGCTTACCAGCTTGCCGTTATCGAGACTTACAGGCGGCACGCCTGTGGTGTTCATAAGGCCGAACTCGAACCACCAGCCGTCGATACCGTACTTCTGGTTATCCGCGTCAACGTAGCTCTCCAGCATACTCTGGAAGGTATCCCAGGTCCACTCGCCGTTCTCATAGAGCACGGCAGGGTCGTCGAGACCCGCCTCGGCGATGGTCTTTCTGTTGTATACCACGGCAACGGCGTCGCCCGTAGCCTGTACGCCTGCCATATAGTGTTTGCCGTTCCATATGAACTGATCGTTCACGTCCTTGACGTCCTCCCATAGGGGAGACTCAAAGTCTATATAGTCGTCCACGGGAACGAACATCTTCTTTATGGCGCCTTTGGGGAAGGCGTCAAGATTTCCCCCGTAGAAGAAGTCTATGCCCTCATCGGAGCTTATATACTCCGTGAGCTTTTCATAGCGGTTTGTATAGGTACAGGGATAATACTTTACCGAGCCGCCGTAGCGCTCCTGAAAGACCGCAAGGTCGGTAGGAACGTTCTTGCCGGTGCTGTCGGGGTTTATATCCCAGTCCGAAAGCCATTTGATAACGCCGTTTTCCAGCTTATCCCCTGTCAGGAGATCCGAATCGGCAGCATTCTGGTGTATCTCCTCTCTTACGGCAGAATCAAGTTCTCTGCTGTATACGGAGCTTTTATCCTTGCTGCTGCAAGCGAGAAGTGACGTCGACATTGCTGCAATGAGCAATGCTGAAATGAATATCCTTCCTTTTCTCATCCTCAAACTCCTTTGAAATCGCCTATTTATCTATATGCTTATATTACTGCGCTTTTCTTAATTATATCACTTAAACGCTGTTTATGTCAATATAAATATTACATAGATTTTGAAGGGGTTATTAGTTGGTTTATTACATATAATGTGTAAATACTGTGATATATTTCAGACAAATTCACATATCCGCACTGCATTTTGTACCCGTTGCCCTGTAGGCACAGCTCTCCTTCATACTGCATGAGCCGCAGCCCCGTCCCACGCCCCTTACAGGAGCGTCAGAAACGCCTATAACGGCCGTTACGGACTTCGACGGTATAAGGAGACAGCTGTCTGTTACGGTGAGTCCTATGCGCCTCTGTGCGTTTACAGCAAGGAGAAAGCTCCGCTGCAATGTTATGGGAAGATCTCCGTAGCCGGGACTGAACCTCCATGTCCTGTAGGGATAGGCGGAAGCGGAAAATATCTCCTTCTCGGCGCGGTCGCAGACCTGCTCTATGGCGGCGCTGGATATACAGTCCAATGCAAGTGAAAAGGCCATATCCGTCACCGCCGCCTGCCTTATGAGCTTATCGGCCTCCTGGGAAAGGGTCGCCGCAAGGAGCACCGCCCTTTTGCAGCCCTTCAGATGGCGTTTTATATCCTCTCCCGTAAGGGGCTCCGTCATAGCTCCCAGCCTGACACCCTCCTCTGTGAAGCTGACGTCCGTTTCAAGGTAAACGTATTTCGGGCGGACGCGCTCTCTCACCAGCTTCTCCGCACGGTAAAGGAGCTCCGACACTGCGGCGTCGGGAGCGCCCTTTACGCCCATGTACCGCGCAGCCTCAGCCTTCGATATGGGAAGCAGCTCCATCACGCACCGATTATGCCCGAAACAGCTTCGCTGATCTTGCGGGCAACGTAGGGATTGTTCATGGTGTACAGGTGTATGCCGTCAACTCCGCTGGCCACAAGGTCAACTATCTGGTTCACCGCATAGGCTATGCCTGCGTCGCGGAGCGCCTCGGGACTGTGCTCGTATTTGGTCATTATGCGCACGAATTTGCCGGGGAGACTTGCTCCGCAGGTGGTGACCATGCGCTCGATCTGGTTCTTGTTTACAACGGGCATGATGCCTGCCTCGATAGGCACGTTTATGCCTGCGATAGCCGCCTTTTCGCGGAACTCGTAGAAATGGTCGTTATCGAAGAACAGCTGGGTGATAAGGTGATCCGCACCTGCGTCAACCTTTTTGCGGAGGTTGATTATGTCCTCCACCAGGTTCTCGGCGTCGGGGTGACACTCGGGATAGCAGGCGCCTGCAATATCGAAGCTGCCCTTTGACTTTATGTAGGTTATGAGGTCGCTGGCATGGCGGAAGTCCTCAACAGGGGGGATATCGGGGTTGATATCGCCTCTCAGTGCCAGTATGTTCTCAATGCCGCGCTGCTGCGCATCCTCAAGGGCTGCGTCTATCTCCGCCTTAGTGAAGTTTATGCAGGGCAGGTGGAGCATCGGCGTTATGCCGCCCTCCTTTATCCTGGAGGCTATCTCCAGAGCGTAACGGCTGTTTCCGCTGCCGCCCGCACCGAAGGTAACGCTGATGAAGTCGGGGGAAAGCCCCTGAAGCTCGTCAAGGGTACTGTAAATCACATCAATGGAGCTGGTCTTTTTCGGCGGGAACACCTCAAAAGAAAACACCGTCTTTTTGTCAAATAAGTCCTTTATATACATTTTCTGCCTCCGTTCAGTCTATGGACCAGTCTATCTCCCCCATGCCGTTGGCGCGGAGGAACTCGTTGGCCTTCGAGAAGTGCCTGCACCCGAAAAAGCCGTTATAAGCCGAAAGCGGACTGGGGTGGGCGGCCTTCAGTATCAGGTGCCTTGGATTGGTTATGAACTGCTGCTTTGCCTTTGCGTCGCCGCCCCACAGCATGAACACCATGGGCTTCTCGCGCTGATTCAGCAGCTTGATGACGTCGGTGGTGAAGTTCTCCCAGCCGAGACCGCGGTGGCTCCTTGCCTGGTCTGCGCGGACCGTCAGCACGGAGTTCAGCAGAAGTACTCCCTCCTGCGCCCATTTGGTCAGCTCGCCGTGCTTGCCAAGGTTATTTATGCCCACATCGGCCTGTATCTCCTTGAAGATATTCACCAGTGACGGCGGCGGTGCTACTCCCTTGCGGACGGAAAAGCTCAGTCCGTGAGCCTGCCCCTCGCCGTGGTAGGGGTCCTGACCGATTATGACGCATTTCACCGCGTCGTAGGCCGTATACTTCATGGCGTTGTAGATGTCGTACATATTGGGATATATCCGCTGGGTCCTGTATTCCTGTATCAGCTTCTGACGGAGCTGAAGGTAGTAGTCCTTCTCGAATTCGCCTTTCAGCAGCTCATCCCAGTCGTTATTGAAGTTAACCATATTTCCTCCTGTACAGAAACAGGGACGACAAAAGCCGTCCCCCTCTTTTAATTGAAAACCGTGTCCTCGTAGTACTTGAACTTGACAAGGGTATTTCTTCTGTATGTAAGTGAGCCCTGCTGATTGAAGGGCACCTTGTCATAGGCCTCCGCCGAGCATTCTATCTTCAGCTTCTGCCCCTTTCTTGTAACGAATACAAGCTCATAATACTCGTCCACCAGCTTGACCTGTCCCGTGCTTTCGATGACTCTCAGGCGGTCGTCGCTCTTTCTTATAAGGGTAGCCATTTCAACTATGGGCTCTGAAGTACGCTTCTGGACAGGCTCGTTTGGAGCGCTTCCTCCTCTGCGTTCAGACAGAGACTTCTTTCCGGGAGCAGAGGTCCTTGCGGGCACATCGCCCTCATCATCTCCGCGCTCCTCAAGGAATAAGGAGAGAAGCCTTCTGAAGGAGCTCTTTCCGCTGAAAAGCAGCATTACAAGGATCAGGATTACAACTATAGCTCCAAGGAGTATGAGCAAATTCCTTAATTGTTCTGTCATCGTGTCTCAGGCGCCGCTGCGCCGCTCCTTTCTGTATATCTATAAAGCTCCCGTCCGCGGACGGAAAAGAGTTTCACTCTTATATTATAATATATTTTTTCAAATATTGCAAGTTTTATTTGCAAATTTTTTTAAAATATCTGCCCTGAAGTTCAGGCTTGCGCTGCACAGCTAATTATGCTATAATCATTATGATAATAAGACTTTCGGAGGGCATTATGCAGAAAATTCTCGGATATATGCGAAAATGTATACAGCAGTACGGTCTCATAGAGGACGGCGACCGTATCATGGTGGGAGTGTCCGGCGGCAAGGACAGCCTTGTGCTGCTGTACGGTCTCACTCTGCTGAGGCGGTTCATCGGCATTGACTATGAGGTGGTGGGGGTCACTCTCGATATGGGCTTTACGGGAGAGCAGCCTGACTTCTCCTCTGTTGCGGAGTTCTGCTCAGCTCATGATATCGAGTACCACATAATAAAGACCCAGATCGCGGAGATCGTTTTCGATGTGAGGAAGGAGCCCAGCCCGTGCAGTCTATGCGCCCGTATGCGCCGCGGAGCGCTCCATGACGCGGCAAACGAACTCGGCTGCAACAAGGTCGCTCTCGGCCACAACCTGGACGACGCTGTTGAGACCTTTATCATGAACCTTTTCACCGAGGGGCGGATCGGCTGCTTTGCCCCCAGCACCTACCTGACCCACAAGAAGGTGACGGTGATACGTCCCCTGTCCCTTGCTCCCGAAAAGGAGGTTCGCAGAGCCGCAAGGAAGAACGAGCTTCCCGTGGTGAAGTCAGTATGTCCTGCGGACGGTCACACCAACAGACAGCGCACCAAGGATTTTCTGGCGGATATGGAGCGCAAGGATCACGGCTTCAAGGACAGGATATTCGGCGCCATGCAGCGCGGCAACGTTGACGGCTGGGGCGGTATCGGCTATGCTCCTCCCGAAAAAAAGGACTAAAAAAAGGCTCTCCAAACGGAGAGCCTTTAATTATTCATTCAGAATGACGACTATTGATTAGTCTTCCTTCTTTCTGAGAGCGAATGCTGTAGCAACTGCTACTGCGAGACCTGCAACTGCAACGCCTGCGCCTGCAACACCAGTCTTAGGTGAATCGCCCTTCTTAGCTGTTGTCTTAGCAGCTGCCTTCTTTGTTGTAGAAGCAGGTGTCTTGCCTGAAGCAGCGGCTGTTGAAGAAACAGCAGGTGTTGTACCTGTGCCTGTTGTTGTAGTTGTAGTTGTTGTTGTTGTAGATGTAGTAGTTGTTGTAGTTGTAGTTGTTGTTGTAGTTGTAGTTGTTGTAGATGTTGTTGTAGTTGTTGTTATTTCAGGAAGAATCTCGATGTAACCATCTACAAGACCGCTTGTGAATACATAGTCCTGCATAGCCTTGCCGTTTGCATCATCAGATACGTTTGTGAAGAGGTCCTTAGCCTTGTACCAGAATGTGATGGGGTACTTGTCGCCAGCCTTAGCATCGGAAGGAAGTGTTACGTCAAATGTCCAGAGATCGCCGTCCTTACCAGCATCAGACTTAGCGCCTGTTGTAAGGAAGAGGCCGTGTGTACCGTCTGTTACACACTCAGAGATCTTAAGAGCTGACTGCTGAAGAGTAGCAGGATCTCCGTCGTCGTTGTTCTTGAGTGTAAGTCTCTGATCGTAGTCGATGTGGAGACCTGTAGGAGCGTACTTGCCAGCAGCGCCTGATACGCTGATTGTTACTGTACGTGTAGGATTAGCCTTAGCCTCTGCAAGTGTAATCTGCTCCTGGCTGATTGAAACAGTGGGCCTAACCTCGCTGTTTGCGCCTGTGCCATTAGAAGTGTAACCCGTTACAGCAAAAGCACTAACTGAAGTAGCGGAAACAGCTACAGCAGAAAGAGCGAGTGCAGCAAATGCGCTCTTCATCATGTTCTTCTTCATTGTTATTATTTCCTTTCAGATTATTTTTATATATGTTATTATCCGTCGTAAACGGCGGCTAACATCATTTGTAATTCAGCATAGCTGCCGTCATTTCTGACGGCAACTATTACATTTGTGATTACTTATTGATCTCGTCCCAGAGCTGTGCGTCTGTCTTGCCGTCGTTGTCGCTTGACTGTCTCATAGCGTAGAAGCTGAGGATCTTGGAAGCGTCGATAGCGTCGAGTGTTCTTGCGTCCTTCTTGACATATCTTGTCTCAGCAGGCTGGTGAACATCACAGAGGAATGCAGCGAACTCATCGTAGATAGATGTAGGACCGTCAACCAGCGGGCTTGATGAAAGCTGAACTGTCTTAGCGTCCTGACCTGTCTGAGTCAGAGCATAGTAACGGAGAACCTGGGAAGCATCTACTGCATCAACATCGCTGTTGAGTGTAGCATCGCCCTTAACGCCGATGTAAACTGTAGCTGTTATAGCATTGCCGTCAGCGTCTGTGAGAGACTCGCCCTTGATAAGAACGGGGATCTCATACTTGAATGTTGTGTTATCCTTCTTGTATGTATTAGCAGGTGTTGCGTCACCGTAGCTAACATCTGTGCTTGAGAGGAGCTCGATCTCTTCGAGGTTCTTCTCTACTGTATCAACGCCGTCCTTGGTTGTTGTCTTGTCATAGAATGTATGAACGAGGATATTGGAAACCTGAGTCTGATCGAACTTCTCCTCGATGTTGAGGTAGAATGCAGGATCAACGTCAACCTCTGCATACTTTCTTATAACAGATGTAACAACGATAGGAGCTGTTGTTGTAGTTGTTGTAGTTGTATCTGTGCTTGTTGTAGTTGTTGTGTCTGTTGTTGTAGTTGTATCAGTGCTTGTTGTAGTTGTGTCTGTATCAGTTGTTGTAGTAGTTGTAGTAGTTGTTGTTGAAGTAGTTGTGGTTGTTGTAGTTGTCTCAGTTACGAGAACTCTCTCGATCTGAACGTCTACAGAACCTGTATCAACAGTCTTTACGCCGCTGTAATCAACAGTAGCAGTGATCTTCTTGTAAGAATCCTTTACGGTGAAGCCCTTTGAGCCGTCAGCGTAGTAAGCAATTACAGCATCCTTCTCAGCGTCTTCGAATGTACCCAGACCTGTGAGAACACCGCTTGACAGTGTAGCGTTGATATCCTTTACGCTGTCAGCGAATCCGCCCAGCTCAGCAGCTGTTATAGCGATCTCGCCGTTGGGAGCGATCTTCTTGATACCGTTATCGTAAGCCTTAGCTACGATCTCGTTAGCTGCGATAGCAGCGCCTGACTCAGGGATCTTACGGTCTACGCCCTTACCTGCGAGGTAAGAGTTAACGTAAGCGATACCCTCTGAAAGATTGCCGAATGTCTGAGCATCAGACTTAGCAAGAGCATCGTTGATGTTCTTTGTAGCCTTGTCGAGCTTGTCTGTGAGCTTCTTCATCTCAGCCTTGTAATCAGCAACTGCTGCGTCAGCCTTATCAGGTGAAACTTCCTTTCTGAGAGCAGCCTCACCGATCTTCTCGATGTCAGCAACCTTTGTCTTAGCCCACTCAGGGAGCTGGCCGAGGCCGTATGAGCCTTCAGCTGTCTTGAACTCGAATGAGAAAGGAACTGTTGTACCGTCAGCAAGAGCTGAAGCCTTGATGGTGATTGTTACGTCACCGCCGCAATCTACATCATTGAAATATGTTCTGTCGATGATTCCGGGAACACCATACTTATCGCCGACCTTCTTGAGAGCAGCGCCGGGGCCGTTTCTCCACTTGTCATACTGTACAGGTGAAGTAACCTTGCCCTTGATGATGATGTCGTTTGAGCCTGTTATCTCGTATGTGATACCGTTGGGAATTACATACTTTGTAAGTATTCTGTTTACTACTTCATCGAATTCGCCTGACTTAGCAACGATATCGTCAACATAAGGTGTCAGGTCAATTGTACCTTCCTTAGCCTCTACAAGTGCAAGGCTGTTAGTAGCTGTCTGGTTCCACTTTGAAACTGTCTGGTCAACAGGGATATAAAGGAGCTTCTCAAGAGTGAGAGCCTCGCTGTCTGCCTGCACAGCTGCAGGAACCTGGATAGTATCTGTTGATACGGCATTTGCATAAGTGAGACACTGTGTGAGAGCGAGCGGTACAGCAGCTGCTGTGGCAATAGCTCTCTTGAATAATGAATTCTTCATCGTCCTATACCTCTCTAACATGTTTATTCCCCTTCGTCAAAGAGCGCGGCATTATGTGCAAGCCGACCTTTGCGTTAGGCTTCATTTCGGGCAAGCTATCTGCATCAGCATACAGTTCGCCCAGAAATTCATAACTACATTTTATCACACAAACAGCAATAAGTCAAGCAGTAGTGGGGATTTTTTTCAAAAATAATTGACGATTAATCACATTCATTTTTGTGCTTATTTCACAATATGAATATATATCAGAAGTAATATTTTTCCGAAAATGAACTTTCTGTATTATTTGGCTGTTTTACGCCGTTTGCTTTGTTCCTGCAATGTCATTATATCACCATATTTTCCTGCCGTCAAGCTGTAAAAAATGTAAAAAAGCAGGCCGTAATGGCCTGCTTTTTTCTTAACGGATCAGTTTCCGAATCTCTTGTCTCCGAGCACTCCGTTCCAGAGGTCGTAGTCAGATACGCCGTCGTTGTCGCTTCTCTGTCTCTCTGCATAGAATGCAAGGATGTTGGATGCGTCTACAGCGTCGAGGGTTCTGTCAGTCTTTCTGAGCTTCCAGTTGTCCTCGCCCCACTCGTTCTCGGTTACATCGCCGAGGAATGCTGCGAGCTGGTCGAGCTCATCAAGAGGTGAAGTTACCTCTAATCCTGAACCGATTGTTGTACAGATAACATCGTCACCTGTCTGTCCGTTTGTCTGTGTCTGTGCATAGTACTTCAGAACTGCTGAAGCGTCTACTGCATTAACAAGGTTATCAAGTGATACATCGCCCTTTACGCCGATGTAAGCAGGTACAGTCAGCGGAGCTCCGCTCTTGTCTGTAAGTGCCATCGAGCCGTAGTATACAGGAATGTCATACTTGAAGTCTGTGATGGTTGCCTGTCCCTCAATGTGTGTACGAGCATTATATGCTGAGTTCGGAGTAGCGCCGTTGAAGTTGATGTTGTTCTTATCAACGTCTGTTCTCTCGATCTCTGTGCCGTCCTTGAGAACGTCAATGATCTTGATAACAGTTACCTGGTTCTTGTTGAAGCCGCCGGGCTGTCCGTTTGCACGGATACCGCTGTCGTGGCTGAAGTAGTAGCCGGGTACTGTCTGGATTACAGCATAAGATCTGTCGTAGTTGGGGATAGTTGTTGTAGTGGTCGTAGATGTATTAGGATCTATCGGACCGCTTGTTGTTGAAGTGGTCGTAGATGAGTTAGGATCTATCGGACCGCTTGTTGTTGAAGTGGTCGTAGACGAATTAGGATCTAT
>NZ_CAMYUE010000008.1 GCF_947301925.1 uncultured Ruminococcus sp.
ATACACATGGACAACGGTCATTGCGGGAGCTCTTATAACCCTGCTTACCGCCCTCATAGTTATCGGCGGCATAAAGCGTATCGCCACGGTCTCCGAGGTAGTTGTGCCCGTGATGATAATAGCCTATGCAGGCTGCTGTCTCGCCATAATAATCTGCCACATCACAGAGATACCCTCGGCATTCGCCTCCATAATCAGAGGCGCCTTCAGCTTCAAAGCCGCAGCAGGCGGCGCCGCCGGCACGGTAATGATGCAGGCTGTGAAAAGCGGCGTGGCAAGAGGCATATTCTCCAATGAAGCAGGGCTCGGCTCGGCACCTATCGCCGCAGCCGCCGCAAAGACAAAGGAGCCCGTCCGCCAGGGACTTGTCACCATGACAGGCACCTTCATAGATACCATAATCGTATGCACCATGACGGGACTTGCCATAATCATGTCGGGAAGCCACAACACCTCCGGGCTCAAAGGCGTTATGATAACCATGGACGCCTTTGATTACGGACTCCCCTTCAGTGAAAAGATCTCCTCATTCATACTTATGTCCTGTCTTGCGGTATTTGCCTTCACTACGATCCTTGGCTGGAACTACTATTCCGAGCGCTGTCTGTCCTATCTGACAGGAGCGAGCAGGAAGGTCACAGCAATATACAGGTGGATATATATAGCAGCTGTATTCATAGGACCGTATCTTGCAGTAGAAGCGGTGTGGAACATAGCCGATATATTCAACGGTCTCATGGCCATACCCAACGTCATCGCCATAATAATGCTCTCGGGAGTTGTCTCCGCCGAGACAAAGGATTATCTGGCCAGACTGAAAGCAGGAAAGGTCAGCGAATAGTATTGTCCTGCCTCTTTCCAAAGAGGAGTATGCGCTTTTATTTATCGGCGGTGATCTATGGCTCAACAGCACTTCAGCTCATGCAAAAGGAGGATATAACGATGCACACATGGACAACCGTATCAGGAACTAAAGTAATAAGGCTCAACAACTTCAGATGCAGCTGTTATTTTATTGTTAAAGGTAACAACGCAGTTTTAGTCGACACAAGTATCAGAGCGGAAAGATCCATTATTGAAAGAGCTATGAAGAAGAACGGTATCAAGAAGCCTTCTGCTGTGGTGCTTACGCATAATCATTTCGACCATGCAGGGAATGCGGAATTTTTCAGAAGGAAATACAAATGCGATGTCCTGATACATGAAAAAGACTATGAGGGCCTGCGAAAAGGGTACACATATCTTCCCGACGGTATGGCTCAGCCGTTCAGGCGGGCTGTCGGGTTTATCAATTCAAGAAGAATTATCCTGCCGTTTCAGAAATTCCCTCCATGTCCCGGAGCTGTACCTGTAAGCGATGGTGTGACCCTGGAAAAATACGGTATAAATGCACGGATAATATCTACTCCGGGACATACTGACGGTTCTGTCAGTATTATTGTGGATAACGAGATAGCGCTGGTAGGTGATTGCATGGTACGCTCCGTAAACGGAGAGATCTTTCCTCCATTCGCTGAACATCCTGACGAAGTTGCAGGATCATGGATCAGACTTGTCAATACAGGGTGCCGTCTTTTCCTTCCCGCTCACGGTAAAGAGAATTCATCGGAACACGTAAGGAAAAAAATAAAAAAGCAGCTTGATACAATCAGGCATGGCAAGAGCAAATAATATAAACGAAACCGGATCAGTTATCTGATCCGTTTTTTCGTATCAGCCTGTTGCCTGTCCTGACTTATCTGATTTTGGGTATTGACAAATGATAATTGCTGTGTTATAATATAGAAAACGCAGGGTTTGTACCATGCGTACTTATATACCATGCCGAGGTGAATACCATGTCAAAGATAGTAAAATTCTCCCTGTCCGACGAGAGCTATGAGCTCCTTTGCGGACGCGCCGAGGAAAAACGACTCTCATTGCAGGACTATATCCGCATGGAGCTCTTTCCCGATGCGGTAAAGCTCACGCCCCTTGACGCCATAAAGGAAGCGCTGAAAAAGTACAATGCAGGAGAGAGCTTCACCGTCCCCGAGATACTGGGCGACAGGTGGGACCTTCCCAACGGAGAGGCAGGCCAGTTCGGCAAGAAGTTCTTCCAGCTGGTGGAATCGGAGTACAGCAGCGAGCTGGAATTCGCAGGACTCAACAGAAACAAGAGAGCGGTATACCGCAGAAAGGGTTGATATCATGAACAGAACCGTAATAAACGCAGCCATAAGAGGCAGTATAGCGGCAACAGTGCTGAGAAACGGCACATATAACACAAGGGCGGCCATATCGGCGCTGTCCGCAGCCTTCGGAGTACCCAAGCAGGTAATAGCGGGCAATATCAGCTGGCTGGTGCGTTCGGGACAGCTTGGCATAAGACGCTGTCCGCCCAATTCCGCCCTTTACTGATACAATGGCAGAGACAGGAAAGCTCCGCAGGGCAGAGACCTCCAGCGGAGCCATAGAGTATATCCTCGAACGCAAGAAGGTCAAAAACATAAACCTTCATGTCCGCAGGGACTGCACTGTGTATGTATCTGCGCCGCGGTATGTTCCCGTAAGGGAGATAGAGTGCTTCATTGCCGAGAAAAGCCGCTATATATTACAGGCGCAGGAGTACTACAGGAGCCGCGCAGAAGCAGTCCCCCGCCCTGTTTACACCGACGGCGCTGCGGTGAAGCTGCTGGGGCGGGATATGGAGCTGAAGGTGATACAATCAGACCGACAGCAGGTCACGTCAGATGATGAACGCATATATATCATGTTAAAGGACGCAGCCGACACGGAACGCATAGAAAGGCTTTACAGCCAATGGCTGGCGAAGCGGTGCAGCGAGGAGCTGACGGCGATAACTCAGGAGGTATGGCAGGACTTCCAACCTCTGGGGATACATCTGCCCGCACTAAAGATCAGGACCATGAAAGCAAGGTGGGGAAGCTGTCATTACGGAAAGGGCATGATAGTGCTGAACAGGCGGCTCATTGAAGCTCCGCCCCGCTGTATCGCCCATGTGGTAGCCCATGAGCTCTGTCATTTCATATATCCGAACCACTCGGCAGATTTCTACGCTCTCCTTGACCGTATGTCTCCCGACTGGCGCAGCGCAAAGACAGAGCTGGAACGCCTTGTCATACTTCGGTAGCTGATACAAAGCAAAACTTTACACTTTAACTTTGCTGGCTCCATGAAAGGGATTCCAAAGGGTTTACAACCCTTTGGTCAGGTCAAGGGCTGACAGCCCTTGCGGGGTTCGGGGCAGCGCCCTGAATACATCAGGCGCTCCGCAAGTGTGAATCCCGAAAACAATCCAGTGAATTGTTTTCGGGAGAGGGACGCCCTGCAAGTGAGGGCGTCCCCTGATGGAACATCGAGGATGCCGTCCCTGCAATTACAAACAGCAGCCGGATAAACACAAAGCCCCGGGGCATAATGCCTCGGGGCTTTATCTTACGGATATTATAGCAGAAGCTCTTAGTTCTTCTTGATATTAGTCTCCTTCTTGCACTCATAGTAGAACTTGTCCTCAACAGCCTTGTAGAGATCGTCAAGGTTCTCATATCCTACATAGAGAACGTCGTCGATAGCGAATGCGTCGCCTGAAACGCCGAAGAAGTTGGAGTAGCTGGGCTCGTTGTAGCTTGAAGCGTCATAATCGCTGTCATCGTTACCGGGTGAGAGAACGTTCTGATACCAAGCGAAGTAGTAGTATACCTTCTCGCCCTTCTTTGCTGCCTCGGTAGGCTTCTCTGTAGCCTTCTCGGTAGTTGCTTCAGTAGCTGTCTCGCCTGCCTTTGTGGTAGTTGCGCCCTCAGCAGTTGTAGTAGCAGCCTCTGTAGCCTTCTCGGTAGCAGCCTCTGTAGTGGGCTCCTCCTCTTCTCCGCCTGCTTCCTTGGTAAGAGTTGTTGTTACCTTGTATACATAGCAGAGAGCATTCTTCATGCTGTAGTTCTCTTCCTTGGGGATATAGAGGTTTACACCGAGGAGCTCGATATCCTCAAGCTTCTTCTTCTCCCAGTTGTCCTCAACATCTTCCATGAAGCGATCCTGAGCGTACTTGTCCATCTTGTCGTAGGACTTCTTCTCGATCTCGGAGATCTTTGTAACGTACTGCTGGAGACCCTCAACGGTGAACTCCTTCTCGAATTTCTCGGGAACATAACCCTGACGGAAGCACTCGTCCTTGGTGTCGTCCTCGTCGTAGCCGAATGTAACTGTTACCTTGTCGCCGTTGCTGAGGCCGTAGCTCTTATCAGCATAGAATGAGATATAGTCAACAGGGAGCTTGTCGTAGTCCAAGCTGAGCTGGCCGTCGGGACCTACGCCGCTGTATGTGATATCAAGGTACTCAAAGGGATCGAACTTCTTAGCTTCTTCAAGGTCCTTTACAGTGATGGTCTTGTCGCTGAGCTTGAGCTTGATCTTGTACTTGTTCTCAAGCTTCTCAACATCATCGTCGTCCCACTCGAAAACGATCTCGTCACCGTTTGAAAGTGAGCTTGTCTTGTCGAGCTCGCCGCCGAGATACTTCTGGAGCTTCTTAACAGCTCTCTCGATAGCGTGATCGTCCTTCTTGCTCTTGATGCCGAATGCCTTGAGGTTATCGGTTACCATCTTCTCGTAATCGATCTCATAATCGGCAGTGGCGATAGTGTCCATGCCATTGAACTCTACCTTCAGGTAGTCGTTGGGATTGATAGTTGCTTCGCCGCAGCCAACCAGCAGAACAGCAGCGATGGGAAGGACTGCGATAGCTTTCAGATTCTTCTTCATTTCTCATACCTCCTTGGATATTTGAACAAAATCAAATTACAAATATATTATAACAAACAAAAATACTTCCGTCAATTGACAAATATACAGTTTTTTCCATATATAACCGCTTATTTTTTGCGATTTTTTCATTTTTTGCCAAAAATTGCCGCCAAAGCAGAAAACCCGCAGGCATTTCACCGAAATACCTGCGGGCTGATGATCTTTATTTCTCGGGGAGCTCCCCTATCTTGTGAAGCAGGAAGTTCTGTATAGCCAGAGCGTCGCTTGAGGTCATACCGTCAAAGCTGCCGGAGCAGTCTGCGTTCTCTCTGCCCTGAGCGGTCAGATGCCCCTTATCGGTGCCGTTGAGGCCGTACTTGTTGGGGTTGGCCAGAGCCTGCATGATGAGGATAGCGTCTGCCAGCTCGATCTTGCCGTCGCAGTTGGAATCCCCTGCCTTGTAGTTCTTGCCGGTAACAGCAGGAGCCGAGGTAGTAGTTGTAGTGGTTACCACAGGCTTTGCTGTAGTCGTTGTGGTCTTTGTCACAGGCGGCTTCTCTCCGCTTGCTATCTGTCCGTAGACGATACCGCAGCCTACAGTTGACATATACACCTTGCCGAACTCGTCCATATCGCCCACAAGATAGTTGCCGTTGCCTGTGCCGCCGTAGAGATGGTCTGTGTTGATACATACCCATGTAGCGCCGCCGTCTGTGGAGCGGTAGATGCCCTCCTTGTCGTCCTCCTGAGGCTTGCCGTATATGAACAGGGTATTCACGCCGCCTGCTTTTTCGGGAGCTCCGTAGCCAACGCACTTCGCATAGGATACGCTGTCAAGCTTGCTGACGTTCCTGCCGCCGTCGGATATGACGTACATACCGTACCAGCCTGCCGCAATAGCTACCTTTCCGTTTCCGAGGTAAGCAGGATCGCCTGTGTTATCGCACATATCGTACCTGCAAAGGGTGGTCTCGGTAAATGTAGCGCCGTAGTCGGTGCTGACAGCAAATGCGTAGTGAGCGTCCTCAAGAGGAGGCTCTTTGAGATTTGGATTTGAAGACCAGTACTCGTTATATTTCAGTACATTTGCGTAAACGATCTTGGGATCCTTGGGATCAACAAGAGTATATACTCCCTTGGTGGCATTTATGCCTGTGCTCTTGTTCCAGGTCTTGCCGAAGTCGTCAGTGTAGGAGACCGCACCTGTTGCGCTGGTATTTATTATCCTGTACTTACCCTTTGCCAGCTCCGTTATGGAGAGCTTTCCGCCTGTGCAGGCAGGCTCGAACACATTCCATGTCTTGCCGCGGTCGGTGGTATAGTATCCGCTGCCTGTATTATTTCCGTCACCATTGGCGGTTCTTGCCCATACGTCCGTGTTCTGAGGGCATACGGCAATAGCCGAGGTCGAGCCCATATTTGGCTGATACTGAAGGCCTATCTCGTCCACCTTAGTGTGTACGAAGCCGTCGTAGTCGCCGATAGCCGACAGGTCGAGGCCGTCCTCCGTGCTGACGAAGTCAAGGGAAACTACCTCCTCTATACCGTCGGGGTTGAAGGTAAAGGTGGGGAGGTTATCCTCGTCGGTGCTCCAGATATTCTCTGCGATGAAAACGCCGTTGCCCGAGGTTATGAACATCCTGTTGTGGTCTCTGGGGTCTGTCACTACAGTGCCCGACCAGTGGATGGCCTTGTCCCTTATCCACGAATAGCCGCCGTCCCGGAGATAATTTGATATGAGAGGCTGTTCCCAGCCCTTGGTCTTTCCGGGAGTGAAGTTCTGCCAGGTCTGTCCGCCGTCAAATGAGCGGAAGTACTGGTCGCCCCATGCAGGGCCGTGCTCCTCTGTCCAGGGCTCCCACTCCTGATCCTTCCAGCTTCCGCAGCTTCCTGCGATAAGGTGATCGGGATTTGTGGGGTCTGCCCAGATAGAGCCCAGACCCACATCAAGAGCCTCGACTATCTGTGTGGGATCCTGCTCGCCGGGGAGCCTGCTGAAAAGATGTGTGGTCTTTCCTGTCCTTGGCGAATAGCGGAAGCCGCCGCCCTGTCCGCCGCCGAAGGCAAGACCCAGCATATATGTTATGAGCAGGTCACCGTTGGCGTCGAGATTGATCCTGGACGGAAACAGATTTGTGGGCAGCTCCTTTGAGAGCACCGAGAACTCATCGTCCTTCACGTCGGCAACGTGGATATTTGCGACACCTGTCTTTGAAGTGGCAACATACACCTTGCCGCCTGTTATAGCGATAGCAGCCACGCCGTTCTGGAGGTTGTATTCTCCTTCAAGGGTACAGCGGGCGATATTTTCTGTCCATTTGGGCCACTTTGTGGTCTTGTCGAAGAGTCCCAGCTGATCGTAGCCGATAACGGGCTCCCATGTCTCGCCGCCGTCGGTGGACTTGATGAGGGCGGACTTTGAGTTCTTGTCCGCAGTAACGTCGCCGCCTGCGTAGATTATCTTGGGGTTATCGGGGTCTACGGCTATGGACTCGCCGCACTGACGGCCGTCGCCGTTGCCCATTACCTTTATGAGGTTGGTAACGTTTATTTCCTTGAAGGTCCTGCCGCCGTCGGTGGTCTTGAAGATGACCGTTTTCTCCGAGGAGAAGTAAGCGCAGCCGCAGAGGAAATAGACCGTATTGTCGTCTGTGGGGTCAATGGCCATAGCGTCAACGCTGAGGAGACCGCGGTCCGCCTCATTGATGAAGCCGAAGAGCTGCTCCCAGCTCTCTGTGTCATAGTTGTACTTGTACGCGCCGCCTACGTCCGTTCTTGCGTACATATCCTTCTTGCCTGTAACGATTCCCGAAACGAAGCCGCCTCCGCCTATTTTGAGGGTGCCCCATTCCATGGTCTGCGAGATGTCCTCTGAGGCCGCATAAGCCTTTCCCGCTCTCTCCGCAGTGCCTGAAACGGAGCAGCAGCCCAGACTTATGAACAGCGCACAAAGACCTGCCATAGTCTTTTTCATTGCTTTCATCTGTGATCTTCCTTTCTGTGTTTATTTTGAAAAATCAACGGTCATGTTTTCTTTCCGAGTTCATTTTAGCATTTAAGAAATACGGTGTCAATGGATTTACAGCGTTATGACATTATCGGATATAATGAGAATACTATATTGCAGAAGCCAAAAATGAACATTCCGTTAAACCCTGCGGAGACAAAAAAAGTGCGCAGTCACTATGACTGCGCATACACAACTTATGAACAATGAAGATAAATACAACCCCTTGAAAGAAATTATCGCTTTCAATGCTCCGCCTGAATGAGAGGGGCGGAGCTAAAAAACACTGAGAGGAAACGTAGCAAGGGAAGCGTCAGGCCGACAGCGGCGATATCAACATAACGCACCACGACTGTAACCCCCCTGCCGTGCTGCGGCACAAACGCCTCCGCTTATCTACAATCACGATATATACATATCATATCCCAAAAGTATTATATCACAGCCTGTTCCACACGGTTCAACAAAAACGCTGTTTTTCCGGCTTTTTTGCAAAAAATCATGTAAAAACTCCACAAAAGCGGAAAAATCGCGGCCCGCAAAGTCCTCATTTCCCCTTTCCCCGAAAAAAACTCACAAAAAACAGCAATTCTTTTCTTTACAAACAGTGCATAATGTGATATAATGCTATTATATATTTATTTTAATGACAGGGGGGCGGCTGTATGGAGCTGATGTCTCACCTTATATCCTACAATTTCGTTTCGGCAGCCATGATACTCGGCATCGTCATAATGCTCATAGAGAACCGCAAGGAGCGTCCCTACGGTACAGAGCATATCGCCATAATCGTTGTTATGCTGTCCATAATCGTAGTCAATACCGAGCTGAAGGAATGGTTCTTCAATTCCGTCTACGACCCCGACATGGACTACAGAGGCGACGCGGCCACGGGCTTCGTCTATTTCCGCTCCTGCATAGAGCATATACTTTTCCCCATGATAGCCTATGTGGAGCTGCTCCTCATAACCCCCGTAAAGAAGAAGTACATACTTTTCATACCCGAGCTGGTGCTCATAATATGCGAGATCCTAAACCTCTTCGGCCCCAAGATAATATTCAGCTACAACAGGCACCTCGATTTCAGTGACGGTCCCCTTTTCCTCATGCCCTATTTTGTCGGCATGATCTACCTGCTTCTCCTTCTGAGATACTCCATAGTATTCCTGAAGGAAAAGAAGATGAGCAAGGGTATCGCGGTTGTATTCATCGTTTTCCTGACCATACTTGAATGTTACCTTGAAGCCGCCTATATCGTGGTGGATCTTATGGACGAGATAGTAGCCCTCGACGTTATCATCTACTACTTCTATCTGGTAGCCATTTACCACAGCGAGACCAAGATCAAGCTCCGTACCAGCGAGCTTGAGCTGGAGAGGAGCCGCCGCGTGGTAGCTCTCTCACAGATACAGCCACATTTCATGTACAATTCCCTCACCTCTATAATATACCTCTGCGACAAGGACACCCAGAAGGCAAAGAACGCCCTCATAGACTTCTCAAAGTATCTGAGGAAGAACGTTGACTCTCTCAGCCAGAAGGGACTTGTGTCCATCAAGGACGAGCTCCAGCACACAAAGGTATACCTCTCCCTTGAAAAGCTCCGCTTTGACGAGGACCTCAACGTTGAATTCGACATAAAGGACGATATGTTCACCCTCCCCGTACTCACCCTCCAGCCAATGGTGGAAAACGCCGTAAAGCACGGCATCAACGGCTCCGAGAGCGGCTGCGGAACCGTCAGGGTCACCACCGAGGAGACGGATATGTACCATAGGATAACCATAACCGACGACGGCGCAGGCTTCGACACCGAAGCCCTCGAAGAGCTGGATGACAGCCATGTGGGCATCGCAAACGTCCGCAAGCGCCTTATGGACGAGTGCGGCGGCGAACTCATAATAAACAGCGTTCCCGACAAGGGAACAGAATGTATCATACTTATCCCGAAGGAGAATCACGATGAAAATACTGGCGATTGACGATGAAAGATACGCACTCCAGATGCTGGTCGAGACCTTGCACAAGGTAAATCCGGAAGCCGAGATAGTAGCCTTCCGCCGTGCTTCACAGTTCCTCGAATACGAGGAGAAGGACAGCTTCGACGCAGCCTTTCTTGATATCCGCATAGGCAAGATGTCGGGCATACAGGTGGCCATCGAGCTGAAAAAGCACTCCCCCCACTGCAATATAGTATTCGTGACCAGCTATTCGGAATATGCCTTTGCCGCCATACAGATGCGTCCCAGCGGCTACATAATGAAGCCCTATACCGAGGAGGATATCCGCAACGAATTCGATAACTTCAGATATCACCCCGAGCAGGAAAAGAAGCACAGCGACAAGCTGAAGATACGCACCTTCGGAAACTTCCGCGTTTTCGGCAGCGACGATACCCCGCTGAAGTTCTCACGCACCATTTCCAAGGAGATATTCGCCTACCTCATAGACCAGTGCGGCTATCCCGTCACCAGCAAGGAGATAGCCTCCGACGTGCTGGAGGTGGAGGACTTCGACCGTCCCACCTCAAAGAAGGTGTCGCAGTACGTCTCCGACCTGATAAAGGATATCGAGGCCGCAGGCTTCCACAACGTAATAATCAAGCAGAACCGCCAGATACAGGTGAACAAGGAGGCGGTCGACTGCGACCTCTACGACCTGTTCGCAGGAGATTCCGCCGCCATGAACTCCTATCACGGCGAATACATGATAGATTATTCATGGGCTGAGATTAGCGATTCCGCCGAGAGGATAAAGTCACTTTAAGGAGGCACCATGTCTGTAAAAAGCAACATATTCAGAAAAATGTGTACACAAAGCGACACCGAAAGGGACGCAGGACTCACAACTCCCCCCGAGGTGGAACGCTTTGACGATATAAGATACGGCAGCAGCGGCTGCAAGGAAAAATGGGATATCCTGGACGTATACCGTCCTAAGTCGGAAAAGGGCAAGCTCCCCGTTATAGTCAGCTTCCACGGCGGCGGCTGGGTATACGGCGACAAGAACGTATACCAGTTCTACTGCATGGAGCTTGCAAAGCGGGGCTTCGCAGTAGTGAACTACTCCTACAGGCTCGCCCCCGAATACCGCTATCCCGCCCCCTTTGAGGACACCAACGAGGTGTTCTGCTGGCTGCTGGAAAACGCTGAAAAATACGGCTTCGACACCGATAATATCTTCGGCGTGGGAGACTCCGCAGGAGCCCTGGGCATAGGCCTCTACGCCTGTATAGTCACCGATGAGGAATATGCGAAGAACTACAGCTTCAAAGTCCCCGAAGGACTGAAAATAAAGGGTCTTGCGCTGAACTGCGGCATCTACAGGATAGAGGATACCGCCACGGTAAGATCACTGAAGGATTTCATCAGAAAGCAGGACTATCCCGCCATACTTGACAAGCTCAACATGGTGAACATAGTCGGCGGCAGCTTCCCGCCCTGCTTCATAATGACCGCAAAGGGCGACTTCCTTGTAAAGGAGCCTCAGTACCTCATGGAGAGCCTTGACAGAGCAGGAGTCAGATACGAGTACAAGCTCTACGGCACCGATGAGGAGCCCCTTGGTCATGTTTTCCACTGCAATGTACGTCTCCCACAGGCTCAGGAGGCCAACGACGACGAATGCAGCTTCTTCAGGTCCCTCATGACCTGACGTCCTATACACAGAAATATCCCGCAGCATGAAAACCGCTGCGGGATATTTTTCATGAGGGGAACTTGTCCGTGTATACGCCGATTTCGGTGACTATGCCTGCGCTGCTGCCGCTTATGCTGACAGAGCCGATACGTCCGCCGCTGACGGCGCCGAAGCTGACAAGGTCTGATATATCCTCGCCGCCGTAGCCCCCGTAGGAGCAGAATACCCTCTTCTGTCCGCGGAAGTCGTACTTGTCGCGGTACACAAGAGCCTGCTGGGGCGAATAGAGGAAGCGCATATCCAGATCGAAGTATTTGTGCCTTACGATCTTCAGCCGCTCCACATCGCTGTCGGTGAGGTCGAAGTCCCCGTAGGTGCCGCCCATATTGGCCATATGATAGCCGCTGGCAAGACGGCTGTCCGTAAGCTCCGTCCCCAGGGAAAGCAGCTTCGCGCCGCGCAGGTCGAAGCTTGCGGGAGATGCCTCCGAACTTATCCTCACCGTGTTGGTGCCCCTTATGTAGGGATATGTGCCCAGCAGCTTGTATGACAGATTTGCCGCCGCGTCCCACATGGAGGTATTTGGACGGACATAGATATAGCTGCTGTCGTCGGCATTGTACTCATGGGTCACATAGGGCAGGGTGTAGAAGTTATCCATGAGCATATTGAAGGATATGTTCATTTTCAGTCCCGGCTCTATCTGGTTCTGGGTCAGCAGAGAGGTGAAGCCCCTTGAACTTACGCTCATGAAGCGCTCGCCTTTCCTGCTCTCCCAGCGGATATTGTCGATGAGACCGTGATGAACGGTATGACCGCCCACTGTGAGCAGTACCTCCGCAGCCTCCTCAAAGGAGCTGTGCTCCGCTTTTACTCTTGCCCTCAGTGTGGTATAAGGAGTATATCTGTCCTTATCGAACATAAAGCTGAGAACTGTGTTCTCCGCAAGGGAAGTACCGTCTGCGGTCTTTACCGTAAGCACCGCCGTCATGCTACATTCCCCCTCGTTATGGTCTCCGCAGTTGCAACGGTAACGGATATATCCGCCCATTCGCCGCCCTTGTCCTCAAGGGTGTAGGCCAGCATACGGCAGCCGCTGAAAACCAGCCCCGTATACTCTATGGTAAAGGCCGCCGCCGAGTGTACCAGCCCGTTGAGGCCGAGAATGAAATCCCCGGGAGCGCCCTGAGTGCATACCCTTCCCCTGAAGGTGAGCCTGCTGCTCCTGTAGGCCGAGTTCGTCACGGCGGTGCTGCCGTCAGCAGCCGACTCCTCGTTCATTACCCTTGCCGCGGATATCCTGAAGCTCTCGCAGTAAAGGGTTATACCGCCGATAGCAACAGGCTCGGCCCTGCGCTCCGAAAAAGCCGCTGTACTGCTCATGACGGGCTCCTCTCTGTCCTTGAGATACCGCTGACCGCAAGCCTTACGTCCAGCACAAGGCGCTGTATATTGCTGTCGAACTTGACGCTCATGCCCGAAAGGCGGCAGGTCAGTCCCGACATACCTTCAACGGTCTTTGATATCCTGCTGTCGTAATAGTCGTAGAGCTCCGTCATGGAGCTGCTTTTTGGTGCAGTCACCTTTATATCCGCCTCGGCCTTGAAGGGCATATACACCGTATACGGCGAATAGATAGGCGACGAGGCTTCAAAGGAATTGAAGCCCACCACCGTGAAGAAGCCGCCGCCCTTATGGTCAACGGCCTTTGCGTCAAAGGCGCTGTAAATATCCTCAACGCCCTGTCTGCGCAGCTTTACGATGATATCGTTTATAAGCTCTCTCATCATGACAATGCCTCCTCTCCGCCGGAGAAGCTGCTGAATATAAAGCCCTGCGGCTTGATGAGGTCGCTGCATATCTGCATATAGTCCTTCATCAGCAGCTTTGAATACTCATAGGCGGTATTCTGCGATTCCTTCAGCACCTTTCCCGCATAGGTAACGGCTGCGCGCTCTCTTGCGGCAAGTATCTGCTGGAACCTGTAATATGCTATGGCTGCGGCAAGGTAATTGAGCCTTGTATCGGTCCTGCCCGCGTCGGGACGGAGCATCATGCCCGTCTCGTACATTGCGAGATTTATTATCCTGAAGTATTCAATGCCGTTTTCCTCGCCTGTGAAAAGCTCAAATATCTCGGTGATATCACTTATATCCATAATCTCCCTCCTATCTCATGGAAAATCCCTCTGTGGGGTCGGTCTCCTCCGCGTCGGGAGCCAGCTGCACCTCTGCCCTGCCCCGTCCGCACTGCTCCTCAAAGGATCTGCGTAGAGCTATGAGCTGCTTGGTGGTAAGGCCTGCCGCCGAAAGTGAGGCTATGTCCGCGGCAGCCCTGCCCCCTGCGAAATAGGCCAGTCTGCGTATATCGCGGCGTAGCTCGTCATCTGCCTCGGAGATGCAGGAGACCGCAGCCTTCACCGTGTCCTCCTCGCTGTACTTCTTGGTTACTCCCGCGTTTACCTGTGCAGGCACAGCCACGAAGCTCCACTCATAGGCGTCTGTGATATCGTCAAGGACGGTATGGCAGAGCCTTCCACCGTAGCTTCTGCCCTTGACATGGGCGCAGGAAGTAACATTCTTGTCATTGCCGCAGACCGAGCATATACGCTTTGCCGCCGAGCAGGAAATGCTGACCTCCTTTTTTATGCCGCCGTCTATTTCGGCGATGAGGTTTTTGTTCTCGTCGGTGCGCACCATATAGGCCATAGCCTTCAGGTACTTGTAGGGCTCTCCGCAGGCGTTCTTTCTCTCCTCATCGGTGATGAGCTCGGTATGGAAAATACGGGCGTTCTGATTGACGGTGGAGGGATCGTGGTCGAATATGCCTGTCTTGCCGATAAAGCGCTGTCTGAGAGCCTCCAGAGCACCGTCGGAAAAGCGCTCGCAGTCGCGGTCGATATCGTTGTCGCAGAGTATCACCGAAAAGACGTAGACCTCGTCCTCGCTGAGCTTTCTGCGGGTGAATCTGTTTATCTTGTCGAGAATAGTCTTATCCATATATTTCTCCTTTCGGGAAATTTTTTGCAGGGGCGATGACTTCATCGCCCCCTGCATATTTACCGTGCAGGGGCGGCGTTCCGCCGCCCGCTGTCCACTGCTTACCGTATCACTCGTTCTCTGTTACCGTAAGCACCTTGACTGCGTCGGGAGTTATCCTTCTGAAGCCGCAGGTGATAGATACAGTCATCTGATCCAGCTGACGGTCGATGAGCTTGTCCGTCTCCATTACAAGGTCGGTGCTGGTGATGAATTCCAGCGCGAAATCACGGTCGATACCTATGATGGTATCCTCGTCGGCAGCGGAGGTCTTGACCAGCTCAGCACCGAAGGGCAGGATAAGTCTGCCGTCGGGAGCCGCCTTGCAGTCCTTCAGCTGCTCCATTGCAGCTATCTTTGAGGCAAGGGCGGGAGAAGCTATCACCGTATTCATGTCGAAGCAGTCGAACTCTCCGTAGAGCGCCGCAAGATCGTTATAGGTAAGAGCTGTTGTGGTAATGGGAGTAAGACCGTTTGAAAGTACGGCAACTGCCTTCTTCACCACGGATACCGCAAGTCTTACGCCTACGCTTCTGAGCATCACGCCGAAAACGTCAAGTCTCTGCTGGCGTACAGCCTCATATGAAGCGCTGATGAGTCTGCCGAACTTCTCCAGAACGGTAGCTGTTGTTCCCTCTCTCACGGTAGCCTCGGGAAGAGTCTCCGCCTGATCGGTGGCGGCGTAGGCCTCGGAATCGTCAAGCACGCAGCCCAGATACTGGCTGCTTGAACATACCGTCTTTGCGGCGCATACCGACTTCAGCACGGTCTCGTCGAAGCCCTTTCTGATACAGCGTGTTACGAATTCGGGGAAGAGCACCGCTGTCTCCGTTGTGGAGAAGAACTTCTCAACGCAGTCGCAGTCGGGACCGCTTATCCTGATGTTGAAGCGCTTGAGCTGTCTCTCAAAGGCGTCCAGCTTTTCGAGAGGAGTTCCTGCGTATGCCGAGGAGGGGTCCAGCTCCTCGAGAGCGGCTGTGAATGACTTGCCGCTGAGATTGTAAAGGCCCTTTTCAAGTCTGATATCGTTATACATATTTTTACCTCCGTATTATTCATTCTTTTCAAGGCGAAGCTCTATTTCCCTCGCCTGTGCGTTTTTCAGCCTTGCCTCTGCAAGCGCTGTTTCGTCCTGAAGATTGATGTTGTCCCATTCTACCGAGCATGAGGCCTCCGCTCCTATGGAAGCAAGGAAGGCGTTTCCCACGTCGCATATCACGGGCGTCAGGAGCCTGCGGTAGTATTCAAGCTCCGAGGTGAGTATATCCGCCTGCTGTGACGACATACGCTCCGTAGAGCTCCAGGAGAGCCCCAGCAGGAACGGCGGTATGGAAAGCTTTGCGATGAGCTGCTCAAGTATCTGCCTTACGGGCACATTGGTATCAAAGAGCTGGTTTTCGGCTCCGATGACCTTTATATCAACGTCGCCCACCGCCACAAAGTCCTTTACCTGACCGTATTTTGCCGAGTTCATGCCGTCTGCCCACTCGCGGGCTATCTGCTTTGCCCTCTCTCCCGTGTTCATCATGTCTGCCGCCTCACCCGAGGGTCTGTAGGTCACTGCATAGCGGATATTGCCTGCGCGGTCGTAGTTCTGACCGATACACTGATATATCCTCATAAGGATGCCGCTGAGTGACGGGAGCCCCCTGAGCAGCGAATTGCCGCCTGTGAGCTCGGCGTAGACTATGCGTTCGGGATGTGAGAGCCTGCGGCTGCTGCCGTCGGGAGCCCTTACGGTGTAGCTCCTGCTGAACGGGTCTCCTCCCGCAGCTATGCTGACTTTGGAAATATCCCCGTTCCACAGTCCCGCTATCCTCTGCTGACCGCTGTCGGTGACTATCTCGCCCACAGCGCTGCCGTAGGTGAGAAGGCTGTCAAGGAAGTTGTCCGCAAAGCAGCCCACCGAACGCCCCGTAAGTCCTACGGGAACGTTTTCCAGAAAGCTGTCCAGCTCCTGCTGAAGGCTTTCGTCGCTGCATATAACGCGGAAGCCTCCCGTGAGCCTTATCATCTTCATGATAGCGGCGTCAATAATGGGAACTGCACAGCGGAGCCTGTCATAGAGCTCCTTTTCACAGGGCTGAACAGTCCCCGGCAGGGAAAAGCTCCCGCCGCTGCTGCGCTGTGCGCCTATGAGCTCGGGAACAGCCTTCGGCGTCTTGTTCTTCTGAAAAAGCTTCATATTTCCTCCTTTCGTGTACTGAACGGCGTCTGCGTTCTTATCTGGGAACGGACAGCGCTATGAAGCCTTCGCCGCAGTCACGGTTCCCGACCATATCCGCCACAAAGTAGCGCATATCGTCCATTGCGTGGTCGTTTTCCTTTACGGGAGCGTCTGCTCCCGACTTTTCGTTCCAGCTGTACAGCGAGAACTCGCGGATTATGTCCCTGCATGAGCTGTGAAAGCGGAGCCTGCCCTGCTTGAGAGCCGTGCTGACCTGACGGATACCCGATATAACATCGTTGTCCGCCCTGATAACGGGAAATCTCCCGTGCCGCCTTATGCACTCGATAAAGCTTGCCGCAGAGGGATCGACTATTACTCTGTCGATCTTCCTGCCTCCCGCCAGCTCCTCAAGAGCCGCATAGTGCTCCTCATCGGTGCGGGATACCCCCTCGCGGCGGGAATCGTAGTAATACTCCCCGAGCCTGTACCAGACTCCGTCATGAAGCCCCCACAGCCCGAAGGAGGAGGGGTTCACCGTGCCGTAATCGCAGGATATGACAAAGCGTTCGCACTCCACATGGCCGCTGAAAACGTGCTTTTCCGCGCTGAACATGGGGTATACCACCCCGTGGGAGGCTGTCCATCTGCCCAGAACGAAGCGGTCGTAGAAGGCTCCCGAGTACATACGCTCATAGCGCTCTCTGACCGCCTTTGAAAGGGAGGGATTGTCCTCCATGGTGAAATGGATATACAGGGCGTTTTTCTCCCTGCGTTTCTTTATCCACTCGTTGTAGAACCAGTGGGAGGGATTGTCGGGATTGCAGTTGAACCACATCTTCGAGCCCGACACCGAGCAGCGTGCAAGCGCCTGCTCCACAAAGGAGCGGGGCATCAGCGCAACCTCGTCGAAGAATACCCCCGAAAGGGTCATGCCCTGTATCAGCGCCGCGGAGCTTTCGTCCTTGCCGCCGAAAAGGTACACCCTGTTGGTGCTGCCGAGGAAGGTCATATCAAAGTAATTGCCGCTGACCTTCTCTGTGATGACGAAGCCGTATTCCCTGAGCAGCGGAAGCAGAGGCGTTACCACGTTCCTGCGCAGGGAGGTCACTGTCTTGCCGCACATGGCGAAATAGCCTCCCTTAAAGCATTTTGCTGCCCAGAATATGAAGCCCAGCGACATGGAAAGAGTCTTGCCGCTTCGCACCGCGCCGTCGCATATTATTGCGTCGCGGCCGCCGCAGCTCCGCATATTCCACCACTTCATCACAAGGCGCTGCTTTGGCGAGAAATCATATACCGTCACAGATATCGTCCTCCCCGTCGGCAGTCAGCGCTTTTATAAGGCTTTCCGCCTTATCACGGTCGCTGAATGCGTTTTCCAGCTCAAAGAGCTTCTCCAGCGCTTTCAGCCTGTCAAAGAGCTTTACCTCAACTCCTCCGCCCTTTACCCGTTTTATCTCGGAGACATTGAAAAGGTCAAGCTTTTCTATGACCTCCGCAGGCGGAAGCTCCTCCGCGAATACAAGGTATACCGCGTCGGTGCAGCTGCCGAAGGCCAGACGCTTCAGTCCTGCGGCTACCGTGCCGCTGTCCGCAAGGAGCTGCCGCAGCTGCGCTATGAGCTGTCGGCACTCCTCATTTTTCAGCAGCCCGATACCCTCCGAAAGAGCGCTCTCACGGGGAAAGCCCGCTCTCACAGCCGCCTCCTCCACACTGCCCAGGATAACATAATTGCAGCAGAATGAGTTGAGCCTTGCTTTTGTGTTTCTGTTCAAAAAAATATGACCTCCTTTCGGTACTGAACGTTGACGCCGTTCATAAGAGGGCCGTAAAGGGGTGAAATTCAAACGAAAACCGTTGAATAAGAAAAAAATATTTTCCGACTTTGTATACCTGCACAAATATAAACATACGTTCCTGTGAATTTGCAACAAAGAAAAATCGGAGCGCTGTTTGTGCGCTCCGACTGTTGATTTTCTTCGGATTTCATGTTATAATATGTAAAATGAGTCGGGACACGGCAGCAGTTCCCGAAAACGGAGGGATATCATGATTTGCAACAGATGCGGGAAGGACCTTCCCGACAATACCAATTTCTGCGACGAATGCGGCAACGATATGCGCTATGTTCAGGGCAATTCCCAGGACTTCACACGCAGCAGCGACCAGAGCAACGATCAGGGATATTATGATCAGTACAGCAGCAACGGCTATAATCAGGGCTACAATCAGGGATATAACCAGTTCGGTATGCCTCCCTATCAGGACGTGAGCACCAGATCAAAGGTAGCAGCCGGCGTGCTGGGCATACTCCTCGGCGCTTTTGGTGTACATAATTTCTACCTGGGCTTTTACGGCAAGGCCGTCGCTCAGCTGCTCATAACCGTTCTCAGCTGCGGTATACTCGGCGTTGTCAGCGGTGTATGGGGCCTTATCGAGGGTATCATGATACTCACGGGCAGCATGAACACGGACGCGGACGGAAAGTTCCTGGCTAACTGAGTGACTATATAAATAATGAAGGCGGACATTAAGTCCGCCTTTTCATATGAAGATTGATTTATCGGCAGGTATTATCACCTCAGATAATATGATATACGTTTTTGTAAATATTGAACACATATATTGACATTTAGATTACATATGTGTTATAATTATAATATAGGTTTAAAAACCTTATAAGAATAAAGGAGGTATTAGTATGGCATTATGTGAATGGTGTGGAAACGTGATCGATGAAGATGAAGTTAATGATTTTTGTGATGAAACAGGAATTTGGACAGATTATATAAAAAAAGAATTATGTAAAGATTGTCTTGAGCAAGCGTGGGAAGATGATGTAGACGGAATTTTCTATGATAAATGTGAAGAATGCGGATGTGAATTTGACATTATCGAAGCCAATTCTTATTTTAATTCAGATTCATCTGTTGGTGATTTATATCGTTCTGATGTGGAAGACAAAAAAGGAAAAACATTATGTGCCAGTTGTGCTTTAGGTTATATAGATGAAATGTATGATGACCAAAAAGATTATGAAGAAGATGATGATGAAAGTGAAGATTTAAGTGTTGAAGACGCAGCTCTTATCTGGGAATCCAATGGATATGACGAAGATTATATGTATGGATACTCCGAGGAAGAATTAAGAGACGCTTTAGATTAACGCTTTTTTCGGGACGCCGGGGACGGCGTCCCCTACATAACATTTTTCGGGCGGATAATATCCGCCCATACATATTTACGCGATATAGAAAGGGCAGGCTCAAAGCCTGTCCTTTTTCATTAACCCATTATAATTTCAACTTCGTGTGTGCCGCCCTCGCATACGGGGATAACACAACCGTCTACTGCCTTGCCGTCAACTGTCATAGACTTTACGCCCTTGCAAACGTGCTCGGGATTCTTGACTGTGATGTTGAAGGTTGCGCCTCTGAACTTACGGACTGCTGTGAAGCCGTCCCACTCGTGAGGAATGGAGGGATCTACCTTCAGGCCGTCAAATACAGGCTGTACACCCAGAATGTACTGGGAGATAGCTACCATGTTCCATGCAGCTGTACCTGTGAGCCATGAGTTCTTGCCCTGACCGAAGTTCTTTGCGTCCTTACCGCCGATCATCTGACCGTATACATAAGGCTCTGTCTTGTGGATATCAGATGTCTCCTCTGTGAATGCAGGAGCTATCTTGCTGTAGTACTCAAATGCCTTGTCACCGCGGCCTGCATATGCCTCAGCGCAGATGATCCATGCATTATTGTGTGTGAAGATACCTGCGTTCTCCTTGTATCCGCCGGGATATGTGGAGATCTCGCCGTACTGTACATAGTACTTTGTGAATGCAGGGTTATTGAGAACGAGACCGTACTCGCAGTTGAGGTACTTGTCGATGGAGTTCAGGGTCTTGATATCTGCGCCCTGATCCTTGCCTATCTCGGACATTACTGCGAAGCCCTGGGGCTCGATGAAGATCTTGCCTTCCTCGCACTCCTTGGAGCCCATCTTCTCGCCGTTTGCGTCATAAGCTCTGATGAACCAGTCGCCGTCGAATGCGGATTCCATAACGTTCTTCTTCATCTTGTCGATCTCTGCCTGAGCCTTTGCAGCCTCGTCAGCCTTGCCGAGGTGCTGGAGGATTCCTACGAATGCAGGACCTGTGTATGTGAAGAGTGCTGCAACGAATGCGGACTCGGCTATCTTGGAGTAGCCGCCCTCTGCTGCAAACTTGGGATTGGTGTAGGTCTGGAAGGACTCACCGGGTGTGTCAGAGAAGCATGAAAGGTTGATACAGTCGTTCCAGTCAGCTCTCATTGCCAGCGGCAGACCGTGAGGTCCGAGGTTGTTTACGATGTGATAGAAGGAAACGTTGAGGTGCTCAAGCATTGTGTGCTTGCCGTTGGGATCATCATCGAAAGGAACGTTTGCGTCCAGGATACCCCAGTCGCCTGTCTCCTTGATATATGCTGCAACAGAAAGGATCATCCAGAGCGGATCGTCAGAGAAGTCGCCGCCGATATCAGCGTTGCCCTTCTTTGTAAGAGGCTGGTACTGGTGGTAGCAGCCGCCGTCTGAAAGCTGTGTTGAAGCGATGTCGATAAGTCTCTCTCTTGCACGCTCGGGGATCTGGTGAACAAATCCGAGGATATCCTGGTTGGAGTCACGGAAGCCCATGCCTCTGCCGATACCGCTCTCGAAGTATGAAGCGGAACGTGAAAGGTTGAATGTTACCATACACTGATACTGGTTCCAGATATTTACCATTCTGTTTACCTTGTCATCAGGTGTGTTTACATTGAAGATGGAGAGGAGATCGTTCCATGTATTGCGGAGCTCCTCAAGTCCTGCTGCTACCTTCTCGGGAGTGTTGTACTTCTCGATCATTGCATAAGCCTTCTCCTTGTTGAGCACCCATGTCTCTCTTGTGAGGAGGTCAGCAGGCTTTTCAGCAGCGAACTTCTTGTCCTGGGGGTTCTCAGCGTAGCCGAGGATATAGATGAGTGTCTTGGACTCACCGGGAGCCAGTGTCACCTTCTTGTAGTGAGAAGCTACAGGTGACCAGCCGTCAGCAAATGAGTTAGCGGGCTTGTCTGCCTTTACGGTCTCGGGGTTGTCCCAGCCGTTGTAGATGCTTCCCAGGAAGGCATCACGGTCTGTATCGTAGCCGTCGATGGTATCGTTTACAGTATAGAAAGCGTAGTGGTTACGTCTGTCTCTGTACTCTGTTACGTGGTAGATAGTTGAACCTTCGATCTCAACACGGCCTGTGGAGAAGTTTCTCTGGAAGTTGGTGCAGTCGTCCTGTGCGTCCCAGAGGCACCACTCAGCGATGGAGAAGATAGAGAAGCTCTTTGCTTCCTTGCTCTCGTTTGTGAGAACTACCTGCTGAACTTCACCGTCATAGTTCTGGGGAACAAAGAATGTTACCTCAGCCTTCAGGTCGTTCTTCTTGCCTGTGATAACGGTATAGCCCATACCGTGGCGGCACTCGTAGAAATCGAGGGGTGTCTTCACAGGAGACCAGCCGGGATTCCAGATGGTTCCGTTGTCGTTGATATAGAAATAACGTCCGCCCATATCAAGGGGTACGTTGTTATAGCGATAACGTGTGATACGTCTGAGGCGTGCGTCCTTATAGAAGCAGTAACCGCCTGCTGTATTGGAAATAAGTGAGAAAAATCCCTGATTGCCGAGGTAGTTTATCCACGGATAGGGAGTCTTTGGGGAATTGATAACATATTCCTTCTTAGCGTCGTCAAAAAATCCGAACTTCATAATATTACTCCTTTATTTTTGGTGACAAAGCGGACAAAAAGCCCACATTTGTAATATTATATCACATTTTCGCTTATATTACAATAGATTATTCCAAAATTGCTGTGTATTATTTTCTGACCGTTTTTTGTGCATATTGCCTTATGCTCATTCCTCAAAGAAAAAGAGTTCCTCAACGGTGGTGCCAAAGACCTTTGCAATGTCCATAGCCAGCTTCAGGGAGGGATTGTAGAGTCCCTTTTCAAGGCGGATTATGGTCTCGCGGCGGACTCCCACCAGCTCCGCAAGCTCCCCCTGCTTCATATCCTGCTTTGCGCGGTATTCCTTCAGTTTTGTTTTCAGCTCGGACATTATTCTTCCTCCGTATCCTTTCCGGCGGGTGCATCAAAGAACATGAACAGCAGGCTCCTCAGCGCTATTGCTCCCATGACCGTTATCCAGCAGAAATCTGAGCATATCAGTCCCTTTACCAGATAGTCGTTAACAAGAACTGCCCCGAAAAGCACGGTCAGCACGATACACAGTGTAATTCTGTTGGCTTTTGCAAGGTTGTACTGCACCATTTCATCCTTTTTCTCCAATGTGTAGAACCTTGACTGAACAAACGCCTGCAATACCGCCAAAACAGCCATTCCTATGAGTATGGAAAGCTTATCGCCGTATGTCTTGCCCTGAATTCTGCAAAAGACATACAGGGTCACGGGCGTGGAAGCTATTACAAATACAAGTGTATGAAAGTTTGTATATGAGAATTTTTTCTTCGTCTTTTCCATTATTCTTCCTCCCCGTCCTCAGTGCGGTCAAGCAGCACGAAGAAAAGGCTCTTCAGTCCTGCCGCCAGCAGACATACTCCGAAAAACAGAACTGCCGCATTGGAGCTGTTAATGGTAAAGCTTCCCTCGGTACAGGCAAATATCAGCTCTATGATACCGCCGATGACTATAAGTGCGCCTGCCGCCATTCTGCCTGCCTTATACAGTATCTGATGTGCAAGCTCGTCGGCCTGCTGTATGGTGTGTCCCTTGATCATGCCGAAAAACCTGACAGCGAGTATCAGCTCCGCTACAGCTGCCAGTACCAGCAGGACAATCATAACCACGAAATTATGCTTGTTTATCATGCCCATGCCCAGGAATGTGAAGGCGCTCATCAGAAAGCCTGCTGCGGCAAATCTGTGATAGCTGTGTAGGCTCATTGCGGGCTTTTTTGCTGTGTTATCTGCTTCAAAAAAACTTCTTATGCTCATTGTTGTTCCTTTCCGTCATTCACTGACGCTTTTATTTTGTGTGATGTATTCATCACTTTCTGTGACAATTATATCACCCTGATATGAGTTTGTCAACAGAAAAAGTGACAAATCAATCACCTTTGTAGACCTGCACAATCAGAGCGGCGTTTATTTGTGCAGTGTGATACATTTGTCACATATCAGCCCATAAAAAACCGCCCGCATATGCGGACGGATCAAAAAGGGCGGATAATATCCGCCCCTATATGGATTTGCAGCCCTTGATTTAATCTCCGTGGGTGTAGGTACCCGTGAGATGACCGTAGGATATTATATTGCCGTCGTCACCGTCTATCTCCTTTGCGGATTTGAGTATCTCGGGATTTGACATATCAAATATCATTTTTATCCTCTCGGGCTTCTGCTTCAGCGCAAGCACGAACACCTCATAATCATGGGTGCCGTCGGGCGGATAGGGGCCTACATACTCATCTGCGGGAGCCCAGCCTGCGGGAAGCACGGTATCACTGTCGCTTATGGACTTCCAGTGGAGCCAGTTTGCAGCGGTAGTGTCCACCATGAAGATAGCATAGCAGGAAGCTCCGTCAACGGGCTCCCATGAGAGCTGGGGCGAACGGTTTTCGCCGTTTTTAGTCTTGGTTATCACCGTATCCCATACGCCGTCATGCAGGTCGTCGGATCTGAGCTCGAAAGTACTCAGCTTGCTGAGATCCAGCTCATCGTCAGCTATTGCAGCCGTGGTGGGCTCGTCAACTTTTGACTCTGGCGTCTCATGATTGCAGCCTGTGTTAAGTGAAAAAATCGCTGCTGCTAATAATAATGCAGTTATCCTGAAAGCTCTCATAGTATGATCCTTTCTGTGTACGGTACGTGAAAGGGCGGATAATATCCGCCCATATAATTATAACTTAGTGAAAAATCTTTCGTGTGCCTCGAAAACATCTCCCGGCTTTACCTCGCGGTAGCCTGTAACGTCGGCAGGCAGGCTCAGGTTGGGAGCGTCTATCATTGCGGTCATTGGCTCGGGACAGAAGTAGTGATTGAAGCCGCGGTCGTTCCAGATTATCCAGAAGCCGTACTCCTCCGATACCTCATAGCAGAGCTTCTTGCCGCTGGCGATATCCTCTGCGATGACGCCGTGGAACTTCTCACCGTCGATATCTATATACTCGCCGAAGTACATCTCGTTGTCAACTACCTGGAGTACGGGCTTCTTCACGCCGTTTCTGTACTCCAGATCGTGCATGGTGGGCACCTTCAGGTTCTCGGTGGGCAGACAGCGCTCGTTGAGCTCGCAGCGCTTGCCTATGGGCACTGTCAGGCGGATATCCTCCTCCTTTGCGCCGTCAACGAAGGGCGAACTGATAGTCGTATGGGAAGCCAGCGACATGGGCAGCACCTTTACGCCGTCGGTGTTGATGAAGCGGATATTCTGCTCAAGTCCCTGCTCCGACAGCGTGAATGTGTACTCCGCAGTGAAGCGGACGGGAAGATATTTGAAGAACTCGTCCTTCTCGTCGTATACATAGCGTGTCTTTACCCATGCGCAGTTGTCGTCGGCCTTGTATTCCACAACCTCGTGGGCTCTCTTGTGAAGGAAGCCGTGGATATGGTTGTTGTAGGGAGCCTTCTCGTTTACGGGAAGCTGATATACAGCGTCGGAGGTCTTCAGCACGCCGTCTGCAAAGCGGTTGGGCAGGTAAAGCGTGGGAAGTCCCCATACCTCTGCGGACTGCTTTATGGTATCGGCAGTATTGTCCTCGCTGAAGCGGAAGAACTCCAGACCGTTTGCGTTGTCGCGGAGGCGGATAACATTGGAGCCTATCTCGTTGGCCACCCATGCCTCATAGCCGCCTGCACTGAGCTTTACGCAGGTCGTGCCCTTCCATTCAAATAATTCCGCTGTGTTTTTCATTTCTATCACGATCCTTTTAAATATATTTTACAAGCAGAACCAAAAGCTCTTGCGCTTATGGATCAGTTTTATTCGCTGCTTTTCGTATAAGGCGGATTATTGCCGTAATGACGCGGAACAGCACCGCCCAGCCCAGACCGAGGGTCAGAATGATGAGCAGAATGATAAGCCCGATACCGCCCAGATACCTGTGATGGAAGACCTTTTCGGTGTCGATAGCGTCAACAATGTACAGCAGGGCAGCTGTTACCGCAGCATATCCCAGAAGATACGCAGGCGCGGCAAGCTTTGTGGGAGCCTGCGAGTTCAGCTTCTTTTCACGGCTGAGGAAAAACATCGGAAGCAAAAAGAGTATAATGCCTGTGAAGAACATTACCCAAAGCATAAAGCTGCTTTCCTGAGTTATGATATCGAGTGCTCCTGCTGCCAGGTATATTCCGCCCGGGACACATATCCCCATAAGTAAGGATTTGAAAATGACCTTCTTTTTCATAAGCCGTCATCAGTCCATTCTGTTCTCCATGTCGGTGTACTCGCGCATGGGAGATATGGCCTTATATGCAGGACGGATTATCTTGTTTGAGTTGATGAGCTCCTCTATCCTGTGGGCTGACCAGCCTGCTATCCTCGATGTTGCGAACAGAGGCGTGAACAGCTCGTCGGGTATGCCCAGCATACGGTATACGAAGCCGCTGTAGAAGTCCACGTTGGCACATACGCCCTTGTATATGCGGCGCTCCTCGGCTATTACCTCGGGAGCAAGGCGCTCTACCAGTGAGTACAGTGCGAATTCCTCGTGTCTGCCCTTCTCGGAGCTGAGAGACTCCACAAAGCCCTTGAACACCTTTGCTCTGGGGTCTGACTGGGAGTATACCGCGTGTCCCATACCGTAGATTAGGCCTGCGTGGTCGAAGGCTTCCTTGTGAAGGAGCTTTCTCAGATAGCCCTTTACCTCCTCCTCGTCAGTCCAGTCCTTTACATTCTGCTTCATATCGTCGAACATCATGGCCACCTTGATATTGGCGCCGCCGTGCTTGGGTCCCTTCAGCGAGCCCAGTGCCGCGGCAATGGCGGAATAGGTGTCCGTGCCCGACGAGGACACTACATGGACAGTAAAGGTGGAGTTGTTTCCGCCGCCGTGCTCTGCGTGGAGCACCAGCGCAAGATCAAGTATACGCGCCTCCAGCTCGGTGTACCTTCCGTCGTCGCGGAGCATATAGAGTATGTTCTCCGCAATTGAAAGCTCGGGACGGGGACTGTGTATGAACAGGTCGCCGCCCAGCCTTGCGTACTTGTAGGCATGATAGGCGTATACAGACAGCACGGGGAACATGGTGATGAGCTCAACGCTCTGACGGAGGACGTTGGGTATGGATATATCGTTTGCCCTGTCGTCGTATGAATATAAGGCAAGAACGCTCTTTGCAAGAGTGTTCATCATATTATCTGTGGGAGCCTTCATGATAACGTCTCTCATGAAGTTTGAAGGGATCTCGCGGAAATCCGCAAGGAGCTTCCTGAACCCGGCAAGCTCGTGCTCCGAGGGCATACTGCCGAAAAGCAGCAGATATACGGTCTCCTCAAAGCCGAAGCGCTTTTCCTTTATGAAGCCGGCGACGATATCTTCTACGTCAATTCCTCTGTAGTAGAGCTTTCCGTCACCGTGATTGGGCATACCGTCGCCCATATCCAGCACTTTTATGGTGCTTATATTCGTAAGGCCTGCCACTACGCCGTTTCCGTTTATGTCGCGGAGACCGCGCTTAACGTCATACTGGGTATAGAGCTCGGGGTCTATCCTGTAGCCTTCCAGCGACATCTCTGCAAGCCGCGATATTTCGGGGGTTATTTCTGAAAATTTGTATCTCATTTATCGTCATCCCTTTCTTTTACAGTTTGTAGTAATAATTGTGCATATTACAATTATACTGGACTTCATTTATTTTGTCAAGGCTCAACAAATAGTTAATTCAGCAAACATTATATCTGTGTAAATTTTCTGCTTTTCTCTTGAAAATCATTCCGCGATATGGTAATATATATTTACCGGATATCTACGGTACATGATATAGAAATTATTCGCCGCGCACTGTCTGTTTATGGGGTTATGCACTGCGCAGCGCAAAGGAGTTGGTTTTTTGGAATCAGTTGAGTACAAATGTCCGAACTGTAACGCAGACCTGAAATTCAGTCCCTCCACCCAGAAGCTGGACTGCGAGTTCTGCCTCAGTTCCTTTACCGTTGACGAGATAAAGAAGCTCTGCTCCAAGACGGAGAACAGCATACCTCCCGAGGCAGTACAGCTTCAGGAGGACTTCGCCAACCATACCCACCTGTACCGCTGCAAGAGCTGCGGCGCAGAGATAATGGCCGACGATCAGCAGACCGCCACCTTCTGCTATTATTGCCACAATCCCGTAATTTTAGCAGGAAAAATGGGCGGAGAATTCAAGCCCGACAAGGTCATAGGCTTCAAGCTCACACGAGACAACGCCATAGCCTGCTTCAAGAAATGGGTGGGCAGACGCTGGTTCGTCCCCAAGGACTTCAAATCACAGCAGCAGATCGAGAAGCTGACAGGCCTCTACGTCCCCTTCTGGATAGCCGACTGCCACATCGAGGCGGATTACCGCGCCATAGGCAAGAAGCTCCGCCACTGGGTATCGGGCAACTACAGCTACACCGAGACAAAGGAATACCGCGTCATCCGTGACGCTTCCATGCTCACAAGAGGCGTCCCCGCCGACGGTGAGACAAAGATCGACGACCTGCTCATGGAGGCTATCGAGCCCTTTGATTACCGCGAGATGAAGGACTTCTCAATGTCCTACCTCAGCGGCTTCTACGCCGACAAGTACGACGTGGACAAGTCACAGGTGTTCCCACGCATAAGAGAACGCTCAAAACAGGCCTGCCTGACCTTCATCAGATCCACCATTAGCGGCTACAGCTCGCTTATGCCCTCCAGCGACCAGTACAAGGTCACCAATACCGACTGGAACTACACCATGCTGCCCGTATGGTTCATGTCCTATAAGTACAAGGACAAAATATACGAATTCGCCATAAACGGCCAGACAGGAAAGCTTGCAGGCACTCCTCCCCTGTCAAAGGGCAGACTGGCGGCTGTATGCGGCTGCATAGGCGGCGCACTGGCGGCTGCTATAATAGTGCTGGGAGGTGTGCTGTTCTGATGAAAAAGTCAAATAAAGGACTGAAGATATTCTTAGGTATAATAATAGGCATCGTCCTTCTGGGCGGTCTGGACTACGTTCTGGCCTTCCATACAGGCACAAGGAACCGCCATGTGGAAAACAGCAAGGATCATTCGTCGTCAGGCATCATCGACGAGAACGGCCTCTTTGCCGACGAGCCCGAGGCTCTTGCAAAGCTGGAGGAGCGCATCGAGGAATGTGCGGACAAGACCAATATGAATATACAGGTGTTCCTGCCCTCGTCTGACCGAAGGTACTATTCAGATGACGATGTAAGGAACTTCACCGCAAACCAGTATAACGACACCTTCGGTGAGAATACCGACGGTCTCCTCTACTACATAGATATATCTGGCAAATCTCCTGCCTGCGACGATATCGCAAAGAGCGCCGCGGCCAACCTGATATATACCGAGGATATCTGTCAGAGAATATACACCGCTCTCGACGAGTATCTCCCGCCCTCATACGGCCCCGTTTATACGGAACACATCATCAACGCCGTTGAGCACTTCTGCCCCATGATAGAGTCCTACTACGACCCCGACAGGGCAAGCGGCTCTTATTACGACGCAACTGCTGATACTCCCGTATACGTCTACACCAAGAACGGCGAGACCTATGTCACCACCAGCAAGCCGCCTTTTAAAAAGCTCCGTATCTGTATTGTCGCCGAGCTTGCAGGCGGACTGCTCACGCTTATACTCTACCTTATCTCAAAGAGCAGGTATAAGTTCAAGTCCAAGACCAATCCGTCCATTTATCTCTCACCCGATAACGTAAGGTTCAGAGAGAAGTCCGACGTACTCATACGCACCTACGTCACCAAGCACAGGATACAGTCCAGCAGCGGAGGCGGCGGAGGCGGCTACAGAGGAGGCGGCGGCGGAGGCCACTCCCACGGCGGAAGCATCGGCCACAGCAGCCACCACAGATAACGCTTATCAGACATATCCCCGAAGCAGTCCTCTTGCTTCGGGGAGCTTTATTTTCACAGCCGCTTTTTCGTACCGTCTGCCGCGGCTATAACGGGATATAGCCGCAAATTATACGTTATCTGTCCTATTTTCGCGGCTTTTCGGTTTGCGTTTTTTGTAGAAAAAACATCTTGAATTATAGGCTCAACAATGCTATAATAATGAAAATCCGTAATACATACCGATTTTGTATACTTTAAAGGAGGATCATTATGACAAAAACAGCAAGCTCTGAAAAGGTGAAAAAATTAGTGCTCACAGGTCTTTTCTCCGCGCTCATCTTCGTTTTTACCGCATATATACACGTTCCCACGGGGTCAGGCTACACCCACGCAGGCGACGGTCTGATCTACCTTTCCGCAAGCATACTCCCCATGCCCTATGCCATAGCCTCAGCCGTTATCGGCGGAGCTCTCGCAGACGGCCTCTCGGGCTACCCCATATGGATACCTGCCACCATTATAATCAAGGCCCTGACGGCTATGTTCTTCACAAATAAGGGCGACAGGATAGTTACAAAGAGAAATCTGATCGCTGTTATCCCCTCGCTCATAATCTGCGTTGTGGGCTACAGCCTGTACGAGGGCTTCGTTATCACGAAGGGCCTTTCCGCAGCGGGCATTATCGCCGCTTTCACGCAAACTCCCGCCTATCTCGTGCAGATAGCCGCCAGCACGGTCCTCTATGCAGTCGCAGGCACGGCTCTGGACAAGGCAGGCTTCAAGAGGAAATTCGGAAGCAAATAATATCGGCAGGCGCACAAGATGTGCGCCTGTTTTTTTGCTCTCAGCCCCTTCAAGCGGGACGGTATCTCCCTGCTCTTTCCCGGATTGACAAAGTATTGACGAAAAATGCCGATTATGTTATAATATTAAGGTTATCAAAAAAGTCCCTGTTCACGGGACTTCATCGGAGGTATAAACTTGAAAAACAGTTTCTTGCGGGGTATGTCCCACGGTATACCCATATGTCTCGGATATCTGTCCGTGTCCTTCGGTTTCGGCATTCTCGCCGTCAGCAAGGCGGGACTGTCGGTATTTGAGGCTTCGGTCATATCCGCTTCCAATCTGACCTCGGCAGGCCAGAAGGCAGGCGTTGACGTTATTGCCGCAGGCGGTACCATCATCGAGATGATACTGCTTCAGCTCACTATAAATATCAGATACTCCCTCATGGCGCTCTCCCTTTCACAGAAGCTGGACAAGCGCTTCACCACACCTCACAGGCTGATGGCGTCCTACGGCATAACCGACGAGATATTCGCGGTGTGCTCGGCGCAGAAAACGCCCCTGACTCCTGCGTATATGTACGGAATGATACTCATTGCCGCCGTGGGGTGGATAACGGGTACGGCTATGGGAGCGGCCGCAGGAGAGCTCCTTCCCGTGTCGGTGAGCAAGGCCATGGAGATAGTCCTCTACGGTATGTTCATCGCCATAATAATCCCACCTGCAAAAAAGCAGCACAGCGTGCTCTTTGTAATTGCCATGGCCGCAGCTCTCAGCGTTGTGTTCAGGTACTGCCTGCCCATGGTCAGCGAGGGCTTCGCCATAATCATATCGGCTGTTACCGCCTCTGCGGCAGCTGCGCTGATATTCCCCGTTAAGGACGAGGAGGCCGAAGCATGAGTTTAGCTGTTTATATCATAGTCATGGCAGGAGTGACCTATCTTATCCGCATGGTGCCCTTCACCTTCTTCCGCAGGAAGATAAAGTCGCGGTTTTTCCGCAGCTTCCTGTACTATATCCCATATGCGGTGCTCAGCGCCATGACCATACCTGCCATATTCTACACCACTCATAATATGTGGACAGCCATTGCGGGAACTGCTGTTGCGGTAGTTCTGGCCTTCTTCGAGATGCCGCTGATAGTTGTGGCACTGGCCGCCTCCGGCGCGGCTTTCCTTGTGGGACTGTTCATGTAACGCATAGCCTGTAAGGTCAGCCTGAAAACGCAATAAAACAAAGGGGCGCACAGTGTGCGCCCCTGCAAAGCTGAAAAAGCTCCCGGAAACCGGGAGCTTTTTATTATGCGTTCATACCGAGCTCGATAGCCTTAAAGTTGTTGGGGATAAGTGCTGCCTTCTTAGGCGGTACTACCTTCTCGATAGCCTTCTGCATAGTCTCAAGTGAGCAGATGTTTGTCTCCTTGAGGAGCTTGCCGAGAAGTATGATGTTTGAGCCGCCCTTCAGCTCGTTGTCGTCAGCCATCTGCTGCGAGGGGATACCGAACAGCTCGATATCTGTCCTGTCTGTCTCGGGCTCGATCATTGTACTGTCGAAGAATACCTTTCCTCCGGGACGTACACAGCTTACAAACTTGTCGAATGAAGGCTGGTTCATCGCAATGAGGAGGTGGGGTGTGAGTACGAGAGGTGAACCGATGGGATCATCGGAGATAGTAACTGAACAGTTGCAGGTACCGCCTCTCATCTCTGGACCGTATGAGGGGAGCCATGAGAGCTCCTTATTGTCCATAAGTCCGCAGTATGCAAGTATCTTTCCTGCGAAAAGGATACCCTGTCCGCCGAAGCCTGCAAGAAGGATCTCTGTAGTAGCCATTAATCGTTACCTCCTTCTGTCTTGGGGAATACTCCCTCTTCAACGTCCTTGTATACGCCGAGAGGATAGTAGGGGATCATTTCGTCCTGAAGTCTCTTGATAGCGTCAAGAGGAGCAAGTCCCCAGTTTGTGGGACAAGTTGAAAGCACCTCTACGATAGAGAAGCCCTTTCCTGCCTTCTGGTTCTCGAATGCCTTGCGGATAGCCTTCTTTGCAGCCTTGATATGGGGAACGCTGTCTACTGCGACACGCTCTGCATAAGCAGTACCTGTCAGCTGTGAGAGCATCTCGCATACCTTTACGGGGTAGCCTGCAAGCTCGGGGCTTCTTCCGAAGGGGGTGGTCTGTGTTACCTGTCCGGGAAGTGTTGTAGGAGCCATCTGGCCGCCTGTCATTCCGTAGATAGTATTGTTGATGAAGATAACGACGATATTCTCGCCTCTTGTAGCAACGTGAACTGTCTCGGCAGTACCGATAGCGGCAAGGTCGCCGTCGCCCTGATATGTAAATACGAACTTATCGGGGTTTGTGCGCTTTACGCCTGTTGCAACAGCCGGAGCACGGCCGTGTGCAGCCTCGATCATATCACAGTTGAAGTAATCGTATGCCATTACGGAGCAGCCAACGGGACATACTCCTATTGTATCGCCCTCGATACCCATTTCGTCGATAACCTCACAGAGTATTCTGTGTACGATACCGTGAGTACAGCCGGGGCAGTAATGTGTAGGAACGTCGATGAGCGACTTGGGTCTTTCAAATACTACAGCCATCAGAGGGCACCTCCCATTCTCTTGATCTCGCCCAGTACCTCAGCAGGTGTGGGGATAACGCCGCCTGTTCTTCCGAAGAACTCAACAGGCTTTGAGCAGTTGATAGCAAGTTTTATATCGTCTATCATCTGACCCATTGACATCTCTACGCTGAGAAGCTTCTTTGCGCTCTTTGCAGCCTCGTTGATCTCCTTTACGGGGAAGGGCCACAGTGTCTTGGGACGGAAGAGACCAGCCTTGATGCCCTGTGCTCTTGCATCGTTTACAGCAGACTTTACGACTCTTGCTGTTGCGCCGAATGCGCATACCAGAATGTCGCAGTCCTCTGTGAGGTAGGACTCAGCCTCTGTCTCTGTTTCCTTGATGATCTCGTATCTCTTGTAGCGGTCGAGTATGGACTTCTCCAGCTCGTCGGGCTTGAGGTAGAGGGAGTTGATGATGTGGTGCTCTCTCTGCATCTTGTGGCCGTTTGCAGCCCAGCCGCTCTTATCGTAGGCGTCGGGGTTGATCTCGGGGAATGTAACGGGCTCCATCATCTGTCCGAGGAGACCGTCTGCCAGGATCATAGCGGGCATACGGTACTTGTCGGCGCGGTCGAATGCCTTTACAACGTAGTCTACCATTTCCTGTACTGATGCGGGAGCATATACCAGGAGCTGGAAGTCGCCGTGGCCGAGAGCCTTTGTAGCCTGCCAGTAGTCAGCCTGTGAGGGCTGGATACCGCCCAGACCGGGGCCGCCTCTCTCTACGTTGATGATAACTGCGGGAAGGTCGGAACCTGCGATGTAGGAAACGCCCTCGCTCTTCAGCGAGATTCCGGGTGATGAAGACGATGTCATTGCGCGGACGCCTGTTGATGCAGCGCCCAGCACCATATTGATAGCAGCGATCTCGGACTCTGCCTGTAAGAATACGCCGCCTGCCTTATGCATACGCTTTGCCATATAAGCGGCAAGCTCTGTCTGAGGAGTGATCGGATAGCCGAAGAAGCATTTGCAGCCTGCTCTGATAGCAGCCTCTGCCAGCGCTTCGTTACCCTTCATAAGATTTCTTTCCAAAGCTGAACAGCTCCTTTCGATAAATAATTATTTTTGAATAACGATAGCGCAGTCAGGACACATAGTCGCGCACATTGCACAGCTTATGCAGGCTGACTGGTCGGTACATTCTGCGTAGAAATATCCCTTCTTGTTACGGTGCTCCTTCTGGAGAACGACGATCTTCTTGGGACAGGCAGCTGTACAGAGACCGCAGCCCTTGCAGCGCTCGGTAATAACTGTCATTTTTTCCATACCTTTCGCTCCTTTCAGATTGATTAATTATATGGTCTAATAAGGAATTCGGGGTTCGGAATCCGAAGTCAAGCACTTGCATACTCAATTCCGCATTCCGAATTCCGCATTCCGAATTAACATCATCAGCCCCAGACGGGCTTTACATATATCTTTGCGGGGAACACGTCGGGCTTGTCCGACTGCTTTGCTATATCCTCGGGGTATACCGTATATATAACGGGAAGTCCCGTAAGGCGTGAGGTCTCCTCCGCAAAGCTCCTTGACTGCTCGATGATGTCAAGATCCGTCTCGCAGCCTAAGTTGGTGTTATTGACGATGGCCGTATGCTTCATACGGGCAGCCGCCTCTATCTCATACATCAGCTTCGTTACTTCCTCAGCGGTATTGGTGAGGTAGCGGCGCTGATTGATGACGTAGTACATCTCGATATTGTCCCTGAACTGCTCCAGAGCTTCGGCATAGCGTCCGAGAGCAACAGCTCCCGCGTCGTCGCCGCCCACGTCGATAATGAGGCAGTCCTCGTCCATGGCCAGCTCTACAACGTCGAACTGTATGGATGGGATATCGAGGTTGCTCCTGGCGAAATCGGGAGCGATGAGCCTTATGCCCTTTTCCTCGAAAAGGTCCCTGAAGTCCGCTGTGCGGAAATAGGGGTTTACTATGTCAAGGTCCACTATAGCGGCAGACTTGCCCTCCCCGGCGGCCTTTACCGCCAGATTAACGGAGAAATTGGTCTTTCCGCTGCCGTAATGTCCTGTGATTATCCTGATATTTTTCATAATTATCCTCTTGACTCTATTGTGAAAAATCCTACAACCTATATTATATCACGTTAAAGCATTAATTGCAAGTGGTATTTCACAGCAGCGTTCAACTTTGACGTTTGACAAGGCAAACAAAAAAATCCCCCGACTGCCGTCAGGGGAAGTTTTCATATATCACTATTACTCAGCGTCAGTATTCTTTTCGATGTAATTAACGATGTCGCCTACTGTCTTGATCTCCTCAACAGCCTCGTCGGGGATAGAGAGATCAAACTCGTCCTCGATAGTTGTGATGAGGTCAACAACGTCCAGTGAATCAGCGCCGAGGTCGTCCTGGATATTAGAATCCATTGCTACTTCGTCTGCCTCCACACTGAGCTGTTCTGCAATAATATCTTTGAGCTTTTCAAAAATCATTATTTGGTCCTCCATTTATTCTTTATTTTTTCTCAAAACCGGCTCATTCCGTGAACGCTCCGATTTTTCTAAATTTAGTATAGCGTTCTTTAAGCAAAACGTCAATATCTTTTTTGCATTTTTCGGGGATTTTATGTGACAAATATTCGTGTATATTTTCTGAAATTTTGTCTAAATCGTTATGTGCTCCTCCGAGAGGCTCCTCAATGATGGCTTCGGCCACGCCCAGACGCACCATATCCTCGGCGGTTATCTTCATAAGCTCGCTGGCTTCCTGCTCTCTCGAAGCGTCCTTCCAGAGTATGCTTGCGAAGCCTCTTGGAGATAATACGGAGTATTCCGCGTTCTCAAGCATTGCCAGCTCGTCACACACGCCCAGGGCAAGTGCGCCGCCGCTTCCGCCCTCTCCGAGGACGATGGAGATTATGGGTGTGCGGAGAGTCATGAACTCCGCGATATTCTTTGCGATAGCCTCGCCCTGTCCGCGCTCCTCGGCTGCGACTCCGCAGAAGGCTCCGGGGGTGTCGATGAAGCATATTATGGGGCGGTGGAACTTCTCCGCCTGACGCGCTATCCTGAGAGCCTTTCTGTAGCCCTCGGGGTGGGGCATGGCAAAGTTGCAGACCTTGTTCTCATTGAGGTCTCTGCCCTTTACCTCTGCGATTATGGTCACGGGCTCGCCGTCAAGACGGGCAAGGCCGCCGATGATGGCTCTGTCGTCGCCGAAAAGGCGGTCTCCGTGCATTTCATACCAGTCTGTGAAGATCTGGGGGATATAGTCCTTTATAGTGGGTCTGCCCTTGGCGTGTACGATCTGAAGGCGTTCCCATGCTGATCTTTTCTCGTCCATACTCACGCCTCCTTAGGGTAAAATCCGTGGAGCTTCAGAAGATGCGAGAGCACGCTCCTGAGCTTCCTGCGCTCTACGATCATATCCACAAAGCCCTTGTCGTACATGAACTCCGCAAGCTGGAAGTCCTCGGGGAGCCTCTGCTTGATAGTTCCCTCGATAACTCGTCTGCCCGCAAAGCCTATGAGCACCTTGGGCTCGGCGATGATTATATCGCCCAATGAAGCAAAGCTTGCTGTTACTCCGCCTGTTGTGGGGTCTGTCATTACCGATATATAGAGCCCACCTGCCTCGCTGTGGAGCTTTACGGCGCCGGAGGTCTTGGCCATCTGCATAAGGGACACTATGCCCTCCTGCATACGGGCTCCGCCCGATGCCGTGAACATCACCACGGGGAGCTTGTGCTCCGTTGCGTATTCAAAGGCTCTGGTTATCTTCTCGCCCACGACGCTGCCCATAGAGCCCATCATGAAGCGTGAATCCATTATGCCGATAACTACGGGAGAGCCCTTTATGGTGGCCGTACCCGTTATTACTGCGTCGCTGAGTCCCGTGCTTCCGCGGAGCTCTGCCTGCTTTTCCTTGTATTCGGGGAAGTCAAGGGGGTCTGCACCGCGCAGATTGGCGTTGAACTCCCTGAAGCTCTCCTTATCCACTGTTATGGCTATACGCTCCTGTGAGGACAGCCTTCCGTGATAATTGCACTTGGGGCATACCCTGTGGAGCTCCTCATACTTGGAGAGAGGGCTGGTGCCCTGACAGCGGGGGCATTTGAACATCGGCGGCTTGTATTCCTCTTCGCCGTCGTTGAAACGCTTCTTTACAACGTTGAAAAAATCCTCAAACAATTCCGTTCACCACATTCCGTGTTATTTCTGCTTTTCTTCCATGAACCTGCCTAGGAAGCCTATATCGTATTTTCCCGCCTTGAAATCAGCGTTCCTGATTATCTCCAGCTGGAAGTCTATATTGGTATCGACGCCCTCGACGATGAACTCGGAAAGAGCCCATCTCATCTTGTTTATTGCGTCCTCTCTGTCAGAGCCGTGTGCGATGAGCTTGCTTATCATAGAATCGTAGTACGGTGTTATGGTATAGCCCTGATATACTGCGCCGTCTATCCTTATTCCCGGGCCGCCCGGCATATAGAGGGCGGTTATGGTGCCCGGTGAGGGGCGGAAGCCCTTTTCGGGATTCTCGGCGTTGATCCTGCACTCGATGGCGTGGCCGCGCATGGTAACGTCCTCCTGCTTTATCTCAAGAGGCTTGCCGTCGGCTATCTCTATCTGTGCCTTTACAAGGTCGAAGCCCGTTACCTCCTCGGTAATGGGGTGCTCCACCTGTATCCTGGTATTCATTTCCATGAAGTAGAAGTCGCGGTTCTCGTCCACAAGGAACTCGATAGTGCCTGCGTTGTAGTAGCCGCACTCCCTGGCGGCGGTAACTGCCGCTGCGCCCATTTTTGCGCGGAGCTCCTCGTCCACTATGGGGCTGGGGCACTCCTCCAGCATCTTCTGGTTGCGGCGCTGCATGGAGCAGTCGCGCTCGCAGAGATGTATATAGTTGCCGTGCTTGTCGGCGATTATCTGTATCTCCACATGGTGGGGATTGATGAGGAACTTCTCGATATATACGGCGTCGTCGCCGAAGAAGTTCTTTGCCTCCTGCTGTGCCGCAGTCATCTGCGCCTCCAGCTCCTCGGGAGTATCCACGCGGCGTATACCGCGTCCGCCGCCGCCTGCGGAGGCCTTTACCAGCACGGGGTAGCCTGCCTTTTCGGCTATCTCGCGGGCTTCCTCAAGAGAACGTACAGCGCCCTTTGAACCCGGGATAACGGGGACTCCCGCAGCAGCCATGGTCTCCTTGGCGGCTGCCTTGTCGCCCAGCATCTCTATTGACTTATATGAGGGACCGATGAAAACTATTCCGTTTGCCTCGCAGAGCTTTGCGAACTCGGCGTTCTCGGAAAGGAATCCGAAGCCCGGGTGTATGGCGTCAGCTCCCGTATTCAGCGCCGCCTGAATGATAGCGTTCATGTTGAGGTAGCTGTCCTTTGTTGCCGCAGGACCTATACATACCGCCTCATCGGCTATCTGGGCGTGGAGAGTTGTCCTGTCGGCGGTGGAATATACCGCCACACAGCGTATGCTGAGCTCTCTGCACGCTCTGATTATTCGTACAGCTATCTCGCCTCTGTTGGCGATAAGAACTTTTCTGAACATCTGTATTTATCTCCCGTATGGATTATTTATTGTCGGCTGCAATGAAGGTTATCTCGCAGGATACGGCCTTTTCGCCGCCTACAGAGGCAAGTGCCTTGCCTGTGCCCACAGGGCCGCGCTGACGTATGATCTCCACCTCAAGGTCAAGTACGTCCCCGGGGACTACCTGTCTGCGGAACTTGGCCTTGTCTATTCCGCCGAAAAGTCCTATCTTGCCCTTGAACTCGGGCTTTGAGAGTATACATACCGCTCCTGCCTGAGCCAGCATCTCCACCATGAGAACTCCGGGGGTAACGGGATAGCCCGGGAAGTGACCCTTGAACCAGAAATCGTCCTCCTTGATGTACTTTCTTGCGTGTACCTTCACGCCTACTTCCATATCAACTATCTCGTCTATGAGAAGGAAGGGATCGCGGTGAGGTATTACCTCCATTATCTGCTCTTTATTCATAAGTATATCTGACATTATCGGTTTCCTCCGTTAAAATATGTCCCCGTGAAGGGGAAGGATAGATATATCACAGGAACGTGCCGTCGTGAGGGTGGTCCCTGTTGGCTTTTTCGCGTATACTGTCATATGTGAGTTTTGTTATGCTGTCAGCGTCGCTGTTGACGGTGGTGACGTTCAGTCTCGGGAAGGAGGGATAGCCCAGCTCCTTTGAGAGCTGCTCCTCAACGTAGCTGTAGTACCACGCCATGACGAAGTTGCCTATGGGGATATAGAATGTCCTCAGTGATACGGCCAGCACGGGCAGGGATATAAGCGCCAGTATGAAACAGTTGCGGTTGTGCTTCATGAATACGAACCACACTATAAGACCGATATAGGCAACAAGTCCCAGTACCCCCAGCCATACCTGCCAGTCGGGGGTATATTCATGGGTGTTGTACTGCTCCAGGGTTGTCCTTGAAAGAGTTCCCGTAACGCTGAAGAAAAGCAGGAAGAACTGCACCACTATCCACGCATTGAACAGCTTGCGGGCTTTTTCGCGCCTGTTCTGGTTCTTCACGGCCTCTGCATTGTATTTTCTTGCTTCCTCGAACATCTCGGGAGAGGTTATGTTCCGTCCTCCCGAATCTATGGTCTCCTGATTGATATATCTGTATTCCATAGCAATCTCCTATTTAAGGAAAGAGCCGTCGTGTCTGTGGGTATTCACAGCTCTCTCCCTGATATTATCGAAGGTGAGTTCGCCGACGGTATTGGCCTCGCTGTCTATGGTGGTTATGGCAAGCTGCGTGAAGTCGGGATATCCGTCCTTTCCGCGGAGTATCCTCTCCCATTTGCTGTACCACATCCCTATGAAGAAATTGGCTGCGCACAGAACGGTCAGAACAGGGTGCACAAACACCAGCGGAAGCGAACAGAGAAGCATGACCCACGGCGTGCGGTATCCCCTGAAGCCTACGAAATAGGCATATGCCCCGACAAAGGCCAGCAGGCCTGCAACGCCTGCGATTATCCTTGCGTTGGTGGTATAGGTCTCACGATGGGTCTGTTCTATCTGCTTCATCTCTACAATAACGAAAAGTGTAATGAATATTATCACAGGCTGAGCCGCGAACCACAGTCCCATAATGATATGGTTCCTTCTCCGCCTGCAGTAGTTCCTGCCTGCGTCGATGTTGTATTCACGGGCCTCGGCATACATGGCAGGAGACGTGATATTTATAGTCCCCGCGTCGATGATGTCCTGTGTAATATACCTGTAGTTCATTACTTTATGACCATTATGGGCTGGTCGTACTCTACGGCCTGACCGTCTGAGACAAGTATCTGCTCAACGGTGCCGTCATAATCGGACTGTATCTCGTTCATGAGCTTCATGGACTCGATTATCATGATGACGTCGCCCTTCTTCACCTCGTCCCCTGTCTTTACGAAGGGTGGCTTGTCGGGTGAGGGGGCAGAATAGAACGTGCCCACGATAGGCGATTTCACCACCTTGCCGCTTACCTCCTCGGCCATTGAAGCCTCGCTCTCCGCAAGCACTCCGTCCTCGGGGACTGCCGTATGGACGGCAGGCTGTGCCATAACGGGCATAGCTACAGGCGGAAGGGGCTTTCTGCCCTTGAGAGTTATGGTGTTCTCTCCGCTTGCGATGGTGAGCTCAGAGAGATCCTTCTTATTTATTATATCAGCAAGTCTCTCTATAGTTTCAAGGTCGAACTGACCGTAGATCTTTTCCATTTATTATCCTCCTTAATCCGTTACCCTTCTGAAGCAGAGGGTAGCGTTATGTCCGCCGAATCCAAGGGAATTGGACAGCACGGCATTTACCTCCTGCTCTGAATTACCGTCTCCGCAGTAATCGAGGTCGCACTCTTCATCGGGCACCTTATATCCCACTGTTGCGTGAATAAAGCCCTCCTGCACCGACTTGGCACAGACTACCGCCTCCACGGCGCCTGCTGCGCCGAGAAGATGTCCTATCATGGACTTGGTAGAGCTTATCTTCACTCTTCCGGCCTCATCGCCCATTGCCAGCTTTATCGCTGCGGTCTCGTACTTGTCGTTGAGGCCTGTGGACGTACCGTGTGCATTTATATAATCTATATCGGCAGGAGTAAGGCCTGCCTCCTCCATTGCCAGCTGCATACCCTTTGCCGCAGCCTCTCCGCCGGGCATGGGCGAGGTCATGTGATAGCCGTCGCAGGTAGCTCCGTAACCTGCTATCTCTGCGTATATCTTAGCACCTCTTGCCTTGGCGTGCTCATACTCCTCAAGCACGAGAACAGCGCTTCCCTCGCCGAGGACGAAGCCGCTTCTCTCCTTGTCGAAGGGTATGGAGGCTCTTGTGAGATCGCTGCTCTTGGTGAGAGCCTTCATATTTGCAAAGCCGCCGAAGGTGAATTCAACTCTTGTGGACTCCGTTCCTCCTGCAAGACAGGCGTCAAGATAGCCGTCCTTGATCTTGCGGAAGGCCTCGCCGATAGAGTGGGTCGACGAAGCGCAGGCGGTGGTTATATCGAAATTGGCTCCCCTGAAGCCTGTTTTCATCGAAATGGAGCCTGCTGCCATATTGCTTATCATCATAGGGATATAGAAAGCGGAAACTCTGCCCGGGCCCTTTTCCAGATACTTGCAGTGCTCGGAGAGGGTAAGATCCACGCCTCCTATGCCCGAGCCAACCAGTACGCCTACCCTGTAGGGATCCAGATCCTTCAGGTCTGTACCTGCATCGGTGAGAGCCTCATGAGCGGCAACAACGGCGTATTTCGTGAAGGTGTCCATGTGCTTTGCTTCCTTCTTGGTGAAGCAGCCCTGAACGTCGTAATAATCCTCTTCATTGAAGTCGCGGACTATGCCTGCGATCTTTACGCCCGTGCGATCTGTATCGAACATATCAATGAAGGATATGCCCAGCTTGTTGGCTTTTATTCCTGCCCAGAACTTCTCAACGCCTGTTCCGAGGGGAGTAACAGCTCCCATTCCTGTGATAACAACTCTTCTGCTCATAAATATACCTTTCTTAGTTAAAATGGAAATGTGTGGTGTGTGTGGAGCCTCAGCTCCTTAGTGCGTCGTATGCCTTATTATGTCACATCGAAAGTCCGCCCGATATCTCTATGACCTGTCCCGTAACGTATGAAGCGTTATCGGATACAAGGAAGGATACCACCGAGGCTATCTCCTCGGGCTCGCCGTAGCGTCTGAGCGCCACAGCCTCTATCATCTTCTCCTTGAGCTCGTCGGAGAGCACGTCGGTCATGGGCGTCCTGATAAGACCGGGAGCTACGGCGTTGCAGGTGATATTGCGGGAGCCGAACTCCTTGGCTACGGTCTTTGTCATGCCTATGACAGCTGCCTTTGAAGCGGAATAGTTCATCTGTCCGGGATTTCCGTAAAGTCCCGCAACAGAGGCAACATTGACTATCCTGCCGTGTCTCTGCTTCATCATGACGGCAGTAACGTGCTTTGTCATGTTGTATACGCTCTTCTGATTTACAGCGATGACTGCATCATACTCGTCCTCGCTCATTCTTGCAAGGAGCTTGTCCTTGGTGATGCCTGCGTTGTTAACAAGAGCGTCTATGGTGCCGAAGTCGGCCTTTATCTGCTTTACCATGGCCTCGCACTGGTCGAATTTCGATACGTCTGCCGCATAGCACTCAGCCTTTACGCCGAAGGCACGGCACTCCTCCGCAACAGCAAGAGCCTTTTCCTTATCGCTGTCGCTGGGATAATGATTTATAACTACATCGAAGCCGTCCTTTGCAAGTCTTTTTGCGATGCAGGCGCCTATTCCCTGAGAAGCGCCCGTGATTATTGCAGTTGCCATAATTTTACCTCCGTTATGGTATTCTGGATTGCTGTATCTTATTCTATCATCTTTTGCGGCGGATGTTAACGTGAAAAATGTCACTTTCCGCAGTTACAAATGTAACTTTTTTATTGAAGCTCCTTTTCAAATATCATGTCATACTCCGCCATGATACCGTGTGAGCCCATTATCCTCACAGGGACATTCCCCACATATCTGTAGCCCATGGAAGCCATATGCTCTATAGCCTCCCGGGGAGACATTTCCGTGCCGTCCTTTTTATAGTGGAAGTATCCCGTAAGGCTTATCTTTACTCTGAGATACTTGTATCTCATATTTTCAGGAGCTTTTCTGCGCCGTCGTTTATTTCCTTTACTATATCCGCACAGGTCTTTATCTCGTTGACCATGCCGGAGATAGCTCCGCAGAGGAACGAACCGCTGTCCACATCGCCGTCAACTACGGCTCTGCGGAGAGCTCCCACTGTGAGCTGCTCGAACTCCTCGGGAGAGAGAGTTCCCTCCTTCTCGCCTGTTGCAAGCTTCTTTGCGAACTTGGTCTTGATATTCCTGCACGGATGGCCTGTATATCTGCCTGTTACGATGTTGTCGGTATCCTTTGCCTTGATGACCAGCTCCTTGAAGGTGGGGTGTATCTGACACTCCTCGGAAGCAAGGAAGCGTGTGCCTATCTGGACGCCCTCTGCGCCCAGCATGAATGCAGCAGCCATACCTCTGCCGTCAGCGATTCCGCCTGCGGCGATAACGGGTATCTCCACTGCGTCAACTACCTGGGGAACAAGACACATTGTTGTGTTCTCGCCGATATGTCCGCCGGACTCGGTGCCCTCCGCGATAACTGCGTCGGCGCCTGATTTCTCCATTCTCTTTGCCAGTGCAACTGAGGGAACTACGGGCATTACCTTTATGCCTGCTTCCTTCCATGCTGCCATGTATTTGCCCGGATTGCCCGCGCCTGTGGTGATGACCTTAACGCCCTCGTCTATGCAGAGCTGGGCAAGATCGTCGGCATTGGGACTCATGAGCATTATATTCACGCCGAAGGGCTTATCCGTCTTTTCCTTGCACAGGCGTATCTGCTCACGGAGATAGTCTATGGGAGCGCTTCCTCCTGCGATCAGTCCTATTCCGCCTGCATTGGATACTGCGGAAGCCAGTGTGTGCTCGGCTACCCATGCCATACCGCCCTGAATTATGGGGTATTCGCAGCCGAGAAGCTCTGTGATGCGTGTTTTCATAGTAGTTCTCCTTTTTTGTCAGGACTGATCCGAACGTCAGCCCCGTATAGTTCTCAGTATTCCAGTATAATGCCGCCGTAGGTAAGACCTGCTCCGAAGCCTATGAGAGCAAGCTTCTGTCCGCGCTTTATCATGCCCTTTTCTATGGCCTCGCACAGTGCAAGGGGTATGGAAGCGCTGGAGGTATTGCCGTAATGATCGAGGGTCACGATGAATTTCTCCATGGGAGCCCCCAGCTTCTTTGCGGCGGTCTCGATTATCCTGATATTGGCCTGATGAGGCACGAACCAGTCTATATCGTCCTTGGTTATATTTATCTTTTCGGCCGCAAGCTCAAATGAACGGGGCAGCGCCTGCACCGCGAACTTGTAGACCTCTTTTCCGTTCTGATAGAGCTTGTGGAGGGGCATCTGCGGGAAGGGATCCTCAAAATCGCTTTCCTGCGCCACCTCGGGAGCTACCTGCATAGCCCTTGCACAAAGATAGCCTGCGCCGCTGCCCTCCGAGCGCAGAGCCGATGAGAAGAGCTTGCCGCTCTTTTCCACAACTACCGCAGCCGCTCCGTCTCCGAAGAGTATACAGGAGGATCTGTCTGTAAAGTCAAGGAAGCGTGAAAGAGCTTCGTTTGCAACGATAAGGACGTACTTCAGCGAATCGTCAGTCTCCAGGAAACGTCTTGCGGTATCCAGAGCATACACAAAGCCAGAGCAGGCGGCATTCATATCAAAGGCGGCAGCATTTACGGCTCCCACCTCGTGCTGGATAACGCTGGACATACTTGGGGTATGAAAATCAGAGGTCGCCGTACAGGATATGACAAGACCGATATCCGCAGGATCTATCCCCGAAGCCTCCACTGCACGGAGAGAGGCCTGCTTTCCCATGTACCATGTAGGCTCCCAGCCTGCCATGGGACGCTGCTTTATGCCTGTTCTTGTACTTATCCATTCGTCATTGGTCTCGACAAAGCGTGTGAAATCGTCGTTTGTCAGAACCTGATCAGGCACATATCTGCCCATTCCCAAAATGTTTACGCCCATCAAATACTCCTTAGAAACAATAAAATTATAAAAACATGGTTGTAAAAACCAGAAAATTATGTTATAGTAATAGTGTTGGCAGGCTGTCCGCTGACCTTTTTCGTCAAACGGGCATAATACCATGCATATAATATTGTAATTCATTTTGAGTTTTTTTGCAACGATATTTTGTCACTTTGACAAAACAAAAACAAAATATCGTCATTTCTCACAAAAAAGCAATAAGATATTAAGATGTTTTTACTAAAGCACTGCATATATCGCACAGAAAGGAAGTTTATTATTATGACAATTTCACTATTCTCGGGACAGGGCTCACAGTATGAGGGCATGGGTCAGGATATCGCGGAGTCATTCCCCGAAGTCCTGTCTGTCTACGAGACAGGCTCTGAGATACTGGGCTTCGATCTGAAGGAGATGTGCTTCAGCGCTCCCCTTGACGAGCTGTCCAGGACTATCAACTCACAGCCCGCTATCATGGCTACCTCTATCGTGTGCCTGAAGGCTGCCCAGAGCAGGGGCTTCACCTTCGACGGCGTGGCAGGTCACTCCCTGGGAGAATATGCCGCTATGTACGCCTCGGGAATGATATCCCTTGAGGACGCTTTCCGCCTTATAAAGGCAAGGGCTGCCGCTATGGAGGAGGCTACCGCCTCGGCCGAGGGCGCTATGGCTGCCGTGATGAAGATAGCTCCCGAGGAAGTGGAGAAGGTCTGCGGAGAGGCAAATAACTTCGTCACCCCGGTAAACTACAACTCCCCGCTCCAGACCGTTATCGCAGGTACTCCCAAGGGTATAGAGGAGGTCACCGACATATTCAAGGGCATGAAGGCAAGAGTTATCCCCCTCAATGTTGCGGGAGCCTTCCATTCAAAGCTCATGCAGCCCGCTGCGGACAAATTCTACGAGACCGCAAAGACAATTGGGTTCAAGGCTCCGCAGGTGAAGTACTATTCCAACCTCACAGGCGGCGAGCTCACAGACTTCTCGGATATGGCGTCAATTCTGGCAAAGCATATCGTATCTCCCGTGCGCTTTACCTCCGAGCTTGCAGCTATGCATGAGGCAGGCGCCGACAAATTCGTTGAATTCGGCCCCGGAAGAACTCTTACGGGACTTGTGAAAAAGACGCTCAAGGACGTGACAGCTGTAAATGTTGAGGATACAGAAACACTTGAAGGAGCATTATCATGAATAAATTCGCACTTATCGGCCACCCACTGGGACACTCCATGTCCCCTCTCATACACGAAAAGCTGTTCGCTCTCAGCGGACTTGACGATACCTCCTACGAGCTCATAGACATAGCTCCCGAGGATATAGCCGGCAGCCGCGGACTTCTGGAAGGTCTCCGCGGCCTCAATGTCACTATCCCTCACAAGCAGGCTGTCATATCTCTGGTGGACGAGCTTGCGGACAGCGCTCAGCGCTACAACTCCGTAAACTGCATCAGCAACCGCGACGGCAGGCTCACAGGCTACAACACCGACTGCGACGGTTTCCTGCGCTCTGCGGAGCTCCTTCCCATAGGCGGGAATGTGGCTATACTTGGCTGCGGCGGCGTCGGCAGAATGATCGCCATTGAGGTGGCTCGCCACGGCGGCAATATCACCCTTGCCGTTATCCCCCAGGACGTAAAGAACGCCCAGCTCCTCATGGCGGAGATACTGGCAAAGTGCAGCGGCGCTTCCGTAAGGATAGCCGATATATCCACTCTCGACGGCAGCTACGACCTGCTCATAAACGCTACCCCCGTAGGTATGTACCCCAAGGTGGACGCCTGCGCGGTCAGCGATACCGTTATCGAAAACTCGCTCAGCGTATTCGACGTTATATACAACCCCACCGAGACCCTTCTCATGAAGAAGGCACGGGCTCTCGGCAAGACCGCTGTGGGCGGCGCTTCCATGCTGGTATATCAGGCAGTAAAGGCTCATGAGATATGGTACGGCGGAAGCTTCTCCACAGAGGATATCTCAAAGATAATCCTTGACGTCGAAAATGCTGTTGACAGCATGAACAAGTGATATGATAAGGCCTGCAAAAACACAGGACGCCTCCCGTATCGCCGAGATAATCATAACCAATTACCGCGTGAACTTCTACCCCTTCTTCCGCAATGATGACTTCTATTTCAGGGAACTCAATGTTGTGGATATGGCGGCGGAATACGCCGAGGGCTCCGAAGAGCTCGCCCACACATACGTCTATGACGACAACGGCGTTGTCAAGGGCATTATCCGTGTAAACGGCACCGAGGTGGTAAAGCTCTATGTGGAGCCTCAGTTCCAGAGCGGCGGCATAGGCGGGGCGCTTCTGCAATTTGCAGTGGAGAGCTTCGGCGCGGACAACCTCTGGGCGCTGGAGTACAACACCCGCGGCATAGCCTTTTATGAGCGCCACGGCTTCGAGCTGACAGGCGAGAAAATGATAGAGGACGAATGGGTACCGCTGGTAAAGCTGGCGCGTAACAAGCAAGAATAAGGAGAATACTATGACTGTATTTTTATGCGGCTTTATGGGCTGCGGAAAATCTACTATAGGCAAGCTTGCAGCTAAAAAGCTTGGCTGCGGCTTCTGCGACACGGACGACCTCATCGTCCGCACTCTGGAAATGACCATACCCGAGATATTCGAGAAAAAGGGCGAGCCCTTCTTCCGTCAGACCGAGGCTGAGATAGTAAAGTCCCTCTGCGGCAAGACCACAGTTGCGGCCTGCGGCGGCGGCGCAATGCTCAATCCCGATACCGCTAAGGCTGCAAAGGAGGCAGGTGCGGCCGTCGTTTTCCTCGATGTGCCCTTTGAGACCTGCTACGAGCGAATCAAGGACGATACCAACCGTCCCATCGTGATGAAGTCCACCAAGGAGGAGCTGGAAGCCCTCTATAATTCGCGCAGGGACGTTTACCTTGCACACTCCACTGTCAGACTCGACTGCGTCGGCAGCCCCGTTGAAAATGCGGAGCGCATCGCCGAGGCCGTAAGAAGGTGAGTAATACTATGCTTATCTACAATGCTGAGATACACACCATGGACTCCCGTGGCGTCATACCCGTGGGCTGGCTGGAGACCGAAGAGGGCTCCATAAAGGCCATAGGTGAGGGAGCTCCTGATAATATTCCCGAGGACAGCATAGACGCACAGGGCGGTATGCTCCTCCCCGGCTTTATCGACGCCCACAATCACCTTGGCATAATCGAGGACGGTCTTGACTTCGAGGGCGACGACTGCAACGAATCCACAGATCCCTTTACTCCACAGATGAGGGCTATCGACGGCATAAATCCCTTCGACCGCTGCTTCGAGGAGGCCCGTATGCGCGGCATAACCGCCGTGGCTTCAAGTCCCGGAAGCGCCAATCCCTGCGGCGGCGAGATAGCTGCCGTAAAGACCTGCGGCAGACGCATCGACGATATGCTCATACGCAGCTGCGGCATTAAATTTGCTCTGGGCGAAAACCCCAAGAACGTATACAACGGACGTGAGGAGACTCCCATTACCCGTATGGCCATTGCCGCCCTCATAAGGGAGGGGCTCTACAAGGCAAGGCGCTACGTCCACGATATGGGCAGCTACTACTCCGACAGCGAGAACTACGATCCCCCCGAGTACGATATAAAGTGCGAGGCTCTCATGGCTCTCCTCGACCGCAAGGTGAAGGCTTTCTTCCACTGTCACCGCGCCGACGATATCTGCACGGCCATGCGTATCTCAAAGGAGTTCGGCCTTGACGCCGTTATAATCCACGGCACCGAGGGCTACAGGATCGCAGATATCCTCGCGGAGGAGAATATCCCCGTGATATGCGGCCCCCTGATGTGCGACCGCTGCAAGCCCGAAATGCGCGGCCTCGAACTGAAAAACGCCTCCGCTCTCCACGAAAGCGGAGTAAAGATAGCTATATGCACAGACCACACCGTCATTCCCGTACAGTACCTGCCCCTGTCCGCACAGGCTGCGGTAAAGGGCGGTCTCGAATTTGACGACGCCATAGAGACTCTCACCTCTGCGCCTGCCGCCATACTTGGCATAGACGACGTTACAGGCTCGCTGAAGGAGGGCAAGGACGCGGATATTCAGCTCTACAAAAAGGGCTGCAATCCCCTTGATCTCATGTCGGAGCCTCTGCTGGTCATGATAAACGGCAGTATATGCCGCAGGGAGATATGATATGAAAAGGGCAGTATCTGTAATAGCTGCCGCTGTCATGCTGACTGCCGCAGCTCCCGTCGGGACCTCGGCGGCTGAGGATACAGGCAGCTTCATGCTCAGCTATACCGTTGAGAACAAACAGGCTACCGTCACAGGCTGCATCGGCAGCGACGCCGTTATCGTCATACCCTCCGAGCTGGAGGGCTTCCCCGTAACTGCCGTGGCAGACGACGCCTTTTCGGGGAATACCGACATAACCATATGCGTTATCCCCGACAGCGTGAAGTCCATAGGCGAAAGAGCCTTCAGCACCTGTCCTGCGCTGAGCACCATAACCCTCGGCAGCGGCGTGACGAAAATAGGCGATTACGCCTTTACCGCCTGCCCTGCCCTGTCGTATATCGACGTCAACAAGGATAATCCCACCTACAGCAATGTAAACGGCTGTCTTTATGAGAACGGCAGCGATCTGCTGCTCTATGCAGGCCCTGCCGACGCCGTCATAAACAAGGACACAAAGACTGTCCGCAAGGGCGCCTTCTTCGGAAAGGCGGATATAGTCTCGGTAGCATTTCCCGACTCTGTCACGGTGGTCGATGACAATGCCTTTGCAGGCTGCCTTTCGCTGAAAAGCGTGGATATTCCCGACTCTGTCACAACTCTGGGAAAGGGCTGCTTCATGAGCTGCAGCGCTCTTGAAACAGTGTCGCTGAGCAGCTCGGTGAAGTCCATACCCGAAAACTGCTTCAACTCCTGTACTTCTCTCAGGAACGCACCTTTCCCCGACAGTATCACCTCCGTAGGGAACGGCGCCTTCTACAGCTGCGCCGGCATGAGCAATATCTACCTGCCAGCCTCCGTAAAGACCATAGGCAGCGAAGCCTTCGGCAGGCGCTATGACGTAAGAAGCAGCGCCTCGGAGAACATCTCGGGCTTCGTCATCAGAGGCGAAAAGGGCTCTGCCGCCGAAAAGTACGCAAGCGACCGTAAGCTGGCCTTCGCGGAGGGACATCTCGAAAAGGGCGACGTCAACAGCGACGGAGACGTGAATGCTGTGGACGCTTCTCTGGTGCTGGCCGAGTACGCGGCAACGTCCTCGGATAATCCCGGCCGCTTCACCGGCGACGCAAATACCGCCGCAGACTGGAACGGCGACGGCGATATAAACGCTGTGGACGCTTCGGCTATACTGGCATTTTACGCCGCAAGCTCCGTAACGTCACTTTAACACTGAATAGCTTTAAAATATCAAATTGCTTTTTTCGCCAAAACCCGACCTTTTTTGAAGCAAAAATTTCTATGTCATGCCTACCGCCCAAACTATTGACATAGACCCGTAAAAATAGTATCATTAAAGTTAATAATATCAATGCAAGGAGGAATTATTATGCTGACCGACATGAACAGCAAATTTCAGAAGGAAGGTCTCACCTTCGATGATGTGCTGCTTATACCCGCTGAATCAAATGTTACTCCCAACATGATCCAGATCGGTACTCAGCTCACTAAGACTGTCCGCCTCAATACTCCCATCATGACTGCCGCTATGGACACCGTTACAGATTCCCGTATGGCTATCGCCATCGCCCGTGAGGGAGGTATCGGTATCATACACAAGAATATGTCCATCGAGCAGCAGGCCGAAGAGGTCGATAAGGTCAAGAGAAGCGAGAACGGCGTTATCGTAAACCCCTTCTCTCTTACCGAGGATCATATCGTTGCTGACGCTGACGAGCTTATGGGTAAGTACAAGATCTCGGGCGTTCCAATTGTTGACGCCAAGGGCAAGCTCATGGGCATCATCACCAACAGAGATATGCGCTTCCTCACAGACTTCAACGCAAAGATCTCAGAGGTCATGACAAAGGACAACCTCATCACTGCGCCTGTAGGTACTACTCTTGAGCAGGCTCAGGATATTCTCCGCGCACACAAGATCGAAAAGCTCCCCATTGTTGACGAGGCAGGCTACCTCAAGGGACTCATCACTATCAAGGATATTGAAAAGTCCGTACAGTACCCCAATTCTGCCCGCGACAATAAAGGAAGGCTCCTCTGCGGCGCCGCTATCGGTGTGACTGCAAACGTCCTTGAAAGAGCTAAGGCTCTCATCGACGCTCAGGCTGACGTTCTCGTCCTTGACTCTGCTCACGGACACAGCGCCAACATCATCAAGTGCCTGAAAATGGTCAAGGAAGCCTATCCCGATATGCCAGTTATCGCAGGAAATATCGCTACAGCAGAAGCCGCCGAAGCTCTTATCGCAGCAGGTGCCGACTGCCTGAAGGTAGGTATCGGCCCCGGTTCCATCTGTACCACCCGTGTGGTCGCAGGTATCGGCGTTCCCCAGATCACAGCAGTATATGACGTTGCCTGCGTCGCCCAGAAGTACGGTATCCCCGTTATCGCTGACGGCGGTATCAAGTATTCCGGCGATATCGTAAAGGCTCTTGCAGCAGGCGCAAATGTAGTTATGCTCGGCTCGCTCCTTGCAGGCTGTGCAGAAGCTCCCGGTGAGACCGAAATATATCAGGGCCGTCAGTTCAAGGTTTACAGAGGCATGGGAAGCCTCGGCGCTATGGCCTGCGGTTCCAAGGACAGATATTTCCAGGAGGGCGCCAAGAAGCTGGTTCCCGAGGGCGTAGAGGGACGAGTTCCCTTCAAGGGCCCCGTTGCGGACACTATCTTCCAGCTTGTGGGCGGTATCCGTTCGGGTATGGGATACTGCGGATGTGTTGACATCCCCACGCTCCACGAGAAGGCAAAGTTCATACGCATTACAGGCGCAGGACTCAAGGAGAGCCACCCCCACGATATCTATATCACAAAGGAAGCTCCCAACTACTCAACACAGATATAAGCAGCGTGACGCTGCACCCTTGACACGGTGTCGCTTGTTTCACGCGCTCACTATTGCAAAAAATGATAGTCGTACATCGCTTACGGCACAGTATAAAGGTAAAGGCGGACATGATGTCCGCCTTTTTTATTTCATGTTATTATGCTGTAGACAGGTAATCTTAACGTTGATTATTATGAATTCCTTTGATGTCTGCTTTGATCAGCCAGTTCTTTATGAGAGTGATTTTTTTATTTAAAGATTCTGTGTCCTCAGTCATTTCCTTGGTAAGTCCGTATTTTTCAAGTTCTTCATATTCGTGATTATTTAGCTTGTCTAAAATGTCTACCATTTCATCATGATACAGATAGTCCAGATCAACTATACATATTTCTACAAGTAGATCATCACATAAAAACACCCTTTTTACTTTTTCAGCATTTTCTTTACCCATATAATCTGATTTATTCTTTTCGTCGCCGCATATTACGGAAAAAAACTCGTCATACTCCTTGATTTTTAGGATATATAGATCTTTGTATCCATCTTCCAAGGTATCAGATATCAGATAGCATCTGATATATTGATTGTCACATACAGCTTTTAATTGATCTTTATCTGAAAAATAATCAAGATCAGCATAAAAATACGAATTGTCATCACGTAATACATATAGCTCACCTAAACTATCACATGAAACAGTAAAATGATCACCATATTCTGTTTTTATTTTTATTGTTTTTGAACCAATACAACCTGTAAAACTAAAGGTTACAGTTAAAACCGCTATTACAATAATTATTGTTCTATTAGTGCTTTTCAGTGCATTAAATATATGTTTTCTCAGTTCATAATAAATAGTCTTCTTCATCTTATGCTGCATTCCTTTTTTACTTTTTATTTATCTGCTCTGCTTCTTCGGCCTAACGCAGAGGAATATCACCGCTGTTATGATAAGGGCGATAAGGATCGGTACGCCTATGATCAGAGCCCAAACGATACGCACAAGATTTACCGAACCGTCCTTTTTGACGTGATAATCAGCCTTTGTGCCGTCTGCCTTTATCTCATACAGGCAGCTGACCTTTGAAGGCTTTATCTTCAAAGGCTCAGTGACGCTGAGCACATTGCCCTTTTCGTCGCAGTACGCAACCTTGAAACTGCCGTAATACTCAAAGACCTCACGGTTTTCGGTATTGCTCGGCACACCGAACTCCAGCGAGCATTTATCCTTGTCGGCATGGTTGTACTTAACGAAGTACCTTCTCAGCATACAGCTTGTATAGCCATCATCGTAGACTGCAAGTCCGCAGCTGTCATCGAGGACTATGGGATCGCTGTTTCCCCTGCCCATATAGTCTGCGTACACATAGCGGCATACGCTGTATTTCTCGCTGTTTTCCCCTGCTGTGGGATCGGGATAGTATATGTCGTCAGCCTTCTCAGGAAAGAGCAGGTCAACGAAAGCCGTTCCCTCGGGAGCGTTCCCGTACTCTATCTCTATACTCCATACGTCTGTTCCCAGCCCCATTGCAAAGGCGTTCATGCCGCAGAAAATACAGGTCATTACCGTGAATACGACTGCTATGGCAGTCTTGATATGCTTTTTCATAATATCCCCCCATACCGCGCATTACTGTCTGTACTGCTGCTTATCTTTCTTTTTACTATGTCTTGCAATAAGTATGATCGTCACAACAATTGCTGCTATTACTGCAATGCCCAAAACAGCTATTATACATACGGCGATCACAGTACCGAATACAATTGCAGTCAGTCCCTTTCCCACATCTATACCATGATCCAGCTGACATTCAAGGCTGCTGCCGTCTGCATTGACATAGAAATTCGCTTCCCGGTCTGTATACTCAGGCTCCACAGGCTCCGTGACTCCCAGAACATTGCCCTTCTCGTCGCAGTATGCCACCTTGAAGCTGCCGTAGTAATTGGAAATGTCAATGTTTTTCAGCTTCTGCTCGTCCAGGATCACATCCACATCGCTGCTGTGTATCCTGTACTCCGTGGCGATATCCCTGCCGAAAAGGCAGCTGGTATAGCCGTCATCATACTTTGCAAGCTCACAGTTCTCATCGAGAGTCAAGGGCGTCTCTGTACGCCGGCCGTTTTCATCTTCTCCGTAAATGACCAGTGACGCCGAGGCCTTGCCGTCTGCGGAAGCGTATTTGTCGTCGTCCGTCTTTTTCAGCAGTATATCCGCAAAAACGGTCCCCTCGGGAGCGTTGGTGTACCTGATCCATACCAGCCCGTCTGCGGCGACCCATGCAAAGGCATTCATGCCGCCGAAAATACAGGTGAATACAGTAAATATAAGTGCGATCGCTGCTTTGATACTTTTTTTCATAAAACTGCGCCTCTTATCCGTGCTTTTTCCATATTATAGCACTCTGCAGGTGACAATTCAACCGTCGGCGGCAAATCTTAAATCATTTGTAAAAAAATCGTAACAAAAAAGGACGGTCATTGACCGTCCTGTAATTTTTACGCAGAGGCACTCAGTCCATGTCGCTGATATCAGCAACAGACGCCTCGCTGTTCCCCATATCCTGCTCCGCAGCATTTGCAAAGCAGTCCATGCTTCCCAAAAAGCAGGCAACTGCCGCAAGCACCAGGGCCGCAGCTGTTTTGATAGCGTTTTTCATACTGAAAAAGCTCCCCCTTCAGTGTTTATACTGGAATTATATCACATAAAAATACGGATTTCAAGGGGTGTTGGAAAAGTTCATAGAACTGTAACAAAAAAGGGAGCTTTGCTCCCTTTTTTAGTGATATATCACGAAACAACGTAGGCCTTGCCGTCTATGGTGTAGACTGCGATATCCATATAATCGCCGAATCTGTACCTGAGCGAATAGCTTCCGTCGTCATTGGGCTTGTGGTATGTCACATCTACCATATACATATTCTTTGAGGTGATGTTGCAGCCCGGGGAAGCCGTTTCGATGAGCTTATCGTATGTCTCAAAGGCGCCCTCTGTGTCCTTCAGTCTGCCGTCGATAAGCACATAGTCAAAGGTGAAGTCGGAGCCTGTGTACTGCTTGAGAAGCTCGTATTCTCCTTCAAGGAATTCCTTTGCGGAACCATACTGTGAATTCTCAAGGCGGTATTCAAGGAAATCGGGGTGGAGAGCCTTTTTCAGCGCCTCCTCGTCCTGATTGTTTATGGCATAGAAATAATTGGTAAGAGCCGTTGCCTCCTCTGTGGTGACAAATCGGGGGTCCATATCTATACCCAGGGGGAAATCGTTCTCGCCGGGCTGGAATTTCTGGAACTCTCCTCCGTAGGGCATATCCTCAAGATCCTTGCTGTAGCCCTCGGGGATATCTCCGCCTGCAAGGTTATGCTCGTGCTCGTGATCCGAGGAACTCTTTTTGCTGCTGCACGATACTGCTGCTCCTACGGTTATAACTGCCGCAGCCATAAGAGCTGCCGCTCTTTTTATAATAATGCTCATAATATGCTCCTTATCCGAATGTATAGTATCTGCCGTCCTTGACAGCAAATACTATTTCATAGCCGCTGACAATAACGTTTTCGTTTCCGTATGAATCCTCGCCCATGACATAGAAGCAGGCGTCGATGAGATCATCGCACTCGGACTTTACCTGACTGTAGTAATCCTTGCCGAATACATCGTTGAGTGAGCTGAAATACTCCTCTATATTATCCTTGCCCTCGGCGTACTGAGGAGCCGTTTCCAGTTTTATCCTGGTGATCCTGTAATCGCCGTTCATATTGTCGGCAAGTCCCTGACACTGCTTTGAGAAGGACGTCCTGAGATCGTAGTCGTACTCCTTTTTGAGGAAGCTCTCCATCTCGTCCAGATAGCTGGGGAACACACACTTGACATATGTGGCGTAATCAGCCGACGGGAAGCATATGAAGTACTTCTCCAGGGTGAGGAGCAGCTCGTCGGGGAACTCTGCGGCATCGTAGTAAAGCTTTACACCGCTGCTGCTGATCTTATAGGGGCCCAGCTCGGCCTCCGCGTCTTCAGCGGCAGGGGTTATGACCTCGTTGCCCAGTATTCCCAGCTCAAGGGGCAGGTCATCGGTGACAGCGCTGTTGATGCAGTCCATTATCTTGGTATAATACTCGTCCGAATTGTAGTTGTCACCTGAGATCTCCGCTCCGCCTGCTGCTCCCGCAGTAGGTGTCTGAACAGCTGTCTCGGCATAATTAGGCATACTGATATCGCTTTTCTTTCCGCAGCCCCAGAGTCCCTGTGTACCTGCCGCAGCAGCAAGGACAAGAGCCGTAAGCCTTGATCTTCTCATAGCCTTTTCCTCTCGTAATCAATAAACGGCGTATTTTCCCATTGCTCCCGCCCACTCGGCAGCCGCCGAGCCCTCGGGGGCGTATACTGTAAGGCCGGGAAGCTCCTCAAGCCCCCAGCCCTCATACTTCAGCTCCGTGCTGAGTACCGTAAGGGCTGTCATTCCCGTACAGGCGGTGAAAGCCTGTCCCTGTATCCGCGTCACGGACGCAGGTATGGTGAGCTCGGGAAGGTTTATGCAGCCTGCGAAGGCTCCCACCTCTATTTCTTGCAGTCCTTCGGGGAGGTTTATGCTCATCAGGGACTGACAGTCCGCAAAGGCGCCCTCTCCTATAACTTTTATGCTCTCGGGAAGAGTTACCGAGGTCAGGGCATGATCGGCTTCAAAGGCATAGAATCCTACCTCCGTGACAGGTGCTCCGCCTATCTCGGCAGGTATAACAATGTCCGTATCGCTGCCCTTGTACTTTGTGATTATGGCTCCGCCCTCATATATCTCGTAATCGTACTCTTCTGCGGAGACTATGTTCCTCTCCCTTACCGTGGCGAGAGGAGCATATGTGTCATCCTCCGCAGCTGTCTCTTCCGTCACGGCAGCCGCGGTAGTTGCAGAATTCACATCGCTCTGCTTTTCGACCTTGGTGCCGCAGCCCGAAAAACAGACTGCCGCAGCTATTATCAGCGATGCGCATATAAGCTTTTTCATATCATATCTCCCAAACCTGCAAATTGTATGGTTTATATGTGTTGATTTGATGAAAAATCAGGACTTCTTTCCTCTTTCCTTAGCTCTCTGGGTATTGCTGAGAACTCTCTTTCTGATACGGAGAGACTCGGGAGTTACCTCCAGGAGCTCGTCGTCGGCCAGGAATTCAAGGCAGTCCTCCAGGCTGAGTATCCTGGGGGGAACAAGGCGGAGAGCGTCGTCGCTTCCGCTGGCACGGGTATTTGTCAGGTGCTTCTTCTTGCAGACGTTGACAACAAGGTCCTCTGTCTTGGGTGAAGCTCCCACTATCATGCCCTCGTATACGGGAGTGCCTGCTGTGATGAAGAGCTGTCCGCGCTCCTGAGCGTTGTAAAGGCCGTAGGTAACAGCCTCGCCTGTCTCGAAGGAGACGAGAGAGCCTGTGTTCCTGCGCTCGATGTCTCCCTTGTAGGGCTGATAGCCGTCGAATACATGGCTCATGATGCCCTCGCCCTTTGTATCGGTGAGAAACTCGCTCTTATAGCCGAAAAGGCCTCTTGCGGGGATAAGGAACTCTATACGCATACGGCTGCCCTGGGGGTGCATATCCACCATATCGCCCTTTCTTGCGCCTATCTTCTCCATAACGGAGCCTACGCAGTCCTCGGGAACGTCGATAACAAGGCGCTCGATAGGTTCGAGACGTCTGCCGTTCTCGTCCTGCTTGTAGAGAACGTGAGGTGTGGAAACGCCCAGCTCATAGCCCTCGCGGCGCATATTCTCGATGAGTATGGACAGGTGCATCTCGCCTCGTCCTGCAACGCGGAAGGCGTCAGTGGACTCTGTCTCCTCAACGCGGAGGGATACGTCCTTCAGGAGCTCCTTGAAAAGTCTCTCGCGGAGCTGACGTGATGTTACGAACTTGCCCTCGCGGCCTGCAAAGGGGCTGTCGTTTACGGAGAATGTCATCTCAACGGTGGGCTCGCTTATCTTCACGAAGGGAAGCGGATCGGGAGCGTCCGTAGCGCATATGGTATCGCCGATGGTGATGCCCTCGATACCCGATATCCACACGATATCGCCCATTGTGGCCTCCTGTACGGGAACACGGTTGAGTCCCTGTATCTGGAGAAGGGATACTATCTTGGAATTGTAGTTCTTCTTTGAGCCTGTGTAATCACAGACAGTTACCTGCTGATTGACGGCTATCTTTCCTCTTACGATACGGCCGATACCGATACGTCCGACGTACTCGTTGTAGTCGATAGAGGAAATGAGCATCTGGAGAGGATCGTTCTCCTCGCCCTTGGGGGGCTCGATGTAGTTGATGATGGTATCGAAAAGGGGCTTCAGATCCGTACCTGCCTCATACTGGCTGAGAGAAGCAGTACCGCTTCTTCCCGAGCAGAAAAGGAGGGGGCTTTCCAGCTGCTCCTCGTTTGCGTCAAGGTCAAGGAGGAGCTCCAGCACCTCGTCGCCTATCTCGTCCAGACGGGCGTCGGGACGGTCGATCTTGTTTACCACAACGATTATCTTGTGACCCATTTCCAGTGCCTTTGACAGTACGAAACGTGTCTGGGGCATGGGGCCTTCCGCTGCGTCAACAAGGAGGAGAACGCCGTCTACCATTTCCAGTACGCGCTCAACCTCGCCGCCGAAGTCGGCATGGCCGGGGGTGTCGATAATGTTGATCTTTGTGCCGTTGTACATGACCGAGGTATTCTTCGCAAGGATAGTGATACCTCTCTCCCTCTCGATGTCGTTTGAGTCCATTACGCGCTCTGCGACCTCCTGGTTCTCACGGAAAACGCCGCCCTGCTTGAGCATCTCGTCAACGAGAGTGGTCTTGCCGTGGTCAACGTGAGCGATAATGGCAATGTTTCTTAAATCTTCTCTTATCATATTTTCTTTCCTCCGGATCGTCTTTGACTTTCTTATGTTTATATATGTAAACGGCTTTCGCCGGTCTGTGCGTTATTTCGCCTTGTATTTCTGTCCCAGCTTTGCACGGAGCAGAGCTCTCAGTTCTTCGGGAGTGCCCTCGGTTATCTCGCTCTCATCGAAAACGATATATCCCGAGCCCTCCAGAAGTATATCGAAAAAGCCGTTTATTTCCTCTGCGCCTACAATTCGTGCGTAGTCGTATGAGCTGTTGGTGTCGGAAAAGGCCGTATGTCCTTCGAGAACCACTTTATCATCATTAAAGGCAGCTTTCAGGCGGTAATCGGGATTTTTCTCCAGGAATTTCGTATAGCCTTTTACAGGATCAGACTGTCTCAGCCTTAACCCTACTACAATGAACAAAGCAAAGGCAATAGTAAGGCACAGTATCATAAAAGCGCTGACCGAATGACACACAAATACGACAAATACATTCAGAAGCGCTACAAGAACGAAGGAAACGCCTTCAACGAGGAATAGCTTTTTCAGCTTTCTGTATGATACAGAATTCTTTATGAGTACCGAATAATGCCGGATATCAAAATTATTTATCTCTATCTTCATAGCCTGACCTCCTACATTCTTTATACATTTCTGAACAAAAAGGCTGTATTTCCGTGCAAATCCTCTTTTTTTCAGGGCATAAAAAAGCCCTTGCAGGAATATTGCAAGGTTTGCGGCGGGTGAAACGAAAACAGCCCCGAATTCTTTCGGGGCCTTCTGGTGGGAGAGGATGGATTCGAACCATCGAAGCTGAAAAGCAACAGATTTACAGTCTGCCCCCTTTGGCCACTCGGGAACTCTCCCATATTAAAGATCCTATTCTGTCTCAGGACAAAATAATGGAGCTGGTGGACGGACTCGAACCCCCGACCTGCTGATTACAAATCAGCTGCTCTACCAACTGAGCTACACCAGCGCTAATGCTTAATTATTATATCACATCTGCTTCTGATTGTCAAGTACTTTTTTTGACTTTTTTGTCTGGTCGAGGCGACAGGACTCGAACCTGCGGCATCTTGCTCCCAAAGCAAGCACTCTACCAAACTGAGCTACGCCTCGGATAATAATTCTTCGGCAAGTCCTTGACGGACAGCTTTTATATTATACCAGAACGCCGCCTGCTTGTCAAGCACTTTTTTATATTTTGTAACATCATACAATATGGCCGGCAGGTTTTAGTATTTTTGTCCGCTGTTTTTACAAAAAAAGGGAGCTTAAAGCTCCCTTAATAAGAATCATTAGTCCTTGATGTCATCGATGATATCTTCAGCGGCATCCTTAACGTCTTCAACAACGTCCTCAGCCTTGTCCTTGATATCCTCAGCTGCTTCCTTTACGGAATTATCATTGATCTCGAAATCGATGCTCTCGTCTGTGTCGAAGTTGTCGAAATCATCGTAATCGTCGTCATCATAATCTGAACCTGAGTTCTTATCCTTCAGCGCCTGTGCTGCAACATATCCAACGGCAGCTGCTGCGCCAGCAGCTAAAATAGCAACTAAAAACTTATTCATTTTAATTTCCTCTTTTCTCCGCAAGAATTAGTACTTACCGAACCGCTTGCGATCGGATTACGATAATCTGAAATTATTATACCATACTTTTTTTGTAATTTCAACTCTTTACATATTATTTGTTAAAAACATCAAAATTGACAGTGCTGTTATTGGTGCAGTTTCACAACGCAGTATCCTTTGGCCCAGCCACACCCTGTCGGCGCCTGCGGCAACTATGGCGTCGGCCTCCTCCTTGTCGAAGCCTCCCTCGCTGCCTATGAAAAGGCCTGCCGTGGCAGCTCCGTCAAAGTCGATATCCCCGAAGGAGCGTCCGCCCTTTTCCTCGTACAGCAGCACCGTGCGGTCAAGCTCCTTTGTCATCTCCACGGCTCTGCCAAGGCTCACCATGGGAGTTATAACGGGTATTATGCCCCTGCCCGACTGCTTTGCGGCCTCCTCGGCTATCCTGCGCAGTCTCGGCAGCTTTTTCTTCTCAAAGTCCTTCTCGTCGGGGCGGGATACGCACCTTCTGGTCAGCACGGGAACTATCCTTGAAACGCCCAGCTCCACGCTTTTCTGTATGATGTACTCCAGCTTGTCCAGCTTGGGCACCGCCTGAAAAAGGGTCACCGCCAGCTGAGGCTCGGCAGCGCATCTGTGCTTCTCCACAAGGTCGAGATACACCGAATCCGGGGTGATACCCGCTATTTTGCAGCGGTAGTCGATACCGTTGCAGCACACTGTTATCTCCTCCCCCGCTCTCATGCGCAGAGAGCGGCCTATATGGTTGGCGTCGTCGCCAGTGAGGACTATATTCTCCTCGTCGATCTCGTTCCTGAAAAATCTCGGCATAAGCTGCACCTCTTTCCGACGTCCTGCGTCAGATAAATATTATCACATATACCGCCGCCCTGTCAAGACGGCAATAAAAAACCCTGTCTGACGACAGGGACTTTTGTCAATCATAATTTGAATCCACCTTGAGGTATTCCTCAAGACACTGTCCGCTCTTGTAGAGCTTGGTGGCCAGCTTTGAGCCTACATATCTGATATGCCAGGGCTCGTACTGATAGCCTGTGATATCCTCCTTGCCCTGCGGATAGCGTATTATGAAGCCGTACTCATGGGCGTGCTCGGCAAGCCATGCAGCTTCGGGAGTTGCTCCGAAGGCGTCGTCAATGGTATTGCAGTCGATGACCAGTCCCGTCTGATGCTCCGAAAAGCCGGGCCGCGCTGAATAGGTATCCGCCATATCGGCGCCGTCCTCCTTGACATAGTTGTCATAGATGAGCTCCTGATCGTGATACGAGCGGAAGCCCGAGCCTATATAGAGGCTGAGCCCTTCCTTTGCAGCCGCTCCCGACATGGCCTGGAACTGCTGATAGCATATGGGCTCCAGTCCGGGAGAAAAGGTAGCGGGAAGCCCGTAGGTCTTGTTGACTATGAGCACCCCTTCTATATAAGTAAGCCCCTCTGTATCATAAACAGGGGGCTCAGGCGCCTCAGCCGTATTTGACTGAGGCGAAGCTGTATCATCTGTTGAATCGCCGCGTACTGTTACCTTGATCATTACTTCCTGTTCGGGGTCGGAAGCGGATCTGAGGGTAACGTAGCAGGTGCCGGGCTTAACGCCTGTGATATTGCCGATATTGTCAACGGAAGCGATAGTGGGATCGCCCGAGGACCAGCGCTCGTCGGCCTCTTCGGTACCGTCGGGATAAGCCTGTACTCTTGGCATATCCGACTCGCCTACCTCAAGGAATACCGAGTACTTGTCAAGCTTGAAATCGCTCTTGTTTACGGGATCTGTAAGTGTCGCCGTAGTGGTGACAGCCGTAGTTGTTATAGCGGGATCCGTAGTTGTAGCCGCGGTAGTGATCGTAGTCACAGAGTTGTTTTTCTTGCCGCCGTCCTTTTTGCCGCCGTCGGAACAGGCATGAGCAACAAGGAGCACGAAAAGGAGCACGAGGAACGCGATAACGGCAAGGGCTGTGAGCTGTCGCCTTCTCAGCGTCTTTCGGGATACTCTTTTGCGGGGACGATGTGAATCATATCTGTTATTGTCCATATTAAAATCCCTTTCACTGCATATATTAGTGCAGGCAGTCAGTACCGCCTTAAAATACCTATTAATATTATATCACAGCATAAATGAAATGTCACGCAAAATTATAACGATTCCGCATTTTTTTAACAACTTGACATATAACAGGCAGTATTTTTGGAGCTTTTTAACAAAGAACTGTAGACTTATCCGTATTTCCATAGAAAAAAGCAACGTATTTTTCACCGCGGTATGCTGCCGCTTGTTAATATTATATTCCTTGACAGCGCCGCAAAGAACGAGTATAATTATATAGACTCGAAAAGCACACGACCCGAAAGGAGTTATTCTGAAATGTTTGATACAAGGAGACTGCTGGCCGCGTTTACGGCTGCGGCGGCAGTCCTTACGGCAGCTTCTTCGTGCAGCAGCAAGAAGAACAGCAGCAATATAATATCAGCCACGGAGGCCCAGACCACCGGCGCTCCCACAGCGGCGTCCTACGACGGCACTCCCGCCGAAGCCGACCCCGGGATGGAGATAACATGGCTGGCAGACTATGACCTTAACCCCCAGGGCGGCGAGCAGCGCTCCACAGCTCTGGCCATATTCGAGGACATATACGGCGGCAGGATAAACTGGGTGGGAACCTCCCCCGACGACAAGTATAACACACTGTCCTCAATGATAAACGCAGGCGAGACCGTGGATATGTTCCCCTGTGAGCCCAAGGCATTTCCCAACGGCGTAATGACTCAGCAGTTCGATCCCCTTGATCCCTATTTCGGGGACATGGGCATGGACGAGGGCTTATGGTCGGATATGTCATACCTCACGGATATGTTCGCATGCAACGGTCAGCACTACATCGTTCCCTATTCCGTATCGGAGCCCGTTGTGCTCACCTACAGCAGAAAGCTCATGCAGTCCGAGGGCATAGACGACCCCAGGAAGCTCTGGCAGGAGGGCAAGTGGGACTGGAACGCCATGAAGGCCATGATAGAGAAGTTCAGGTCAAACAAGCCCGACGCCGTAAGATACGGCATAAACGGCTGGTTCGGACAGGCTGCTCTCGCATCAACGGGACATACCGTTGTAAGCTTTGACGGCAGCACGCTGAAGAACAATATCGCCGACGCCGAGATAGCAAAGGCGGAAGGCCTCATAAACGATATGTGCGCAAAGGGCTGGGTGAGCACCGTATGGCGCGACACCTTCCCCGCCGACTTCAATACGCTGTTCTATGCCTCGGGAAGCTGGTCCCTCGGCATTTCCAACGCCGCAAATCCCGAAGGCGACCTGATGATAGTCCCCTTCCCCAAGTCTCCCGACGCGGACAACAACTACATCACCTGCAATATCGACTCCCGTATGCTGGTGAAGAACTCGCAGAAGGGCAAAGCTGTGGCAACATACCTCAAATGCGAGCGCCTTGCGGTCACCGAGGAGACCTATAAAAAGGCCGCAAGGGAACAGGCTCTTGTGCAGCAGAAGAACGCCTCGGGCTCCTTCAGGAGCTTCATCACCGAGGAGCAGTACGACGCTTTGCAGGAGTACACCGACCTTGCAAAGGCAGTTCCCGTATTCGACTTCGGCAACGGCATGACCGAGGCAATGACGGGCTACGGTCATTATACCAGCGACACAAGGGGCATAATGTACCGCATAACCGATTCTCAGCAGAGCAGGGACTGGGAAGAACTCAAAAAGGCCTTCTCCCCTGTAATCGACGAGGAGATCGCAAAATACAGCAAATGACAAAAGGACGGCTTCGGCCGTCCTTTTTGTGGTATTCAGGCAATATATCCTGATTATGATAGTAAAATGCACCAAAGGAACGAAGGGCTTTTTGATACATTCTCCAAATATGTTGCGTATTGTGCGAAACTACACAAAATGTTCACAAAAATGCGCGATAATATGTTATAATAGTATCATGGAAGTTATGGCTTCCCGCACTTCTTTACTTATTTATCATTATTGAGAGGAGAATGGAAAAAATGAAACACAAAAACACTATTGCGAAAAAGCTGGCAGCTGCTGCCGCTTCCGCTGTCATGGCACTGACATCGGCGGTAACCACAGCAGTCCCCACAGCCGCAAACGCAGCAGACCACGACTACTACAAGGCTCTTGCCATGTCGCTGTATATGTACGACGCAAACGCCTGCGGCAAGGGCATAACCGACGGTCCCCTCACATGGAGAGGCGACTGCCACACCTACGACGGGGAAGCCTCTGTGGGAAGCCTCAACGGCTCGCTGAAGTCAATCGTCGATCCCGACGGCGACGGCAAGGTGGACGTTTCGGGCGGATTCCACGACGCAGGCGACCATATAAAATTCAATCTTACCATAGGCTTCGCAATGAGCAGCCTTGCGCTCTCGGAATACTTAAACGAGGGCATTTACGAAAAGGCAGGCTGCAAGGATCACCTTATATATGAGCTGAAATGGGGCGCAGACTACCTCATGAAGACCACCTTCCTGGACGGCTCCGGCAAGGTCGGCGCTGTTGCTCACGTTGTGGCCAACGGCGGCACCGACCACGGCATATGGAGCCCTCCCGAGGTCCAGACCTACGACAGACCCGTCTACTGGCTCACGGAAGGCGACAATAACTCCACAGTATGCTGCGAGATGGCGGCAGGCCTTGCAGGCACCGCATACGTCCTCAAGGACATCGACCCCCAGTACTCCGCCCAGTGCATAAAGTACGCAAAGGCTCTGCTGGAATTCGGCCAGAAGCACGTCGGAAACAATACAGGCGGCATCGGCGGATTCTATGACACCGCTTCACAGTATCAGGACGAGGAGGCAATGGCTCAGGCTTGGCTGTGGATACTGGACGAGGGCAGCAAGCCCTCATACACCCCCAGAACAGGCGATTACGGCAACAACCAGTACGACGGCTGGGTATACTCTTGGGATAAGGTATGGCAGGGCTATGCAGCCATAATGTACAAGAAAACAGGAGATCAGACCTTTGCCGACGAGCTGAAGTATGAGCTCCAGAAGCAGGGCGATCTGAAAGAAGGCACCTATAACGGCGACGGCTGGGGCGCTTCGCGCTACAACTGCGCAAAGCAGATGGACGCTCTCGCTCTTGCAAACGGCGACAAGGAAGCGGCATACGCTAAGGCCTCAAAGTATCAGATGGATCATATCCTCGGCGACAACAGCCGCGGCTACAGCTTCCTGCTGGGCTACGGCGACAAGTGGCCCGTACATATACACCACCGTGCAGCCAATCCCGGCAATGACAGCGCAGGAGCTTCATCGAATCCTTCCGCAAAGTACACTGCCTACGGTCTCCTTGTGGGCGGCGACGACAAGAGCGGAAACTATGAAGACAAGACCGACAAGTACCAGTTCACAGAGGGCGCTCTGGACTACAACGGCTGCTTCGCTATCGCCTGTGCAGGCGTAGCAAACCTCTACGGCGGTGACGCAACGGCAATGCCCGCACTTGCAAAGCAGGTAAGCGAAATAAACGCAGACTTCAAGTTCGGCTCCGCAGAGCCTGTGACCACAACCACTACCACCACAACTACTACCACGACCGCTCCCGTAACCACCACAACTACCACCACCGAAGACAAGCCTCTTGTTACTATAACGATGACAGCTGCATACAATGTGATGGAGGTCCTCTCCTATCCTGCAAAGACCACCTATACCGTAGGCGAAAGCCTTGACCTTTCGGGAATTTCCGTAAAGGTCCGCTCCAGCACCTACTGGCAGGAGGTAGAAGGAAGCAGAGCGGGAATGATCTACGGCGAGCCCTTTATTATCGACAATATCACCCTCGATCCCGAGGGTGCGAGAATCGTCGGCGATAACGGCGCGTACTGGAGAGAAGACAGCATCAAGGATATCCCCGCAGGAAGCTATATGCTCATGTACAGCGGAACATACTTTGACGAGACACGCAATATCAACATATCGATCAGTCTCAAATATTCCGTAGTATTCAAGGAAGCAGATGAGAACGAGCCCTATTCCTTTGTTTTCACTATAAAGGATATGGATTCGGGTGCCCTCATAAACAATGCGGAGCTGTCCTTCCGTGCAAACGGTCTCATTTCTCTCCCCGATGATCCCGATTTCCATATATTTGATCCCTACGATCATATGGAAGTTACGCTCAATACCTCCGACAGCAATCCCATAACCTACACCTGCGATAAATTCAAGGACAGGAAAACAGTGACCGTGGATCAGATATCCGCAAAGGCTGAAGGCTATACCTTTGTTGAAGCCACAGAGGATATCAGGGACGGCGGAAAGCCCAATGTCAGGTATTACGATGTGCTAATGGCAAAGACAAACGCCCTCAAGGGCGACACCAACTGTGACGGACAGATCGAGCTGGCCGACGCGATACTCATAATGCAGTCGCTGGCAAATCCCAATAAATACGGCCTCACAGGCTCAGACGCCAAGCACATCACAGAGCAGGGCAAGGCAAACGGCGATATCAACGGAGACGGACTTACCTCCGATGACGCGCTCTCAATCCAGAAATTCCTGCTCCACCTTATATCATCACTTGATAAATGACATAATACCTCTTTTCAGGTCCGTGCAGAACAGCTGTTCTGTGCGGACCTGTTTTTTGTACACCCGAAATGCACAAAATCCGTTGTAATTATGCACAATGTATGGTATGCATTTTTGAACACTGTGACGAAAATATGAATAATCCTCGGCTTTTTACCATATTGTAATATCTCTGTTACCGTTTTGTTACCAAATTTCAGAACAAACCCTGTATAATGATGGTAAGACATATTATAGGCAGATCATATTGAAAGAAGTGTGATAACATGAACAAATTAACAAGGGTTAAGTCAGCCGTTATCAGCGGCGCAATCGCACTGTCCTCTCTTGCTGCACCACTCTCGTCAGCGGTGTCTCCCTCTCTCTCAGCAACAGCGGCAGGCGGCGATAACTATGCAAAGCTCCTTCAGTACTCCCTCTATCTCTATGACGCAAATATGTGCGGAAACAACTCTGACTGCGGTCTTTCATGGAGAGGCAACTGCCACATGAACGACGAAGTTGTCGGCGGTTTCCACGACGCAGGCGACCATGTAATGTTCGGCCAGCCTCAGGGCTATACAGCTTCTACACTGGGCTGGGCTTACTATGAGTTCAAGGACGCTTTTGTGGCTACAGGCCAGGACGCCCACCTCAAGGTCATTACAGACAGATTCGCTAAGTTCTTCCGCGATGCCACTGTCCTCAACGGCGGCACTGTTTCCAAGGTCCTCATCGAAAAGGGCGAGGGCGGCCAGGATCACAATTACTGGGGCGCTCCCGAGACACAGGGCGACAGAGGCCGTATGGTATGGACTACAGGCGGCGCTGCAAACATCACTGCCGAGTATGCGGCAGCTCTCGCAGCAAACTATATAAACTTCGGCAACGACGAAGACCTTACATACGCTAAGGCTCTTTACAATTTCTCTAAGCAGAATACAGGAACATATTCGGTTTCTCCCTTCTATGTAAGCGGTGAAAGCGGCTCGGCAGACGAGCTCGCATGGGCAGCCGGCTGGCTGTACAAGGCTACAAAGGATCAGCAGTACCTCAACGATCTCAACAACGCCCCCGAGGGCTGGTGGGTACACTGCTGGGAGAACGTCGCACTTGGCGCTGCTATCCTCAAGGCTGAGGAAACAGGCAACTGGAGCGCAGTTCACGAGATCGGCGGCGGCAACGAGTACAAGTTCTACGACGAGTGGGGCTCGGCAAGACACAATGCTACCGCTCAGCTGGCAACTCTCGTAGCAGCTAAGTACAATCACGGCGACGCAGGCTGGGCTAAGGGCCAGATGGAATACCTCACAGGCGACAGAGCCTTTGCAAACGGTAAGAGCTACTGTCTCATCGTAGGCTTCAAGGACAACGCTTCCAAGAATCCTCACCACAGAGCTTCTTCACCTGACGTAGGTGCAGAAGAGACGAACGACGGAATCCAGAACAAGAACCTGCTGGTAGGCGCTCTCTGCGGCGGTCCTACATCGGCAAACGGCGACGGATACCGCGACGTTCGTTCAGACTATAAGGCAAACGAGGTTGCCTGTGACTATAACGCAGGTCTCGTCGGTGCAGCAGCAGGTCTTTACCACTTCTATAAGTCAGGCTCTATAGATTCAACTATCACAGGTGTTACAAAGATCTACAACGGTGGTTCTACAACACCTACACCCGGCACAACAACCACAACAACAGCACCTCCCTATAACGTTACTACAACAACAACTACTCCTACTCCCGGCCCTTCAACTGGCGGCAAGACTCTCCTTCCCGCTGACATGAAGGTGGGCGTAGAGGACGGAACAGACGGTCCTATCAGCTTTGCCGAGTTCAGCCCCCAGGGCGCTAAGAAGGCTACACTTTACTTCAAGATAAATACCAGCGACACTCAGGCTTCCGGCGGCTTCGGCACATGGACAGGCAAGTGGGAGCAGGTAGAGTTTGAAAACGTAAAGGCTGATTCAAACAAGGAAGTAGTAGTTGATTACGACATTCCTTCAAATGTTGGCTCAACAGTTAAGGCTATGATCTGGTGGCCTCAGGGTGAGGGTGTTACTATCGAGAAGATCGTTCTCGACGGCGGCGGTTCTTCAACACCTTCAGTTACCACCACCACAACAAGATACAATCCTCCCGCAACAACCACAACTACAACATCACCCACTCCCGGTCCTTCAACAGGCGGTAACGGTGTTTACAAGGTAGAGTTCAACAAGTCTCTCAAGTTCGACGACGCTGCCGACGACAAGATGATCGGCTTTGACTGGTCTGATTTCGATATTCCCAGCGGCGAGTACGCTACAAAGGTAGAGTTCAACATCTCCGCAAGCAGCAACATCGACAAGTGGGTAGGTAACTTCGGTTCTTCAACATCTGTTGCTCCCGATTACTGGTACATGGACGATGACGCTCAGCAGGATGTAACTATCAACAGCACCAAGGGAACTATCACATGGAAGATCCCCGAGAGCGCAGCAAAGACATTCTCTTACGGCTCCGGCGAGCTCAAGTTCGGTACATGGTGGACAAATGTTTCCTCATACAATATGGATTCTATCGTAGTTTATACAGCAAAGGGCGCAGCTGCAACAACAACTACAACAGCAAAGCCTGTTATAACAACTACAACTACCACAACAACAGCTCCTCCCTACAATCCTCCTGCAACTACAACAACTACAACAACACCTCCCAAAGCTGTAAAGTACGGTGATACAAACTGCGACGGACAGATCGAGCTGGCTGACGCTATCCTCATCATGCAGGCTCTGGCTAACCCCAACAAGTACGGCCTCTACGGTTCAGATCCCAAGCACCTCACAGAGCAGGGCAAGCTCAACGGCGACGTTGACAGACGTACCACAGGCCTGACCTCAAACGATGCACTTACTATACAGGAATACCTCCTGCACAGCATCTACACTCTCCCGATCGTATGATCGGATAATACGAAGCAGCTCCAAAAGGAGCTGCTTCTTTTTTATTGTAGGATTTCAACAATTTTGTCCGCTTTTTTTGTCTGGCTTTTTCGGAAAAAACCCTTGCAAAACACTGCCGTCTGTGATATAATATTAAAGCTAATTGAAATATATCGGCTAATGCCGTAATCCATACTTTTCCGGAGGTAGTTTTTATGTCAACTTTAGAGATCATCGGCGGTGTAGTTATACTCGTCCTCAGCCTTTTAACAATCGTTATCTGCCTTTCACAGGAGCAGAAATCACAGGACAGCATGACAGCAGCTCTTACAGGTGCAAGCGCTGATTCCTTCTACGGCAAGAACGAGGGAAGAACAAAAGAGGCTATCCTCGCTAAGATCACAAGAGCTATGGCGATCATACTCTTCATCGCCGTACTTGCGGTAAACGTAGTACCGATCTTCACAAAGTAAGAAAAAAAGCTGCCCTGTGACCTGAAGTCACGGGGCTTATTTTTTGCGCCGCGGCACTGCGGCATATCATCAAGGAGTAAATATGGCAGAAAAAAAGAAGAAACAGCCCGATAAAAAGGGAAAAGCTCCCGTTTCCACGGAGAGCTATAAAAACAAGATAGTCACCTTCCTGAAGGCCTACGGCAAGAAGTCCATGCCCCTAAGCGAGCTGGAATCCAAGTGCAGGACCAAGAAATCGGGAAGAGAGAACTTCACCGCAGCCTTCTCGGAGCTCCGCACAGAGGGCGTTGTCATGATGAAAAAGGGCATGAAGGCTGCACTCTGCTCCCGTATGGGAGTATATGCGGGAGAGGTCACAAGGCTCAGCCGCACCTTCGGCTTTGCAATGACCGACGAGGGCGTTGAGTACTTCATTCCCGGAAAGTGTATGCTGGGCGCTATGCCCGGCGACAGGGTGCTCATCTCCCCTATCACATCACGTTCGGGAGAGCCCGAGGGCGAAGTGCTGGATATACTTGAATTCGGCAGCTCACAGCTGACAGGCCGTGTGGAATTCGAGGACGGCCGACCCTATCTGGTGCCCGATACCGCCTCACGCAACCATGTCATCATCGTCCGCGAAGAAAGCGTTCCCTTTGAAAACGGCGACAAGGTACTGGCAGAGATAGTCTACCGCGGCCGCCGTCACGCCGAGCACAAGGTAAAGATAACCCTGGTATTCGGCAGCTCGGAATACGCGGCTTCCTCCGCAGCCTCGATACTTGTGACCCACGGCGCTCCCACGGCATTCCCCGAGGAGGTGCTGAAGGAGGCCCGCAAGATAGCCGAGGGCGGAGTGCAGGAATACTGCTTCAACAACCGCGAGGATCTTCGCGGAATGGATATATTCACCATTGACGGTGCGGAGTCCAAGGATCTTGACGACGCCGTATCCGTAGAGAAAACGCGGAAGGGCTACTGCCTCGGCGTCCATATCGCCGACGTATCCCACTACGTCAAGGGCAACAGCGCCCTGGACAAGGAGGCTCTGCTCCGCGGTACAAGCATATACTACGCGGACAAGGTCATACCAATGCTTCCCAAGGAGCTTTCCAACGGAATATGCTCCCTCAACCCCGACGAGGACAGGCTGACACTCTCGGCTTTCATGGAGCTGGACAAGGAGGGCAATATGCTGTCCTACCGCTTCTGCAAAAGCGTTATCCGCTCCCGCGTAAAGGGAGTATACTCCGAGATAAACCGCATACTCGAGGGCTCGGAGACAGAGGACATCGCCGCGAAATACGCAAAGGTTCGCAAGAATATAACGCTCATGAACGAGCTGGCGGACAAGCTCATCGCAAAGAAGCAGCTCCGCCACGCTCCCGAGATAGAGACCACGGAAAGCAAGCTCCTCATCGGTGAGGACGGTATCTGCTATGATGTACAGCCCCGTGAAAGAGGCAAGGCTGAGCGCATCATCGAGGAGTTCATGCTGACAGCCAATGAGGCTGCCGCAAAGCTGGCAAAGGACAGGAAGGTCCCCTTCGTTTACCGTATCCACGAGGCTCCTCCCGAGGCAAAGGCGGAGGCTCTCCACGAGCTGCTGCCCAAGTACGGCTTTGAGTGTCCTCATTTCAGCGAGTTCAAGCCTGCCCACGCGGCTAAGATACTGGACAGCGCAAGGGGCACGGACAAGTTTGAAGCCGTGAATATGCTGGTGCTCCGCTCTATGGCGAAGGCTAAATACTCCAACGAGCCCCTCGGTCACTTCGGACTGGTGCTGGAAGACTATGCACACTTCACCTCCCCTATCCGCCGATACCCCGACCTGGCTATACACCGCATAATCACCGATATTCTGGCAGGCTACAACAATGAGTGGCTCAGCAAGCGCTATGAAGCCTTTGCGCTGAACGCCTCAGAGCGCTCATCCGCGGCGGAGATACGGGCAGTCACTATCGAGCGCGAGTGCGAGGACTGCTACAAGGCTGAGTACATGAAAGCCCATATCGGCGAGAGCTTCACCGCAAAAATTTCGGGCGTTACCGAGTTCGGCTTCTACGCTGAGCTCCCCAATACGGTGGAGGGACTGGTCCATATAAGGACGCTCCCCGAGGGCGAGTATGACTACTCCGAGCCCGTTTCACTTACCGAAAAATTCAGCGGCGTTTCCTATACTCTCGGTCAGACCGTTCAGGTGGTCTGTGCAGCGGTAAACGTCAGCGACGGCACTATAGATTTCGTTCTCGACGACGAACAGGAGGATGACTGATGAAAAAGCTCTTATCACTCATAGCAGCAGCGGCTGTGGCTGCGGGAGCTGTGTCATGCAGCGGCAAAAAGGCAGGAAGCTCCTCACAGACCGCTGAAAGTTCAGCTATCGAAGCAACCGACGCTTCCCAGCCCGTACCTACAGACCACTCCGAGGTCACCACGGCGGTCACAACCGCAACGACTACCGCGGCGGAAGCGACTACTGTCACCACCACCGCTGCCCAGCAGGCTACCCATCAGCCCGACCCTATGGGCGGCGACGCCTTTGAGTTCAACGATGACGGAGCTGTGGTATTTGAAAAGCCCGTTGAGGACTCCGACGACAGGACTCTCATAGCAGCTGCACAGGCACTTTACGAGTCCGCAGGCCATGTTCAGCTGAACTTCACCGTCGGCTGCCCCTTTAAGGTGGACTACACCAACTTCGTGGAAAACGATCTCGGCTGGCAGTTCTACCGCATCACGGAAAGCGGCATAAGCAGCTTCAGCGACGTGGAGGACGCCTATTTCAAGGTGTTCAGCAGGCGCTATCCCTGCGATGAGCTGTCGGATCTTTACATCGAGAAGAACGGCGCGGTCTATGCCCTCTGCGGCAACCGCGGCAGCAATATCTATTACTCCTCATCGAAGGTAACGGGTATCAAGTCCCGCACCGCAGACGAGATAGTGTTCTCTGTGGACAGCTTCTATGACGGCAGCGACTTCGGAGAGGAGTCCTACACCCAGACCGACGATTTCTCCGTAGTTATCGAGGACGGAAATGTATGGAAGGCAGGACAGTTCACGCTGCCTTATTAAAAAGCGGCGGCAGCTATGAAGGGGATTCCAAAGGGACTGTGTTCCTTTGGTCGGAGCCACGAGGCAGACAGCCTCGTGCAGGGTCCAAGGGGCAGAGCCCCTTAGATCCTCATCTGCTGCTATCATAAAAAGAAAACCGAAGCAATAAGCTTCGGTTTTTTGTTTATGCTTCGGTTTTTACTTCAACGCTGTCAAGTCTGCGGAAATATTCCTCCGCATACTCGCGGTACTCGTTCCTGAACTGCTCATCGTTCTCCTTGACATCGTGGAGATAAGCGTGGAGATTGGTCTTCTCGTCAGTCTCGATAAGACAGCCCGCGATGTTGGAGCAGTGGTCGGAAATACGCTCCAGGTTGGTGAGTACGTCCTGGAAGATATAGCCCAGCTCAACTGTACACTCGTCGTTCTGGAGACGACGGATATGCCTGTTCTTGAGCTCGGTGCTGAGGTTGTCCACCACTTCCTCAAGAGGCTCTACCTTATGGGCGATAGCAAGGTCATTCTTCATGTAGGAGTCGAAAGCCTTGTTGATATTCTCGCTGATAGCATCGGTGATGACGGTTATCTCGTTTATGCACTCCTCAGAGAACATTATGCCCTTTTCGTGCATTTCCTGTGCCGACTCTACCAGGTTCACGGCGTGGTCGGAGATACGCTCAAAATTGCCCACGCAGTGCATCATCTTGGAAACGCTTCGGCTGTCCTTGCCGGTAACGCTTGCCTTGGCTATTTTAATGAGATAGCTGTTTATCTTGTCCTCAAAGCCGTCGATGATGTCCTCGTTCTCAATGACAAGGTCGCACTTGTCGCTGTCATAGTCAACCAGCAGCTTCAGTGCCATGTCGATGGTCTCTCTTGTGAGCTCTGCCATCTGTTCAGTTGCGGTAAGGCAGGTCTGGACAGCAACAGCAGGGGTCTTGAGCAGGATATCGTCCAGTCCTGTGAGAGTTCTTCTGGAGTCTACCTTCTCCTCCTTGCCGTCTCTTACCACTATCTTTGAGAGCTTTACCAGCTGCTTTGTGAATGGCATGAACATTACTGTGGTTGCCACATTGAATATGGTGTGCATTACTGCAATGCCCACATAGCCTACTGTCTTGCTCATGATGCTCAGGTTCATGACATTCTGGAGTATCATGATTATGGGGAGAAGCACCAGTGTACCGATTATCTTGATGATGATATGTGTCCAGGCAACGCGCTTTGCGTCCTTGCTTACGCCCACTGTTGACAGCAGGGCAGTCACACAGGTACCGATGTTACAGCCCATGATTATAGGCAGCGCCATGCCGTAGGTAAGTCCGCCTGTCTTTGAGAAGGCCTGAAGGATACCGATAGAGCCTGCGGAGCTCTGAATAATACCTGTGAATATGGTTCCTACAGCTACGCCCAGTACAGGGTTGTGGAAAGCTGTGAGTATCCTCTGGAAGTCGGGTGAATTGGCAAGGGGGTCTACCGAATCCGACATGAAGGTCATACCCGTCATAAGCACCGCAAATCCCACAAGGATACGTCCTACGTCCTTTTTCTTGTTCTTTTTTGCGAACATGATAAGGATAACGCCTGCAAGAGCTATGAGAGGAGAGAACGAAACAGGCTTCAGCATTTTCAGTATAAAGCTGAGGATACCTCCGCTGCCGTTGTCCTCGATACCGTCAAGACAGAGTATCCACGCGGTAAAGGTGGTTCCGATATTTGAGCCGAAGCATACGCCGATGGTCTGTTCGAGAGTCATTATTCCCGAGTTTACGAAGCCCACCAGCATGACCGTCATAGCTGATGACGACTGTATGGCTACAGTCACGCCCATACCGAGAAGTATAGCCTTGATCTTGTTCTCGGTCATTTTCTTCAGTGCGACCTCCAGCTTACCACCTGTAAGCTTTTCAAGTCCTGTTGACATTACCTTCATTCCGTAGAGGAAAAAAGCAAGTCCGCCCAGAAGGGTAAAGATGTTAAAAATAGAGAATTCTTCCATGATCGTCTCCTGTTATAATTTATTTCCTATCTTTATTATAATGAAAAGTACAGGCAAGTCAATGATTTCAGTGATTCTTTAACGCGGATTTAACATTCGCCCTGATGCGGAACGATAAAAAAGTCCCGGCGCGTTATCACGTCGGGACCTGAAGCTTATTTCTTCTTTTTATTATTTTTTACGGCCTTTTCGGTCTTTTCCTTTACTTCATCTGCTTCCTCCTCGATGGCGTCGATAACGTCCTCGAGATCGCAGTCGTCATCATCATCGTCATCATCTCCGCCTGCCGAAGCCTTTGCGGTCATATTATTGGAAGACTTCAGTGCACCAAGGAATGAAGCTACAAAGTAGATGAGGAATACGAGCGCCTCAACAACGAAGAGGGGCTTTATGGAGTTAACTACAGCCTCTTTGATGCCTGCTCCCACTGACTTCTGAGCGGGGATAAGAATATTGTAGGCGTGTGCGAACTGAACGTTCTCGTAGTAATCCTCTGCGGTCTTCTCTGTGAGATCAACGATCTGGGATACCTTCTCGCTGAGTGAAGCGATATCAGCCTCTACCTTCTCAACATTTTCCTTTGAGCTGTTCTTGTTGCTCTTGAGAGCATCGCGTCTTGACTCATAGTATTTTATATCCTGCTTTGTCTCGGCAAGGTTTGCCTCTACCTTGGTCTTCTGTCTGAACAGTGAATCATACTGATCTGAAGCTGTTGCATACTGTGTATTTGTGGAATCGGTGCCGTTTCCGAAGATAAGGATAGAATCCTTCTCATACTGCTTTATGGACTCGTCGAGGGAAGCAAGACGCTCTGCATATTCGTCCTTGTCGCGGTTGAGGTTCTCGATCCTGTAGTCATAATAGGCAAGAGCAGCTTCTTTGTTCTTGGTAACGTTGTTTACTGAGATATAGGACGAGATTCTGTCGATATCTATGCTTCTTACTGTCTTTGCATATTCCGAAAGGTCCTTGAAGGTATAACCTGTAACACTTGAACGGAAGTTCGTGTTGTCATCATTTGAAAGAGAGCTCAGGTAGCTTCTTACAGTTCTGAGAGAATCCCTGAACAGGTCGAGCTGCTGTGCATAGTCATAACCTTCGTACTCGGCAGCGTTTACAGCAGCACCGAGAGGTTCATTGTAGCCGTACTGCTCATAGAAGTAGTCGCCGTAGCACTTGAGCAGTGTATTGAGCACCTCAACGCCTGTCTTTCTGTCGAAGCCTGCTGCTCCGAAGTCGAAGTATATAGTGAACTGTGTGGGATAATACTTTGTATCCAGCATAGCCTGTGCAGCAGAGAGGCTTCCGCTTGTGGCCTTGTCCATAACGCTGTTGTAGGCTGTGAGCTTATCGTAAGCGTCATCGGGTATCTTATAATCGAAGGATATGTTGGCTCTTACGTCCTCAACCTTATCGAGCTCGATATTGAGCTGTGTAAGAGTTCTTTCTATAACTACGGGATCCTTCATGGTCTCTATCTCGAACTTGCGTCCCGCAGGGTCCAGACCCTTTTCAATATTGGGATATGTAAAGCTTATCAGCGCTCTCGCAGGAGTCTTGGAAGAAAAAGTTCTTATGGATGAAATAACTACTCCGAGGATACCTGCAATGATAGCAGCAGCAAGCCAGATTGCAAGGTTCTTCTTGAGCTTCTGCATAATGGACGAAACGGAAACGACTATCTCGTTCTTGTTGTCATCCTGATTTTTAATCGTAACGTTGAGGTTACGCTCTTCTCTTTTAGCCATTTTGACCTCCGTGTTCCTTTTTTATTTTTCATTACGGCATAACACGCCGTAATAATCATTATATCACTAAAAAAAACAACAGTCAATAGAAAAAGACGAAATTTCCGTTTCTGACGAATTTTTCCTTGTCATCGGCCTACGTATCGGTCACAATACAAAAAGCGCCCTCCTTTCGGAGAGCGCTGCGGCTTTATATATTATAATGTATGACCCTTGGACTTTATAACGCTGACAACTCTGTCAACGCAGCTGCGGCATACAGTCTCGTCCTCAGCCTCTACCATTACTCTCACAAGAGGCTCTGTACCGCTTTCGCGTACCAGTATCCTTCCGGAGCTGCCAAGCTCGGCCGCTACCTTCTCCACCTCTGCACACACATCGGGGTCTGCCTGAGCGGCCGCCTTGTCCTTTACCTTTACATTCTCCAGCACCTGGGGATATACTGTGAAGGGAGCCGCAAGCTCGCTGAGCTTCTTCTGGCGCGACATGATGACCTGCATGATCTTCAGGCTGGTGAGTATGCCGTCGCCTGTGGAGGCATACTTTGAGAAGATGATGTGGCCTGACTGCTCTCCGCCGAGACAGCAGTCATGCTCCTTCATATACTCGTATACATATTTATCGCCTACTGCGGTCTTTGCGTACTCTACACCTATCTCGTCGAAGGCTCTGTACAGGCCGAAGTTGGACATTACTGTAGTAACTACCGTATTATTGATGAGCTTTCCGCGCTCCTTCATATATCTTCCGTAGATGTAGAGGATATGGTCGCCTGTGATGACATTGCCCTTCTCGTCAACACAGAGGCAGCGGTCGGCGTCGCCGTCATAGGCAAAGCCTGCATCGAGCCCCTTCTCCACCACGAATTTCTGTAAATTCTCGATATGTGTTGAGCCTGCGTTGTTGTTGATGTTAACGCCTGTAGGCTCTGCATTTATAACGTAGGTCTCTGCGCCGAGAGCGTCAAATACGGATTTTGCAATGTTCCATGCTGCGCCGTTGGCACAGTCAAGGCCTATCTTCATGCCTCTGAAGGAGTACATTCCCAGAGATATGAGGTATCCCACATAGCGGTTCCTGCCCGATACATAGTCAACGCTCCTGCCTATCTTCTCGCCGTGTGCGAAGGGGACCTCAGGCCAGTCCTGACCGAAGGCGCTGAGCTTTCCGTCAAGGTAAGCCTCAACAAGGTCGATGACCTCGTCCTGCATCTTCTCGCCCTGTCCGTTTATGAGCTTGATGCCGTTATCGTGATATGGGTTATGGCTGGCGGATATCATTATACCGCAGTCAAAGCTGTCAACTCTTGATATGTAGGCTACCGAGGGTGTAGTAGTCACATGGAGCAGATATGCGTCAGCGCCCGAAGCGGTAAGTCCGCCTACCAGGGAATACTCAAACATATAGCTTGAAAGTCTGGTATCCTTGCCTATTACTATGCGCGGAGCGGTATCGTCTCCGTTCCTTCTTCTAAGCTCGCCGTAGTACCAGCCCAGGAACCTTCCCACCTTATATGCGTGGTCTGCTGTGAGGTTCTCGTTTGCGGTGCCTCTGAATCCGTCTGTACCAAAATACTTGCCCACTATTATATCTCCTTAAAAAAATGATATGATATATCAAGTCCTGTAAAGACTCATAACGACACTATTATATCACGTCACGCCCCCGCCGTCAACGGTTTTTGCAGAATGTTCACAATAATAGTATAATTTACCCTTTAACAGCAAAAAATGTCGCCTCTGTTATATTATACGGATAAGGGAGCAAAAACTCTCACCTTTTTATATGCAAAATTTTCCGCATAAAATATAACGGTAATGTGGGAATTTGACTATTGCAAAAGCAGAAGATTTGTAGTATAATAGAAAATAGTATAAAATCGGGCTTTATGTCTTTACGGCGCTGTCAAGCAGCCTGCGCCGCAGGGGCCTTTTTCCTGTGCCCGAACAAAAGGAGGAACAAAATTGGCTAAGTCAAAAGCTACGGGCACCAAAACAGCTGCTGCCCGCAACAAGATCGGCAGTAAGCGACCTGCTGTCACTGCCGCAGACATCATAGCCGAGAAGAGAGGGAGAAAAATCAGGCCGATATTCTATTTCGCGGCCTTTATTGTTCCCTTCCTGCTCACGCTTCTGGCGTACATCGGCTTCGACGTCTATCCCTTCGGCGAGCGCTCAGTGCTCACCCTCGACCTCAACGGTCAGTACATCTACTACTTTGAAGCTCTCAGGAGAGATTTCTGGGGCGGAGGAAGCGCCTTCTACAGCTGGAGCCGTAACCTTTCGGGCGGCTTCATGGGTATCATAGGCTACTACCTGGCAAGCCCCTTCACTCTTATAATCATGATCCTTCCGAGAAAGATGATACTCGAAAGCATGATGATAATGCAGATGACAAAGGTGGGCTCCGCAGGACTTACCTTCAGCATCTACGCACAGAAATCAAAGAAGGTAAAGCCTCTCCAGTCCATCATGTTCTCTACGATGTATGCTATGATGGCATATGTAGTGATCCAGCTCATCGACCCCATGTGGGTCGACGGCCCCGTGTTCCTGCCTCTTATCATCCTGGGCGTGGAATACCTGATAGACGACGGACGGAAGCTCAACTATATCATCCCCACAGCCATAATGTTCGTGGCAAACTTCTACATCGGCTTCATGATAGCCATATTCATCGCCCTTTACTTCGTATACTATATGTTCTTCGGAACAAAGCGCAAGTTCAAGGGCATCGAGGACTACGGAAAGACCTTCGGCACTATGGTCTTGTCAACCGTTGTCGTCCTCATGTGCAGCTGCTTTATGATACTGCCTGTCTACAATGCTCTGGCACTGGGTAAGTTCGACTTCTCCGTGCCCGATTACAGCTACAAGGCAATGTTCAACCCCATAGAGCTTGTACCCTGTCTGCTTCCCGATCAGTACTACTCGGTAAACGTTGACGAGGGAACACGCTTCTACGGACGCCCCGAGATCTACTGCGGCGTTCTCACATTCATACTTGTCCCCCTGTTCTTCATGAACAAGAAGATCAAGCGCAACAACAAGATCGGCTACGGTCTCATGACATTTGCACTGCTCTTCAGTATGTATGTAAAGCCCATCAACATGATGTGGCACGGCGGCCAGGATCCTAACTGGCTCCCCTACAGGTACTCATTCCTGCTGTCCTTCGTGCTGGTTTCCATGGCGGCGGAGGTGTTCTCAAAGCTGGACGGCTACAAGCTGACTCCGATGAACGCGGGAATATCCGCTGTCACGGTGGGCGGTCTCACCGCCATATTCTGCGGCATGATGAAGAAATTCAACTACAACGAGGAAAAGTACAAGTATGTAGCCCTTACCCCGTATAAGGCAAAGCTCGACAGCGCCGACTCCACAGAACAGCTCTGGCTGGGCACTATCGCCTTCGGACTCATACTGGCCGCAATATACCTCATCGGTATATATATGTACAGCCACTCCAAGACCAAGAAGGCAAGGAACGCCATAACCGTGTTCATGGCAGGTCTCATCTTCTTCGAGACAGGCTACAACTGCTTCGATACCTTCAGGAAGATATTCAAGGAGGTAGGAAACTCCGGCAAGGCCACCTACACCGAGATAATCACCGCTCCCGAGGTGGTAAAGGAGCTGGAGGCATACGACAGCGGCTTCTACCGTGCGGAAAAGACCTACGACAGAATGGTAAACGACCCGCTGGCATATAACCTCAAGGGAATATCCCACTCCAGCTCGGTAATGAACTCAAGAGCTATCACCTTCATCGAGACCATGGGCTACTTCACACAGAGCTTCGAGTCAAAGTATCAGGGCTGCAACCCCGTTGCCGACTCTATCCTGGGTATCAAGTACGTCCTTGACGATCCCGAGAGAAACAGCAGCAGCAGGAACCTGCTGGACGCTTCCTATATCAAGCGCTTTGAGTCCTCCTACACCAAGGACAAGGACGTTCCCGCACATATCGACGTATATGAGAACCCCAATGCTCTCAACATCGGCTATATGGCTGACGACGACATACTGGTGCTCTCGGGTCTGGGCAACGATAACCCCTTCAACAGCCTGAACAACTTCCTCAGCGCTATGACGGGCAATACCCCCGACTTCTACGCAAATCCCATAGTACCCAAGCAGTACTATGTACCCTTTGACTGCAAGATAAGCTACGACGATACAAAGGTATACCTCCACGATTACTTCAACGATCCCGACGGCGACGGCAACGGCACAATGCACGACTGCTATGAGGCATTCGCAGGCGTAAACGACGCTGTAGTAAACATTGACGTAACTGTTCCCCACGACGGCAACATCTATATGCACCTGGGCTCTGAAATGAGACGTCAGTGCAACGTATGGGTAGCCGTTAAGGGCGAGGACGGAGTCTACAGAGGACAGAACACAGGCACAGAAGCATTTGACGGCTACGGTCAGTACTTCACCACCAACTCTTCTCCTATAGTAAGAATGGGTCCCTTCAAGGAAGGCGACGAGGTCGAGGTAAGACTCACTATCCCGCCCACAGGCCCCAACGGAAGCTATACAGGTCAGAACGAGTACATCATGGTCAGAAAGAACGCCGGCTTCAACTTCTACTACCTTGACGAGGAAGCCTTCACAGAGGATATCACCAAGCTCAAGGCAAATCAGTGGGAGCTGGACATGGACAAGACCAACGACCGCTACCTGGTAGGCGATATCGACGCTCAGGAAGGCCAGATACTCATGACCACCATTCCCTATGAGCCCGGCTGGAAGGTACAGGTGGACGGCAAGACCATCGACAACCTCATTGTTGAGGAGACCACCGATCAGGGTACAAAGGTGCTCAAGAACAAGGAAGGCTCTGTGGGTCAGGTCATCGTACTGGGTACAATGATCGGCATAAAGCTTCCCGCAGGTCACCACACAGTATCCATGAAGTATACTCCTCCCGGATTCAATCTGGGCGTAATAACACTTATACTCGGCATCGCAGTGCTGGTACTGTTCTACAGGTACGACAAGAAGCACAACAAGGTCATCATCGCCGACAAGAAGAGGAAGGAACTCTTCAAGAACAAGAGCGTTGACGAGATAGTCGAGGAGCTCAACAAGGAGCACGAGGCAGCAGCCAAAGGCAGGAAGAAAAAGAAGAAGACCGAAGCTGCAAAAACAGACACCGAGGATAAACCTGACGACGATACCAAGGCCGAAAAGACCGAAAAGCCAAAGAAGGCCGCAAAGAAGACCGTCATAGCGGTCGAGGCGGAGGAAGAGGCTGAGGAAAAGGCCGAGGAGATCGAAAACGACGCCGAAAGGTTCATCAGAAACGCGGACGCCTCCCTGAAGGAAGGCATCAGCAGCGTTGAGGACGAGGCCGGGGAGGCTGTCGGAGATATAGCGGAAGAGGCTGAGGAAGCAGCCGATGAAGCCGCTGATATCGTCGATGAGGCCGCCGAAGAAGTCGTTGACAAGGCTGAGGAGAAAGTCTCCGAGGCTGCTGAAAAGGTCAAGCTGAAGGCTTCAGAGTCGGTAAAGAAGGCTGTATCTACTGACGCTCCCAAGAAAAACAAGAAGAAAAAGAAATAATATGACGCCCCCGCAGTTGCGGGGGCTTTCTTCATGCCTTTTTTGCCCCCGTTTCGGGGTATGGTAAAAATCGACAAAAAATGGTAATATAACGATGTGCTTATTAATTTTTTATTTATATGTTTATTCAGTTGCTTTGTTTTGGAATAGTATAAACAATACCTAAAAAATATTATACCAAAATAATATTGTTGCAACAATCCTCCCCTATTCTCCGAGCTTTCACTATACATATGCACTAAATACTCCGCTATAATTTCTATGCAAGTTTTGTTGCATTTTGCACAAATCATCTTGACTTTATTTTACATTTGTGCTAAACTTTAGTTGTCAGAAAGAATTTCGGGATTAACTGCACTGGATCCCGAAAGGTAAAATTCTTATCTTAGGAGGAATACTATGTTCATCAATTCAAAGAACGTGAAGCGCGTGGTAAGCATCTCTGCGGCAGCAGTTTGTATCTTATCTTCACTTCGCATTGCTCCGATCGGTGATATCGCCGACGCAGCAGCTCCGACAATGACAGCCTTTGAGATCACAGAAAACATGAAAGTCGGCTGGAATCTCGGTAACACACTGGACGCTAAGGCAGGCGGCATAGACGCACAGGGCAATTCCTACGATTATGATCACGCAGGACTTGAGACAGAGACCTGCTGGGGCTGCCCCGAGGCTAATCAGCAGCTGTTTGACGCTCTCAAGGCAAAGGGCTTCAACACTGTCCGCATCCCCACAACATGGTTCCAGCATCTTGACGAGAACGACAACATCGATCCCGAATGGATGGCTCGTGTTCATCAGGTAGTTGACTACGCATACAAGAACGATATGTATGTTATCCTCAACCTCCACCACGAGAACTGGATCAACAGAGGCGATCTTCTCACAGCTTATGACGAGATCAACCCCAGACTCCTCAAGCTCTGGACTCAGATAGCCACAGAGTTCAAGGACTACGATCAGCACCTCATCTTCGAGTGCATGAACGAGCCCCGTGCCGTAGGCAAGTCCTACGAGTGGTGGTCCGCTACACCTGTTGAGGAAGCAAACGTTATCAACAGACTGGAAGCTAACTTCGTAGAGCTCATCAGAGGCATGGACGGCCCTTACGCAAAGACCCGTCTCCTCATGCTCCCCGGCTATGTGGCAAGCTCGGACAAGACCTTCCTCAAGCAGATCGTTCTTCCCGAGAACGACGAATTCCTGGCTGTTTCGATCCACGCTTATACACCTTATAACTTCACAATGAATACAAACGAGGCAGAGGGTGCTTATCATGACACCTTCACAACTGCCTTCAGCAACGACCTCGCTTACAACCTCCAGAACTTCCGCGATATGTTCGTTGACAAGGGTATCCCCGTAGTTATCGGCGAGATGGGTACCTCAAACTTCGGCAACACACAGGCTCGTGTTGACTGGACAACTCAGTACTTCACAACTACAAAGAAATACGGTATCCCCTGCGTTCTCTGGGACAACGGCCAGGAGAGAGATCCCAGCAACCCTGATCAGAATCCCGGTGAGGTACACGGCTACATCAACCGTAAAACAGGCGAATGGAATCAGGATTCACTTCCTATCATCGAAAAGATGATGGAGATCATGAACGACAGCTCCATCAAGTGGGGCAGTGAGGCAAAGATACCTACCTATGATCATCAGTCTCTCTCAGCAGGTACGGTATTCCTCGAGAATGCAACTATCGACGTTGCTCTCTCAGATACATACGGCAACTCAACTCCTGGCAAGGAGATCTCATGGGATCAGCTCAAGGGCAAGGAAGTTGCTATCAAGTACACAGGCGATACACCTGTCCTCGCTGTTTCAGACAAGAGCTTCGACAACTGGTCGGAGATGTCTCCCTACACAGTTGACGAGGCAAACGGCATCGCTTACTACCTTGTAGACCAGCAGGTACCCAAGGCTTACTCAGCCGACCTTTCAACCCTTAATCATATGCAGGCAAGAACTCCCGGCAAGACAACTATCGAGAAAATAGTTATCCTTGAGGCTCCCGATATAACCATCGATGTTCCCGAGAACAAGACAAAGAAGTTCAAGCTTGACTTCTCCAACGCTAAGGCAGACGATAACCTTGTTCTCACTATCAAGGGTGAGCCCAATACAGATACAAACGGCTGTGTAGGCTTCAACGGCAACGGCTGGGAGCAGATCGAGTGGAGCGGCAAGACAGACGCCAACGGCGTGCTGACTGTTACCATCGGCATGGACAAGTTCCCCGCTAATCTCCAGTCCGCTGAGTGCCAGATCTGGCTTGAGGCTGAGAAGCTTAACCTTGATGATTACTCATTCGTTTCTCAGGGCACTCCCGAGACAACAACTACTACAACAAGCACAACAACTACAACAACTACAACTACATCATCAGAGACTACAACGACCACTACTACAACAAATCCCAATCCCGGCATAAAGAGCACCGGCAACGGCGACTCCAACCAGGACGGTACAGTTGAGCTTGCAGATGCTATCTTCATCATGCAGTGTCTGGCTAACCCCAACAAGTATCAGCTCACAGCTGAGGGTCGTGTAGCAGCTGATGTATCAGGCAACGACGGCATCACTTCAGATGACGCTCTTACCATTCAGCTCTACCTCCTCCACAGAGTAGCTTCTCTCCCTGTAACACAGGGCTGAGACCGATAATATCCATTAATCCGGTTCTTCAATTATACCTCTTTGCAGCTGCCTTCGGGCGGCTGCATTTTTTATTTCAGCATTTCCCGGCACCATCATATGCTATCCCCCCTATGGCTATTGAATTATAATATATTATTAACTTTTGCAGACTATTGACAAAGCAATACTATCTGTTATATAATTATAACAGTATCGCTGTAACCGCACAGTCCCGCCATGGGAACGGTCAGCAAAAAGTATTGATCAAAGCAGAGACATATATATGCTTTTTTTATGGAACACATACACCATACACTAAAGAACAAAAGGATGACAACTGAATATGCTTACTGATTACCATTGCCATATTCTGCCGGGAATGGACGACGGAGCGTTCGATGTGGACACCTCTCTCAGCATGATCGAGATCATGAAGGAGCAGGGCGTCGAAAGGATAATCGCCACACCTCATTTCTACGCTCACGAGGAAAGATCCCTGACAGAATACCTTATAAGGCGTGAGATCGCCTATGAGAGCATCGCGGACCTTGCTGCGGTGCCGGATATCATGCTCGGCGCAGAGGTCGCCGTAGAGCACGGTATATCAATGATACACGGGATAGACAGGCTCGCAGTGGAGGATACGGGCTTTATACTGCTGGAGCTGCCTTTCCGCGACTTCGAGGACTGGATGTCCGAGGAGATAAATGCTATCGCTTCAGATCACGGCCTCACCGTGATACTGGCTCATGTACACCGCTATCTGGCGTACTATACACCCGAAAACTTTGAAAAGCTGCTGGAGACCGACGCAGTCTTCCAGTTCAACAACGAGGTCTTCCTCATGGACCGCGAAAGAGAACTGCTCAGACAGCTTGCAGAAAATAAAAAAAGGATAGTTTTCGGAAGCGATGCACATAATACGGGCACAAGACGCCCGAACTGGGATATGCTTTTGGAGAAATGTGACCCTGAGATGATAGAGGCCTCAAATGATCTTATCGCACCTGCCGATAATACCATCGAGGTCTTTACAGCCTGCGATACCGCAAGCGTCTGAGGGGGTAAACATCTGTCAGCACATTTTTTGCTGATACGGGGGGATCTTTTTGAAAAAATTAATAGGTAACTTCAGCTTCCGCAGAGTGGTGCTCGCTTTTGCCGACGCTTTTATCGTCGTAGCCGCCGCTCTTATCACCAACTTCATCCTGTCGTTCATCGACGCGGATATAAGCCGTTCGGATATGCTCATGAGCTTCATGATCGGCTCCGTGACCTGCTGCGGCTGTCTGATGATATTCGGCGCCTACAACAAGCTGTGGAGATTCTTCCACAAGCGCGACTACCTCTCATGCGTGTACGGAGTGGTGTTCGGCTTTATCGCCGCAGGCAGCTTCGTATATATCATCAGGAACGAGGTACCGCTGGGATATCTGTGTCTCCACGCACTGATAACACTGACAGGCGTCTGCCTGTTCAGGTATCTGTTCAAGGAGAGCTTCGTGACCTTCTCGCGGATAAGCTCCGAGGACGGACGCAAGCGCACTATGATCGTCGGCGGCGGACAGACCTGCCGCATGATACTCACAGAGATCGAGAACGCCAGAAGATCGCCCTATGAGGGGGACAAGGTCTCGGCAAAGTACGATCCCGTGTGTATAATCGACGACGACAGAAGCAAGATAGGCTCCGAGATACAGGGCGTGACTGTGGTAGGCACCACATCGGAGATTATAAAATTCGCGGATCAGCAGCATATCGAGCAGATCATCTTCGCTATCCCCTCATGCCTTGAGGACGAGCGCAAGAGGATACTGGACATATGCTCGGGTACAAACGTCCCCGTAAAGGTGGTCCCATTTATCGGAAGCCTTATATTCGACGGAGGAAATACTCCCCTCCTCACCCAGATGCACGACATCAAGGTAGAGGACCTTCTCGGACGAGCCTCCGTGAAGTTCGATAACGAGGAGATACGCCGCTTCATACACGGCAAGGTCTGCATGGTAACAGGCGGAGGCGGCTCAATCGGCTCCGAGCTGGTGCGCCAGATAGCCAGGTACAGCCCCGAAAGGATAATCATAGTCGATATCTACGAGAACAACGCCTATGACGTCCAGCAGGAGCTGCTCATGGAATTCGGCGACGACCTTGACCTGAAGGTGCTCATCGCCTCGGTCAGGGACTATTACCGCATGGACAGCATCTTCGCCCGGTACAAGCCCGATATCGTATTCCACGCCGCAGCCCATAAGCACGTTCCCCTCATGGAGAACTCGCCTATGGAGGCCATAAAGAACAACGTCATCGGAACCTTCAACACCGCTACTCTGGCTCAGTTCCACAAGGTGAGGAAGTTCGTGATGATATCCACCGACAAGGCGGTAAATCCCACCAACGTCATGGGCGCTTCAAAGCGCTGCTGCGAGATGATAATACAGTACCTCTCACAGCAGAAGGACGGCTGTACCGAATTCGTCACCACACGCTTCGGAAACGTCCTTGGCTCAAACGGCTCGGTGATACCCCTTTTCAGAAAGCAGATAGAGTCGGGAAGAGCCGTTACCGTAACTCACCCCGACGTTATAAGATACTTCATGACTATCCCCGAGGCTGTCAGCCTCGTGCTTGAAGCAGCCGCCATAGCTCACGGCGGAGAGATATTCGTGCTGGATATGGGACAGCCCGTCCATATAGTAAGGCTGGCCGAGAACCTTATCCGTATGTACGGAAAGACGCCATATAAGGACGTAGAGATAAAGTTCACAGGCCTGCGTCCCGGTGAAAAGCTGAAGGAGGAGCTCCTCATGGACGAGGAGGGACTTCAGAAGACCTCCAACGAGCTCATATTCATCGGCAAGCAGATACACCTTGACGGCGACGAGTTCATCAGCAAGCTGAGGACCCTGCGCAACGCCGCAAACGAAAATCTCAACGATGTGGCCATAGAGGCCCTCCATGATATAGTTCCCACATTCACCACTCCCGAGGAGTTCAACAGGGCGGAGCTTATCAAGGAGCACAAATTCACACTTAACGAAAAAAGAGAATAAGACTATGCTTCTCATTCGGAAAACTTATATTTATTATTAGTGAGATCATTCTGAAAAAGGCTTTTTTCCATGCTTTTTTCAAGTCTTCAGGTTTAATTTTTTCTATGGCAGAGCCCCTATAAAAAAATTTGCCCCCTTGTAAACTACAAGGGGGCTCTGTTATAGAAAAAATCAGCTATAAAGTCTTTGGAAATGGGTTCGGGGAAGAACCTTTCCTCAGAAAGGTTTTCCCCGACAATAAGTACAGGTTTTCTGCTTGAGAAGTACAGCCGCTATTCCCCTTTGTTTTTGGAGGAAACATGATATACAGATACCCCGACTACTACCGCGACTTCCGCTGTATCGCAGGCGACTGCCGCGACAACTGCTGCAAGGGCTGGGAGATAGACATCGACAGTGACACCGCAGACTATTACGCCGCCGTAAAGGGCAGCTTCGGCGAAAGACTGCGCAGCAGCATAAAAAACGGCTCCTTCGTCCTCACCGCAGACCAGCGCTGCCCCTTTCTCAACAGCAGCGGCCTCTGCGATATATACACCGAGCTGGGCGGCGACAAGCTCTGTAAAATATGCTCGGATCACCCCAGATTCTATGAGTGGTTCGGCAGCTTCAAGGAGGGCGGCATAGGCCTTTGCTGCGAGGCGGCGGCGGAGCTCATACTCTCGCGGCCGTTCCTGCTCCGTGAGGAGGAGGCTCCCCCCGAGGACGCCGCCGGAGAATACGATGAGGAGCTGCTCTCTATGCTGCTGAGAGCGCGGGACGAGATGTTCGCCGCTCTTGAAAGAGAGGATATCCCGCTGTGGGAGGCTCTCTGCCGCATACTGGATATTGCCGCGGAAATACAGGACTGCCTGGATATGCCCTTCCCCGACAGCAGTGCAGAGCTCCCCTGCTCCGGGACTCTGGGCAGCTTCTTCGCCTGCCTTTCGGAGCTCGAACCCATAGATGAAAGCTGGCAGCCCTATATAAGCGCCTGTGCGGAGAAACTCAGCTCCGCCGCTCCGCACGAAAGCGGACAGGATATCCTGCTGAGACGGCTGGGAGCCTACTTCATATACCGCTACCTGCTGAAAAGCGTATACGACGGGCAGGTCCTCGGCTATGCCAAATTCGCGGTGTTCAGCCTAATCATCATCGACAGGCTGTGCCGCCTTGCGGAGGAGGGCTGCACTGCTGACCGCTGCGCCGGGATCGCAAAAAACTACTCCAAGGAAACGGAGTACTGCGAGGAAAATATGGCGGAGCTCCTTGAACGCTTCGGGCAGGAGCCCTGCTTCGGTACGCTCTCGCTGAAAAGCCTCATTGCCGCCTCCTTTCCCGAAAATGTGGACGGGAACTGAAAAAATACCGCCAAATACGAAAAATAAGTGAAATTCATTGCAATATCACGGCTATTGTGCTATAATGTATAAGAATTAACAGCTCATCAGGGCTGTACAGAAATAATGAGAGGGTAATACTATGTTTGACCGTAAAAAAATAGCCGCATTTGTGGCAGCGCTTCTCCTGTGTACCTGCGGAGCCGCTCCTTCGGCAGCCTTTGCAGACAACGAGACAGGGCCCGCTGCTGCGGCAGATGAGCCGGAGCCTTCCGTCACTACATATGATAACTGCATCGTCAGCGGAGACTTCATGTACTCAAAGACCAGCGAAGGCGACGCCCGTATAGAGAACTGCACCGCAGCAGGCTCTGCCCTTGTTATCCCCGACAAGATCGACGGACTCACCGTAACGGAGCTGGGCACCACCGCCTTCGGCGACGTCATGGACAACAACAGCTTCACCAGCATCGAGATACCTGCTTCGGTGAACTATATATCCGCAGACAACCCGTTCCTCTACTGCTCGCAGCTCACCGAGATCAAGGTGGCAGAGGGCAGCGAAAGCTTCTGCGCCGAGGACGGCGTGCTGTACGACAAGAAGAAGGAAACTCTTATCGCCTACCCTGCCAAGAAGGCAGGAAAGAGCTTCACTATCCCCGACGGAGTCAAGACTCTTTACGCAGCGGCTCTATATGATGCTGACCTTGCAGAGCTGAACCTCCCCTCGTCTCTTGAGGAGGTAAACTACTTTGCCTTCGGCGACATGAAGTTCATGGAGAAGATAGACATGAGCGGCACCAAGGTGACCGAGCTGGGCTCATACGCCTTTTCACAGTGCAAGGCTCTTGAAGAGGTGCTTCTCCCCGATACCCTCGAGCATATAGGCGGAGGCGCCTTTGCAGGCTGCCGCAGCCTTGAGAGCATAACTCTCCCCGACGGCCTCTATACCATAGGTCAGTACGCCTTCGTTGACACGGGACTGAAGGAGATAAAGGTTCCCGACACCGTAGAGGCTATCCAGTACGGAGCCTTCGGCTACTCCACCAGCCATACAGGAGAATTCATCGCCGACAACGATTTCACGCTAATAGGCAGTATCGGCTCCGCAGCCCAGAGATACTCCGTAGACGCCGATTCCGACTACGAATATGTGAATAACTTCAACTTCTTCACTCCCGAGGAATACGAGGAGCAGAAGGAGCTTCTGAACCTTGAAAGAATAGAATCAGGCGACTTTGAATATGCCATTACCGACGACGGAGCAGTGCTGCTTTCATGCAAGTCCTCCGAGGCAAAGCTGGAAGTTCCCGCAAAGCTTGACGGTAATACGCTGGTAAAGATATACCCCACCTGCTTCACTCCCTGCCAGTCCACCGAGATAATCCTGCCAGATACCATCACCGAGCTGAAGGAAATGGCATTTTACAGCTGTGCAAACCTTACATCTGTAACCGTTCCCGCAAGCGTAAAGACCATAGGCAATAATGTTTTCGACAAGTGCTCCGCTCTGGAGACCGTGGAGATACAGGGCGCCGAGACTATGGGCGAGCTGGTGTTCTGCGACTGCAAGAAGCTCAGAAAGCTCACTATTTCAGGCGATCTGAAGGAATGGAACGACGACGAGCCCTTCATTGACTGCAAGGCTCTCGAGGAGATAAACGTCACCGAGGGCGGAGGAAACTTCAGCTCCGAAAACGGCGTGCTCTACAACAAGGACAAGACCATACTCAAAGCCTACCCCGCAAACAAGGCAGACAAGAGCTTCACAGCTCCCTCAACAGTGAAGGAGATAGCACAGTCAGCCTTCTACAGCGCACAGAACCTTGAAAAGGTGGATATTTCCAGCGCTACAGTCATACAGGCCTACGCCTTTGAGCGCTGCGGCAAGCTGAAAAGCGTAAAGCTCTCCAAGAAGCTGAAAACACTGGGCTCCGACGCATTCTATACCTGCGATTCGCTTGAAAGCCTGCGTCTGCCCAAGACCCTCAATGACATAGGCGCCTGCGCATTCGGCTATACCTACAGAGAGGTGGCCAATTCCGACGATCCCGAAGCTACAAATGCTCTGGCCGAAAACTTCAGGGTTTACGCTCCCAAGAACTCCACAGCCTATAAGTACGCAAAGGGCTCGGGTATGACGGTGATAACGGGAACAGTTGAGATATTCGGCAAGAATTACGATATACGCCTCCTGGGCTTCATAGGCGGACTTATATTGCTGCTCATCGCCATACTCATCGGCAAGGGCGTTGCAAAGAAAGCCAAGGCGAAAAAAGCTGCCAGGGAGCTGGAGGAGCGTAAGAAAAAGGCTGCCGAGCGCCGCAGCAAGGCCGCAGCCGAGGAAGAAGAAGCCGACGACGAAGAATACGACGACGATGAGGACATCGAGGACGAGGATTTAGACGACGATGATGGCCTGACAGAGGATAACGAGGAAGAAGATAACGAGGACGAGGAGGACACAGATGATGAAGAATAATTTCAGAAAGCTGGCCGCAGTCATCGCTTCGGGCATTATGGCAGCCTGCTGCCTTCCTCTCGGAGCCGCAGCGGACAACCTCCCCGGCGCCTCTGACGACCCCCTTTACGACGGATCTTTCTACTATGCGCTCAACGCAGACGATACCTACACCATAACCCAATGCTCTGCCACCATAGTTACAACAGTGCCCTCCATCAGAAACGGTAAGGCCGTTACTGCCATAGGCGACGAGGCCTTTGCAAACTGCACGGGCATAACAGAGCTGTCTATCCCCGATTCTATAAAGACCATAGGCAGCCACGCCTTTTACGGCTGTACGGGACTCCAGCAGGTAACTCTGCCGAATAAGCTGGAATATCTGGGCGACAACGCATTTTTCAGCTGCAGCTCCCTGACGGAGATATCCCTCCCAGATACTCTTACAAAGATAGAGCCCCTTACCTTCGCGCTCTGCGATAATCTTGCGGCTGTAGACCTCCCCGACTCCATAACCGAATTCGGCGAGTACGCCTTCTATCAGTGTTCACTGTTGAACAATTTCAGACTTCCCGCTTCTCTCACAAAGATCGGCGAGAACGCCATGGGAAGCTGGTTCTCCGTAACGGACATAGACGCCTCTGCCTGCTCCGCCTTCGTATACGAGGACGATATGCTTATGAGCGCCGACAAGAAGGACATATACCGTGTTTCCGTGGAAAAGAGCGGCGAGATAAATATCCCCGACGGAGTTTCCATTATCAGAGGCGGAGCCTTCTCCACCTGCTCGCAGATAACAGCGGTACACTTCCCCAATACGGTCACAGCCGTAAACGACGAGGCGTTCAGCTACTGCTCGGGCATTAAAAAGCTGGATCTCAACAACGGTCTCCATACTATAGGCTTCAGTGCTTTTGCCTTCGATCAGGCTATAGAAACCGTTGATATACCCACCTCGGTGGATACCATAGACGAAAGCGCCTTTGCCTACTGCAAGAGCATGACCAGACTTATACTCCCCGAGGGAGTACAGACCATAGGCCCCAATGCCTTTCTCTCCTGCAACGGTATTACACAGGTAAGCATACCCAAGAGTGTAAAGACCATCGGTGAAAAGGCAATAGGCTACACGGTTCAGGACAAGGAATACAAGATTTCAGACGGCTTCCGGCTCAGCGTTTTCTCGGGCTCGGCAGGTGAAAAATACGCCAAGAGCTCGGGAATAGAGTATACCGTTACCGACAGAAACCTGAAGAAGGTGGCATTCATTGCCGCTATGATAGCTCTTGCTGCCATAGTCATAGTGTTCGCCGCAGTCCTCATGAAGCGCAGCCGCAAAACAGCTCCCGCAGGTGCCAGAAAGGCTGCCAAGGAAGCCAAGGAAAAGGCTGAGGAGAAGAAGTACAAGAAGATCATGAACGAGCCCGAAGAGGACGACGATGACGAGGAGTACGATGAGGACGAGGACGACGAAGAATACGACGAAGATGATGATGACAGCGATGATGACGACGAAGAAGAAGAATAATCAATAAAAAAAGACGGCTTAAAGCCGTCTTTTTTATTATTCCTCGGGTTCCTTTATCTCGCCGACTATGGGAAGCGGATCTATGCCCTGTCTTGTATAATAGTCCGAAAGAGCTGATCTTACGGCCTGCTCTGCAAGCACCGAGCAGTGTATCTTTACAGCGGGAAGTCCGTCAAGAGCCTCCACAACGGCCTGATTTGTCAGCTTCAGCGCGTCCTCGATAGACTTGCCCTTGATAAGCTCCGTAGCCATGGAAGATGTGGCAACAGCCGCTCCGCAGCCGAAGGTCTTGAATTTTGCGTCAGTGATGATACCGTCGTCTATCTTCAGGTACATCTTCATTATATCTCCGCACTTGGCGTTTCCGATCTCTCCTACTCCGTCAGCGTCCTCGATCTCGCCTACATTTCTCGGATTTGAGAAATGATCCATTACCTTTTCACTGTATAACATAGCAATTACTCCTTTGTTATTATTTCGGAACTTACCGCCGCAAAGCCTACTGCTTCTTGATGATGTCGTTCCTGCCGATCTGCTTTCTGTCCACGTCCTTCAGCATGAACGCGGCATTGGCTCCCTCCGAGACCGTATTGCAGACCTTCCTGAACTGCTCGATGCCTACTATCTCGGTATATATCTCGTCCTCTCTGCCGCGGACTATAACTACCTTGTCGCCCACGGTGAAAACGCCGCCTGTAACGGTCCCCACCGCAACAGTGCCTCTGCCCGTGACAGTAAATACATCGCTCACAACGAATTCGGCATATGTGCCGTCGGCAACTCCCGACTGAGGAGTATAGTATTCCTCGTATTCGCGGAGCTCCCTTTCGTCGTCCGTAAGAAATTCATGGTTTCTGGGCTCCCTGTTCAGGAGCTTGTCCTTTAAATTATCTAATATTCCCATAGTCATACACCCCGTTGTTATGGTTTATTCGTACTTCTCGCCTTTCATCATGCGCTCCCACACAGGGGACATCGAACGGAGCCTTTCAACTACCTTGGGTATCACCTCGAGGATATAGTCCACATCCTCGTCCGTTACGTCCTCCTCGATGGACAGTCTCAGGGAGCCGTGTGCTACGGCGTGTACCAGTCCTATGGAGAGCAGAACGTGTGAAGGATCAAGTGAGCCCGATGTGCAGGCCGAACCCGATGAAGCACATATTCCGTTGAGGTCGAGCATGAGCAGGAGAGATTCTCCCTCAATGCCCTCAAAGGAAATATTGAGATTTCCGGGAAGTCGGCTGTCCCTGTCGCCGTTGAGACGGGTATAGGGTATCTCCAGCAGCCCGTCGATAAGGCGGTTCCTTCTGGGAGTTATTATGTCAGCCTTTTCCGCGATATTGCGTGTGGCAGCTTCAATAGCAGTTCCCAGACCCACTATGGCGGGAACATTTTCCGTGCCTGCACGCTTTCCGCGCTCCTGACCGCCGCCGTGTATAAGGTTGGGGAGGACTATGCCCTTGCGGATATACAGAACGCCTATGCCCTTCTGGGCGTGTATCTTATGTCCCGAAAGCGAAAGCATATCTATGCCCTGCTTGTGGACGTCTATCTCAACGTGTCCCACGGCCTGTACGGCGTCAGTGTGGAAGAGCACCTTCTTTTCCTTGCATATGGCAGCTATCTCGTCGATAGGCTGTATGGTGCCGATCTCGTTGTTTGCGTACATTATGGTGACCAGTGCTGTATCCTCGCGGATAGCCTTTCTGACGTCCTCGGGATCAATGAGACCCTTGTCGCTTACGGGGACGTATGTTACCTCATAGCCGTGCTTTTCAAGATATTCGCAGGTATGGAGCACAGCGTGGTGCTCGAATACAGAGGTGACGATATGCTTCTTTCCCTTTTTCGCCATCAGCTCCGCAGTACCCTTTATAGCCCAGTTGTCGGACTCTGAGCCGCAGCTGGTGAAGAATATTTCTCTCGGCTCGGCTCCCAGAGCCTTTGCCACCTTTTCGCGGGCCAGTTCCACATCTCTCTGGGCGTCGCGTCCCAGCTTATAGATGCTGGAAGCGTTGCCGTATGCCGTGCGGAAATAAGGCAGCATGGAATTCAGAACCTCCTCCGAAACCGCCGTAGTTGCCGCATTGTCGGCATATATGAACCTTTTATCCATTGTTCAGACCTCCTGTTTTGCATACAAATCACGCTGCTCAACCGCAAGGCGGTCACAGCGCTCGTTCTCGGGGTGGCCTGCGTGACCCTTTACCCAGTTGAAGGTAACGTCGTGCTTTTCCAGCAGGGGCAGCAGCTGCTCCCACAGGTCAACATTCAGCGCAGGCTTCTTGTCAGACTTTATCCAGCCCTTCTTCTTCCAGCCGTACACCCAGCCCTTTGTGATACTGTCCACCACGTACTTGCTGTCCGTTGTGAGTATTACCTTACAGGGCTCCTTCAGAGCGGAAAGACCCGTGATAACACCGAGGAGCTCCATTCTGTTGTTGGTGGTGGCACTGTGTCCGCCCGAAAGCTCCTTTTCCACGCTGCCGAAGCGAAGCACCACACCGTAGCCTCCCGGTCCGGGGTTGCCGCTGCAGGCGCCGTCCGTAAAGATCTCAACTGTCTTGATAAGTCTCACCTCCGAAAATCGCAGTCAATAATATTGTACATTAAAATGTCTACAAAATCAATAGGTGTTAGCCCCGGTAAACTGATTTTTACGTTTTTACCGGCTAACTTCATAACAATCCAATGGGCGGCAGCTGCCGCCCATATATGGTCTGTTCGCGGATAAAGCTCCGATCAATAAGCCTTGCCCCAGTATACCATGCACTTTGCAGGCTTTCCGCAGCAGATACACTTGTCGCTGAGGTTCTCCTGCTCGAAGGGGATACATCTTGAGCCAACGCCTGTCTTTTCCTTTATCTCGTCCTCGCAGGCCTCGTCGCCGCACCACATGGCCTTTATGAAGCCGTCGCCGTTCTCCAGTGACTTTGTGATCTCGTCGAGAGTCGTGCAGGCATATGTTCTTCTGTTGCGGTTGTCCAGAGCCTTCTGATACATACCGTCGTGTGCTTCCTGAAGCTTCTGAGCAACAGCGCTCTCCAGCTCGTCCAGTGAAGCATCAGCCTTCTCGCCGCTCCAGCGTGAAGCGATAACGCACTTATTCTCCTCGATATCTCTGGGGCCGATCTCAACTCTCAGCGGAACGCCCTTCATCTCGTACTCTGCGAACTTCCAGCCGGGTGAGTTCTCGCTGTCGTCCAGCTTTACTCTTACGCCTGCTGCTGCAAGTCTGTCCCTGAGCTCGGCAGCCTTGTCCAGAACGCCCTCCTTGTGCTGGGCGATAGGAACGATAACTACCTGAATGGGAGCTACTGCGGGAGGAAGAACAAGACCGTTGTCGTCGCCGTGAGTCATGATAACGCCGCCGATAAGACGGGTGGAAACGCCCCAGCTTGTCTGGTGAGGATTGACGCGCTTATTGTCCTTGTCTGTGTATTCGATCTCGAAGGCCTTTGCAAAGCCGTCGCCGAAATAGTGTGAGGTACCTGCCTGAAGTGCCTTGCCGTCGTGCATGAGAGCCTCGATAGCATAGGTCGAAACAGCTCCCGCGAACTTATCGCTCTCGGTCTTCTTGCCCTTTACAACAGGCATAGCCAGAGCTTCCTCGCAGAACTGGGCATAGAGGTTGAGCATACGCTCTGTCTCCTCAACAGCCTCCTCGGCAGTTGCGTGTATTGTATGACCTTCCTGCCAGAGGAACTCTCTTGAACGGAGGAAGGGACGTGTGGTCTTTTCCCAGCGTACAACGCTTACCCACTGGTTGTACAGCTTGGGCAGGTCGCGGTATGAGTGAACTATATTGGCATAGTGCTCGCAGAAAAGGGTCTCGGAAGTGGGGCGGACGCAGAGTCTGTCCTCAAGCTTCTCGCTGCCGCCGTGAGTTACCCATGCAACTTCGGGAGCAAAGCCCTCAACGTGATCCTTTTCCTTCTGGAGAAGGCTCTCGGGAATGAACATAGGCATACATACATTCTCGTGACCTGTAGCCTTGAACATACCGTCAAGAATATGCTGGATATTCTCCCAGATAGCGTAGCCGTAGGGTCTGATAACGAGACAGCCCTTGACGCTTGTGTACTCTACCAGCTCTGCCTTCTTGCAGATATCTGTATACCACTGCGCGAAATCCTCGTCCATTGAGGTGATGGCAGTGACCATTTTTTTATCCTTAGCCATATTATTGACCTCTTTCTGTTATAATTTAAATAGATATAATCATTATATCATTTATTATCCTTATTGTCAATGCAAAAAGCGGGCAAACAGTCCCCTTTCCGCTCATATAACGCGGCCTGCAATGTACATCACAATCATATCGCAGACAATGACAGCCAGAGTGACACGGTCGAGCACTGACACACGTTCTCTGAACCTGCCTTCTCTTTCACGTCTTCTCTCTGCGAAGCCTCTCACCGCTGTGATGACCGCCAGCAACAGAAAAACAGCCGCAGATATCAGCCTTATAACGGCCTTGTATCTGAGCATGGTGTCCACATACCAGCCGTCGCCGAAGGCATAGCCGTGTTCCTTGACCATATCCCCGATAGGAGCCACAGCGGTCTTCATGCTGCTGCTCATAGGCATCATATTGCCTCTTACGGTCTTATTCCTGTCATTGAGGTGAGTTTCGGGGTCGAACATCTCTCCGAAATGCTTTGTTCCGCGGACTATGACCATGTCCTTCGTATCGCCGTTTTTTACCGCAGCACCGTAGAGATAGGTCTTGAACAGTCCCGTGCCGAAAAGTCCCTTGCTGGTGGTGATCTTACTGCTCATGCCTGCGATCGGCACCCATTCCACTGCCTGACCCTTTTCGGGACTGTCAAGCACCTCCGAAATGCTCTGAGGCTCCTCCAGCAGGAACGGTATATTCCTGTAGGCTGGCAATACAGCTCCTATAAGGAAGATCAGCGCCGATGCAAAAAGTGTGACCGAATAATGCTTGTTATTCATAGCCGCTCTCCCTTCAGTTCAGAAGGATATTGCAGATGAGCAGATAGCCTGCACCGAGCAGTCCTGCCAGATCCACCAAGCCTATGAGACCGCCCACAGCTCCGCCCGGTCTGCCGTGTCTGCCGTTTATAGCGTAATTTGCAGCAAGCGTGACTATAAGGAGCAGATTGATGGCAGCTATGATGAACCACTTTATGCTCCTGCTCTTATAGGTGGTGTCTATGTACATCACATCGGGCTCCATAATGGTAGCAAGCTCGCTGAAATTCCGTGACACCTTCTGAGAAGCCTTTCTCACCTTGCCCTTTATGGATACGCCCGTGGTGTTCTCGAAGCTCTCGCTGTCGAAATTGCTGCCGAAATCCTTGTCGGCACGGACAAGAAGTATCTTGTCCTTATCTTCGGAAAGTATCATATAATAGTATTCGTGGCCTATTGGTATGGAGCTTACGCTGTGCTTGAAATCCAGATTTGCCTCCGGAGCTCCGTATGCGGGAGTGCCGCTGACTACTGATCCCAGATCATAGCCCGTATCAAAGGCACTGTCCAGAGTGCGGCTGTCTCCCATAAGGCCGCTTATACCGAAAAACACGGATATTGCGGCAATAATACCGAAAACGATGGCTGCTGTGAGGGGGGATGCTGGCTTTGCTGCATAACCCTGATTTTTGATAAAAAGGCTCATAAAAAAGCAACTCCTTATAGTAATCCGTATGTCAAGCTCCGAATACGGGGCATCATACCAGAAATATCATATCATATATAGTCCCCGATGTCAATATAACAAAAGGCTGCACGGACAAGCCGTGCAGCCCTTATAAACCATTGCTCAGCGTGTGCTGGGAACGAGCGTTTCTCTTATATGGAGAAGGTACTCCTGTATAAAGAGAGCGTCATTTCCTGTAAGGCCTTCTGTATCCCTATCCACATCGCCGTTCATCTTGCCCTGTGCGGTGAGGTGCTTTGCGTCAGTACCCTTTTCACCGTACTTGTTGGGGTTAGCCAGTGCCTGCATGATGAGTATAGCGTCTGCCAGCTCAACATTTTCGTCGCAGTTGGTATCGCCCCAGAAGAAAGGCTCATAACAGTATGAGGTGGTGGTAGTATTGGTAACGGTAGTTGTTGTGGTGGTGGTAGTGGTAGTAACGCTGCCGCCCGGGATAGTGGTCCTTACGGGATCGGGAGCTGTTCTGCTGCCTACGATGGACTTGTAAGCAGGTTTAGCCATGAATTCCTTGTCGAAGATAAGGGGATTCTGTGAAGCTCTCCAGCTCTTGGGATCGGTAACGCCCCAGAATACTACTGCGGAGATCTTATCGCTGTACTTCTCGTAGATATCGAAGAGGCCCTTGTAGTATGTAGCCTGAACATCGAAATACTTGTCGCCTGAATTCTCCTGTACGGTTACGTCCAGCTCTGTGATCTGAACGTCAAGGCCTGTAGCGATGAAGTCCTTGAGAGCGCTCTCGTACATACCCAGCGAGGGGAATGCAGCGTCCATGCTCTGTCTTACGTCAAGGTGAGACTGCATACCGATACCGTCGATAGTGCCTGCCTTCTTGAGTCTCTCTGCCATTTCGCAGATAGCCTTCTTCTTGTCCATATACTCGTTGAAGTCGTTGTAGTAGAGCTTGCAGCCCTCGGGAGCATACTGTCTTGCAAACTTGAATGCGTAGTCGATGAATGAATTGTCGCCGTATACAGCTACCCAGTCCGAAGCCTCATACTGGTTGGCCTGTGAAGGATGGCCCTTCTGACGGGGACTGCCGTCGTTCTGGAATGCCTCGTTTACAACGTCGCAGGCATAGAAGTTGATATCGGGATAAAGAGCTGTAAGTGTTTCAAAATAGCTCTTGATGTAGTTCTCCATACGCTTTGTCATCTTTTCGGGAGTAACGTAATCCTTCTTCTCGTCGTAGTCCTCCTTGAAGAACCATTCGGGAGTCTGGCTGTACCAAACAAGGGTATGTACTCTTACGGGGATACCGTACTTTCTTGCGTATTCAAGGACAGGCTTGGCCTGTGAGAAACTTATCACAGGATTCTCGTCGTCGCCTGTCTCCTCAAAGTAAGCAAGCGTCTTTGCCTTGTTGAGAACATAGTCGGGCTTCATCTGGTTGCCCACTGTGATGCTCTCGCCGAAGTGCTTCTGAACCAGATCCATGAAGGGCTGTGAAGCCAGATCGTCGGGAGTAAGAGCTGTACCCACAATGAACTTGTCCTTGTAGAGCTCGCTGAGAGACGGGATATCAGCTTCGATATCCACATGGGGAGCCTCGTAGATCTTTACGTCGTCCACAAGGATATCCTCGTTGTTGCCCGACTCAAAGTAGATATAGGCTGCGTCCATGCCTGTGGAATAGCTTATCGGGATATTCTCGATAGTAGCCCAGCCGTTTCCGCCGCCTGACTGTGCCTGGATATTCTGCCTGATGTTGTTGTAGGAGTCCTCTCCGTCAACAGTGAACTGCGAGCTGAGAGTGCAGTTGGTGTACCACTGGCCTCTTACGGAAGCCGAGAAGTAATACTGGGTATCGGGCTTGAGGAAGCTGTCCAGACGTATGGAAGGTCCGTTCCAGCTTTCGGTTCTGCCGCTTGCCAGCATACAGCTGCTTCCGCTCTTTGCGTCATCAGAGGAGATAGACAGCTTTGTGGTATCGTCTCCGCCTCTGTTTGCCCAGTACTTGAGATCGTCCTCGCTCTCGAAGTCGCTCTCATAGACCAGAGTGCCCTGTGTTGCCGTTGTCTTGTTGGTCAGCTGTACATCGCCGGGTGCTACCGCGTGTACAGCGGGAGCTGTAGCTGTGAACGCCATGGCTGCACCCATAACGCCTGCTATCAGCTTCCTGATGTTCTGTCCTTTCATAGTAAAATCCTCCAAAAATAAATTTTTGTGTTTATATTGTAGCACAATCATGTCAATAAGTCAATGAGACTACGGTATAAAGAGCAATAAATGGGAGGGGCGACTATAATCGGCGGCAAAAAATGGTCAGCGCGGCAGAGAACCCTTAGTCTTTGATTAAACAGGGGGCGGATACAGGCTGCTCCCCTTATCCGCCCCTACAGCATGAACACCTTCTCAATCGAGATAAGAACCTACAGGCGAGGTATTATACTGCTTCTTGATCCTGATTATAACAGAGCCGTCAGGCTGTTCGTTTTCCTCAAGGATCTTGTACTTGGTTCTTGTTTTTTCAAGAGAAGCCTTGTACTTCTCTACCTCCTCCCTGACAAGCCTGACAGCTTAATCGTGCGTGGTGTCCTCCTTCAGCATAAAATGCAGAGTCTGACAGATACACGCTTCTTTGACCCTTTTCATTGATATGCACCTCCAAAAAAATAAACGTGCGGCAAACAACTGGACTTACGCAGATATTTGCTACACGTTCTTTACATTATTAATTATATCAGCTGTTTTTTATTTTTCAAATGGTGTTTTTTCACAAAATTCAAGCTATATGCTTTTCGATATATTCAACAACTTCGCTCCTGTCTATGTCAAGAGCATAGGCAAACTCTTCAAAAAGCATATTTTCCGCAAGATCAAGATATTTTTCATCTGAGGAACGCAGCTTCCTGCCCTCTTGGGAAAGCTCCTTTCTGCGGAGGTACAGTGTTTTTATAAGCCTTATCATCTCATGCTTGTCTGCGTTTTTTATAATACGGCTGTATTCCTCCTTGCGTTTAATATCATTGTCGATCCATATAACGTCCTCAGAGTTCATGTGCGAGATAAGCTCGTCAACTTCCGATCTCGAACATACATAGTGTATATTGCTGAGTGCAGTTTCATTATCTACAGGAACATAAAAAACGTTCTTTTCCGAATTTTTTTGCCTGAGAATGTAATATTCCCGTTCCTCTCCCGTAAGATCACGCTTTTCTATCGCCGTGATCTTACATATACCGAATGTACCGTACATAACAATATCATTTATCTTATACATAAGTATCACCCCGCAAAAAAATAGAACGTGAAGCAAGTAACCGGACTTACGCAGAAACTGCTACACGTTCTTTATTATATTTTAGCATTTTCAAAAATCAAAATCAAAGGCAGTTTTGCACAAAAATCATACCCTTTTTCTGTGAGAGGATAATATATGCTCCTACATTCTCAATTCAGCCAACGGCTCGTAAAATTGCACACAATTCCGTGAAATAGCGTCTCCTTTTTCTACCTTCCAAAACTGAAATGAAACGTGAGAAAGAGAGAGAAAGAGAGAAAAACAGAGCGTTTGACAGAGAAACAGGGATATATATTGAAAAAATCTCCGAAAAAGCCTTGACATTCACTTTTTTATCGTGTATAATAATTCTTGCACTGTAAACGGATACTGCGTTTTCCGGGAAGCAAGAGGCAGCGGCCTCCGATGTCCCGTCAGAGGTTCTGCCTCTTGTTTCCGTACTCGCGCTCCGTTTTGGAAATTTATTACAGGAGGAAAAATTTATGTCAACTACACTGGCAAAGCCCGCTGAAGTAAGCCGTACTTGGTATATCCTCGACGCTGAGGGCAAATCCCTCGGTAGAGTTGCTGCTAAGGCTGCTCACATACTCAGAGGCAAGCACAAGCCCACTTATACTCCCAACGTAGACTGCGGAGATCACGTTATCGTTATCAACTGCGCAAAGGCTGTCCTCACAGGAAGAAAGCTGGAGCAGAAGAAGTACTACTGGCACACAGGCTGGATCGGCGGCCTCAAGTCCATCGCTTACAAGGATATGATGGCTGAGCAGGCTGACAGAGCTATGACTATCGCTGTTAACGGAATGCTTCCCAACAACAGCCTCGGCAGAGCTCAGATCAAGAGACTCAGAACTTACAAGGACGCTAATCACAAGCAGGAGGCTCAGAAGCCTGTTGCTTACGAGCTTTAATAGGAGGTGCTTTTAAATGTACGAATCAAAGGTAAAATACTACTACGGCACAGGCAGAAGAAAGCACTCCGTAGCAAGAGTAAGAATCTACCCCGGCTCGGGTAATGTTACTATCAACGGCAGAGGCATCGATGACTACTTCGGTCTCGAGACTCTCAAGCTCATCGTTCGTCAGCCCCTGGCTCTCACAGACAATGTTGAGAAGTTCGACGTTATCTGCACAGTTGCAGGCGGCGGCGTTACAGGTCAGGCCGGTGCTATCAGACATGGTATCTCAAGAGCTCTTCTCGAGTTCGATGCTGAGCTCCGTCCCACACTCAAGAAGGCCGGATTCCTCACTCGTGACCCCAGAATGAAGGAGAGAAAGAAGTACGGTCTCAAGGCCGCACGTCGTGCTCCCCAGTTCTCAAAGAGATAATCAGACTTATCTCAAATCGCCGTATTTTCGGCACTTTTCAGACCTTACAAATTCGTCATGGTCTTTGTCTGGTCTTTATCGAAAGATTTTTAATATCCGTCTCGATCATTCGGGACGGATATTTTGCGTTCAGGACAATTTAAGGGTTATAAGATCGGCAACCTTAGCCTTTGTGCTTTTCAGTACGTCAGCGTAAATATCGGCTGTGATATTTATATCCCGATGACCGAGATGCTCCGAAACCACTTTGAGGTCAACTCCGCTGTTCAGCAAGAGTGTAGCATTACAATGCCTGAGCTGGTGCAGGGTAAGATTTTCAAACTCCGTTCCCTTAGTGAAGCGTTTCAGAGAATGGTATACAGAATTCCTGTCTCGATAGTTGCCCAGTGCAGATGTGAATACCATTTCGGGGTGAGCAAAGTTCTTTCCGAGTGCTGCCGACATTCTGTCGATATAGGCTTTCTGCTCCCTGAAAATAGAAGCAAGGACATCGCTCATTCCGATAACCCTGCGACTGCTCTCCGTTTTAGGTGAGCCGAGCTTGTGTTTACCGCCAATATCAGTGAGATTATGGTTAATGGTGATCGTCATTTCATCAAAGTCAATGTCTTCCCACATAAGCCCCAAGCATTCTCCCGAACGCATTCCTGTGTAAAGCAATACTTTGACTATTCTTTTAAAGTCCTCGTCCCACGGTTTTGTATCAAGAAGCTCCATAAATCGCTTGATCTCGCTCTCGTCAAGGGACATTTTCTTCTTTCCGTCCTTTTTCTTCGGAAGAATAACGTTGTGACAAGGCGATTCACGAATGAAGCCCTGCTCAACACCTCTGCGGAAGATGCTTTGAATAACCACATAGACTTTCTTCACCGTCTGCGGATTAAGCGTCATAGATTTCATGATTCTTGTCAGCTTAGGAGTTGTGATCTCTTTCAGCTTCATATTGCCGATAACGGGCTTTATATGATTGTTGTACTGTCCCTTATAGGTATACGCCGTACTCGGCTTCAGCTCAACAGGTGCGTAATTCTCAAAGTACCAGTCAGCAAGTTCAGAGAAACGCATATTCTCATTGAGTTCCGTATAGTCTTTACAGCGGTTCTCAAAGTCGAAAGCAAACTGCTGTGCGAGCTTTTCCGCTTTTTTAGGCGTTACGCCCTGCGGCGGCTTAAAGGTTGTAGACTTGATGATCTGCTTCACACGGGCTTCCAGTGCCTTAATGTCCAGCTGAGCCTTGTACATTTCCTCACGGTGGTCTTTGTTGTACTTGCTCTCAAAGGTGTCGAACGGAGCTTTGATGAAGTGCATCACAGGGCTTTTTCTTTCAGAAGGCTGTGCTATAATGATTGAATACAGCACAGGCGGTTCGGTGTGGTCTGCTTTTCCTGCAAGTCGATACAGACCAGTGAAACAGTAGCCCACGGCTGAGAGCATAGCCGTTCCTGCCATTCCCACGTCGGTGGAGGTCGTGACCGAGATCGCCTGCGCCATGTTTCGCAGGACAGTCGGCAACGCATCGAGCGGAAAAGGAATTGCATCTGTCCTCTGCCGCAATGGTCGGGGTTCTCCCCATGAAATACTAATCATTTTGTCGTTTTCCTCTTTTTTGTAATTTTTCTTTTATTTCTCTTGACAGATTGCGTATGATGTGCTATAATAAATCAAGAAATAACACGTTTCAATCTCTGAGATATATTATATGCTACCTAAGTAGCATTTGTCAAGCAAAAATAATCAGAACGAGTTAAGTTCTGCCTTTTGCACAAATTGGAGGGACACAAAATGACTGTCTTTTGGAGAAAATACAATGAACTTTGCGATGAGAGAGGAATCAAGCCGAGGACATTAGCCACAGAGCTGGGTATCTCGGCAGCGACCGTCACCAAATGGGTGAATGACGGTATGCCCAACCTTGAAATGATAACGAGGATAGCGGAATATTTCGATGTTCCGATAGATTATCTGATAAACGAGGACGATACACCGATCATTCCCGAAGCCAACAAAAAGCGTAGCGTGTTCAAGTCTGTCAGCTCTCTATCACAGCGTTGGGTGAGCCTGCGCCGTGGAAGCGAGATCAGCCTGGAAACACAGCTCAAAATCATTCCTTATGTGAATTGTACGGTGCAGTTCCTCAATAATGATAAGTATATTGAGTACAGCCCCGAAGCCGAATATGATACCGACCACCTTAAAGATGCAGAAACTATCTTCGATATTTTGGGTATTCTCGACCATTGTGCCGACACCGAGAGCTACCGCATCGTGCAGGTGCAGCTTTCACGCATAGTCCTTTATCACCTGAAAGAAAAAGGCTTCGACCGTGAAGCTCTCCGTACCGAGCATCTCGATCAGGAGAAGATGGAGTACCTCTACACAGGTAAAGAGGGCGGCAAGTCCCATAACTATGGGCTGAACTTCTCGGATATGGACTTTCTCAGGGAGTTTACGGGGCTGAGTTATCGGGTGATGTTTACGGGGATAGAATAACAGAAGGGAGATTACATTATGAACGATCCTATCAAAAAGGCTTATGATATTGCTTCTATCAGAAAAGATATACAGGAGCGTCAGCAGATAATCAACGATTACATGAATACAAGGTATTTAGATAGAGAAAAGGCTATTTCCAAAATTCAGGAACTAAGGATAACCAATGAAAATGTAGCAGCGGTAACTGCTGTTAAACTTGCCCAGTATTCCGTTCCTTTCTCGCAAGTGCCTGATGAGAACATAGTTGCGGAACTGAAAATGCAGATAGATATTCTGTCAGCGGAGTTGACGAAAGAATTATCCGAGCAGTAACAGATGTATTTTATAGAGCTGAGGAGCGATGCTTCTTAGCTCTTTCCTTTTTTGTGCGGACTTCGATTCTGGTGATATCAAAAAAGCTCAGGATTAATCGTTCCTGAGCTTTTATCTTACCATGTTAGAAGAAGTTGATCTTCCACCTTTTTATCAATCATTTCTTCGCCTGTATGCTGTAATCTATCTATCATAGATATTCCGCAGTTTACAAAGAGTTTCCTTTCAAATAATCCCTCAGGCGGAGTAACAGATATATCCTCTTTTCTACTTTTTCTGGTTCCGTTTATAGAGAGAATCACTTTCACTCCACGTTTTTTGCATTCATCGATTTTTTGAAACAGTTCATCAACACTAAACTGATGCGAACCATAAATAATGGATTGTGAGTGTGTATAAGGCGGATCGCAGTATACAACATCATTCTCTACAGCCTTATCCATTGCATCTCTATAATCCTCACAAGAAAAAGAGGCTTTTTGCAAGAGGTTATGCCATTGATCTACCCTCTTAGAAAATGTTGCGGGAGCTATAGGCTTATGAGGTCCTCGTGGAGTTGACATATATCCATCTGCTTTCCTGAAACGTATGACACCTGAATAACAAGTTCTTGAAAGCAAGCAAAAATCTAAAGCGTTAAAATCTGTATTGAATCTATCTCTTATCTCCAAATATTTTTTTTCTGGATCAAGATAGTATTCTTCAATTTCTTTTGAGTAATACTGCTTTATTCTCTCTGGATCATCCTTTACCATAGAAAAAATATCAATAAGAAAAGGAAGTATATCACTGCCGTAACAGGCGTTACATTCTTTTGTGCTATTGAGCAGTTCAGCCATTACAGCGCCACTTCCGAGAAATGGCTCATAGTAATTGTTGAAACTATCGGGAATGTAGGAAACTATTGTTTGTGCAAAACGCTGTTTATTTCCTATCCATTTTAACAAAGCGGGTATCATATTATCTCTCCTGTAACTTAAAGTCTGTAGACTTATTTCATACATATATATTATAATATAAAATAGTGGAGGTGTCAAGATGAAATCCGAAATATTATTAAAATACGGTCAAGTTGTACGAAAAATACGGTTAGAAAAGGGCATTTCACAGGAAACGTTAGCTGATCTAAGCGGACTTCATCGCACTTACATGAGCGACGTAGAACTTGGCAAAAGAAATGTTTCGTTGGAAAATATAGATAGGATCGCCAATGCATTGGATGTATCTATATCTGAGATATTTAAACAAATTGAAAGTGGGGAGTAAACATGAAAGCTTTTCCTGAGTTTTCGATGGAAGATAATTCATTTTGGTCACTTATTCGCTTTATTTCCGAAAAGCTTGGCTATACAAATCGTCGAACTGGATTGGTAAGTTCGTATTCTCCTGAAGAAATTTCTGCATTGTGCAAAAGAGAGAATATAAATGTTCCCGATGATGTAATAGTGAAAGCTTCTTTATATTTGCAGAAAAGAGCTACTGCAATAAACAATACCGTCCAGAACAACCTTATGAATGCTGAACAGGCTGAGAAAGTCTTTATGGATTTATATAACAGCCGTCAGTATGATTCTAAATTGATTATGAACAAGCAGTCAGGCGACAAGAAAAAGGTTAACTTCTTTACTGCCATCATAACAATGATTGCTGAGGAAGTACTTGGGGGAGCAGATACATTTGATCCTGATCCAAGAGGACTTTCTTATCTTGTTGATAATAACTCCCTTCTTGGTGGATTGTCACGAAGATTTGATGGAGCATATCCTTCTGTGTATTCTCCAAAGCTTGTGTGGGAGATAAAAGAATACTACTACACTACTACTTTCGGTAGCAGAATTGCTGATGGTGTTTATGAAACGCAGCTTGATGGATATGAGTTAAAGGAAATATATCAAAGAACTGGTCATAAGATTCATCATGTTATCTTCGTTGATAGCTATAAAGTTTGGTGGGAGATGGGAAAATCTTATACTGTCAGACTTGTTGATGCACTTAATATGGGGTTAGTTGATGATGTTATTTTCGGAAAAGAAGTATTGACTGAGTGGAGAAAAATATTACAAGCAGTTAAGTAATCATTAAGGAGAATGACGATGGCCAAAAATGTAACTCAATACGATTTACTTATTTCATGTCCTGGTGATGTTAAAGAGGAAATAGAATGTATAAAAAGTTCGGTGGAACAATTTAATTCTACTTTTGCAGATTCACTTGGTATCTCAATTAGAACTAAGCATTGGAGTAAAAACTCATATCCTCAATCTGGTGGTAAACCACAAGCACTTCTCAATAAGCAATTTGTAAATGATTGTGACGCAGCCGTTGCTATCTTGTGGACAAGGTTTGGAACGCCAACAGATGAATACGGTTCTGGTACTGAAGAAGAAATAGAGATAATGCTTCATGATGGAAAACAAGTCTTTATGTATTTTTGCGACAAACCACTTAGTCCGTCACAAATGGATTCAGAAGAATTTAAACGTGTCAAAGCATTTAAAGACAAATATAAGGATAGGGGTATTTATTTTACATATACTTCTATTGATGATTTTAAACGAGATTTCTTTGCACATCTGTCACAATACTATTTGAGTTTAAAAACTGTTGAAAGTATGAATAACGAAAGACATTCATCACTATTGTTAAAGGGGCTTGATCGAGAAAATCATATCTCTGATAATGCAGTAATATGTGATTTCAAACTAAAAAACGAATATGACGAAAATGGGTATATTGCGAAGATTAGAGAATACTATTCTGAAATCGACTCAATTAAGACAGCAAAAATAACAGGGAATCCTTTGCTTACTGGAACTTTATCTTTTATGCCCCCAGCAGAGATTAGTAATAATATTAAGACATACATCACAGAAATCGCTAAACATCTCAACATAGAATTAAACGAGAATTTCTTTGATCTTGGAAATCTACATAAATCATTAGATGCATTACCAATGTATTCCTCTGTTAGTGGTTCTGACCAAGAAAAAAGAAAATATGATTTAATATACAAGCTATATGACACTATACAAGATTTTCTAAAATGGATTTCGGCTGACAAAGCATTAACTGGACTGAAATCTCTCGGGCTAATTCTAACAAATGCTGGAACCGACTATGATGAAGATGTGGAAGTTTCGTTGTATGTCCCCAAAGACGCTCTTGTTACCGTTGATACATTTCCTGAGTTGAGTGTAGATGACAAGAATTACCTAATGAATGATAGAGATTTAGACGAAATATTCCATATTCCTTCTACAGCTGAATTTTTGGATTATGCCGATTCGATTAAACTCTCTAAACAAGTTCCAACACCTGTTAAGCCAATTCAAGGTATATTTGGATCAACATACGATGCTTGCGAAGGATTTACGGACTACTTATCAGATGTTTTTGGATTTGAGGCTTACACTACTGATAAATGTTATGTTGTAAAAATTAAGTTTGATTATATCAAACATAATACTTCTGTCGCATTTCCTTCAATAATACTATTATTGAAGGATATTACAGATATTCCATATACCATTACTTCTAAAAGAAATGCAGAAATAATCAATGGAACAATAACAATAACAAAATAAAAGATACGATAAAGATAAAAACAATTTGAATATGAGTTGCATCTCATAAATAAAGTACATAAAGATTATAATTTTTTTAGAAAGGAAAAATAATGAATCTAAATATACAGATATGCGATATTAGAAACATCAATAGTTTGAATGTTTCATTACCATTTGAAAAAGGTATGTATGCTCTTGTTGGAGAAAACGGATGTGGTAAGAGTACGCTTATGTTACTATTATCTCTTGTAATTAAGCCTTCTTCTGCTAAAATGATTACATCTAAAGATCTTTCTCCAAATTCATATGTTGAAATTTCTATCGGAGATAAAAATGATAGGTGGACACCAGATAAGAATAATAAGCTTTCTACTGGCAAAAAGGTAAAAGATAAATACGGCTCATATAATGATACTCAAGATGTTCGTTTTAATGGTTTCTATGAGGGTAGCATTTTTTATGGAACACGTTTTTTTGATTATAATAAAGTTACAAAATTCATTGGTAAAGCAGATATTCATGAAAAACTAATTGAAGCAGATACTTTTGTTGCTGAAACTTTAGGTTATATTCTTCATAATGATAAAAAATGGTATAAAACACTAAAAAAGATTAAATCTAAAAAAGTGGCAAAAGAAGAAGGCTTTATCGGTATTCCATATTTTTATGAAATAGAAGGAACATTAACCAATAAACTTATTAGCCAATATCAAATGAGTAGTGGCGAAAGTATGCTGATATCATTAATAGATTTTATTAATAACATCATAAAGAGGCATACTTATGATCGAGTATTATTGTTAATTGATGAAGTTGAATTAGCTTTACATCCTGCCGCTATTGATAGACTTCACATCTTTTTATTGGATTTAATAAAGAATTCAGATTCTGAAATAATAGTATATTTTTCAACGCATTCTGCGGAACTTATTCATAGAATAGCTCCTCGAAATATATATTTATTAGAAAACGACACTAAGACTATTGATGTTATCAATCCTTGCTATCCAAATTATGCAATAAGAAGTCTTTATATTCCAAATGGTTTTGATTTCCTATTATTAGTTGAAGACGAATTAGCTAAAGCTATAGTAGATAAAGTTATTCGTGAAAACAATCTTGCATCAAGTAAATTAATATGTATTCTTCCTTCTGGAGGTTGTAATCAAATGTTGAAATTACATCACGATATGGTAACATACAATACTTTAGGAGTCGGAAAACATATTATCAGTATCTTTGATGGAGATGTGAAAGAAAATATTGCCAAACAAGAAGAATATAAACAATTGCCTAAGTGTTTTTTACCCATTCCAAGTGTAGAGAAATACCTAAAATTCAAGTTGGTTGATACACCAGATAAAAACTTCATAAAATTGTTAGGTGATAAGTATTTCAATCAACGTTCGCTAAGTGATATAATTAAAGACTATTTAAATGATGATAGAACGTCATCTTCAAATGACAAGGATGGGAAAAATTTCTATTCTGTCATATGTGCTAATTTGGATAGAATTGGTATATCAGAATCAGACTTTATTAAGTATTTGTCAAATGATATTTACGAATATGAAAAACCTACAAAATTTGTGGAATCGATAAAGAAATTGCTTTCATAAATTTTATTTCAAAAGCGGCTGCACCCGAAGGCACAGCCGTTCAAAGTCAAATATAAACCATACACTCAAACACCGATTCTCTTGCCATACTTATGAAGCAGTTTTCAAGACAGAGCATCTTCTCGGTATCGCCTGCGAGGACAGCTTTCTGATAACAGCTATCAGTCTGCTTCCAAAGCTTCACCTGGCGAGAGATGGCTTCACCGACTTTCAGTTCCATATCATCAAGGTACTGCATGATCTTACCCTCATTGACGAGCCTGCGAAGCCTATCGGGACAATGGCTGTCAGAGAAATGAAGATGATACCTGATAAAATCGGTGTGGTAGGTCTTGCTCTCCTCGGTCTGCGTATCGGCATTGAAGTGCGTGACGGTCACTGTATTGGTGTCCAATCTCCACAGCGGAACGTATTTCTTTTTCAGTGGGCTGTATGCGGTCTGTTCACTTGTATATCTGCTCATGATTATTACCTCCATTGTTATGCGGTGAAAGTTCTCAGCAGCTCTCACCACGGTTCTCACTTAACGTATAATAACAGGAGTACGCCTAAACGATTTGGTCTTTCGCTGGTCTTTATCTGGTCTTTAAAGTTACAAAATCGCAGAAAACCGAAGATAAAGAAAAGCGAAGTTAATACACTGAAAGTGCCGTAAAGCAGGCATTTTCGCAAACAATAGAATAAAATACAAGTGCCGATGCGCCTTACAGCAAGAGATAATTTTATCCCTACTGGGACTATACGAAAAATCGTAAGCGTCAAATAAAGGACGTATTCCCCACAAAAGGAATCTGATGTATAATAAA
>NZ_CAMYUE010000009.1 GCF_947301925.1 uncultured Ruminococcus sp.
ATTATATCACTTTCCAGCAGATTTGTCAAGCACTTTTTTCATTTTATTCTGAAAATTTTTCCTCGACCGCTTTCGCTCTCTGTCGGACAGTAAATATATTATAGCATTACTTTCGCGTTTTGTCAAACCAAATATTGGAGGCTATTTGAACGTTTTTTTGTACGAAATAACCGATGAGGCGCAAAAAGGCGTAATATTCCCCTATTTTTTAGCCTTTATTATGCTCCTTCCCGTTTTCTTCGACTTAGCAGCAAGCTCGTACAGCTTGAATTCCCTGTATCAATGTGATATAATCATATTACAGATATACAGTTATTTCGATCGTATCTGAGGGGAGGTCTCGATTTGAATATCCTGATATATGCAATGCTTACCATCGGTATTCTCCTTATGGTCATCAATATATGGAGGTATGCCCGTTTTCTAAGTTCCCTGCGTGACGTTCTCTCGGCAGGGAGCCGAAAGGTCAGATTCTGGAAATACCTTGCGCTTTTGCTGCTGATATTCTTTCTTTCGGGATATCTGCTGGTCACCTTCAAGGGCGAACCCGATATTATAATCTCCGGAATACTTTTCGGCGGAAGCATATTCGTCGCCATAATGCAGACCATAACATTTACTCTGCTTAACAATACCAAGGAGAGAAGTATAGACATAGCCGAGGTGCTCATCGGCGTGATCGACGCAAGAGACCCTAATCTCAACGGACACAGCCGCCATGTTCAGAATCTCACTATGCTTCTTTACGAATATATCCCCTCTCCGAAGAAGCGCCTTATCAATTCCATCAGCCTTGAATATGCCGCGCTTATGCACGACGTCGGCAAGCTTGGTATCCCCGAGGTGATACTCAACAAGCCCGATAAGCTCACTCCCGAGGAGTGGGAGATCATGAAAAGGCACCCCGGGATTGGTGTAAAGATACTTGAGCCGCTGAAGTCCTTCAGCCATGTGTTCCCCTGGATACAATACCACCATGAGCATATCGACGGTACTGGCTACTACGGTCTGAAAGGCTGGCGTATCCCCTATTCATCGCGTATCATCGCTGTGGCAGACACTTATTCCGCAATAACCATGGAGCGCTCGTATAAGGCTCCCCGATCTCACGAGAAGGCTCTGGAGATAATGCGCAGTGTCGCGGGAACTCAGCTGGACAGCGACCTTGTGGAGATATTCTGCAAAATACCCAAAAGCAGGATAATCGCCTGTCAGCCGGAACAGATAAAATTCGATATCACCGATATACATGAAACCGAAAACACCGAAAAAAAGCCCGCGGAGGTCTGATTCACAGCCTCTTCGGGGCTTTTTATTGTTGAAAAAGCCGCAGCACACTTTAGGTGCTGCGGCTCGTTTTCGTTATTCCGCAAGAAGCTTTTTGTACGTCTCGATATAGAGATCCGCAGAAGCCGACCAGCTGTGGTCGCATTCCATCATGCGGACAATGAGGTCGTTCCATTCCTGCTTGTCGTTATAGTCTCCCCATGCACGCTTTACCGCATCGAGCATATCATTTGCGTTATATGTCTTGAAGGTATAGCCGTTGCCGTTCTCGCCGCCGTTATCGCGGACAGAGTCGCGGAGACCTCCCGTTTCGCGGACGATAGGAGCTGTTCCGTATCTCATGGCGATCATCTGTGCCAGCCCGCAGGGCTCGCTCTGCGAGGGCATGAGGAACATATCCGCTCCTGCGTATATCCTCCTTGATAGCTCGGGTATGAAGCCAACTGTCACCGATACCCTTTCGGGGTATCTTGCGGCCATTTCCAGGAAGAAATCCTCATATATCTTCTCGCCGCTGCCAAGCACGGCAAATTTTATGCCTTCGTGTACCATTTCCTCAAATACGCAGCGTATCAGGTCTATGCCCTTATGGCGGACAAAACGGGTAACGATACCGATTATGGGCTCATCTCCCTCGGCAAGTCTCAGCTCCGATATGAGAGCCGCCTTGCACTTCGCCTTGCCCTCGGGCTTTTTCGATGAATAGTTAGCCTCTATGGCCTTATCCTTCGAGGGATCGTACAGCTTTGTATCTATGCCGTTCATAATGCCGCGAAGCTTATACTGCTTTGTGACAAGTATCCTGTCAAGACCGTGAGCGTACCACGGGTCAAGTATCTCCCACGCATAGCTGGGACTGACCGTAGTTATCATGTCGCAGGTCTCGATAGCCCCCTTCATCATATTAACATAGCCGTCGTAGTCCAGAAGCCCCGCATTGTACATGGGTATGCCCATGAGCTCGCTGAGTACCTCCTTGCCGTACTTGCCCTGATACTCGATATTGTGTATGGTGTAGACGGTCTTTATGCCGTCATAGCCCTGCTGATACTTATAATAGACATTATAGTAGACGGGTATCAGCGCCGTCTGCCAGTCGTTGCAGTTGATGATGTCGGGGGTGAACTTGATATACCTGAGCATCTCAAGCACAGCCCTGTCGAAGAACACGAATCTCTCGCAGTCGTCATAGAATCCGTAGAGACCGTCTCTTGCAAAGTAATACTCGTTGTCGATGAAATAATAGGTAACGCCGTCCCTTACAGCCATAAATATGCCGCAGTACTGCTTGCGCCATGAGACATCTACGGTTATATTGGTCAGAAAGACCATTTTCTCGCGCAATTCGGGACTGACAGACTTATAAAGAGGGATCACCACCCGGCAGTCATGCCTCTTTGTCTTTATTGCCTTCGGAAGCGAACCTATTACATCTGCAAGACCGCCCGAGGCTGCAAAAGGCACAGCCTCGCTGGCAGCAAAAAGTATTTTCATATTCGATCACCGCCGTCAGATCTTACCGCCTTTTCCTATATACAGCGGATATGTCTCGGAGCCCGTAAGCACCTTTTCATTGCTAATCTCAACGTTCTTATCGGCAATTACCGATGAGATACTGCAATTCTCTCCTACCTTCGTGCCCTGAAGGAGAACGCAGTCCTTGACCACAGTATCCTTTCCTACCCTTACGCCTCGGAAGAGTATGGAGTTTATGACAGTTCCTTCAATGATACAGCCGTCTGCGATAAGAGAGTCCTTGATGCTGGACTCAAGTCCGTACTTCACGGGACCGTTGTCGCCGATCTTTGTCAGAACAGGCATATCCTTACGGAAGAGAGCGTTTTTCTTCTCGGGATCGAGGAGCATCCTGTTTGCAATGTAGTAATCCTGTATGCTGTCGATCTTTGTGAAGAAGCCGTCGTGCCTGTAGCCCATTATCTTGAACTGGTCCCTCTTGCCCTGGAGTATCTCCCGGGTAAAGCTGAACTGGTTGCGGCTGGCCGCGTCGGAAACGATCTTCTTCAGGAATTCCTTGGTAATTATGCACATCTCGAGCCAGATATTGCACTCGCCCGAAAACTGCGGATCCACCAGAACGTCCTTCAGTCTGTTGTCGTCGTCGAACTCAAGCACTGTTGTACACTTGTTCTTCTCGTAGTCGTATACTCCCCTGCTGTACACAAGGGTGATATCAGCTTCGTTCTTCATGTGCTGCTTCAGCACGGGATTGAAGTTTATGGTAGTCACCACGTCGCAGTTGGACATGATAACGTACTTCGCGTTGGAATGCTCAACAAAGCCCCAGATATTGTTGAGGGCGTCAAGTCTGCCCTTGTATATGCCTCCTGTCTGGCTGTAGGGAGGGAGAAGGTGGAGTCCGCCCTTCTTACGGGCAAGATCCCAGTCACGTCCCGAACCCAGATGGTCAAGGAGCGAGCCGTAGTTGGACTTTGTTATTACTCCCACCTCAGATACGCCCGAGTGGACGAAATTGGAAAGGGGGAAATCTATGAGGCGGTAACGTCCGCCGAAGGGTATGGAACCCATAGTTCTCTGTTTTGTCAGCTCGCTGACATAAGAATCGTGCATACTTGCAAAGACAAGTCCCAGAACATTATAATTAACACTCATAGCAATATACCTCCGTCAGATATTCTCACCGATGATCTGCTTCGGCTCAACGACCTTATCGGCAGATACAGTTACGTTATGTCCGACAACGGCAATGCCCCAGTCGTCTCTGTTCTCGATATTCTCGGGACTTGTTCCCACGCGGGCGCGGGATTCGATAACACTGTCACTGCCCACTATGGCATACTCCACAACAGCTCCGGACTTGATAACGGTGCCGGGCATGATGATGCTGTAGTTTACGGTAGCGCCTGCCTCGATGGTAACTCCTGAGAACAGTATGGAGAAATCAACTGTTCCGTCAATGGTGCTTCCCTCCGAGATCATGGAATTCTCGATATTGGCATTGTCGCCCACATACTGAGGCGGCATATTGCTGTTGCGGGAATAGATCTTCCAGTTGGGATCGTAGAGATCCAGAGGCACGCTGGGGCTGAGAAGGTCCATATTTGCCTCCCAGAGTGAATCCAGAGTTCCCACGTCCTTCCAGTAGCCCTCGAACTCGTATGCGAAGAGCCTCTGCTTGTCGCGGAGCATGGAGGTGATGATGTCCTTGCCGAAGTCCTTTGACCAGGGCTCGCCCTTTTCGCGCTTGGCGTTGGCGTCGTTTTCGTTCTCGATGAGGTACTTGCGGAGCTTCTCCCATGTGAATACATAGATACCCATGGAAGCAAGTGTGGACTTGGGCTCCTTGGGCTTCTCAACGAAGTCCGTCACCTGATTCTGCTCGTCGCAGATCATGATACCGAAGCGTGAAGCCTCAGCCTTGGGAACGTCTATTACGGAGATGGTGCAGTCCGCCTCGTTGGCAACGTGGAAATCCACCATCTTTGAGTAGTCCATCTTGTAGATGTGGTCGCCGCCCAGGACAACCACATATTCGGGATCGTAGCGTTCGATGAAGCGCATATTCTGGTATATGGCATTTGCGGTGCCCTCGTACCATGAAGCTCCGGCCTGTGTCTCATAGGGAGGGAGCACATGGACGCCGCCGTTCATCTTGTCAAGGTCCCAGGGCTGACCGTTGCCGATGTACTCGTTGAGCACAAGGGGCTGGTACTGTGTGAGGACGCCTACTGTGTCAATACCTGAGTTGGTGCAGTTTGAGAGAGGGAAATCGATGAGACGATACTTTCCGCCGTAAGGTACTGCGGGTTTTGCAACATTTTTAGTCAGTGCATATAGTCTGCTGCCCTGACCGCCTGCAAGGAGCATTGCAACGACTCTTTTCTTAGTATACATATTTTTCCTCCTGGATCGCTTATCGCGTTATGGAATTTATTTTTTCTTAGCAGAGGGTGTTTTCTTAGCCGCAGGCTTCTTCGCAGCCTTTTCCTCCTTGGCGGGAGCAGCCTTCTTAGCCGCAGGCTTCTTCACAGCCTTTTCCTCCTTGGCGGGAGCAGCCTTCTCAGGCTTCTCTGTCTCCGCGGACTTTGGTGCGGTCGTCCTCTTCTTCACGGGAGCAAACTTCAGATAGATAACGGACAGCGGTGCAAGTGTCATGGAGATGCTGTTGTCATGACCGTGCATAGGAATGCTGTGAGTTTTGAAGGAGGTCTCCGTGATGCCCGAGCCGCCGAACTCGGCTGCGTCGGTGTTGAATACCAGCTTGTATCTGCCCTTCTGCGGAACGCCTATCCTGTAGTCCCGGCGCTCAACGGGAACGAAATTGCAGACTGCGATGATCTCGTCGCCGTTATCATCGATACGCCTGAACGAGATTATGCTCTGCTTGTAGTCATCGTTGGATATCCAGCTGAAGCCGTTCCACGAATCGTCGTTCTCCCAGAGGGGAGGATTTTCGGCATAGAACTTATTGAGCTTCTCCGAGAATTTCAGCAGGGTCCTGTGGGAATCGAAGTCCATGAGATTCCAGTCCAGCTGGGACTTGTAGTCCCATTCCTTCATCTGTCCGAATTCCTGTCCCATAAAGAGCAGCTTCTTGCCCGGATGAGCCATCATGTATGCAAGGAAAGCGCGGTATGAAGCGAACTTCTGATCGTACTCGCCCGGCATTTTATTAATCATGGAGCACTTTCCGTGAACTACCTCGTCATGAGAGATAGGCAGGATATAGTTCTCCGAGAAAGCATAGAAAAACGAGAATGTGAGCTTGTCATGGTTGAAGGCCCTGTATATTGGGTCAAGGGACATATAGCTGAGCATATCGTTCATCCAGCCCATATTCCACTTGAAGTTGAAGCCCAGACCGCCTATATCGGTAGGCTTTGTAACCAGAGGCCATGCCGTTGACTCCTCGGCAATCATAAGAGCGTCGGGGTGCTTGAGGAATACCGCCTCATTGAGGTGCTTGAGGAATTCCACAGCCTCCAGGTTCTCGTTGCCGCCGTAGATATTCGCAGCCCATTCTCCCTCGCGCCTGTCGTAGTCCAGATAGAGCATGGATGCGACAGCGTCTACGCGGAGACCGTCCACATGGAACTCATCGAACCAGTAATTGGCACTGGAAATAAGGAAAGAGCATACTTCAGCCTTACCGTAATCGAACACTCTCGTGCCCCATGCCTTATGCTCCTTCTTGCGGTCGTCGGTGTACTCATAGCAGCAGGTGCCGTCGAATTCGTACAGTCCCGCCTCGTCCTTGGGGAAGTGTGCAGGCACCCAGTCAAGGATGACGCCTATCCCTGCGGCGTGGAACATATCTATCATCTTCCTCATATCGTCGGGAGTGCCGTAGCGTGAGGTGGGGGCGAAATAGCCTGTCACCTGATATCCCCACGAGCCGTCGTAGGGATACTCCGTCAGGGGCATGAACTCGATATGAGTATATGACATTTTTTTCAGATACGGTATTATTTCCTTTGCGAACGTAACATAGTCAAGGTAAACATCTCCGCCATAGTTTTTCCATGAGCTGAGGTGAACCTCATACACGTTCACAGGGCTTTTGTATATGCTCTTGTTCTTTTTTTCATCGAACCAGCCGCCGTCGCTCCACTGGAAGCTGCTCTCGTATATCTTCGAGGCAGTTCCGGGTCTTGTCTCATAGTGAGCGGCATACGGATCGGCCTTCATCAGTATCCTTCCGTCCTGAGTCTCGATACTGTATTTGTAAGCGTCGAACTGGCGGAGCTTTGATATCTCAGCCTCCCAGATACCGTCGGCAATGAGCTTCATGGGAGCAGCGGACCTGTCCCAGCCGTTGAAATCACCAACAACGGATACGCTTACAGCATTAGGAGCCCAAACTCTGAAGGTGAAAACCTTGCCTCTTCCCTTTTTCTTTGAATGAACGCCAAAGAATTTGTAAGCTTCATAGTTTTTACCCTGATAAAAAAGATACAGCGGAAAATCGTTTGGATTGTTATTTTTATTAACAGACATAATTCAGCCTCCTTTGCTATAATACATTTTATCAGAATCAGCATAATTATTCAAGCATTTTTGCAAATCACCGTAAAATTTCAGATGTTATGCTAATAATACCAGTTCTATTTAGTGCATTTTGACATATTTACTCTTTCAATTCCTTGTTAGCCTTTGTTAAAATGCACAGCAATCCAATGTATTCAGCCTGTGCTGTATGCCATTTGAGTTAATATTTTGTTAACAAATCAGAGACTTCATGAGGTGACTTTTATCCCTATCACCGTCACATCATCGCTGTGGAGCGTATGATCGAAAACATGAGCCTTCCTGCATATCTCCCCCACTATATGGCGCAGGTCATCACCTCCGAGAAGAAGCTCCTTTATGAAGGGATAGGCGTTCTCGGATACGCCGTCGGAGAACATGATGACTATATCCCCCTCCTCAAAGCCGCACTCACGGACATATACCTCCGACCGCCCGTATATGCCTATGGGAAAGGTAGGGGCAGTCAGCTTCATCACATTGCCGCGGTGCCGGATAAGTGTAGCAGCTGCTCCCGATTTTATCACCGTAAGGCCGCAGTCGTCAAGGTCTATCCGCACCGCGTCAAGAGTGGCAAAGCTCTCATCCTGCGGATCAGTCACCATCACCGAATTTATCAGCTTAATCGCGGAGCCGACATCAGCTCCGCTGGTGACCAGCCTGCGGAAAAGGCTGACCACCAGAGACGACTGGGCGGAAGCTCCTCTGCCTGTTCCCATGCCGTCGGACAGTACAACGTAGCCCGCCTCGGCTCCGTCCGTAAATACCGTATGAGTATCGCCGTTTTCCTGCGAGTCATCGGCACAGGCAGAGCTGGCGCATACCTCCATAGTGAAACGGGGCTTCTCGAACACCCTTATCCTCACTTCCCTGCCTGTGCAGACAGGTTCTGTGCAGCCCATTTTCAGCCGCAGCTCGTCCGCGATGAGGTCGCATATCCTTCTCCCGTCCACGGGAGCGCTGTCCGCCGGGAAGTATATCTCCGTGAGGAGACGGCTCCTGCTGTTGTAATAGGCTATGACCTGAGAGGGCGCAAAGCCGAACTTCTCCAGCCTTGCGCGGACGCTCCTGCTGACGCTGTGGGAGTACCTTACGTCAACGCGCTCGCCTGCGGAACGAACCAGCTCCTCGGTTATCTTCAGCTGCTCGCACAGAAGCTCCCTGCTCTCGGAAAAGCGCATCTCCATAAGCTTTGCCGCCGCTCTTTCACGGGAGCTCTCTGCAAATGCCGCGAGAAGCTCCTTTTTTCTCAGGCAGTCGTCCAGCTCCGCAGGGAAGCTCTCCTCCGCAAGCTCAGCCATCTCCGCAAGTCTGCGGAACCCACGCAGAGTGTTGCCCTTGTCGGACTTCCAGCAGAAGGGGCGGCGGTAGCAGGCCGAGCATACCGCCCGCGAATTATCCTCTATCTCCCTGGTCTCGTCCCTGCCCTCCGACAGCATTTCGGAGATCCGTTCGGACTCCCTGCGCAGATCGAGTACAGCGTCCGACAGAAAGCCCATGCGTGCGTTTATCGCATCGGGCAGCATGACCGTGCCGTCGTCCCCCGTTCTAATCCACTTGTCCGAGAACCGCCCCGACAGAGGCATAAATATCAGCGCTCCGCATATAATATCTATCATACTGTCTGCGTCTCCGAGAGCCGCTCCCGTCAGCACATTGAGCACAAAGCAGACTCCCACAAAGAAAGCCGCCGCCGTCTGTGGCTTTCTGTTGTGCATATAACCTGTAAGCAGACCTGCCGCAGGAAGAAGGACTATGCTCATGCCTGCCGCAGATGAAGCGAGAAAGGCTCCGCAGACGGACAGAGCTCCGCAGAGTACGCCTCCCGTCTGCTTGTAGAAGTAAGCTCCCATAAGGGTAACGGCTCCGCAGAAGACTATGCCGATATTCACCGCAGGCAGCTCCAGGGAGCAGAGTGATGTCGCTGCCATTATGTAAACCACTGAACAGGAAAGACCGCCTGTCCCTGATAAATCGGCTACCCTGTCCTTTTTCAGTCCCGTTATCAGCCTTGAGGCTGAGTAGGCCGCAAAGCCTGCAACGCCGCCGTAAAAGCCGTAAAACACCAGCTTGTGGGCAAGCTCGCCTATGACAGCCGAAACCGCCGCTCCCGATACCAGAACGCTTACCGCAGTATTTATGCCGCAAAGCTTCGGATCGTTTCTGGGCTCCAGAAACATCTTGATTATCACTATCAGCGCAAGAGACGCAAGCTTCACGATATTGTCCCCTATAGTGCCTGCCGCTATGCTGCGGACAAGGCTCCCTGTGAAGACAGCGGCCGAATATGGCAGCCCCACAGCCCCTGCGGCTGATATATCCGCAAATGAAGCAACTCCGCCCACCTTTGCCCCAGAAAGGAAAAGACCTGCTCCCACACAGGCTGCAAAGGCTGCGGAGACACCTGCATACCTCCATTCTCTTATCCTTCTCACGATCTGCATCGCACATCACCTCACAAAAATATACGATACATTATACCATACCGAGGCTGCCGCAGATGTCGCAATCCGCCGTCGAATGATGAGAGCTCCCGACGTTTGCGGGCGCAAAAGAAAAAAGGCTGCTATCATACAGCCTTTCCTGTTATTTCCTTCCGTCCGCCATATAGAGCAGAGCGTTGCAAATGGCAGCCGCCACATTGCTGCCGCCCTTTCTGCCTCTGGCAACTATACAGGGAATCCCGCTTTCGATTATCATTTCCTTGGACTGCACCACATTCACAAAACCCACGGGTACGCCGATGACCAGCTCGGGAACGAAGGTGCCTGCTTTTATATGCTCGCAGAGCCTTATAAGCGCAGTGGGAGCATTGCCTGCCGCGTATATGACAGGCCTGCCAAGCTCCGCAGCCCTGTCCACCGAAGCGGCGGCTCTTGTGGTGCCCTCGGCTGCCGCCCTTGCGGCAATCTCACCGTCAGCCATGAAGCACTCAACGGAACAGCCGTGCCGTTCCAGAGCTCCTTTGTTTATGCCTGCTCTGGCCATATTGGTATCGGTGACGAAAACCGCTCCCTTTCCGATGGCAGCCAGAGCCTTCTCCACCGCACCCGGGGAGAAGTAAAGATTGTCATAGTAATCAAAATCAGCGGTAGTATGTATAGCCCTCATGACTATGGGACGTATATCCTCGGGGAGCGCTCTGTCTCCCAGCTCCTTTTCTATAAGCTCGAAGCTGCGTCTCTCTATGTCCTTTGGCAGAACGTATTCAAGCTCCATCAGATGCCCTCCTCTATGATCCTGTACAGCAGCCCTGTGTCAATGCTGCGTCTCACGCCCTCAGCAAGCAGGTCGAACTGCGCCTCCTTATAGGCCTGTCTGTCGGCAGTACCGCCGCGGTATTCAATACCCTTAGCGGAGAAAAGCTGCCTCACCAGCCTTTCCGAGACCTGAGCGCTGTCAAATATGCCGTGTATGTAGCAGCCGCAGACATTCCCCTCATATGCGCCTCCGCAGTCGAGGAGCTGCGGGCTCCTGCTCTCTGTGCTGCCCATGTGTATCTCATAGCCGCTGAACTCCGCGCCGCTGAGGCAGCCGAAAAAGCCGTCATTGCCGCAGAACCTTCCCGAGGTGCGCACCTGTTTTTTCTCCGCACCGAAAACCGTGGTGCATTTCAGCAGGCCCATGCCGTCGGCGCTGCCGCCGCCCTCACTGCAAAGGGGGTCCGAGACAGTCTCCCCAAGCATCTGATAGCCTCCGCATATGCCGAAGAGAGGAACTCCCCGTGATACCTGCCTTTTCACAGCCGCTTCCAGTCCGCTCTCACGGAGCCATCTCATGTCGGCGAGAGTGCTTTTCGTTCCCGGAATTATTATCATATCGGGCTCGCCCAGATCGGTATACCTGCTGACATAGCGCACTCCCACGCCGTCGTACTGCGCGAAAACGTCCATATCCGTAAAGTTGGATATCCTGGGAAGCCTTATGACGGCAATATCTATGATACCCTTTTCATCAGCCGAGAGCTTCCGTGAAAGGCTGTCCTCGTCCTCTATATCGCAGTGAAGATAGGGCACAACTCCCAGCACGGGCTTGCCGCCCCGCTCCTCAAGTATCCTTCTGCCGTCGTCAAACAGCGTTATATCGCCGCGGAACCTGTTGACCACCAGTCCCTTCACCATGCTTAGCTCATCACGTTCAAGAAGTCCCAGAGTACCGAGAAGCTGCGCAAAAACGCCGCCCCTGTCTATATCTCCCACAAGGAGGACAGGAGCCTTTGCCAGCTTTGCCATTCCCATATTCACTATATCATCGGACTTCAGGTTCAGCTCAACGGGACTTCCCGCCCCCTCGATGACTATGATATCATGCTGTGAAGAGAGCTCCTCATAGGCCGCTTTTATGAAGGGGACAAGCTCCGTTTTTCTGCGGAAATATTCCGATGCCGTCATATTACCAACAGCTCTGCCCCTGACTATAACCTGAGAGCCTACGTCCGTGGTGGGCTTCAGCAGGACGGGGTTCATAAGGACAGAGGGCTCGATGCCCGCCGCCTCGGCCTGCATTGCCTGAGCCCTGCCTATCTCGCAGCCGTCGGAGGTGATATAGGAATTCAGCGCCATGTTCTGCGACTTGAATGGGGCGCAGGAATAGCCGTCCTGACGGAATATCCTGCACAGCGCCGCCGCTATGAAGCTCTTGCCCGCATTGGACATAGTGCCCTGTATCATTATCGCCTTAGCCATTCACTATCCTCCTCAAAGCGCCGGTAAGCGTCATGTTTTCACTGTGAGACCCCACTGCCGTGCGGAAAAAGCTGCTGTCAAGGCCGCTGTAGTCACCGCAGCACCTGATGAGTATGCCCTGACGGAGAAGAAGCTCTCCCAGCTGCGGAAAGGCTCTGAACAGTATAAAATCCGCCTGTGATGGGTATCCTCTGAAGCCAAAGGAGCTGAGCTCTGCGGAGAGGTATTCCCTCTCACGCTCAATAAGCTGTACGGTACGCCTTACATAGTCCTCCTCATCAAGAGCAGCCATGCCCGCCGCCATTGCGGGAGCTGAAACGCTCCAGTACTGTCCTGACGCGGCTATCCTGCCGGCAGTGTCCGTACTGCCGCAGACCGCGTAACCGAGGCGCAGACCTGCCATGGCGTATATCTTTGTGAAGGAGCGCAGAACTATGAGTCCGGGGCTCATGAAATTCAGAGCCGTAAGCTCCGCCGCTCTCCCGGTAAAATCAATAAAGCTCTCGTCACACAGGAGATACGTACCCTGCTTTTCACACTCTGCGGCTATCTCACAGAGAAGACCCGGCTCTATGACCCTTCCCGTTGGATTATGGGGACTGCATATCATCAGCATATCATTGCCCGCAATTTCTGGCATGATGCGCTCTGTAAGGGAGAAGTCCTCCTTCTCTGAAAGCATATGCACGGATACTTCGCAGCCGTGCTCCTCAAGAGCCTTGCGGTACTCGCCGAAGGCAGGAGCGCATATCAGCGCCCTGCGCGGTCTCAGGGCAGATACGGTCCTGTATATGATATCGTCGGCGCCGTTTCCGCAGACTATCATTTCTGCGGGAATATGCAGCCGCTCCGACAGCTTGCCGCGCAGCTCCCTGCACAGGGGGTCAGGATATCTCTCCCAGTCCGCCGCCGAGACAGCCACCGCCCTGCGGACGCTCTCGGGCATACCGAGAGGATTGAGATTTGCGGAGAGATCAAGCTTTATATCGAGGCAGAGGTCGTTTCCGCCGTGCATACCGTTTATCATAGGATACCTCCCGCAATGACAGCCCTTACCGCAGCCGCGGCCATGAAAACAAGAACTGCCGCTCCGTACATGAGCCTGTTGGCTCGTGGTATGTCATGGTTTTCTATCTCGCGTACAGGGTCGCCGATATATTCCTTCCTGTGGAGTTCTCCGAAGTAGTATGCGTCACCTGCCAGCCTTACGCCGAGAGCTCCTGCACAGGCCGCCTCCGTCTGGGCGGAATTAGGGCTTGCGTGCTTTCTGCGGTCACGCCGCCATATACGGAAGGCTCTTCCTCCGTCAAATCCCAGCAAGGGAGCAGCCGCTGTCATGGCAAGAGCGGTCAGCCGCGAGGGTATGTAGTTCAGCACATCGTCCAGCTTCGCAGCGAACCGCCCTATATCGGCATATTTTTCATTCCTGTAGCCTATCATGGAGTCCATGGTGTTTGCCGCCTTGTAAAAGAAGCCGAGGACCGCTCCGCCCAGCGACATATACATAAGCGGAGCCGTCACACCGTCGGAGGTATTCTCCGCCACAGTCTCGACAGCCGCCCTTATTATGCCTTTTTCGTCCAGCACCGCCGTATCGCGGCCGACTATCATTGACACCGCCTTACGGGCCGCCTCTGTGTCTCCCGACTTTACTGCGCGGTATACCTTCATGCTCTCGTCACGCAGGCACCTTGCCGCCATGAGATAATAGCACATCACGCCCTCGATGACAGCTCCCAGCCATAAATTCACACTGTAGCAGACAATGAGTATTGCAAGGGGAACAGCCGCAGATACCGTCAGCACCGCGGCTGCAAGGAGGACGCCTCCTGCGCGGAGATGTCCGCTCATGCGTCTGCGCACAGCTCTCTCCAGAGCGGCTATGAGCCTGCCTATAAGGCGTATGGGGTGAGGCAGACTGTAGGGGTCGCCCAGAATGCTGTCCAGAGCCGCTCCCAGAAACAGCGGCAGGACCGCTATAATGTATTTCATATATTCTCCGTTACTGTTATAGTTTCTCCGTCAAATTCGGTGATATAGCCGTGACTGTTGCGTATATGCCAGTCGAAATAGCTGCGGCGGGGCACCGCAAAGCGCTCCATAACAGCCATGATGGTGCCGCCGTGAACAACAAAAGCAGCCCTTTCCCCGCGGGGAACACGGGCTATACAGTCAAGGAAGCCTTTGACGCAGCGCTCCCTGAAGGCGGCAGGGCTCTCGCCGTTGGGAAAGGCCGCTTCTCCGCCGCTGTCTATCCAGCTCTGATACCTGATGTCGGCAGACAGCTCCTCATAGTTCCTGCCCTCGAAGTCTCCGAAGTCGCATTCTCTGAGGCTTCCGCATATAACAGGCTCTTTTTCGGGGTATATGAGCCTTGCCGTCTCTATGCAGCGCTTCATGGGACTTGCAAAGACCATATCGCAGGAGGGATAGACCCTGTTCTTCAGTCCCTCTCTGCCCTGAGAACACAGAGGCTCGTCGGTACTGCCTATATAGCGCTGTTCAAGGTTTCCTGCGGTCAGGCCGTGGCGTATGAAGTCAACCCTCATCGGGGCCGCCCTTGATATAGTCGGGGATACCGCAGATTACGCGGATGACCGTATCGCTGGCCGCAGCTATCAGACAGCCGCATCTTCCAACGGCCTCGCGGCGTACACGCTCCGCCTTAACAAGGGGAACTATGCCGCAGCCTATCTCGTCCATGATGACCAGAACGTCCTTGTTGGTCTCGCAGAGACGCTTCGTGAACTGCACGGGATCAACGCCCTGTGCGATGAGCCTTGCTATCATCTTGTGATAGCTCTTTATACAGTCGGCCGTAAATACCTCCTCGAAATCGCAGACATTGCCGTTTACCATATTTTCCTCCGACTTTCCGAAAAGTCTGACGGCACAGCCTATCTTTCCCTGATATGCTCCTCCGATTATCATTTTCATATCACATGACCTCCGTTATTCTGTATGTAAGCGCAGCAGCCGCTGCAATGAACAATTCGCACATCTGCAGGAACCAGCCTGCAAGATCTCCCGTAACACCGCCGAACTCCCTGTAGGACATGAAGCGGTAGTATAAAAGCGTCAGCAGAGCAGCAGCGGAAGCAGCCACACCTGCCGCGGGAAATATAAGCACCATAGCCGCCATGCACAGCAGCGACACCGCAGACAATACTGTCACCGTCGTCCTCTTGTCGGCAGAGGAGGTGAAGCTGTAGAGAGTCCCCTCCTTCTTGGCGGCGCGGAAGCTGACGGCGGCAAGACCGCTGAGACTACGCGAAAGCACAAAGCCCACAGCCGCAACGCCGACGGCGGATATATCCGTCAGCTGTGCCAGCAGAGCGGTGTACAGCAGAAGATATGCGCCCAGCTTTATGGCCGCAAAGGCTCCTATATGAGGATCGCTGAGGATCGTCAGCTTTTTCTCCATGTCTCCCCATGAAGCTCTGGCGTCGCAGGTATCGCAGAAGCCGTCAAGATGTATGCCTCCCGTGACCAGAACGGTTATGGCCACCGTACCTGCGGCGAACAGCAGACTGCCTGTGCGAAGTGCGTCGCAGACCAGCCTCAGACCCATGACCAGTCCGCCCGTAACAGCTCCCACAAGGGGGAAGAAGCACAGTGCGAACCTCATATTCTTCTCGTTCCACTGACGCTGTGGAACTGGTATCCGCGAATACATCAGCAGTGCTGACAGCAGTGAATCCATCATATCAGCTTTCCCTTGCGCAGTAAAGGTATACCGTAAACGCACTCCACCACATTGTCGGCAAATTCGGCTATACGGCGGTTTATGAAGGCCATCTGCCTTATATATGCCATGGTATCGGGAGTATAATCGTTTCCGTCGCTGCCCACCTCGTTGGTGACTATGACCAGCTCCGCAGTCTTTTCCGAGAGCTGCTTTATGCCCGTCACTATCTTATCCGCCGGGTGGAGTATCTCCATGCCCACAAACATCTCGTTAGCGCAGAGATTGCCCACACATTCCAGCAGCACGCCGCTGCCCTTCGGAATATCGGTCTCGCCTATATCGCGGAACCTCTCCACGGTAACATAGTTCTTTCCGCAGCGCATCTGCACATGACGAGCGATTATCGCCTCTGCGTCATCGCCGACGGGGTTCATAGTGGCGATGTAGTATTTCTGCCCGGTGAAGCTGTCCAGTATCTTCTCGGCATAGCTTGACTTGCCGCATTTGGTACCGCCTGTTACAAGTGTGATCATTTCAGTTCCACATACCTTTCTATCCCAGCGCTGTCAAAGCGGTGGGAGTTGTAATACAGAGCCGCTGCTCCGTCCAGAAGCGGCAGCAGCATTATGCCGCCTGTGCCCTCGCCGAGCCTGAGACAGCCGTCGATGACCGCTCTCAGCCCCAGCCTTTCAAGGAGAAGTCTGCCCGCAGGCTCAGCGGAAACGTGGCCTGCCAGCATATAATCGGTGCAGCGTGGGGCAAGCATGGAGGCAAGCACCGCCGACACTGCGGATATTACGCCGTCAATGATAACGGTGATCCCGTAAACAGCTCCCCCCAGAAAAAGTCCCGTCATGCCGCCTATCTCGTAGCTGCCCAGCTTTGACAGCAGCTCAGCAGCGTTATGGGGGTCGGGCGAATTCACTTCAACAGCGCGGCTGACGGCGTTTATCTTGCGTTTCAGCCCCTCTGTGGAAAGACCTGCTCCCCTGCCTGTTACTGTCTCGGGAGGAAGTCCCAGTATCACCGATGAGAGCGCAGCCGTGGGAGTGGTATTGCCTATGCCCATTTCTCCCGTAATGATGACCTTCACGCCCTTTTCCGCAAGCTCTGCGGCAATGTCCATACCGGCGCAAAGAGCGGCCTGCGCCTGTTCTCCGGTCATTGCAGGCCCTTCGGCTATATTTCCGGTACCGTGAGCGATCTTGCGCTTTATCACGGACTCACAGTCCGTATCGCCCTCCATGCCGATATCAACGGCATAAACATCGGCGCCGTATACAGCCGCAAGGGCGTTGATATTGGATCTGCCGCAGGCGATAGCCTCCGCACAGGCCAGAGTCACGGAGCTGTCGGTCTGTGTGACACCCTCAGCGGTGACGCCGTTGTCCCCGCACATAACGACTGCGGCGCGGCGGCTGATATCGGGACGGTCAGTCTGCTGCACAGCCGCTATCCTGCACCACATATCCTCAAGGACACCGAAGCTGCCAAGAGGCTTTGCGACACCGTCCCAGTGCTCCTTAGCAAGTATACTGTACCTCTTGTCGGAAGGGCGAATAAGTTTTATCCTGTCCATTATTTACCTCCGTAAGCCGCACAGGCAGCCGCAAAGCGCTCAGCCATGCGGACGTCAGCGTAAAAATACAGATGAGGGAAGCCTGCGTAAAGCGTTGAAGAGCTATGAACGCATTTCCAGCTTCTGCCGTCGGCCTTTGCGGCGGTGAAGTCCTCTCCGCAGCAGGTACTGTCCCAGTAGTGGAACTCGTGAGCGGCGAAGCTGTCACCCTTTCCGCATATAAGGCAGTCCTTTTCCGCTGTCATAGTGATATATCCGAAGCGCCGCAGCCTGTCGGTCTCATAGGCTGTGCCGCCGATAACGCCTGCCATGGGGTACTCCCTGCCCTCCGCGGTCTTCAGACAGTCGTGGAGATACATGAAGCCTCCGCACTCCGCAATAGTGGGCATACCGCTGTTTATGGCCTGCCTTATGCTTACGGACATGGTACGGTTTGCGGAGAGCTCCTCTGCGCAGAGCTCGGGATAGCCGCCGCTGAGTATCAGTCCGCAGCAGTCCTCGGGGAGTCTCTCGTCCTCCATGGGTGAGAAGTATTCCGGGGTACAGCCCAGGCGCTGAAGCAGCTCCATATTCTCAGAGTAGATGAAGCAGAAGGCTCTGTCGCGGGCTACAGCTATCTTTGGTGAGACGCCGTCGGGCAGTCTGTGCAATTCTTGCTCCCTGAAAGTGAGACAGGGCGACTTCGACAGCTCCATGAGCCTGTCAAGGAGGATATTCTCCTCCGCAAGCCTGCCAAGCTCCGCAGTTTTTTCGCAGAGATCATCTATCTCGGAGGCCGTCACAAGTCCCAGCCTGCGGCTCTCAATACCCGGACAGTCCGGCGGCATACAGCCTAAATACTCAGTTCCCAGCTCACCGCACAGCCTCTGTGCAAGAGGGACAAGTCTCCGGGGCAGCCTGTTGAAAACGAAACCCTTTATATTGCTTGTCCGCCTGTAATCGAGAAAGCCCTTCATGACCGCGCCCACAGACTCGCTCATGCCCTTGCAGTCAATAACCAGTACGGCAGGACTTTCGGTTATTTCGGAAACAGAATGAGCGGAGCCCCTTCCGTCAACGCCGTCATAATAGCCCATAACCCCCTCGATCACCGATATATCAGCATTTGGGCTTCCCTCATGAAGAAGCTGCCTCAGCCTGTCATCGCCGCAGAAGAAGCTGTCCAGATTATGAGCGGACGCACCGATTATACTGCTGTGGAACATGGGATCTATGTAGTCGGGGCCGCACTTGAAGGAGGCGACCCTCAGTCCGCGGGCTTTCAGCGCCGCAAGAACTGCACAGGTAACGGTGGTCTTTCCGCAGCCGCTGTGAGTTCCGCCGATAACGAATCTTTTCATCAGAGCTTCCTTTTTATAATGAATACAGGGTTCTCAGCCGAGAGCATGGTGTGAGTCCCTGCTTTTTTCGTTCTTGTTACTGCGATCTGAGTGATCTCCGCTTCAAAGCCAAGCTCATCAAATACTGCGGTACACTCCGAAAGAGTTTCCAGTGAGACGGCAGTAACGGTCAGGCGTATATTGCTGTTTTTTGCTGCCGCTGTCATGACGATATCCCTCAGCTTTCCTCCCGAGCCCCCCACAAAAACGCAGTCGGGAACGGGCAGCTCCGCTGCTGTATCCACGGCGTCGCCCTCACGGACCTCGATATTATCACAGCCGAATTTCCTGAGATTGCTTCGGATAAGCTCCGCAGCCACGGGCTCTCTCTCAACGGAGAATACCCTTCCTCTCTCGCATTGCAGAGCCATTGCCACGGAAACTGAGCCCGTACCTCCGCCGATATCCCAGCAGATATCGTCTCTGCCTATGTCCAGCCCTGCCACCGCAAGGCAGCGGACCTCCGCCTTTGTCATGGGTACACTGCCCCTTATGAAGCTCTCATCGGGGATAAACCCGGGGATACCGCGCTCGTAATCGGGATTTTCCGCAAGGAGCACACACAGTCCCGAGGCGTCCGTCTCCGTGAGCTCCTCGGCTCTGCCGCTGATTATACGCTCATCGGGGTAGCCGAGCCTTTCGCCGATATAAACCTTCACGGCGCCTCTGCCGTACTCGCACAGCCTTTGGCAGACCTGTGCGGCGGTGATCTCTCCCCCCAGAAGGAAGAATGTGAGCCTGTGAGCGCAGACCGCTCTGACGATATTGCCGCTCCTGCCGTGTAGACTGACGAAATTGCAGTCCGACCAGTCCATTTTCAGCTTTGAGAACAGATACACAGGAGAGGCTATACCGCATATGATCTCCGTGTCAAAGTCCTCCAGAGCCTCTGCAAGGGCAGCTGCACCGCTGAAGAAGCCGCAGTCCCCCGACATGAGCACCGCAGCCGTTCCGAAGCAGCCTTCTTCAAGGAAGCGTCTTATCTCGCCGCTTCTGTACTCCTCAAGGACAGTTTTCCCGCAGTCTCTGTAGCCTTCCACCATACGGCCCGCGCCAATGAGCACATCTGCCGCATTTATGGCCTTTTTAGCCTCGGCAGTGAGCGTCTTTCCGCCGTCGGTGCCTGTTCCCACGATATATACCTTCACCTGTTCACCTCCTCATGCCGTCAATTATGGCCTTGACCTCCTCCATAGTGCAGCCCTCCTCACGGGGACGAAGCAGCACTGCCAGAGCTGTGCCGCAGATCTCCGCGGCCTCTGCCTTTTCGGGGAAGCCTCCTGCGGCGCCGCTCTCCTTTGTGACAAGGAGCTCCGCACCGCTCTGTTTTATGTGGGCGATATTCTGCTCAACGCTGAACGGCCCCTTTTCAAGGATAAGATGCTCCGCGGGGAAGCCCAGCTCCCTGCACATTTCCCTGACGCTGTCAGAGGGGAGCGCCCTTACCCATATCCGTTTCCTGTAGTCCCTGACCTCCGCCAGTCTGGGCAGCTCCTTGCTGCCAAGAGTGCTGAGCACATTTCCGCCGCAGCTGTCAATGAGCTTTATAAGGCCGTCCATATCCTCAGCCCTCAGACATTCGGGAAGAGCCGACGGGCTCCGCAGAAGTCTGTGGCAGACAATGCCCGTCTCACGGCAGGCACGGAGGATATTTGCCGTTACCTCCTCGGCATAGGGGTGGGTGGCGTCGATGACGGCAGTACAGCCAAGCTCTTTCATGAGGGCTGTCATGGCATCGCTGTCCAGACGTCCCGTGAGTATATGCAGCAGCTCATGCTTCGGCAGCAGCTCTCCGCCGTACTCTGTTGCCACGGATACCGCTGCCCTGATGCCTTTTTCGCAGCAGTAACGCGCAAGCTCCCTGCCCTCGGTGGTACCGCCGAATATAAGCAGCTCACACATCTCTGTAGCCTCTGGGAGTAACCATTTTTCCGCCTATGATAACTGTCTCGGAATTGCCTATGAAAACCGTGGTGAACATATCCACCGGGGTATCACGGAGCTCCCCGAGAGTGAGTATGCGGCTCTCCTGTCCCTCCCTGCCGATATTCCGCACATATCCGCAGACTGTCTCCGCAGACCTGAAGCCCAGTATGATATCGCAGGCCTTCATGAGATAGTCGGCTCGCTTTTTCGAGGAGGGATTGTAGAGGGCAATGACGAAATCCCCCTCCGCAGCACAGCGCAGCCGTTTCACTATCTTCTCCATGGGAGTGAGAAGGTCGGAAAGGCTTATTATGGCAAGATCGTGTGTCATGGGCGAGCCGAGAACGGCTCCGCCGCTGAAAGCCGCGCTTACTCCTGCCACCACCTCGATATCCGCGTCAGGATAGTTCTGTGAGAGCTCCAGCGCCAGACCTGCCATGCCGTAAAGCTGGCTGTCACCGCTGCACACAAGGGACACCGTCCTGCCCTCCGAGGCCAGTCTAAGTGCCAGCTCAACGCGGTCACGCTCCTGCCTCATGCCTGTGGAAAGGCACTTCTTTTCGGGAAAGATGGCCTTTATCTGCCGGGTATACACCGTGTAGCCCACGATGATATCGCTGTTCTCCACAGCCTGACGGGCTTCAACGGTCATGCCGCCGCTGCTTCCGCAGCCAATGCCGACAACATACAGCTTCATAGGATATTCCTTTCAAAATCAAGATATACGGGAGCCTCGGCCGCCGCAACAGTCACACCGCCGTCAGCTGTCTTGCCCATCACAAGCTTTCCGCCGCTGCACAGCACCGCGCTTCTCTCGCATACATTGTCCGCCCCTGTGGTCTCAAGCACGAAGTCCGAGGCATCGAAATCGCCCTTTACAGCCATAAGCTCCTGAGCAGAATATGTCCGCAGAGGCACTCCCAGCTTTTCGCAGAAGCCGAGAAGTCCCTCCTCCTGCGCCTTCAGGTCTATGGAAGCCGCCTCCCGTACTCTCCGCGGATCAATACCTGCTCCTTCAAGGGCGGAGCTCACCGCTTCTTCGATAGCTTCGGCGGAAGTGCCCTTTTTGCAGCCGATACCCAGAACGATATTCCGCGGCACAAGTCTCAGCGTAACGTCAAAGGGCTTCACATCGGGCTCCGTACCCACATATATGCCCGTCCTGCAAATGCCGAACTCCGTCAGCTCGTCGGGGAGACCGCCGTGCCTGTACTCGCTGGAAAAGCCGATCTTCTCCTCGTCCAGCACCTCGGCGGCTATCTCCTTGGCAGCTGCAAGATCGGTTATGATAAGGCCGTTTGCCACGGCAAAGCTGTCGGGAGAGAAGCTGCCTCCCACATCGGTGGCGGTGGTTATGACGGCTGTAGAGCCCAGATGTTCCGCAAGCACCTCCGCAAGGCGGTTGGCGCCGCCTATATGTCCCGAAAGCACAGGGATAACGAACCTGCCGCAGTCGTCCATAACTATCACCGCAGGATCGTCGGCCTTTGTACCGAGAAAGGGCGCTACCGCTCTTACCGCTATGCCGCAGGCACAGACGAATATAAATGCGTCGGAGCGCGTGAAAAGCCTGCCCACCATGCTGCCCATGTTCCAGAACACGGCAGAATTGTCGTCTGTATGCTTATGGAAGCAGTAACGGCTGACCTTATGCTCGCCGCTCAGAGCCTCGCCGGCCCTGAACGAGAGCTGTCTTCCCTTTTCTGTCACGGAAAAAATCGCTATATTCAATGAGCCTCCGCCTTTCTGAACTCAGTCCCGAAATTCTTGTCATAGAGCTTTGACAGCTCGTAATCGCTGCCCAGGAAGTCCCCCACGGTTATGAGAGCAGTCTTGCTTATGCCGTTTGCACGGGCAGCCTCCGCAAGGGTACCCACGGTACAGCGCACCACCTTTTCGTCCTCCCATGTGGCCTTGTAGACTATGGCGGCAGGTGTACCGGCGCTGTAGCCGCCTTCCGTAAGTCTCTGTGAGAGCTCCTCCGTCATGGAGGCGCTTAGGAATATGACCATAGTGGCATGATGTGCGGCAAGGCTCTCTATGCTCTCCCTTTCGGGTACGGGAGTCCTGCCTGCCATACGGGTCAGTATCACCGTCTGGGATACCGCAGGCAGGGTGTACTCCGCTTTCAGAGCTGCCGCCGCTCCGCAGAAGGAGCTTACGCCGGGGGTGACGCTGTATGATATTCCCAGCCGGTCAAGCCTGTCCATCTGCTCCCTGACAGCTCCGTATACCGAGGGATCCCCCGTGTGGAGCCTAACCGTATGCAGCCCCCGTGACTCCGCCTCTGTCATCACATTTATCACCTCGTCAAGGTGCATGAGGGCGCTGTTGTATATTTTGCAGTCCTTTTTTGCGTAGTCCAGCAGCTGAGGGTTTACCAGCGAGCCTGCGTATATGATGACGTCCGCCTCCTCCAGAAGGCGCTTTCCTCTCAGAGTGATAAGGTCTGCCGCACCGCAGCCTGCTCCCACGAAATCAACCATTTTCTTCCTCCGTTACAGCCCTGATGAGCTGATCTGCAAGGGCTGTCTTTATTATCAGCTCACGCTTGTAGGAAAAAGCAAGAGCTCCTATAGGGACGGCGTCCTTCACTTTTGCGCGGAGATAGCCGTCCATGCGCTGGGCAAGGATATCCGCCGTACCTTCAAGATATCCCGCCTCATCGAGTATATCCATAGCCGCGTCTGCCGTTGCGCAGTCGGGCAGCCTTTTCAGCGTATCCGTATCGGCTCCCGCAAGGACACCGCAGGTCACCAGCACGTCCATTCTTCCGTCCGCCCATGAGGAGTGGGTGTTCATTATGCCTGCTCCCAGCTTTACCAGCTTGCCGATATGGCCGATTATGAGTATGGACTCAAAGCCCAGCTCCATGCCGATATCTATTGCGTCGCCGATGAAGTTGCTGCAGGTGACGCTCCTTTCCAGTGAGAAGGGCAGACTGCGCTGAACATAGTCCTCGCTGTAGTTGCCGATGGTCAGCAGCATATTCCTCTGACCTGCGGCACGGCGCATACCTGCCTCTGCACGGATAGTCTCAATAACGGCCCTGCTGCTCATGGGCTCCACGATACCGCTGGTACCGATGACGGAGATACCGCCCTCTATGCCCATTCTGGGGTTGTAGGTCTTTTTCGCCAGCTCCCTGCCCCCGGGTACCGAGACAGTCACCTCGAAGCCTCCCGAATAGCCGTACTTCTCGGCCGTCTCCGAAACAGCCGCAGCTATCATCTTCCGCGGCACGGAGTTTATGGCGGCCTCTCCCACGGGCTGATCCAGCCCCGGCTTTGTGACAACGCCTATGCCCTCGCCGCCGAATATCTTCACTCCCGAAGCTGCAAGCCTTACGCGGCAGCAAACCTTTATACCGTTGGTGATATCGGGATCGTCGCCGCTGTCCTTGACAACGGCACAGGAAGCCTCACCGTCCCCGAGGTTAACGTCGGTGATGTCGGGCTCGATCATAATGCCCTTTGGAGTCATGAGCTGTACCCTTTCCACGGTATGGCCCGTGAATATCATCTCCGCAGCAGCCTTTGCGGCAGCTGCCGCGCAGGAGCCCGTAGTATATCCGCAGCGGAGCTTCTCCGCTCCCCTGAAAATGTATTCCTCAAGCTTCATCAGAGCTCTCCTTTACGATAAAAACCGTGAAATACCCGACATCTCCGGGGATATCATCATCTGCACGGTATATCCTCTGATCTTCCAGGCCGCAGTTCTCTACTATAGATGTACGCCGGGACAGTCCCTTTTTTTGCAGTATCCCCATGAGTTCCGCGGCATTTTTTCCCGTTTTCATAATGACCTTCGTACCGCCGAGATCAAGGAGCTTCTCAAATCCGCCGCAGCCGCAGGGCAGTATATGCAGGGGCTCGCTTCCGAGACAGAGCGGCATACCCAGAGCGGCAGCAGCAGCGCTGAAGCTGGTGACTCCCGCGCATATCTCAACGGGGAATCCTCTCTCCTCCACAAGGGAGGCAATGCGGCTGAAGGTGGAATACACGGATATATCTCCCAGAACAGGCACGGCAACATCAGCGTTCTCCAGTTCATCGCAGAGCATATCCGCTATACGGCGGCAGTTCTCCGCGATAACGGAGCTTTCGCGGCTCATGGCATAGTCAAGGTAAATTATCCTCTTGCCCGACAGGTCTGCCGCCTTGCGGGCTATGGAAAGAGCCAGCGTATCCCTGCCCTTTGTACGGGGAGCCGCAATAACGCCGCAGCTCTCCAGTATGCGCACAGCCTTCACAGTCATCAGCTGCGGATCGCCTGCGCCTGTGCTTACGCCGTAAAGCGTGCCCATCAGCCCTTCATCAGCTCCGCCGAAAGGGCAATGAGCTGCTCCATATCAAGCTGCTCTATCCTTGCAGCCTGCGGCATACCGATACTTTCAAGGGCAGCATATACCCTTTCCTTGGGTATGCCCATGACCGAGGCAAGGGAGTTGGCAAGGGTCTTTCTGCGCTGTGAGAATCCTGCCTTGACCACCTTGAAGAAGAACCTCTCGCTTTCCTCGTCAAGTCTGTGTTCACTGCAAAGGTCTATCCTTATGACTGCGGAATCCACATTGGGCGCAGGCATGAAGCTGCCTCTCGAAACGTCAAAGAGCTTCTTCACCGTGCCGTAGTAGTTTACTCCCACGGTTATGGCTCCCGAATCCCTTGTGCCCACCCTGGCGCAGAGGCGCTGTGCGGCCTCCTTCTGCACCATGACGGTGATGGACTCTATGGGGAGCCTGCTCTCAAGGAGCATCATGATTATGGGGGAGGTTATGTAATAGGGCAGATTTGCGCATACCGCCGTCCTGAGCCCGTGGAATTCCTCCCCGATGAGCCTGTGGAGGTCGCATTTCATGACGTCCTCGTTTATTATCTTCACATTGTCAAAGTCAGCGAGGGTCTCCTCCAGAATGGGCAGGAGCCTTGTGTCTATCTCCACGGCCACCACCTTTTCCGCACGCTTTGCCAGCTCCGCGGTAAGGACGCCTATACCCGTTCCTATCTCTATGACTCCGAAGCCCTCTGCCGCATTGCCGTTTTCGGCGATCTTCGGGCATATATCGGGATTTATTATGAAGTTCTGCCCCAGCCCCTTTGAGAAGCTGAAGCCGTGGCGTGAAAGTATCTCCTTCACTGTGCCTATATTCGTAAGATTCATTCAGTCACTCCTCAGACCTTGTGCCTTTCCTTCTCGGAAAACTCCTTCTGCTTTGCATCATTGAGCTTATCCATGGTGTTCACAAGATAATCCGCAGAACGGTAAGCTCTCTGAAAATCCATATCCTTGAAGTGTACCTTCAGATCCACGAATTCCCCGTCGATGACTATATCCAGCTGACCTATCTGCCGTCCTGTGTATTTCTGTCCCGCATACTTTATGTACTCGTCAATTTCCTGTCTGGTCATTTCTCCGCCGATAACATTGATCTTCATTTTCAAGCCTCCTGTTCATACATCGTTTATCCGTCTCAGGACTTCTGTCCCTCAGAGGCGGTATCTTCCTTTATTACGCAGAGCTTTTCCGCCAGCTCCGCCTTTGCTATGACCTTTTCGCCGCCGTCGCCGTCTATGAGCAGCAGCTCCTTGCCGTTTGAGCATAATACTCCCTCATCACAGAGGGTATAGTCCATAATGCCCTTTCCTATAACTGTCTCACTGCCGTCGGGAGCTACCCTTACGAGGACGCGGTTCCTGGGGAATATGCCCAGGTTACTATCCCCTGCCGCAGCATTTTCCTTCTCGTTCTTCTCGGCCTCAAGAAGCCTTTCCTCGAAGAATATCTGACGGGCAGACTTGTTCTTCGTCTTGATGTCGCCCCTTTTCTGATTCTTTCTCAAGGGCTCGCCGCCGAAGATGACGGAAAACACATTGATAAAGCCGAATATGGCCTTTATCAGCCTTACAGGGAAAAGCAGCACCGACTTTATTACGGACTCCTTCTGAGGTACTGGCGACTTGTAGGGCTGGCGTATGTAATAGAAATTGCCCTTTGAGTCATTCTGCGGCTTTAAGAGATCGTTGCCGCTGCTCTCGAAAAGGGTTTCTATGGTGCCTGCCTCCTGATCCACAGCCATGATGGAGCTCTCGGAGTATATCGACTGACCGTCCAGAGAGCAGCCCCTTGTGGAACAGAAAAGCCTGCCGTCGGTAGCCGACCAGAATGGATCCGCCTCCCTTGAAGGGCCGTCGGTGAGCTCGTTATAGTCGCCCCGCTCGTCGAATATGGCAAGGTGCTCGTCAAGTATGGCGGCTATGCTGCCGTCCTTGCAGGCGATATCGCCTATGCGCCTGTCCATGCCCGTGTATATATGTCCCTCGGGAGCCTTCGGCGAATCCGCGCTCTTGCGGTAGATAGCGCCCATGCCGCCCAGTACCGCGGAGTATATGAAGCCCTTATCCGCAGACGAAAGGCCGTTTATTGATATATCGCTGCGGTTGTCGCTGAAGTACTGCTGCTCCTCTCTGAATATGGCGCCAGTACCCTGCAGCTTCCACTCCTTGTTCTTTTGTATCTCGTTGACAGCGTCCGTATATTTAGCCGCCCTTTCGCAGGGAAGCTCCGTTGTCTTTCCGTCGCTGCACAGGAATATCCTGCTGCCCGACAGGTATACTATATTCATTTATCTTCCCCCGTTCCTGCACAAACTGCCTCGGCGCACTTCATTCCGTCCACAGCTGCCGAGACTATGCCTCCTGCATATCCTGCGCCCTCGCCGCAGGGGTAGAGCCCTCTGAGGGACAGGGACTGCATATCCCCGCCTCTGTTTATCCTTACGGGCGAGCTGCTCCTGCTCTCTATGCCCGTAAGCAGCGTATCCTTATCGTCAAAGCCCTTTATCTTCTTTCCCATTTCCTTTATGCCCAGTCTCAGCGAGCGGCATACGAAATCGGGAAGGTACTCCTCGGGAGCCGCAAACCTTATGGAAGGACGATACGAAGGCTTTACCCTTCCGAGCTCAGTGCTCACTCTGCCCTCCATGAAATCCCCCAGCACCGCCGCAGGTGCGCTGTAGTCGCCGCCCCCCGCCTTAAAGGCCTTTTCCTCCAGATCCCGCTGGAACCACATACCCGCAAGGGGGTGGTCGCTGCCGTAGTCCTCTGGACCCACGTTCACAAGGAGAGCGCTGTTGGAATTCTCGGCGTCACGGGCAAAGCAGCTCATGCCGTTGACTGCCAGCCTGCCCTCCTCCGAGGAAGCCGCCACAACATATCCCCCTGGGCACATACAGAAGGTGTAAAGAGTGCGCCCGTCGGGGAGATGTACCGCCAGCTTGTAATCTGCCGCCTTCAGGGCAGGGTGGCCTGCAAAACCGCCGTACATAGCCCTGTCGATATCGGTGCGGAGGTGCTCCGCTCTCACGCCCACTGAGAAATTCTTCTGGGACAGCGCTATATTCTCATCATAAAGCAGCTCAAAAACGTCCCTTGCGCTGTGTCCCGTAGCGAGTATCAGGCTTTTGGTGTCAATGGCATAAGACTTTCCGTCCTGAGTATAGCTCACTGCGGAGAGGCTGCCCTCCGCCGCTTCAAAGCCGCAGAATTTAGCGTTGAATCTGACCTCGCCCCCCAGGGATATGACCCTTTCGCGGAGAGCCTTTACTGCTCCGCGGAGCCTGTCCGTACCTATATGGGGCTTTGCCAGGTAGAGTATCTCCCCGGGAGCTCCGAACTCCACCAGCCTATGAAGTATCCAGCCGATACGCCTGTCCTTGATTCCAGTGGTGAGCTTTCCGTCGGAGAAGGTACCTGCTCCGCCCTCGCCGAACTGCACATTGCATTCGGGATCCAGTCTGCCGCCGCTCTGAAATTCCTCCACAGCCCTGACTCTGCTGTCCACATCGCTGCCTCTTTCGAGGACTATTGGTCTTGCCCCTGCCATTGCCAGCACCAGTGCGGCAAACATACCCGCGGGGCCGAAACCTGCTATAACAGGCCTGTGATCCATACCTGCCGCATCGGGCACAACATAGCGGACTTCCTGGTGCTTTGAGGCGTTTTTCAGCGTCCTGAGCAGCCTGTCCTCGCCCTTCGCCTCTATATCAAGGGATATGATAAAGTGAACGTCTGACTTCTTCCTTGCGTCCACCGATTTCTTTGCCAGCTTCACGCTGATGATCCTGTCGCGGCTTATCTTCAGCTTTTTCTCGCAGAGCCCTGCAAGGTCGTTCAGGTCGGTATCAAGGGATACCCTTATGCCTCCGACTCTTATCATGAGAGCCCACCTCTCAGCGAGTCGGCGCAGCTCCTGCCAGCCAGTATTCCCGACGACCATGCCCACTGGAGGTTATAGCCGCCGCAGTCGCCGTCAACGTCAAGTATCTCGCCGCAGAGGAATATGCCCTTTTCGCTTCTGAGCTGCAGTCTTTCGTCAACACATTCGCCGCTGATACCGCCTGAGGTCACCTGAGCGTCCTTCCAGGGAGCGCTGCCCAGCACCTCAAAGTCCAGCTTCTTTATGAACTGCGACACCTGCTTCAGCTCCGTGTCGCGGAGCTCGGATATAAGCACCGTAAGAGGCTTGCCCAGAGCCTTCTTCGTAAGGTATACCGCAAGGCTTCTGGGGAAGATACCCGTCAGGAGCTCCTCTGCGGTCTGTCTTGCACGCTGGTACTGGATCACACGGAGATAGCCGTCAAGCTGCTCCTGATCCATATCCGCCGCAAGGTCGAGACGGAGCGTCAGCCTGCCGTCGTACTGTGATACCAGATGAGCCATATTGAACACGCATATGCCCGAGAGCGCCGTATCCGTGAACTGTATCTCGCCTACCTCCTCCTTGAGGAGCCTGCCGCCCGTATAGGCCATTACCCTGCCCTTTGCGCGGACGCCTTTCAGTCCCCTGAGCAGCTCGGGACGCACCCTGAGAGGAGCTACTGCGGGGCATATCTTTGTGGTATGGCAGCCCTTGCTGCGGAGAAGTCTTATAACGCTTCCGTCGGTACCGAACTGGGGAGCCGCATAGCCTCCTGCGGCAACTATGACTCTCCTGCACGGGTACTTCTCGCCCGACGCAGATGATATCCTGAAATACTCGGGAGTGCTCTCGATGAAATTGGCCTCAAAGCCGCAGCGCTCGATTATACCCAGCTCCTCCGCACGGAGCCTGAGAGCCGACAGCACCGTAGCGGCACTGTTGCTCCTCGGGTAGATACGCCCCTTCGCATCTGCCGAGCATATAACGCCTATGCTGCCGAAAAACTCCTTTGCCGAAGGAGTTGCGCTGATTATGCGCATGATGTTCTTCACGCTGCCGTGATAGTGATCGGCGCTGAGATTGATGTTGCTGAGATTGCATCTGCCGTTGCCTGTGGCAAGAATCTTCCTGCCCACGCGGTCAAGCTTTTCGAGAATGACCACCTTTGCCTTGGGGAGGATGGTCTTCGCCTCGATTGCAGCCGCAAAGCCCGAAGCTCCTCCGCCGATTACGGCGATGTCCGTGATATTGTCCTTACTCATATTTTCACCCCTTTGGCTTTACTTCGATGACAGCCACCTCGGGACGGTTGTTCAGTCTCACAGGTGCGGGATAGACTCCAATGCCCGAGGTTATGAACATCCTTCCGCCGTCGTAGTAGAAGAAGCCTTTGTCATATATATCAAGCTCCTTGTGCAGGAACTTTGGTAACCATACCTTCTGCTCGGAGCAGTAAACAGGGCCCAGTCCGAAGGGAAGCCTTGCCATTTCGCCGTGTGTATCTCCGCATAGAGTGAGATCGGCCCCGAAGGCTGCGAACTTCTCATAATTGGGGATATGGGCCAGGAGGATATTGTAGCTGTCCTCCCTGAGTGAAAAGGCATTGTTCAGATCGAAGGTGTCGCTGTAGTACACATTGTCTATGCCCATTATATGGAGGCTGCTGCCCTTTATCTCAATGGTGTCCTCCTCATATGAGAGCACTTTTGCGCCCTTTTTTTCCAGCTCCGAGACATATCTGTCGTCGTAGTCGTGCTCGCCTGTCACGCAGTAGAGTGGATAGCCTGCGGAAACTATCATATCCGCAAGGTCAATGGGCTTCTGTATCAGCTCCCACCCGCTCTTTCTGGTGTACATATCACCGAGGAAGAACACCACATCGGGATGTTCCCTGTCCACCGCCTCAAAAATGGTCTTGTTGCTTATACCGTGCTTTGTGGCGTGGAGATCGCTTATGACCGCCAGCTTTATATCGCTGCTCACCTTACTGCTGGTAATTGCATGATCGGCGGTTTTCAGCGTGAAATTGCTGAACCACCAGATCACTCCTATGAGCAGCACCCACAGCCAGAAATGTGACTTTTTCTTTTTGGCCGCAGGCTTTTTTGGTGCAGGCGCTTCCTTTTTCTTCTTTTCCGCCATTATTTCCTGTCCTTTACATGGATATCCAGCTGATCGAAGGGTATCTCGATGCCGCTGCGGTCAAAGGCAGCCTTCACCGCTTCCGTCACGTTATAGCGGACAGTGAGGAAATCGCTGTTCTTAACCCACACCAGCACATCTACAGACACGGAGCTGCTGCCGTGTGCGCCCATGCGTACAATGGGCTCGGGCTCGTTGATTATGAGCTTCTCAGCGGCGATGACACCGAGGATCACCTCTTTTGCCTTAACAAAATCCTCGCTGTAGCTTATATTGAAGTGAAGCTCCACACGCCTTGTGGGAGTCTCCGTGTAGTTTATGATCTTGGCCTCTGTGACCTTGCCGTTGGGTATGAACACGGTCTTGCCGTCAAAGGTTGCGATCTTGGTGTAGAATATGCCGATATCACGGACGGTTCCCACGGTCTCCTCCAGCTCGATAATGTCCCCTGTGGTAAAGGGCTTCGTAAAGAGTATGATGAATCCGCCGCTGAGATTGGAAAGGCAGCTCTGGAGCGCAAGGCTGATGGCAAGACCTGCCGCACCCAGTATGGTGATTATGGAGGACATAGGCACATTCAGCACCGACAGTGCCATAATGACCACGGCGATATAGAGGATTATCTTTATCAGCGACACCAGAAAGCTCTTTGCGGCGCCGTTCACGTTGGACTTTGACACCGCCTTGCCCACTATCTTGGCAATAAGCTTTGATATGAGGAAGCCCACTGCCAGTATGACCAGAGCCATGACTATAAGGGGAAGGCTTTTTTTCAGGTAGCCCGGAATGTCCGTGATGACATCGGACGTGTTTTCCGTCAGAGCCGCTTTCACGGCGTATATGTGCGTATACGGCAAGTAAATCATCTCCGATATATAGTGATCTCATGCAGTAAAAAACAGGTACTGCCCACAAAAAAATATACATAATTATTATAACAGATTTCGTTGCAAAGGTCAATATATATATCAAAAAGATATAAAAAAACCGCACCGCAGCATATTGCCGCAGTGCAGTCCGTATCATCAGTTATCGCAGGAGCCGCAGATGGTCTGGAGTTCCTTTGTGTTGAAGTCCTTGGGATTCATGAAGGTAGGCACCATCTCGTGAAGAGCGGTGATGGCAACGTCCTCGTCGTTTTCAAGGGCGGCGTCACGGAGAGCCTTCAGTTTTTCCGCGAAGCTCTCCTCATCTATCTCGATCTGCCTGCCGATGAAGATGAGCTTGTTTGAGGTCTTCTGGAGTCCCTCCTCGTTCATAAGGAGCTCCTCCTTTATCTTCTCGCCGGGACGGAGTCCTGTGAACACGATGGGAACATCTTTATAGGGCACCTTTCCGTACATACGGATAAGGTTCTCCGCAAGAGTCACTATCTTGACAGGCTGTCCCATGTCAAGGACGAAGATCTCGCCGCCGTGAGCTATGGCAGCGGCCTCCATAACGAGGCTTACCGCCTCGGGGATAGTCATGAAGTATCTGATTATATCCTCATGTGTGACCGTAACAGGCTTGCCCTGCTCGATCTGCTTCTTGAAAAGGGGTATAACGGAGCCGTTGGAGCCCAGAACGTTTCCGAATCTTGTGGTGACGAACTCTGTCCTGCCCTCATGCTGCTGGGAGAGGTACTGCACGATCATTTCGCAGCAGCGCTTGGAAGCTCCCATTGCATTGGTGGGGTTTACGGCCTTGTCGGTGGAAATCATAATGAATTTCTCGGCGTCGTGGAACTGTGCCAGCGTAGCCACATTGAAGGTGCCCACAACGTTGTTCTTGATAGCCTCCATGGGAGAGTCCTCCATAAGGGGAACGTGCTTGTGTGCAGCCGCATGGAAGACTATCTGGGGCTTGTACTTCTCAAATATCTGATTCATGCGGTAGTAGTCACGCACGGAAGCGATAAGTGTGACAAGATCAAGATCGCTGCCGTAGTCCATGACCAGCTCCTGCTGTATCTCATAGGCATTGTTCTCGTAGATGTCCACGATTATGACCTTCCTGGGGTGGTACTTGGCTATCTGGCGCACCAGCTCTGAGCCGATGCTTCCGCCGCCGCCTGTTACCATACAGACCTTGCCGCCGATAAAGTTTTTGATGTCCTTATTGTCAAACTTGATAGGATCCCTTCCCAGCAGCTCCTCCACCTTGATATCGCGGACCTGTCCGAGAAGTCCCGACTCGTCGTCCAGGATAAGAGTGCCGATAAAGGGTATGATCTTCAGGGGGAGCTTCGTCTCGTTGCATATGTCGATGAGCCCCTTGCGCTCGTCCGATGTAAGAGAAGGTATGGCAAGTATGAGCTGTTCTATGTCATACTCCTTTGCGAACCTTACGATCTCCTCGGAGCGGCCTACTACCTTTACGCCCAGCACCTCGGTGCCAAGCTTGGCGGGATCGTTGTCAATGATACATACGGGATCGAACTGTGCAGAATACTTATCGTCCTTGTAGGGCGATTTCTGAGCATTGAAGATCTCAGTAAGGAGCATTCTGCAGGCACTTCCGCCTCCGATTATCATGGTCCTTTTTTCGTTGATGCAGTATTTTACCTCCGATTCCACAATAAACCTCCCAAACTCCGCTGAAAAGCGCGGAAAAAATTAAAAGCCTTATCTATAAAAATATCTTTAATGGCGACGTTTATCCGCCATGCGCAGAGCTATCCACTTTACAATCATTATAACATAACCGAAAGAATAAATCAAGTGTAACATACCATATTTTAAGCAATTCCGCACTTTTTTGACAGAAATAGTCTAAATGACCGAAATATACGCACAGCTTGCTGTTTTTATGAGCAAAAATGCCGTTTTAAAGACTTAATTTGTAAATTTTCTATTGTCCGGCTTTACACGGCCGCAAAAAAGTATTAAAGTATAATGTAGGATCAATACAGATAAACGGAGGTCTTTTCAATGAAAAACAACAGAAAGCTCCTTTGCAGGGCGCTGTCGGCCATAGCCGCCGCAGCTCTTACGGCGGGAGCTGTCATACCCGCCTCTCCCCTGCCTGCTGCCGTTGACGCATACGCAGGCCAGCAGCTGGGACAGACCGACTTCGACGAGGGCGTGGGACTGCCCTGGCATATCGTGGAATCGGCTCCGGGCGAGATGGAGTTCGACATAAGCGGAGGCAAATACTCCGTGAAAATAATCAACACGGGCGGCGCCTCAGAGGGCGGCACAGACCGCTGGGACTGCCAGTTCAGGCACAGAGGGCTGAAGATAGTATCGGGACACAAGTATAAGGTGTCCTACGAGATAACAGCCTCGGAAAGCGGAAAATACTACACCAAGATAGGCAACCTTGACGGTACCGAGGAGATATGGCACAACAATATGGACGACAGCGGCGCCAACCTTGACTCCACATGGGAGCGTCTCCCCATAAGCAAGGGCGAGACCAAAAAGGAGGAGCACACCTTTACCGCCTCAAAGTCCATAGACGTAGCGGAGTGGGCATTCCATCTGGGCGGCGACGGCCAGTACACTCCCGACAAGTGCTTCCCCGCAGGCACGGTAATAACCTTCGACAATATGTCCCTCATCGACCTTACGGGAGATGAAAACGACTATCCCGAGACCGAGCCCTATCAACGTGCGGATATCCTCACCAATCAGGTCGGCTACTTCACAGGCAGAGCCAAGAGGGCAACTCTCCTCAGCGATTCGGCAAAGCCTGTGGACTTCACACTGAAGGATCAGTCGGGAAAGACGGTATACGAGGGCAAGACCCTTCCCTTCGGCGAGGATAAGGACTCGGGAGACAATGTCCACATCATCGACTTCACCGACTTCGACGAGAAGGGCACCTATTATCTTGAAGACGAGGACGGCAATGCAAGCCGCGAATTCGATATAGACGGCTCGGAGAAGTATTCCTCCCTGCTCTACGATTCGCTGAACTACTTCTACCAGAACAGGAGCGGCATCGAGATCGAGGAGGACTTCATCTCATCGGGAGATGCGAAATCACTGGCCCGTGCGGCAGGCCACCCCACCGACACCGCAGAGATCGAGCAGACCTGGGGCTACAGCGGCAGCAGCGGCTCCATAGACGTCACAGGCGGCTGGTATGACGCAGGCGATCACGGCAAATATGTAGTAAACGGCGGTCTCTCCCTGTGGCTCATGCAGAACCAGTACGAAACGGCTCTGAAGTACGGCTTTGAGGACGCCTACGCCGACAGCACCATGCTTATCCCCGAAAATGTCAACGGCGCTCCCGACCTTCTGGACGAGGCCCGCTGGGAGATGGAATGGATGCTGAAGATGATGGTGGACAGCGGCAAATACGAGGGCATGGTCTACCACAAGGCTCACGACGAAAAATGGACCGCTCTGGGTATAGCTCCCGCAGACGACGATATGAAGCGTATAGTAAAGCCTCCCACCACGGCTGCCACACTCAACCTTGCAGCCTGCGGCGCTCAGGCAGCACGACTCTGGAAGGACTACGACAGCGATTTCGCCGACGAATGTCTTGCAGCTGCGGAAAAGGCCTTTGCAGCAGCCAAGGAGCACCCCGATATGTATGCTCCCCTTGACGAGTCCATAGGCGGCGGTGCCTACGGCGATACCGACGTTGAGGACGAATTCTGCTGGGCAGCTCTGGAGCTCTTCATCACCACAGGCAACGAGGACTACTACGACGAGGCCACCGAGAACAAGTTCTTCTTAGATATTCCGAAGACTCTCGGAGGCGGCGAGAGCGTTGACTCCGTGGGCAGCTTCGACTGGGGCAATACGGGAGCTCTCGCAACTCTCAGTGCGGCTCTCAATCCCGACAAATTCGACAAGGGCGATGTCGAGATAGTCACCGAGGCTATAGTATCCGCCTCAGACAGCTATCTCTCGCTGGAGGAAAACCAGGGCTACGGACTCCCCTACGGTCCCTCCACCCTCAGCTACAACGACGATGACGAGGGCTATCTCTGGGGCTCAAACTCCTTCGTTACCGACAACTCCATCATCATGGCCTACGCCTACCTCCTCACGGGAGACGACACCTACCTTGACGGCGCCATCGGCGGTATGGACTACATACTGGGAAGAAACCCCATGGACTACTCCTATGTTACAGGCTACGGCACCCACGCCATAGAGTACCCCCACCACCGCTTCTGGGCAAAGCAGATAGACGATTCCTTCCCCTTGGCTCCTGACGGAGTAATGTCGGGAGGCCCCAATTCGGGTATGCAGGACCCCTGGGTAAGAGGTTCGGGCTGGAAGAAGGGCGAGATACCGCCTCAGAAGTGCTACCTTGACAATATCGAGGCATGGTCCGTCAACGAGTGTACCATCAACTGGAACGGCTCGCTGGCATGGCTCACGGGCTTCATAGCCCAGGAGGCAAGCGACGAGGGGATAGTTATAACTCCCCACACCAATGGCAGAAACACCTCCGAGAAAGAGGAGGAGCCTACAACAAAGAAGGCCGCAAAGACCGAAAAAACAGAAAAGACCACCACAAAGGCTGAAAAAGCTGAAAAGTCCGACGACAGCAAGGACAGCGACAACGGACTGGTAAAGCTGGCGCTCATCTGCGGCGCAGCTGTAGTAGGACTTATCTCCCTTGAGCTCTTCATCTACAAAATGGCAAAGCTGAAAAAGAACAGCAAGTAACGCAAAAGCCCTTATGCCTGACCGCATAGGGGCTTTTTGTGAACAGTAAAGCATAAATTTTCATTATACTTTCACATTGATATCCGTCATACGGCTTGACTTTTTTCCGTTTTCGTAGTATAATAACATATATCTTTTTTTTAGGAGAGTGTTTATTGCATGAGTAAAGGAAACGGCTTTTTCAGCAACCTGAGAAGATCCACAAGGATAACCCTTGTCTCCTGCGGATGCTTCATCGCACTTACGGCGCTGATACTGTTCTTCTTCGTTATGTTCCCCATAACTCCTTCCGAGAAGATGATAACCAGCTTCGGACGTGAGAGCATTTCCAAGCAGGATACCACCACTGCTCCCGTGACAACTGCGGTCACAACAATGAACGACGATATCATTATTGCAAAGGGTACGCGCACCACGACTGCGTCAAAGACCACTGCAAAGAAATATACCACCCACAGGCTCACTTCGGGCGCAGGCTTCTATATGGATCAGAGGATACCCACAGGGCAGTATCCCAACGAGTACTACGTTCCCACCACCACCACGGCTGCTGAGGGCGGCTACTCAGGCGGTACGGGTCTGGGCGGACTCGGCGGCGGCGAGGGTCAGACAGGACTAGGCGGCGGCGAAGGTCAGACAGGTCTCGGCGGCGGCGAAGGTCAGACAGGTCTCGGCGGCGGCGAAGGCCAGACAGGTCTCGGCGGCGGCGAAGGTACTGAAACTCCCGGCGGCGGCACTGAAACTCCCGCAGGCGGCGGTACCGAAACTCCCGCAGGCGGCGGCGCACCTCTCGAATATACTGCCGAGGGCAACTGAACAGAACAGTAAAAATAAAGGCTTCCGATACGCTTCGGAAGCCTTTTTTATCAGAATACAGCTTTTTTTATCATGTCCAGCTCCTCCAGGGAGATACAGTTGGGTATGTCCTCGTACTTCATAACGGAGAGCAGCTCGTCTATCTCTGCCCAGCACACCTCTGCCACCTCCGAGGACTGCAATGTGAGATCCTCGATGTCTATTTTTTCGCGGCATATGTAAACAGCCGCAAGTTCGTTGTCGTTTATGCTGCCCTTGGAGTAGCAGGCTCTCCTGAGACCTATGAACTCCAGCTGGCTGCGGTCGATATCCAGGCCCAGTTCCTCCCGTACCTCTTTGAGGGCGGTGTGGCGGAACTCCTCCCCCTGCGAAACATGGCCTGCCGCCGATACGTCATAGCAGTCGGGGTTGATATCCTTCTCGTGGGCACGCTTCTGAAGGAGCACGAAAACTCCCATATCGCGGCGCTTTATCATCCATATATGCACAGTTGGGTGAAGGTCGCCGTCCCTGTGGACAGCAGTCCTGGGCTTGCTCTCGGCGGTTATCCTTGCCTTGTCGTCGATAAGGTTGAGGAACTCGTCGGATATGAACTCCACGGTGATCTCCGCGCTTTCCTCAGCAGCCTCGGCAAATGCCGCCTTGATCTCGTCTATGGCAGGATTTTCCAGCTCCTCGTCGGAAATATACAGCTTGTATGAAGCAGGAGCCCCCTTTTCCGCAATAGCCCCCGCAAGTGTGAGTCTGTCCTTTACCCCCGTGTCACCAAGCTTTTTCGCAGCCTCGGCATAGAGCTGGTCCTCCGATGCCAGTCTGCTGAGATAGATCTCAATATCTTCCATAATACACTCCAAATCTCGCATTTTACCCGTAAAACGCCGTAATCATTCAGATTTCAGCGCTATACATTATATACCTACAAAATGAAAAAGTCAAGTCTTTTTTATGAATTGGACAAAAAATGAACAGGCAGCCGTTATGACTGCCTGCTTTTGTGTTATTACTTCCTGTATGCAACAGCTGCCTTGTAGTATTCGTACAGTGCGCTCATAGCGTAATACTCCTCATCGTTATAAGGAACGTTTATGCACTCGTAGGCGTAGGACAGAGCCGAAGCCTTGAATGTTGAGGTGCCGTTGGTTGTCTTTACCTTAAGTGTATGGGCATCGCCCAGCTTATGAGCGGCTATACCCGATACGGTTATGACGTAGTTGTTTCCCACCTTCTTGGCGTCAACCTTCTTGCCGTCAAGGGTGAATACGAAGCTTCCCTTGTAGGTGGACTGGGGCTTCACAGTAATATTGATAGCCGTATCAGAGTCCATGACCAGTGAGTAGGTGATATTGCTGAGATCCTTGTCCACAAGGCTCTTCTCCTTCTGCTTTGCTTTAAGCTCGCTGAGATATGTTGCCTGATTCTTCTCAAAGGTGAAGGGCTTTGTATAGGACTTCGCCATAGCCTTGTGATCAACGCCGAGAGTCCAGGGCGAAGCAGAATACTTCGAGAGATACTGCTGCATATAATAGCCGTAATCGTTGATACCCTTGATGAGGTTCCAGAGCTTTGCAGTGTCCGATGAGTTGAACTTATTGAGGTATGTCTCCGCAGTGGATACCGTAGTGACTGTATGCTGGTCGTCATCGTCATCGTAATAGATGACCGTAGCCGTTACATCGTCGGCCATTGATACTGAATTCAGCATACAGGTGAAGCCGTAGGCAGTCTTTTTGCTGTTCATCTTGTTTGGATCAAGCTTTGCCGTCTGCTTCCTGCCGTTGACTGTGAACTCCACCTTTGTAAAGGGCAGGTTCTCGGGAGGAACCATTGAGAGGTCAACGTAGAAATTCAGGCTTATTGCGCCGCCCAGAGTCATGGAATTGCTGACGAACTTTGCTGGAGCATATGTGAAGTATCCGGGGTGCTCGGGCTTGTCTACCACGGCATAGCGATAATCATCATTCGCATTCTGGTCATAGGTTGTGCCGTTGCCGCCAACAAGGGAATTGCATCCATCAAACATAGATTCTGTCATTTCCACTTTGCGGTCAAGGCTGCACTTGTATGATGCATATATGGTTTTAAGCTTTGTACAGCCTGCAAACATTTTTTCCTTTCTCTGAACATATGAGGTATTAAAGCTGCTTATATCAACAGATTCCAGCGCTTTACAGCCGAAGAACATATTGCTCATATCAGTTACCTTTGATGTGTCAAAGCTTCTGAGGTCAAGGTTTTTCAGCGCTTTACAATTAGCGAACATACACTTCATATCTGTTACCTTAGACGTATCAAAGATGCTGAGATCAAGCTGCGTAAGGTTATTGCATTCAAAGAACATATAACTCATATCCGTTACATTCGATGTATCAAAGCTGCTGAGATCAAGCTGCGTAAGGTTATTGCATTCAAAGAACATATAACTCATATCCGTTACATTTGACGTATCAAAGCTTTTCAGATAAAGCAGCGTAACACCACTACAACCATAGAACATCTTGTTCATATCTGTTACATTTGACGTATCAAAGTTTCTGAGATCAAGATACTCAAACTTATTACAATAAGCGAACATATTTCTCATATTTATTACATTTGAGGTATCAAAATTTCTTAAGTCAAGAGATGTTAACGATTTGCAATTATAGAACATTTGATGCATATACTTAACATTTGATGTATTAAAGCCGCCGAGATCAAGGGATGTCAATGACTGACAGTTCTCGAACATTCTGCACATATCTGTTACATGAGATGTATCAAAGCTGCTAAGGTCAACGGATTCCAGTTCTGTACACCAAAGGAACATAACACTCATATCTGTTACATTTGATGTATCAGCATTTGAAAGATCAATATGCTCAGCTTTATAATCACTGAAAAGCCTGTTACAGTCTCTGGGCAACACCGTTCCTTCCTCTGCATAAACGTGCTTAACGCCTTCACAGCCTCCGAAGCTTCTCACATAATCAGCGACAACATCGCCCCTGAGGGTAAGCGTACCTGTAGCCGCATCGAAATTATCGTCTGTGAAATAGCCGGGGGTGCCGTTTACGCCGTCCACGCAGGCATAATCCTTGCCGAGCTTGCCGCTTACGGGCATACTGCCGTTTCCGCCCACAAGATTATCGCAGAGACCGAACATATTGTTTGAAGACATTACATTGCTCGTATCGAACATAGGCGTAGCGTAAATGGTCTCAAGGCTGAGATTCTTATAGAACATCGCCTGAGTATCTGTGACATTTGGCGTGCTAAAGCTGCTGAGATCAAGGGTCTCAAGGCTCTCGCAGTATATGAACATAGAACTCATATCAGTAACATTTGAAGTATTGAATCCGCTGAGATTGACCTCCGTCAGACTTTCGCAGTTGGCGAACATTCCCTTCATGGTCGTGACCTTTGAGGTGTTTATGCCGTCAAGGTTTACTGTCTCCAGTTTATTGCATACCGCAAAAAGATAGGACATATCCGTTACATTTGAGGTATCTATGCCCGCCATGTACACGGACACCAGCTTATTGCAGTTATAGAACATCTTGGACATATTCGTAACATTTGAGGTATCGGCATTTGAGAGGTTGATTACAGGCGCTTTATAATCCATAAAAAGCTCCGAGCAGTCCTCCGGTAATACACTGCCCTCGTCCGCATATACATAGTCAATATTGGGATAGGTGTAATACTGCCGCACCAGCTCCCTGGTAATATTGCCTCTCAGATACAGAGTATAACCCATTGCAGTCAGTTTGATCTCCGCCGAGCCCTCCTCTGCACTGGCGGTAATGGTACTGCTGTCCGTCCTGAAGCCGCCTATTGCTCCCGCAAAGAACGCTCCGCCCCCGATGACGGCCGCCGACAGTATCGCCGCTGCGGCCTTTCTTGCCCATTTAGCTTTCATAAATGATCAGCTCCCTTCATTCATCTGATTTTTTATATGCTCTAGCAGCACTGTAGTAATCGTACAGTGCGCACATAGCGTAAAGTTCCGAATCCGACAGCGGTGATTTTACGCATGAATATGCGTATGACATCGCAGAAGCTCTTACGGTTGATGTTCCCCTGTCGGTTTTTATTTTTACAGTGTGAAAATCTCCCAGTTTATGGGCAGATATACCGCGTATACGCACTTCGTAAACTCCATCGGAGCGTACAATGACGTCGGCAGGCTTGTCATCAACGCTAATGCTGACATTCCCTTTATAGTTCTGTGCAGGCTTGATGCCCAGATACAGCACGGTATCCGAATCAAGTATCAGCCCCTTTGTTACACTTTCAATGTCCCTGTTTAGCGCTTCTGATTCCTTGTAAGACGACATCCCGGATATATAGGCTGAAAGATTCTTTTCATCTTTATAAAAAGACGGTACAGTATATCCTGCCTGCATGGCCTTATGGTCAACGCCCAACTGCCATGGTTCTCCCGCATAGTAGCTGAGGTAAAACTGCATATAATAGCCGTAATCGTTTATAGCTCTGATAAGATCCCAGACCTTTTTCTCGTCATTCGCACTGAACCTTCTCAGGTAGTCCTCGGCAGAAGATACAGCTGTGAGGGTCTGAGCATTGCCGCTTTTGTCGATATAATGGAAGTCAGCCCTCACCTCATCTGCCATGGATACAGCGTTCAGCTTGCAGTTAAAGCAGTAATCCGTCCTTGTTCTGTTCATTTTAGCAGGATCGAAGTCAGCTCTTTGCTTACTGCCGTTCACATCAAACTCAATGTAGGTATCGGCATAGTTTGCCTCGGGGATATCGCCGTAATTCACATAGAAATTAAGACTTACAGCTCCGCCCAGGGTCATGGAATTCCCGGTGAAGACCACCTCTTTGCCGTCGGGAATCTCCGGCTGAGCGCCGGCATTCCCGCTTAGCATTTCCGATCCGGCATATGCAGTAATACAATTATCATCTTTCACAGGCCTTTCATGTGATACAATAAGAGCTCCGCATATAAATGCAGCGGATAATACAGCTGCTGATATCCTCATAAACGATCCTCCTTCCATAACATTGCTCCTGTCAGATCAGTCGTTGATCAGTCTGATTTTTTATATGCTTTAGCAGCACTGTAGTAATCGTACAGTGCGCACATAGCCAGCTTCTCAGAACTATCAAGAGGATCGGTTACAGCGTCATACGCATAGGACAGAGCCGACGCACTGAATTCGGCCGTGCCGTTTTTGGTCTCCACTGTAAGCATATGGGGCTCGCCCAGCTTATGCGCTGATATGCCGCTGACAGTTACCTGATAGTTGGAACCGACCTTCTTAGGCTTTACCCTGGTTCCGTCCAGATAAACCGTAATGGGGCCTGTGTAGCCGGACTCAGGCTTTATGGTGAACCTCAGCGCAGTATCCGAATCCATAATAAGAGCGTAGGTGATATTGCTCAGGTCGGACTCTCCCAGATCCTTGTTCTTTCTGAAATATTCGAGCATATTCATGTAATGGCGATACTCTCTGAGGTATTCTGTTGCGGGAACATAGCTCTTTTTCATTTTTATATGATCCTCGCCGAGAGTCCATGGCTGTCCCGAATGTGCGGCAAGGTAGGGCTGCATATAGTAGCCGTAATCGTTTATGGATTTGATAAGTGACCACAGCTCAGGATCATCGTATTCGTCGAACTTTTCAAGGTATGACTCGGCTGTTGCCGTAGTGGTAACGGTCTTTTCTTCTCCCCTGTTGTCGAAGTAGTGAAGGGTAGCCTTTACCTCGTCTGCCAGGGATACGGCATTGAGCTTGCAGGTGAAATAGTAGTCCGAACCATTGTTGCTGAGCTTCGTATGATCGAACTTAGCTGTCTGCTTCTTGCCGTTCACCTCAAACTCCACATAGGAATCGTTGCAGTGTCCGTATGACAGATCAGAGAAATTCACATAGAAGTTAAGGCTTATTGCTCCGCCGAGAGTCATGGAATTATTGGTGAAGGTGACCTCGGGATATATTATCCTGTTGGTGAATTCATAGCTATACAGTCCGCCGTTGCCGTTATCGGTGAGTCTCACCTCATTGATTGGCCCGTCATAGGGCAGATTATAGGGTGATATACATTGTATCAGCTCCATAACGTCATAATCGTCAATGCCGTCGCCCCTTCTGAACAGGTCTCCGTGGTACTCTATCCATTCCGGATCCATATCGTCCGTCCTTGCATGGATATACTGGTAAAGGTAGATAGCGTCTGAAAGGTTTACGGTACCGTCGCCGTTTACATCGCCGTAAACAAGGAAGGGATCATCGTAAACAGCTTCAAAAATATAGTCGTCGTTCCACCAGCCCGTTCCCGAGACTACCTTCAGACCTACAGGCATCTTGTTCCCATTCTTTTCTGTAGTCACACAAGTATTGGTCTTCGGTTCTACAAACTCCCAGAATTTATCGTGTTCAACCGGTTTCAAGAAGCACAGATCGTCCCCGCTCATCATACTTGAGTTAATATCCTTGTGATAATCGAGTGACACAAAGGCTCTGTAGGATCCCATACTGAAGGGCCTGCCGGCATATAACACATCCCCCACAGACAGACCGTTCTCGTAGATAGCCTCGAAGAGGTAGGGGTCATACATAGAACCGTCACCGCTGACGCATCTGATACCCGTAGGAATGGGGTCGCAGTCTCTTATTTCGGGAACATTGTCCCTTTTGACCATGATATTGAAAATGTTCTCTCCAAAACGTCCGCTTCCGTCATTAAAGCTCCACAGTTCATTAACATAATTCGTATCGTCATTGCCGCGACTGATATTTTCTGCTATCCCCTTTGTGTAATGTACTTCCTCTTCAACGTAATGATGGCGGGGATCACTATACTCTGCAAAAGTATAATAATACGCACCTTCGCCGAAGTCAACATAATCTCCCAGGAATATATCCAGGCCGACCTCTATCTTCTTCGGTGACTCCTCATCAGCTATGACAGCGTTGGCTCTGAACACGGAACCCGCAGGCAAAGCAGGCAGAGCTCCCCCCATAAGAGCAAGTGACAGCACAGCAGCCGCAGTCCTTTTCAGTATCTTTCCATTCATAAAAAACATCTCCTTTTTCATATTTGGCAGTTATTACCGCCCCATATGCCTATATTATCATATGAACACAAAAAAGTCAATGACAGAGCCGGTTTTTAGTTCAAAAAGCACACGGTCATAAACATAGGGATATAAAAAAAGCCGCACATGAGTGCAGCTTTTCAATAAAGCGTCCCAAAGAGGAGTCGAACCTCCGGCCTACTGCTTAGGAGGCAGTCGCTCTATCCTACTGAGCTATTGGGACACATCACGATATATATTTTACCACATATTTCTGCTCATTGCAAGCCCCGAAGGATAATTTTATTATTTTACCTAATTGTCCGCAGGTTCTCCACAGCTCTTTATATTACATTTTACATCTTGATGAAGCCGCACTTTTAATGTATAATAGTATCATTACATACCAAAGGAGGACAAATATATGGAATTCATCAGCGCATCGGACATCAGGGAGCTCTCAAATCCGGGAGTGGTATCACGCCAGCTCCTCAATCCGGACAACTCCGAAAGCAAGAGAGTCACCATCACGGAGGTACACCTTGAGGTGGGAGCAAGCCAGCCAAGACACACACATGATGCCTCTGAGCAGATATGGTACGCCACAAAGGGCAGCGGTACCCTGCTGCTTGCGGACGACGCCACAAGGCCTTTCAAGGCGGGAGATGTGGTTCGCTTTGCCGACAAGGACGTACACGGCCTGCTCAACGACGGCGACGAGGAGTTCATATATGTTTCCGTAACAGCTCCTCCCATAAACTTCGGTTACGCATATCAGAACAAATGAGATATTATCAGCAGGGGAAACAATGCAGGCTCCCCTGCTGTAACCGTTTCTTAACTTGACACTCCAAATGGGCTGTGCTATAATGGGGGTATAAAAAGTCTGAAGCTGAGGGAAGCGCGGTGAGATTCCGCCACAGCAGTCACTGCCGTACAGTCGGATCGCTCGTCAGACTTCGCAGGCCGTTAACGTTTTTGGACAGGGAAAAACGTATGCCGATACCTCCGCACACGGAGATATTTTGCTGCGCTTTTCTGCTCTGCGGAAAAGCTTTTTTGCTGCCTGCACATATTATTATAAAAGGAGCAGTTTATCATGAAAAAGAAATTCGCTATGGCCGCTGCACTGGCTCTTACACTTTCAGCAGTCAGCATGAACGTACTCTCGGCAAGTGCTGAGGATCCCCAGGTATACGTTTCCATTTCCAATGACAAGCGCGAGCTGGTACTGACTGAGGAGCCCATCGCTCTCACAGACGCCGACAACGACGGCAAGCTCACTATCAATGACGCATTCATAAATACTCACGAAAGCAAGTTCGAGGGCGGCGCAGCAGCAGGCTACAAGACCTCCGTGGGACAGTACGGCGGCCTCCAGCTGGACAAGCTCTGGGGCGTTGAGAACGGCGGCTCCTACGGCTACTATGCCAACGACAACTTCTCAATGGGTCTTACCGATGAGCTGAAGGACGGCGACTACCTCCAGGCATTCATCTATCCCGATCCCAAGAACTACAATTACTTCTACAGCTTCTTCGACAAGAAGACAGACGCGGACGCAGATCCCGATACAGAGGTTACTCTTACCCTCTCCTACTATACATTCAACCCCGACTACTCTCTCAAGACCAACCTTCTTGAGGGCGCAAAGATCACAGTAAACGGTCAGGAGACCGGGGCTGTTACAGACGCAGAGGGCAAGGCTACCATAAAGCTCACAGAGGCAGGCAGAAATATCATAAGCGCAAAGTCTGACAGCGTTGACATCGTTCCTCCCACATACGTTGTAAACGTAAAGGGCGAGGCTGTAACAACTACCACCACTACCACTACTACAACAACTACCACCACTACAACTACCACAACTACTACTTCCACTACAACAGCAGCTCCCAAGACAACTGCAAAGGCTACCACAAAGTCCAAGAACAACTCTCCCAAGACAGGCGACGCAGGCGCAGGCGCGGCTGTAGTTACCCTGGGAGCAGCAGCCTTCGCTGCATTCGTTCTCAGACGCAGAGATGAGAAGTAAGGCGCTCACCGCTGTCCTCAGCTCCGCAGTAATATTTTCGGCAGCAGCCTGCCTTGTCCCGATACAGGAGGCGTACTGCATGGATACCGTCGGTGAGGTCGATGACCTTATCGGCGGTATCGTCGATTATAAGCTTGAACAGACGGGCTCGGGCAGCGTCGAAGACTGGATATCGGGAGACATTGCCGCAGGTGCGGGCAGGACCACCGACTGGTATGCCCTTGCACTGAGCCAGAGCGGATATACGGACTTTTCCGCCTATGAGAGCTCCCTGCTTGACTATATACACAGCAACAATATCCTCAATGCCACCTCACGGGAGAAGTATGCCCTTGCGCTGTGTGCCGCAGGAAGCACAGACAGCTACATAACCGATATAATAGACAGCTCCATGGGCGAGCAGGGCATAATGAGCTGGATATACGGACTGCACATACTCAACAACGGCTACACCAGTCCGCGCTATACGGCGGATTCCGTGGTGGACACCCTGCTTTCCATGCAGTACGATGACGGCGGCTGGGCTCTTTTCGGGGAGTACGGCGATATAGACGTCACAGCCATGACCGTGCAGGCTCTTGCTCCCCACCGCGACCGCGGAGACGTTTCCGAGGCGGTGGACAGGGCTCTGGACCTTCTCTCCGAAAGGCAGAAAAGCGACGGCGGCTACGAGAGCTTCGGCACTCCCAACCCCGAGAGCGCAGCACAGGTGCTTACGGCTCTCTCGGCCATGGACATAGATTGCAGGTACGATGAACGCTTCATCAAGGACGGCCACGACCTCCTTGACGGCATAGCGCAGTACAGGCTCCCCGACGGAAGCTTCTGTCATACCATGGGGGGCGGCTCCAACGAGACCGCCACTGTACAGGCATACTACTCCTTTGTGTCATTCAAACGCATGACCGAGGGGAAGTCTCCCCTGCTGGTGCTGGACAACAAGCGTGAGCCCGGTTCTCCTCAGCAGGGAGGCGGACAAGGAGGCTCTCAGGGCGGTCAGGGCGGTTCTCAGGGCGGTCAGGGAGGCACGGACAGCGGCCACGGCGGCGGAAGCTCTCAGGGCGGCGCAAACGCAGGCGGCGGCACGGCTCAGACCACGGCGGTCTCCGCCGCAAAGACTGCGACAACTACCGCAAAGGGCGGAACGACCACAACATCAGCGGGAACTGCCGCAACGGGAAGCTCCGCGGTATCGTCCGCATCACAGGAAAGCCTTACGGAGACCGCTGCCGATGTTCAGACAAGTCCCCACACACAGGACAGTGAGAAGCTCTCACAAAAGGAGAAGAAGGGCAGCTACAAGCCCTATGCCCTTGCTGTCGTTATAGGTGCGGCGGCTGTCATAGCCCTCATCATCTTCATCATCGGCAAGAGGAACTACAAGAACTTCATCTTCCTGGGCGCTGTAACTGCTGCGGCTGCGGCGGTGATACTCCTTACGGACATACGCTCCCCCGAGGACTACTACAACGGAGAGCAGAAGCACAAGGAAAACGCCATTGGCACCGTCACCATGGAGATACGCTGCGACACCATCGCAGGCAAGTCCGACTCGGAGCATATCCCTGCGGACGGCGTAATACTGCCCCCTACCGCCTTTGACATCGAGGCAGGGGACACGGTGTTCGACATACTCACCGAGGCTGCCCAGACCTACGGCATACAGGTGGAGAACAAGGGCAGCGCAGGCAGCTCCCACGGTATGGTCTACATAGCAGGCATAAACTACATATACGAATTCGATCACGGCGACCTGTCGGGCTGGGTGTACCATGTGAACGGCATTACTCCCTCGCGGAACTGCGGAGAGTACGAGCTCAGCGACGGCGACAGGGTGGAGTGGCTCTACACCTGCGAGATAGGCCACGATCTGGACGAGGTATACGAAAAATGAGAAGCTTTTCCGAATACGAGCCCGTTGCGGCGGCAATATGGTTCCTGTGCGTTATCGGCATAGCCATGTTCAGCAGCTATCCGCCCCTCATGGCCATTTCCCTTGCAGGGGCGGTGCTGTTCTTTATAGTGAGGAACGGCCGCTCCCACGGCAGGACTCACCTTTTCTTCCTGATACTCTTTGTGATACTGGCGCTGGCAAATCCCCTTGTGTCCCACAACGGAAAGACCGTGCTCTTTGTCATGAACCACAATCCCGTCACACTGGAGGCCGCCCTGTACGGACTGAACTCCGCGGCAATGATGATCGGAGTGCTGTACTGGCTGCGCTCCTTCACACAGATAATGACCAGCGAGAAGCTCTTCCACATTACGGGAGCCCTGTCGCCTAAGCTTTCCCTTGTGCTGTCAATGGCGCTGAGGTACGTTCCCCTGTTCGGCAGGCAGTCAAAGAAGGTCACCGACGCCCAGAGGGCAATGGGACTTTTCAGCGGAGACAACATCGTGGACGACATAAAGGGCAGGTCCCGTATCTTCTCCATACTTGTCACATGGGCGCTGGAGAACGGCATCATCACCGCCGACAGCATGGAGGCAAGGGGCTACGGCACGGGAAGACGCACTCAGCTGAAACGGTTCCGCATGAGAGGAGCGGATATACTGCTCCTCACAGTCTCTCTCGTACTTACGGCAGTCACATCGGCGGCCATAGCCGCAGGCTCCCTGAGCTTTGATTTCTACCCCTCCATAGAGGCGGCAAAGCCCGGTATCCTCGGCATATCGGGCATGATATCCTACGGGCTGCTGGTACTGCTGCCCATATTCATCGAAACGGAGGCAAACCTCAGATGGAAATACTTGCGGTCAGGGATCTGACCTTCACATACCCCGCCTGCAAAGAGCCCGCCATAAGACAGGTGTCGCTGACATTGCAGCGGGGAGAGCTGGCCGTGCTCTGCGGAGCTACGGGAAGCGGCAAATCCACCCTCCTGCGTATGCTCAAGCGCGAGCTGACCCCTGTGGGCGAAAAAAGCGGCAGCGTGACATTCTGCGGCATGGAGCTGTCACAGCTGACGGACAGGGAGTCCGCTTCACGGATAGGCTTCGTCATGCAGAAGCCCGAGCAGCAGATAGTCACCGACAAGGTCTGGCACGAGCTGGCCTTCGGACTGGAGAATCTGGGCACTCCCCCGTCGGACATCTCGCGGCGCATTGCCGAGATGGCCAGCTATTTCGGTATCGGTGACTGGTTCTCCGCGGACACCGCCGACCTTTCGGGAGGACAGAAACAGCTCCTCAATCTTGCTTCGGTGCTGGTGATGCAGCCAAAACTCCTCATTCTGGACGAGCCCACGGCTCAGCTCGACCCCATTGCGGCGGCGGACTTCATTGCAACACTGCGGCGTATCGCCAACGACTTCTCCATCACCATACTCATGGCGGAGCACCGCCTGGAGGACGTTGTGCCCCTCTGCGACACTCTCCTGGTCATGGAAAAGGGCAGTATCATCGCCTCGGGAGCGCCCACTGAGGTCATTCCCCGGCTTTCGGGCAGGACGGATATACTCTGCGGTATGCCCTCGGCGGCAAGGCTCTTTGCGGAGCTTGGCGGCAGCGGAAGCTGTCCCCTTACCGTCCGTGACGGCAGGAGCTTCATCGAAAGCAGCTTCCTCAACGATACGCGCTCCCTCCCCGACGGGGACAGGCAGCGCAGCGGAAATGCCGCTCTGGAACTTGACAACGTGTTCTTCCGCTACGAGAGGAACGGACGGGACATTCTGGACGGTATCTCCCTGAAGGTCTGTGATGGCGAGCTGTTCTGCATACTGGGCGGCAACGGCTCCGGCAAGACCACCTGCCTTTCGGCGGCGGCAGGCCTGCTGAAGCCCTACAGCGGCACAATTAAGGTGTTCGGCAAGAAGCTGAAGGAATACAGGAACCGCTCACTGTACAGGGAGTGCCTTGCAATGCTGCCCCAGGACGTCCAGACCGTGTTCCTGTGCAATACAGTCAGGGAGGAGCTGGAGGAGTGTCACGCCGACCTTTCCTCTCTCCCCTACGACCTGTCATACCTGCTGGACAAGCACCCCTACGACCTTTCGGGAGGTCAGCAGCAGCTTGCCGCACTGGCAAAGGTGCTGGCGGCAAAGCCGCGGCTGCTGCTCCTTGACGAGCCTACAAAGGGACTTGACGCGGCGGCAAAGGAAAAGATGATGACCGTGCTCCGTGCTCTCCGTGATTCGGGAGTAACTGTGGTCACCGTCACCCATGATGTGGAGTTTGCCGCCATGTGCGCCGACAGGTGCGCCATGTTCTTCGGCGGCAGGACGGTATCCGAGGGAGCTCCCCGTGAGTTCTTCTCAGGCAACAGCTTCTACACCACCGCGGTGAGCCGCATGACAAGGGGCTTCTACGACGGCGCGGTGACACTCCCCGACGCTCTGGAGCTTTGCAGGCTCAACGGCAGAAGGGAGCGCCTATGATACTTATAAAGAGCAAGGGACTGCGCAGCTTCATAAAAGCCGCCGTACCCTTTGTGATAGTACCCGTCATGACAGTTGCGGGAGCTCTCATATTCGACGGCAAACGGCAGATATTCGTGGCAATGGGCGTTGCGGCAATGGCTCTGCTGCTCTTTGCGGCAGGCTTCGAGAAGAAGTCCACGGGCACGCGGAGAATGGTCATTGTGGCAGTCATGGTGGCGCTCTGCTTTGCAGGACGCTTTATCCCGTTCCTAAAGCCCATAGCGGCGCTGACTATCATCACGGGGCTGTATCTGGGAGGCGAGGCAGGCTTCCTTGTGGGGGCCATGTCGGCAATACTGTCCAACTTCTACTTCGGGCAGGGTCCCTGGACAGCCTTCCAGATGCTTGCGTGGGGACTTATCGGACTGTTTGCGGGGCTTCTTTCGGAACGGCTGCTGAAAAGCCGTCCCCTGCTGCTCATATACGGAGCTGTGACAGGCGTAGCCTACTCCTTCATCATGGATATCTGGACAGTGCTGTGGTACGACCGCGGCTTCGAGATAAAGCTGTACCTTGCGGCACTGGTCACCGCCATACCCTATACGGCGTCATATGTGGTGTCAAACCTGGTGTTCCTGTATCTCCTTGCGCCGCCCTTCGGGGAGAAGCTTGCGCGTATAAAGGTCAAATACGGCGTGTGAAGAACTCTGTAGGGGCGGATATTATCCGCCCATTTATCTTTGTCACTCACACATTCCTGTTCTCCCTTTCTTTCTTACACTGTTACTTTGAGTATAAATCCGCAAACAATAAACTACAAGTAAGGAAGTAAGAAAGAAAGAGTGAAACATTGTCACAGTACCCAATACCAAACCTGTTCTTTTCTGAAAGAGGATATACCGAGCTCTTTCTTTACTATTTTCAGCCTGTCATACGACACCCCTATATTCTCCGCCTTTTCAGTCAGTGCTTTCACAGGCTTTGCCTCGCCGCTGCCAAGCTCCGCCATAAGGAACTGCTTTGCAACGTCCGACTGTGTCTGATGAACAGCGGAAGAAACTCCCAGAAGAATATTCTCGGGGTCTGCCTCACACTCTCCCTCATAGGTGAAGCTGCGGTCATCGCCCATTCTGAACGCCACGGGCCTGCCCTCTCTGGCAAGGGAGCTCTTGACGTGCATGACTATGCGCCTGTCGGGGTCACGCTTGTCACGGGCTACCAGAAGAACGCTTCTTGCCGCCGCTGTAAGGTCAATGGAGCCAAGTCCGCGGTAGGCAGCCTTTGCTCCCACATTCTTGTTCATGTGTCCGATGAGCACGATGGCACAGCCGAACTGCTCTGCCATATTTGCCAGATAGGACATAACGGGACGTATCTCGTTGGCACGGTGCATATCAACGTCCGCACCCAGATATGCCTGAAGGGGGTCAAGGATAATCAGCCTTGCATTGGTTAGCCGCAGGGCTTCGTCAAGACGTCCGTCGGTAATGGAGAGAGGATAGACGCTTTCGTCCACGCCGCTTATATAGCCGCAGTCAGCCCCCGCCGCAAGAAGACGGGGCTTTATGGTATCTGCAAGGCCGTCCTCCGCCGTCTGGAACAGCACCGACGTGGGATAGAGCTCCTGTCCCGTAAGAGGGTCAGTCTTTTCGCCCGTCACTGTCTCCCCCTTCGTAAGAGCCGCCGCAATATTCAGCGCAAGAGTGGTCTTGCCCTCGCCGGGGTCGCCCTGTATGATAGTGACCTTGCCGTAGGGGATATAAGGGTACCAGAGCCATTCCGTCTCGGTCTCCTGTATTTTTGCCATGTTGTAGATACAGCTTTTTGCTTCCATAGTGAAAGTCCTCCTGAAAAAATATTTTCACTATAGAGCCGTAAAGCCCCCCGGTTCAACCGAAAACCGTTGAATAAGAGAAAATGTTTACAGAAAGTTCACATTTGTCTCCCCTCCCAATTAACAATTGACTTTGTCCGCCGACTGTGGTATAATATTACGGTAAAATAATAACTCAATGGAGGTATCTCATAATGGGAATGTTCGACAAGCTTATAGCAAACCTTAAAGCAAGCAAAAAGACCATAGTTTTCACTGAGGGCAGCGATCCCCGTATCCTCTCCGCAGCTGACAGACTTATCAAGGAAGACCTCATGGGCGTTATCCTCTGCGGAAACGTTGACGAGGTAAAGGCTGCCGCAGCAGCAGGCGGCTTCAATATCGACAGCGCCGAGATACTCGACCCTGCCACCTACCCCGAAATGGACGCTCTCGTTGCTCAGATGTTCGAGCTCAGAAAGGGCAAGATGACCGAGGAGGAGTGCCGCGCAGCTCTGGCTAAGTCCAACTACTTCGGCACTATGCTGGTAAAGGCAGGCAAGGCAGACGCTCTCCTGGGCGGCGCTACATACTCCACAGCTGATACAGTTCGTCCCGCTCTCCAGATCATCAAGACCAAGAAGGGCTCCAACCTGGTAAGCTCCTCATTCATCCTCTTCCGCGAGAAGGACGGCAAGGAGGAGAAGATAGCTATGGGCGACTGCGCTATCAATCTGGGCTACACAGACAGACTGGACAAGGACGGCAACGTTGTTCTCTCAGCTGCAAGACAGCTTGCAGAGGTCGCTGTTGAGACTGCAAAGACCGCTGATTTCTTCGGTATCGACCCCAAGGTAGCTGTTCTCAGCTTCTCCACATACGGCTCGGGCAAGGGCGGCACAGTTCAGCTCAGCCACGACGCTGTTATCGAGGCAAGAAACATTGATCCTAACCTGGTTATCGACGGCGAGTTCCAGTTCGACGCTGCTGTTTCGGCAGAGGTCGCAAAGACAAAGTGCCCCGACTCAAAGGTTGCAGGTCAGGCTAACACATTCATCTTCCCCCTCATCGAGGCCGGTAACATCGGCTACAAGATAGCTCAGAGACTTGGCGGCTATGAGGCTTACGGTCCTATCCTTCAGGGACTTAACGCTCCTATCAACGACCTTTCAAGAGGCTGCAACGCCGACGAAGTTTACAAAATGGCTATCATCACAGCAGGTATGGCAAACTGAGGCAGTTTGATCCCAGCCACGTTGGCACTCGTAAACTCGCTTACTCTTAACAAAATCGTTAATTGTACATCGCTTACGGCACAAGTAGGGACGGGTATTATCCGCCCGTCTGCAACAATATAATTATAAAAAATGGGACTGCATTGGTTTGCAGTCCCTTTTTGTTTTATTCGGCTTCGGTGCTGTTTTCGGTTTCTTCATCAAGGGGCTTTTCCGTAACATCGCTTATGCGCCAGCCCTTTTCGGTATTGACGATAGTGAATGTGGTCTCGGGGATAGGATAATCATGGACTTCGCGGAGCTCTGTCTCTACAATTGTTGCGATTATATTGCCGCTGTCATCGGTATGGACGTCCATGTCATAGTCGCTGATATCCAACGGGTCTATGGGGTTATCATGGATACCTACTTCGTGATAGTATCCGTCCTCCGTGACACATATAAAGGGATTGCCGTTTACGACCTCCTCTGATTCGCCTGTACAGATCTCAAGTATCTTCTGTCCAAGCTCATTATCGAATATCTCATAGCAGCGATCTTTAAGGTCTGCCCATGTGGGATATCTGGAATCGGTAACGCGATAGAACTCTCTGTCAAAGGTAACGTCGTTGTCGTGAAGCTTTACTGTCCTTGTGGTTATATCACTCTTGTCTACCTCAAGATTGCCTCCGTAAATGAAACAGATATACTCTCTGTAATCGTCGATGAGTTCTCTGGCTACAGCCTCGGCGTCAACTGCTTCCGTCTGCTCTTCGGTGACAGCTTCCGTAAAGGCTTCTGTTGTTACCGCAGTTGTCTCGGCTATGCTTCCTTCCACCTCAGTCGCGGCTTTCCGGCCGCTGCGGCTGATAAATGCCATGCTTCCGCCAATTCCTGCCACAAGCAGCACAGCCGCCGCTGCCACACTTGCGCCCTTATACCACTTAGGTCTGCGGTATTTCTCGACTCCCGATACGTCCATGCTTTTATTGTCATTTTCATTGTTTATATCAAACTTTCTTTTACTCATAGCATACAGCCTCTCTTTCTGCTCGTCATTGAGGACGGGATACTCTTTCGAGAGTCTTTCTGCTGTTTTGTCATCTATATCATTGAATATCTCCTCTGATCTCATTGATATCCCTCCTCCGTGATACCTGCCTCGCTCAGAAGCTCCCTGAGCTTTTTTCTTGATCTGCTCAGCCTTTTCTGCACAGCAATATCGCTCAGTCCCACAAGCTCGGCTATTTGTCTGGTTTTCATTCCGTAGTAATAGAAGTAAACGATGATAGAAGCGTCGGGCTCCCCCAGCTTTTTCATACAGTCGAGAACCGCCTCCCGCAGAGCCGAAAGCTCCGCTTTCTCCTCAACTCTTATATCAGCCGAAAGCTCTCTGATACTCTCCGACTCAATTGATACCGTAGTCTCAGCCTTAGGGAAAAGCCGCCTGAAATAGCCTATAGCAGTACGTTTTGCTATAGTGCCGATTATCCCTCTCAGGTCTCCGTCAGTATCTGTATGGCCTTCAAGATAACGGAATACCGCCGCAAATGTATCGCTGTGGCACTCGTCGATGTCCTCGCTTGTGCCGCAGCCCTTCAGCTTGTTCGCGCATATGGCATAAACATATCCGCAGTATTCGTCAAACAGCGCCCGTCTGCCCTCCTCGGGGGACTGCTCCATTTTACGGCGCAGCTCTTTGTCTGTCATCGTTTCACTCCTTTGAATGCATTCATATATTACACTCGCTTCAGCCTATGCTTTTCTGACCTGTTATAGAAACTAAGGGAGAGACATTTCATCAAGTCTCTCCCTTACTCTGCAATATTCATATACGCCTCAGCATACGGGCGACTTCCTCCACCGAACATTTATAGTCGCCGTCGCCGCTGCGCTTATAGGTGCCTGTATAGATACTTCCGCCAAGATATATGGGCTCCTCGCCCTTTTTTATCCGCGGTACGTTTATGACGATTATCCGCTTGCCCTCGGTCTCAACTATCCTGACGTCCTTATCCGAGAGTATATTCCTGCTGACGCGGCGTCTGTCGTTGAGCACATCATAGAAGTCGCTGAGGAGCCACTGCGGATCGGGCAGGTCCACGGGGTGCAGGGACTTGTCCTCGTGCTCCTCCACTCCCAGGAGTATCACTCCCCCGAGAGTATTTGCAAAGGCGGAATAGGTCTCCCACAGGCTTACGGGAAGTCCTCCCGTTGCCTTTTTTGCCTCTATGCGGTTATTCTCCTTGTACCTCTCTATGTTGGCAAGGTCTATCATCACTGCACCTCCCTGATGTTTGATCCGTAATTACGGTAAAATGACAGCACCTTCATGTTCAAAGTAAAACTTTGCCCCGCCATGAACTGACGGGGCATTTCAGTGTATATGCTTCGATTTGGAAACGCTACCGTAAGCGATGTACAACTATCGGCGTTGATAAAAGTGAGCGAGCTTGCAAGCGCCCCCGTGGCAGCCCGCGGGGGCTCCCTGTCGTATAATCTGTATAGACTTAATTACAGCGCCGTAAGCGATGTACAACTATCGGCGTTGATAAGAGTAAGCGAGCTTGCAAGCGCCCCCGTGGCAGCCCGCGGGGGCTCCCCGCTGGTACGCCTGACTGGGATCGAACCAGCGCACACGGCGTCGGAGGCCGATGCTCTATCCACTGAGCTACAGGCGCATAAATAATACTGCTATATAATTATAGCAAAAACTCTTGAAATTTGCAAGCATTTATGATATAATTATAAAAAATAAATTAGGAGGGAACGTTTTGGGGGACTACATTTATCTGATAGTTGCGCAGACAGGTACAAGACCCGCACGATTCTTCAAATTTCTTACAAAAAAACCGTATAATCACGTTTCTCTTTCGGGAGATATGGACCTCTCGGAAATGTACAGCTTCTGCCGTACATACCGTCCGTTTCCTCTCCCTGCAACATTCAACAAGGAGATCGTGGGACAGGGCACTCTGGGACAGTACCAGAACATACCCTGCGAGATATACCGCATAAGCGTCACGCCCGAACAGAAAGAGGCATATAATAAGATAATCAATCACTTTGCAGTCCATCGAAAGGTATATTCCTACAACCTTCTGGGACTCCTTGCGGTCTACTTCAATATCGAGTGGAAGCGCGAGCGCAGCTTCGTCTGTTCACAGTTCGTAGCCTACACCATGGACAAGATAGGCATTCCGCTGGACAAGGCATTCTCGCTGTACAAGCCGGACGACTTCCGCAGCTTCCCCGGTGCAGACCTTATCTATACAGGGGAGCTCAACACATTCTACTATACCAGACAGTCCAAGCTATACACATAATGATATGACATAAGCCGCAAGCCTGACCTCGTCGGGCGAAAGCAGGTAGGCTCCGCAGTAGAGCCTGCTGTCAGGGGATATATATGAGAGTCGGAATTCAGCGCCGTGACCCAGCACCTCCACCGAGGCGGTGCCGTCCTCTATTACCAGCTGCGCAGGGACAATGCTCCTGCCGCTGATACGGCTGCGGGAATTGGCATAGGAATTTACGAACATCCATGAGCCGAGGCTCAGAAGCAGGTAGATGAAAACTGCTCTGAGAACGGCTTTTTTCTTTTTTCTGCGCATATTAGCTCCTTTTCATGCCGCACAGCAGCTCTCCCAGCGACCTGCCGAAGAGCTGGCCTGCGTACTGCACCTGTTCAAGGGTGTTTCCGTGGGAACCCACCTCGATGAGCAGGCTGCCGTTGGTGAGATCCTGATTGTAGTGCCTGTAGTCGAACAGCACGGGACGGGTAAGCCCCGGAGTATCGGATTCCAGCTTCTGCTGAAGGGTGCAGGCAAAGTGGAAGTTCTCCATATAATCAGGCATATCCAGCGTACCGTCGTCGCAGCCCGATATTATCATTATCTGAGCCGCCTCACGGCCGTCGGCCTCCGTAAAGGGCTGATAGGCGAAGCCCTCTCCCGATATGGCGTCCCTGTGGATATCCAGCACCACCTTTATGCTCGGGTACTTCTCCAGTATGGGGACTATGGTCTCGCGGCTCCGTGCGTATGAGCCGTTATATGAGGGATAGTCGTGTATCTCCGTCATATGTATCACCCCTATGCCCTGAGCCTCCAGCTCCGCCTGAATGGCGTTGCCCACCATTATCACGTTCTTTGTTTCGTCGGTGGTGCGGTAGTTGAAGGAGCTGTCGTAATGCTCCCGCACATAGGGCTCGAAGCTCTCGGTGGTATGGGTATGATACAGCAGCACAAGGGGACCGTCGGCGTCCTCCACGGTAAAATTGGGCAGGCAGCGGCTCTGGGCTATGAGCTCCGAATTGGGGATATCCGTCCTGTTGTTGACCTGTCCCCCGTTCTCAAGGTCGAAGAAGGCCGTTCCGCTGTAGCGGTCATAGGTGGTGCGGATTATCTCTCCCTCTCCGATATCCCACTGAACGGGATAGGGCTTTTCGCCTGCGTCCGCGGCAGTCATGTCAAGGGGCGACGGCAGTCTGAGAAGCTCCCTTGAAGCCGTGCTCTCGTCCTCAACGCCGTACCCCGAGGAGAGCATGACTCTCTCGTCAATGAGCTCCTCGGGAGCTATCCTGCTCTCCGTGGTCTTGTCCCTTCTGTCTGCGGCTGCACCCACAGTGCTGCTTATGGATATGCTCATGTCCTTTTTTGCGGAGCTCCCGAAATAAGAAGCTCCCTTTGCGGCTGCCGCCGTCATCACAGGCAGCAGCACGGCAGCCGTACACACGGCGGCGCCTCTCATTCTTCTGCGTCTGCGGCGCGTCATATACCTCACCTCACAAGTAATTCCTCTGGTATAAGTATATTACGCAGGTGACGGAAGTATGTCCGTCCGCAACATTATTGTGGACGTCAGAAAGAAAAATATGCAGATAAAAATCCCCCGACACGCTTAACCGCATCGGGGGATCGTTTCTTTACACTGTTTACAGTATCAACGCAGGCTGAAAGCCCAGGGCAAGATCGCTGTAGCCGTTGCCGCTGTTGTAGTCATACTCGGTGTTGATATTGTTCTTTCTCTTGTATTCCTTGATGAACTGATCGAAGAATTCATCGAAGCTGTCAAAGCCTTCTTCCTCCCAGTACTTGTCATACTTGTGAGCACGGTACTTGTCGAACCTGTCGGGGATAGTGCCGTCCCTGTCGTAGTCTGCGATGATCTCGTCCTGATTCTCCGCAAAGTAGACGAAATCGGGCATTACGTCCATAACAATCTTTCCGTAGTAAACAAAGGCAAGACCTGCTATGAGGGAGAATACGATACCCAGTATAGCGAATACCTTGCCGCCCTTCTTCTTGACAAGGGAGATTATGGAGAACAGCAGGCACAGAGGCACTGTGATGATACTCAGCATTGTACAGCAGAGCAGAAGGTTTACCAGAGAGATAACAAACGAGGCGATAGCCAGTCCCGCAGACTTTTTCTCCTGGGGCTGATAGCCGTTGTTATAGCCGAAGTTCTGTCCGTTGTTGTAGCCGTAGCCGTTATTGTAGCCGCCGTTGTTATAGCCGTAGCCGTTGTTATAACCTCCGTTGTTGTAGCCGCCGTTATATCCGCCGTTGTTGGGGTTATAGCCGCCGTTTCCGTAGTTGTTGTAGTTGTTTCCGCCAAGATCATCCATGATTTTTACACTCCTTTTTTATAAGCTTGTCTGCCAGTTCCAGTTGCGCACCTCAAGCTCGTCGAGGTTATACGGCGTCTTCTGGTACACGCAGTAATTGAGCCAGTTCGAGAACATGAGGTTCGCCGTGCATCTCCATGAGAACACGGGCATATTGTCGGGGTTGTCCCCGGGGAAATAATTGTAGGGTATCTGTATGTCGATGCCCTTTGCCACATCGCGGCGGTACTCGTTGGCGATGGTCTCCCTGTCATACTCGGAATGACCCGTGATGAAGTACTGTCTGCCGTTCTTGTTGGCGACTATATGGACTCCCGCTATATCCGACGAGGTGAGTATCTCCAGCTGAGGTATACGCTCGATATCCGCCCTGCGCACCTCGGTGTTCCTTGAATGGGGCACATAGAAGATATCGTCAAAGCCTCTCAGCAGCTGACAGTTGCTAACCTCAGCCCTGTGGGGGAAAATGCCGAACATCTTGTGATCCAGAGTATACTTCGGTATGCCGTAGTGATAGTAGAGACCTGCCTGTGCCGCCCAGCATATATACAGAGTGGAGAAAACGTGAGTCTTTGACCACTCCATTATGCTGCATATCTCCTTCCAGTAGTCCACCTCCTCGAAGTCCAGCAGCTCCACGGGAGCACCCGTGATTATCATGCCGTCATAGCGGTAATCCGCTATCTCGTCGAAGGTCTTGTAGAAGGCGTCAAGGTGGCTGCTTGAGGTGTTCCTGGAAACATGGGAGGCCATCTGTAAAAGCTCCACGTCCACCTGTAACGGGGTATTGCTGAGGAGCCTCATGAGCTGGCTCTCGGTCTCTATCTTCTTGGGCATAATATTGAGTATTATCACCTTCAGGGGACGGATATCCTGATGCTCCGCCCTTTCCCTGGACATGACGAAGATGTTTTCCTCTCCCAGCGTTTTGAATGCAGGGAGTTCAGATGAGATCCTTATAGGCACTCAATATCTATCCTTTCATATTATCTTTCTTGCTTTTGCAGCTCTGGCAGCCGTTCATGAAACTTTCAAGGTCGGCGCACTGTCTGCTGTCGCCCTTCAGGAAGCCGAGCCTTTTCAGGGCGTCGTATTTACTGCTGTCCTCCGGCTGGAAGAGCATATGGTTTATTCCCTTCAGCACGCTTTTCAGCATGACAGAACGCACCAGACCGTCACAGAGCATGATATCTCCGCCGTCGTCATAGTCATAGACCAGAGTACGCTCTGTACCGTAGGAATATGCTATGTATCCGATGACCTCTCCCCTGTCAAGGGCTTCGGTTATATGGAGCTCTGCACTGCCTGCGGCCTCTGCAAGCTTCTCATAGCCGACGGTATCGAATCTTTCCTGTATCTCCAGCATCTTATTTCTCCTTGCCGATAGCGTTTCTTATGGCGCGGAGCTCGTCTGCTGTAAGGTCGCGGTAAGCGCCGGGCTTCAGCATACCCAGCTTCAGGGGACCTATGCTTATGCGGCGGAGCCTTGCCACTTCAAGGCCTACAGCCTCGCACATCTTTCTGATCTGGCGGTTCCTGCCCTCCTTGATGGTAATGAGGAGCACTACTCTGCCCTCTGCCTTGTCCTTTACCACCACATTTGCAGGTAGAGTCTTTTTGCCGTCGATCTCCACGCCCTCGGCCAGCTTCACCAGCTGATCGTCGCTGATGTCGGGGCGAACCGTTACGCGGTAGGTCTTGGAGATATGCCTGCTGGGGTGCATTATGCTGTTTGCGAATTCGCCGTCGTTGGTGAAGAGCAGCAGTCCCTCGGAGTTCCTGTCAAGGCGTCCCACGGGGTATACCCTCTCCTCAACGTCCGTGAGGAGATCCATGACGCAGCGCCTGTCCAGCTCGTCTGAGACTGTGGTGACGTAGCCTCTGGGCTTGTTCATCATGAGATATACGAAGCTGCGCTTCTTCGGCATATATATCCTTTCGCCGTCAATGGTGATTATGTCCTTGAAGCCGCACTTGTCGCCCAGTCTGACGGGGTGGCCGTTAAGCTTTACCCTGCCCTGTGATATGAGCTCCTCGGCTTTTCGTCTGGAGCATACGCCGCTGTCGGCGATCATTTTCTGAATCCTTATTTTTTCCAAAGTTATCCTATCCTTTATGGGAGAAAATACTCCCGATCTTATGCTTTATTCTCTCAATGAGGCTCTTTTCCTGCTTTTTTCTGCCGTCTGAATAAACCTTATCCTCGGCTGCAACGAGAGGTACTCTCTCTGTTTCCCGTCCGCGGAAATAAACCGCCAGCTCGCCTATCTGCTCCCCCGTTCTCACGGGAGCGTACACAAAGGGCGGAGCCAGCACCGCAAAGGAGAAGTCCCTGTCGCTCCCCGACACTGTAGTCACGGAGATACTGTCCCTTTCGGGCATGAGCCTCAGCTTGCCGTCAACTGCGCCCACTATACCGGCAGTGATATCCCCCGGGAGCTTCACCTCCCGCAGGGCTGCCTCACGGAAGCACCAGTCATACAGCGCCATATGATCGTCCCAGTCGTTCCTGTCGTTAAGGGTGACGCAGATGAGGTCCTTGCCGTCCCTTTCGCAGGCCGATACCAGACAGCGCCCCGCCTCGTCGGTAAAACCTGTCTTTACGCCGTATACCCCATCGTACATACCCAGCAGCTTATTGGTGTTCTTCAGCTGCCTTTCACAGGGCGGATCGCCGAAGCTGACCTTCATGCTGCTCTGTGAGCATATACTGCGGAATATGTCGTTGCTCAGAGCCTCCCTTGCCAGCAGAGCCATATCCCCTGCCGAGGAGCCGTGTCCCTCGCCCTCAAGTCCTGAGGGAGTGACGAAATATGTCCTTGACAGTCCCATATCACGGGCGCGGCTGTTCATCAGCTCCGCAAAGGCATCGAGGCTCCCTGCTATCCTTACGGCAGCAGCATTGGCGGCGTCGTTGCCCGAGGGCAGCAGCATACCGCAGCACAGGGCGTACTTTGTGACTGTATCGCCCTCCCGGAGCCCCATGGAGGAGCCCTCCACCTTTACAGCCTCACTGTCAACGGTGAATTCGTCGTACAGGCCGCCGCTCTCGATACAGAGCAGAGCCGTCATGATCTTGGTGGTGCTTGCCATAGGGAGCTTCTCCCCTGCATTCAGCGCATAGAGGGTCTCTCCCGTATCGGCGGATATTACCGCAGCCGCCTTCGCGGATATCTCAGGCCTTTCGGCGCAGTATCCCGCAGCGGCGCGGACGCAGAGGGCAGTTACGGAAACTGCCGCAGTTATTGAAACGAGCCATTTCATAGGCACACCTCCGCATATTATGATATACTGAAGGTTATGCCGCTGAATATGATTTTATTCTCAGTTCAGGGGAACAGATTCGTCTGTGATGCCGCCTGCTGCGGTATCCTCGGAGCTGCCGCCCTTCTTCTTGCTGATGAAGCCGCTTACCTTGTCGATGATGCCTGGCATCTTCTCGATAGCAGCGCTGATGGGGTCGCTTGCGCCCTCCATTGTCACCATCTTTGCGGAGCCGTCGGGTGAGATAACGAGGAAGCCCTCGGGCTTGATGGAAACGCCTGCTCCCGCGCCGCCTCCGAAGAGGTCCTTGTCGTACTTCGAGGGCAGATCCGAACCGCCCGACGCAAAGCCGTAGCTAACCTTGGATACGGGGATTATGGTAGTACCGTCGGGGAGCTTGATAGGCTCGCCGATAATGGCGTTAACGTCTGCCATCTCCTTGATCTTTTCGATGGAAATACCTAAAAGCTCGCTTACAGGTGTATTGTTTGCACTCATATTTTATACCTCACTTCTGCCTTGCGGCGGATTTTTTCAATTTACGTTTTCTCAGCTTTTCAGGCAGGAATGTCCTGAAAAAATATGTCAACAGGAACCATGCTCCTGCTATGACCACTGTACCCACGCGGAAGGAAAGCTCTCCCGAGGTGTCCCAGCGACCCTTGGATACGCCGAACTGCGGGCGTATATCCACGGTCTTCAGCCTTACGGTAAAGAGCTGGCTGATAAAGGCGATGCCGCTGTATACCAGTGCGGAGTACCTTCCGTACTTCACTGCGCAGTCGCAGGCGTCCTCGTCTGCGATAACGAAGTCTATATAGAAGTCCTTCAGCCTGAAGCCCTTGAATATCTTCAGCAGGGGGCGCTGAGCGCTCTCCCATATGCCCACCAGGAACTCTATCTTGTCGCTGAGTGACTTGCTGTCATCGTCCTCTGACTTTTCGGAGCTGTCCTCCTCATCATCGGAGAAGTCCCCGTCAAAGTCCTCATCGTCCTTCTTTTTCTTCTTTTTGTCCTTTTTCTTAAAGGGAGCTTCCTCAGTGATCTCCCCGTCAATGCTGTCGGCAGCGTCAGCCTCCTGTGCCGGAGCGCTGTCTGTATTCTCTGCGCTCTCGCTGACCGCAGGGAGCATATCCGCTTCGGGATCGTTCACGGGGATATCCTCCAGCTCCTTCTCCCATTCGTACTGCTCGCGCTGCTTTTTCTTTTTCTTTGACTTTTTCTCCTTAACGGGCTTCGGCTTCTTCGGCTTTGAAGGCTTGTCCTTCTTTTTTGCCTTGCGCTTCTTCCACCAGCCGTAGAGGCCTCCCCCGTCGGAGTCCATCAGGTTTATTATCCAAAGCTTGGCTTTGTAGCTGAACTTTCCGTCGATGTAGCTGAACTCTCCTCCCGCAGGAGTTATGCACACCAGCAGTATTATGCCTAAAACGGCAAGAAGTATATACAGCAGAATTTTCAGTACGATCATTCCTGCCGCTCCTTTCGTCTGTTATTCTTGCTTCTGAGCCTCCGCCAGCTCTCTGTCCACGAACTCATCCTCGGTCTCCAGAACCATATCGCTCTGTCCCGGGAGAGGCGGAAGATCTGCCACGGAGCTGAGTCCGAAGCTTCTCAGGAATACGGCCGTAGTCCTGTATACTATGGGCTTTCCGGGGACGTCCAGACGTCCTGCCTCCTCCACAAGGCCCTTTTCCACCAGGTTGTTTATTACCGAGGAGCTGTCTATTCCGCGGACATTCTCCACGAAGCCCTTGGATACGGGCTGATTGTAGGCGATTATGGTAAGAGCCTCCATTGCCGCATTTGACAGGGGGGCTGTCCTCTTGGTCTCCAGAGCCGCCCTGACCTGGGGAGCGTACTCCTCACGGGTACACATCTGGAAGCTGCTGTCCAGCTTCTTTATGCACAGACCGCTGCCGCAGTCCTCGTACCGCTCGTTGAGCAGTCTTATCATTGACGGCAGAGTTCCCGCGTCAACGCCGCTTGCCTCCGAGAGGCGGTATATCTCAATGGGCTCGCCGCTGGCAAAGAGTATGGCCTCAATGGCTCCGAGCCTGTCCTTTATCTCCAAGTCTTATCCTCTCCGTTCTTTTCTTCCCTTGAAGAATATCATGGTATTGTCGTCGCTTATGCCTATGCGGCCGTGCCTTGTGAGCTCCAGCACCGCAAGGAAGGTGGCCACTCTTGCGGAGCGGTCGGTTACTCCCTCATAGAGACTGTCCATGTGCATCTCTCCCGTCTCGTAGAGCTGTCGGAGGATATGCACCACCTTGGTCATTACCGAGACTATGCGCCGCTTCACCACGGAGTTGATCTTGTTCTCCACGCGGAGCTTTGCGTGCTCGGACCTTATATTCTTCATTGATATGGCGCTGTAGGCTATGGCAAGCCTTTCGGGCTCGTGGACAAGTGTATAGGTCATGTCCGCCTTTATCTTCATGGGGCTCCTGACGAAGATATCGCCGCCCCTGAAGGCCTCCGCAAGGGTCTTTGCGGCGATCTTGCAGAGAGAATACTCGATGAGGGCGCCCTCCAGCTCGCGCTTCATCTGCTCGGCCTCCTCGGGCTGAGGAAGCAGCGAGGCAGTCTTGATATATATGAGCCTTGCAGCCATTTCCAGGAACTCCCCTGCCAGCTCAAGGTCCTGTTCATGGGCCTGATCTATATACAGCAGGTACTGCTCCAGCAGCTTGGATATCTCTATGTCGCAGATATTCAGCTTGTGCTTTGCTATAAGGCTAAGCAGCAGGTCGAGAGGCCCTTCAAAGACCTCCAGTTTGAATGATATACTTTCCATTTCTCTAATCCACAAAATAAAACCAGTTTTCTCCGAATACTACCTTTACGATCTTCTCCGGGATATCCCACGGGGCATGGCAGAACACCAGATGGTCCAGCAGGCGCTTGAACTGCGTCACGATGACACCGATGACCGATATCTCGCCGTCTGTTATGAGCTCGATGAAGATTATTCCCCAGAGGATTATGTTCGACCAGTACATTATCTTCTTGTAGTGGCTGAAGTACCACCTTCTGAACTTAGGCCACGAGAACTGGTAGAAGATCTGGAAGCCGTCAAGAGACGGCAGAGGCAGAAGGTCTATGACTCCGAAGCAGAGTCCCGAATAGGCCGCCGCCCTGAGCACCCTGAAAAGACTGGCCATCAGGAACGATGAGGGAGCCAGACCGTACAGTGCTCCCGATATGTTGTACAGAAGCAGATACATGAAGAAATACGCAAATGGAGCCGAAAGTGATATGAGGGTCACGTCCAGCTTCATGCGCTTCAGCTTTGAGACGTCGTAATTCATCTCCTTGCTCCAGCCCATACCCGTGATAAGGGTTATCAGCATTCCCGTCCTGTCCGTATGTCTGCGGAAATCAAGACTGAGCCTACCCTGGGACTTCGGGGTATCATCTCCCAGCAGCTTTGCCGTGCCGGCCTTCACAAATGCGGCGGCAGGCATTACAGCAACAAGAAGTATCACTCTGGATATGGCAACAAGTATCAGCCTGTAAATAACACTCATATATAGAACCTTTCAGATTTTTTATTATGTCACCTGAACAGCAGCGGTATCCATGACACAAGCCAGAATACACCGTACTCAACATAGGCTTCGATTATCATGAAAACCACTCTTACCATCATAAAATTGCTGCCTATGATTATCAGGGCGAAGAATATGCCGCTGAGTACGCGCTGATTGCGGAATACCCAGTTGTCGAACTTCGCAGGTGTGAACGCTCTCAGGAAGTTGAAGCCGTCCATGGGCGGCAGAGGTATCAGGTTGAACAGCGCCAGCGCAACATTGATGTGTATGAAATTGCCAAGCAGCTCATATGCTGCCTTTCCCGTCTCCGAGACCATTCCCTCGACCATGGTCCATTCTGAACCGCCTGCGATGATACAGGCCGACAGTACATATATGAAATAGCCAACAAGTGCGGCCAGCAGGTTTGAGATCGGTCCCGCTATGGCAACTATGGCATAGCCCAGACGGCGGCGCTTGAATTTCGACGGATCAACGGGTACGGGCTTTGCATAGCCAACTCCCAGAGCCAGCATCATCAGCAGTCCGATGATATCTATGTGCGCAAAGGGACTGAGAGATATCCGCCCGTTCCTTTTAGCTGTGTCGTCGCCCAGCCACAATGCCACAAGACCGTGGGCGGACTCGTGTATGGGTATCACCAGCATGAAGGTGATGGCCCTGGCAGCGATCATCAGTATCATATCCAGCTGAATTCCGGAATCGTGCATAATTATCCTTTCTTTCCCGGAGCACCATGCTCCGACAACAGTTATACATTTAATATTATACTACAAAGCGGCATATATTTCAAGTAAAAAAGCATATTTTAAGCTGCTCAAAAAAATTTTTTTGATTTTTTTCAAAAAACACTTGCTTTTTTTCTGATTATGTGTTAAAATAATCATGTTGTATTTTTACAGGTTAGTTAAGGAGGTGCAACCTAATGGCAAAATGTGATATCTGCGGAAAGGGCGTAACCTTTGGTATCAAGGTCTCACACTCACACAGACGTTCCAACAGAACATGGAAGCCTAATGTAAAGCGTGTCAAGGCTATCGTCAAGGGTACTCCTTGTCATATCTACGCTTGCTCAAGATGCCTGCGTTCAGGCAAGGTCGAGAGAGCTTGATGATCTTAGCATGAAAAGAACAAGGGCGTTCCGTCAGGTACGCTCTTTTTTCATGCCCTTATATCCGAAAAAAAGGCATTCCCGCATAACCGGGAGTGCCTTTTTATTAATGCGTCAGTCCGCTCTTACAACAATTACCTGCTTTGATACGGCATAGCTCTGTGTGAAGGAGACCTTCTCCTCACGCTCGGGAGTTACGGACATACCTGCGACGCCCACATCAACTCTTTCCGAATCAACGGCGCCTATGATATCGTCAAAGTCCATATTCTCTATCTTGAGAGTCAGTGCCAGCTCGTCGCAGACAGCGTTCATGATATCAACGTCTATACCAACGATCTTTCCATCCTCTATGCTCTCATAAGGCGGGAACTCCGCATTGGTAGCCATGGTCAGCACGGACGATCTCTCGATATTGTTATCGGGAATATAGCCGATGTGATCGGGGTCGCTGCCTATCCAGTGCTTCATGATTTTTTCGATGGTCCCGTCCTCTTTAAACCTTGTGAGCACCTCGTCAATCTGCTCGCCCAGCTCGTCGTTGCCCTTCTTGTATGCTATGGAATACTCCTCCTCAGCGAATGCGTCGGGAAGTATCTGAAGTCCCTTGTTCTTCTTTATGAATTCCTGAGCAGGCTCGGAATCTATTATAACAGCGTCTATCTTGCCCTGCTTCAGAGCCTGTATAGCGTCTGAACCCTTGTCATAGCCCTCGACCTTGGCGTCCTCAACGTCCTGAGCAAAGATATAGCCTGTAGTGCCCAGCTGAGTGCCTATGGTCTTGCCCTTGAGCTCGTCCGCATTATGTACGGTATTTGCAGGTGCGCCGCAGCCTGAAAGACTTACAGCAAGTATAAGACCGGCGGATAAAGTTCCTAAAAATTTTTTCATAGAAAGTCATTCCTTTCTCAAATAAGATCTTATACTTATATTATAAACATTTTTTCCAAAAAAATCAAGAGATTCAAAGAAATTTTATCCATTTTGTAACTAATACCAAAAAACCGCTGTCTTACGCCTTGTAAGACAGCGGTGACGGCTCAGAGAATGCTCTCTCCTTCGCCCATTACGTGTATAAGAACAGCCTTTGCGTCCTCGAGACGGAATATCATCATTCTGTTACCCGTCCTGTCGTTGTAGATCTCCTTCAGGTGGGGCATTGCTTCAAGAGCCGCCTCTGCATACCCGGGATCATCCTCGAAAACGGCCTTTCCTGTGTAGCGGAGCCATGTTCCGTCGCTCTTGCAGGCGGCTATCTCGCAGAGAGGGTTCTCCTTCAGCTGCTTGTATACATCCTTGAAGTCGCCTATGCCGAAAAGCACCTTTCCGTCCATTTCCATATGGAGCCCGAGAGGTCTCAGCTTAGGCTGGTCGCCGTCCTTTGTTGCAAGGAAGAATATCCCTGCCTCCGTGAGAAAATCATTGAGTCTGCTCATTATATATACCTCCTTCTGCACTTATATGTGCATATCAGTCGTCAAAAAGGGGCGTTGAGAAATATCTCTCGGCAGTATCGGGAAGTATGGTGACAACCGTCTTGCCCTCGCCCAGCTTCTCGGCAAGCTTCAGCGCTGCCGCAACATTGGTGCCGCTGGATATGCCGCACATTATACCCTCCTTGGAAGCCAGGTCCTTGGCGGTCTGAATAGCCTCCTCGTCGGTAACTATGTAGATATCGTCGTATATGCTCTGATTGAGGATATCGGGGATTATTCCGTCGCCTATTCCCATCTGGAGATGTGTGCCGATATTTCCGCCTGCAAGAATGGCAGCGTTCTCGGGCTCCACAGCCCATATCACCATGTTGGGATACTGCGCCTTGAGAGCCTCGCCGATACCCGTAATGGTACCGCCTGTGCCTATTCCCGAGCAGAAGCCGTCTATCTTCACTGCTGACTGCTCCAGTATCTCCAGAGCGGTGTGATACTTGTGAGCGCCTATATTGTTCACGTTGGAGAACTGCTGGGGAACAAAGACGTTCTCGTCCTCCTCCGCCATTCTCAGTGCAGTATCAAGGCACTCCTGTATGCACTTGCCGATATCTCCGTCATCGTGTATGAGTATCACCTCCGCGCCGTAGTGCTTTACCAGCTTGCGGCGCTCCTCGCTTACGGAGTCGGGCATGATTATCACGGTCCTGTAGCCCTTTACCGCTCCGACAAGAGCAAGGCCTATGCCCTGATTTCCGCTGGTGGGCTCAACGATTATGGTATTCTCGTTGATCTTTCCCTCCATTTCGGCGTGGCGTATCATGTTGTAGGCTGTTCGGGTCTTTATGGAGCCGCCTACGTTGAGTCCCTCGAACTTTACGAGGACGTCGGCGCTTCCCTTCTTTGTCATCCGGTTGAGCTTTATCATGGGGGTATGCCCGATAGCTTCCAGAACGTTGTTATATATCATTGGTTTATTACTCCTTGTCAGGACTCAGGTCAAAGAGCTGAGAGCTGAGTTTTTTGTTTGGGTATTCTGTCTACGGGCAGATAATATCCGCCCCTGCCGATCACTCCTCGGCGGCGGCAAACTGGCTCTCGTGACGGGTGAAGAAATCCGTTCTGGGAGGCAGGAACTTCAGCTTGTGATTCTCGCCTGTAAAGTAGTTCACAGGCTCAAGGATAGTATTCCATGACCATATGCGCTCGTCAACCTCCAGGTACTCGCGGAGCTTCTCTGTGCCGAAAGGCGCCATGGGGTGCAGGAGCACGCCTGCTATCCTTATCATGTAGAACAGGTTCGCAAGGGACTGCTTCAGCACTTCCCTGTCGGGATATTCGCCTGTGAGCGCCTTTGCCATGTACTTGCTGCCGTTGCGGATATAGCTGTCCAGAACGTAGGTACACTGGTGGAAGGCAAACTTTGACATATGCCTCTCATAGTCCAGAACTGCCTTCTTTGCCTCCGCAAGGAACTTCTCCTCGGGAGCGTTGTCGGGCATAATGCCGTCAAGCTCCTTCTGAGCGGTATAGAAAGCCGTCCTTATCATGCGGTTGTATACGTTTGACAGCAGCAGACCGTCCTTTACAACAGGATCTGCGTCCTCGGGCTTTGCGTCGGGGTTGTAGGGCTTGGGCATGAAGCTTACGGAGCGCTGACCCAGACCAAGTCCCAGCCAGTGCATACGGAGCTGCTCGGGAGTATAGTGCTCCAGCAGGTCGTCAGCCATGGGCGGCTTTACCGCGCCGGAGCTGGAAGCCTTCTTGTCAAGGAAGAGTATATGGTGATTAGCCACGATAACAGGCATCTGGAGCTCGCCCTCCGCAGGTGAGGCCGTCTTGGTCTCGCTCTCCTGCTGCGCCATCCACATGGCAGGCTCGGCAATGCCGTAGAAGTAGATGTTATCCTGTCCGATGAACTGGTATACTGTGGAATCCTTGCTGCACCAGTAGTCCTTCCACTCCTCGGTGTCATGGCCTATGGACTCTAAATATGTCTCGGTGAAGGAGATAGGAGCCCACAGGGATTCAGGCCATACCCATACGGTCAGTCCGTCAACGCCGTCCATTACGGGAGCGGGTACGCCCCACTCGATATTGCCTGTAAGTCGGAAAGGTACAAGTGTCTTTCCCGTTCTGTAGCGTATGCCGTTCTCAGTAAGTATGCGGCAGGCCTCGTCGCAGTCGGAAAGCTTTGTGAACTCTATGGTGAACGAGGGCTTCTTGGGCTCCTCTATGTAGGTATGCTCAGGCATGGAGCTGCTGAGCTCCTTATACTTCTCCTCGAACTCGCGCTTGATGTAGATAACGGGGTTCTTCAGGAACTCGTCGATGGTCTTCCACACAACGGGACGGATATCCTTGCGCTTTTTCAGCTCCTCCACCCATTCCTTCATGAGCTGCTCATAGTCGCGGAGTTTGAAGTACCAGTTGGTGACGGGCTTCATGGTGGGAGTCTCGCCTGTAAGGGTGCTGACGGGATTTATAAGGTTCTCGGGCATATACTGATGACCCATGTCGCACTCGTCTGCGTAGCCTTTTTCAGAGGTGCAGCCGTCCACGGGACATTTTCCGATTACCTGTCTGCCGTTGAGGAACACGCCTGCCTTCTCGTCAAAGAACTGCATGGTGGTTATGCGGTCCAGCTGTCCCTTCCTGTGGAGAGAGCTGATGAAACGGTCGGTGACGGAGGCATGGATCTCCTTGGAGCGTCCCAGACCCGAAGCCGCAAACAGGTTCGGCGATATGCCGTAGGCGTCAAGAGTGGCCTGCTGCTTGTCATGGTTGCGCTGAACGAAGTCCTCGAGGGAGCCCTCGAATTCGCCGTTCTTGACCTTTACGCGCCAGCCCTCGGCTATAGGCGAGCCGTAGCAGTCCGTACCGCCTACGAATATAACATTATCCTTGCCTATACGGTCGCGCATGAAGCGGGCGAAGGTGTCCGCGAACACGAACATTCCGCCTACATGGCCGAAGTGGAGCTCCTTGTTGCCGTAGGGCATTCCGCCTGTGACGATACATCTTTTCGGGAACACAGGACGGGGTATCTCAAAATTCTTCTTTTCTTTATTGTCTGACATTTTATTTTCCTCTTTTTCAGAAAGAATATGATCTTGCATTGGCTGATGGCTTTTCAGGCAAAGGCCTGAAGTCTTCTGCGTGTTATCTCCTCGCCCAGAACATGGCTCACTTCCCAGATATCGGGAGCGTTTGCGTGTCCTGTGAGCGCTATGCGGAGCATATTTGTGATGTGGACTATGCTGCCCTTGTACTGGTCGGGATTCTTCTTGTAGTCCTTGGGCTTTACCGCGAAGCCCATTTCCTCGGTGATAGCCTTTACCTTGTCGAACCAGGCTGCCGAATCGTCGTTATGGTCGTAGCCTGCAAGGTACTTTCCGAAGAACTCCTTTACTGTAGCCTCATCGCACTCTTCGGGCATATCATCGGTCACCTTGAAGGTCTCGTCATAGTAGAAGCTCATGAAGTCGCAGGCCTGCTTCCATGTTTCGATATCACGTCTGGGCTTGGGACCGCCTCTGCCGATGTTGAGGGCTCCCAGAGTCCTCTCGGGATACTGCTTTATCAGTGAAGCATACTTCTCATCGTACTCCGTGCACCATTCCAGCCAGCCGTCGAATACCTGCTGTGCAGGCATACGGCAGATAACGTTCTTTGAGATGTCGCGGAGCTTGTCAAGGTCAACAAGTGCGCCTGATACCGACATCTTGTCAAGAGCATAGGGGAAGTCGTGATAATCTGCCTCGGGGGTGGCGATACGCCATTCCTCGTAATTGGAGTTGAGCAGAGTCAGCAGGAATTCCCAGATAGCGTCCCTGCTTATGCCCTCCTGCTGATAGTAGGCCAGCGCCAGCTCGGGGTCCTTGCGCTTGGAGAGCTTGCGCTTGCCGCCTGTCTCGCCGTCTATCTTCATGAGAGTAGCGGTGTGGCAGTATACAGGCTGCTTCCAGCCCAGTGTATTGAACAGCTCAACGTGCATGGGCAGAGAGGAGATCCACTCCTCGCCTCTTACAACGTGTGTTGAGCGCATGAAATGATCGTCGATTACGTGTGCGAAGTGGTATGTGGGGATACCGTCGCTCTTGAGGAGGACAAAATCCATGTTGTTGCGCGGCATTTCAAGTCTGCCGCGGATAGCGTCGTCAACAGCGATGGTCTCGCCTGTCTCCTGCCCCCTGAAGCGGAGCACCCACTCCCTGCCTGCGGCGATGTTCGCCTTTACCTCGTCTATGGTAAGGTCGCGGCACCTTGCATACTTACCGTAAACTCCGGGGTTTTCCTTATTGGCGGTCTGCTGCTCGCGGACAGCCTCTATCTCCTCTGCGGTCATGAAGCAGGGATAAGCCAGTCCCCTCTCTGTGAGGAGCTTTGCGAAAACGTGGTATATATCCTTTCTCTGACGCTGACGGTAGGGACCGTAGCTTCCGTTGTCGCCATCTGCCGTTGCGCCCTCGTCAAAGTGAACGCCGAAGTAGTCCATAGCGTTGATGACTGTCTCAACAGCGCCCTCCACCTCGCGCTTGTTGTCGGTGTCCTCTATCCTCAGGAAGAAAACGCCGTCCGACTGGTGGGAGATACGCTCGCCTATGATGGCGTTATAGAGGTTGCCGAGGTGAACGAAGCCCGTAGGGCTGGGGCCGATACGAGTAACACAGGCTCCCTCCGGAAGCTGCCTTTCGGGGAAACGCGCCTCTATATCCTCGGGAGTATCCTTCACATCAGGGAAAAGAAGTTCTGCAAGTGCCTTAAAGTCCATAATATCAATCCTTTGTAGTTTATGAGCCTGAAATATGCTGTCAGGCAATATTTATTAAATTATAACACATATACAACTCAAAGTCAATGAAAAAATATCCCGGAGCTTGCCGCATAAAAAAGCTCCCCTCGTTAAGAAGGGAGCTCTCTGTTAGTCCTCACATGAGATATGAAGCTTTTACCCAAGCATCATTGCTTGTGCTCAGGCAGGCCCAACCATTGTAGAAGCCGTATACATAAACCGTGGTTCCGTTGTACAGTTTTCCGATCCTGCTGCAATTTGTTGAAGGTCCGCTCCTTACATTGAGGTAGCCGCTGCTAAGCACGACCGTATAACGCTGACCGTATACAGCAGCGCTTGCTGAAAGAGTGTTGTCGGACTTGGGTGATACAGTCTTTGTGATAGCCGTACCCGTGCCAAGAAGGACGAATGCCATTGCTGCCGCTGTGACTTTTTTGAGTGTTTTGCTGAGTGTGTGTTTCATTGTTTGCTACATCCTTTACATTATATTTAAGACCTTACGGCCTTATTGACCTGTCAATGCAACGTCAGTACAAATGCTTCCATGCCGTCCGCGGGACTCATGCTGCGATAGGATCAATAGAGCTTTGTGAGATTGTACATATATCTGTTGAAATAATAGCCCTTCCAGTTCCAGCCCGATACAGGATCGTATCCGCTTATGCACTTTCCGCTTGAATCGAGCTCGAGAACCGTGCCCTCATAGATATTGATGTTTACTACCCAGTTGCCGCCGCTTACATCAAAATCCAGAACCGTACCTGTCTGTATAGTTCCCCAGTAAACCATTGAGATACCGTAAGCGAACCTTGATTTTACCCTGTAGGCGTGAGTGTTCCTTGCTGCGTCTGCTGTGATAGTTGTGTCGGACTTGGGTGATACGTTTTTAGTGATAGTTGTTCCTGCTCCGAGAAGAGTAAATGCCATTGCGAATGCTGCTGCTCTTTTAAAGATGTTTTTCATAATAAATAGTCCTTTCATAATAAAATTATGCGTTTGTCAATGCGGCCTTGCCGGCTTATCCGCCGCATTTACCTTACAGTCATCATTCTACCCGTACTATCTCTGTTTTGCAACAAAACAGGAGCAAACAGCATAAAAAACGGAGTAAACGGGAGTTTTCCCTTCACAAAAGCTCGGATCTTCAGAAGTTCCCGCCGCACAGACGCAAAAAAGCTCCCCTCATACTGAAGGGAGCTTCTTATCAAGCATTTCTTACGATAATTCTGTCCTTACTGAGATCAGATGTGGTGGCACTGCCAACGAACCTTATACTTAGCGCCGTCATTGTTGATGCACTTGTACCAGGCCCATGTAATTACATAATTACCCTCAACCTCATTTGTGTACTTCCAGAAAGCATACTGATGATTGAGTTCGGCACTTGCGCTGAGAGTGTGATCGCACTCAGGGCATACGTTCTTTGTGATAGCTGTTCCTGTTCCGAGAAGAGTCAGTGCCATTGCTGCTACAGAGATCTTTTTGATAATGTTTTTCATTTTAATCGTCCTTTTCATAATACATATTTTGCTAAGTCTGATCGATCGTCCTTACGCTGTATATTTAACATCAGCCGGCAGCATATGTCAATAAAAAACAAAATCATCATTCATATAAAATACATATCTCGGCGGATTGCACAAAACTCAAAAATGCTAAGACATTTCAGCTTTACCTGTTTTCAAGGAAATGTACCAGCATATTCCACGCCGCGCAGTCCACACATCCGCTGTCGGGCAGTCCGCAGCAGCGTCGGAACACTCTCACGGCAGCGGCGGTCTCCTCGTCGTATTCGCCGCACACATTCACCTTCGGCATATTGTCGTACCAGGCCGCTGCCTTCCACAGCATGGCCTGTATGATATACACCAGCTCGCCGCTGTCTCCCACCGAGGCAGTGAAGCTCCGCGACGGAAAGGCGTGATATGCCGCAGGCTCGCCGTCAAGGTACTCCCTGTAGACCCTTGTCACTGTCTCCCATGTACGGCTGTCGGTCTCACCTGTTACCGGGAGACCGTACACCCGCTGAAAGGCCTCCACCGCGTTCTTGGTGTCGGTGTTGTAAACTCCGTCGGGCAGCACCTGGGGTATCCTCCTGTCAAACATGGATATGGCATACAGGTAGCCCTGAAGCTCGCGGATATGTTCCTTTCTCTGTTCATCTGTGTATGGCATAAAATCATCTCCTGTTTAAATATTTATAAATAAATTACTTGACATTTAACTTTTATTGTTGTATAATGCTTCACATAAGGTTAATTCATCAGCCTTAAATACCAAAAAGGAATGATACTAATGAAAAACACTTTTAAAAAGGTACTATGTACCACTCTTGCAGCTGTTTCTCTATCTGCTGCGGTGACTGTTCCGTCATCGCTCAACAAGCCTAATTCGGATAACTCTTTCGTTAACGTTATTGAAGCTAATGCTAAAGATATTGTATACAAAGACTTATCATTGGCTTATAAGCAAGGGGAGACAACGGTTACTTTTACGTTAACTGTCGACAAACTTAATGCAAGAAGTTGGCCAGACGGTCCCAAAGTAGCCACTTTTTCAAAATCAAATGGAGATAATATACATTTTAGTAAAATAAGAATAGAAAAATATGGTACAGAAAACCGTGTTTGGGGATTAACAGATAATGAGATTAAATGTGATGATGGGGTATATAGAAACGTATGGTTGTGTATATATCGCGGTATAAAAAATGGCAATATATATGAGCCTAAAAAGCAGATTGAATGCGAGAATGATTATTATAAAACTAAATTGGATAGCTATTTTAAGACAGGTGCAACTAACCCTGGTTTCTATCTGACCAAAGAAAACATCTATAAATCAACTCTTCATTGCTACAAAAAAAATGGCAAACACTATGTTGATCTTGAATCATAAAAATATCTCCCCTCCCCGTGAGGGGAGTTTTTACTGTCAGGAATTCACGGCGACAAGTGCGCCTCCCCTACTTTATGGTATAACCGGGATTCTGGTATGGACGCTTGTCGAAGCCGTAGCGCAGGTCGGAATATACTCCCGCTATGCTGTCCCAGGTCACAGCTCCCACTATACCCGACGGGTCAATGCCGAACTGCCGCTGAAAGGCAGTGACGGACTGCTTTGTAAGCGGACCGAAATAGCCCGTATCGCTGACCGCAGGTATCTCGGGATAGCTCCTGTTGATGTAGGTGAGGTACTGCTGTATGATGCGCACCGATTCTCCCCTTGCTCCCTCGCGGAGCACCGTCCCCGGATAGAGAGCTACGGCTGTGTATTTCGGAGGAACGCTTTCAACTATGCCCTGATATGCGCGGAAAAGGTCGTTCCTGGTGGCTCTGTCCACCACTCCCGTCTGAGGAAGTCCGAATACCCGCTGGAAGGACTTCACCGAGCGCTCGGTCTGCTCGCCGAAATAGCCCGTTATCTCCACGGGTATCACCGCCTCGTAGTAGGCTCCGATAACGGCAAGGTAGTATTGCAGCATACTCACCTCGATGGACTGCATACCTATACTGAGCTCCTCTGCGAACTGCGGTGAGATCTCCTCGAAGCGCACTCCCTCGGAATCCAGCTCCGCCAGACGCTTGACGCTGGTATAGATATAGCTTATCCTGTACCATGTAGAGGCATTGACCGCCCCCGTCTCCTGCAAACCGAAAACCTGCTGGAACTTCCTCACAGCCGCCTCGGTGGCGCTGTCAAAAACTCCGTCTGCGGCAGGTATCTTGGGTATGGCAGGGAAATTGCCCGATATACGGTTGAGCCATACCTGTATGTACTTCACGTCGTTGCCGAAGGAGCCGTTTTTCAGCTCTGTATCGGGATAGGAGGGCATGGCTGTGCGCACGGGAGCGTTCTTCACGATGTCGATGTCCCCGCCGTAGTAGTATTGCAGTATCTCATAGGGCGTAAGCCCGCGGTTGGCCAGCTCCACCGTCCCCCACTGTGAAAGCCCTGCGCAGGTGGTGGTGGTACCGTTGCAGAAGGCGGTGAACAGCGGCTCGACGCTGCCCTGACGCCTGACATAGTCGTTGAAAAGCTCGTCAACGAGATAGCTTATGTTCCTGAAGTACTCACGGCCGTTTATGAACTTCTGGTCGAACTGTGTAGTTGCGGTTATGTCGAAGCTGTAGCCCCTTGAGCGGTACCACTCGGTGTATATGCGGTTCAGCGCAAAGGACACTATGGCGTAGATATTGGCGCGGAGAGCGCTCTCGGGCCATGTGGGGTATATCTCGCTGGAGGCCACATTCTTGACATATGAGGAAAAGCCCACCGTAACATCGGGCGCCTCAGCGTCGGGAAAGCCCAGATGCACTGTTATGGTCTCCGGGATAAAGGGCGTGCCTGTAAGCATGGCTCACTCCTTTCCGCCGCCGAACGTCGGCTCAGCATTGTAATAGGTCACTGTCTCGTCGGAGCTGTTCATCATAAGCGGCACAGGTATGAGATTGAAGTTCTGCACAGAGGTTATCCCCGAAAACACAGGTACGTCAACGCTCCTTGCACGGAAAAAGCCCTCCGCGGAAACGCTTACGTCATAGAGTGCATAGGGACGCCTGTCGGGGTCGGGAGCCTGTGAATGTATAAGGTCGGGGGCAGGCAGCTCAAACCGCGGCGAGATACCGCTTTCGTCCGTTTCTCCCGAGGCCAGCACCAGCCTTTTCCCGTCCACAAGCGCGGTCACCAAAACCATGGCTCCCGCCACCGCTGAGGAATCGTCTCCCGTCCGCACGTTCACAAGGATATAGCCCTTTTCGGCTCCAAGAAGCTCCGACCTGTCGTACTCGGGAGGCACATCGTCCTCAGTGGAAGCCGTGCCTCCGTCCGTATCAAGTCCCGACAGATCAGGCTCGGGGAAGCGGCTGTTGTAGTCCTCCTCCATGCCGTTGCTGTCCTCGTCCGTATGCTCGGCGTAGACCGTATCATCGGGAGCGTTCTCATCTACATCGCTTATCTCCGCGGGCTGTTCATCGTATGCGTGGGCTGCTTCGGGAAGCTCCCCTGCCGTATCTTCGGGAGAGGTGCTCCTGCTGTAGAGCTTCATCATCTCCTGCTTGTATCTTTCCATATCGAGATTTCCGTTTTGCATAATATCTCCTCCCGATAAAGCATATGCGCCGAGGCTATGAAGTTATTCCTCTTTACAAAAAGCCGTCCTTGTGATATAATTCTTTTTGTGATGCAATCTGCGGAGAAGTCCGCACTGATAATATATCTTAATGACTGGAGAAAAAATGAAAAAGAACAATACAACGGCGGCTGAAAAAAAGCCCCTTCCCAAGATACTGAAAAACAAATGGTACCTGTACATGACGGAGTTCTTTGCAGGTATGTCCGTAATGGCCGTGGAGCTGGGCGCAAGCAGACTGCTGGCACCCTATTTCAGCTCCTCGCAGATAGTCTGGACAATAATAATCGGTACGATAATGATAGCCATGGCTCTGGGCAATATCTACGGCGGCAGAAGCGCCGACAAGAACCCCGATCCCGATAAGCTCTACGGCAGGATACTCGTTGCCGCCGTATGGATAGCGGCCGTTCCCTTCATCGGCAAGCTGGCTATCGCAGCCATTGCAGGTCTGCTGGTAGTCACCGTAAACACCAATTTCCTCATATGGGCAGCCTTCATCACCTGCATGGTGGTGTTCGTATATCCGCTTTTCCTCCTCGGAACAGTCACGCCCTCACTGGTAAAGTACACCGTGGACTCCCTTGACGACAGCGGCAGAACTGTGGGCACTCTCGGAGCCGCAAACACCATAGGCTCCATAATAGGCACATTCGTCCCAACCTTCATCTCCATACCCGCCGTGGGAACCGCCGTCACCTTCCTTATCTTCGCAGGCATAATGCTTGTCATAGGACTGGTATACTTCATAAGCTCAAAGCGCGGCGCAGCAAAGACTGCCATAGCCTCTGCGCTTTTCATAGTCTGCTGCTTTGCCTCTCCCTCCATGGGCTTCGCCTTCTGGGAGAAGGGTCTCACCTATGAGGGCGAATCCGTATACAACTACCTGCAGGTCAAGGAGGACGAGGAGAATACCTACCTCTCCACAAATGTGCTATTCGGAGTGCAGTCGGTATACGTCAAATCAGGCGAGCTCTCGGATATGTACTACGATTACGCAATGGCGGCTCCACTTATGACGGAGTCCCCCGATACTGCGGATATTCTCGTTCTGGGCATGGGCACAGGCACCTACGCAAAACAGTGCATGAACTACTTCAGCGGCGCTGAGGCCGAGGGCGTGGAGATAGACGACAAAATAACCGACCTTGCACACAGGTATTTCGAGCTTCCCGAGGATATAAAGGTCACCACCTACGACGGCAGAGCCTTTCTTGCGGCCTGTGACAAAAAATACGACGTCATCATGGTGGACGCCTATCAGGACATCACTATCCCCTTCCAGATGTCCTCGGTGGAGTTCTTCACGCTGGTGAAAAAACACCTCAACGAAAACGGCGTCATGGTGGTGAATATGAATATGCGCTCCGACAGCTCCGACAGTATCAACAATTACCTGGCGGACACTATCTCGTCGGTATTCGCCAACGTATATACCGCCGATGTGGACTTCTCCTCCAACCGAGAGCTTTTCGCCTCGGATAACGGCGGTATGACGGAGCTTCTCGCCAGAAATACCGAAGCCCTCACACAGGACGACCTCATCCGCATGATGAATGTGGTGCAGTCAAAGCTTGTCCCATATGAGGCGGGAGACCGCATACTCACCGATGACAAGGCTCCCGTGGAGCTCCTGGGCATGAAGGTCATCGACGATATCATTCAGGAGGAGCTTGTGTACTACAAGAAGGCCTTCAAGGAAAAAGGCATACGCGGACTCCTTGAATGAACAGGATATACAGAACTGCCGCCGGTACAAGGCGGCAGTTTTTTTGCTCAGGCGGATGACTATTCTGCCTGTTTATGATATCATTTAATTACGGATACACATTTTGTCCGAAAACTTTTAAGAGAGATGTTTTTATGAAAGGTCTATTAAAAAAAGCAGCGGGAACCTTGCTTGCTATTGTGCTTTTGGGAGGCGCGCTGCCTGCGAAAAATGCAAATGTTAAGCCAAATATGACCGCAATGGCTGCAATCAGATATGTAGAAGCCTCAGAAACTATCACAATACCCGAGAATATATATGTATCTGTTCCGGGTGTTGGACCAACAGGTGAAATTATTTATCCGGATAAAACCCAATATGGAACTCACTTCAAAATTGCAGCTGATAAGGATATTTTTAATGAAAGTATTTGGCTATATAGGAGCGAATACGTATCTTATGGTGCCAAAGTATCCTCTTTAGACGGTACAATAATAACTCGTATAGATTTGAAACGCAAAGGTAATGATGGTATACCCGAGGTAGGTAATGGAGTATTATCTGAAGCTTATGGAAATGTTTTTAAATTTACGGGTATAAATGACACTTATGCCAGACTGGGCTGCACGGGTGAATATGGTAACTCCTGTTATATCAGCGAAGTTACGATATATTATGAAACACCAGTAATACCTGAATTCACCAAAAACTCAATGACACTGGGCGGCGCTATAAGCCTTAATTTCTATGCCGACCTTTCAATCATTCCGGAAGAAAATCAGCCCTATTCCTACGTTGAATTCGAGGTAAACGGCAAGAAGCAGACAGCAGAATTCGACCCCGACAAAATGAACAGCGATAAGACTGCCTACGGCTTTACCTGTATGCTGGATTCGGTCTCCATGGCCGATGATGTAAAGGCTACCCTTTATTACTACGACGATGAAGGCGAGGAGCAGACCATTACCACCACAGCCACCGCGGAATCCTACCTGAATAAGTTCGACGAGAGCGACGGTGAAAAGCTCTGGGGACTTATCAGCTCCATAAATGACTACGGCTACTATATGCAGCAGTACCTCTCCGTTCATTCGGGAAAACCCTGGACTCTCGGCACCGAACATAAGGCAATGGGAAAATGCTGCAAAAAGGCTCTCGACTACAGAAAAAACTTCGATATGTACCAGACAGAACTGGGCAAGAAAGCAAAAGTCAAGAACATCGTTACCGCCGACCTGAGCAATATCGGATATGCTCTCACTATTGACGCCGATACCTCACTGGTGTTCACTATCAGACCGCAGGAATCCTATAAGGGCAGCGTTGCCGTGACTGTTGACGGCAAGAAATACACTCCCAAAAAGGTGGGCACGAACTATCAGGTAACTATTCCGGGCATTTCTGCTCATAAGCTTGGCGATAACCACACTGTAACAGTCAAGACCACCAACGGCACTTCTACATTCAAGGCTTCAGCCCTGTCCTATGCCAACGACGCATTCAACAACCCTTATGATAACAGTGAGAAGTACGCTATGTGCGCTCTTTACGATTACTACAAGGCAGCTATAAACTATATTGGTTAATAACAATAACGGCAGTCCCCATGGGCTGCCGTTTTCTTATGCTATTGACTTTTTTCGCTCAATAGGATATAATAATATAAACTGTTTTCAGCAAGGCTGAGGAAAGGAGAACAATATGGAGGATAAAGGCAGGATAATCTCACTGCTTATAGCCGCAGCGGTCTGCATACTCATTATCATTGCAACAAGATCATGCGTGACAAGCGCTATACAGGCACAGAAGGAAGCCAGGGAACACACTACCGAGTCCACTGCTCAGTTCCATCTCATAACTGATCCGCCTGTAACCGGTCAGCTTGAGCCTCCTTCCCTCATCGAGACTACTACCGAGCGCCAGTATGAAACTGTTACAAATATTCTCGGCAAGGTGATCGAGACCATACCGGTCACATCTCCCGAGGAAGCTAATATGCCTACCACCACACTGTCCATAATAGACGAATACAGACGCAATTCCAAAAAGTACAACGACGACAGCTCAGGCGGAGAAGAGGTTCAGGAGCCTCAGACCACCACAGAGTATATCGAGCCCAAAATGGACTTCACTCTGGTGATAGACTAAAGGAGGAAAAATAATGGTAATCATTGAAATGGAAAACGGAAAGAAGATCAAGATAGAGCTCTATCCCGATATAGCTCCCATATCATGCGAAAACTTTGAAAAGCTTGTGAAGCAGGGCTTTTACGACGGACTCACCTTCCACAGAGTTATCCCCGGCTTTATGATACAGGGCGGCTGCCCCAACGGTACAGGCACAGGCGGTCCCGGCTGGCATATCAAGGGCGAGTTTGCTGCAAACGGCGTTAAGAACGACCTGAAGCACACAAGAGGCGTACTCTCAATGGCTCGTTCAATGATGCCCGATTCCGCAGGCTCCCAGTTCTTCATCATGCACGAGGACGCTCCTCACCTTGACGGCAACTATGCCGCTTTCGGCAAGGTAGTTGAGGGCATGGAGGTTGTTGACGAGATCGCAGAGTGCGAGACAGACTACAGCGACAAGCCTGTAACTCCTCAGATAATGAAGAAAGTAACTATCGAATAATAAAACAAACAACAGCCGCAGGGTTATGCCTGCGGCTGTTTTCATTTTATAAGACGTATAATCATTTACCGCTCTCGCCGTAGTTGGAGAGAACTCTTGCGGAGGGGTCGTTTACGTTGCAGCCCTCCCACTCCTTGTTGGGCATCCAGAAATCAACGATCATGCCGCTGTTGTCAGGGTAATACTTCTCGAAGATCTCGCGGTACAGCAGCGACTCCTTGGTGAAGGGCTTGGCGTGATCGTATTTCGTGCAGAGGAGCTCGAACTCCTCGTCCGAATAATGCTTTTCGGCGTATTCCTTGAGATAGTCCACCATCGAGTGTCCCACAGCGTCGGAAAAGGCAGCCTTTTCACGGTAGAGGATATCATGGGGCAGATAGTCCCCCTCAAAGGCATGGCGAAGCAGATACTTTCCCTTGTTGTACTTGTTCAGCTTCATCTCGGGATCTATGGCCATAACGTACTTCACGAAGTCAAGGTCGCCGAAGGGCACTCTCGCTTCCAGTGAATTTACGGATATACAGCGGTCCGCACGGAGAACGTCATACATATGGAGCTCATGGACACGCTTTACGGACTCTGCCTGAAAAGCCTCGGCAGAGGGAGCAAAATCCGTGTACTTATAGCCGAAGAGCTCGTCGGATATCTCGCCTGTCAGCAGTACGCGGATATCAGTCTGCTCGTGTATTCCCTTGCACAGCAGATACATACCCATGCTTGCGCGGATAGTGGTGATATCGTAGGTACCGAGAAGGTGTATTACGTCTTCAAGAGCGTTTATAACATCGTCGCTGGTCATGATTATCTCAGTGTGGTCGCTGCCGATGTAGTCCGCCACCTGCTTTGCGTATTTCAGGTCGATAGCGTCGGTGTTCATGCCGATGGCAAATGTGCGGATCGGCTTGTCGCTCTCACGCTGTGCAATGGCGCAGACAAGGGAGGAGTCCAGACCGCCCGAAAGCAGGAAGCCCACCTTTGCGTCGGCGTCAAGACGCTTTTTCACGCCTGCCACAAGCTTGTCATGGATATTTCCGCACACCGTTTCAAGGTCGTCGTGTATCACCTCGTCAACCGCCGTTATATCGCAGTAGCAGTGGAACTTGCCGTCCTTATAATAGTGTCCGGGAGGAAAGGGCTTTATCTCCTTGCAGAACCTGACCAGATTCTTCGGCTCGCTGGCAAATGCCATTGTGCCGTCCTCGTCAAAGCCGTAGTAAAGCGGTCGTATGCCTATGGGATCACGGGCGGCAATGAACTGCCTCTCCGTGCTGTCGTATATCACGCAGGCAAATTCTGCGTCCAGCATTGCGAACATATCAGTGCCGTACTCCCTGTACAGCGGCAGTATGATCTCACAGTCGCTGTCGCTCCTGAATACATAGCCCATATCAATGAGCTTGTCTCTCAGCGGGCGGAAGCCGTACAGCTCGCCGTTGCAGACTGCAAAGTCTCCGTCAAGCTCAAAGGGCTGCATTCCCTCGGGAGTAAGTCCCATTATGGAAAGCCTCTGAAAGCCAAGGATACCGTCGGGCACCTTTATTATCCTCTGGTCGTCGGGACCGCGTGATACAGTCGCCTTCAGTCCCTCCATGACCTTTCCTGTACCGCCGCTGACGCCGCAGTATGCCATTATTGTACACATAGTTTATCACTCCGAATAATAGGTTTAGTATACACTGCACATCGCCTTTGATGTGCATATTTATCTGTGTATTTTTTCGTCAAATTTATTTTTATAGCCTGCTCCTGAAGTATCCACAGGATATTCTCCCGTAAAGCAGCCATTGCAGCAGCCGAACCTGTTGTCCACAAGATCGCCCAGACATTCCCCGGGCAGGTATGCAAGGCTGTCGGCTCCGATATACCTTGCTATCTCATCAGTAGAGCTGCACTTTCCCGCAATGAGATTCTCCTCGGAATCTATATCCGTTCCGAAGTAGCAGGAGTGCAGAAAGGGCGGCGAGGATATGCGGACGTGTACCTCCTTTGCCCCTGCCTCACGGAGAAGCCGCACGATACGGGCGCTGGTAGTGCCGCGTACTATGGAGTCGTCTATCATTATGACGCGCTTGCCGCAGACGCTTTCGCGGACTGCGTTCAGCTTTATCTTTACTGCATTCTCGCGCTGATCCTGCTGAGGCTGTATAAAGCTCCTGCCGATGTACTTGTTCTTGATGAAGCCGATACCGTAAGGGATACCGCTTGCGTTTGCATAGCCCAGAGCCGCGTCAAGTCCCGAATCGGGAACTCCTATGACTATATCAGCCTCCACGGGGCTGTACCTGGCAAGGAGCTCGCCTGCCTTCAGCCTTGCATGGTGGACCGATATTCCCTCTATGACAGAGTCGGGACGGGCAAAGTAGATGTATTCAAAAATACAGATATGCTTCTTTTGGCAGCAGTTGGTGGTTATGGAGCGCAGTCCGTCCTTGTCTATGACCACTATCTCCCCCGCTTCCACGTCGCGGATAAAATCGGCTCCCACCGTTTCCAGTGCGCAGGACTCGGAAGCCACAACATAGGCGCCGTCGTGAGTTTTTCCTATACACAGCGGACGGAAGCCGTCAGGGTCGCGGAAGGCCACAAGCTTTGTGGCTGTCATGAGTATGCAGGAATAAGCTCCCCTGATGAACGGCATAGCGCGTTCAACAGCCTGCTCCGTAGAGCTGCTGGTGAGACGCTCGCGGACTATGGAATAGGCTATGGCCTCTGTGTCTGAGGTGCCGTGGAATATGGCGCCCGACATCTCAAAGGAGCGGCGCAGCTCCGCCGCATTGACGAGATTTCCGTTGTGGACAAGAGCCATATTGCCCTTGATATGACGTATAACAAGAGGCTGGATATTATTGTGGCTGTGACCTCCCGTTGTTGAATAGCGGACGTGTCCCACAGCCATGTTCCCGCAGCCAAGCTTGTCCAGCTCCTCGCGGGTGAACACCTCGGAAACGAGACCGTCTGCACGTTTATGACGGAATATGCCGTCGTCGCAGACCGTTATGCCGCAGCTCTCCTGACCTCTGTGCTGGAGAGCATACAGACCGAAATATACAGAAGCAGCCACATTGGCTGTTTTATTCTCAAAAATGCCGAAAACTCCGCATTCTTCGTGTATCGTGTCAAACATTCCGCACCTCTAAAGATACTGCTCGCTGAGCTTGTCGATTATGGCAAGAGCGGCGATGCTTTTCTTTTTCCGCTTGTTCATGGCGTACTGCTCGATATAGGCGTGTGCCTCGCTCTCGGTCATGTCCTTGTACTCCATGAGCATGAACTTGGCCTTGTCAATGGTCTGTATCTCGTTGATCTTTTCCTCAAGACGGGCATTTCTGAGATACAGCTCGGCGGAGCGGTTCACCGCTATGTCCACCGTCCTGACTATCTGATACAGGATAGTCCTGCTGAACGGCTTGCCAACGATGATGACTCCCGCTTTTTCGGCACGCTCGCTTATCTTTTCGGCAGCCTCTGCCTTTATGAGCAGTATGCAGTTCGCCGTGGTGTTTTCGGTGACGTACTCGGCAAATTCTACTCCCGATTCGTCCATAAGCGGCGAATTTATCATTACAAGCTCGGTCATTATATCGGATTCAAGAAGTGTTTTCGCCTGATATGCCGATTCGACTATCTTCGGAGCGCATTTGAACGATCCGCGGAGGAAATCAAGCAGAGCTTCGGAAGCAGACTTGCTGCTTGAAACTACAAGGATCTTTTCCAAAATGAACCTCCATTACAGTGAGCAGAAATACTTCTTGTCCTCGAATGCTTCCTTGTCATAGGCGGAGATGAACTCCTTCCACTCCTCACGGCTGTGTCGTATGAGGACTTCAAGGATATTTTCGGGGATATACTTTTTCAGGAACTCCGACTTTTCCGCGATATCGGCCGCAGCCTCAAGAGTTTCGGGAAGGCGCTCGGTGCCGCTGTTCTTTTCGGGAAGAACTGCTCCCGAGGAGATGCCCTCCAGAGCGGAATATATCATAAGTCCCAGCACCAGATACGGGTCGCATACGCAGTCAGCCGCTCTCAGCTCAACTGAAACATCATCGCTGTCGGGAGACATACGGATAAGCTGCGAGCCCTCCTCGTCCGACCAGATTATATCACGGGGAGCTGTGAACTCTCCCAGTCTTGCATAGGAATTCACTGTGGAATTGGTCAGCATGGTGAACTCGCGGATATGCTCCATGATACCTGCGGCGGCGCTTTTGACGATGTCACCGCACTCGGCTCCGCGCTCCTCAAGAAAATCACTGTCAGGGAATACAGTGAAGCTGATGTGCATACCGTTTCCGCAGTCATTCCGCAGCGGCTTGGGCATGAAGCTTGCGTGTACACCGTGAGTCTCGGCAACGGATTTTACCGCCGATCTGAAGCTGAGGAAGGTATCTGCCGCTTTCAATGCCGAGGATGAATTGAAGTCTATCTCGTGCTGACCGCTGCCGCTCTCATGACGTGAGGAAACGGGCTGTATGCCCATCTGCTCAAGGGTCAGGCAGACGTCACGGCGGATATTCTCGCCCTTGTCGTCGGGAGCCGTATCGCAGTAGCCTGCAAAATCATGAGGAGTTTTGGTGGGAAGTCCGTTATCGTCCAGACGGAAAAGTGTGAACTCGCAGGAGGTACCGAAGCGGAAGCAATAGCCCGCAGACACCGCAGCCTTCATGGCCTTTTTGAGGAAATAGCGGCTGTCGCCCTCAAAGGGAGTACCGTCCTGATAGCGGATAAAACAGAACATACGGATGACCCTGCCCTGCTGAGGCCTCCACGGCAGAACGGTCATGGTCTTTGCATCGGGGAAAAGGAAAAGATCCTTCCCCATTGCGGCCTCAAAGCCGGATATCTTCTTGGCAGCCACGCGGACTCCGCGCTCGAAGGTGACTGCCAGCTCCGATGAAAGTATGGATATATTCTTCAGCCTGCCGTGCAGGTCGCAGAAGGTAAGCTTGACGAACTTGACATCGTTTTCCTCGATATATTGCAGGATCTCATTTTCTGTATAAACCATTTTGTCCTCCTCTATTTCAGATTGGTGTATCCCATGAGATATTCGTCCACCTCGGCGGCTGCGTCACGGCCCTCGCGTATGGCGCGGACTACCAGTGACTGTCCGATGTGCATATCGCCTGCGGTGAATACCTTTTCAACATTTGTTTTGTGTAAGCCGGAGCCCGTTTTCACATTGGTGCGCTGATCCAGCTCAACGCCGAAGGCCTCCGCAACATAGCTCTGACAGCCCAGGAAGCCTGCGGCTATAAGACACAGCTGACAGGGAAGTATCTCCTCGCTGCCCTCTATCTCCTTCGGCACCTTTCTGCCGCTTGCAGGATCAGCAACAAATTCCAGCTTTACAGTCTTTACTGCCGATAATGCGCCCTTTTCGTCCTTGATGAACTCCTTGACGGTGGTGCAGTAGATACGCGGATCGTGACCGAATACCGCGATAGCCTCCTCCTGACCGTAGTCGGTCTTGCATACCCTGGGCCATTCCGGGAACGGATTGTTTTCGGCTCTCTCGTCGGGGAGCTTGGGCATCATTTCCAGCTGCGTCACAGACTTGCAGCCGTGGCGCACGGAAGTTCCGACGCAGTCATTGCCCGTATCACCGCCGCCTATGATAACTACGTCCTTATCCTTTGCGGAGATGTATCTGCCGTCGGAAAGACCCGAATCAAGCAGGCTCTTTGTGGTGGATCTCAGGAAGTCCACCGCGAAGTATATACCCTCTGCGTCGCGTCCATCTGCCTTTATATCACGGGGATTGGACGAGCCGCAGGCAAGCACTACAGCGTCGAAGCCGCTCATTATGTCGTCGGCGGAGATATTATCGCCAACGTTTGAATTTACCGCAAACTCAACGCCCTCTGCACGCATGAGCTCCGCACGGCGCTCGATGATGTGCTTTTCCAGCTTCATATTCGGGATACCGTACATCAGCAGTCCGCCCACTCTGTCGAAGCGCTCGAACACCGTGACGCTGTGACCGCGTCTGTTGAGGGTATCGGCGGCGGCAAGTCCCGAGGGACCCGAGCCGATGACGGCTACGCGCTTGCCGCTTCTTACAGCGGGAGGCTGGGGTTTGATGAGCCCGTTCTCAAAGCCGTACTCTATTATCGAATTCTCGTTTTCCTTTACCGTAACGGGACTGTCGTAAACTCCGCAGATACAAGCCTTTTCGCAGAGCGCGGGACATACCCTCGATGTGAATTCGGGGAAGTTGTTGGTCATGAGCAGACGGCTCAGCGCCTGCTCCTTCTGTCCGTGATAGATGAGGTCGTTCCACTCGGGAATGAGATTGTTCAGCGGACAGCCCGACACCATTCCGCAGAGCATTTTTCCGTTCTGGCAGAAGGGTACTCCGCAGTCCATACAGCGTGACGCCTGTTCCCTGCGTTTGTCATCAGGGAGCGGAACGTGAAACTCGTTGAAGTCCTTTATTCTTTCAAGAGGCTCCTTAGCCGTTGTCTCGGTTCTTGTGTATTCAAGAAATCCTGTTGCTTTTCCCATGGCTCACGCCTCCTTTCTTATTATCTCAAAGGCTTCTATTTCGGCCTTTTCATGTGATACTCCCGAAAGTTCGAGAGATCTGACTGTCTTCTGTATCTTTGCGTAATCGTGAGGTATTATCTTCTTGAAGCAAGGCAGATAGCGGTCAAATTCCGCAAGTATGGCCTTTGCCTTCGCTGAGCCCGTAGCCTCGGCGTGCTCGGTGATGATAGCCTTCAGCTCTGCGATATCCACATCGGCCGTAACCGCTTCCAGTGATACCAGAGCCTTGTTCAGACGGGTGTAGAGATCATGTTTTTCGTCGAGAACATAGGCGATACCGCCCGACATTCCTGCGGCGAAGTTCTTGCCCGTGCCTCCGAGGATAACAGCACGTCCGCCTGTCATGTACTCGCAGCCGTGGTCGCCCACGCCCTCGCAGACGGCTATAGCTCCGGAGTTTCTCACGCAGAAGCGCTCGCCTGCTATTCCGCTGATGAAGGCCTTGCCCGATGTAGCTCCGTAGAGCGCAACGTTGCCTGCGATTATGTTCTCGTCAGCCTTAAAGCCGGCATTTTCAGGGGGATAGAGCACAAGCTTTCCGCCTGAAAGTCCCTTGCCGAAGTAGTCGTTGCTGTCGCCGCAGAGCTCCAGCGTAAGTCCCTTTGGTATGAACGCGCCGAAGGACTGTCCGCCGCTGCCTGCACATTTAACCCTGAATGTGTCGTCGTCAAGAACGTTCTCGCCGTGGATACGGGTTATCTCAGCACCTGTGAGAGTTCCCACGGAGCGGTCCGTATTAACAACGTCAATGGAAATGCTCTTGGACGAACCGTTTTTCAGAGCAGCTCCCAGCTTCTTTATTATAACACGGCGGTCTATGGTACTGTCAAGCTCAAAATCAAAAATATCTGCGGGATCAAAGTGATTTTTTTCGTTGGACTGTCCGTCTGACAGTATATTTGTGAAGTCGATGGACGACTCTCTCTTTGTTTTCAGCAGATCCGTGCGTCCCACAAGCTCGTCAACCGTGCGTATTCCCAGCTTTGCCATGTACTCGCGGAGCTCCTGTGCGATGAAATGCATGAAGTTCACGATGTACTCGGGCTTGCCGCGGAAACGCTTGCGGAGCTCGGGATTCTGGGTAGCTATACCCATTGGGCAGGTATCCAGATTGCAGACTCTCATCATCACGCAGCCCATTGTTACCAGCGGAGCTGTTGCAAAGCCGAATTCCTCAGCACCGAGAAGTGCTGCCACAAGAACGTCGCGTCCTGTCATGAGCTTGCCGTCAGTCTCTATACGGACTCTTGAACGGAGTCCGTTGAGCATGAGGGTCTGATGTGCCTCTGCAAGTCCCAGCTCCCAGGGAAGTCCTGCGTTGTAAATGGAGCTCTTGGGAGCTGCGCCCGTACCGCCGTCATAGCCCGAAATAAGTATTACCTGCGCACCTGCCTTGGCAACGCCTGCCGCAACAGTTCCAACACCTGCTTCGGATACCAGCTTTACTGAGATACGCGCCTTGTCGTTGGCATTTTTCAGGTCGTAGATGAGCTGCGCAAGATCCTCGATGGAGTAGATATCATGATGAGGCGGAGGCGAGATAAGTCCCACGCCTGCGGTGGAGTGACGTGTCTTTGCTATCCACGGATACACCTTGCCCGACGGCAGATGTCCGCCCTCGCCGGGCTTTGCGCCCTGCGCCATTTTTATCTGTATCTCCTGTGCGGAAACCAGATACTCTGAGGTAACTCCGAAACGTCCGGAAGCTACCTGCTTGATAGCGGAGCAGCGGGCCGATTTCAGACGTTCGGGGCTTTCTCCGCCCTCGCCGCTGTTGGACTTGCCGCCTATGCTGTTCATAGCCACTGCCATGCACTCGTGAGCCTCCTGGGAAATGGAGCCGTAGGACATGGCGCCTGTCTTGAAACGCTTGCATATCTCCTCCACGGACTCAACCTCGTCAATGGAGATACCGCCGTTTTCGGGATAGTTGAAGTCAAGGAGACTGCGGAGGGTAAGCTCGTTGTCCTCGCGGGATATTGCTGCGGAATATGCCTTGAAGGTATCATAGTTCCCTGTCCATGCAGCTTGCTGGAGCAGATGTATGGTCTCGGGAGTGTAAAGGTGATCGGACTTTCCGCTGCGGAGCTTATGACTTCCTGCGCTGCCGATATTTTCGTTCACAGCAAGTCCCAGGGGATCAAATGCCGCTGTGTGGAGCTTCTCTGTACGCTTGCTGATATCGCTGAGGCCTATGCCGCCGATACGGCTGACAGTTCCGGAAAAATAGCTGTCTATGAGCTCTTTTGATATGCCAACTGCCTCAAAGAGCTTGCTGCCCTGATAGGACTGTATAGTGGAGATGCCCATTTTTGAGGCTATCTTGATTATGCCGTGAAGGACTGCGGAATTGTAATCGTCTTCTGCTGCGTAGAAGTCCTTGTCGAGGGTGCCGTCCTCAATGAGAGAGCGTATGGTCTCATGTGCAAGGTAGGGGTTCACAGCGCAGGCGCCGTAGCCCAGAAGTGCCGCAAAATGATGTACCTCACGGGGCTCGGCTGATTCCAGTATCATTGCAACTGCCGTGCGCTTTTTCGTGGATACAAGGTGCTGCTGAAGTGCCGCAACTGCAAGCAGTGACGGTATTGGACAGTGGAACTCGTCCACGCCGCGGTCGGAAAGTATAAGTATTGAGGCGCCGTCGCGGTAAGCCTTGTCCGCCTCAATGAACAGACGCTCCACAGCCTTTTCAAGTGAAGTGCCTATATAATAGGTTATGGGGATAACTGCGCTTTTCAGACCGTCCCTGTTCAGTGACTTGATCTTGAGCATATCCGTCTCGGTGAGGATAGGGTTCTCGATCTTGAGAACGTGGCAGTTCTCGGGGCGCTCCTCAAGGATATTGCCGTCCTCGCCGATGTAAACGCTGGTATCCGTTACTATCTCCTCGCGGATAGCGTCAAAGGGAGGATTCGTTACCTGTGCAAAGAGCTGGCGGAAGTAGTTGAACAGCGGCGGAGACTGCTTGTCCAGAGGCGGGAGGGGTATGTCGCTGCCCATGGAAGCTATAGGCTCGGCGCCTTTTTCTGCCATGGGGAGTATACTTGTGCGTATATCCTCATAGGAATATCCGAACGCCTTCTGGAGCTTCGCAAGACGCTCTGCTGAGTAGGTCTCAACGCCCTTGTTGGGGATATGGAGATCGTGGAGGCGGACAAGATTTGCGTCAAGCCACTCTCCGTAGGGCTGGCGTGAGGCATATGTGGACTTTATCTCGTCGTCCTCGATTATGCGTCCCTGTATCGTGTCCGCAAGGAGCATCTTTCCGGGACGTAATCTGTCCTTTTTGATTATCCTGTCGGCAGGTATATCTATGCAGCCTGTTTCCGACGAGAGTATAAGGAAGCCGTCGCCGGTAACGCAGTAGCGTGACGGACGGAGACCGTTCCTGTCAAGTACGGCTCCCATTACCTCGCCGTCAGAGAAGAGAATTGAAGCAGGGCCGTCCCAGGGCTCCATCATTGTAGCGTAATACTGATAGAGGTCGTACTTGGACTTGGAAATGGTCCTGTCATTCTTCCAGGGCTCGGGAATGGTTATCATTACTGCCAGAGGAAGGGGCATTCCCGACATTACCATGAATTCAAGTGCATTGTCAAGTCTTGCGGAGTCGGAGCCGTTGACATTTATGGCAGGAAGTATCTTGTACATATCGTTTTTCAGCGCCTCGCAGGTCATGCTCTCCTCACGGGCAAGCATCTTGTCGGCGTTGCCTGTGATAGTGTTGATCTCGCCGTTGTGGACGATGAAACGGTTGGGGTGAGCCTTCTGCCAGCTGGGATTTGTGTTTGTTGAAAAACGGGAATGTACGGTTGCGATAGCGGACTTGAAGTCCTCGCTCTGAAGGTCCTTGTAGAACTTTCTCAGCTCGTCCACCAGGAACATACCCTTATATACAATAGTACGGCTGGAAAGTGAGCAGACATATGTATTCTCGTTGGAGTGCTCGAACTCACGCCTTGCAATGAAGAGCTTTCTGTCAAAGTCAAGTCCCTTCGGACATTCATCGGGGCGCTTTACAAAAGCCTGCATTATATGAGGCATACTGTCATGAGCCTTCTGTCCGAGGATATCGGCAGACACGGGAACCTCACGCCAGCAGACGAAGTCCATGCCGTTCTTTTTTATGATAAGCTCAAAGAGCTTCATAGCCTGGCCGCGCTTCATCTCGTTCTGAGGGAAGAAGAACATTCCCACGCCGAAATCGCCCTCGCTGCCGATGTCATGGCCGAGCCGTTCCGCTTCACCTATAAAAAAGCTGTAGGGCATCTGCACAAGTATTCCGACGCCGTCGCCTGTCTTGCCCTCAGCGTCCTTGCCTGCACGGTGCTCCAGCTTTTCAACGATGGTAAGAGCGCTGTCCACAACGTATCTGGACTGCTCGCCCCTGATGTTCACAACTGCACCAATGCCGCAGTTATCATGTTCAAATCTGGGATCGTAAAGTCCCTGCAGCTCGTATGGAGCTTCATCTCTAAAGTTATCCATGTCTTTCACTTGCCTTTCCGATTCGGAGCGCCATTGATCCGTATCGCATAATAAAAAAGACGTTTCAACAGACAGATAGCCTGACGAAACGTCTTTGTTCTTGTATACTATCTTAGCACTTTAAACCAGCATTGTCAAGAGACTTTTTCAAAAAAATACGTAAAATCAGGCTGAAATCATCACTTTTGTAAAAATGCAAGTACTTTTTGCGTTTAAAGCAGCAAAAATATATTGATTTCTGACAAAGTTGAAAAAAGCTATTGACAAACGCTGATGAAAGGGCTATAATGGCATTGTAAACAGCAAGGGAGCTGCGGATATGGAGTCCGTAGCTCTCTTTTTTTGGTTTGTAGCGCTAATTCCATACACAAAGGGGTGTATGATGTACTGAGGATATCAGTATGTCGTACACCCTTTTGAAATTTATGCTGTAACTTTTCAAGGAGGTATTTCTATGGACTCTCAGACAATTTTACAACAGGCCATGGACGAGACAAACGGTATAGTCTTTGGCGTATGGTTCCTTATCGGCGCTGCTCTCGTATTCTTTATGCAGGCAGGCTTCGCAATGGTGGAGACAGGCTTCACCCGTGCAAAGAATGCAGGCAATATCATCATGAAGAACTTAATGGACTTCTGTATCGGTACAGTGGTTTTCATTCTTATAGGCTTCGGTCTCCTCTTCGGTGAGGACTTAGTCGGTATAATCGGACAGCCCGGATTTGATATCTTCACTTCCTACGGCTCATTCGACTGGTCAAATTTCGTATTCAACCTTGTATTCTGTGCAACGACAGCTACTATCGTTTCTGGTGCAATGGCTGAACGTACAAAGTTCTTATCCTACTGTGTTTACTCAGCTATCATCAGTGCAGTCGTTTATCCTATCGAGGCTCACTGGGGCTGGGGCGGCGGCTGGCTCAGCCAGTGGGGATTCCACGATTTCGCAGGTTCAGCACATATCCACATGGTCGGCGGTATCGCAGCTCTCGTAGGTGCAGCTATCCTCGGACCAAGAATAGGCAAGTTCCACAAGACCAAGGACGGCGAGATCAAGGTAAACGCTATCCCAGGACACAACCTTACAATCGGTGCTCTCGGCTGCTTTATCCTCTGGTTCGGCTGGTACGGATTCAACGGTGCAGCTTGTACTTCTATCGACCAGCTCGGTTCCGTATTCCTTACAACAACAGTTGCTCCTGCAATCGCAACAGTAACCTGCATGATATTCACATGGGTAAAATACGGCAAGCCTGATGTTTCAATGTGTCTTAACGCTTCACTTGCAGGTCTCGTTGGTATCACAGCTCCCTGTGACGTAACAGACTGTGTAGGTGCTTCAATAGTTGGTATCGTTTCAGGCTTACTTGTATGCTTCGGCGTATGGTTCCTCGATTACAAGCTCCACATCGACGATCCTGTTGGTGCAGTTGCAGTTCACATGATGAACGGTATATGGGGAACAATCGCAGTTGGTCTCCTTGCAAACCCTGAGGTTCCCGGTTATTCACTGGTTGACCAGAACGGCGACCAGCTTGCAGGTCTTTTCTACGACGGCGGCTTCGGACTCCTGGGCAGACAGCTCACAGGCTTCGCAGCTATCGCAGTATTCACAGCTATCTCAATGTCACTGGTATTCATCTTAATCAAAAAGACAATCGGTCTCCGTGCTTCAGAGCAGGAAGAGATCATAGGTCTGGACGTTACAGAGCACGGTCTTGTATCATCATATGCAGACTTCGCTCCCGCACTTACAGACATCGGCATGAAGGGCTACACAAAGGACGACGCAAAGAGCGTTGAAAAGGTTGACAAGAAGAAGGAAGCAAAGGTTTCCAAGCCCAAGGTTCCTGTTGACAAGGCAGTTGAAGTTGAGAACTACTCGGTTCCTTCACCTGACGGCACAGATAAGCTCACAAATATTGTTGTAATATTCAAGCAGCAGAAGCTGCAGCAGTTCATTGAAGCTATGGAAGCTATCGACGTAAAGGGTATCACAGTTACAAACGTCCTCGGCTGCGGTATGCAGAACGGACAGAAGAACTACTACCGCGGAGCTTCTGTGGAAATGAATCTGCTTCCCAAGGTAAAGGCCGAGATCGCAGTATGTGCAGTTCCTGTAGAAAAGGTGGTTGCAGCAGCTAAGGCAGCCCTCTACACAGGCAACTACGGCGACGGTAAGATGTTTATTTACGACATCGAGAACGTAATCAAGATCAGAACAGGCGAGGAAGGCTACAACGCACTCCACGATTCGGCAGAGTGGGAAAAAGCATAAGCTGACAAGGGCTTCTGCGGATATTAAAAAATCATATCTGAAAATCTCCCGATATCCGCAGACTGCCTTTATCATAAATGTAATTCAAGGAGCATATGCAAATGTCAAAGTTCATTTTTGTAACAGGCGGAGTCGTTTCAGGCCTGGGCAAAGGTATCACGGCGGCTTCACTGGGAAGGCTTCTCAAACAGCGCGGCTATAAGGTCACAATACAGAAGTTCGACCCCTACATCAACGTTGACCCGGGAACAATGTCCCCCTTCCAGCACGGCGAGGTATTCGTCACCGACGACGGTGCGGAGACAGACCTTGACCTCGGTCACTATGAGCGTTTCGTAGACGAAAATCTGTCGGTACACTCAAATGTCACCACGGGAAAGATCTACTGGAACGTCATCACCAAGGAGCGCCGCGGCGACTACCTCGGCGGAACCGTTCAGGTCATTCCCCACATCACCAACGAGATCAAGGACAGAGTGTACAGCGCCGCTAACGAAGCCAATGCGGACGTAGTCATCACGGAGATAGGCGGCACGGTGGGAGACATTGAGTCCACCCCCTTCCTTGAGGCCATACGTCAGGTAGGCACCGAACAGGGCCGCGAGAACGTTTGCTACATACACGTTACACTTGTTCCCTATATCGCAGGCTCCGAGGAGCTTAAATCCAAACCCACACAGCACTCCACCAAGGAGCTCCTCTCCATCGGAATACAGCCCGATATCATCGTATGCCGCACCGAAAAGCGCATACCCGATGATATGGCGGAGAAGATAGCGCTCTTCTGCAATATCCGCAAGGAGGACGTTATCCAGAACCTGACAGCTCCCTCACTCTATGAGGTGCCCCTGTGGCTGGAAGATGAGGGACTTGCTCATTCGGTATGCCGTCATCTGGGTCTCACAGACAGCACTCCTGACCTTGCCGAATGGACGGAAATGGTACGCCGTGCGGAAAACGCACACAAAAATGTAACTATAGGACTTGTCGGAAAATATGTGGAGCTCCACGACGCTTACTTATCGGTAGCAGAGGCGCTCCGTCACGGCGGTATCGTAAACGACGCTGCTGTGGAAATAAAATGGATAGACTCCGAGGAGGTCACAGCCGAAAATGCAGCAGAGATCTTTGCTGACTGCAACGGACTGATAGTTCCCGGCGGCTTCGGTCACAGAGGCGTTGAGGGAATGATAGAGACTATCCGCTACGCCCGCGAGAACAACGTGCCCTTCTTCGGTATCTGCCTGGGTATGCAGATGTCGGTGATAGAGTACGCACGGAACGTATGCGACCTCAGCGGAGCAAATTCAGCCGAATTCGGCGATACTCCCTACCCCGTCATCGATATAATGGACGAGCAGAGGAATATCGATCAGAAGGGCGGCACAATGCGTCTGGGACTTTATCCCTGCAAGCTGTCCGACAGCTCAAAATGCCGCAGCATATACGGCGAGGAGCTCATCTATGAACGTCACCGCCACCGTTATGAGTTCAACAACGCATACCGCAAGGTACTGACCTCAAAGGGACTTCACATCGCAGGTCTTTCCCCCGACGAAAAGCTGGTGGAGATAGTGGAGCTTCCCCATCACCCCTGGTTCGTGGGAGTACAGTTCCACCCCGAATTCAAATCAAGGCCAAACAAACCGCATAAGCTTTTTGCGGATTTTATAAGAGCATCGCTCGATAGTAAAGGAGAATAATTATGGAAAAGGTAACAGAATATTTCGGCTCAATGGTATTCGACGACAGAATAATGAAGGCAACGCTTTCGGAAAAGGTATACAAGTCCCTGAAAAGGACTATCGACAGAGGAACTCCTCTTGATATCTCCGTAGCAAACGCAGTTGCCGCAGCTATGAAGGACTGGGCAATAGAGCTTGGAGCTACCCACTACACTCACTGGTTCCAGCCAATGACAGGTGTGACCGCCGAGAAGCACGACAGCTTCATTTCCCCTGCCCCCGACGGACGCGTAATCATGGAGTTCTCGGGCAAGGAGCTTGTAAAGGGCGAGCCTGACGCTTCTTCATTCCCCTCAGGCGGTCTTCGTGCCACATTCGAGGCTCGCGGCTATACGGCCTGGGATCCGACCTCATACGCTTTCATCAAGGACGGCACACTGTACATTCCTACAGCATTCTGCTCTTACACAGGCGAGGCTCTCGATAAGAAGGTACCTCTCCTGCGTTCAATGGAAGCGCTCAACAAACAGGCTATCCGTATCCTGAAGCTTTTCGGAAACACAAGCGTCAAGAGCGTAAAGACTTCCGTTGGTCCCGAGCAGGAATACTTCCTCGTTGACCGCGATATGTGGAAGAAGAGAAAAGACCTTATCATGACAGGCCGTACACTTTTCGGCGCTATGCCTCCAAAGGGACAGGAAATGGACGATCACTACTTCGGCTCTATCAAGCCGAGAGTTGCCGAGTACATGGCCGATCTTGACCGTGAGCTCTGGAAGCTGGGCATACTTGCCAAGACCAAGCACAACGAAGTTGCTCCTGCACAGCACGAGCTTGCTCCTATTTACGATACAACAAATATCGCAGCAGACCACAACCAGCTCACAATGGAGATAATGCAGAAAGTGGCTCTCCGTCACAATCTGGTTTGCCTTCTTCACGAAAAGCCTTTCGCAGGCGTAAACGGTTCGGGCAAGCACAACAACTGGTCTATCTCTACCGATGCAGGCGAGAACCTCCTCTCTCCCGGTGAGACTCCCGCTGAAAACGCACAGTTCCTGCTGTTCCTTGCAGCCGTTATCAAGGCTGTTGACGATTATCAGGATCTTCTGAGACTTTCAGTCGCTACCGCTGGCAACGACCACCGTCTCGGCGCTAACGAAGCTCCGCCCGCAGTTATCTCTATCTTCCTCGGCGACGAACTCACAGCAGTTCTGGACGCTATCGAGGCTGACAAGCCCTACGGCGGCACAAAGAAAGAAAAAATGCAGCTTGGCGTTGATGTTCTGCCTAAGTTCAGCAAGGATTCCACTGACCGTAACAGAACTTCCCCATTCGCATTCACAGGCAACAAGTTCGAGTTCCGTATGCTTGGTTCTTCCAACAGCATTTCATGCGCTAACATTCACCTCAACGCTGCTGTTGCAGAGGTTCTGAAGCAGTTCGCAGACAAGCTTGAAAAGGCCAAGGACTTCAACAAGGCACTCCACGATCTTATCAGGAAAACTATCAAGGATCACAAGAGAATTATCTTCAACGGCAACGGCTACGATGATTCATGGATAAAGGAGGCTGAGAAGCGCGGTCTGATGAACCTGAAGACCACCGCAGACGCTATGCCTCACATCTGCGACAAAAAGAACGTGGATATGCTCACCTCCCACGGTATCTTCACCGAAGCCGAGATATTCTCTCGCCGTGATATTATGCTTGAAAACTATGTCAAGACAGTCAACATCGAGGCTGTAACAATGGTCGACATGGCTCGCAAGGAGATTATCCCTGCTGTTGCAAAGTTTGCAGCTGACACAGCTTCCGCAGTATCGGTGAAGAAGAGCGTTTCCAAGGCTGCCTGCAAGTACGAGACCAAGCTTGTGACCGAGCTTTCAGAGCTTATTGACGAAATGGACGCCGCAACAACAAAGCTTGAAGCTGCGATTGCCAAGTTCAAGGGCATCAGCGATATTATCAAGGCTTCCGAGTTCGTCCGCGACACTATGATCCCTGCTATGGATAAGCTCCGCAGCGCCGCTGACAAGGCTGAAACTGTCACCGCCGAAGACTACTATCCCTTCCCCACATACGACAAGCTTCTTTTCGGAGTGTGATATAAATGAGATTTACCAAAATGCAGGGCTGCGGCAATGACTATGTGTATGTAAACTGCTTCGGTGAGAGCGTAAGCTCTCCCGTGCAGCTTGCACGGGCTGTCAGCGACCGTCACTTCGGTATCGGCTCCGACGGACTGGTGCTGATCTGTCCCAGTGATACCGCGGACTGTAAAATGCGTATGTTCAATCCCGACGGCAGCGAATCGGAGATGTGCGGAAACGCTATCCGCTGTGTGGCCAAGTACGTCTACGACAGGGACATTATCCACAAGGAGAAGATAGCTGTGGAGACCCTTGCAGGCATCAAGCTCATAACCGTGAACACCGACGGCAACGATATCGCACGCACCCTTACGGTGGACATGGGAGCTCCCATAACCGAGGCGGCCGAGATACCCGTTATGGCAGAAACTTCGCCTGTTACCGACCTCAGACTTGCCGCATATGGCAGGGAGTTCACCTTCACCTGCGTATCTATGGGCAACCCTCACGCGGTCACATTCATAGACGAGGACGTCAGCACCTTCGATGTCGAAAAATACGGCAGAGTTTTTGAGCAGGATGAGCATTTCCCCCACAAGGCAAACATAGAGTTCGTGAACGTCATCTCACCTGCGCATCTGAAAATGCGTGTCTGGGAGCGCGGCACAGGCGAGACTCTCGCCTGCGGCACAGGCACCTGCGCAACTGTTGCGGCGGCCTGCCTGAACAGTATCAGCCCGCGGGAGCCCGTAACTGTAGACCTTCTCGGCGGTCAGCTCACAATAGAGTGGAGCAAGTCAGACGGGCATATCTATATGACAGGTCCTGCGGAATTTACATTTGACGGAGAGTATTACAATGGCTAATTTCAATGAAAAATTTTTAGACTTAAAAGAAAGCTACCTCTTCAGCGAGGTAGCTAAACGTGTTTCTGCATTTCAGCAGAGCAATCCCGAAAAATCCGTGATACGCCTTGGCATAGGCGATGTTACCCTTCCCCTGGGCAAAACCGTGGTGCAGGCCTTGCACTCCGCCGCCGATGAAATGGGCGTTGCAGAAAGCTTTCGCGGATACGGTCCCGAACAGGGCTACGACTTCCTGAGAGAAGCGATACAGTCACACTACAGCACGTTCGGCGTAAAGCTGGACACCGACGAGATATTCGTCTCCGACGGAGCAAAATCCGATACGGGAAACATCACCGACCTTTTCTCAAAGGACAACACAGTTATGATACCCGATCCCGTGTATCCCGTTTACGTCGATACCAACACCATGAACGACAGGAACATCGTCTACATCAACGGAACTGCGGAGAACGATTTCCTCCCCATGCCTGACAGAAGCGTTCATGCGGACATAATCTATATCTGCTCGCCGAACAATCCCACAGGCGCCTGCTACAACAGGGCACAGCTCCGTGAGTGGGTGGACTACGCCCTCGAAAACGACGCTGTTATCCTCTTTGATTCTGCCTATGAGTGCTTTATCTCCGACAGCGGGCTCCCTCACAGTATCTATGAGACAGAGGGTGCTGAGCGCTGTGCGGTGGAGTTCTGCTCCCTGTCGAAAACCGCAGGCTTTACAGGTACACGCTGCGGATATACCGTTGTTCCCAAGGCAATAACATCAAAGTCCTCTGACGGCAGAGAAATGAGCCTCAACAAGATGTGGAACCGCCGTCAGTGTACAAAATTCAACGGCGTTCCCTATATCGTTCAGCGTGCCGCTGCAGCTGTTTTCAGTGAGGATGGCATGAAAGAGGCAAAGGCCATGATCGCTCATTATATGGAGAATGCAAAGATCATCGCAGATACCATGAACGACCTCGGTATACGCTATACAGGCGGTATCAACTCGCCCTATATATGGTTTGAGTGTCCCTTCGGCATGGACAGCTGGCAGTTCTTCGATTTTCTGCTTGAAAAGGCAGGCGTCGTGGGAACTCCCGGTGCAGGCTTCGGCATGAACGGCAACAACTGGTTCCGCCTTACCGCCTTCAACAACAAGGAGAATACCGTGGAGGCCATGAACAGGTTCCGTAGTATACTTAAAAAGTGAAAACTGTATCCACCTGCATAATAATGCAAAAAGAGCGGCATATCTGCCGCTCTTTTTTTAACATCAGCTGTTGAACATTCCGTCAAGTGTATCGGCCAGATCGTTAAGATCATCCTGGTCAAAATCAAAGCTGCCAAAGCCGAAATCACCGATGCTTACACGGGGTTCAATGACAACGTCCTCATTTATGGGCTTGCTGAAATCGAATATCTCGTCTGTGCCGTAGATAACATATGACATTTCTACAGGGACATAGCCTGTGTCAAAGTATATCTTGGTGCCGTCAGTGGTGATATTGATGTTCATGAACTCCTGAAGCTCGGAATTCTTTTTATTCTTGCCGTTCAGCTTCTCCATGCTCTTGTTCATGGCGTCAACAAGCTTCCTGAGAGATATCTTTGAGCCCTTCTGAACGTAGTAATCCTGAGCCTTGCTCTTTGAGCGGTCCGAGGTACCGTCGGCAGCCATTGCCATTATAGTTACCTTTACCTTCTCGCCCTTGCTTCCGTCTGATATGGGAGCATCGCTGCCGTGTGCCGCACCGAAATCGTCATCGACTGCAAGATTACAGTCAATGCTTTCTTTATCCAACATGAAAAAGGAGATCATATCAAGAGCTTTGAATCCCTCAGCATCTGCGCTTATCTCCGTACTGCCTACCCAGCTTGCATCGAAATCCAGAACAAGATTTCCGTCCTCATCTGTTTTGCCGACTGATTTGCCGTTTATGGTCACATCGGCGTCAGGGATAGGATGACTTCCGCAGTGAACGTTAAAAGTGATCTTTCCGGAAGGATCGATCATTTTTGTTTCGATAAACGCCTCTGCAACAGCCTGCTGTTCTTCCTTGCTGAATCCTAACTGATTGGCGGTACTGATAACTGCAAGAGCAGCTTCCTCAAAATCAGGGCTGCTTGAAAGACTGAACATTGAATTGAAGAATAATTTTCCTATCTGATCTTCCGATAAGCCTTTCTGATTCATAAGGTATGCGGTATGTGAGATAACTGTCGGATTATTATGTTCATCAGACCATGCAGCATCAAATTTGCTGTCACCTACAACAGCAGGAGCATTGTACTTATTGGGATCGATGGCACTTCGTACATTAGTCTCGTAACCTTTCCAATCTTTTGAGACCTCATTTACCGAGAATTCCCAATCGCCTGAAATCAATGATCCCATTACATCAGCGTAGCCTTCATCTACAGTTCTTGCGTATACATTACTTTTCAGATGAGCTATGTTATTCATTACACCGTGAGTATATTCGTGTCCGAGAATTCCCTTGCCTATTAGTGCCTGACCGCCTAATTCGCTGATCATAAAAAGATTTGTTCCGCCTACGTAGCACGCGTTATTATATTCACGCCAACTCGGAAGCATCACCTTAATGAAGGAATATACATTCAACAATTTATTATCTGTCATCTCAGGTACTTCTTTAAAGAGGGTATCATTGACACCTACAATGATGTCCAGAGCCATACCTTGTCCGTCAAGCGACTTCCAGCCTAACTTATTATCATAATAATCATATGCATTCTGAATACTGCTCATGGAACCAATGGTATAATCGGGAAGCATCGGATCGGGCAGATCCATTACAGGCATCAGGACTAACGGTTCTATAAGCTCGGTATAATCCAGTTTGGGATAAACATAAAGCTTTTTATTACCGTTCTTACCGCCCGGTACTTCTACAGCTGCAAGGGGTTCAAATCCTCCGAACAAACAATTTACAGTCATAGCAGCGGTAAACGAAGCACTTTCTGCGTCTGTTACTGTGATATCACGATTCGGATCGTAGAGATTATAGCCAATGGTATCTCTTTTTTCAAGTTCAACATGATATACCTTGTCATTTATCTCCACATCGAGACCTTCGACAAGTGATGAATAAAGAGAGTTTTCATCAATTATCTCGCCGCTGTTCGCATCTATTATCAGTTCGGCTGACTTTTCATCTCCGATAACCTTAATAACATAGGCAAGACTCTGTGAATAGATTCCGTTAGATGGGAGAATACAAAGCTCTTCTTCAAGTATCTTTGCCTCGCCGCCTATATGCTTCCTTGCGATCTCCTCGGCCTTTTCCTGATCTATGGAAGGCTCTGTATCGATGTCTACGGGAGTATATCCGCCGCTGACGGAATCAACCACTCCTTCTTTGTTAACAGCAACGATGAGCTGATTTCCGTATATGGGCACATCGTCATATACCTGCTGGTATTTGTAGTATGTACAGTCCTCAAATGTGTTTTCGCTGACGAAGCTGAGCTCGTCAAAGGCATCTTCAATGCCTATCTGCTCCGCATAGCTGTCAATGAACTCCAGCGCTTCGTAATCCTCGGATACCTTCTCGTCAAAGCTTCCTGAGAGCATCTGGAAGTCTCCGTTATCGTCATAGCTGATACCGAGCTGAGTACATTCGCTCTCTGCGGGTCCGTCATTATAAAGGTTTTCGGCCACGGGCTCATCTGTGTCCGCGTCATAGTCCGTTATATCAAGCAGATCTTCAACGGCACTGTCGTTCTTTTTGCCGCCCTTGCTTTTTCTTCCGTCGGAATCGCTGTCAGAAAAATGACGATACAGGAAAAATCCGCCTAAGCCTGAGCATACAAGTGCAGCGGCAGTAATAATGATAAGTGGCTTTTTGTTCTTCTTTCCTGCCTTTGGCTGAGCCTGTTCCGCAGGAGCGGAGGTGGTCTGAGCAGGGGCAGGAGCCTGTTCCGCTGAAGCTACCTGAACGGGATCCATCGAATTCTGTTCCATAGTGTCCTCTTTTCATAATGTATTGACCGACCGCAATGTGGTTAATCCTGTGTGCTTGCATATGCTGTATATCCTGTTGGTACATATGGGGCAAGTCTGCCCATAGTATAGCATAATTCCGGCCAAAAGTCAATATGCTGCCGCCCCCATGAGATCATACTGCATATCCGTAGCGGAAGACGGTTTATGTCCTGTCCCGAAAGCAGAACAGCCGCAGGATGTGTTTCCTGCGGCTGCAATATGTCAGCTTCAGCTGCTTGTTAAAGAGCGAAGTTTTTCCCGATATACTCCCACTTCTTATCCCTTGAAGCTGTGATGATCCGTATATCGTCGTCTGTGAGATGCTTAAAGCGTCCCTGCTTTTTCAGATAAGCCTCAACGCTTGTGAACTCCTTGGGCTTGTGGTTCAGCCTGAACTCGCCGTTTTCATACTCTGCAAGATACCAGAGGCCGCAGTCCACCACTTCCTTTGCGATATCCACGGTCTCATCGGGAGCGACTCCCCAGCCTGTGGGACACGGAGCTATAACGTGGATATACTTGGTGCCCTGTATCTGCGAAGCCTTCTGCACCTTCTGTATAAAGTCCGAGATATAGCCTACGCTTGCTGTGGCTGCATAGGGGATATCATGAGCGGCAGCTATCTCGAACATATTCTTCTTGGGACGGATATTTCCGTGTATATTTGAGCCTGCGGGAGTAGTTGTGGTCTTTGCGCCAAATGGTGTCAGACCGCTTTTCTGTATGCCCGTATTCATATAGGCTTCGTTGTCGTAGCAGATATAGATGATATTGTCGTTGCGGTCTATAGCTCCGGAAAGAGCCTGTATTCCGATATCTGCGGTACCGCCGTCACCTGCAAAGCCGACTGCGGTAAATTCCTTTATCCCCCTTGCGCGGAGACCTGCCTCAACTCCGGTGAGCATGGAAGCCGTGCCTGCAAATGTTGAGATTATGGAGTTGTTTGAAAAGCACAGCTGAGGAAAATTAAAGCCCACCGCCGACATACAGCCTGCCGGCAGCACCGATACCGCATTGGGGCCGAGGACCTTCAGTGCAGCTCTTACCGCAAGGCTTCCGCCGCAGCCTGCACAGGCCTTATGCCCGTAGAAAAACTCCTCACGGGATATGCTTTCCGCCGTTTTATTAGCCATTGTCCCCGCCTCCTATTCCGATAAAATTGACGCTTTCCGTTCCTTTTGCGATATCGCTGTATATTTTTTCGATATCGGCCGCTGAGATATTCCTTCCGCCCAGACCGCCGATGAAGTTATAGCCCTTTACGTTCACGCCTGCCTTTTTCAGCGCGGAGTTAACGTTGGTAAAGACGGTACCATCATTGCCGAAGCTGATGTCCTTTTCAAGAACTGCATAGGCCTTTGCATTGCGCAGCACAGCGGCGATCTCTTCATTCGGGAAAGGCCTCATATAGCGTATGCGGACAACTCCCGCCTTTATCCCCTCTCCGCGGAGCTTATCCGCGGTCTCGCGGCAGAGACCTGCTATGCTTCCGAGAGTGACGATGATGTATTCGGCGTCATCGGTGCGGTAGCTTTCAAGCAGTCCCGTGTACTTTCTTCCGAATATCCCGGCAAATTCCTTTTCTGTCTCGGTGATGACCTGACGGGCAGCAAGAACGCCCTCATGCTCCTTGTATTTGAAGATGTAGTTTGTGTCGGGACCTGCGGAAAATGCCATATTTTTCGGGGCATCAAGGTCTATGCGGTTGTCTGTCTCATAGGGGGGCAGGAATCTGTCCGCCTGCTCCCTTTCGGGTATATCCACTGTCTCATATGTATGGGTGAGCACAAATCCGTCAAGGTTGGCCATGAACGGAGTTGATACCCTCTTATCCTCTGCTATCCTGTAGCTCATGAGCGCAAGGTCAAGAGCCTCCTGAGCGTTTTCGGCATAGGCCTGTATCCAGCCGCTGTCAAGCTGTGAAAGGCTGTCGCGCTGATCGCCGTAGATATTCCACGGGAGAGCTGTGGAGCGGTCAGCATTCATCATGACAATGGGGAAACGTCCGCCCGAAGCATAGTAAAGACATTCCGCCATGTAGAGAAGTCCCTGGGACGAGGTGGCCGTAAAGGCTCTGGCACCTGCTGCACTTGCGCCTATAGCGCACGACATGGCCGAATGCTCTGACTCCACATGAACATACTCGGCTTTAAGGCTGCCGTCCTCCACCATTTCCGAAAGGCGCTCCACCACGATGGTCTGGGGAGTTATGGGGTAGGCCGATATCACCTGGGGACGGGCAAGGCGTATGCCCTCCGCAAAGGCTTCATTGCCTGATAAGAACTTCTTCATTTGCGCTCCGCCTCCATTTCTATTGCACCTATCCTGCATATTTTTGCGCATATACCGCAGCCCTTGCAGAAATCGTAATCTATGGCTGCTTTGCCGTCCTTAACAGAAATTACTCCGTCGGGACAGTAGAGATAGCACTGCTCGCAGCCCACACATTTCTGAGTATTGACAACAGGTCTGATACTTCTCCAGCCGCTGTTGACGGTGGTGAGATAGCCTGCCTCAAAGGACGTATTTTCAGGAACCTCGTCAAATGTGAAGCTCTTCTTTTCTCTTATGTAGGGTCTCACTTCGCCACCTCCTGCACTGCACCGAGAAGTGCGTTTATATTGCGCTCCTGTATCTTCTGAGGCATATAGCCCCTTACTGCGTCAGCTGCATCGTCAGCCGTCACTGCTCCGGAAAGTCCCGCAAGGAGTCCCAGCATGACCGTATTCACTGTGGGCAGCCTGAACTGTGCCGCAAGACTGTCTGCGTCAAACGTCAGCACATCGCTGATATCATTCTTTGAATTCACGATGATACGTCCGCCCTCCTTCAGCAGCTCATGCAGCTGCGGACTGTACAGGGTATCGTCAAGGATAACGATATAGTCGGCCTTCTCGGTCTGGCTCCTGTCAACAACGGGTTTTGTGTCAAGCTTTGTGAAGGCTCTTACGGGAGCTCCTCGGCGTTCGGGGCCGAAGGACGGGAATGCAAGAGCATACTTCTCATCGCCGTCGATGGTGTAGGCTGCTCCAAGGAGCTTGGCGGCAGTAAATGCTCCCTGACCGCCTCTTCCGAGCCATATTATCTCAAACATAGTTCTTCTCCTATCGTTTTAGTATGTTTTAATTATACACCCGTGGAGAGCAAGTGTCCAATACGATAGTTTTATCATAGGATATAGAAAAATACTATATCCTGCACATTACCCCTGCCTCATTAAATTGCATAAAAACCCGCCTTGCCAATTGTGCACAACGATAAAAATATCCCGTTTCTATTGACTCCGCCTTAACACTTCGGTGTATAATAATAGAAGCTGCGGCAGAAGATGTGATCCGGCTGTAATAACTGCTGCTGTAAAGGCGTTCGCAGCTCCCGGGACTTCACAGCCGCAGACGCGCTGAAAGGCCATCATCTCACGCCGGGGCAAATATACAACGATATTTTTTAAGGAGAATCTATCATGGAAGCATTTGAAAACCTCATCACACGAAGAAGCGTCAAGAAATTCAAGTCCGATATGGTACCGAAGGAGATCATCGAAAAGATTATCGAAGCAGGCACCTATGCCCCCACGGGAATGAACCGTCAGGCACCGATAATCGTGGCAGTCACCAACAAGGAGCTCCGCGACCGTCTCTCGAAAATGAATGCAGCGGTAATGGGCATGGATATGGACCCCTTCTATAATGCTCCCGTTGTCCTCATAGTTCTTGCGGACAAGGATATGTTCACATACCTCTATGACGGCTCTCTTGTTATGGGCAACCTTCTTAACGCCGCTCATGCTCTGGGAGTTTCAAGCTGCTGGATACACCGCGCCAAGGAGGAATTTGAATCCGAGGAGGGCAAGGAGATACTCAGGAGCCTCGGCATAGAAGGCAACTACGAGGGCATAGCTCACTGTATCCTCGGTTACGCCGACTGCGACGAGCCAAAGGCAGCTCCCAGAAAGGAAAACTACGTTTACTGGGCAGAATGATCCCCTGCCTGACTCATACAGACAAAACAGCCGCAGGTTGCTCCTGCGGCTGTTATTTTACTCTTTCGGCATTTTCTTCCGTATATCGTTAAGGCGTTCAAGGGCATTTTCCAGAGTTTCGTTCTTCTTGGCGTAATGCAGTCTTATGTAGCGGTTTTCGGGCTCCTTGAAGAAGCTTGAACCGGGAACGGCTCCCACGCCCACATACTCAGCAAGCTTCTCGCAGAACACAAGATCGCTGCTGTAGCCGAACTCCGAAATATCAAGGAGTATGTAGTAAGCGCCCTGGGGAACTGTATGACGGATACCGATATCGTCAAGACCTCTCAGGAAGAGATCGCGCTTTTCGGTGTACTTGTCCTGAAGCCACTTGTAGTAGTCGTCACCGAAGCGCAGACCCGTTACCGCAGCCTCCTGCAAGGGTGCGGCTGCACCCACTGTAAGGAAGTCGTGTACCTTCTTGACGGTATCTATGATGTGGGGCGGAGCAATGACGTAACCCAGTCTCCAGCCCGTGATGGAATAGGTCTTGGACAGTGAGGAGCATGAGATAGTTCTCTCCCACATATCGGGCAGACTTGCAAAATAGATATGCTTGTGAGGAGCATAGACGATATGCTCGTATACCTCGTCCGTGATAACGAAGGTGTCGTACTTCTTTGCAAGGTCTGCGATTATCTGCAATTCCTCAAGAGTGAACACCTTGCCGCAGGGATTGGACGGATTACAGAGTATCAACGCCTTGGGACGCTGTCTGAAGGCGGCCTCAAGTACGTCCGGGTCAAAGCTGAACTCAGGCGGTATGAGCGGAACGTATATGGGCTCTGCTCCCGAGAGAATGGTGTCGGCGCCGTAGTTCTCATAGAAGGGCGAGAAAACGATGACCTTGTCTCCGGGATTGGTCACCGACATCATAGCCGCCATCATGGCTTCCGTGCTTCCGCAGGTGACTACTATCTCGTCGTTGGGGTCGATATCTCTCCCCATAAGACGGGACTGCTTCTCCGCAAGAGCCTCGCGGAAGTTCTGGGCTCCCCAGGTAATGGAATACTGGTGGAAGTCCTCCTTTGTGACCTGTGCAAGGCGGTCAAGTATCTCCTTCGGGGGCTCAAAGTCGGGAAAGCCCTGGGAGAGATTGACTGCGCCGTATTTATTGGAGATCCTCGTCATACGTCTGATGACGGAATCGGTAAAAGTCGCTGTTCGGTTTGAAAGTTCCGGCATATTTTTTCTCCTTAAATAATATTAAATGAATCGGGCGGATAATATCCGCCCCTACAAAAATAATTTGTAGGGGGCGATGCTCACACCGCCCCGTTCTTTTCGGGCTGATGTAGGCATCAGCCCCTACAATCATCTCTTATATTATAACATCATTAAATATTGTAGTCAATATTTCTCTCGTCGATAACACGTCTTGACTTGTGCTCGGAACGTGTATCAAGTCCGCCGTCGGGGTGAACGATCACTCTTGCAGGCTTAACGCCGATACGAGCCTTCAGTGCTGCGCTTACCTCTGCTGCAACTGTCTCATCGTCCTTGTCAACGCCCGAAGCCTTCTCGACCTCAACTGCATACTTGCTTGTGAAGTCCTTCTCGAAGATACGGATGAGATACTCGCCTGTGAGGTCGCTCTGCTCACGGATAACAGCCTCGATATCGCTGGGGAACACGTTAACAGCGGAAACGATGAACATATCGTCCTTTCTGCCAAGAATATGTATCCTGCCGTGTGTACGTCCGCACTTGCACTTTGTGGTGTCGATGCGTCCGATATCGCCTGTCTTGAAACGGATAAGGGGACGTGCGTGCTTGCGGAGAGTTGTGAATACAAGCTCGCCTGTCTGTCCGGGTTCGAGGACCTCGCCTGTGTGGATATCTACTGTCTCAACGAGGATATGGTTCTCTGCGATGTGGAGACCGTCGTGGTATTCGCACTGTGC
>NZ_CAMYUE010000010.1 GCF_947301925.1 uncultured Ruminococcus sp.
TCGAAGCCGCCCTGTCCGCCGCCGCCGAACTGGCTCATGTCGAAGCCGCCCTGTCCGCCGCCGCCGAACTGACTCATGTCGAAGCCGCCCATACCGCCTCCGAACTGACTCATGTCGAAGCCGCCCTGCTCGTCAGCCGCGATGACTGAGGACGCCATAGGCAGACACGATGCGATCATCAGCGCTGAGACTGTTGAACTGATGATCCTTTTGATTGTTTTTGATTTCACTTCAATCACTCCTTTGTTTTTTAGGCAAAATTATGATTAAAGTAATCCCCATTGAGCTAAAAGCTCTATATTTTTTAAATATAGAATAAACTATTTGTGTACAGAACACAAGGCTTTAGTTGCGTTAATGAAAAATGCTGACCAAAAATTGCGGAGTTTATTAAATTAAAAATTCGATGTCAGCTTAATATTAAAAGACTGGGTGGACAAAATGACGTTTAAGTGGATATTATACTATTTGTCATTTATTGTAAACATTATTACACTATTAGTATTACCGAAAAATTGGTGTTTTTGAGCATTTTCTATATATTTTTGCGCAGACCGGCGCTGCCTGAAATGTCATCATAAATACAAAATAAGCATTTAGTCTCCCATAGCTATTTTACCATTACAGCACCCTGCTCAGTCATTGCAAGCGCCCTCAGAGCGTTATTTCAGCCCGTTCACTAACCATTTATTGCTGTCCGATTTTATTTATGACGTTCACCGCACGGAACTCCCCTGCCCATTGCCGCCGGTCAGCCGCTTCATTTTTTATTGACTAATCCTATTGTATAATGTATAATATAAAAGTATCCGGCTCCGTCATCGGACTGCCGCAAACATTATATAAAGAGGTACCTATCATGCAGGATATCAAAAAAAGGCTGTCAGGCTTTCTCGAAGCCCTGACATCAGAGCGCTTCTTCTTCTATTACATAGTATTCGTTATGATATCTCTCCCCGTGTCCGAGATATTCGACGAGATGCACTCCAACAGATTTATGAGCCAGCCCATCATCGTGGAGATGGCAGGCTATCTGGGAGTTTTTGCCTTCATCGTCCACTTTCTGAAACACCAGAAAATAAAATACTACCTCAGTGACCTTCTGTACTTTCTGCTGTTCGTATTTGCTATTGTATCGGCCATGCTGTCCCAGAACAGATACGATACCTTCCACGGCTTCTTCTACGACGAATGGCTTTCAAACTTCTTCGGCTACTTCAGTCTCATGCTGGCAGGCACCATGATACAGGACAAGCAGATGCGCAAGAAGATAATCAACGTTTTCATACTTGTCACCGTGATACAGACCACCTTCGCCGTCTTGCAGACCTGCGGCATATACCTGAGAGAGTGCTATTACGACTCCAGCCTCATCATGGAGCTCAGAAGGTGCTACGGTCTCACACAGCACTCCAACTGGTACGCAGGCTTCAGCGTTCTCCTTTTCGCCTGCACCTCGGGAGTATTCCTCTACACCTCCAACAAGGTCACAAGGAACGCCGCCTATATCATTTCGCTCCTCAGCTTCTACACTCTCCTCTGTGCCGAAGCAAGGCTTGCATGGGTGGGAATATTCGCCTATCTGCTGTTCATAGTCATATCCCTTGCCGTCATGAAGCTCAAGGGACTTGAAAAGGAAAAGTTCCTCAGCATACTGAAGCGCTTCGGCCTTCTCCTTGCAGGCATGACCGCCGTTGTCGCCTTCGTCATACTGGTCTGCGGCAAGATCACAGGCAAGATCAGCCAGACAAGCAACGAGATCAGTCAGGCAAGCGACTATTCCAATACCGACGCCCTCGCCACAGGCAGAATGTATATATGGAGATACGGACTGGAGGGAGTCCGCGGACACTGGCTGTTCGGCGTAGGTCTCGACAACTACAGGGACGTGTTCTTCAAGAGTCCCAGCTATTACAAGGGTATGCCGACACAGGGCAAGGGACACAACGAGTATTTCCATTACTTTGTGACGCAGGGTATATTCCAGCTCATCACCTACCTTACCCTCATGGTATACACAGCCGTTACAGGCATCAGAAACGTCATTCACAACGACGACAAGGAGGAGCGCTTCATCAACTGGATCCTTCTGGGTATGTTCTTCGGATATGCGGCACAGGCCTGCTTCAACAGCAGCGTGGTAAATATAGTGCCCTATTTCTGGATAACCGTGGGAATGTGCCTCACAAAGAAGAACCAGCGCTGCTTCGGATACAGAAAAGAAAAGAAAGCGGCAGGGAAATAATCCCCGCCGTTTCAGGCTTATATAACAATGAATAAATACAAAAATCTTGCATTCAACACTGTGGTATTCACCATCGGCAGCTTCAGCTCCAAGATAATATCGCTGCTGCTGAACAATCTCTACACCAAGCACATCAGTCCGCCCCAGCTCTACACCAAGAACCTCATCGAGACCCTGGCGCTGTTCATGATACCCGTATTCACCCTGTCCATGGGCGAGGCGGTCATACGCTTCGGTCTTGACGGCAGCACCGACAAGAAAAAGGTATTCACCACTTCATCTGCGCTGACTCTTTCGGGACTTCTACTCACAGCGGCAGTGGTGCCTTTCATACAGTATATACCGTTTTTCTCATCAGTGGGAAGCTATACCGTTCTGCTGATGATATACATATCCACATCTGCCCTTAGAGCACAGTGCTCCCAGTTCGTAAGGGCTCGGGAGCTCGTGAAGCTGTTCTCCCTTGACGGCATACTCACCACCTTCTGGCTGCTGATCTTCAACATCATATTCATCAGCCACCTGGGCATGGGCGTAAAGGGCTTCATGATATCGGTGATACTCTCGGATCTGTGCTCGTCGGTATTCCTGTTCATCACGGCAGGCCTGCGTAAGTACATCGACCGCAGGGCGTTCAGTCCGCAGCTGGGCAAGTCCATGCTGCTGTTCTGTCTCCCTCTCATACCTACCACCGTAATGTGGACGTTCACGGGCTTTTCCGACCAGCTTTTCATAAGCGGTATGAAGGGCGAGTCCCCCGCAGGTATATACTCCGCCGCCACCAAGATACCCAACCTCATTTCCATGCTGTCCACCATCTTTTTTCAGGCGTGGAATATGTCGGCAATAACCGAGAACGATTCCGAGGACCGCAACGTCTTTTACGAAAAGGTCTACGGAGCCTATGAGGCGGTGCTGTACATCGGAGCGGCAGGCCTGATACTTCTGGTAAAGCCTGTATCGGCGCTTCTCATAAACTACAGCGTGTACCCCGAATACCGCGGAGCCTGTATCTACACGCCCCTGCTTATCACGGCGGCGGTGTTCACCTGTCTCGACCTCTTCCTCGCCAGCATATACACCGCCACAAAGCACACGGTAAACGCATTTGTGACCATACTTGCGGCAGGTCTGTCAAATATAGTCCTGAACCTTCTGCTCATTCCGCGGCTGGGCATACAGGGAGCGGCTCTTGCCACATTCATCAGCTATCTTGTATGCTTCATCATAAGAATGATAGACGCAAGGCGTTTCGTACCATTCAGGTTCAGCCTTGTCACAAGTATTTCGGGAACGGCTCTGCTGCTGGGGATGTGTGCCGCGGCCATATTCCGTCCGAAGGGATATATCGTAATACTGGCAGTCATGACCGCGGTCATGGCAGCAATTTCCGCAAAGTCGCTTCTGCCGATGATAAAAGCAGTTCTGCGCCGCGTCAAAAGAGCATAAAAAGCACCTGTGCCAACCGTGGTGCTTATATGGAAGTTTATGCGTAATTATCGGGGAAAACCTTTCCCAAAGACTTTATAACTGAATTCAGCCCGGTCAGGGCGCTCTCCCGGTTATTTCCGGAATTCACATTTCGTGTGGAGCGCCCTGCACGGGCTGAATTTTTATGCTAAAAGTTTTAGGAAGATAGTTTGAGGGTGACTCCCCGCAGTAACAGAGGGAACGCGCCTCCGTAAGAGAAACCATTTTCAAAAGTTTTTCCCTCAATATCACACGTATAGCTGCTATATGAGTATAGCGTTTAAGCGCAAGGGGCATCTATTTACAGCAAAGCTCCCAGTTCCTCGCCGAGCCTTTTCAGCTCCTCAGCCAGCTCTCTGCTGTCATCGAAGAAGTTCCACAGCCCGTCCTCGGAGAGAACTCCCCTTTTCAGCTCTGATGGCAGTTCACCGTTCTCGTCGGCTGCAAAGTCCTTCTTCCACTGTCCGCCGTAATAACCGCCGAGGGTCTTTATATCCGCAAGCGACTTTGAATACGCTTCCAGAGCTTTTTCCAGTTTCGCACCCGCAGCCTGAGCTCTGTCAAAGGCCTTCTCCATTTTTTCTATGCGCTCCACTGCTGCTTCATATTCCGTATTGTTCTTGTATTCCTTTTTCATTGCAAGTCACCCGTTTCTGAGATCTTCGTGCCGAAAACGGCGCTGATTTATTGTAACATATATCTTCCGCAAAGTCAATTCAGTAAGAGTACGTGCAGCTGTTCTGTTGTAATATTCCACAGTTGCGGCAAACCGTTTTTGTGCAATACGCAGAACCTAAAAAGATTTTTTCGCTTATTAAACGGTTTTCGTTTGAATTCCGCCCTTTTCCGCCCCTCTTACAGAAGGCCTCACGGATAAGCAGAACAGTCAATATGTACCTGCAATGGTGAAAAAGCCAGCTCATAATACAAGTTAGACCACACTAATAAAAATAAGTTCCCATGAACTGTTATAAATAGTTAACCTGACGAAATAAGAAAAACCCACTTGACAAATGTAAAAGAATATGCTAACATATGAATAGACACTCATATGTTCGTATGAACTTATCACGCGAACATAAGACTGATATAGTTATGACACAGGGGGTAAATGTTATGAGCAAAAAAGATAAGAAATTCCTTTCGGTCAGCGGACTGAAAAAGAGCTTCGGCAGCGGAGATACCCGCCAGGAGGTACTGAAGGGTCTTGACTTCACAGTGGCAAAGGGCGAGTTCTGTGTGCTTCTCGGTCCCTCGGGCTCGGGAAAATCCACGCTGCTGAATATACTTGGCGGCATTGACAGCGCAGACGAAGGCGCAATATCAATAAACGGCGACAAGCTCGAAGAAATGGACGAAAAGGGCCTGACCCGCTACAGACGCAAGCATCTGGGCTATGTGTTCCAGATGTATAACCTGATACCCAACCTCAACGTAAAGGAGAACATCGAAACAGGCGCATATCTCTCGGATAAGCCTCTGGATATCGACGAGCTCCTGAAGATACTGGGACTCTACGAGCACCGCCACAAGCTTCCCAATCAGCTTTCGGGCGGTCAGCAGCAGAGAGTCTCCATAGGCCGCGCCATTGTAAAGAACCCCGATATCCTCCTCTGCGACGAACCCACGGGAGCTCTCGACTACAATACCTCAAAGGAGATATTGCAGCTCATAGAGGAGGTAAACCGTAAGTACGGCAATACCATAATCATGGTAACTCATAACGAGGCCATAAAACAGATGGCAGACCATGTCATAAAGCTCCGCGACGGCAGGATAAGACATGACGACATCAACAAGAATAAGCTCACCGCTGCCGAGATAGAGTGGTAAGGGGGCGGACAAAATGAAAAAGCAGGTATCATTCGGCAAAAGGCCGAAAAATCCCCTGCGCAGACGCGTATGGAAGGATATGCTCCGCGACAGGAAACGCTATCTGATGATAAGCCTGATGCTGATAGTGACTATCGGCTTCGTTTCGGGTATGTATGTTGCCAATAACAGTATGCTCAACACCCTTTCCGAAAACGTGGAAACCCTGAAGCGTGAGGACGGTCATTTCACGCTCTCAAAGAAAGCCGACGAGAAGACTCTGAAGGCTATCGGAACGGGGCAGCGTGCGGACGTAGTCTCCGTATACCGTCAGCGTGCCTACGACAAGGCTGACGAGGAGGTGGAAAAGGCCGTATCCGAAGCCACGGAGGAAAAGGTGGCAGAGCAGGTAAAGGAAGCCATAAAAGCGCAGGTCACAGCCGCCGTTGACGAGCAGGCAGCAGCCGCAAAGGCTATGGGAGCCGATATCCCTGCGGCTCAGCGCGAGGAATTGATAAGCTCCGCCTATGAGACCGCACTTGCCGAAAACTACGATAAGGCCTATGAGGAAGGGCTGAAAAAAGCCATGGACTCCGAGGACTACAGCAAGGCTGTCTCCGACGCCAAGGACGAAGCCAGAAAAGAGATCGACAAGGAGATCGACGAGAAATACACCGAGCTTGCCGACCGTTACGGACTCAACGAGACCGCCGATGACGTTCCTGTTACGGTATACGAGCTTTTCTTCAAGGACACGGCGGAGAAGCTCCCCGCGGACAACGGCTATTCGGGAACTATCCGCGTTTACGGCCCGCGCAGGGATATAGACCTATACAATATCAACAAGGGCAGAGCTCCACAGAACGAAAACGAAATAATCATCGACCGTATGCACGCCGACAACGCAAAGATAAAGATCGGCGACACCGTTTCCGCAGGCGGCGTCGAGTATGAGGTCGTGGGACTTGCGGCCTTTGTGGACTACACCGCACTTTACGAGAGCAATACCGATACAATGTTCGACGCTCTTACCTTTGACGTCGGAATGACCACTGACGAGGGATTTAAGCGAATCCGCGCAAATACCGTCGCAAATTACGGCTTTACCTACAATAAAAAGCCTGCCGACGAGTTTGAGGAAAAGGATATGTCCGAAAACTTCCTGAAAGCCCTCATAACCCAGACCGCAGCCTCCGACACGGAGGATACCGAGATAACGGACTATGTTCCCGCATATGCCAATCAGTCAATGACGTTTGCCGAGAACGATCTCGGCAAGGATAAGGCCATGGGCGGAGTGCTGCTGTACATACTCACAGCTGTGCTTGCATTCATCTTCGCGGTGACTATCAGCACCACCCTTGAACAGGAGGCCTCAGTTATCGGCACTCTCAGGGCTTCGGGCTATACAAGGGGCGAGATGCTGAGATACTACATGAGCGCTCCCCTGATAATAGTGGTCATAGCTGCTGTTATCGGCAATATACTGGGATACACCTTCTTCAAGAACACCGTTGCGGATATGTACTACAGCAGCTACAGTCTGCCGAGCTTCAAGACGCTGTGGACTCCCGAGGCATTTGTAAAGACTACCATCGTGCCTATAATCCTCATGCTGGTCATAAACGCAGTTGTCATCACGAGGACGCTGAAGCTGTCGCCGCTCAGGTTCCTGAGACACGACCTGAAACGCAAGACAAGGAAAAAGGCCATAAGGCTGCCGAAATGGAAGTTCTTCCAGCGCTTCAGGATAAGGGTGTTCCTCCAGAATATCCCCAATTATATCATGCTTTTCGTGGGTATAACCTTCGTTATGCTGCTTATATCAATGGCAGTGGGTATGCCCGAGACCTTGTCCTATTATCAGGACTCTATGGGCGATATGATGTTTGCCGAGGATCAGCTCATTCTCAGCTCAACCGAGGACGAGGACGGAAATCTCATCGAGACCGCAGCCGCAGGCGCAGAGCGCTTCTCCATAACATCACTGGAGAGAAAATCCGATGTCTACAACGAGGAGGTCTCGGTCTACGGCATAGAGAAGGGCAGCAGATATGTAAAGCTCGGCAGCATCGCCGAAAACTCGGTATATATATCGCAAGCTAATCAGACAAGTATAATGTGGCTGTGGGCGATACCGTTACCCTCTCGGAAAAATACGAGCATAAGGACTATAAATGGACAGTGGGCGGTATCTTTGATTATTCCGCAGGCGTGTCCGTTTTCATGGACAACGAGCAGTTCAACAGGGTCTTTGAAAAGAAGGAAGGAGACTTCAGCGGATATATGGCAGATACTGCCATCACCGACATAGACGGCGAATATATCGCCAAGGAGATAACATCTCAGGATATGATAAAGGTGGCGGATCAGCTGGATAAATCAATGGGCTCTTATATGCTGTATTTCCAGTATGTATGCTTCATAGTGGCAGCTATAATACTCTATCTGCTTACGAAGATAATCATTGAGAAAAACCAGCGTTCTATCTCCATGACCAAGATACTGGGCTACGAAAACGGCGAGATAGCCTCCCTTTACCTGATACCGACAGCTGTCGTGGTATTCTTCTCGGAATTCCTGGCAATGTACCTGGGCTACAAGCTCATGTCCTTATTCTGGAAGCTCATCATGATGAAGATGAGCGGCTGGTTCGCATTTATCCTGCCGCCATCGGGCTTCGTAAAGGAGTTCCTGCTGGTATTCGCAGCATATCTTATCATAACGATACTGGACTTTATCCGCATACGCAGGATACCAAAGGTACTTGCACTGAAAAATGCGGAATAATGACAAAACACATAATTATCAGCCGCGGAGTAGCCTGCTTCGCGGCTTTTTCGTTCCGCGCCGCTCCATAAGCTCCGCTGATGTGTGAAAGCAATTCCAGCAGCTATTGATTAATTCACACAAATTCTATTGAAAAACAGCAAAAAATATGTTATAATTAATGTATACTCAATAACCGCCTTATGGCGGTTATTGCCCCGGACCTCGTCCGGGGAGCGCAAATTCAGTATGAAATAAAAGATTTGCGCCTCACATTTCTTTATGTCAAGCTCATTTTACCCTGAAGGGCAAAACAAAGTGCAGGGAAAATTATCAATACATCGGATCAATTCATAAGGAAGCGGTCAAACGCCTTTTATCCGCTTCAGAAAGGGGGGCACTTATGAGATTGACCTTTTCCGTACTGTATCTCATACTGATCCTGGCACTGCTGATCTGTACCGTTCTCGCCCGCCGTTCGGACAAGAATACCCGCGACGCGGTGGCTTTTCTCGAAGCTGCACTGATACCTCCCGTACTGGGAAATCTGCTCATTGTGGGAACAAGCATGAAGCTCACGGCGCTGATCGGCTGTTACTTCTATTATCTCGGCATGGATCTTGTCATGTATGCTCTGGTCAATTTTACCAATGTTTACTGTCACGGCAAGGAAAGCATAAAATACAAGCCCGCCTTCGTTTATTCAGCCCTTGCTGCTGACGCGGTGCAGATGATACTGAACCCCTTCTTCGGCCACGCCTTCGATATCCAGGCGGTAGATGTCGAAAATGCAGCCTATTACAAGCTTGTGCCTCACATCGGACAGACTATACACCGAGTGGTGGACTATCTGGTCTTTATCGGCGTTATACTCATATTCGTATATGCCACCGTAAAAGCTCCGAAAATAAACCGCGAGCGCTATGCGGTCATACTCATGACCATGGTGGTGGTAGGTCTGATGCAGACCTACTACATATTCTCACAGTATCCCATAGACCGTTCAATGCTGGGCTACGGATTTTTCGGGGTGATAATATTTTTCTTCGCCATACGCTACAGACCGCTCAGGCTCCTTGACCGCGTGCTTTCCAATATCGTCTCCGGTCTGTCGGACGCTTTCTATGTATTCGATTCCGACGGCAGCTGCATATGGGCAAACGATCAGGGACTTAAACTTGTGGGCGAAAAGGACAACAATTATTACACGATAACAGGAAAGCTTACGGAAATGTTCGGGAACACAGGCAAGCCCGACGAGCATATCACGAAGCGCAGGGTCGGAGAAGGCGAAAATGCGCGGTTCTATGTGCTTGAGGAAAACTACCTGAAGGACAACAAAGGTCATCTGGACGGATCGTATCTCCGTATACAGGACGTTACGGAGGAGGAACAGCAGCTGATGGCCCGTGACGAGCAGATCGGTCAGATCAGTCAGGAGGCATACAGAGACTCTCTGACAGGCGTGGGCAGCAAGGCTGCATACATAAGGAAGGTGGCCGAGCTCAACAGACAGATCAGCGAGGGCAATACCGAATTCGCTGTGGTCATGGTTGATATGAACAACCTGAAATACATCAATGACGATTTCGGACATAAGTCAGGCGACCTGTATATCAAAGGCTGCTGCCACATGATATGCGAATGCTTCAAGCATTCTCCCGTGTTCCGCATAGGCGGGGACGAATTCGCCGCCATACTTCAGGGACAGGACTACAGCAACAGGGCAAGGCTCACCGCCGAGCTCCGTGAAGCCTATGCCGAGACCTTCGGACATGAGGAGAATGAGCCCTGGACAAGATACTCCGCAGCCGTTGGCCTTGCGGAATATGCTTCCGACAACAATACCTACGAGCTGGTGTTCAAGCGTGCGGACGAGGCTATGTATGAGGAAAAGAAGATGTTCAAGCAGAAGCACGGAAGCTACAGATAAAAATACATCTATCGCATATACACATCGACAGAATTCTTCACCCGAAGATAAAGGGGGGATCGTATGAGATACTCAGCAGAGGAGATAAGGTCTGCACTGCACAATAACGAGATCTGCGTCTATTTTCAGCCGCTCTATGTCACAATGACGGGTCAGCTGAAAAGCGCAGAGGCACTTGTACGCTGGATAAAGCCCGACGGTACAGTCGTCCTGCCATCAGATTTCATTCCCGTTGCAGAGGAATCCGACCTTATCATGGAAATAGACTGGCAGGTCATGGAGCTTGTTTGCAGAACTCTCGAAAAACAGAATATGATGCCGCAGTTTCCCATATCCGTAAACTTCTCGCGGAAGCATATCCGTGAGGCGGATTTCGCAGGGAAGCTTACGGATATGGTGGACAGGTATGAGCTCCCCCACCCTCTTGTGGAGATAGAGATAACGGAATCGGCTGTTGTGGCCGAGGAGAACAGGCTCTTTGAATGGATAACCTCCATACGCAATGCAGGCTTTACCGTTGCTATCGACGATTTCGGCACAGGTATGTCGTCACTGAATTTCGTCAAGGACGTCCCCGCCGATGTGCTGAAGATAGACAAGTCTCTTCTCAGTCACAACTGCGAGGACGAAAAGGAGCGGATAGTCCTTGAAAGCATATTCTCCTTCGCACACAGGCTGCACCTCAAGACAGTTGCCGAGGGAGTGGAGACAAAGGAGCAGCTGGCTTTCCTGCGCTCCTGCGACTGCAGCAAGATACAGGGATATTATTTTGCAAAGCCCATGCCCGAGGAGGACTACTTATCCCTGTGCCGCTCGCATACAGAGCCGGAAGAGCCCGCAGACATACTTCAGGTACAGAGCCCTGCAAGCGCCATAAACCTGCTGATAGAGGTAGTGTTCCGCCGCTATCCCCTTATCATATTCAGCAATCTCACAAGGAACACCTACTACGCTATGGTGTATCAGAACTTTACCATCACCTCCTGTCCGTCGGCAGGCATATTCGACGAGCTCATCGAACGCGGCACAGGCAGTATGCACCCCGACGACAGGGAGATATTCAGAGCAACATTCAGCAGAGAAAACCTCATCAGGGAATACTATAACGGCAAGCAGGAAATACACCTCATAACACGTCAGCTGGGCGACGACGGTGTTTACAGAAGGGTAGAGACCTTTGACTACTTCGTAAAAAGCAGCTACTCCGAGGACATAATCGCCATTACCCTGTGTCAGAATCTGACGGATCAATAAAAAACGGACGGCAAGGTAATTTGCCGTCCGTTTTTATTCAGGCGGCATAAACGGCTTATCTCAGCGCTTTATGCCGCTTTTCTGATATACAGGATATGTATATCAGGCCATTCCGAGAAGGAATCTCGAAACGCCTACCACATCGGCAACGGTATAACCGCTGCCTGCAATGGCGCTCTTCCTTATAAGTACAAGGTCAAAAACATCGACTGCTCCGTCCCTGTCGGCGTCCCAGTCCCTGTAAGGCGAGACATATCCATAGAAGGCAAGCTCGTTCATGTCGCCGCCCTCCTTGACTATCTTCACGCAGTCCGTGGGAGCTGTATCCTCCGTAAGTGTCACCGAGCGGCTCATGTAACTGTCAAGAGCATTGCTCCACAGCAGCTTGTCCGTATAGGCGTCGTATACCGATATACCGCCTGTTCCGTAGGTATCGAACACCGCAAAGCCGCTGAACACGCATGGCTTTTCAAAAAAGGCATAGGCCGTCACTGCCGAGCCTCCCACCGCCGTTTCAGGCATTGCCGCGGTATCGCCGCATATGGGATCGGGCATGGTATCGGGCTCGTCAAACATACGGTACGCTCTGCCGAGAGTGCTGTCAGCAGGCGCGGCCGTCAGGTCGCAGACCTCCGTGGATCTGTCCCGCGAAAGGCTTATCTCCGCAGGCCGGAGCTGTGAATACCTGCTGCCGATAAGCACCTGCGGCCTGTCCGTAAACCTGATATATACAGGAGTACCGCTGAGCTCTACGGTGACCCTGCCGTCCTTAACGGCTATCTCCTCTGTGAAGCCCTCTGCAAGCCCCGTCTGCGGAGTTGTCAGGTAAGCCCTGCTCATGCCGTCGGCCGATATCTCATACTTCCCTGCTTCGCCTGTGGTATAGGCGCATTTTATTATGCTGCCATTATCGTTGAAGGTGTATACATACCGTCCGTTATCGCTGTCATAGTCCGAAAAGGCCGCGTTTTTCAGCGTTTCCGTCATACATGAGAGGTAATACCATGCAAGCTTCTTATGCCATTTCCCCTTCTGAGTGACAAGTCCCGAGTTGTAGTATACTCCCTCTCCCTCGTCACGGAGCTGGAACTTTGTGATATAGCTGAGGGACGGCGTACACAGCGCCCTGAGATATGTTCTTGCCACTCTCTGAGCGTATTTCAGCTGATATTTCTCATTGTCATGGTTGTCCACTCCCTCGGTCTCACAGTCGGACATGGGCACTTCAAACTCGGATATCCATAGCTCGGTACCTGGAGCGTTCTTCTCTATCCATTTATTCAGGCTGTCGATAGTCTCCGCATAGCTGCCGTTTTCGATATCGTCACTGTCGGGACCTATATGCACGTTTATGATGTCGACTGCGAATTTGCCGTCGCTGCGATTGTAATCGAACCACAGCTTCATCTCGTCCAGATACCGGAGCATGGTGGAATAACCTACAAGTCCGCCCATGGCAAGTTTGAAATCGGGATCTGCGGTATGTACTCCCGCATCGGGGATAGTTCCCTCGTGGCCGTCATAGTCCGCAGAGCACATGGCTGCCAGCTCATAGGGCGTGAAGTAATTGGCCTTGCCTGCCCAGCTCTTGTTGGGCTCGTTGGAGTTCTCAAGAGCCGTCAGATAGCCCAGACCTGTTTTTACTTCCTGAGCGTCGGTGATATTTATGGTCTTTATGTCGATATCCTTGTTGCTGCCGTAGCGTGCGGCCACCTGATACATGGCCTGTGCGTGGACGGCATAGCTTTTCGGATCGAGGGTGTCAGCACCCTTCGGAACGGGTATCTCGTCTGCCTTTTCGCCGCCTGAAATGGCGGTGCTGCCTCCCTGGAAGCAGGGTATGATGTTTATTCCCCGTGCATGGAGGGCTGAATAATAGCTGTCCATATCGCCCCATGAGCCCTGGGTGAACTTCACCTTGCAGTCGCTGTCAAGAAGCCAGCTGAGATTATGGTACTCGCGGATAGTGCCCGCCGCCATCATAGCGGTCATGGGGTCGTCGATAAAGGCGTTGAAGCCTGCACGTCTGCCTGCGGGTATGCCGCTGTCGGAGTTGCCGCCGTTCTTTGGTACAGGAGCTGTCCTTGCCTTCTGTTTATCTGACAGCTCCGACTCCCTGTAACCGTATACCGCCAGCTCGCTGACGCCGCTGTCGCAGTAGTCAGAGCTGAAATGCAGGTATCTTGTACTCCTCGGCTTATCCAGATGGACTATCCTCCAGGAGTTATAGGTATCCATGTTCACCTCGGCGATATCGCGCCAGCTGAAGGGCTCTCCGTCGGAAACGGTCCATGTGGGAGTTCCGTTGGTATCGAGAAAGGCTATATCCGTAATGACATAGTTGGCACCCATGTCCATATAGAATGCGGCAGGGCCGTACTCCATCTGCTGATTGGGAGTCCAGTTCCTGGTGGAGGTCTCCTTCAGCACATCCCCTGACACCTTGAAATTGTCGGGATATTCAGGTATCTTGTCCTGATCGTCAAAGAGATATGATACATCGCGCAGGTATGTGCCCTTGCTGAGATGGACGAAGTTCTCATCATTTATCACAAATTTCCTCACATCAAGCAGTGAGGGAATGGGATCGGAAGCTGCCGCTTCTGCAAGCGGCAGGCTGCACGCCGCAAATATCACAGCCGCTGCTGTGGCCGTCAGCTTTTTCATATCCATGTCATCGCCTCCGTAATATGCGTCACCATCGGGCAGCTGCCCGTTACTCTGTTATACTATGATACCATATACGGAGGCGGAAATAAAGTGAATAATTGTTAATTTTGTGCTCTGCAGGGTGCATATATGAGGATGTGTGCCCCTTATCATTGTTTTCTGCGGGAAACTATGCTATAATTTAAAAAAATGAAGGAGGTACCCCTGTTATGAACATCAGACCTATACTATCAGAACTCATTTCCGCCGCTGTATCCTGCATACTTTTATGCTCCGCAGCAGCACCGTCCTCAGCAGCTGACAGTACAGAACAGACAGAGCTTCCTGCACGCTTCGATCTCCGCGACGAGGGGGCGATGACCTCGGTCAAGCATCAATACTACGGCAGCTGCTGCATTTTCGCCTCCACCGCCGCTATCGAATCCAACATGATAAAGCACGGAATGGCCGATTCCTCCCTTGATCTTGCGGAACAGCATTATTCATGGTTCACCTTTGGCAAGGGCAGCCCCGATGCCCCCGATGATCCCCTGGCAGGCGACGGCGTGAACCTGGGTACAGAGGGCTATCAGCGTGCCACCGACTTCTGGAAGATGATCGGCACCCTCGCCTGCTGGAAGGGCGTCGTGCCCGCTTCCATGATACCAGACTGTGAAGATCTGGTGCCGATAGACGAGTCCCTGCGATATGCCTCGGTGGCTCATTTGCAGAATGCAATAATGATCGATCCCGAGGACAGGGACGATATCAAAAGGCGCCTTATGGAAAAGGGCGCCATGCATCTTTCCTATTTCAGTATAGGCAAGCCCGAGCATTATTCAAGATACGGCGGCTACTACCAGACAGAATGGGACTTCAGGTCGGAGAACAATCCCGATGACCTTAACGGCGGAGGCCATGCGGTCTGCCTGTGCGGCTGGGACGATAACTTCCCCAAGGAGCATTTCATCGAGACTCCTCCTGCCGACGGCGCATGGATATGCAAGAACAGCTGGGGCCCGAATACCACGGCGGGTATAGACGGCTATACCTATATATCCTATTATGACAAGTCCGTTCACGATATCATACAGTATGATATGGAGCCCACAGACAACTACGACGGCATCTATCAGCGCTGCGGCGGAGCTTATGCTGCATTCACAGTCAGAAACAAGGGCTGGGCATATTCCAATATCTACACGGCAAAAAAGGACGAGAACCTCGCCGCGGTGTCCATAATGACCCATGAGGCCGATCTGCCCTATGAGATAAGCATTTACGCTCTTGACGAGGGCTATACAGAGCCAAGAGACGGCCGTCTGCTGGCGCATTTCAGCGGCACCGAGCATTACGCGGGATATCACACCTATAAGCTTGAAGCTCCCTGTCAGGTATCCGAGGGGCAGACCTTTTCCGCAGTTGTCAAAACAGGCGTTCACCCTTCAACTACCCTGTTCTTTGACAGGAATGCCGACAACTCGGGACTCTCTTATTATATGATCCACAACGATAAGGGAGAAAGCAGCTGGACCGACTCCACAACAGTAAAAAACCACGGCGGCGTTTTACTGAAGGTGTTCACCAAGGACGACACTGAGATCCCGGCCATTGTCAGAGGCGATGTGAACGGAGACGGCCTGTTCAATATCTCCGATCTGGTCATGTTCCAGAAATGGCTTGCGGCTGCGGACGGAGCCGAGCTTCACCAATGGCAGGCCGCCGACCTGTGCAGCGACAATGTCCTCGACGTATTCGATCTTTGCGTGATGAGGAGAGAGATACTGCTGAAATGAGCAGCTCCGCGGCAAAAAAGCTCCTCTGAAAATTTTTTTGGAAAAATGTGAAATATCGGATCCGCAATGTTGTCTTTATTAACAGAGGACCTCACGAAAGGAGGCTGGACCTTTGGATGACGCGTCAATTATACGGTTACTGTTTGAAAGAAATGAACAGGCTGTGGAGGAGCTGAAAAACAGCTATGAAAAGCTCTGTTTCTATATTGCAGGGAATATCCTGTCTCAGAAGGAGGATCAGGAGGAATGCGTTAATTCGGCCTATATGGACGTATGGCGTTCCATACCGCCCAAAAGACCCGATAATCTCAGGACATATCTCTGCAGGCTCGTTAAGAACTGCGCTATAAACAGGCATAAATACAATACCGCTGCGAAAAGGAACTCTGATTTTTCAGTGTCGCTGGACGAACTGGCAGAATGTATCCCCGACGGGAAGCACATTGAAGAAAGAATTACGGACGAACAGCTGGGAAAGGCAATAAGCGGCTTCCTCAGGACTCAGCCCGACAAGTACCGCAGGGTGTTCGTGCGGCGATACTGGTACTCGGATACAGTGGAGGAGATCGCGGCACTTTATGATATGAACGTCAGTACTGTGGCTACATATCTTTTCAGGGTGAGGAAAAAACTGAAGGCATTTTTGCAGAAAGAAGGTTATATTGATGAGTGATCTGAAGCTTTACAAGGGTATAAACTATATCGACGACGACCTCATCGAGGATGCCGACTGCAAACAAAAGCCTGTTATACACAAATACTACGCCTTTGCGGCTTCTGCGGCCGCTATACTGCTGGCAGTGGGAACATCGGGCTCTGCTCTTTTCCGCAGCGCCGGCTATGTAAAGGACCCTCTTCTTTCAGACAGCAATACGATCACGGTCACGACTACTGCCGGGACAACACCTGCTGCAACAACTCAATGCACGGTGACATCGGCACAGTCTGCGGCCTCCGATCCTGCAATCACGATACATACCACCGCTCATACCGTTACAGCGGCAACGTCCGTCAGCGGCACTGTGCTGACAGGCGCTGCTTCGCAGACAGCAGCTCATGCTGCTTCGGGTACGACGGCTGTTACAGGAGCATCAGGCACAGACAAAGCTCCTGAACAGGAAAACGACTTTGAATACGAAGGGAGTCTTATTATGAAAAAATACGCTGCACTATTTGCTTCACTGCTCACTATCTCAAATGTGACGGCTGCAAACGCTCAGGCTCAGACATTCGAGCCTATAAACGAAAACCTCAGCGAAGCTATGGACGCCAAGGCTTTCATAGAAGAATATGATGTGGATATCGACTTCAACTGCGACGGTAAGTTCGATATATTCGACGTATACGCATACTACCGTGCAGATATGCGTGCCGCAGATGAGAAGTATGGAGCTGTTCCACGTTCCACCGTTCCCGATTATATATGGGAAAAGTATAAGGCAGTACCAAACGGTGTTCTTGGAGACCGCATATACATAAACAAAGAAACAGGCGAAAAGGAAGTACACAAGGAAAAGCTTTCCCTTTACACTGACAGTCTGATGGATTACTATTTTGAATATGTTGCACCGCCTCAGCTTGAATTGATGGATACTAATTTCTATATAGACAACTGTCCCGATATTTACGGCGATCCTATATCCTATGACGTTATAAGGCATGACGGCGATATACTCAGTATGTGGGATTTCCAGAGGACAAAGCTCTGCATTACCGACGACGGCGAAACCTACAGGCTGATAGACAAGGCTGACGCCGAAAAGACAGATCCGGATTCGCACTACAGCACCGAGGCAAGCCTGGGTCATATGTACGGCGTGAGGAAGTCTCCGATGCACGAGTTCATCGAAGATCTGAGACGTCATTCTCACTATACGGGAAGGGACCGCGCATTTGTAAAGCAGCTCATCGAGGGCGGATATGTGGATCCGGATATAAACTCGGACGGCATCTTCGATATGGAAGATATAGCACTGACAGCAGTATTCGCTGACAATCATTCCAACTGCGAGAGAGGATCATTCTTTGACAGCCTTTATTATCCGACGGGCGTCGATTATTACAGGATAAACCTGGCTGACAGTTATGACTCTTTCAAATCCGAGGAAGAATGGGGCAAGGCATTCACATTATGTGATACACTGTCCAATTACTGCGATAAGTACTCCGATGATATCGTTCAGTATCTTGCCGAGTATTATCTGACATACAATGAGGTGGACCAGAAATATTTCGACCCGTTCTATTATGTAGAAAACGGTTATACATATTATCGTCAGATGAACGGTTTCTCAGGCAAATTTTTCAACGTTCTCGGTTATTATGAGAATTTCTCCATCAAGTACGGTCCTTCATCTGCCAATAACAGCATTGAACCTCCCGAGGGCTTCTGGTTCACAAAGGATGAGATAGACGCTGCCTTCCCCGAGTACTATAAAAACGTAAAATCAGGCGTTCTGCCGGAGCCCGATATCGACCTCAGCGGCAGCATAGACGTGGCAGACTACAACCTGCTATTTAATCTGGGATACGAGTACTTTACACCCTATGACACAAGCTACATAGGCTCTATGGTTAGACGCTATCCTCAGCTTGATATCGTCCTCGATGTCCCGCAGGAGGTGCGCGACAACTTCAATAACAATTTCGACTTCAATCACAATGGCATCAGCTGTGATACCATGGAATCAGACTGTATGATGATGTATATCCTCAGCGAACTGGAAAAGCAGTATGATAATGAGGATGATATGGACAGGGCAATGGACGATTACTATATGGCTCACCGCGGCGCTCAGTACTTTGAGGTCTTCGACAATAACATGGAGAAGTTCTTCAAAGAGAGATGCCTGGTCTATACAGGCTATATCGGCAGAGATGACCTGGGCTCCGTAACGAGCTCCGTCGAGAACATCAGGAGCTATAAGAACTATCCTCTGAATACAGAGTCCACGGAAGCCGACGAATTCGTCAGCGGCGACGCAAACTGCAACGGCAGGACCGAGCTCTCGGACGTACTGCTGATAATGCAGTCCCTGGCAAATCCCTCCAGGTACGGCGTGGACGGCACCGACGCCAACCACATCACAAGCGAGGGAAGGCTCCGCGCTGACGTTGACGGCAACGGCCTTACCAATATGGACGCTCTTATCATAAAGAACCGCCTCCTCCAATCGTAATGGATATTCAGGACAGACGCTTTTCAGTGGAATTGCCGGAATGATAATATCCATAAAAGCATAATGCAGTATAGTGGGCAGTCCCTCCTGCGGTATGATACCGAAGGAGGGACTGCTGTTTTTTGATCTTTTCACTCAGAAGATGATATCTGACGGAAATTGCTTGACACCTTCGCTTTATTCGGATATAATATAAAAAAGGATCATATCAGGAATACCAAATATTAAAACGGGAGGTTATCAAATGAATATCTCAAGAAAACGTATACTCAGCGTTCTTGCAGCCGCCGCTCTGTCAATGAGCGCTCTGCCCCAGACTATGCCTCTGCTCAGCCCTGCTCTGACAGCTTGTGCGGAAGATACCGTACCGGAGGATCTTGCATACGAGATCAGTGCTGACGGTACAAGCGTGACCATCAAAAAATGGAACGGCTCTGACACTGAGTTGATCATACCGGAAAAGATCGAAGGACTGCCCGTAACAGAGATCGGTAGCTGGTCATTCTTCGACTGTAAAACTATTGAAAGCATAACACTGCCCGGCAGTATCAGAACTATCGGAAGCAACGCATTCAACGGTTGTATCGCCCTGAAAAGCGTCGCTCTCTCAAAAGGTCTGAATCTCATTGACAGCGGTGCCTTCACAGGATGCATCAGTCTTGAGAGCATCTCTATCCCCGATACTGTCACCAGCATCGGCACCGGCACCTTTTCAAGCTGTTCAGCACTGGAAAGCATTACTATCCCTTCCAGCGTTTCCAGCATCGGCGGCAACGCCTTCAGCGATACAGCATGGCTAAACAACATGAAGGCCGACAATCCGCTGGTCATCATCAATAGTATTCTGATAGACGGAACAGCTGCTTCAGGCAGCATAGACATTCCCGACAGCGTGAAGGTCATCGGTGATATGGCGTTTTCCAACTGCCGCACTATGACAGATATCTCCATACCCGAAGGCGTAACGAGCATCGGCGAGAACGCTTTCTATAACTGTACAGGACTGACATCTGTTTCTGTTCCCGACGGTGTACAAAAGATCGGCTATCAGGCATTCAATGGCTGTGCAGGTCTGACGGAGGTCTTTCTTCCCGACAGCGTCACCGATATAGGCGGAAGCACCTTCTTCGGATGTGAAAAACTGGAAACCGTAAAGCTTCCAGAAAACATAACGCTCATAAGCAATTCAATGTTTACAAGCTGTAAGGCCCTCAGAGCTGTCACTATCCCCGAAAGCGTCACTCGCATTGATCCCCGTGCCTTTCTGGGATGTTCGTCACTGACAGAGATCGTAATACCCGAAGGCGTAACAAATATCGGATTCCAGGCATTTGCTCTATGTTCAAACCTGAAGGAAATAAAGCTGCCCGACAGTCTGACGTACATTGACCGTTCGGCTTTCATGCTCTGTCCCGATCTGACTATAAGCGCAAATGACGATTCATATGCAGAAAACTATGCGGATCAGAACGGCTTTGCCTTCTCTAATCTGCAGGCAGGCGAATTCACTGATGTTTCGCTCACTCTCAGCGACGATCTGGGAATCAATTTCTTTGTCAGTGGGGTGACTGACGCTGAAGCTACAGACTACCGTGTTACATTCTCGGGCATCTGCGACGAGAATAGCTCGGCTGTCTCTCTCTCCAAGAAGCAGGGCGTATACTGTGCAACCGCCAATGTCTCCGCAGACCACATGGACGAGAAGATAACTGCTGTACTTGAGCGCAGCAGCGATGAAGGCTGGGAACAGGCCGGCAAGTATACCTATTCGGTAAACAAATACCTTAAAAACGTAGATACAAGCAGCAATGAGGTACTTGCAGAGCTGGTATCCGCCACAAAGACATACGGTGAAGTCACAAAGGCATATTTCAACGATAGTACTATGCCCTCTGTAGCTGACTGCTCCGATAAATATTATACAGACGATTTCAAGCCCGTCAAAGGTGCAGACGACGCACTTTCCCTTGTACTCAACTCAAAGCTGGCCGCAAGACTCTACATCAAGGATCTGCCCGCCGACGCCTCCGCTTCATACGGCACGAAGGAGCTTAAAGCCAAGAAGGGCAGCAACGGCAGCTATTACTTTGAAGTTGCGGATATCAATCCCACTGCCCTTGCATCGGATATCAGCATAAAATACGGCACAACAAAGTATAGCTTCAAGCCCCTTTCATGGTCCTACCTTGTAAAGAAAAACGGCATCGAAGGCAAGAACAAGGCAATGGCTGACGCACTGTATCAGTACTGCACCAGCGCTGAAGCATACAAATCAGCTTTTTAAGCAGAAAAGGAGTCAGAGTAATGAAGAATATCTACACTACACCCGAAATAGAGATAGTTGAATTCGATTCCGAGGACGTTATCACAACAAGCAATCCCGAGATCGATCCGATATCCTGAACAGAAAACAGGCAGTCTGCAATCGCTATACTCATATAGCTGTTTTACGGGTGATATTGAGGGAAACCCTTTTGAAAAAGGGTTCCTCTGACGGAGGCGCGTCCCCTCTGTCACTGCGTGACATCTCCCCGCACTGCGGGGAGTCACCCTCAAACTCCCTTCCTAAAACTTTTAGCATTAAATTTAGCCCTTACAGGGCGCTCCCCGGTTATTACCGGATCTCACGTTTTGTGGAGAGCGCCCTGTACGGGCTAAATTCAGTTATAAAGTCTTTGGAAAAGGGGTTCGGGGAAAGAACCTTTCCTCAGAAAGGTTTGTCCCCGATAATTACGCATAAACTTCTATATAAGCACCACGATTATGGGCTGCCTGTTTTAATATGTGAACTATATGTCGGTACCCGCCGTCCGCAGGGTATCATAGTACCTGCGGTAGGAATGGCAGTAGCACTTGTATGCCTGATAGAGCTTTACGTCCTCATCGGGATCAAGCCCCGGATCTGTTATCCATTTTTTCTGCTTCCATTCATAGTTTGTCGCCTCGTCATTCAGACGGAAGGGCTTTCCCGTGAGAAGGTAAAAGGTCAGCTCTGAACGGACCTGTGTCTTCTCGTCGGAAGCCGTTAGCTTGTAAAGCAGAGAACCCGAACGCTGTTTGCGTCCGCGGTTATCCCTTGTGGCCTCGTAATGCCTGTACTTCGTGTCCGCTATCTCATCGAAGTAAAGCTTTCTCCGCCTGAGCAGCATTTTCACATAAACATGATCGTCTTCTATGATTATTTTAGCACCGCAGACAGCTTCAGCTATCCGCAGGACAATAAATAATATCTCAACGATCCCGCATACAGCCAGCAGACGCAGCACAAATTTCGTGGGAGCTTCATATGTGATATTGAGTTCCAGAAAAAAGAACAGAGCAACTGCAGCTATGGCAACTATCCAGGGAACAGCTATCCCGACATCGAATATTCCCGAAAAATGCTTTATCCTGAACTTCATTTGAATTCACCCGTCGTTATATCTCAGCTTGTTTTCTTTTCGGTCTGATCTTTTTTTTCATAGCGCTTTCTGAGCTGCTGGTTCATCAGCGTCGTGTGCTTTCTGTCTATAAGGTAATGCACCGAGCCTGTAAAAACATAGATGAATATAACTGCAAGAAATGACAGCAGAGCAGACAAGGGAGTTATCCTGCACCAGCCGAACATCTTCAGCAGCAGAAGCGTTATACAGAATATCAGAAAAAAATGTGTTCCCCACAGTATCAGCGAAGTCTTTACGCCCTTTGTGTCCAGACACAGCAGTATGGCTGTGGGCAGAGCGGTGATGAAACCGCTGAGCAGTATCTCCCACAGGATAATACTGTCCATCTGCTGTCCCGAGGCAGTCAGGTATATTGCTGCCGCTATCAGGACAGCTGTGGTGATATCCACAAAATAATGCACTAATGAGATAAAAAATTCCTTTATCATCATTCAACCTCCTCAATACCGAGCTTTACCTTCAGACTGTGTACATACTGACGGGAGATCACTATCTTCTCGCCGTTTTTCAGGTGCGCCTCCAGCTTGCCGCTGAAAAGCGGCGAAAGATATTCTATTTTCTCCATATTCACTATCATGGATTTTGAACACCGTACAAAATCCAGAGGAGAAAACAGCTCCTCAAGCTCGTACAGCTTGTATTTGACCTCATATACGTCCGAATTGCAGTATGCAAAAACACGGTTCTCATTTGCCTCAAAATAGTATACGTCCCGATAGTCAAGACGGGCGATCTTTTCGTCCAGATAGCCCGTAAGCTCCGTATTTGCGGTCCGGAACGAGAGCAGCATCGAGATGAGCCGCTGATCAGGCGACGAACACCTGACGATGACCACATCTTCGTCGCCGGGCTGAGGCGCTTCGATTATAATTCTCATTATCGTCCTCCGATTATGAAGTTTATTCGTTAGGATCTGTATTCAGTCTTGTCATATGTCGAGCGTACCGCCGTGCCGCAGCTTGTATACAGCCGCGCGGTCTTTCATACGCTCCTCAAAATCCGAGGTGTCGGTCTCAGCGCTGAAGGGCGGGAAGGTATCGTCAAAATGAGTGAGCAGAACTGCTTCGGGCCTCAGCCTTCCGTATATATCAACCGCTATCCTGCACAGCTCATCAGGTCCCTGATACGGGAAAAACGCGATATCGGCTCCCTTTGGATAATCTATATCCTCTGCCAGAGCAAGACTTCCCAGTATGAATATCCTCCTGCCCAGTCCCTCCACCAGATAACACAGGGATTCCTTCTTTTCGGTGCAGGACAGGAAACTGAACAGCTTTCCGAAAAAGCCCTTCCTGTTCCTCATGACGCGCATATTAAAAATGGCTTTCAGTATATCAAAGGCGTTCAGCTTGATGTGTTTGCCTTTGTATGCGGTTATCTTAAAGTCTCCCACGGTGATGACCGAGCCCGCCTTTATCTGCTTCAGATTACGCTTGTCAACACCCCTCCTGCAAAGAGTCCTATAGGGCGTTTTTGTGCAGTAAACACTGGTATCGGAGCTTACTATCTCCCTGATGCTGCCGATATGATCGAAATGCCCGTGGGAAATGAGTATATGGCTGCAATGGTCATAAGCGTCCGGGGGAACCTTTATCTTGCTGTCGGGGAACGGAAAAAACGGGTCGATCAGGAGCTGCGTACTGCCTCCTGCGATCCGGACAGAAGCTGTGCCATACCATGTGATCTCTATTCTGTTTTCATCCACGCACGATCAGCTCCTTCACTGTGTGTTTACCTGATTGTATCATATTACATGATGCTTATAAACGGAAGAACGTATAATATCGTCTGATCAAGGCTTCCGCTCCCCGACTGCCTCACACGAACTCAGTCTGTCCGTATCATATATATGATAACATATATCCCGACCGTCTGTCAATGCAACTTACCCCCTCAGAAATGCAACTTACCTTCATATTTGCACAGCTTACATAAGGGATACCTCACAGGGCGGGACTGTAATGCTCTGTCCTGATGATACCGGAAAAAGCCCATGCACAAATGTCACAATGGCAATTGTGCAGATTTATCAACAAATAATATTGATTTTGCCCGCTTTTTTTGCTATAATTATATAGTATAGGTTTACGCTCCGCAGCAGTGCGGAAGATAAAGGAGTTTTTCAAGTGAAGCAGCAATATGTTTTCCTTATAGGTGCAAAATCCCCCGGAGCCTACGGCGGATATGAGACTTTTGTCGACAGGCTTACCGAATATCATCAGAATGACGGCAGACTTGTCTATTATGCGGCCTGCAAGGCAAACGGCGAGGGAAGCATACAGCCTTCTCAGCTCAAAGGCGCAAAACAGCTGACGGACAAGCTGTTCATCTACCACGGCGCACGCTGCTTCAGGATAAACGTCCCCGAAAAGCTGGGGCCTGCAAAGGCTGTAGTGTACGATCTTGCTTCTCTGAAAAAGGCAATAGATATAATAAAGCGCAAAAGGATCAGAAACGCTGTGGTATACATCATGGCCTGCCGTATAGGCCCCTTTCTGGCTCCCTATTGCAGGAAGCTCCACCGCCTTGGTGCAAAGCTGTATATCAATCCCGACGGTCACGAATGGAAACGCGCAAAATGGAGCGCTCCCGTGCGCCGCTACTGGAAGCTCTCCGAGGGGCTCATGGTGAAGCAGGCCGATCTTGTTATCTGCGACTCTGTCAATATAGAAAAGTATATACACGAAAGCTACGACCGGCGCGGCTCAGGCGGAAGCTCGCCGAAAACCGTGTACATCGCCTACGGAGCCGACACAGCCCGCTCCTCCACATATACTGCGGAGAGGGTCGGCAGCTGGCTGAAGGAGCACGGTCTTGAAGCCAACGGCTATTATCTCATAGTCGGACGCTTCGTCCCCGAAAACAACTATGAGACCATGCTAAGGGAATTCATGGCTTCTCATACGGATAAGGCGCTGGTCGTGATAACCAATCAGAACAGCAGCTTTTACGAAGAGCTTGAAGACAAGCTGCACTTTTCCGCAGACAGCAGGATACACTTCGTGGGAACGGTATATGACAAGGAGCTCCTCAAGGGTATCAGGGAGAGAGCCTATGCCTATCTTCACGGACATGAGGTCGGAGGTACCAATCCCAGCCTGCTTGAGGCTCTGGCAAGCACAGAACTCAACCTCCTGCTTGGTGTGGGCTTCAACCGCGAGGTGGCTCTTGACGCGGCATTATACTGGTCAAAAAAGAAGGGCTCTCTGTCATCGCTGATAGACAGGTCAGACGCTCTGCCGCCCCGGGAGAGAGAAAAGCTCGGGGCAAAGGCCGTAACACGGATAAAGGAAAAATACAGCTGGGAATACATCTGCGACAGATATGCCGCAGTTTTTCTGGGGGAAATCAATAATGATATGCAATAAAAGGGCAGCTGTGCTGCTGGCAGTATATAACGGCGCAGACTTTCTGCGGGAGCAGCTGGATTCTCTGCTTGCTCAGACTTCAAAGGACTGGAAATGCTTTATCCACGATGATGGCTCCACCGACGGCTCTGTAGAGCTGATAAATGAATATACAGAACGTTTTCCCGACAGATTTGCCGTCATAGAGGGAAAACCGACAGGAAGTGCCTGCAAGAATTTCTGCTTCCTGTTCGGTTCCGTTGAGGCGGAATACTATATGTGCTGCGATCAGGACGATGTATGGCTACCTGACAAGATAGCACGTTCGCTGAGGTGCATGGAGAAGCTGGAAACAGACAGGGATATCCCCTGTCTGGTCTACACGGATCAGAAGATCGCTGATGAGAAGCTGGATATCCTGTCTGAGAGCTCTGACAGGTTCCAGAGACTCCACTGCCGCGACCGCAGACTGTCTCATCTGCTGGCTCATAACGTGGTCACAGGCTGCACCATGACGGTCAACAGAGCTCTCAGAGATATGTTCGTCAAGGCGAAAGGAACAGACAAAATGGTGATGCACGACTGGTGGGCTGCTCTTATAGCGGCTTCCTTCGGGAAGATGTGCTTCATCAGCCGACCTACAATGCTGTACAGACAGCATTCGTCCAATACCCTCGGCGCAAATAAAATGGGCCCTGAAATGATCTGGAACAGGATAAACGGCAAGGGAAGAAAGTTCGTGCGCCATTCGCTCTATGTGAGCTGGGTGCAGGCAGAGGAATTCGCCCGTATTTACGGACTTGGCAAGGATTCCCTCGTTGCGGTCTACGGCTCGCTCAGGCATCGCAGCAAGTCCGGAAGGCTGAAAATTTACCTGAAAAAAGGGATACATAAAAGCTCATGGATACGAACTTTAGGTATGTATGTTCTGGGCTGACGTGACAAAAGCGATGCGGGAGCCTATACATAATTGAATGGAGATCAGTCTATGAACAAAAGAAAGGCTGTTATAAAAAACGCCCTGTTCGGATTCGGCGGCCAGTTTCTTGTAATGCTCGTGGGAATAATAGTCCCGCGAATGATAATGTCGGGCTACGGCTCTGAGATGAACGGTCTGCTCGCTACCCTCGGACAGATATTTGTATTTATTGCTCTGCTTGGCGCAGGCGTGAATCAATCCTCTGTAAACGCTTTATATCCTCCGATAAAAAACAGCGACCACGATGCCGTATCAGGTATCATTTCCGTTACACAGCGATACTTCAACAGAGTAGCTGCCTATTACGGCATCTGTGTGCTTCTGTTTTCCGCTGTGGGACCTTTTATCCTGAAGACCTCGATAGATAAGACGGAGGTCTTTCTCATCATACTGCTGGAAGGTGCGGCTTCGGTAATATCACTGCGGTTCATCGAATCATATAACGCTCTGCTCACCGCAGACGGACGAGGCTATTTCATCAGTGCGGTGTCGCTGGTTAATAAGCTGGCTGTTTACCTTATGAAAATAGTACTCTCGCTTATGGGAGTTGATATCCTGTACCTTCAGGCATTCGGTATAGTGATAGCTCTGCTGAGAGTAGTGATATACAGGCAATATATGAAAAAGCATTACGGCTGGCTCATAATAAAAAAAGCCGACAATGCCCCTCCCCTCAGGGACAGGAATTCCTTCCTTGTAACACAGATCGCATGGACCGTTTTTTCCTCAACGGACATGATAATCCTTTCGGTCTTCCTCAGTGCGGAGTTTGCAAGCGTATACAACGTCTACAATATGATATTTGCCAATCTGGCACTGCTCCTCAACGAGGTATACGCAAACGTCAGCTTCCTTCTCGGGCGGACGTACAACGAAAACATACAGGAATACGAGAAGTATCACGACGCATACTACTCTGTGTTCCTTGGCGCTATGACTATCATGATGTGCGTATCCACCGTCATGTGCCTGCCTTTTGTAAGACTTTACACCCGCGGAATAAACGATATCAATTATATCTATCCTGCACTGCCGGTGCTTTTTTCTCTGGTACAGCTCCTTTCCTGGAGCAGATATGTCCCGGGAAACCTTACAGGTCTTGCGGGATACGCCAAAAAAACAAGCTATATCTCCGTGATGGAGGCTGTCATAAATATAATCGCCTCATTGATACTGGTGCATTTTTTCGGGATATACGGAGTCGTTGCAGGTACGGTCATCGCCCTGCCTATAAAAGTGGTATGGTGCATTTATATATCCGATAAAAAGGTCATCAGGAGGTCATACTTAAAAACCGTGAAGATCCTTCTGGCCAATTATCTGCTTTTCGGCTGTGCAGTTCTGACAGAGAAGCTTATCGACTTCAGGATAAACGGATTCGGCACTTTTCTGATGTGGTCCGCGATCTGTCTTGCTGCCTTCACGTTTATGGGAGCGGTGCTGAACATCATCGCAAACCCGAAAATGCTCAAATATGTAAAAACAATAATATCCCAGAGAAAAATTCAGGGAAATAACTGACGGCAGGAGGTGCCGAAAAGTGATATACGGTGTTTATGCAGCAATACACAATGACAGGAATATCGTCAGTGCATCGCAGTCAGGGGGAGCCTTTACTGCTCTTTCGGATGTTATCCTTGATATGGGCGGAGTTGTCTACGGCTGCGTTCTTGACAGGACATTCAGGGCGGTGCATATGCGAGCCGATAATAAAGCGCAAAGAGACCTTATGAGAGGTTCAAAATACGTTCAGAGCGACCTGGGAAGCACTTTCAGTCAGATAAAAGCCGACCTTGCCGCAGGAAGGACTGTACTGTTTTCGGGAACGCCCTGTCAGACGGCAGGTCTGAAAAAGTTTATAGGAGATAAGGGAGAGCGGCTGTACTGTGCGGATATCATCTGCCACGGCGTTCCAAGTCCCGCGGTCTGGAAAAGCTATCTGAAATGGCAGCAGTCCCGCAAACGCCGCAGAATAACCGATGCTGTTTTCAGAAACAAGGAAGGCCACGGCTGGCACAGCCATTTTGAAAGAATCAGCTTTGAAGACGGCACAGAAGTAAGCAGCAATGTATATGCCAATGTTTTTTACGGACATCATCCTTTACGGCCTTCCTGCTTTAGCTGCCCTTTCAAGTCATTGGAACGGCAGGGCGATATCACCATCGCCGACTGCTGGGGCATAGATAAGATCGCACCCGAGCTCGATGACAACACAGGCATATCACTGATGCTCGTCAATTCTCAAAACGGGCAGGAGTTGCTTGATAAGGCAGGCGATAATATGGTGCTCCAGCCCATTGATATAGAAAATGTTATGCAGCCCTGTCTTAAAGAGCCCTTTCCAGAGCCTGAGGACAGAGATGTGTTCTGGCAGGAATACAGGACAAAAAGCTTTGGATATATCGCAAGGAAATACGGCAGGTACGGTGCGGACAGAACGCCGAAAATGCTTGTAAAGCGTGCTGTAGGTAAAATACGGAGGATCATCAGGTGAATAAGGAAAAGATAGTTTTATTTGAAAAGAAACAGGAATGCTGCGGCTGTACAGCCTGCGCGGCGGTTTGTCCTGCTCAGGCTGTCACTATGCAGCCCGATGAAGAAGGCTTCTTATACCCTGTCATCAACGAAGAAAAGTGTCTGCACTGCCGCGCCTGTATCGGAGTCTGTCCGTTCAAGGACTGAATCTCCGACTGTTTTGCCCCGCCGTAACATACTGTATAAGAAAAGACCGACTGTTCTCCAGTCGGTCTTATTTGCTGATATGTCAAAAAATAATGCTGCTGCATTCGGATACACAGCCTATTTCAGAGCGCTGTCCAGAAAGCTCTCCGATTCCCTTATTATCTGAGTCAGTCCGCCTGTCTCCGACCTTGAAAAGTCAAATACCCTTGCTCCGCAGATATCGGTCATGCAGCTTTCGGGCAGATCTATACGGCTCATCAGCGAGCTTATCCTGGGATCGTTCATATCACGGGTACAGCAGATCTTTTTGCCGAAAATAAGCGAGAAAGCCGTCCCGTGGAAGGAATCCGTTATCACCAGAGCAGCATTCCTGATGAGATACAGGAACTCACAGGGTCCCACATTGTAAAGCTGTTTTCCCCTGAAAGGCTGTCTTGCTCCCGTGGGATGAATGATCATAACAGGAAGCTTCAGCTTCGCGGCGATACGCTTTGCAGTCTTTACAGCTCCGGTATCGAATGCCAGCGAGTATATAAGGATATAGTCTCCTTCAGGACGTACTGCGGAGCTGTCGGAAAGCTCCGACCAGAACTTCTTGTCACCCAGGAATACGGGATCAAGAACGACTCTTGCTTCCTTTGATGCAAGCTGTCCGATCTCTCTGATACCGTTATCCTCTCTCAGGGATATAAGATCAAAGCTGCCCATATTCTCCTTTATACATTTTTTCTGATAGGCTGTCAGTCCTTTTTTGCCGAAGCTTGCTGCGTAGGATATCTTTTTTACTCTCTTATCGAGCCGCGGAAGGTAGTAAACATCGGTGTTTCCTGTCAAAACGTTGTTCCATACCTGATCGCTTCCCACAATAACAATATCGGGACGGTATTTCTCAATGCTTTTTTTATCGCCGCCGATCGTTTTCCCCATATGTCTGCGAGCAAATCCTTCAAACGCCAGAGCCTGGGGAAGCTGAAACGGCAGCTCGCGGATCATACGTCTGCATATCGTTCTTAAACCAACAGGACGTCTGAAGGGATTGAGCCTGTAGCCCTCCTTGATCTTCTGCGTTCTAAGATCGGCAAAAACCACGGTATTTCCCCTGTTCTCCAGATAGCTTTTCAAGGAATAGGCCTGCAGGACAGCTCCGAAGTTGTATACATTATGGAAAGTAACGATCACACATTTCATTTCAAGCTTTTCCTCCTGAAGTATGTATATAACGAATACGCTTTCAGAAACAGGTAAGACAGATGATCCCGCCAAGTCCCCCTGTTCCCGTGAACATAATATTGTTTCTCATCATCACGCAGGATCTTTACGATCTCATCATTATCCTTCAGATAAAGCGGACCGTATCCCTTTTTTTCCCTGAAGGAGTTTATCCTTTTTCTCAATCCGGCTTCATCGAGCAGTAAAGCCGAAAGACCGCGGCGTTCCCGCGATACGATGCCATTACCCTTTTCCTTTACTGTTGCTGCGATATTTCCGCTAAGATCATTTGTCAGTATAAAGCAGTTTGCGGAATATGCTTCGTACAGTGTAAAGCTGTAGGTCTCGGGAACCAGCGACCACAATACCGCGCAGTCTATCCTATTAGCCCTGAGCGCCTTTGTCATCGCAGCGATATCCTTCTTGAAATCAATGTCTGCCTTATGTACGAAACCGATATTTTCATTACAGCTCCCCATCTGATAGAACTTATAGCCGCAGCCTGCTTCATGAGCTCTTTTGACGGCTTCCTTCCATTCCTCCCAGCCCTTATGAGGCGCCTGATAGCCTACAAATGCTATCCGCACAGGTTCACTTTCACCTATCGGAGCCATATTTTCCTTGTATTTGCCCATCGGTATCTGATGCGGAATTACCACAGTCCGGCTTTTCATTCCGGGATATGCCTTTGTCCAGTTTTCCAGAACGGACTGTGACGGCGAAATAAATATTGTTCGGTGGGCTATCCTTTTGATCAGCCCGGATATCTGAGCTGTGCGTCTGACAGTCGTATCCTTCAGGCAGCTGCATCCGCGGCACTTCTGTTCATCCGGGAATGATATACCGCAGAATTCACGATAATTTCTTGTCAGTCCCGATTCGGGACAGACAGTATAATAATCATGAAGATACATATATACCTTCGCATCGGTGCTTTTCAGTATCTTCAGCAGCTCTCTGACCGAGGAATTGTTAAGATGATGGAGGATAACTCCGATCAGCTCAGACCCGCTTTCTATGAAAGCCTTCATATATCTTATGACTCCGAATGTGTTTGTCATTGTATAATATCTGCCGTCTGCCACTAATACCCAGATCTTGTCAGAATGCAGTCTTCCCCTAAGTATATCGGGATCAGGACAGATATGGAGGACGGAGATACCGTGCTCATTCAGAAGCCGCTGCTGTGAAAGAATGAACTTATCCGTACCTCCCGTACCTGTGGTGTAATCACAGTAGGAGATGGTGACAACGAACTTTTTGTTTTTCAGTTTGCTGCTCATATCATCGAATCCTTTCCGGGAGTATCACGCTTTTTTTGCCTTGCCCGATGTCACAGCCACGAAGTACAGATCTCTTGCCGCTGAAATCAGCCCTGTACGATATCTGAAGTAATTGCCGTTCAGAGAATTTCCGAATATAAATGCCACTGCTTTTTTTCTGCCGATAACGGGCAGCCTGTCGCAGCCATACCAGAAATCGGCACGCTGCGCCACTCTGGCATAATTATTCTTATTGCAGTATTTTTTCAGCCTGCAAAAAACATCAGCTTTCTGATGACGCTTTTCGGCCTGCTTTTTACTGTTGAATATACCCATTTCTCTGATCCACTCTGAGAAGCTAAGCTTTTTGGCTCCGATAACGTTGTTGCTGTGCTGCCTGTAAAAGAAGGTACAGGCTCTTATACATTCTATCGAATCATTCACTGTTGCAATGAGGGAGCACCATCTGTCATGAAGTATGCTTTCGGGAATATCCTCGATCATTTCGGCAAGCCTGTGTGATACGGCCATAGCGGCTCCTGTGACTATATCCTTCTTCAGCATCGTAACAGAGATATCCTCTCTTTTTTGATCGTATTTCACCGACTTCCACAGCGAACCCGTTCTGTTCAGATGCTCGTCAACAACGATTCCGTCGCTGAAATACAGCATCTTTCCCGTTTTAAGTATATGTCGGTGAAATGTCTCGACCTTTGTTTTTTTCCATACATCATCCTGATCGCAGGTGAATATATAATCTCCCGCCGCACATTTCATTCCGTCGATGAAATTGCGGGCAACGCCTTTATTTACCTCGTTTACAGTTATCCTGTAAGATATGCCGCTCTCCGCAAGGAGCTCCTCGGCGATTCTGACCGTATTATCCGAAGACCTGTCATCAAAGATCAGTATCTCATCGACCTTATGAGTCTGAGCAAGTATGCTTTTTATCTGATCCGCAATAAATCTTTCTCCGTTATATGTACACATTACTACCGAGTATTTCATGCTGATCCTCCATTGACCTGTGGTTTAAGGCAGGCGATCCCTGCCCGCTTCCGTATGGTTTGATCTGTCCGTGATATCTACTCTTTAATTATACCAACAAAGGAAGCCAAAATCAATAGATTTTCTGAATTATGCAACGCTCCTTTGTAAACGAATGGTTAATTACAGAATCAACCTCTGTTTAAAAATCAAGCCTGTACAACGGCTTCGGCCGCGATACAGGCTTTTTGTTTATGGAAAAGACAGATCAGGCTGTATTGACAAACAGCTGTGCGATATGCTATCATTTACAGGTATACGTCTCCGGAAAAAAATTTCTGAAAATGTGTTGCACTTTCTCATCATGCTGCGAGTAAACACTATGAATGCGGAAAACGCATATTTTTTCACATAAGGGGGGGATGTCTCCATGACAGATAAAGAATACCGCATACTGTATGAAAAGTCGTCAAGGGAGGCACAGAACAAGATTTTTGACGAGTATTTCAACTATGTTTACGCCATAGTTTTCAATAAGCTGCGAAGCTGTGCGTCAAAAGAGGATATCGAGGAATGCGTCAGCGACGTTTTTGCGGACGTTTTCGGGCATTTCAGCACCGAAACTTCCCACAGCGGCGATATGAAGGGATTCATAGGTACAGTCGCCGCAAGAAGGGCTGTAAGCTGCTTCCGCAGTATCTCCGCAAAAAACGGAAAGACCGTTCCCATGGAAGGCTCCGACGCAGACAGTATCGCAGACGATACGGATATCATAAGTAATACCGAAGCGTCAGAGCTCCGCAGCATACTGCTGCGCCTTGTAAAGGAGCTGGGCGAGCCCGATACGGCCATAGTCATGCAGAAGTACTACTACGGTCTGAACTCAAAAGAGATCGCGGAAATAGTCTCTATGGAGCCCGCAGCAGTCAGGGTACGCTGCACAAGAGCGCTAAGAAAGCTGAAGGAAAAACTCACCGCTCTTGATATCAACCTGAAGGAGGCAGAGGCATGAAAAAGGATATGGATTTCGGCATACTTGAAAACGCCGATATGAATGAGATCGCGGATATCTCCGAGTGCGCTGCTCCTGTGACCGAACAGGACAAGAACAGGATCCGCGAAATGAGCATAAAAAAGTTTGACAGCAGAAATAATAACAGCAGCAGCGAAGCTGCCACCGACAACGATACCGTCAGCGGCTCGGAGCCCTACAGCCGCCGTCGTTCGATACTGAAATATGCAGGTACTGCCGCTGCCTGCCTCGCTCTCATAGGAGGTATCGCAGGAGGAGCTGTACTGCTCAGAAACAACAAGGGCGGAAATTCACAGCTCACAGGCATCTCCGAGCCCGTCACCGAATACGTTGAGGAGCACGAAGTGTTCTTCCGCAAGGGCGACAGTCCTGACGGCGAGATACTTCTCACAGGCAAAAACATCTATTCTGCCGAACCGATGATATTAGCCGGCACGGATCCGGCCGAATATTTAATCACGGTACAATTCGATCAGGAAGGCTCTGCTGTATTCAGCGAAGCTACCGCCGAGCTTGCAGGTACGGATATCCCGATATCAATATGGATAGACGGAGAATGTATATTCAGCCCAACAGTCTACACCTCCATCACAGACGGCAGGTTCACCATCAGCGGAGACTTCACAGCTGAAAGGGCCAAAGAGATCGCAGACCTGCTTGATCCGTCAAGGACCGTTCCCGATCCCTATGAAAACAGCCAATACACCGAACCCACAGAAGCTGCTCATCTGGAGAAGAACGCGAATATTCACTGTTAACGGCCAAGAGATCACACAAGAAGAATGTTGTGAGCTGCTTGAAAATGATAGCTGACAATGGCAGCAAAAATCTCATATGTACAGCAAAAGCCCCGGGGAAATGCCCCGGGGCCTTACTTTTATATGGATATTAAAACCGTCTTATGCCAGGGTCTTTGAATTGCCTACAAGGTAATTCTGTATGCAAAGGGCGTCGTTTGCCGTAAGTCCTGCGGTGGACTTGTCAACATCTGCATTTTTCTTTCCCTGGGAAGTGATATGGTTCTTCGATGTGCCCTTGACTTCGTACTTATCGGGATTTGCAAGAGCCTGCATTACAAGGATAGCGTCTGAAAGATCAAGGTCGCTGTCGCAGTTTGCATCGCCTGTCTTTTCCGATAATGCTGTTGCTGTAGTCGTTGTGGTCACGATATTATTGGCAAATGGACCTGCTGTGGTACCCACGGACTCAACAGGAGTTTCTGCATACTGTCCGCGTGCGTTCCATGCCATAGTCTCCAGATCAGCTGTGTCTATACCGCATTTTCTTGAGACATATTCAAGTATCAGTGTCGTATCCATTGCGTCGCCGCTGACGCCGCTACCGTCAAGATCGAAGTTAGCGATATAATTGTCCATTATCGCGTCAGGAACTGTATTGATATTCTCTGAGGTATGAGTCTGTGAGTAGAGTGTATTCTCGGCAAAGATATAATCGTTCGCATCGATAACGCCGTTCATATCAACATCCGGTGCAGGTACTGTACCCGCCTCAACATTGACATAGTAGTTCTCATACTTCATCTGGCGGACTTCGCTTGAGGAGTATGTGAATGCGAAAACATAATTGTAGCAGAGACTGAACAGGTCGTCGGGATCTGTCAGAGGATATCTTGTGCCGTCAAGGCAGTTGGTTCCCGGCCAAGGATAATTGGAGACCTCTCCGTTTATCCATGCAGTGCGGAAATCTTCATATTCTTTTTCTTTCTTTGTCTTTACACCAAGCTTTTCGCATATATATATCTGTGCTATGCTGCAGTCTGCGGCGTCACCGCTGATACCGTTTTCGTTAAGGTCAAAATTAATAAGGAAATTATCTATCATCTCCCTGCTGTAACGTCCATCGGGATAGTAACGGCAGCCGTTGAATATGTCGTCACAGGCCTGATGATCCACAAACGTCACCCTGCCGTCAAGGTTCAGATCGGGTTCGGGAAGCAGACCTGCCTGTACCTTCTGTTTGTAGACTGCATACTCTGCGTCGATATTTGTCATATCAACATTAGCTCTTACATCCGAGCTGGGAAGTCCCATTTCCCATTCGGTGTTCTCAACAGCATTCTGGAAGGACTGGAATGCGTCCTTATACCTTGCGGAATAGGTTATCCTCTCGTCGTATCTTGTGTCACGCAAAACCTCATAATAGGTGGGATCGGAATACTCGGGCTTGAACTCATTGTTTGCAAGGTAATACCTGATAAGGTAATCCGCAAATATGGGAGCAACTATGCTGTCATCTCCGATAGTGCTGAACAGATCAAGGCATTTTGCCTCGGAGTCTGATGGGAATTTGTACGTTGTCAGTTCATTGTATACCTTTAATTTTTCGGCGTAGGAAAGAGCCTCGGGATCCATATCTTCGTATACCACAGAGGGCTCGTTAAAGAGCTTGTGGAAGATGTAAATATCCATTAAGTCGCCCATGTCGAAGCTGCCGTTTCCGTCGACATCAAGATCAGGCTTTTTTTCTGCCAGAGTATCCGCAAAGATGTCATACAGGCCGTGGAATGCCTCCGTCTTTTCGATAAAGTAATCAACGAAGTCCTTGCCGTATTTCTTTGTATCAAGTATATCCCTTTCCACCTTGTTGTAGCAGGTGTAGTAATATACCAGCTGATTTACGTCATATTCATCGAAAACTCCGTCATTGTTGAGATCTGTCCTTACGCCTTCTGCTACAGCAGCATCATCGCCGCATGACAGACAATAAAGACTATAAATATCGCTAACATCAAATTTTTCATCCCCGTTTATATCAATAATACCCTCATCATTGCGCCATTTGCCGAAATCAAAATCATTGATATCGTATTGTACGCTCATAAGCTCAAAAGGAACAGGTCTCATGCCTGTATCGTTGACTGCGCCGACAGGCTTTGGAGCTGCTGCGGAAGCTACAAGCATTGCAGCAAATCCTGCTGTTAATTTATTCATATAGTATACCCTCCTGTGTGTTTCTGTAATTACTTCTGTTGGTGTCGTTGTTGTAACAGTAACAACAGGCTTGGTGCTGATGTTTTTATGAGCTGTGGTGGTGACTGCGGCCTGCGCCGACACCCGCACAGTCTGTACGGGGCGTGCTGCCGTTGCTGCCGCTGACGCAGCTGATACGGTGTTTGCTGTCACTGCGGTGACTGTGGCAGCAGCCGAAGCTGATGTGACCGCTTTTGTTGTTACTGTATAATTGCTGTCAGAGGTAACTGTGGCAGCTTCAGTGGTGTTCTCCGCTGCTGTGGCAGTTGTCTCTCCGTTGAAATTGACCGATGAAGGATCCCCGGCAGTATTGCTGTGCCATATACCAAAGCCTATTATCAAAGCTGCACACATTGCCGCAACGCCTGATGTTATCCTTCTGATACGGATCCTGCGGACACGTCTTTCTTCAAGTATACGGTCGCCGCGGGACTTCACTATCTCCGCCATGGTCTTATAGTCCATAGAACACTGCTCCTTCCTTTTCAATTTCTTTTTTCAGAGCGCTCTTCGCTCTGTAAAGCAGATCCCTGATCTGCTTGCTGTTCTTTTTCATTATCTCAGCCGCTTCGTCATTCTTAAAGTCCTCAAAGAATATGAGGTAAAGTATCTGACTGTACTCGGGTCTGAGCTTTGAGACGAGCCTGCGCAGGTCGGCACGCCGCTCATCATCTATGACCTTCTGTTCTATATTTTCCCCGTCAGAGATATCATACGCATTGTCAAGGGAGACTGAACTGAATCTCGAAAATTTCCGCTTTATATCTATGGCCTTGTTTCTTCCGATGGTGTAAAGCCATGTCTTGAAGCTCCCTGTGCCCTTGAAGGCAGGCTTTTCAACGTAAAGCTTTACGAAAGTATCTATGGCCGCTTCCTCGGCCTGTCCCATATCTCCTATGATACTGTACAGGAAATACACAAGGCCGTCCTTGTATTCGCGGATAACTTCATCTATTGCATCTTTATCTCCTGAGAGGAAACGGCTGTAGCTACTTATACCGTTTTCCATAGTTCCTCCTTTCGGCAGGAAATATTTCCATTTGTTATTTATACGAAAGAAATGCGGCAGATGTCGCAGTTTTTTTCAAAAATATTTTTCAGTGCAGATTTACGCTGTTTATACTATAATTATACTATCAGCGGCTCAATGAGTCAAGAAAGGAGCTCCGCAGACCGCAGGAGCTCCTCATAATGACAGATTTTTTCGGCATAAGGGTTGAAAAAAGCAGATTAATGTGATATAATGTTCGTAAATAAACACTTTATATGTAATTCCCAAACAAAGGAGTGACTGTTATGATACTTAATAAAGACGCATACTGGAACATCATGGACTATATATTCAGGAATCTGAAGTTCAAGGAGGACTGTATCAGCCCCAGCGAGCTCATAAACATAGACACCTCTGAGGACAAAAACGTCTGGCTCGGTGAATTCATAAAGGAGCATGAATCCGAGAAATGCACCAGAGAGGCTATTTTCAGCGCTCTGCACATACTTCTGTCACGCGACCTCATTAAGGTGCTGTATGTTGCTCAGAAAAAGGATTTCCGTCTTATCGACCTCACCAGCAAGGGCTATGAGGAGTATCTGAAGCATATGCAGGTGTTATAAACTGCGGCCACTCTTTGCCGGGACTGTGAAAAAACGCCTCTGACGGTTATCGTCGGGGCGTTTTCTTATTGTGTCAGTACAAATATGCCACGGGGAGGCAGACTCCCACACGGGGAGAGCGGAACCTGCTGAAGCCCGAAGCGGAGACAATAATTGCTGCCAGAAGAACCAGGCACAGACATATCAGCGGTATCTGCCTGCCGAAGACGGCGGTCAGGCCAGCAAACACAGCAGCCGCAGCCAGTGCGATACCGAAATACAGAGCCGCAGCACTGCCGCAGACTATGGCAGCTGCGAAAAGGCTGAGAGCTGAAATAAGCAATACAGCGGCTATACCAAGCATTATACCCTTTCCCTTTTCCATGCCGTTCCCCCTCTCTGCGGACAGTCGTCCGCCTTTCTTGTTAATAATATCGTAGCATATAATAGTTTAAAAAGTCTTTAAATATAATATCATCTTACAGAAAAATACAGTTTTTTTCGGAATAGGTTGACATTTCTGCCTGTATATGATAGTATTAATGTACGGATATACGTTATATCCGAATAATTTAAAGGGAGATGTTTTTATGAGAGATCTATGGAAAAAAGCAGCGGCGGCGGCGCTGTCTTTTGCTCTTTTAGGGGGAGCTCTGCCTGCAAATGTGGGCGGTCTTAATCTTTTTGATAACGGTCTTATTGCGGACGCAGGTGTATACCGTTCTTGTTTTGTGTATTACGACGCTAACGGAGGTTCAGGAAGTATGCCTAGTAGAACTATTCCTGCTGGTACACTCAGCTTTATGGCACCTGATTGTACATTTACTCCTCCTGATTATATGGTATTTGATAAATGGATGTATAGTGAAGATCAATATTTTTACCGTCCCGGCGAGTATTTAGAAATTGGAAATAATACCGAGTACGTTCGCCTTTCGGCACAATGGAAAAGGGGTTACACCAAAGTGTCGTTCTATGCCAACGGCGGCACCGGCAATATGTCTCCGATTGCTGTTCCTTTTGAAGTAAGTATCTTTACGGCTCCTGAATGTACAATTACTCCTCCTAATGGTAAGACATTTGATAAATGGCTGTATAATGGTAAGTATTATAATGCAGGAGAAAATATACCGATTGGAAATAATATCTCTGAAATAACCCTTTCGGCTCAGTGGAAAGATGCGAAATGTAAAATAAGATTTAATGGCGCAAATAACACTCAACTAAATGATGTGACACTTCCCGAGGGGCAAAAATATTATAAACTGCCCGAATTTACATATGAACTGCCTGCGGCAAAATACTTTACCGGCTGGCGCTACAACGACATAAAATATAATGTCGGCGATACTATATCTCTGAACCCCGGTTGGAATTATGTATATGCTGTTTTTGCAAACTATCCCAAGACCATAACCTTTACCAATAACGGCGGTACAGGTACTATGGATCCTGTTACTATTACTAAAGATAGTTATGTACTTCCTCAATGCACATTAACTCCTCCTGTGGGAAAGGAATTCTATTACTGGAAATTTGAAATACCGGGAACGTCAAAAACTACCGGATATCCCGGCGAGTCTGTCAATATTTCAGACCTTACCGAGTTCGAGCTGACGCCTGAATGGAAAAACCTTTATGCCGTTACTTTCAATGCAAACGGCGGCACAGGCACAATGGATACGGCCTATATTAACCCCGGAGGATACTATGAGCTGCCCGAATGTACCTTTACACCACCGAAATACAAGACGTTTGATAAGTGGGATAAAGGTGCTGTGGGAATCTATATAAATATCTACAAGGATACCGAGATAAAAGCCCTGTGGAAGGACGATTATGAAAACTATCCCGTTATCCAGTTAAAAAAAGGTGATTACGGCTACGGTAATGAAGAAACAATACAGTTGGATGCAGATGTGACCACATACAAGCTCCCCCAGTGCTGCTTTGAATGGTACTATCCCGGTTATATGTTCAGCGGCTGGGAATACGACTCAAAACCTTACAAGCCCGGACAGACCATAACTATAAAGAAGGGCATAAATACTGTTACAGCCACATGGAAGAAGACCGACAGTTGTGCCGAAATAAACCTTGTTGATCCCATAAGCGGAAAATCAGCCAATTATTTCTGTGAGGACGACGCTTTTACCTTACCGAAATGCCCCTTTACTGCTCCCAAGGGAAAGAAATTCGCAGGATATGAAGCCCCCTTCTGTATCGGCACTCTGCTCCCCGGAGAGCAATTCCCGCCCGAGGGTCTGACCCTTCCTTACGAATTCAGGAGCAGCTTCATCTGGTATTTGGATATTGTATGGGAAGATGTGGAAACGCCTAAGTTCACCACGAACTCAATGACACTGGGCGGCGCTATCAGCCTTAACTTCTATGTTGACCTGTCATCCGTCAACGAGGAATGGCGCGACCTTTCATGGGTTGAATTTGAAGTGGGCGACAAGAAGCAGACAGCAGAATTCAACCCCAAGAATATGAACCAGGCAAAGACCGCTTACGGCTTCACCTGTATGCTCAATTCTGTCTCCATGGCCGACGACGTAAAGGCTACCCTCCACTACTACGACGATGAAGGTAATGAGCAGACAGTTACTACTACATCAACTGCGGAAACCTACCTCCAGAAGTTCAACGAGGGCGACGGCGAAAAGCTCTGGGGCCTTATAAAGTCTATCAACGACTACGGCTACTATATGCAGAAGTATCTCTCCGTTAATTCGGGAAAGCCGTGGACTCTCGGCGTTGACCATACCGCTATGGAAACCAACTATACAAAGGTACCCATATATAAGAAGAACCTTGCTTCCTACAAGGAAAAGCTCTCCAAGAAGGCCAAGGTCAAGAAGATCGTAAGCGCAGACCTCAGCAATATCAGCTACGCACTTACACTGGACGCTGATACGTCTCTCAATATCACTATCAAGCCACAGTCAAACTACAAGGGCAATGTAAAGGTAACTCTCGACGGAAAGTCTGTTACTCCCAAGAAGGTTGGCAATAACTATGTGCTGACTATCCCGGGCATTTCTGCTCATAAGCTGGGCGATACCTACTCCGTGACAGTCAAGACCACAAACGGCACGTCTACATTCAAGGCGTCGGCTCTGTCCTACGCAAACGACGCTATAAACGATCCCTATGACGATTCGGAGGTGTACGCAATGTGCGCTCTCTATGACTACTATCAGGCAGCTGTAAACTACAAAAGCTAACAGAATAAATAAACGCAGAAAGGAGCAGGTCAATATGACCTGCTCCTTTTTTATCTGTTGTCAGATACAGTTATTCTTTTCCAGAAAAGCACGAAGCTGCTTTTTGCTCCTGAAAAGCATATTTGATATCCTGAAAGAAACGATATCCAGGCTTCTGGCTATCTCCTTAACGCTGTAGCCAAAGAAGAAGCGCTTTACAAAGACTTGTCTTTCAAGCTCGGGCAATCCCGATAAAAAGGTGTTTATCTGCTCCCTGAGATAAGTCCCGTCATACTCTTCCTCAGCATTTCCCACATCGGAAATGAACTCGCAGAGCTCGTCAAAAGACGTCCTGGGATAATCTCTCTTTTGCGAATGATTGTATTCCAGCTTTTTCATTGCGTGATTGCGTGCTACTCTGCAGCTGAAGGCCTTGAGATTGTCAGGCTGCTGTTCAGGCACCGATCTCCACATATTCAGCAGGAAATCATTGTAGCATTCTTCGGCGTCCTCGGGAACGCGCAGAAAGTTTGAAATGAGCCTGCGGCACAGCCTGCCGTACTTGTTTTCCGTGAACTTTAATGCTTTGTCGGGCTCATTCCTGTAGAGTTCGATTATCAGATCATCGCTTATTTCATCAATATTATTCATCATCTTTTATTATGTATGGTGCAGTAACGGCGCTTGTAAGCAATTGATACTCCATATAGGTATACGCTTCATCGTCGGGACGCTTGCTGAGATCAAATGCTTCCAGCACTTCCTTCTCGTCTATGGAACACTTATCCTGTTCCGCAAGAGCGCCGACCACCAGCATTTTCTTGATGTAGTCCTCTCCCTGTTTATAACAGCTGTCAAAGAACTGCTTCTCCGACATATGGAGATCCTCTGTATAATACGTCTTCAGGTCCTTATTGTAAAGATAAGCCTCATCAACATAGCTGTTGACCACAGAAACAGAATAATCCGTTACCTGTTGCTTATCCATATCGAATTTGCACTTATCGATAAGTTCCTCTAAAATGTCGTCCTGTGCGCCTAATATAGCAGCGCTTCTATTCTCGTTATTCAGTGAATCCCGGAGGCTGGCAAGGTAATCCGAGACCGAATCCGCGTTGAAATACTCACGGACGACCTCGTCATTCAGCTCGGGAGCCACCATTTTTCCTATTCTTTTTATAGTAATTTCGTAGCGATAATCATGTCCCTCAACATTCTCATGGACCTCATAAGTATCGCCCTTTATATGTCCTGTCAGTGATCTTGTAACCACCGACTGATCGTTCTCGTCAATACACAGGTATTCATCATCACCTGAGAATATTTCTTCATCTCCCTCGTATTTTACGAGGGAAAAGTTTACACAGTCATTTTCCTTTATCTGCTTTGCCGAAGGGTCAGCCCTGAATGAACGGTTCATATCAAGCTGATCGGCAACATAATCATCTATTTCCTTCTGACTTACCGAGCTGTCAGAAACATCTATCTTTCCGATCTCGTTCAGGCCGCTAAGCTCAGTGATCCTGCATTTATCCACATTGAGATATCCCATCATTCTGCTGATATCCGGATGAAGTCTGACTTCATCCGGATTCTTAGCAGAACAGTGCCAGATCACTGCTGCTGTAAGTATAAGAATTATACTTATCGGTAATGCAGCTGAAAAAGCACGTTTTTTAGTCATGGGATCAATACGGCTCAACGCCCATATCGCTGAGGATGTAAGGGCACTTTGTATAGTAATTGTAAGTGTCGTTACCGCCTACAAGTGTACCTGCAACGAGGTATCCGCCCTCACCGTCAGGATTGAAGTATGTGAAGAAAAGTCCGCCGCTGTCTCCGCCTTCAGCCTTTATCTTGCACTTTACCTGATGAGTATGGCTTACTCCGCTGATCGTAACAGAGCAGTCAGAGGATGTTACTGTACCTGTTGTCAGGCCTGTAGTTGAACCTACCTTATAGATAGTTGAGTTCTTTGCAACATTTGTCATATACTTATATCCGACAAATGAATAGCTGCCATAGCTGTTGGAGAAAGTATTTCCGCTGTAGAGGCGTACAAATGCAGCGTCACAGCTTCCTGAATTCTGATCGATCATTGCGTTGCCGATACGATCGGAATTGTTGAATGAATTTGAAGAATAAATATACTTGCCGGACTCTAAGCCCTGGGTACCGTGTGCTGCTGTGGTAAAGCCGTAATACATAGTGCCGTTCTTCTTGTAGCGGGCTCTGTATCCGATACTGAAACGGCTGTATGTAATGGAATTGCCGTTTCTTGACTTTATACCATATATAGCTCTTCCGGGACGAACAGTCACCTTCAGTTCGTTATCGGTAGTGTCTTCATTCTCAAATACGACGATATCGCCGCAATCGAAGAGCTCGTCAAGAACTGCCTGTGTTTCATCGTCAAGTCCGGGAACATAAACCACGATCTTGTTTAATTCCTCATCGATGGAATTTGATGTGATCGATGAAAGGAACTCATAAAGGTCAGTATCACCGTTTGCCTCAGCCTGAGCAAGCTGCTCTGCAAGAGCGGCCTCGAATTCCTCTCTTGCCTGCTGAAGGTCTTCATACGAATACTGTACCCTTTCAATAACTATATCAGAAATGTCTGTAGTACAAATGCTGTCTATTTCATTGGTGATATCTTCATCAGAGCCTACAGCATCTGCTGCGCAAACAACGAGATTATTGTCCTCGTTGATATATCCGCCTGCATAATCAAAGGAAAGAGTTTCCTCATCATCTGATAATGCTGTCGAAAGCTCAGTGTAGATAGAATTGCTTTCCAGCTGCTGCTCCATTGCTTCTGCATCCAGCTCGGGAGCCTCTGCTGCCGAATAAGCTGCCATGAGGAGATCGCCGCCTGTTTCTGCTGTTTCGGCAGATGCCATCATAGGAGCGACCATAGTTAACGCGTAAACCATTGATGCGATAGTTGAAATTGATTTTTTCATTTAATTCTCCTTAGTTTGTTGTGATGTAGTGGTGTGATTATTGTTGAAGATGTTATTCGCGCGTATAACACCGTCATTATAGCATGGTAATATCGTTACGTCAACCATTTTAATTGTTAACATTCTGTGAATTCTCGGCCGGAGCCAAAATATATATATCTGTTTTCGTACATATAGAGCAAAGGGAAGATATCGAACCTTTCAACGTATATAAATTTTTTATCGGCCTTTAGAAAGGAACAGTGATCATTATGAAACGAAACGAGGTTAACAAAATGCTCAACGGCATAGATGACAGATTCATAAGCGAAGCTATACAGGATGATACTGCGGCAAAGCGCAGCGGAAAAGGCAGAAAAATCGCTGTGATCGGTTCGATCGCAGCGTGTATGTGCCTGATCGCAGGCTCCGTATATCTCACGGGTAAGCCCGGCAGGAACAAGGAGCAGCTGGGCGTATGTATCTCACACGACGGCGTCAATATGTTTTATGAGCAGGAAGAACTCATACGGCTCAAGGACTTTATGCTGAAAAACGAAAAGGGCGAAAAGATCGATGAATTCAGCGACGAGACAGTCAGCTGGTATAAACTGAAGGATTCGGACGATGTTAAGACCCTGATACGCGATGACGGAAATGATATCACCGAATGGAAATTTGTAAGCTATTCATTTGACGATAATGATGACAAGAACATGAAATGGATCGCTGAAAATGTCTTCGCCATTGGCTCGGCGGAGGACATAAAGAGTATGACCATAGATGATGAAGAATTTGAGCTTGACGACAGCCGGAAGGAAAAACTCTATAATTACATTTTAGCATTGAAGTCCCCGCAGAGCGACGAGGAGCTGTCTTTGATCGAAGGCATATACGGAAGCTCCGAAACAGTGAAACTGAGCGTCAATACTCCAAAGGACACTGTGGAATTCCTGCTTTATCCGAACGAAAATGTACTTCAGCTGAATGAAGGGAAAATATACTCTTTATTCACCGTGATGACAGACGACGAATTCAGCAATATGCGTTAGATCCCGCAATAAACAGGTCATGCCTGTTATCTGACCCTTAACACAGTATAATCAAAAAGCCCTTTCACGGACAGACCAGATCTGTAATGTGAAAGGGCTTTATCATTAACGATAAACTAAATATATTATATATTTATGGCCGTTCCATAGGCTTACAATTTTATGTCTTCGCAGAGTATACAATAATCCATATTATTGTCGGATAGTTATATTCAGATTATCTCAGGCGCGTTTAATATGTGCATTTCCCCGAAGAAAAAATACATTTTGTCAATTCCGTTGATTTATATATAAGAAGTATATATAATAATAATGGCAGGATGTATTTTACCGCTCTTTATAACAGAGCAGAAAGGAGTTTTTTATGCACAAGGATATTAGTAAAAACCTGAACAAACGAATTCTGTCATTACTTGCTGCTTCTGCCGTGACATTCAGTCAGATCATAACTGTAATGCCAATGCAGGCTACAGCAGCTGAAAGTGATCCGGACACCGGTATCTCAGATTCGCCCGAAATAATATGCGGCGACGCTAACGGCGACAGCATTATCGACGCAAAGGATTTTTCGATCATCGAAAAATATGCACGCACCGGTGATGAAAGCGGTATCAATCTTATCGCCGCAGACGTTGACATCAGCGGCAAGGTGGATCTTCGTGATGCAGAGATAGTAATGCAGCACTATGCGCTGCTCTGCACCGGAGCAACCGGATTCGTTTTTCCCTTTGAAGGTGAACTCGAATGGAAGACTTATCCTGATCCTTCCAATTATCAGATTGTAAACAAGGGCATGACCTGGGAGGAAGCCGAGATCTACTGCGAAGAAAACGGCGGACACCTTGCGGTCATTACTTCCGATAAGGAACAGATAATGATCGAGTCTCTCATAAGAGCACAGTCCGAGATCAAAAACAATTACTGGATCGGTATGCTCAGAGACAATAGTGTTGATTTCAGCTGGATAACCGACGAAGCTGTTGATTATACAAACTGGAATCCCGGCGCTCCCAATACCGAAAGCCAGAAAGCCGTTTCACTATTCGGCAATCCTTATGACCCGTGGGGAGCACAAGTGGGAAAATGGGATGATATGGATGCAAACTGCGAAAATGGTTCTTCTTTCTGTGATATGGAGAACTTCGGCTTCATTATGGAGAAGGACGGAAAGGCTCCGAAGTACAAAATATGGACCGACGAGACAAGTCTTCCCACAGCAGGTTTCTACAAGCTTGGCTGTGACGTAACAATTTCGAGAATAAGTGTAAACAAGTTCCTTGATCTTGATCTCAATGGTCATACCTTAAATGCAGAAAGAATAAACTGTGACAAAGAAGTTATCATAAGAGACACTGCCGGCGGCGGTATCATGAATGCCACATCATCGGGAACTCTCCTCGATGTTGATGGTAAGCTTACGATATACGGCGGCACCATCAACGGTAATGATACAGGCAATGATTCCGCTACAGTAGGAGTAAACGGCAGAGGCTGTTTCACACTGTACGGCGGCACTGTTACCTCATATTACAGCAACCCCCTCTCTCTCAGATCAAGCTACGGCACTACCGACCTCATCGGCGGTGCTCTCAAGAAAAACAGCAAAAGCACAACAGGTATTTATTCAGTAGGCTGTGCAATATGGATGAACGGAAATTATTCCGGTAATCTCAATATCTCCGGTACAGATATCAGTTCTGATATCAGTTGTGCTATCTATGGAGAATGTTCAAGAGGTTCCATCAATATATCCGGCGGTAATATAAGCAGTGCAAATGAATATGGTATATATATCAAAGGAGATACTACGATAAACCTTCAGGGAAGGATCTCCATAAAAGGAAAAAAAGGCGGTATATATATACCCAAGGGGAAGAAGATAAACATAACAGGCTCTGTAACAGGCGCTGATACAACTATCTATTCCGAAACTTCGGGCGTTATAACAAACGGACTGTCACAGTATGTTGACACAAGATATATATCTCCTTATATATCCAAAGCAGGCGTAAACGGCGTAATGACTGTAAATGAAAACGGAGAGCTGTACTTTACTATCGATAATGAAAAGGATATGTATCAGGTCTTCAATACAGGTCTTTCATGGGAAGATGCAAAGGCTTACTGCGAAAGCATAGGCGGTCATCTGGCTGTTATCACTTCTCCTGAAGAGCAGACACTGGTAAACAGCGTCATCCAGGCAAGCAATGCTGAAAAAGCATATCTCTGGGTCGGCGGCTACTGCGGAGAAGACCGCGTATTCAAGTGGATAACCGATGAAGCAATGGAATATACAAACTGGTCCTCAAATCAGCCCGACAATGACGGCGGCAGCGAAGACCGTATAATGGTATTCCGTTCAAACGGCAGATGGAATGACAATCCCAACAATGGCTGGATGAGCAATGTAAACAATATGGGCTTTATCTGCGAGTGGGACGCTCCCATTTCAAAGCCATATCCGGAACCCACAACAACAACAACAACAACAACAACAACTACTACTACTACTACGACTACCACATCTACCACATCTACTACATCTACCACATCTACTACAACAACTTCTTCTACTACATCAACAACTACTACGATCCCGTCTCAGGTTCCGCCACGCAAGCTGAAAATAGACGGAAAAGTCGTAGTCAAGGAAATGTCTCTTCCCGAGATAATTGAGGCAGGTATCGATGTTACCGATCCGGCTAATTACCACGTTTACAAGTATGAGGTAAAGCTTACATTCGGTGCAGAACAGTACTTCATGCTCAACTATGTGTCCAAGGACGAAGACGGCAACACCCAGGTCGTCAGAAAGAAAGTAATATACAACGGAGTAGAAGCTCCTATCATCGGACACTGCACATTAGTTGACGAAGAAATGTACATGATAGTCACAGGTGAGTGCAAATGGCTCAAGGAATTCTATGAGGTACAGCTCATCGTTGTCAATAATGATGCTTTCACCCTCAAGGACTGCAAGGCTTCCATAGACATGCCGGAAGGTCTTACCCTTGTAAACAGCGATATAACTCAGCATCTGGGCGATCTTGAACCCGGTGAGTATATGAACGCTATATGGTACGCAAGAGGTGATAAAGCAGGTGATTATGACCTTACAGCAAAATTCTCAGGAAACAATGCAGGTAATTACAACGAATATACATTCAAGACAGAAAATCCCCTCCATGTATATGCAGGAGATGCCCTTAAAATGACTGTCCATGCACCTATTTATTCATACTACGGAGAGCCTTACAAGCTTACCATAGAGCTTAAAAACGTTTCTCCCAAGCCTATTTACGGACTCCAGCATACTATAAAACAAATTGAGCAGTCCTATCATGGCACTCTGTATAAACAGGACAGAAACGGAAATATAACCGATTCAAGAGAATTCGGCGGTGAGCTTTACAATACGCCCATGAACGACAGTATCACACTGCCCGTTCTGAACCCGGGAGACACTCTTGTTACTACCGTATACATAATGGACTCATGGAGATCATTGCTTGAGCTCACAACAGAATACAACAAGCTCCTCAGTGATTTTGCGGTTCTTATGACCAGTCTTGTCCCCAATCCCCTTCTTGCAGGTCCAAATATGCTGGCCTCAATGATGTCTTCTTTCTATGCAAATCTGAAGACAGAGCATTATCTCAAAGATGTAGCAGTAACTACTCTGGCGGGCTCAACTACAGAGATACCCTATGAGATAGTTTATGAGGATATTTCTGATGAAATGAAGATGAAGTATCAGAGCGGCAATATGCTTATCAGCGTCATGAACTCAGGTATTCAGAGTGCGTTATCAAATCTCCCCGGATACAGTGCAGGATTTGCAGCCGGTCAGGCGCTCGCTCTTTCACAGGATAGAGATTCTTATTCAGAGGACGAATACCAGTATCAGCAGGCACAGTATGTAGGTGATGTCACAAACGGTATCATTGGAGATGTATACGGTGCGTTCGATATGGATGTCAGCCTGCCGATAAGTGAAATGATGGAGATCGGAAAGGATCTTGAATACTTCTACAGTCCTCCGACCACCGGCGGTCTTGTTGAATTCGGAATCATCCTTAACGACACAACTCCAGCACCCAAGGGCGCACCCGGACAGCACAAGGTAAAGGCTGCTCCCGAGAGTATATACGACCTATTCGATATTTCTATCGAGGACGGCGATTACACCGAAAAGGACGGCAAGATCTACCTTGACGGTCCTGCCCTTATCAGAATAACTCCCAAGAAGGCAGGTATCTGTGCAACAGTAAGCCTTACAAACGAAGACGGCACCATCAATGCAGAGAGAACATTCGCAACAGTTCCCGAGCATGAATGCTGCGGCAGACACGCTGTAATGTCACCTGCGCACGACGGAAACACTGCTCTTGAAGCTACATTCTGTTCAGTATGCGGCGCATTCATGGGCTGTGAGTACCTCCCCGAGGATGCAGTAGCAATGCTCAGCACAGGCGAAAACTTCGACAATATCTATGATGCAGCAGAAGCTGCAAATGCTTCCGATGAAGCTGTCAGACTGTATCTCTTCGGCGAGATAAACATTAACAAAGATATCACCTTTAACGAAAATGTTGAGGTATGGATAGTTCCCGATACTCTTCTCAATATTGCTGAAAACTGCAAATTTGAGACTCAGGGCACTCTGAACGATTACAGAGACACGGAAAGCGACACAGTAAAGATACGCCTCAACTACTGGGACGGCAGAAGCGAGGTAATGGAAGTTGAAAACGGAACAGTTATTGACAGCCTGCCTCAGCTCGGCAATGACCAGTGTTCATTCGGCGGCTGGTTCAAAGACAGTGAGCATACTATTGCATTTGAACCATTCATAGCCGGCGAGCACAGCAATTACTATGTATTCTATGCCGATACCCACCACCACTTCAACAACCGCGGCAGATGCAGCGATTGCGGAGAGATAAGAAACGGCAGAGACGCCTTCATCAAGGCCGGTGCATCAATAGGTGATACCGTAACTATCAGTCTCATTGCAGCTCTCAGTCCCGAAGCAGCTGCAGATAAGGAAGCTTATGCCGAGTTCAGACTTTCAGACGATAAGGTATACATACAGAAACTCTCCGACGCTGCGAATAACGGCGACGGCACCTATACCTTCAGATGCGAAATCAAGCCCATATATATCGATAACGATTTCAGACTTCAGATACATTATTCTGACGGTACAACGGGTTCTGAGCTGACATACAGCGTAAGAAACTACCTCAACACTCTTAAAGGCATGGAAATCCTTGACGAGGACTCTGTTCACTTCATTGACTCGCTTATAAATTATGCTGAGCGTCTGAAGGAGTATACAGGCGAAATAATTGACGAAAAGGACGATATCACTGTAAATGGTGACGCTTCTCTCGGAGATGAATACAAGCTCGTTTCAAGGAGCTTCGGCAGCGACCTCAGAGCATCCTATGCATCAATGAGCATGAGCGACCGTATAAGTCTTACAGTCAAATTCAAACTTGAGGAGGGCAAATCCATAAGCGATTATGACTTTACCATTGACGGCATGAAGGCTCTTGCTGTTCAGGAAGGCAATATCGCTTCCATAACCCTTGACAAGATCTCACCTGATATGTACGGCAGAATGCATACCTTCAGAGCAGAAGCGACAGACGGAAGCTCAGCATATGCCGAAGTCGATTTCAGCGCATTTTCCTATGCGAAGCTTGCAATGGAACAATACGATGACGAGAAGCTCATAAATGTTATGAAGGCACTGATAATCTACGGCAAAGCTGCCGATAAACTCAAATAAAAAAGGAGAATATAAACATGAATGAATATATTACTCCCGAACTTGAAATACACAGGTTCGAGGCTGAGGACGTAATAACCACATCAAATATAAATTTCCCCGAAGTATCTTTAGAGGATAAGAACTGATCCTATATCTGAAAAGCTATTAATAATGCAGCGCTCAGGAGCAATAATGCTCCTGAGCGTTGCTTTTTCAGACGGTTTGTGATATAATTAGGGAAAATACCATATACGGAGGATGCATGAAGAAGATATTATTAAAATCACTTATAACCGCTTCGGTCATCGAACTGGCAGGAGCGATCATTAATCTTGTCTCATACTTTGCAGACGGAACATTCATACTTGCAAAGAAGTTATACGGCGGCGAATGTGTAGAACAATGCGGCTTCGGCCTGCTCCTGACCAGGATCTATCCTATGGATACGGCGCATGATACCCATGCAGGCAGCACCAGAATATCAATTGATATGCCGAGTCTGTTGTTTACACTTGCAGCAGGCTTCGCCGCGGCATTTATTGTATTCCTGATCTTACATATCGTTAAGAAGGAAAAAGAATGATATTCAGGGAGGTCACAATGACACTTCAGCAATTAAAATACATCATTATGATAGCAGAAACAGGCTCTATCACAATGGCGGCGGAACGTCTCTTTATCGCCCAGCCCAGCCTCTCCAAATCCGTTGCGGAGCTTGAAAGGGAAATGGGCATAACCATCTTCAACCGCAGCAACAGAGGCGTGTACCTATCGGAAGAAGGCACGAGATTCCTGTCCTATGCACGCCAGATAGTAGAGCAGGCAGAGCTCCTTGAAAACGAATACAAATCCGCCCCTCCCCCAAACAGAGCCTTTGCTGTGTCGTCACAGCATTACGCATTTGTAGTCAATGCTTTTGTGGAGCTTGTACGGGAATACGGCAGGGACAGATATGAATTCACTCTCCGCGAGCTGAAAACCGCCGAGATCATCGAGGACGTCCGCACCCACAGAAGCGATATCGGAGTATTATACCTGAGCAGGTTCAACCGCGAGGTGATCCGTCATATACTGCAAAACGAGGAACTGAGATTTGAGCCGCTGTTTACCGCCAAGCCTCACGTCTTTGTCAGCAGGAACAATCCTCTTGTGGGCAGAGAGACCGTTACACTCGATGACCTGAAAGCGTTCCCCAGACTTACATACGACCAGGGCGTCAGAAACTCGTTTTACTTTGCCGAGGAGCTGCATATCACGGCTGAAAGTCCGAAAAACATTGTTGTCTCTGACAGAGCCACGCTTTTCAATCTGCTGATAGGTCTTGACGGCTACACCATATCCTCCGGCGTACTGAGCGAGGATCTCAACGGAAGCAATATAGTATCTATCCCGCTTGAAAGCCATGAATCAATGGAAATAGGCTATATCACCACGACAGACCGTCCCATGAACGATATCACCCGCAGATATCTGGAGCACCTAAAAGAGTACATCGAAAACTACTCTCTGACATAGCTTTTAGCTATGGCACAGCATTTCTTTTTGATATTAACACATTGCCAAAGGATATGATATAATAGACCTTGCAATAAATCATACCGGAGGAACAGGCAATGAACACATCAATCATCGGATACCCGAGAATAGGAAATCTTCGTGAACTCAAATTCGCAAGCGAGAAATACTTCCGCAGAGAGATAACCGCAGAAGAGCTTGAAAAAACTGCAAAAGAGATACGCTCATACAATCTGTCCTTACAGAAAAACAGCGGTCTCGATCTTATCCCCTCAAACGACTTTTCATTCTATGACGGTATGCTGGATACGGCTTTTCTCCTGAACGCCGTACCTGCAAGATACACCTTCCTCGGCCTTTCGGAGCTTGATACATATTTCGCAGCCGCAAGGGGCTATCAGGGCAAAAACGGCGATGTCAAGGCCCTTGCAATGAAGAAATGGTACAATACGAACTATCACTACATGGTGCCCGAGATCGATGACGATACAGATATCCGCCTTGCTGGCACAAAGCCCTTTGACCTGTTCAGTGAAGCTCTCGGCAGCAGCGTGAAGACAAAGCCCGTCATCATCGGCGCATATACCTTCCTGAAGCTGGCAAGATACAAGGGCACAAAAAAGGCGTCGGATTTCATTGAGCAGACTGCTGCTGCATATTCCCAGCTTCTGAAAAGGTTCAGCGAACTCGGAGCGGAATGGGTCCAGCTTGACGAACCGTCGCTGGTCATGGACATGAACGCCGCGGACATACAGCTCTTCTCTGCACTTTATGAAAGGATACTGCCAGACAGAGGCGCTGTAAAGGTCCTTGCACAGACATATTTCGGCGATGTACGCGACTGCTTCAAGGAGCTCTGCTCTCTTGACTTTGACGGTATCGGACTTGATTTTGTTGAGGGCAAAAAAACTCTTGAACTGATAAACGCAAACGGCTTCCCGAAGGATAAGGTACTGTTCGCAGGTGTTGTGAACGGCAAGAATATCTGGCGCAACAACTATGCCTCAACTCTCCTTGTCATAGATGAGCTGAAAAAGCATACCACGGACATAGTACTCAGCACATCCTGCTCTCTCCTGCACGTTCCCTGTACTCTTGCAAACGAGACAAAGCTGGCGGAAAGCTATAAAAAGCACTTCGCCTATGCAGAGGAAAAGCTGGCGGAGCTTGCCGGGCTGAAGAAGATAACCGATTCGGAGTACCCTCTTCTGACCGAAGAATACCGCCGCAATTCGGCGCTTCACAGCGAGACCCGTTCAGGCAGGAACGACGCCGTAAGAGAAAAGGTGACAAAGCTGACAGATGGGGATTTTGTACGTTTCCCCGATTTTTCAGAGCGCGAGCGCATTCAGAAGGAGCGCTTCAGACTGCCCGTCTTACCTGCCACAACAATTGGTTCGTTCCCTCAGACAGCCGATGTAAAGGCAAAGAGAAAGGCATTCCGCAGCGGTGAGATATCCGAAAGCGATTATGAATTCTTCATCGAAAAGAAGATCGCAGAGTGCGTTGCCTTGCAGGAGGATATCGGACTTGACGTTCTCGTTCACGGCGAATTTGAACGCAACGACATGGTGGAATACTTCGGCGAATGCCTTGACGGCTATATCTTCACGGAAAAGGCATGGGTGCAGTCCTATGGCACACGCTGCGTAAAACCGCCTGTTATTTGGGGAGATATCTCCCGTGCAAAGCCCATGACCGTAAAGTGGTCGGTATACGCTCAGACCCTGACGGATAAGCCGATGAAGGGTATGCTCACGGGGCCCGTAACTATTCTGAACTGGTCGTTCCCCCGCGAGGATATTTCACTCAGGGAGAGCGCATTGCAGATAGCTCTTGCTATCCGCGAGGAGGTCCTTGATCTTGAAGCAAACGGCATCAGTATCATTCAGGTGGACGAGGCTGCGCTCCGTGAAAAGCTGCCTCTCAGGAAGTCTGACTGGCGCTCGGATTATCTTGACTGGGCCATTCCTGCGTTCAGATACGTACACAGCGGCGTAAAGCCCGAAACACAGATACACACTCATATGTGCTACAGTGAATTTGCCGATATAATCAGAGATATCGACGATATGGACGCCGACGTCATCACATTTGAGGCGTCTCGGTCCGATCTGACTATACTTGACGTGCTGAAGGAGAACGATTTCCGCACCGAAGTAGGTCCGGGCGTATACGATATACATTCACCGCGAGTTCCGTCAAAGGAAGAGATAAAGGCAGCGATCAAGAAGATGCTTGAGCGCATACCTGCCAAAAAGCTGTGGATAAATCCTGACTGCGGACTCAAGACCAGAGGAAATGAAGAAACTGTTCCAAGCCTTAAAAATCTTGTGAACGCAGCAATAGAGGTGCGAAATGAAAACTGCTGAGCTATTTGAACAGAAAACTGTTTTTTCGCTGGAGGTCTTCCCTCCCAGACCTGACGCGGACGAGAGAGTGATATATCAGACCCTTGAACAGCTTTCCGATATAAAGCCTGATTTTATCAGCGTGACATACGGTGCAGGCGGCGGAAAGAACGGCTGCAAGACTATACGGATAGCTTCCGACATACAGAACAGATACGGCGTGGAGAGCGTCGCTCATATGCCCTGTATCGGCCTGACAAAAGCTCAGGCAAGGGAGATACTTGACCGTATGCAGGAAGCGGGCATAGAAAATATCCTTGCGCTCCGCGGCGACAGGACTGACGGTGCGGAAGCAGGCGGCGACCTCCGCCATGCAAGCGATCTCATCACATTTATCAGGGAGAACTACGACTTCAACATCATCGCTGCCTGCTACCCCGAAGTCCACCCTGAAAGCAGAAATGCGGTGGATGATCTGAAATGGCTGAAGTACAAGGTTGACTGCGGTGCGGATCACCTTATCACTCAGCTTTTCCTTGACAACGACTATTTCTATGACTTCCGCGAAAAGACTTGTATCGCAGGGATAGATGTACCCATAGAAGCAGGAATAATGCCTGTGACCAACAAGCGGCAGATACAGCGTATGGTGAAGCTGTGCGGAGTTGAGCTGCCAAAGAAATTCGTCCGTGTACTTGAAAAATACGAGCATAACGAAACCGCTCTGCGTGACGCAGGTATCGCCTACGCCATAGATCAGATCACTGATCTCATAGCCGAAGGCGCGGACGGTATCCACCTTTATACCATGAACGACCCGTATGTAGCCCACAGGATATTTGACGCAGTTCAAAGCCTGCTTTCTGTTTCCGCAGCAGTTACCACCGGTTAAAAACGCACAGGACATCTTGATATGATCCCCTTAGAGCAGACACACAAAAGTGTGAAAACTCAAAGGGGATCTTTTATGCCGTTAAGGAGTATACTGACAGAAGCTAAGCAAGTTGGGTAAAACATACAATAATTGCACATCATATATATGCAACATTACAAAACTATGGCTTTCTGAAAAAAATATGCAAAAATATTACCCTATCAGGTGTGTTGGAAATAGAGGTATTCATTCCACACAAAAGACAAAGAAACTCAAAATGTACATTTTAAGCGCTTTATGTCCAAATACCAATCAGAAAGGGTCGATGAAAAAATGAAGAAATTCACACGCCATTTACTCAGCATGACTACTGCTGCGGTGCTCTCGGGCTCCGCTGTAATGAACTGCGGACTCGCTTCCGCACTGGCAGCGGCTGAATATGATGCAGCGCAGGCAGAAAAGCTCGTTCCTGTCATTATCAGTCTGAACGGAGACGCTGTGCTTGCAGGAGAAGAAGCTGCAAAACTGGGAACTGATTATCTCGATACTGCCGAAGCAGAAGCAAAGACCGCAGCTCTCCGTCAGATCAGCAGCGAAGCGGAAGCCTCTCTCCGTAACCTCTATCCCGATCTCGAAATAGACTACCGCTATGATGTGCTCATGAACGGCTTTTCCTGCGAGCTGCCTGAAAGCCTTCTGAACGATGCAAGATCCTGCCGGTGGGTAAAAGGTGTAACGAAAACAGAGACTGTGAACGTTATGAAACCCGAGCTCTACACCGCACCCGATCTCGCAGAGGCAGGCTATTTCGGCGAGACAACAGGCTATTTCGGCGAGGGCGAGGTCATCGCTGTGATCGATTCGGAATTTGACATATCTCATAGTATGTTCGCTCCTATCGACGATAAGGAAAACAAGCTCACAAAGGACGATATCATAGCCGTATCAGATGATCTTAACGTACGGATCGATCCTGAAAAGGCCTATATCAGCAGTAAGCTGCCGTATGTTATAGATTATTCCGATGATACTCCCTATGATTACTATGAGCCTGAGGATTACCACGGCACCCACGTTTCAGGTATTGCGGCCGGAAATATGATAAGCGATGATGAAGGCTCTGAACTCTCCGGTATCGCAAGAGACGCCCAGATCATAATGATGAAGGTGTTTGAACGTATCGCCGTTGACGAAATGAGCGGTATATATATGAGCACTGTTGAGTCCGATACCCTCCTTGCGGCAATGGAAGACGCTGCAAAGCTCAAAGCAGACGTTATAAATCTCAGTCTCGGAAGTCCCGAGCCCGATCTTGACAGTATCCCGTACAAGGATACCATAACTGCACTCAACAATGCAGGTATCATAGTAGTCGCAGCAGCAGGCAACGACTGCAATAACCTTACAGGCGGAGGAGCTTTTTTTGACATAGACACATCATCGCCCGATACCCATACCATCGGCGAGCCCTCTGCATTCAGGGACGCTCTGTGCGTCGCTTCCGCGAACAACTCCTTCTGCCATGAGCCCTGTTTCCTTATTGAAGGACTTGACGACGAGATCCCCTTCCGTGACGGCAATAACTTTCCGCTGTACGATATCCTGAGCGACGGCGTATACGAATATGTGTACTGCGGACTCGGTATGCCCGAGGATTATGAGGGCAAGGAGCTTGAAGGAAAGATCGCCCTGGTCGACAGAGGTGTACTGCACTTCACGGAAAAGGCGACGTTCGCCGAACAGGCAGGAGCTATAGCCATGATCGTATGCGATGACATTGAGGAAGACAGCCTCATAACAATGGGAATGGATGGCATTGACCTGCCCGCTGCGTTTATTTCATTGAATGACGGAAACAAAATGAAAGAAGCAGTATCAGGCAGGATACGCACAGACAGCACATTGAGCGTCGTTACTCCCCTTGACGGAGGCATCAGCGAATTCAGCTCCTTCGGACCTGCGGGAGACCTTACGCTCAAGCCTGATATCGCAGGTATTGGCGGTTCTGTAACATCTGCCGCATATGATAACAAGCTGAAGCAGCTGGACGGCACTTCAATGGCTTCGCCCTATGTTGCAGGCTGTATCGCAGTATTCGATCAGTATCTCAGAAAGAACGGCACAGAACTCACGGGTGCTGAAAAGTCGGCATTCATCAAGAATCTTATGATGAATTCAGCCGTGCTTTTCTCAAATGACGATGTATACGAGAGTCCCAGACGTCAGGGCGCAGGACTTGTGAATATGAAGAACGCCCTGAATGACAGGGTCATACTCACAGGCGAGGGCGGCCTTGCAAAGGTCGAGCTGAAGGATAAGATAACAGATCAGCTCAGCTTCGATGTCGATATCAACAACTTCACCGACGAGGACGTTGAATTCACAGAGGCAAAGCTGGTACTGACAGCAGAGGACGGAGCTCTCACCGAGGAGGACGGAAAGGAACAGATGTCTATCAGCGGCGCAAGCAATATCGGCGTCACGGCAGACCTTTCAGCTCTGCTGAATGCCAATGCACAGGAGAGCCGCACAGTGACGATCAATGCGCAGCTTTCGGCTGACGACCTTGAAGCACACAGCTCTGTATTCCCCAACGGCTTCTTCGTTGAGGGATATCTGATCCTAAGCGGCGCAGAAAACTGCTGCGACATCTCGATCCCGGTCATGGGCTTCTACGGAGACTGGGCAAAGGTGCCCATCTTCCACAACGGTACAAAGTACCTCGAACCGTACACCATTTATACCATATCGGGTGAAGGCACACTTGACGCGTCAAGTTCTTTTGCAGGAACTGCCGAAGCTCTGTCCCGCCTGTTCGGAAGGCTCTCCCCGGAAGACGCTGATATCGTAATGATGGAACCCTTCAGCATCAATTCGTTCTTTGATGATGAATACACAGAGACTCTCGCAGACTGTTCCGATGAAAGAATATACCTTTCTCCCAACGGAGACGGATTGTCAGAGCAGATCGGAATAATCTATTCCCTGCTCAGATCCGCACATATTACAGGCATAAAGATCTACGACAGCGACAACAACCTCATCAGCGAAACACCCGAAGATGAAATATCTGAAATCGCATATATGCCCATGATGAATATATCGGAAGCAAAGATCGAAGATCGTCCCGAAGGTACATACAAGGGCGTGCTGGAAGCCTATATCTACTATGAAGGCGCCGAAAACGAGCCTCAGACCTATGAGTTCCCCGTCATACTCGATAAGACTTCTCCCGCACTGGAGCTCAGCCCGAAGGAAGAAAACGGCAGAAAACTGCTGGAGATCACTTCCGGCGATAAGAATCTTGACGGTATCTACCTCATGGGCAGAGGCAGCGGCGGTATCGCAGGAGAATATACGGCAGAAAGCCCGCAGCTCACAGAGATAAATGACTTCAGGCTACTGTCCAACGCTGTTTATGTGCCGTTATCAGGTTATAATAACCCGATAAGATCCGATTCCCTCGTTATCAACGCTATCATGGGTACCGCAGATACATACGAACAGAACATCATTGATTCATATAACTTCTCGGATATCCTTCCTGCATACAGATATCAGAATGAGGACGGCAGTATCTCCGTCACATACGACGTTACCGACCTCGACGAGTATGTTGTAGCAGCTGTCGACAAGGCGTTCAACTCTACGGAGATCATGTCGGACGGCCGTGATATCTCACATCTGAAATCTGGATTATGGTGGGCAAAGAACGGCGGAGAAAACGACGTTTACTACAATCTCACCAATAACAATGCAGGTAATATCCGCTACCAGAGCGGCGCTCCCGAAAAGAGCTTCTCCCTTGAACAGAACGGCGATACCGTTACTATGGAGATCTTTGACGGAACATCATCCGAGACCCGTACAGGTAAGATCTCATTTACAGATAAGCAGAATGCGGAGATCGCATGGGATAACGGCGTTACCGAGAAGCTTTTCTATGCAGCTGCCGACGGCTTTGACGGCTTCAGTTACATCACGACTCCCGAAATGGAAGCGATCGTAATCGAATACCACAATGCCCACAGCAGCATCAAGGCTGCATCAGCCGAGACAGCATACGATGAAAACGGAATGGGCATCGTGCGACTTCTGGATAAGAACGGCAGCATGATCGCAGAATATACCGGTTTTGACAGATTTGAGAATACCGCAGTGGATCCTGACGGTAAGTCCGTACGATTTGAATATATCAGAAACGGTGTATACCGCGTATCCTATGATCCCGCTCTCAGTCCTAAGCATTATTATGTCATCTTCAAGGAAGACGGTACAGCCGTTGTATACTCCGCAGAGGACGGTATAGAATGGGAAGGCACAGCAGAATACGGCGACGGCGTTGTCATCTGCAGCAAGGGCTCGGACGATGAAATGTCCGTAATCCTCTCATACGACAGCTTCGCGGAATTCTCGGTGACATTGGACGACGGAAGCAGGTATGACCTTGCATATGACTCTGATCATACTGAAGATGTCATGGTGTATACTACATCTCAGCTTGAAAGAATGGCCTCAGACTACTGCGAGCGTATCATGGGCAGGTGTCCGAGTATCATGTTCGCGTCGTTTGAAATGAACGGCAGATACAGCATATACTTCTCCGACGGACAGAGTATAACAGCCGATCCCCTTGGCGGAAAGGCATACGATCAATATAAAAATGAAATTGACATCACTGTCCTTCCCGAGATAAAGGACCTCTTTACTTCCGGCCTCTGGAGCTGCCGAAGCGGAGACAGTCTGAAATACTACAGCTCTGACGGCAGCGGCAATATCACAGTTACCAATACCGAGGACGGTTCCGAAGATACCATGAAGTATAACTGGATCGGCACACAGGCAGTGGAGCTCATCTCAGGCGATAATACCGAAACAGCTACCGTAATGCCTGTCTCTGATACGGAGCTCTCGCTGATGATATCCTTTGACAAGATCGAGTCGCTGAATTACATAGGCGAAAAGCCGATTGAGAAAAGCTCCTTCTACAGCGATAAAAAGCTTGCAGATATGGCAGCAGCCGATCACAGCAAAAAGACCGGCAAAAAAGCAAAGGTATCCGGAACAGAAAGCTTCGATAACGGAACAGTTGTTATCAGATTTGACGACGGTTCAGAGTACACGATCGACCGCTTCACCGGTAAAGGCAGCGATGAAAACGGCAACGCGGTGGATCTCCCGCAGACAGGAAATAATGATATCGGCACTGCCGCAGCAGCCGCAGCCGCAGGTATTATGCTGCTCCTCGGCGCAGCAGCAGTATTTGCTTCAGGCGTTCTGCGCAGGAAAGAAGACTGCTGATAAATAAACCGTAAAAGCTCCACAGGATCCTGTGGAGCTTTTTATCAAATGAAAAACGCATTATCTTACAGTACAGCTATCATAACACCCTTTATTCCTTCGCACCGTAAAATATTACATCCGATATCAGAAAAAAGCAGAACAGGCAGACACTTCAAACGAGGTATCTGCCTGTTTTTTAAAAGCATTATCTTCTGAATTTAGCAGCAAATCCTAAACCCATAAGCAGAACGAGTGCAGACACGCCAAGTAATATATACGCAGCTTTATTGTCCTGCTGTGGGGCGTCGTTCATAGGAGAAAAGCCTGCCATATCAGGTCTTTCGCCGCCCTTTGGTTTGTTTTGCGGAGCTGCATCGCCGTCCGATGATACAGCTTCTTCGGATCCGGCAGGTTTTTCCGCAGCTTCGGTATCATCGTCCTCATCAGCGGTATCTTCATCTGTCTTTCCGCCTCCGCCGAAAGGAGATAAGCCCCCGGGCATATTCTCAGGGTCGAAATCCTCTGGCATATTGCCGGGATCGAACCCTTCGGGCATTCCGCCGCCGAAATCAGGCATATTCCCGGGATCAAAGCCCTCGGGCATCTCTCCGCCGAAGTCCTGTGGAGGCTGACCGCCGAAATCAGGTCTTTCGCCGCCTGCTCCCTTTGAGGAACCACTGCCGGAATCAGGTCTTTCCTCGATTTTCAGGAGCTTTATATTGCTGGACTTTTTAAGTGACAGCGAAGTGTTTTTAAGCTTCTGCATACTCTTATCATTATCAGTTTCGTCCGATCTATCAGACTTATCTGGTTTTCCAGTTCTGTCGGAGCCGCCTTTCTGACCGCCGCCGAAACCGCCCATTCCGCCGCCCATAGAGCCCATATCGGAGGTGTTCAGTCCGTCTGCGTCAATAAGAGCAGAGCTGTCAGCCTTCTGGCCTTCCGTTGTTGACGGGATAGTACCCTCCAGCTGTCCGCTGACGCTCTCTGCACGGAGAGTGCAGAACCTGCTGATAGCTTCAACACCTGTTTTGAACTCGTTGTAGGTGCAGAACTTTGTGGGATCCTTTTCAACGTAACTGTCGATAAGCTCTGCCGTATCGGCTGCAAGCTTCTCAAAGTCCACACTGTCAAGGAACTCTCTGAAAAGCTGATGATACTGCTCTGTATACTCTTCATTATCGAATATCCAGGATATCATGGGACGGTCGCTCATGCCGCCCGATACAGGCGTATCAATTGGAGAATTAACGGAAGATGAAGCGTTGCCGCCCATAAATGAACCGTAAGCGAGATTGTAGTCCCAGGGTATCATGGAGAGCTGTCCGTTCTCCTCATAGAGGTAGTAGTTGTGTATCATCTGGCCTGTATAGCTGTCGCCGTTGACAAGAAAATCATGAACTACAAAATATCTGATGACCTCCTCAACATCGACTGTGCTTTCAAGGTCGGACTGCTCTGAAAGAGCCTTCAGTAAATTTATCAGGCGCTTCTTGTCCGCTTTGTCAACAGGAGTTTTTGCATTATTGAAGATGTTTGAATAGCTGTCGATCTCGTCGTCGGTATACTTCAGCTTAACATCATCGCTGCCCATTCCGAAGCCGCCAAAGCCGCCCTTGCCTTCACCGCCGCCGAAGGCCTTTGAAGGGTCGAAGTCTCCGAAATCCTCCGGCATATTCCCGGGATCGAACTGCGGCATTTCTCCTCCGAAATCGGGCATATCACCGAAGTCGGGCATTCCGCCGCCGAAATCCGGAACTGTGTCACTGCTGTCAGAGCTGTCTTTTTCTTCGCTCTCTTTATTCATAAAATTCCCCATACTAAAGTCTTTGCCGTTTCCGCGGCCGCCTCCGAAGCTCATAGCGTCGGGCTTGTAGAGGTCGCCGTAATTGCTGCCGTAATTCCTTTCAAGGAAGGACTCCTCGATAGCCTCCACAGCAAGATACAGTCCCCAGTCCTCGCCGTTGACCGTGATATAGGCGTAACTGCAAAGAGGAGCGTCCACGCCGAAATCATACATCAGCGTATACGCAAGGTAGTCCTTCATGTAGGTGTTGTCCTGAATGATATTGTTCAGGCACAGCTTGTCAAGCCCGTGATAGGTCTTGCCGTTTTCGTACTGGTCGAACTCTATCTTGAAGCTGTAGCGGTCACTGTCCATATTCTTGACGGAGCTCAGCGATGTATTGCCCTTAGCCCTGATACCGACATTATTTACAGCTTCGCCGTCAATGACAAGATTGCAGGCCGAGTATTCCTCGCTCTCGCAGCCCTCTATGAAGCCGTCCCAGTCATTCATGACTATATCTATGGTATGGACCTTTGAGTGGTCGAACAGCCTGTTCTCATAGCCGATGGCATGGGCTGCGGTCTTAACTCCCAGCACCTGCCCGTTGCAGAAGATAAAGGCTATGACAAGCGTGATAGCAGCTATCACTACGCAGATCCTGTCTATGTTTTTATGTGCTGACATTATATCACACCCTTATCCCATGTAGTCGCCGTTGTAGCTTACGAGAACTGCGCTGCTGACGCCTTCCATATCTGCAAGGGTATTGACAAAATCGGTGTTGTCGTCCTTGAGGCGTATCTCCATATTCAGCTCTACAGAGCCCTTCTGAGCGGTCTTGCTCTTGACAACGCATCTCTCGGTCTTGCCGTCCAGGAAGGCCTTTGCCTTGGCTTCGCTGTCATGGCCGTCACAGCGCACCACAACGATGTACGGATTCTTATGAGCCTTGCGGTTGACGAATACAAGCAGGATAACGCCGATGATAACGCTGCCGATAACTGCAAGGGGGATCATTCCTGCGGCAAGTACGATACCTACTGCTATGGACCAGAACAGAAATGCAATATCCAGCGGTTCCTTTATGGCTGTACGGAAACGGACGATAGAAAGCGCACCTACCATACCGAGGGAAAGAACAACATTGCTGGTAACTGCCAGTATTACCACGGTGGTTATCATGGTAAGCGCAACGAGAGTCGTGCCGAAGCTTGAGGAGTACATAACTCCCGAATAGGTCTTTTTGTAGACCAGGAAGATTAACATTCCCAGACCGAAAGCAAGAAGAAGGGCTATCGCCATATCAAGAATGCTGACGCTGGTCACGTTCTCAATAAAATTGGATTTGAAAATATCATTGAAACTCATAGTAAAAACTCCTTTTTATCCGTAAATTCTACAGGCTGCATATTTTGAGAACGCTCCCTCGCGCCTGTCTGAAAGGGAGACTGCATCTCTGATGATATCGGGCAGAAAGCCGTCCCACTTGACCTCAAGTATGATAGAATCCGAAACGGGAACTGTAACACAGTCCGGGTTCAGGAAATCCGTACATCTCATGCCGCTACGCACATTGTAGTCAATGGTAACGCGGACGTTTCCTGCGGGATAGATGAAGGGCTCTCTTGTGTAGTCCACTATGGTTTTCGGAGCTATGCCCTCAGACCTCATCTTTGAGTAGAGCTCACGCACAAGAGGATACTGCGAATCCATCATCCACCCGGTATCACCGTCAACTATGCTCTGAGCCTGCTGAGCTGTCAGAGGTGCGCTCTGCTTATTGCCGAGGCAGCCTGTCTTGCTTTTCTTTTCAAGATGAATGACCGAAGTATCACCGTTATAGTATCTGATACGGAATTTCTCTCTCCTGCTCATACCGTTTACCTTTTCCATGAGGGCCTTATCGGCATGGTTATCGAAGTAAAGGCTGCGGATGAAGTATTTTCCGTCAGTGGCATGGGGATCGTGATACGCAACAGCGCTGAGCCTGTGGCGTATGGTTATCATGTCAGAGTAGTTGATCTCATGCTTTATCTCATGTCTGAAATTCATAGTTTCACCTCTTTTCCTTGTCATAGGCACGCACACAGACCAAAGAAGGGAAAGTCAGCCTGCGTGCGCTGTATCCTATGCTTTAATTATAACTGTGAACGCTGAATTGAAGCTGAAAACAAGTGTGAAGGCTGTAAAACCAAAATGAAAAATGTGTGAAAACATGGCGGTTATTCTTTTTTTCAGCTTGTATTCAGCAAAAAGATGTATTATAATCAATATAGGAAGCAGCGCTCTCGGCGTTCCGTAAATATATACTATGTGACGAAAGGGGCATCACATATGAAAATACTTATCATAGAGGACGAAAAGGTGCTTGCCGATTCGCTTAAACTAATGCTTCAGTCAAAGGGCTTTGAAGCAGAGGCTGTCTACGACGGCGAAAGCGGCGAGCAGTACGCTATGCTGAATATCTACGACCTCATTATACTCGATATCATGCTGCCAAAGAAGAACGGCTATCAGGTGGCAAAGTATATACGCGAAAAGAGGAATACCACGCCTATCCTTATGCTGACGGCCAGATCTGACGTTGAGGACAAGGTACAGGGGCTCGACGCAGGTGCGGACTACTACCTCACCAAGCCCTTTGACGCAAGGGAGCTTCTTGCCTGCGTCAACGCCCTTCTCCGCCGACAGGGTTCGCAGGTCAACGAGCTCGAATTCGGCAACACAAGGCTTGATATGGAATCGGCCTCTCTTATCTGCGGCGAGAACAATATAAGACTTTCCGCAAGAGAGTTTGAAGTCATGCGTATCCTCATGACCTCGGGAACAAATCATATCTCAAAGGAAGCCCTGCTGACAAAGGTCTGGGGCTATGATTCAAATGCAGTGGAGAACCATGTGGAAGCCTATGTGAGCTTCCTGCGCAAGAAGCTGCTAAGTATCGGCTCAAACGTCCGTATCGAAGCAATGCGGCGCTTAGGCTATCATCTGGAGTGTGATGAGTCATGCTGAAACGGCTGAGGATAAAATTCATTGCGGTGATAATGAGTATCGTCACCGTTCTGTTCATTGTAATATTCGGCCTTGTGCTGCACCTTACAAAGCAGAATATCCAGCGTGAGAGCGTTCAGATGATGCGGGGAATGGCATTCCGTCCGCCTGCCGCAGCCCCCATGAACAAGCCTGACAATATGCCTGAAAATATACGTCTGCCTTTTTTCACGGTCAATATCTCAGAGGACGGCGAGCTGACAGCATTCGGCGGAGACTATTTTGACCTGACGGACAAGGATATGCTTCGCAGGCTCGTTGACGCTGTCAATGAAAGGTCAAAGGAAACGGGCGTGCTCTCCGAATATGACCTGAGATACATGAAGAACGATAACGGCCGCATGAAAACCATCGTTTTTGCGGATATTTCCAGCGAAAAGGCCATGATAAACGGGCTTATCCGCAACTCAGTAATAATCGGTCTTATCGGATATGTCATATTCTTCCTGATAAGCCTTATCCTTGCAAAATGGGTCACAAAGCCTGTGGAAAAAACATGGAACGAGCAGAAGCAGTTCATAGCGGACGCCTCCCACGAGCTGAAAACTCCCCTGACCGTAATAATGACAAATGCGGAAATGCTCAGCGATAAAAGCTATTCCGAAAAGGACAGGGACGGCTTTACAAAAAATATCCTCTCAACGTCAAAGCGTATGAGAGGACTGGTGGAGAGCCTGCTTGAGCTGGCAAGGCTCGATAACAACAGAGCTCAGATAAAGCTTGATGAGGTTGACCTCAGCAAGCTGGTAAACGACAGTATGCTCCCCTTCGAGCCGCTGTTTTATGAGAACGATATGGAGCTCTCGGCGGATATCGACAATGATATCAAGGTCAGAGGCAACAAGGACAAGCTGAGACAGGTAGTAAATATTCTGCTTGATAATGCACTGAAGTATTCCGACCCTGCCGATAAAGTCACCGTAGCTCTGAAACGTCACAGCTCGGAATGTATCCTGTCGGTGTCGGGGCTCGGAACTCCCCTTTCAAAGGAGGATTGCGAGAATATCTTCAAGCGCTTCTACCGTGTGGATCAGGCAAGGAACGACGGACAAAGCTACGGGCTCGGTCTTTCTATCGCCGACAGTATAATCAGGGAGCATAACGGAAAAATATGGGCCGAAAGTGAAAACGGGTATAACACCTTCTATGTTTCACTGACGTTATAAAGATAAGGAAAAGGCTGCGTAACCGACCGGTTACGCAGCCTTAACTTCATATATGAAGTATATAGTTTATCCTTTGTAAGCCTCCGCAGCTTTGAAGTAAGAATATAATGCGATCATTGCGCAGAGCTCTGTATCATCGAGAGGCTCCTTTACACACTCGTATGCATATGAGAGCGCAGAAAGAATTACTCTGGAATTACCGTTAGAGGTCTCTATAGCTATAACATGAGCATCACCAAGCTGATGTGCCGAGATACCCGGGATAACTATCTGATAGCGTCCGTCGCTGAGCTTTGTGGCGGTAGTTTCCTTGCCATCAACAGATACTTTCATAAGACCTGTATATTTCTTTGAAGGTGTGATCTTAACGATAAGTGAAGTATCCGAATCAAGTGCAAGCGAATAATTGATCTTTGAGATGTCTTTGTTCAGTCTCTGGGTCTTCTGGTATGGCGCAAGCTGCGTAGCGGCATTTTTCTGAAAATTTATCATTGTTTTTTCATCGACATACGCCCTCTTCATTGCCACATGATCAACGCCAAGGTTCCATGGATTACCCGAATGAATACTGAGATATCTCTGCATATAGTAGCCGTAATCGTTTATTGCCTTTATGAGGTTCCAAAGTGCAGCGGGATCGTTTGAGTTGAACTTTTCAAGATATGATTCAGCAGTTGCTGTTGTTGTCACCATCTGAAGTGTTCTGTTCTCATCGTAGTATTTGAGTGTTGCAGTAACAGGATCTGCCATTGATACTGCGTTGAGTTTGCAGGTGAAGTAATAATTTCCTGATGTAGTACTTCTCTTTTTGATATCAAATTTGGCTGTCTGTTTCTTGCCGTTAACAACGAAATCCATCGTTGTACTCTTCAGATTTTCTGTGGGAACTACTGAAAGATCAGCGTAGAAATTCAGACTTATGCTGCTGCCAAGTGTCATTGAGTTGCTTACTATCTTTGCGATCCTTTCCGAGAGGTAGCCCGGATCATCTGCTTTGTCGATATGTGCATATCTCTTGTTGCGTTTGCTGCTGTTGTAAACTGTACCGTTGCCGCCCACCAGTGATACACAGCCTGCAAACATATCTGTTGAATACGACACATTTTCTACTGTCCATTTGTCTGATACATAGATAGTGCGGAGAGATGAACAGTTTTCAAACATCCCTTCCATATCACCAACATTCTCTGTATCAAAGCTTCTCAGGTCAAGCTCTGTGAGAGCTGAACAGCTTGCAAACATAGCGTTCATATCCAAGACCTCAAAGGTGTCAAAACAGGAGATATTGAGGGATTTAAGGTTTGTACAGTTATAGAACATACCGTACATAATTGCCGTGTGCTGAGTTTCTGCCTTGCTGAGATCTATCTCCGAAGCCTTGAAGCCGCTGAACATCAATGAGCAATCTTCGGGAAGTACAGCACCATTCTGGGCGATGACCTTTTTAACTGCGGTATTGCCCGAGTAAACACTTACAACTGCCTTGCTGACATTGCCGAATAAATAGAGTGTACCTGTAGTCTCATCGAATGTGCTGCATTTTTCGGAGAAGTAGCCGTTCTGACCTGCCTTGTCGATGCGTGCATAGGTCTTGTCGGTATAGCTGCTGTTGTATACTGTACCGTTCGCACCTTCAAGTCTCTTACAGTTTGCGAACATATTTATTGAATTGGTAACTGCATTTGTAGTCCATTTATCTGATACTTTTATAGCTCTGATAGTTGTGCAGTTGCAGAACATCTCCTTCATGTTTGTGACCTTTGAGGTGTTGAAGCCTGTGAGGTCAAGATCTGTGATCTTCTTGCAGTTATAGAACATACCATCCATATAATTTACATTAGATGTGTTGAAGCTGCTGACATCAATGTCTGTAAGCTGAGTGCCGCTGAACATAAACTGCATATTAGTGACCTTTGAGGTATCAAAGCTGCTGATATCCAGATTTTTAAGCTTATTGCAGCCTGCAAACATATAGCCCATATTGGTAACGTCTGAAGTTGAAGCCTTGCTGAGATCTATGGTTTCCGCCTTGAAATCCTGGAACATTACCGAGCTGGCTGCGGGGAATACAGCAGTATCAGTTGCGATGACCTTCTTTACAGCCGTATTGTTGTAATACTTACGGACCTGTTTCTTTGTGATATTTCCGCTGAGAATCAGGGTACCTGTTGCACTGTCAAATGAACAGCAGCTGAATGTGAGATATCCCGGCTGACCTTCCTTGTCAACGCGGGCATAGGTCTTGTCGGTGAAACCGCTGCTGAATGCTGTGCCATTTCCGCCCACAAGTGATGTGCAGCCTGTGAACATAACTGAAGAGCTTGTTACCTTGCTCATATCCCACTTATCGGATACATAAACAGTTGAAAGAGCTGAACAATTCCAGAACATAGCGTCTGTGTTAGTCAGCTTTCCTGTGTCGAAGCTGCTGAGATCCAGTGATGTCAGAGAGCCGCAGTCAAAGAACATACCGCCCATCTTGGTGACCTTTGAAGTACAGAAACCAGTCAGATCTACGGTTTTAAGTTTTCCGCAGGCGTTGAACATGGATTCCGTATCTGTAACATTTGAGGAGTCTGCCTTTGAGAGGTCGATTTTCTCAAAGTCACATGAAATGAACAGCCCTGAGCAGTCCGCAGGAAGAACAGAGCCTTCCAGTGCAACTACATTCTTGACGCTGCTGTTGTTTTTGTAATGAGCGATATCAGACGCTGCAATATTTCCTGAAAGATATAGAGTGCCTGATGTCCTGTCGAGATAACAGCTTCTGCCTGTCAGGTATCCGGGCTGGCCCGCCTTGTCGATACGGGCATAATCACCGCTTGTATGATTTTCATCATATACGGTACCGTTTCCGCCCTTTATAGATTCTGTAAGATTGAACATATCTGAGCTGTTGCAATTTTCGGGGATTGTCCAATTTGAGCTTACGTATATTGTTGTAAGCTTCATATCACCAGAAAATGCATAAGTCATTGATTTAAGAGCAGAAAGATCAAATTCACTCATATCTACAGTTGTCAGTGCATGACAATTTTCAAACATACTGTTCATGTTTTCAACATGAGATGAATCTGCATTGCTGAGATCAATTGAAACAGCCTGGAAGTCATAGAACATTTCTGAGCAGTTTGCAGGAAGAACAGCACCTTCTTCTGCAATGACTTTCTTGACGTTCATATTACTTCTGTAATACTGTACATCTGTCTTATTGATAAAGCCGCGCAGATATAGTGTTCCTGTATTCTTATCAAATATGTCGCACAGATTTGTAAGGTAGCCTTCATGCTCGAAATCGTCTATCCTTGCATAGGTCTTATCGATATAGCTGTTATTAAATCCGGTTCCGTTTCCGCCTTGGAGATACCAGCAGTTATAAAACATTTGCTGCGAGTTTGTAACGTTGTCGGTATTCCATTTATCGGAAACATAGATCTGTTTAATGTTCCAACAGTTATCGAACATATGACTCATGTCTTTGACTTTTGAAGTATCAAAGCTGCTGAGATTCATTGAGGAGTATTCACCATTAAGGGCAAACATATAATCCATGTTAGTTACATTCGATGTGTTAAAGCTGTTCACGTTTACTATAACTGATGAGCAGCCATAGAACATATGAGACATATTTCTGACATTTGATGTGTCAATGCCACTCAGATTGATATTTGTGAGGAATGAGCACTCGTTGAACATATAGCCCATATTTGTAACATTTGAAGTATCGGCCTTGGAAAGATCCACTGATTTCAGGTTTATCCAGCAGCTGTCATAGTAATCGCTCATGTAGTAATCGATATACTTGCTGTCGAATAAGTGCGAGCAGTCAGCGGGGAGTACGGCACCTTCGTCCGCAACTACGCCTACTACCGATTCAACGTATTTCCATGAGTTTAATTCATTTTTGTCCACATTTCCTCTGAGGTGGAGCACAAATGTATCCTCGTCAAGTATGACCGTATCTGCATAGATAAAGTATCCGGGCATACCTTCATTCGGATTATCCACGCGGGCGTAAGTCTTGTCAGTGTGCGCACTGTTGTAGTGTGTTCCGTATGCACCTTCGACAGAGATACAGTCCTTGAACATATCGTTGGATCTCGTTACATTGTCGATAGTCCATCTGTATGATACATATATCAGCTTGAGATTCTTACAACCTTCAAACATCTCCCATGTGCCAGTCAGCTTTGATGTATCAAAGCTGCTCATGTCGATGATTTTAAGCGACTCACACTTACCAAATGTACCGGCCATATTGGTGACTTTTGATGTATCAAAACTTCTGACATTGAGTGATGTAAGATTTGTACAGCCCCAGAACGTAGCAAAAAGTGTATTCACATTGGAAGTATTGAAGTTCTTCAGGTCAAGAGATATCAGACTACTGCAGTTGTAGAACATATAGCCCATATCACGAACATTTGATGTATCAAAGCTGCTGGTATTGATTGATTTAAGGGATGTACAGTCACGGAACATCTGACGCATAGATATAACACCGTGTGTGTCAAAGCCGCTGATATTAAGTGATGAAAGGGATGTACAGTTATAGAACATATCGTTCATAAGGTAAACTTTTGCAGTATTGGCCTTTGAAAGATCAATAGTCCCTGCCTTGAAGTTTTCAAACATATGTGAGCAGTCAGAGGGAAGAACAGTGCCCTGTGCCGCAACTACCTTCTTTACGTTTTCGTTGCCTGCAAAATCCTGTACCTCTGATTTAACAACGTTGCCGCTGAGAGTAAGGGTGCCTGTTGCAGCATCAAATACAGCGCTGTTCTTTGCGGTAAAGTATCCGGGGTTATCTACCGTATCGTCGCGCGCGTAGGTCTTGTCCGTGTAGTTGCTGTCAAATGCAGTTCCGCGTTTGCCAGTGAGAGCGAAGCAGCAATTGAACATATTTTCAGATGAAGTCATCTTATCAGTATTCCATTTATCAGAAATATATACTGTTTTAAGATTGTTGCAGTATGTGAACATCTGATATGCGTTTGTTACCTTTGAGGTATCAAAGCTGCTGAGATCAAGTTTCCTGAGCTGCAGGCAATAACCGAACATATTACCCATATAAGTAACTTTTGATGTATCAAAATTGCTGACATCAATCGAGGTAATCCTGTTCAGATTATAGAACATACCGCCCATATATGTTACATTAGAGGTGTCAAAGCTGCTAACATTGAGAGATTTGAGAGAGTATGCATAGTTGAACATACCGCCCATCGATGTAACTTTAGATGTATTAAAGCCACTGAGATCGAGGAATTCAAGCTTCTCGCAATGGTAGAACATAAAGTCCATATTTGTAACATTAGATGTATCAAAGCCGCTGATATCAAGTGTTGTAAGAGATTTACAATTATTGAACATGGCTTCCATTGTTGAAACCTTGGATGTATCTATACCGCTTAAATTGATCTTTTGGACAGAGCTTGCATAACTGAACATATATCTCATATCTGTCACATTTGAGGTATCTGCCTTTGAAAGATCTATCTCTCTCAGATTCTTCCAACCTGTTTCTGTATCCGAAATATAAGCACTGAACAAGCGTGAACAGTCAGCAGGGAAAACAGCGCTCTCATCGGCAACTATTCTTGTGACTTTTTCATTCTCCTTGTATGCCTGTACTTCTTCCTTCACAACATTGCCCCTGAGAGTAAGGGTGCCTGTTGATGCGTCAAATAAAACCCTGCTGTCCTTATCGGTAAAATAACCGGGAGTGTTTTTAGTGTCTATTCTTGCATAGTCGCCGCTGATATGATCCTTGCTGTATGTTGTACCGCAGCCGCCAACAAGCGAATCACAGTTTATAAACATATGTGTGTCAGTCTCATCTGCGTTCCAATTATCCGATACATAAATTCTTTTAAGATCCGTGCAGCCACCAAACATATAGTTCATGTTTGTAACGTTTGATGTGTCAAAGCTGCTCAGATCAAGTTCTTCAAGGCACTGGCACCCCGCAAACATACCTTCCATGTTTGTAACATTTGATGTGTCAAAGTTGCTCAGATCAATTTTCTTTATTGTATTCTTTGTGGAAATGCCGTCCCCTCCAAACATATAACTCATATCGGTTACGTTCGATGTATCAGCCTTTGAAAGATCGATCTCTGTCAGGTACCACCATTCAGCTAACCAAATCATGTCATTATCAGGGCCAAAGGTTTCACGTTTATCATCATCACTGTAAAACAAATATGAACAGTCAGCAGGAAGAACACAGCCTTCCTCGGCTACTACTTTACTGATATATCCTGGATTCTCTCTGAATTTATCTACATCTGACCTTAATACATTCCCCCTGAGATAAAGGGTACCTGTTGATGTATCAAAAAAAGCGCTGCCGGTTTTATCGGTCAAATAAGCGTAATCATCAACCTTGTCTATTGCTGCATAATAGGCGCTGTCAATGTTTTTGTAATATGATGTACCGAATCCGCCAACAAGAGATTGGCAATTATAAAACATATCGTTGTCTTTTTCAACAAGGCTTTCTATGCTCCATTTATCCGTTACATATATCTTTTTAAGACTAACGCAGTTACTAAACATATATTTCATGTCTGTAACATTTGAGGTATCAAAGCTGCTCAGATCAATTTCTTCAAGCTGCTTGCAGTTATAAAACATATTTCTCATGTTTGTAACATTTGAGGTGTCAAAATTGCTGAGATCAATTTTATTTATATTGCTCCATGACGTAGAGTCTGCGAACATATAGCTCATATCAGTTACGTTTGATGAATCAGCCTTTGAAAGATCTACCTCTGTCAGGTTTTCCCATTCATAGTGCGAATCGTCATCATCACCGAACATCATATTACCCCTAAAAAACATTTCAGAGCAGTCCGCGGGGAGAACAGCTCCTTCCTCGGCGATTACCTTTGTAACATTTGGATTACAAGCATATGCCATTACTTCTGATCTTTCTACATTTCCGCTTAGAGTAAGCGTTCCTGTTGCTTCGTCGAAGGATACCGACGAGGCGGCCTTTGCTGACAGAGAGGGCAGATTCAGCAGGCCTTTGCCGCCGGGAACAGAAGGCAGGCCTCCGCATACCAGCGAGAGGGCAAGCACAGCTGCTGCGGCTTTTTTTAAGTATTGAGCTTTCATTTTCAATATCACTCCTTATTATTGGTTTTTGCCGGAAAAAAAGCGCAGCGCCCCCGGTTACTCCGAGGGCGCTGCTTCCCGTTATCTCTCGGGAGTTGTGATCTCTTCGGATGTTGTGATCACATCCTCAACGTCGAAGCTGATGATCTCAAGCTCGGGGCTCTCGTATTTCTGCATTGTTCCAGACCTCCTTATAGATTATTTATATCAACCGTATAACGGCTGAAAGCTTTTACTGTTTGCCCTTGTAGTTGATAGCTGCAAGATAGTATCTGTACAGTGCGCTCATAGCGAACAGCTCTGAATCATCTATAGGAGCTGAAATGCACTCGTAAGCGTATGACAGAGCGGAAGCCTCGAATGTGGAGGTTCCCTTTGTTGTTTTGATAGCTATGGTGTACTTGTCGCCAAGCTGATGTGCCGAGATGTTCTTTACTGTTACCTGATAGCGTCCGTCGCTGAGCTTTGTAGCTGTAGCGGCCTTGCCGTTAACGGTAACTGTTACCTTGCCCTTGTAATTCTTTGCGGGCTTGATCTTGAAGATGAGCGTTGTATCTGCGTCAAGTGCCAGTGAATAGTTCACCTTCTGGATATCCGCATTGAGAGAAGAATTCTTCTGGTAACCGGACATCTGTGATATATATGTGTTCTGCAGATTTCTGAGAGTATCCTCTGAAGCATAAGCCTTCTTCATTGCCACATGGTCAACGCCGAGGGTCCAGGGCGAGCCTGAATGCTTGCTCAGGTACTTCTGCATATAGAAGCCGTAATCGTTTACGCTCTTGATGAGCTCCCAGAGCTTAGCAGGGTCGCTGGAGTTGAACTTTTCAAGATAGCTCTCTGCGGTAGATGTAGTTGTTATGGACTGTAATGTGCCGTTATTGTCGTAGTAGTAGAGAGTAGCCTTTACGGGGTCTGCCATGGAAACTGAGTCCAGCATACAGGTGAAGCCGTATGTGGTCTTTGTGGTATTCATCTTGTTGGGGTCGAATTTAGCTGTCTGCTTCTTGCCGCATACCTCGAACTCAACGTATGAATCGGCATATCTTGTAGAGGGAAGTGTTGACAGGTCGGCGTAGAAGTTAAGACTGATGCTGCCGCCGAGAGTCATTGAGTTGTTGGTGAACTTGGGCTTTGTGCCATCCTCACAGATCTTCGCGCCGTATGCAAGGCTGTCTCCTACGCATACTGCATTTTTGTAGTTTGTTGAACCTGACTTATAGGTCTTTATAGCTGCGTCCTTGGGAGCAGCCAGATAGCAGCCGTCAAGGATTATATAACCGCTGCTTGTTCTGAGCACCTTGTTTACATAGACATTTGAGTTCTTGATGTAAATGTTTCCTGTGCCGTTAATAACAAGATAAGAGCTTCCGTCTGTTCCGTCTTCGCCTACCTGAAGATCCACATTACTGATAGTAAGATCGCAGTCATTTGCGCGCATATTGTTTACAGTGAGCTTTCCGGAGCCCTCTACCTGTGTATTGGTATATAATTCGACATGACTGCTTGACAGATTGTTGGAGTGGAGAGTGGTATCAGACATCGTAACAATATAGAAGTTCGGCATCTGGCTTTTGATAGAGTTTACATTGAGTGTCTTGCCCTTGCCGTCGAGAACAAGGATATTCAGCGGGCTGGACTGATAGAAATACATCGAGCCGCTGCCGAATGAACCGTCGCCATCGTCGAGGAGATTATACTGATTGCTTGTTCTTACCTGTGTACCGTTTATCCACAGGTCATACTTCTCATTAATAACTGTGGTGATCGAAGTCGCATAGGGTGAGCTTGCTGTCTTTCCCTTTCTGATACCGCTGCTGATATAATATACCATATCCTTGATAGTAACGGAATCGGGGATAGTAATGGTCTTGAAGCCCCTTACTGCTGCGTTTTTGTTGCTTGAATTGATATAGATATTTTTTGAATTCAATGCAAGAGAAGCACTGCTGCCTCCGAAGATACCGTAATCATTACCATATATAGACATAGATGAATTCAGCGTCAGCTTGGCGCTGCCGTTTACCTTGACAGCGTAGAAATCACCATAAACTCTGAGAGTATTGCCTTTGAATGTGGTATCCTTTGAGATATTGACACAGGGATTTGTAACGCCGTCTCCTGTATTGCTGATTTCACAGTTTGTACCCGTTGTGTTGATCGTAAGGCCGTCTATGCCTGTATTTTCGATCACAGAAGGATTACCCTCCAGAACTTTACGGTAGCTTTTCTTTACATAGAGCACCTTATTATCGGGGTCATAGCTGAATTCACCGCCGCCCAGGATATCGTCCTTGTTTGCGCTGTTTACTTCCTGACCGCATACCTTTAAGCCATCGTAAACTTCTACAGGGGGAGCATCGGGGGAAATAGTGAAATCATTCATGCGAATACCCTTACTGTTCTCTACATAATAATACCTGCTATAATCACTATAATCATATGTATAATCAAGATAGCCGTTAACAGGATCAGTTATATGGCAGCCATTTAGTTTTACCTCATAAGTAAGCTGACTAGCCCACCATTCTTTTTCCTCACTGAAAGAATAAATGAAGTAATCCGAAAGGTCAGCAGTAATTGTTGAATAGTTGATATGGACATTTCTGATATAATCATTGTAAGGAGCAAGAGCAATATTTCCCTTAAAATGTACTTCTACGTCATCGAAATAAAATTCATCGGCTTCAATACACGCAAACGATATGGATTCGATATCCAGCCTGCCGCCTGTGATTGTCAGCTTGCCGTCAATATGCATAGGATCATTAGCATAATCTCCCGAGTCGTCATCTGAAATGAATTTTACATAACTACAGTCAATGCTAAGGTTAAGATCCTGCCTATATGTTCTTATAATGCTTTCGCCTGAACCGCCGCTGCCCACAGGGCGAAGAACAGGAGATTTATTGCCGCGCTGTGTGATATGAAGAGTGTTTGTGTTGTGATCATAGGTGAACTTTGCGGCTGTCTTTCCGCCTGTTACGTCATTCTCGTTGGTGCTTGTCACCTGTGTACCCATTACCCAAATATTATAATTTGTAGCTGCCTCCGCCTTAACAGGTCTGAGGTTCGGCAGCATTACGGCCATAAGAAGCAGCGCCGTAAGCATTGTGAATATCACGGCAAGTGATATCCGCTTTTGTGTTTGTGTGTGTTCTTTCATAACTACCTCCTAAATATATTATTTATGTCCTGCCGCACAGCGGTAATGACCATAATAATATAAAAAGGCACCTGCGGTCAGCTCCTGTGCTGACCGAAAAGTGCCTGTTTTTTGTTATTTACTGTGCGTAAGGGCGCAGTTATAGCCTGTGCTGTATACAGAATACCTGCCAGTGAAATATGTACCGAATGAACCTCTCATATAAACCGCCCCCAAAGCATAAAATCAAAGCTCTGTAAAAAAGAAAAATCATAAGTATATTCTATCACGAATTATACCGCAAGTCAATGCATTATTGTGCTATATATGACAGAATATTGATATGGTTACTTGTTGATTATAACTGCTGCTGAGTTGAAAACGGCATTTATTAGTTGATACATATTATTATACACCAAAGAGGTTCATTTGACAAGATGACATTTGTAAATAAAATAGTGACATTTGTCACTTCTTGACATTAAAGCAAAAAAGCTCCGAGGGGGGCTGTGTTTATTTTTCAATTGCGTCAGTTATTGTAGTTTCCACGGCAAGTGACGCTGCTTCCGTTGTAGTAGTTGTTGTCTGACTGCTGTCCGCAGATGATGTTGTCTCCTGTGTGATGCGTGTATAATCGTCAATGCTCATCATTCCTCCTTCATATGGTGTATGCTCCTCATAACAAGCATAAGTCAAACCGGCAGCAGCTGTACAAGCCAGGAGTGCGGCTATTGCTTTTGTATACTTTCTCATATATTATTCCTCCGATATTGTTTTATAGCAGAGATATTGACTTTCCCTGCCTTACAAAACGTTCTGCTTACTATATATGTGACGCAAAATGAATGATATGTTGCATCAATGATTTGATTTCGGCAGTTTGCACATATCAGCAGCAGTTTTTTAGTGCACAATAACATAAATCAAGTCATTTTAAGGGGGGCTACCGGCTTTTATCATTAATACGATATACGAAAAAACGCCGATAGGCATACTTGCCCTGCCACCGTTACTTATGCAATTATTCAAAATCCATATCCATAAACTCATTGATACTATGAGGATTGCTGTCATCAGGAAATGTTACGAAGCTGTCAGCGCCATGGTTTTCAGCTATTTTTATTATTTCATCTCTGGTCTTTCCGCTGCCTCTGCTCTTTTTCCTTTGTTCCCATACAGGGCTTCCCCATGAGACCGTGGTCGAAACTACGTTTACATAGCTGAACCCTTTATCGTCCTTATAGACATAAGTCTCATAAGTCTGCTCCCCGACGCCGCCGTGAAATACTGCAATACAGCCTTCTTCAACACAGTCGGGATCGGTATCCGGTTCTTCGGCCCTGGCAGCAGTGATTATTTCATTTGCGGCAATCCCGATAACCTGATCTGCTGCGGCAAGGCTGTTTTCCGTATTATCGGCAGCTTCAACACCACAGGACGCAAGGATCATGCTAAAGGCTCCCAGTGTGATCAACAGTCGTTTCATGAGCGGTTCCCCCTTTAAATGACATTCTGTTATATATGTGTCATTTCAGGCGTGATTTGTTGACTGGGGAGTTTATTTTCGGCATCTTAGCCATATCGGCTATCACTCTTTAGTGCATAATGACAGTGATAACATATGCCGCACCCAACGGAAGTCCCGTAATACAGCTGCCGTGAGACATTCGCTCCGGACTGCTTGCAGGAGGTTTATTCCATGCCCTTCAGGACTTCTACCATATCTATCCTTTTTATCCTGCGTGAGAACATGAAGCTGACAAGCACGGATACCGTCATTACAAATACTGCCGAGATAATATACGTTGTGGGCGCAATATAGCACGGCCAGTCCACAGCGTCGCCGTTTGAGTCCATCATAGCCTGCAAAGGCACACGTCCGAGGGGCAGTCCGCATATCACTCCGATGATGGACAGCCACAGATTCTGCGTGGAAAGCAGCCTGCGTATGGCGCCGCTTTTAAAGCCGAGAACTTTAAGGGTCGCGAACTCCTTTTCGCGTTCATTGAATGAAAGATTTCCCGAATTATAGAGAACTATTACTATCAGCAGAACCGAGAATACCACCATGAAATATACGAGAAGGTTCATTATCTCCATCATCTTGTCAAACGCCGCGATAAGGTCCTTCATGCTGTGAACAGCGGAAACGCATTCATTACCGGCAGCTTTTTCGCAGTTGTTCTTCGATACCAGCATTACAGGACGGAACGTCATATCCGCCTTTTCGTAATCCTCACGCAGCATGGTGATACCCGTTATATTCGGGTGGCGTGAGATCCGTCCTATCCTGCTTTCGTTCCATTTACTGCCTGTTGCAGTTTTCCAGTACACCTTGTCTCCCTCTGAAAGCCCGAGCTTTTTCGCCTGTTTCATAGTAAGAGCAACTGTGCCTTTCGGGATAGGTGTAGTGTTCAGTTCCGTATCGGATACACAGTAGAGCTGTTCTCCCTCGGTAACTGCAAGCTTACAGCTTATGATACCGTCAGAGGTCGGATGATCCTTTGCAGCAATGGATACAGCCTCCATAGCCACAAGCTCGCCGTCAGTTTCCTTTTTCAGATCCTCCGCCTGTTGGGGAGTGCAGCTGTCATTCAGAATGACCTGATACTCATAATTCTGGATATCGCGGAAATACCAGTCACGGACATAATCGACCGTATCATAAGCGCCAAGTCCCAGCTCCATTATCATCATGCCCATGCAGGTACCGAAAACGCCCATAAACGCACGCATTTTCGAGCGCGATATATCACGGAGATTATACCTTACATTGAAACCGAGCTTCTTCCAGAACGGCAATTTCTCAAAAATACAGGGCTTTGCAGTTTTTGCAGCCGCAGGTCGGAGCGCCTCCGACGGGTGTATCTTCAGTATCTGCTTGCAGCTTAAATATGCAGTTCCTGTGCAGATAAGAACAAGAACCGCCGCAACAATGACGCTTTTATAACTGAATCCCGGCTGCCAGTCGGGAAGCGTGTAGAACTGACTGAACATATTAACCATGAGTCTGCCGAAGGTCAGCACACCGAGAATAATACCAAGCACACAGCCTGTTACCGACAGCACAAAGCTGTAGCTGAGATAATGGAACAGTATCTTCCGCTTTTTCATGCCGAGAGCGTTAAGCGTTCCTATCTGCGTTCTCTGCTGTGCTATCATACGTTTCATTGTGGTTATGATAACAAGAAGCGCGATCGCAACAAATACAAAGGAGAATATGTACGAAAAGCTGTCATGCTGTGCAAGCTCGTCCGAAAGCTGATACCAGCCCCGAATACTGTTCCTGTCAGCAAGATAAGCATAATTATCATCCAGAGCATTTGCGATATCGTCCTCATAGCCGAGCGCTTTGCCGTCACAGGTAAAGATGATCTCGTTGTTGACACGCATTTCCTCCGGCAGGACTTTCTGCGATAAATAGGCAAATCCAATGTTATGAAAGTCCGTATCGGTATCAGTCGAGGCGCAGGCAAATTCGTATTCGGGAGTTACGATAAGTCCCTTCACCTCTTTTTCAATATCAAGTCCCATTGCATGGACTGTAAATTTGTCACCGACTTTTATCCCCCATGTTTCGGCAAATCTGCTGAACAGCCACAAACCGTCCTCATCATTTGCATTGAAATCAGCACCGTCAACTGTACGCGGCACAGTTACATCTGCGTTGGCCTGAAAATAACAGTACATTTCCGCAGTGTTGTATTTTTCATCGGCTTTTCCGAGCACCTCAGTGCGCCGCTGAACTTCTTTGATACCGCTGATATCAGCAATTTTTCCTGCCTGTTCCTCGCTGAAATCCGCACCGTATATCCAGCCGTCGGCAAAGTTTGAACCGCTTTCAAAATCCGCTCTCGCCTTGTTACCGCCGATGACATTTGCCTGAAATCCCGTATAGCACCACATGGCAATAAGCGACAGCAGCATGATCGAAAAGAACTGTGCAAGGTTTGCCCTGATGTCACGGAGCATTTTACGTCTTAACATTACCTGCACCTCACCATTCGATATCGTTCACGGACAGCGGATTTTCATTGGTCTTTACAGACTTTATCCTGCCGTTTCTCATATGGATTATGCGGTTCGCACACTTTGCGATATCCGCATTATGAGTAACAAGGATCACCGTATTTCCGTGCTCTGTGGAAAGCTTTTGCAGAAGGTCGATAACAAGCTTTCCCGTTTCCGAATCAAGTGCTCCTGTGGGCTCATCTCCGAGGATTATCTTCGGATCTTTGGCGAGAGCTCTCGCAATAGATACTCTCTGCTGCTGACCGCCTGACATCTGCGTCGGAAACTTGTTCTTCTGATCGGCAAGTCCCACACGTTCAAGCATTTCATCCGCGCTGAGCGCAGATCTCTTTATGTCCTTGACAAGAGCAACGTTTTCATATGCCGTAAGTCCGGGAAGAAGATTATAGAACTGGAATATGAAACCGATTGTATCCGCACGGTACTCCGAAAGCTGCCTGTCGTTATATGAGGATATTTCTTTGCCGTCAACAATGACCTTTCCCTCAGTCGGTACGTCCATTCCTCCCAGCATATTCAGCACAGTGGACTTTCCGGCACCCGATTGTCCGAGGATAACAACAAATTCTCCTTTTTCTATAGTAAAGCTTACATGATCTACTGCGACCTGTTTTCCCTCGCCCTTACCGTAAATTTTCACCACGTCCCTGAATTCAACTGTCGTTGTCATTCTGATTCCTCCTTATTTCTGTTAGTGAACGCAAACTGATAATATGATTATAGCATATACTAACATAAATTTCAAGATGCTTTCATAATAAAAGCCGTCCTGCGTTTCTGACGTCCCCCTGATAACCAATATCAGGTAAAACAGCAGCGATTATATTCCATATTAAGTTACACTTGACGAATACAACTATTTATGATATTATATGCACATAAGGCTGAATCATTTGCCTTAAATACTATGCAAAGGATGTAACACAAATGAAACACACTATCAAAACAATCTCAGCAATCGCAATGGCATTCACTCTCCTCGGAACAGGTACAGCCATTACAAAAACTCTCTCACCTAACACTGAAACAAACTTAACAGCAACGGCAGCATCCGGTGATACTGATGTTTGGCGTTACACTATGCCAGACTCTAACGAATGCATAGGCTACGGAAGCAGAGGCGATAAAGTAAAGTGGATACAAGCTGCTTTAAACTATATCTCAGAATACAACTGGTACCTGGGCGAGCCTCTGACAGTTGACGGTATTTACGGTAAAAAGACAAAACAGCGTGTTAAGGACTTGCAGAACTATGTAAACAGCGTATACAAAAAAGAAGGAATACCGCTTTTAAAGGTTGACGGAATATTTGGCCCCAAGACTTATTACGCAGCCTGTTTATGCCTGGACTGCTGCGATTGTCACTGATCTTCAGGGCAGCATCACGCATTTGAAGCACCATAACAGAATAAAAGCTCTCCCCGGTATAACCGAGGTGCTTATATAGAAGTTTATGCGTAATTATCGGGGACAAACCATGAAAAATATGATATCCTGTACCTATGGAGCATCTGCAGGCTTTATTGCTTAAAAAACACAGATCACACAGTTTGAGTCAAGGAGTTAATTATGAAAACACATAAAAAAGTTCTTATAAGCATACTTGCCGTACCGCTGTTGCTGATATTCTTTGAAGTCTTCGGTATGATCGTCAATCACGCCTCGACAGGTATCCAGACAAACCGCCTGCGCCGTGAGATCATTGATACAATCCCCAATACAGAGATCATATCCGTTGAATCCGAAACCGGCAATACCACAGGTACAGGAAATCATGTGGACTGCCTGACGCGCATCACTTTCACCTCTGATCTGTCCCTTTCTGAAGTTCAGAATAAACTCAGCAAGTCCTGCAAAGGGAATGACTGCTATGTCAAAGGGACTGATAAAGCAGGAGAATACCTCTTTTTTCTGCGTAAGCACGCACCATTCTCCGGCAATATAGAGGGTCATTAACAAGCAGTTCTGTACAGAAAAAACATTGAAAAAAGCTCCCTGAGGAACAACTCAGGGAGCTTTCGTTATGTTAATCTTTCTGTTCTCAGTCTCTCTTGAAAATATCTCGTGTGTATACCTTATCTGCCACGTCATCAAGCACACTGTCATAACGATTTGCCACGATGCAGCCGCACTTCTTCTTGAACTTCTTCAGATCGTTGACAACAAGAGAGCCAAAGAATGTGCTTCCGTTTTCAAGGGTAGGCTCATAGATGATGACTGTTGCACCTTTTGCCTTGATACGCTTCATAACGCCCTGTATGGAGGACTGGCGGAAGTTGTCACTGTTTGATTTCATAGTGAGGCGGTATACTCCGATGACGACCTCCTTTTCCTTATCACGGTTATATGCCCCCTCAGAATAACTGTAAGCGCCTGCTATACCAAGTATACGATCAGCCACGAAGTCCTTTCGTGTTCTGTTTGATTCAACGATCGCAGACATCATATTCTGCGGAACGTCCTGATAGTTTGCCAGGAGCTGCTTTGTATCCTTTGGCAGACAGTAACCGCCGTAACCGAAGGAGGGATTGTTATAATAGTCGCCTACTCTCGGGTCAAGACAAACGCCTTTTATGATATTGGCTGTATTCAGCTCTTTTACTTCTGCGTAGGTATCAAGCTCGTTAAAGTAGCTTACACGGAGGGCAAGGTAAGTATTAGCGAAGAGCTTTACCGCCTCCGCCTCCGTAGTTGCCATAAACAGTACAGGGATATCGGTCTTTATGGCGCCGTGCTGAAGAAGATCTGCAAATTCCTCAGCCGATTCTCTGTTGTTATCATCAGAACCGACTATGATACGGCTGGGATAGAGGTTATCATAGAGCGCCTTTGATTCACGGAGAAACTCAGGGCTGAAAATGATGTTGTCCATGCCCAGCTTTTCGCGCACCTGTACTGTGTAACCGACAGGAATAGTGGACTTGATGACAACTGTTGGCTTGTTTTTCTTCTTTGCTGTTACCTTCTTGATAAGCTCAAGCACCGACTCTACAGCCGAACAGTCAAAGAAATTGGTCTTAGGATCATAGTTTGTAGGAGCTGCAACTATTATGAAGTCAGCTTCCTTATATGCGGATTCTCCGTCTGTTGTTGCTTTGAGAGACAATTTGCGTTCCTCATGTTCCGCAAGATACTTTTCGATATAATCATCCTGAATTGGACTTGTCCAATTGTTAAGCAGCTCCACCTTCTCAGGTATGATATCCACAGCTGTAACATCGTTGTGCTGTGCAAGCAGAACTGCAAGAGACAGACCGACATATCCTGTACCTGCAACAGCGATCTTCCTGCGCTCCACAGGAGCTGCAGCAACTTCGTCGTCAACAAAAAGGTCTTTATAGTCGAAGTCCAGGACCTCTGACAGTGCAAGAAGCTGATCGACAGAAGGACTGTAATCCCTGCTTTCAAGCCTTGTGAACATTGTACGGTTGATACCGGTCTTTTCAGACAGAGCAGTCTGTGACATACCTATTGACTTTCTCCTGCTTATAACAGTTTCGGCAAGCTTCTCCAAAGATAAGTGTTTCATAAGTACCTCCTGTATTATTATGTCACTATAAGTGACAACAATTCTGATATGATCCACAAATATATTATAGCACTTGTTCCTGTGAAAGTCAATGAATATGTTGTGAATAATTTCAGGGCATCGGGATTACTGCACAAGTCATGCGCGCCGAATGATGTTATTAATGACATTCAGCGTCAGCCATAATTCATTATCCCTTTTATAATGAACTATGTCACTGATCCCGATAAATCTGCGGATAACCATGAAAAATATGAGAAATCCGCTCCCAAAACAGTGAAAGGCATTTTGAAAAAATGCGAACTGAAACGGAGCTTCCTCCATAACAAAAGAAAACCGGGTATAACCCCGGTTTTCTTTGAATACTGATTTTTACTGCATATCTGAGCTGACCAGCAGCTGTGCAGCTGCTGTGTTATCTGCCAGAATATCTCCGATAGCGATATTACTTCATTGATGAGTTGACAAGAAGCTGCTCTAAACTGTATCTCGGAATACAACACATATTTGAAGCACTATAACAGAATAAAATCTCTCCCAGGTATAACCTGGGAGAGATTTTGTATTTATTCTTATGAGGGCTATAAAACAGGTTCCCTTTATGAAATGTATCACTTTTCCTCAAGCTGGGTAGCTGCACCGATGAACAGAGGAACGTTGTTCTTATCGACTATCATGTAGACAAAGGGTCTGTCAAGCTCGATATGGACCTTTTTCTTCTCAATAGGCATTCCGGCACCTGCACCCATGCTTACAGATGTTACCGCAGCTGCCTTTGTGCCCTTTTCCGTTACCTCGATCTTGGTCTTGTGCAACACATCGTCTATGTAGAGAGGAAGTGCTCCTTCAACAGTGAGATCGTTCATTCTTGAGAAATCGGCAGCCCCGACATCAAATGCCTTCTCCATTCCCAGCGTTTTGAGTATCTCCTTCAGGGACTTGTCGTAGTTGTACTTGAACTTGGGGATCATTACATAAAGATCTACCGTGTCGGGATCCTCATATTCCTTCAAACCGTCAACAAGAGTCTTTCCGTCCAGCTCCCGGATAAAGGTGTCAAAGTCAACGTCCTCATGAGGAAGGATACCTACAAAGCTGTAATTACCGTTTTCATAATTCTTTTTAAAGGCATCTGCATTGCCAAGGTCGAAGTACATATACTCCTTGCTGTCCAGACGCTTGATGGGATGCTTACCGCCCTCCAGATCAGTGAATTCGCCGTCAGTTGAATAGGTATACGGACTTGCCCATTCTGCCTCGAAGTAAAGTGTATTTATCAGCATCATCATTGCATTTGATTTGATACTGTCTTCTCTGAGCAGTGTGGGTATCATTCCCTTGGTATTCTTATTTACCCAGCTGTTCACGTCCTTGACCGTGCTTGTATCAAAGGGACTCTTATAGATCTCGGAATTATAGTACTTCTTGTTGGTCTCCAGGAACTCATCGAGCACCTTTAACGTAGGATCGTCCCTGAACCATATAGAGTCTGCAAGGTAGACCTTTTCTTTCTTCTCATCGGGAAGTCCGCTGATATACTTAGCCATGTAATTGTTGATATCATCAATGGAAAGACCGCTTCCCAGCACCTTTTCCATCTCTTCCAGAGTCTCGCCGTCAGCACCGTTTGCAGTCATTGAAAGTGCGGAGGAAACCGAAAGCGGTGAAAGAAGCAGATTGCCTTTATTATCGCCCTCGTCCTCATAGCAATTCTTCAGCAGATCAACTCCGAAATCCATCTCGGCCTTGGCGAAGTCATCATCGATATCCTTTCCTTCTGCTGCCTGCACCGTAACTGTATTGTCAAGGCGGATACTTCCTATATTTGAAGCGCCGTTGAAATCCTTCACGCTGCCCAGAACAAAATCTCTTACCTGCTGCATATCGTCCACGGTTATCTCTGTATCCATGTCGACGTCGGCATTCAGGAACTGATCCGAGGTGAGCTTATTGGAGAGATTGCCTGCGATATACTTCTGGTAGGTGACGATGTCGAAGGAATCGATAACACCGTCATCGTTTATATCGCCGTAGATATGCTCATTGGGATCCGATACCGAGAGGATACGGCTCACAAAATAATCTCTGTTGCGGTGACTGCCCCAGTACCCGCTGGCATCGGTAATATCATCATACTCGGTATATGCAGCAAATTTGATATTCACTCTTGATTCAGGCTCCAGCTCATGGGCAAGATTTACGTTTTCATCTGCAAACCATACTGCCCGCTCCACAACGCCCGAGTCCGTATATGCCGGATATGAAGACAGATGTATCTCCTTCCTGTCATCATAGCTGAAGTGATTGCTGCCTCTTGATGGGATAAGCTCAATTGAGATATCGTATTCCCATATATCGACATTGCAGATATAGGCGTCAAGGAACTCATATTCATACATACCGGTTTCCGGGTTGTAATTATCGGGATATGTAACATCGTTTTCCGCTGCAATAACAGGAGCTGCCGATGGTATAGCTCCTCCTGCAAAGCCAAATAAAAAAACAGAACCGATGATACCTGCCGCCGTTCGTTTAATAACTGCTGTCCTTTTCATAATAGCATACCTCCTGTATCATGTTTCGGATATAACAATCCATGTAAAAAGTATATCATCTTTTTTGTCTGATGTCAATAAAAACAATGCTCATTTGTTGACTTTTTCGGCGATCCGCCAATGGCTTCAACAAAAATAATACATCTGAAGTGCAGCATCATGTCATTTGAGACTTTTCTTCACATAAAAATATCCACCATTGATATCAAAAAATAAATAAATGTGATATGTCAGACCTTATCCATCGAATAGTTTCTCTCTGGATCCGGTATATCCTCCGCTTGACTCAAAGCTGTATACAGCTTCGGTCCAGACCACGGATACAGATGATGTTCCTATTATGCGCATTACAGACAAACATAAAGCCGGCATATGATGATTCATTGCCCTGAAACAAAAAACATCACATATTCAATTCAAAACAGTAAGAAATGTCAAAACTGCAGAATTAATCCTATTAAACAGCAATTATTACGTTGACATATGAGGTACAGGAAATAAGCGAACGGTATAATACAGTAAAGGACGCCGACAAGCAGACAATCTCAATAAGCATTGAAGAGGAAACACTGCTGGATATACCTGTGGCCGATCTGTACGGAAGGTACATCAACATCTCCTATGAGCCTGCCACAGATGCAGACGCAAAGGTCATAGAAAGCTATGAAAAGATAACAGAGGTTCCCGCGGCAAGCGTTAATGTGGTTCCTGTGGTGACTGTCGGAGATGAGAAGTTCAGATCAAAGGTCAGCTGCCATCTGGGAGAATGCCAGACAATGACCACATATGTAAATGATAATACCCCGAATACCGTAAAACTTGACAGCACGCTTGTGAGCGGTTCCGTATACGCCCTTAACCTTGACCTGAACGTAATATCATCTGTCGAGGGTGAATACGCCGAAGGAAAGCTGAAGGCCGCCGCTGAAAAGGAAAGCGCCGGGGGAGTGTATCCCGTTGATGTGCTGGGAGCCATAGCAGGCTACGCCGGCAGATATTACTTCACACTCTGCGATGCACAGAATCAGGTCTATGCAGCCATGGAGAATATCAGCTCGTCAAGACATCTTGCAGTTGCTGTAACGGGATATCAGTTCGGTATCAGGAAGGCCGGTATCAACAGCGAATTCCTTGATACAGGTCATTTCTTCATAGATGTTGCATACAACTGCACTACATCAGTAAGCCTTGACGGCGATAAGAACAAGGTCAGGTAGTACAACCTTGAAACAGGAATGTCAGAGTCAAACTTTGAGGACAGTATATGGGCTGAGATCACAGGCACCGATCAGCCATGTGTATCAACTCTTTCCGTAATGGCTGCCGCAGCCGAAAACGACATTGCTCCTGTTTACATCACAGCTAAAAATGCAGATTCTGTGCTTGCGGAATGCAGCATAGACGACTATATCAAGGAAGCTGTAAAGAGCCATGCGGACAACGATGAGCTCGTTATCCTTATCCCCGAGCTGATCACCATCGGCGACTGGACAGGAACCTCATATATTGCCATGGAACCCGAAACAGGCATAGCTTCGTTCATGATCTCTGACGGCACAGCAGGCGGAGCTTCACCCAATATAGATATCAGCTCTGCCGATTCAGATATATCGGATATGCTCATCTCGCTGAATATCCAGCTTTCTTATATGAACAGAGCCATTGCCATGGTAAATGCCGTTAAAAACTTCGGCGCCGCAGCTGAAGCAGAAGAAGGCGATCTTAACACTTCATGTATTTATTCTTATCAGAGCATGAAGATAATCTGACTTTATGTCACTTTTCCTCAGACTGAGCGGACGCACCGACAAACAGAGGAGCGCTGCGGAACCATGCCTCCACCAGTGAAACTCCGTTCTTATCCTGTTTTTCAGAACCATTGAGATAGTTCCAGATCTCCAGATCTGCCCTTGTGACAGACTCAGGGAATTCAAGCTCAAGTTCTGTCTCCCCTGCTCCGTTCAGCTCAATTTTACCAAGGGAAAACTGTATCCACTTGCCGGTTTTGCCTGTTTCCCCGTTTACGAAATCAGGATCCCAGTACCCCCAGCCAACGTCCACTACACAATCGGGAGCCGCTTTCAGCTTCACATGGAGAGTATGTCCGCCCAGACCGTCTGTAAAGCGCCATTTTCCGGTGTCCTCCATGTTGTAGTTCACATAGTACTTCGCCTCAGGGCACTCGTCCGACAAAAGCTCTCTGCGCAGCATACACATATCATATACATCGAGCTCTCCGTCTTCACAGACATCAGCGTTTTTCCATGATATACAGCCATGTACAGGCTTTGCCAGAAGAAAGTCCCGCAGGGTCTCTGCATCGGTCTTATCCAGCAGACCGTCTGCGTTCACATCACCTTTCATGGAAATATCCAGCACATCTGTCACCTTGTTGCCCGTTACGGCAGTACACTCCGGCTCGCTGCCATTCCTGAACGCATAGGAAGCGCAGTTCCATCCCTTAACAAGAGTTATCTCATCGGTATCCATGTAAAACATATTGTCATAGATACGGTTGTTCTGCCCCCAGCCTTCCACTGCCATATACAGATCTACCGCATACAGCACCTTATCATTGCCATTCCGGTATCCTATATTATTGCGGATTATCGCGTCGTTTCCCTTTACCTCCACGAAGCTGTCCGCGCCGTTTTTTCCCTGTATGCCTGAGCCGTCAAAGGTGCAGTCCTCTACAAGAGTGCCGAGTGTATACTCCTTTATGTCAACGCAGTCCGCCCCTACATTGGATATCCTGCAATTTCTGACTGTATTGTAATGGCAGTCAAAGCCGTACTCCTCAGTGCCCTTTGCGCTGCCGATATATATGCCCTCACCGTACTGTGGACTTACAGTTCCGCAGTCGTGGACACAGCAGTTTTCAATAAGGCAGCGGCTGGTATTATCACGGAGATGTATGCCCTCAGAGCCGATATTATATACCTCGCAGCCCGTGATAGTCGAATGGCTTGCTTTGTCGAGAACGATGCCCTTTCCGGCCTCGCAGGCGATGATATTCTCAATATTCCAGTATTCACCCATAATATGGAGAGCGATCTTATTCTCCTGCGTCACTCCGCAAATCACCGCAGGATCTTCGGGATCTGCGCTGCAAATAGTAATAGGCAGTGCAGCTGTACCGCTTGCCTCAGAAAAGAATGCTGCCCAGTTGCCCTTCCATACGTCATTCTGATAGGTACCGGGAGCGAGAACTATCCTGTCTCCCGGCTTTGCATCTGCAAGAGCCGCATGGAGCTCATCTGCAGTTGCAACATTTACATCGCGGAAGCCTTCGGCGTCCACAACTATAGGGATATTGCCGCACATAAGTGCAGCCGCAGCAATTACAGAAAAAAAGATAAAACGCTTTTTCATCCCAATCACCTCCGGAAATACGATCCCGACCAGAAACTCTTTTGTTTCGGGTCTTCCGACAGCTCATAATATATATTTTGCAGGAACAAGTTGTATCATCATCTCACGCTGTCAGTCATTCACATACATGATACGCAGAAGTCATCTCCCATCAGCTTTCAGTCCCTTCCACAGTTCCGGCCTACATGGACTTTTTGCCCGACTCTGCATTTTATTCTCTGTCATCAGTATAGCACAAATTATCAGTTTTGCCAATACCGCATCATAAAGTTTTATATCCTGACTTTTATGTCAGATAATCATATATGTCGGAGCTAAGATTTCCCGCGTCATCATACTGATATGAAGTGCCGTTTTCCGAAATGAGCTGGTTGAGCTCGTCATAATTGCAGGATACTACAATTCCGTTTGCACCATATAGATGTAGCTCGCAGAAGAATCATTTGCATCTGTTACCTTGATAAGCTTACCGCTCGGGACTCAAATCCTGAGCGGTAAGCTTTGTCAGTATGGTCTCTTGAAAACAGACTATGGTTGTGCTATAATAACTATATTGAATAGACAAGAAGCCTGACTACAAATAATAAACCTACAACCGAAGAAAAACTGATTCCTGACCGCGGCATCTGCCGCAGCATCAGAAAATACACACAAAGAACTTATGTAGACAGCTCAGGAGGTTACTATAATGAAAAACAGATCACTCAAGGGCATAGCCTGTATCCTTTCCGGAGTCATGACTTTGGCGATGCTGCTTGCAAATAACAGCTATAACGCTCAAAATGAACAGACAGTTTTTGCTGAAACGATATCTGATACTCACATCGAAGGCACATACATCAGCGGCGATGTTAATGCTGACGGCAGTTTTGATACAGAAGATGTGGTGCTGCTCCAGAAATGGCTGCTTGCCGTTCCTGATACTGATCTCGCTGATTGGAAAGCAGCTGATTTCAGCAAGGATGAGATATTAGATGTGTTCGATCTTTGCCTGATGAAGCGAGCCTTGTTTGCGAAAGACAAAATAGATGAAAACGAGCTTATCCCGCCGCCTATCAGCGCAGTCAGTCCGCCCCTGCCCTGTGTCGGGGAATCGCGTGTGCTGATGATCGCGCTCAGCTTCCCGGACGCACAGCAAGAGTACTCCGCAGATGAACTGCAAAATATGTGTTTCGGGCCCTCAGACCCACAGTCTCCGAAGTATCCGCTGGAAAGCATCAGCGGATACTATTCCCGCGCTTCCTACGGCAGACTGAATATGACCGGCAAGGTCTACTCCTACACTGCCAAATATGAGATAGATGCCTATATGCAGACTGATCCGCGGAAAGTCGACCACCGCACACGCGACGATCTTCTGGATGAGGTCCTTGAAGCATTGGACGATACCATTGACTACAATGATTATGATCTCAACAAGGACGGCATTCTTGATACCGTCGTTCTGGTGCTGCCGAAGGAGGCTAATAGCCGAGATGCCAACGCTGACGGCAAAAAGGACTGGGTTCCATGCTCCGGCCCCTATTACGGCTATGCAAAGCATGACGGCGTCAAGCCGACCGAAATGTGCATCGGCGCAAGCGATGCGAGTTACACCACCAAATTCAACAAAACATGGATCCATGAGCTCGGTCACGCGATGGGGCTGCCGGACTACTATAAGGTTATCACCAACAACCCGCACGATCAGGAAGGTCTGACTGGTCTGACCGGCTGGGAGATGATGGACGATGCCGACGGCGATTTTTCGGCATTCTCCAAGCTGATGTACGGGTGGTTCAAGGGCAATGAGGTGCAGATCTACAACGGCGGCACCCAGACCTATGAGCTGAAAACGATGCAGGATACGCCGAACTGTGTGCTCATCCCGCGCGGCGATCTGAACGGCTTCCACAGCGAATATTTCATCGTCGAATTCAATACCCCCACTGTCAACAATTCAACGATGTTCGCCGGGGATAACCGGCTTTGCCTGTTCCGGCAAGGCGGCGTGCGCGTGCTCCACTGCAATGCCGAGCTCTACGAGAAAGGCAGCAATGTGTCGCTGAAATGGCGTATCAACAGCAAATACTATGATCGCACCAACGAGAAGCAGCGCGTGCTGCGTGTCATCAACTACAACAATATGTTTTTCAATGACGGCAAAGTCATTAACAATGAGACAAGCGGCTTTGCGTGGTACGATGAAAACGGCGACCGGACGGTCGATCCGGGCATCACGATCACAGTCAGCGATTTCGATGAAAACACCGGCTGCAAGATCACCATTGCCCCTGCTTCTGAATGAGGATAAATGATTTCATTTGATGCTATCCTCAAGTAAATCAGAAATTTTATCACGAATTTCTTCAACTTCACAAGCTAATAGAATTTCTGATGATGTTTGATAGTTAAGCCAATTTTCGGAATGAATGGTCAAATCAACTTTGCACCATTCAACATTCCATTTTTCAAGAGTGCTTTTTCTATAGTTTTAACACGAAAATGAAATTCAATTCCGTCTAAATCTAAATTAAGCTGCATATAATCACCGACTAAAAAAAGTTCCGCCTCTCGCAAAAGGCGGAACTACGCGGAATACGCCGCATTTGGTTTGACGCAGCGTGTGGGATTCACCCCCACGTCCCTCAAGGGGCATCATGATTTCGAACAAATAGAAAACGTCCCATTTGGTCACTAACCGTCTTAAAAATCCACCATTTTATCCATGATTTTCGAGCATTTCCGCCCCGTATTCGGAAATTTGCGAGAAAACTGCGAGATACTTTCACCCACAAAGGCGGCGAGGTGGTCTACGCTCGGCAAGAACCGAGTCTATGAACTCCTTCACAGCAGAGAGCTTCGAATTGCTTAGAAAACTATTGATCTGATAGAAGATGATATAGTATAAAAAGCACTGCACAAGGGAGGAGATTCTATGTCTAAGGTAATCAATATCAACTGTAGGGCTGTAAAGGTCATTGATAATACCGAAAAACAAGAAACGCTTTCTCAGGAAGATAAAGACATGAATGAAGGCTACATAGTTTCTTTGCGGGCTTGCATGATGTGAACATGGTAACCGTTTTGCTTTGAGCTTTCATTTGTATTTGCATAATCATCAACGGAAGTGACACCATTTTTTACAACACGTACTCCTGACCAATAAGGAGCACGTATATGACCCAATTCCTTTACAAGTACGTCGAGCCTTGTAAGCGGACTGAACTGTTTATCTCGTGTGGCACAGAGATAAATATATTTTCCGTTTGAATTCCGGTTAAGATTAACATTCAAACGCTTATATGTTGCTGTTATGCCATTATGAGTCAGTTCCTTGGTTTTCCATGTTTCCTGTTTATTGCTTTCGTATATCAGAAGATTAGTGATAGGATTATTGTAATTATCTACGCAGTAGCTCATAAATATCCAGTCTCCTGAATTTCCGCAGTTCATGTCAGTATTTATCCGAGTGTAACCTCTTTTTGTTTGTATTGCAGTGAATAATGAACTACGGGCTCGAATGTGTAGACCTGTCACATAGAAACGAGCTTTTCTCTCTAACATCATATTCAGCCAATGATCATAGTCATTATTGATATGAACAATCTTTGAAAGACAGTTCGGAGAATCCTTTATCTCACTGTAAGCCCAGACATCATAATCTCCCTTAGGGAGAGCAGCTGTAAAGAAGTAACCGTTTGCATCTGTTTTCAACACCACAGCCGGCTTCTTAGTCATTACCTCACTTTCAATATTAGTTCCCTTCACTATTTTAATGGTAGCTCCCACAATAGGATTGCCAGTCTCCGGATGTTTAACACGACCATGTATAATAAATGTAGATTTTGTCAAAACAGGACTATAATAATCAAGAGTAGTATTCCACTCACCGTGATTTCTGTTTGATATAGAACCTGTTTCAAATGTACCGTAATATCCGTCAAGTCTTATAAAATTGATCTTGAATTTAGTTCTCTTTTTCAGTATCAGCTTATATTCTCCTTTGGAATTAGTTACCGTACTGCAATACAAGTTACCATAATTCTCACCGTAACGTGCAGATACGGCAACGCCCGGGAGCGGATTTCCCCATGAATCAGTAACCTTTCCTGTTGCATAAATAGCTTTCTTTAGAATAACGTCTAAACCTGCTTTTGACTGGAATATTATACCTGTATCAAGAAAAGCGTCTGCGATGGCTCCGAGCTTCTCATTTATATTTTCGGCAGAACATACACTGAAAGCAGCATTAATAAGAGCATAGCCGCAGCTTCTGAAGTCACTTAGTTCGGACATAAACTGCAGTGACCTGTAAAACAGAGCAGATAATTCACAGCGTTTGTTATCATTGTAGCCGTCGTTGTTTTTGTCACTTTTGCCCGGCCATTTATCCCATATAAGGAAGGCAGCATGGCTGATTATAGCTGAGTTTTCATGAACGTAACCTTGATCGTGATCTTCTAACGTCTCATTTTCACCTAAGTAGTGATAATCGCTCATTGTTGTTCCGTTATTAAAGTATCGCTTTCCTCCGCTTGATTTGTTTTCACCGTGCGAATCCAGAGTGCCGTCCTGGGCGAATTCACCCAGAATATCCGCATAAGCTTCGTTGATAGCTCCTGATTGATTTTCATATTTCAGTTTACAGGTAGCGTCTACAACTGCGTGTGTAAATTCGTGCCCGACAACGTCAACACATCTTTCTATGTCTCCATTGGGACCAAAGCAGAGCTGCGTATGCTCACTGATATCGGAACGAAAACACGCATTAACTTCATTCCAATATTCATGATAATTCATTACGAGACATATCTTTTTGCCGCGGTCGTCCGCGCCTTTACGGCCAAGAACGTTGAGGTAATAATCATATACTCGTTTCATATTGTAATAAGCAGTAACAGGATGCTGACGCGCAAGATTGCTGAGAGCTTCTTCGGTGTTTGAATCAGCTTTGAAAGGTTGGGGTTCATAAATGTCTCTCCAATTTTTCTTGCCAATATACACATCGGTGCATACTTCGATATTTCTTTCACCGTCAGAAAGTTTCAGCGGTGCATCGCCGTCTGTATTTAATATGCTGATCGCACCATCTTCTCCGAGAGATGTCGTAATACGTCTGTTGGTATTAATGTCAATAGTTATATGCGTTTTTTCTGCCTTTACGATGTTTCCATCTGTAGTGCTGATAAACAACTTATTACCTTCGGTAATTATACACCAGCACAGATAAGCCTTTTCATTATCGTCAACATAGTAAGTCAGACCATTTGATGATATTATATTACCGTATTTTTTCCCGGCAATGGCTTTAGCCTGATCTTCGGTTATCTTAACGTCATCATCGCACGTTATTTGAGCGTACTGACCGCTGAGAGTCTGTGGGTTGCCATCAGTATCGGCAGATATGATAAGAGTATGTCCATCAACAGGTATTCCCTTATGATACTGTTTCATCCTGTAGAAAGTCATGCCGTCGGGCATTTCTCTTACTTCAGTGTCGTCTTCGTCAAACTCCTGCTCAGCGTTTTCAAAGCCCATGGTATGGTGTATGTAATTCAAAGCCTTTATTGCCTTGGAAGGCGAGTTTATCTTTTCATCGGAAATACGTCCTGTAATGAAAAAAGGACGCTCCTTTTCGTTGAGCATTACGGAAAATCCCATACCCCTGCTTCGTAATTCAGCCTGTGTGCGCTCCTCAGCAAGAGTCGCAAATCTGGGAGAAGCTTTTTTCTTTACGAAGACAGGTTTTTGATGCAGGGCTGTAAGTTCGTTGGAATAGGACATTTCCCTGATAGAATCCTTAGCTTCTTTGACTGCATTGATACAATCAGCCAGGCTTTCATAGGAGTTGCCCGAAAGAATAATATTTCCGTTGCTTTCTCTCAGTCTGAAATTGATCTTTTCGTCCTTTTCCTGAAAAATCTCGAATTTAGTGCCTGTTTTTTTCTCATAGCCTTTTTTTACTTGTACTTCGATTTCTGCATCTGCAGCGACTGCGGCAATGTTTTTCAGACGTCTACGGGAAATCGGGTTTGCTGCTGAAAAAACACCCGAAGCGATCTTTATGCCTTTTGCGTTCTTTAAAAGGATCTGTTCCTCGCCGTTTTTACTTTTTTCAATGAAATACTTTGACAATTTTTCCATAATAATACCACTCCTTGTTATGTAATAATCATAATTCACCTATTTGCTTCTGAAATTATAATAACTTTTGTATCATTGTAATATATTTCAATTGAATTGTATAGATGTCAAGTGTCACAATAACAGTGACAAATGTCACTTTATAGAAAAAAACAGTTTATCATATTTGCTGTGTTTGCCAATTCAATGACTGTAATTTCATTGAAAAAGTTCAATGCGAAGGAACTGATGAAGAATGGGATGTATTTGAAGTTCGTACAGATTCATATAACGATCCTATGCAGTACAAAGGGAACGGACCGCATAGGCAGGAATATCAGGGAACTTCCCGTTGCACACAAAAAGCTGCCGCAAAACTGCGGCAGCTTTTTTTACATTAGCGCCCTTGTCATACACCCACTGTGGAACAAAATCGTGTTCTATGCCATAATTATCATCTGAACCGGTAGAGGTCGTATACGGAATGATGCGTATTCCGTATGTCATTCCAGCTTGTTCGCAGGCTTTCAAAGCTTTGTCAATTGCATCCCAGTCATATACGCCCTCTTGGGGATTGATGTCCTTCCAGAACATAACGCCGCTGCATATCGTCACAACATCCCATGCATGGTTTTCCATCGAACCGCCGATACCGTAAGGATGCTTTTCTTCATACAACATATCCGGATTATACAGCGTCATGACAAATCCCTTATGCGGATTGGAAACAGGTTTGTCGGATACTTCCGTCCGGTAATGGATTGTCGAAGACGTTTCAAAGTCCGGATTAGGATCATCGACGAGACTGACCGGCTCTGCTGACGGGAAAAGCTGTTCAGAGACGATCTGTGCCAGTATCTCCGCGCCCTTTGCATTCGGGTGAAGATTGTTATAGTAGTATTCCTTTGCAGTGATTTTTGTTTTTTCAAGACAGAATTCAAGCCATGGATGAAACAAATCAAGAATACCGACATTCTCTGAGGCTGCAATCTGATCAATCGCATCATGGAACCACTTTTTATCCGGAAGCGGATAAATGCCGCAATCGTCCAGTTCTCCCTGCTGTTTCACGAGATAGACGGTCATGCCCTTTGCTTTGGCCCGCTGTACCATATCTGTCATATACGTGATATATTCGGTCGGATCAATCGCGTCCGGATGCTGTTTATACTCTTTCGTGTAATCATTGATTCCGACAGACAACAGCAGAATATCTCCGGTTTTGCCGTAATATTCAGCCGTACCGAAAAAAGACCGCCGCAGATCATATGATGTGATACCGCTTGCAGAGATGTTTCTGACATCATACTTTTCCGCGTCAACATAATTGCAGAGATACTGACCCCAGCCTCGCATGGCATCATCAGATACATTATAATAGCTTGCGACAGTCGAATCGCCGCCTACCCAGATTGTCGGTTTTGTTTCCGTATCTGTTGAAGTCTGCTCAATTTCCAGCGTGCAGAGCGAAAACTCCGTACCTACGCCGGAACCGGCATAGATATTGAGCTGACCGTCCGTCACCGGAATTGTAAAGGAATCAGTCGCATTGCTGCCTGTAAGAAAGAAAAGCTGCGACCACCGTTCTGCTGTGATCGTTGTGGACTGCACATCGCCGGTTGTAACTGTAATTTTATAAACTCCTTTAGGCAGATCAACATTGAAGATATGATTCGGTACATCAGATTTGAAGCGAACCGCATCAGACAAAGCACCTATGCCGCTTGCAGGAACATCTTCAACTGCATCGGTGTTTGCGAAACCGTATCCTTTTGCTGAATCATAGCCGTCCGCAGCTGAGACACCGGTATATCCGTTGACCGTGCCAAGGTTACCAAAGTCAAACCGTTTTGTGATAAGCGTTCCTGCCTCTTAAGATACAGGAATCGGTATTGTCTGTAATGGTAGTATTGCTATAGCAGCAATGATGCCTGCAAATAATCTTTTCACACACAGCCCTCCTTTTTTTCTTAATTATAACATGGCATATATGGGAATGCAAGATGCGGAAAACAAAAAGTGATTGCAGCCACAGGTTATCGACTGCACAAAGAATCATCCGCTGCACATCGTAATCATAATAGCCGCATACTACGGACTGCGCCGCAGCGAGGTCATCGGACTGAAATGGTCAGCAGTGGACTTCGTACACCCTTTGCAGCAAGGGTATCGTGAAGTACTATACCCTTAACAATCATTAAGTGTACGGCAATTCACCGTACCCATTTTCGTATCAAGGGAGCAGCAAACCAACGCTCCCTTCAAAATTATAATAAAGGAGAAATGCAATATGAACAACGCAGTTCACATAGGAAACATAAGAGAAAGAACTACAGGAGGAACGAATGAGATATGATACTCATTACTGCGTAACCGCCAACCAAACTCAGCTACATATTGAAAAAAAGAGGACTGCAAAAATGCAGTCCTAATTTTTTGTATGCTGTAAATGGTTGGCGGTTACGTTTTACTTATCGGGTATAAATTATGCACAGCATTGCCTCTTTATATCATAAAACATACTTTATCGAAATATGTCAAATTAAGATGTAGAAAGTCTCGCATACTCAGAAAGAACAGCGGATGCGTCAATGGCGTCTACTTTTCCGTCATTATTATAATCAGCCAATTGCTTGTTCAAAATAGTTTTCTTATCTGTTGAAGCAAGAGCGTAGTCCGATAGAATATATGAAGCATCAACTGCATCAATTTTTCCGTCGCAGTTTACATCGCCGACTTCAACTGAAATATCAAAGTTTTCTCCTATTGAAAAAACTAAATTGTTTGAGCTTTCGTTACAACTTATCATATGAAAACTCTTGCAAAAGCGTATAAGAAGTTCTATGAGAAGAATGAGAAAAAAGCTTCCGTACAGGAAGAAGGGCGGACAATATGAAAACAGGGGACGCCAAACTGAGGTGTCTCCTGTAAAGTAGACAGGGAAAAACAAAAATAATTCTATGTATTAAACAAAAGCATCCTGTAATAGTTGTACAGGATGCCTTTTTATATCTATATACTCTTGACAGTATAATCATTCTGAATTAAAATAAAGTTATAACATTTAGTTCAGAATATTAAAATAAAAAAATATATAAATCTGCTTAGACATTTAATGATTTAGGGTTGTATAATAAGTGAAAGAAGTAATCAGACTACTTCCTGGAAAAAGGAGAAATATATGGATAACGGTGTAAGTAGCTACCTCCGTTTTCTGAATGGTGATAATGATAGTTTTGTTGAACTTGTAAAAGAGTATGGTGACGGATTGATATTATTTCTGAATTCAATAATAAGAGATATCCACATTGCCGAAGAAGCAGCAAATGATACTCTAATGAAGTTGTATATCAAAAAACCGCAGTTTAAGAGTGAGTATTCATTTAAGACATGGTTATATACCATTGGCAGAAATGTTGCTCTTAATTATCTGAAAAAGCTTAAACGGCATAAATACACTCCTTTAGAGGATTTCTCGTATTTTTCAGATAATATTGATCTTGAATCTGAGTACATACAAGATGAGGAAAACCTTCTTATCCACCAGTGTATCAAAGCTTTAAATAAAGACTACGCACAGGTATTGTTTCTCATTTATTTTGAGAATCTTTCACATACCGAAGTTGCTAAAGTCATGAACAAATCGCAGCGGCAGATAACACAACTGTTATATTGCGCTAAAGAAGCTTTGAAGGTAGAAATGGGAAGGAGGGGGAATAATGGACAGATTTGAAAAATGGGCTGAATATATTATGCAGCACGGAGACAAAATCTTAGAAAAGAAAAAGCATAGAAATATGCTTATAAGAAGAGTATCATTCAGTTGTGCAAGTGTATTTGCTGTTGTAATTGTTGGATTTTTTGCATGGAAATCAATACCACATAAACCGGAGTTCCCGAATGATATTATTATACCAGAAAGTACTGTAATAACAACTTCAACATTTACAAACAATACTTCTATCCAAACAACTGCATTAGTTACTTCAAGCAGGACTGAAACAGACAGAGTATCGACAACTAATACTGTTAAAATTGTTACAACTCATGTTTCAGAAACAAATGCCATAAAACCTCCCTCAACCACTGCAACTATGATCCAGACACAGCCAGTAACGGGAATTAAAACAACTGCTCAGATACAGACAACAGGTGTACCAGTTACGTCAACTGTAACAGAAACGCAACCTGTCAATGATGACAGCAGATTACTGTATCCTATCGGAAAACAAATAAGTATTGAACGCTATAAGACTATGGCATCAGCTTCTTATTTGATTTACAATGATTTAGAAGCATCGGCAACGACCCCTGTCGTAACTGCAACAACTCAAACAACAGCTACAGTTCCGTCAGAAACAACAACTACTACAGTGACACCAGATGATACACAGATAGCTCTTGAGAAGCTGACACAAAAGGAAAACAGACTGTTTGGAGAATTTCAAAGAGAACGTGCAGTGCTCCTCGGTGAACTTTCCCCTGATGCACCAAGACTTACACTTGATGAAGCCGTTGAGATCATTGAAAGTTCTGGTTCATTTGCAGAAATTTGCAGAAAACTTCACGAAGCTCAACCATTAGTAGATTACATTGGCGGAAGCGGTATAACACGACTTGAATATTGGTTTGATAATAAAGGAGCGCAGAAAATATACCTTATTATGGAAGAAGAAAGCATATTCTATTTCCATTTTACAGGGGCAGATATAGTTTATTCGTGACAATATCCCCGTTGTGCAAATAAAACTTTTTTATGAAAGGATGGTTACTATGATGAAAAAGAAAGCATTATCAGGTATTATAGCAAGTACACTTTCAATCTCACTTTTAACGAGCATGAGTCCTACTACATACCTATCTCAAGCTTATGCGGGTGGTGATAAGGACGATTACATAGTTACAACAACAGGAGATGTTAACATTCAGACCACAACGGCTGTAACACAGCCGCTTGAAAGCACAACAACTACTACAGCTATAACAACTGTTATTTCTGAAGAACAAGCTGCACTTGATGAGCTGGCGAAAAAAGAAAACAAATTATTTGGAGAATTCCAAAGAAAAAGAGCGATTTTAAGTGGTAAACTTGCTCCTGACACCGAAAGACTCACACTTGATGAGGCTAACGAGATTATTGATCGCTGCAATTCCTATGACGAAATATATAAGGAATTAGCAGATGCACAGACATATCCTGATTTTTTTGGCGGCAGTGGTGTAACAAAAATCGAGTACTGGTTTGATGATAATGGCTATCAGAAGCTTCTGCTTATACACGAAGAAGGCGACGTAATCTATGTACAGTGCAATGATGCAGGTAAAATCACTGACTGGAACTTACTCTGCCCGGTCAATAAAGAGATCCCATTTGAGGCATATCAGTCAAAAATGATTGGTTCATTTAATGTCTATAATAATATTAACGCAACTGACACTATTCCACCATCTGAGGAAGTGTATACTGGAACACAAGCAACTGAGCCTGTGCAGATTACAACTACAACAACTACTATAATCCAACCGACAGATGAGAAACAGGAACAACTGAATAAACTGACAGAAAAGGAAAATATTCTTTTTGGTGAATTCAAGCGAGAAAGAGCCGTTATTTCTGGTGAGTTTGATTCTGAAACTCCAAGACTTACACTTGATGAAGTAAACGAGATAATCAATAATGCTGAAACCTTTGATGAAATGTATAATGAATTTATTGCATCGCAGAAATTCCCTGATTTCATCGGTGGTAGCGGCGTAACTAAAGCCGAATACTGGCTCGATGATAAAGGTTCGGAAAAAATTAGGTTTATCGTTGAAGAAAATGACATTATATATGTAAAGAGTGACGATAAAGGATACATCACAGATTGGCAGGCTTTGTATCGAGGAAACAATGTTGTTAATATTGAACAGTATAAGGCTCAGATGATTGATACATACATGATCTACAATGACATTGATGCTTCGGGCGACGTTAACTGTGATGGAGATCTTAGGATTTCTGATATAGTCATGTTCCAGAAGTGGCTTTTAGGGGCATCTGATGCTGAGTTAGTCAACTGGAAGGCTGCTGACTTCTGCAAAGATAACAAGCTCAATGTTTTTGATCTTACTTTAATGAGAAGAGAATTAATTTGTAATCAATGACGAATATGTCATATACTATTGTTTAAATACATTCATTCGGGGACAAGTCGGATGATGTCGCATAAGAATCAGCCTGTAAAAATGCAGGCTGATTCTTTTTAGGCTAATTATGATTATCACTTATAAATATTTATTAGCTTGGGTGCAATATTTTCGATTATTATGCGTCTTATATAGTGAGGAACCTCGAAAGGAGGAATCAAATGGACGATACCTCTATTATTGAACTCTACTGGAAAAGAGATGAACAGGCAATAGCCGAGACCGAGAAAAAATACGGAAAACTATGTTATCGGATAGCGGAAAATATACTAAAACAAAAAGAGGATTCGGAAGAATGTGTCAATGATGCTTTTATGAAAGCATGGAATTCTATTCCGCCTGATCGCCCTACATATTTTTCTGCTTATTTATGTCAAATAGTAAAAAGACTGGCTCTGTCTAAGTTACGCTATAATTCGGCAAGCAAACGACAGCATGACAATGTTCTGTCTTATGAGGAACTGTCTGATATAGTATCAAACAAGCAAACTCCAGAAGACACCCGTATTATGGCTGAACTCAGCAATGCCATAAGTGATTTCCTAATGAGAGAAAAAAAGATCAATCGTATGATGTTTATAAGAAGATACTGGTATTATGATAGTATAGAAATAATCTCAAATGAATTCAAGATCAATTCAAAAACAGTAGGTTCGATTCTTTTCCGTATGAGAAGACGTTTAAAAAAGTATTTAAAGAAAGAGGGTTTTGATCTATGAATGCCAAAATGCTTGATGATGCTATTAATGGAATTCGTCCCGAACTAATAGAAGAAGCTGAAAAAATAAATGCGCAAGATATGAATAATGAAACTTCTGATGGGGAAGTCCATGTACAAGGCGTTGAGGTTTACCGTAGACCTATATGGAAAAATATTCTTGTTATAACTTCTGCAATTGTTGTATGTGGCTTAGCCACAGGCGGAGCCTTTCTGATGAAGAATATTATGACAAAGCCTGATGATGTTTTTGATGACTCAGATCAGGATATAATTATCACTGAACAGAACAGCGTAGAAACTAATTTGGAAGAAGTAGTGCCGACAGAAGAAACAACCGAAGTGGATGAAAATAAGGCTGCTGCTATTGAATATAGTGATCTTCAGCTTCATACGACTCCATATTTTACAGATTCAAAAGATGATGCAGATTCTCTTCGAAACGAGCATCTATTCAAAATCCAATGGGAGGACAGACATAAATATAGAGTGGATACAGAGTACTATGCAGATTTGCTCTTAAGTGACGGGTATGATATCAACTCGCTGGAAGCAAAAAGCTATATATACCATTTGATGCTTAACAGCTTCCTATATTATGATTCTGCTAAAGGAACTGTAATAAAAAAACAGCCTGCTTATGGTTCGGGAAGTTCTCAATTAGATTTTCAGGTCGATGTTGCTGCACAGGAAAGCTACACAAGTCTAACATCTGACATTTCAGAAACTAAATGGGAGATATATGTATATGATGACAAACATATAGATGTAGTTTATCCTGATAATACATATGAGGAAAACGATTACTGCAAACAACCATATGTCATAATACCCGAAGATAATTATCGCCTCATTAATACTTCTCCTCCTGATTATAGCGTATCTAACTGTACATATAATGTTTTCTTTGGCATAGCTTTCAATGAGCTTATGCCAGACCAGCTGGCGTTTTCATGGCTTTCGAACTTTGATAACTGGCACATAAATGCTATTTCTGAGCAGATAGGAAGACCTGTAGCCGAGATATCAGGAGTCCGTGATAATGGGAACGATTTTACAATTTCTGTTGATATTTATACAGGTATATTAATTGCATTTACAGAAAGCTGCAACGGAGAATATATTGAAACCAAAGAAATGACATCTCTTGAATTAGATATTCCAATTGAGCGAGTTGAATTTGATCCAAGTGCCTTAACAAAGAGGTCTTATGATTTGATACAATAAAAAAATTATCGCTGTTAAAGTTTGATATGCGTTAATACATTAAATTATATCCTCCGCGGAAAACACGGTAATACCCAAGCCACACAAAAAAGAGCATAGCTGCTTCCGTTAAGATTCAAAAATAATTAGGGTAAAAGCTCCACAAAATACTGTGGAGCTTTTCTATAATATTACTCTTGAAAAAGTTAACTAAAGCAAATCTTATATCACCTTAAACCTAAAAGATACTCCTGTATTGCAAGCGCATCACCTGATGTTATACCATTGTTATCTGTATCGCCATTAAAACGCCCTTGTACAGATATCTGATACTTATCAGGATTTGCAAGGAACTGCATTATAAAAATAGCGTCTGCCAGCTCAACTATTCCGTCACAGTTTGAATCGCCGTCTAAATAATATTCAAAATCAATATTTTTTTCTTTTGTATTTCCGCCAAGTCCTGTGGGACTTACTCCGTGAGGTCTTATACCTGTTTCTTCAGCAATGCTTTTCGCTAATTCATAGTGCTGCATAATTGTGATGTCATTTTCAGGAACAACATATAGCTTATCACAATCTGCTTGCTTCCCCGAAAGAACTGTGTCTCCTGCTGAATACTTCACCAGTGAAGCGTTTATATCATTCGATTCAAGATACTCATTCAGCCTTTCTTCTATCGAAAAACTATAATCCATTTCTTCATATCCTGTCAGATACTCATATACACCGTAATTATACATATATCGATCATATTTATAATCGAAAGCAGTAACATACTCGGACAGCTTTTTGTACAGCTCTTTAGCTGTTTTACTGCCTATCGGAGCATACTGTCCTTCATCATTTTTAAGTGTGACAATACAATTGCAATCAGCAGCGTTTTTCTGATACTGAAGAACAAGTCCATAATCAATTTCGTTTATGATCTGCTCAAAAAAAGCTTCATCAAAATCTTTTGATACTGAAAAAGTTATCATATCGGGATAGCTTTCAACGAAATAGAAGCTGGCTCCATGATTCTCATTCGGTTTCATATACACTGCTTCATATTTGCCTATGAACATAGCCGACCAGTCATCTTCGAGACATATACAGTCATTGAATATATCAGGGGCAAAACTACCTGATGTAACTGCATTTGCGTAAAGCGGAGAACATGATATTAATATACTAATAGCCGTAAGAAGCGATAACGATCTTTTCTTCATAATATAACCTCCCTGAACAACATAATAATTGCGAAGTTGTCATTGGTTTAAAACGTTAAACGGATAATTGTTTGTAATGCTCTCTATGATATCAGCAGCTGTTTCCTCGCCGATAAAGAAAGCCAGACCACCTCCCGTAATATTCGTAGTTAAATACCCTTTTGAAGATATTCCAACCCCTGCTTTTAAAGGAACTATCTCATTCATATCATATATAATATTGATTTTTGGATTAATCTGATCAAGTGTCAGATCACTGTATTTGTAACATACAGCGTCAGCATTATCAAGGAGATAATTGATTATCATTTCTTTTTTGAATCCGTAATAATCACGCAGTTCATATCCGCTGCTGTAATCAGAATATTCTGCTGATACAAAATCTCCGTTTTTCTCCAAACCAAGATCAGCAACAAATTCTCCGAGATCTTTCGGCATATAATCCTGATTGCGGTACAAAGCCGGGACACTCGATCCACTATATTTTACTGCGATCATAACCTCAGATGAAATACCCTTTATCGCAAACAGTTCTGCATTACAACTGACCTCCCCGTCCTTGTCTTGATCAACAAGCAGCTGCGTTTCTATAGGCTCACTTACAGAATCGGTCGAAAGGATACCTGAGACTTTAGTATACTGTATTCCTGTACTATTACTTACCAATGTACGATAATGCTCAAGTGGGATAGGTACTTCAACCGGATTTACCGGAGAAGGCTCATTTCCGCCGGTAGTTGTGACCGGAATTGTTTCTGTTCCGTAAGTTACAGGACTATTGGTGACAATTATCTCAGTAGTCTGCGAAACAATTTCAGTAACAACAGGCCTCTTTATTGTACTCACCGATGTAACAGATATCTTTTCAGTTTCTGTAATAACTGTGGATACTTTTTTCTCATATGCCACAGTCGTCACTGCCGAATTTGAAGAAATGACATCAGATCTGGTCTGTGAAGTAGCAACAATATTGCTTTCTGAATATTTTTCCGGATCAGGAGGTGTACTTATGGCGGAATTATGTAATACTCCTATGGCGATCAGTACCGCGGCACACAAGCCTGATACTACAAATGATATCTTTCTTATAATAAGGCTTCTGCGCTTCTTTTCGGCGATAATATTATCTCCAAGCTCCATCAGAGCTGCTGCACACTTTTCATATTTGTCCATTTTCATTCCTCCTTTCCAGCTCGGCTCTTAAGGCTTTTTTCGCACAATATATGAGGTCAGATATCTGCTTTGAGGTTTTCCCCATAATATTTGCAATTTCTGAATTAGATAATTCCTCAAAGTACACAAGATAAAGCACCTGGGAATACTCTGCCTTTAAAGCTCTGAGTGTATGATGAATAAGAAGGTTTTGTTCACCTTTTATATAATCCGACTCGATATCACTTTCATCCGAAATATAGCAAAGATCATCAATAGAAGCATAAGACGTCTTTCTGTACTTTTTTATATAGTTTATCGCGGTGTTCTTGCCTATTGTATAAAGCCATGTCTTAAAAGAATACTGATTTTTATACCTTGGCTTTTTTACATAAAGCTTCAGAAAAACTTCATTAGCTGCTTCTTCAGATATATGGATATCTCTTATTATTGTATTGATAAACAAGGTCAGTCCGTCCTTGTATTCTTTTACAACATCAACAAAACCACTTTTATCACCATCAAGGAAACGGAGGTAGCTACTTGCACCGTTTTCCATATATATCTCCTTTAAAAAAGATAAAGTTTAAACCCTTTCTTTACTTATTATACAACATTATGATGTATTATCTCGAAGCTCAGAATATATTTTTATTATTTAATTATATATTAAATGATGACTATTACCTGATTATAAATAAGGTAAGCGTCAAATAAAGGACGTATTCCTCAAAGAAGGAATCTGATGTATAATAAA
>NZ_CAMYUE010000011.1 GCF_947301925.1 uncultured Ruminococcus sp.
AGAAAGGTTTGTCCCCGATAATTACGCATAAATTGCTATATAAGCACCACGGTTAAGCGATACTTTTTTCATTTACTTTTTCATATTCTTTATGAACTCCACAAGGTCATAAACGGGAGTTCCCGACGATTGGTATGCGTAGAATGCAAGTATAAGCGAAGCGTCTACCGCATTCACGTCGCCGTCAAGGTTGACGTCAGCCGCTACAGTCTGCCTGCTGTCGGTAAATGTGGAAAGACCCTTGTCCGAGGACAGCGAAGCATATTCCGCAAGCACCTGTGATGCGTCAACCGAATTGATCTCGCCGTCGTTATTGACGTCGCCCAGAGTATATGGCGGATCCGCTATAACAGTGATAATGCTCTTTGCAAGTCCCTTGGTGAAGATATGCTCCGTCATTGCCGTTCCCTTTGCGTCATACTCAAAGTTGCTGAACAAAGGCTGTATCACTCCGTACTTTGAGGGACCCACCTCTACAGTGAAGCTGTCACCTGCCTTGCAGTCATCGGGAAGCACAAAGGTGAGTATCCACATCTGACCGTCCCTGCCTGCGTTCTCGCTTCCTGCGGTGTCGAGAACTATGAAGTCGCCTGTGTCGCCGGCTGCCTGCGCTGTGGTAAGCTTCTCAACAGCCGAACCGCTGACAGCCTCCTTCAGTTTCAGGCGCTTGTCAAAATAGACATACACCACTGTATCACAGTACAGACCGTCGGCTCCCTCCACAGAGAGAACTACATTCTGCTGTGAGCCGTTAGCCTTGCTGAGATACACCTGACTGCTGTTCATTCGGAACACGGGCTTTCCCTGTACCGCTGGCATTGTAGTTGTGGTAGTTGTTGTTGTTGTTGTTGTCGTTGTTGTAGTGGTGGTTGTTGTGGTCTTCTTTGTTGTGGTAGTGACCTTTTTTGTGGTGGTAGTGGTCTTTTTCGCAGCAGTAGTCGTCGTTGCAGCCGCCTTAGTTGTAGTGGTTGTCACTGCCGGCTCTTCCGATACAGCCTTGAAGCTATATCCGTACTTCGCGGCATATGCCGCAGCCGTCGAACCGTCTGCGCCTGCGATGACGCCCTTGTACTCGCCTGTCTTTCCGTCGGACTTCAGACTGTTGCATATGGTAGTGCTGCTGTCGGCTATGACGCAGCTCTTGTTTTCGATGTAAATGTATGTAAGAGCGCTGCATTTCTCAAAAGCGGAGCTCTCTATGTCAGTGACGCTGGCGGGAACGCTGATCTTTTCCGCCTTCGAGTCCGCAAAGGCTCTGCTGCCGACCTTTGTAACGGGCATAGCCGATATCCTGGGCGGAATGCTGACCTCTCCCTCCGCAGCAGCTGCGTTGCCAACCTCTACATGGTCGCTGTACTTATAATATGTGATATCGCCTGCGATAACCAGTGAATAATCCGCTCTACCGGCATTGCCGCCGAAAGAAGCAGCGGGCAGGGCTGATCCTGCCAGAACTGCTGATATCGCCGCAGAAACAAGACTTTTTAACTTCATATTAGCTCCTTTGAATCATGATCTGTCATTGTAATCGTAAAACATCTCGTCCATGAGCCTGTCGTATTCCTCATGGTCGCCGAAAGCCGCCTTTATAAGGGCTCCTGCATTCCTGAAGGCCAGCCTGAAATACAGCCAGTCCCCCATATCATCATACTTACGCGTGGAATTAATCAAATAATTCCTACGCAGACAGCCGTAAAGCTTCCCCTGCTTCCTGCCGTATGCTCTCAGCGCCTTGGCAGTGGCTATATCCTCCGCTGCCTTTTTCTCCACAAATCCTCCTATGGCGTCAAAGCTGCGCTTCTCCGCCCAGAATATGCCGCAGTAAAGTCCCGTGAGCCTGAAGCTCACACGGCACAGTATATCATTGAGCCACAGCGGAAAAGAGTACCTCTCAAAGCGCAGGGGCGCTCCGCCGCCGATATATCTGCCGCTGTTGAGTTTCCCCAGCACCTCGCGGATCGTGTTCGCTGTCATGCGGTTGTCGCAGTCAATAGTCATTATGACCTTTCCCCGCGCCGCAGCTATGCCCGCATTGCGCACCGTGGCTATACACCGGCTCTCGTTGGTGACTACACGGGCTCCGTTTGCCTCTGCGAGCTCCGCAGTCCTGTCGGTACACCTGTTGCAGACCACTATGATCTCAACTCCGCATTTCACACGGGCTGCCGCCTGTTTCACGGACTCTATACAGCGTACCACATACTTTTCCTCGTTATGAGCAGGTACTATGACCGAAACCTTTATATCCCCCGTCACAGCTCTCGCTCCTTCCCTTTCCTTCTTCAAGTCCTTTAAATTATATCACTTTTCAGCCCACTGGTCAATAGAATCCCGTTCTTTATACTATTATATAAGAAAAATTTGATTTTTTCGCGAAAAACGCTTGACTTTTCCGTTTGGGTATGTTATAATTTTAGTACCTCGTTGGGGGTTTATTTTTTTGTCCCCGTGCGAGGGAGGCAAACAACCTACCTTCGGTAACGAAGGAAGTACTAATTCAGGAGGTGCCGATATGAGAGTAAAGGTTACTTTAGCTTGCACAGAGTGCAAACAGCGCAACTATGTTTCCAAGAAAAACAAGAAGAATGACCCTGACAGAATTGAAATGATGAAGCATTGCAAGTTCTGCAGAAAGCATACTCTTCACAAGGAAACAAAGTAATCGGAAGGGGTATTTTTATGGCTAAGAATAACTCTTCAAAGAAGGAGAAGTCCGAGAAGAAACAGGGCAATAAGATTGTCAAGTGGTTCAAGGATCTCAGAATCGAATTCAAGAAAGTGGTTTGGCCGACCAAAAAGACTGTTATCAACAACACTTCAGTTGTTCTGGGCGTTATAATCGCTTCAGCAGCTCTTGTTGGTCTCTTCGATCAGGGCTGTCTCGCCCTTATGCGTCTCATCTATAACGCAGGCTGATTTTAGGAGGATCATTATGTCAGAAGCAGCAAAGTGGTATGTTATCCACACATATTCGGGCTATGAGAATAAGGTGGCCCAGAATATTGAAAAGGTTGTAGAAAACCGTAAGCTTCATGAACTTATCCAAGAGGTAAGGGTTCCTACCGAAAAAGCCGAGGAGATCACAGACGGCAAAACCAAGGAAGTAGAACGCAAGACCTATCCGGGCTACGTTCTCGTCAAGATGGTCATGAACGATGATTCATGGTACGTCGTTAGAAATACCAGAGGCTGTACAGGCTTCGTCGGCCCCGCTTCAGAGCCTACTCCCCTTTCGGAAGAGGAAGTAAAGAAGCTCTTCGGCGTTGAGGTAACTACCGTTTCGGTAAACTTCAAGGTGGGCGACAGCGTCCGTATCTCAGGTACTGCTATGGACGGATTTATAGGTGTCGTTCAGAACATCAATCTCGACGACCGCTCAGTAGACCTTCTCGTCTCAATGTTCGGTCGTGAAACCCCCACTACGCTCCCTATCAACCAGGTAGTTAAGGTGGAGGATTAGTTCAGGTCAAAAGAAACCCCGAGGTTTGGGTTTCCGTGGGAGAGGTAAAATAATTCTTGCCTCGCCATTTACCACATTTATGGAGGTGCGAATACATGGCACAGAAAGTAGTTGGCTACATTAAGCTTCAGATCGCAGCAGGAAAGGCTACTCCTGCCCCCCCTGTTGGTCCTGCACTGGGTCAGCACGGCGTTAACATCATGGCATTCACAAAGGAATTCAACGAGAGAACAAAGAACGACATCGGTATGATCATCCCTGTTGTTATCACTGTTTACGCAGATCGTTCATTCTCGTTCATCACTAAGACTCCCCCCGCTGCAGTCCTCATCAAGAAGGCTTGCAACATCAACAGCGGTTCAGGAGTTCCCAATAAGACTAAGGTCGCTAACATCACTAAGGAACAGGTTCAGAAGATTGCTGAGACAAAGATGCCTGACCTCAATGCAGGTTCTCTCGAAGCAGCTATGAGCATGATCGCAGGTACAGCTCGTTCAATGGGCGTTGTAGTTGTTGACTAATCAATTTTTTGAATGATGAAGTGGGGAGCTATTCCCCGTTCGGAGTTCTATTGGTGGGAGGAAAATTCCGCTAATCGGGCAAGCTATAAGCTTCCCGGTATTACCACTTAAATAGGAGGAAATATAATGAAACACGGCAAAAAATATGTTGACAGCGCAAAGGCTGTTGATTATGCAAAGCAGTATGATTCCACAGAGGCTCTTGACCTCGTGTGCAAGAATGCAAAGGCTAAGTTCGATGAGACTATCGAAGCTCACATCCGTCTCGGCGTTGACTCAAGACACGCTGACCAGCAGGTAAGAGGCGCTGTTGTACTTCCCAACGGTACAGGTAAGACTGTTCGTGTATGCGTATTCTGCAAGGAAGACAAGTATGAGGCAGCTCAGGCTGCAGGCGCTGAGTACGTTGGCGGTCAGGATCTCGTTGACAAGATCATGAAGGAAAACTGGATGGACTTCGACGTTGTTGTTGCTTCACCCGACATGATGGGTCTCGTTGGTCGTCTCGGTAAGGTCCTCGGTCCCCGTGGACTTATGCCTAACCCCAAGGCAGGTACAGTAACTCCCGATGTTGCTAAGGCTGTTACAGAGGCTAAGGCCGGTAAGATCGAGTATCGTCTCGACAAGACCAACATCATCCACTGCCCTATCGGCAAGGCTTCATTCGGCGCTGCAAAGCTGGAGGAGAACTTCAATACTCTTATGGAAGCAGTTGTTAAGGCTAAGCCTGCTGCTGCCAAGGGTACTTACCTCAAGAGCTGCACAGTTACTTCAACAATGGGCCCCGGCGTTCCCGTTGCTACTGCTAAGTACGGTGTCTGATCACTGAATAGTAAAACGAAAGGCTTCACATAATGTGAAGCCTTTTTTATTATTGTGGTTTGAACAGTGCGCCCGTGCCGTTCTGGGCGATCTTCTTGAAGGCCTCCTTCATTACGGCCTGCTGCTCGGGACGCAGCTTAGATATGGCTTTTATAATGGCAGGATAGGAGCTGAGCTTTGTTAGCTCCTTCAGGGTCTCCTTGTCGGGAGCCTTCAGTATCTCAAACAGGGAATCCGTGAATATCTCACGCTCGGTGTCGCTGAAGTCCGACAGCATACCCGATATGGCCTTGTTTATAACATCGCCCGACCGCTTCAGCCTGTCGGCAATGAGGAAACGGTTGCGGCGTATCTCCCAGTAATAGGCGTAATGCTGCTTTATGCCGTTGACGGAGGTCTTTACTATCCGCGGGTCTGAGCCGCTTCCCAGAAGCATACCGACAATAGAGGCCTCGGGTACGAAGCTCCTTATCCTCGGCAGCATATCCTGGTATATCTCCGAGGTCAGCACCTCGTCCCTGAAGCCGGGGCCGTCGTAGGAATAGATATTGGTTATCCTTCGCCTTATGCCCTCGTCGCAGTACAGCGAGCTGTATATTGCGGAGTTTCCGCCCTTGGAGTGTCCGCCCAGACGAATGGGATAGTCCCCGTCGGAAAAGGCGGCATTCACATACTCTATGGCACGCTGCTGACCTGCGGTCTGCTGCATATAGCTGAGGTTGAAGTCCTCCTTCCAGCCCACAACAGAGCCGTCGGTGCCGCGGAAGGCCGCAAAGCCGCTTCCGTCGCAGAGACGGTAGGTCAGCGCCGAGAATTGCAGATCCTCGGTGTGCTCTGTGTCGCTGACGTAGCCCCGGAGAGTCGTTCCCCTGTATCGCCGTGATTCCGCCAGTCTTCTGAAAAGCAGGTTATCCTGCTCGAATGTCAGTATCCTCCGCTTTGTATCGACCTGTTCGGGATCATATCTGCGGTAGGCGTCGGCAAAGGAGATCTCCTCATCGAATTTATCCGAAACGACTCCGTCAAGGATAACGTAGCAGAACTGTGATAGGATCATTCCGTCAATTTCATTGAACGGATCGGCTGAAAACGGCACATCGCCGCGCCAGTCAAGATAGTCAAGAATATTAGCCAGAGTAATTACCTCCTGTCTGAAAAACAAAGCGACGCCGAAGCGCCGCTTTATTATTTCATGCCATATAATTATGCATTAGGGTTGAGTGTAGAGATCTTGTGGAGGAGGTACTCCTGGATGCGGAGAGCATCGTTAGAAGTAAGACCTGTTACAGATGTATCTACATCACCGTTGAGCTTACCCTGCTCAGTAAGGTGCTTAGCGTCAGAACCGTTAAGACCGTACTTGTTGGGGTTAGCAAGGCTCTGCATGATGAGGATAGCGTCAGCCAGCTCAACAACACCGTCACAGTTTGTATCGCCCCAAACAACGTTTGTAGGAGGAGCAGTTGTGGTTGTGGTTGTTGTTGTAGGAGGTGTAGTTGTAGTTGTGGTTGTTGTACCACCGGAAGGTGTCTTTCCGAAATCAGGAGCCTCATCATCGAAGAATGACATAGCCCATGCGAAAGGAGCGTTCCAGTTGATTGTAACCTCGTTTACAGACCAAGCCTCGATGGAGTCAACGAAGCACTTCTGTGAAGCAACTGTACCACGCTTGTATCCGAGACCACCAACATAGGGATCCTGGAGGCCTGCGCCGCAACCACCTGACATAACTCCTGAAGGAGCCATCGGGAAGTCGTGGTCAAGCTCGTAAGACCAGTATCTGTGGTGAGGATTGTTGGAGTGGTATGTACCGTAGCCGGTAACGAATGAGAAGCCGAGACCGTTACGTCCGAAGATGTAGTCAAGAGCAGCAACCATACCGTTAGCGTACTTCATATCGTGATCAGATACATCGTAAGCATAAGCCATAACGATAGCATTGTTGATTACGAATGAGTTTGAACCCCACTCATAACCCTCAACAACTTCATCACCGATATTGATAGCATCTGTGAACTTGGTTCCCTTATAAGGAATGCCCATACCGTTTGAAGAGCCGTTCTCGAAGTCGATATATGTATCAGCAGCAGTCTTGATGTTCTCCTTGATAGTAGCCTTATCAGCGTCAGATGTCTTGTCGCTGAGGAGGAGGGTCAGAGTACCCAGACCTGCTGTACAGCCCCAGTTGAATGAGCTGAATGAACCGTTGTTCTCACCGCCGCCGAGGCTGCAGGTAAGATCGAATGCCTTATCGTGACCGTCGCCCTCGTGGATGTTCTTGTAATCCTTGAGGAAGCTGTAGTACTCATCATCACCTGTTGTTGAGAAGAGCTCACAAGCTGCCCAGTAAGCATCGTCGTCTACATATGTATCACCGTAGCCGCCGCCGCCGATAGCCTGATCGAGAGGAGCGAACTGAGGATCTGTCTTCCAAGCCTCAGGACCAAGATCCTTGCCGTACCACTTGGACTTCTTAGCCATTACAGCCTTCCATGAGTTTTCAGCGTTCTTGAGGCACTTATCAGCGAATGAATCGTCGATGCCCTTCCACAGACGTGCAGCCTGTGCAGCACAAGCGATCATGTTGAATGTAGCAGCATACGTCGGAGGCTTAACTATACGAGTTGTGCCCCACTCCTTCTGATAGTTTGAAGGATCGGTAGCAAGACCTGTCCACTTGTGGTCGTGCATCTTGTGGTATACAAGACCTTCGCAGTCAGACCATGATGAATCCTTGGAAGAAACGATCATATTGAACATCCACTCGAGCTCAACTCTTGACTCGTCAAGTACGTCAGGCGAACCTGTACCGTCAAACTTAACGCTTCCTACGCTGTAGTTCTGAGGAATTGACATTGTCTTATCATCAGCCCACTTAGCGTCTGTGCCCTGAGCCTTTGATCTCTCATACATATTCTGGAGAGTCCATACAGAGATACCGCCGTTAACAACGTACTTACCGTGGTCACCGGCATCGTACCAACCGCCTACGCAGTCGATCTGATAGTCCTTGTCTCCGTCGAATTCCTGGCCGTATGCTCTTACCCACTTAGACTGAACATAAGCCATATCTGTAGGTGCGTGACCTCCTGTATGAGCAAGACCCTTCTTGCCCTTAGGATCCTTGGGATTGTAAGAAGTGATGTACTTCTCCTCGATAGACATACCTGAACGGTTCTGATAGTAATAGTTCATAGCGTCCTTGAGGATGCCGTTGTATGTATCACCCTTACCGATCTTGAACTCGTGGCTGATGTACTTCTTGTATGTCTCGTTAGTCTTCTTGTTGAGGAATGTATTTGAAGTATCGTCTACTTCGATAGTATATGTGCCGGGTTCGTTAACTTCAGAGAAATCAAGAATCTGGCAGTAGTCGCCTGCGTCCTTATCATAGCCTACAGGCTTACCTGTACCTGTGAATACAGCTGTACCGTTCTTCTTAACTGTGAAGCTTACAGCGCTCTTCTCTGTGCTTGTAGCATAAGTAGCCTTCTTGTCAGCGCCAACGAAGTAACCAACCTGGTTGATTCTTACGTCACTTCTGGGAGTGATAACGCCCAGCTCGTTTGTGGGATCCCAGAGACAAGGTGTGCTTGAAGAGTCCTTATATGTGTCTCCGCAGGTCTCACAGTCAAGCTTCATGTTATCGAACTTGAGAGTTGTACCCTCCTTGAAGCAGTCATTAGGCTGGTATGAACCAGCACCACCGTAGTGGAATGCCCACTCAGCAACTTCCAGAGTCTTTGTAGCTGTGAAAGAGCTGTCGAACTTGTTAGCACCAGCGCTGATCTTAACGTTGCTCCAGCCCTGATCCCAAGCGTCTGCATTATTCTGCCATACGCCGTTTACACCGTCGAGAGGTGCGATATGAGTATGGAGCTCACCAGCGTTTGAAGCATCAACTTCCCAGTGGATAGTGTACTTATGACCTGACTCGATGTGGAGACTTCTGTGTCTGAACTGGCAGTCCCATCTGGAGTCACCGCCGCGCTCTTTTCCGCCGGGGTTAACGATAGTACAGTTATATGTACCATCTGAAATGTCGAACTTCTGCTCTGCGGGGTTTGTTACACAAATATGCCAAGGAAGACCGATACCGTCATCGAAGTCGTTCTGTCCAAGGCAGTTACCTGCTGCTGCGCTCATAGGAACGAGTGCTGCAACACTTGAAGCAACCATTGAAGCTGCCATCAGGCTGCTTGTGACTGCTTTTGCAATTTTCTTATGCATTTTGAATACCCTCCCTGAATGTTTAAAATATAAATTTATAACGCAATGCCAGTGCAAACATTGCGGTTATACCTTGTTTTACGGCGAAAAGTCAGGTGTCCGAACAGAACTTGCACTATTCCTGACTCATCAATCATATTATATTATATCGCGAAAAAAAAGTAAATAGTTTTCTGGAAATTCGTTCATTTTCCTAATGGCGATAAAACATAATTGTGCAGATTGACAAAAAGCTAAAAAAAATAAGAGGAAACGAATTTCCTCTTATTTCTTATTTGTGAATTGATTATTACTTTTTAGGAAGTGTGCTTATTTTGTTAAGAAGGAACTCCTGAATAGTGAGCGCATCATTGGAAGTAATGCCCTTTACATCGGGGTCTACGTCGCCGTTGATACGTCCCTGCTCGGTGATGTGCTTCTCATATGTACCGTTTACACCGTACTTGTTGGGGTTAGCCAGAGACTGCATTATGAGAACAGCATCTGCCAGCTCGACCTTGCCGTCGAGATTAGTGTCTCCCCAAACGATATCGTCAACCGGTCCAGAAGTTGTAGTGGTAACTGTTGTTGTGTCGCTTGTGGTTGTGGTTGTAGTTGTTGTAGTAGTTGTTGAAGTTGTAGTCGTGGTAGTACTCCCTGTCTCCTTGCCGGGAACAGTGTAGGGCTCGGGCTCTGTGCCGTCGGGCTCAGTACCCCATACCAGCTTGCCGTCAACATACATTGTGATATTCTTGTTGAGTGAATCAGCCTTCTTCAGGTCTGTAGCCTTGGCAATACCGCCCTTGTAAGACCAGTCGTTTGAAGCATCCCATGTAACGCCCTTGCTGTCAGGGATCGATATTCTGAACTGTACCTCGTCACGGTGTTCGCTCTGGCCTGTAGGCTGGATAGCTCTGCCGTCCTCGAACTTTATAAGTGCATAGTAGGTGTTGCCTGTAGGATCGCCGTCATACTTGTAGGGGCCTGTTACATCTGCATAGCCCTGCTCACCCTTGCTGTACTGCTGCGACTTGCCCTCGACAGTGATATCGTCGATGGTGAGTCCGCCTTCAATAAGCTCGGAAACATCGAAATAATAACGGTACTCGATATCCTTGGCTACTCTTGCAGGCCATGCTGTGTGGTTCATAGCCCATGCCTTGATCTCAGTGTAGCTTGATGTGCTGCCATTGGCAACCGCTGCGATCTGCCACTCGTCCCATGTAGGAGTCTCTGTGGGCGGGAAATCAGCAAGAGGAGTGCCGCCATACTCGTCGATCATAGCACAGAGACAAGCCGTATAGCCTGCATTATAGTCTATAGCTACCTCTGTGTACTGGAAGTCTGCTACCTTATAGTTGCCGTAACTGCCCTTGCTGTCAGGACCGCCGATAAGAGCGCCGTAGAGAGTATGAGCATACTCTGTCTGCCAGCCCTCGTTGCCGCCTGATTCCTGACCCAGCTCGTTCCAGTGGTCATCGTGGATACCGGAAGCAGTTCTGTGGTGGATAGCCTGAGGCCACTTGCTGCCCATACCGAGCACATAGCTGATCTTTTCCTCATTATCGCCGAAGCAGTAGTTCATCTGCTTGTCAGCCCACTGGTTATACTTTGTCGCTGTAGCAGTATCGTCCTTCAGAACTGTATCACAGGCGATCTTAGCCAGCATAGCTGTTGTTGTTGCGTGACGGAGACAGCCCCAGTTTGTAAGCCATGACAGACCGCTGGGCGTGATGCTGCCCTCAAACTTCTTGCTGTCCTCATTCATCCAGTATTTGAAGTGACGTGAAATGTGGTTGACCCACTCTTCCTTGCCTGTTATCTGAGCATAGAGCAGAGCTGCGCCCTGAGTTGTATCGTCCCAGCACATACCCCATGTGTACTTGCGGTCTGTGGACTGGTTCTCTAGGGGAAAATCCGGAATATAGTCCTTTTCGATCTTGTCGAGATAGCTCTGATCACCTGTTGCCTTATAAAGCCAGCAGGCAGCATACATACAGTCATCGAGCCATGAGGATGTGTTGTACATTCCTGTCATGCCGCCGATATCCTTGTTTGCTCTTATCTTATCAGCACCCTCAAAGAGATCCTTCGCGTGCTCAAGATACTGAGCTGCCTTAGTGGGATCGCTGTCCTTGAATACCAGATAGCCTTCTGCCAGTGCAGCAGCAGACATACCTGCTACGGAAGCGTTGGAAATAACATCATAGGGGCGCTCCCAGTCGCCGTTGTTGAGGTGGTGCTTGCGGAGGTAGACCTCAGCGCTGCACCAGATGTTATGGTCTGTAGAGCCGCCTGTAAAGTCTCCGATGGTACCTACCATCTTACCGCCGCCCTTGTCGCAAGCCATAACGTAATCAAGACCCCACTGGAGGTTGTTGCGGTAATCTTCTCCCAGACCTGCCTTGTCGACAGCGTCCTTGTACTCAAGATAACCCCACGCCATAAGTGAAGCAGAATATGCGTTTGTAAGAGTGAACTTGAAGTGATCTCCTGCGTCGAACCAGCCGCCGGGAACCACATCGGTCTCCTTACCGCTCTCGTCCACCATGGAATCTGCACGCCATGTAACATTGTTCCAGTCAGGCAGCTTTCCTGACTGCTGTACTTCATAGAAGAACATCGACTTCTGGAGAGCCTCAGCGTAGTTATAGCTTGAAGCTGCATTTGCTGTGGAAACAGTGTCCTGAACACCTGCCTTGGGAGCGTATGTAAGTGCGCCCAGTGACATGGCAAGAGCAGAAACTGCTGCCGTTACCTTTTTCATTATCATTTTTAATACCCCTCTCGTATTAAATATTTTTCAGATACAGCCCTATGCCGTACCTATACATCTTAACTATACAATAAAACCTATGATTTGTCAAGCCAAAAACAACAATTTTCACAAAAGGGTTCAAAATCGGTACCGCCTGTTTGCCATGCAGCAAAACGTCGTCCATGCATTTCGACTCCCGCTCCTCAATTGCCTTGCGGCAGGGTACAGCAGGCAAGTATTGACTTTTAACGGGCAAGAGTATATAATAATAATGTATATGCTCCCGCAGAATGCACAGAATAGTGCGGGAGGCGTTTCGATGACAGATGAAAGCAAAAAGGGCGGAAACACCGCCGAAGAACTGCTGGAGGAGGCCGAACTCGCCCGTGAAAACGGACAGTCGGTGACGAAAAACTCAAGACACCTTATCCACTGCCTGTCAGTGATAGGACAGATCGAGGGGCATTACGTCCTCTCCGAGCAGAACAAGACCACCAAATACGAGCACATAATTCCCGCACTTGTGGCTGTAGAGCAGGACAGGAGCGTGGAGGGACTGCTCATTATACTCAACACCGTAGGCGGCGACGTGGAGGCGGGACTTGCCCTTGCAGAAATAATCGCGGGCATGAAGACTCCCACCGTATCGCTGGTAGTGGGCGGCGGACACTCCATAGGCGTCCCCCTTGCCGTCAGCGCAAAGCGTTCCTTCATAGTGCCTACGGCTTCAATGACTATCCACCCCGTCCGCATGAACGGTACAGTGCTGGGAGTCCCCCAGACTCTCTCCTACTTTGACAGGATGCAGGACAGGATAATCAGCTTCGTCACACGGAACAGCCGCATCTCCGAGGAGGAGCTCCGCAGGCTCACCATGAATACGGGGGAGCTGGTACTGGACGTGGGCAGCGTTGTGGAAGGCAAAAAGGCTGTGGAGCTGGGGCTCATAGACAGTCTCGGCAGCCTGGGCGACGCACTGGACAGTCTTTATGATATGATAGAAAATACAGAGAAAAGATATGCGGACTGACCGCAGCTGTGCCCTTTCGGCGGCACAGTACATAACACGGAACAAAATGGAGGCAGAAATGGCAGAAGCAAAGAAAAACACCAAAGGAGCTCCACGGAAAAAGACCGAAGCTCCCAAACGCGAACCCGTCAAAAACAGCTCAAAGACGGCGGCTCCGCAGAACGAGAACAATCAACTCTGGTCGATAATACTGTTCGCACTGGGTATACTCACCGCTCTCATGGTGCTCATAAAGGGCACAAAGGGCTGGCTGGGACTGCATAACCTCATACTTGGAGTATTCGGCATAGCAGCTTTCCTTATACCCGTTATCCTCATATATACCGCGGTAAAGCTGGGCACCGAGCAGACCAGGAAGGACATCAGCGGCAGGACATTCTGGTGTGTGGCCATGATATTCCTTGCCAGCGCCGCCTTCCAGATCTTCGCGGTGGGACGTATCCCCGGCGGCACTATGGGCGGACATTTCAAGATACTCTACGACGAGGGCGCCAGACTGAAGAGCGGCGGCGTGGCCAGTATGCTCATAGCAGGGCCTCTCCTGAAATTCTTCGGCAAGACAGGCGCAAAGCTCATATCCCTCGTGTTCTTCTTCGTGTTCGGTATGCTGCTTTCGGGACGCGGACTTGTGGACTTCCTGAAGCTCCTGGCCACTCCCTTTGTATTCATCGGCAGATGCGTGAACGGCCTCCAGAATATGCTCATAGGCGGCGAATTCGTTGACGCCTTCGAGGACGACGACCTTGACGACGACAAGGAGAAAAAGGACTTCGACGCCGACCTTGAAGCCATAAGCATGACCAATCCCAGAAAGTCCTCCCGCAAGCCCTCTGAAAAGGCCGAGCAGGAGAAAAAGGCGGTGGAGGCTCTCCCCGACGGCTTCTTCCTCGATATCCCACTGCCTACGGATCATCTTATCGTACACGACAGCAGCGAGCCTTCTCCCGAGGAAAAGGCTATAGATATAGAGATAAACGAGCCCGCTCCCGAGCCTGCGAAGCAGTCCGTAAAGCAGCTCCCCGAGGAGCCCGTGACACCTGCGCCCGCAGACGAAAGGCTGGAACAGCTCATAAGCAAGGCCGCCGACGGCAAGCCCGATACTCCCGAGGAGGAGCTCCCCGAGGAGGAGGCAGAGCCCGAGGAGGCAAAGCCCGTATACATACTCCCCCCTATCGACATACTCACACGCCCCGAGGTGCGCTCAAACCGTGCCGAGGCAGTTGAGGAAATGCGCGAAAAGGCGGAGGTCATCAAGAACACACTCTCCAGCTTCGGCGTGGAGGTAAGGATAAAGGACATATTCCGCGGCCCCTCCATCACCCGCTACGAGATACAGCCGGGCCCCGGCATAAAGGTATCCAGAATAAAGAATCTGGAGGACGATATAGCCCTCAGCCTTGCGGCCCAGGGCGTCCGTATCGAGGCTCCCGTTCCCGGCAAGGCGGCCGTGGGAATCGAGATCCCCAACACCACCAAGGATATGGTAACTCTCCGCGAGATGATAGCCTCTCCCGAATTCAGGGACTCCTCGAGCAAGCTGACATTCGCGGTGGGCAAGGACATCACGGGAAATATTATCCTCGGAGATATCGCAAAAATGCCCCATGTCATCATAGCAGGAACTACGGGCTCGGGCAAATCCGTCTGCACCCGTTCCATAATCATGAGCATACTCTATAACGCAACTCCCGATGAGGTCAGGCTCATACTGATAGACCCGAAGATAGTTGAATTCAAGATATTCGACGGTATCCCCCACCTGCTGATACCCATTGTCACCGACTGCAAACGTGCCGCAGGAGCTCTAAGCTGGGCGGTCACCGAGATGATGAGGCGCTACAATCTGTTCGCAGAGGCAGGCGCAAACGACCTGCGCTCCTACAACGAGCTGGCAGAGGTGGACGGCGACCTTGCAAAGATACCACAGGTAGTCATATTCATCGACGAGCTGGCTGATATGATGCTGGTGGCAGGCAAAGAGGTGGAGGACTTCATCTGCCGTCTGGCTCAGATGGGACGTGCCGCAGGTATGCACCTTGTAGTAGCTACCCAGCGTCCTACCACCGACGTCATCACAGGTCTTATCAAGGCCAATATCCCCAGCCGTATCGCTCTTTCCGTAAAATCCCAGATAGACTCCCGAACCATAATAGATATGGGCGGTGCGGACAAGCTCCTGGGCAACGGCGATATGCTGTATATGCCCATAGGCGCAGGAAAGCCCGTCCGCGTACAGGGCTGCTTCTCCTCAAATGAGGATATAGCCGAGACTGTACGCTACATAAGAGCTCAGAAGGAAGTCAACTACGACAAGGGAGTTCTCGACGCAATGGAGAACTATATCCCCCAGTCACAGGGAGGCTCGGGCGGCTCGGACGGCGGCTCCTCCTCGGGAGGCGGCAGCGACGAGGATATCGTGGAGTCCGCTATCAAGGTGGCCGTGGAGGCAGGACAGCTTTCCACATCAATGCTCCAGAGAAAGCTGAAGCTTGGCTACGCAAGGGCGGCAAGGATAATGGACGAGCTGGAGGAGCGCGGAGTCATCGGCCCCAGCGAGGGCGCAAAGCCCCGAAAGGTACTCATGTCGAAGATGCAGTACGACGAGTGGCGTCTCCGCAGAATGGACGAATAAATCAGAATTTGCAATTGCATGAAAACAGTCCCTTTGGAATCCCTTTCATGGGGTCGGCAAAGTCAATGCGATAATTATGATCTACAGGAGGTGATACCATGTACGAAGGCTTTCTGCCTACAACAAAAAAGGAAATGGACGAGCTGGGCATAGAACAGTTCGACTATATCTACATAACAGGCGACGCCTACGTCGATCACCCCAGCTTCGGTGCGGCTATAGTCACACGTCTTATCGAGAGCATGGGCTTCACCATCGGTATCATCTCACAGCCCGACTGGCATACCGACAGGGACTTCCGCCGCTTCGGCGCACCTAAGTACGCCTTTCTCGTCACAGCGGGAAATATCGACTCAATGGTGGCACACTATACAGCCGCAAAGCGCAAGCGCTCCGATGACGCATACACAGCAGGCGGAGTCGCAGGCAAACGTCCCGACCGCGCGGTAATAGTTTATTGTCAGAAGCTCCGCGAATACTTCGGGGATATCCCCATAGCCATCGGCGGTCTGGAGGCTTCCCTCCGCCGTTTTGCCCACTACGACTACTGGGACGACGCAGTGCGCCCCTCTGTCCTGGTTGACAGCGGCGCCGACCTGCTGATGTACGGCATGGGCGAGCACCAGATACAGGAGTTCTGCACACGTCTGGCCAACGGAGAGAATATCCGCGATATCCACGACATACGCGGCACCTGCTACCTGACGGAGCCCGTGAACACTCCTCTGGGAGCCGCACAGTGTCCCTCCTTCGAGCAGGTAAGGGACAGCAAGCCCGAATACGCAAAGGCCGTGAAGATACAGTACGACTGGCAGGACGAGGTCTACGGCAAGACCATAATACAGCGCCACGGAAAGCATATGCTGGTGCAGCTCCCCCCTGCCTACAGCCTCACCACAGAGGAGCTGGATCACATCTACTCTCTGCCCTATATGCGTGCCATACACCCCTCATACGAGGCTCTGGGCGGAGTCCCCGGCATCGAGGAGGTACGCTTTTCCATAACCCACAACCGCGGCTGCTTCGGCTACTGCAACTTCTGCTCCATTGCCCTGCATCAGGGCAGACGTATCACCGTCAGAAGCGTTGAGTCGGTGCTGAAGGAGGCCGAAAGGATAACAAAAATGCCCGATTTCAAGGGCTACATACACGACGTAGGCGGTCCCACCGCGGACTTCCGCCGCCCCTCCTGCGACAAGCAGCTGTCAAAGGGACTGTGCATGGGCAAGAAGTGCCTTGCTCCCACCCCCTGTCCCGCATTGAAGGTAGACCACACCGAATATCTGTCCATGCTGAGGAAGATACGGAAGGTAAAGGGCGTGAAGAAGGTCTTTATCCGCTCGGGCATACGCTACGACTACCTCATCGAGGACAAGGACGACGAGTTCATGAAGGAGCTCATAATGCACCATGTCAGCGGTCAGCTAAAGGTCGCTCCCGAGCACTGCTCGGCAGTTGTCCTCGACAAGATGGGCAAGCCCCATATCGAAGCCTACAAGCGCTTCCAGAAGCGCTTCTACGAAATAACGAAGAGTATGGGCAAGGAGCAGTACCTTGTGCCCTATCTCATGTCCTCACACCCGGGAAGCACACTGAACGAGGCCATAGACCTTGCCATCTTCCTGAAAGAGAACAGGATACGTCCCGAACAGGTACAGGACTTCTATCCAACCCCGGGTACCATATCAACGGCTATGTTCTACACGGAGCTCGACCCGTATACCATGGAAAAGGTGTACGTTCCCAAGACTCCGAAGGAAAAGGCCATGCAGCGCGCTCTGCTGCAATACTTCCGCCCCCAGAACAGGGAGATAGTCCTGGAAGCCCTGAAGGCCGCTGGACGGCGCGACCTCATAGGCTCGTCGCCAAAATGCCTCATCGAGGGCGATAACCGCGGAAAGAACAATACTCCCCGAAAAGGCGGTGACAAGTCGTGGCAAAATACTTCAAAGACACGGAAAGCTTCGTCAAGGCCGCAGGAGAGAAATACAGGCTCGACGCACAGCAGAGGCGGTACCTCAGGGAACTGGCAGAAAAACGGCAGAAAGAACAGCAGCGTCGGAAAAAGAAAGCACTGAGAGCACTTGGCCTGCTCGTTGCAGCGGCGGCTCTGCTGGTATTCATCGGCTGGCGGCATTTCCGCAAGCCCGTCCACACCTTTCCCGTTGAGGACAGGCTGGTGATACACTTCATAGACGTGGGGCAGGGCGACTGCACCTTCATCGCTGCCAACGGAGTTACCATGCTGACGGACTGCGGCGAGGACGAGGTCTCTGCCGATGTGATAAGCTATCTCAGGGAACTGGGCGTGGGCAGACTGGACTATATAGTGGCCACTCATCCGCATTCAGACCACATGGGCGGTATGCACCGCATAATAGATACCTTCGACGTGGGAGAGGTGCTTATCCCTCATATCCCCGATGAACAGCTGCCTGCCACGGTGTTCTACGAGCGCTTCCTTGACAGCTGCGAAAGGGAGAAGGTCCCCGTCACCGAGGTACATACAGGCATGACCATAGATATAGGCAGCGCACAGGCGGAGATAATAGCTCCCGACGGAAGCTTCCATGAGGATATCAACAACTGCTCGGTAAGCTTCATTCTCACCCACGGCAGCAATACCTTCCTGTTCACGGGAGACTCCGAAGCAGAGGCCGAGGCTGCCATGATACAGGGCGGCAGACTCGGAAAGATGACGCTTTACAAGGCAGGCCACCACGGCAGCGCCTACTCCTCCACGGAGAAGCTGCTGGATATCATACGTCCCGACGCGGCAGTCATATCCTGCGGCAAAGAGAACCCCTACGGTCACCCCGCCGACAGCACTCTCAGACGCATAGGCAGGTTCACAGACCATATCTACCGCACTGACATCAACGGAAGCATCGTCGTTTCCTCCGACGGCAGCAAACTGACCATAACAGCGGAAAGAGGCGCATGATATGAACGTCATAGACAGATTTGAGGGAGAGTATGCTGTTATCGAGACCGAAAACGGCATGACCGCCGTTGAAAGGAGCCGCATCCCCGCTGACGCCCGCGAGGGCGACGTACTCAGGTATGAGAACGGTTCCTTCGTCACGGACAGGGAGACATCTGCCGAAAGGCGCAGAGCCATGGGCAGGAAGCTCCGCAGGCTCACCCATAAGGATAAAAGAGGTAAACAATGACCGATACTATTATAATAGGAGGCGGAGCCGCAGGCTGCTTCGCCGCCGTACACGCGGCACGCTTCGGCAAGACCGTGCTGCTGTTTGAAAAGAACGAAAAGCTGGGCAGAAAACTGCGCATAACGGGCAAGGGACGCTGCAACGTCACAAACAACAGCCCCTCCGACGAGCATATGAAGAATATCCCCGTCAATCCCCGTTTCATGTACAGCTCCTTTGCAGGCTTCGACGCGGAATGTACCATGAGCTTCTTCGAGGAGCTGGGAGTGCCCCTCAAGACCGAGCGCGGCAACAGGGTCTTCCCTGTCAGCGACAACGCCAACGATATCGCCGACGCTCTCGGCCGTGAGATGAAGAAGCTGGGAGTTACCGTGATAAATAAGCGCGTCACGAAGATACTCACCGAAAACGGCGCTGTCTGCGGCGTAAGGGCAGGCGGCGAGGAATACCGCTCCGCCTCGGTGCTCATAGCCTGCGGCGGAAAGTCCTACCCTGCAACGGGCTCCACAGGCGACGGGTACACCCTTGCGGAGGCTCTGGGACATACCGTCACGGAGCTGAAGCCAAGCCTTGTGCCCCTGACCTCTCCCGACAGATACTGCGCGGAGATGATGGGACTGTCCCTGCGTAACGTTACACTGAAGCTCATGGACAGGGAAAAGTGTATATACAGCGAAATGGGCGAGATGCTCTTCACTCATTTCGGCGTGTCGGGACCTCTTGTGCTCAGCGCAAGCTCCCATATAAGGGATATGGCTCCCGACAGATACAGGCTCCTCATCGACCTGAAGCCCGCACTGTCGGCAGAGCAGCTCGACGCAAGGATACAGCGTGATTTCGCCGAAAATCTCAACAGGGACTTTCAGAACGGCATACGCAGGCTGCTGCCTGCAAAGCTGATACCCGTAGCGGTAAGACTTTCGGGCATAGCTCCCGAGCAGAAGATAAACGGCATAACCAAGGAGCAGAGGCACCGCTTCGGAGAGCTAATCAAGGCCTTCCCCGTAAGAATATCGGGCTTCCGCCCCATTGACGAGGCCATAATCACCAGCGGCGGTATCTCCACAAAGGAGATAGACCCCAAAACTATGGAGTCTAAGCTGATAAAGGGCCTGTATTTCGCAGGGGAGGTCATAGACGTTGACGCCTACACGGGAGGCTTCAACTTGCAGATCGCATTTTCCACGGCATATACAGCCGCATTAAATATGTAAAAGGGGTAAATGATATGGGATGTTTGGGAAATCTCCTCTGGTTCATATTCGGAGGATTTTTATGCGGCCTCAGCTGGCTGGTCATAGGCCTGCTGTGGTGTATCACAATTGTAGGGATACCTGTGGGAGTACAGTGCTTCAAAATGGCAGGACTGTCCTTCTTCCCCTTCGGCAAGGAGGTAAGGTACGGAGGCGGCCCCGTAAGACTGCTGCTCAATATACTATGGCTCATATTCGGAGGCGTCGAGCTGGCGCTTGAATTTGCCGCCATAGGTTTAGTGCTCTGCGCAACTGTCATCGGCATACCCTTCGGCCTGCAGTGCTTCAAGCTGGCAAAGCTGGCTCTCATGCCCTTCGGTGCAGAGGTAAAGTGACACAGGGAGGAAGACATGATAAAGCTGATATATATTTATGCGATACCCTTCTTTCTCACAGCGTCAGCCATAGTCCATATGAGAAACGAGGACAAAAGAGTAAAGGGCTGCGGTATAGCGCAGCTGATACTGTCGCTGCCGCCCTTTTTACTGACGCTTGCTTCCATCACAGCTGCCATCACCGACAGACTGACCTCCTACGACAATGAGACTGCACGGAAGATCATAGACTTCGGCAACGGAGCAGCCATAATAATATTCACAATAGGAATAGGCTATTACACATTGCTTGCAGTTGCACAGCTGATACTTCTGCTGATCTCATCCCGCCGTCAAAGCGCCAAAGGGAAATTGTTCCTGATCGGTTTTTTCCTGTGCGCCGCAGCGCCCTTCGTGATATACAGCCTCTACCCTCTCTTCGACTGACAAGCCTATGAAAAAAGATCTTTCACGGATATTCTTCCGTTATGTATTTGAATTTGCCGCCGCAGGCTTTGCAGGCTGGCTGTATGAGGTGGCAACGGTGTGGGTTATGTACCGCTATTTCGAGAACCGCGGTATGCTGCACCTGCCCATTGTCCCCATATACTCGGTGGGAGCCTTCATACTTCTGGCTCTCCTGCGCAAAAAGCGGCATCCTGTGTTCATATTCTTCTTCGCCATGGCTGTGACCACGGTGTTTGAGCTGGGGGCTTCCTATCTGCTGGAATTCATCTTCCATGAGCAGTTCTGGACCTACGAGAACTGGTACTTCTCCATACTTGACAGGTCAAGCCTCATATCCAGCGCCATATTCGGCATACTTGCGGTGGGGTACTTCTATCTTCTCCACCCTCTTTCGGGAAAGCTCAGCGAAAAGCTTCCCAAATGGTTCTGCGCAGCCGCAGGCACCGCTGTATCCGCGGTGATACTGGGAGATATGGTCATCTCCTTCGCGGAGCATCTTAAAAAGTAATATCTCGGGCAGCAGCCCGTTAAAAAAGGAGCTATCTCTATGAAAACTATCAATATCGCTATCGACGGCCCTGCAGGCGCAGGCAAGAGCACTATCGCAAAAATGGTGTCAAAGGAGCTGGGATATATCTACGTTGATACAGGCGCCCTCTACCGTACTATCGCCCTGTTCATCACAGAGAACGATATTGCCGATGAGGACATCGAAGCCTCGCTTGAAAAGGCTGACGTATCACTGAAATTCATCGACGGCGCACAGCGCGTATTCCTCGGCGACAGGGACGTTTCCGACATGATAAGGACTCCCGAGATATCCATGGTCGCTTCAAGAACATCGGCTATACCTGCGGTTAGAGCCTATCTCTTTGAGACTCAGAAGAAAATAGCAAGAGAGAACAACGTCATCATGGACGGCAGGGATATCGGTACGGTAGTCCTCCCCGACGCAGATGTGAAGATCTTCCTCACTGCTTCCGCCGAGGAGCGTGCGAACCGCCGCTACAAGGAGCTTCTCGAGAAGCCCGACTGTCCCACATATCAGGAGATACTGGACGACATCATCAAGCGTGACTATCAGGATATGCACCGAGAGACCGCTCCCCTGAAGCAGGCCGAGGACGCTGTCCTTGTGGATACAACGGAGCTGAACTTAGAGGAGTCCGCCGCTGCTATCGTTAAGGTCATAAAGGATAAGATCGGCTGATGGATATAGCTTACAGAAAAGCTGTACGGGAGGATATACCTGCCATTGAGGAGCTTTTCGCGGAAATGCTGAAAAGCGTGAACGGCTGTGAGAACGTCGGGGGCTACAAAGACGGATATCTCGACAAGTTCTTTTCCGAAAGCGGCGACGTGATATACGTGTCTGAGGCAGAGGGCAGGGTTATCGGCTACATCTCCGTGGAGTTCCATGACGGCTTTATCTATCTCGACGACCTGTCCGTAGCTGAAAAATCCCGCGGAAGCGGCATCGGCACAAGGCTCATAGAGCTTGCAGAAAGGTACGGCACAGATAAGTCCGTACGATCAGCTGTGCTCCATGTGGAAAAGTCCAATAAGAAAGCCCACAGGCTTTATACAAAGCTCGGCTATACTGTTTCAGCCGACGAGGGCAGCCGCTATAGAATGGAAAAACAAATTCAGAGGTGAGACATATATGTATTACATAGTAAAATTTCTTGTGCGGGTGTACTTCCGCATAATGTACAAGCTGCGCTATGAGGGCAGGGAAAATATCCCGAAGGATACCACCGTAATATACGCCTGCAACCACCGCTCCAACGCGGACCCGCCACTTCTCGGATCGGGAGCCCGCGGAAAATTCGCCTTCATGGCCAAGGAGGAGCTCTTCGAGAAGAAGCTCTTTGCGTGGCTCATACGCTCTCTGGGAGCCTTCCCCGTTGCCCGCGGAAAGGGCGATATGGGAGTTATCGACACCGCCGTCGAGAGACTCAGCAACGGCAGGAGCCTCATGATATTCCCCGAGGGTACACGCTCCAAGGACGGAAAGGTAGGCAAAAAGGGCCATACGGGAGCCGCTCTCATATCGGCGCGTTCGGGAAAGCTCATTATCCCCGTGGGCATATGCTACGGCGATAAGCTGAAGTTCCGCACTCCCCTTACCGTGAAATACGGCGCCCCCATTGATCCTACGGAGTACTGCGAGATATGCGACGCCCCCAATCCCCGTCAGCTGGTAAAGCTGAAGAACCGCTACATGGCAGACATAAAGCTGCTGGTGGAGGGAGAGCCCGAAAAAACCGAGGCTGCTCCCGCGGAGGAAAACAGCAATGAGTAAGGTAACAGTGGCAAAATCCGCAGGCTTCTGCTTCGGCGTGGACAGAGCCGTGAAAATGGTCTACGGCGAGCTGGAAAAGAATTCAAATGTGGCTACTCTGGGTCCTATCATACACAATCAGGACGTCGTCAACGACATGAAGGCCAGGGGCGCAAGGATAATAGATACTGTTGACGAGCTCCGCCCCGATGAGACCGTGGTGATACGCTCTCACGGCGTGGGGCGCGATATATACAGGCAGATCGAGGCCAGAGGCAACAGGATGCTTGACGCCACCTGCCCCTTTGTGTCCCGTATACATAAGATCGTGGCCGAAAAGACCGCAGAAGGCTATTTTATCCTCATCGCAGGCGACCGCGACCACCCCGAGGTACAGGGTATAGTTGGTCATTGTGACGAAAATTGCCTTGTTTTTAAGGACAACTTTGAGCTAAAAGCCTTTTTTGAAAAAAATTATAAAAATTTGCGAAAAAAGCTTGCAATTGTGGCGCAAACGACGTATAATATAGTAGTATGGGGTGAGTGTTTAAACGTGATCCCGAAGGACGATCCCGATATCGTTATATATGATACCATATGCAACGCTACCGACACGCGTCAGTCTGACGCAGCCGAGCTCGCAAGGAACTCGGATATCATGCTCGTCGTCGGAGGCAGACACAGCTCGAACACCGTCAAGCTCTATGAGGTGTGCAGCCGTTTCTGTAAAACGTATCATATTGAGAATTCGGACGAGCTTCGGTCTTTAAAGCTCCCGAATGCCAATAACATCGGCATTACTGCCGGGGCATCGACCCCCGCCTATATAATCAAGGAGGTACAAACCAAAATGGCAGAAAATGAAATTCTTGCAGCTAATCAGGATGAGGAGATCGATTTCGCTCAGGCAATCGACGAGTCATTCAAAAAAATACATACAGGAGAGAAAGTTAAGGGCATCGTTATCAGCGTAAGCAATGCTGAGATCACCGTAGACCTCGGTACAAAGCACACCGGCTATGTAAAGCTTGAGGATCTTACAGACGATCCTACAAAGAAGCCCGAAGACATCGTTTCAGTAGGCGATGAGATCGATCTCATCGTTATCAAGGTAAACGACGCAGAGGGTACAGCTGCTCTCTCAAAGAGAAAGGTGGACGAGCAGGCCGGCTACGAGAAGATCGTAAAGGCTCAGCAGGAAGGCACAGTTCTCGAGGGCGTTGTTCAGAGCGTTGTTAACAAGGGCGTTACTCTCACAGTTATGGGCGTAAGAGTATTTATCCCCGCTTCACTTACAGGTCTCCCCAGAGGCGCAGAGCTCGACCAGCTCCTCAAGAAGAAGGTAGAGTTCATTGTTATCGAGGTTTCCGAGGGCGGCAGAAAGAGAGCAGTTGGTTCCATCAAGGCTGTTCAGAACGCTAAGAAGGAAGAAGCCAAGGCAAGATTCTGGGAGACAGCTGAGGTAGGCAAGACCTACACAGGCAAGGTTAAGTCTCTCACAAGCTTCGGTGCATTCGTTGATCTCGGCGGCATCGACGGCATGGTACATATCTCAGAGCTCTCATGGAAGAGGATCAAGCACCCCAGCGAGGTCGTTAATGTAGGCGATACTCTCGAGGTTTACATCAAGGATCTCGATCAGGAAGCTAACAGGATCTCTCTCGGCTTCAAGAAGGCTGAGGACAATCCCTGGGAGATCTTCATGTCAAACTACAAGGTAGGCGACGTAGTTAAGGCTACTATCGTTTCTATCACAAGCTTCGGCGCTTTCGCACAGATCATCGACGGCGTTGACGGTCTTATCCACATCTCACAGATCGCTGACCAGAAGGTAGAGAATGTCAAGGACGTTCTTTCCGTAGGCGACGAGGTTGACGTTAAGATCATCGACATCGATCCCGAGTCCAAGAGGATCAGCATTTCAATGCGTGCTCTTCTCGACGACGCTGATGAGGAAGAGGCTCCTGCTGAGGAGGAAGCTCCCGCAGAGGACGCTGAATAATCAGTATAACAAAGGGCTGTACAGTTGTACAGCCCTTATTTTTATGTGAACCGTAAAGGCTGCTCATCTCTGAGCAGCCTTTTTCATCATAGCGTATCTACCTTATGCAGCAGGTACTCCTGTATGCGAAGGGCATCGTTGGAGGTAAGTCCCACTACGGACCTGTCAACGTCGCCGTTGTTCTTGCCCTCCTCCGTCAGGCACTTCTCATATGTTCCGCCGATACCGTACTTGTTGGGATTTGCCAGCGCCTGCATTATCAGCAGAGCGTCGGCAAGCTCCACCTTGCCGTCACAGTTGGTATCTCCTGCCATGCCTGTAGGAACAGGTGCAGTAGTTGTTGTGGTAGTAGTTGTGACAGTTGATGTTGTGGTGGTAATCGGGATAACATGAGGATACTCCTTGACAAAAGCCGTATAGTTCATGCAGGCTCCGCTCATACCATTTGTGCCGAGAGTAACTGTTTGTCCGCAGTATACCACCTTGGCATAAAGCTCAAAGGGCCTCTCTGCCTCGCTGTCGTTTATGGTTATTACATCATACTGTCTGGCGAAGTCGTTGAGCCATGAGGGAGGATTCGTAACTCTCTGATCCAGGGCAACAAATACTATTATATCTGCTCCTGCTGTCAGAACAGCAAGATCGGAGTCGGTATTCTTTGAGTTGCAGGCTGTGATAATGTGCTCGCTGTCCATGATATCCCCGGGAACGGAAGCGATAACGTGCTCACGGTCTCCGAAAGCCTTGTCGCCTATACTGAAGCTTTCAGCTATGGACCATTGTGCGCCGTAGCTTGCGTCCTTTACTTCAAGACGGCTTATGAGCCTGCTCTTCAGGTATTCCTCGATCACGGGAGGCTGATCGCCGCCCTCGGTGACTGTTCCTGCATTGTAGGCCTTGCTCTGCATACGTCCCGCATAGGCCGTAATGTCGGACTTGGCCGCGTCTGCTGAGGTCACGCTGTAGCTGCCGTATATCTTCGAGCTGTCTGTATCGAAGTTGTCATAGCTGTCTCCGCCGCCCTTGAGATTGTTGATATAGGCCTTGTCGTTTCTGGAGTTCACTATCTGATAGGCCAGTCCGCTGCCCATATTGCAGCTCACGAACTTGTCGCCGAAGGACTTGATAGTTCCAGAATATGCGTCGCTGCCCATATTCACAGCGTCAAGAGGCAGATTTGTGTTCTCGTAGTAGTTGTTCTCGGAGAAAACCTTTGAATTGTAGGAAGCTCCGATACCGTACTGCTTGTTATTGTAGAAGTAGTTATTGTAGCTGTGAACGTGAGCGTTTCTTGCACGGGGATTTCTAGACTCCGTATTGTTGAACCAGTTGTGGTGATAGGTTATCCAGTCCTGCTCGTGGCTTGCAGCACCGCCCACCAGCGAGGTCTTGTGGCAGTCCTTGTATATGTTGTAGGACACGGTGACATTTTCCGCCCACTTCAGATCGGTGGAGCCGTCGCCGTCTGCCTTGTCGTCGTCTACGATGCCGTTGCCTGCGTAGGCGTTGTAGCCCTTCTCTATGGTGTTATTGTGTATCCATATGCATGAGGACTTTGAGGAGCTGCCGCCCGAAACGGATATACCGTCATCGGGATACTGTCCCAGCCAGAGGTTCCTTACCTCGCAGCTTGTGCTGTGCTTCATGTCAAAGCCCCATTTATTGAGGTTTGCGTCTGTGCCTATGCCCTCTACGGTGACATTTTTGCCGCCCTTCATGTAGAGCATATTTGAGCCGTCATTCTGCTGGCCGTCGTTGGCCTTTGCACCGCCGGGAACGTCGATGGTGCCGATGAGCCTGAAGTCCACATTGGAGGGCTCGGAGGCGAAGATATTGAACAGACCCGTCTTGCCGCCGTAGGATATGGTGTCCTTGTTGTCATTGGTGACGTATATGACTGTAACGCCCGATTTCAGCGTACCGTCGTTATTATAGGCGCCTACTCCCTCGGAGCTGTTCCAGTGAGCATAGCCGCTGCGGTCAAAGGCCATAGTCTTGATCTTGCAGGAGGCTGAACCGTTGGAGCCCGTAAGGCTGATATTGTATTCTGTATTGCCCTTGAGTCCGGGGATATCCACTCTTGTGCCGCGTATGAGCTGCCCGTCAACAGCAGTATACTCGGAGCTGCCCGACTGTGCATAGCTTACTTTGACATTGTTTCCCAGCTTTGAACTGTCGAACTCCACGAAGGCCTCCTCGAACCAGCCGCCGCAGGTCTTGATCGCTCCCTCGATATTGCCGGAGGGCTGCTCATAGGGCTGCTCGCCGCTGAGGAAGGTGGGAGTCCAGTTGTTCATATAGCTTGTGATACTGATGTTTGCGGCGTCGCTGTCGGAAACAGTATGTCCCTTTCTCTGGGAGAGATCTACTCTCTGTCCGTTGGAGAGCTTGGTGCCGTTCTCCTTGAAGCCGTCAACGCTCTCGGGCTGAACGCCGCTCATGGAAGTCCAGCCTGCCGCTGTTATCATATTGCTGTTCTGGAGGGTGGTATTCACGAAAAGCACCTTTGCGGTCTGTCCCCATGGTCTGCCCAGATAGCCTGCGGATACAGTGAGCTCGGGATTTGCAGTTACCTTGCAGTCCTTGAAGAGATAGCCCGTGTAGGGACTTCCCTGCTCTCTTGCGGCGGTGATATATCCGCCTACAGAGCCGCTGCTGTAGCCCTTCCAGCGAAGCTCGCAGCTGTCAAAAACTGCATTGCTGCCGCCAAAGATGTAGTCTGTCTGTCCCTCTATGAGGCAGTTCTTGTAATACTGGGGCGAGCCGCCTGTGTATAAGGTATCCTGACTTGACAGGAACTTACAGTTCAGGAACTCCGCATAGCCTGTATCCACGGAGAGAGCTGCCGCACGCTCCGTAGCTGCCTTGGACTTTGCGTCTGTCCAGTTGTTTCTCACCTGAGTGATCTTGGTAACGGAGGTATCGCCTACCAGCTCAACACCGTCATTGAGCTCCTCCTGAGTGATGTAGCGGTTGAAGGAATTCTCGAAAACTATATTCCTTGCCTTGAAGTTGGTAGCCTTCGGCCAGAGCTGCACTGTTGCGCCCCAGCGGTGATTGGCCACGTTCTTGCCGCTCTTTGCATTCGCCAGATTTGCGTCATAGTAGCCCTTGGAATTGGCGCTGTAATACTTATAGCCGATACCGTAGTACCATGTGAGAACTGCGTCGCCGTTTTCGGGCTCGTCGTTCACAAAGGTGATGTACGGAGTCTGAACTATTACCTGCTGGCGGTAGGTTCCGGGAGCGATATGAATAGTCACACGGCTCTGTTCTGATGAGGGATTGAGGCTTGCAGCCCTGTCAACAGCCTCCTGGACCGTTGAGAAGTTGTTGCTCCTGCCCGCATAGCCTACATACAGATCCGTGCCGGCCGCAGCCGCTCTCATGGGCGGTACCGTCACCAGTGCCGATAAGAATACCGCAAGAGCCGATACAAGAGCCACCAGCTGCATGATCTGCTTTTTTGTTCTGCTAACCATTGCTTTTACTCCTTTTCGTAACGATGCAGTCCGCTGCCTAAGGCGGAGCTGCCTGAATATGGCGGTGCAGTTCCGGGGTATCACACAGGGAAAGAGAAACCGCAGAATATGCACCTATACACCATAATTATATCATGTTTCTCTGTAAATGTAAATAAAAACCTGCGATTCGCAGTCAGATTTATGTATTTATACAACGACAGTTTCTTCCCTTTGGCTATTTTTCAGAAGTATGGCGATAATTTAATCTGCGGCTTAAAACAGACTGTTGGAGCACCTGTCGCTTTGGTTATTGACAATGTTCCACAAAATGGTATAATTATAATGGAATATTATTTCCGTAATAACAACAAATGGAGGAAGATTCATGAAATTCGACAGCACAGAAGAATGGAAAAGCAAGATCAAACGCGTTATAATCTCTCAGGAGGAGATACGTGAGCAGCTGAAAAAGGCAGGAGCTATGATAAACTCCATCTACGACGGCAAGCCTGTACTGCTGGTGAGCATACTGAAGGGCTCCTTCATATTCATGGCGGACCTCTGCCGCGAGGTGACGGTCCCCTGCGAGATAGCCTTCATGGCCGCAAAAAGCTACTTCGAGGGCACACAGTCCTCGGGACACGTTGAGATCACCATGGATCTGAAACACGATATCAGCGGCTATCATGTAGTTATAGTCGAGGATATCATAGATACCGGACGTACTCTCAATGAGATCATCAAGATACTGAAGGTAAGAGATCCTCTCTCCCTCCATGTCATCACTCTTCTGGACAAGCCCGACCGCCGTGTGGTGGAGTTGAAGGCGGACTATTCCCTCTTCACCATTCCCGATTACTTCGTTATAGGCTATGGTCTGGACTACGGCGAATTCTACAGAAATCTCCCGTATATAGCAGAATTTGAGGAATGAGGTGAGGACAGTGTTTGAGAAGATATTCAAGCTCAGGGAGCGCAACACCAATGTTAAGACCGAGATCGCAGCAGGTATCACCACCTTCATGACTATGGCCTATATCCTTGCCGTAAACCCCAACGTGCTGTCAACTACGGGCATGGACAGCACAGCCGTGCTTCTGGCGACCTGTCTGGCTTCATTCATAGGCACCATGTGCATGGCCTTTATGGCTAATCTGCCCTTTGCCCTGTCCGCAGGCATGGGACTCAACGCATACATGGCATACACAGTCTGCGGGAACCTTGGCTACCCATGGCAGGTTGCTCTCCTTGCGGTATTCATCGAGGGTATAATCTTCATAATACTCTCCCTCACAAAGGTCAGGGAGGCCATATTCGACGCGATCCCCCTTTCGCTGAAACGGGCGGTATCAGTGGGAATAGGCCTGTTCATTGCATTTATCGGTCTCCAGAACGCAGGTCTGGCCGTTGACTCCGCTACCCTCGTTACTCTCGTCAACTTCCGCGAGGACTTCAGCACAACAGGCATATGCGCTCTGCTCGCCCTTGTGGGACTTCTCGTCATGGCCATACTCTACATCAAAAAGGTGAAGGGCTCTATACTCATAGGTATATTCGCCACCTGGGGACTTGGCATAATCTGCGAGCTCACAGGTATATACGTCCCCGATCCCGAGGCGGAATTCTTTACTCTTATCCCCTCCTTCCGCATGACAGACTTCTCAAAGCTGGGCGAGACCTTCGGTCAGTGCTTCAATGTGGATTTTGACGCTGTGGGAGTATTCAACTTCATCGTTATTATATTCTCATTCCTCTTTGTTGACCTTTTCGACACTCTGGGAACTCTTATCGGCGTAAGCACAAAGGCAGGCCTGCTGGACAAGGAAGGCAAGCTCCCCGCAATAAGGCCCGCTCTCATGGCTGACGCCGTAGCTACCACGGCAGGCGCCGTCCTCGGCACATCTACCACCACCACATTCGTTGAGTCCTCCGCAGGTGCTGCGGCAGGCGGCAGAACAGGTCTTACTGCTCTGACAACGGCGGTGCTCTTCCTTTTCTCAATGCTGCTGGCGCCCATATTCATTGCTATACCCGCATTTGCAACAGCTCCCGCCCTGATACTTGTGGGCTTCCTCATGTTCAGCACGGTGTCCGAGATAAAGGTGGACGAAAAGAACTACACCTCGGCTGTCCCCGCATATCTCTGCGTGATAGCAATGCCCCTTTTCTACAGCATATCCGAGGGTATCGCCATCGGCGTTATCTCCTACGTTGTTATAAACCTCGTATGCGGCAAGCGCAAGGAGATCAATCCTATCATGTACATTCTTGCGGTACTTTTCGTGCTGAAATACATATTCCTGTAAATCAAAATTAGCAGCGTGACGCTGCACCCTTGCCACGTTGTCGCTGGTAAACTCGCTTACAGCGCATATCCGTCGCAAATTATCACATTGTAGGGGCGGATATCATCCGCCCGCCTATAAAGACAAAAGGCCGCACGGGACGATGCAGGCATCGCCCCTACAGGTATATTCACGTTGCGGACGGCCATTGGCCGTCCCTGCAAATATATATGCTTTAAAATAAAAAAAGGACAGCTTTTGCTGTCCTTTTGCTTTTAATGATTCTTTCCGCCCTTGAATTCCTTGGCTACTATGAGTATCTCCTCTTTTTCGACACATTCCCTGCCCTCAAAGCCGAGCCTTATTATATAGGGCATGAAGTCTATCAGCCGCAGAAATCCGTCCAGACCAAAGCTGCTGTCATAATAATGGAGTATGGTGCTAAGCGCCGTTCCGTGAGTTCCCACCATTATATTCTCGTCCCTGTGAGCGTCAAGGATATCATTCACGGCAGCAATATTTCTGTCCATTACGGACTTCAGACACTCGCCGTCGCTTTCGGAAAAGCTCAGGTCTGCCCAGCGTTTGCGGAACATCTCCATGTTATTGCTGCTCTTGCCGTTCAGGCGCTCCCGCAGCCTTATATCGGTATCAATTGTAAGACCGTGCTCCGCGGCAGCCTGCTTTATGGTGTCATAGCTGCGCTTATATGGACTGGATATTGCATAGTCAAGGTGTATTTCCTTCATTGCCTCCACAACCTTTGCGGTATCTCTCTGTCCCTCCGCGGTAAGGGGGCGGAGCTCCGCATTAAGGCAGGTATAATCGGGCTGTGCATGGCGCACAAAGTAGATATTTGTCATCACAGTCTCTCCTTAAAATCGCTGTATCCGAAGCTTCGCAGCGTCTCGAAGCTGCCGTCACTTTTCAGAAGCAGTATGGCAGGCAGGGGCATACCGTTGAAGGTGTTGTTCTTCACCATGGAGTATATGGCCATATCGCCGAACACCAGCCTGTCACCGATATGCAGCAGCTCGTCGAAGGAATACTCTCCTATCATGTCCCCTGCAAGGCAGGTCTGGGAGCCCAGACGGTAGCTGAACTTCTTCTCCCCCTTTTCGCCCGAACCAACAAGAGGCGGACGGTAGGGCATTTCCAGCACATCGGGCATATGGCAGGCTGCCGAGGTGTCAAGGATAGCCATGGGCATATCGTTCTCCGTAAGGTCGAGGACCTCCGTCACCAGCCAGCCCGCATTGAGGGCTACAGCCTCGCCGGGCTCCAGAAAGACTTCCAGCCCGTACTTCTCCTGCATACGGCGTATGCAGCGTTCCAGCCGCGGTATATCGTAGTCCTCACGGGTTATGTGATGACCGCCGCCGAAGTTTATCCACTCCATGCGGGGCAGTATATCCCCGAACTTCTCCTCTATGGCATCAAGAGTTTTCTCCAGATCGTCGGAGTTCTGCTCGCAGAGGGTGTGGAAGTGCAGTCCCGTTACGCCGTCAAGATCGTCGGCGCGGAAGTTTTTCCGCGTAATGCCGAGCCTGGACTTCGGCGAGCAGGGGTCGTATATCTCATGCCCCTCCTGAGTGGAGCACTGGGGGTTTATGCGCAGACCTATCTTCTTCCCTGCCGCCAGAACGCGGCTGCGATACCTGTCCAGCTGAGAGAAGGAATTGAATATGATATGTCCGCAGTATGATATTATCTCGTCTATCTCGCTCTCGCGGTAAGCCGCCGAGAAAACATGGTTTTCCTCGCCCATCTCCTCATATCCCAGTCTTGCCTCAAAGAGACCGCTGCAGGCCGTACCTGCAAGGTACTGCCCTATCATGGGATATAGATGATAGCATGAGAAAGCCTTCTGTGCAAGGAGTATCTTCGCGCCCGTCCTTTCGGAAACGCCGCGGAGTATCTCCAGATTACGGATAAGCGCCGGCTCGTCCACTATGTAGCAGGGAGTCGGCACTTTTTTTACATCAAACATTTTGCTTATTTAAGGAAGTCGTCCATTGTGATCTGAACTCTGGGTGAACCGTCTGCATCGGGATCGATCATCTCCACCTTTTTCATCTTTATAGGTGTGTCGGGAGATGAAACAGCTCCGTCGCCGCCCATTGAACGGGGTACCTTCAGGAAGTCATCAACTATCTCCATACCCTGGGTAACGGTACCGAATGCGGCATACTGTCCGTCAAGGAATGAGCAGTCTGTATAGCAGATGAAGAACTGGCTGGAAGCGCTGTCGGGATCCATGCTTCTTGCCATTGATACAACGCCTCTCTGGTGAGAGAGATTGTTCTCAACGCCGTTCTGTGAAAACTCGCCCTTGATGGTCTCATCGCTGCCGCCCATGCCTGTGCCGAGAGGGTCGCCGCCCTGTGCCATGAAGTCGTCAACTACACGGTGGAAGGTAAGGCCGTCATAGAAGCCCTCCTTTACCAGCTTTTCAAAGTTCTCGCAGGTTAAGGGAGCTTCCTTGGTGTTAAGGGTGATAACGATAGTGTTTCCGGCAGCCTTTTCGGCAGGTTTGCTCTCCTTGCTGCCGCCCTCATTGCCTGCGTTCTTGCCGCAGCCTGTGAGTACCAGCATAGTTGTTGCAGCAGCTACTGCCACTATCTTCTTTAAACTCTTGAAAAAATCCATTTTTCTTTCCTCCTGTTTTCTATTCTTCGCCGACATATGCCAGCTTTTTTACTATTGTAAGCCTTGAAAGTGAAAAACCGATGACAGCGCCGAAAAAATTCAGTATAAAATCGTCGATGTCGCAGGCGCCGCGCATTGTTATGAACTGTATGATCTCCACGCTTATTATCACCGCAGCCGCAGTCAGGGCAAAGGAGCCGAACCTGCGCTGCTTCTTCCATATTGCGGGAAAAAACACGCCTATGGGCAGAAATGCGATGATGTTCCCGAAGATATTCTCTGCGGAGATATCGCCGTAGATGTCGTCATTGCTGCGGAGATAGCCTGCGAACTCCGCCACCGTGCGGAAGGGCACGAAGTTGGTGTTCTCACGGAAGTATTCACCGTAGGAGCATACGCCCCACAGGCTTTCTCTCATAAGGAACAGCATAAAGGCTGCCGAAATGACGTAAAACGCAAAAAGCGTAAAGACTATGACCCTTTTTATGCTCAAATCAGTCGACCAGCACCGGATCGAAGTCCTCCTCCCAGGGAAGTCCCCACTTGTTGAGAGCCTCCATAAAGGGATCGGGATCGAATTCCTCGATATTGTAAACGCCTGCCTTCTTCCAGGTGTCTGTCATTATCATCATAGCGCCTATCATAGCGGGAACGCCTGTGGTATAGGAGATGGCCTGGGAGCCCACTTCCCTGTAGCACTCCTGGTGATCGCAGATGTTGTAGAGGTAGTAGTTCTTGTCCTTGCCGTCCTTCTTGCCGCGGAAGATACAGCCGATATTGGTCTTGCCAACTGTTCTCGGACCAAGTGAAGCAGGATCCGGAAGTACAGCCTTCAGGAACTGGAGAGGTACTATCTCCTTGCCCTCATACATGATAGGCTCGATAGAGGTCATGCCCACGTTCTCAAGGCACTTGAGATGTGTGAGATAGCTCTGGCCGAAGGTCATGAAGAAGCGGATACGCTTGATGCCCTTGATATTGAGTGCAAGGGACTCCAGCTCCTCGTGGTGGAGGAGGTACATATCCTTTTCGCCCACGCCCTTGAAGTTGTAAACGCGCTTGATCTCCATGGGCTCTGTCTCAACCCACTTGCCGTCCTCGATGTAGCTGCCCTTGGCGGAAACCTCGCGGATATTGATCTCGGGGTTGAAGTTTGTAGCGAAGGGATAGCCGTGATCGCCGCCGTTGCAGTCGAGAATGTCGATGTAGTTTATCTCGTCGAACTCATGCTTCATGGCGTAAGCGGAGAATACTCCCGTAACACCGGGGTCGAAGCCGCTTCCGAGAAGGGCTGTGATACCTGCCTGCTCGAACCTCTCGCGGTATGCCCACTGCCACTTGTACTCGAATTTAGCGGTATCAAGGGGCTCATAGTTGGCTGTGTCAACGTAATGAGTCTTTGTAGCCAGACAAGCGTCCATGATTGTGAGATCCTGATAAGGCAGCGCCAGATTCAGCACCACATCGGGCTTGTAGCTGTTGATGAGAGCCACCAGCTCGTCAACGTTATCGGCATTCACCTGTGCGGTCTCGATAACTGTCTTTGTGGTGGGCTGGAGCTTTTCCTTCAGCGCGTCGCACTTGGACTTGGTACGGCTGGCTATCATTATGCCCTCAAATACCTCGCTGTTCTGGCAGCACTTGTGGATAGCAACGGAAGCAACTCCTCCGCAGCCGATTATCATACATTTTCCCATTTTTTATTCCTCCGTATCTTTAATATATTATTGTCCTTTTTTATATGACAGATAGAATCCCATCATTATCAATGCGCTTGAAGCAATAAAGCACACAATGGTTATGACCTTGTGTATGGTCTCCCTGGGGAACCATATTCTCCCGGGCTTGTCAGGGTCTATAAAGAGCGTGACCTGCTGTCCCTCGCTCAGTTTTATAAACCAGGAGCTGAAATTGCTTTTTACTCTGTAGTCCACACCTTCATACCTGTATGTGAAGACGGGATAATAAGTGCGCCCTGAGTCAGAGTCGTTATTGGGTATCAGCTCTGCAACCGTCGCCTCTACCTCTTCGCTGCACTTCAGTCTCTTGATTATCATACCGAAAAGGTAAAGCACTCCTATTACAACAAATGCACCCATTATGATAACAGCAAACATCAGATTCACAGCTTTTCGCCCCCTTGTCAGTTAAGCTATATATCCAAAGACTCATTCAGTTTTATGATAAAGTTCTGCATCGCCCCGTGCCCTGCCGCTTATCTCAGCATAAGCTTCATGGGAGTGAAGGGAGAAACGCTCTTTTCAAAGCCAAGCTTCCTGTACAGCGGATAGCCGTCCTTGGTGGCTTTAAGCTCGATGTAGTCAAGCTCCATGGTCTTTGCGTCCGCGATAAGGAGCTCCATGAGAGCTGTGGCGATACCCTGTCTGCGCTTGCTCGCCTCGGTATAGACGTTGAGCACCGTTCCCACCCTGCCGTTGGGAAAGCTTGGATTAGGCGGGAGCTCCCTTACCGCAAGGAAGGCCGAGCCCACTATCCTGCCTTCGTCCTCTGCAATATAGGCAAAGAAGTCAATGTTCAGGTGCTCCGCATAATAGCGCGGCAGACCTGCCTTTATGCGTTCCTCCTCCGCCTCTGTCATATCGGGGAAGTCCTCGCGGAGATATCTGAGACGTATTTCCGCAAGTCCCGAATCGTTACGCGCTCTGAATATATTCATAGTTATCACCCGAGATCCATTATACTATATCAATCCCTTGCGTTTATATGCTATAAAAGACGATATAGGAATAAGCAGTCCTAAAATCAGAAATATCGAACCGCCAAAAAAGATAGCTTTCGGCGATGAAGAACTTTTTTCCTCAAAAACAGGTATATACACATGTTCAGGATCAGCAGGGTCTACATATGTCTCAATAAGGTCGCCGATATTATAATGCCTGGTAGAATAACGCATTCCGTTTTTATGATATTCACGTCCCTGAAACTCATATTTCAAAACGGGTCTGTAATAAGTATTTTCATGACTGTATCCATCCGAATCTTCTTCCTTTATTTTTTCGGTTTTTATCTCCTCAACAATGGAATTGACGCGCTGAGTACACTGCTGTTTTTTGATATTCAGCTCGTCGATACGCCTGAACCCGCTTTTGATTATAAAAATGCCTATGAGGATAATGGGCAGCGAGATAGCAATAGCAACCGACATCAAACACCCCATGGCCTTTTTCCGATCGGGAGCCGACAGCTGCATTAACTGTTCAATTTCGTCCCTTTCATCAAGGTCCGCATTTCTGTAATTACTTTTTCCGAACTCTTTGTGATAGTTAAATCTCATATCATTCAACCTCTGTAATCGTCGTTGGGATCGGTGTACTCCTCCTGAGAGCCGCCGTCGTATACAGGCTCATTCTTCTTCATGCTCTTCAGTATCAAAACCGTCACTGCTATCACTATAATCAGTATCACCGCCGCAGGCACCAGAATCATCAGCAGCATGACCTTTGACATACCGCTCTGCGCCTTTCTGAAAGCTGTGGCGGAGTTGTAGGCAGGATCCCACATATTCCCCGGGAAGCTGGCCGAGATCATTATCTCCACCTTGTCTCCCTGATCATACTTCTTGCGGATAGAGCCGATATCCGACGTCACACGGTATTTCTTCCCTTTGTATTCATACTCGTATACGGGAGTATACACGGTATTGCCGTCTTCGTCCTGACGGGTCAGGTTCTCGGCTATCTCTGCTTTTACAGTGATGTCGTGCGAACTGTTATCAATGACGGACATGGACTTGTCCGCAATATTGTTGAACAGAACGAATGGTATTATAGCCAATGCTGTTCCAATTATTATCAGCACACTTATCACAGAGCATATTACTATTACAGTTTTTCTGCTGCTTTTATTGTTCATTTTCATTCCCCCCTGTAAAATCGTACTGCGCAGGAAATCCCTTTATCCTGCCGCAGCAGCTGCTTCACTTATGAAAGCGCCAGCAGCATTTCCCTTATGATCTTGCAGGCTACCGCTGTGGAAACGCCGCTCTGGTCGTATACGGGACTGAGCTCGTTCACGTCGCAGCCCACTATATCCAGCTTGCTGCACACCAGAGTCACAGCCTTTCTCAGCTCGTCAAATGTGACTCCCCCTGCCTCCGGAGTTCCCGTTCCGGGGAATACGGAGGGATCAAGGACGTCAAGATCAAGGGTGAAGTATACCTTCTTTCCCCTGAGCTTTTCCACGGTCTCCTCAAGGCCCTCAAAGCTGAATTTATGCATTTCCGTATGCTCGTCGGCGAAGCGGAACTCCTCGCGGTCGCCGCTTCTGATACCGAACTGGAATATATGTCCGTCGCCCACAAGCCCGTGGCAGCGTCTCAGTACGCAGGCATGGGACAGCTGCTGACCGAGATAGTCGTCCCTGAGATCGGCGTGAGCGTCGAAGTGTACGATGTACAGCTCCTCATACTTATCCTTTACAGCCATGACAGAGCCGAGGGTCACAAGATGCTCGCCGCCTATCATGAAGGGCAGCTTGCCGTCGGACAGTATCTGAGCGGCGCGGCCCGAGATATCGGCTATGGCTCCCCGGGTGTTTCCGAAGGGCAGCTCAAGGTCGCCGCTGTCGAAATAGCCGTAGTCCGTCATATCCTTGTTCTGATAGGGACTGTAGGTCTCTATGCCGAAGCTCTCGTTCCTGATAGCAGAGGGTGCGAACCTGGTACCCGGACGGAAGCTGGTGGTGCCGTCAAAGCCTGCTCCGAAGAGGACTATCTTCGCGTCCTCATACTCGCTGTCACAGGCGATGAAGGTCTGTATATTCTTATTCAACATCTCTGAGAAGCTCCTCTACATAACACGGCAGGGCAAAAGCTCCCGTATGGAGCCTCGGGTTGTAGTAGCGGGTCTTTATGCCCAGCATACTCCATTTTGTGCCGTTGTAATCGTTGGTGGGGTGGTATTTCTTTGACGCAAAGCCGAAAAGCCAGTGTCCCGACGGATAGGTGGGGATATGCGCCTGATAGACCTTGCTTATGGGGAAGCTCTCAACTATGCGCTTGTGGGAGCGCTGCATTGCAGCGGCGTCCTCGTCATAGAAGGGGCTTTCGTGCTGATTTACCATGATGCCGTCGTCCCGGAGCGCCTTGAAGCAGCTTCCGTAGAACTCCTTGGTGAAGAGTCCCTCGCCGGGGCCGAAGGGGTCGGTGGAATCTACGATGATAACGTCGTACTGATCCTCGCAGCGGCGTATGAACTTGACGCCGTCCTCGTAGTACACATGGACTCTCGGATCGTCGAAGCGGCAGGCAGTAGTGGGCAGGAACTTCCTGCAAACCTCCACCACCAGCTCGTCTATCTCCACAAGGTCTATGCTCTCCACAGAGGGATAGCGTGTGAGCTCGCGGACGACTCCGCCGTCTCCTGCGCCGATAACAAGTATGTTCTTCGGGTTGGGATGTACGGCCATAGGCACATGGGTTATCATCTCGTGATATATGAACTCGTCCTTTTCCGTCAGCATCATATAGCCGTCAAGGGTGAGGAAGCGTCCGAATTCCTTTGAGTCGAACACGTCTATGCGCTGGAATTCGCTGTTTCCGCTGTAGAGCTGATGATCGACCTTTATTGAAAACTTTACATTGGGAGTATGTCTCTCCGTGAACCATAATTCCATAATAGATCTCCTTTCAGGCCTTCAGCCTTCAGAAAACTGATAATTACTTCCTGCCGGCAGGAGGGCCGCCTGCGGGAGGACCTGCTGCGCCGTTCTTCTTCATGACCAGTTTAAGATATACGGGTGTCGCTATGAGTATGATGATATAAGCCACGATAAGGCTTATGATAAGCGATTTCACAAACATTACGCCAAAGGGCGGAAGATCTGCGTGACCGTTGCTCATCTTCATTGCCATCTTCCTTGCGAGAGCTATCATAGCAAGTGTGATAACAGGCGTGTAGATAAGGTCGGAGATAAGTGCGGAAATAAGATTTGCAGGGAGGCTGCGCTCCTTGAGGCCCATGGCCTTTACCGCTCCTGTCTCCAGCTTTCTCATGGGTATCACAAAGCCTATGATAAGGCTGATGATGGTGCTGACTGCAAAGCTTGCAAGAAATGCCACGGGCTTGAAGCCGCCCTCTGCTGTCAGATTGCCCATCAGCGAGAGAAAGAAGCTGAGCGTAACGCCCATAAGTATATTCATAGTGATCCCGATCTTCTTCATGTTCATGTTTTTAAACCTTCCTTAAATAAAAAAATATAGTGTTTGCAGAAATGATCCTGCGTTTTTTCTTAAAAGTCCAGAACGTTGAGCCTTTCGATGTTTATATCCTCGGTTCCCGTCATCTGGCAGCCCTTTTCCTTGGCATACTTTATGTATTCTATTATCTCCGCAGTGATGAGCTCTCCGGGGGCCAGTATGGGTATACCGGGAGGATAGCACATTACGAACTCGCTGCACACCTCTCCTGCCGCCTCATCAAGGGGCAGGGAGCGCTTCTCGGCGTAGAATGCCTTACGCGGAGTCTCCGCTATCACGGGGCTGATGTACTCCTGTGTCAGCATATCCGCACCGCTCTTTCCGAAGCGGCGCTTTATCTCGGCAAGAGCGCTTATAAGCCGCTCGATATCCCGCTTTCTGTCGCCTACGGAGATATAGGCCAGTACGTTGCCGATATCGCCGAACTCTATCTGTATATCGTACTCGTCGCGGAGGAGGTCATAGACCTCTATTCCTGCAAGCCCGATAGGCAGGGTGTATATACTCAGCTTCGACACGTCAAAGTCGTAGATACTGTCGCCGTTGACCAGCTCCTTGGAATAGGCATAATATCCGCCTATCTCGTTTATCTCGGAGCGGGCGTACTCAGCCATCTCCACGGTCTGGGCGAATATCTCCCTGCCGCCCAGGGCAAGACGCTTTCTCGATATATCCAGACTTGACAGCAGCAGATACGAGGCGCTGGTGGTCTGGGTCAGATTTATCACCTGACGCATATAATCAGCGTTGATGGCCTTTCCCAGAAGCAGGAATGAGCTCTGTGTAAGGCTTCCTCCCGACTTGTGCATACTTACCGAGGCGCAGTCCGCCCCTGCCGCCATGGCAGTCACGGGGAAGTTATCGCCGAAGTAGAAGTGTGTGCCGTGAGCCTCGTCCACAAGCACCAGCATACCGTGGGCGTGAGCAAGCTCCGTTATCCTTTTCAGGTCGGAGCATATGCCGTAGTATGTGGGATTGTTGACCATTATGGCCTTGGCGTCGGGATTGTCCAGTATAGCCTGTTCCACCTGAGCCACGGACATACCCAGTGCTATGCCCAGCTTGCGGTTCACGTCGGGATTGACGTATACGGGAACGGCTCCCGTTATGATAAGAGCGTTGATAGCGCTCCTGTGGACGTTTCTGGGCATGATTATCTTGTCGCCCTCCTTGCAGGCGTACATTATCATGCTCTGTACCGCAGAGGTGGTGCCTCCCACCATGAAGAAGGCATTTGCGGCGCCGAAGGCCTCCGCAGCCAGCTCCTCCGCGTCCTTGATGACGGATACGGGGTGGCAGAGGTTGTCCAGGGGCTTCATGGAATTGACGTCAACGTTCATGCAGTCCTCGCCGAGAAACTCGGTGAGCTCCATGTTGCCCCGTCCCCTTTTATGTCCCGGGACGTCAAAGGGAACTACCCTCATGCGGCGGAATCTTCTCAGTGCTTCATATATGGGCGCACTGGTCTGGGAAAGGTCAGCCATTTCCGAACACGTTCCTTCCGCTGAATATTTCTATCATCTCCCGCTGCAGGGCGTTGGTTATCTCAAGCCTGCGCCGCGGCGGGAGCTCGTTCACATCTGTGTTGAACAGGTAATTCTGAAGGTCAAGCTCCTTTATGAGCATCTTTGTATGGAACATATTCGCCTGATAGACGTTTATGTCCACGGCGTCGTACTTATCCAGTATCTTGTCGTCGATGTAGTTCTGTATGGAGGTGATATCGTGGTCGATGAAGAGCTTTTCGCCGCTGAGATTGCGGGTAAAGCCCCTTACCCTGTAATCCATGGTGATGATATCGGAATCGAAGCTTCCGATGAGGTAATCGAGAGCTGTCAGCGGAGTTATCTTTCCGCAGGTGGCAACGTCGATATCCACACGGAAGGTGGCGATGCTGGTATCGGGATGGAACTCGGGGTAGGTGTGTACGGTGACATGGCTCTTGTCAAGGTGAGCCACGGTCTCGCTGCCGCCTGCGGGCACCATAGTATCGTCCGCGATAAGGAAGGTAGCGGAGGCTCCCTGGGGATCGTAGTCCTGACGGGACATACTCAGCACCTGTGCGCCTATCATCTCCGTGACATGGGTCATGATATCGGTTATACGCTCGGAGTTGTACTGCTCGTCGACATAGGCGATGTACTCCTGCTGCGAGCGTGCCGTCTTGGCATAACAGACATCGTATATATTGAAGCTCAGAGACTTCGTAAGGTTATTGAATCCGTAGAGTTTAAGCTTATTCTCCATAAAACCACACCTTCAAACAAAAAATGCACACAAAGGCCTTATCAGCCGTTGTGTGCATGAAATACCTATGCTTTCAGCGCAGAGACTTCACAAATGGTTTCAGAGTCTATACAAGCAAGTACTACCTTTTACTACTCTTATTGACCTTTCACAAGCTGATGAGAACTTATAAAAACTTTATCGACATACAGTCGAATCAATAAGGCAACAGAAGTTGCCAGCCGAATTATCGGCGGTCGGCATTTGACCCGGCTGTCCGTATGGCCTCAACTCCGAAGGGAGTGGTCAATAGTCTTGCTCTGAAACCGAAGCTTCTTTTGCAATTCATTTTATTTTATCATGTTTTGCCTGTTTTGTCAATACTTGACACATATATTATTGAAATATACCGTCATCTCAGTTATCCCTGAGCTTTCTCCTGCGTACCTTGTCGGCGTACATCATCTCGTCGGCGATATCAATGTATTTTTCCAGCTCAGTGCCCTCATCTGGTACGCCCAGATAATATCCGAGACTCAGGCCTGCCTCGTACTTCTTTCCCGAACCGGCGTTATATCTGTCAAAGTAGCTGCGGACATACTCCATATGCTCGGTTATCTGCTCGTCGGAGTAATCTCCGCAGCCTATTATTGCGAACTCGTCTCCGCCTATACGGGCGCAGACTTCATTGAGCTCGCAGCTGCTCTGAAGAGCGTTTGCAGCCACGGTTATGGCGTTATCGCCCTCGATATGGCCGAAATTATCGTTTATCATCTTCAGCTGATCCAGATCGGCCATCATCACGAACAGGGGCCTTCTCTCGTCCCTTGCCCTTACGAAGATGCTCTCGGACAGCCTGTTGAAGCCCTTTCTGTTGTAGATACCCGTCAGGGTGTCACGGATAGAGCTCATGAATATCCTCTGGTTTATGCTGGTGAGCTTGGTACGCACGCGGAGAAATTCCAGTGATATGCTGATATTCCTGTTCCACTGGGCGAATATGCTGCTCACCGCCTTGCGGACATCGCTGAACCTGAACACGGAATATCCGAAGCAGCGGTCCATGAAGTGTACGGGCAGCAGGAAGTACATGGAGGGCTCGCCGCAGATATCCTCTGTGAAATCGGGGAGGATATCCTCCGAGGGGAATTCCCTTATGGGGAACTCCGCGCGACCGTCCGCATATATGAAACGCGCTTCCATGGTTGGCGCATAGCCCTCGCGGATATAGTCATTGTCCTCTTCCTCCACGTTGTCCCAGTTCTTGCACAGGCACAGCATATAGGTATCGAGGCCGTTTATGGTATATATGAAGCCGTTGAGCTTGCGGAGCAGCCCGTCAAGGTTCTTCTCCTCCATAAGCCTTTCGAGCATACCGCTTCTGTTGTAGTAATTGTCATAACGTTCGGTCCTGTTGTGGTAGTCCTCGCGCTTTGCAAGGGCGTAGCTGACATTGCTGCCGCAGCCGCAGCTCTTGGCGAAGACCAGCTCGCCGCTGCCGAGGGCAGGAACTATCTCAGCCTCCTCGCCTGTTATCATGGAGTGGAGTCTGCATACTGCTCTTGCACCCATTCTGCCGTTGGCGGGACTTATAGTTGCCAGCGACGGTATCTCCATGACAGCCTCATGAGCGGCGTCATAGCCCGTTATCTTCAGCTGCTGCGGCACCTTTATGCCGCCCTTTACCGCTGAATCGCAGAGATGTCTTGCCATGACGTCATTTGCACAGACCACTGCGTCCGGAAGCTCTCTGGTGCCGTCTATGAAGGCCTTGGCCAGCTTCTGTGAGTCTATCTTCCAGAAATCGCCGTAGACTATATCATCGTCCCTTACTTCAAGACCGTGTCTCTCCATAGAGGCTCTGTAGCCCTTCAGCCTTGACATGGCGGGAGTATTCCCCTCGGGGCCTGTCAGGCACATGATATGCCTGCACCCGTGCTTCTCGATGAGATGATCTGTCATATCCGCAAAGAGCCTGGTATCCTCGGCATAGATGCTCTCGCAGAAATCAAGGTCGTAATCCACTGCCACCACAGGTATATCCCATTCCGAGAACACCTTGCGGAACTTCTCCACAAGGTTCTGGCTGGCGATATTACCTGCCATGAGGATAACTCCGTCGATGACGTTCTTGCGTATGAGGGTGAAGATATTCTCCTCACCCTGCTGTATAAGGCTTCCGCTGTCCATATTGAAGGCCAGCAGAAAGGTTACGGCGTCATAGCCGAGGGCTCTGCACTGTTCGGAAATGCCCGTGAATATATCGTTCATGTAATCATTGAAAACATCTGCCGCCACAACGGCTATGGTCCTGCGTTTCTTCACTGTGCGCCCCCTTCCGCCGCACTGAGCGGCCTGTTATTTCAGCTCTGCCACTGTAACTCCGTCTTCGCCCTCACCGAAGAGACCGAGACGGAAGCTCTTTACCGATGGGTGAGACTTCAGGCGTCTGTGTACTGCCTGTCTGAGAAGTCCCGTACCCTTGCCGTGTATAATAGTGACTGTTGATATATTGGACATTACCGCCTGATCTATGAATGCGTCAAGCTGGTAAACTCCGTCGTCGCAGGCGCAGCCGCGGATATCCAGCTCCATTTTGCCTCTGCGTTCCGCCTTTACGCCTATCTTGTTCATTTTGCGGTTAGGTCTCAGGGACTTGCTGCCCACTGTGACCTTCTCCGTCTCCTCAAGTCTGAGACGGGATATGTTCATCTTGGTCTTCATGACGCCCATCTGGACGTATACGAAATCGCTGCCGTCGGGTTCGCCCGAAACGATGCCCTTGCGCTGGAGATCCACCACATAGACCGTATCTCCGCGGCGGAGCTTTCTCGGCAGGACGTAGCCCTCGTTGGGATCCCGCTTCTCCACGGGATTTGCGGTATCGTACATCTTGTTGAAGCTCTGCTTTGTCTTTGATTTCATGCCCGACACATTGGCGCTGAAGTCCTTCTTGTCCTTTTCCTTGCGGAGCTTTTCCAGCTCGTCGATGAGCTCGTTGGACTCCGCCTTTGTCTGCTCGATTATGGTCATAGCGCGGAGCCTTGCCTTTTCCAGCTCGTCGGCCTTGGCAGCCTCAATAGCCTCGCGCTCCTTGCGGATAGCCTCCTCGTGCTCTGCGGTCTGAGCTCTCAGGCGGGAGATATCGTCCCTTTTCCTTTCCAGCTCTATGCGGCTTGCCTCAAGCTTGCCGATGACCTCCTCGAGACGGGTATTTGCCTCGCTGACCCTTGACTTTGCGTCCTCGATGATATCCGATGGCATACCGAGGCTCTCGGATATGGCAAAGGCGTTGGACTTTCCGGGAGAGCCCACTATGAGCCTGTATGTGGGACGAAGGGTCTCTATATCGAACTCGCAGGAGGCGTTCTCCACTCCTGCACTGTCTATAGCGAACACCTTCAGCTCCTGATAGTGGGTAGTCACCATTATCTTTGCGCCGTTTTCCATAAGTCTGCGGATTATGGCTATGGCAAGAGCCGCGCCCTCAACGGGGTCTGTGCCCGAGCCCAGCTCGTCAAGGAGCACCAGAGACTTTTCGTCGGCGGTGCTGAGTATCTCGATGACCTTGTTGGTATGTGAGGAGAAGGTGGAAAGATTCTGCTCAATGCTCTGGCTGTCGCCGATATCCGCAAGGATATGGTCGTATACGGAGATACTGCTGCCGTCGGCAACGGGTATGAGCAGGCCGCACATAGTCATGGCTGCAAGAAGTCCCGCGGTTTTCAGGGATACGGTCTTACCGCCGGTATTGGGACCCGTGATTATCAGCGCCTGATAGTCCTCCCCCAGACTGATATCCACGGGAACCGCCTTGTTCCTGTCGATAAGGGGGTGGCGAGCCTTTTTCAGGTGCATTTTTCCGTCGTCGGTTATGGCAGGCAGCGAGCAGCGCAGCTTCGCCGCCAGATTAGACTTGGCAAAGTAGAGGTTCAGCTCAGTGCAGACCTTGTAGTTCTCGGAAAGCACCTCCGCATAGTCTCCGCAGTCGCGGCAGAGCTGGCGTATGATGCGCTCAATCTCCTCCTGCTCCTTGCCCTCCAGAATACGGATATCGTTATTGGCCTCCACTATGGCCATGGGCTCGATGAATATGGTCTGACCCGTGGCGGAGGTGTCGTGTACAAGACCGCTGACCTGACTGCGGTACTCGGATTTGACGGGAAGCACGAAGCGCCCGTCACGAATGGTGACATTGCTCTCCTGAAGGTACTGCTGGGTGGTCTTGTTCTTTATCATCTTGTCGAGAGTTTCGCGGAGCTGCATACCTGCGCGGTTTATCTTGCGGCGTATGGCAGCAAGCTCGGGGCTGGCGGCGTCGGCTATCTCGTTATCGGAGATGATGGAGCGTTCCAGCTTTTCCAGCAGCCAGTCATTGGGCTGGAGCCTTGAAAAGAGGTAGCTGAGCTCCGTCTCCACGTTCTCGCAGTGTGCATACCAGTCCGCAAGAGCCTTTATCTGGCGCAGCATAGCCGCTATGTCCAGCAGGTCGCGGAGGGATATGACGGCTCCCGAGGCCGCTCTTGCGGCAACGGAGCTTATGTCCTTGAAATTGCTGAAAGGCGGAGTTCCGAACTGCACCGAAAGAGACAGCGCCTGAGAGGTCTTGAGACACTCATAGCGCACTCTTTCAAGGTCGTTGTCGGGACGCACCGCCAATGCCATGCGCCGGGTCTCCTCGTTGGAGGTGAGCTCCGCCAGCATTTCAAGTATCTTGTCCAGTTCAAGTGTTTTCAAATATTTATCCATTTTTTCCTCTTTATAACAATTCGCAGGGAACGCCGCCCTGCTGATCACTGAATAGATTTGTAAAAATCCAGAGTGCCGAAGCTCCGCTCCAGATGGGTGAGCATATAGGACTCCGCCAGAGCCGAAAGCCTTTCCTGTGTGTCCTCGGACACGCGGAAGTTGAACAGCCTGCCGAAATCCGTCAGCACTATGTGCCGCACTGCGCTGAGCACAGGCAGCTTTATCTTCATATAGTCGTCTGTGCTGCTGCCGTCGAAGCAGTCCGCACAGTAAAAGCCGCCGTCGGGGATACAGAAGAAAAGCTCCGGGGGCTCAAAAACTCCGCAGCTCCTGCAGGCGACAATATCGGGCATATATCCTATCTCCGACATAAGTCTCAGCTCAAAGAGAGCCTTCAGGAAGCGCTCACCTCGCTCTCCCGTTTCAAGGTAGTGGAGGCAGTTCAGCATCAGCCGCATGATATCGCCGTTCTGAGCCTCGGGCTTTATGCAGAAGCGCATGACCTCCGCAAAATACGAGGCCAGTGAGATCTTGCTGAGAGAATCGCGCAGGCCGTAAAAAATATGTATCGGCTCTGCACTGTTGAGGTACATATAGCTGCCTCTTTTGTCTATGCAGAACCGAGAATAAGCCAGAAGCTGAGTAGAGCTCCCCGATTTTCCGCTGATCTTTCTTGCACCTTTCACGGAAACCTCGAGAACTCCGCTCTCTCCTGTGAGTATATCTATGAATTTGTCCTGTTCTCCCACAGGACGTTCTTTAAGGACGATGCCTTCAACAGTAGTCATTTCAGAAGCTCCCTGTTATTATCGGGAAGGTCATTTCTCCGAGAGCCCGAAGCTCCTGATGAGATTTTCCCTGTTTCTCCAGTCCTCCTTGACCTTCACCCAGCATTTGAGGTTGACCTTTATCTGGAAGAAGTCCTCCAGCTCTATCCTTGCGGCGGTGGAAGCCTTTTTCAGCATAGCTCCGCCCTTGCCGATGACGATGCCCTTGTGGGACTCCTTCTCGCAGTAGATAACAGCCGATATATCGAGGATATCCTTGTCCTCTCTCTCGCTCATCTGCTCAACGCCGACGGCTATGCCGTGGGGCACCTCGTCACTGAGGAGCATGAGGAGCTTCTCGCGTATCATCTCCGCCGCCAGCACCTTTTCGGGCTGATCGGTTATCATATCCTCGGGGAAGAAATGAACCGACTCCTCCGACAGAGCGATTATCTCGTCAATGACTATATCCACGCCGCTGTTTTCCGTAACGCTGACAGGCACCACAGCCTGAAACTGCACCTTTGAGGTGAGTTCGGCGATAACAGGAGCCAGCTCGTCCTTGTTCCTGAGCAGATCTATCTTGTTGAGCACCAGTATTATGGGCATTTTTGAAGCATTCATGGACTTCAGCAGATCCAGCTCCTGCTGGTTTATCTTCTTGGTGCAGTCCATAACGAAAACCACCGCGTCGATGTCGCTGACAGACTCCTTCACCGTATTGAGCATATGCTCGCTGAGCTTGTTCACGGGCTTGTGGAGTCCGGGGGTATCGAAGAATACCAGCTGAACATCGCCGATATTGCGTATACCCGTTATACGGGTGCGGGTAGTCTGGGGCTTGTTGCTGACTGAGGCTATCTTCTCTCCCACGATAGCGTTGAGGAGGGAGGATTTGCCTGCATTGGTGCGTCCTGCGATAGTGACGAAAGCTGTTCTCGGCATCAGTTGTTTTCTCCGTTCACAACGAATGTAGCGTCTCTTGAGATACCGAGCTTCTCAAGCACGGACTCCTCCTTCTCGCGCATGATGCGCTGATCCAGCTGACTTGTCTCGTGGTCGTAGCCCAGAAGGTGGAGCATTGAGTGTACTGTAAGGAAGCCCACCTCTCTCTCCAGCGAGTGGCCGAAGTTCTGAGCCTGCTTTACGGCAGTCTCCAGTGAGATGACAACGTCGCCCAGCTGTACCGCACCTGTCTCGGGATTGAGCTCAACGGTGCCGTCCTCCCCTGTGAGCGGGAATGACAGTACATCTGTGACAGCGTCCTTGTTTCTGTATATCTTATTAAGGTTCTTTATCTCGTTATTGCTGACGAATGAAACGCTTACCTCAGCGTCCTTGCCGAAATTCTCGGTGGTGAGCACTGCCTGACAGCATCTTCTGATGAGCAGTCTGATACCTACGGGCACCTTCACCTCTGTCTGATTATTCTTGACGTAAACCTTTAACTTAGCCATGATTATTCTTTCTCCCTTCACTATATTTTTCATAAGCCTTGATTATATCCTGTACGAGCCTGTGTCTCACCACGTCCTTTTCGGAGAAGCGGTGTATCTCTATATCGTCGATACCCTTCAGCACCTTGATGGCCTCCACCAGTCCGGATCTCTTTGTATCGGGCAGGTCGATCTGGGTGATATCTCCTGTTATGACCATCCTGCTCTCGCTTCCGAGACGGGTGAGGAACATCTTTATCTGCTCCGATGTGGTATTCTGAGCCTCGTCGAGGATAATGAACGCCTCGTCGAGAGTGCGTCCGCGCATATAAGCCAGCGGAGCCACCTCGATAATGCCCTTCTCCATATACCGTGCGAAGCTCTCCGCGCCGAACATATCGAAAAGAGCGTCATACAGCGGACGCAGGTAGGGGTCTACCTTGTCCTGCATATCGCCGGGCAGGAAGCCCAGCTTCTCGCCTGCCTCAACGGCAGGACGGGTCAGTATGATCTTCTTTATCTTATGCTCGCGGAAGGCCTTCACGGCCATGGCGACTGCCAGGTAGGTCTTGCCGGTACCCGCAGGGCCTATGCCGAGGACTATTGTATTGTTCCTTATGGCGTCGGTATAGCGCTTCTGTCCCACAGTACGGGGGCGGAGTATCTTTCCCGAGGCGGTGACGCATATGCCGTCGCCTCCGAGCTCCTGAAGCTGCTCCTCAACGCCGTCCGCCACCATTGAGGTGACGTATCTGACAGTCTGCTCGTTGACCGAGCTGCCGTTTTTTGCGATGTTCATGATAGCGCGGAGAGCCTTTTCGGCTCCCTCGGTATCGCCGTCGCCGATTATTTTAACGCCGCCGTCCCTGCTGACGACCGTCACGTTGAAATCCTTCTGTATCCTGCTGATGTTGCCGTCCAGCTGGCCGAAAAGCGCCGAGAGCTGTTCGGGGCTGTCTGCGGCGAGGAATTTTTCCGACATTAGATCTTTTCTCCAATCTGCTGTTCAGGGAAAGCGCCTGCTGCTGCAAGGGCTGAATTCGAGTATCTCACGTCAGAGGATACCTCCCTGAGCACTCTTACGTTGTCGGGGAAGTCGATCTTCTGCTCGGGCGAGCCGAGCTCCAGCTCCATGATAGCCAGCTTGTCCGAGAAGGGATAGGTATCCAGCTCGAAAAGCTGATCGTGATAATCGAAGCAATAGCGGACCTTCTCCACGGGAGGGCAGTCCCTTCGGTCATGGCTCAGCAGGCTGCGGTACTCGTCGCCGCTGATCTCATACTCGTTCTCCTCGCGGGTAACGGGAGTCAGGAACACCTTTTCCGTGTAGGTGTACTTCACGCTTCCGTTCTCGTCCACCGATCTTACTCTGCGCTGTGTGCCGTTGACGCTGTTGAGGTAGGTCTGGATTATGCCTATCCTGCGCTTGACGTCCAGCTCGGAAACATCGGGGAACTCCACAAGGAATTTGCGTTCGATCTCATATTTTTTGCTCATAAACACTCTCCGAAAGATCAGTGATCTTTTCTGAAATAACATTGAAATTTTTCAACATATCCATTATACAACTTTTTTTGAATAATGTCAACAAAATTTTCAGATTATTCTGTCTAATATGCTAAGTTTTACTATTTCGTCACAATCCTGTCGTTTTTGTGCTCAGATATCCGCCAGCATCAGGCTGAAGGGGTTGAAAAAGCCCCTTTCGGGCTCCGCCGCGGGAGCCTCCAGCAAAGCGGGCGAATTGCCGTCAGGAAGCGGTATTACCACGGACAGAGCCCTCTCGGAAAGCTCCGCAGAAGCCCCTGCTCTCTCCGCCAGTCCCATGCACACCTCACGGTGATACGCACTGAAAAAATCGGGTCTTGCCATATCCGGAAAGTCCACAAATGTCCCTGAAGCCGTTATTTTCAGCTCAACTTTTTTGTCGTTTTCTCCACATTTTATCTCAAAGTCCGCTTCGCCCGTCTCCGAGGCTATGATATGCCTTCTGATGAAGCTCAGCAGCAAGAAGCTCAGCGCCTCGCGGTCGGTGCGCACGAAGGAAGCAGGAAGCTCCCCCGTTCTCACGGTACACCTGCCGCCCGTACTCTCGCCGCAGCTCACAGCAAGATCCCGCAGGAAGCTGTCCAGCCTTACCGTGGTGAACTCTCCCTCCGTCCCGGAGGCTCCCCCTGCAAGGACGCGGCTCAGCTCCACATTCCGCATGAGCTCGCAGCAGGAGGTCATTATGCCGTCTATAAGCTCCTTTTCCGCCTTTCCGCCCTGTCTGTCCGTCATCTCCTTCAGAAGCTCGCAGGACGCGGATATTCCCGTAACGGAACGTCTCACGAGATTATCCGTACAGCTGATGTATTCCCCGGCAAGGGGGTTCTCGAAAAAACCTTTCAGTTCATTGTTGATATCCATAGGCTCTCCGTTCTCTGCATTGCGCAGACAAATAATAATAAGTATATTATACTACAAAAGGAAGAAAAATGAAATACTCTGCCCCCGGGTATTAAAAAAGAAAATAGCCACAAAATCAGTGCCGAGCCCACAGCGGCATTTGTACAATATGCACTTTTCACAAATTTTCTGTTATTTTTTTATCTAACCTCTTGAAAAAATTTCCGAGTTGCGTTATAATAAGACTATACAAATTTTTAGGAGGTATATCCCATGTCAGTTAAAGTTGCTATTAATGGTTTCGGCCGTATCGGCCGTCTTGCATTCAGACAGATGTTTGATGCTCCCGGTTACGAGGTAGTTGCTATCAACGACCTTACAAAGCCCTCAATGCTCGCTCAGCTTCTCAAGTATGATACAGCTCAGGGCGGCTACTGCGGAAAGATCGGTGAGAATCTTCACACAGTTACAGCTGATGACGAGGCTGGTACTATCACAGTTGACGGTAAGACTCTTACAATCTACGCAAAGGCTAACGCTGCAGAGCTTCCCTGGGGCGAGATCGGCGTAGACGTTGTTCTCGAGTGCACAGGTTTCTACTGCTCAAAGGACAAGTCACAGGCTCATATCGACGCAGGCGCTAAGAAGGTTGTTATCTCTGCTCCCGCAGGCAACGATCTTCCTACAATCGTTTACAGCGTTAACGAGAAGACTCTCACAGCTGACGACAAGATCATCTCAGCTGCTTCATGCACAACAAACTGCCTCGCTCCCATGGCTAAGGCTCTCAACGACTATGCTCCTATCCAGAGCGGTATCATGAGCACTATCCACGCTTACACAGGCGATCAGATGATCCTTGACGGTCCTCACAGAAAGGGCGACTTCAGAAGAGCAAGAGCAGGTGCTGCTAACATCGTTCCCAACAGCACAGGTGCTGCTAAGGCTATCGGCCTTGTTATCCCCGAGCTCAACGGCAAGCTCATCGGCAGCGCACAGAGAGTTCCTGTTCCTACAGGTTCAACAACTATCCTTACAGCTGTTGTTAAGGGCGACAACGTAACAAAGGAAGGCATCAATGCTGCTATGAAGGCTGCTGCTTCCGAGTCATTCGGCTACAACGAGGATCAGATCGTTTCTTCTGACGTTATCGGCATGAGATTCGGTTCACTCTTCGATGCTACACAGACAATGGTTGCAGAGATCGGCGACGGCCTCTACGAGGTTCAGGTAGTTTCATGGTACGACAACGAGAATTCTTACACATCACAGATGGTAAGAACTATCAAGTACTTTGCAGAGCTCGGCTGATAACCGTATATAAGCTATATCAAAGGACGTTCTTCGGAACGTCCTTTTCTTTTCCGATTGACATTCTCCGCCCTGAGATGTATAATTATAGTAAATCATAATCAGTACTTGCAGGGACGGCCGGTGGCCGTCCGCAGAATTTATGTTTATTATAAATGACTGTAATCGTCGGGCGGATGATATCCGCCTCTACAATGTGATGATTTGCGACGGATATGCGCTGTAAGCGATGTACGATCAGCGATATCAATGACTGTGAGCGGGTTTACCGGCGACAACGTGGCAAGGGTGCAGCGTCACGCTGCAGATTATGATTTATGAAAGGAGCTAACAATGTACAATAAATGGAAAAATACAGCCTATCTTCTTCACGCTCTCACTGAAAAATATCAGGCAAAAAAACAGCTTCCGCCTTCACAGATACATCAGGAGCTCCTGCTCCGCGCTATGAAGCTCCTTGCAGAGACTGCCCCCGAGGCCGAGGAGCTCATACGCCCTATGCTGGATATCATGCTGCCATACGCAGTGCTCCCCGATGACAAGGACGACCGCGAGAACGGCGCAGGCAGACATTATTACTGCGCCTGCTCCACCGAAGGCAGGGCTTACTCCCCTGTGGGCGGCTACTTCCGCAACGGCAAGGACCTCTTTGCAAGAAGCGCCCGCACCATGTTCGAGGAGGACTTCACCATGGCGCTGACCATGTACCACGCAGGCTTTATGAAACAGGCTGCCGCCTACCTCGGCAGAGCCGTCCACTTCATTTCCGATATGTGCTGCCTGCCCCATGCGGTAAAATGGACCTACTTCTCAAAGAAGCGCCCCATGCATATAGCCTATGAGGAGCTGGCTGCGGCGATGTACCCCGAATTTCTTGCCGAGCAGCACATCGGCTACTCGCAGCTCCGCCGCTTTGCAATGCGCAGCAGCTTCACCACCGCACTGAACAGCAGCGCCGAAAGGATAGCCCTTGAGATCCCCGAGGTCATGAACAATCCCGAGGAGGAGATAAGAAAACGCCTTTACGACAGCGAGCAGGCCGTTGCAGCTCTTCTGTACCGTTTTTACCGTGATACCATGGTGACTCCCCTCCGCGGCCACTATGCCGCAGACGGCATGGTCTGCCACCCCTTTGCGGATATGCCTGCGCTGGATATAAAGATAACCGAGAAGGGCATAACCTTCCAGCTGGCAGGACTGACGGTGAATTCACGGCTTGGCGGCGTTTTCCGCGCGGCACACAGACGCGGCGGCAAGTTCTCGCTGACCCCCGTGGGCTGCAACAGCGGACTGGTGCTATCACGCAGCGGAAGGCTGGTCCCCTTCGATCCCCGCGACCCCAGGCAGCTTTACGGGATAATATGAATATACGCTCCGAAGCTTCACCGCCTCGGAGCTTTTTTGCGCATAAAAAAGGCCGCAGACATAATGCCTGCGGTATCTGTCACAGCTCCTGCATTTCGTGGGAGTTGTTCGCTTTCATTTCTTCCATTTTCTGCGCATAGGGGTCTTTTATACTGCGCTGTGCCCTGTCCATGTCGTATTCCTTGAGACGGGGCTCGAAATTCGGGAAGCCGTCCTGCTGTTCGAGCCATCTGTACTTCTTTATGTTCAGGAAGTTATACACGGCGAAATACGTGAATACGGCGACCTCCACAACTCCCAGAACAGAGAAGCCGTCAGAAAAGAACATGGCGCCTACCTCCGCAATAATGAGCACTCCTCCGGCAATGGCAAGGGCGGAATCCTTTTTGTGTACGCTCAGAATGCCCAGTGCGGAGCCTGCCAGTCCGAGAACGGAAATGATAATACAGAGCAGATCTCCCGAAATAGCTAACAAGAGATAAAATCCTGCAACAGCGATATTTAATGCAAAAACTATGAATATCAAGGTCTCTGTTTTTTTGCACTTTTTCATTGCAGTCCTGTTCTTTTTGTATTCTTCCTCAAAGTCCATGACATTTCCTCCCCGTGATAGTATTTCCCAAACAATGATAGCATATCTTCCCGCAAAAATCAATACACTTCCTGTATGCATTGAAAATATCCTGTCTTAGTTCTTAGCTCTTAGTTCTTGGTTCTTAGCTCTTGATCCTTTTTTCAAAAAAACTGTTGACTATTTCCGCATTTTAGTTTATTATATTATTGTATGACTTTTTGAGCATACAGCTAACTGCTCCCTTATCAGAACAAAACGGGAGCGCGGGGAGTTGTTTCGGTATAATGCGGATAATGAAACGAAAGATAATATGCGCACTGACAGGCGTGACCTTCATGGCAGCTGCTGCGGCAGCGTCGCTGTTCTTCTCGACAGCTAAGGTAAACAGGACGAAGTACCCCGTTTTCGGAGTCGATGTGTCAAACTATCAGGGCGATATAAACTGGAATGAGCTTGAGGCGCAGGACGTTTCCTTTGCCTTCATAAAGGCCACCGAGGGCAGCGGACACACGGACGAGTCAGTCCGCCGCAATCTTGACATGGCAGCGGAAACAGGCATAAGAGTGTCGGCCTACCACTTCTTCAGCTTTGACAGCGCAGGCGAGACCCAGGCGGATAACTTCATAGCCGCCGTGGGAAAGGACGAGATAGATATGCCGCCTGTCATTGATATCGAGTATTACGCCGACAAGCGCAGCAACAAGCCCTCTCAGGAGGAGACCGAGGCTATACTCCGTCCACTCCTTGAAAGGCTGGAGGCCTACTACGGTACAAAGCCCATAATCTACAGCACTCTCCCCGTGTATTTCAGGTATATCAGGGAAAACTTCTCCGACTATCCACTGTGGATAAGAAGCGTAAACTTCGAGCCCGACCTGCTCAGCTGGAAATTCTGGCAGTACAGCGACAAGGGCACTCTCACAGGCTATCACGGCGACGAGGAGCACATAGACCTTAATGTATACAACGGCTCTGCGGAGGACTTCGACAGGGAATTCGCAAAGCTCTCAAAAAAGGCGGACGCTTCACAGTCCGCAGACAAGACAGGAAAGGATATCAAGTGAGACCATTCTATCTTAAAGCACCTATCAAGGACTATATCTGGGGCGGAGAAAGGCTCCGCACACTGTTCGGCAAGGAAAGCGACAAGGAGCGTCTTGCGGAGAGCTGGGAGCTCAGCTGCCACCCCGACGGCGAATCCGTCATAGAGGGCGGCGAATTTGACGGCATGAAGCTCAGCGAGCTCATAAGGCTCCACCCCGAAGCCGTCGGCAATAAATTCCGCAGCACAGACAGCTTCCCCGTGCTGGTGAAGCTCATAGACGCAAAGAACGACCTGTCCGTACAGGTTCACCCCGATGACGAATACGCCCGTAAGTACGAAAATGACAACGGCAAGACCGAGATGTGGTACATCATCGACGCAGCTCCCGATTCGGAGCTCATATACGGCTTCAGGGAAAAGCTCACAAAGGAGGAATTCCGCAGAGCTGTCGAGGATAACACCCTCATGGACAAGGTGAACCGCGTTCCGGTAAAGCAGGGCGATGTATTCTTCATTGAGCCGGGAACTCTCCACGCTATCGGCAAGGGCATACTCATAGCCGAGATACAGCAGAGCTCCAACGTGACCTACCGCGTATACGACTACGGCAGACTTGGTGCTGACGGCAAGCCCAGAGAGCTCCACATAGAAAAGGCTATAGAGGTAACAAATACCGAGTCCTCGGATCCGTCCAGGCCCGTTTACGGCATGGAGCTTGACGGCGTAGTTACCCAGCTCCTTGCGGACTGCAAATACTTCAACGTGAACCGCCACAGGCTCATAAAGGAGCTTGAGCTCTGTGCGGATAAAAGCTCCTTCGCCCATGTCCTCATGATAGGCGGCAGCGGCGGAGAGCTTACAGCCGATAACTACAGGCTGGAACTGAAAATGGGCACAAGCGTGTTCGTTCCCGCGGGAACAGGCGCATTTGCTATAAAAGGAAATTGTGATATCATAGTCACAACTATCCAATAAGGAGGATATATATAATGAAATACTATGTAGGTATCGACCTCGGAGGCACCAACATCGTTGCAGGTGTGGTAGACGAGGATTACAACATCATCGCAAAGGCAAGCACAAAGACCAATTGTCCCCGTCCCGAGAAGGAGATCGCCGACGATATGGCAAGAATGGCTATAGAGGCTGTAAAGAACGCTGACCTTACCATGGATCAGATCCAGTGGATCGGCGTGGGTACTCCCGGTATCGCCAACAGCGAAACAGGCATCATCGAGTACTCAAACAATCTGGGCTTCAAGAACACTCCCATGGTGAAGTACATACAGGAGACCATAGACAAGCCCGTATTCATTGAGAATGACGCCAATGCAGCTGCCTACGGAGAGTTCGTGGCAGGCGCTGCAAAGGGAGCAAGAAATGCAGTTTGCATCACCCTCGGCACAGGCGTCGGCGGCGGTATCATCATCGACGGCAAGATCTATGCAGGCTCCAACTTCGCAGGCGCAGAGATCGGCCACACCGTTATCGAGGTGGACGGCGCACAGTGCTCATGCGGCAGAAAGGGCTGCTTTGAGGCTTATTCCTCGGCTACAGGCCTTATCCGCATGACAAAGGAGGCCATCGCAGAGCACCCCGACAGCATAATGGCTCAGTCAGAGAAGGAAAAGGGCAAGGTGACCGCACGCACCTCCTTCGACTGCATGAGAGCAGGCGACAAGTACGCAAAGGCTGTTGTTGACAAGTACATCAAGTACCTTGCAGCAGGCATCACCAATACCATCAACATCTTCCAGCCCGATATCCTCTGCATCGGCGGCGGCGTATGCAACGAGGGCGATCCCCTCCTCCTGCCCATGAAGGAGCTTGTGGCAAAGGAAGTATACACACGCAACTCTCCCAAGAATACCGAGATCGTTATTGCCAAGCTGGGCAACGACGCAGGTATCATCGGTGCAGCCTTCCTCGGCAGAGCAAACCAGTAACAGAACTAAGAGCTAAGAACTAAGTAGGGGACGGCGTCCTCGACGTCCCGTTCTATAAATATGTAGGACGCCGCCCTTAAAAAGCCACAGCATTTACCGTGCTGCGGCTTTTTTTATCCGTGAAAGACCGTAGGCTCTTTCATTGACACATTATGGATTTTGATGTATAATTTCAGTATGATAGGAGGCGTGATATGAAGAACTTTTTCGGAACAGTCCTTTTTACGCTTGCAGGGACCGATAAAACAGCTCTGATATGGTGCGGCGCTGTACTGCTGACAATGCTGATACTGGCCGTGCTCCACCATAAATGGAAGTATGACGAGCAGAGGCTCAAACGCTGGAAGAACCTCTGCTTTATCCCCTTTCTCATCACATCTGTACACTATTTTATATATGTTTCGGGAGCCGACGGCTTTCTCAGCAATTACACTCCCATGTACCTGATATCCGTACTGGCATTCATACCAATGATGTGTGCGGAGCAGGAAAAGGGCTACAGGATATTCGGGACCGTGACCGCAGTATTGTCCGTAGTATTTGCCCTGCGTTTCTGCCTTATATCCAATCAGCTCCATAATTTCTCCCGCAAGAGCTACACAGGCTCCTTTCATGCTCTGGTGAGAGAGCTGGACAGGAGCTACGTCATCAGGGACTGGAAGGAGATAGATTTTTACGCCCTTGAGGATAAATATATGCCCATGGTGGAGGAAGCGGAAAGGAAAAAGGACAAGGCCATGTTCGGAGACGCCGTCACCCTGTTCTGCAGCGAGCTCCACGACGGCCATGTTGAGGTAAGCACGCATTATGACAGAAATAAGTATCATTCCGTATTTGAGCTCACAGACTACGGACTTTCCATGGTACAGCTGGACAACGGTGATATCATCGCGGTCTGCACCGAGGACGAGGTGAAAGCTGTCGGCATAGACGACGGCACCGTCATCACAAAATGGGACGGCAGACCCGCTGCGGAGGCCGCCGAGGAAATGATACCCGCCGAGGGAGCTCCCGTTGAATCAAACGGCCGCCGTCTTGCCCTGATAACTCTGTCTGCAACAGGCGGCGAGACCGTGGAGGTCACGTTTATAGACAAGTCGGGCAGGGAGCAGACTGCTGTCCTCTCCGCTATTGAGAACGAGCATACCTACGACGAGATGTACAGCCTTTTCTTCCGCTGGCCCGAACACCTCACGGAGTTCTTGAAGTCCAATTTCAGCACAAGAATGCTTGACGACAAATGCGGATATATGCAGCTGAGCGCCGAGACTTCAGGCGGCTCTGTCCGTGACGAGCTCGCCTTCTATACGGGGGAAAGCAAATGGGCAAAGGAGATGTTCCGCAGAAAGCTCCGCAGACTGAAGGAGCAGGGCATGGAGTATCTTGTCATTGACCTGAGAAACAATATGGGCGGCAGCGGAGAGATAGGAAACGCCCTGGTCAGTCTCCTCACCGATGAGGAGCTCTGCGGCGAGTGCCTCGGTATACGCAGGAACGGCGGGTACGTCAAGGTCTCGGAGCGCATTATCCGCGGCGACGGAGAGTTTTCCGATCTGAAGGTGGTGGCTCTGACAAATCTCAACTGTGTAAGCGCAGGCGACAGCGCGGCGCGGTGTCTGTCAAAGCTCCCCAATGTTACGCTGGCAGGCATTACCGATCCAAACGGCAGCGGCCAGATGATAGGCGGAAGATGTGTACTGTCCAAAAGCATTGTAAGCGTATCCTATCCCGTGCAGCTGGTGCTGGACGAAACGGGAGCCCCCTATAACGACACCCGTGCAGACGGCGTAAGCCGTGATCCCGTGGAAGTCCACATACCTCTCGACTACGACGCGGCTATGAAGATATTCCGCGACGGCGAGGACTATGAGCTGGAATGGGCAGTGGACTATCTTGAAGAGGGCGGCGGTCACAACAAATGAACCTGCTGAAAACCACAAGCAGCAACAATAAAACAAGCCCGAAAGCATTTCGGTAACAGCTTTCGGGCTTTTGCAGTTCATGTTCGTTATCCCTGCATGGGCGGTGTGGTACTGACATTTACTCTTCCTTCCCTTCTCCCTTCATTCAGTGATTTAATGTGATAAAGTATATTGCCTGCTTTCAAGAGGCAAGGGAAGGAAGAGATATACATTGTTACCGTTACGGAAATGGCACTGCATAAAAAGAGGCGCCCCGAGGACGCCCCTGTAATTACATTATCATCGCGGACAACAGATAACCGCCCCTGAAAGCTGACGACTAACAGCCCGGAACGGCGCTGCCTACTTCGCCATATTGCGGTACTGATTGGGCGTTACTCCCACCGTTGCAAGGAACTGGCGCAGGAAGTACTTGCTGTCCACATAGCCGCACTGCTCCGCTATCTCCGCCATACTCAGAGGAGTTACCGTCAGGCAGTATGTTGCCTTTGCCATCCGCGCGTTTATGCAGTCCTTATGTATGCTGACCCCGAAGCACTTCTTGTATACCTCGCGGAGGTGTCCTGCGCTGTAGGGATAGAGCTTCTGGAGCTTTTCGGACTCAAAGCTGTCCTGGGGATTGCTGTAGATATAGCTCCTGATATGAAGCATATCCTCATAGTGGGGACGCATACGCATCTCCATCTTCTCACGCTGGCGCTCGGCAAGCAGATCAGAGCATATCCCCGTCAGTTTAGTGTATGACTTCTCGGTACACTTTACAGCTGCGCACACAAATGAGTCTATGCCGTACTGATCGGTATATATGCTGTGCTGGAGCATTATGGAATTCAGCCTGTTTTCCAGGAGGGCGATATCGGTCTCCCCCTGTATGATACAGGCGAAGGTATTATCGTTTATCCTGCCGCAGATGTCGCTGCTTCCGCAGAACTGGGTAACAGCCTCGGCGGCGTCCATTATGGCAGGTATCTTTCCGCTGAGCTCATAGAAGCCTGCGTTGGAAATGCCTATCCTCATCATCACAAGGCAGCTTTCCTGATTTTCGATATCTGTGGAGTGATATGCCTTCCTCATGCCCGTATCGTTATACATACCCGTAAGAGTATCACGGAGATCGGAGAGGTTCTGGCACTGTGTAAGGTACTGGATATCGTTCTTCATGCGCAGGAACTCAAGTCCGTTGGATACCGACTTCAGCCAGTTGCGGTAGATATCGTCATAGGTATCGGGATCGTGGTACTTCAGCACCAGATGTCCGAACAGTCTGTCGTTGAAGAAAAGCGGATTGAAGTAGTATATGGCAGGCTCGTAATTCCTTGACAGCAGAGCTGCGAAGTTGTACTTCTGCATATCAAAGGGAGTTCTTTTCTCCCAGCTCACCATGCTCTGACAGGAGAGTATATCCGAGAGATCGGCCTCGCTGTCATACCAGTTCTTGTACAGGCAGAGATAGAAGCTCTGTATGCCTCTCACCTGCCAGTGGAAGGTGCCGCATATATCTATGAACTCATTGAGCGTCCTGCACTCAGTGAGCTTCTGATCGAGAGGATTGAAGAGGTTCCAGTTATCGTACTCTCTTTTTATCCTTGCATTTTTCAGCTCTCTGGTATAAAGAGGACGGTCTATGCCGCAGGTACAGCTGTTTCCGCATATGAGCTCGCCCTGTGGAGGAGAGAAGAGGAATTCTCTCTTTTTGAGGCGGCTGTACACCATGTTTGCAGCGTCCTCGCCTATGCTCTCGCGGTTGCGCTTGTATGTGGTGAGGATAGGATTATGCATGAAGCGGTCACCCACGAACTCATAACCCACTACCGTAACGTCATCGGGCACTTTTATGCCAAGCTCGTCAAGCTTGTCGATAAGTCCGTAAGCCATATAGTCATTCGCGCACACTACCGCCTGTGGGAGCTTCAGCTCGCCTCTGTGATAACGCTCGGCAAGCTCCTCTCCCGAATTCATCCAGAAATTTCCGTAGTGGACGCGCTTTTCGTCATATTCGATACCGTGTTTTTCGAGGGATTTGCGGTATCCGTTTACACGCAGATTTGAGGCCTCGATAAAATCGTAGCCTGTGATAATATCTATCTCCGTGAACCCGTGCTTCTCAACAAGGTGATCGGTGATATCCTCGATATCGTTCTCATCGCTGGTATTGATGAAGGTGCAGTGAGGCAGATCCATTTCGGGAAGATATGTACCTACTACCACTATGGGGATATTCTTTCTGGAAAGATAATCGGCGATCATCTTTCTCAGCTCCTCGTTGACAAAGGATTCGGAGATGACTATAAGCCCGTCAAGCTCATCTGAGAGGATAAGGTCGTATATCCTGTTCTCGCAGAAAAGCTCCTTTTCCTTCACGTTGGGATTATAGTTGTTGGAAAAGACTATGGTATCTATTCCCACGCACTGATCAAATCTGGCGATACCCTTTATGATCTGGCGCTGCTCGATGCTGTTTGCCTCAGCAGCAACGACGCCTAAGATCATTCTCTTTTTCTTGATCAAGTTTTCCACCCCTGTGCTTTTACTGCGGAGATATATGAATTATTTTACACCTGCGGCGCCCATTCCGCATGATAATTCATTATATTATCCGCAAGTCAATTAAAATCACCTTAATTATACATTAATTATTAAGAATTGTCAATGAAGTTTTCTTCATTTTTTCCACCAAAACCGCATTTTTGACAGTTTAATATTTTTATACCGTTATATTTTACAATGGGCGGCAGCTGTCATTGTGAAATCTGCCGATTTTATTTGCCCCGTGCAACAATAGCTGCCCTCAGCGACACTTATGTTATGAATTCGGATTCAAAAGGAGGGATTCGCATGAACGACTTCTCAGCAGACGTCAGACTCGCCCGCGAAGGAAATACGGAAGCCTTTGCCAGACTTTACGCAACTGTATATGAAAACCTTTATCATATCGCGCTGTACAGTCTGCGAAGCCCCGACGACGCTGCCGACACCGTCAGCGACACCGTACTGGACGCGTTCTGCAATATTAAGAAACTTCGCAGCCCCGAAAAATTCAGGAGCTGGATAATGGCGATACTGGCCGCTAAGGTAAAAAAGAAACAGCATACATATTATGAGCCTGTGGACGAACCGACAGATGACTCTCCCCTGTCTGACAGCTTCGACTTTGAATCGGTGGAGCTCAGGGAAGCAGTGGGACGGCTTGACAGTCAGTCGCGTCTCATGCTCTCCATGTCCGTGCTGGGAGGCTATACCAGCGACGAAATATCACAGGTCTGCGGTATAAAGGCAGGCACGGTGCGTTCACGCCTTGCAAGGATAAAAGAAAAGCTGAGGCTCGAACTCACCCCCGAACTATGATCCCGAAAGGAGAAGCTTTATGAACAATGACGAGAAGATCAGAGAGCAGCTCAATTCAGAGCCCGTTCCCGACAGGCTCCGTCCCGAGAATATAAAGAAAATGCTGGACGAGCAGGCTCCAAAGAAAAAGAGGAGCGGTATCTCAATGGCAGGGCGCATAACAGCTGCGGCAGCAGCCTGCGCAGTCATCGGCGGTACTGCTGCATACACAATGAACAATGGAAAGTTTAATAAACACAGATTCTCTGACGTAACCGAGGGTACCACAAACGGCACCAAGGCTCCCGAGGGTACGACACAGGCTCCCGAGCTGAAGCTCCAGGCAAGCTATATGAGCTGCGCAAAGGACTACGATCAGGTCTACACCATGTTTGAGAAGGCCAGCAAAAAGGCTGAAAAGGAGCGTCTCAGACTTGAGCGCAGTTACTCAAAGAAAAGCTTTGGTGCGGTATACGACGAAGAATTTGCTCTGGAAGAAGCAGAAGATACTGACTTTACCGCTGCAGCTCATTCATCTGTGGAGACGCCCCAGACAAACGGAAGCCAGGTAACCGAGCCCGAGATCCCCGTTATCGACAGGGATAATGACAATGAGCCGGAGCCTGCAACAGAACCCCTTACCGAGCCTGCAACTGAGCCTGATACCGAACCTGTCACCGAGCCCGATGAGCCCTCAACAGAGCCCGATGGGGACGAAACTCCCGACCACTCCGACACCTACAATCAGGAGAAGGACGTTATGGAGGCCGATATCGTCAAGACCGACGGCAAGCACATATTCTACGTCACCAATCCCTATAACAGCGACTATTATACTGTCCCCACTCTCCGCGTTGCCACCGTTCAGGACGGAAAGTTCACAGGCAGCACCTCTATCGACCTGACAGACGTTATCGACTCTGAAAACAGTACAAATGTATACGTTAACGAGATGTACATCTATAACGGTATGCTGGCTGTGATATGCAGCGACAACACCAATGCCTATATGTACGGCTCTGTTGACAGTTACGATGAAAGGATCGTCACAAACAACACCATCATCGCCTTCTACACCATCGAAGACGAGCCTCAGCTCATAGACGTATACAGACAGGACGGCTATTTCCACGATGTAAGGATATCTCCCGACGGATTTATGCTCCTCATCACCGATTATACCAGCAGCCGCTTCACCGATATCAAGACCAGCAGCGATACACGCAGATATATCCCCTCCTGCGGTCTCAGCGACTGCTGCGAGCCCATACATCCCGACGATATACTTATCCCCGACTGCGGTTTCGGCAGCACGGAATGGCTGTCATACTCCGTTATCGGCAGCATAGACCTGAACAAGTCGGGAGCTCCCGCAATCCGCGATATGAAAACCCTTGCAGGCAACAGCGGCAGCATCTACTGCTCCGCAGACAACCTCTATGTTGCTGCAAATAACGCAGAGGACTACAATACCACGGATATCACCCGCATATCCATAAGCAACGGAGAGATAATCCCCATGGCAAGCACCAATATCGACGGCGTGGTAAAGGATCAGTTCTCCATGAGCGAATACGACGGATACTTCCGCGTGGCAGCCACATTCAACGACGTTACCAGCGAATTCCACAAGTATGATGATGACGACACCTTCTTTGAGGCCATAATCAAGGACTACTTCTCCGACGATGACGGCTACTACACCTACACCAGCGTCAAAAAGGACACAAGAGTCTATGTTCTGGACATGGATATGAACATGGTGGGAAGCGTAGACGGTCTCGGCGAGAACGAGGAACTCAAGTCCGCAAGCTTCAGCGGCAATATGGCCTATGTGGTAACATTCCGCCAGACCGATCCCCTCTATGCGGTTGACCTCAGCAACCCTGCGGCTCCCGAAGTTCTTGACGAGTTCAAGATAAACGGCTTCAGCACATATATGCAGAGCTGGGGCGAGGGACTGCTGTTCGGCTTCGGTCAGGACGCAGACGAGAACGGAAGAATAACAGGTCTGAGAATGACCATGTTCGACAACTCCGATCCCAATAACCTTGAAGCAGCCGATGTATACATCTGGGAAAACAAGACCGACTTTGATTATCAGTACTATTCGTCAGAGGCTGTATGGGACAGAAAGGCTATACTTCTTGCACCTGAGAAGAATCTCATAGGCGTGCCCATAAGCTGTGACACAAGCAACTACGAGGAAGCAAAGAGTCTGAGACAGTACCAGTTCTTCAGCTTTGAGGACGGACAGTTCGTCAAGAAGGGTGAGATCACATCAGAGGATCCCTTTGCAGATCAGCTTCTCAATTTCACCTTTGACAGAGCGCTTTATATAGGCAATCACGCTTACGCTCTCTCGGCAAATAAGTTCGTATCAGTTGATCTTGACAGCTTTGAGATAACAGACGAGCTGGAATTCTGACATAACATACCGGCTCACATACAGCAGAAAGCCCCTGTGCATATGCACAGGGGCTGAGCTTTTTATCAGTATCCGGACGAAAATGCCGAGAGCAGCGCTCCTCCAAAGACCAAAAGGAGATACAGTCCGAAGGAAACGCAGGCTGCTATCAGATAGGCCTTGCCTGCACGCTTTTCGCCGTCGCTCAGACATTTTATGCCAAATATGAGGCCCACCAGAGGACACAGAATGGATAACAGGATCAGCGCTCCCTCAGCGGGATCGTTGCTGCTGTCAAAGGAGCGTCCGCCGAACATGAAGGGCGGCGGCGTCATATTCTGCGGAGGAGGATATGTATTCTGCGGAGGGGGATATGTATTCTGCTGATACTGATTCTGCGGCATATTATTCCTCGGAGGCGGCGGCGGATACTGCCTGTACCGACGGGCAAAAACAGGATCCGGCGTACCGCAGAATGGGCACTGGGGCTGCATACCGCTGAGCTCCGAACCGCAGGTCTCGCATTTCATGAAGATCACTCCTTATCTCACAAAGATGTAAGTTGTATAGCCTGCGTATACCGCAAGCATCAGCGCTCCGTGCCAGCGGAGCATTTTCTTTTTGGGTGCGCACAGCAGGAGCACCAGCAGGCTCATGGCGATGAGCACGGCCGCGTCCACTGTATTCTGCATGGTGTAGGCCATTGGCGATATGGTGGCCGCTATGCCGAGAACGAAAAGGATATTGAATATATTGGAGCCCACAACGTTTCCCAGAGCCATATCCACCTCGCCCTTCCTTGCGGCGACTATGGAGGTCACCAGCTCGGGGAGACTTGTTCCCAGAGCCACCACCGTCATGCCGATGATATTGTCCGACATACCGAAAGCTCTTGCGATATCCGAAGCGCTGTCAACTACCAGCTTTCCGCCTGCGGCTATGGCAGCTCCGCCGCCGACAATGCACAGCAGGCATTTCCACACGGGCATGATCTTATACTCGTCCTCATCGGACAGCTCACCCGACTCCCTGGCCTTTTTAGCGGCGCTTATCATCATATAGAGGAATACCGCAAAGAGCGCGAGGAGTATTATACCTCCCCAGCGCTGTACCACGCCCGTAAAGGCGCCCAGTCCCAGCAGCACGCCTGCTGCCAGCACCGAAAAGGGTATATCCTTTCTGAGAGTATCCCTGCTTACAGCCATAGGGCACAGCACCGCGCATATTCCGCAGACCACCATAAGATTGAATATGTTGGAGCCCACGGCGTTGCTTATGGCAAGGTCGTTCTTCCCCAGCAGTGAGGCGCTGACGCTGACCGAGGTCTCGGGCAGGCTCGTCCCCATGGCGACTATGGTCATTCCGATGATGAGCGCAGGCACCTTCAGCCGCTTTGCCACAGCGGAGCTTCCGTCAACAAAGAAGTCCGCGCCCTTGATGAGCAGGACAAATCCCACTACCAGCAGTAAATATTTGAGCATTATCCTTTTCTCTCCCGTTCGAAAAGTTCTCACGAACCTTTTACAAGTTCTATCGTCTTTAACACTGATTATATTATACCACAAATAGCTCCTTATTGCAATACCCATCGACAGTCTGACCAAAAAATTTTTTTATATACCATAAATAAGGTTTATTTCTACAAAAATCTTATCCGTGAAAAAAATATCAATTTTCGCCTTGAATTCAATATCCTTTTGTGCTATAATTCGGAATGGTGCGTTTTTCTATTAAATAGGAAAGCAAAAAATAAAAAGAAAATATGCGGAGTTTCCGCATATCGTCGGAGGTTAATATGACAGCAGCACAGATCTTTGCCATTGTCATCTTCGTCGGGATGTTCATAATGATAGTCCTGGACAAGATCGAAAGGCACTACGTCACACTGGGCAGCGGTATACTTACGCTGGTAGTTGTGTTCGGTATTTGTATGCGCAGCGGAAGCGCAATAATGGACACTCTTGCACTCAAGGGCTTTGCTACCAAGGATTTCTGGTATCAGGTCACGGAAAGCGAAAGCAAGGGTATAAACTGGGCCACCATAATCTTCATCGCAGGCATGATGGTAATGGTAGAGGGCATGGCCAAGGCGGGATTCTTCCGATGGCTGTGCATGAAGATAGCCTATCTGGTAAAATGCAGGACCGTCCCCATATTCATAACCTTTATGGTAATGTCGGCAGTTCTCTCCATGTTCATAGACAGTATCACAGTTATAATGTTCCTTGCCGCTGTTACTATAGAGCTGGCTTCCCTGCTGAAGTTCAATCCGGTACCCATGATACTCTCAGAGATATTCTGCGCTAATCTTGGCGGCTCTGCAACAATGTGCGGAGACCCCCCGAATATCATCATCGGTACGTCACTGGGCTTCTCATTCTTCGATTTTCTCACCAATACGGGACTCTGCGCGGCTATTTCACTTCTGGTATCCGTAGTGTTCCTTTACTTTGCGTTCCGCAAGGAGATAGCAGGCGGCAAGGGCGAGCCCGTGGATATGAGCAAATTCCCCAAGCCCTCTGAGGCTATCACCAACAAGAAGGACTTCATACTCAGCAGTATCATCTTCGCTCTGGCTGTGATACTCCTCATCACTCACGCCACAACTCATCTCACCGTTGCCACCATAGGCCTTTTCATTGCATCGATCACCCTTATCGCCTTCGGCAAGCACGCTCTTGAGCTCATAAAGAAGGTGGACTACAAGACGCTGATATTCTTCATCGGCCTTTTCATCGTGGTAAGCGGACTTGAAGAAACAGGCATACTCAAGCTCATCGCAAACTTCATCGGCGACATCAGCGGTGGAAACGTTATGCTCATGCTGGCCATCATACTCTGGGTATCGGCTATCGCCAGCGCATTCGTGGACAATATCCCCTTCGCCGCTACAATGGTGCCTATCATACAGAGCCTTGCAGAGACCTCGGGAGTTTCCATTTCAACTCTTGCATGGGGCCTTGCAATGGGTACGGATATCGGCGGAAGCGCTACTCCCATCGGAGCCTCCGCAAACGTTGTGGGCACATCGGTTGCCCAGAAGAACGGCTATCCCATCGGCTGGGGCAGATACTGCAAAAAGCTTGCTCCCGCCACCGTTATCGTACTTACTATATCCACCATATATCTTTTCGTTCGCTATCTCTGATATACAAAGCTGTTCCCCCGCCTGCGGCGGGGGAAATATACATAAAACATTGATTTTCAAGTCAGAATGTGATACAATGTATTTCAGACATATATTGTAAAAGGAGGATCACTTATGCCACAGGTTATTATTTCCGTAGGCCGTGAATTCGGAAGCGGCGGCAAGGCCATCGCAGAGCAGCTGGCCAAGCGCTTCAATATTCCCCTGTACGACCGTCACCTCATCACGGAGATCGCAGACAAGACGGGTCTGACTCCCGAGGAAATAGAAAAATACAACGAAAAGCCCAAGAATCACCTGCTCTCACGCAGAGTCAACGGCTACAGCAATTCCATAGAGGACAACATCGCAGAGATGCAGTTCAAATTCCTGAGAGAAAAGGCCGAAAGCGGAGAATCCTTCGTAGTGGTAGGCCGCTGCTCCGAGACCAAGCTCCGCGATTTCAAGTGCCTTGTTTCCCTGTTCGTACTGGGAGACATGGACGAGAAGATCAAGCGCGTAATGAACGTGTATGAGCTCTCAGAGGACAAGGCAAAGGCCTTCATCGACAAGAAGGACCGCAAGAGAAAGCGCTATCACAACTATCACTGCAGCGGTCACTGGGGCGATTCAAGGCTCTATGATCTCAGCATCAACAGCTCCCGTCTGGGAATGGACAGGACAGTTGATCTGCTGGAAGAATACATAAAGGCAAGAATGGGCGAATAAACGCCGTATACGAAAAAAGCTGTACCGCAAGCGTGATACTTATATTGAATGATAATGTAATTATTGAGTAAAACCGTTTTGAAGAAGTTTTTTCGAGCTTCTTTCAAGGCTGCATATTTAATTTTTTCTATGGCAGAGCCACCAAAAAAACTCGCCCCCTTGTAAAACTTACAAGGGGGCTCTGTTATAGAAAAAATCAGCTATAAAGTCTTTGGAAAAGGGGTTCGGGGTGACTCCCCGCAGTGCGGGGAGATGTCACGAAGTGACAAAGTGGCGCGCCTCCGTCAGAGGAGAACCTTTCCTCAGAAAGGTTTTTCCCCGATAGTTACATATTTATTTCTATGTAAGTAATACGCTTGCGATGCAGCTTTTCTGTTTACTCTGCGTTGGGGTCAAGGGTAGTTCTCTTTTTGAGGAGGTACTCCTGAATGAACAGTGCGTCGTTGGCTGTAAGACCCACAACCGATCTGTCAACGTCGCCCAGCTCCTTGCCTCTTGAACGGAGGTGCATCTTATCGGAGCCGTTCTCTCCGTATTTATTGGGATTAGCCAGAGCCTGCATGATGAGGATAGCGTCCGCAAGCTCTACCGCGTTGTCCAGGTTGGTATCGCCCCATTTCTCCTCAAGAGCTCCGCCCATAAGGAAGCGCACGGTGCAGTCGCCTATCTCATAGGGCTGATCTATGCCCTTGTCGGCTGCTGTGTCCCATGTATTGGACCACCATACCTGCACCTCGCAGGTGGTGAAGCTTTCGGGTATCTTTGATATATCCACCATCGTCTTCAGTGTACCGTCAGAGCCTATAGTGCCCTTCCACTCTATGTTCTTCCAGTCGTCGGCATTGGTACCGTAGCCTATGCCACCGCCTACGGAAGCGCCGGCAGCGCCTGTAAGGTTGATCTCCATCTGCTTGCCAACAGCAAGAGCAGGCATTTCGGGGATAGTAACGGACTTCTTCTTTATCTCGAACTTGTAAGCCGTTGTTGTAGTTGTCACATCAGGATCGGTGGTGGTAGTTGTTGTGGTAGTGGTCTTTGCAGGATCGGGAGGAGTAACGCCCTCTCGGTCATAGAGGTTTTCGGGGAGCTCGTCAAGGGTTATGCAGTAATCGCTCTGATACATTGCGATAGTGTCTTCCTTGGTGTTGAAGGTGGGATTTGAAAGGAAGTTGTTGTTATCCGAGCCGCCGTCATACCATGTACAGAAGTAGAGCCATGCAGCTCCCTCCTCCTGCATCTTGTCGGGAGTTGAGAAGCAGTCGTTCTCGGCAAGGGATATCATCTTGGCGCTGTCGTACTTCTCCATGATGCCGTAGAATGTGGAGGCAAAGGGACTGTCGTTGTGATAGTACCTTGCGCTGCCTGTTGACCAGTCGGTGCAGCTGTACTTGTCGTAGCCGATTATATCCACATAAGCGTCGCCGGGATACCAGTTCTTTGAGGTATCGAAGTTGTAGCTGTTCCATTCCCAGATAAGGTTATGGCAGTTAAGATCATTGGTGAGGGTCTCGTAGGTATAGATCCACAGCTTCTTGTACGCTGCGGAGCCCTCTCTGCCCCACCAGAACCATGAGCCTGTCTCACCGCCGCCGCCTTCTGCCTCGTGGAGAGGTCTCCAGATCACGGGAACGCCCTGGGCTTCAAGCTTGTTGAACTCCTTTGCAAGGGTCTTCAGGGTGCTGAGGTAATATTCGTTCTCCTTGGTGCCGGGGGTAGCGGCCTTTGAGGGAGAGAAATCCGTGTCCTTCGCGCCGTATGTGGACGCAGACCATTCAAGCTTTGAACCTATGGTATAGCCTGCGAAGTCCTTGGGCACGTTGATATGATAGGAAGCAGTTGCGATACCGCCCTTGTTCTTTACCCAGTCGATTATACGGTCCGTGGAGCCGTCGTCGCTGCCGTAAAGAGGACAGCAGAAATTACCGTAATCAAAGCCCCTGATAGCAGGATAGTGTCCCGTGGTGTCCTTGAGGTACTCGAACTCGGTCTCAAGGCCGTGAGGACCGCCGCTGTAGATCTCCTGCTGACCCGAGATTATCTGCTTGCCATAGACCTCAGCCAGATAAGCCATAAGGCTCTGGGTCTCAACGGTAGCAAGCTGATCGCAGGGAGTTGTCTGCTTCGCCTCGATCTTTGCAGCCGCCATGGACTCTACGGTGAGGTAATCGAACTGCGACCATCCCCATGACTTCTCTATGGTCACAGTGTTATCGCCTGCCTTCAGCATGATGGCAGGTACTGCAACGGCAGTATACTCTGTTCCCTGAGGGATACCGATAGCTCCCTGAGATGTACCGTTTACGGAAAGATTCTGCTGCTTGTCGGTGCCGATGCCAAAAGCATAGAACGTGAGCTTGTACGAGCCCGAGGTCTCCACAGTTACCGTCAGCTCTATGGTTCCGCTCTCGGTCATTTTAAGTGCGGAGCCGCCGCTGGCAGAGGAGTCCTTTTCAACAGTGATATCCCCTGTTATCTTTGCGTCCTCGAACTCGAACTTCAGCGGCTGATCTGCCGCTGTTACGGAAGCTGTGCTGAAAACCGCGGCATTAAGTGCCATAGCCGCCGACATCAGTGCAGCTCCTGCCTTTCTCATAATGTTCTTCCTCATGTTAATATCCTCCTATTATATAATAGAATGTCCTGTACTTTAATTATAGCATCATTTTAGCTAAAATCAAGGATAGTAACAGAATGTTTTCATTTTCCCCTGTAAATTCGTATGTACGCACAATCAGAATGAAGAATTATTTGTCAAATAGCTCAAAAGTTACTTAAACGAAGCTTAAATTACATTTTGAACAAAGTCTGAACAATTGCAGCAGATGTATTGACATTATTGCTAAAAAGGTGTATAATTTCTGTAGAGTTTCGTTAACTTTGTTCATGGAGCGTGATAAAATGACTGAATACCTGACCAACTACATGAAGTACATTCAGGACAGACTTGAAAAATGCAGCGACTCCGCAGAGCTGGACGAGATAATGGCCGAGCATATGGACAAGATCGCCTTCATGCAGCACGAGAGGATAGTCCATTTCCTCGTGACAATGATGTTCGCGCTCATACTTGCCATATTCATAGCCGTGCTGGTATTCACATCAAATATACCCGTCCTGCTGCTGGTAACGATGATACTGGTGCTGCTGCTGTTCTATATAAAGCACTACTATTTTCTCGAAAACACCGTCCAGAAGATGTACAGAGTCTACGACGGAATACTTGAAAAGCAGAAGAAACTGAAGGAGTCCCGCAAATGACTAAGAAAGAGATAGCTAAGCTTGCTGTGGAGGAACTGGAAAAACTCTATCCCGACGCGGTATGCACGCTGAATTATTCAAAGCCCTATGAGCTCATGTTCGCCACAAGGCTTGCGGCTCAGTGTACCGACGCCCGGGTAAATATAGTCACGGAGACTCTTTTTAAGAAATACCCCACACTGGAGGCCTTTGCGGAGGCCGACCTTGCCGAGCTTGAGCAGGACGTGAAGCCCTGCGGCTTTTACAGGAACAAGGCAAAGAGCCTGAAGGAAATGGCTTCCCAGCTCATAAACGACTTCGGCGGAGAGGTGCCCGATACCATGGAGGAGCTCCTCACCCTTTCGGGAGTGGGAAGAAAGACCGCAAATCTTATACTGGGCGACGTTTACGGCAAGCCCGCAATGGTGACGGATACCCACTGCATACGCATAACGGGACGTCTCGGCCTCACAAAAAACAAGGAGCCCGCAAAGGTGGAAAAGGATCTTGTGAAGCTGATACCGCCCGAGAAATCTTCGGATTTCTGCCACAGAACAGTGGAATTCGGACGGGATATATGCAATGCCCGTAAACCGAGATGCGAGGAATGTCCCCTGAATTATTTCTGTAAATTCTACACTGATAAATCCTGATTTAAGAAAGGACTGATATAAATGCTTTTCAATTTCAAGCTCAGCACTCCTGCTGAGGGGCTTGTTGATATAACACGGGAGGTAAGCGAGGCCGTAAAGGAAAGCGGCGTCCTGGAGGGCGTCTGCCTTGTATTCTGCCCCCATACCACCGCTGCCATAACCATTAACGAAAACGCCGACCCCGACGTGCAGACCGACTTTATCAAGGGCATGGACAAATTCTTCCCCGACCTTCAGAGCTTCCGCCACGCTGAGGGAAACTCCGACGCCCATATAAAGTCCTCAGCCGTGGGAGCCAGCGAGACCATAATCATCAGCGGAGGCAAGCTCCTCCTGGGAACATGGCAGGATATCTATTTCTGCGAATTCGACGGCCCAAGAACAAGAAAATTCTATGTAAAGGTGATAGGAGACCGATAATATGGACAACATAGAAAAGCTTTCGGATATAGTCAGGAACTCCCACAGCATCGTATTCTTCGGCGGCGCAGGCGTCTCCACGGAAAGCGGCATACCCGACTTCCGCAGCGTTGACGGCCTCTACAGCCAGCAGTGGGATTATCCCCCCGAGACCATTCTCAGCCACACCTTCTTCATGGAAAAGACTGAGGAGTTCTACCGCTTCTACAGGGCAAAAATGCTCTGTCTCGACGCAAAGCCCAATGCCGCTCACCTGAAGCTGGCTCAGCTTGAACAGGAGGGAAAACTCTCCGCCGTTGTAACCCAGAATATCGACGGTCTCCATCAGGCGGCAGGCAGCAAGACCGTATACGAGCTCCACGGAAGCGTTCTGCGGAACTACTGCTCAAAGTGCGGGAAATTCCATGATGTACAGTTCATCGTGAACTCAGAAGGAGTCCCCAGATGCCAATGCGGCGGCGTTGTAAAGCCCGACGTGGTGCTCTATGAGGAGTCACTGGACGACAGCACAGTCAGCGGAGCCGTAAACGCTATCGCTTCTGCCGATACCCTTATTATCGGCGGAACATCGCTAAATGTGTACCCTGCGGCAGGTCTTATCCGCTACTTCAAGGGAAAAGATCTCATTATCATAAATATGGCGCCGACACCTATGGACAGGAACGCCGATCTTCTCATTTGTGACAGGATAGGAGAAGTTTTTTCACGGATTTAGGAGGCTATGACATGAAACGTATGGCATCAGCCGCTTTATCAACCCTCTTACTGGCTGGCTGCGGTGCGGGAGCAAAAGCGCCCCAGACCCCGCAGCCTCCAACCAAACAACACTTTACGGAAGCCGTAAATCCCAATACAGGATCGGAGCAGAACGGCAATGCGGGAAGGATCATCTACCGCGAAAGACTGTACAATACCGATTCCTACACAAAATCAGATCTCATCATCGAGGACAGCGGACGGGTCTGGTGCGGATTCTATATGCACAATGAAGGCACCATAGACCGCTTCGACCGCCTGTGGACAAGCGAGGAGGAGTACTCCGATTTCTATGAGCTTGACGACGACCGCTGGCTGAAGTCAGCCCTCACCGAGAGCAGCGACGACGATTTCATGCTGTTCGGCGATGTTTTCCAGCTTGGCAGCATTGAAGGCGGCGAGCTCACGGAGCTTGATACCCTTATTAAGGAGTCCGACCCGTTCTGTACCGTCAGCGCTCATACAGAGCCCGAGGACAGCGAAGCGCCGGAGCCTCCCGAAAAGGAGTATGACTTCATAGACCTTATCGTTGACGATGAGATATTCAGGGTGTACGAGTACACCCAGAGCCACACGCTGACCGCTAAGGACGACAACGCCTCAGCGGCGGTGGAATATGTACACAGCTGCCCGTTTTATCAGGAATGGCGGGATAAGTGTACGGAGCTGCTTGTTCCCTATGGCAGCTGAAAAAACCGCAGAAAGCACAACGAGCCCGAAAGCATAAGCTTTCGGGCTCGATCTCGTATAAATCAATATTTACAGCAGTCCGTTTGCCTTCTTGAAGTCGATGAACTCCTCGTATGTGCCCTGTCTGTCAAGGCAGCCGCCCTCGGGAAGTATCTCGATTATACGGTTGGCCGTGGTCTGCATTATCTCATGGTCGTGAGAAGCCAGCAGCACTACGCCCTTGAAATTGATAAGGCTGTTGTTGACCGCGGTTATGCTCTCAAGGTCAAGGTGGTTGGTAGGACGGTCAAGCACCAGCACATTCGAGCCGAAAAGCATCATGCGCGAGAACATACATCTCACCTTTTCGCCTCCCGAAAGCACGTTAACAGGCTTGTACACATCGTCTCCCGAGAACAGCATACGTCCCAGGAAGCCGCGGAGATAGGTCTCTGTCTCGTCCTTTACGGAGTACTGCCTTATCCAGTCGAGTATGGACAGCTCGCAGCCGTTGAAATACTCGGAGTTGTCAACGGGCATATATGAAGTAGTAACGGAAACGCCCCATTTGAAGCTTCCCGAATCGGGCTGTTCCTCCTCCATAAGTATCTTGAACAGCATGGTGATAGCCTGCTCGCTCTCACCCACAAAGGCTACCTTATCGTTCCTGCCCAGAGTGAAGCTTACGTTGTCAAGGAGCTTTACGCCGTCCACCGTCTTGGTAAGGCCTTCCACCTGAAGTATGTCCTTGCCCAGGTCTCTGTCCATATCGAAGCCTATGAATGGGTATCTTCTGCTTGATGCAGGAAGCTCCTCAACGGTCAGCTTCTCGATGAGCTTGCGGCGCGATGTTGCCTGATTGGACTTGGATTTATTTGCCGAGAACCTTGCGATGAAGTCCTTCAGCTCCTTTATCTTCTCCTCGTTCTTCTTGTTCTGCTGCTTTATCATGCGCTGAATGAGCTGGCTGGACTCGTACCAGAACTCATAGTTGCCCACATACATCTTGATCTTGTTGTAGTCTATATCAACGATGTGGGTGCATACGTTGTTGAGGAAGTGACGGTCATGGGATACCACGATGACTGTACCGAAGTACTCCGAGAGGAACTCCTCCAGCCAGCGCACCGCGTCTATATCAAGGTGGTTGGTAGGCTCGTCAAGGAGTATGATATCGGGGTTGCCGAAAAGAGCCTGTGCCAGCAGCACCTTTACCTTCTCATTACCCGAAAGTGTGGACATCTGGGAATAGAGTATATCCTCCGACAGACCAAGTCCCTGTATGAGCTTTGAGGCGTCGGACTCTGCCTCCCAGCCGTTAAGCTCGGCAAATTCGCCCTCCAGCTCCGAAGCCTTTACGCCGTCCTCCTCGGAAAAGTCCTCCTTTGCGTAGAGAGCGTCCTTTTCCTGCATTATCTCATAAAGACGGGCGTTGCCCATGATGACCGTATCCAGCACGGTATACTCGTCATAGGCGAAGTGATCCTGCTTCAGTACGCTGAGGCGCTCCTCCTTGGGCATTACCACCTCTCCCGAGGCAGGCTCCAGCTCTCCGCAGAGCACGCGGAGGAATGTGGACTTGCCTGCTCCGTTGGCGCCGATGACGCCGTAGCAGTTGCCGTTGGTGAATTTAAGGTTTACGTTCTTGAAAAGCGTCGAGCCGCCGAACTGGACGCTGACATTGCTGACTGTTATCATAGTACCTCCGAAAAATGTGATAAAACAGAAATAAAGCCCTCCCGCTCGGAGAGGGCTTTCTGCTGTTCTTTATTATTAATACATACCGCCTGCGGGCATTGCGGGAGCTGCGGGAGCATCCTCCTTGATATCAGCCACAAGGCTCTCGGTAGTGAGCACCATTGAAGCTACTGAAGCAGCGTTCTGGAGAGCGCTTCTTGTTACCTTTGTAGGATCAACGATACCTGCGGGGATCATGTCTGTATATACTTCGTTGTAAGCGTCGAAGCCGTAGCCGACCTTGCGTGAACGAACGATCTTGTCAACGATAACGCTGCCCTCAAGACCTGCGTTCTCAGCGATCTGGCGTACAGGCGCCTCAAGAGCCTTGAGGATTATCTTAGCGCCTGTCTTCTCGTCGCCCTCGAGTGTGGGAATGAGCTTGTTTACAGCGGGCATAGCGTTTACGAATGCTGTACCGCCGCCTGCTACGATACCCTCTTCAACAGCTGCCTTTGTAGCTGCAAGAGCGTCCTCGATACGGAGCTTCTTCTCCTTCATCTCGATCTCTGTAGCAGCGCCGACCTTGATAACTGCAACACCGCCTGCAAGCTTTGCAAGTCTCTCCTGGAGCTTCTCGCGGTCGAAGTCAGATGTTGTGGTCTCGATAGCGTTTCTGATCTGAGCAACTCTTGACTGGATAGCCTTCTTGTCGCCTGCGCCGTCAACGATGATGGTGTTCTCCTTCTGGATAACTACCTGCTTAGCCTGACCGAGCTGGTCGATAGTGGTCTCTGTAAGCTCAAGACCAAGCTCTGAAGAGATGACCTCGCCGCCTGTGAGAACAGCGATATCCTTCAGCATCTCCTTGCGTCTGTCGCCGAAGCCGGGAGCCTTTACTGCTGCTACCTTGAATGTGCCGCGGAGGTTGTTGAGAATGATAGTTGTAAGAGCCTCGCCCTCAACGTCCTCGGCAATGATAACAAGCTTCTTGCCCATCTTCACGATCTGCTCGAGAAGGGGAAGGATCTCCTGGATAGATGAGATCTTCTTGTCTGTGATAAGAACGAAAGCGTCATCGTAGATCGCTTCCATCTTGTCTGTATCTGTGACCATGTAGGGTGAGATGTAGCCTCTGTCGAACTGCATACCCTCAACTACTTCGCTGTAGGTCTCGGCAGTCTTGCTCTCCTCGATGGTGATAACGCCGTCGGCAGTTACCTTCTCCATAGCCTCGGCAATGAGCTTGCCCACATTCTCATCAGCTGATGAAACTGTACCTACTCTTGCGATATCCTCACTGCCCTGTACAGCCTTTGAGTTGTCAACGATAGCCTTTACAGCAGCGTCAACAGCCTTGGCGATACCCTTCTTGAGAACCATGGGGTTAGCGCCTGCTGCGATGTTCTTCATACCCTCGCGGACGATAGTCTGAGCGAGAAGTGTAGCTGTTGTTGTACCGTCGCCTGCTGCGTCGTTGGTCTTTGTGGCAACTTCCTTGACCAGCTGAGCGCCCATGTTCTCGAAAGCGTCCTCAAGCTCGATGTCCTTTGCGATAGTAACGCCGTCGTTTGTGATAAGGGGAGCGCCGAACTTCTTATCGAGAACTACGTTCCTGCCCTTGGGACCCATTGTGATCCTTACTGTATCTGCAAGCTTGTCGATACCTGCCTGAAGTGACTTTCTTGCGTCTTCGCCGTACTTTATATCCTTAGCCATGATAAATTACTCCTTTATAATAATTCTTAATTCATAATTCATAATAAATTGTTTCTGCCTGCCGGCAGACGGATCTTCAATCATCGGCTAAAGCCGATACCGCAATTATGAATTATTTAACGATCGCCAGTATGTCTTCCATCTTAACGATGATGTACTCCTCGCCCTCGAGCTTTACGTTTGTTCCCGAATACTTGGAGATGAGCACCTTGTCGCCCTTCTTTACCTCCATTTTAACGTCAGAAGTTCCGGGGCCTACCTCAACGACCTCAGCTACCTCAGGCTTTTCCTTTGCGGAGCCTGAAAGAATGATACCGCTCTTTGTGGTCTCCTCAGCCTCTGTCATCTTGACAACGACTCTGTCCTGTAAAGGTTTTATAGTCATGATATATACCTCCTGATAATTAATAAGCAATTATAGTTTAGCACTCTTTCTCTCAGAGTGCTAATTATATTTTACCACCTTTTTATAATAAATCAAGCCTTTTCTGCAAGCTTTCACAATTTTTGGCACTGTGTACAAATCTGCACGGATTAAGTGCAATTTTATGTGATGTAAGCTTCCTTCCCATTTTTCTTTCTCCCGTATTCAAGCATGAGCATGAAGGTCATTATCACCAGCATTACCGACGGAACAGGCGAAGGAGCCGAGGTCCCTACAGCCGCCGATACCTCAACGGTCTCCCCTGCCATAAAATACGGCAGCAGCAGCATACTGACAAAAAAACTCACCACCCCTGCCGCTGCTCTCATTATTATCAGCGGCATAACGGATATCCTTCCCCTTGCCACCACCGACAGCTGGAACATGACGCACACGCCGCCGAAGGAGGTCAGGCCGCTTATATACGGCAGCAGCAGCCAGTCGCCGCGGGGCAATGCTTCCGCATTAGTCACATCAAGAAGCGCGGCGACTAAGGCCTCGCCGCGTATGCGGCCGAGGCCGGGGAGCTTCCCCAGAAGCTCCCCCGCTGCTGCTGCCGCCCCCGTGGTGACGAGGAATCTCGTCACCACGGCAAAGAAAACTATCATCACGCATATATCCGCCATGGCTCTGCCGCTGCCCAGAACGCAGTCCGTCAGCATATCCGCCGATATATCGAAGCTTCGCCCCTTGTGCTCCACGGAGCGGCATCTCCTCAGCGGCACCGACATTATAAGTGCAAGGATAACGTTCGCCGACACCGCCGACAGGAGTATCAGCTGCCCTGCCGCCGCAGAGCCGTAAAGCTGACGGGAGATGCAGCCGAATACAAATGCGGGACCCGCGCCGAAGCACAGTCCCGCAAGGAGCTCCGCCCTTTTTTGGGATATACGGCCTGCGGCGTACTCCTCGCAGATCATTCTCAGTCCCACGGGATAGCCTGCCGCCATGGAAAACGTAAATACAGACAGTTCATTGGGCTCCATACCGAACAGCAGCCTGCCCACAGGAGCTGTCCATTTTGGCATCATGGCAGTGATACCGCTGCGGACTATGACCGAAGCCGCCGCCATGACCGCAAAAAGCGAGGGTATCACCGTTTCGGTGCAGCGTCTGAGACTGCTCCGCACTGCCCATGCTGTGCCCTCTGTATCAAGGAGACAATACACGAAAAGCAGCACAGCGGCGGCAGCCTTTACAGCTTTCCCAGCGTTTTTCTTCATAATCATCACCCTCTTAATCATATTATTGGAAGTGAAAAAATATACGGGAGTGAAGCTTATGTTTGAATGGCTTGCAGGTCTTGCGCGGGAGAAGCTGTACCTCGAAGCAGGTATACACATCTCCGGAAACAGCGAGCTCATCATGGACAATTGCAGCCGCATAGAGGAATACAACGAGGTCTATATGAGGCTTGTCTCCGGCGGACTGTACATAGATATACGGGGCAGCGGTCTGAGAGCCTATGACTTCAGCACAGGCGGACTGGTCATACAGGGCTCCATAGAGAGTATAGGTTTTACCGAAAGGAGGCGGCAATATGAGAATGAAGCGCAGACTGCTGATAACCGCAAAAGGCAGGGAGCTGAACCGATTCGTCAACATGATACACCTGAGCGGGACAGAATGTAAGGGGCAGTACTGCCGCGGTGAGGTATTCCGCGGAGATATCCTGCGCAGGGATATGAAAAAGCTGGAAGCGATAGCAAAGGAGTGCGGCGTGGAGCTGAAGGCTGCCGAATCCGACAGCCTGTTCGCCCGTATCTTCCGCTACCGCCGACGTACAGGACTTATGGCGGGAGCCGCGGCAGCTGCCGCAGCCGTGCTGCTGATGTCGCAGATGCTGACAACTATAGATATACAGGGCAATTCCGCTGTCAGCGATGAGATCATCATTGCCGCCCTTGACCAGCTGGGAGTAAAGGAGGGCTCATTTCTCCCCTGCACCGACCTGCGGAGCTGCGAGAAGCAGCTGCCCTTCCTTATCGACGAGGTTGCATGGGCAGGCATACGCCGCACAGGCAACAGCATAGTCGTGCAGATACGGGAGGCAGAGCCCGAGCCCGATATGCTCCGCACAAGGATACCCTGCAATCTCATTGCAGACCGCGACGCTGAAATAACCTCGGTCCACGTCCGCAGCGGCGAGCTGATACACATAGTCGGGGACTATGTACCCAAGGGCACCCTCCTCGTCAGCGCCGTCACCGAAAGCGACTTCGGCCACACCTATGTATACCATGCCATGGGCGAGATAAGGGGCAAGTATACCGAGTCCGTCAGCTTTTCCGCCCCCTTCCGCTGTGAGGAGACCTCCCCTACAGGCAGAACGGATACCCATAGACGGCTCGAGCTGTTCTCGCTGAGGATACCGCTTTTTCTCGGCAGGAACAGGTACGGCAGCAGCACGGAGACCGTCTCCGAGAAGAAGCTGCGGCTTTTCGGCAGGGAGCTCCCCATAGGCATAGAGCGCAGGGATATTGCCGAGACCTGCCTGACGGAAAAGGAATACTCCGAGGAGGAGCTGAAGGATAAGCTCATGGAGAGAGTATACCTGTATGAGAAGAATTTTCTCTCAGATGATACAGTCATTCTGGGACGGGATATCCGCACCGAAAACAGCGGCGGCGTCCTGACCCTCACCGTAAACTATGAGCTTGAAGGCGTTATATCCCAGCCCCGCGAGGTGTTCATAAAGTAACTTTCCCCACATCAGCCGCAGGTGCTCCTGCGGCTGTAAACTTTTTGTTAACGATAGATGCAGGCAGTTGACATCAGGTGCTCGTCAGAGTATAATGTGTATATAAGATATACACATTATCAACATTCTTGAAAGGAGAGATAATATGAAACACAAAAGCGAAAAGCCTGTGGATATTATCCCCGAAAAGATACATAAGCGGCTTCACCTGATATATTTTATCCTGAAATGCGTCATCGCGGCCACTGTTTTCCTTTTGTTCTGGAGTACTGCTGTGTTCGCATTTGAAAAGATAAGAGGCTACGATATACCCGAAACCCAGACCGAGGAGTCCCCATTCCTCTTCCATCAGTACTGCGGCACATTCTTCGTGGAGTTCGACCGCGAAAACTCCTTTGCTTCCGACGCGGATTATACCGCCTACCTGGACAGAAAAAACGCAGCAGTGGAGCTTACTGCGGCGGATAAGGTAAAGGGGTATCTCGGTATGATACCCTCTCTGGTGCTTATCGGCTGTCTGATACTTGCTCTGCGCAGCGGCGACAAAAAGCGCATTTTCTGCGGCAAGGCCTGGCGGTACTTCCTTTTCGGCGGAATATTCTGGGGTGTGGGTAATCTATACCTTTACATCAGTAAAAATCTCTTTGATAACATCACAAGATTCGACGGCATGACAAGCGTTTTCACTGAGCGGCGGCAGTATTTCCAGATATACGACGTTCTTGCCATTCCCTTTCTCATGGTATGCGGTGCATTTGTGCTCATCATGTACGAAAAAGTCCGCGAAAACAAGGACTCCGCAAATATATCAAAGGCCCTGAAAGTCTTTTCGGCAGTCATTATGGCAGCAGCGGCAGGCTTTATCACATGGAGGCTTGGCGTCCGCACCTATGAGCTTATCCGCGTTATGAAGGGCAACGAATACAGCGTGTGGCTGCCCTTTAGTATCATGGAGGATCCTTTAAGGTATATGTGCAGGCTGCCATTCGAGGACGCAGTCTCGCCGCAGGCCTACAAAAACGTGGTGCTGTTCCGCTATCTGAGAGACCTGCCCGTGTTCGCCATAACAGGCGCGGCGGTATGGCAGTTCGTGAGAGTTCTGCTCAACACCGCAAAGGGCGAGTTCAACACAAAGCGCAACAGGAAGCTCATGGGCAATGCAATGCTGCTGCTCATAGGAGCTTCACTCATACTCAACATCGTGGGACTGTTTGAAATAGGGCTTTTCAACAGGAGCTTCAACGGCATATTCGGCAACACAACATACACTATGGCTCTCCGCGCCAAGACAGAACCCGCACTGTTCGCGCTGATGCTGTGGTTCTTCGGCACCTATTTGCAGGCTATCCCCGAGGAGGGGACTGCCGGCTTCATACACGAAGCAAGAGAAAAACAGGATAAATGAACATGAAAAGGGCTGCAAATGCAGCCCTTTCAGCGTTTTCAATCGGAAAACGCCTTAAAAATGCTGAATGATTTCTCCGCCGCTGACAGAAATATATATAAACCGACAAATTTTTCCTCCCCTTTCAAAATCTCTTGAAAACCGCTATTTTTAGTAGTATAATAGAAACGTTGCGTTTGCTTACAAGAGATGTTTAAGAGAAAAAGAGGTTGTTGAAATGGCTGAAAAGGCACTGAAGCCCACAGAGGAAAAGCTCAAACCAAAGCTTTTCTCCGTAATGAAGACGTATTCAAAGGAACAGCTGGTAAAGGACATAATCGCAGGTATCATCGTTGCGATAATAGCCCTCCCCCTTTCCATCGCTCTGGCGCTGGCGTCGGGAGTCGGCCCCGAACAGGGACTGTATACCGCTATAATCGCAGGCTTCATCGTATCGTTCTTAGGCGGAAGCCGTGTGCAGATAGCAGGTCCCACGGCGGCATTCGCCACCACAGTAGCAGGAATAGTTGCCGTTGAGGGCATGGACGGACTTGCCATATCCGCTATCATGGCAGGTATCATACTTATAATCATGGGATTCTGCCGCTTCGGCGCCCTTATCAAGTATATCCCCGGAACTATCACAACGGGCTTTACCTTCGGTATCGCCGTGACCATTCTCATCGGACAGGTCAAGGACTTCCTTGGTCTCACATTCAGGAACAAGCCCATAGAGACCGTGGACAAGATCAGGGAGATATTCAACTGCATCGACACCTTCAACTGGGAGGCTCTTGTGGTAGGTCTGGTATCGCTGGCTATACTCATTCTCTGGCCGAAAAAGCTGGAGAAGATACCTGCCTCGCTTATTGCTGTAGTTGCCTGCTCGCTGCTGGTAAAATTCAGCGGTATGCACGTCAATACCATCAAGGATCTCTACAATATATCAAATTCCCTCCCCAAGCTCACCGTTCCCGAGGTCACCTTCGCAAGGGTAAGGGCTCTCCTGCCCAACGCCTTCACCATAGCAGTGCTGGCGGCAGTTGAATCCCTGCTGTCCTGCGTTGTTGCCGACGGTATGATCGGTTCAAAGCACCGCTCTAACATGGAGCTGGTAGCACAGGGCGCTGCAAATATCGGATCCGCCTTCTTCGGCGGTATCCCTGCCACAGGCGCTATCGCCCGTACTGCCGCCAACGTCAAGAACGGCGGACGTACTCCCGTTGCCGGCATGGTACACTCGGTAGTTGTACTGGCAACTCTGGTGGCTCTCATGAAATACGCCAACTACATACCAATGCCCACTATCGCCGCCATACTCTTTGTGGTAGCCTACAATATGAGCGGCTGGAGAAATATAAGAAACACCGTAAAGACCGCTCCAAAGAGCGATATCGCCGTGCTCTTCGTGACGCTCATACTCACAGTGGTATTCGATCTGGTAGTAGCTATCGGCGTGGGAATGGTAATGGCTGCCCTCCTGTTCATGAAGCGCATGGCTGACGTTACGGAAGCTCATGCCTGGGTCGACATCGACGACGAGGACACCGACCCCGACAATATCCTCCTCAAGAAGATACCCAAGAATACTCGCGTATTCGAGATAAACGGCCCCATGTTCTTCGCAGCAACAGATAAGTACAAGTACGTTCTCAGCGATAAGGATATAGACGTTCTCTGCATAAGAATGAGAAACGTTCCCGCTATCGACGCTACGGGAGTAGAGGCTCTCATGCGTATAGTCAAGCGCTGCGAGAAGCACAACGTAAAGGTGGTATTCTCCCACGTCAACGAGCAGCCCATGAAGGTAATGACCAGGGCAGGCTTCGTTGAGAAGATAGGCAGCGAGAACTTCTGCGACCATATAGATACCGCTCTCATCAGAGCCGAAGCTCTGGAAAAAGAGATAGAAGCAAAAAGAGCATAAACAAGTCCCTTTTCTTCACTTTATCCACTTAATCTGCAAAAAATGAGTTGCTATTATCAGCGGCCCGTGATATAATCAGTACAGAGAATGGTCCTCAGTGTTCTGTTCTCGCGAGAGCATTCAATGCTTTCTGAAAGCCTGTGAAGGCTTGAATAAATCATCCTCATTGACCGATGCCGAAGTTTCAGTGTTCTTCGGTATCGGGATTTTTTTATATTTCCCCATAATAAAGACAGCCGCCGAGCGTTCAGGGCTCTGCGGCTGCCTTTTTCTGTATCATGGATAAGCTTACTTCTGTTCTCTTATTATTGCCCTGCTTCCCAGGAAGGTCAGCAGGAAGTAACCGCCGTATATGAGCACCACTACTCCTGCGGTAAAGAGCAGGGGCTTTACCAGACTGCCGCTGACTAACATGGAAAGCATGAATCTACCCAGCTTCAGTCCGAAGTATGAATGGAGGCAGGCAAGCAGCAGCGGAAGCAGGAAGAATATTGCCGACTGAGTGAATACGGACTTAGTTATCTCTTTCTCCTCCACGCCAAGCTTGCGGAGCATGGTGTATCTGGGCAGGCTGTCCGCGCTCTCGGAGAGCTCCTTCAGCGCAAGGATAGCGCCGCAGGATACCAGGAATACAAATCCGATGTAGAGTCCCAGGAATGTTACCAGTGCGCCGAGACCTATCGCATCATTTGCAGCCTCGATCTTTGTCTCCATATGGACCATCATACCTGATGTATGTCTCTCAGCAAATATGTTTTTTCGTGTTTCTTCCCAGTTCTCTCTGGCGTTCCTTTCTGCTTCGGCAAGCTCGTTCTTGTCACCGGCAGGATAATTGCCCACTACTATACTTGTACCGGCGCCGCTCTCATCAACAGCGCTGTCAGGGACGATGAATATTCCGCTGTTTATAGGCTGCATGGAGGGACGAACATAGCTGTAAATGGTCTTGCCTGAGTGAGGTGTCAGCTCATTGCCGAATACGTTTATTGCCGGCTTATCCTCAAGGAGCATATCGTATATGGACACAAAGCCGGTGAATGTAGCGCATATTGCATACTCATCGTCATCAAGCTCCAGTGTCTTATAGCCGTAAAGCTTCATAAGAGCGTTGTAATCGCTGAGCTTTATCATCTCATTGCGGTAGTCTTCCATGTGGCCGACAGATCCATAGTCATCTGTAATTTTGCCGGTTTTATCGCCGATATAGCCCATGATCGTAAATCCGGGATCGGTATAGATATTGAACTTGTGATATTCTCTGAAATCATCTTCCAGTCTGAGCCCCTGATCATTGTAGAATTTATCTATGTCCGTATACATAGGCTGATCGTCTTTATCCTGCCACATCATCTCGCCGTAGAAATCCACGGGGAAGAAGTCCTCCACCTGCTTGTTCATTGAATTCCTGATAACGAAGGCCGATGAAAGAGTGCATATAGTCAGGAAGAGCATGAGGCATATAACTGTCATGGAAGCAACTGTGGTATTAACCTTGCTGCTGAGCTGACGGAAGGTGAAGCTGTTGAGGCCGCGGTGATACAAACCCTTGACGGACATTATCACTCTCAGGAGCATTCCGGCAACAGACCAGAATATGAAGAAGGTGGCAACAGCTCCCGTGATTATTGCGATGAGGAGCTTTTTCGGGCCCAGATCCATCTGATTCCAGCCTACCAGGTGGTAAGCATAGCCCAGAGCGGCTGCGGATATGATGAATACTATCACGCAGAGCCAGAGGTTCTTCATGGTGATCTTCTCGGAGCGCCTGTCGGACTGCATAAGGGTTATGAGCCTGCATTTGCCGATAACGACGCCGCTTCTCAGCATCACCACAATGTACATGATACCGAAGTAAATAATGGTTTTTGTGATAGCCGAACCCGATACAGTGAACCTGTAATCGTTCATGTCGGCAGAAAACAGGTTGGCGACCACGGCGCTCATTACCTGTGAAAGGCTTACGCCCAGAAGGAGCCCCACAACAAGGGAGCCGATACCGATCATCACCGTCTCGCAGAGGAGAAGCGCCGATATCTTCCATTTGCTCATACCCAGCATCATATACAGGGCGAACTCCTTGTTGCGCCGCTTCATCAGGAAACGGCTAGCGTATACGATGAGAAGTCCGAGCACTATGGCTACAAAGACGCTTACTGCGGATATGGCCGTTACAAGGAACTTTATGATCTCCCTCTGATCATCAGAGACATTGAGGAAAGCGGTCTGTGTCTCGATGGCGTTGAATACATAGAATACCGCAACTCCGATAACGAGCGTAAAGAAGTAAACAGCATAGTCCTTTATGCTCTTGCGGATATTGCTCAGTGATATCTTAAAGAGCATCGCTTACGTCACCTCCCAGAAGGGTAACAACATCGATGATCTTGTCAAAGAACTGCTTGCGGCTGTCGCCTCCGCGGTTTATCTCATTGAAGAGCTTTCCGTCCTTGATAAAGAGAACACGGGAAGCATAGCTTGCGGTAAAGGAATCATGAGTTACCATCATGATGGTGGCGTCGTGTTCGTGATTGAGGTAGCTGAAACGCTCAAGGAGCAGCTTTGCGGACTTTGAGTCCAGAGCGCCTGTAGGCTCGTCGGCCAGTATCAGCTTAGGCTCTGTAACGATAGCCCTTGCGGAGGCAACTCTCTGCTTCTGACCTCCCGACATCTGGTAGGGGTACTTTTCAAGCACCTCCGTGATGCCCAGCTGCTCAGCCACGTTCTTTACCGCCTTGTCGATATCCTTTGCGGAGCGCTTCTGTATGGAAAGTGCAAGGGCGATATTCTCATAGGCGGTAAGGGTGTCCATGAGGTTGAAGTCCTGGAAGATGAATCCCAGCTTTTCCCTGCGGAACTTGTTCAGCGCCTTGCCCTTGAGCTTTGTTATGTCCGTATCCTCAAGGAAGATGTGGCCTGCGGTCACGCGGTCGATGGTGGATATGCAGTTCAGGAGAGTGGTCTTGCCGCTTCCCGAAGCGCCCATGATAGCGGTGAACTCGCCCTTCTCAACAGTGAAGGAGATATCGTTTACAGCCTTTGTAAGGCTTGATCTGTTGCCGTAGTATTTCTCAACGTTCTGTAATTTAAGTAATGGCATATCTGTATCTCCTTAATCTATTGATGTGAGTTCTTTTGTCCTGTGCTTATTCATGTAACAATCAAGCGCAACGATAGCACATGATAAGATCGCTGTAAGCACAAACGGTGTTTTTATCATAGGTGTGAGCAGTGTCTTGTCGCGGAATATCTCATAGAATGTCAATGCTGTAAGCGGTATTATGCAGACAGTACCTGCATAGATAAATGTTCTGGCAGCCAGTGAAGTAAGCTTTTTCATAAGATCATGTCCTTTCGGTATTTATTTCCGGGAGCCGTTCTCCCTTTCCATGATCTTATTATACACCCTCTTACATTACAGGTCGTGCTTTGAACATTACGCAACATTACATTTTTGTAAGGTTTACCGTCTGCGGTCAGGAGTTCTCCATTCTGTAGTATTCATTCTTCGCAAAGCCTATAGTGAACTCGGTGTATTCACCCTGTACCGACTCTGCTGTGATACTGTGTCCCAGCCTGTCGCAGAGGCTCTTTACTATATACAGTCCCATGCCAGTGGATTTTGCGTAGTTACGGCCGTTCTCTCCAGTAAAGCTCTTGTCGAACACCCTGTTCAGGTCTCCCGCGGGTATGCCTATACCGTTGTCGCGGAAGTGCAGCAGCACCCTGTCGGGGAGCTCCTCCGCATACACCTTTATAACAGGCTCTCTGCCGTCGGATATGTACTTCAGGCTGTTTGCCATGAACTGTCCCAGTATGAATTCCAGCCATTTGCCGTCTGTCATTACGGTGAGGTCAAGCCCTTCCGTCTCTATGCAGGCGCCGCAAAGCTGTACCGCCTCGCGGTTTTTCAGCGCCACATTGGCAACTGTACGCTTCAGGGCGGTATCCTTTATTATATAGTCCTTCTCCGCGTTCTCCGAGCGGGCATAGTAAAGCACCTGATCGGTATAGCCGTCTATACGGCGGAGCTGCTCCTGAAACTTCTCCCCCAGCTCGTCGCTGTGATTGTGCGCCATGAGCTGTAGACTTGCCACGGGCAGCTTTATCTCGTGCACCCACATCTCTATGAAATCGCGGAAATCCGCGGAGCTGCGCTTATACTCCGCAACGTTCTCGCACATGGACTTGTTTGCCTCGCAGAGAGCGTCATATATGAGCTCCCCCTCGAAGAAAGATGGCTTTTCGACCAGCTCGTGGATAAGGTATTTCTTGTCCAGCTTGTCCAGCCTGCTGCGAAGCTGGCTGTAGAAGCGGCGCTTCCGCATAAAGCCGACCGCCTCCTCCGCAATGATGAACAGAAAGAATATAGCACATATAAATATGATAAGCTGGCCGCTTACCCTGTAGGCAAACAGGAAAAGCAGCATAAGTCCCAGTGAAAGGGCTGCTATAAGGTAGAACCACAGCCTGTCCTTGACATGATCCGTAAATCTCATCTCAGTATATACCCCTGCTTCTTTCTTGTCTCTATGGCGTCCTCGCAGCCCAGCTCCGCCAGCTTTGAGCGGAGGCGGCTGATATTGACGGTAAGAGCGTTGTCGTTGACGAATTCGTCGTTGTCCCAGAGCGCCGTCATAAGCTCGTCCCTTGTGACGATAGAGCCCTGTCTGTCCAGCATGAAGCGGAATATTATCATCTCGTTCTTGGTGAGGGTCAGCTCGCGGCTGCCGTCGGAAAGGCTGCCCTTGGCGTCGTTGACCTGTAGTCCGCTGTATGTCTGCACCGACGCCGCACCCGAGGAGCGCTTCAGCACAGCGGATATCCTCAGCAGCAGTATGGTGGGGTTATAGGGCTTGGTGATATAGTCGTCAGCACCGTAGCTCATGGACAGCACCTCATCGGTCTCGGAGGTGCGGCTGGTCACCATTATAACGGGAGTATCGGTCTTTTTGCGTATCTCCTTCAGCAGCTGCTCTCCGTTGAGATTGGGGATATTGATATCCATAAGGATAAGGTCGGCCTTTGCCGCAAGTATCTGCGCCGCTGAATCCGAAAAGTCCGTAAGGCAGTCTGTCTCATAGCCCGAATTCCGCAGGAGCTCCGCCAGCTCCTCCCGTATTGATCTGTCATCTTCTACAATATATATCCTGTTCATGATGCACCTCTGTGATAAAACGTTATTTATAATTATAACACAAAATAATGCCGATAGCAACAGAAAAGCCCCGCGTATATACGCAGGGCTGAGATCCTGTTTTTGCAGCATGGTTGCTTTTACTGTGCAGTTGTTACTGCCGCAGATGTCTTTCTCTCCTTCTTCTTCAGACCCTTCTTGGTCTTTCTGAAGCAGAAGCCTATGAACAGCTCTGCCGCACCGATAACAAGAAGTATGACAGAGAATGGCAGAAGCAGGCTCTCCGCAAGATAGAAGCAGGCATTGTGAGTAAAGGTGAAGGCTACTGCGGATCCGAGTATAATGGCAAGTCCGCTGAAGAACACGATAAATCCCACGCCTGTGAATATAGTGCCGAAGAAGCCCGTAACGTGTCTTGCACGTCTTCTTACGATAGCTGCTATCCAGATAAGGAACAGGAGGAAGAGGCCTCCCAGTATGCCTATAGTGATGTACGAGAACCCATAGCTGAGCTTGTCCACATCGAAACCGATCTTTCTGCCCCACTCCTTAACGCTCATGGAATCCGAGAACTTGTCCTTCTCAAGATTTTTCTGCATCAGATCGTAGTCGTCATCGGTGAGCTCATAGCTGAATTCCTTTTGGGCTGCGCTCTTGTTGCCCTTGATGAAGTCGTTGACGAAGTCCTCGGCAGTAATGGAAGGATCGCTGCCCTCGCCGTCGATGATATAGTCAAGGTAGCCCTTCAGCACATCTCCGGAGTATTCACGGAAATCGGAGCTGAGCATGAATCTTCTGAAGCCGGCCTCGTCGGCTGCGCCCTTGGTGGCAGTTCTGAAGCCCAGTGAATCATAGAGAGTCTTTGACATCTCCTTGCCGTCAAACTGTGCGGAAAGAGCCGTCTCTGCATTGAGCTTGGAGGCTCTCTTTCTGATAATGTCTCCGTTTGCTCCCACCTTTACCGCAGTGAGCAGACTTACCAGCAGCAGCATTATCATAGTGAATATGGTAACAAGCGAAGCTGCGAATATACGTCCGCCGCCCACCTTGGCCTTAGCCTTGGGCTTTGCCTCTGTCTGTGCAGGCATGGGCGCAGGCATAGGTGCAGGCTCGGGCTCTCTTACAGGCGGTACTGGTGCCTGCTGCGGTATCACGGGCGGTACGGGAGGCGTAACGCTGCCGTTCATCCTGGGAGCGTTACCGTTCCCCGCAAACTGATTGGTATGTACGTTATATGAGCTGTAGGGCTCATTGGGAAGCGGTATCTTCATGGTGCTGCTGTTGTCGTTGAGCACATCGGGAGCGCCGTTCACAGGCGGCTTGACGGGCTTTTCCTCCTTCGGGAAGGGAACGGGCTTGTCAAAGCTGTTCTCCGCAGGCGGAACAGGCTCGGGCTCGGGTATGACCACCGTCTCGGTCTTGCCCAGTATCTCGGCGGGCTCGTCGCTGAGAAGCTGCGCCTGCTCCTGTGACAGGCCGAGAGCCTCCTCGTTGTCGGCGATGACCTCCTCGAGATGTGGCAGTATGGAAGTGGGCTCGCTGTCCACAAAAGGCTCGCGGACTTCCTCTTTTTTCAGCGAAGCGCCGCACTCTGTACAGAACAGAGCGTCATCGGGCATTTCGCTTCCGCATTTATTGCATATCATTATTATCCCTCCTGTTTGTAAAAAATAGGAACTAATACTGTAATCATTATAAGTCATACCGCGTAATATGTCAAGTAAAAAAATAATTACATCAGATTACATATCGGTGATATATGCAGATATAACGCGAATACTGCCCCGCACAGCAAAAAAGCCCGCGAAAGCGGGCTTTTTAAACATCAATACTGTTAATCTGTTATAGAAAGTGTGAGCTCGTCGCCCGGTTCTATATCAGAAACATATTCCTCTTTTTCCATTATTTCTCCGACATTCATATCCAAGGACATTATCTGTTTATTGGCAACGACTATACCGTCCTGATTTGTAAGCTTATAGGGCACATATCCGTATGCCAGCGGACTATCGGCCCGATAGTCCATCTGAACGGTAAACTTTATCTTCAGCACACTGTTATACTCATAACTTATATCTGTAACAGAAACAGATGACAGCAATTCGTTATCGTTGCCGTAATGATCGGATTTTATCGGCAACTGCGGCAAATGGATAGTTACGTCCTTTTGCGGCAGGTCATCTACGCTTATTATCACCGGCTCGAAATATCCTTTGTCAAATGTTGCTGTTATAGTCGCTTTTCCTTTTTCGGAAACTCCTGCTTCTATCTCTGAATCAGGGATAACAATACTTCCAAAGAGTTCACCGTCCGGGTAATTCTGACTTGTCCGTGTGCCGTAATCAGATTCTGTGACTTGAAAATCCTTATTGAATACTTCTTCTTGTTTGTCGTTTGAAATCGTAATATTTATTGTGGCACAGGCTTCTATAGGTTTGTCAAATTTATTATAGAACTGCCAGAAAAAAGTGTGTTCCTCACTTTCTGAATCATATTGATGCCGTACATTACTAAGAATCTTAGGCACATTGCTATTTAAGCTGCAAGAAAAAAACGCAGCACACACGATCAATGCTATAGCAAAAAACGATATTTTCCTCATAAAATAGCCTCCCTGAATCAGTATTATCATGTCATTTTTATTATACAAGCAATGTATGTGAATGTCAAGATAAACAAGGGGGTCAACAGCAAAAAAGCCCGCAAAAGCGGGCTTTTCAGATAGCATTATTCGTTTTCGGAAGCAGGCTGCTCCTCGGGAGCGATCTCCTTCTGCCACTCATCAACAGGTAACCAGGGATTGGTATAAATCCCCACCTCGCCCGTCTCGGGATCAATAACAGTCAGCCACGGATTCCACGGGTCTGCCGATGTGTAGAACTCACCCGTCTCAGGGTCGATCACAGCCCAGGGATTCCAGGGATTCCAGGGATTGTATTCTCCCAAGAGATCAGAGATCTCGCCTGTCTCGGGATCAATTATATCGTTTATCCACCACTGGTCTTCCGGAACAGTGATCTCGCCGGTCTCGGGATCTATGATATTCTTCCATGAATAATAAGGCTCCCACCAAGTGAAAGGCTCCCAGTTGTTCAGAATATCCTCGGGATCATATCCCGTCCACTGCCACTGTAACGTATCATCAGGGGTCTGGGAAAACATTTTCTCCCAGAAGTCCACAACGAACTGCTCCAGTGACTTCTCCTCCTCTTCGGAGCTCTGCGAAGCGTAATAAGAGAGCACCATGGAAGCGTCAACTGCGTCTACGCTGCCGTCTCTGTTGACGTCACAGATCGCGCCGAGCTCGTTTGTCAGCTCTGTGATCTCTACTGAGAGCTCTGAATACAGACAGAGTATGTTTGAAGCGTCAACTGCGTTTATTATACCGTCGCCCGTAGGGTCGCCCAGCATGATATTGTTTTCTGTTTCCGCAGCTGCCGACGCCGATACAGCACTCATTGCTGCAAGGAAAGCACCCGCCAATACCCCTGTTACTATTCTTTTTGTTTTCATGATGACTATGCCTCCTTGATGGCCGATAGATTTTGTGTAATTTCATTATAGTATAAAAGCAGCCCATTGTCAACGAAAAACCGAAATTTTTTGGACTGGACATATTACAAAAAACGTGGTATAATAGAAGTTGACCTTTTCTTTCATTCGGAAAAGGAATTCTTACACTCAGATTGGAGCGATTTTTATGTCAAAGAAACCCTTTTACATCACCACGCCGATTTACTACCCTTCGGGCGATCCCCACATCGGCCACTGTTATACCACAGTTGCCTGCGATTCCATTGCCCGTTACAAGCGAATGCAGGGCTATGACGTAATGTTCCTCACAGGCACCGACGAGCACGGCCTGAAGATAGAGCAGAAGGCTGCCGAGCAGGGCGTTACTCCCAAGGAGTACGTTGACGTTATCGTCGGCAAATTCAAGAACCTCTGGAAATACATGAATATATCCTACGACAGATATATCCGCACCACGGACGACTATCACGTTGAGGCCGTACAGAAGATATTCAAGGCTCTCTACGACAAGGGATATATATATAAAGGCGAATATTCGGGCAAGTACTGCACTCCCTGCGAGAGCTTCTGGACTGACTCCCAGCTGGACGAGAACGGCTGCTGTCCCGAGTGTCACAGACCCGTGAAGTTCGCCAAGGAGGAGGCTTACTTCTTCAAGATGTCTCCCTTTGCGGAGCGTATAGAGAAGCTCCTTCTCGAAACAGACTATCTCCGTCCCAAGACAAGAGCCGTGGAGCTGGTAAACAACTTCATCAAGCCCGGCCTCGAGGATCTCTGCGTATCGAGAACTTCATTCACATGGGGCGTACCCGTTACCTTTGACGAAAAGCACGTCGTATATGTATGGATAGACGCCCTTTCCAACTATATCACCGCACTGGGCTATGAGAACTCCGCACACAGCGACTTTGAGAAATACTGGCCCGCAGACGTTCACATGGTAGCCAAGGACATCATGCGCTTCCACGCTATCATCTGGCCTGCAATGCTCATGGCACTTGACCTGCCCCTGCCTAAGCACCTTGCTGTTCACGGCTGGATAACCATGGCAGGCAAGAACGGCGAGAGCGAGAAGATGTCAAAATCACTGGGCAATGTTGTTGACCCGTTCGTTCTCGGTGAGAGATACGGTCAGGACTCCATAAGATACCATATCCTCCGTGAGATGGCTCTGGGAGCAGACAGCCTCTTCTCAAACGAGATAATGATAAACCGCATAAACTCCGATCTTGCCAACGGCTTCGGAAACCTTGTTTCACGTACAGTTGCAATGGTGGACAAGTACTTCGGCGGCACTATCCCCTCAGAGCGTGAGGGCGATGCCCTTGACGAGGAGTTCAAGTCTGTTGTCACAGGTCTCCTCCCTGAGGTGGACAAGTACATCGACGAGACAAAGCTGAAGCAGGCTCTTGAGGAGATATTCAAGGTCGTTGACCGCGCCAACAAGTACATCGACGAGACCGAGCCCTGGAAGCTTGGCAAGGACGAGACCAAGAAGGCTCGTCTGGCATCGGTGCTCTATAATCTTCTTGAGGCTATCCGCGTAACATCTGCGCTCCTTGCACCATTCATGCCCACTGTTATGCCTAAGGTATGGGAGCAGATAGGCGCTTCCGCAGCCGATGTGGAGTACGAAAAGCTGGGCGTATTCGGTGTTCTTCCCGAGAACGTAACAGTTCACAAGGGCGAGATCCTCTTCCCCAGAATAGACGTTGACAAGGAGATCGAGGAGCTCAACGCCATACTCGTGAAGAATATGGAGGCCGCAAAGGCAAAGCTCTCCTCAGAGGAAAAGGGCGAGGCTGATGCCGAGCCTGAAAAGATAGAGCTGAATCCCGAGATCACCATTGACGACTTCGCAAAGGTGGAGATCAGGGTAGCAAAGGTCACAGCCTGTGAAAAGGTGAAGAAGTCCGACAAGCTCCTGTGCTTACAGCTTGACGACGGTATGGGCGGCCGTCAGGTGGTATCGGGAATAGCGCAGTATTACGCTCCCGAGGACCTCATCGGAAAGAAGCTCCAGCTCATTGCCAACCTCAAGCCCGTAAAGCTCAGAGGAGTTGACAGCAACGGAATGATATGCGCCGCGGATACTCCCGACGGAGTAAAGGTCATCTTCGTTGACGACAGCATACCCGTAGGCTCAAAGATAAGATAAATCAAAAACCTCCGCAGGACTGACCGTTGTCCTGCGGAGGTTTTATATATATGTCAAGCCGTTTGCCAACAGTCTGCGATCCTATTATTACGTTATCGGAGGCATACGGCATGACTTCATCTGTTATCAGCTGTCTGATCCGTCGTCAGGCAGCAGCTCGTGATATTTCCTGTTGATGGTCTCGTTCTTGCTGAACAGCTTATCTATGACCTCTATATACTTCTCTGGCTCCTCGCATTTGAATGAGATCATCAATTCCTGATCTACCATAAGGCCGTCTCTTGAAAGTATAAGAGTTGAATAGCCGCTGTTGCTGCAGCAGAGTTCATAGCAGTTACTGCTGCACGGCAGAAATTCGTCGGTGAGCTTCCAGTCCAGAGACTTCAGGGCGTCGCTGATCTCCTGTGCGCCATTGCTGCTGAAAAGATCCACTGTCTTGCCTTCGCTCCAGTACTTGGCATATCTCAGGTTCACGCTCTCACCCGACAGTAAACGGTCTATTGAAGACTCAGCGAGCTCGTTGGGATCGGCAGCCTTGCTTCCCAGCGAAGTCAGCCAGTTTACAAGCTCGGTATATTCATCTTCATCTATATAGTATCTTACTATACCGTATTCACCGATCTCTACCGGCTCTTCATAATTATAGTAGTCGCATACGCCGCCCGAGGATATACTTAGTCTCTGTGAACTTGTAGCGATGGCGATATCGTTGCTGAATACGGAGTTATAGCCAACAGAGCGTCTCCAGTTGAAGCCGTTCAGCATATCCACCAGCGTTTTGAAGTCCTCGTCCTTTATGATATAGCCGTTGTTATTTGACTCATATATACCGAGTTGTTTCCTGTATGTATCATAGATATTCGCACTGGCTGTCTCTGTCTTTTCATATTTGAAAGGACTTTCGCAGGGAGCGCCGTTATCCACGCAGGTCTTCAGCTCAATGAAGCCATCGGGATTATCGGCCATGCTGAAGAATTCGGTAGTTGTTTTGCTTCCCCTGGTGGTTCTGACTGCTGCATTTCCGTTGCTGTAGAAGGTTATATCATATGAGACAGCTTCATAAGTGAATCTGATATTGATGTTCTCGGTGCTGACAGTATCCGGAGGTGCATCGCTGTATTTCCAGTTAATAGAGTTGACAGCCGCCGCAAGCATCATGGCCTCTCTGTCGGTGAGCTTATTGTCTCTTGTTCCCATGGTGATATCGGCGTCATAGATCTCGGCATTTATTCCCAAAGCGTCAATTATGCCGAACTTTTCGTACTTATAAAGTATCTGCTTCATCTTGCGGAATACAGCGGGATCTATCTTGTAGTACTTTTGCTGACATCCGGTATCGCTGAAAACGTTATTAACGGAAGAAGCCTCTCCGTACTCCTCGATAACGATAAGTCCGTCATCATAGAAATCCGCATAGAAATCCTGGGTATTGAAGCTTATCCTCTCGCCGTCGAAATTGCTGTTTACGATATTGGGCTCCATCTCCCTGAACTCCGCAGACGCAAACAGCGCCTGGAGCTCTCCGCCCATTTCCTGATCCGCAACTGTGGTGCCGCCGGTGATCACGCCCTGACAGTTGTAATTGAACACCGTTCCGTGGAGCTCCACCGAACCAAAGGGAAAGGTGAATTCCTTTTCGTCATATATAGTTCTCTCTGTACCCGAGCTGTCAAGAAAAGCCTCCCTGTTCATGTAAAGCGCACCGCCGCCTGCTCCGCAGACTGCCAGCACGAATGCCGCAGCAAGAGCAAGCTTTCTGTAATTCCTCTGAGGCACCACCTCAACGTGAGTTACCTCGTCTGTATATTCATCGTCTTCTGTTACCTGCGCCGAGAGCTTTTTCTCCATTTCCTCGCAGAATTTACTGCTGAGCCTCAGCTCGTTCAGAGCGTCTTGATAATCGTTTCTCTGCATATTCCATCCTCCTTTTCAAGCTCTGCTCTGAGTTTCTCACGTCCGCGGCGAAGCAGCGAGCCCACTGTGTTCTCGTTCCTGCCTGTGATCTCGGCCATCTCCCTGATGCTGTATCCCTCGTAATAATGGAGGAATATGACCTCGGCATATTTCCTTGGAAGGGCAGAGATCTGCTCCCGCAGCTCGCGGCCTCTTGTGCTTATCTCGCATATTGCCGAGGAGTCGTCCAGCTCGTCAAGCGAGCAGGTACGGCTGAACCTGAAGCTCCTGCGAAGATTCTTGCATTTGTTGATGGTCACACGAAGAAGCCATGCTTTGAGATGTTCGTCGTCGTTAAAAGAACGCGAGTCCGTATGTAGTGAAAGGAAAACGTCCTGAACGATATCCTCTGCCTCGGCATAGCTGCCGCTGAAGGCAAATGCTGCACGCAGGACTGTGTTTCCGAATTTTCTGAAGGCGTATAATGCAGTACTGTCATTATTCATTGCTGTGACCCCCTTTCATATATAACACACATGAGGAATACCTAATTGTGCATGGAGAAAAAAATTTTTTTGGATAAATTCCGAGCCGCCGCACAGAGGTATGTGCCGGCGGCTCATTTTTCATATAAAAGCTTCTGCCAGTTTTACAGCATTGCGCACACAGTCGTCACAGCTGCAAAGCATTTTTCCCGTCTTTACGCCCTTCAGCTCGCCGCAGTCCGTACTTCCGCACATACTGCGGAAGCTGCTGTGGAGCTGCTTTGCGTCGGCAAGGACAGGTCTGCCCCCGTATTTTTTCAGTCCCAGTATCATTCCCGCGCCGCAGAGCGCTCCGCAGGTAGCGTCAAAGGTACCCATGCCGCAGCCAAAGGCCGCACCCATCTTCCTGAGAGTATCCTCCTCCGCACCAAGCTCCTCCGCAAACGCCAGAAGCACCGCCTGACAGCAGTTGCTGCCGCTGTGCTTTATCTCTACTGCTCTTTCTGCTCTGTTCATTATCCACCTCAATGACAGCCGTGACTTCCGCGGGATATCCGTAATACCGCAGGATACTCCCATAATAATATGTCACAGCCGCTTTCGTTCGTTTTTTATAATCAATACCTGCCGATATCATCGGCACATCCTGCCAAAAGTATACCACGGTCCGGGGTATATGTCAAGTCTGAACGGTATAAAGCTCCGATTGACTTCACCGCCGCCCTGTGCTATACTTATATAAAAGGAGATGTTTGCAATGACTAAGATCGACCTTATTACGGGTATACTGGGCTCGGGAAAGACCACATTCCTGCTGAAGTACGCCCGCCATTTCATAGACAAGGGCGAGAATATCGCCATACTTGAAAACGACTTCGGCGCTGTGAATATAGATATGCTCATGCTTCAGGAGCTGAAGAGCGCGGGCTGCCGTCTGGAGATGATCGCGGGAGGCTGCGACGCGGACTGCCACAGACGCCGCTTCAAGACACAGCTCATATCCCTGGGTATGCAGCACTTTGACCGCGTTATCGTGGAGCCCTCGGGCATATTCGATATGGACGAGTTCTTCGATATCCTTCACGACTCCCCTCTCGATAACTGGTTCGAGATAGGCAGCGTCCTCACCGTTGCCGACGCGGCGACCGAGGAGCAGCTGCCGCCCCAGATGGAGTACCTTCTCGGCTCGCAGGCCGCCTGCTGCGGAAGAGTGATCATAAGCAAGCTCAGCGGAGATGTCCCCCGGGATACTGCGGAGCGCATGGTCACCCGTATAAATCGTTCCCTTGAGGACATACGCTGCGACAGAAGGCTTACTGTGCGGGAGGTCACCGCAAAGGACTGGGCGGACTTCACCGATGAGGACTACAGGCTTTTCGGCAGCGCAGGCTATCGCGGCTCCGCCTATGTGAAAAAGTTCAGTCCCGAGGATATCGGGAGCTCCGTCCATTACTTCATGCACATAAGCATACCTCCCGAAAAGATAGAGCAGCTCATCACCGATATCATCACCGATGAGAGCTGCGGCAGGATATTCCGTATAAAGGGCTCGCTGCCCGTTGAAAACGGCTGGCTGAAGATCAACGCCACCCGCGAAAGGACAGAGACCGCCGTAATCCCGGAGGGTCAGCCCGTGCTCATAGTCATAGGCGACGGTGTATCGCGTCAGCGCATAGACCAGTATCTTATTCCCCTGAATACCGATCCCGAATACGTTTCAATATAAAAAAAGTCCCACATATGTGGGACTTTTTCATTTTAAAGCTTAGTCTTCATCCTTTGACTTTCTTGCCAGTACAGCTGTACAGCCAAGTGCAAGGATACCGAAAACATACATAGCTACGGGAGTTGAATCGCCTGTCTTAGGTGAGTTTGAACCCTTTGCCGTTGTCTTTGCAGTTGTTGTGGTAGTTGTTGTAGTTGTAGTAGTTGTTGTAGTCTCGGGAGCCTTTACTGTTACCTCAACAGCCTTTGTGAAGCCGTTTGAGCTTGATACTGTGATAGTTGCTGTGCCTGCGCCTACAGCCTTTACTGCGCCGTTTGCGTCAACAGTTGCAACGTTCTCGTCGCTGCTGGAGAATGTAACTGTCATGTTATCAGTTGAATTCTCGGGATCCTTTGTAACTGTGATAGCAGCTGTGCCGTCGATATCGAGCTCAGCGTTATCGATTGTAGCATTGATGCCTGTCATAGCAACTCTCTCAGAGTCGGGAACTGTTACGTCCTCTCTCTTCTTGGCTGTCCATGTTGAGTCGATGATGCCGTCGCCGTCGTTGTCTACGCTGAGAACTGTAGCCTCTGCGTTGTCGGCCTTTGTCTTGATGACTGTCTTGTCTGTGATGGGCACGTTCTCGAATGTACGCTCGTCAAGGAGCTCATCGTCAGCTGAGTAGTGACGGATAGTGTAGTTCATTGTACCTGTGCCTGTACCCTTGAGGTTTACGTCAAGGTTTGTATCCTCGTCCATACAGATCATCTTAATGTCGTTGTCCTTGCCGATGAGGTCGAGACGTCCGAATGAAGCTGAGAATGACTCAGAACCCTTTACAGAGCTGAGTGCGCTGTTTCCGTCAGAGATCTCTACGTCTACAGGACAAGCGATCCTGATTACTGTGTAGGGTGAGTATGTAGGAGGTGCTGCCTGAATATTGTTTGAATCATCGAGCTTATCTTCGATCCAATCAAATACATCCTGATGTTTAATAAGAGGAAGATGTCCGTATTCAAATTTATCCCATCTGCTTCTATCAAGATTTTCAATCTGATTCATCATAGAAGCAGAAAGATAAGGAACTGTTCCGTCGCCCTTGTTTGTATAGAAAATATCACTGTAATCTTCATCAAAAGTACTTCTATCGATATCCTCAAACTTATAATCAAACTTCAAGGATTTCATTGTGTACTGTGATGTACCCATTACAAAATATGATTTATCATAGTTGAGAAGAACATTGAAATCTGAACTATCCCCGTGGATAGACTGCTGGAATGCATAAGCGTCATCATAAACTCCTGATGCGAATATTCTTTTTATCCTGTTCTGATATTCATTAAAATCAGTTATTTCATAGTCATCTGAAGTCCATATACTCTTTGCATCCTGCCACATTGGGCACTGACTAACATAATTCTTTGTAGGTGTAAGCTCAGCAACACCGTTAAGCTCTCTCTTTACATCCTTGTGAAGTCCGCCGAATGCAAGAAGATAATCCTTGATATCTGAACCTGCTACTGAGAAATTAACTACCGCTTCGATACAGTGCGGAGCGCCCTCATAAGGAGTACCACAAGTTATGATCTTGTCAACCTTACCAAAGCCATTTTCTTTAACATATTTTGATGTAACTATACCACCCATAGAATGAGCTACGATATCCACCTTGCTTGCTGAAAGACTATCAATGAACTCTCCAAGCTTTGCAGCGCTATCCGCATTTGACTGCCTCCAGTCATAACTGAAAACATAAATCTTTCTGTTGGGATATTTTTTACACATCTCGTTGACAAGCTTTTTCATGCAATCCAACGCACCGGGTTCTCTTTCGCTTTCGGGAATAGAATTCTGGTCAACAGGGGGCTTTACATATACGGTCTTGCTCTTTTCAAGACTATTATCAAGAGTGGTAGAAGCGATCTCTCCATATCCTACCCATACGATATCTTTGAACTGGTCATCAGCAAAGAGTCTGCTTCCCATGATACCGGGGATAAGAATGAGAGGCTTTTCATCTTCTAACACACTCTGAGCCACATTACCGAATTCAAAAAGAAGCTGATCGGGATCGGTAACATTATAATACTGTGAAGAATTGCTTGCGAGATCGCTCATTACTCTCTGAGCAAATGAAAGTCTGTTGCCGCTGAGGCTGTGAAAGAAGCCGAGAGTGTAGATATTATAGTCATCCTTGAGACCGGAAGCTACATTGTAGGCTTCATTTGCATAGCTGTAGAAGTAGCTGTCATCAGAGGAAGAGTAACGACCTGTAGTCGATCTTCTGCCTGCCTCGGGAAGTCCGTCTGAACAGAATACGATATTTCTGATATTTGAAGAATCGACATTCTGAAGGAGCGAGTCAGCTGTCTCAAGAGCAGAAACATAGTTTGTACCGCCCCATTCTCCTATCTGTGAGATCTTCTGAGATATCTCGTCGATATCGGTAGTAAAATTACATTTTACAGATGCTGTGCTGTCAAGTGCTACGAGAGCTACATAGTTTGTGCCGTTTGCGCTGAGTATGTCGTCACAGAATTTCTGTGCTGCCTCTCTCTGCTTTGCAGCGGGAGTTCCGCTCATACTGCCTGACGCGTCGAGCACGAGTACCGTATAACGGTCGGGATCTGCTGCGACTACATCTGCCTCGGGAAGCTTTGGTACCACGGCGAATGCCATGATTCCTGCTGCTGCCACTGACAGAAGCTTGTGGAATTTTTTCATCATATCATTTCCCTTCAAATAAATTATTATTACAGATCCGCATTCACGGATCGAGTAATCCTATCAGAATTACAGAACTAACCAACCCTATTATAGAAAAAAAAGGCACGAGTATCTTTTCTTTCCATGTCCATGTTTCAAAGAGTTTCTTTCCGAGAATAAATGCTACTATCTCAACGATAAGCATTATAATCAGCGGAGCATAGAAGGCCACATTTTCCAGAACTGCTGTTTTTCCCACAGTTTTTTCCATAAGTCTTGATTCATCCATCAGCCAAATATACACAAATCTAAGTGTTACAAATCCCATTGCAAAATAGAGTATATATGTTAAGAAAAAAAATACAGCTTTTCTCATTTCAAGCCTCCTTGAAAGTGACGAATTGAATAGCTAATTGGCTTTTTACGTATATTGATAAGTATATCACACAGATATCACATTGTCAACACATAGACATTTTATAAATCATTTTTTGTATTATACTACAAGTATCATCGGTATTATCCTTTTTATATAGTGATATATCAACAACCAATATCATCCCGCTGCTAATATTCCGCAAAAAACAGCCACCTCCGCAATAAATGGAAAGGACCGTGCCCCGCCTAAAGAGCACAGTCCCTCCCACTTTACAAGGATATATAGTAAGCCCGCATGAACGGACATTACTGCCTTTTTTACAGCCCCCCTTTTTTTACCATTATGGTTTTTTCTCTTTCATGTCTCCTGACGGCCGGTATCACTGATCTGACATACTTTGCGTCACTTTCCTGATCCCCCCTCGGGAGCACAACGTTACCTGTCTATATCATTATACTATTATTTTACAGATAAATCAATGCTCTTTTGTACCAAAAAACAGCTTTTTCGCGTATTCTTTATTATACATGATTTTAGTCCCGCTGCACCGTCATCTCAGCATATGCCCGCAGGAAACAGAAAAGGCAGCCGCCTGTACGCAAGCAGCTGCCTGTATATGTATGCTGTTTTCAGCTGAACGGAGCCTTTCCGCAGAGCTCCCGCTCACCATTTTGAGGCGATATCGTATATAAGGCGCTCTGTCTTTTCCCAGCCGAGGCAGGGATCGGTGATGGACTTGCCGTAGATATGCTCCTCGCCTATCTTCTGAGAGCCGTCCTCAATGTAGCTCTCGATCATGAAGCCCTTGAATATTCTGCGCAGATCGCTGTTGTACAGACTGTTGTTCAGTACCTCGTTGACTATTCTCGGCTGCTCAAGGGGACGCTTTCCCGAATTTGCATGATTGGTGTCAACTATAACGGCAGGCGAACTGAAGCCCTTCTGCTGATACATCTCAAAGATCTTCTGAAAGTCCTCATAGTGGTAATTTGACCTGGTCTCGCCGCTGTTGTTCTCGTAGCCTCTGAGAATAGCATGAGCAAGAGGATTTCCCTCCGTGCTGACCTCCCAGCCTCTGTAGAGGAATGTGTGGCCCGACTGCGCAGCTTCGATGGAATTCATAAGCACGGGCATACTGCCGCCCACGGGGTTCTTCATACCTACGGGGATACAAAGGCCGCTGGCTGTGAGTCTGTGCTGCTGGTTCTCCACAGAACGGGCGCCTATAGCCACATAACCGAGGAGATCGTTGATATATCTGTGATTTTCGGGATAGAGCATCTCGTCTGCACAGGTGAAGCCTGTCTCATGTATAGCGCGGAGGTGCATCTTTCTTATGGCAACGATACCGTTGTACATATCGGGCTCCTTGTTAGGGTCGGGCTGATGGAGCATACCCTTGTAGCCCTTGCCTGTAGTACGGGGCTTGTTTGTATAGATACGCGGAACGATAACTATCTTGTCCTTTACCTTTTCCTGCACCTCTCTGAGGCGGCAGATATAATCTATAACGCTGTCCTCAAAATCAGCCGAACACGGACCTATAATGAGCAGAAGCCTGTCGTCCTCGCCTCTTATAACATCGGCGATAGCCTTGTTTCTTTCGTGTATACGCTGCTCCAGCTCAAGAGATACGGGATATTTCTCCTTTACCTCCATGGGGATAGGTATACGGCACTTAAAATTCATATTCATATATATTTCTCCTTTACACATGGCACTGTCAGTCCGTCGGACAGCTGCCCATCCCTGATATTCTTTATGTCACGTTCTATATTATACGCCTGAAACGGTGAAATGTCAATATATATTGTAAGAAACGGCCGCAGCAGGCAAACAGATAAAAACTCAGCCCGACAATAAACTGTCGGGCATTTCAGTATAGTCATGACAAAACAAATACGCTTCATGCGCGGAATAAAAAACGCGTTCCACAAGAAGTGAAACGCGAACTTAAATGCGCAGGCTCTGCGCTGGAAAGGTGAACCGATTTAGATACGGTATGAAACGCGGAAAAATTCGCGGCTCAGTAAAACTAAGCCGCGAAACCGCACGCGCCCGCTCGGCGCTGTATTGGCATGACTAAAAAGATGGCATTCATTTTTTATTCTCTTTTGCAGTTTTCAGAGAAGCTGTAAGTATCTTTTTTATTTCAAGGCAGTCATTCAGTATTGATTCTCCGTGGGCTTTTTCAATATAATCAGTCAGAATCAATAGCCTCAGCCAATATTCAGTCTCGGCGGTTTCTTTTAATGCTATCTGCATTTTTCTATAAAATCAGCAACGCTCACTCCATATGCTGCTTCATTTGCGTTTGCACCGATAGAAGTTCCGCTTCTGATTATCTGCTTTGAGATAATTGATTCTTTCTTCTCGTTTACAAGATACTGATATAATTTTACTATCCGTGCTGCGAATGCAAGAGATTTATCTAAAAGAGGAGTGTGTTTATCCATAAATAATATCACCGATTACAATGAATAATGAAAAATGAATAGTGAAGAATGAATAATACAGAAACGCCCCCGAAAGCATATATTCTTAATTATTCATTATTCACTATTCATTATAAATTGAGCCCCGGCGCGTCAGCGTCGGGGCGTTTCTGGTTGGGGTGGAAGGATTTGAACCCTCGAAATAACGGAGTCAGAGTCCGCTGCC
>NZ_CAMYUE010000012.1 GCF_947301925.1 uncultured Ruminococcus sp.
GACGTATTCCGCACGTTACAGCGGCTCAAAAGTGATCGCTTTTGCGGTAATTCAGGTGGCACCACGGGTATTATGCCCCGTCCTGTAGTTTCAGGACGGGGCTTTCTGTATTTCAGCTCGTCCTGCATGAAACACTTTATATTTTGAAAGGAAGATCTTTTATGAAGCACATTGACGTAAAGGAGATAATCTCCTCAAAGGACTATGCAGGCAAGCAGGTAACTGTATGCGGCTGGGTACGCACATCACGCAACTCCAAGAGCGTGGCTTTCGTTGAGCTCAACGACGGCACATCGCTGAAAAACGTTCAGGTAGTAGTCGAAAAGGGCGACAGCGACTACAAGGAGCCCAGAGTTGGCATGGCACTGAAGGTCACAGGTACGGTCGTTGAGGGCAGGAACGACACTATGGAGATAAACGCCGTTCCCGACGGTATTACCGTACTGGGCGACGCTCCCACGGATTATCCCCTCCAGAAGAAGGGCCATACCCTTGAATTCCTCCGCACTATCCCTCACCTCAGAGGCAGAACGAATACCTTCAACGCAGTATGGAGAGTACGTTCCGTACTGGCAGCTGCAATACACGAATACTTCCAGAGCAATAACTATATATATGTAAATACTCCCCTTATCACAGGCAGCGACTGTGAGGGCGCAGGCGAGATGTTCCAGGTAACTACCATCGGCTACAGCACCGATTACAAGAGCGAGGAGGACTACTGTGCCGCCGACTTCTTCGGCAGAAAGGCAGGCCTTTCCGTATCGGGACAGCTTGAGGGCGAAATGGCGGCAACTGCCATGGGCAAGATATACACCTTCGGCCCCTCATTCAGAGCCGAGAACTCCAACACTCCCAAGCACCTTGCAGAGTTCTGGCACGTTGAGCCCGAGATAGCCTTTGCCGAGCTTGACGACGTTATTGAGATCGCAGAGGATATGCTCAAGCACGTTATCCGCACTCTCCTCGACAAGTGTCCCGACGAGATCGCATTCTTTGACGCTCACTTCGAGAAGGGACTCAGGGCAAGACTTGAGGAGCTCATCTCCCACGACTTCGGCAGAGTTACCTATACAGAGGCTATCGAGCTGCTGAAGAACTCGGGCGAGAACTTCGTATACCCCGTAGAGTGGGGCTGCGACCTCCAGACCGAGCACGAGAGATATCTCTCCGAGAAGGTATTCAAGAAGGCTGTATTCGTAACAGATTATCCCAAGGAGATAAAGTCCTTCTACATGAAGCTGAATCCCGACGGCAAGACAGTTGCAGCCGTTGACCTCCTTGTACCCGGTGTCGGCGAGATAATCGGCGGCAGCGAGAGAGAGGCAGACTACGACAAGCTCATAGAGGCAATGAACAAGAGAAACATGAACCTCGATCTCTACAGCGATTACCTCGATCTCCGCAAGTTCGGCACAGTTCCTCACGGCGGCTTTGGTCTGGGCTTCGAGAGACTCATCATGTACACAACAGGCATGGCAAATATCCGCGACGTAATACTGTTCCCCAGAACAGTAGGTTCTATCAGATAATTTATCCCGTAACGCCGAAAGCGGCGTAACCTGCTTAAAACAGTACAGCACAGGGAGCATCAATGGCGCTGTTCTCTGTTAGAATATCAAGAAAAGGAAAGTGATTACTATGTCAAGATCGCTGTATATCCCTGAGGGCTATAAGTCCTCACTGACGCTGAGAGAGACTCAGCACGCAATCAAATACATCAAGGACGTATTCCAGCAGGCTCTTTCATTCGCTCTTACTCTGGACAGAGTATCCGCTCCCCTTATCGTAAGGAAGGGCAGCGGTATCAACGACGACCTCAACGGCGTTGAGCGCAAGGTGGATTTCGACATAAAGGAAATAGCTGCCGAGGCAGAGGTCGTACAGTCTCTGGCAAAGTGGAAGCGTATGGCTCTCTACCGCTACGGCTACAGTGCAGGTGAGGGCATTTATACCGATATGAACGCTATCCGCCGCGATGACGATACCGACAACACCCATTCCATATTCGTTGACCAGTGGGACTGGGAGAAGGTCATCACTCCCGAGCAGAGGAACATACAGTTCCTGAAGGAGACGGTGAAGTCCGTAGTTAAGGCAATAGCCTACACCAAGCGCAAGGTGAGCCTCCGCTATCCCCAGATAGCAGGAAAGATCTGCGAGGAGCCCTACTTCATAACCACACAGGAGCTTGAGGATATGTATCCCGACAAGACAGGCCACGAGCGCGAGCGCCTCATCACCAGGGAGCACAAGACCGTATTCCTTATGGGTATAGGCGGCAAGCTCTCCAGCGGTGAGAAGCACGACGGCAGAGCTCCCGACTATGACGACTGGTCCCTCAACGGCGATATCCTCTTCTGGGACGAGGTGCTTGACGATTCTCTGGAGATATCCTCAATGGGTATCCGTGTTGACGCGGAGTCCCTGAAAAAGCAGCTTGCAGAGTGCGGCGCAGAGGACAGGATGCAGTATAAGTACCACCAGATGATAGCGGACGGAACGCTTCCCCTGACTATCGGCGGCGGTATCGGCCAGTCCAGACTCTGTATGTTCATGCTTGAAAAGGCGCATATCGGCGAGGTACAGTCCTCCATATGGCCTGATGATATGATAGAGAAGTGTGCCGCAAACGGCATAACACTGCTCTGATGAAAAAGCCCGGAAGCTTATATGCGGTACTCGTAAAGAAGTATGTATGGGATTTACCGGGGGAAACCTTTCTGAGGAAAGGTTCTCCCCCGTGCCCCCTTCCAAAGACTTTATAGCTGATTTTTTCTATAACAGAGCCCCCTTGTAATTATACAAGGGGGCGAGTTTTTTATGGGGCTCTGTCATAGAAAAAATTAAACCAGGAGCCTTGAAAGAAGCATGAGAAAAAACATCTCAAAAGGGTTTTCCCCGATAAATTCTCACAAATATTTCTCTATGCGTATCACACACAATCTTCCGGGCTTTTTTCATTATTGTTCCTGTGTGGTTGGTGCAGCTGCTTCGGTGGTGACGGCTTCGGAGGCCGCTTCCGCAGTGGCTGCGTCTGAGCCCTGCTCCGCAGATATCTCCGCAGTTTTGACTTCGGTGAACTTCATGGTCAGTTTATTGTTTGGCATCTCAAAGCCGCTGATGAGACCCTCTTTGTCCACTGTAAGGGTGTAGTCGCCGCCGTCCAGCTTGCCGCTGATACTGATACTGCCGTCCTTTTCCTCGCCGCTGAGCTCCTCATTTTTTGCGTTGTCGTCCACAGCCTGCATGAAGTTCAGCATCATGGCTTTTACGGGCACTGCCGACTGTGGCACGGAAAAGCTCAGCCCCTTATATGAGGCCATAACGTTTCCCTCGCTGAATTCGAGCTTGACGCCGCTGAGAGTATTGGGCTCGGAGAATTCTATCTCCCACACGCCCTCGCCGTAGCGCATCATGCTGCCCTCGGCTTCAAGGCGGTCGATGGTAATGCTGACGGCCGCGGAAAAGGGCTCGTCAAGCCTGTTCCTGCAAGATGTGCTGCCGCCGCGGGTCACAGCGCAGGCTGTGAGGCATACCGCAGCAGCCATAGTGATTACGGATGTAAAGATCCTTTTCATGATACCAGCTCCGATCATAGTAATGAAAATACATTTTTACATCCTTATACTGTTATACGGTCTTATTGCTCTTTTTTTCCTTGAGTATGGCGAAAGCCTCGGGCAGACAGGATATGATATCCCTTGGCAGCATAGCCTCCATGCCCAGCTTTCTTGCGGCGGTATCGCCTGCAAGGCCGTGCATATAGACTCCTGCGCAGGCGCCGTCGAATACACCGCAGCCCTGAGCAATGGCAGCTCCTATCATACCTGCAAGGACGTCGCCGCTGCCGCCGACGCTCATGCCTGCGTTGCCTGTGTGGTTGACGGCAACGTTATTGTGAGAGGCGACGATAGTACCTGCGCCCTTGAGTACAACGGTGATGCCGTACTGCGCGGCGAACTTTTCGGCCACAACCAGTCTTTTATCGGCTATCATGGGCACATCGCAGCTGAGCAGCCGTGCCATCTCGCCCATATGGGGAGTAATGATGATATCCGACTTCTTCTTCATTAAAATATCTATGTCCCCGGCTATGCAGTTTATTCCATCTGCGTCGATGATAACGGGACAATTTGCAGTTTCGGTGACGAATTTCACAAGCTCCGTGGTATCGGGAGTCACTCCCATGCCGCAGCCTATTACTATGGTGTCTGCTTTTTTCATAGCCTCTGCAAGGGGCTCACGGCTGCTGTCGTAGAGCATATAGCCGTAGTCGTCGCTGTCCAGCTCTATGAAGGTAGCCTCGGGAGCCAGCACGGATACCGTGTCTATGCACTTCTCAACAGAGGCTACACGGACCAGACCTGCGCCGCTGCGGAGAGCGCCCAGCGCTGCAAAAGCAGCGGCGCCCCGCATGGAGGAGCTTCCTGCGATGACCAGCACCTCGCCGAAATCGCCCTTATAGGCGTCCCTTTCGCGCTTGGGAGGATAGAATGCGAGGAAGTTGCGTTCGATACGGTGGTACTTGCAGGCGAAATCGTCGTGCATCTTCTTTATGGCCTCACGGGGTATACCTATATCCGCAACGGTAATATGTCCGCAGTATTTCTTCAGGGGAAACTGTGACATACCTGTTTTGATATAGCCGAATGTGATAGTCTCGTCGGCCTCGAAGGTACCTGCCGAGACCGCGCCGGAGGAGCTGTTGCCGCCGCTGGGGATATCAACGGCAATGCGGTATGCGCCGGAGCCTATACCGAATATGCCCATGGTGTCCTTGTCCAGCTCTCCGTGGAAGCCTGTGCCGAACACGCCGTCCACCAGCACCTGAGCGGAGACCACCGCACCCTTGATGAGACCCATGCGCTTCTTTTCGGCAAGAAGCAGATTATCCAGCGGGTTCAGTTCTTTTTCGTCCTCATGAGGCTCGGCGCTTCTGGGCTGTATAGTCATATAGTCCAGCTCCGCAGCCTCAATGGCCGCTTCAACGTTTCCGCTGCGGAAGCCCTCGATGAAGGTTATACGGTCACGGGGGAGGATACTGAGCATTTCCTGTGCAAGGGGAGTTTTCGGCAAACCGCCTATGTGGATAATGGTCAGCCTGTAGCCCTTGTACAGCAGGATATCGGCTGCGGCGTAGCAGTCGCCGCCGTTGTTTCCCGTACCTGCCAGGAATACCACGGAGCAGTCCTCTGGGCGGAGCTTTGCTTCATTGCGGCAGTAGCTGTCGATAAGCTCCGCAAGCTTGCTGCCTGCATTTTCCATGAGCTTTCTTTTGGAGACGCCGAGGCTTTCGGAGATCTCCTCCAGTCTGCCCATCTGCTTTGGGGTGACTATCTTCATATACATACCTCCTTACGGGTTTAAAATACATCTACAGATCATGATTCAGCGAAGATGGATCATGACTTGTGTCTCAGCCTTGCGGGCAGAAATTTCTGTATATTCTCCAGCATACGCTCGTTGGGAGCGAATACCAGTCTTGTGCTGCCGTAGTTCTCGTCGTTGAAATCAGCGTAATACTCATGCTCCGCGATATTGTCGGTAGCGAATATCACAGTCAGGTCCTCGGTCTCCTCCATGCCGTCCTCGTACTTGCCGAAGGCGGTGAGCTGCCTGATGTTGGCGGACACCATTTCCTTGCGCTTTTTCTTGGCGATTATCTTATCCACGTCCAGCTCGCCGTTGGTAAAGGCGTATTCGTATTCCACCTTTGTGTTCTGAACTATGTGGAAAGTTCCGTAGCCTGCGACGATAGCCAGCGCAAAGCCCAGCAGGGCTACCAGCGGGTTCCTCAGCTGCAATACAGCCAGTGCTGCAAGAGCGATGGAGAAAAGGACTCCCACTATTATCATGAGTACGCGCCTGGTCTTATCGGCTGAGGTCTCGTTCTTTTTTACAAGCTGTTCCGCAAAATTATCCATTAGAATATCTCCGTTTCGTTCTTTGATTTAAATGTACTTATATCATACCACATTTTTCGTCAGATTGCAACAAATCACGCTAAAAAATTCAATTCTGTAGTGTTATTTCACCACAGTGGTGCCGCCCGTTGATTTTTTTCAAAAAAAGGCTTGATTTTTTTAAGATCTGCGTATATAATATGTTTATAACCCGATGACTGAGAGAGTAAGAATGCGGACTTCCTACAGAGAGGGGCGGCAAGGTGAAAGCGTCCCGTTATGATACATTCCGAAGTTCACTCACGAGGGGCGGAGCGGAAGCGCTTGTGCAAAAAGCGTTGTAGGCTGACGACGTAGGTCTGCGTTAAAGACAAGAGAGTGTCGGCTCTCCTGACAATGGGTGGTATAAAAGCAAGGTTTAGGTCTTGTCCTGTTGGACAGGGCTTTTTTATTTAGTCACGACACATAAATCATTTGCAGGGGCTGGCGTCCTCGACAGCCCGTTGCCCCAGGGCAAAAAACATAATACGGGCGGGACGTCGAGGACGCCGTCCCCTACACTATTTTGAGGTGAAAAGAATGAAAGAACAGCTTGAAAAGATCGAAGCGCTGGCAAAGCAGGAGCTCTCCTCCTGTACCGAGATCAAGGCGCTGGACGATCTGAGGATCAGATTCCTCGGAAAGAAGGGCGAGCTCACCGCTATCCTTAAGCAGATGGGTAAGCTCTCGGCAGAAGAAAGACCCGTTATCGGCCAGCTTGCAAATAAGGTAAGAGCCGATATCGAAGAAGCTATAGGCAGCAAGCTCGCTTCACTGAAGGCGGACGCACAGGCTGCAAAGCTTGCGGAGGAGAAGATCGACATCACTCTCCCCGGAAAGCAGGCTCCCTTCGGAAAGCTCCACCCCCTTACAAAGGTGGAGAACGAGATCAGGGAGATATTCATAGGCATGGGCTTCAATATCGCCGACGGTCCCGAGATCGACGACGATTACCATGTTTTCGAGGCGCTTAATCTGCCTCCCGATCACCCTGCAAGAGATACACAGGATACATTCTATATCGAGGGCACAGATGAGTCTGTTCTCCTCCGTACCCAGACCTCGTCGGTACAGGTACACGTTATGGAGAACCAGAAGCCCCCTATCCGTATCATCTCCCCCGGACGAGTATTCCGTTCAGACGCCGTTGACGCCACACATTCTCCTCTGTTCCACCAGATAGAGGGACTTGTTGTTGACAAGGGTATCACAATGAGCGACCTGAAGGGCACTCTGGAAATGCTTATGAAGAAGCTCTACGGCAACGACTGCAAGCTCCGTTTCCGTCCCCACCACTTCCCCTTCACCGAGCCCAGCTGCGAGGTGGATATCAGCTGCTTCAACTGCGGCGGAAAGGGCTGCTCCATGTGTAAGGACGAGGGCTATATCGAGCTCCTCGGCGCAGGCATGGTACACCCCAAGGTGCTGGAGAACTGCGGCATAGATCCCGAGGAGTATTCCGGCTTTGCCTTCGGTCTCGGACTTGAGAGAATGGTCATGGGACGCTATGACATCAACGATCTCCGTCTCCTCTACGAGAACGACGTGAGGTTCCTCAGCCAGTTCTGATATGGACAAGAAGCAGATAGGTCAGTATTCCATATTGATCCTCCTGACAGTCGGCGGTGTGATAAAAATGATGTGGCATAATGAAAACATAGAAAAGCCTGCCGCATTTATCATCATATTATGTATATTCACCGCAGCCGTTGCAGCATTCTATGCTGTAAAGCTGGTGACAGGAAGCTCCTCCATGTGCAAAAAGCTGGGACTTAAAAATAAAAGCGAGCTCACTGCATGGAAGAACAGCTGCCCAATAAGATACGAGGGCGGAATTTATGCCGACGAGGAATACACGCTGTTCATGAATAACGGCGCTGTGTGGAGAACCAACGATATAATGTCCATGAGGGACTACACAGGTCAGAGAAAAACAGCAGGCTTCAACTATAATATAGACTTTACCCATGTAAACGGCAATCACGCCTATGTGATAATGTCCGATAAATTTGAGCGCGACAGTCTCCACATCGAAATGGAGCAGTTCCTTTCAGAAGTAAAGGAGCGCTACAGAGGACGCTGATACTGCGTCACGGAGTAAAATATACGAAAGGAAATCGATGATATGAATTTATCAATGAAATGGCTCGGCGATTATGTTAAAGCCGATATGCCTATAAAGGATTTCTGCCATGCCCTCACCATGAGCGGCTCAAAGGTAGAATGCTATGAAAAAGAGGGAAGCAATATCTCCAATGTGGTAGTTGGAAAGATACTCTCAAAGGGACCTCACGAGAATGCTGACGCCCTGTTCGTTTGTCAGGTGGACATCGGCGCGGAGGCTCCCATACAGATAGTTACAAACGCAAAGAATGTCAAGGAGGGCGACCTGGTGCCCGTTGCTCTTGACGGAGCAGTGCTCCCCGAGGGTAAGATAAAGAAGTGCAAGATGCGCGGAGTAGAAAGCTTCGGTATGTTCTGCGGACTCGATACTCTCGGCCTCACAGCCCACGACTTCCCCTATGCAGACCCCGATGGCGTTTTCGTCATCGAGGAGGACTGCAAGATAGGCGAGGATATCCATACAGCTATCGGTCTTGACGATACTTCCGTTGAGTTCGAGATAACCTCCAACCGTCCCGACTGCCTCAGCGTTATCGGCCTTGCAAGAGAGACCGCCGCTACCTACGGCACAGAGCTGAAGGTGAAGGCTCCTGAATTCAAGGGCGTTGACGGCGATATCAACTCCATGCTGAAGGTGGATATCCACAACACAGAGAAGTGCCAGCGCTACTGCGCAGGTATCGTTAAGAACGTAAAGATAGGTCCCTCACCCAGATGGATGAGGGAGAGGCTCCGTGCAAGCGGCGTTCGTCCCATCAACAACTTCGTTGATATCACAAACTACGTTATGCTGGAATACGGCCAGCCCATGCACGCTTTCGACCTCCGTTATGTTGAGGGAGCTCATATCAATGTCCGCAACGCAAAGAACGGCGAGAAGATAATGACTCTCGACGGCGTTGAGCGCGAACTCACAGAGGATATGCTGGTAATCGCTGACGAGAAGAAGCCCGTTGCCGTTGCAGGTATCATGGGCGGCGAGTACAGCGGCATCATGGACGATACCACAACAGTGGTATTCGAGTCCGCATACTTCGAGCCCACACAGGTAAGACGTACATCAAAGGCTCTCCGCCTGAAGTCCGACGCCTCATCACGCTATGAGAAGGGCGTTGACAGACTCATCTCCATGACCTGCCTGAAGCGTGCCTTCGAGCTCGTTGAGGAGCTTGGCGCAGGCGAGGTGCTTAACACGGTCATCGACTGCGACTACACAGACAAGACTCCCGCTACGGTTGATTTCAGCGCAGAGTGGATAAACAATTTCCTCGGCACGGATATCTCCGAGGCTGACATGATAAAGTACCTTGAGCGCCTTGACTTCAAGGTGGAGAACGGCAGGGTGATAGCTCCTTCCTTCCGTATAGACATCGGCTGCAAGGCTGATATCGCAGAGGAGGTCGCCCGTATCTACGGCTACAACAACATTCCCTCAACAGACTTCCGCGGCGTTGCAAGAGCAGAGTTCACAGAGGAGCAGAAGTTCGCACGCACACTGAGAAATGCAGCAGTTGCTCTGGGCGGCTACGAGATAGCTACTTATTCATTCGTATCGCCCAAGTATTTCGATAAGATAAAGCTCCCTGCCGACAGTAAGCTCCGCAAGGTAGTAAAGATAGTTAATCCTCTGGGCGAGGACACCAGCGTTATGAGAACATCTACTATTCCCTCCATGCTGGACGTGCTCTCCTTCAACTACAACAACCGAAACGAGAAGGCCTGCCTCTTTGAGATCGCAAAGGAGTACCTCCCCGCACAGGAGGAGAAGCCCTTTATCAACGGCGATACCCTTGCAAACAGCGGCATGCAGAAGCATAAGTACAGCTATTCTCTCCCCGATGAGCCCCAGAGACTCACTATCGGTATGTACGGCGGCGACGCTGATTTCTACACCCTCAAGGGCATGGTAGAGCAGCTCCTTGCAGAGCTGAAGATAGAGGACGTTGAGTATGTACGCGCAGGAGACTGCGAGGTATTCGACGAGAAGTACGCTCTCCACCCCGGCAGAAGCGCAGTCATCATCAAGGACGGCGCACATCTGGGTATCATGGGCGAGGTTCACCCCGAGGTTCAGGAGACCTATGAGATAGGCGTCAAGACCTACGTTGCAAAGCTGAATATCCCCGAGCTCATGGCAGCTGCCGCTGACAAGATAACCTATCAGCCCCTGCCCAAGTTCCCTGCGACCACCCGTGACCTCAGTCTCCTTGTGGACGAGGATATGCCTGTTGCAGAGCTTGAAAAGGCTATCAAGGGCGCAGTAGGAAAGATACTTGAAAAGGTATCCCTCTTTGACGTATACCGAAGCGACGAAATGAAGCAGAACGGCAAGAAGAGCGTAGCTTACTCCATTTCCATGCGTTCACACGAGGGCACTCTCACCGACGAGCAGGCAGACGGCGCAATGAAGCGCGTACTGAAGGCTCTCAGTGCTATCGGCGCAGAGCTGAGAGGCTGAACAGCGTGATGCTGACTGCCAAAGGCATATTGGCATTTATCAGTGTGTGATCCAGGTATATATGACCATTTGTCGTGTACACAGAATATTTAAGGGCGGATACTATCCGCCCTTTTTTATGCAAAAAACAAATGCCTGAATTGCGCATTATAACATAAAAAGAGCCTGACAATTTTTCGTGTCAGGCTCTTTATTAATTACTGATAACTCGAAGTATCTCCGGTCATAACTGTGAAATCAAAACTTATGACCTTTGCATCTTCATCATTATACCCAAAAGATGAAGTATATATGCTGTAGTTTCCAAAAAGGTTCTTTTCCTTGCTCTTTGTGCGTAATTCGTAATGTGAAGTACTGAACATACCTTTCGGCTGATCCCAGAAAACATCGGGCTCAAAACATAATGAGAAGTTTGCGTCGTCAAGGCTGATATGCTTATATCCTAAGTTTTCCAGAAACTCCGGCAAATTTGAATATGTAAAATCTTCGGGCTGATATGTGATTCCCTGCGGATACCAGCAGGCATTAGCTCTCTTAGTATCCAGACCGGCAAAGATAAAGTATACTATAGCATCACCAACACTTGACTTTTCTTCGCTGTTTGACATATAGTTTATATGAACTATAACATTCGGGTCAGTCACAGAAACAAGCTCTGCTTTGCCTTCTTTTCCGGGGTCTAATAAGCCATCGGGATTTATTACAGACATATCATACCTGTCACCGAATTCCTCGATGAACTGATCAACAGTATAATATCCGCCGATCTTGAAAACATCATTTCCTATCTGAACAAGTCCTGATGAGAAATCGGCATTCAGTATTTCCTCTGTAGGCTCATAGGAAGCCTCATCTTCTGTTGTGGTCTCGGCTTCTGTTGTCTCTTCCTTGTCAATCTCCTTGACAGCATCTGCAAAAGCCTCTTCAAGTTCCTTTTCGTCAGTGTTGTCTAAAGCCTGCTCTACCTTCTTGTCGTCATACTTTTTACCATTTTTGCTTTCCTTTTCATCGCCGCAGCTTGTCATTGATACCGCACTCATGCAGACTGCAAGAGCAAATGCAGCTATTTTTGTGAACTTTTTCATTTTAACCATTTCCTTTCGCGTTTAAAAATATAGAATAATTATAGTGCTGTTTTGTGACAAAATTGCGTAATTGCCTATAATTCGGCAACAATGCATAAATATATCGACAAAAGTCGCAACTATTGAACAGTGGAGCCTTTCAGCTTCCCTCTTTTCACTTTTTAGACAAGCGGAAACGGGAAAAGTCTCACAGGAAAGCATATCTTTGTATGCTTGTACAAATATCATTTCCGTATAATGTTTGAATTTGTGCGGATGCACAACAAGCCGCCCTGTCGTGCCATGAAATGACAGTTGCAGAAAACCTGCAACTGTGTTATAATAGTATGTAATACGGACCGCGGAGGGGATATCCATGAAAAAGAGATACAGCATACCGCTCATCATTATAGGTGCAATGGTGATACTGAATATCATAGCGCGGCTGAGCCGTTCCTTTGCGGACTTCTATGTGACTCACATATTCCACTGCATATCCACGGCAGTTTCAGCCGTTACGGGACTTCTGCCCTTTTCGCTGGGCGAGATGCTGACTGTTGCGGCGGTAGCGCTTGTCATCATCGGTATACCGCTGTTCCTTATCCTGCTCATATTCAGAAAGGGCAAGCGCCGCGCAACGGCCGCCTTTGCAGGAACTCTTGCGCTGTGGATACTGTGCTACATAGTCACCACCGAGACCATGAACTGCTTTATCATGTATCAGTGTACCCCCGTTTCCGAGAAGTATTTCCCCGACGCACATCAGCACACCGACGAGGAGCTGACTGAGCTTTACGGCATACTGATAAACGAGTGCAATGAACTGGCTAAGCAGGTACACCGCGACGAAAACGGCTGCTTCGATGTCACCTGCGACATAAACGCAGAGGCAAAAAAGGCCATGAAGAAGGCAGGAGAGAAATACCCTCAGCTCCGCGGATTTTATCCCGACCCCAAGCCCATACAGTTCTCATACTTTATGAGCCAGTCCCACCTGACGGGCATATACCTGCCCTACACCATAGAGGCCAACTATAACGACGATATGGTGCGGGCCAATCTTCCCGCAACGGTATGCCACGAGCTGGCGCACCTGAAGGGCTTTATTCAGGAGGACGAGGCCAATTTCATGGCATTCGTGGCGGCAACGGGCAGCGATAACGTGGAATTCCGCTATGCAGGCTATCTGGACGCTCTTGAGTATGTACATAACACGGTCTGGGAAAACGAGGTGGAGGAGGCCTATCCGCTCTCCGACACCATATCCGATGAAGTGCTCCGCGACTGGTTCAGGTTCATGCCCGAGAATTACTGGGAGGACAACGCGGACAAGGAGGTAATATCCACCGAGACGGTCAGCGAGGCCTCCACGGCGGCAATAGACACAAATATAAAAATGAACGGCAGAGATGACGGCATAAAGGCCTATTCCATGGTAGTCGATCTGCTGCTGGACTACTATTACCCATAAATCATAATCTGTAATTGCATGGATTGGTATTTCCGTGCAGGGAAAGCCGTCCCCCGGCGTACCGCCGGTTACAGTCATTTATAATAAACATGAATTCTGCTGACGGCAAATGGCCGTCACTACAAGTAGAAATTATGAATTACACAACAGGAGAAAACAGAATGAAAAAGATCATTGCAGGACTCATTGCCCTTACAGCTGCGGTTTGCAGCATGACATCATGTACAGACAATAAGTCCGGAAACAGTAAGGAAGGCACGAAAAAATCCTCCGTGCAGCAGACCACCGAAGGTACAGTACCTGATGCAGATTACGACCGTACGGATATGGGGGAGACCATCGGGGCATTCATTGACGCATTCAATGCAAGGGATTACAAAAAGACCTTTGAGATGCAGATGCCTGACGGTATAATGGACGTTATGGAGGTCGTGGCCAGGACGGAAGACGCAAGGGGACAGTCGGTCGAGGAGCTTATAAAGGGATATCAGGATGTTTTTTATAAAGATGCGGAGGACAATAAAATTGATTTCAAAGGCATAAAAAAGACGGAGCCCGTGAACGAGTCCGAAATGGCAAGCCTGAGCTTTTCTTTCGATATGTACGAATGGATGGTCGATTATGTAGCCGATAACGGCGGAGTTGAAGGAGTTGATCCTGAAAAACTCAATGAGTCGTTCAACAATATCGATATAGATGACATTTCAGGCCCTTCAAATATTACCGAGGCATATTTTGTCACCGTAGAACTCGGAGATCATGAGACAGGCGGGACATACGAAGGTGTGTTTTACCTTTTGGGATATAAGGGCGGCTGGAAGATCAATGCCCAGTATCTTCAGGGGATCGGGATCAGAGCCGAAGAATCCGATATGAACGAGGAAGCTGAGAATCTCTATAAAGCTGCAATGGTGTCGCTGGCGGAAATGGACGAGGAGGGCGTTCTCGGCGATACATCGGCAGGTCTCATCATCAGCTCGGACGAGACAAAGGATCTCGGCGTGCCGGAGGACTTCGACCCGGAGAGGTTCCGTAAAAAGCTTGGATCGTATTATCCCGATGCCGCAAGCGAGGACAGAGTATGGTTTGTGGAGATAAAGGACGGCCGCACAGTATTTGCCGCTGTATACGATACGGGAAATGCCGCTGTTGCTGGTCACTATCCCGATGTGACAGCTGACGGTTCACAGTATGACGGCATGACCTATGACGAGATTTATGACAAATTCTGCCGTGAAATAAACGGCTGAACATATTATATCAGTAAAAGGAGATAAAAAAATGAAAAAGATCATCGCAGGGTTCATCGCCCTTACAGCTGCGTTTTGCAGTATGACAGCCTGCTCAGATAGCACTAAGGACGAGAAGGACAGCAAAGCTTCGGAGCCCGTCACAGAGCAGGTGACTGACGAGATCACCACCGACGAGGTCACCACTGATGACTCCGAGGAGGAGACAACCGCACCGAAGGCTGCCGATACAAAGGAGCTGGAGGCTGTAATGAAGAAGTTTATCGACGCATACAACTCAGAGGATTACAAAAAGACCTTCAAGCTGACCATGCCCGAGGGAACGGATAAGGTGTTCAAGGCCTTACTGAATACGTCTTCGCTCCAGGAGGAATACGACGGTGTTTCCGAGGACGAAATGATAAAGGACTCCCAGTCGTCGCTGTTTCTCGGCAAAAAGGAAGGAGACCTGATACTCGGCGACATACTGAAGGCAGAGCCTCTCAACGAAATGGAGGAATACGATCTGAAGTCGGATCTGTCCCTGATAGCATGGTGCGCGGACTATATCGACAAGAACGGCGGTATCGACGCTGTTGACGGCGATGAAATGGTAAACCAGATGATTGATCTCTGCGAGGACGACCTTATATCCATGGTCGATCTCACAGAGGCCTACTACCTCACATTCGAGCTTGAATACGAGCCTACTGGCGAGAAGAACGAAGGCTATGCCACAGTTTACCGCGTAAACGGCGGAGAGTGGAAGGTGAGCGCCAATGATTTCAAAGGCATAGATACAAGAGGCGCAGAAAAAAGGCTTGACACCGAGGCAAGCAGCATATCCAAGGCTGCCAATACTGCTCTTGTTGAAATGGACGAGAGAGGTCTTCTTCCCGTCACCGATGAAAAGTTTATCGTATCCTCCGACGGCAGCAGGGACATGAATGTGCCCGATGACTTCGATGCGGAGCAGTTCAAAAAGCTCATGAAGAATTACTACGAATCCGAAAATGAGTGGTTTATCAAGATCTATGGCGGCTGCGCATTTGAGGTCGCCGTGTGTGATCCCGAAAAACCGCACGCTGTAGGCACCTATCCTCCATCTGATAACGCAGACTTTGAATACGAAGGCATGGAGTATGATGAGATCTACAGGAAGTACTGCGAGGGACTGGGCGGCTGATGACCTGATCCGTGCATACGGCGAAGCTCCTCCGAATATACTTTCAGTATCAAGTAATTCGGAGGTAGCACCATGCAGGACAAGACCGTAAAGAAGGACCAGAACATAATCCTCGAAAACCGCAGAAGCATGACTATATCGGGCATAACCGACGTTGACAGCTTCGACGAGAGAGAGATAAGCCTCTATACTCAGCTGGGAGAGCTCATCGTCAAGGGGCGGGAGCTCCATATCGACTCCATGAGCGTCGAGACCGGAGATATGACCATAACAGGCGAGATACAGGCCATGATCTACGGCGACAGCGACAGAAAGGGACCCGTTTCCGCACTGGGCAGGCTCTTCAGATGAGCATAACGGAAAACTTCCTCACGGTAAGCGAGGAGCTGCGTCTATTCGGCATATCCTGCCTTGTGGGAGCCGCTCTTGGCGCGGTATACGACGTTTTTCGCGCATTCCGCCTGATATTTCCCCATAACAGCATACTTACAGCTTTTGAGGACATACTTTTCTTCTGCATTTACGCCGTGACCCTCTCCGTCTTTTCGGCGGTTTTTGCAGGAGGTGAAACAAGGCTGTACTACGCTGTGGGGAACCTTATAGGCTTTGCACTGTACATGGCTCTTGTGGGCAGCGTCGTAATGGGCACTCTCCGCAGACTTCTGACGCTTCTGGGAGCTGTTCTGAAGCTGATTTTTCGCCCTGTGAAAGCTATTTATACACTACTTGGTAAAAAACTACTGCTCAAATTTGTGGGTTTTATCCAAATTATAGTTAAACCACTTAAAAAAATAAAAATAGTATTGCTAAACAGGCGGAATCTGTTGTATAATAAAATGGAAAATAAAAAGAGAAAGAACGTGAAAAGCGTTGTCGAAAAAAATGAGACATGAAAAGCAGAGAAAAAAGTGTCTGTTCAACCGCGGTCTTGTTAGACTTGCGGCTCTGGCCGTAGTAATGGGCTGCGGAGTGCTTATCGCAACCACGCTCAGGGACTGCGCCGAAAAAGAGGAGCAGATGGAGCTCATACAGACAAAAATAGATTCATACGAGACCGAAAATGCCGAGCTGCAGCGTGTCCTTGACAGTGACGACCTCAACGCTTACATGGAAAAGGTCGCACTTGAGGAGAGAGGCTATGCCTATCCCGACGAGCGCAGGTTCTACGACACTACAAGGGATTAATAGATTCCGTGGGACGGGATCATAAAAAGGAGTTATAAATTAGTATGCAGCTGGAAATAGGTAAGATCTACAACGGCAAGGTCAAGGGAATAACGCAGTACGGAGCTTTCGTCGACATCGAGGGCGGAGGCACCGGAATGGTGCATATTTCCGAGATCGCCAATACATATGTCAGCGATATCCGCGAGCACCTCACAGAGGAGCAGGATGTCAGGGTAAAGGTCATCGGCATCAACGAGGCCGGAAAGATCAGTCTTTCCATAAAGAAGGCCTCCGAGAACGGCGATGCACAGCCTCGTCCCAGACGTTTCGACAAGGGTCAGGGCAGATCCGACCGCGGCGGCGACAGAGGCGGTGACAGGAGCGACAGGGGCGGCGACAGGAACGATCGCAGCTTTGATAAGGGCGACAAGAGCGGAGACCGCGGTAATCAGCGTATCAAGCCCGTTGTGTGGGAGCCCAAGAAGCAGATCCCTCAGTCCGAAATGACATTCGAGGATATGATGTCACGCTTCAAGCAGACCAGCGAGGAGCGTATGTGCGACCTCAAGCGCAGCACCGACAGAAAAAACGGTACAAGAAGAAAGTAACGCAGAGCCGTCCGAAGGGACGGCTTTTTTATGTCCTCTGAAATCCGTGAAATATATTTACATCAGTCGAAAAAAGTGGTATAATAATATAGATTATTATTTTTGGCGGAGGATGATATGGAATTCAGAAAAAATCCCGATCTTGAGGAAAAGCCCGATCATCTTCATTATCCTATATGCCGCGGCAGACTTGATGCCATAAACGAAATGAGCACCGGTATACTGAAGTTCAGCCTGATAGCCAGTGCGGTACTGTGTATAGTATCGCTGATAGGTATACCTCTCCATGTTGTGGGCTGGCTGCCGCTCATCTTCACTCTGAAGGAAGCCGACGGCGACATGGGCTTCCTCTTTTCGGTGGTGCAGAGCGTCATAAGTCTTCTGCCCGCCGCAATGGCGCTTCTGGGCTGCACAGAGCGCAAGAAATACGACGTGATACTGTTCTTTTTCTATGCGCTGATGTTTGTTTTTTCATTATTTGTGCGATTGACAGCCCTTGACGCCGTAACGGTCATAATAGGCGGAGTGGGTGTTGTAAAATGCTTCGGTATGCTGAAGGGCTATGTGGACTTCCGACAGCTGCGAAAGACCGAGGGCTATCCCGTGTTCAGCGTGGTGCTTGCGGAGTACGACGACAGGAAGAAGCAGAGCCCCGACGGCTATTACCGCGACCCATACGACAGGCTCATGCGCGAAAAGCTCAGAAGTCAGCGCAATATGGGAAAAGGTGAAGGTAACGATCAGCTCCGCAATCTTACTGAGTTTGCCCAGCCGATGTCGGAGCAGACTGACGGTCTCGGCGATATGCCGGAGCTGGATATCACAGCAGCTTCGGCGGAAAAGGCTGCACCGGACAGGTTCACGGTAAAGTCGGGCAAATACGGAGTGGTGCTGTTCAGCGAAATGAAACTTAGATAAAGGGGGAAAACTATGTTTGCAAAGGTATCGAGTCTGGGACTTTTCGGCCTGAATGCCTTTCCCGTAGATGTTGAGATAGATATCAGCCGCGGAAATCCCGTATTCGAGATAGTGGGACTTCCCGACACGGTGGTAAAGGAGAGCCGCGAGCGTATACGCGCAGCCCTGCGCTCATGCAGCATAAGCTTTCCCGTTGCCTCTGTTATGATAAACCTTGCCCCTGCCGACACAAAAAAGAGCGGCTCGGTGCATGATATGGCCATATTCATGGCTATACTCCGCGCTATGCGTATGATAAGCGAGGATACCGACGGCAGCTCCTTCATCGGAGAGATATCCCTCAACGGCGATATCCGCCGCATAAACGGCGTGCTGCCCATGGTCATGCTTGCCCGTGAAAAGGGCATAAAATCGGTGTTCGTCCCTGCGGAGAACGCAAAGGAGGCCTCTGTCATAGACGGCGTGGACATATACGCAGTCAGCAATGCGGAGGAGCTTATCCGTCATTTCCGCAATGAGGAGAGGCTTTCTCCCTGCGAGAGGTATATACCGCCCGAGGCTGCCTATAACGAGCCCCTGGACTTCTCCGACGTAAGGGGACAGCAGTCAGCGAAAAAGGCGCTGGAGATAGCTGCGGCAGGCGGCCACAATGCCCTGCTGATAGGCTCTCCGGGAAGCGGAAAGAGTATGCTGGCAAAGCGTATGCCCTCCATACTTCCGCCCCTGACCTTTGAGGAGGCTCTTGAGACCACAAAGATACATTCCATTTCGGGATTACTTACTCCCGAAATGCCCATAATAACAAAAAGGCCCTTCCGCTCGCCCCATCACACCATATCCTCGGCAGGACTTGCAGGCGGCGGCACAGTGCCCCACCCGGGAGAGGTATCCCTCGCCCATAACGGCCTGCTGTTTCTGGACGAGCTGGCGGAGTTCGACCGCAAGACCCTGGAGATTCTGCGTCAGCCCCTTGAGGACAGAAAGGTAACTATCGCAAGGGCGTCGGGGACAGTGACCTATCCCTGCACCATTATGCTCATAGGAGCAATGAATCCCTGTCCCTGCGGCTATTACGGCCACCCGAAGAGGAAGTGCATCTGCCCGAAGAACAAGGTCACGGGCTATCTCTCAAAGATCTCGGGGCCGCTTCTTGACCGCTTCGACCTGCATATCGAGGTAGCTCCCGTGGAGTTCGGCGATCTTTCCTCAAAAATCAAGGAGGAGAGCTCCGCAGAGATAAGAAAGCGTGTAATTGCCGCAAGAGCCATACAGGAGCAGCGCTTCAGCGGTACGGGTATAACCTGCAATGCGCTGATAACTCCCGACAAGCTTCAGGAGTTCTGTCCCATGGACGACGCAGCGGAAACCCTGATGAAGAACGTTTTCGACAGGCTGGGACTCAGCGCCAGAGCCTACGACCGCATACTGAAGGTTGCAAGGACGATTGCGGATATAGACGGCTCAGAGGTGATAAAGAAGCCCCATGTTGCAGCGGCTGCTCAGTTCAGGAGCCTTGACCGCAAATACTGGAACGAGTGACAGCTGTAGGGGACGGCGTCCCCGATGTCCCACCATGTACGGTCATCTTGTAGGGAACGCCTTCTCTTGCAAGGCGTTCCCTCTTCAAAAACAGTCCACCGGACTGTTTTTGAATTCACCCTTTGCGAGGCGCCTGATGTATTCGTGGCGCTGCCCCGAACCCTGCCAGAGGCGCCGCCTCTGGACTCTGCCAAAGGGTTGTGAACCCTTTGGAATCCCTTTCATGGGCTCAGCATAATAAAGAAAAGATCAAAAGGAGAAACAATGAAATCGGCATTCAAAAAACTGCCCTCGGGCAAACACAGTATAGACGCAGGACTGCTCTTTGCGGTCACGCTGTGCGCTGCCATAAGCACCCTGCTGATATATTCCATAACCTATAACAAGGTCCTTGAAACAGTGGGCTCCAGCTACTGGAAGACACAGGCCTTCTCCATGTGCGCAGGAATAGTTGCGGCGATAATAATATCTTTTATCGACTACCGCAAGCTGGTAAAGCTCTGGGTCGTATTCGTCCCCCTGTCACTGGTGCTGGTGGGACTGACCTTTACCTCTCTGGGCTATCAGCGAGAGGGCGCGGACGACCAGGCATGGCTGAACCTCGGCTTTATCCAGTTCCAGCCCTCTGAGGTGCTGAAGCTGACCTTTATACTGACATTTGCCTATCATCTCTCACGGGATGAGGAGGATATGAACAAGCCTCTGCATATGCTGCTGCTGATAATACACGGCATGATCCCCATAGGCATCATAGGACTTCAGGGCGACTACGGAACGGCTATCGTTTTTGCGGCAATATTCGTATTCATGATATGCTCCGCAAAGATATCCTGGAAGTACCTTGTTGCAGCTCCCTTTGTGGTAGCTGTGGGAGTTGCCGCCATGTGGTTCTTCGTGCTCAGCGAGTTCCACAAGAAGCGTATACTCATACTCTTCCACCCCGGAACAGACCCCGAGTATATCGAGTATCAGCAGGATCTGGGACTTGCAGCACTGAAATCGGGCGGAGTTTTCGGCAAGGGACTTTTCGGCAAGCCCGAGGACTATATCACCGTTCCCGAGATACACAATGACTTCATATTCACCTATGCAGGACAGGTATTCGGCTATGTGGGAACTCTGGGACTTATAATCATACTGGCATATATATGCCTGAAGATATTCGGCGACAGCCGTATCTGCCGCGATCATCTGGGCAAGTTCATCTGCATGGGCGCCTTCGGACTGGTGCTCTCACACTGTATCATGAACGTGGGAATGGTACTGAAGGTAGCGCCCGTTATCGGTGTTCCGCTGCCCTTCCTCAGTGCGGGAGGCACCGCCCTTATAAGTATGTACGCCATGATCGGACTGGTGCTGAGCACCTACAGTCACCGCGCTGTGAATTACAATGTATTCTATGATGAGGACGGGGAAGAATAAGCGCCCGTTCTCACAGATATATGCAACATCGCTCCCGTTATCATGCGGGAGCTTTTTTCTGCTCCGAGGTTGACAAATGCTCCGTAAAGGAGTACAATTAAAGTAACTACAGATCGGAGGGGATATCCATGAAAAAGAACAAGAAGACCGCACTTATGGCAGCTGTACTTACAGGAGCTGCCATGCTCACCGGCTGCGATCACGGCAGCGACAATGTTCAGGACGTTTACGGTCCGCCTGTGACGGAAAACACATCATCCTATGCCACAGTTCCCGCGGTGTACGGTCCTCCGCCGACGGACGAATTCGTTACCGATCCCATTACAGAGGCCGTTACCACGGATTATGACCCGTCGGAGGACAACGTGCAGATTGTATACGGTCCTCCCGAGACTCCCGAGCGATAAGCTCCGCATCGGAGGTGCAGCCATGAAAAAGAACCGGAAGACCGCCCTTATGGCGGCAATACTCACAGGAGCCGCAATGCTGACGGGCTGCGATACGGGCGGCGACATCGTCACGGTCTACGGCCCTCCCACGGCTGAGGAGGCCGCTCCCGCCACGGATAGCATGGAAGGCGGCGACGGCGGCCAGATGATAAAGGGCTTCCGCGATATGATAGCGGATAAGTATCCCGAGGTCAATAATGACGGCTCGGGCAATGGTATGCAGGGAGAATATGATTTCCCTGAGGACGATGAATATTAAAACTGCACAAAGACTTCTTTGACCTTTTGTGCAGGTATACAAAGATGGTAACAAAAGGGAAAAAGTCCGTACTTTTACGGCATTTATTTAATAGCACTGTGGAACCGTGACAGCCGAGCGTCCGATCACCATTCGGATATCACTTGCTGTCTCTTTCGGCTGTCACGCCATAGATCATCGAAAGGAGTGTTTTTATTATGAAAAAGTCATTACGAACAGTTGTTACCGCAGCAATGTTCGCAGCAGCAAATATGTCTGCGCTTCCAACTATGGCTGCAGGGGACGAGATAATAAAGGAACAGAACGGAAACAGGGGAGTTTCTGAACAGAGCGCTGATATACAGCAGGATATAGTTGCCGCTACTACAACGACAGTTTATCCTGTTTACGGTACAAGGCCGCCTCATGAGCTGACTACCACAACTACCTCGACTACAAGCAATATCGAGGAGTTTCTGACCATGACCACAACTACCGATTATCCCACGCCTCTCTACGGAACAACTGCACCTATAAACCTTGAGGAATACCTTACCACAACTACTACCGTTCCTCAGCCTGTTTACGGTCCTCCTATCCAGGACTGGGTGGGCGATGTGAACCTTGACGGCTCCGTTGACAGCTTTGACGTTCTCTCAGTAAGAAAGATGCTGATAAAGGGCACAGATAAGTACAGTGATGAGTATAAAGAGGCTTACTACGGTGACATGAACAACGACGGCAAGCTCACTATCGCTGATCTTATCCTGTTGCAGAAGTACGTTCTGGGCAAGGTAACAAAGCAGGAGCTCCAGCAGCAGTTCCATTACTGGTACGGAAGCCATGATGTGGAGATAGAGCAGATCTATCCTGATGTTCCCGGAACAGCTCCCGAGAACAATCCCATTGCCACCACAACAACCACTGCCCCATATGATCCCCGTCAGGACGTTGTGGTAACTCTTTACGGCATAGCTCCCATAAAGGACATTATCACTGACTTTACTGCTGAGGATCAGGATACCCCTGCTCAGGAGGCTCAGCCTCAGGATACTACAACTCAGGAGAAGTAAGATATGCTCGATGAAAAAATGAAGCTGGATCATCTCAGACAGATGAGAGAATACAGGAGCTCGCTGATGAAAAAGCCTCAGCTCCGCAACCTTTTCCTGGAGCTTACCCTGCGCTGCAACGAGAGATGTATGCACTGCGGAAGCTACTGCGGAGAGGTACAGTCAGAGGAGCTGACTGTTGAACAGTACCGCACATTCCTTCAGCAGGTGAAGGAGGATATGACCACCAAGGGCAAGATGCTGGATATCACAGGCGGAGAGCCCCTGCTCAGGAAGGAATTCTTCGATATACTGGGAGCTGCTCACGAACTGGGCTTTGCCTGGGGCATGACCAGCAACGCCACACTTATCGACGACAGCGTGGCAAGAGACCTGAAAAGAGTGGGCATGGGTACTATCTCCGTAAGCATAGACGGCCTTGAGGAGACCCACGACGCCTTCAGAAGGACTCCCGGCGGCTATAAAAAGGCCATGAACGGCATCGAGAGCCTTATCCGTGTGGGCAGCTTCGATCATGTGCAGGTGACAACTGTGGTCACTCATCAGAATATAGGCCAGCTCGACGAGCTGTTCAAAATATTCAATGAAATGGATATCGACTCATGGAGAGTCATAAATATGGAGCCCATGGGACGTGCAAAGCAGCACCCCGAGCTCATACTCACCAAGGAGGACTATCAGACCCTCTTTGAGTTCATAAGGAACAAGAGGATTGCAGGCGAGCCCGTTACTTACGGCTGCAGCCACTATCTGGGTATGGAGTACGAGAGGGAGGTACGCGACTGGTACTTCCTTTGTACAGCAGGTCTGTACACCGCAAGTATCTGTGCAAACGGCGATATCATAGCCTGCCTCGACATCGAGCGCAGACCCGAGTTCGTACAGGGCAATATCCTCCGCGACCGCTTCAGCGATGTCTGGGAGAATAAATTTCAGATATTCAGGCGCGATCTTGCAGACGATAATGAGGTCTGTTCAAAGTGCGACCAGAAGGACTTCTGCCACGGCGACGCATATCACAGCTGGGACTTCGACAACAACAGACCGCAGCTGTGCTTCAAGGACATACTGTTTTGATTATTTCCTTCAGATCATTGGTACGGGAGCTATGGCTCCCGTACTTTTTTGCTCCTTTTTCGTCTTTCGGGATAATACTGCATAAATTATACCTGAAGGCTATTGAAAAAAGCTGACGTATCTGCTATAATATATATTGATGTATTATGATCATGTAATGAAAGGAGTTAATGCAATGGATCTGAAAAAAACCGTCACCGAGCTGGCTGAAGCTTCGGGTACCTCGGGAAGCGAAGAGGACGCAGCAGGCCTCGCCCTGTCAATGCTCCGGCAGTTCTGCCCCGACGCAGCCATATCGGGCGGAAATGTCATCGGACGCTTCGGCACCCATGTGGAAGGCCGTCCTTCCCTTGTCCTCGACGCCCATATCGATCAGGTGGGCTTTGCGGTGACCGCCGTCACCGACGAGGGTTTCATCAAGGTGGGGAATATCGGAGGCATCGACCGCAGACTGCTTCCCGCACAGCCCGTTGTTATCCACGGAAAAAGCGATATCAAGGGCGTTATATGCTCCACACCGCCGCATCTTACCAATGGCAGGACACCCGTTCCCGAAATAAGCGACATCGCCATAGACGCAGGTATGTCCAGGGCAGAGCTGGAGCAGATAGTCTCCTCGGGCGATACCATCACCTTTGACGCCGTATGCCGCGATCTTATAGGTACCCGTATCACAGGCGGAGCCCTTGACGACCGCTGCGGTGTTGCCGCTGTGCTCTATGCTCTGGAGCTTCTCGGCGGAGCGGAAACCGCCTATAACGTCACCGTTATCTTCTCCACACAGGAGGAGGTAGGCGAAAGGGGCGCAAAGATCGGCGCATTCGCCGTTGATCCCGATATCGCCATAGCTGTTGACGTAAGCTTCGGATTTGCCATGGGCGAGGACGAGACCAAGTGCGGATATCTCGGAAGCGGCCCCATGATAGGCGTATCCCCGTCGCTGTCCCGCGAGATCAGCGACAGTCTTGCCGCTGCTGCGGAGGCTGAGGATATCCCCTACCAGACAGAGGTCATGTGCGGACTTACTTCCACCAATGCCGACCGCTATGCAGTCAGCCGCTGCGGCGCAAAGACCTGCACCGTGTCGATACCTCTGAGAAATATGCACACCCCCGTTGAGGTGATCGACCTCACCGACGTTGAGCTTACCGCAAAGCTGCTTGCGGCATTCATAAAGGAGGGCTGATGATGAAGGAGCTTCTGAAAGAACTGTGCCTCGCCGACGGAGTGTCGGGGGACGAGGGCGCTGTCCGCGACCTCATAATCAGCAAGGTCAAGGACGTCTGCCAGTACAGCATAGACGATCTGGGAAATCTCATATGCTTCAGGAAGGGAAGAAAGGCTCCCAAAAAGAAACTGATGATATGCGCCCACATGGACGAGGTGGGCTTCATGGTAACGTATATCCGCTCCGACGGAACTCTCCGCTTTGACTGCGTGGGAGGCATAGATCCCTCTGTAGTCATCGGAAGGCGGGTAAAGGTGGGCAGCAGCCGTATCAGCGGAGTCATCGGCTCTACTGCTGTACATAATCTCAGCAAGGAGCAGCGCGAAAAGGCTCCCGATATTGACAGCCTGTATATCGACATCGGCGCTTCAAGCAGGGAGGAGGCCGAGAAATACGTTTTCCTCGGCGACTGTGTATACTTCGACGCTGAATTTGCGGAGCTGGGCGAGCACTGCGTAAGGTCAAAGGCTATCGACGACCGTGCAGGCTGCGCTATCATGATAAAGCTCATGCAGGAAAAGCCCGATTACGATACCTACTTCGTATTCAACGTACAGGAGGAGATAGGTCTCCGCGGTTCGGCGGTATCGTCATTCTCCGTGGCTCCCGATTTCGCCATCGTGCTGGAGGCCACCACCGCTGCGGATATCGACGGCGTTACAGGCGAGAAGAGAGTCTGCGAGCTTGGCAGAGGTCCCGTTGTGTCCTTCATGGACAAGAGGACCATCTACGACAAGGAGCTGTACAGACTGGCCTTCGACCTTGCAACCTGCCAGACCAAGACCATGATAGCAGGCGGCAACGACGCAGGCTCAATACATATAAGCGGCAAGGGAGTCCGCACCATATCCGTGTCTGTACCGTGCAGATACCTCCATTCTCCCTCGTCGGTCATTGATATGTCCGACCTTGTAAGCTCATACAAGCTTGTGAAAAATCTTTCAAAGAGGATACCTTTACTATGATAACACTTATCGAACATGAATACGAGCTCGACCGCGTCCTGCTCAACAAGACCCTCTCGGGCAAGAAGATGCTGGCCTATATGAGGGCATACGGTCCCAATTATGAATTCTGCCGTTTTTACAAGATAACCGATGAAAAAGGCGTGGGCTTCATGTTCATTATCAACTCCACACTGATAATATGCGGCGACGGCAGGCTTGAACCCAATCAGGAGATAGACCTGTTCGTCAGCATGAACGTGCCCTTCCGTATAGAGGGCGACCAGAAGATACTTGAGGGCATAAAGATACCCGACAGGTATCAGGTGCTGAACCGTACCATTTTCGAGCTCATACCCGATGATACGCCTCTTGAGGCTATAGAGGAGCACGTTGAGTTCAATCCAAGTCTCCCCGACGTATACAAGATACTCAGCGAGGGCTTCCCGAATATAGCCGATTTCTCGCTGTGGTACACCGATACCTCCCATCGCTGCCGCCACGGTATAAGCAGGGTATTCACATACCGCAACTCCACAACGGCTTCGGCGGTATTCGATATCGGAAGCACCGTCCTCATCGGACAGGTGGCCACAAACAAGGCTGCAAGAGGCAGAGGCTATGCAAGGGAGTTCCTGAAATGGCTGGCCAAGTTCTTCAACGGACTTGGAAAGAGAGCTTATCTCCTTGCTCTGGACGTCAGAGTAAGCTTCTATCAGGAGATAGGCTTCCGCATCGCAGGACGGGAGATAGTTCTGGAGCGTATCGACGTTGAAAAGGAAAGCGCTGCAAAGGGTCGTCTGGAGGACAGATCCTGAGCGCGGAAATATGGTGAAAAAGCCCGTGAGCTGTCACGGGCTTTTTTCTTATGTTCCGATGTACTTTATGTACATCTCCGAGGGCTGTATGTCGGTGTCGGCTTCGATGATGTTCCTGCCGCTGAATGTGGGTATGGTCAGCGATGTGCCTGTGAAGCTCACAGTGTCGTTTTCGCCCAGCAGGGACGTTCCCAGGTCTATGGTGACTGTCGCGGACTGTGCTCCGCTGCGCACCGTAACGGGAAGCGTGGTATGATAGGGCTCCCAGCAGGTGACGCCGTTTACATCTGCGTCGATGTAGAACGGAACTGCGGCAGTATCGGCAGGTACTATCTGGAAGCGGGTGAATACATTGCTGTTGTATTCGGGATAGATCTTGCTGATGAAGCCAACCGAGGTGTCCGAAGATACAGTGAACGGGTACTCCTCGTGGTAGAAATCATGTCTGTACGAATCATAGCCGTCAAAGAGCGGATCCTGTACGACAGGGGCGTAGGCCTGATTCATGGACTTTTTCACAAGCAGCACATTATCCTCGGTGAGCAGGGCGATATAGGGATTCTCGTTGTCGTGATTCCTCAGCAGCCACGGGTATCCGCTGTCACGGTAATACTCGCAGAACAGCTTGTAGCTGCCTGCTCTCAGGCGGCCGAAGAACTGGCAGTGCTGATAGTCGCAGGGGCGGTCGTCGGCAGTGTAGTCCGTTCTGTCATCGCCGGTATATGACGTTTCTGCGATCATCCACTGCTGATAGGCCGTTGTGTATGGTGTATTCGGGGGAACAACAGGGATACTGAAAAAGTCTATCCTGATGTTCTGACGGTATGTGGGATCCGACGAGTTGTTGCTGAGACCGTCTGCAAGAGCGTATTCACGCATTTTCAGCTTGTTCAGCCCTGCCTTGCCGACGCCTCCTGCCGCGCCTTTTATGCGCCAGTCCATAAGGGAGCTGCCATCGGAGGTGAAGCGCAGGGGCAGTGCCCCTGTCAGCTCCTTTTCGGTGAACTTGCTGCCTCCAAGCATGGAGTAGAGATCATCGGGAACTACGCTTCTTTTTGGTGTGAGTGCCTCGTAAAGCATTTATCATGCCTCCTCCGCAGGATCGTAGACCTCTCCCGAGCTCTGATCCACCCACTTGCCGTCGCTGCCGAAGCCGAAGAGAGCTCCTGTGGAGATCTCCCATGCGATGGAGCCCTGAGAAAGTATCCTGCCCCCGATACCGTCGGCGGCAGGGAGGTCGGTCTTTGCGTCAACAGCTATCTCTGCTGTGACCACGGATCTGCCCTCCTCAAAGCTTCTGAATCTTTCCTTTAAAATGGTGATCATTATGATTCCTCCTTATAGATTTTTGAAAGCGCTTTCATAAATGGTCCGTAAAGGGGTGAAATTCAAACGAAAACGGTTGAATAAGGAGAAATTTTTTTTGAAAAAGTTGTAAGCGTGCACTAACATTTGACAAATCTGAGGATATGGAGTATAATATTCTGTGAATCTGTAATTAGGAGATGTAAGAATGAATCCAGAGGTATACGGAAAATATGAGATAATAGACGCTCATTCCCATATTTTCCCCGATAAGATCGCCGACACAGCTACAGACAGCATTGGCCATTTCTACGATATGCCTATGAATAACCGCGGCTTCAGCGAAAAGCTCATAGAGGCAGGCAGCAGGATAGGCGTTAAGAAGTACCTTGTGTGCTCCACTGCCACAAGTCCGAGACAGACCAATAATATAAACCACTTTATCGCTCAGGAATGTGAAAAGCACTCCTGCTTCTACGGCTTCGGCACAACTCACGCCGACTCCGCAGACCTTGAGGCGGATATCGAGCAGATAATCTCTCTGGGACTCCACGGTGTAAAGCTCCACCCCGATTTCCAGAAGTTCAATGCCGATTCTCCCGAGGCCTTCAGAATATATGAGCTCATGGAGGGCAGACTGCCCCTGCTCATACACTGCGGTGATTCAAGATACGATTATTCAAATCCTCACCGCATCAAGAGGATAAACGAGAACTTCCCCGGGCTTCAGATACTTGCTGCTCATCTGGGCGGCTATCAGCAGTGGGACGCGGCTGAGGAGATGCTTGCAGGCCTTAAGAACGTGAGATTCGACGTAAGCTCATCGCTGGCATTCCTGACTCCCGAAAGAGCGGCAGGCATTGTAAGGAAATACGGCATTGAGAACTGCTTCTTCGGCTCCGACTTCCCCATGTGGAGCCACGAGGACGAGCTGATGCGCTTCCTGAAGCTGGGCTTCACCGAGAAGGAGAACCAGATGATACTTGCCGATAACTTCAAGGCGTTTCTCGGACTGGAATAAACATGAACGGGGCAGTGCTGTCCCGTTTTTTCTATGAGAAGGAGTATTTTTATGGTAAAGGATATCGTCAGGGACGAGGCTGTGCTGGGCATAAAGTCCGAGCCCGCCACAAGAGCGGATATGCAGACAGTCAGAGACCTGCTGGATACGGTTAAGGCCAATTCCGAAAGATGCGTGGGTATGGCTGCGAATATGATAGGCGTCCATAAGACCATACTTGTGGCGCTTATAGGCGACGAGTATGTGGCTATGATAAACCCGCGGATAGTTGACCGCTCAAAGGAGACCTACGAAACCGAGGAGGGCTGCCTGTCGCTCAGCGGAGTCCGCAGCGTGACGCGTTACCGCACTATCGCCGTGGAGTATCTGGACAAGAAGTTCAAGCGCCGCCGCGGTATCTTCCGCGACTATGAGGCGGAGATAATCCAGCATGAGATGGATCACTTCGAGGGGAAGATAATCTGAGGATATTATCCCTCATTTGCTGTTGATCTTGTAGGGGACGCCTTCTCTTGTAAGGCGCCTTGGTTCTTTCGGGGCGCTGCCCCGAACCCCGCCGGAGGCTCTGCCCCCGGACTCCGCCAAAGGAACACAGTCCCTTTGGAATCCCGTTCATGGGCTCAGCCGCTTTATATAAAAAGCCTGAAAGCAGGATAACCGCTTTCAGGCTTTGTTGTTAAGGAGGCTTTATCTGGAAAGCCTGCCCTTTATGATGAGAGTGCTTACTCCTGCCTGTGTGCTCCACTGACCTGTGTCGGGATCCTGTGAGAACTGCGCCGCAGGTACTGTGATGACGCCGTCAAGGCTGGTGAATGTTCCCGTGGCGGGATCGTAGGCGTAGTCGGTGCCCGATGCCCATACAGCGCCGTTGAACTCCGCTGTGAGGCCGCTGAGGACAGGTGTGAAGGTGTCGGTGAAGATAACGTTGTCGGCAGCCTCCGCAGCTGTGGTGCCGAAGTTCTGGATAACGAAGGTGTAGGTCACCTCGCCGTTCTCCTCCACAGCCGCAGGACTGAGGGACTTGCTGATGGCAAGGTCTATGCCCTCGGCATAGGATATATCCGCGGAAGCTGTTACAGGCCCGAAGCCTGTGCCGCTTACAGCTGCGGTGTTGGTTATTTCCGCGCCGGAGCCCATGGGTGCGTAGGCGTTTGTTTCCGCAGAGTAGATAAGAGCTGCATTGCCGCCTGCGGGGACGTTTACGCCTGTTACCGTAAGCGGATAAAGAGAGGCGATAACGGGAGTGGGCTGCTGTACGCCGTTGACGTAATACAGGAGACTGCCCTCGGTGTAGGACATGGGAACGGCTGTGCCGTCTGTCTCGCCGAAGCTGTATTCTCCCATATCGTCGGTGACGGTGAGGTCGTTGTAGCAGACAGAGCCCGAATTCACTATACTGATAATGAAGGTGTTGCTGCTGTCCTGTGAATAGCTGTCGAGCACAGCTGCCTTGGAAACGGAGAGCACCTCCATTATCTCGCCTGCGGTTATATTTGAGCTGGCCACTGTTCCGTTGTAGGACAGGGTAGCCTGATTATAGAAAGTTGCCATAGTATTTCCTCCATATGGCGGCGGACCGCCGTACTAAGGGAGGGAGCCTTCCCTCCCTCGATATATGATATGAGGGAGGAGCGGAAATGGTGACATGGCACAGAAAGAGCCCGGGGACAACAAATCCCCGGGCCCGTGGTCTATACCGTATATCCCGCAGCGCGGAAGCTGTCTATAAGGTCGCCCAGTATCTCCGCATTTGTGGAGGATACCGAGTGGAGCAGGAGTATCTCTCCGCCGTGTGCTGCTTCGGTGAGCTTTTTCAGCCCCTCCTCGGGCAGCGGCTGGGAGTCGGTCTTCCAGTCCACATAGGCGCTGCTCCAGAAAAGAGTCTTGTAGCCGCACTGCTGTGCTATGCCCAGCGCTCTCTCGGAGTATTCTCCGCAGGGACAGCGGAAGTACTGCATCTGATAGCCGAAGTTGTTCATGACGTAGCTGTGAAGCGACATTATCTCTTCCTTTGCGTCCTCATCGGAGAGGGTAGGCAGGCTCGCATGAGTCATGCCGTGATTTCCGAGGATATGTCCCTCGTCTATCATACGCTTTACAAGAGCGGTCTCCGTTTTTGCATAAGGACCTGTCAGGAAGAATATGGCCTGAACGTCCTTTTCCTTAAGTGTGTCCAGTATCTTTGCGGTATAGCCGTTTTCATAGCCCTGATCAAAGGTGATGATTATTCGCTTTTCATCCTCCGACAGGGCGAAGGCATCAAGGTCGCCGTATCGGCTGTTGAACTGCACCGCGTCAAGGGGACGGTTCTTTTCGTCTGTTGCCGTTCCCTGACCGTAGCCTATAATGGTGTTGTCTGCGGCATATACCGCAGTACACGGCATGACTGCCGCGGTCAGCAGTGCAGCATACGGGTGTATCTTCATAAGCATTTACCTCTGATTTGTGTGTGCGGATCGCTCCGCATGATTATTATGAGCTGTGAGTGCCGTAAAAAACATGGTGATTTCTGCATTTTGCGGTAAAATCTGCATAAAATTTAAAGAGGTGATATTATGGAGAACCATGAGGACTTCTGCGCTGACCGTGAGGACGGTACGGAGGCGCTTTGCGGAGATTATGAGATGAAAAGAAAGAACAGAGCCGACGATATCATAGCAGTACAGGCTGTGCTGTGCATAGTCATAGGGGCGGCCTTTTTCGTGGGGAATATGTTTTATCCCGATATCACAGGGGAGGTCTTCGGCAGGATACGCGCCCTCTCCGCAGAGGGAAGCATAATGCCCAATCCAATAGACCTGCTGGCGGAACTGATTGATAAGCTTTAGACTGGGGCGGACGGCGGTAAGGATAGATTTTTCCTTTCTGGTGTTCAACGCAATGGTGTTCCTTGTCCGTGACGGCAGGTCGGTGCTGTCCTTCTATACTGTCTGCGCTCTCCATGAGGCAGGCCACCTTGCAGTGCTTACGCTGACGGGAGGAAGCGCGGCCTCGGTGTGCTTCACAGCCGCAGGCATACGCATAGATACCCGTAAAACAGGAGCTTCCCCTGTGCTGCATGATATGGCGGTGCTCCTTGCAGGCCCCGCGGTGAACGCAGCCGTATATGCGGCCATGGGTATCATGGGACGGGGCGGGGAGTTCGCTGCCCTGAACCTTATGGCGGCGGTATACAATATGCTGCCCTATCGCAGTCTCGACGGCGGAGCGCTGATAGCACTGCTGACAGCGGGCAGCTCCGCGGAGCAGGCGGCAGACCTTATCCTTGCCGCGGTGAAGCTGCTTATGACAGCTGCCGCAGCATGGGCGGTGTACATATACGGCAGGGAGGCGCTGCCTCTGCTCATAGGAGGGACCGCCCTTTTCATCGGCGACCTGCGTCCACGCAAGAAAAGCCCGTAAAGCGGTGTGTTTACGCTTTACGGGCTTGTTTTTCAACTTTCCGTTATGCTCAGGTACATGAAGCCGTCAAGCTCCCTGTCGTCATATTCAAAGCTTATAATGTGCGCGTCGTCCAGAGTGTGGTCGGCATAGGTTATTATCTGGTTCCCGATATCTATACTCGGAACGCCGAGACCGTCCTTTATCTCCTCGGGGGTGAGCTCTCCGAAAACGTCGCTGATGCCCTCTTTTATGAGGAAATCGGCTATATCGTCAAGCTTCGCCGCGTAGTTTTCGGCTACTTTCTCAGCCAGCTCCTCGGAGCCGTCCGTCATCTCATCGCAGGTGATGACCACGTTGCCGAGGTCGGCAGTGTACAGCTCGGATACCTCGTCGTATTCAAACATATTCGTCACTCCTTTTCAAAGCACGGGTACACGGATACGGGATATCTGTGTATCCGGTCATCACAGACCTGCGTTTGCGGCTATGCGGTAGATAGTTGCAATGTCCTGAGAGGTCAGGTGTACGAAGCCGCCTGTCTTTCCGTCGCCGAGGCCGAATTTCTCCACAAGGACGGGGATATCCTCCTCCTTGGCGCCCAGCTGCTCGAAGTTTATGGGCATACCTATGCTGTGGAGGAAGCTGCGGAAGCAGGCTATGCCTTCAAGAGCGGTCTCGTCGGGGAACTCGAAGTTCATCTGGCAGCCCCAGATGCGGACGGCCATCTGTGCAAAGCGCATAACATCGTGCTTGTATACGAATTCCATCCATGCAGGCATGATGACCGCAAGGCCTGCACCGTGAGCGCAGTCGTAAAGAGCGGAGAGCTCATGCTCTATGCCGTGGCTGTTCCAGTCCTGGCTCCTTCCTACGCCTACTATATCGTTATGGGCGACAGTGCCTGCCCACATGATGTTTGCTCTTGCCTCGTAGTTGTCGGGCTGGGCGATAGCGCGTGGAGTCTCCTTTATCATGGTGAGGAGCACTGCCTCGCAGAGACGGTCTGTTATCTCGACCTCACGGGTATTGGTGAAGTATCTCTCGAAAACGTGAGCCATTATATCCGTAGCACCGCAGGCTGTCTGGTATGCAGGCAGTGAGCAGGTGAGCTCGGGATTGAGTATGGAGAAGCGTGGACGTAGCAGGTCTGAGCCCACATCACGCTTGAGGCTGCCCTCCTCCTTGGTGACTACAGAGGCGCCCGAGCCCTCGCTGCCTGCGGCTGCGATAGTGAGCACAGTGCCTATGGGCAGAGCCTTTTCTACTTCCTTGCCCGTGCCGTAGAAGTCCCAGAAGTCTCCGTCATAGGGTACGCCCAGGGCGATACCCTTTGAGGAGTCGATACATGAGCCGCCGCCCACCGAGAGAATGAAGTCAACGCCCTCGCTGCGGCAGAGCTCTATGCCCTTATATATAAGTGTGTCGCGGGGATTGGGCTGAACGCCGCCCAGCTCCGTGTAGGCGATACCGCTCTCATCGAGGGAAGCCTTAACGCGGTCTATGAGTCCCGACTTCACCGCAGAGCCCGAGCCGTAGTGTATCAGCACCTTGGTTCCGCCGTACTTCTTTACCATTTCGCCTGCTTTTGATTCTGTATCCCTTCCGAAGATGAACTCGGTAGGGCTGTGAAACTGAAAATTATCCATTGTATACCTCCGTTGTGTTTCCTTGTGATCGTTTATGTCATTTCATTGCATTCTTTGCCAGCTCCATAGCCGATACGACCTTATCGCACCAGCTGTCGAAGTCGGGATCGTCGTTCTGACATTCCTTGTGGGCGAGTATATACCTTACGGTATCCCTTATGCCCTGATCTGCGCGTACCTTCGCTGTGAACCCAGGCACTGCACGTTTGATCTTTGAGTTGTCGAATATGACCGTGCTGGACTTGTCGCCGATGAGAGTCCCCTCAAAGTCGTAGGGGCCCACAGCATTGAGCCATTCCGACGATACATGGCAGGCCTTCAGCTCCACACCCAGCTCGTCCGCGATAATGGAGTAGATCTGGTTCCATGACACGCTCTCGTCGGAGGTTATGTGGAAGGCCTGGCCTATGGCGTGGATATTGCCGATAAGTCCCGCATAGGCAGCAGCGAAGTCGCTGTTGTGGGTAATCGTCCACAGTGAGGTGCCGTCGCCGTGGATTATGACGGGCTTGCCCTCCATGATACGATTCACCACCTGCCAGCTGCCCTTGTCGCCGTGTACTCCCAGCGGCACCGACCTCTCGTCGTAGGTGTGGCTGGGGCGGACTATAGTTACGGGGAAGCTGTTTTCGCGGTACTGCTTCATCAGGTACTCCTCGCAGGCTATCTTGTCGCGGGAATACTGCCAGTGGGGATTGGAAAGGGGAGTGCTCTCGGTTATCACGCAGTCCGAAAGGGGCTTCTGATAGGCCGAGGCGGAGCTTATAAAGATATACTGCTTTGTTTTTCCGCTGAAAAGTCTGTAGTCTCTCTCAACCTGCTCGGGCACGAAGCCGATGAATTCGCCCACGCAGTCAAAGCTCATACCCTCCAGCTTTTCTGCTGCGTCTTTCTCGTTGGATATGTCGCACTTTATGACCTTAACGCCCTCAGGGAGCTCGCTGTTCCTGCCGCCGCGGTTCAGCAGAATGACCTCATGTCCCTGCTGTGCAAGGAGCTTTGTTACGGCCATACTGATAGTGCCTGTACCGCCTATGAATAAGATCCTCATGTTTTCTTCACCTCTTTATCGTTTTTTTGTGTAATGCGCATAACTGTCGTAAATATTATACCATACAATTATAAAAAAATCAACCTGAAAATCGGATAAAAGTATCAGATCCATTGTTTCTGATACAAAATCTTGCACTTAAAAATAAAAAATGCTAAAATAGTGTTACACATTGTTGCTGCACTGCGTTATTATGGGTGAGGACAGATCTGATCCCTACGACAAAGGATATGGAGGTAGCATATGACTGACAGTGAGATACTCTGCCTTATGCAGGAGGCTCCGCCCCGCGGGCAGCGGGAGCTTTTCGATAAATACTACAGCTATGTTTATGCTATAGTCAACAGACTTATAAGCGGATTCGGCAGCATCAGCGATACGGAGGAGTGCGTGATAGACGTATTCGCCTCTGTGATGATGAAGCTGGGAAAGGACAGCGATATTTCGCTGAAGTCCTACATAGGCACTGCCGCAAGGAACGCGGCCATAAGCATGAGGAGGTCCATTGCTTCAAAGCGCGGAATGGACCTCCCCGACGGCGACGAGAGCATGAACAGAATAGCAGATGAGGCCGATGTGGCGGGAGACGCGGAAAAAAGCGAGCTTTCACAGCAGCTGCTCAGCCTGATAGGCGCAATGGGCACTCCCGATTCTGTCATAATAATACAGAAGTATTACTATAACAGGACCTCTGCGGAGATAGCCCGAATGGTGGACATGACGCCTGCGGCGGTGAGAGTACGCTGCGGACGGGCCATGAAGCGCCTGAAAAAGCTCCTCGACGAAAAACATATAACTCTGTAAAGGAGGATAAATATGAACAGCAGCAAGAAGATAATAGATACCCTTCGCAGTGCGGACAAGGCTTCCGTTGAGAAGCTCATGGACGAGGCCGCAAGGAAGGAAGATATATTTGCAAGGATACAGGAAAGAACAGGCGCTCAGAACAGCGATTACACCGACGTTGAAGCAGGCGTTGAGAAGTACGGGCGCAGGATAAGCATTACAAGGATGGTCTCCGCAGCGGCAGCCATAGCCGTTCTGGCAGGAGCTGTGGGCGGCGGAGTTTACCTTATGAGGCGCCCCAATCCTACCGATGACGACCTGAATATCACAAATACTACAGACGGACAGCTCACCACTGATGAATCCATACCCGCTGAGCTCACAAAGGATTTCCTTTACGACAGGGTCGTCAATTATGAGGATCACTACCGCAGGTTCTCCTGTGATTATGAGATAACCGACAATTCTGAAGGGATCATCCCCTTTACTGTCAGCGGTTCAGTATGTGTGGACAAGGACGGGGATAAGGGCTGGTGCAGCTCCGAGAAAGTGTATCACGGTAACGATACCGATGTGAAGCTTTCCGAGAATACTCGTACCGTAGAGTATTACTGCGGCGGATACGATGTCCATGCTCAGGGAAACTGGGCAGATGACAGCGGCAGTGAGCTCACAGGCAAGGAGTACACTATGTCGTATGCCCGGCACGACAGTGTTTATCTGCCAATTTCTCCGGTAGATTGCGGCTCACTGTCGGAAAGGATCGGCGATAAGGAGAGCTGGGAGATAACAGGGGACAGGACCGAGAACGGCAGAAGGATAGCCACCATCGAAGGCAAGCATCACTACGCTACAGACAACGACGGTAATGAAGCCGAAGTTGATTTCATTGCGGATATAGATGTTTCCTCGGGTATCCGCATTTCCCAGAAGTTCATCACAAGCAGCGGAGATGTAGTCTTTGAGCTCAATCTTACAAACTGTAAATTCGAGAAGGACGCAGAGGCACCTGTGTCTCCCTCTGATTTCTTCATGTTCGTCGTGGAGGGGGACTACGCCAAGTCGCAGAATTCGGAATTCGATATAATCGTTCTCAGCGACTATCACGGCGATGTGGACTACGAGCAGGCTACTATAGATCCCAGGCTGCTGGACGAGGCTATGATATATTTGCCTGTACAGACTCCCGTGACCGCAGAGGCTCACGACGTTCCTGCCGAGCTCACAGGGGAATTCCTTCGCGAGAGAAGCCTCGGCGCCACACATTACTATGACAGATTCTCGGGCAGCTGGACTGCCACGAGCCTTTCATACTACAGTGCAGGTGAAAATGGTACTTACAAAGGCAGCATAAAGATAGACAATACTACCATGACAGGCGAATACGACCAGAGCTACTACGATGCTGACGGTGTTTACTGGAATTCCGACCGCAGCTACTTCCTCAACAATATTTTCGTAAAGGCACACGAATATGATGAGGAGATATATAACGAAAGATGGTCTGACGGCAATGCAAAGTCGTATGAAGTAAATAGCACCGACAGTGAATTTGATGACTGGAAGAATAAACCTGACAGGGTAATGTTCTTTGATTTCGGCGGCTTTGATTACATCAGACTGGACAATAACAGGATACAGTATAACGGTATCGAGGCTGTCAGAAATGAGTCCGAATGGACGATAACAGGTGAAAGGACAGAAAACGGCAGAAGGATTGCCGGCGTAAGCTTCAGTTATGAGCAGCTTCATGAAGGACAGTATTATCCTGTGGAGGTTACTGCCGATATCGATGTGGAAACAGGTATCTGGCTTGCGTATGAGGTCAAAGATGATAGCTGGGGGAACGGTACAGTGAGAACTTCCTTCAGGATGACGGATTATAAGTTCGACGACGAAGCAGAGGCTCCCATGACAGCAAAGGAAGTAAGCAGCTATCTTGATGACAACGGCTTTAAATCAGAGGGAACCCCTCTGTTAATAGGATGAAAAAAGGCTTCCTCTCAGGAGGAAGCCTTTTTCATATCCTGTCGTAGTCCAGGCCGTACTGTTCCGCGTAGTAGTGTGCTCTTGCAGGATTGGGCGCCAGATACTCGCCGCCGTATTTATAACAGGCCGCAAGGAGCTCCGCCGCTTCCTTGTCGCCGCCTGCCGCAGCCTTCTGGAACAGCTCCGCCGCGGTGGCGAAGTTCTTTGATGTTCCTGTGCCATTGGCATAGCAGCAGCCAAGGGACTTCTGCGCCGCCGTATGTCTCTGGGCAGCTGCAAGCTCGTACATTTCCTTTGCGCGGAAGGGATCCTTTTCGGTGCCGATACCGTGCTCATAGCACCAGCCGCAGGAGTACTGTCCGTCGGGATCCTCCTGCCTTGCGGCCTCCTGATACCATTTGAGAGCCTCCTGCTGATCTTTCGGGACTCCCGTGCCCTTGAAGCAGCACTCGCCGTAGTTGTACTGAGCCTTGGGGTGGCCCTGCCCGGCGGCCTTCTTATAGTATTCCGCCGCAGCGCGGGGATCCCTGTCGATGCCGTCTCCACGCAGGCAGCAGCCTGCAAGGTTGTTGAGGGCGTCAAGGTCTCCTTCCTCCGCAGCCTTTCTGAACATCATCACCGCAGTTATCTTGTCCTGCTGAACGCCGTTTCCCGAGAAGTAGCAGCAGCCCAGATCAAAGAGAGCCGCGGCATGCCCCTGCTCGGCAGCCTGCTTCAGCCAGTATACAGCCTTTGCGGGATCGTATTCTATGCCTGCGCCGCTGAGGAACATACAGCCTAGCCTGAACTGCGCGTTGGGGTCTCCCATCTGAGCGCGCTTCTGTATGCCCTCGGGGGTATCGTCATCAACGGATACGCCGTAGCGTTTTGAATAGTATGCAGCTCTTGCCCTGTCGGGAGGGAAGCCGCTGTCACCTGTGAGATAGCAGCGTATCAGCGCCTTCTGGGAGTCATAGTCGCCCTGCTCGGCAGCCTGCTCGTAGCGGTAAGCCGCCTTTGCCAGGTTCCTCTCGGCGCCCTGCCCCAGATAGTAGCAGTCCGCCAGTTTTTTCTGGGAGCTGCAATCTCCGCGGTCTGAGGATATGGTGTACCATTTTACGGCCTTGGCGTAGTCCTGCTTGACTCCGCGGCCGTAGAAGAAACGCTCGCCCAGATTGAAGCAGGCGTCGTTGTCACCGTTCTGCGCACGTCTGAACAGATCCTCTATAAGGGAGGACGACGCCATATAGCCCGTATCTCCGTGTCCCTGTGAGGACTGCTGCGGCGAGGCGCTCATCTGCCAGCCCAGCGCTCCTGCGATACTGCGCACCACCAGCTCCGCCTTGGCGTCGTTGAGGTACTCGGTGATATCGGTCATAGCGCGCTGAATAACGGTCTCTGCGCTGCTGCTTCCGCTCATTACGGCGCTGTTTTCCTTTATGAATATCTCGCCCACGTTCTCGCTGAGGGCAACAAAGAAGGCCTTGTTCTCCTTGCTGAGGCGGGGGGCGAAGTCAGAGAATGCCGAGCAGAATCTCTTGTGATCCCTGAGTATATCTGTGCCGAAGCGGTCTGTGACCTGCTTTACGGCGGCAGTGGTCTCGGCGAGTAATTTATCGTCCATAGGGGATATCCTCCGTGAATATGCTTACATTATCCTGTTCTCCGAATCGGGGAACTGGGTGTTGGGGTATGCCTTTTCCTGAGTGATACGGGCGTTTATCCTGTCAAGGAGCTTCTTTTCCAGCTCGCCCTCGGAGGAGAGTATGCCCGTCATCCTGCCCAGAGCGGCATAGCCCTCGGTGACGAACCTCTCCGCGCCTGCCACATCATGATAGATATTGAAGGCGTAATAAGCCATGAGGCGCTTTGCGTTGGCGTCCGTATCGGTGGTAATGACGCCCTTTATCTTGTTGTAGATACTGTCTGCCAGCTGTGTGTTCGGCTCAACCTCCGAGAAGAAGAACAGCAGCCAGTAGTAGGTCAGGGTCTCCTGATGTATGTACTCCCTTTCCACCATATAGTTCATGACCTCGTGGGAGGGGGCGTGCATTGCACCGTAATTGTCGGTGGCTGCCAGGTAGGCCATATAGGCTCCGTAATAGAATATCCTCTCGGTCTTGGTGACCTTCTTGAAGCCCAGCTCGTCCACGGGCTTCAGGTCAAGATCTCTGAGGGGCATACCGTTACGCAGGTTCTGCATCTTACCGGACATATAGCCTGTGAGACGCTTCCTGAGCACTGTCATGGTGTATATTGTGATGGCAAGGGTTTGCAGTCCGAAGAATACAATACCCATTGCGAAGCCGTTTGCAAGGGCTCTCAGGTAGTTGTTCTCCCTGTGCCTGAAGAACAGGAGTATGGCTGTGCAGATGCCGATATCCACTGCAAGGAGCAGCAGCTTCGAGATGATGCTCATGGCATTTGAGTTCTTTTCGTTGAGCTTCTCGGCGGGCTTTTTCATGTTGAATACCACCTGATGCTGGATTATAGGCGAGAGCTTGGTGAAGGAGCTTTTCCACCTTCCGTCATTTTTTAAAAATGTAAGGCCGAACAGTGAGAAGGTGCTGACTCTCATGCAGAAAAGGGGAGCAATGACTGCGTCAATCAGCAGTCTCAGCAGGGAATTGACTTGAAGGGCGATAATGAAGCCCGTGAGCAGGATCATCATTCTCATCAGATCATAGTGCATAAAAAGACCTCCTTTTAGCTGAAAGGGGCGGATCACCGCCCCAGCTTATCAGTATATATCCAGATATGTGATGAGCTCGGCGTTCATTATGGTAGTATAGGAGAGGTACCATTTTCCGTCGTGCTCCACGAATGCGCAGCCGTTGCCTATGAAGGAATGATCGTCGTTGCCGTCCTTGTAGTAGACGTAGCCGCAGTCGGCGGCGGCGCTGAATTCCGTATTGAGGGTCTTGTTGAAGTCCTTCAGCTCGTTCTCGCCCGTTTCCCTCAGCAGCTCCTCTGTAAGGGATACCGTCCATTTCTCGGGCGGGACGTCGGATTTTTCCTTCATGATGTCGTGAATGGCCTGTATGGACTGCTTTATGGCGTTTATCACGTTTGAGCGCTTGAACACCACCTGGGGGTTCTTGCCCTCCAGCAGGTCTGTGGAGCGCAAGTAGGCGTGATAGGCCTCTATCTCCTCATCGCAGAGCATATCATATACCGCGTCCGCATTATTTGTCAGATAGGCATTGTAATAGGCCTTTGCAGCCTCATAGCTGCTGTCGAAGCCTTTCTTCACAGCCTTTGTGGGAGTCTGTGGAGCCTCTGTGGCTGCCGCTGTTGTTGTGGCAGCTGCCGTATCGGAGGTGACGGTCTCAGCCGATGTGGTCACAGTGGAACCATCGGGAGCGGAGGTGGTCTCCGCAGCAGAGGTATCCTCGGCGGAGGTCGTCTGCGCCTCGGTGGTCACTCCGGAAGCGGCAGTGGTGTCGGCTGTGACATTGCTGCTGTCTGTTTTATTTTTATTGCCGCAGCTCCATGAAGCGGCGGCCAGCAGGGCGGCAAGAAGCACAGCCCCTGCGTTTTTAGTGAGCTTCATAAATATCTCCTTATAGTCAAGATATTAATATTATAGCTCCAAAAGCTCATTCCGTCAATACAAAACTTGTCATTTTGCAAAAAATGCAGAAAAAAGCGGACGGCAGCGACCGTCCGCATTATTATCAGTAGTCCTTTTTCTTGCCGCAGATCTTGCATACCTTGGACAGCAGCTTGAAGTCGCCGCCGCAGTATACGCATTTGCCTGCGGTCTTTCTGCTTGCAACTACGGTCTCGTAGTAGGCGGGGAAGTTCACTGCGTTATCCGAGAGATTTGCCCATGAGATAGTGGTGAGCTTGGGACAGTCCGTGAAGCCGCCGCTGACCTTTTTCAGTGAAGCGGGCAGGCTTATCCTTTCAAGGTTGGTACAGCCGCTGAAATCGCCCACGGCCGTAACTCCCGCAGGTATCTCCAGAGACCTGAGCCCCGTGCAGCCGCGGAAGCCGTCAACGCTGAGAACTCCGCCGGGGATATCGATGCTCTTGAGAGCGGTGCAGTTCTGGAAGGAGGAGGCGCCCAGGGACTTTATGGTCTTGGGGAGACCTACTGCGGCAAGAGAGACGCAGTTGGCAAAAGCGCACTCCTCGATGAGGCTCACACCGTCGGGGACGATGATACGCTCTATCTTCTCACAGCCCGAGAAGGCGTATTTGCCTATCTGAGCCACATATTTCGGTATATCTATTGCCTTCAGGCTCTTGCAGCCCGAGAAGGCGAATGCGCCTATTTCAGTAAGCAGGTCGGGGAACTCCACCGACTCCAGCGCGGAGCAGTCTGCAAAGAGGCAGTCGGACAGGTGTCTGAGCTGAGGCGGGAGCACCAGCTCCTTCAGAGCAGTACAGCCGCGGAAGGCCCATGTGCCGATATTCTTTATGCTGTCGGGGAACTTTATCTCTTCAAGTGAGGTACAGCCTCGGAAAGCATAGCCGCCTATATCCGTGACCTTGTCATGGATGATGACGTTCTTCAGCTCTGTATTGTTCTCAAATACGTTATCGCCGATCTTATATACATCACCGGGAATAGTTACCTCCTCGGAGCTGCCCTTGTATTCGATGAGGACGCCGTCCTTCACTTCAAAGTCGGCGCTGTTCTTTTTTACGGCCTTGACTTTCTTTGCCACGTTCTTGTGTTCCGAGCGGTATTTGCGTATTGCCTTGTCAACTATGAAAGGTGTACTGCAATGCGGACAAACCCATGCGTCCTTAGTGCTGTCGACTTCTACGGTCTTGCTGCAGCTTGTACAGATAGCGTTTACTAATGCCATACAGATCCCCCTTATTACGTCATAATTTTATATTATTATTCTACCACTTTTACCATCTTATGTCAACAAAACGGGATCAAAACTAACAGAATACACATAAGGGGCAGCTTCGTTTTGTGCTGAATGTATATTGCATAACAAAAAAAGAGCTGCACGAAGCAGCCCTTTTGTGGTACATTTTCTATTAAAGCATGGAAGCTCTGAGCTCTTCGCCGCTGAGCCTTGAAAGGTATGCAGGGGGAACGTCAAAAGCGGTCTTGCAGCCTGTTGCGCCCTCAGCCTTCATTCTTGCAAGAGCTCTTGCGAAGCAGATGAGCACGCTTGCTGTGAACTCGGGGTTGGACTCCAGCTTCAGTGAGTATTCGATCATCTGGTGTGTCTTTTCGCCGTCGCCTGTGAGACCGCTTCTCATAACGAAGCCGCCGTGAGGCATCTTGTTGTGGTTGGCTTCGAACTCCTCCTCGGAGATGAAGTTTACTGTTGTATCGTACTGATCGAAGTAATTCTTCATAGTCTTGATATCGTTCTCGATTTTTGCGAGATCAGCGCCCTCCTCGGGAACTACCCAGCACTCTCTCAGGTGCTTTTCGCGTGTGGAGAGCTCGGGCTGGCTTCCGCTGCGGACAGCATCCATAGCAGCCTCTACGGGGATAGTGTACTGGATTCCTCTCTTTACGCCCTCAACTCTGCGGATAGCGTCGGAGTGACCCTGGCTTACGCCCTTGCCCCAGAAGGTATAGCTCTTGCCGTTGGGGAGGATGGACTCTGCATAGAGTCTGTTCAGTGAGAAGAGACCGGGATCCCAGCCCAGGGAGATGAAAGCGAGGTGACCGCTGTCCTTTGCAGCCTTGTCAACGTTTGCAAAGTGCTCGGGGATCCTTGCGTGAGTGTCGAAGCTGTCGATAACGTTGAACAGCTTAGCCATTTCGGGAGTCTGCTTGGGAAGGTCAGTAGCGCTTCCTCCGCAGATTATCATAACGTCGATATCATTTGTCATTTTCTCAGCATCTGCAATGCTGTAGACCTTTACACCCTCTGTAAGGGGCTTTACTGTGGAAGGGTCGCGGCGTGTGAAGATGCCTGCCAGTTCCATGTCATCATTCTGGCGTATAGCCAGTTCAACGCCTCTTCCGAGGTTGCCGTAGCCTGAGATGCCTATTCTTACTTTAGCCATAATTAATTCCTCCTTAAATTACCGTGCTCGCCATTGAACACGACCTAACTGATATTATAGCACCTTTTTTCAGGATTGTAAAGCGGTAAATCAAAATTTATATCTGCTGCTGCGCTTTTTATGTCTGTAGGGGCGAACAGCGTTCGCGTGAAATCACCGCAAAAACTAAAGGGCGCACACTGTGCGCCCGATATAACGGGAACACCGAAGGCGGCGTTCCATGCAGATTAAGATTTCCGCTTTCTTTTGGCCTTATGCCTGAGCAGCACCAGTCCCGTCAGTGCGGCTGCCTTTGCAGCGGTGACAGCCACCTTTTTCGGATCGATCTTTGTGCGTATATCCTGGGGGACCTCTCTTGTAACGCTGAGATCGCCTTTGCCAGCGGTCTTCATGGAGCCGCCTTCAATATGTATCTTTCCGAGATCCTTCTGAAATTCCATTATTCTTCCTCCCATACAGGCTCTGCGATAAGGAACTTTATCTTCTTGCCCTCATCAGTGAACATCTTCTCGTGCTCGGTTACGAAGTTCTCATATGGACTCTCCGCGTGGAGATCCCATGTCTTGTATTTTATCCTGAAGCCCGCCTCCTCGAAGTACTCAAAGGACTCCTCAAAGAGCTCGTCGTCATCGGTCTTGAACCACAGCTCGCCGCGGAGGAACTTCTTGTAGTTCACAAGCTGGCGGGTGTGGGTGAGACGGCGCTTCTTGTGCTTCTTTTTCGGCCACGGGTTGCAGAAGTTGATGTATATGCGTTCAGCGCGGTCGTTCTCGTCCCATGCAAGGTCAAGGCGCTCGATATTCTGTATGGCTATGCGCACATTGTCGGGAGAAGCCCCCTTTTCCTTGTAGGCCGCCTCCAGCTTGCGCTTTGCCAGCACCAGCATCTCGTTCTTGATGTCCATGGCTATGAAGTTTGCCTCGGGGTGGGCGGGAGCCGCCTGGGATATGAAGCCGCCCTTGCCGCAGCCCAGCTCCACATACAGGGGCTTGTCGGGCTGATCGAAGAGCTCTCTCCAGTGACCTATCTGCTTCTGGGGTTCGTGTATGTAAAAGGGACAAGCCTCAAGCTCGGGCTTTGCCCAGGGTTTGTGACGTATTCTCATAAGCTGCCTCCCTGTTTCAGGCTATTACCATCTTTTTCTTTCCCTTTTTATTGCGGGGATATTCCTGTATGCGTGAGACATAATCGGAATTGACGATCTGCTTCTGACCGTTCTTGTCCTCTATCTCTACCCAGTTGTCCTCAATGGCTGTTACAGTGCCTGTGACACCTGATGCAGAAGAAGTGTATATTATGACTTCCTTGCCGATATATTTTTTAATAAGCTCGTTCATGATGCGTTCTCCTTTGTTTCGTTTTAAGCGGTTCCTGCGTGCATTCCTGACCTGACGGAGCTTTCTTGCCCTTGCAGCAGGCAGCAGGATACATAAAATGATGATAAAATAAAGATACCAGAATTGCATAAAAGTCATCCTTTTCAGAAAGTCTTGGGATCACCATATATTATAACAGCTTATTTATATTTTGTCAATTGATAATAATAAATAAAAACCACTGGACAAGACTCCGCCGATGTGGTATAATAAATATGTTGTTTGGAAACTACCCTTTAATTCGATCCCGTGAGGTCGGCAAGGCGCGTTCGTAAATACTGGATATAACTATAACCATAGCTATAAGTATAAGTATGCTCCCTGCCGCGCGGGGAGCATTTTTTGTTGTTGAAAGGAGTGCCGCGTATGGAGCAGAAGCGCGTTATAATGGACGAAAAGGCTGTGGCAAGAGCTATCGCCCGTATCTCCTACGAGATAATAGAGCGCAACAAAGGCACTGAGGATCTCTGCATAGTGGGCATATTCTCAAGGGGAGTACCCATAGGCAGGAGGATAGCCGCAAAGCTTTCGGAGCTGGAAAAGAATGAAGTTCCCTTCGGAGCTCTCGATATCACGCCCTACCGTGATGACAGCCGCTCCTCCGAGGAGACCGACAAGACCGATATCCCCTTTGATATCACCGACAAGAACGTGGTCATAGTGGACGACGTTATTTTTACGGGCAGGAGCTCCCGTGCCGCCATGGACGCAGTCATCAAGCGGGGAAGACCCCGTTCCGTACAGCTTGCTGTGCTCATAGACCGCGGTCACAGAGAACTTCCCATACGTCCCGACTATGTGGGAAAAAATCTCCCCACCTCTCACAGCGAGGTGGTAAAGGTGTCGGCTATGGAGATAGACGGCAGCGACGGAGTTGCAATATACTGATAAAATATCCACAACATGAAAGCGAGGTAATCATGTCATCTATCCTGATAAGGAATATCCGTGCGGTGGATACCGTAACGGATATCACAACAGACGTACTCATTAAGGACGGAGTTATTGCGGAGCTGGGCTCCGCTGTCAGCGCTGAGGCGCAGCAGGTCATAGACGGAACAGGGCTGGTGCTCATGCCGTCCCTGTTCGATATGCACGTTCATCTCCGCGACCCGGGCTTCACCCACAAGGAGGACGTGCTCACAGGCTGCGGTGCCGCACTTGCAGGCGGAGTAACGGGCGTGCTTGCAATGCCCAACACCAAGCCCCCCTGCGACAATCCCGAAACTATCCGCTACATCATCGAAAAGGCAGAGGGTACGGGAGTCGACGTATATCCCGTGGGCTGCATAACAGGCGGAATGAGCGGAAACGGTCTCTGCGACTACGAGGCGCTGAAGGCCGCAGGCTGCATATGTATATCAGACGACGGACGTCCCGTTGAGAATGCGGAGAATATGAGAAAGGCGCTGGAGCTCTCAAACGAGAACGGTCTTCTCGTTGCTTCACACTGCGAGGACCTCAGCATAATAAACGGCGGTATCATGAACAAGGGGGAGACCTCTGAAAAGCTGGGCGTCAAGGGCATGGACAGAGCCTCAGAGGACTATATAACCGCCCGCGAGATGATACTTGCCTCATCGGTGGGCGCAAGGATACACATATGCCACGTTTCCACCGAGGGAAGCGCCGCAATGATACGCTTTGCAAAGTCAAGAGGAGTTAAGGTAACCTGCGAGACCGCTCCTCACTACTTCATGCTGACGGATAAGCTCCTTGAGAAGCGCGACGCGGACTACCGCATGAATCCACCTCTGAGGACTCCCGGGGACGTAAGGGCTATCATAGATGCTGTCAAGGACGGCACCATAGATTGTATCATCACGGATCACGCTCCCCACGCAGCCGAGGAAAAGGCGGACTTTGAAAAGGCTCCCAACGGCGTTGTGGGACTGGAGACATCTCTGGCAGCCACACTTACAGCCCTCTATCACACCGGAGAGATAGACCTCCACAGGGTAGTGGAGCTCATGTGCGCAAATCCCCGTAAGATACTGGGACTTGAAGTGCCTGCGATAAAGGAGGGCAGCACAGCCGATCTGGTAATAGCCGATATAAACAGAAAATGGACAGTAGAGCCGGAAAAGCTCCGTTCAAAGTCCCACAACACGGTATTCAAGGGCATGGAGCTGACAGGAAAGCCTCTCGTCACCATATCAAAGGGCGAGATACGATATGACGGAAGAAACGAATAATCATATATAAGGAGGAGAGTTTATGTCATTTGACAGACTTATCGAGAAGATCATTGAACTGAAAAATCCCACGGTGGTAGGACTTGACCCGAAGCTGGAATACGTTCCCGAGTTCATACAGCGCCGCTATCTTGACAGCGACGGCTGGACGCTGAAGGCTGCCGCAAAGGCTATCTTCGACTTCAATCAGGCTATCATCGACGAGATACACGATATAGTCCCCGCTATCAAGCCCCAGGCCGCATACTATGAGATGTACGGCCACTACGGCATTAGGACTCTCGAAAAGACTATCCGCTACGCTAAGCTCAACGGTATGTTCGTCATGACAGACGGCAAGCGCAACGATATCGGCGCTACAATGGAGGCCTACTCCAACGCTCATCTTGGCGTTACATCTGTAGGTGAGAACGAGCTGGAAGCCTTCGGCGCCGACGCTCTCACAGTAAACGGCTATCTGGGCACGGACGGCATAGAGCCTCTGCTGAAGGTCTGCCGCAGTCGTGACAAGGGCATATACGTCCTTGTAAAGACCTCCAATCCCTCATCGGGAGAGCTACAGGATATGAAGCTGGCTGACGGCCGCACCATTTACGAGTGTATGGGCGATATGTGCGAGAAGTGGGGCGAGGACACACGCGGAAAGTTCGGCTACTCCGCAGTGGGCGCAGTTGTAGGCGCTACATACCCCGAGATGCTGACAGAGCTGAGAAAGAGACTTCCCCATACTATGTTCCTTGTACCCGGCTACGGCGCACAGGGCGGCGGAGCTGAGGGCCTGAAGGGCGGCTTCGACGAGAACGGTCTCGGTGCTATAGTGAACTCCTCACGCGCAGTAATGTGCGCATACAAGAAGGAGGGCTGCGACGAGCGCGACTTCGCAAAGGCTGCCCGCCGCGAGGTGATACGCATGAGAGAGGATATCTGTCAGTACATCAACCTGAAGTGATCAGCGTAGGGGCGGATATTATCCGCCCGTGGGATGCACAAAAAAGTATATGTGATATATCGTATGGAACGCCGCCCACGGCGTTCCGCTGCTGAAATATAATTCTAAACATTGAAACGTTCTGCCCACAATGGCGTGGAACAGAACGCACAACACCAATAATACGACCTCTAAAAAATAAAGGGAGGAATTTACAATGTCATTATTCAACATGGGCGAAAAAGCTTACCTCATGCTTGCCGACGGGCAGGTATTCGAGGGCAGGAGCTTCGGCGCAAAGGGCACGGTCATCGGTGAAGTCGTTTTCACCACGGGAGTTACGGGCTATCAGGAAACTCTCACAGATCCCAGCTACTACGGACAGATAGTCACCCAGACCTTTCCCCTTATCGGAAACTACGGCGTGAACTCAGAGGACAACGAGTCTGCAAAGTCCTATGTATCGGGTTATATCGTAAGGGAGTGGTGCAATGCCCCCTCAAACTTCCGCAGCGAGGGCAATATCAACGACTTCCTCAAAGACCACAATATCGTCGGTATCAATAACATCGACACCAGACGCCTTACCCGTACTATCCGTGAGGTTGGCGTTATGAACGGCGTTATCACCACCGAGGACGTCTACGCAAAGAAGGAGGAGCTCCTTGAAAAGGTCCGTGCTTTCACCGTAAAGGACGCTGTTAAGGCTGTGACCAACACCGAGACTCTCACCTATGAGCCCGAGGAGAAGAAGCTCCGCGTGGCGCTGTTCGATTTCGGCTACAAGCGCAATATCAGACAGGAGCTCTTAAAGAGGGGCTGCGAGGTCATCGTAGTACCTGCCTATACCACGGCTGCGGAGATAAAGGAGCTTGCTCCCGACGGCATCATGTTCTCCAACGGCCCCGGAGACCCTGCGGAAAATGTTGAGATAATAGACAATATAAAGGAGATACAGAAGCTGGGCATACCAATATTCGGCATATGTCTCGGCCACCAGCTCATGGCTCTTGCCAACGGCGGAAAGACCGAGAAGCTGAAGTACGGTCACAGAGGCGCAAACCAGCCTGTTATCGACCTTGAAAGCGGCCTCACCTACGTTACCAGCCAGAACCACGGCTATGCGGTGGTAGGTGACAGCATCGACCCGTCGGTAGGCCGTGTATCCCATATCAATGCCAACGATAAGACCTGCGAGGGCATACACTATACCTCAGTCAACGCAAGAACGGTCCAGTTCCACCCCGAAGCACACGGCGGTCCGCTGGATACAGCTTACTTGTTTGATGACTTCGTTAAAACAATGCAGAACGCATAATGAATTGATTTGGAGGTAAATAGTATGCCACTCAGAAGTGATATAAAGAAGGTACTTGTTATCGGCTCGGGTCCTATAGTTATCGGACAGGCAGCCGAATTCGACTACGCAGGCACACAGGCCTGCCGCGCATTAAAGCAGGAGGGACTTGAAGTAGTCCTCGTAAACTCTAACCCTGCCACCATCATGACCGACAAGGCCATGGCGGACAAGGTCTACATCGAGCCCCTTACCCTTGACGTTGTAAAGCGCATAATAGAAATGGAAAAGCCCGACAGCCTGCTGTCAACTCTCGGCGGCCAGACAGGTCTTACCCTGTCCATGCAGCTGGCGGAGGAAGGCTTCCTGGAGAGCCACAACGTAAAGCTCCTCGGCGCCGATCCCGAGACTATCCACAAGGCCGAGGACAGACAGGCCTTCAAGGACACAATGGAGAAAATAGGCGAGCCCGTTATCCCCTCAAAGGTGGTAGAGACCGTTGAGGACGCTGTGGACTTCGCACAGGTGATACACTATCCCGTTATCGTCCGTCCTGCATTCACTCTCGGCGGAACAGGCGGAGGTATAGCCCAGAACGAGGAGGAGCTCCGCGATATCGCAACAAACGGACTCCGTCTTTCGCCTATCACACAGATACTTGTTGAGAAATGCATAAGCGGCTGGAAGGAAATAGAGTTTGAAGTTATCCGTGATGCAAAAGGCAATGTCATCACAGTCTGCTCAATGGAGAACTTCGACCCCGTAGGCGTCCACACAGGCGACAGTATCGTTATCGCTCCCGCTGTTACCCTCAGCGACAGGGAGTACCAGATGCTCCGTACAGCGGCTATCAACATCATCAAGGAGCTTAAAGTCGAGGGCGGCTGCAACTGTCAGTTCGCACTTCACCCCACAAGCTTCAAGTACGCCGTTATCGAGGTAAACCCCAGAGTTTCCCGTTCTTCCGCACTGGCTTCAAAGGCTACGGGCTATCCCATAGCAAAGACCGCGGCAAAAATAGCTATCGGCTATACTCTCGACGAGATTATCAATCAGGTAACAGGCAAGACCTATGCCTGCTTTGAGCCTGCTCTGGACTATGTTGTCATCAAGTTCCCCAAGTGGGCATTCGATAAATTCGTATATGCAAAGCGTACCCTCGGCACTCAGATGAAGGCTACAGGCGAGGTAATGGCTATCGGCACAAGCTTCGAGCAGGCTATGATGAAGGCTGTCCGCTCAATAGAGCTGGGTCTTGACACCATGAACCTGAAGAAGCTGGCAAAGCTGTCCACAGAGGAGATAAGGGAGAAGCTCCACGTTATCGACGACGAGCGTTCATTCTGCGTATTTGAGGCTCTCAAGCGCGGCATAACTCCCGAGGAGATACACGAGATAACCATGATAGACAACTGGTTCCTCTACAAGCTCCTGAATCTTGTGGAGCTGGAGAAATGGCTGGCTGAGGGCGAGCTCACCGAGGAGAAGTACGACATCGCAAAGCAGTACGGCTACCTTGACAGCACTATCGAGCGCATCTCGGGACAGAAGTGCCCCAAGCACAAGAGCGCTGTCTACAAAATGGTAGATACCTGCGCAGGCGAGTTCAAGGCTGAGACTCCCTACTTCTACTCCACCTTCGATGAGGAGAACGAGGCAAAGCAGTTCATCGAGCGCACCGACAAGGGCAAGAAAAAGGTCATCGTATTCGGAAGCGGTCCTATCCGTATCGGACAGGGCATCGAGTTCGACTACTGCTCCGTTCACTGTGTATGGACGCTGAAGGAGCTGGGCTACGAGGCTGTTATCTGCAACAACAACCCCGAGACCGTCTCCACCGACTTTGATACAGGCGACCGTCTCTACTTCGACCCCCTCACCAAGGAGGACGTTCAGTCCATCATCGAGACCGAGCAGCCCTACGGCGTTGTGGTACAGTTCGGCGGACAGACCGCTATCAAGCTTACACGTTATCTCTCCGATATGGGAGTGCGCATACTGGGAACCTCCGCTGATATGATCGATGCCGCAGAGGACAGAGAGCGCTTCGACGAGGTGCTTGAAAAGTGCGGTATCCCCAGACCTGCGGGACACACAGTAATGAACACCGAGGAAGCGCTTGTGGCTGCCAATGACCTTGGCTATCCCGTGCTGCTCCGTCCTTCATATGTTCTCGGCGGCCAGAATATGATAATCGCTCACTCCGACGCAGACGTAAAGGAGTATATGGGCATCATCATGAGCCATAATATAGAGAACCCCGTACTCATAGACAAGTACATGATGGGTACTGAAGTCGAAGTTGACGCTATCTGCGACGGCGAGGACTACCTTATCCCCGGTATCATGGAACATATCGAGCGTGCAGGCGTACACTCCGGCGACTCAATATCCATTTATCCCGCACAGCACCTCTCCGAACGTATCAAGCGCATAATCGTTGAGTACACGAGACTTCTGGCAAAGGAGCTCAACGTTATCGGTCTGGTAAATATACAGTATGTTGTTTATAACCATGAGGTATTCGTTATCGAGGTAAATCCCCGTTCATCGAGAACAGTTCCCTATATCAGCAAGGTCACGGGCATACCTATGGTGGATATCGCCACAAAGATAATGTTCGGCGCTAAATTAAAGGACATGGGCTACGAGAGCGGACTCTATCCCGCAGGCGACTATGTTGCCGTAAAGGTGCCTGTATTCTCCTTCGAGAAGCTCACAGACGTTGACACAATGCTGGGACCCGAGATGAAGTCCACAGGCGAGTGTCTCGGTATCGGCAGAAATCTTGAGGACGCCCTCCTCAAGGGACTTATCGCCGCAGGCTTCGACCTGAAGCGTGAGGGCGGAGTTCTAATTTCCGTCCGCGACAGCGATAAGCGCGAGATACTTCCCATTGCAGACAAGTTCGAGCGCATGGGCTTTGAGCTTTATGCTACTTCGGGTACGCAGAGCGTGCTCCACAGGAACATGATAGCGGCAAACCTTGTCCGCAAGATCTCCGACGGCACACCAAATGTGGAGACTCTCCTTGACAGCGGCAAGATACACTATGTGATATCCACCTCTGCAAAGGGCAGACTTCCCGAGCGCGACAGCGTCAAGATGAGAAGAAAGTCCATAGAGCGTTCGATATGCAGCCTTACAGCTGTAGATACGGCGAAGTCGCTGGTAAAGGTGCTTGAATCTGGCAGAACTATCAACGACGTTGAGCTTGTGGACATCACCAAGATATGAAAAGGATTATTCTTAATTATGCGGCATAGAAAAACAATACTATTTTCTGTAATTGCAGTTTCTGCATTTTGCTTTATAAGTTGTGGACATAATAATAAAGCATCGCTCTCATCGTCACAAAACACAGAGACACAAACCACAGTTGATATCACAGATACAAACATAAATAATACTACAGATGTTTCAGATAATGATTCACAAGGAAAAAAATCCTCATCAAGAACGATGGCAAGTGGGATAGGCATGGATTTTTTTTGTAACGAGTCTCCTCTTCCAAATATGGTTTACGGGCATATTCGTGATAATAGTGAATTTGGAAATTATTTCTTTTCAATTCATAAATCATTGGACGATGACGTAGAATATATTGCTTTTGTTAATGAAGAGGGATTTGCCGAAGATGTCTTATGTTGGATATGCAGTTACGATAAGAAATATATTGGTATTGCCAAAAAATATGGTAGTAAATTGAAAGATGATTTTAAAAACTGGGATGAAGTATTGGCATATTATGGTTTAAAAGAGGGCGAATATACTAATATTTATCCTGAGGAATAAAAGACGGAAAGCTAATTCAGCTGGGGCGGCGGTACGCCGCCCCTACACAAAAAATTATTCGATACTTTCAAGGGGACGCCTTCTCTTACAAGGCGTCCCCTCTTCAAAAACAGTCCACCGGACTGTTTTTGAATTCACCCCTTGCGATGCGCCTTACGTATTTTGGGCTCTGCCCAAACCCGCCAGAGACTCTGCCTCTGGACTCCGCCAAAGGAACACAGTCCCTTTGGAATCCCTTTCATACGTTAATCACTTTTTTCAGAAAGGTAATTATATGGATCACTTCAAGCTATGCTCAAACTACGCTCCCGCAGGCGACCAGCCGCAGGCTATAGACAAGCTGGTAAACGGTATACAGTCAGGCAAAAAGGAGCAGATACTCCTCGGCGTTACAGGCTCGGGAAAGACCTTCACTATGGCGAATGTAATTGCCCGCGTCAACAAGCCCACCCTCGTTCTGGCCCACAATAAGATACTTGCGGCACAGCTCTGCTCGGAGTTCCGCGAGTTCTTCCCCGAAAACGCCGTGGAGTACTTCGTGTCCTACTACGACTACTACCAGCCCGAGGCCTACGTTCCCAGCACCGACAGCTACATCGAAAAGGACTCCTCCGTAAACGACGAGATAGACAAGCTCCGCCACTCCGCCACTACGGCTCTTGCGGAGCGCCGCGACGTTATCATCGTTGCCAGTGTGTCCTGCATCTACTCACTGGGAAGTCCCGAGGAGTACCGCTCCATGTGCGTTTCCATACGTCAGGGCGCGGAAAAGCCCCGCGATCAGCTCATCAGCGAGCTTGTGAAGATACGCTACGAGCGCAACGATATCGCCTTTGAGCGTAACAGGTTCAGAGTCCGTGGCGACGTTGTGGAGATATTCCCTGCAATGTCAACGGATACGGCTGTCCGCGTAGAGTATTTCGGCGACGAGATAGACCGTATATCCGAGATAAACGTGGTAACGGGCGAGGTGAAGGCGGTAGTCTCCCACGCGGCCATTTTCCCTGCCTCTCACTACGTTGTGGGCGACGAAAAGCTCGAGGAGGCAATAAAGGAGATAGACCGCGAGCTTGCGGAGCGTATTGACTACTTCCAGCAGAACAACAAGCTCATAGAGGCGCAGCGCATAGAGCAGCGCACTCACTACGACATGGAGATGCTGCGCGAGGTGGGCTATTGCAGCGGCGTTGAGAACTACTCCCGCGTCCTTGCAGGCCGTCCCGCAGGAAGCACTCCTCAGACTCTTATGGACCACTTTCCCGAGGACTTTCTCCTCATAGTGGACGAGAGCCACGTTACGCTGCCCCAGGTACGCGCCATGTATGCAGGCGACCGCGCAAGAAAGACCACTCTTGTGGACTTCGGATTCCGTCTGCCCAGCGCTATGGACAACCGTCCGCTGAATTTCGACGAGTTCAACGCGCATATACATCAGGCTATCTACGTCAGCGCAACTCCCGGACAGATAGAGCGTGAAAAGACCGATACCATAATCGAACAGGTGATACGTCCCACGGGACTGGTTGACCCCGAGATCATCGTAAAGCCCACACATGGCCAGATCGACGATCTGCTCTCGGAGATAAACGAGCGCGTTGCACGCAATGAGAGAGTTCTGGTCACTACCCTCACCAAGAAAATGGCGGAGGACCTTACCAAATACTATGAGAAGCTGGGCGTGAAGGTGCGCTACCTCCACCATGATATAGATACTATCGAGCGTATGGAGATCATCAAGGATCTCCGCGAGGGAGTATTCGACGTTCTGGTGGGAATAAACCTCCTCCGTGAGGGACTGGACATTCCCGAGGTCAGCCTTATCGCTATCCTCGACGCCGACAAGGAGGGCTTCCTGAGAAGCGAGACCTCCCTGATACAGACCATAGGCCGTGCGGCGAGAAACTCCCGCGGACAGGTCATAATGTATGCGGACAGCGTGACGGGCTCCATGGAGAGGGCTATCACCGAGACCGAACGCCGCCGCTCCCTGCAAATGGCATACAACGAGGAGCACGGCATAGTTCCTAAGACTATTATCAAGGACGTCCGCGACGTTCTGGAGATAACCTCAAAGGCTAAGGTGGAGGAAAAGACAAAAAAGAAGAAGATGTCCGCTGCGGAGAAGCAGCGCCTCATAGACAAGCTCATGGTGGAGATGAAGAACGCGGCGAAGCTGCTTGAATTCGAGCACGCAGCATATCTCCGCGACAAGATAAAGGAGCTGAAGGAAAGCTGAACATTTGTGCATACCCCACATATCAGGTATCATGTCGCGTATATATCATACAAAGTTTCAGATGATATCAGGCATAACTGTTGACTTTTGCGGTCGGATAATATATAGTGTAATTAAGAAAAGTGTACGTTCATATCATTACCGTTTTATGAAAGGGTGATATCAATGCTGAAAAAAGCTTTATCAGTTATCATTGCAGCGGCTATGCTTCCCGTATGCGGATATTCCGCGGGAGCTTCGGGCGATACGGGCGTTGTCCTGGCTGTCGGCAGTGAAGATCAGACACCGAGGCAGATGACGCTTGACGACCTCAGGGAGCTTGCTAAGAAGGGCGGCGAGCTGAGCTTCTCCGACCTTGCTCCCTTTATCGACTCCGACGGTCCCATGAGCGCTTCATCTGTTATGCCTTATGTCTACTATTACATCGAGGACGGTTATTATCTGCTTATCGGCGGCAGCTCCCCCGGAAAGCCGAGGGTAGCGGAGCTCAGCCGTTATGGCTGTTCGGAAAGCATAGACATACGCACAGGGGACGTTGAGGCCTTTATCGCTGAGAACGCAGCCGCAAATGAAGATATCTATGTGGGCGGCACGGAAACCCTTACCCTTGACGGTGTAAGGGAGCTGGCAAAGAAGGGCAGCAGCCTTACATGGTCGGATTTTGAGCCTTACAGAGGCAGGGACGTTGGCTCGGGACTGTATATACTGGAATATGTCCTTGAGGACGGTTATACCGTGCTGGTAGGCGGAGTCCCCGGAGAAGATCCCTGGTATATATACCTTTCCCGCTTCGATAGTCAGAACAGGATAGACATACGCACAGATGACGTTGAGGCGTTTATCGCTAACACCGTAACGGAGACCATGCCCGTTTCTCAGCCGATTACCACCACGACTACTACAGCCGCAAATGAAGATATCTATGTCGGCGGCACGGAAACCCTTACCCTTGACGGTGTAAGGAAGCTTGCAAAGAAGGGCAGCAGCCTTACATGGTCGGATTTTGAGCCTTACAGGGGCAGAGATATCGGTTCGGGACTGTATATACTGGAATATGTACTTGAGGACGGTTATACCGTGCTCGTAGGCGGAGTTCCTCAGGACGCGCCCATTTACATATATCTCTGTTACCATGAGCATCAAATAGATATACGAACAGAGGACGTTGAGGCCTTTATCGCTGAATATTCCGAAGGGGACAGCAGATATACCATTGATGAGAATTACGTTCTGTTCAATGAGCCTGTTGATGTGGCTTGGGTAATGTCAGACAAGAACTTCGATGATTACTGCAAGAACAATACCTATAAGTTCTATGTTCCCGACGGTTCAAAGTATATAATACTTATCGGACAATACAATGTTGATGTGAATGAGCTGCTGAACGACCCGACTATGCCCGATGTGGACTGTACCATACAGAGCTACACCGTGGAGAGGAGTAACGGTGAGATCACAGTGGAAGCAGGAGAGGAGTATTTTGTTCCCTATCCTCATAATGATGAGGAGGCTGAGGCTGTATTTGCGCAGGATCACAGCATTTATTCCAAGGTCATGGAGCTGACGGGCAAGGATTACTTCTTCCGCACCGTAAGGGCTCGCGGCGATGATAAGGAGATCAACGAAAAGAGTCTTATGATCAGTTCTTCGGCGAAGGGAAGGCTTTTCGTCACCAGAGAAACTCCCGACGGCGGAACAGTCACTGCGGAGCAGCGCGAGGAGGAAGGCTCAGGAGCCGGTACGAAAATATTCGCTGTAACAGCTTCGGACGAGTCCATGTATCCTGAGGATTCTGATCCACTGCATATCCCAACGTCAGTGTTAAAGGTAACCAGAATAGACCAGGGTATTGTGACAAACTATGAGCTTATGGAGAGCTGCGGTTATCTGATACAGTCAAAAATGAAGATAAGCTCATGCAAGCTGGGCGACGTAAGCGGCGACGGCAATTTCAACGTCGCGGATATCGTGCTTTTCCAGAGGTGGCTCCTGGGTCAGAAGCCCGAGAACTTCAAGAACTGGCAAGCTGCGGATATGGACGGCAGCGGAGAGCTGGACGTTTTCGATCTCGCTAAGATGAAACGCTATCTGGTGGAGACAATATAACATAATGTGCATTTTTGCCGCACCTGTTGAATAAGCAGGTGCGGCTTTTTCATGTTCCGTGTCGGTTTTGTGAAAACCGCAGAAACTATTGACATTTTGGCTGTGAAATGCTACAATATAGTTAATATCAGTATACTGGATAAGTATACATGAGAGGGGAAATAAAAATGAAAAAATTAGCACGCACTGCGGCTGCTCTTGTGTCGGCAGCTGCGCTGGCAGTGACGGGAGCAGCACCCTGTTACGGTCAGTTAGCGATCACGGCAAATGCCGTGGACACATCAGGCGACGACTGGCTCCACGCAAAGGGCAGCCGTCTCTACGACATGAACGGAAACGAGGTATGGCTCACGGGTGCTAACTGGTTCGGTTTCAACTGTACCGAGTGCGTTCCCCATTACCTCTGGAGCGGCGACATCGACGATATGGTCAAGGATATCGCAGACCACGGCGTTAACGTGCTGAGGCTTCCCGTATCCACGGAGCTTCTCTACAACTGGATGATCGGCGATCCCGATCCCATCGGAAGCGTTAACCCCAACGACGATCCTGCATATCCCTTCAACATCGACCTTATCAATCCCGACGGCTCCATCGCCAACAGTCAGCAGACCTTCGATGTACTGCTGGCAAAGTGCAAGAAGTACGGTGTAAAGTGCTTCATCGACATCCACAGCCCCGAATCAAACAACTCGGGACACAACTACGGTCTCTGGTACGGTAAGAGCTTTACGGCACGTGACGGAAAGAAAACTACAGTTGACACGGATCTCTGGATAAAGACTCTTGCATGGTGCGCCGACTACTACAAGGGCGACGATACCCTTATCGGCTTCGACCTGAAGAACGAGCCCCACAGTAAATACGGCGGAGCTCCCGTTGACGCTATATGGGACGATTCCGACGAGGAAAACAACTGGAAAAAGGCTGCGCAGGACTGCGCTGACGCTATACTGGCAAAGAACCCCAATGCGCTCATCATCATCGAGGGCGTCGAGGGCTTCGAGGGACACGGCGCATGGTGGGGCGGAAACCTCCGCGGCGTTGCGAAGTATCCCGTTATGCCAAAGTCAGGCACCTCGCAGATAGTATACTCTCCCCATGACTACGGCCCTGTAGTAAGCCAGCAGTCATGGTTCGAGAAGGATTTCACCGAGGAGACCCTCCTCAACGACTACTGGCGCGATACATGGGCATATCTGGTAGAGAAGGATATGTACCCGCTGCTCATCGGCGAGTGGGGCGGACGTCTCGACGGCGGAAAGAATGAGAAATGGCTGGGCCTTATCCGCGATTATATGATAAAGAACCACATAAACCACACCTTCTGGTGTCTCAATGACGACTCCGGTGATACGGGCGGACTCTGGAAGGATATACAGTTCTCCGCTACTGCGGGAGCTGACGGAAAGATCGTGGGCAAGACCACTATCAACTGGGATACGGAGAAGTATGATACATACTATTATCCCGCTATCTGGAAGACGCAGACTTCAAAGAAGTTCATCGGTCTGGATCATCAGGTGGCTCTGGGCAAGGACGGTATCTCGCTGAACGACTTCTACGCCAACTACGCTTCCTCCGAGGGAAGCAACCTTGACGGCGGCAAGACCTCCAGCGGAACTCCCGTTACTGCCGGCAGCGCTACCACGACTACCTCGACCTCCACAACTACGACGACTACTACATCTTCCACCACCACTACGTCCACAACTACTCCCGATATCGTCAGTAATCGCATTTACGGAGATACTAACCTCGACGGCCAGGTCGAGCTGGCAGATGCTATTCTCATAATGCAGGCTCTTGCAAACCCCAATAAGTACGGCAAGACCGGCAGCGATCCCAAGCATCTTACTTCAGAGGGTTCACTCAACGGTGATGTCGACGGAGAACAGGGACTTACAAGCGGTGACGCACTTACCATTCAGATGAAGCTCCTGGGCTTCTACGATAAATTACCTATAGCTTAACGCATTGGACTGCGCAGCTTTCAGGGGGCTGCGCAGACAAAATAAATTTAATGAGAGGGAAATCATTATGAAGAAGTTTTTACGCTCAGTGGCTGCTATAGCCGCTGCAGCAGCCGTTACGGTAACAGGCTCTGCCTACTATATACCCAAGGCTGCAAACGACACCATCGGAACGGCAGTAGCTGCCGATGACTGCAACGACGACTGGCTCCATGCAAAGGGCAGCCGTCTCTACGACATGAACGGAAACGAGGTATGGCTCACAGGTGCCAACTGGTTCGGCTTCAACTGCTCGGAGAACTGCGCACACGGTCTTTATGCTGCCGATGTTGACGATATGCTCCAGAGCATTGCGGATCACGGTATCAATATCATCCGTTTCCCCATTTCCACCACACTGCTCAAGTCGTGGATGGACGGCGAGCCCCATAAGGTAAGCTCGGTTCAGGCTTCCTATACTCCTCCTACAGATCAGGTAGGCGAGGACGGCAAGGTAACTCCCGCAGGCTACTACACCAATATCAACAAGGACTTCGTGCTTGAAGACGGCAAAACCATCAAGAACTCCATGGAGATCTTCGATATCATCATGCAGAAGTGCAAGAAGTACGGCCTCAAGGCATTTATCGATATCCACAGCCCCGATGAGAACAACTCCGGCCACGACTATGAGCTGTGGTACGGCAAGGCCGGCATCACCACCAAGGACTGGCAGGATACTCTGGTATGGCTGGCCAAGAAGTACGCAAACGATGATACTCTCCTGGGCTATGACCTGAAGAACGAGCCTCACGGCAAGCGCGGATATTCGGGAACTTCATGCCCGAGCTCTATTGCAAAGTGGGACGACTCCACCGATGAGAACAACTGGGCTTACGCTGCAACAAACTGCGCAGAGGCTATCCTGGACGTAAACCCCAATGCTCTTATCTTCATTGAGGGTATCGAGCAGTATCCTATGACCGAAAAGGGCTATACATTTGATACAGCTGATGTTTTTGATCCCAGGAGTGAGGAAGACAAAAAATGGTACGGCGCATGGTGGGGCGGAAACCTCCGCGGCGTAAAGGACTATCCCATTAAGATGTCAACTGCTGCAAAGCAGTCTCAGATAGTTTACTCGCCTCATGACTACGGCCCGTCAGTTTACGCTCAGACATGGTTTGCCAAGGACTTCAACACACAGACTCTCCTTGATGACTACTGGTATGATACATGGGCTTACATCAACGACAAGGATATCGCACCCCTCCTTATCGGTGAGTGGGGCGGCTTCGTTGACGGAACCAAGAATCAGAAGTGGATGGAGCTCCTTGCTGATTATATGGTAAAGAATCACATCAACCACACCTACTGGTGCCTCAACCCCAACTCGGGCGATACAGGCGGACTTCTCAGCCACGACTTCCTCACATGGGATCCTGCACGTTACGGTATCCTTAAAGAGACTCTCTGGCAGACGGACGGCGGCAAGTTCATCGGTCTCGACCACCAGACTGCTCTCGGCAAGAACGGTCTCTCGCTTAACGACTTCTATTCGTCAGGCGCCAAGAGCAACCTTGACGGCGGCAAGAGCGGCGGCGGTCAGCCCGTTTTCGTAGACAAGACCACTACTACAACGACCACAAGCACAACAACTTCCACCACGACTACCACCACAACAACAACTACTACATCATCGGATACTACTACTTCTTCTACAACAACTACAACAACCACTACTACAGCTCCTCCTGTTGATGAAACAACTACTACAACCACTGAACCTAACCCCGGTAAAGATGATGTTGATTACGGTGATACCAACTGCGACGGCAAGATAGAGCTGGCAGATGCTATCCTCATCATGCAGTCACTGGCTAACCCCAATAAGTACGGTGTAGGCGGTACAGCTGACAAGCCTTTGACAGCACAGGGCAAGCTCAACGGCGACGTTGACCAGTCCGTAAAGGGTCTTACTTCCGGCGACGCTCTCCGTATTCAGGAGTATCTGCTCCACAAGATCGCAAGTCTTGATCCTGCAAAGTAATTGATTCAGAAACGGCACATTTTAACCGCTATACTCATATAGCAGCTTTACGGGTGATATTGAGGGAAACCCTTTTGAAAAAGGGTTCTCCCTCAAACTCCCTTCCTAAAACTTTTAGCATTAAATTTAGCCCTTACAGGGCGCTCCCCGGTTATTACCGGATCTCACGTTTTGTGGAGAGCGCCCTGTACGGGCTAAATTCAGTTATAAAGTCTTTGGAAAAGGGGTTCGGGGAAAGAACCTTTCCTCAGAAAGGTTTGTCCCCGATAATTACGCATAAACTTCTGTATAAGCACCACGGTTATATGTGCCGTTTTTGCGCTCAGCTTTCATAAGAGGGCAGGAAAAGGGTGAAATTCAAACGGAAACAGTTGAATAAGGTAAAAGTCTTTCGGGAATTCTATGTTGTGTACAAAACAAAGCCTCTGCATTTGTAGGAAATATACAGAAAGAGCAGCCAATGGAGTTGACTGCTCTTCTGCCGAAAAATATGAGACCATTATGGAAAAGATGTCTTATCAGCGGGGAGTGACTTTTTCGGCACAAAAAGACGAATAACTCCCTTGTTTCTGCGACCTGACACAGAATACTGCGGGATATTTGTGCAGTCCGCCGGAATGTGCGGCGGTATCGTCTTTTTGCACCTTCGAGATCACTTGATTATGAAAGGAATTTTTTGTCCCCTATATACAATAACGCACGGAATATCAAAAGTGTGACACGAAAGCCTGTTTTTTATGAAATAAAAAGAGAACCGCCGACACTGTTGCGCCGGCGGTTTTATTCTCTTCCGAAAGGTGTGTTCAGAGGACGGTGGTGTGCGGCACCGTCATAACTGTTTTTGCGTCGGGAGGTATGGTCGACGCAGAAACGAGGAACAATGAAGTTTTTTATGCTTATTTCTTTTCCCTTACTGTCTATATTATATATTATCCTGCGGAAATATGCAATAACAGAGCAGTCACGGTTTGAATACAGTTCGGATATGAATTGCTTACGGAATGTGTTACAGAGGTTACACATTGCTGACAATGGTGACAGGACAGTCAACGGGGAGAAGTGTACTGTAAGAATTTTCATTGTACCTTTTCGCTGTTTCTGCATAATATAATGTAAGCGGCAATATGAGTCTGCCGTCAGGAGGTGCAGCGGCGTTCCTGCCGTTTCCGAGGATAGCTTCCCGACGCATGGCAGGTCTCCTGACGGCTGCTTTGATATAGATAAAGCTGCCGCAGAGGAGCACCGTTGCAGGTGCCCGCTGAAGCGGCAGCTTTTACGTTTATTTGTATGCTGATGTGATTCCCAGATATTCCTCGAGGCAGAGGCCGCTGTTGTATACTGCCGTGGCAGTTGCGGCGCCAAGGAACCTTATGTGCCAGGGCTCGTAGCTGTAGCCTGTATAAGCCTCCTTGCCCTTGGGATAGCGGATTATGAAGCCGAACTTGTGAGCGTTCTTCTCCAGCCATTCGTACTCGGGCGTGTTTGCAAATGACATATCAATGGTGTTCAGGTCTATTGCAAGTCCTGTCTGGTGCTCTGAGTGTCCGGGACGGGCTGAGAATGTATCAGCCTTGAGGATACCGTTTATGGCAACGTAGTTGTTGTAGATCCTCTCCTGATCCGCATAGGAACGGAAGCCCGATGAGCAGGTAAGGGTCAGGCCTACCTTTTCTGCCTCCTTCTTCATCAGCTCGAACTGGGCAACTGCGTTGCCGTTCAGTGCTGAAGCGCTGTAATCCTTGGAAAGGCCGTATGTCTTGTTGACTATCAGTATGCCGTCAACGTAGGTGGCTCCGTTAATGTTCTGGATAAGGTGAGTAGTTGTTACTGTCGTGGTTGCGGTGGCAGATGTGGTAGTAGTTGTTGTGGTGGTAGTGGTGGTTGTAGTTGTGGGAAGGGGCTTCTTGCGCACCGTTACCTTGATGTCAGCCTTTACCGAGGGATTTGCCTTGCTGATGACAGATACCACGCAGCTTCCCTCTGACAGGCCGTATACGTTGCCCCAGTTGTCAACGCTGGCGATGGCGGGGTTGGAGCTTGTCCATACCTCGTCTACGTTTGCTGCGGTCTTGGGGAGCATAGTTACATAGGATATATCGCTTGTACCGATAATGAGGTCCATTTCGTACTTGCTGAGCTTTATCTCCGATACCTTTGTGGGATCGGTAACTGTTACGTTTATGGTGGCCTTTACCTCGGGATTGGCCTTGCTGCTTACTGTAACAACGCAGGTGCCTTCCTTCAGGCCTGTTATCCAGCCCTCGCTGTTGACGCTGGCAATGCTGCTGTCGGAGCTTGTCCATATCTCAGCCTTGTTGGTGGCGTTTGCAGGGAGCATGGTCACATATGATATATCGCCGCCGCCTATGGGGATCCTTATATCCGTCTTGGTGAGCCTTATGGCGTTTACCTTGTTGGGATCCCTGACCGTTACCTTGATATCGGCCTTTACGGCAGGATTGCTAAGGCTTGTTACCGTAACTACGCATATGCCCTCGGCCTTGCCCACTATCCAGCCCTCGTTGTCAACTACGGCTACGCTCTCGTCGGAGCAGCTCCATATCTCGCGCTTATCGGCGGTTGCAGGGAGCATGGTAACATAGGAGATGTCTCCTGCGCCCACGCTGAGCTCTATCTCCGTCTTGCTGAGCTTTATGGAGGCTACCTTGTAGGGGTCTCCTGTAGTGGTGGTAGTCAGTGTGACGGTAGTGGTGGTGGTCGTAGTCGCTGAAGTTGTGGTGGTCGATGTTGATGACGGCTGAGTAGTAGTGGTAGTGACAGGCGCTGTTGTTGTAGTTGTAGAGGGTACGGGCTGCACCGATGAAGTGGTGGTGGGTACAGGAGCCTGTGTTGTGCTGGTTGATGAAACAGCTGTCGCTGACGATGTTGTTGAGGATACGGGCTTTGCCGTAGTTGTGGTTGTGACCTTGGTCGTTGTGGTGGTCACGGGCTTTGCGGTAGTGGTGGTAGTTGCAGGGGACTGCTTCTTCAATGAATTAAGGTAATCCTCGATTGAAAGGGTGCCGTTGGTTGCGGAATACGCATAGTAGGCCAGTACGTTGGAGGCGTCTACTGCGTCTGCATTGCCGTCCTTGTTGACGTCTGCCGCAATGGTCTGCATAGCTGAAAGCGTTGATGCACCGCCGTTGGTTGCGCTTGCCGCATATGCCGCAAGTATGGCTGAGGCGTCGATAGCGTCGATGTTGCCGTCGTTGTTGAGATCTCCGATCCTGATGGTGACTACCGATTCATTGCCCGTTGCGGTAGTGGTCGTGACCTTCGGAGACGCCGTTGCGGCAGTGGTGGTCGTAACTGCTGCTGCACCGACATTGTTTGCTGCGTCCGCTGCTATGCCGCTGTTCACCCCCATAGTGACAGCCGCTGAAACGCTCTCCTCCGCTGACGCGGTGACGACAGGCATTGCTCCTGCGCAGAGGGCGAATGACAGCACGGACGCGATAAGTCTCTTAGCTCTCATTTTCTTCTCCTTCTATTAAATTTTATGTATTGCGAACCTTTTACCCCTCGCAATAATACATTATGCAATATGCCCTTTCCTTAATATTACTGAATGGAAAGGTGTTCAATCATTATAACACAAAACAGCAATAAATGAAAGGTTTTTCGCAAAAAAATACCAACATTTCCGTTTTTTTCGGTGTTTTTCATAAAAATGGACATAGATAAAGTCGCCCCATATATCAATAATTAAGCCCGAAAGCGGATTTTACACCGCTTTCGGGCTTTCTGAAGGTTTGTTTCATGAGAAGGCTTTATACAGCCTTTTATGCTTTATGTGCCTTACAGCTATCACTTTGTTGGATCGAGAGTAGTTCTCTTTTTGAGGAGGTACTCCTGGATGTAGAGGGCGTCATTTGATGTGAGACCTTCTGTACCCTTGTCAACGTCGCCGTTGAGCTTGCCGTCCTTTGTGATGTGCTTCTCGTATGTGCCGTTCTCGCCGTACTTGTTGGGGTTGGCAAGTGCCTGCATGATGAGGATAGCGTCTGCCAGCTCAACCTTGCCGTCGCAGTTTGTATCGCCCCATGTTCTGTTTGCGGGAGGCGCTGTGGTAGTTGTTGTGGTGGTTGTAGTAGTTGTAGTTGTGGTTGTAGTGGTAGTAGTTGTGGTGATCTCGGGGAGATAGTAGTATACCTCTACGTTGTCAACCGTGATAGTGTCGGACTCGCCGTAGTAGTAGCCGAATACAACGTTGCCGTCGGGATTTACCACGTTCTTGTCGGGATTATCGCCTGTGATATCCTTGGGGAGTATCCACATGATCTCTGCCTTTTTGCCTGCGCCGAGGATAACGGAGTTTACGGGCTCCTGGAACCAGTAATCGTCTACTGCCTTGGTGGTGCCTGTACCTGTGCCGTATACAAGCTTCTTGATCTCTTTGTTAGCGGATACGTCGAAGCGTACTGCGTATACCTTCATATCGGAATCAATGCCAAGATCGGCGTAGCTTATCTCAAAGTTCTTCTTTGAGTCTGATGAAGCTGTGCAGTCGAGAGTCTTGGACTGTGACTTCTTTACGGAAGCTGTGTAGGGGATAGTCTTTGTTACGGTATATGTAAGGGCTGCGCTTGTGATGGTAACGGGATCCGATGATGTGATCTCGGTATACTTGGAAGCGTCCTTTGTGCCGTACCAGAACTGGAAGCCGATGGAGTCGTAGGAGTTTGTGGTCTGATCCTTCTGTACGTCAGCGGGAACGTCCCATACGCACTCGATATACTTGCCTGCGCCTTCCAGGGTTGTGCCCTCGCCGATGTCCGAGAGACCGAACTCAACGCCTGCTTCCTCGAATTCCGCCTTGGAATCCTCGCCCATTTCGTTGTACCAGTAGCCTGCGTCGTCCTTGCCCTCGATTATGCCTCTCTTGGCATACTCTGTATCGGAGGGAGAGCCCATGGTTACGTTGGTTCCGCAGCCGTACATGAACTTGTCAACGTCGAAATCAGACTCTACTACAACGTAGAGAGATTCGATGGTAATATCGCCGTCTGTGGGTACGCCGAAGTCGCCGTACTTGAACTTGTGGCTGTTTATGGGATCGCTGTCTGTGGGAGTTTCGCCCTTTGATGTATAGTAATCCTCGTCGTAGCCTACTGTGAGGTCGTAGTCCAGATCGTCAAGCTGCTTTGTAACGGTGGAGCTTATGGTAGCTGTGCCGTCCTTGTTGTCCTTGAAGCTCCATGAGCCGCTCTTCTTGTTCTTGGACTCGGGAGTGCTCGATGAGCCGCCGCCCGATGATGAGCTTCCGCCGCTGAACTCAACGCCGGTGAGGGTTACGGAGTTGTCCACCATATCGCCCTTGGAGTTGTCCCAGTGTGCGGAGTAGTAGCATCTGAACTCAAACTTTCCGCCGGGCTTTGCGTCAGCCTTGGAGAGGTCGATGGTGATGGTGCTTGAGGCCTTGTCCAGCTTGCAGGCTGTACCCTCGGCCTTGGAACCGTCTACCCATTTGCCGCTCTTGTCAAGCTCCAGCCAGTAGGGGGACTCCTTGGTGGAGCAGCCGAAGCCGTATGAGAAGCTCTGTCCGGAATAGCTGGTGCTAAGAGTAAATGTAACAGACTTGGCGCCTTCCTCGGGGATAGTGCCCTCGTATACAGAGTCTACCTTCATGGTCTTTGAAAGGCCCTTGTTCTGCGAAAAAGCAGGTGTGCCGGGGACGGAGACTGCGTTTACGGGAGCTGCGTAGGCGGGGAGCATTGCTGCTGCCATGGTAAGACTTACGACAGTAGCCCTGATCCTTCTTGAGAGGTTGGTTTTCATTGCGTATCATCCTTTCAGATAAAAATAAAATAATAAAGGTGTGCAAAAAAATTTGTACAGGAAAATTATATCACATTCAGCGGCTCTAAATGTTAACAAACTGTTAAAATATGGTCAAAATCGGTACAAACAATAAATATGTTATCAATAATTTGTGCATAATCACAACGAGACGCCGTGTAAAAAGGCTCCGCTGTATCTTCGTACAGCAGAGCCTTCTGCGTTAATTTGTCTTTGTGGTCACCGTGGCGGAGCCTGCCGCTGTCTGTGTGGTGGAAGCTCCTTCCTTGGGCGTCTTTTTGATATTGACCGTTGTGCTGGTCACAGACCAGATATTCTTGTACTTGTTGCATGATACCGTTACCGGGTAGGGGAACTGATCCATGGAATCGTCTGCGCCCAGCAGGTTCACATAAGCGTCAAGATCCGCAGGGGTTATCTCGTTTATGACATCCGACGGGCCTATAAGCTTTACCATTATGTTCTGGTTGAGCACGGTGTAATCGTAGCTTTCGCTGGGAGCATTGGTGGTATGGATATCATTGTTGCTTATGGTGATGTCCTTTGAGGCAAGTCCCTCGCTGTTGAGGGATATATTGACGGTGTCCGTATCGGACAGATTGGTGATATTGGTTCCCATGAGCAGGTTTTCGATGGCGATATCCTTTGAGAAGCCTATATCCAGATCGCTGAGCCTGAGCTTCAGGTCAAGGGTGTCGGGGAGCCTGGTCTCCGTATTCTTTGTGGCTATGACCGCGGTCTCGGGAGTGATGGTGAAGCTGAGACAGCTTGTGTCAAAGTCCGTGGGCGCTCCCACTATCTGAGTGACGAATTTCACGGTTTTCTGCGTCATTACGGGGATACTCATATTTACCACAGGCGGATCGAAGGTTATCAGTGAGGACTGGGCGATCTCGGTGCCGTCCTCGGAGAGGAGCAGGTACCTGTCGCTGTTGATGCTGGTGGTGGTGTCAATGGTCATCTTCTCGTCGGATACGGCGTAGCACTCGGCTATGTTGGCCAGCTGCGCCGCAGGGCCCTTGATGTTTACCTCGCCGGGCTCGCAGGTTATGTCCGCACTGTTTATGACCCTGTTCTCTCCTCCCGATATGTTGGGCACCTTGGCCTTCAGAACTATGGCCTTGGTCTCGTACTTATCAAGCTCTACCGTAACGGTGGCAGGGGATATCTTCACGTTTGAGATCTCCGCGCCGTTGGTGGTCTCCACTCTGACGCTTAGCTCATAGGTATCGGCGGAGGAGATATTCTTGTAATCCACATAGGCTCTGAGCGTATCTGACCTTATGCGGCTGTAGTCGGTACGGCTGCAGTCGAGGCTTACGCTGACATGATCCGCGGAGCACTTTATCACCGACAGTCCGTTCTTGGCGGCGGTGGCGCTTATATCAGTTACCAGAGGTATGTTGGATATGTGCTTCGACTCAGCGGTATACTTGGTCATTGCGATTATGAACCAGCTGGCTATGGCGCATATCAGGGCGATGAGCAGCAGCATGGCGTTGCTTCTTGCCGTTCTGATATCTTTCTTTTTAAGGTTCTTCAGTATGTTCATTTTTTCTTCCCCCTTTCGGAGCGTGAAGAAAACAGCTTCTTTTTGCCGATGGATATCTCGGTCTTGTCATTGAAGATCTGCTCCTGAAGGAGAGCCTTCAGCTTGTCGTGGGTGTAGTCTCTGGTGAGGTCGCCGTTTATGGCTACGGATATCTGTCCCGTCTCCTCCGAGACTACTATTACTATTGCGTCCGAGTTCTCGCTCATGCCGATGGCGGCTCTGTGGCGTGAACCCAGCTTCTTGTTTATGAGGGCGTCCTTGGCGGGCTTGGGAAGGAAGCAGGCGGCGGCAAGTATGATACCGTCGCGCATGATAACGGCTCCGTCATGAAGGGGAGTCTTGGGGTAGAATATATTGCCGAATACCTCCTTGCTGGGAGTGGCGTTGAGTATGGTGCCCGTCTCTATCTGTTCGCCGAGACGCACCTGCCTTTCCACTACTATAAGTGCGCCTGTGCAGGTAGCCGACAGCTCCACGCATGAGTCGCATATAGCGTCTATGGCGGGATCCCATATCTGTTTGAACTCGTCGGTGTTCTGTCCGAGACCGAAGAGACGTATGCCGAATTTACTTCTTCCTGCCTTTTCGAGAGCTCGTCTGAGCTCCGGCTGGAAGAGTACGATCATGGCCAGGACTCCCATGCTCAGCGCATTCTGGAGCAGGTAGCTGACTACCTTCAGTCCGATGGCTCTGCTTATGAAGTATCCTGCCACAAGGAATATGATACCTTTTACCAGCTGACCTGCGCGGGTCTCGCGGATAAGCTTCAGCAGCAGATATATAACGTAGGTAAGTATGAGAACATCAAGCACGTCTATGGGCTTGAAGGTGGATATGACGCTGAGAAATGCGTCAAATATCTGCTGGGGAGAAGAATGGAACATTAACTGCACCCCCTCGGGGAAGATTTATACACACATTTATTTTAAACATTTATCTATGTTATGTACGAGGACGGCTGTCCTCTTAGCAGACTGCGCAATACTGCATATTATTATTGTACCACAAATTCAGATAATTTCAATAGTTTTTTACGAATTTGGTAAATTTTTCAATGTTTTAACGTTGTATACAAGTTTTTTTACTTCTTCCTCCGTGTTGAAGGCCGATGGCGCAAAGCGGACGGTGCCTCCTTTTGTGCCGAGAGTGGCGTGGGCAAGAGCTGCGCAGTGATAGCCTGCACGGAGACAGAAGCCCCTGCTGCCCAGAAGCTCCGCAGCCTGCTCTGATGGCATATCCCCTATATTGAAGGAGACTATGGGAGCGTATTCTGCGGAGGGGTGCCTGTATACGGTGACGCCGCCGCAGTCCTCCATGCCCGATATGAACAGGCTGCAAAGCCGCTCCTCGTGGGCGCGGAGCCTGCTCATGCCATAGGATGTGATGAAGCGTATGCCTGCGCCTACGGTGACGGCTCCGATGATGTTGGGAGTGCCGCTCTCAAGGCTGTCGGGGAGGATATCAGGCTGGAAAAGGCTCAGGGAGCCGCTGCCCGTGCCGCCCTGTATTATGGGAGCTATGGGATAGCTGCCGTCGGTCATGAGCAGTCCTGTGCCCGTTATGCCGTAGAGCCCCTTGTGACCTGCGGTGCAGAGTATATTTATCCCGTCGGCAAGCTTTATATCATATATGCCGCAGGCCTGTGCGCCGTCGGCTATGAAGCATATGCCCCTTTCGCGGCAGAGCTCCCCTATCTCGCGGAAGGGAAGCAGCTGCCCCGTGACGTTGCTCGCTATGGTACAGACTATGGCGCGGGTATCGCTGCGGATCAGCCTGCGGAAGCTCTCAACGGTCTCGGCGCTGTCGGGAAAGACCTCGGCAAAGGACAGGGTTATCTGCTTTTTCATGGCAAGACTTACCGCAGGCCGTGCTGCGGAGTTGTGCTCCATGCTGCTGATTATCAGGTGGCCGCCCCCGGACATGACGCCCTGTATGGCCATATTCAGCGCGTGAGTGCAGTTCAGCGTGAATACGGTGTTTTCGGGAGAGGCTCCGAAAAAGCCTGCGGCGGTGTCCCGCGCGGAATAAAGAGCCTCTGAGGTGCGCATGGCCAGCTCGTGGCCGCCTCTGCCTGCATTGCCGCCGAAGCTGTTTATGGCCTCAGCAGCCGCTCTGCGCACAGAGACGGGCTTGGGAAAGGTAGTGGCGGCGTTGTCAAAGTTTATCATTATCGTCACCTCCGCCTACTGAGTAGGGGATATCATAGCTGTCCAGGACGCGGAGGGCGTTTTCACAGGCGCCGTTTATGCGGAGCGAGAAGCCGCAGCCCCGTTCCGGGGTGCGCTCGCGCCGCTTTATCATGCACGGATAGCCCCTTGCCCTGAGAAGGCGCTGTGCCTTTACGGCGTAGGTGTATGACGGCATATCAAGAATGCAGATGTTCAAAGTATCACCCCTGACTGCTGCAAATTGCGCAGTCCGTCAGGATCTGCGGTACATTTCATTATATGTTGCAGCACAGGATCCTGCGCAGGGAAAAGTTTTACGTTAAAAAATAAAAATTTTTATGCCTACTTGACAAGTAAGAATTACAGTGCTATAATCATAACATATCAAACCGTTGACGCGGAGATAAAGTTGGTTATGCTTCTACAGAGAGCCCGCGACGCTGAGAGTCGGGTGAAAAACAGATCAGCAAATGGACCGCCGAGGGTGCAGTCAAATGTGCAGGCATCGTACCTGCTCAGAGTATTCTGCAACGTAAGGATGTGCGTTAATCATCAGGGATATGATAGTATCCTGTTAAGCGCACGGCTTTGCCGTGAATCAAGGTGGTACCGCGGATAAGAATTATTCGTCCTTGACAGATCATATTGATCTGTCAGGGACTTTTTTATTTGTCCTGACAGGTCACGGAGGTGCTTATTATGAAGTTTTTACCCGAATTCACTAAGGTCAGGGAGCTGGCTGACAGCGGAAAGTACGATATCCTTCCCGTCAGCTGCGAGATACTCTCTGACATCTGTACTCCCATAGAGGCGATAATGATACTCAAAAACGTCTCGAACCACTGCTATATGCTGGAATCTGTGGCAGAGAAGGAAAAGTGGGGAAGATACACCTTCCTCGGCTTCGACCCCAAGCTTCAGATAACAGCGGCAGGGAACGACCTGACTATCGGCGACGTAAAAATGACTTCGGACGATCCGTCGGTTCAGATAAGACAGATCCTTTCAAAATACAGAAGTCCCAAATTCGATTACCTTCCGCCCTTTACGGGAGGTCTGGCAGGCTATTTCTCCTACGATTTCCTTGCCTATTCCGAAAAGACTCTCCGCACAGGCACGAAGGATACCGAGAACTTCAAGGACGTTGACCTCATGCTCTTTGACAAGGTCATAGCCTTTGACAATTTCCGCCAGAAGCTCATACTCATTGCCAATATGAGACTTGACGAGGGCGAGGCAGGCTACAACAAGGCAAAGCTGGAGCTCACTCAGATGGCGGAGCTCCTCAGAAAGGGAGAGCGTACAAAGGAGCACTCGGGCAGGCTCACCACAGATGTTACCGCACTTTTCAGCAAGGAAGAATACTGCGGAATGGTGGAAAAGGCAAAGAGGCATATCCATGAGGGCGATATCTTCCAGATAGTCCTTTCAAACCGCCTCAGCGCAGGCTTCGAGGGAAGTCTCCTGGACACCTACAGAGTGCTGAGGACTATCAATCCCTCCCCCTATATGTTCTACTTCTCGGGCACGGACGTGGAGATAGCAGGCGCTTCTCCCGAAACTCTGGTGAAGCTGGAAAACGGCGTTCTCCATACATTCCCCCTTGCAGGCACCCGTCCGAGGGGAAAGACCGAAAAGGAGGACAAGGAGCTGGAGGAAGGACTTCTCCGTGACGAAAAGGAGCTTGCGGAGCATAATATGCTGGTAGACCTGGGACGAAACGATCTGGGCAGGATCAGTAAGTTCGGCAGCGTTCAGGTGGAAAAGCTCCACAGCATAGAGCGCTATTCCCACGTTATGCACATCGGCTCCACTGTGCGCGGAGAGATAAGGGAGGAGTTCGACGGACTTGACGCGGTGAGCGCTGTGCTTCCCGCAGGCACTCTCTCGGGAGCTCCCAAGATACGCGCCTGTCAGCTCATTGCAGAGCTGGAGGACAACAAGCGCGGCATTTACGGCGGCGCTATCGGCTACATCGACTTCACAGGCAATCTCGATACCTGCATCGCTATCCGCATAGCCTACAAGAAGAACGGAAAGGTCTTTGTAAGGAGCGGCGCGGGAATAGTTGCGGATTCGGTTCCCGAAAAGGAATACCAGGAGTGCATAAACAAGGCGGCGGCTGTGGTCAACGCCCTTAAAATGGCAGAGGAGGCAGACGAATGATACTTCTCATTGATAATTACGACAGCTTTTCATATAACCTGTATCAGCTCATCGGTGAGATATGTCCCGATATCAAGGTGATACGCAACGACGAAATGACGGTGGAGGAGATAGAGGAGCTTGCTCCCGACAAGATAATACTCTCCCCGGGACCCGGACGTCCCGAGGACGCAGGCATTATAATCGAAGCCGCTAAGACGGTGTGCAAAAAGATACCTACTCTGGGTGTTTGTCTTGGTCATCAGGCTATATGCGCCGCTTACGGTGCAACAGTTACCTACGCCAAGGAGCTCATGCACGGTAAGCAGTCCGTTATAAGCTTCATGAACGATTGCCCTCTGTTCAGAGGCATTGACGAGGGAGCTCCCGTGGCAAGGTATCATTCCCTTGCGGCGGACGCGGCTACTCTTCCCGAATGCCTCGAAGTCACGGCAATGGCCGACGACGGCGAGGTAATGGCTGTACAGCACAGGGAATACCCCATATACGGCGTGCAGTTCCACCCCGAGTCTATAATGACTCCCGACGGAAGGATAATGCTGAAAAACTTTATCGAGCTTTGAATTATTCATTGCCGCAATAAAAAACGAGGTGACAGCTATGGACTATCTTGATGAATTCTACAGAAATTACGACGAGGAGGGCAGGCTCCTCTCACAGTCGGGTCAGGTGGAGTACCTGACCACCATGAAATACATCCACGACTTCCTCGGCGGAGCAAAGCAGGTCCGTATCCTTGAAGTGGGAGCAGGCACGGGCAGATACAGTATCGCCCTTGCCCGTGAGGGTTATGAGGTAACGGCGGTGGAGCTTGTTGAAAGCAATCTCAATAAGCTGAGGGCAAAGCTTGACGGCAGTGAAAGTCTCACGGCGGTGCAGGGAAACGCCCTTGACCTTTCGGAGCTTTCGGATAACAGCTTCGATGTCACTCTGCTGCTGGGACCTATGTACCACCTGTTCACCCGTGAGGATATGCTCAGGGCGCTCTCAGAGGCGGTAAGGGTCACCCGAAAGGGCGGATACATACTGGCGGCATACTGCATGAACGAGGCAGCCGTCCTACAGCACGCATTTCTCCACGGAAACCTGCAAAAGGTGCTGGATAATGATATGATAACCGATGAATGGCACTGCAAGAGCGAGCCGAAGGAGCTTTTTGCTCTGATGAGGACGGAGGAGATAGCGGCGCTGAATGCGGAACTCCCCGTTGAACGGATAAAGCTCATAGCCGCAGACGGCGCGGCGAATTATATGAGCGATTGTATCGACGGCATGGACAGCTTCACTTTTGATAAATACATGGAGTACCATTTTGCCACCTGCGAAAGGCAGGATCTTATCGGCGCTTCAAATCATGCGCTGGATATCTTACGGAAACTATAACAGGAGGAAATAAATATGTCACAGTCAAAAGGACGATTCGGCGTTCACGGCGGTCAGTATATCCCCGAAACGCTGATGAACGCGGTCATAGAGCTGGAGCAGGCCTACGACCACTATAAAAACGATCCCGAGTTCAACCGCGAGCTGAAGGAGCTGCTGGACAACTATGCGGGCAGACCTTCTCTGCTGTACCGCGCAGACAAGCTCACAAGGGATCTGGGCGGCGCGAAGATATACCTGAAAAGGGAGGACCTCAACCACACGGGCTCCCACAAGATAAACAATGTTCTCGGTCAGGCTCTGCTGGCAAAGAAAATGGGCAAGACCAGACTTATCGCTGAAACAGGCGCAGGTCAGCACGGAGTTGCTACGGCTACGGCAGCGGCTCTCCTGGATATGGAGTGTCTGGTGTTCATGGGCGAGGAGGACACAAAAAGGCAGGCGCTGAACGTTTACCGTATGAAGCTCCTCGGCGCTGACGTTGTCCCCGTAAAGAGCGGCACGGCTACCCTCAAGGACGCGGTATCCGAGGCCATGCGCGAGTGGACTTCAAGGATAGAGGATACCCATTACTGTCTGGGCTCCGTTATGGGACCTCACCCGTTCCCCACTATAGTCCGCGATTTTCAGGCGGTCATCTCCCGTGAGTCAAGAGCACAGATACTGGAGGCTGAGGGCAGACTTCCCGACGCTGTTATTGCCTGTGTTGGCGGCGGCTCCAACGCTATCGGAAGCTTTTACCACTTCATTCCCGACGAGGGCGTAAGGCTCATAGGCTGCGAGGCGGCAGGCAGAGGCATTGATACCTTCGAGACTGCGGCTACGGTGAATACGGGAAGGATCGGTATATTCCACGGCATGAAGTCCTACTTCTGTCAGGACGAGTACGGACAGATAGCTCCCGTGTACTCCATCTCGGCAGGTCTGGACTACCCCGGAGTAGGCCCCGAGCACGCATATCTCCACGATATCGGCAGGGCGGAATACGTCCCCGTAACAGACGAGGAGGCGGTCAACGCCTTTGAGTACCTTTCGCGTACAGAGGGCATTATCCCCGCTATCGAGTCGGCTCACGCCATTGCCTACGCTATGAAGCTGGCTCCCACAATGGACAAGGACAAAATCATAATCGTGACGGTCTCGGGACGCGGCGACAAGGACTGCGCTGCCATCGCACGATACAGAGGGGAGGATATCTATGAGTAATATAAGAGCTGCATTTGAGAACGGCAAGGCATTCATACCCTTCATAACCTGCGGAGACCCCGATCTGGATACCACCGCAAAGGTGGTAAGGGCTGCTGCTGAAAACGGAGCCGATCTTATCGAGCTGGGCATTCCATTTTCCGATCCCACGGCTGAGGGACCTGTTATCCAGGGAGCCAATATCCGTGCTCTTGCCGGAGGAGTCACCACGGACAAGGTATTCGAGCTGGTGAAGGAGCTCCGCAGAGACGTTAAGGTGCCCTTTGTGTTCATGACCTATGCCAATGTGGTATATTCGTATGACGCAGAGCGCTTCATGGCAAGGTGCTGTGAATGCGGAGTTGACGGCATCATACTTCCCGACCTTCCCTTTGAGGAGAAGGAGGAGTTCTCCGCAGTTGCAAGGCAGTACGGAGTTGACCTCATATCGCTGATAGCTCCTACCTCGGAAAACCGTATAGCTATGATAGCAAAGGAGGCCGAGGGCTTCATCTACATTGTTTCAAGTCTGGGAGTTACAGGCGTGAGAAGCGAGATAACCACCAATATCGGCGATATCGTCAAGGTGATAAGGGAGAACACCGACGTGCCCTGCGCAGTGGGCTTCGGTATCTCAAAGCCGGAGCAGGCACAGAAAATGGCGGCACTCTCTGACGGCGCCATCGTGGGCTCGGCTATAATACGCATACTGGAAAAGTACGGCAGGGACGCAGCTCCCCATGTGGGCGAGTACATCAGGGAAATGAAGGACGCAGTTGCAGGAGCGTGATCGGGCTTAGCCGTATCACGCCTGAATGAAGAATTCGGAATTGGATTTGAATCGGAGGTTTTATTATGATAAAAGAGGCAATCGCTAAGATCGTTGACAAGCAGGATCTGACATATGATGAGGCATACAAGGTAATATCGGAGATCATGGCAGGAGAGACTACTCCCACACAGAATGCCGCCTTTCTCTCCGCTCTTTCAACAAAGAGCACAAAGGCTGAGACTATCGACGAGATAACAGGCTGTGCCGCAGCTATGCGCGACGCCGCTGTAAAGTTTGAGAACGACATGGATCTCCTGGAGATCGTCGGTACAGGCGGCGATAACGCTCACAGCTTCAATATCTCGACTACATCGGCATTTGTTATTGCGGCTTCGGGTATAAAGGTGTCAAAGCACGGAAACCGCGCAGCTTCCTCCCTTTCGGGTACGGCAGACTGCCTGGAGGCTCTGGGCGCAAATATCAGCCTCGATCCCGATCAGTGCAGGAAGCTCCTTGAGGACACGGGCTTCTGCTTCTTCTTTGCGCAGAAGTACCATACTTCCATGAAGTACGTTGGACCTATCCGCAAGGAACTGGGCTTCCGCACGGTATTCAATATCCTGGGTCCCCTTACAAATCCCGCCTGCCCCAATCATCATCTCCTCGGCGTATATGACAGCGTGCTCCTCAATCCCGTTGCTGAGGTGCTCATGAAGCTGGGCTCAAAGAACGGCATGGTAGTATACGGCAAGGACAAGCTGGACGAGATCTCTCTCAGCGCTCCCACCGCCGTATGCGAGTACAAGGACGGCTGGCTGAAGAATTACGAGATAACTCCCGAGCAGTTCGGCTTCGAGCGCTGCACCAAGGACGACCTGAAGGGCGGTACTCCCGAGGAGAACGCTGCTATAACACGCGGTATCCTCGACGGCAGCATAAAGGGTCACAAGCGCAATGCAGTTCTGCTCAACGCAGGTGCCGCAATATACATCGGCGGAAAGGCTGAGAGCATGGCTGAGGGCGTTGAGAAGGCTGCCGGGCTCATCGACAGCGGCGCCGCTCTTGCAGCTATGGAGAAGTTCATCGCTGAGTCGCAGAACTGAGGTGCGGTATGACTATTCTCGATAAGCTTGCAGACCATGCCCGCGAGCGTGTGGCCGAGGCTAAGAAAAAGCTGTCTCTTGACGAGGTAAGGCGCCTTGCAGCGGAGCTTCCGAATGGCGGCTTTGAGTTTGAAAACGCTCTTAAAAAGGAGGATATAGCCTTTATCTGCGAGTGCAAGAAGGCGTCTCCGTCAAAGGGCGTTATCGCAGAGGACTTCCCCTATATGCAGATAGCTAAGGACTATGAGGCGGCAGGTGCGGACTGCATTTCCGTCCTCACCGAGCCAAAATGGTTTCTCGGAAGCGACGAGTATCTCCGCGAGGTAGCCGCAAATGTAAGTATACCCTGCATACGCAAGGACTTCACAGTTGACGAGTATATGATATATGAGGCTAAGCTCCTGGGCGCAAAGGCTGTGCTGCTCATATGCTCCATACTTCCGCAGCAGCAGATAAGCGAGTATATCGGTATCTGCGATGAGCTGGGGCTCTCGGCTCTGGTCGAAGCTCACGACGAAGCGGAGCTTCGGGCGGCTGTTGCCGCAGGCGCCCGTATCATAGGCGTGAACAACCGCAATCTAAAGGACTTTTCCGTGGACACCGGCAACAGCCGCCGCCTGCGGGAGCTTGCTCCCGCAGATGTGAGCTTCGTATCTGAAAGCGGCGTTCAGTCCGCGGAGGATATAAGGCTTCTCCGTGAGGCTGGCGTGAACGCTGTGCTCATAGGTGAGACTCTTATGAGGGCGGCAGATAAAAAGGCGAAGCTGGCGGAGCTGAAAGGATAATATGACAAGGATAAAGATGTGCGGTCTGCGCCGCACAGAGGATATAGAGTACGCGAATATCATAAAGCCCGATTATATCGGCTATGTGTTCGCGGAAAAGAGCAGGAGATATATCGATCCCGTAAAGGCGGCGGAGCTGACGGAGCTGCTCGATAAGGATATCATGCCTGTTGGAGTTTTCGTGAACGAGACCGTGGAAAACATAATCACCGCCGTAAGAATGGGCGCTGTGAAAACAGTGCAGCTCCACGGCGACGAGACCGAGAAGGAGATACGGGAGCTGAAAGGTCTGGGTATATCTGTTATAAAGGCCTTTCGGATAGGCTCTGCGGCGGATATCGCTGCTGCGGAGAGCTCCTGCGCGGATATGGTGCTGCTGGATTCGGGCAGCGGCTCGGGAGTTACCTTCGACTGGTCCATCATCGGCAGCATGAAGCGTCCCTACCTCCTTGCAGGGGGACTGACTGCCCATAATGCCGAGGAGGCTGTGAGAAGGCTCCGCCCCTTCGGAGTGGACGCAAGCTCCTGCCTTGAGACCGACGGCTTTAAGGACCTTGAGAAAATGAGAGCCTTTGCGGAGGCAGTCAGGGCAGCGGATATCCAGCAGTAAAACTGTCCGTCAGCGGCGTACAAGCGTATTCACCAAAAATACAGTTTGGCAAGTCCCGAATTTTGGCTTTCTGTCAATTGATTTTAACGCAAAAAAGGCATATAATAGTTATTGCTATAAAATTATCAATGTTAAAAGGATGATATATATGAGTAATAAAGTCGTTAAATTCGGCGGAAGCTCCCTTGCTGACGCCAATCAGTTCAGAAAGGTGGCCGCTATAATAAAGAGCGATGACAAGCGCAGATACGTTGTGCCTTCGGCTCCCGGAAAGCGCTTCTCCGACGATATCAAGATAACCGATATGCTCTACAAGTGCTGTGACCTGGCAGGCAGCGGCGTTGACTTCTCTGCGGATTTCCAGATAATCAAGGACCGCTATAACGGTATAATTTCCGAGCTGGGAATAGATATGTCACTTGATGAGGAGTTCGACTCCATCGTTAAGGAGCTGAAAGCCCGTCCCGCCAAGGACTTCGCTGCAAGCCGCGGCGAATACCTCAACGGCAAGGTGCTGGCAAACTACCTCGGCTTCAATTTCGTTGACGCCGCAGACGTTATCGTATTCGATACCAACGGCGTTCTCCTTCTTGACGAGACTGTAAAGAAGGTACGCGAGAGACTCAGCGGTCTTGACAATGCTGTTATCCCCGGCTTCTACGGAAGGACTACAGAGGGCTATATCAAGACCTTCTCAAGAGGCGGCTCCGACGTTACGGGCTCTATCATTGCAAATGCGGTAAAGGCTGAGATATACGAGAACTGGACAGACGTTTCAGGCTTCCTTGTAGCTGACCCCAGAATAGTTGACAACCCCGACGTTATCGAGGTCATCACCTACAGAGAGCTCCGCGAGCTGGCTTATATGGGAGCTTCCGTTCTCCATGAGGACGCTATCTTCCCGGTACGCTCCGCAGGTATCCCCATAAATATCAGGAACACAAATGCTCCCGAGGACGCAGGTACAATGATAGTCGGCAACGACTACGACTTCAGCCGCGAAAGCCTCAGCCATACCATTACAGGTATCGCAGGCAAGAAGGGCTTCAGCACCATCAACATCGAAAAAGCCATGATGAACAACGAGACAGGCTTCGGTATGAAGGTTCTCAAGGTTCTTTATGACAACGGCCTATCCTTCGAGCATATGCCCTCGGGTATTGATACAATGAGCATCACTCTCAGCACCGAGAAGCTCGATCCTGTCCGCGACAAGGTGGTCGCAGAGCTTCGCAAGGCTGTTGAACCCGACCATATCGACATCGAGGACGGTATCGCTATCCTTGCGGTAGTGGGACGCAGAATGAAGAACACAAGAGGCACTGTTGCCCGTATCTTCGCTTCCATGGCTCACGCACGCATAAACGTAAAGCTCATAGATCAGGGCTCCAGCGAGCTGAACGTTATCATCGGCGTCAGCGAGAACGACCTTGCAGAGGCTATACGCAGGATATACGATATGTTCATAAATTCCGAAAAGCAGTAAGCTGAATACATGAAAGCCGCAGGGAAGCCGGTACTTCTCTGCGGCTTTTTCTGTTCACAGGCAGATACACGCTTTTTTCGGAAATAATGACATTATATTTAAGATTATTTCAATGATATGGTATTATTATGATATAAAACAGCAATTATTCCGCATTTTTTGAACAGCCTTTTTTATTGTTCGCAATTTTCAGCTTGCAATGCGGAAAACCTGATAATATAATTTAGGTAGGAGGGAATTGGGCGAAAACGCCTTAGGCAGCGTTTTCTGTATTTACTGTTTTATGAGGGATCTGCACTCCCACATAAATATAGGAATTTGTTGTAAGGGACAAATCAGAAAAAGCTGTACCTCGGGTACAGCTTTTTTCATTATACAGGCTATATAAAGCCGCTGAGCGTAAAACGCCCGGCGGCCTTTTGTTTTAACGTTCCGTGATACAGCTTACGCCTTCAGCCAGTCGGTACCGAAGCGGAGCGCCAGCTGGTCACAGAGCACAAGGGCGGTGATACTGTCCGCAACTACCCTTGCACGGTGTACGATAGCAGGATCGTGACGTCCCTTTATCTGGAGAGTGGTATTCTCCATGGTGTTCATGTCTATGGTCTGCTGCTCCTTGTATATGGAGGGGGTGGGCTTTATTGCCGTTCTGAACAGCACGGGAAGTCCCGTGGATATACCGCCCAGGATACCGCCGTTGTTGTTTGTGGCCGATACGGGAGCGCCGTCTGCTATGCCGAAGCAGTCGTTGCATTGGCTTCCAAGCATATCCGCCGCCGCAAAGCCAGCGCCGAACTCCACGCCCTTTACGGCAGGTATGCCGAAGAGCGCATGGGCAAGGACGCTCTCAAGGCTGTCGAACCATGGCTCGCCAACGCCTGCGGGGAGACCTGTAACAACCGTTTCCAGCCTGCCGCCTACGCTGTCGCCGTCCTCCTTTGCCGCTGTTATGGCAGCCTGCATGGCCTCTGCCTTTGCACTGTCAAGCACTGCGAATTCCATATCGCCCAGCTTTTCGATATCGTCGTTTATATCCCCGAAGGGACGGTCATATATGCCTCCGCATGAAAGAATATGAGTGCCTATCCTTATGCCCTTTCCGTGGAGAGCGCTTATGGCCACTGCTCCTGCGGCTACTACTCCTGCGGTTATCCTTCCCGAGAAGTGTCCGCCGCCGCGGAAGTCCTGAAAGCCGTGATACTTCATCTGTGCGGAGAAGTCCGCGTGACCGGGGCGTGCCTTGTAGGCCAGCTCGCCGTAGTCTATGCTTCTTGTGTCCTGATTCTCTATGATGAATGTTATGGGAGTGCCCGTTGTCCTGCCTTCAAAAACTCCGCTTACTATCCTTACCTCGTCAGCCTCGCGGCGTGCCGTGGACAGTGCGCCTATGGACTGGCGGAGCTTCATCTGATGTCTGATAAGATCTTCGTCTACTGCTATTCCCGGAGCCATGCCGTCAAGGACAGCGCCTATGGCCGCACCGTGGCTCTCACCGAATACAGTGACGGAAACACTTGAACCGAAGGTGTTCTTCATATCCTCATCTCCTTTGAAAAGTCCATGATAACGTGGTAAAACAGCGTTACAGGGTACTATTTGATTATATCACTTCGCCGGTTATATGTCAACACGGCAATTCACCGATTTGCAGGTGCAAAGCGATAAAGTATATGGCTATTTTGTATAGTGGCGCACTGTGGCGGCTGTACGGCGGTCCGGCATTGACTTTGTCGGTATATCGTGATATAATCAGAAAAAAGACGAGGTGAGTCTATGGACATTATGAGTTTTTACAGAGGTGAGGAATTTGCGGCCTATGAGTATCTTGGCGCTCACCTCGGAGAAGATGGGACTGTCTTCCGCACATATGCTCCCAATGCTTCAAAGGTGTCGGTAATAGGTGACTTCAGCAGGTGGGAGGAGCTTCCCATGACTGCCGTGGAGGACGGCAGGTTCTATGAGCTCACAGTGGACGGAGCTCTGGAGGGACAGCGTTACAAGTACCGTATCTATGACAAAAAAGGCGGCTTTATCGACCACAGCGACCCCTACGGCTTCGGTATGGAGGTCCGTCCCGGTACCTGCTCGGTCATAAGGAGTATAGAGGGCTTTGAGTTCAGCGACGGCCAATGGCTTGCCGGGAGAAGCGACTGCCGCGATAAGCCGCTGAATATCTACGAGGTGCATCTGGGCTCCTGGAGGAGGCGCTCCGACGAGGACGAGGAGGGCTGGTTCAGCTATGGGGAAATAGCCGATGAGCTCATCGACTATGTCTGCGAGTTCGGTTATAACTATATCGAGTTCATGCCTCTCAGCGAGCACCCCTGCGATGAGTCCTGGGGCTATCAGAGCACGGGATTTTTTGCGCCGACTTCGCGGTACGGTACTCCCAAGGAGCTCATGGAGCTGGTGGATAAGTGCCACAGCAGGGGAATAGGCGTAATAATGGATTTCGTCCCCGTTCACTTTGCGGTGGATCATTACGCTCTCACCGAATACGACGGCACGAAGCTCTATGAATACCCCGATGACGATATCGGCTATAACGAGTGGGGAAGCCGTAACTTCAACCACGGCAAAGGTGAGGTGAGGTCGTTCATACAGTCCGCAGCCGATCTCTGGCTAAGCGTTTACCACTTTGACGGACTGCGCATGGACGCGGTGCGCAATATGATCTACTGGAATGGTGACGAGAGACGGGGAGAAAACACAACGGCTATCAGTTTCCTCAAGGATATGAACTGCGGACTCAAAGCCAGACACCCTTCGGCTGTGCTCATTGCTGAGGATTCGTCGGCATACCCGAAAGTGGCGGCTCCCGTATTTGATGGCGGCCTGGGCTTTGACTACAAATGGGATCTGGGCTGGATGCACGATACCCTTGATTATTTCCGGAGCGCTTCCATGTACCGTTCACGGGATTACCATAAGCTGACCTTCTCCATGCTGTACTTCTACAATGAGAAGTACATACTGCCGCTGTCCCACGACGAGGTGGTACACGGCAAGGCCACCATAGCTCAGAAAATGAACGGCCAGTACCCCGAGAAGTTCCCGCAGGCAAGGGCGCTGTATATGTATATGATGGTTCACCCGGGAAAAAAGCTGAATTTCATGGGCAGCGAATTTGCGCAGCTCCGCGAATGGGACGAAAAGCGGCAGCAGGACTGGGATATGCTGAAGTATCCGCTCCACGACTCCTTCCGCGAGTACATAAAGGCACTTAATATGATCTACCTTGACAATAAGGCGCTTCACTATGACTATGATCCTACAAATTTCCTCTGGGAGGACTGCGGGTCCGTTGAGAGCTGCATATATGCTATCCGCAGGAAGGCTAAGGAGGGCGATATCCTTGCTGTGCTGAATTTTTCGGACTGGAGCAGGTGCGGCTATTCGGTAAATATCGGCAGCGGATATACGGCGGAGCTCCTGCTGGATTCCGATGACCAGCTCTATAGCGGTAACACTCCGCATGGCATGACAGGCTTCACCTGTGCAGACGGCAGGCTCAGTATGGATATACCGCCGTTCAGCGGCAGGCTGTTCCTGCTTTCAAAAACAGTAAAGGCAGAGCTGTAATGCTCCGCCTTTTGTTATAATATTAATTTTTTACCAGCCTATTGATTTTGAACTGCCATTATGATATAATATTATAGTGATTTTATGCAGTGGTATCGAAGTGGTCATAACGGACATGACTCGAAACATAGTCGTTCCTGAGCTTTCCGCACTTTGATTTATCCCTGTTCTGCGTGGTTTCGGCGGTGTTCGCAGTTGTGTTTGCAATTGGCTTTCTCGCAGTTTTCTCGCAGTTTTATAGTTAAATTAAATACGCAGTGGTATCGAAGTGGTCATAACGGACATGACTCGAAATCATGATGCCCCTTGAGGGACGTGGGTTCGAATCCCACCCACTGCGCCAGCGCGGAGCCCGCGCAGCCAATTTCGCGTCTCAGTTATTCTGGGACGCGATTTTCATTCCGCGCATTATACTAATTACGATTTTAAATATACTGTTTATGTTAGACCTCCGGACATAACGTCCGGAGGCTTTTATTTTACTCTGAGAGTGCTTTAGCTATCGCCTCCGCACTCAGCTTCTTGCTTTCGCTGTCCACATGGCTGTACACGTTGCTCGTTGTACCTATGTCGCTGTGACCGAGCCACTCCTGAATCAGCTTCATCTGCACTCCGTTGGCGAGAAGTAAGCTGGCACAACTGTGCCGCAGATCATGGAATCGTATCTTACGCAGACCGTTCTTACGAAGCACTATCGGGAAATGGTCCGACACATAATTCGGACGTATCAGCTCTCCCACAGCGTCCACGCAGATGTAGTCCTCGTACTTCTTGCAGTATCCTCTGCCGAATGCCTTCTTCATTTCTGCCTGATGCTCACGCTCAGCGATGAGTGCCTGCTCGACTACGGGTATCAGCGGAAGCGTTCTGTACGACGATTTCGTTTTCATAACATCGTAGCCTGCAACTCCGTCCTCGTCCTGCAAGACCTTGTGCTTGATGCTTATGGTCTTGCCTACAAAGTCCACCGCCGACCATTTCAGTCCGATGACCTCGCTGCGGCGAAGTCCGTAATAGGCAGCTATAACGATGACGATGTGCAGCGGATCGTCCTTTGTGCAGTCGATGAGCTGCTTTATTTCTTCAGCATTATAGTAGTTTCCTATGAACTGCACCGACTTTGGGCGGTCAGCCTGATCGACGGGATTTGTCGGAATGATACGTCTTTTCATAGCAGACTTGAATGCAAGGTGCAGGAGCGAATGGTGCCGCTGACAGCTTGTGCCTTTCAGACCTTTGGCTCTGAGGTAAGCGTAGTACTCGTTTATCTCGTCGCCTGTGATCTCCTTGACCTTGACCTTCATCTTCTTGAAGAATGGTATCATGTGTACGTCCATGTACCGCTTGTAGCTTGTATATGTGGACTTTGTGATGTTGCCCTTGTAGGACTCCAGCCACTCCGCAAGGTAGTCTTCCACTCGCATATCAGCTATGCGGTTGCGCTCCTTGTCGGCTCTCGACATTCCTTCGTGCAGGTACTGGTCACCAAGATTATACTGCTCCAGCACCTCGTTCAGACGGTGGTTGGCTTCGGTCTTGGTGCCTTTCTTTGCGTCCAGTCCGAGGGAGCGCCACTTTTCGTGACGCTTACCGTCGGCATCGTATAAGTTTATAACGGCATACCATTTGCCGCTCTTCTCAGCTAAATGTCCTGTGGTTATTTTCATTGGCATCCTCCTTTCAATTCCCAAATCGTTCCTTATCGTGACTTTCGTCACGACAACAATACCACACTTCTCCCGAAAAATCCATACCTTTCACCTCATTTCGGCAGAAGCACCAAATAGTTTCTTTCGTTTCGACATAATCATATATTTACCACATTTTATTTCTGTTTTTTCTCCAAATATAAAATGAAAAGCAGTTCTTTAGAACTGCTTTTCATAGTAAATTCAATTAGAATAATTCATCACAATTATCGTAGTCAATTTTGTCAGGATCAAGACCTAAAGATGAAGCAACATCCTGTTGTGAGAAATAGTGAAAACCTTGATCAACATTTTCTGTAACATCAAGCACAGAACCATCTTCCATTGTCAAAGTTACACTTATAACTTGAAATGTACCGGATGCTCCGCAGCGTTCTGCAGTTTCACGATCTTCCTCAATATAAATACTTACAACATCCTCGGGGTTAAACTCAATCATTAAACAAGCCTCCTTGATATTATTTTTTCAGTAAGATTACTGGAGTATCATTATAGCATTTTTTAATTCTAATTGTCAATGAAACAACCATACTAATTATCGGCATAATCCACTTTATATTATAGTAGTTTTGCACAAGCGTCAATAATGCTGTTAAGGCAGAAGCACCAAATAGTTTCTTTCGTTTCGGCAGAAGTCAACAAGGGCTGGCTTGGGAATAATTATCTTCTTGCCCAGCTTTATCGCTCCGAGACTTCCATTTTTCACGAGCTCGTAAGCCTGATTCTTTCCAATGCGGAGCAGCTTTGCTGCCTCTGGGACAGTCAGTACGTCCGGTTCGTTTCTGAACATTTCTGTATATCTCATTCGTTCCTCCTGTAATTCTTTCGCTTCTGTTTCCTGTGTGAACTGCATTGTTCATATTGCATTTCTCCTTTGATAAGAAAATGGGTACGGTGATTTGCCGTACCCTTGATGATTGTTAAGGGTATAGTACTTCACGATACCCTTGCTGCAAAGGGCGTCACGTTTCATGACACCCTTATGTATAATGAGCTGGAGTCACGTTTCGTTACTCCATGGTCTGACCGAACGAATCGTTCTGTCAACTCATACCTTCCGCTATGGATGATATGCAGGTGCTGCCGTTTTGGCAACGCCTGTCGGTACTGAACGATCTGTTCACCACCCGCCCCGAATCAGGGCGAGTGAAGGACGGTGAACGTTTCGTTCAGCGTCATCTCAAAGGGGTGTCCATTTTGGTCACCCCTTTGCTGAACCTGCGTTTCGCCGACTCAGGTATATGAGGTGGCGGTTCACCACCTCATAGTCATTACGGGATATTTCATTCCGCCATACCGAATTCCCATTATGGGAACTCGCTCCTAAGCTGGGAGTGAGTGCAGTCCTGTTTTGGGACTTCATCTCTCACGACCGCTTCGGTAGTCGAGCTACAAATAATAACTCACGGACGTTTCCCCCTGAGTTAGTTGAGTCCCTGATTCAGGGAGTCATAGCTTATCCCATGTGTATTCCGTGAGCTTCCTTGCGCTCACGTTCTTCTGCGAGTGCCTTTCTGTCGGTGTGCTCCCGAGCGTACTCAGTATCCTCATCGACAGGCTCGTCCTCAATTATCGAAGCCAGAGCAGCAATGCCACCGACGATATCAGGTGCAGAAACTCTATCAGCACTACCAGTCGTAGCAGTCTGAAGCCGTGACTTCTGCTCTGCTCTTCGGAGCATTTCAGCAGCGATAAGGTCTGCTCGCTCAGCTTCCCAGCCTGTGAGACGAGGTCCTTCGCCGCCTGATCCAGCTTCGACACCTCTGCCGTCACGTTTTGTGACGTCTGCTCCTGAATCTCCTTCCCCTGTTCCAGCAGCTGATCGTAGATTATCCGCTGATTTCGTATGTACCGTTCCATCTGTGCGTATGTCATTGTCGCGTCTGTCTGAGCCTTGACATCGAACATCGTATCTGTCAGAAGTTTCAGCTGCGAGATCAGCGCCAGCCAGTTGTGTTCCTGGACGCAGACCATAGTTGGTACGTCCTGTGTCTCCTGCATATTCTGCTTGGAGGCTTCTTTCGCTTCTTCGTATTTCGAATTCATATTCCATATTCTCCTTCCTGTATTTCGCTTCGTGCAATTTATTGTCACGGCATCTCCTGCCGTTGGGACAAGTGTATGTGATGTACTTTCGGTTGTCTTCCCACTTGACATCGTAGCCACACTGCTTCATGTAGAAGCGGAATTGTTTCTTTGTTTTTGCTCTCTTCATGACCACGTCAATGGTGTTTATGAGATCCATCTTCCAGCTTTCTCGTCGCATTGCAACACGATACTCACGGTTAGTGATACCATTGCTCTGCTTGTGTATCTCAGGTTTGCTGAGAGTTGTCACGCCATACTTCTGACAAATTTCATCGCTGAGCTGTCGCAGGTCTTGCAGTGTGAACTTATTGGAGTGGTACTTCAGACCTGTGTTGGCATTGACTGCGTTGAGCACAAAATGTGAATGCACATGGTCTGCGTCGGTATGAGTTGCCACCACAACTTCGTGTCCCGGGAATGCTCTCTCCGCAAACTCAACAGCTATCTTGTGAGCAAGCTCGGGAGCAATGTTGTAGCCGCTCGGGTGAGACTGAACGAAGTGATAGTACCTGATATCGTCAGTCTTGCCGTACATCTCACGAGTGTTTTTGAACTCTTGATAGGCTGTGGGCAGCGAACAGTTGAGAGCCGTTACATATTTCTTGCCCTCGGTCTTGTCGTCTCGGCAGATGTAGTCGAGACTTTTCTTTCCGCCGCCACCACCTTTCGTACTTATCGCTGTGACCGTCGCCACTATTTCACCTCCCGAAGCAGCTGACCTATCAGCTCCGTGACCTTCCTGTGCTCATCGAGAAGCGGTTGAAAATTGACGGCGGTCAGCCTGTTCATGTTTGCAAGTGTAGCTATCTGGTTCAGGTTTCGCCCGATAGCTTTCTGCTGCCGGACTATTTCATCGATGCCGTTTGCGACAACGATTTTCTTGCCCAGAGCACTCCGCATTACGAAGTCGTTCAGCTTCAATCCATGCTTATCAGCGAGCTCATGGATACGCCTGCTTTCTTCCTCTGTGCAGCGTATCGCTATTGTCGTATTTCGTTTTCTCATGTTATCATCCTCCTTTTTCTTATGCCAATTGAAGTGGGTTCGGGCTTCTGCCCGACAAGCAAAGGCGGCAGGCGGAATGCCAGCTGCTATGCTTGCCAACCCAGTAGGGTTGATTT
>NZ_CAMYUE010000013.1 GCF_947301925.1 uncultured Ruminococcus sp.
CCATCGGCGAGGGCATTTTTGTATCCTATGGGACGCGGTTTATTTGACGCTTACTTATCCTCGCCATCGGCGAGGATATTTTTATATCTTATGGGACGCGGTTTATTTGACGCTTACGTTTATTTGACGCTTACCTTACATTAAAACCTCCGAAGTAGTGTCTCTTCTATTATACACTACTTCAGAGGTTTACACAAATTTTAGGATAGACTCGGATTACTATTACTCATAATGCTTTACAGATTTTCTGCACAGATTCATTCCAGGACAGAAGCTCTTCAAGTATATCCGGATTTGTCAGGAACTTTATGCTTGGCAATATAGTTATAAGCAACCAAAATACTTGAAAACATCAAGACTATTAGCCATGGCAGTTTCTACTATGCTGTAGATAGAAAAGTCGATGATCTTCTGTACTCAGTACCATGCAGAAGGCTGGTATCTGTATACAATCAAACAACTTCATAGTATGATTCTATTGTTTATTATCTTTTGTTCTAATCCCTAGTTCTCTATCATATTTATTGTTGTCTTTAACATATCTTATCTGTTCTTTAAATTCACCTGTTTTTATAATACTGACTATCCCTCTGACCACTATCCTAAACACCCCATATATAAATGCAAAAGGCTTTAACACAGGGTATTTTTTGCTTAGCTTCCATGTGTCCATACCATACTCTTGAAAGCATGTGTAGAATCCCTGATGTTTTATGTTTCCAATTACTGATCTGATGCTATCCCCCGATTTTTCTGAAGAAGATACTTGCTTTATTCCAAAGTTACCATATGTTAAAAGGTTTTCTAACAATTTATCAACAATTTCTTCTTCAGCAGAATCATTTCGTTTATTTTTTCTAATTGCTCCAGTCGATATTAATGATTCAGAAAGTCCCAAATACTTCTCGCACATTCTTGTAACATTGACAGCAAGCTTTAATAATCCAATTTCCTTTGCAATGGATATAAATTCTATCTTACTCTCTTCTTTCCTCATTACAGAGTAACAATACATCTCCCAGTCTATAATCTGTCGTAATCCAAGATTATCTCTTTTTAAATGTTGATTAATATGTCCCAGAAGTACTAAACCATTTTCTACTTCGGGTAGTACAGGAAAACTATAGCCATTTAACTTTCTGCATTCTCTCTTGTCAATTGCTTTTTCAAGGATATCATCAATATCAAAACCAGCTGAACTAAAATGATGATGTAATTCAAACTCAATCCCGTTTTTGGAATAACCTAGATGGCGATCACCTTTTTTTAGTCGTCCATCTTCACCTTTTCCTTCAATGCATACATATCCGTTTGATTCCATAAGTCCAATTGCATCGTCAAATTGGTCTTGTCGAACCAAAAAATCCACATCACCCATGGATCTCAAATATGGCTTTGGGTAATACATTGCTGCTGTACAGCCTTTAAGAATAACACATGAAATATTATTTGCTTCAAGGAGTTTCAGAAGCTTATCTTGTTCATGCAAAAGTCGCATATAGTAGGCTATACCTTGATCACTGCTTTCATCATGCACAGGTATCACTGGGCTAATCAAGCCTATAACTGCTTGAGCTTTAGCTTCTTTTATCACGGAGTCCCAATCAGTATCATCTGGGTAGGTTGGTTTAAAATTAAATAATGATGCCTTAATTGCTTCGAGAAGAACCTGTTGTGAACGATCTATCAAAAGTTATTCCCCCCTTTTATCATGAATATCAGGTAATGTCTCATTATTAATTCTCACCCACCCTTCTGTTTCTTACACAGAAACAGATAATTCACATCGTAGTCAGCAGGGCCGACCACAGGCATGATACGCTTGTCCATTCGACTTCCATCGATTATGTCTACATTAAACCCAGCTTGTATGAGGACATCCTTGCTATCTGCACCGAAGATTCGCAAATGATCAGCTTGTCCGTATAGCTCAAGCCGTTTCTTCTTATTCTTTTCTGTGTGTTCAGTTTCCTCAATAATAGTTTGAAGAGAAGCTAGAATTGGGAACGAGATGATAAGCTTCCCCCCCGGTTTCAAAATGCGATAGAGCTCGTTAAGAGCTTGTTTATACTCATCAACATGCTCCAGAACATGATTACAGATTATCCAGTCCCATGAATTATCAGGCTGAACTATATTACATAAGTCAAGTTTTAAATTGGCGGTAGCAAAGAAGTCAGCAGTGGTAATACTAATCCGATTCCGCTTCATCCACGTCCATAACCCTGACTCACATGCAAAGTAGAGAATCCTCTTGTTTTTCAGTTCGCCTTTGTGCTTATTGAAATATGTAGCGAGGATACGGTGCCTTGGGATTGCACCGCAGATTGGGCATACTACTTCCTGCTTGATTCCTTTGTAGCGTTTAGGATTGTAGACGTTTGGCATCCTTGTAAAGTATCCTGATTCAAAACTCCGAAGCCGATTATCACAACAAGGGCAATAGCATACTGCCTTAGATGGGTTCAGTTTAGCATCTATCAGACATTTCTTGATTTTCAAAGATTTCTTGCACTTTGCATACAGCGTATAGCCTTTGAGGAGAACTGTCATCATAGGCTTGGGTATATGCTGTTTTATAGACATAGCTATCATTCTCCTTTAATGACTTTTCACTATTCGTCTTACTATCGCCATACTGTTCTTCCAACGGCTACATGGTAGATATAGAATGTAGAACATGATATTTGGTATGATAATACAGATTAATGCCTTAATGAAGATGTTATCAATTGCTCGGCAAATCATATAAGAAGCAGTTGTAACTACACCAGCTACTAAAAGATAATAGAATTGCTGCTTGTAAAACTGCATTATGCTCTCGTTCTTAAAATAGTTCTTGAAAAGCACTGAATTACAAATCAAGTAGTTACAGAAGAAAATGGTCAGAATCGTAGCAATTAACACGCCTGAAATTCCGAAAAATTTACCAAGTACTATGTTAAGAGCCAGATTTCCAATTGCCTCAATTAAATATGCCCACTTCAGTTTCCACCAGAATGCATTTCCGAGGATATACTGATTTCGCATATGAGTCATATTGATGAAGTAGAAGTAGACAACAAACAGTAACATATCACGTTCATTTAACATCAGATCTTGTCCAACCCACAACTTCATGAAAGGCTGATAGAGACAAGCCAACGCTACTGCACACCAGCCGAAGATCCAGGAATATAGGAAAGAGAAATCCAACAGATTCTCGTAGTTATCTTCCTCACTTCTAACAGCTATGCTGTTGCCCACACTTGCTTGCATGGAACTACTGAAAACACCTGTAATTGAAAAGACAGCGGTATATATCATAAAGTAGTTGCCATAGATAGCTGTTGCTACTAAGCCCAACGTACTACTGATTATAAGATTATCAAAAGCATTGCGGCTGACATTAGATAAGCGATTGATCATTACCCCCGTCAGCTCTTTCTTCATTGAGCTTGGCAGCTTGGTAGTATGCTTGACATTCTGAAGATAAGGATACCGTTTCTGAACAGCTCGGTTCACCAACAGATTTGTAGTCACAGTTCCCAAGACTAGAACTATCACATAGAAATAGTAGTTCTTGAATATCAGGAGCGCCAAGAATTGCAATATGTTGATAGCTATCTTGATACCAGTATTGACATTAGATATTATATCCTTTCTTTGATCCGCTATCAACAACACTTCCTTGTAAGCAAACAGGAAATAGCTGATACCAGAGTTTAAGAGATATATCAGAAATAGAATGTAGATGTTAATGATGTCTGGATAGCTGCCATGGATAAGGTGCGTGAGGAACGGCGTAGCCATTAACCCACCACATATTATCACGCTGCCAACTATATGATAGACCTTGCGCATCCATGCCAAGATTTGGTTGATTACGTCAGTATTGTTCTGGGCTATAGGTTCATAGAGGTAATAGACTATCACCATATTAAAACCAAACTCAGCTAGGCTCAGCACTTGAAGGATCGATCCAAATAGACCAGATAAGCCAGTGAATTCTGAACCAAGAGTGTAGATGATGATGGTTCTGTTTATGAAAGGAAGAATAGTAGTAATAAATAAGTTGAGTGAACTACTAAGAAGGTTGCGCTTTGTATTATGAATTCTAGATTCGTTATTATTCATGGCGATCACCTATGCCGTCATGAACATTATGCTTCTTAATTGTTCTAATTAATGCCCCTATAGGCCAATAACATTTAAGTATAGAAAAACAAACGATCGGATTTATCTTGAACGAATAATATAATACTTTTGTTTTCAACGTACATCTCTTAATATATGTACCACCTTTATTAATTTCATGATTTAAAAGTAATTTGACTTTCTTACTATCTCTATTAAAAAGAACATCTAAATACATTGAGATATATGACATTAAGCACTCATCTTTAAACCTGATTATTTGGTTGGTCGTAAACACACCAGGAATGTGTTTTGATATAAAATCGGCTCTAACAACTCTTGAATATAAAAAATCGGAGATGTTTTTTTTCGTTGGTGTTGTGGTAATGCTTAATGGGCGTTTTCGATAATACAATAATGGACGTTTAATCGTCATAATCGAATTAGACTTTTCAAATACAACAGGAATGAGAATTGCGTCTTCGTAGTTAATGCCTACAGGAAAACGTAAATCATTAAATAGATCTGACTTATATATTTTATTCCATACAGAATGGTTTATCTTATGATCTGCTATTCTCTGCAATGCCTCGCTCGAAGTATAAATGCCGTTTTCTAATCGATAGATGTCCTTCTTACAATTACCACTCATCCTTTTCGTTGTATAACAGGTATAATATTCACACACCACAATATCTACGCCATCTTTTATCATAGCTTGAACCATTATTTGAAAGAAATCTAATTTAAGGGCGTCATCAGAATCAAGGAAAGCTACAATATCACCACTCATAATATCTAACCCCGCATTACGTGCAGCACTTAACCCGCCATTCACCTGATGTATTACTCGTATTCTTTGATCTTTTTTTTTATATGCATCACATATCTGACCTGAATCATCAGTTGAACCATCATCAACTATAATTATCTCTAAATTCTTATAGGTTTGATTAACCACACTGTCTAAACACTCGCACAAATATGATGCAACATTATAAACAGGAATTATAATGCTTATCAATGGTTTAAAAACAATTTGATTTAAAGTCACATTAAAACTAATAATTACACCTTCTCAAAGAATGAATCAAGAAAAACCAAATAACACAATTCAATTATCCGCAACACTATTAAAATTCTGATATTGTAACGCGAATAGCAGTATCATCACATTGCACTCCAAGGACAATATTCTTTTTCTTCAAGAACATCTGCGATTCGCTCACAAGCATGTCCATCGCCATAAGGATTACAAGCATGTGACATTTTGTTATATGCTTCTTCGTTTTCAAGAAGCTCTTTAAATGCCTTATAGATAACTTCTTCGTCAGTTCCAACAAGCCGTAAAGTACCGGCATCAACACCCTCTGGTCTTTCAGTTGTATCTCTCATAACCAAAACAGGGACACCGTAAGAAGGACATTCTTCCTGAACTCCGCCAGAATCAGTTAAACAAAGGAAACTCCTTGCCTCAAAGTTATGACAATCAAAAACCTCTATAGGCTCGATGATATGAATTCTATCACAGTCACCTAGCTCTTCATTAGCAGCTTGACGAACCACAGGATTCATATGAATCGGATACACCGCCTTACAATCAGGATGTTCATCAAGAACTCTTCTGATGGCTCTAAACATATGATGCATCGGCTCTCCGAGGTTTTCTCTTCTATGAGCAGTGATGAAAATGAGCTTTGAATCACCAACCCACTCAAGTTCTGGATGTGTGTATTCTTCTTTAACAGTATGTTGCATAGCATCAATAACCGTATTACCAGTTATATAGATACTTTCAGGATTTTTACCTTCTGCAAGTAAATTATCTGCTGCAAGCTGGGTGGGCGCAAAGTTATACTGACTTACTATTCCAACAGCCTGACGATTAAACTCTTCCGGATAAGGAGAATATATATTATATGTACGAAGTCCTGCTTCCACATGACCAACAGGAATCTGTAAGTAAAAACATGCGAGAGCTGTTACGAATGTTGTTGAAGTATCACCGTGGACGAGAACCACATCTGGCTTCTCCTTCTCCAGAACCGCTTTAATACTGTTGAGAATATTAGTTGTGATGTCAAACAGCGTTTGTCTGTCCTTCATAATATTTAGGTCATAATCTGGAACGACGTTGAAAGTAGAAAGAACCTGATCAAGCATCTGACGATGCTGGGCTGTGACGCAAACAACGACTTCCAGTCCATCCCTCTTTTTCATTTCGTTGACCAACGGGCATATCTTGATTGCTTCTGGACGGGTACCGAATACGGTCATTATTTTTTTCATAAGTTCCTACCTTTCACCTACATATGAGTCTATCAACGATTATTTAATAATAGCTGGAATCAAGCGTTTGTGCGTTTTGATAGTATTCCTCTTGCTTTATTTAAAACAGTCATTGTTGCGCCTCTAAAGAACACAATATCATTTATGCTTACCAAAACAGCAAGAATTATAACTGTCCTTATAGAAATCAGAATCCAATCTAAATAATTGGAATACTTAACAGAAGGTAACACATTGTGAATAAAAACTGTGAGTAATATTATTATTCCTGAACTTCCGATGCTTTTTACAACTTTGAACCAAGACCTTTTTACAATATGCTGGCACATATATATCGAAAACTGTATGGTTCTAAACAATGTGGCGAACAATGTACCTATTGCCACACCAATCAGGCCAAACTTAAACACACACACGACAGATATTAATACATTCATACCTGCTTCGAAGTATGCTCCAACCTTTGTTTGTTTAAAGTGACCTGCTGCCTCAACAAGGTTCTGATAAGGAATACGAATGCAATTAAAGAATCCAGCAATAGTAATCAACACAGCAAAAAAAGGTTGAATATAGCTAGCATCAGTAACTCCTTTAGTATATAATGAAATGAAAGGAACGATCATTATCAATGTAGTACCGAAAAGAATTGTTGATACAGAAGCGGTCATAGTTTCAAAGGCATCAAAGTTTTCCTGAAGTAACCGTCCCTCCTTTTTGGCAATCATATCTCCAAATGCAGCAGCAACACTCTGTATTGAATTTTTAACAACGATAGTAATACCATTAATTACTAAATAATATACAGAATAGATTGAAACATCTTTCAATGTTGCAAACCAAGTCAGAACCATTATATCTGTGTTTGTGTTCACAAAAAAAGCTACTTGGTGAGCAAATGCATCCCACCTTTGTGAGATTGCGTCATTATCTGGTTCAACATTTTTGACAATACGGAATTTGTGCTTTGCGTACAGATTTATAGCTATAGGATTGAGAGCAAATATTAATGCACTTCCTAACTTCACAACATGAATTCCAGCTCCAGCATAAATCAAAATGGAAGCCACTATTGTATTTAATATGGTTGTAAATATCTGGATTAAAGAAACAACGCCATTTCTTTGAGCGGCAAGTAGCAGCAAATGATATGTGAGTCCAAACTGATATTGAGCGAATGTAGATAATCCAATTATAATAACCAGAGAGAAAGAAAAGAACCATTTAAATTCTTTATTTACAAATGCAGGATATACACATGCAAACGCAACTAATGCTACCAAGAAAATCAAAGCCACCTTATGCAAGAATTTCTCAGTGGCTTTGACAACTCTGCTAACTTGAACAGTGTCTCCTTCCGCAAGTGGTTTATAAAGTGCAGCTTTTGTGACTCCTCCAATTCCTGCTCGTAAAAGTGACACTGCACTAAGGAATTGGGATATTGAATTCGTAATTCCATTATAATCCGAACCGAAAGCACCCAAAATTAATCGTGGTAGAATCATACCACATGCTAATGCTACAGCTTCATAGAGTAGACCATATATAGTATTTATTAGCGCTCTCTTACTCCTCATTATTCTCCCTCACTCTTTTTGTGCCTGTGTAATCAAAAAAGAACAATTATTACTAATCATGTGGTCTTGTAGAAGGTAAAAAAAACCTTTTAACCTTTACTGCAAATTTCAACATGGATGCTTTAATACTCCGTTCAATGTTCGATTTAATAACAAAGCGCAGCCTTGATGCAGATATTAAGCCTTTCTCAACAAAAAACTTTTCAAATTCTTCATGTTTTGCTGGCGCAGGAATCGCTCTTGTAATTGCACCGTTTCCGATGGCATTTCTTCTAGGGATTTCAATAATATAAAACCCCACACTATCCAATTCCGCAAGAAGCTGTTCGCCTTTTTCGTTATGAACTAAGGCAGAAGAAACACCGTGTTCATTGTATCCATTCATTCCTTTTTCAACATAATGGTAATCACCAATCATGAGATCACCAACTAGATGATTTCCTTTTATTTTACAGGTATAACACGAGGGTCTCTTCATATATCTAAAAGCAGCTCCATATGCAGACTTATGAAACTCTTCATAATGCTCTGTGCCGTTCTCATATTTGGCATGTATGTAAAAAGGTTTCCAGGCACCATTCTTTTTTGCTCTCGTAGAAAAGAAGATCATTCTGCCTTTTTTTTCAAGTTCAGTAATGAATTGCCTATGAACTTTTAGAGATGTAGGACCATGGCATATCAATTCTAATAGGTATAGCGCAGAATGATACTTCGTAGGTACAATACTCTTTACTGCAAGCACATCGCAGGGCAATCCAATAAAGAGAACTTTTGAACCTCCTTGTAAATCTGCGATTACCTTTTTATATATGCCCTCCTTTATAGACTGAGAATACTTTGAAGTCTTCAGTTTTTCTAAATCTAGAATATCTGTAACCCTTTTATATTCGATTGTATTCCAATCGTCAGAATATGCACATCCATATACAATTCCATGAGATTGAATGAACTTCTTAGAAATAGCTGTAGCAAGTCCACCAGAAGCGCACGAAATTAGTTCTTTATTATCCTTAAAATATCCTGCGTAAAAGGACTTGAATTCAGAGTCAATCTGAAGCAGATTCTTCTCAGGACAAACTTTTAAGCACCTTTTGCAATCAATGCATTCAGCATGTTCCTTAATTCGAGGATACAGAAATCCGGATGCATCTTCTTGCATGATCAAAACCGACTTTGGACAAATATCAACACATGCACTGCATCCACAGCATTCAGATCTATCTTGAAATAAAACCTCTTGCAATATCATTAGCATTCACCTAAAGCATTAATCAAAAATGAAATGGAATGATCCCTTTTGCTGGCAACCAATTTGTTAACGTGTTCGTAATTGATGTCTGACAAAGAGAACTCATCCACAGTAGCATCGTTTCGAACAAGCCGATCTTGAAGTTCCCACATATTGAGTATATTATCTATCCGAGAATTCCTAGAATTTTTGCTTCCAATCTTTGTTCTGTAAAAAACGTAGAACTGTTTATTGTTTATTACTGAAAAAGCCACTCCATGGAAAGAGTCAGTAAGTATATATTTGGCGTTTCGGATAAGATTAATAAAGTCATTAGGCCCTTTACCAGTTATTATTTCATCTGCATAACTGAGGTCAATATCCGATACACTTTCTGTACTAAGAATAGATACTAGTTTCAGCCCTTGTTTATTTGCAAAATCTCTAGCCAACTCTTTATGCCTTTTTGTTGCTCCAAGAAAATAACATAGGATGTAATCACCAGCTACAATTTGCTGCTCTGGAATAAATTCTTTCCATTCATCCCCTGTAAACAAATAAGTCGGATCAACTACAACTTCAACCGGAATATTGCAGATGTCCTGAATTATTCTTTTTCCCTGTTCTTCTCTCACACTTAGATAATTGATTCTTTTCCAGAACTGTGCTGCGCTACTTCTGCAATAGAAAGGATACGATGAGACTCCCAAACTAGTTGCATATGAAATCTTATTAGTTGAATCTGGAACGAATCTTAATGTAGTGAAATTGCCAAATGCAGCATCAGGGGGCCAGATTTGGTCGCTTCCAATTAGCACACCATCATATTCTTTCCCGGCTTCTTCAAGAGCCGCAATCCCATTTATAACTCTACGGTTAGTAAGACTGGATTCTATAAACTTATTAGAAACTTTTTTTCGATCTGAAATATTATTTTTGTGCACTTCGTCTAAGATTTCAGCCTTATTCTGCTTTTTCTTCTTTATTCTCTTCAAGATCTCATCCGCTGCATAAACAGGGAGCCATGGGGTAAATCGAATGTGTTTATAACTCGTCCTTGTGTACTCAAGAATCTCTGTCTTAAAGCCTTGCCTTTCGATAAATTTCTGAGTGGCATAAGCTTGTAAAAGCATTCCATAATTGACACCACGATAAGCGAGAATTAGGCCAAGTTTCTTTTGTTCCATCAAATTATACCTCTTTACCATTTCTAAATTTTACTACTCTTCCTGGGTTTCCTACTACAATCGCATAGTCTGGGACGTCTTTGGATACTACTGTACTTCCACCAATAACAACACCATTACCAATATGCACACCTGGAAGGATCATTACTCGACTGCCTATCCAAACATCGTTTCCGATATAAACTGGTTTCTCATCAGTGTTCCCTTGATATTTTATAGGTTTTGTTAGATCTGAATAATTATGATTTACTGTCCAAATCTGGCAATCTGGCCCCATTATGACATAGTCACCAATATGACATTCACCAGAAATCTCAGCTCTTATTCCAATCCCGGAATTATTGCCGATACAAACTTTCGAGGAAAACTTGCTTCCTTTGCAGATATTTACGTTTGATCCGCATTCTGTAAGAATTAGTTTACCGCACATATACCTAAACTTTGTAGAGATTTTTCCCAGAAATCTAATAGGGCAAACATGCGAAGGAAGGTATCTTCCAATTCCATAGAACAGAATAATGCCTATATATTTTTTTATTATTTTCATATTGCATCCTCTCGCATCAACTCATTTTGCAATTTGGTTCTATTTAGTAAAATAGCTGTTGCAATAAAAGAAAGGCTTAGATAGAAGTAGAAATCGTAAATCATTACAACAGCAAATCCAGAAACAAACAAACCTAGAAGATAAATCAGTACCACTTTATCCAAGTACAGTTCGCGATTATTCAACTGCACTTCGGAACGATTATTTATTAGTCTTACTATTAACTCCTTTGTTGCTTTAACCAATCCAATAATCATTATCAAAGCACCAATGATGCCAGTACATGAAATTGTTTCATAAAAAAGGGAATGAGAGTATACACCTTGCAAATAAGTGATTCCGCCAATACCTACGCCAAAAACTGGATTTTTTTTGAACTGTTCTAGTGCAAATGCATGATAACGTGCTCTTGCAGCGTCTCCGCCTGTCATAGTGCCAACCAATCTTTCACCAAGTATTGTATTATTCAAGATGTAGATTCTAAGTTCAACGAATGCGGCAGCCCCAGCAATTATGATAATCGAATAAGCAACAAGCCTTCTCCTTGTGTTTTTTTGATTGCTATATGGTATTACCCCATAAATGATATTCATTACAATCATAAAAACCATAACGATAAATCCACGACGTGATGCAGATTGTATTTGTATGATAAATACAAGAAGCAATGATATCCAGATAATTAGTTTTTGAATCCTATTGTCTGTGTTCCCATATATGTAAAACGCGCAGAAGACAACTAATATAAAGAAACTTGACATTTCATTTGTGTTTAATGATCCTAAACCGATTGCGCCAAGGTAATCTACAACTGTTCCGTGTAGAAGAACATTAATTGCCAAAAGAACAATAGAAAGCCAAGTGATGAATAGAACCTTTTTAAATCTGTTGTCTCTTGAGATGCAAAACAAGAGAATAGATAATCCTGTCAAACAGTATTCGATCATTCTAATTCCGATATCAATGCTTGTACTAATAGAAACGCCAAACGATATACTGAATAAAACTGAGATAAATACAAAAGCTATTATCCAAGAATAGAATGTCTTTTTCCCTTTTATAACACCGGAAATCAAGTGTACAATACCAAATAAAATACAAATGGTATTTAATACCAGCATTGCGCTATTTATAGTTATTACACTATATTGAAAAAAAAAGGCGTACATCAGCAAGAGAACTATTGAAATTTCCCATAATGATGGGAGTTTTAAATGACTAATGCCGACCTTATTTCTATTACTTTCATTTGTCATTGATTAGTTACTCCTTGAATTATGATCCTTTGCATAGATTTCTGTGGCTCTAATCAGATGTAAACTGGAATCCTTATCACTTATTTTTTTGGCTGGTATACCACCGACTGTAATTCCTGATTCTTCAACATTACCTATAACAACAGCATTAGCTCCAACAACAACGTTATTTGCAATATAACCGCCACCGATAATTTTAGCACCGGGGCCAATGTAAACATTGTTTCCTATTTGTTTAGCATCTGGGTTTCCGCTACTTGCTCCGATATTGACTCCGGCATGAATCTTGCAGTTCTCTCCGATAATAGCATTACTCGAAATAATTAATGTGCCGTAATGAGGAAGGCAGAGACCCGGTCCTATTTTATTAATTGGAATGGTAAACCCGCATTTCTCAGAAATTCTTTTGAAACGGATGTGCCATAATGGACTCATTATTCTTTTCATGATTCCGGTTTGATTATACCAAAATTCATAATGTCTCAAGCAATGGAGAAACCAGTATGTGATATCCCATGGTTTTGCTTTTCCTTTTTTGCTCATAGCTATTCGATCGCATTCAAGATAGTAATTCAAATCTTGCTTTGTCTGTATCATATTTTTCCATAATCCTTTATGAAGTTAAGTATTCTATCAGCTCTCTGGCCAATCTCAAATTCTTTTGCTTTTTCTAAAGATTGCTTACTTAATTCTTCTCTTATTTCTGAGTGTTCCTTCAGCTTCTCAATTGCATGTTTGATATCTTCTACAGAATTTGGATCAATCCGTATTGAATTAGTATCATCTAAAGCATCATCATTAAATGGAAGGTCTGATGAAATAATAGGGCAACCACAAGCCATAGCTTCAACAATTGCATTACAAGATCCTTCGCTTAATGTTGGGAGACAAAATACATCTATTGCATTCAAAAAATCACTTACAACTTCATGATTTAGCGCTTTACAGAACAAGACTTTTTCGCCTGCAGGTGGATTATTGCCTCTACCGGCAAAAGCAACATATGCTCCATCTATTTGGTTTACTGCTTCAAGGAGTCTCTTGTCGCCTTTACGTTCGATAAATCCTCCAACAAATCCAACAATAAACTTGTCTTGTGGCAATCCAAGTATCTTCCTGCATTCAGACATATTCTTTTTATAGAACAGCTTCAAATCCGTTGAGTTTGGTGCCGTGATAATTGGCACACCCTTTGCAATCCCAAGATCACGAAGTTCCTTAGTATTCTTGCTGGACACAGAGATAATACCAGTCAGCCATTTAAGCTGCTCTTCTTTGGGGTATCCGTACGTTTGCCTTACCTGTGTCTCGAAATCACATTCCCCATAGGCTATGAAGGAAGGAATCCCCAAATACTTACCCACACGAACTGCGGCCAATCCACCATATAGGAAGAAGTGACCATATACAAAATCAAACTTCTTATTGATTTTCTTGACTGTCTTCATTACGCTATATTCAAACCATTTTTCCGACAGTTTCTCCGTATTAAAACTTCCTATTTGCTTTGAAGAAGCAGAGATATACCGAGGATAGTAAACGATTATTTTAGATCCATTTGCCGTCTTGTGAATTGTTTTATATTTTATATTCTTAACACTGCTCCTATATTTGGTTAAAGGAATAGGGGAAATGACAGTACAGTCAACGCCCATATCTGCCATTGCAAAAATTAAATTCTGAAAAAAAACATTCCTATAAGGATTCACAGCATTTGGATACATACCGACAAAAAGAGCACTGATAGTTTTCATTTTTCACCTTCCAAATCTATTAACAAACTCATCAATTCTCTGAATGTAATTATCGTCTTCAGAAATGATTTCAGTTAAAGCTGTTTCGCAACTCAGATTAAATAATTCTGGATTTAATGATGTATAATATTGATATAACCTATCTGGCAAATCTGATGTTGGCTCAACGCTTAATCCAACTTTTAATCGCTGTGTCTCATCAGCTTTATACCCACCATCTTCAACAATTTGAGGAATATGATAAACGAGCCCATCATAGAAGCGATTTGAAATAGCAAATCTCAATTCGTCTCCGTTTCTACCACCATAGCAATTATTCAAGATAGCTGCGTTCTGAATAAGCTTTGCCTTATCTCGGTTATCATATGCTCCTGTGAAAGTCACATTGGTAATGCCGTTTTCTCTACAGTATTTCTTATATAGTTCTAAATCTGTACCTGCTCCATGATAGACTAGAACAAACCGAGGATCATTTTTGAATATGTTAAGGAAATCCTTTTGATAGTCAAAAAATCTTACTGTTCCATTCCAAACAATCTGATACGGTTCGCTCTTTTTTGTAAAACGATATGGTTCTACCATATCGTTCCGATTGAAATTGTGAGCAATCACATACTCGTGTTCAGGAAGGAAAGTCTTAAATCCTTTCGATGATACTGCAGTGAAAAAGCTGTCTCCAATAATTTTAGTTTCCACTTTTTTAAAGAAGCCTATATTTTCATAACTATAATCTCGTATATCAAAAATATATTTCTTTTTATGCTTCTTTGCCACATCCCACAGGAGGACACCGCTAAGCGTAGATAAGAAAATTATTCCATCCGGTTTTGAAACCGATAGTTGTTTCTTTACCCAATTGCGAAAGCCTAAGAAATCAAACAGTTTCTTTGTCTTTCCCAAATCTTCTGCTGACGGGCTGTCATAATATTTATATTCTGATTTTACATTTAACTTAAGTCCTGCTCGATTCCAAAAAAGAACTTCATATTCCGATTGTGAAAAATCCAATCTATCCGTGTATCTGGAAAGATAAGGGCAGTATCTTATATCTCCGCAAAAGATAATGCTTATCATAGTAATACCTCTATTTTTTTTGTGAAATAAGACAACTTATATCTAATTGCTTTCCCCACAATAGGTCATATTTATCTGGATTGAATGGCATCATTCCGCCACTTGGGGTGAAAGTAAGTTCAGCAAAGTAATATGTATTGTTTGCCAAGAAAAAATCTACTCGTACAAAAGGAAAATCCTTACAAAGAATTCTTGCATCTTTCTTCATGTCGTCAAAAAAAGGTGGCAGTTCATTCAAATCCATTGGAGCATAATCATTTCTTATTAATGGCATCTTTTTTCCATTAAGGTAGAAGAAACCGATTTGTGCTTGGCGATCATGAACAAGGTCACTTGAAACATACATATATTTAGGTTCACCATTAAAGCAAAAAAATTTATAATCAATAATCTTTTCACCAAGATATTCCTCACAAGTTATAATATGAGGTTTTATTTTTGAGTAATGAAGTTCAATATTGTAAGCACCAAAATCTTCCTTCATCCACTTGTTGAGTTGCTTTATGGCTGCAACCTTATCAAATTTACTTTTATCCGCACAAAGAATGTTATATGCGCAACCATGATTGCACTTCAGCACAAACTTGTCAGGAAGCTTTTCCCATTCAATATCTTCTGCTTTTTTCCATTTCCCAATTAACGGTACAAGTGTATTTCCTAATCCTTTTTTCTGTACATATTTCCTTACGGCATACTTGTCTGCCCCTTGAATAACCAAAGGATTATTTGGATAATCATGTATCTTCAACCACTGAATTTTCTCGTTAAAAGTTTTAGGGGTTTTGAGGTCAACCTTTTTCTTCAGTATCACATAGGAATATAATTTTGCCATTGTTTCATCAGGAAGAATATAATGAGCAAAAATCTGTCCTTTTCTACGGATTTTATATATAATCGAGTTTCTCTCCATCTTATTAATTTCTCCTAACTATATTGTCCGTAATTGCAACAGTCTGTCCATCACGCTTGTAGACCCTTGGTACGCGTTCACCGAGCGCACAAACTATTTCGTAATTGATTGTTTGATTGGAAGATGCTATGTGATCTACAGACGTTTGACCTTCTGTTCCATACACGGTAACTTTACTATTAACTGCAACATCATATATATCAGTTACGTCAATCATACACTGATCCATGCATACACGGCCAATGATTGGAGCCAACTTTCCTTCAACTTCTACAACCATATGGTTTCGATAATTAGATCTCCACAATCCGTCAGCATACCCAACGGGGATGGTTGCCACCTTCATTTCACGATCCGCCTTAAACTCTCTTCCATAACTGATGCAGTCTCCAGCGTGGACAGTTTTTATATGGTCTATAATGGTTTTAAACGTTAAAACGGGCCGAAGATTGCCTGGATTATGAAGTGCATTGGATGGTTGTAGCCCATATAGAACTATTCCTGCCCTCACCATATTCAAATGCATCTCTGGGTAATCGAAAATCCCAGCATTGTTTGAGCAATGTCGGATGGTGAAGCTGATACCTTTGGCTTCTAAATAGCTAATTGAATGCATAAACCTGTTAAACTGGCAAAGAGTATATTCTTTTCCTCCCTCTCCCTCGTCAGCTGATGCAAAGTGAGTAAAGATTCCCTCTACTTTCAACCCAGACAAATAACATATCTCAGCTGCTTTATCCAGTTCACTATCGACGTATTGGAAACCGATGCGCCCCATACCAGAATCGATCTTTAGATGAATAACAACATCAACACCTTGCTCAACTGCATTGTCAGAAAGAGTTTTACCATAATCGTAAGAAAAACCACACTGAGTGATTCTCTGATATGCAAGTTGAGCTGCACAGCGTGGGTCGGTATACCCGAGAATCAATATAGGTATGGTCACGTCTGCATTTCTCAATTGGATAGCTTCTTCGATATTTGAAACAGCAAGATAATCCGCTTTCATGCTTTCATAAAACCTAGAAAGCTGAACTGATCCATGGCCATATCCATTTGCCTTCACAACACAACAAATCTTTGTTTCTGGCTTTAACTGTTCACGGATAATGTTGTAATTATGTTCTGCCGCATCTAAATCTATATTTGCCCATGTTCTTTTTTGAAATGGCTGAAGTTTCAATACAGTCACCTCTTAAATAGTCTTCTCATAATTTCGCTTCTTCTGTAAACCATACCACATATTTCGGCAGGCGAACCAAAGAGCAATCGCTCCCGGCTTCTCATCACACATATGAAACAAATCATAATGGCTACGAAGCTTCTTACTCAGTTTATCATGGCTTATGCTCTTCTTACGCACTCTGTACTTTGCAAGATTCTTCTTAACAAGATAACACTTGGCATCAGGATCTTTATGAAACAGTTGCAGTCGAATAGCATAGTCATTATTCTTCTTAATATCCCTGATCTGAATCAAACCGAAATGCTTTGCGCTATACATCATAGTCAACTGACCGATGTAATCATAGTTGTACATTCTTCTTTTATCGACCACTTTAGGACCGGAAACATATATGTTCAGCGGTTTGTCTTCTTCATCTATCTTCTCATATTCATGATAAGAGAACACCAAGCCACGCTTTTTCATGAACTTAATCTGAGTCATCAGTTTGTCCAGTGTCCACAAATCATCTGAATCAAGGAAAGCAATCCATTCGCCTTGCGCCTCACGCATTGCCCGATTTCGTGTTAATGCAGCTCCGCTGTTCTTCTCGTTTTTGAAATACTTGATACGTTTATCAGCTAAAAACGGCTTGACCACATCGTCCGTATTATCTGTAGAGCAATCATCAACAATGAGCAATTCCCAGTTCTTATAGGTTTGATCAATTACACACTGTATCGATTCTGCAATGAAATTTGCTGTATTCCACGATGGCATAATAATTGAAACTAATCCATCAATCATCAGTTATAATCCTTTCCTAAAACCGCAGCTACCGTACGAAACATCGTCAAAATCTCACGTAGAAATCTGAACCTTCTTACTGATTCTAAATTCCATACCATCTTAGCTGGTAGTACCTGTTCTATATAAACCTTATCTACATCGTCAGCGGCGGATAATAGCGAATATTCATCCTTATATCTAATACTTGCCTCCGACGTTATTCCAGCCGGCATCAGTAATGTAGCATAGAATTCAGGTTTGTACTTCTTTACATATTTAGTAACTTCTGGTCTTGTCCCAACAAAACTCATGTCACCATTTATAACATCAAACACCTGTGGGAGCTCATCCAAGCGAAGATTCCGAAGTTTAGCACCTACCTTTGTCACTCTACTATCATTGCTTACAGTAACTGATGTACCAATCTTATCAGCATTTGACACCATAGTTCTGAACTTATGAATCTTAAACTTTTTTCCATAAGTAGTCACTCGTTCTTGTTTATAAAACACAGGTCCTTTAGAATCCATCTTTATTAATATAGCAATAATCGCCATAGGAATCACAGTAGCAATCAAAGCCATAATAGCAACACACAAATCAAACGCTCTTTTCAGCCCAAGCTGAAAACGTTTTTTATTCAATTTATCCCAATAAGGCCTTACCTCCGGTGTTCTCATAAACTCCGGCAACTCTTCCCAACGTCTTAACACTCCATTACCTACCCTTAGTTTATTTCTAATATAAACGCCTATCGCCGTGCCAATTGTATTATTTAAAACATCATCAACTTCACAGTACCCAAGTCGAATGAAATACTGCGCTGTTTCAATTCCACACGAAAGAAGAAAGCCAACAACAACTCCTTTTCGACCGCCAATAATGAAACCAAGCGGAACGAAAAAAACAATGTTTTTGAGGATATCCCCCCACATTTGATTCTTTAGTTCCCAGAACAAACCATAAAAAATATGATATGGATAAACTGACCGATCCCATAACGTCATGCGAAAAATAAAACAGATATAAAGAACAGCAGCAATAATACGAATACTACTTGAACTTACCCTCTTCCGCATATTTCCTTCAAAACATCTTTCATCACTTCACACACATATGCCACTTCTTCATCTGTAAGCTTTGTATGAAGAGGAAGCGAGATAAGATTGTGATAATAATCATAGCTGTTCGGACATGCACTGCAATCTTTACCATAAGCCGTCATCATTGGAAGTGGCTTATAATGAACATTAGTGCATACTCCCAGCTCTGCGATATCTTTGATCAGCTGATTACGCTGTTCTTCAGAGATACTAGGAATACGCATGAGATAGAGATGATTTGAACTATCCATGCCATCAATATGATGATTAAGATGACTTACTCCGAGTTCATCACAAAGCGCATCATATCTGTTTATTATCTCAGCTCTACGCTCCAACAGGCCAACATAACGATCTAACTGCTTCAAACCGATAGCAGCCATAATATCAGTCATGTTGCACTTATACCATGCACCTATGATATCATACTCCCAACAACCGCACTTTGACTTTGACAGAGCGTCCTTATTCTGACCATGAAGTGACAGAAGTTGATAGAACTTGTATATTTCCGCATTATCCACGCCTTCAATTGGTCTCCATGTAGCAGCTCCGCCCTCTGCGGTAGTAAAGTTCTTTACTGCATGGAATGAAAAAGAAGAAAAATCAGCAATAGCACCGCAGTACAGTTCCTTTCCGCCAACAACACGGCTTGCTCCGAGACTGTGAGCACAGTCAGCAACAACAGTAACTCTACCTATAGCGTGTTGAATACGTGAGGAAAGATCGCCGAGTGGAGAGTCGTCAGACTCCAGAGGCTTGAACAACTCCTTCTTGCGCTCAACTATCTCAAAGATCCTGTCATAATCAACTACTATTCCACCAAGATCAACAGGGATTATAGCCTTAGTCTTTTCGGTTATAGCTGCTTCAAGTTTATCATAATCCATCTCCGGAGCATGGCTATACCTGTCGCCATCCTTCTGTATATCTACAAAAACTATCTTAGCACCGCAGTGAACAGCAGCTGATGCAGATGCAGTATATGTATACGCAGGAACAATCACTTCATCTCCCGGCTGTATACCAAAGATGCGAAGATTCATCTCTTCTGCAGCGGTTGCTGAATTAAGACATACAACACGATTGCTGTATGCTTTCTTATTCTCCTCTATAGTACAATCAATATCATTCTTTCCGGTTTCTATGTATGCCGCAAGACGGCGCTCCAAAAGCTTAACCCTCGGACCTGTTGTAATCCAGCCTGACTTTAATGCCTCAACAACCTCATTGATCTCTGCCTCAGAAATATCCGGTGGTGAAAACGGTATTTTCATTTTTCTTCCTTCTTTCAAAACATCTTCTTCATAATAAACCCAATAACTGAATAATGTCTCTAACTTTGTATTCACCTAAAAATGAGTCCTAAACCATACCATTCTCAGAAAAAAGCAAAAGCAGGCACAAAAAGCCTGCATATTATCCCTATTCCGGCTTTAGAATAGAACTTGCCCGTATAAGCGCAACTCTCCCCATATCTAAAGCCTTTTACTATATTTTCAGATAAAGCCACTACATACAGTCCTGCTCCTGAAATAAGCATAGTACTCATATAAACACCCCTTAAAAAACATTGATCGAACCTGTTTACGAATGCAAGATACCGATTCGCCTCCGTTGGTAGCCCCATAACCACGGATCGGCACTCCATAAATTAGTTCGTTGAAAGCTGATTGTTTTATGGCCTTCTGATTTACTACAGCAACCACTTTCATGATTTTTCTGTAAACGGGAAGTAAGGCATTTATTGCACATAGCTTTCCGTATGAAATGCAGCTGCTTGCACTTAACAGATAATGTTTTTTAATATGTAAAATTATATCATATTTTAATACTTCATGTCAATATATGGAAATCAACATTGTTTGCTATTTACAAATGAAAGCTCATTTTTATTCTAGTTTTATATATTATTTTTTCAGAACAGTTTTCGCTCTGTATTACAACATTTAATTATTACATTGTGTAAATCATAAATTCTTTTTAACAATTAATTTTTAGACAAAACTTACACTTTCACGTATGAAATCGACTACAAAAATGGATTTGTTGTTCAAATTTCACAAAACGCTTTCACAATACTATCACAGTTAAAAATGCCATAGTAAAATCATATTTTTCCTTTTAGTTATACAGCCCTAATTATAGATACTCCCCATTAATTGCGAATCCTTTTTTTAATTCAAAATAACAAAATAACAACCTTTTTATGAGTAACAACTGTCAAAAGTGATTCAAAAGGATATATGCAACTGTGTTGCACATGAAGCGACAAGGGATAAATCTCCATAAAAGAAAAAACTACCATAGTTGCAGTGATAATCAGCAAAGTAAAAGCCATAGCCTTTCTAAATGAATCATAATCAAGTAGGCTTATCCACCATCTTGCCCACTGAGCAACTGCCGAAAAATCGGTAGCAGCTTAGAGGGCGCTTTTATCTGTGTTACTACCAGTAACACAAGCGTCACAATCTATAAACAATTCAGCTTTTATGAGTTTATGTTTGGCAACATTCATATTGACTTTTGTCATAACATCTGCTATAATAGTATCATTGTATAAGAAATTATTAGTGTTGCTGGTAGTAACACTTTGCATAGGAGGTACTTATGAAGCATTTATCTTTGAAACTGCTTGCTGAGACTGTTGTAAGCAGAAGAAAGGCAATCAAGATGTCACAGGTCGTCCTGTCTGAAAAAACAGGCATCAACCGGTCAATCATCTCCAGGCTGGAAAGTGAAGACTATACACCGTCTGTAGATCAGCTCCTTGCACTCAGCACGGTCCTTGGTTTTGACAATGCTGATGTTCTGGAAGATGACGCAGTAGAGGCAGCACCGATTGAACGCAAGAAGATTGCTGTAGCGGGTACCGGTTATGTCGGACTGTCCCTTGCAGTTCTGCTTTCACAGCATAACGATGTAACGGCTGTGGATATCATACCTGAGAAAGTAAAGATGCTAAACAACTGGACAAGTCCTATTCAGGATGATTATATCGAAAAGTATCTTGCAGAACATGAGGAACGTAAATTGTCTCTTAAAGCTACAACAGACGGCGAATCTGCATATAAGGATGCTGATTTCATTATCGTTGCTGCGCCTACAAACTATGATCCCAAGACCAATTTCTTTGACTGCTCAGCTGTTGAGGCTGTTCTTGAGCTTATCAAGAAGGTTACGAACAAAAAGAAGAATAAGCCTACTATAGTAATCAAATCCACTATTCCTGTTGGATATACAGCCCAGGTTCGTGAAAAGCTAGGCATGGACAATATCATATTCAGCCCTGAGTTTCTCAGAGAATCAAAAGCTCTCTATGATAACCTTTACCCCTCGCGTATCATTGTCGGCTCTGATGAAAAGAACAGGAAGGCTGCTGAGGAGTTCGCTGCCCTTTTACAGCATGGCGCCATCAAGCCGAATATTGACATTCTCTTTATGGCTACAACCGAGGCTGAGGCGGTGAAACTGTTTGCAAATACATACCTTGCGCTTCGTGTAAGCTACTTCAATGAACTTGATACCTATGCAGAGGTAAAGGGGCTTAAAACTGCCAATATTATCAAAGGTATCTGCCTTGATCCCCGTGTGGGCGACTACTACAACAATCCTTCCTTCGGATATGGCGGCTACTGCCTGCCGAAGGACACAAAGCAGCTTCTTGCAAACTATCAGAATGTTCCTCAGAACATGATGTCTGCAATCGTTGAAAGCAATCGTACTCGTAAGGACTTCATCGCAGACCGTATCATGGAGATCGCAGGCACTTACGGCAACAGTGCTGATTATTCCGCTGAACAGGAAAGCAAGCAGAAGGAAGTTGTTGTAGGAGTGTACAGACTTACAATGAAGTCAAATTCAGACAACTTCCGTCAGTCCTCAATACAGGGCGTTATGAAGCGAATCAAAGCAAAGGGTGCAACAGTTATCATCTATGAGCCGACGCTTGAAAACGGCAGCACATTCTTCGGTTCTCTCGTTGTGAATGATTTGAAGAAGTTCAAGAAAAAGTGCGGTTGTATCGTGGCTAACAGATATGACAGTGTTCTCGATGATGTTGAAGAAAAGGTATATACAAGAGATCTGTTCCGAAGAGATTAAGATATGAACAAAACACGAATTGATTTAAACGAAAAGACTATCCTTGTGACAGGCTCTCCTGGATTTATCGGTGCAAACCTTGTGCTGAGACTGCTGAAAGAAATGTCTTCGGGCACAGTTGTGAGCCTCGATAACATGAACGACTACTATGATCCGTCACTGAAAGAATATCGCCTTTCAATTATAAAAGACGCTGCTATAACTTCGCCTGTCAATCACATATTCGTTAAAGGCTCGATTGGAGACAAGGCGCTGATAGATAAGCTGTTTGCGGAATATCACTTTGATATAGTGGTCAATTTAGCAGCACAGGCAGGAGTTCGCTATTCAATTGACCATCCTGATGTATACATAGAGTCAAACATTATCGGCTTCTATAATATCCTTGAAGCCTGCCGTCATAACCCTGTTGAGCATCTGGTATATGCATCCAGCTCCTCTGTATATGGTGGAAACAAGAAGGTGCCATTCAGCGTAGACGATAAGGTTGACAATCCTGTATCGCTATATGCAGCAACCAAGAAGTCGGACGAACTTATTGCTCATTCTTATTCTAAGCTTTACAATATACCGTCTACAGGCTTACGTTTCTTCACAGTCTACGGCCCAGCAGGCAGACCTGATATGTTCTACTACTCGGCAACAAATACACTTGCCAATAATGGTACTATAAAGATATTCAACTATGGTAACTGTAAGCGAGATTTTACGTACATTGATGATATTGTTGAAGGCGTGTACAGAGTAATGCAGGGTGCGCCTAAGAAGCAGAACGGTGAGGACGGTCTGCCTGTACCACCTTACGCATTATACAATATCGGCGGCGGTACTCCTGAGAACCTGCTCGATTATATCAGCACTTTACAAGAAGAGCTTGTGACTGCTGGCGTTCTTCCTGCTGACTATGACTTCGAGGCACACAGAGAGCTTGTAGGAATGCAGCCCGGAGATGTGCCTGTGACCTATGCTGACAGCAAGGGCCTTGAAGATGATTACGGCTTCAGACCGACTATCGGTATCCGTGAGGGACTGAGAAAGTTCGCTCAGTGGTACAGTGAATATTATACGCGCTGAATATCCGTCAACATAATGAGTGAAAAAGCATGCCTAAAATGAATATGCTTATATGTATGGAAAGGTACGCTACATTAGAATATTTGTCCATTATTTGTTACTTAGCGTGGCAAAAAGACACCAAAAATCAGTAAAAATGAACTTAAATGAATTGCTCTAAAAGCGACGTAATACAGGCGATTACTTTAAAAAACCACAAATCACAAAAAGTGCTTTAGGTCTTCTTTCTTTTATTTATTTCATGATGTTTCGGTTGTTTTATGGATAGTCCCTGCATAAGCCATGTGATGTACTCTCCATTCTCAGTTGTCCCCTCTTGTGTGGTCGCTTCTTCTTCGGAAATAGCAGAAACTTCGCTAATTGCTTTATCCTCCACATCATCGGCAACTTTCTTTTCACAGCCTATAAATGTGCATATCACGGCTGTCAATGCAATAATTCCTGCGATTACTTTTTGCATAATCTAATTTCTCCTTGAGAGAATAAATATTTTAGACAAATTATATCATATCGCCACTGTGAAGTAAAGAAATAAACTTTATGATGGCGACCTCTCAGATATAATCTCATCAAATTCTGTTGGGAAGTCTCTGTCAGCTTCATCTTCTGTGTCATTTGAAGGCTTATTGTATCCAGCAAACTCTACGCTTTCAGCATTGATAAATAAAGGCGGTACAATGTGTACCGCCTCTATTATAATTATATTAGGAAGATTTACTTGCGTTAAAGTATTTACGACAACAGTCTGATTGATCGGAGCAAGTCGATAACTTAATGACATTACCCTCAACGGGGAGCTTTGGTTTATTACGAATTGATTTGAATGTAACTCCAACAGGAAGCTATGTATCATAAGAATGCAATACGGTCATCGTTTCAAATAACGCATCTGCCGTAAGATATTGATAAACTCAGCATACGCTTCATCAGAACACCCCGAGTTATTAAGAACCTTCTCAATACTGTCTTTTGCTGTGTATTGATATGTTGAGAGTACATTCTCCCATGAAAGCTCGTGAGTTTGAAAAAAACTGTAAAGTGCAGCTTTCAGCTCTGGGTTTTCATATATTTCCTTAATGCTTGTATGTTCGCCCCAGCTGTATGGCGATTCACCGTTATATCTCAGAATTATACCGGAAGGATCACTCCAGTCGATGGTGTTTGAATCCCCGACTGTCGCATTCAGCACATACTCACCGTCCTCAAGTGTCCATCCATGAAGATCAGGATCCCAACTTTCAAAAGAACGCCTTTCAACGTGAAGATGTACTGTCACTGTCTGATGAGGTTCTATGTATACCTTTTTAAATGCACAGAGTTCACAGACAGGCTTGGTCAGCATTGATTCAGGATCATGCACATAAACCTGTACTACCGTCTTTCCCGCGGCTTCACCTGTGTTTCCTACATCTGCTGTCAGTTCAATTCCGTTTTCGATACTACCGCTTTCAACGCGAAGATTGCGAACTTCAAACGTAGAATATGAAAGTCCGTAACCCAAATAGTACCTGGCATAATCTGCTTCGGGATTACGGTGACGGCGTGTCGCATAATAACGGTAGCCGACAAAAATACCTTCTCCGTAGTTAACAGTCATACTATCACCGGGAAAGTTAAGGTATGTCGGCATATGATCCTCACTGTACGGAAAGGTCAGCGGCAGACGTCCTGACGGATTTACATTTCCGCAGAGAATATCAGCAATCGCAGCAGCTCCCTGCATTCCCGGCAGTGAGACCCAAAATACAGCATCAAACAAATCAAATACTGCACCTGTAACAGGACCTGATATATTCAGTATCAAAACAGAGCGCATATTATTACGCTTAGCATATCCGCAAAGCTCTCTTATACGTTCCATTTCATTATTATCAACGGATAACGTTTTGCGGTCGTTGCCCTCCTGTCCGGCAACATTAAGCACATAGACTACCGTATCAGCTTCATCGTACAAACCAGTCCGAACACACTCAAAATGCCTGTGTAATTCTGAACATAAGTCTGTATTCCGATCAGTGCGAACGCAGGCGCTCCCCTCTCCGCAAGTTAGCAGTTCTCCGCCCATTGTTCCCATAAGTGCAATTTTGGAAGAAACAGGCAGCGGACAGCATTTTTGTTCAGGGGCAGTGGCGCAGAAAGAGTTTTTCAGCATGACGATCCCCTCTGCAGCAGCTTTATATGCGGTATGGTCGGTCATTTCTATATTGATATGCCCCGTTGGCGGCAATACATATTTCCGGGCAAGAGCAATGGCACGTTCTGCTGATACTGCTAGCTTTTCAGGGTCAAGTGTTCCGTCTGCCAGTGCTTTTCTGAGAGGTTCAGGCGAAACAGGCCCAGGCATATTCACATCGCACCCTGCATTAACTGCTGCGGCAGGGTGATACACTGCTCCCCAATCGCTCATAACAAGGCCCCCGAAGCCCCAGTCTTCACGGAGAAGCTCCGTCAGCAGCCATTTGTTTTCAGTACACGGTACACCGTTTATCTGATTATATGCAGCCATTACGGTTGCACAGCCTGCTTTAACGCAGGCCTCAAAGCCCGGAAGATAAAGCTCGTAAAGAGCACGTTCCGATATTATCTCATTTATTCCCTGACGGTTGGTTTCCTGATTATTTGCAGCAAAATGCTTAACATTTGCCGCACCCCCCTGAGACTGTACGCCTTTTACAAGCTCGGGAGCAAGCTTCGTAATAAGGAAAGGATCCTCGGAGTAACCCTCAAATAGCCGCCCTGCTCTGAGGTCACGATGAAGATTTATGTTCGGTGTTCCAAGCAGTACATGAACACCGTAGGCCCGAGCCTCATGTCCAAGTGCCAGACCGACCTGATATACTGTTTCAGGATCCCATGTTGCTCCAAGCAGCATACCCGGCGGATAACAGCCCGGAGCTGTCATTTCAGGTATAATCGCCCGAAGCTGTGCACACAGCCAGTTGTATAGGTCGATTTCTTCCCGAGAATCAAGCAGATCAGGCTTATAGAAATTCTCAAGTACTTTTCTGAATACAGCAGTACCTTTTTCGGGATGATCTGCTTTTTCCATTATATCACCGAACAGCTGCTCAAAGTTAAGACCCGTTCCTCCGTCAAGCATCTGAATATGCGGAACTTCCTTCTGCGGCAGTTCGCCCATGCCAAAAAAAGACTGCCCGTTTATCATTGTGATCTGTTCGTCAGTTGTCAGTTCCATGTACAATCTCCCTTCTGCAGAATAACCATCGTGTTTTCATTCATTATACCATGCAATTGTTAAGTTTTCAAGGTGCTCCATGCCCTCCTGTATGCAGAAAGCGATAATTCTATGTAACGATCACAAGCGGCCTTGCAAATTATACAGGTCTTGATGATCATATATCCCCCCTTTCTTTCTGTCTGAGTGGGCTTACCGCCCCTCAGTTTATTCTTCTTCATCAGGATCACTGAAAACAAAATCGTCTTCATCATCGCCGAAATCTTCATATCCTTGAATTGAATCTCCCCAGTCATATAAGTCTTCAGCAGAAATAAAGTCATCATCATCTGTTCCCTTTATAGTTCCTTTTATATCGTTAATATGAGATTTAGCTTCCTGTGCAGTAATACACTTGAAGCTGAACTCCTTTTTTATATGACGAAGCTGCTGTTTCCTACAACCAAAATAGTATGGCAACATTGTTTCATCAATAAGGAAATAATAGAAATGTCGCCACTAAGGCGACAATCCATTTTTGAATTCATTTACATGGAACTGATCAACTGTCACCTCTTATGGAAGCAGTATCTTCCTACATAGGAGGGCGTATACGCGGATAATCTATTGATTTTTCAGGATTTCTGCTGTATAATAAGTATAAATTCGGAAACAAAGGGTGTGAAATAATGCTTGAGGATTTCATCATAAGAGACCATATTCTGGAGTCCTACAATGGAAGTGAAGCAAATGTTCAGATCCCAAGAGGCGTAACAAAGATCGGAGACCGGGCTTTTTCACATTGTGAAACGATGATAAGTGTTGTTATTCCTGACACTGTAAGCTCCATCGGAAAAGGGGCTTTTGCATACTGTACAAATCTAAGAAGCGTCAAAACGCCGGGTAGCGTAAAGGAGATACGCTCAGCAGCGTTTCTCGGCTGTGATAAACTGCGTCAGGTTTCACTTGCCGGCGGTTTGCTTTGCATTCAGGAGATGACATTTGCCGAATGCCGATGTCTGACTGATTGCAGAATTCCCGGAGGAGTGGTTAAAATTGAAAAAAATGCCTTCCGCAACTGCATATCCCTGAGTCGGCTTACAATCCCTCACAGTGTAACAGAAATCAGCGAAAATGCCTTTGATGGGTGCGGGCAAATTGAATTTACTGCGCCACCTCCACCTAAGGATCAGATATCAGAGGAAATAAAACGTCAGATAGACGATCTGCGTGAAGAAGGATTTATTATACAGCTTTGCAGAAAAAAGCTGCAACTCTCCCGATATAAAGGAGAAAAGGAGCAGGTTACTATCCCCTCTATCGTGACACGGATCGCAGATAAAGCGTTTGCCTGGAACACAACTGTGAAAAGGATCATCATACCTGATACTGTAACAGAAATCGGCAAACAGGCATTTGACGGCTGTTCTGCATTAGAAAGCGTGATTCTGTCTGACCGTATAACCGTGATCCCGGAGAGTGCTTTTTCCCACTGTCGTTCACTTACAGGCATCGTTCTGCCGGATAATGTGACCGAGATTGAAAGCAGTGCATTTGAATTCTGCACAGAACTGAAAAATGTCACTCTCTCAAGATCGCTTATCTATATACGGTATGACGCTTTCAAGGGATGCAGGCAGCTTCGTCAGATCGAAATACCGACCAGCGTGAAACGGATCGACAGCGGTGCATTCAAGTCCTGCACTTCTCTGACAAATGTCTCTCTTCCGCCAGGCGTGCAGATCACGCGCACACATACAAGCAAGCAGATCATCAGCAGTTCAACTATGATGGAACCTCCCTATGAGGCAGAGGTACAGATTCCAGGCTCTTTTGCCGACACGCCTTTCGGGAGACGGACCGGGTCAGAATGATAAAAAGAAGCTCCGCTGAGCCGTAAAAAGGAGAATATATACAATGAAAAAGCTGCTTATTATAAACACACTACTTTGCATTATCACTGCTGCTTTGACAAGCTGTTCAGATAGTAAAGCCCAGACAGCTGAAGGCTCCAGAACGACAGCTGCTGTTACTACAAATACAATAGAACAAACTACTATAAATACCACAACACAGACAACTTCCGAACCTGCTCCGACAGAAAATGAGACCGTATCGACAACAGTTTCTGTAGCTGAGTTCGATCCCCATAGCATTGACAGATTAAGCCTTGGCGGCTGCCATACCGGATTTGTGAAAGAAGACAGCAGCCTTTATGTGTGGGGATGCGGCTTTGAATACCAGCTTGGAAACGGCGAGCATACCATAGCTGATAATCCGATAAAAATAATGGATGATGTGGAGAAAATAAACTTCGGCTTTGAGAACAGTGCTGCTATAACCAAAGACGGGAGTCTGTACATATGGGGAAAACACAAGCCTAATCCTGCCGAAGCAAAAGAACTGTTCATGAATCCAAGCTCTCCTACAAAGATCATGGATAATGTAAGTTCAGTCAGTCTCGGATCAAACCATACAGCTGTAATAAAAAATGACAACACTCTGTATATGTGGGGCGATAACTATCTGGGGGAGCTCGGCAACGGGAAAAGCGGAAAGTATGAATATTCAGATACTCCCGTAAAGATAATGGATAATGTCATATGTGTAAGTCTTGGTTTTCTTCATAGTGCAGCAGTGACAACTGACGGAAGTCTTTATACATGGGGCTGTAACAGAAACGGGCAGCTTGGCAACGGAAAAAGCGGTGAGTCTGAAATAGAAGCTGAACCTGTAAAGATCATGGAAAACGTTCAATATGTCAGTGTTGGCGATGAACACAGCGCAGCTATCACAGAAGACGGAAGTCTTTATATGTGGGGACGTAATGATTCCGGGCAGGTAGGAAACGGAAAAAGCGGCGAGAATGAAATACAAACCGAACCCGTAAAGATCATGGACAACGTTCAGTATGTCAGTCTTGGTGCAGAACACAGCGCAGCAATAACCAAAGACGGAAGCCTGTATATGTGGGGAAATAACAGCGATGGTCAGCTCGGAAACGGAGAGAGCGGATACAAAATTCTTTCAAGCGTCCCCATAAAAATAATGGATAACGTTGAAGCCGTAAGTCTCGGAAACGGGCACAGCGGAGCATTGACCAAAGACGGTGAATTATATATGTGGGGCAATAACAGTCTCGGTGGTGTTGGAATAGAAAGTGAAGACAATCGCATTCTTGTTCCTACAAAGATCGATATAACGTGATTTCTGTGAAAAACGGCTCAGAATTACCCGAAAGAATACAATTGAAAAAGGATCCAACAGATACCATGAAAACTAAATGAGCATGGTCTGAAAGCATGATAATATAATACTACATAAAAAGCAGGTGGAAAAAGCAGTCAATCCACCTGCTTTTTTTAGCCAAATCTTTATTATTTCTAAGTATATCAAAAAGCAGAACAGCTCTCCCGGCACAAGGCCGGAAGTTAAGTATATAATACAAGCTGTTCTATAGTGCGGGGCGATTATAATAGGCATAGCAATTTCAGTTTAAGAATCAATCCTCATAGTCGTTAGGAACGAATACCTTGTCAATTTCGACTTCGGTTCCGTCTTCTTTTCGAATGATAAGTTTGGTAGGTTGACCTGTCACATCAGCCATACGCTGAGCTAATGCAAAATTGGTGCTATTATCTGCGTACAACAGCGATCCATCGTTTATGTTTGTAGGACTCACTGCTGTATGGTTATGATACCAATTCCAATCTCTGTCTTTGAAGTGGGTACCAGTGGCAGCAAGGTGAGAATCGATTATATCCTTGAATATTTCTTTCGTGAGTTCCATAGCTTTCTCAGCAGTTGGAGCTGCTTCGCCTGTGAACGCTGTCATGTAGTGAAACACAGGCGTTTTGTCTTGGTTGTCCCAGAACTTAGCCACTGACTGAAACTGTTGCAAAGCTTCTTTAGAGTCGTCAGGATTTACACCAAATCCCTCTTTAAGGACTTGATCCTTTCCAATGGGGTAATTCACGACATTTTCCAAGCACTTATCGTCGCCATTAGTGTGCTTTATCACTTTAATATATTCCATAGTTTTCTGACCTCCTCGTACACGTCTAATGCCTCCTGAGGCATATTGGGTTTAAGATCGCCGTACTTTTGGTTCTTGTTGTTTTCAAGCTGGTACATCAAAGCAGGAGTAAGCGGAATCGGATAATGCTTGAGCCTATTTCTTGCTTCTTCTGAAATTGTTATGCCTTTATCCTTAGCTTCCTCATTAAGCTCATTATACAGAGACTGCGGTACTTTCAGTGGTAAAGGCACCATTGGATCTTTTGGTTCTCTCTTGATTTGTTTCTGTTCTTTCATTTAGATTACTCCTAACATAGTATTAATCCCGTAGATGTTGTTTCTATACTCTCGGACTATACCAAATAAGAATACATCTTAATATTAAATATATTAATTACAGGAATATAGTATAGAACAACCGTAATACGGAATTTACATATTAGTACAAATTTCAAAATAAAAAATCCTCCCGAATAATCGAGAGGATCTTTACATATTCAGAATAATAGATCTTATCTAATTTCTACCATCGTAAAACAACTGGAATCGATATAATGCTTATCATCGCCATCTGTTATGGTCGATATTAAATCTTTATAAACGAATTATATCATATATGCCTCAATACTGCAAGGTATGGTTGAAAACGTGTTAACTTCTTTCATATTAATAATATACATTTCATTTTCCTATTTTTCGGAAATACTGAATATATATTATTTTTTTGATGCCATATACTCGGTAATCAAATATTATGAAAGGAGAAGAATTATGTTTAATAACGAACGATACCTTACCTGCGGTGTAGACAGTTCAATCCCCTTGGAACTTCAGCTGTTCTTGTGGGAGTGTGTCTACCAGTTGCCTGAGCCTAAAGACTACTTACAGGTGTTTGAGCTTAGCCCATCAGGCTCTATGCAGTCCATTGTTCACAGTTCTGAAGAGCCTGAATATCGTAAGGTGTACATGATACCGTCAGCTGCACCGATTACCCAGAAGCTTTACGTCATCGATGACGGCGACCACAGCACTATGTTGCTTGCGAGTGAATATTAAAACAAATGCCAGCCCTTCGGGGCTGGTTATTTCTATTTTCGGAGGTTTTAAACAATGGAAGAAAACAAAACAGAAACATTGTACTGCTCCCACTGCGGAGCAGTTATAAGCGACGACGAAGACTGTGAGGCAGTCAACGGGGAGATTGTCTGTATGGACTGCATTGAGAACCATACCAATACTTGTGACAGATGTGGCGCTATAATCTGGACCAGCGATAGCTACGGCGACGAATATACCGCGCTTTGTTCATCATGTTACCATAACCACTACGTTAGGTGCTGCTGCTGTGATGCCCTGCTCCATTAAGATGATTCCTATCACCTTGACGGCTACGATTATTGCAGTGACTGTTACCATGACGAGGTGGACAAATGCCGCAGTATCCACGAATATGGGTGGAAGCCGGAGCCCATATTTTACGGAGACGATTCTGTTCGATATTTCGGCGTAGAGCTGGAGATAGACGGAGCAGGTAAAGACTCTGATAATGCCGACGAGATACTTGCTGTTGCTAACAAGGATAATGAGCATATCTACATCAAGGGCGACGGCTCTCTTGACGATGGTCTGGAGATTGTGACACACCCAATGTCATTAGAATACCATAAGCAATTCTGTTGGCAGGAGATTATGAACAAAGCAATCAGCATGGGATATCGCTCACATCAAACCTCGACGTGTGGGCTCCATATTCACGTAAATCGCTCATGTCTCGGCGAGACGCAGGATGAGCAGGAACTTGTGATATCGCACATTTTATTCTTTGTCGAGAAACATTGGGCGGAACTGCTGAAGTTCAGCCGCAGAAGCGAATACTCCATAAACAGATGGGCAGCGCGGTACGGGTACGAACGTACTGGCAGGGACATACTCGAAAAGGCTAAGAAAGGCAATCTTGGAAGGTATGCGGCCGTAAACCTGATGAATTACAGCACTGTGGAGTTCCGCCTGTTCAGAGGCACTTTGAAGTATAATACACTTATTGCAGCACTGGAACTTGTTGACGCTATCTGTGATGTGGCACAGGATATGACAGAGGATGAGATATCAAATATGAGCTGGAGTGAGTTCGTTAGCAAAATCACTGAGCCAGAACTTGTTAATTATTTAAAGGAAAGACAGCTATATGTAAATGAACTAATAGAAAATAATCAGGAGGAAATGTAAAATGAAAAAGATCGAGATTTTAGAGAAATTACCAAAGCTTCCGATTACGGAGTTCAAATACTCTGATGCGCAGGTAGTTTTGAGACTTGTGACTATACTTGCTGCATGCCATTTGAGCGGAAAAATCAATCGTGTATTAAAGCGTATTCAAAAACTTGAGAATCCAGACGAGGTTCTCAAGTATCTTAAATAACGGGAGGAATACATATGTGTGCTTTATTTGGTTGGCTCGATTATAAGGGAATCGTGCCTTACAGAGTACTCAAAAAACTTACGCAAGTGCTGGCTAACGCTGCCGAAGAGCGTGGTACTGATGCAGCTGGTATCAGTTACATTAAAGACGGCAAAGTTACAGTGTTCAAAAGGCCCAAGCCTGCTCACAAACTCCACTTCAATACTCCAGACGGTACAAAGGCTGTTATGGGACATACCCGTATGACTACTCAGGGAGACGGCAAGCATAACTACAATAATCATCCCTTCCCCGGTATAGCCGGCGATACAAGCTTTGCATTTGCTCATAACGGAATCCTGTGGAATGATAAGGAACTGAGGAAGGAAAAGCTTATTCCTGATACCCACATCGAGACAGACAGCTATATCGGTGTTCAGCTGATTGAGAAACAGGGCAAGCTCAATTTTGACAGCTTACAGTATATGGCTGAGACTGTGGAGGGTAACTTCACCTTCACTGTCCTTGACCAGTACAACTCCTTATACATTATAAAAGGAAGCAACCCGATGTATCTGTTGCACTTTGAAAGCATAGGACTGTATGTATATGCAAGTACAGAAACTATCATGAAAAAGGCATTGAAACAGCTGGGACTTCATAAGTTTGAGAGTAAACGTGTAGATACTGAAGACGGCGATATACTGTGCATTGACAGGAACGGTAAGATCACAAGATCACACTTCGAGCCTAAGATATACCGTTCCAGGTACAGTAGCTGGTTCGATTACGATGTATCTCCGTATTACGGCGTTCACGAAGAATTGCTATTATCATATTGCGGCTGCTACGGCGTGGACAGCTCTGATGTGGAACTGTTGCTTGATTACGGTTATACTTGCGATGAGATAGAAGATATGCTCGCAGACCAGAGCCTGCTCCGTGAAGCCCTCAAAGACGTAAAATACATCTATGGCGAAGACATCTATGAGAGCTGCTATGGGGGTGTCTTCTGAGTACCCAAAAGTATAGGTTTTGACACACATGAAAAACAGCCAAAAAAGCGTTCCAAAAAGTGGTGTTTTGACTTTTGAGACGTACCGAAAATCGCCACCACTTTTTGGGACGGAAAGGAGCATTATGGACAACAGGATCTATGGATACGCAAGAGTATCTACCCGTGAGCAGAACGAAGACCGACAGCTCGAAGCCCTCACCAAGTTTGGAGTTCCTGAGCAGAACATTATCATTGATAAGGCTTCCGGCAAGGATACCGAGCGTGAGGGCTATCAATACCTCAAACGACAGATACTACGCAAGGGTGATACACTGATTATCAAAGAACTGGACAGGCTCAGCCGAAACAAATCAGATATCAAGCGAGAATTGGAAGAGTTCAAAGATATGGGCGTCAGAGTCAAGATACTGGATATACCAACTACGCTGACAGACTTTCCGCCGGAGCAGGCGTGGATTCTTGAAATGATTAACAGCATACTTATAGAAGTTCTCGGTAGCATTGCTGAAAATGAAAGACGTAAGATACGAGCCCGTCAGCGTGAAGGCATCGAAGCTGCTAAAAAGAAAAATGTCCGCTTCGGACGTCCGTCAAAGCCTCTCCCTGATAACTGGGAGCAGGTATTGGCGGATGTTCGTTGCGGAAACAAAAAGCCTGCGGAGGCTATGCGAGAGCTTGGGATTTCTCGGTCATGTTATTACAGATTATGGAATAATCATAAATAAGAATGAGCCTCCTAACGGAGGCTCATCATTAGAAATAATGTTAATTATCATCTGTCAAGGCCTTGATGAACAAGCTGATATAATCGCGCTTCCCGTATAGGACGCGATCAATATAAGCAGTATCTTTACTGCTGCGATAGAATACAAGATAATTCTTATAGACAAGATAACGATAACCACTGAAAATATCATCAGAGAAGTAGAGTGGCTTGCCTATCTCGGAGTGATCTTTAAGCATATCCGCAGTATCAAGTATGCCATTAACAGTGCTTTCTGCAGCAATAGGATTAGCAAGCTTGTCTGAGATATAAGCAAATATCTCGTCAAGGTCAGCTAAAGCTTTCGGTGAATAAACTACTTGATTCATGTGCGCTTAGCCTCAAAATGTTTTCTTACATCGTCAGAAGATATCCAGCCTTCCTGTTCACCGGATTTTCTACCTTCGTCAAGCTTGCACATTAACTTGAGCGCTGCTTTGGTACGCTCATATTCCTCCTGTTCAGCTATATCGACAATAGCATAGCAGCCTCTGCCGTTTTTGGTGAGGTAAACAGGAGAACCAACTGCAACGTCCTGTAACACAGAGGAATAGTTTCTGAGATCTGAAATCGGAACTATATTCGGCATAAAAACATCTCCCTTCAGTTTTACTACTTATATTATACAACACCCAAAATACGATGTCAAGTTTTACGATAAATATTACGGCAAAAATATCTGAAATAGTTTTATCGGTTCGGCGAGGAGCAGACAGAAGCTTGAAATCTTACATATCTGCTATTACATACTGTACAAAATAAAGTGATAATATAAGCAGCCTCCTTAATGGAAGCTACTGTATTATCATTATAAAAAACTGAAAAAATTTTTGAATTTACGTTTTTCAGAAAAAGCCTTGCAAAAAAAGAATGAAAAAGGGCCCTTTTTGCATCTTTTTCGGATGGCTTTAATTTCAAAAACGTAATTACGAAGATTTTTTGGCTTTTTTGAAGTGATTTTTGTATTCCCTTATTGCATTTAATAATCTATCAAGTTCATTACTTGATGTATAGAAATAGCTTTCGTATAGACTTTGGGGTTCATTATCAGGTAATTGCTTCAGCTTTTCATATAAAGCAGTGTATTGCTTATATTTCTTCCCATAGTGCTTGTTTTTGACGTATTGTATATGACCTTCACAGTTATGCTTGACAGCGCATTTGGCAATAAATCTTCCGTTCCCTTCAATAAATTTAGTGGTCTCTGTTACGGCGTGATGAAGAATAGCAATTAGTTGTTTAATTACTATTTCTTCAGAACACACATCAATCAAGCTGAAAACATGAGCATATCCGATAAGTATCTTTCTGACCTCTTCTTTACATTTTTCAACTTGCCTCTGTTTATTATCATAAAGCCATAGAAGATCAAGGCTTAATACCCTTTTTATCAGATCGTCGGTGTAGTCTACAAGAGAAATCTCATACTGACTTAGAGTATCCTGTAAGCCTTCAAAATACTGTTCTCGCCCTTTATTGGTGATAATTCTTAACAAGTCTGCTTCACTTGTGCACTGATATTTATTGAAAACAGTCTCCTGATCAAGATGAGTCACAAAATAAAACATATCGGGGAAATTATTCTTTATGCTTACTAAGGACAATGGCTTCTTGATAAAATATTCACTATTATTACCACTATTATTAATTGTAACGCCTTGTCCTTCATTATAGCACATGAAGGCTGAAGCTATACTATTATAAAGGGACTCACTATTGCTATCATACTTTCCGCTTCCATCTATCCAGATATTCAGTGATATTTCCCTTATTATTGGAATATCCAAAAACATTTCCTCTGTTGTATTGATAAGCAAACTACGGTTATAGAGAGCCTTATCATAGGTATAATCTGCATCATATACGCAACAGGGCTGGGAGAGGGTATCAATAGAATCAAGAAAGCCGCTGATATTACTGCCAATCTGCATATTTCTTATTTTATTAAGTGCGCTTTTGAACTCCTTACTGATATCTTCATTCTCAATAATGAATTTATCAAAAGCAGTAGTTGGTGAAAAGATAGCCTTAAGTAATGCAAGCGCAGCATCATATGCCTTTGTGTAAGAGACATTGTTTTCTGTAATAGCAAAAGTTATATCTACATCATATGATCTGAGATAAGACTCAAATCGTGTAAGACTATTAATTCGGTCAAAACTTTCTGGATCATATGAAGGCATTTGAATCTGAGGGCTATTATCAACAAATGCTATTTTAAGTAGTTTTACGTATTTCTCATACTCGTCATTATTGAACTGACAAGAACTGAATAAATTCCCGCTACAGTATATTTTACCGTCACTTGGCTTAATAGTAGTTCTTTCAAATATAGTAAATAAAAGTTCATTTAAAATGTCTTTTCTTTTCATCGTATCACTCCTACCCTGAAAAGGTAACGCTTTTGAAAAAAAGGTTATTTTTGACGTAATTTATCTTGAGTTTAATCCATATTTTACCCGTGTTATAAATTTAAAATGGTTTTTCAAAGTCATATAATATAAATGAGGCCAAAAAGCTTCAAAGATATTATATAAGGAGGGCTTGATTATGGGCTTCGCTTTTGGGGCTTTCGCAAATTATAAGGCGAAAGAAGTAAACAATCAAAGTTCGGATGTTCCGTCTGTGACAATTCCATCACAGCAGGCATCATGGCCTACAAGGCAATGCTTTGCCGCTGGAAAGAACGGTACTCCGATAGGAGTTATGGATAAGATCTTTTCGGGTAACGCTTGGCTGGAGCCGAAGGCGTATCTTGATAATTACTCTAAGCGAGGATTAACTCCTCGACGGATTTTTCAGGATAAGCTCAGCTATCTGTGGATATTTAAAGAAAGAAACGGATACGAAGGAAATATTGCAAAATTTCGTATTTTGCAAGCAATTGTAGTAAATCCAAGAGCTCCCAGTGAGTATGAGTGCATCTGCATCGAGCTTGAATATGAGGGGAAAGTGTATTCGATTACACTGACTATGCGGCAATACATGAAAAGAGAGGTTCTACCATATCTTTCGTTTATTCGGCGTAATCCGGATTGTCCTGAAAAATACCTTGAAATTGCATTCTACCTTGCCGTTCAGGAAATAACAGAGCGAAAATTTCTGTTTACTCCTAAGCGTTCTGGGTGGAGCAAAGATATTGAGGGTCACTTGCTTTTCGCTTCGGCTGAAATAGTGAATCCTCGGTATCAGTCTTGCTATCCAGCAGATGTGCAAGAACGAAAGCTGTTGCAGACACAGCGGGCTCTTATGGAGATTGCGCGCGAGTACGCGAAGGCTTTGCCGAGCGGCTGGAAATTCAAGCTCCTTGTTGCCCTTAGAATTGCAAGCTTACTGCTATATTTCATTGCAAAGGAAGGAATCAGGCCAGATCAACTTTTTATTGTCGAGCCTGCAAGTCCTTCTTCAGCGAGGATATCAATTGCGTTATTAAAAACTCAAAATTACGAGTCTCAAGTTGTAACATCACTGATGTCAACCAAAAGCCAACTCAATGAGGTAATTCGTAATGCAAACGATGGTATGATCATTTTGTACGATGATGCCCGTGTTGAGAATGGTAAAAGACACGAAGAGCTGCTTCGAGTAGTCGTGGATGATCTGCACAGTACAAATGGTGTTGAGGATCCAACGAGACACTTGACAGCGATTATATGCGAGAATCTGTGCGTAATCCCTGAAGATACGCCGGCGATGTATATAAAACTCTGCGAAAAATTAAATATCGGAGATCCGGATAAGCTTCAGAGACTATCAGGTGAGTTCGATTCCGCATTGATACAGGCTATCGTAAACGATCCTACAAATATGCTGGCATTCATCAAAAATGCTCTAAAGACAGCTGAGCTTGAAACTCCGACTGTTCAGAATTCTGAAAACATCAACTCGAAAAAGATGATACGAGTAGCGATTTCAATAATGTTTGCTTATGGTCTGATATCAACAGAAGAAACCAAGAGCATTCTTACATGGATGAAATCGGCTAGTGATAATCGCGACGACTCCGTTACGGCTATCGTTAACGATTTTATTGCAGTATTGAATGAGCTTATAACAACTGGCATCTTTAAGATTACTACTCAGAAAGGTTTCCCGTATTATAAATTACAGAGTAAAACAATCGTTTACGACGGTTTGTGGCTGAATTTTGAGCCTGAACTCTGGGATTATATTTTGATGAGCATGCGAACCTGTAAGAAAAAATACAAGATTCTTAAAGCACTCGAAAAATGTATGGAAAAAAATCATAGACAGAAAGAGTACAAGCGGAATATAAATGTAGATATAGCTCCTAATATTCAAAGATCAATAAGTGTCTTTAGTATACCGAGTATAATTCTATATCCGTCCAATTTAGAAAAAGTCAGAGAGTTAAAGTATTCGAGCTATCAATTCACAAAGATTGAAGCAGCGAATTTAAAACTTAGACCTTTGATAACTAATCGAGCAGGAACTTGCTTATACGGGCAGGATATGGAACAGGATCTGAATTATCATCAGTTGATTTCAGGAGATTCTCGTAGCGGCAAAACCAAGTATGAAAGCGAGCAGGCTGCTGAAGCTGCTATAAACGATGAGCAAGTTTTGATCGTGGATAATGATAAATCATGGTCAGAGCGTGAGGTAAGGAAGCATCTTTCAGAGGGAATAGTTGATAAGTATTTTTCCTTCTGGAACATCCCCAAACAGGGACTGCCAGTTAATCTTGCTGACGTCAGCGACTGTGATAGTCTTACCGAGAAAAAACAGCGCATATTTAGTGTGCTATCATCTACGGCAAGAAGCCTTGGTGAGAGACAGGGGAAAGTACTATACAAACGCATAGGTGCAATGCTAAAGGATAAGAAGGACGATATAAATATAAGCGATATACTTTCTTATCTTGATGAAAAAGATGAGGTTCAGAAGGCATTACGCGATAAAATTGAAGGTATCCTTGAAGATTTTGAAGGACTTCCAACTCCAAAGGCTTCGTGGAGAGAATTTTTCGCTATACAGAAGAAGGTAGTTATAATTTCCACTGATGTGGATAGCGTAGATAAAGGTTCATATGTGACAGATATGATCCTTTCGAGCTTTTATTCATACAAGCAGCATTTTCCTGAGTCTCGTAACACAATAATCCTTGATGAAGCGCAAGATCTGGATACAAGTACTGGTAGCGCAATTGACGTATTGCTGCGAAAGGGTGCAAAGCATGGTATCCGTATGCTGATAGCTACGCAGCATTTTTCAGCTCTTAAGGAAAAACTTGGTAAAACGTTCGGAAATTGTAGAACGCTAGTATTCTTTCGTCCGGAATACGTTGATCTTGCGAGCATCGTTAAGCTCATAGGCATTGATGCAGAGACTCTTGCAGGTCTACAGCAGGGGCAGTGCGCTATCTATGGTCTTCTTTACAACAAGGAAGCTGGAAAGAATAAGCAGACTACACTTGTTGGATGGACTTATAAGCATCCAATACCGAGGGCTATAATGACTGATGAGCCGTCTTTCAGGATTAAGAGGTTCAAATTCAAATAGAGTAGCGGTTGCGCCCTTCGGGGCGCTTCATATATAAACATTATACCACATAAGTTAGAGCCAAGCAAGTATCTGGCTCAGAAAAGAAGAGGAGGAACCTAAATGAAAAAAATGAACAGTCTGAACGAAACCTTTAAGCTCTGTAAGGAGCACAATATCGGCATAAGCAGAAGATTACTGCTTACGCTCGTCAACGACGGAGCTATTCCGTGTGTTAGAGCAGGGCGCTCAGTCCTCATAAACTGGGATGGACTGATGACGTATCTCGATACCCACACGCTTACTCAGGATGAGCCTGTATCAAGGATCAGAAAAATAACAGCTTAAAGTAAACATGGGGCGTTTCACGGAACGCCCCATGTTCATAGAAAGAGGTAAAATATATGGCAACCATTAAAAAGCACATATCCAAAAGCGGTCAAATCACCTATTACATACGCACCTATAACGGATACGACTGCAATGGTAAACAAATCGAAAAGTCTATGACATGGAAACCGTCAGACGGCATGAGCGATAAGCAGATTGAGAAAGAGCTGCAAAGGCAGGTCGTTAAGTTTGAGGATGCCGTTAAAGAAGGGCAATATTACGACAGTAACATACGTTTCGGTGACTACGGCGAAGACTGGCTTGAAATGAACCGTCCACCACAGCTTGCTCCCAAGACATATGAGTGTTATCGAGGCATGTTCCGGGATATAAAAGAAGCGCTGGGCGATATCAAGCTCGTAAAACTTCAATCCCGGCATTTGCAAATGTTTTACAGTAATCTGCGTGAAAACGGCGTCAAGCGAACAGGAGCCTATGCTGTCTCAGATAAGATAGATGACCTAATAAAACAAATGCAGCTCTCCAAGAATAAGTTTGCCGCCATATGCGGAGTATCCTCCAAAACAATCTGCGCAGTCTGCAAACCTGACGGACATATCAGCATCAAATCAGCCGAGAAAATAGCAAAAGGGCTCAATCTCCCTGTTCAGCAACTGTTTAAGCTACATCAGGATACGGGAGGCTTATCAGACAAAACCATACTCCACTATCACAAGTTCATAAGCACAATACTGGCACAGGCGACCCGTGACAGGCTTATCCCCTTCAACATAGCCGACAGGAACCATATGAAAGCTCCGAAGCTGGAGCGCAAGGAAGCTGCGTTTCTTGACGATGAACAGGTAAGGCACGTTCTGGAGCTGCTTGAAAATGAGCCTATCAAATGGAAGACTATTATGTATCTGCTTATCTACAGCGGTATCCGCAGAGGTGAACTGCTCGGACTTGAATGGAAAGATATAAGTTTTGAGAAGAAGGTCATATCTATCCGACGGACAAGCCAGGCAGTAGAGCGTATGGGAATAATTACAAAGTCTCCGAAAAATGATACTTCATACCGCACTATCAAGCTGTCTGACACAGTGTTGGATCTTCTTCGCGAATACCAACAGTACTGGCAGAAGCGTAGAACCGAGCTTGATGATTACTGGCAGGACAATATACAGATCATTCTTGCAGACGGCAGTACCCAAACAGTCCCCAACGACCGCTTGTTCACAAAGGTCGACTCAACGCCTATGAACCCATACAGCGTCAGCGATTGGGTACGAAAATTCGTAAAGCGCAACAATCTTCCATACTTTACGCCGCATTCCCTCAGACATACCCATGCAACTCTTCTGATTGCTGAAGGAGTAAGCATTCCTACTGTATCACGAAGGCTGGGGCACTCCAGTATCGCTACCACAAGTAAGATCTATATCCACGCTATTCAGTCCGCAGACGAGATCGCATCAAACGCTCTTGAGGATAAACTAAAGCTTGATAAGCACAAGGAAGATGAAAGCATATAAAAAGGGGCTCTCTTTACAGAGAGCCTTATTTTTTGTCATACAGCCAGTTCATCATTTTCGATTATGATGCACGCTTCCTTGTTCACCATAACGGAAATCATAACGGAAATCTACCGTTTTCTACTGTCTCAAAGCATAACAACAAAAAATAAAGCCTATGTTTTTGGCTAAACATAGGCCTTTTTTCGTTGGTGGAGCATAGGGGATTCGAACCCCTGACCCCCACACTGCCAGTGTGATGCGCTCCCAGCTGCGCTAATGCCCCGAACAGATAATATTTTACCACATTATTGTCGGGTTGTCAAGGGTTTTGACAATTTTTTTGTACAGATGACGTTTTTTTCAGAGATCGGCCGAAGCTTCATCTATAGAGGGCATATCCGTCTGCCGAGGACTCCTTCACCGCCTCTATCTGCTTATTTATGATATCGGTATCGTTGATCCATTCAAGCTCAGCGGAGCTGCCTGCCCACTTGTCCTCCCTGCCAAGCTTATAAGCGGCAAGACCTATTATAAGGGAGACTCCGCTGCCTTCTGTCAGGTCCTCCCACTGCGCAAGTGTGGGAAGAAAAGGACTGGTCTCATTCTCAAAGCCGAAGTATATCTGCGGAACTATATAATCGCAGTAGCCATGCTGACCTCCCCAGAGACGGACGTCGGCGTACTGTGAGCCATAGTCGGCATCTATATTTCCCTGGGGACTTATACCGAAAATCAGTCTCCTGTCGGCTGCCTTAACCGTATCATAAATGGCCTTAACGAACCTGCTGACGTTATCCATACGCCACTGTGAAAGGTCGCTGCTGCCGCTTTCCTCGAAGGCCTCGCGGTCGAACTCCTCATCTGTGGTGGGATAGAAATAATCGTCTATATGTATGCCGTCCACATCATACCGACCGATTATCTCAGAGACGGTCTCCTTCAGCAGCTCCACAGTCTCGCGGCAGTACGGAGCAAGGTACCAGCGCCCGTTTACGTTTTTCACACACGGACTTCCCGAGGCTATCCATTTCTTCACTATGAAGTCCCCTGGCAGAGCCCTCATTTCCTCATCTGTCTGCATTCTCAGCGGATTTATCCAGCCGTGAACGGATATGCCCCGCTTATGAGCCTCGTCAATGACTATTGCCAGGGGATCGTAGTCCCCGTCCAGATAAATGCCCCGCGGGTAGATATCCGAGCGGTAATATGCGTCGCCGTTCGGGTGTACATGGAAGTACACCGTGTTTACACCGTCGGCAGCCGCGTCCTCCAGTATATGCTGTATTCCTGTACGGAACTGCTCCTCGCTGCGGCTCTGCATATACTCCGGAAATCCCACATAGGGAAGCCACAGCCCCACCTGCTCGGTGTAATTCAGGGGAACATATTCCTGCTCCTTATCCGCAGCTGCCGACTCCGTCATATATACGGAGCTGTACCGCTCCCCTGTCTCTGCCGAGCAGCCTGCGCATACAAATAAAGCAGCCGCACAGGCGGCTGCCATGATCTTTTTCATACATCTCACCTCACTGCATTATATGCAGCGAAAGGACATGATATGCTCAGTTTTTTTCATACATTATGATAGTCATTCTGTCGTTTATGATATGGGACTCCCCTGTTCTGCGGTAGCCCAGCTTTTCGTAGAGGTGACAGTTGCCCTCCTCCTGCATGATCGTATCAAGTCCCCAGTTATGAGTACCGTGCAGTTCTTCAGCTGCTTTTATCGCAGCCTGTGCGAAGCCCCTGCCGCGGAACTCACTCATGATAAATATGGGAGATATCCTCTTACGGCTGCCGTCCTTCATATCAACTACACGGACAGCTCCCACGGCGGTATCGCCGTCCATAATGAAGTAGTAATAAGTAAAGGGCTGCTTCAATCTCTCCTCCACGCGGCTCACAGGCTCGTTTGCGGGACTTATATCGTAATCCCGATACTTTTCAAGGAGTTCCGAAAAGGCCTCTACCTGCATTTTCCAGAGCTTTTCGCAGTCCTTCATATCAATACGTTTCAGCGTAATACTCATAGTATCTGCTCCTGTAAGATTATTTCTGTAGGGGACGACGTCCTCGGCATCCCAAAAACAAATGATTATCCGGCGGATAATATCCGCCCCCTACTCCAAACTAATAAAAGAGCTCCCGAAGAATGATCCCCGGGAGCTTTGTGCTTATATCTGGTTTGCAATGGGAGCAGTTGTGTTATGCTCGCCGTAGCCCTCGTTCTTGACTACCTCAACGTTTCTGTAGCACTCCATACCTGTACCTGCGGGTATGAGCTTACCGATGATAACGTTCTCCTTCAGACCGAGGAGGCTGTCCTTCTTGCCGCTGATAGCAGCGTCAGTAAGTGCCTTTGTGGTCTCCTGGAAGGAAGCAGCCGACATGAAGCTGTCGGAATTGGACGAAGCCTTTGTGATACCCTGGAGAACAGGGCTGATCTGTACAAGCTGTACATCGTACTCGCCTGCGTCGATACGCTTCTGGAGATCCTCGTTGATCTCGTCGATCTTCTTGCTGTCAACAAGAGTACCGGGAAGCAGATAGCTGCTGCCTGACTCCTCTACCTTGACCTTGCGGAGCATCTGACGAACGATTACCTCGATGTGCTTATCGTTGATATCAACACCCTGTAAACGGTAAACCTTCTGGACTTCATTGATGATGTAGTTCTGAACGGCCTGTATACCAAGGATATTGAGAATATCGGCAGGATAGATGTTACCCTCTGTAAGACGTGTTCCCTTTTCGATCTCCTCGCCCTCCTGAACTCTTATCTTCAGGTTGTAGGGAATCATGTAGTTCTCGGACTCGCCTGTCTCGTCGTTGGTAACAATGATATTTCTTGTAGTCTTGACTTCCTCGATGTGGATCTTGCCCGATATCCTTGAAAGGATAGCTGCGCCCTTGGGACGTCTGCTCTCGAAAAGCTCCTCAACACGGGGAAGACCCTGTGTGATATCCTCAGCGTCGGCGGAAGCAACGCCTCCGGTATGGAAGGTTCTCATGGTGAGCTGTGTACCGGGCTCACCGATGGACTGTGCAGCGATTACGCCGACAGCTTCACCGACTGAAACGATATTGTTGAATGCAAGGTTAGCGCCGTAGCACTTAGCGCATACGCCTGTTCTTGACTTACAGGTGAGTACTGAGCGGATCTTGATCCTCTCAACGCCTGCGTCGATGATCTTCTTTGCGTCTGCGTCATTTATGAGCTTATTGCGTGATACGATGAGCTCGCCTGATTCGTCGCGGAGATCCTCTGCAAGGAATCTGCCCACAAGACGCTCGTCGAAGGGCTCAACGATCTCGTTGCCGTTCCTGATCTCGAATACTTCGATACCGTCTGTAGTTCCGCAGTCGTCCTCACGGATGATAACGTCCTGAGAAACGTCAACGAGACGACGTGTAAGGTAACCTGAGTCGGCGGTACGGAGAGCTGTATCGGCAAGTCCCTTTCTCGCACCACGGGAAGCGATGAAGTATTCCAGGATGTTAAGACCTTCACGGTAGTTAGCTCTGATCGGGATCTCGATTACCGCACCTGAGGTATTGGCGATAAGTCCACGCATACCTGCAAGCTGACGGATCTGTGATATCGAACCACGGGCGCCCGAGTCAGCCATCATCCAGATTGGATTGTAGCGGTCGAAGTTTGCCTTCAGTGCAGCTGTAACCTGATCGTTGGTATCTGTCCAGAGAGCGATGATCTTCTTGGACTTCTCCTGCTCGGAGATATAGCCGTACTCGTACTCTGCTGTGATCTCGGCAACTTCCTTGTCAGCCTCGGCAAGAATAGTCTTCTTCTGAGGAGGTATGGTAGCGTCGCAGACAGCAACGGTAAGAGCTGCTCTTGTGGAGTATTTGTATCCGAGAGCCTTGATACGGTCAAGTACCTCGGAGGTAGTTGTTGTACCGTGTATCTTTATGCAGCGCTCGATGATATCGGAGAGCTGCTTCTTGCCTACGAGGAATGCTACCTCAAGGTCGAACTGCTTGTCGGAGTTTGTTCTGTCAACATATCCCAGATTCTGGGGGATATTCTCGTTGAAGATAAGTCTGCCCACTGTAGCGTCGATGATCTTTGATACCTTCTTGTCGCCGATATCCTTGGTGATCTTTACCTTGATATTAGCGTGAAGTGATACATCGTGCTCGTTGTATGCCATGAGAGCCTCGTTCACATCGCGGAACACCTTGCCCTCGCCGGGCTCGCCGGGCTTATCCATGGTAAGGTAGTATGAACCCAGTACCATATCCTGTGAAGGAACGGCAACAGGCTTACCGTCAGAGGGCTTCAGCAGGTTGTTGGCTGCCAGCATGAGGAAACGTGCCTCAGCCTGTGCCTCTGCGGAAAGAGGAAGGTGAACGGCCATCTGGTCGCCGTCGAAGTCAGCGTTGAACGCAGAGCATACCAGGGGGTGAAGCTTGATAGCACGACCCTCAACGAGGATAGGCTCGAATGCCTGGATACCCAGACGGTGGAGCGTAGGAGCACGGTTCAGCATAACGGGATGATCCTTGATAACATCCTCGAGAGCGTCCCATACCTTATTGTCTGCGCGGTCGATGAGCTTTCTTGCGCTCTTTATATTGGCGATAGCCTTCTTGTCAACAAGTCTCTTGAGTACGAAGGGCTTGAACAGCTCCAGAGCCATCTCCTTGGGGAGACCGCACTGGTACATCTTCAGCTCAGGTCCTACGACGATAACCGAACGTCCCGAGTAGTCAACACGCTTACCGAGAAGGTTCTGACGGAAGCGTCCCTGCTTACCCTTGAGCATATCGGAAAGTGACTTGAGGGCACGGTTGCTGGGACCTGTAACAGGTCTGCCGTGTCTGCCGTTGTCTATGAGAGCGTCAACAGCTTCCTGAAGCATACGCTTCTCGTTTCTCACGATGATGTCGGGAGCGTCCAGCTCCAGCATTCTCTTGAGACGGTTGTTTCTGTTGATAACTCTTCTGTAGAGATCGTTAAGATCAGATGTTGCATAGCGTCCGCCGTCCAGCATGATCATAGGACGGATATCGGGCGGTATAACGGGAACAACGCTGAGTATCATCCACTCGGGCTTGTTTCCGGAAAGGCGGAATGCCTCGATTATCTGGAGTCTCTTCAGGAGCTTTACCTTCTTCTGGCCGCTGGGGAGTCCCACCAGCTCTGCCTTCAGGTCGTCAGCAACGATCTCGAGGTTGTTTCTCCAGTCGATATCCTCCAGCTCCCTGAACTTCTGGCACTCCTCGCACTCGCAGTCTGTGGGCTTGTTGAAGCACTCAAGCTTCTTGCCGCCCAGTGAGATCTTGCCCATTTCGATGAGTCTCTGCTTGTGGGTGTCGTATCTCTCGGGGTCGTACTCGTTGAGGAGCTTTCTTATAGCCTCAGCACCCATCTCGGCCTTGAAGTCGTCGCCGTACTTTTCAAGGTACGAGAGATACTCCTTCTCGGAGAGGAGCTGCTTCTTGAGGAGCTCGGTGTTGCCGGGGTCTGTTACGATATACTTTGTGAAGTAGAGGACCTCCTCCAGTCTCTTCTGGGATACCTCAAGCACCTGACCTATTCTGGAAGGTGTGCCCTTGAAGTACCAGATATGAGATACGGGAGCGGCCAGCTCGATGTGACCCATTCTCTCTCTTCTTACTCTTGCCCTTGTGACCTCAACGCCGCAGCGGTCACAGATCTTGCCCTTGAAGCGTATCTTCTTGAACTTTCCGCAGTGACACTCCCAGTCCTTTGTAGGTCCGAAGATCCTTTCACAGAAAAGACCGTCGCGCTCGGGCTTCTGAGTTCTGTAGTTTATAGTCTCGGGTCTTTCAACTGCGCCGTGAGACCAGCTTCTGATCTGCTCAGGCGAAGCAAGACCGATCTTTATCGATTCAAAAGTTGTAAATTCCATGCTACCTCCTGCAAATTTACATTTGAGAGCGGTGCGCAGCCCACAGGGCTGCGACCCGCGTATTTAATATCCGAATATATTAGTCCTCGTCAGAGGGATCGTCGATGTCGAAGCTGTCGAAGATATCTTCCTCTTCATCATCGTCGCCGAAGCCGAAGTCATCTTCGTCCTCGCCCTCGTCGAAACTGAACTCGTCGTCCTTGTCGACGCTGTCGAAGTCGTCTCCGCCGTCCTCGTCTTCACCTTCAAAGCCGAAGCCGCTGTCGCCCAGATCGCTGTCGGAATAACTGGTGTTATCGCCTGTTTCCTCGTCAGCGAATGAGTCGCGCGAAGGCATGGGATCGTCGTCGTCGAAGTTCTGGGTGAGGTCGATCTCCTCCTGATTCTCGTCAAGCACCTTGACGTCGAGACAGAGCGACTGCATCTCCTTGATGAGTACCTTGAAGGACTCGGGGATACCCGGAGTAGGAACGTTCTGACCCTTTACGATAGCCTCATAGGTGTTTACACGGCCTATGGTATCATCGGACTTGACGGTCAGTATCTCCTGGAGGGTATAAGCTGCGCCGTAAGCCTCGAGAGCCCATACTTCCATCTCACCGAAACGCTGTCCGCCGAACTGAGCCTTACCGCCCAGAGGCTGCTGTGTAACGAGAGCGTAGGGACCTACGGAACGTGCATGGATCTTATCGTCAACGAGGTGGTGGAGCTTGAGGTAGTACATATAGCCCACCGTTACGCGGTTATCGAACTTCTCGCCTGTACGTCCGTCATAGAGTGTGAACTTACAATCCTCTGTGAATTCCAGAGCATTGGGATTTATTACCTTATCCATTGCCTTGAGCTCGAACATATCGTCCTTATGCTCGTTTGCATGGTCGTTTGCCATCTTGAAGCACTCACGGATATCGTCCTCGTGTGCGCCGTCGAATACGGGAGTCATGATGTGCCAGCCCAGAGCCTTACAAGCCATACCCAGGTGGACTTCAAGTACCTGTCCGATATTCATTCGTGAAGGAACGCCCAGAGGGTTCAGCACGATATCGAGAGGAGTTCCGTCGGGAAGGAATGGCATATCCTCCTCGGGAAGTATACGCGATACAACGCCCTTGTTACCGTGACGGCCGGCCATCTTATCGCCGACTGTGATCTTACGCTTCTGTGCGATGTAGCAGACAACGCGCATATTTACGCCTGCCGAGAGCTCGTCGCAGTTCTCGCGTGTGAATACCTTGACGTCAACGATAACGCCAGATTCGCCGTGAGGAACCTTCAGTGAGTTGTCGCGGACCTCTCTTGCCTTCTCACCGAAGATAGCACGGAGGAGTCTCTCCTCGGCGGTAAGCTCTGTCTCTCCCTTGGGAGTTACCTTGCCGACAAGGATATCGCCTGAATTTACCTCGGAACCGATACGGATGATACCGTTCTCGTCCAGGTTTGCCAGAGCGTCGTCACCCACATTGGGGATATCTCTTGTGATCTCCTCGGGTCCCAGCTTGGTGTCGCGGCACTCGATCTCGTATTCTTCTATATGAACTGATGTGAATACATCTTCTCTTACAAGGCGCTCGTTAAGGAGAACGGCGTCCTCGTAGTTGTAGCCCTCCCATGTCATGAAGCCGATGAGAGCATTCTTACCAAGTGAGATCTCTCCGTCAGCGGTAGCGGGACCGTCGGCCAGTACCTGACCCTTTTTGATCTCCTCGCCTGCCTTGACGATAGGTCTCTGGTTCACGCAGGTACCCTGGTTGGAGCGCTTGAACTTGATGAGCTCATACTTGTGCTCGATACCGTCAGTATCCACAAGTGTGATCTTGTCGGCGTCAACATAGGTGATCTTTCCGTCATAGTCGGAAACAACGCATACGCCCGAGTCAACGGCAGCTTTGTACTCCATACCTGTTCCGACGAAGGGACGCTCTGTCTTGAGGAGCGGTACAGCCTGACGCTGCATGTTAGAGCCCATGAGAGCACGGTTAGCGTCATCGTTTTCGAGGAAGGGGATCATTGAAGTAGCTACAGAAACGACCATCTTAGGAGATACGTCCATGTAGTCAACCTTATCGCGGTCGATCTCAAGGATCTGATCGCGGTGACGTGCGTTTACACGGGGTCTTGCCAGCTTTCCGTCCTCTGTGAGGGGCTCGTTGGCCTGAGCAACAACGAAGTTATCCTCCATATCGGCAGTCATGTAAACTACCTCGCCTGTAACGACGCCTGTAGTCTTGTCTACCTTTCTGTAGGGAGCCTCGATGAAGCCGTACTCGTTGATCCTTGCGAAAGTAGCCAGATAGGAGATAAGTCCGATGTTAGGACCTTCAGGTGTCTCGATAGGACACATTCTTCCGTAGTGGCTGTAGTGAACGTCGCGGACCTCGAATCCCGCACGGTCTCTTGAAAGACCTCCGGGTCCGAGAGCTGAAAGACGTCTCTTATGAGTAAGCTCGGCAAGAGGGTTGTTCTGATCCATGAACTGTGACAGAGGTGAGGAGCAGAAGAACTCCTTCATAGCCGAAGAAATAGGTCTTATGTTGATAAGAGTCTGGGGAGTAAGGGTATTCACGTCCTGAGTCTGGAGGTTCATTCTCTCGCGGATACCGCGCTCCATTCTGGTATAACCGATACGGAACTGGTTCTGGAGGAGCTCGCCCACGCTGCGGATACGTCTGTTGCCCAGGTGGTCGATATCGTCAACCGTACCCACGCCCTCGCAGAGGTTGAGGAAGTAGCTGACTGAAGCTCTGATATCGTCAAGAGTGATGTACTTGGGTGAGAGCTCGTCTGCCTTCTTCTTTACAGTCTCCTCAAGCTCGTCAGCGTCTGCTGCATTGTCGAGGATGTCCTTGAGCACGTTGAAGGACACCTTCTCGTTGATGCCGTACTTCTCGGCGTCGAAGTCAACGTAGCCCTTGATATCCACCATGCCGTTACCGATGACCTTTACGGTCTTTTCTACCATGCGGATATTGGTCTCGCCGCGCTCGTCGGTGTAGTATTCCTTTGCCTCAACGGTGACGAATGCGCTGTAAACGCCTGCCTGCTCGATCTCACAGGCCTTTTCGTATGTGAGGGTCTCGCCTGCGTCTGCAAGGATCTCTCCCGTCATCTCGCTGATGATAGGCTGTGCAAGAGTCCTTCCTGCCAGACGTGAAGCTATGCCCAGCTTCTTGTTGTACTTATAGCGTCCGAAACGGCACAGGTCATATCTCTTTGCCTCGAAGAAGAGGTTGTTGAGGTGGCTGACCGCGCTCTCCACCGTGGGAGGCTCGCCGGGGCGGAGCTTCTTGTATACGTCGATGAGGGCGTCGGAGCGGTTCTTTGTCTGATCCTTCTGGAGGATAGTCTGTCTGAGGCGCTCGTCCTCGCCGTAGATCTCGAAGATCTCCTCATCCGTGCCCTCCTCGCCGAGAGCTCTGATGAAGGTGGTCAGCGGGATCTTTCTGTTCTTATCTATACGGACGTAAACAACGTCGTTTGAATCCTGTTCGTATTCCAGCCACGCACCGCGGTTAGGGATGATCTGTGAGCTGAAAAGGTCCTTACCCGTCTTATCCTTGGTGAAGGAGTAGTAAACACCGGGGGAACGGACGAGCTGTGATACGATAACACGCTCGGCACCGTTTATAACGAAGGTACCGCTGTCGGTCATGAGGGGGAAGTCACCCATATAGATCTCGCTCTCACTGACAGCGCCGGTCTCCTTGTTTGCAAGGGTAGCGGTAGCTCTCATGGCGACCTGATAGGTAGCTCCTCTGGATTTACATTCTGCGAGAGAATACTTGGGAGTGTCGTCAAATCTGTAGTCCTTGAAGTTGAGGACAAGATTGCCGTTGTAGTCGGTGATGGCGGTCATCTCGCGGAATACCTCACGAAGACCTTCCTCCTTGAACCACTTATACGAGTTCTTCTGTACCTCGATAAGGTTCGGCATCTCGAGAGGCTCGGTAATCTTACCGAAGCTCATCCTGACATTCTTTCCCAGCTGCTTAGGTGTAACATTCACCATAGGCGGAACCTCCTTGTATTTTATTGCTGCCGCCCTTCGCACACAGTAACGGAAGCGGCAGAGCTGTTTTATGTTATCGTATCATCTGAAAAAATTTTTGCAGAAACTATTGACAAGTCCGTGCAATGTATGCTATAATATCTTGCAAAATAGCGATACTATTCCATATTGATACATTATAACATTATAATACAGATTCCGTCCCATGTCAAGGGACTTTGGAAAGATTTATCAAAAGCACCTGATTTTGAAAAAAATGGGTGTTTTTTTTGTATATTTTTGTATTTGCGCAAAAAAGTCTGCGAAGAACACACATCGTTCTCCGCAGACTTTGTTCTTTATTATCGTCAGGCCACTCTCTCCACCTTGTAGCCCCTCTGCTGAAGCAGGTCGTCAACGCCCCTGCTGCCTGCAAAATGAGCGGCTCCCACCATAAAGAAGTAGTTGTCGCCGTTTTTCAGGAACTCCTCGGCCTTGTCTGCCATTCTCTCGTTGCGGCCGTAGAGCACCACATCGAGATAAGCCGCATAATCGTCATTAAGCTCCTTGGGGATCTCGTTTTCAACATTCGACTGATCCAGAGCGTCTATATCGCCCGAAGCCCACAGGTCGTACTGCCGTGCGAAGCTCTCGGTGTATACCGACATATCCTCGGTGCTGTCGATGACCTGTTTTATCATATAATCCGCCAGATCGTCGGTGGCGGCATTCAGCGCCTTTGCCTGTATATCAAGGGATTCCACGTTCACGATCTTCTTGCCGTCCTTTTCCGCAAGGGACAGGAACGCCGCGTCAACGCCCTTCTCGTTGATATTCTTCATCTTCATCATGGCGGCCACTTCTATCTCCGTTTCCCAGAAGCCTGCATTGTAGCTGTCCATCATATTGTTGTAGAACATATTTTCCGCCATAAAGGCCTTTGCCTTCTCGTAGGTCTCATTGGAGATATGATCCTTCACGGTGGTGCCGTCGGAATATATCAGCTTGGCATAGAAGTCCTTCATCTGCTCGAAATCCGACATAACGCTGTTTACGTCATACTCGACGGCTATGCCGTCGCAGTTCTCATATACGTCCATGATATAGTCGGGCAGAGGAAAGGTATCATCTGTGACCATGTGCATAGTTCCCAGCATATACAGTTCATGCCCCGTATTTTCGTCGGTGACCTTCCACATTGCGGGAGTGGCCTCCTTGACGGTGGCATATGCGTTTATATCGTTTTCTGCTGCTGAAGCAGCCTCTGTAGCGGCCGCAGTTTCCGTCTCCTGCTGAACAGAAGTCTCCACGGCAGCGGGATCAGTGCTGCCGACCTTGCCGCCTCCGCTCCTTCCGGTGCATGAAACGGCGCAGACTGCGCAGGATACCGCCGCAAGAACGGCAATGATACGTTTACTGTACATATATATCCTCTCAGTTCTCAAAGCTGTTGTCTATAAGATCGTAATGTGCGTCGATAGCCTTGAAGCAGAAATCAACATCGCCTGTCAGTATGCCCTGCACCATCTTCTCATGAGCGTCCTGAAGCTTCAGTCTTACATCCTGATCGGCAGTCATCAGAAAATCATCTATCCAGCGCATATAGACCTCCGAAACTGCGTCCATGAAGGTCATCCAGAAGCTGTTTTCGGTGGCGTATATAAGAGAATAGTGGAAATCCCTGTCCGCTGCTGTGCGGTCATCGGTGCCCTCGGACTCCTTCAGCCTGTTGAGAGCCGCTACTATTTTCAGCTTGTTGTCGGGACTGCAGCCCCTTGCGATAAGATAGCTGCACACCGTCTTTTCCATGCTTCTTCTGAATGAGCATATCTCCTCCTTTGAGGTCCTGTTCATCAGCAGCATGATATCCATGGCTTTTGCGATAGACTCCGAGATATTGTCCGTAAGGTAATTTCCCGAGCCCTGCTTTCCGTTGACTATTCCCAGTATCTCAAGTCCCCTGAGAGCCTCGCGGACGGTATTGCGGCTTATGCCCAGCTTTTCCGAGATGCTCCGCTCTGTAGGAAGCTTATCGCCCACCTTGAGCATACCGCCCCTGATAAGATCAAGTATATAATCTATTGTCTTGCGATATTCACTGTTACCCATAGCTTCCTCCTGTCAGTATTTTACTAAAATTATATCATTTATCTCTCCGCAAGTCAATGAAAGTTCAGTGAAATTTTCACCGTCCTTGCAGAAAACCCCTGCCGTTTCACAGCAGGGGCAAAAGCATTACTTCTTGCTCTTTTTCTTTGCTTTCTTCTTTGAGTCGTCAGACTTCTTTTCAGGCTTCTTTTCGTTCTTTTCCGCCTCATATCCCGCCATAGCCTCGGTGAGTATCTTCCTGCACTCGGGAAGCTTTTCCTTCTCCTCGGCAGGGAGCTCGGGATAATCGGGCTTGCAGGCCTTCAGGGCGTCAAGGAGTATCTCCGTCAGAAGGTATCTTGTGTACCATCTCTGATCGCCCGGGAGAACGTACCATGGGCTGTTTTTTGTGGAGGTCCTGTTTATCACATCATTGAAGCATTTGAGGTATGCGTCGTACTTGTCGCGCACCTTCAGGTCGTCCGCACGGAACTTCCAGTTCTTCTCGGGGAGCTCTATACGCTCCAGAAGCTGGCCTGTCTGCTCCTCCTTGGATACATGGAGGAAGATCTTCACCATGCGGTAGCTGTTCTCATAGAGGTATTCCTCGAAGTTGTTCACCTGATCGTAGCGCTTGTCGAAGAACTTCTTCCTTGAGTCCTCAAGCACTCTGTCGGACATATGATAGCCCTTCCAGATATCCTCCGCCTGAACAGTGACAAGATCCTCATAGTGGCTCCTGTTGAATACAGCTATCTCGCCTCTGCGGGGAACGTTCTGATGTATCCTCCACAGATAGTCGTGAGCCAGCTCGTCGGCAGTGGGCGCCTTATAATAGTGCACCTTTACTCCCTGGGGGTTCACGCCGCTGAATACATACTTTATGATAGAGTCCTTGCCGGAAGCGTCAAGAGCCTGTATCACAACAATGAGGCCCTCCCTTGCGTCGGCATAGAACTTGTCCTGCAAAGCTATGAGCTCCTGCTTGTTCTCCTCATATTTCTTCAGTATCTCTTCCTTGTCAACTCCGTCCTCCCTGCTGTTGGTGGGGAGCTTCCTGATATCCGTCTTTTTACCCTCGCGTATCAGGTACTTGTCTGCTTTCATGTGATTGACCTCCGTTTCATTTTATGGCTGTTGATATGTTTATTCCGCTAATACAGGCGCCACCGTCATCATACTGTATACCATCACGGAATACAGTGCTGTCTGACGCGCCGCCAGAAGCGCAGCCTTTTCTGCGGCTCCGCTCATATTCTCATCGCTTGCATAGGCAGTGGTCAGCAGCATGAACGCATGGCTGACTGGCTCTCCGCTGCCGAACTCCGACAGATCCCACACAGCCTTATGCTGAGTGAGGAACGCCTCCACATCGCTGATATCTCCTGTTATCTCCGCATTGCTGTAGCCTGTTATGGACAGTGCCGCCAGCATTGCCAGCTCATAGTGCTTGCCGTACTTTTTTCCCTTTTTCAGCATGGCGTCGTACAGCTCGCTGAACTTACCGCACTTTTCCGCAGGAGCTCCCTTGGCCATGGCCAGCACATGGGAAACTGTCTGTATGCTGTTATTGTCGGCGCTGTGCTTCAGCAGCCTGTAGCTCTCCTCCATGTCGGCTATGAGCTCATCATCGGACTTTTCCGAAAAGGCCAGCATCACCGCAAAGGCAACGTCCTCCTTGGTGGTGAGTATCCTGTGTTCCTTCTTCATCCTGTCGTATATCTGCCTTCCCCTTCTGATATGCTCCTCCGCCCTGTCCGCAGGAGAAAGCCTTGCAAGGAGTATGGACAGAAGCGCAAGGTGCTCGGAGTTGGTGAAATACTTCCTCAGCTGCTCATAGCAGGTCATGTACCTCTCCATCTCGCCTCTGGGGTCGTCGCTGACCGACAGCCACGAGGCTATCAGAGGACGTACCGTGCTGCGGAAGCTGGAAAGCATTTTGGGGTTATCCTTTATAAGCTCCATGCTGTTCTTGAATTTACCCAGCTCAAACTCAGCGTCCGCGGCGCAGAAAACATTGGCGCACACAGGATAGAGTATATCTCTTTCAAGGGGGTAAAGGTCGGTGAACAGCCCGAGATTCAGCAGATATTTATCGCACAGTGTCTCCAGCAGCTCCTTCATGTCGCACCTCCCGAATAATTATGTTCATACCTTATGTCCGACTGTTAAAAGGTCGGACAGCTTGTGATATTATTGCTCCTCGTAAGTTATTATTACCATTATATCACATATTTTTTTCAATTTCAATCCAAATTTTGTGAAATTATTGTTTTTTTCACACAAATAGTTTATAATAATAGCATTAATAACCGTACATATAACGGAATGAAAGGAATTTCACGGAATATGAAAAAGAATGATTTTCCCATACTTGAATACGATCCTGCGGAGAGATCGGTCTTCGCACACAAGGTCGAGACTCAGCTGCCGCAGAAGGCTGTATACGCCCTGCTCGGCAGCTGCATTGATGAATACGCACAGGCCTGCGGCGCAAGGGTAGCCGAGACCATACAGACAATCACCCGCGACTATCCTATATATGTGACCCGACACAACGGCGAGGAGATATGCCTGCTTCAGGCTCCTATGGGAGCTCCTGCGGCGGTGCAGAATATGGAGATACTTCTCCATAACGGCGTGAAGCATATCATAGCGGCAGGCTCCTGCGGAGTTCTCAGGGATATGCCCGAGAACCGCTTCCTCGTGCCTGTAAGAGCGCTGCGTGACGAGGGCTGCTCTTATCATTATCTGCCGCCTCAGCGCTTCGTGGAGCTGGATATGCCCATGACGGAGCAGATATGCCGATGTCTCGGCAGCAAGGGCATGAGCTATGAGAAATGCACCACATGGACAACAGACGGTCTTTTCCGCGAAACGCCGGATATAGTCGCATACCGCCGCGATGAGGGCTGCGACACGGTTGAGATGGAATGTGCGGCTCTTGCAGCCTGTGCAAAATTCCGCGGGACTGACTTCGGTATGCTGCTATTTACGGCAGATACACTTGCGGACACGGATAATTACGACAGGCGCGACTTCGGCGAAGCCTCCCTTGCCCCCGCACTGAAGCTATGCCTTGATATCATCACCGACAAATCATGATTTGTTGGGGACGCCGTTTACAGTTATTTTGCAGCGGCTGATGCCTGCAACAGCCCGCCTATAAAGGCAAACGGCCGCCCATGAGTTACGAAAGGAGCAAATATGCCACATATAATTGAAATCACAGATCTCACCGCTGAGGAGCTTATCCCTTACACCAACACCTCGGAGAAAAAACTCCTCAGCTACTTCGGCCGCGGTGACGGCATCTTCGTAGCCGAGAGTCCCAAGGTCATCACAACTGCCTTAATTTCGGGGTATACCCCGATTTCTCTGCTGATGGAGCGTAAATATATAAGTAAACAGACGGAATTGCTCGACCGCTGCGGAGATATCCCCGTATATACCGCCGATACGCAGCTGCTCACCGAACTGACAGGCTTCAGGCTTACTCAGGGCGCACTGTGCGCTATGCGCCGCAGACCTGTCCCTGCCCCGGAGGAAGTCCTGGCCAGCGCTGAACGTATCGCAGTACTTGAAGATATCACCAACCAGACCAATATAGGCGCTATATTCCGCTCCGCAGCAGCTCTCGGTCTTGATGCTATAGCTCTTACCCCCTCATGCAGCGATCCCCTCTTCCGCCGCTCCGTCCGCGTAAGTATGGGTACCGTCTTTCAGATCCCCTGGACATATCTTCGCTCAGGCTCCCCCGATTATATTTCAGAGCTCAGGGAGCTGGGCTTTGCCTCTGCTGCCATGGCACTGAGAAAAAACACAGTGAGTATACGCGATCCGCAGCTGACCTCGGAAAAAAAGCTGGCGGTGATACTCGGCACAGAGGGCGACGGTCTCAGGGACTCCACCATCGACGCCTGTGATTATACAATCAAAATACCCATGGCTCATGGTGTGGACTCGCTGAATGTAGCCGCGGCAAGCGCTGTTGCTTTCTGGCAATTGACCAAATATTGCGATAATTAACACTTTCGCAAAAAAAGCGAAACAAAATATCCAAAAAGTCTTGAATTTCTCAGAAATATATGTTATAATCATATCATCAAATATACCGAGCGGAGAATTTACGTCAGTTTTTACAAAAAAGGAGGAATTCATATGCTTTTCAAACGAATGCTGGCTGCTGTTTCAGCTGCTGTACTCTCTTTCTCAGCGCTGACACTGACCGGCTACACCGCCGCAGCAGAAGGCGAGGAGGAATACCTCTGCCGCGATTACTGCGATTTTTCAGGCGACCAGCACTATATCGACAACTACAACACTGCAACATCAGAACACTTCCAGATCTTCTGGGGAAACGACGATCAGACAGGTCTCGTCAACGACGAATTCGTACAGCTGAATCTGGAATCTCTTGAACAATACAGAACTCTTTATACCACAGAACTCGGAATGAGAGACTCGTCACAATCCATTTTTGAACCCGACGGACAGCACTACAAGACCAACATCTACATGACCAACACAGGCCTCCCCGACTTTGAAAGCGGCTGGGCGTATACAAGCTATGAACCTCTTACGGGCTTCGCATACATCTTTATCGATCCCGCCGCTATGGTGCAGCTTGACGGTACGAACCCCGGTTCTCTCGCCCATGAGTACGGTCACGTACTCACCTATCATCAGGACGGCTGGAACGACAACGAGATCGCAGGCCCATGGTGGGAGAGCGTTGCCAACTGGTTCAAGGAGCAGTACCTCAGCACCCTTGAAACTCCCACGACTCACTTCTTTCTGCCCTATCTCAGAAATATGAACCTCACTATCCCCCACGGCAGAATGTATTACGAGTCATGGATACTCCTTCAGTACCTCTCCGAAAATCCCGACGGCTTCGACGGCTTCGGACAGGACTTCATCTCAAGGCTCCAGACCGAGTCAGAGCCCAACGAGTACCCCTTCGATACTATCGAGAGGATCACAGGCTGCGATATGAAGGCTGTCATAGGCAGCTTCGCAAAGAGAATGGCCACTCTCGATTTCGAGCACAAGGACCTCTACCTCCAGAATCTTGACACAGCTCTCAGCGATCCCTTCGTGTGGCAGCTGATATACACCCAGCCTCAGCCCTCACCCGATCACTGGGGCTACTATATGGTTCCTGCCGAAAAGGCTCCCATGCAGACAGGTCTCAATGTTATCCCCCTTAACATCGAGGGCAGCGCCGTAACGGTCACTCTCAACGGTATTTCCGACGCAGAGGGCGCCGACTGGCGTGCCTGCATAGTTGCGGAGGGCGCTGACGGAGTTACGCGTTATTCTCCCCTCTTCGGACAGGAGACAATGACCATGTACCTGGACGGCACAGAGACGGCTCTGTATCTGACAGTTGCCGCTACTCCCGACAGGATAATCCCCAACAACGCGTACCTCAAGGCAGAGAACGGCGAGGAGTACTCATATACCAACGCCGACTACAAGCGCCGCTATCCCTACGAATTCTCAGTTTACGGTGCTTCGCCCATGTGCAGGAACATCACCGAGAACGTTGAAGGCCATGCACATTCCTACGGCGGCGGCTTCGTTGCCGATACAGCCTATGTTGAGGATTCGGTATATGTTGGCAAGGATGCAATGGTGCTGGGCAACTCAGAGGTAACAGGCCATGCGGTCATTACAGGCAAGGCCGTTGTCAACAACGCGATCGTTTCAGACAGCGCAAGAATCACCGACGCTGCCTGCGTTTACGGCTTCTGGTGGGCTTCTCCCACTATCAGCGGCAACGCAAAGGTGGGCGAAAGAGCCGTTGTTACGGCGGGTGCCTCAGTTTCAGGCAACGCCCGCGTCCTCGGCAATGCTTATATACTGGACAACTACTCCGTCACCGATGACGCCACGGTAAAGGGCACAGCCTACTGCTACGGCGACGGCGTGGCCTCGGGACAGGCCATACTTGACGGCGAATTCTACAACAACTGCTCCGTATCACAGGGCGCAGCCTTCGGATGGAAGGACTCGGACGAATATACGTCAAGCCTCCCCTACACAGACGGACTTTTCGCAGGCTATGAATTCGACCGTGAAAGCAATGTATTCGCTTACGATACCTTCGGCGCCACAAACGGCATAATGCGCAATCAGCCTCTATGGGAGGAGGAGCGCACCAGTGCAGGCGGCGTTGTCACCTTCAACGGCGAGGATCAGTACATCATCTGCGACCGCTCCCTTGCGGACTACAAGAACATGGAGATATCCACGGCAGTGCTGTGGCGCGGCGGAGACAGGGATCAGCGTATCTTTGAATTCGGCGGCAGCGAAAAGATGTACCTCACTCCCTCAAACTTCGAGGGACAGGCGGAGTTCACCATAGGACTAACCACCATAATCTCGGATATCCCCGTGAATGTGAACGAATGGACTGTATTCCGCGTTGTTATACACGGAAATAACGCCAAGCTCTATATAAACGGACAGTTTGCTGGAGAGGACCTCATCTATACCCTCCCCGAAGACACCATCGGCCTCGGCAGCACCTATTACATAGGCAGGGGCGATGATGGCAACTACCTCAACGGCTCAATGGACTACTTCCGCGTATATTTCAAGGAGGCGGACGAGCCTGTCTACTACTACACCGCCGACGAAAACGAGCACGAGGAGGACACCCTCTACGGCGACGTAAACTGCGACGGCGTAATAGACATGGACGACTTTGATCTGCTTGTCAATGCCATTGTAATGCCTGCGGAATACGGCGTCAACGGCAAGGCAGAGGGACACCTGACCCGTCAGGGCTTCATAAACTCCGATGTATTCGAGCAGGGCAACGGCCTCACCACAAACGACGCGATCACAGTAAGAAGATTTATAATGGGAACTATCGACAAGCTCCCCGTAAGCTGAAAAAAAGGCTGCAAGGTTTAACTCTTGCAGCCTTTATGTATTTCAGAATAATATCATGGCAGTGAATTTCCTGTTTTTGCAGTCTATCTTCAGACCAAAGCAGTTCTGTGCCGCAGCCGCCTCTGCTATCGCAAGTCCGAGACCGCTGCTGCTCTTGTCGCTGCGAGCCTTGTCGCCCTTGACAAATGGCATGAGCAGATCCTTCGTGTCCACGTCCTCGGCCACGTCGTTGACTACGCAGAGGCGCTTCTTATCGGCGGTAATGCTTATATCTCCCCCGTCACGGGCGTATTTCACCGCATTGGAGACGAGATTCTCCACAGCGGTCATAATAGTGTCCTCGTCGGCGCTTACCTCGCAGCTGCCGCTGATCCTTATATCTATATCCCTTCCTTCCAGAGCGGTGCGGTACTTTTCCGCAGACCTCTCCGCAAGAGCCTTTATATCCACTTTCGTTCTGTTCAGCTTCTTTATCTGCTCAGTCTCGCTGAGCTTCAGCGTCTTGCGTATCATCTCGTCGGTATAGGCAACATTGTTCATTATGGAGCTGAGATATTTCAGCTCCTTTTCGCTGCCGCTGTCCCTGCGGAGCTCCATAAGGTTCTCCGCATAGCCGCCGATGACCGCAAGAGGAGTTTTTATATCATGTGCAAGATTATTGGTAAGCGCCCTCTGATAGTCCTCAAAGGCGTACTGAGCCTTGTTCCTTGCATTTCTGATAAGTGAGAGCATAAGGGCAATAAGAGTCGATACCACGAAAAAAGCTATGATTATCAGCCGGTATTTAGCCACAGCGTGTTTATTCATAGTATCTATCCGCATTACGCTTATAACTCCACTTGCACCGTATCTGTTTTCGTTAAGATCATTTTTTACATAATATTCTTCTACATCTGCACTCAGGGAGTTCTTTCCTTTTCTGTACATTTCACACAGAGTCGTCTGCTTGTATTTATCGTATATCTCATCGAATTTAACGGGATTTACGCCCCATATCGCGTTGAAGCTGCCCTTCGGATAAGCATTGGGCTTCGGAGGATAAGTAAACTCCACCAGCTCAAAGCCCTCCTCATCGGCGTTTATGGTGATCGTTTCAGTATCAACAGCTCTGTCATCATCCATATCAAAAGAATCTGGCAAAAAAGCGCTGCATTTGTACTTGTTTACTACCAGTTCATGTGGTATCATCTGATTTTTGTCCCTGTTGAGATACAGACTTCTCAGCTCAAAGCTGTAATTCAGATCGTTCTCCTCAACGTCCTCGAAATACTGCTTAAAAAGCTTATTCATCTCAGGGATATCAAAGACCAGAGGATCAAAACTGCAATAACATCTGTCATCGGGATCGGCGCTGAACCTTATTATTATCCACATACGGGCTCTGTTTGAGAATATGATATTTCCGCTGTCGTCAAAGCTCCACATTGCATTTGCACCGTAGGGATCATCGTAGGTAGTGCCAATCAGAAAACCTGTGTTATCATTGTGTATCATATCCTCCGTAGATATGACCCGTGACGCATTTACACAAAGTCCGAATTCAATGGGCTTATTCCATATATTTTCGAGCTCTGATTCATGCTCTATTGTTCGCACGAAGCCATTGAAGTCACTTTCATTCTGTTTTTCTGACTGACTCCTTATATATCCTCTTCCGAAGCTGTATACCGCTGTTCCCAGCATGATCGTCAGTACAACGGGAATTATCATGGCTTTAGCGAATATTCTTAAAAATGTGGTGCGTTTCGGTTTCTTCCTGAAGGACTTCCTTTTCATTCCGCTCACTCCTTAGTCAGCTTATACCCCCGTCCCACAAGAGTTTTTATCTGCGTACCTGCGCTGCCGAGGGCTTTTCTCAGTTTCTTGATGTGATTGTCCACCACGCGGTCGCTGCCGAAGTAGTCATAGCCCCACACGCTGTTAAGGATAGTCTCCCTTGTGACCACCCAGTTCTCATGCTCAAGAAGGTAGCGCAGGATAGCAAATTCCTTCGGCGGCAACTCTATCTCCGCACCTGCCGTAAAACATCGGAGAGTCCTTGTATCAAGGCTTATCTTGCCGCAGGTGAGTACCTGCTTCATATCGGAGCTCTTTGCACGGCGCATAAGCGCCTCGCATTTGCTGTAAAGCACAGACAGCAGGAAAGGCTTCACGATATAGTCGTCGCAGCCCAGCTCGTAGCCGTCCAGGATATCCTCCTCCCGTCCGCGGGCGGTAATGAATATCACGGGGATATCGCTTTTCATGCGCAGCTTCCTGCACAGTGTAAAGCCGTCGGCACCTGGGAGCATCACATCAAGGAGCACCAGATCATAGTCATCTGTGCCCTCTTTTATGATATCCAGAGCCTCTCCCCCGTTGTTCACGGAGAATACATCAGTGCCCAGACTGCCGAAATAATCGGCGATTATCTCGCATATCTCGGTATCGTCCTCTATAAGCAGTATTTTTTTCATAAGTCACGCGCTCCTTATTACTTTAACTGTATTATAAACCGCCGGTGTGTCCTTTTTATATCCTACAGGTATCTTTTATGTAACCGATCACCCTTTATTATATATGGGGCGGGCAAAAATGTCAAATCCGCTGCCGCTTTCGCACGATAAAGAGCAATAAACGACTAAAGAAATGGATTTATCGGCAATAAATGTCTTGTATACCTCAGCGAATTATTATATAATGTATTCAGAAAGCATGAGGCCGTCTGTTTTCCGCTTATGTTACAGGACATAAAATACCCTCAGACAGCCATTGTCCGTACCGAGACGGAGCTCTGTCAGGCGCAGGAGGCTCCGCTTCACCGGACATATACCATCACCGTGCTTTCTTATTGAGTTTTGCTTGACCCCCACCTCTCTGAATAATAGATAAGAAAGGCCCCCTTATGACCGAGGGGTCTTTCTTATTTCAGGAAAAGGCCATACAGCACCACAGATAAAAACCAAGTCCCGAAGCAATGCTTCGGGACTTGCTGTTATTTAAGAAAGCCGTTGATTATCTGCTCCTCTGCCTCGGCCTCTGTAAGTCCGAGAGTCATGAGCTTGATGAGCTGCTCTCCTGCGATCTTTCCGATAGCAGCCTCGTGAACCAGGGCTGCGTCGATATTGTTCGCCTCCAGTGAGGGTACCGCAAGGATACGGCCATTGTCCATAATGATAGAGTCGCACTCGGTATGACCGCTGCAGGCCGCGCTTCCCACGATACAGAGATCGAGCTTCTGATAGGAATTGTCACGGGCTACGGAACGGGATACCACGTCGGCGCTTGAACCGTCGCCGTTGAGGGAGACCTTGTATATACTGTCGGCCTCCTGCTGACCGTGCGTCATGAGCCTTTCGTGTACCACCAGCTTTGCGTCTGCTGCAAGCTCAGCGACTGTGGTCCTCTTTGTGGAGTCAACGCCTTTGATCTGGACCATCTCCATCTCCATGACGCTGCCCTCTTCCATATAGACCTCGGTAACGGGATTGAGTATGCGCTTGCCGCTGCCGTCGCCTGAGCCGTAATGCTTCTCCACATAGCGTACTCTCGAATTCTTACCTATATAGAAACGATGTATGCCGTCATGCTCGGAATCCTGAGAGCCGCAGTTATCTATTCCGCAGCCTGCAACAATGAGCACGTCGCAGTCCTGACCCACGAAGAAATCATTGTATACGTCCTCCTTGAGTCCGCTCTGACTGAGCACAACGGGAATATGCACGCTCTCGTTTCTGGTGCCGTCCTTTATGCGTATATCTATACCGCTTACGTCCGTCTTGGACTGTATGTCGATGTTTGCGGTGGTATTCCTGCCTATTGATTCACCGTTGGCGCGGAGATTGTAAGCACCCTCGGGGATATTATGGAGATCGGCGACCTCCTGAAAAAGTCTTTTCTGAACTGCATCCATCTGAGCCATTATGCCGCCTCCTTACTTTATCCTGCTACAGATATTTATTGCGCTTTCCGTGCCTGTGATCTCGGGAAGAACCTCATCCCTGCTGCCTCTCTTTGCGATCCTGCCGTCGGCGATGACGATGATCTCGTCGGCGATATTGAGGATACGCTCCTGGTGAGAGATAACGATGATGGACCTTCCGCAGCACTCGCTGCGCATCTTTTCAAATATGCGAATAAGGTTATTGAAGCTCCAGAGGTCTATACCTGCCTCGGGCTCGTCGAAAAGAGCAAGCTTCACGTTTCTGGCAAGCACTGTAGCTATCTCGATACGCTTGAGCTCTCCGCCTGAAAGAGAAGCATTTATCTCACGGTCTATATAGTCCTTTGCGCAGAGTCCTACCTCCGAGAGGTACTCGCAGGCCTCTGAAACTGACAGATTCTTTCCTGCGGCTATCCTGAGAAGGTCAACTACAGTCATGCCCTTGAAGCGCACAGGCTGCTGAAAGGCAAAGCCTATACCCATACGGGCGCGTTCGGTTATGTTCTTGTCGGTTATATCCACACCGTCAAATATGAGCTGACCTGCGGTATTCTTCTCGATACCAGCAATGAGCTTTGCAAGTGTGGACTTGCCTCCGCCGTTGGGACCTGTTATGACAACGAATTTATCGTCCTCAACGGTCATGCTTATATCGCGGATTATCTCGACCTCGCCGTCGTCCGCACTGAATGATATATTCTTTAATTCGAGCATTATGGGAGCCCCCTTTTCATTCCTTGACTTTGACATTGTTATCACATTATCAATTATACCACGTTATTTCTGTAAAATCAACACGGATATTGCTTTGTTGCACACAGGAAACCTGACAGATGTCCACGATCCGCTGTATATGGGCAAAAACCTGTTTTAGAGTGCTAACATTTTAAAATGAATTACAAAAAATGAGCGGTAGATCCGCTCATTCAGTCCTGTATTATTCCTTTGTGAGAGGCCTTGCCGTTATACCTACGGCAACTCCCTGAGTGCCTGTTCCGATATGGCTCGCTATGGAGCATGAAAGCGGACGGTATGTCACCCTGAACTGCGGGAACTCCGCCTTTACCTTCTCCACCCACTGCCTTGCAGTCTCCTCTGACTCCATGGTACCTGCAGCGCCTATGCTGATATGCTCCTTTGCAACGCCTGCATATTTGCCCTCAAGGTCCTTATGGACGGCCTCGAACATCTTCTGCTCCGCTGCCGCCATGCCTCTTGCCTTTGCGTAGGCGTCCAGCTTTCCGCCCTGTATCTTCAGTATGGGCTTCAGATTCAGCACAGTCGCGATAGCTGCGCCTGCCGAGGTTATGCGTCCTGTTCTGGTTATGCGCTTCAGACTGTGAAGCGTGATGTATATATCGTTATCGTAGGCGCTCTTTTCAAGGGCAGCCCTTATCTCCTCCGCCGAGCAGCCGCTGTCCGCCATATATTTTGCGTCGTATACCGAATCAAGCAGCGTTATGGAGATACGGTGGTTATCTATTACGCAGACCCTGCCGTCGTAGTCCGCCGACAGCGCCTTTGCGGTGTTGCATGAACCGCTGAGGCCGCTTGACATGGGGATATACACCAGCTCGTCGTAGCCGTCGGCAAATATCTTTTCCCACATCTCCGTAAGCGCCCCTGGTGAGGGCTGTGATGATACGATGTCCTTGTCCTCACCGAGAGCTTTGTAAAGCTCCGCATTTGTGAGGGTGAGCTCCTCCATGTAGTCTTTTCCGTCTATAACAACGGGCATCGGCAGCACATAAATGCCGCTGCTGCTGCCCTCCGTGATCGTAATACCGCTGTTAGTGTCAGTCATTACCGCAGTTTTCATTCATATTCCTCGTTTCAGATCAGCTTTCGTATATCTCTCTCCGCAGACGGAGATCATTCCCATAGGCTGATTATACCATAAATCATGGGTTTTTGTCAATAGACAGCCGATCACCGAAATGCTATAACGCGAGACAGATTTCGGCGATAACCCCGATCAGATAAAAAAACATCTATAAAGAATAGATATCAAAAAAGAGCAGTCCATACGGACTGCTCTTTCGTTATATTCAGTAATAAATTACTTCATAGCCTCTTCAACAGCAACTGCGCAGGCAACTGTTGCACCAACCATGGGGTTGTTGCCCATACCGATAAGACCCATCATCTCAACGTGAGCAGGAACTGAAGATGAACCTGCGAACTGAGCGTCAGAGTGCATACGGCCGAGAGTATCTGTCATACCGTAGGAAGCAGGACCTGCAGCCATGTTATCGGGGTGGAGTGTACGTCCTGTACCGCCGCCTGAAGCTACTGAGAAGTACTTCTTGCCAGCGTCAACGCGCTCCTTCTTGTAAGTACCTGCAACGGGGTGCTGGAAACGTGTGGGGTTAGTGGAGTTACCTGTGATGGAAACGTCTACGTTCTCCTTCCACATGATAGCAACGCCTTCTCTTACGTCGTTAGCGCCGTAGCAGTTAACCTTTGCACGGAGACCGTCGGAGTATGCCTTGCGGAATACTTCCTTAACCTCGCCTGTAGCGTAGTCCATCTCTGTCTCAATGTATGTAAAGCCATTGATACGAGCAATGATCTGAGCAGCGTCCTTGCCGAGACCGTTGAGGATAACGCGGAGGGGCTTCTGACGAACCTTGTTTGCCTTCTCAGCGATACCGATAGCACCCTCAGCAGCAGCGAATGACTCGTGACCTGCCAGGAATGCGAAGCACTCTGTGTCCTCTTCAAGGAGCATCTTGCCCAGGTTGCCGTGGCCGAGACCAACCTTACGCTGATCAGCAACAGAACCGGGGATGCAGAAAGCCTGGAGGCCTTCGCCGATAGCTGCAGCAGCGTCAGCAGCTCTTGTGCAGCCCTTCTTTATAGCGATAGCGCAGCCTACTGTGTAAGCCCACTTTGCATTTTCAAAACAGATAGGCTGGATACCCTCAACGAGCTTGTAGATGTCGAGGCCCTTTGCCTTGCATACATCAGCACACTCCTCGATAGAGCTGATGCCGTAGTTCTTGAGAACGTCGAGGATCTGCTTCTCACGTCTCTCATATGATTCAAATAAAGCCATTTTACAAGTCCTCCTTATTCTTTTCTGGGATCAACGATCTTTACTGCGTCAGCAACTCTGCCGTACTGGCCCTGAGCCTTCTCGAATGCAGTATTAGCATCATCGCCTGCCTTGATGAAGTCCATCATCTTACCGAAGTTGATGAACTTATAGCCGATGATCTCGTCGTCCTCATTAAGAGCGAGACCTGTGATATAGCCGTCTGTGAGCTCCAGATAACGGGGACCCTTCTTCAGTGTACCGTATGTAGTACCGATCTGTGAACGGAGGCCCTTACCGAGGTCCTCAAGACCTGCACCTATAACAAGACCGCCCTCGGAGAATGCAGACTGTGAACGTCCGTAAACGATCTGGAGGAAGAGCTCTCTCATAGCTGTATTGATAGCGTCACAAACCAGGTCTGTGTTAAGAGCCTCAAGTATAGTTCTGCCGGGGAGGATCTCAGCAGCCATAGCAGCTGAATGAGTCATACCGGAGCAGCCGATAGTCTCAACAAGTGCCTCCTGGATAACGCCTTCCTTGACATTGAGTGTGAGCTTGCAGGTACCCTGCTGAGGAGCACACCAGCCGATGCCGTGTGTAAAGCCTGAAATGTCCTTTATTTCCTTAGCCTTGACCCACTTAGCTTCCTCAGGGATCGGAGCAGCGCCGTGAGCAACGCCCTGTGCGATAGGGCACATTGTTTCAACTTCGTGCGAATAAATCATATAAATACTCCTTTCGGTTTTTAGGCAGCGGATTCACTGCCCTGCATACTTTTTTATTATACATCATTTCATAATGTTAATCAAGAAAAAACAGTAAAAATAAGAACTATACTTGTTAGCATTTTCTAACTTAATCGGTCATCTTTTAAGCATTTATTGTTGATTTTTCGCCTGATTTGTTATATAATATTTCCGTTGACTGTTTATAAAGGAGTGATCTCAATGGCATCAGATCATGCAGAAAAGGCCTGCGCTCTGTTCGCGGGAGGGCTGAACTGTGCCCAGTCTGTATTTGCCGCATTCTCAGATGTGACAGGTATGGACGAGGAGCTCGCACTGCGTCTCTCCTCCTCATTCGGAGGCGGTATGGGACGTATGAGAGAGGTCTGCGGCACCTGCTCCGCCATGTTCATGGTGGCAGGCGTGCTGTACGGGCTTGGCGGCAGCTACACCCACGAGGAAAAGGCAGAACACTACCGCCGCATACAGGAGCTGGCTGCTCTTTTCAGAGAAAAGCACGATACCATCATATGCAGCGAGCTGCTGAAGGGACTGAAGGTCACAAGCACTCCCGAGCCCGAAAGACGCACAGAGCAGTATTATAAGGTACGCCCCTGCGTGAAGTTCGTGCGGACAGCTGCCGAGATACTCGACAGATACATAGAGGAGCATCCTGTCACAGCGGAGAAATGACCGCTGCACCGTATTTTTACATTTTGTTTATTGCAATTCTCACTAAAATGCTATATAATAATATCAGCACCTATCCTGAAACAAATGCGTCACCCGAAGGGAAGTGATAGCCTTTATGAGTACAAGCAGAAGCTCGGAGATGATCCGTGATTTTGTCGCCAATAACCAGAAGCTGTTTGAGGAGACAAATGAGAGGTTCATTTATGCTATCGGTTTTGCTCTCTGCCTTCTTGCTCACACAACGTATCTTATAATGTTCATCATTCTCCGCGTAAGAGAAATGATGTATTTCAATATATTCAGCGTAGTATTCTACCTGAGTCTCACTATCCTCATTCTCATTCTGAGGAAAGGCCAGAATATACTGGTTTATTCTGCCGCGACGGAAGTCATAGTCCACGCCTCCCTCGCTACATACCTTATGGGCTGGGAGCCCGATTTCGGCATACTCCTGCTCATAATCATACCTGTTCTCTTCCTTGTGATGAAGGGACGGCTTCTTGTGCCGTACATATTCTCGGCACTTTCAATGGGGATGTTTATCTGGCTGAGAGTCAGAAAGATCAGCAACGCAGAGCTGAAGTACAATTTCACGAGCAATAAGATAATCGGTTCGCTTTATATTTTCAACGCCGTTGTCGGCGTACTCGCTATGGTATATATTCTTACAGTGTATATGCTCAAGCGTGTGAATATGGAATACAAGCTTACAGCGCAGAGCGAAGAGTTCAAGAAGGCGGCCTCCATAGACCCGCTGACCCAGCTCTTCAACCGCCGCGCAATGAACGAGAAGATAAGGGAAATACGCAGGAACAGCGTTACCCCCCGAAGCAGATACGTCATCGGTATAGGCGATATCGACAACTTCAAGAGCATAAACGATACCTACGGCCACGATACAGGCGACAAGGTGCTTGTATACGTCGCAAACCTTTTCATAAGCCTTATCCCCGACGGCGGATATGCCGCACGCTGGGGCGGAGAGGAATTCCTTTTCGTGCTGCCCGAATCACAGATAGTGGACGGGCTCGACTTCACCGATCAGTTACACAAGTCCCTCAGAGCCCATACCTTTGAGATCGACGACTGTCTCTTCGGCGTCACCATGACCTTCGGCGTAAGCGAGGGCATACCAACAGACAAGATCGACACCGTTATCACCCACGCCGACAAAAGGCTGTACAAGGGCAAGAACAACGGCAAGAACCACACGGAATACACAGACTGAAAAAAGCTCCCCGAGGGGAGCTTTTCTGTTTGCATAGGAGAAAAGGGCTCCTGCGGGAGCCCTTTCCTGAGAGGGTATTATTATTTTCCCGTATAGGGAAGGCTGCTTATCTTTTTCAGCAGGTACTCCTGTATGCGGAGGGCGTCATTTGAGGTAAGTCCCTCAGTCTCGGGATCAACATCGCCGTTGAGCTTGCCCTGCTCCGTAAGGTGCTTGTCGAAGGAGCCGTTAAGACCGTACTTATTGGGATTAGCCAGAGCCTGCATGATGAGTATGGCGTCTGCCAGCTCAACTGTGCCGTCGCAGTTGGTATCGCCGTTGCCGCCGATTTTTACCGGAGGTACTGTTGTAGTAGTGGTAGTTGCGGAAGATGTGGTGGTAGTTGAAGTGGTGGTGGTAACTGCGGGAGCCTCTCCCTGCGGGTACTCATATACCACCTGTATGCTTGTATATCTGAGATCAAGGTGATCTTCCTTTTCCGAGGCTTCCCACCACTGCTGGAGCTCTACCTTACCCTCGATGATCGTGGCCTCAAGGTCCTCCTTGACCTTTTCTTCGCCCTCGCCTGTCTCTCTGGTGAATATGCCGTCAAACTTCACTGTTGCGGTGGACTTGCTGCCCAGTCCCATGCTGTAGCTCTTGTATGTCCAGAAGCCTGTGCCGTCCTTGGCCTTTACGTTCATACATACCGCACAGCCTGCCGTACCCCAGCCGGAGCCTTCGGGAGATGTTACGGAGCCGTTCATCACTATCTTTGAAAGGTGCTCTGCGTCCTCGATGGGAACTACCACGAAGCCCTTGTCGTTTGTCATGGACTCTATATCCGTGAACTCCACTGTCCTGACCTCGGTCTTTGTCTCCTCGTAGGTCTTGAGTCCGTCAAAGGCGTCGGCCTTGTCGGATACTACGACCATAGCTGCGGAGAATGCAGGGAGCTCTGCATTGACCTTGTTATCCTTGACGTCCTTGATGATGTTGATTAGCTTTATCTCCTCGCTGTCGCCGAATACGGCATATACAGCAGCAGACTTGTACTCCTTGTCCGCATTTTTAAGGTCGATGACTGCATTTTCGGCAGACTTCTGATCCTTATTGGTGATCATTACAGTTACCTTCGAGTCGTCATCAGCGTTTACAGCCGCATATGTGCTGGACTTTGACACGTCCTCGGTAGACGCAGGTATAAGGGTATCGCCGAAGCAGCCGCCCTTGCCGTCGTAGTTGGTGTAGAGGTCGATACCTGCCAGAATGAAGGGCTCGCCGCCCCATAATGTTGCGAAGTATACGCCCTGATCCGCATAGCAGCCCAGAGCCTCTGCCTGAGCGATAGTGCCGGAGGCATTGTCGCCGCCTCCGAAATTATACTCCGAGATACCCAGCTTTGTACCGGGATAATACTTGTCTATGGAGTTCTTTATAGTCGGAAGAATAGGCACGTTCTCCATGCACCACTGTCCTATCCAGCTATTCTCAACGAAGCCCGGCTCATAAAGAGTACGGACGGACTGAAGTCTGTCGTCGATACCGTTTCTTGCTGACTCAGAATAATAGTGTATATCCAGAACGTCAAGAAGTCTTGTTCCGCTCTCCTCGGAGGCCTTGCGCATCTGATCCAGATAGCAGTCCAGATACCAGTGGTAATTGTTGGCCTTCTTTATTTCCTCCCACTCGGTATGAGCGTCGTCATCGTCCAGATGATCGAATGCGGTATAACCGTACAGTGCTGGTCCGAACACCTCAGCCTTGGGATCCAGCTTCTTAACAGCCTTTGCCATTTCGACGGACTTGCTGCCCAGCTCCTCGATAGTTACGGGCTCGGGGTGCATCCTGCTGTGAGTGTCGTTCCAGAGCACGGGCTCGTTATCCAGGCTGTAGCCCTGTATGCCTGTGGGAGACTGGGAATCGCCCAGCTTATTGATGATATAGTTCACATACTCGTCCATGTAGACAACTCCGTCCGTCAGGTCGGGAGTATCCGCAAAGGGAGCGTTCTTTGTGAGGACCACCTTGTTCCAGCGGTCTGAGGGAGCCTTTTCCTCCTCGGAAACGGGACCGTTCTTGTCTGCGGAAACATATCCCGCCAGCTGGAGAGTAGTCAGCTTGTAGTTGACACCGTACTTTGCCGCCTGCTTTGAGAGTACCTGTACGCAGTCCGCAGGAGAGTCGGAATCCGAAAGATTGTTGTCAGAGCTGTGCTTCCAGTCCGAGCCCGCATTGGAAGCGTTGGTCTCCCAGTTGTAGGCAGTCATACGGTTGCCGCCCTGACGTACAGCCGTAGCCTTAACGTCCTTCAGGTCGGCGGTATACTGATTCACGCCGTAGATAAGAGGAGATATCTCCTTTTTTGTGCCCTTGAGGTCAACTGTCACGTTCATGTCATAGCCTCCTGCCGCACTTGCGGTATTATGAGGGATACCGCTCACGGGCGATGTCACGGTGCAGCCCGAAACTACGCAGGCTGCAATGAATGCTGCTGTTTTTTTCATGTTTTTTTCCTCCGTTTTCTGCTCCGCCGTAATGCCGTCGGCGGATATTCTCAACAGCCTTAGCTGCTGTTTCCTATAGTTCACCCTCTCCCCACCACGGGACCTGGGGGACCACCTCGTCCTGCACGCCGTCCTCACGCCTGAATTCACCGCGCATCCACAGCTCCACATTGGGATCCATGTACTGAAGATAATTGGTTATGCTCTTTGCCAGCACAAGTATCAGAGTAAGAGGTATCTGATGTGTGTAGCCGTAGAGTATCACGGGCTTGTCCGCTATATCCGCGGATACCCTCCATACAAGCCCGAACCTGTCCAGCCTGTCGATTATGTGCTGCACCCTTTCAAGTTCAATGCCAAGCTTTTCGGATATCATCTCCACCGAGAACATCTTGTTGCGCACGCTTGCGCCGAGGTAGCTGATAATGCTTATAGCGTCCGCGTCCGCAAGGGTATTGAAGAGCCTTATCATATTTGTAGTATCCCCGAAGTAGCTGTTGACTCCGTTTTCCGGTATCTCAAGGAAGCAGAAGTACCTGAGATCGGGATTTATACGGGCTACTGCAAGTTCGCGGTCGGTTTTCAGTCCTGCGAAGGTCTCATGCTCATAGCTGTCATGGAGCCTTCCCACCGTATCGCTGCCGGGATTGCAGGCACACAGCGCAGTATACATTATGCGCATGAGCTTCTCAGAGAGCTGCTCGGGAGACGTTGAGCGTATCTCATCGTTGACCAGCTGCTCTATATCCCTCTCGCTGTCAACTATATCAACGCCAAAAAGCGAATCAAGGGAGGTATTCAACTCCTTTGCCAGACGCGGCAGCAGCTCGCAGTCGGGATAGCTGGTATTCTCCCACTTTGAAACAGCCTGGGGCGACACATTGAGACGTACCGCCAGCTGCTCCTGAGTGAGACCAAGAGCCTTTCTCCGTTTTACTAGATTTGTTCTGAAAACGCTTTTTCTGTCCATGGTACACCTCCTATTCTCCGTTTACTTTACATTTATATTGTATCACAACCTAAAGTAGAATACAAGCGAATTATTATTGACTTTTTACAACCGTTAGTTGAGAAATGCGTTTTTGCTCCCCACAGTAGTGACAAAACAAAATAATACCCGCAAACGGCGCTGTGCCGCTTACGGGTACTTGTATAATCAGAATATCATCCGAAAAAACGCTCCTCCAGCATAAGGCAGAGGCAGTGGTACACGGGCAGATGCAGTTCCTGTATCATATAGGTCTCGATCTGGGGAACCTTTATGCACACGTCCGCCAGATCTGAGAGGCGGCTGTCCTTTGCGCCTGTAAGGCCAATGACCTTCATGCCCTTAGCCTTTGCAGCCACCGCTGCATAGAGCACGTTTTTGCTGTTTCCCGAGGTGGATATGCCCAGCAGCACATCTTCCTCCCTGCCGTAGCCGTTTACCTGCTGTGCAAAGCAGAGCAGAGGCTCGCAGTCGTTCATATAGGCAGTCGTCAGCGCAGGGTGACCGTCCAGAGCTATTGCAGGGAGAGCTCCCTGAAGATTATCCGCCAGCACCTTTCCCAGCTCTCCGTCAACGGCAGTCAGCTTCTCCGCAAAGTCACCGATGACCTTTCTCGGCAGCTTGAATCCCTTCATAAGCTCCCCCGCGATATGTTCCGCGTCTGCTGCTGAGCCTCCGTTGCCGCAGATGAGCAGCTTTCCGCCCTTGCTGTAGCTCTCCTCCATGAGAATATATGCGTTTATGATGTCATCCTTCGCCGCTTCAAGAACGGGATATCTCTCAATAAGAAGCTCAATATGTTTCATAAGCTTTTCGTTCATTTATTCTCCTCCTGCTCCTCTGACAGTATCCTTTCAACAGCTGCCAGCAGACTGTCTGCGGTGATATCCTGTCCTAAGTCCTCACTGCCGATAAGAGCCGTCCTGCACCCTGCATTCTTTCCTGCAAGGATATCGTTTTCACCGTCGCCTGCCATCCATGAACGGGACAGGTCTATATTCAGCTCCTCTGCCGCTTTGAGCAGCATACCTGCCTTTGGCTTGCGGCAGCTGCAATCCGTCTTCAGCTCGGGCACCTCTCCCTCATAGCCCTTGTGAGGGTGGTGGGGACAGTAGTATATACCGTCAAGGTAAGCCCCCTCCTGTCCGAGAAGGGTCTCCATTTTGTTGTGTATCTCCGAGAGCTCCCCGAAGGTGACCTCTCCCCTTGCGATAACCGGCTGATTGGTGACCACCACCGCAAGAAAGCCCGATGTGTTTATCCTGCGCACTGCCTCTGCTGCTCCGTCAAGAAGCTCAAACTGCTCTATATCACGCAGAAAGCCCACATATTTGTTTATTGTGCCGTCACGGTCGAGGAAAACCGCCCTCTGCTTATGCTTCAGGTTACGCGCACTTACCCTGCCTGCGGCAAAATCCGCACACACCGCCTCATAGCGGTCGGGAGTGCCCATATCCTTGACATACTCGGGACTGTCATAGCAGAACATCTTTCCGCTGCCGCAGAGGGGCTTCAGTATCTGCCTGTCAAGGTCCACCTTTACGGTCTTTCCGTCTCTTTCCGTACCAACCTCGTCGGCGCTGATGCCGCACATATCAAGAGCAAGGGGCGATATAACGTGAAGTCCCGCATTGACTCTGTTCCTGTACCACTGCGGACGCGATTCCTCCTTGGTCAGCCATTTCTCCGCAGCACCGCTGTCATCGGCTATAAGAAGGCCGCTGTCGTAGGGGTGGCTGTTGGGGTGGGTGAAAAGGGTGACAAGGCCGCCTTTTTCCCTGTGATAGGCCACAAAGCGGTTGAAGTCTATATCGAATACCGCGTCTGCATTCAGCAGCAGGAAATCCTCGGTGAGCTGCGGACGGAGCTTCAGCAGAGCTCCCGCATTGCCAAGGGGCTGCTCCTCCACGAAGTATTCTATGTTCACGCCGAAGGAGCTTCCGTCACCAAAATAGTTCATGATATGCTCCGCAAGGTGTGAAACGGTTATTATGATATCGGTGAAGCCCTGCTCCCTGAGACACGCTATCTCGTGCTCCAGAACGGGCTTGCCCTCTATCCTTATCATCGGTTTCGGTATATCAGAGGCCACGGAGCTTATTCTGGTGCCCCTGCCTCCTGCCATGATAACTGTTTTCATATCATTCATCTTCCCTTGGTTCGTAGGTCTCGGGAGTATAGTATATCACCTGTGTGCCGCTGTTCTCGAACTCAAAGGGGATATACATAAGATCCTTCATGGCCTCTCTTACCCTTTTGCGGTCGTCGGGGCGCACATAGAATACCAGGAAGCCGCCTCCGCCTGCGCCAAGAAGCTTTCCGCCCACAGCGCCTGCGGCTATGCCTCTCTCGTAGAGAGCGTCTATGCTGTCGGTGCTTACTGCGGAGCCCGTCTGTCTTTTCAGTCTCCAGGTATGGTCAAGGAGCCTGCCGAAGTCGTCAAGGTCTGCATTCCTGTCAGTTAGTATCCTTTCCGCGTCGTCCACAAGGCTGTACATCTCCATGAGCTGAGCGGTCTTGTCGGCAGAGCCCAGATTGTTCGCCTGCTGTACAGCTGCCGAGAAACGGGTAAAGCCCGTGAAGAACATCATAAGATTGTCGTTGAGCTGCTTCTTTCTCTCGGGACTGATTATCACGGGAAGCACCTCATAGCCGTCGGCGCTGAAGTTTATCCTGTTGAAGCCGCCGAAGGAAGCGGCGATCTGATCCTGCCAGCCGCCTGCCTCGTCGCAGAGGACTCTCTCAAGGTGGATAGCCTCGTCCGCCAGCTTTTTCTTGTCGGCGTATCTGCCCTTGAGGGCGTAGAAGGCATTGAGCATACCCACAGCGAATGATGAACTTGTGCCAAGACCCGATCTTGCAGGGAGATCAGCCTCATAGGTGAGCCTTATCTCGTGCATATCCAGCATTTTCATGGCATTCCTGATAGCAGGATGAGCTATGGAGTCAACATCTGTGACACGCTCGGTCTTTGAGTAGGAAAACTCCGACCTGTAGTCGAAAAACCTGGGCAGATGCCTGACGTTGACATAGCAGTATTTATCAAAGGTGGTGGAGAGTACCGCACCGCCGTGCTCTCTGAAAAAGCTCTCCATATCTGTTCCGCCGCCGAAAAACGACATACGGAAGGGTGTTTTGGTGATTATCAAACCTATGACCTCCAGTTTTGCTGTCCCCGCAGCCCGCAGAGACGTCAGCTGTCATTGTATCCATTACAGAATATACATATTGATTATATCATAAAGCCCATAAAAAAGCAACAGCCAAAGAGATATATACGATTTCTGTTGCATTTTTTTCCTGTTTGTGATATACTTTACTTACATTTTACATGAAAGGTACAGCAACAAATGAAAAGATCATCTGCATTTATAGCCGCAGCCCTTTCGGCTGTGCTGTTTATAGGCTGTTCTGCCTCAAAGAAAACTCAGTTCAAAGTTTCCACCGAACTGAAGGCCGCCGAGGAACAGAGAACTCTCCCCGTTCTGTCGATCCAGACAGTCAGCGACGACAGAAAGGTAATGGAATTCGTAAGAAAACCCGTGGCAAAGCACGTTTCCGAGCAGATCGCCTCGTGGACTCCCAATTACGAAATGCCTCCCGAGCCCTACTACGAGGACTGCACCGTCACTCTCACCGGCAGTGACGGCACTTCCCTGCTCGCCTCTGCCGAAGCACAGGTGAAGGTCCGCGGAAACTGGACCACCACCTACGACAAAAAGCCGCTTAGGATAAAATTCACCGAGAAGCAGAGCCTTCTGGGGCTCAATAACGGCGAAGCCATGAAGAACTGGCTGCTCCTTGCGGAATACAAGGACGGCTCCATGCTGCGCAACAAGGCCGCCCTCTACGCCGCACGCGGACTCATGGAGGAGGACGGTCTCTACGCCGCCGACTCCGAGCTGGTAACCGTGAAGATAAACGGCGAATACTTCGGCGTGTACCTGCTCTCCGAGATGCAGCAGGTCAGCTCCCACAGAGTTGATATCACCGAGCCCGAAAAGGATTACACAGGCACGGATATCGGCTATTTCATGGAATATGACGGCTATTACAGCTATGAGGACGAGCTTCACGGCTTCTCCCTTGATTTTGCGGACAACGCTCCCCTGACGCCCTATGACGGCAGCAAGGACGGCGGCGGCAGGACCATGTCCCCCACGCCCCATAGGAACGAAGTCGGCATGACTATAAAGAGCACCATAAACTCAAAGGAGCAGCACGATTTCATAGAGAGCTACGTCAACAACGTCTACAGGATAATGTATGAGGCAGCCTACAATGACAAGGCCTACGCATTCAGCGCGGACTATTCCTCCATTGCTCCCGCCGATGATATGACTCCCCGTCAGGCAGTCGAAAAGGTAGTAAACGTAAACTCCCTTGCGGATACCTACATCATAAGCGAGCTCACCTGTGATGCGGATATCTACTGGTCAAGCTTCTACATGGACGCTGATTTCGGCCCCGAGGGCGACGGCAGGCTCACCTTTGAAGCTCCCTGGGACTTCGATTCCGCCATGGGCAACAAGGATCGCTGCCTTGACGGAAAGGGCTTCTACGCGGCAAATATTGTCCCCGACGTAAACGGCGGATCGGCTGTAGGCGGCTATGATACCATAAACCCGTGGCTGGCTGTCCTCGCCTATGAGGACTGGTATCAGGACATCGTAAAGGAAAAGTGGACAAAGGCCTACGACAGCGGTCTGTTCACCCGTACCTGCCAGCTTGTGGCCGATGACAGCCAGCAGCTTGCAGATGAATTCGACAAGAACTACTCCAAGTGGAAGAATCTCACCGAGAACAGGCCTTTTATTGACGAGCTCTCTGAGCCCGCAAAGGAATGCCGCAGCCAGCTTGACGCAGGCGCCTTCCTTATCGACTGGCTCAACAAGAGGATAGACTTCCTCAACAGCAAATGGCATAAATAAAACTATCTCCGCAGACAGCACAGGGTCTGCGGAGATTTTTTCATGTACAGGCGGCTTATATAGTCGCCGTGCAATACTTCATATTGTTTTTACTCCATGATACCTATAAAATACTGGCGTATCTCATCAGGCATGGAAGCTTCCTCACGGCCATTCCGCCATATCCATCCCTCTGAGAAATTCAGCTGATATACATTACCGTCGCTGCCGTTGAAAATTCCCTGCGGCAATCCGTCGCAGGTACAGGGCTGATAGCTGAGGCTGCTGAGAAGAGCGTTCAGCCATGCTGTATCCTCCGGGGAACAGGTCAATGCGTAAATATCACTTCTTATCTGCCATTCAATGTAGGGATTTTTTGAAGGATCCATTGAAGGCAGGGTGATCTTTTCATTGGGATAATGCACCTCTGCCGTAGTAACGGTGGTCGGCTTAGGTTTTGTCTCCGCAGCAGTCGGAGAGGTCTTCCACTGCAATGAGGTCTGCACGGCCGTTGTCACCGCCGCATCGTCCTCCTCGCGGGGAGCCTCGGTGTTTTCCACGGCTGCGTTATCCCCGTTACTGTCCTTCTCCCCTTCTGTATTATTTCTTTCCTTTGTTACTTTCTCTACAGACTCCGATGTCCTGACTGTAGTCGCCTCAGCATTTTCGGAGCTGCTTTTCTCTTTTCCGCCGCCTGCTTTCAGCCCGTCATTATCCGTGGTGTCCTCCGCCGTGGTATCAACGGACTCCACAAGGACAGGCGGACGCCTTTTCAGCATCAGCGCACCTCCTGCGCCTATGCCTGCAATAAGCAGCACCGCAGAGGCTATGGCGGCTATCCTCTGCCATGTGATACCGCCGTACTTCTCCACGCCCGAAACGGTGATATCCTTATGGTATGTGTTTTCGGGCTTTGCATTATCAGCAGCCGCTTCCTTTACGATATCTTCGTCTATCATATTTACGGCTTCAAAAATATCCAGCTTATCCATGATAATACCCCTCTTTCGTTAAGAATTCCTTCAGCTTTTTCCTTGTCCTGAAAAGATATGTAGCCACAGTCCTCTCGTTCATGCCGTAGAGCTCCGCAACAGCTGCAAGCGAATCGCCGTACCAGTAACGCCTTACGAAAACCTTTCTGTGCTTTTCGTCCTGAGTTCTGAGGAAGCTGCTTATGAGCCCCGCCAGCTTCTCCGCTGAGATATCGCCCCCGTTCCTGTCGGGCACACATTCCGCCAGCTCGTCCAGCGACACTGTGAGCTGCGGGTTTCTTTTCTCCGCCGAGTTGTATTTCAGCCTGTCTATGGCCTTGTTTTTCACTATACGGCACAGATATGTCTTCAGGTCGTCGGGACGTTCGGGCGGTATATTGCGCCACACATCGAAAAACGCCGTATTCACGCACTCCTCGGCGTCCTCTGGGGAGAGCAGGTTCCCTGCGATACTGAAGCACAGTCTTTCGTAGCTGCGTCTGAGCTCCGCGATGGCGCTCTCATCTCTTTTCAGGAGCAAGTCCATAATAGACGCGTCGTCCATATAATAAGCCTCCTTTCACGAGGCATGAGGTCCTCTTGCCTATATAGTCGAGATACGAAGCCGCATATTTCACCCTTACGAAAAAAACTGCCGTGCTTAACCGCCCGGCAGCTCTTTTCTCATTATGCAAAGGTCGAATACGTCAATGCAGTCATCGGGGTAAAGGTCGCCTGCCAGCCAGTCGTCGAGAGGCTCGCCGCCCTTTGTCAGCCATTTCTGCATGGATACCAGATCAGCTGTGTCGAACTTTCCGTCGGAATTCACATCGCCGCGGACGAAGCTCTTTTTCTTCCACTGATTGACAAGGCCGTTCATGCGCCTCTCCGCAAAATCTCTTACCAGCTCCACTGAATCCATGAAGTCCTTTCCGCTGGAATTGCCGAAAACGCTGTAATCGGGGCCTCCATAGGTATGCCAGCGTGCGTTGTTCATCTCCGCGGAGGACTGTATGCTCTCGGCAAGCTCCTTTATATACGGGTCTTCCTTATCGGTGAGCCTTTCAAGGAAGGGCATGAGCCGCCCGAAATAGGCGCTTGCGGCACGTCTTGCAAAATTCTTGTTCTTGTAGAGCTGTCCCACCCAGCTTACGCCGAGGGTATCCCGTCCGCTCTCCTTATAGCCGTGTATGGGGAAGCATATGACGAACAGGTTATCGGTATTCATGGAATACGCCGAAAGGCCGTCGGAATTGGACTTCACAGCCCTGAAATTGCCGTAGGTCAGATCCATATCCCATACGGGGCCGAAATGTATCCTGCCGTCGCCCTTTTTGTCGGACTCCTTCCACATATAGAAGCTGGTATTGGTAGCGTCGATATTCTCGCTGAACTCCTGTAAAAGATAGGCGTCTATAAGGGAATCCACGTCCATATAGTCGCTGTAGTGCTTTCCCTTGGAGTTATAACCGTCCTCGGAGTATATAGCGTCCTCCATATCCTGAACGAAGGCGCGGATATACTCCACCTGCGCCTTTGAAGCGTACTCGGGGCCGTCTATCTCAACAGCCTGTCCGCGTGAGGTGACAAAGCCGCTGTCTGACTTGATGCCGTACCTGTTCCACTGCTGAAGCTGCAAAAGATATCCGCCCGTGATATCATCGGGATCGTTGGGAATATCATAGTATTTATAGCTGTTCTCAATGTACTCGCTGACTTTTGCCGCTCCCTCGGCCTTATGAGGGTATTCCTTCAGCGCCTTGTCGTTGAGCTTCTCTGTCTTTTCCTCAAGATCCCGTATATCCACGCGGTTCTTCTGTATCTGCATCCTCTCGCTGAGCTGATAGGTGCCGCGATAGGAGCCGTCCGCATAGAGATCAACGAAGACCGAATCCAGAACATAGTCCATACCTATAGCTTTTGCCATTTCCTCGGCGGTCTTGTTCCTGAGCATGGAATGATCCAGATAATTGGACAGCAGCACCCACTTCTTGGCGCTGCCCATACCGAAAAGGTCCTCCTTCTGAGGCAGCTTCAGGTTATATGACTTCTTCTTGCTGTAATCCCATGAGGAATTGCCGTGTGAGGTGATCTTCTCGATATCGCCGATGTATTCTGTGCCGCCCTCGGCATTGACCATTGCCGCCGCGCCTGTTTCGGTGAGGCGGCCGTTCTTGTCCAGCGCACCAAGTCCCAGATGTGATGTGGTCAGGAATATGCAGCCCAGCTGAGACTGCATGATCTTCAGTGTGCCGCAGTCCTTCTTCCCGACTTTTACCTGAAACTCGTCCGCTTCACTGAGCACAGAGGTCATCTCCCCTGATATTACGGGAACGTCGTTGAGAGTAAGCTCACCCTTTGCCTCATAGGTTATCCTGAGACTGCTCCTGTCCGCAGTTGAGGGCAGGAAGATATAGCGGCAGTCCTCCCACTCGCTGTACCACCAGTCGGTATAGTCAAAGGCCACATCAGTATCGGGGGAGAGCTCGCTGACCTCAAGATCGGATACGGGTATCTTCTCGTATACAAGCTTGTTCTCCTCGTCCTCTTTCTTTTCGCTGTCCGCGAAGGAATACCGCGGAACAGCTGCGGCGGCAGCTGTCATCACCGCAAACAGCAGCGCCAGCATTCTCTGCATTATCTTATCCATATGCTTTCTCATCCTCAGACCATCTCCTTAACGGGAACAGCTTTCTGTCGCTTTCCCGTTTGTCTATCTGTATATTAGACGAAGCAAAATATCATTTCTCTCACCTGTTACGATTTTTTTGAGTGAGTCCCGAACCGTTTTTCTCTGTCCATCACATTTATCCCGGTAATCATTATATGCCTGACCCGGGCGATTGTCAATAGAAAAGCCACAGTATACCGACAATTTCATCGGATACTGTGGCTTTAAAGTATTTCTGTCAGCTCCTGCCCAGCAGGTACCTCTGGAGCATTACAGCGTCGGCAACTCCCGTTTCGCTGTCGCGGTTCATATCCAGATTGGACAGTCCCAGACCGCTGAGCTCCGCATTATTTATGAGAGCCTTTCGCATGAGTATCATGTCAAATACGTCCACCTGTCTGTCGCAGTTCACATCGCCTGCAATGCCGTAGAAGCCGAAGTCCCTGACGTTAAACAGATAGCCGTCACCGCCGCGGAACACGAGGTATACGTCGTTCACGCCCTCGCATTGCTTGACAGCGCAGGTCTTTTCAATGTATTCTCCCCAGCCGTCGGTGCCGGCGATATCACAGGTGCCGAGGAGCGTACCCTCCGCGGAGCCCGTGCGTATCTCGATTTTTCCGCCGTCGGTGGCGCTTGCCGCACTTACGCGGAAGCTTTCAGCACCGCTCTCAAAGTCCAGTCCGCGGAACACCACATAGGAGCCGTCGGTGATATAGCCTATCTCGGGGCCGCCCTCCTCGTCTTTGCGTATGCCGCCGTACATGAAGCTGTAGCCGCCTCCGCTGTACTTCTTATACGCAGTGCGGGCAGCAGGCGGCTTTCCGTCGCCGCCCCAGATCTCCAGCTCGTAAACTCTTGCTCCGCCGCTGTTGTCCTGAGTGGCGGTCAGGAGCTCCAGACGGACATATCTTGCGGAAACTCCGCTGACATTACGTCCGCAGGAGCTCTTGGTATTGCCATGTACCTCGGATATCACCGTCCAGCTCTCGCCGTCGGTGCTGGCCTTCAGTACGAAGTCACGGGGATTGAATCTGATATTCTCCTTTACGCCTGCGAAATCCGCGCTCCAGCGCTGTATATCGCACACCTGCCCCAGATCCGCCTGTATCCATTCGCCGCCGAGACCGTCGTCGTGGCACCATTTGGTGCCCTTGTCGCCGTCCACCGCCATGGAAGCGTCCTCGCCGCTGTTTCCGCCGGAGGCCGTTACTTCACAGCCCAGCGCAAGGTTTTTCAGCTCAGAGGCAGTACCCTCAAGCTGAAGCTCCGCGCCGAGAGTATACTCCCCGCCCTTTTCGGTATCGAAGCTCACCTCCGCACCGCCATATCTGACAGTGCAGGTGCCGCCTGATTTTGAAAGGATAGTTGCCTTTTCCAGCCTGCCGTTCTTCCAGCTCATTTCCTTTACCTCAAAATTGCCTCTTGCGCAGAGACCGTTGGCGTGGCCCTCGGACCACTGCTTCGGTATAGCGGGAAGAAGAGTTATAACGTCATTCTGGCTCTGGAGCAGCATTTCCGCCACACCGGAGGTAAATCCGAAATTGCCGTCTATCTGGAAGGGGGGATGAGCGTCCCACAGGTTATCGTAAAGCCGTCCGCTCCTGCTCACGGGAGTGATGAGGAGCTTGATGAGCTTGTATGCGTGTTCGCCGTCCTCAAGTCTTGCCCAGCAGTTGAGCTTCCACGCCTCCGACCAGCCCGTGCCGTCGTCGCCGCGGGCATTCAGTGAAGTGGCCGCCGCCTTTGCGGTGGTAGGATTGTCCTCGGGAGTGATCTCAAAACCGGGATAAAGGGCGTACATATGGGAGATATGGCGGTGCTTCTCATTGGAGTTGTCCCAGTCCTCCGCCCATTCCTGTATCTGTCCCCATTTGCCAATAGTCTCGGGACGTATGAGTGTGAGCTTTTCGTTGAGCTCCTTCCTCAGGGAGCTGTCCTGCCCCAGTATCTCCGAGGCCTCGCTTACGTCCTTGAAGAGCTCTCTTGCTATGCCGTTGTCCATGGTGACGCTGTGAGCCACATAGGTATCGCGGTACGGCGGCAGATTAAGCTCGGGGGACGTACTGGGACTTATGACCATATACTCCTGACCGTTTATATCGGCGGTGGTCATAAGCTGGTTGAGGAACTGTGCGCTGCCCTTTATAACGGGGTATATGTCCGCAAGGTACTCCTCGTCCTGATTGAAGCGGTAGGCGTCATAGAGCATATTCGACACCCACGCGCCGCCTACGGGCCACTGTCCCCAGGTGCCGTCGATAGGCCCCGTCCTGTTCCACAGGTCGGTATTGTGGTGGAGCACCCAGCCCTCGGAAATGCCGTAATGGACTTTTGCGGTCTCATTGCCTGCCTGAGCAAGTCCCTTTGACTTTTCCACGAAGGGAGTGAAGCACTCTGCCAGATTTGTGGTGAAAGCAGGCCAGTAGTTCATCTCGTAGTTGATGTTGGTAGTGGCCTTGCTGCCCCATGCAGGAGCCGAATACTTGTTCCATATGCCCTGAAGGTTCATGGGCTGAGCGTCACGGGAGGCGCTTATCATAAGATATCTTCCGTACTGGAAAAGGGTCTTTACCATCTTCGGGTCGTCGCTGGAACCGAAGGAGGCTATCCTCTGCGGCGCCGTCATGGTGCGTGCAGCCTCGCTGTCTCCGCCCATATCTATATCCACGCGCTTGAAGAGCTCCTGATAGTCCTTTTTGTGGTTTTCGTAAAGCTGATCGTAGGACATACCCTCAGTGCGCTCTATATCAGCCTTTGCGTCGCCCTTTTCGTCGCCGTTGCAGGTCCTGTAGTCCACATAATTTGTGCGCACGGAGGTGATTATCAGCAGAGAATCCGCTCCCGATACCGTCACCTTGCCGTTTCCTGCGCTGACAGTACCGCCCTCGGGCACGAACCTGCTCCGCGTTGAGAAATACACCGCGCCTCTTATCCAGAGATCCTCGTCACCGTGACCGTTTGCAACGAGGGTATCACTGCCGTCGGTGGTCACCGTACCGTTGAGGACTCCGTCATAGCCCGCCGTAAGTGAAACTGACGAAGGGCTGTCGCAGGTTATCCTTGTTACCATGACCTGATCGGGGTGACTTACGAAGGACTCGCGGGTATACCGCTTTCCTCCGAAGGTATAGGAGCTTCTTGCGACTGCGTCGTTCATGTCCAGCTCCCTCGAGTAATCCGACACCTTCTCATGGCCGAAGCTGAGCTTTAGAGCACCCACCTTCTGGTATTTTGCCTCACCGCCCGCGATCATTTCGTGACCCACGATATAATCCGCGTCGGTGTACTTGCCCTGCCTCAGCAGCTCCTGCACCTCGCCGAGGCGCTTTGAAGCGCCGTCCCTGTTGTTGTTGCCTGGGCCCGAGCTCCAGACGGTACATTCGTTGATATCGAATATCTCGTCGGGGTAGTTGCCGTAGGCCATTGCGCCTATACGGCCGTTGCCTATGGGCAGTGCGCGGTAGAAGGACTCGTCATTGTTGAATGCGTTGTCTGTGCTTGTGTAGCCTGCCATACTGTCATAGCGCAGCACGAGGTCGTCATCGTGAGCATATGCAGCCTCTGCGGTCAGGCCTGTGCTTTTCATTCCCCTGAACGGAACGCCGCCGTTTACAGCGGGCACCACCATGCAGGCGGAGATAAAAAGCGAAATGAACTTTCTGGTTCGTCCGGATTTCATTCCTTACCAACTCCCTGAATGTGTATCAACACATTATTTAAGCTGCGTCATATCCACAGCTTTATTTATATCTGTGATACAATTTTAGCACAGGAGCGTACTTTATGTCAACGCACAGAGCAGACCGGAATGGATCGTGCTTAATTTTCAGTCTTCATTTTACAAAAAACCGCATTAAAACATCAAGATTTTAATGTTTGTTTTCAACAAAAACAGGAAGTATATGTTGAGCGGCTGTGTTGCTTTTCGGCACAAAAAAAGAAAACGCACCGAGCTCAGAGTTCCGGTGCGTTTCCTGTTATATACAATTATGAAGGGTCAGATCACGAAATACCGTCCATGTAGCTCTCGGGAAGTGCAGATAATGTTCCCAGGAGGTACTTCTGGATAGCAAGTGCGTCACTGGAAGTGATGCCTGCGCCTGCGTCAACTACGTCGGCATTGTCCTTGCCCTGCTGTGTGAGCTTATACTTATCGGGGTTGGCAAGTGACTGCATTACAAATATAGCGTCAGCCAGCTCAACAACATTGTCGCCGTTGGAGTCGCCCCACTTGGAGACCTTTGCGTTTATGGCAGCCTTTGTGAGCTTGCCGGGTGTTACGGTGCCGGGATCAACAGTACCGCCTGCCTGTCCGCCCTGTCCGCTGAACTGACCGGGATCCATTGTACCGAAGCCGGGATCTGTTGTTGTACCGGGATTGGTTGTTGTTCCGGGATTGGTTGTTGTTCCGGGATTGGTTGTCGTTCCGGGATTGGTTGTTGTGCCGGGATTGGTTGTTGTGCCGGGATTGGTTGTTGTGCCGCCCTCATTTGACTTGAAAGCGTATCTCATGAATGTATAGAGATGAGGCTTTACGGACTCTGCGCCGTGACCGCCGCCGGGGATTGACTGATAAACGTGCTCAACACCGTTATTTGTGAGAATATCGCTGTACTCCTTGGGGAATGTACCAACGACCTGATCGTTTGTACCGCCTGTGATCATGAATACCTCAGGCTCGGGACCAACGTCCCTGAACTTCATCTCGCTGGGCTGCATACAGCCGGGGTGCTCCATGAACATATCCTTGCCGGGAGTGATTCCGGGAGCAGGGCAGGCACCGCCCACATAACCGAAGAGGTCGGGACGCATAAGACCGATATAGATAGCTTCTCGGCCTCCCATTGAGAAACCTGTGATAGCTCTGTTCTCTCTGCCCGTCTTTACGGGATAGTTGGATTCAATGAAGGGGATAAGGCTGTCGGCGATATCATAGAGGAAGTTGTCGTAAGCTGCACAAACCTCCTGATTGATAGCGAAGCCGCCGCCCTGAGCGTTTTTGCTTGTGTACTGGCTGGGAAGAACGATTATCATTTCCTCGGCCTGACCGCTGGAAATAAGACCTGCCATAAGCTCCTGAACGCCCATGCCCGATTTCATGCTCTCCTCATCGCCGCCTATGCCGTGGAGAACATACATTACGGGGTACTTCTTGCTCGAATCGTAATTGGGAGGAAGAACTACGTTGCATCCCTTTGTGCCGCCTGTGAATTTACAGTTATATGTCTTGTGCTCTACCTTGCAGGCACCGCTCTTTTCAACGCCTGCGGGAACAGTTGTGGGCATATCGCCCTTTATCTTTGCGTTGAGGCCCTTTGTAGCGTTTCCGCCGGTGCCGGGATCGCTGCCGATATTTCCGCCGCCGCCGGTGAAGCCGCCTGCGAAGCCGCTCATATCGAAGCCGCCCTGGCCGCCGCCTCCGAACTGGCTCATGTCGAAGCCGCCCTGACCGCCGCCGCCGAACTGGCTCATGTCGAAGCCGCCCTGTCCGCCGCCTCCGAACTGGCTCATGTCGAAGCCGCCCTGTCCGCCGCCGCCGAACTGGCTCATGT
>NZ_CAMYUE010000014.1 GCF_947301925.1 uncultured Ruminococcus sp.
ATTATATCACTTTCCAGCAGATTTGTCAAGCACTTTTTTCATTTTATTCTGAAAAATTTTTCCTCGACCGCTTTCGCTCTCTGTCGGACAGTAAATATATTATACCTCTTTTTGATTGCGGTGTCAAGCAGAAGATTTTCAACTATGCAAAGTTATAAATGTTGAAAGCTCACAGTCGGCAGAAAAATGACAAAAAAATAAAACGCAGCCCGAAAGCTGCGTTATTATCATTATACTATTGATTTAAGATCAATGCTCTGAACCGCATTTGACCTTACAGACGATCTTACCGCATCCGGCAAATCATCCATCATACGAGGATATGTACCCTTGTATCTACCCTTTGCAAGATCAGAATAAACTACAGACTGAACATTGTAGTTATTAACATATATCTTATAAACACCTTCGCCGTTATTATTGATATTATTTATACCGTTGGCAAATGATATATTGCTCTTGGAATCAGAACCGATATCATTTCCGTCCTTATCTACCTCGGCGCCATTCTTGCCGTCCCAATAGAAATAAAAATCACCATCGCCTATATACAGAGCGTTTTGGGCATTAGCCCTTTTTACGCTGTCAGCTGCGGGATCATTTGCGACATTGAGATCAGGTCTCTCCTTCATATTAACTCTCGTGACTTCGGTCTGCGCTGCATTGAATATAACCTTAGCCTTTGCATTAGCAGTCCTCTCACGCGATCTTCTAACAAAATAGCTCCATGAAGGTATTATAATAGCGATCAGGATCCCCATGATGGCAAGAACCATTACAAGCTCTATCAATGTGAAACCCTTTCTCGTCTTTTTCGTTTTCATAGAAATGCACCTCCCAATACAATTCTTCATATACATTATATCAAAAAGTTCACATTTTGTCAATAATGAAAACCGTAGTGAGGCAACAATTTTTACGCCTGTTTATTGTGCATTTAGCCGATATTCTGCGCCTCATTATCCTTATAAAAAATGCTCCCTCCGATTGGAAGGAGCATTTCTTAATTTCATTTCAAGTGACTAATCGTTACCGATTATGAAGCAAGCTTCTCAGCCTCTGTAAGAGCATCGCCCATCTTGTTGCTGTATGTCTTGTAGTTGTCAACTGTAACTACGCCTGAAGGAGCTGTACCTGTGTATGTCTTGTCGAGCTGAACTGCACATGCTACGCAAGCGCCGCCTTCGCACTTAGCTGTGAAAGCGATCTTCTTAGCCTTCTCCATGTAGTTCTTAAGTTTCTTCTCGCAGTCAACGCCTGAAGGAGCACCTGTGAATGTGATAGCTGTACTTGACTTGTTGTCAGCCTTGGAAACAGCTGTGATATCGCCTGAAGACTGTGTCTGCTCGTCAACTTCGATCAGAGTTGTGTTGATAGCCTTCTGGAGTGTGCTTGCTGTTGAGTTAGCAGAAGAAACCTTGGACTTCTTAACATAACCAAGCATTGAAGGAACGAGGATTGCTGCGAGAACACCGATGATAGCGATAACAACGATGAGCTCAATAAGTGTAAAGCCTTTCTTTGTAGTTTTCATAAGAAAACCCTCCTTAATAAATATAGATTTGTGAAAGCTCTTTGCTTCCACTCGTTTTTTGGGTTCGGGGATTTTTTATCTCCCTTTCCCTTCCCTGTGATTATAGTATACCACCTTATTCATATAATGTCAACACTTTTTGAAAAAAAAATCCATATATCAAGGCACTTTTTACATTAGTACGGTGAATAGGCCTATATTTTTTAGGGTTTCCGTCGAATTGCACAAGAATCTATGAATAAAGTAATTGTTTTATCTTGTTTTTGTTATATTCACAGCTGTATATACTTTTTGTATAGGGGTATTTTTCATATTTTATGGCTCTTTTTTCATTTTTTCATCTGGTTTTTTCAGAAAAAAACAAGCTCATTTTTCAAAAAAAATGCTCCTCCGGCACTTTTTACTTATATTATAATAGTACAGAAAGGAAAACCGTCGGACATATTTTACGTCCGACGGTAGTATAAGCGTTAAGGTTTTTATCAGCCCTGCATTCCGCCTTGCATCTGAGGCTGCATTCCGCCTCTCATTCCGCCGCCGCCGAGCTGCGACAGGAAACGATAGAACTCCTGCTTGTCGAGACACTTCTCCAGAGCGTCCACCTCGTTGATAACGTTCTTGGATACCAGTCTTGCAAGCTCCATATCCAGAGACATCATGCCCTGCTGCTTACCGGTCTGAATAGCAGACTGTACCAGATGTATCTTGTTATCACGGATCATAGCCGAGATAGCGTCAGTTACGTTGAGTATCTCCATTACGGCGATACGTCCTGTACCGTCTCTCTTGGGGATAAGGGTCTGTGAGATAACGGCTACAAGGTTATTAGCCAGCTGTGTTCTGATCTGCTGCTGCTGATGCTCGGGGTAAACGTCGATGATACGGTTGATGGTATCAGCGGCAGATGTTGTATGAAGTGTTGACATAACGAGATGTCCTGTTTCGGCAGCGGTTACGGCAGCCTGGATAGTCTCGAAGTCACGCATTTCTCCTACGAGGATAACATCGGGGTCCTCACGGAGGGCAGCTCTCAGAGCGAGGGCGAAGTTATCAACGTCGTCGCCGATCTCTCTCTGGTTTACCATACATCTCTTGTGCTCGTGAACATACTCGATAGGATCCTCAACTGTGATAACGTGAGCGCTTCTGTTAAGGTTAACGAAGTCGATCATAGCAGCGAGAGTGGTAGACTTACCCGAACCGGTAGGGCCTGTTACGAGAACAAGTCCACGGGGACGCATAGCGAAGTCTGCAAGTATCGGAGGAAGTCCCAGATCCTCAAGAGTAGGGATATCGTTTCTCAGAAGACGGATAGCGATAGCGGGCTTGCCCTTCTGGAAGTATACATTTACACGGTGACGGTAGCCGCTTCTTGTTGTGAACGAGAAGTCGGTATCGTGGTGATTGTTTACGCTGGTCTGCTGAGCGTCGTTTGTCATCTGATGAACGATATTGAGTATTTCCTCCTCGTCCATTTCGGGGTACTGTGAACGCATGGTTCTGAGAGTACCGTTAAGACGTACAACAGGAGCGATCCTGTCTGTGAAATGAAGGTCAGAACAGCCGAGGAGTCTTACCTCGTCAAGTATTCTATGAATTTCGATTGCCATATTAATTATCCTCCCTATATTAGGTGCAAAGCCATTATACTGTATATGTAGCTCTTACAAGCTCGTCGATTGATGTTTCGCCAGCCTGTACAAGCTCGGCAGCGTTGTCACGGAGAAGCTTGGTTCCCTGTTCCTTGGCAGCCTTTTCGATCTCTTCCTTAGTACCGCCGCCTGCGATGATGGAGGAAACCTTTGTTGTACAGTGAATGATCTCATGGATAGCGGTTCTTCCTCTGTAGCCTGTGTTGTTGCAGGCAGGGCAGCCGCCGGCCTCAAATATCTGTATGGAGTGATCTATACCCATAAGGTCATTTTCTTCGGGAGTTGTCATTCTCGGCTTCTTACAATCGGGGCAGAGAACCTTAACGAGTCGCTGTGCGATAACGCCGATAAGCGAAGTAGCAACCATGTAAGGAGCAACGCCCATATCTACCAGACGGACAACCGTGGAAGCAGCGTCGTTGGTATGGAGTGTGGAGAGAACCAAGTGACCTGTGATAGCGGCACGGATACCGATATCTGCTGTCTCGGTATCACGCATCTCACCGATCATTACTACGTCAGGGTCCTGACGGAGGATAGAACGGAGGGCTGCGGCGAATGTCATGCCGGCCTTCATATTAACCTGACACTGGTTGATTCCGTCGATAGCCTTTTCGACAGGGTCCTCAACTGTTACGACGTTTACGTTAGGCTTGGCGATCTCACCGAGAGCGGCGTAAAGCGTGGTAGTTTTACCTGAACCGGTAGGTCCTGTAACGAGGATAACGCCGTGAGGAACTCTCAGCATGGACTCGAACAGTGTATAGTTATAATCGGACATACCCAGATCCGTTATCTTACGGAGGGCGATCTGTCCTGTTGAAAGAATTCGGATAACGATCTTTTCACCGTGTACCATAGGAAGTGAGGATACACGGACGTCAAGAGTTGTTCCGTCAACGACCTGTGTGAAACGGCCGTCCTGCGGGATTCTCTTCTCAGCGATGTTCATGCCGCTGATGAGCTTGAAACGTGTGGTCAGCGCACTGTGTACTGCACTGGAGATATTCATGAGCTCTACCAGGTCGCCGTTTACACGGATACGGATCCTTGTATACTTGTCGAAGGGCTCGATATGGATATCGGTAGCGTCTGCTCTGTATGAGTTTTCAACGATAGTGGTAGCCAGCTTAACGATAGGAGCGCTTTCAACTCTGTCCTTGGACTCAAGATCAGCCTCGCTCATTTCACCAAGGTCGCCGCCCATTGCGCTAACGCCTTCGAGAACGCTGTCAACGTTCTGCATTGAGTAGCACTTGCCTATAGCCTTGTTGATAGCTGAAGTTGTTGCAAGCACGGGAACCGTGTCCATACCTGTTGATACCTTGATATCCTCGAGAACTATGAAGTTTACAGGATCGTTGGTAGCAACTGTAAGACGCTTGCCCTGTACATTGATAGCGATAACTGTATGCTTTCTTGCCAGAGCCTCGGGAACCATCTGTACAGCGTCTGTATTGATCTCTACGTTATCGAGGTCAACGTACTGAACTCTCAGGTTTCCGGCCAGTGCCTTTGCGAAGTTAACTTCAGACATGAAGCCAAGCTCAACAACAACGTCGCCGAACTTCTTTGAGCCGTTTGACGCTTTCTGAGCGTCAAGAACCTGCTGAAGCTGTTCGCTTGTGATCAGCCCTTGATTGACTAAGTAGTCACCAATTCTCTCGTTTCTCATAAAAAACCTCCGCTTATTTTCTGAACACATTCTGCATCCGTCGTACAGACCTGTATTCTAAAATTTTACTTGAATTTTCCATAATTTATGTTATAATAATATTATGTACACTAATAATATGAAGGAGGGGTAAAATCATGTTCGGATTTGAAGATATGCTCCATAGTGAATTTACCGAGCTGCCATTCAAGATCATGTTTTACGTCATTATTTTCCTGTTCGGCATTTGTATAGGAAGCTTTCTGAATGTTGTCATCTACAGGCTTCCCGCAGGCGAGTCGGTACTCGGCATCGGGGGGACCAAGGAAGACAAGGAAAAAGCTTCACACTGCATGACCTGCGGTGCCAAGATCAGACCCATTGATCTGATACCTGTTTTCAGCTGGCTCATGCTGAGAGGAAAATGTCACAACTGCGGTCAGAGGATCTCACCGCGCTATCCCATAGTGGAAGCCCTCAACGGACTTCTCTACGTTCTGACGTTTTTTGTTCTGGACATTAATGTTAAATCCATAATAACCTGCGTTGTTATGTCCCTGCTGATAGTTATCGGCTTCATTGACTGGGACACCAAGGACATATACATAAGTATGCTTGTTATCATACTTGTTCTTGCGATCCCGCTGCATCTTCTGTACTCCCGTGAGAATCAGGACGTGACACTGAAGAGCCGCATAATCGGCGCCTTTGTTATCAGCGTTCCCTTCTTTATCATTGGCGAGGTCAGCAGACCGATCATCAGAAAGAAGTTCGGTGAGGACTTCAGAGCCATTGAGCTGGGAGACAGCATGATGATGTTTGCCGCAGGAGCGTTCCTCGGAACACAAGCTGTTATCGTTTCAACATTTGTGGGTATAATGTTTGCCGCCATCGGCGGACTTATAGTAAAGGCGGTAACAAAGGATTCAAAATTTGCCTTTGGTCCCTTCCTTGCAATCGGTATTGCTGTGGGTGCCCTGTGGGGACCTCAGCTGGCTCAGTGGTATCTGAGCATACCCGAAAGGCTGAGCGGCACATGATGTATCCGCAAAAAGAAAATAATAAGTACAGGCAGCAGCATTGAAACTGCTGCCTGTTTTTTTACTTATCAGCTATTGATTATCTCGTCTGTGTAGCAGAAGATAAAGTAGATATCGTTATTGAAGTCAACCGTCTTGTTTGCTCTTGAATCATCGTAAGCATTTCCGACAAGAGAACCGCCCTCGGGCTGATACTCTACAACGCCTGTTGCGGGATCCTTGTATGTTCTTGAGATTCCGTAAGCAGTTGCTGTATGATTGCTTCTGTAAGTGATATTTGTCAGAGGAAGGTTAACGACCTGAAGAGCCACAGGATCTCTGTATGCTCTGTAACCGTTTGCGCCCTTTCCTGCACCTGCTGCAACGTCTATAGCACCGCCTGTCTTCTTGTCAAGAACGATGCTCATTGCGAGAGTTGTTGTGCTTATACCTACATTTTCATCGGATACATCCTTGTCAAGAGCTCTGTATACTTCTCCGCTGTCTCCGGTGGCAGGTGTAGGAACCAGTTCGAGGTTCGCTGCGCCGAGGGAGTAGCTGAAGTTGTAAGCAGAATCCTTTGCCGTAAAGAATGCGGGATTGAGCATCTGCTCCTCAGTTGCCTTTGTTGATGTGGGTATAGCCTTATCACTCTGGAAATCGAACACACGCTCTGTAACAGCTCCCTGAGGGAATGTTCCGTCGGCATTGTTTACCATTCTGAGAACGTGGATCTTTCCCTTGAGGGGAACCACGTCTTTTCCGTTGTAACCTACTGTATTGTCAAAGTGAGACTTGCGGAAGTCCTCCACCATTACAGCCAGGTCGACCTCATCGAATTTACCGTCGCTGTTTGCGTCCATATTATCTGATGTTGCAACAACGATATCCTCTGAGTATTCAAGTCTGCCCTGAAGGTATACCTGAATATTGTTTGCATATGCATAGGTCTTTTCAGAGAGCGAGGTGTTCTTGAACATTACCGATACGGGCTTTGTTATTGCCATAACACCTAACAGCAGTATGGAGAATATCGCCATAACTACTATGAGCTCTACCAGGGTGAAACCCTTTTTAGTTTTCGTATTCATATCTGTACCTCCTATCACGGACCACCGCCGGGTGTGGGTGAGAGCGGAGTCGGAGGTGCAGCAGGCTGGATATCGAGGAACTCAAGGTTGAGTCCGCCGTTTACGCCTTCCTGATATGCCTTTTTCTCCTCAGCTGTCATACCGTCGGTAACAAGATCCTCTGTGGCATACTTGTCTGCCTTCATCTCGACCTTGTCGCCCTTCTTGAATTCAGCTTCCTTTGCGACCATTTTTCCTGTTGTAGCATCCTTCTCCTGGTAATAATACTTACCATCGATCTCGTCCTGCACAACAACTATATCCAGCTCAGTGCTGGGAAGATTGATGTCATTTCCCGAGCCGTCAACGCCTATCTTCTTAACGTGGTTCGCCGCATAGGGCGACTCAACAACGATCTTGTTCTTGAGTCTGTTGGTCGCCTTTGTAGTACTATCGATATGTGTACCGATAAGGATAAGGAGACCGCCCATAAGTGCGAATATGAATATTGAGATTATCATCTCAACAAGAGTCATGCCCTTCAGCTTCTTTTTGCTTTTTTTCATAAGAACATTCCTCCTTTATACTCCCATGAAGTACTTGATGTCGTACCAGCCGAATGTAGTCTTTATTGACGTTCCTGCGCCGCCTACGCCGCTGCCGCCGGAGTTCAGCACGCTGAAGCTGTTCTGAGCGTCTGTTACCTTGCTTACAAGGGCACTTCCCACGAGAACAGGCTTCTGATTAGGCCATGACTTGCCGTACTCATCGATATATGTTACAGTATAGGGACCTGCAACCTTATTGCTTATTGTCAGTGTAGGAGCCTTGAATGTACCTGTTACACAGCAGGGATCAACCATATCAAGTGATGCACCCTCTGTTGCAAAGAATTCCATGCCCCAGTCATCGTCATAACGTACTGTACAACCGTTTACGAAATTAGAATTTCTGATAGCTGCGTTATTATCGAGCTTGACCTTTCCGTCGATGAGGAAGTTTACCTTACCGCCGTTGGGATGAACGACTATCTCCTTGCCATACAGCTTTACGTTCTTCAGAACTATCCATATCTCGCTTGAAGCCTTGACATTTATAGTCTCTGGAACGCTGAATTCATTTGAAGGATCGTCAGGATCGCATATGATACAGGATTTGTCAATGTATCCGCCCGATGAAACAGCCTTATTGAGCGATCCGCCGTCGAATGCGTTGGGAAGTCCGCCCGAAGGAACATATTTGTCGGGAACTTCTGTGAAGTATACACTTTCATCATATTCGCCGTCGTCGTTGAAGTTAAGATCCTTTCTTACTTCCGCAAGAGTCTTGACGATCTTTGTATCGGAAAGAGCAGGAGTAAATGTACCTGAAGCATTCTTTTCGCCCCAGACTTTTTCTCTGGTCATGTTTGTAGGATAAGCTGAACCGTTTGCTGCCTTGAAAGTATCATAGGATACATATTTTTCATTTGTACCGTTCTTGTTAATTTCGTTCTTACCATATACCTTGGGAGGATTCTCTCCGTCCTTGGTGTAGTAATCGCCCCTGGCGTCCGTTTCGTCAACCAGATCGTAATCGTCACCATTCTGCTTGTAGTATGTGCTGTCACTGTCTGATGTTCTAACGATCTTGTGACCGTTTACATCCTCCTGAGGCTGACCGTTACCGTCAAGCTCGTAGAAGATGCTGCCGTCGGGATTCTTCATGAACTTTGTCTGAGGCTTGTAAACGATAGTTTCCATATCGTCATAGCCAAGACCGTTATCATAGTATGTAGCATAGTAGGGCTTTTCGGGATACCAGTTTTCTGTGCCCTTCTGTACATATATAGACTTGTGACCCCATTCAAGATCCTCTTCTGTGCCGTCAGGATACTTTAATACCTGATGATAGGGGGCGTGATCCATCTTCTTATCTTCCCATACCTCAATATCGGGAACCTCTGTGTTGTCATAGACCTCATTGGGAATCTCGATATAACCCGGATATAATGCATCCTGGTGGAATGTGTAGCCTGATACATCATTTGAACCGTCGCCTGTATGGCTGTTGTTATATATAGTACCCTTTACAACTTTTTTACCATCCTTACCGTCGAAAGTAAGAGTTTTTCCAACTACCAGATCACCATTGATCGTAACACCATTACCTTTGATCGTGCAATTACCCTCAACTCTTACATCGCCATCTATAGTGGCACCTTCAAGAATGAGATCGCCCATGCAGTAAATATTACCGCCTACTGACTGGAACTGAGTATCTGTTCTCTGAACAACAGACTGCGTCCACTTATAAAGTCTATTACCACTCTTTCCAGGAGCGCCAAAATGATTAACGCCCTTAGGAGCTGTTACATCCTGCGCTTTAGCACTGTCGGGACGCTCGCCATTAGGTTTAAGCTTATCGTCTTTTCCCATATAAGGAACCGTATATTCTGTTCCGTCAACCTTATCCATAAGGTAAAGATCACCGTTGATCTCTATGGGACCTATAGGATTGAGAGTACCTATAAATACATTATAAGGTGAATGATTGCCTTCTACCAGTTTGAGAGTTGAAGACTGATTATTTGTGAGCATACCATTTATAAACAGATAGGGAACTTCCTTCTGAGTATAGTTTGCAGGCATCTCATACTGGAGATTTATAAAGGTGTCGTTTTCCATCATAAGGCTTCCGTCGATAACTACCTGTGAATAGGGCTTTGCAGCATTTTCCTCGTCATCAGGCTTGAGAACGTTGATGCTAAAGCCTGAAGTTCCGCCGCAGAGATTTGAATTCACATAGATAAGTGTAGCTTCAACAATTGACTTATTGTGGAAATGATAGCATTCAGCTACTGAATCACCGATACCAACACCGAGACCGCCTGTTACCAGGGCGCCGTTTGCGAAAGTGTTACCGCCGACCTCCTGGAGACCGTTGATTCCGCCGGGCTTGTTCTTGCTCTGAGTGGAGGGTGTTTTCTGGATGTAAGCAGATACTGTCTCGTACTCCTTACCTACCTTACAGGTAGCGGAGATCTTGACTGTCTCTACCTTGCACCATTCGTTCTTTCCGTCACCGTTACTGTCATAGAAGCCATATGCCTCAGAATCTTCAACCGGTGTGATCTCGATACGATCAGGTATCCAGTTTCCTGAAGCGTCAAGATAGCCTATCTGACCAAGTGACTTGTCGGGGATCACAACCTGAGGTGTGATCGACTTTTTTGTCGAGCCTGAACCCAGCGCCTGTACAGCTGCTGCGATTCCGTCGTCGCGCTTCATCGCCTGAGCGAATGACTCGATTGCTGCTCTTGCTGTGTAATTAGCCTGTGATGTTGAATACGACCTGTGTGCTCTGTTGCCTGCGGCAGACGCAAGCGCCAGAGTACCGGTCAGAAAGATTATCAGCAGGGCCATTACGCAGACAACAGTAAACAGTACCGAGCCGCGCAGTGTTTTCTTCTTCTCTGTTTTCATTTTCCTAACCGCCTTTCAAGTTATATTTGTCTCATAACCGTAGCGCGTAACATAGGGTATTCAGTATACGTCCTTCACGAGGATCAGTCTACGTTGGGCTCCTCCATGCTGTATACTGAATAAAGTGTGATAACAATATTTGCTGTTGAAGCATTTGCTATCTCTTTGCCGTCGCCGCCTGCAACCTTAACGACCTCATCTTCCTTACCATCGGGAAGTGAAACGTGGGCTGCGTCAGCCTCGTCCTTACCAAAGCTGTAATCCGAGATATCAACAGAAACAACGTTTTCAGCCTTTTCGAAATTCTTGAGCTTCTCAAGATAATCGAAGATGTTCTTTCTTGTGCCGTAAACCTGTACGCCGTATTCTGTCTGTACGATGGATTCCTTAGCTCTCTGTGAAAGTGAAAGGCCTTCAGCATACTGGCTCTCGTAATTCTTCCTGAGGTCACCGTTGATGTCGGCAGCGTTACGCATATCTGCCAGATCATCCTTTACCTCACTATAGTAATAATCTATAGGAGAAAGTGCGGAATCCTCAAGAGTTACGCTCAGGAGCTTTACCTTTGCTTCGTCAGCAAAGCTCTGCATATACTGGTCGATGTAGGTGGTATCTGTTACTCTGTCAAGAGGAACAAATATCTTTGTTTCTTCGTTTGTCTTCTTATGTATTTCCTTGATCTCTGTCTGAAGTCCGGGGATCTCTGCGATCTGGTCATCAATCTCCTTCTTCTGAGCCTCTACCTTTTCCAGAGACTCCTTGTGTGCCTCAATGTCCTGCCATGTAGGTCTGCAAAAAGCGAATATTCCCACAAGCAGAATTGTTACTGCAAGAAGGATCGCAGCAATTATCTTATCTCTGTAAGTAAGTTTCATCGTTATTCAGCCTCCTCATTAGTCCTTTTTCTCTTCAGGGTGATAAGCGCTCTGGTTGGGTGAAAGGTCAACCTCAACATTGAACTCGATCACTTCCTTGCTTTCCTTGGTCTCGTCATTGGTTTCTGTATTAATGTTATAACCGCTGTAGCGAGCGCCCTTGAACTTATCGCTCTTGAGAAGGTTCTGTGTAAACTCTGAAGGGAACTTCTGTGAGAATTCCTTTTCAACTGCGTCGCAGCGTACAGAAAAGGCCATCACACCGTCGGTATATTTGGGAGCCAGGATCCTGTATTCCTTGATCTCCTTCTTCTCGCAGGTCTCCTTGAGGATCTTCTCGACCTCATCATACTCGCCGCCTGTAATGTTAGGCTGTGAAAGATAAGCGTCCTTTGCGTTGTTGATCTTGGTGTAGTAAGCATTTACAACATCCTTCAGCTTGAGAAGTCTCTCGTGGTGAGCAAGCTTCTCCTTTGTGGAAGCGCTGTTTATATAGTTCTCGCATTCTGTGATATCGTTCTTGATACCTTTATCCCAGAACTTCAGAACTCCGAATGCACCGCCTGCAAGGAGAAGAGCTCCTGCAACGCAGGCTATAAGGATAACATTACCCGAGCTTTCGTTCTTTACCTTGTTCTTTATAACAGCTCCGAGGTCAGCCTCAAGGAGGTTGATCTTCTCCACGTCTCGGCTTCTCTTGAACATAGCGCCGATAGCGTTTGCGTAGAGTGAGAACTCGAGATTTTCGTGGCCGTGGATCTGCGGAGGAACATTGATGAGGCTGGTCTTGAGGTCCAGCTTTTCAAGCTCGTCTGTAAGTCTTACATACTCGTGAGTGTCGCCGTAGAAGATGACGTTCTCGATGGACTCGCCTGTATTACGGCTTCTGTGGAACTGGAGCATACGGAAGATATTCTCGTTTACCGCCTCGAATACATAGTCGTCGGAGTAACCGTAGTCAGCGGCGTCGATGGAAGCGAAACGCGAGAATGAAAGCTGACCGTGCTCATAAAGGTTGAGTGAGATGAAGTTGTTGTCGATCTGAACAGCAAGCAGAGGCATCTTTGATCTGATCTTTGTATCAGCAAGAAGAACCTTTGTGATACAGTTGCATCCGATCATTACCGATCTCAGAGAGATGGTGGAGAGAAGTCTGAACACCTCTCTGTAGCTGTTTACGATCTCATAGGGACAAGCTGTAGCAAGTATCTTGTACGAAGGCTCGCTTGCCTCGCTGTTGTCTGCATCGCCTACGATGATGTAGGATACGCTGTAGGAGTCGTCCAGATTGAGCTCAGCCTGCATCTGCATCTTAACCGCCTTCTGGAGATCCTGTGTTCTGCCCTTGGGAACTATCATTTCCTTGAAGATAGTCAGGTTGGAGGAGATCGAAACGATCGCTTCCTTATCGGGCATCCTGTGCATTTTAAGAACGTTGTTTATAAGAGTAGCAACTGCGGGAACATCCTTAACGTGTCCGTTTACGATGTAGCCCTCCTCTACGTTTACGGTAGCAGCGGAGCTGATCTTGATCTTTCCGGCGTTCTCAACACCTTTAACAACTCGTATATTTCTATCAGTGATATCAAATGAAAGCATTTATCTTTCCACCTTTCCTTATTCTTCGAGGCCTTCGAGCGAACCGTAGAGTGCGGGGTAAACACCACATACTACAAGGCCTATGATAATACCCATGAATATGAGGAGAACCGGCTGTACGATACCAACGAGTCGCTGTACCGCTGCGTCTGATTCTTCTTCATAATAATCAGATGTTTTTTCGAGGATCGAGTCAAGAGCACCCGACTCTTCGCCGACGTAGATTACCGAGCAGAACATAGGCTCGAAGATCTCTGTTCTTGTTATTGCCGAAGAAAGGGTCTCGCCCTGTTTTACTTCGTCGATAACGTCCTCGAATTTTTCATCGATGTATGAGTTTCCAAGGATGGCGGAAGATCTTTCGAGGCACTCTACCATGGGGATACCGCTGGAGTAGAGTGATGAAAGGGTTCTTGCGAATCTTCCGGTGTAGATCTTGGTAACGAGAGGACCGAATCCGGGTCCCTTGATTATCATTCTGTGGACCTTTTTCCTGAAGCTGGGCACCGTCATACCGTACTTGAAGCCTGCTACGAGACCCACGATTATGATAAGGAGGAGCCACCACTTTGTTCTCAGGAAGTCACTGATAGCCGCCATCATCTTCGTGAGGAGCGGCATCTTGCTCTTATCCTCGAACATATCGATAAATGTAGGCATGATAAACGTAAAGAGGAAGATTACAACAACGATACAAAGAACCAGCAGGATGATCGGGTAGATCATAGCGCTTCTGATCGAGTTCTTCAGCTTATTCTCCTTAGCGTAGTGATCTGCCATTCTTGTCATGATGATATCCAGCGAACCGCTGCTCTCGCCGGCTCCGACCATTGAGATCAGGAAGTCGGGGAAAGAATCCGAATGCATTTCGAGAGTTGACGAGAAGGATTCACCCTTCTGAACATTTTCATAAATGTCCTGCCAAATTGCTCTCGCCTTTTCGTTTTCCTGCTCCTTTGTGAGGATATCGATGGCTTTTACAAGTGTCAGACCCGAAGTAAGCATAGCGCTGAGCTGTCTGCAGCAGAAGCTGAGATCCTTCGTGTTGAACTTGTACATTGATTTTGCGTCACCTGAATCGCCTTCCCTATAATCCTTGACATACAAGCCCTTTTCCTGAGCTCTCTGCCTGAATTCCTGCTCATTTTCCGCATTCATGACACCCTTGATCTGTTTACCTCTTGCGTCCTGAGCAATATAGGAATAACTCTTCATGAAACCACCTCCATAATTAATTACTTGTGATGAACGTTTCACACTGCCTTAATAATAACAATTATAACATCTTAAGAGTTACTTTTCAATCGCTTTTTTGACATAAATAATCTGCCGTTTTTTATCAATATTTACCAAGAAATATACGAGCGGTAATATTGACTTTTTTAAACGGCCTATTTTCTACAAAATAAAACGTTTGAAGGCAGCACAACATGAGGTATTAGCACACCGATACCAAACATTGTTAAACTTCCACAATAATTATAACACACTCGCTTTTAAATTGCAACATAAAAGCCCTATTTTTCATCTTTTTTTTACAGAATTGTAAACTGCGGCAATTTGCTTAACTGCAATTTAGTTATTTTGCCCGTTATCCCATTAAAAGAACGGCCTTATGCACCCTTACGGCTTATGAAACTTGTGGACAAGTTTATATTTTTTACTAACAATGCCCCGATATCAGCGTCCTGCCTCCGTATACTATTATAATATATATATTTCTTTAATGTGATTTATGATACAGCTCTACATCTCCTGTATCACACGCCAGAGCTCCTCGGCTGTATCGTTCCCCACTCCTGCGGTCACAGCAAGCTCCCCGGGAGTTGCCCTGCGCAGGTTTGCTATTGTCTTATACTTCATGAACAGCTTCGCAGCCTTCTTCTCTCCTATCCCCCGGACGGAAAGAAGCTCGGAGCTGTATGTCTTTTTCTTGTGCTTTGAGTGCATGAAGCTTACGGAATATCTGTGTACCTCGTCCTGTATCCTCGTAACCAGGTCGAATACCTGCCTCAGCTCGTTGATCTGTATCTCCCTGCCCCCTGTGGCTATGGCACGGGTGCGGTGCTTGTCGTCCTTGACCATGCCGAACAGCGGGATATCCAGCCCCAGCTCTCTCAGCAGAGGCGCTACTGCGTTCACATGGCCCTTTCCTCCGTCAAGGAGTATCAGGTCAGGAGTCCTTGTGAAATACTCGTCCCCCTCCCCTGTGACTATGTGCATCAGTCGCCTTTTCAGCACCTCGCGCATACTTCCGTAGTCGTTCTGGAGCTCCTGCTCCTTGACGGTGAAGCGCTTGTAGGCCTTTTTCAGCGGCCTGCCGTCCTCGAACACCACCATTCCAGCCACCATGGACTCCGACGACAGGTTGGATATGTCATAGGCCTCGATATAGCGCGGCGGTCTGGACAGTCCCAAACTGCGTCCAAGCTGCTCCAGAGCTATAACCTCCCTGCCCGTGCGGTCGTTCTTTATGGCGATATACTCGGCGCTGTTGTTCTTCGCAAGTCTCAGCAGCTCCATCTGCTGACCCTTCTGAGGAACGTGGAGCTTCACCTTATGTTGCGCCTGCTCCTCCATCATTTCCGTGAGGATATCGCTTTCGGCAGGCATATGGTCGATTATGACAGTCTTTGGTATATCGGGCTTTTTGTAGTAGAACTGGGTCATGAAGCAGCTGAGCATATCCTCCTCGCCGTCGGGAAGGGGAAACTCGAACACCGCCTTGTCAAAGAGCCTTTTCTCGCGGTACATAAGCACTGAGATACACAGTCCGCCGCTGTATTCCGCTATGCCGACAACGTCTGCGGAATCCACTCCGCTGTTTATCATCTTCTGCTTCTCGGAGGCCTTCTTTACGGCGTTTATCCTGTCGCGGAGCATGGCCGCCTTCTCGAAATCCAGCTCCTCGGCCGCCTGAAGCATCTCCGCTTCCATACGCTCAACGGAGCGTGCGCTGCCGCTCTTTATGAAGTCCACAGCCTGCTCCACTATGCCTCTGTATTCCTCAGCGTCTATTCTTCCGCGGCAGACACCCATGCACTGCTTTATGTGATAGTTGAGGCAGGGGCGTCCCTTGCCGATATCCTGAGGGAACTTCCTGTGACAGGTGGGCAGCATGAACACGCGGTTGGCCTCGTCAACGGCCTCTCTGGTGATAAAGCTGCTGGTATAGGGGCCCAGATAGCGGCCGCTCTGTTTGGTATTCTTCTCGTGGGTGATGCGGGGGTACTCCTCGTCGGAAATGCGGATATAGTAATAGCCCTTGTCGTCCTTCAGCAGGATATTGTACTTGGGCTTGTGCTGCTTGATAAGGCTGCATTCCAACAGCAGAGCCTCGAACTCGCTGTCCGTGACTATGAAATCATAGTCGTACACATTGGACACCATCGCAGCCACCTTGGGCGTGTGGTCGGGATTCTCGCGGAAATAGCTGCTTACGCGGTTGTGCAGGTTCTTGGCCTTGCCGATGTATATTATGGAGCTGTCCTTCCTCCGCATGATGTATACTCCCGGGGAGGCGGTCAGCTTTGCGGTCTTTTCACGCAGATACGGTAATCTCGGGTTCATATTCACCTCTCGTGCCATATTCGGCATCTCTTTTTCTCTACAGACTGATAAAGGCGCCCGAAGGCGCCTCCACGGCTCGACGCCGTTATTTCCTGTTTTTTCTCACCTGCCTGCGGATATATGCGAATACTGCGTCCTCGCCCTTGTCGCGGAGCATGGTCAGCAGGAATTCCAGCTTTGCGGCGGTGGTCTTTTCGATTATACGCTTGTGTTTTGCGCGGAGAAAGTAGTCCAGAGGCATATTGTCCCTGTAGTTCTCCTTGTTGTATATCTTGGAGGCTGCCACGCGGTCGCAGAACATCTCGAATATGAAGATATCAGGCATTTTCACGGGCTCCAGCCTCTTTGTCACGGGATCGTAGTCCGTCCAGTATTCAAAGTGGTGACGATTGCGCCCCTTATGGTGCATCCACGCACGGGAATAGCCCGATACCTCGCGTTCACGCTCGTTGGGGCTCCTGTTGCCCTGATAGTAGAGCACTCCCGGTATGAACTCCGTGGGAGAATACTTGGACAGGTCATGGACAAGTCCCCTCCATGGGATACCTGCCTTTATACAATGCCTGAGCACCTGATGTCTGTGCTGACGCACAGTTCTGAAATGTCCCAGAAAATTCTCAATAAGCATTGGGACGTCCCTCTCCGTAGCATCCGTTTATATCAAGGACGCTCTCTTTCTCGATAAGCTTTCCGCTGATTATTCGTCTGCCCTCCATATAGGTAGGATCCGCCAGCTTTTTCGCCATTATGCCCACGGAGACCTCCGCCATCTTGTTGAGGTCCACCTCCACGGTGGTTATGGTGGGGATACATATGCTGGACACCGTGTAATTGTCGTAGCCCACAACGCTGATATCCTCGGGAACTCTTACTCCCTTGGACTTCAGGGCGGATATTACCCTGAAGGCAGTCTCGTCGCAGTTGCAGACGAAGGCGGTAGGCATATTATCGGGGAAGAATATCTTGTCGTAGAGTATGCCCTTCTCGTCTCTGTCGCCGATTATCCATTCAATGTGGAACTCCAGCTCGTTCTCCATGATGCACTTAACATAGCCCAGATAGCGGTCGTTGATACTGCTGGTGGCGTTGAGAGTGCCGAAGAAGCCGATCCTGCGGTGTCCCTTGGATACCAGATGATCGGTGAGCATATATCCTCCGTTGAAGCTGTCGGAGATAACGGAGTCTATCTTGTATCTGTTATCGTAGAAATCCACGAACATCAGCGGCATTGTCAGCTTGCTGAGGCAGTCTATGTAGCTTCTGTGTATCTGTCCGATAACGATCATGCCGTCGATCTTGTTCTCTGTGACCATATTTGGCAGTACGCCGTTCTTTTCGCTTTCCGCTGTTACGCACTCGTACACCGTACACATATTCAACTGTGAGAGCTGATTGGATATGCCTGCGGTGAGTTCCCAGTAGAATGTGCCCCTTGCGCCCACGAAGCGCTCGGAGGTGAGTATACCCACGTTCTTGCTTATTTTCGGTATGGCGAGACGCTTCTTCTCGCTCTTTGTATTTGAAGGCTTATAGCCCATTTTCTCTGCTGTTTCACAGATCTTCTTCCTCATGGTCTCGCTGACGCCGTCGCGTCCCGCAAGAGCATTGGAAACAGTAACTACGCTCACGCCAAGCTTCGTGGCGATGTCGAGCATTTTTACACCGTTTTTCATATGCCACCCCTACATTTACTCCGTGTACGTCGGAGCTTATTTTTATCGCCTTATTAGCAAAAAGACAAATTAAATTAACATAAACTATTATACCATGCTTTAAGTATTAAATAAAGCTTTTCCGCAAAATTTGTCAGAAGTGCCAATTTCACGCTTCTCAAATTGTTGATAATACAAAAAGCGGAGAGCTGTCCTCCGCCTTTTCATTGCTTTTCTTCACTTTTGTCTCCGTATTCGGGAAAACATGGGTAAAGCTCCTCGCAGGAGCTCCTGTCCGCGGCGGCATAGGGAATGAGTCCCGTCATATCTCCCCATGAGGCTGAGGGACAGATGTACTCCGCCTCATCCTCGGGCCGTGGAACGGGTATCTCATGCTTTTTTCTGCTCATGATATCATCTCCCGCAGCTATTATCTGCTTAAAAGAAGATAATATTCATGGCAGCAAAAAAGCCATAGTACCTCCACTTAAACGGGACATACTATGGCTTATGAGCGTTATTCCTCGGGCTTGTCGTTCACTGTCTGAGTGATATCCGGCCTGCCCTCCCCGGCAACGGGCTCCTGCTTGGGTACCAGCTGCTCTGCTTTGGGATCGTATTGGAGTATGATCTTCTTTATCTCCTCGTCGCGGGTGAGATTATATGTCATCTTCAGCGCCATGAGAGCATTGGGGATATCCTTCTCCATGAGGTAGTTTGCGGAGAGCTGTGCAGCTACGGAAACTACGTCCTCATTGGGGCCGAACTCTATATCGTACTTCTTCATGACCTCGATTATCTCATCGCGGCTTGGCTGCTTTATGGGACTTCCCTTGCGCTCGGCAATATCCCTGAGCTCATAGGGTATGGCAGGATGAGGTGCAAAGATCACGCTTGCGGTAAGGAATGCAACCGCGTCGTCGTACTCGCCCATATCCGTCAGCGAATATCCCACATTCGCGTAGCATCTTGCGATAGCCACAGGTGAGGAAGCCACCTTCAGGGTCTCCTTGGTGGTCTCAATGAGCATCCTCTTGTTCTTCAGGAGCTTATAGACCTCGGCAAGCTCGAATCTCGGGCCGCAGTCAAGGGGATTGTACTCCATAGCCTTTTCCAGAACGGGGATAGCGTCAAGGGGCGATCCCGTCTCCACCAGTATATAGGCGTAGGTGGTTATCATCGTGCCGAAATCAAAGGGTGTACGGTTGAGCACCTTGTCGGTCTTGTATCTGAGCTGGTAGAGATTGTCCTCGAAGGGGTTCCTCAGAGAGACGAACTTTGCCTTCTCGCCCTCGCTGTAATCAAGCAAGATCTTCTTGTAAAGGCGCTCTGAAAGGTCCTTTGCCGCGTTGATCTTCTTCTCGTTTATCAGCTTGACTATCTCTTCCTGTACTTCATCGAGCCGCTTGCCGTCCAGGTGGGTAAGCCTCTCGACCTCGTCCTTCTGGGACTGGGGCATGATCTCAACTATCAGCTGTGTTGCAGCTGCAACGCCCTCTGCGTTCTTCTCCTTTGCAAATCGCTCTGCTTCCTTGCGAAGGAAGTCGTTGTTCTCGTCGAGGGAGTCGGTGAGCTTTGCTCTCAGCTCCTCAAGGATCTTGTTTTCTGCCATTATTTCTCCTCATTTCATTTGTGAATGATAGGATCAGAAGCCTCTCTTGTTCATTTCCTTTCTGAACTTGGCCTCTATCTTATCCTGCTTTTTCTTAGCCTTGAGCTCGGACTTTGTCATGTAGCGGACGTCCTTCTCCATAGGCTGCTGGGGTCTCGGTGCAGATGCGCCTCTGTACGCATTTCTTGCGGGAGCCTTGTACTCCTCGAATACGGGCACTGCCTGCTGAGCCTGTACTGCCTGCTTCCTCTTTGCGGAATCGTCGCCCATTGTTGAGAGAACGTCCTCTACAGAGGTAAGGATGGGGCTGTTTGCCTTGAGTCCCTGTGTCTCGATAAGGTTCTTGTCAGCATACTCCTTGGATACGGAGATAGCGTTGATGAAGGCCTGTGAAGTCTGCTTGCTGTGAGGATTTACAGCGATCTGGGAGATGTTTGCCTTCGGAACGCCCTGCTGCTGAGCAGGTCTCTTGGGAACGGGAGACTTTACAGCTGCAGGCTGTACGGGAGCAGCAGCTGCTCTCTGAGCCTGTGCTGCTGTCTGCTGTGCGGGAGCTGCTGCCTGAGGTCTGGGTGCTGCGGCCTGCTGAGGCTGCGCAGCTGCCTGGGGCTTGGGAGCCGCTGCCTGCTGCTGGGGCTTTGCAGCCTGTAACGGAACGTATACGGGCTGGCCCTTCTGATCGTAGCCTGCAAGCTTCATCTGAACGTACTTGTAAACAGGCTGGTTATTTGAATCGTAGCCTGCGAGCTGGGGCACCTTGATGATCTGGGGCTGCTGAGGTGCTGCCTGCTTGGGCTGCTCTGTATTCTCTGTATTAGCTTCTGCACTTCTTCCGGGTGCAACATAATTATAATCGCTCATATCTGAATCAAACTCCTCTTCCGCCATTAAAGGCTCATTAAATATGGGTTCCGCAATATCATCCGGCAAGGGCGCCGCGATGTTTTCAACTGTAGGTATCCCGCCGAGAACGGGTGCTGTGATATCCTCAACTGTAGGTATCTCGTCGAGAACGGGTGCTGCGATATCCTCAACTGCGGGTATCTCATCGAGAACGGGTGCTGTGATATCCTCAACTGTGGGTATCCCGTCGAGAACGGGTGCCGCAATATCCTCGACTGTGGGTATCTCGTCGAGAACGGGTGCTGCGATATCCTCAACTGTGGGTATCTCGTCGAGAACGGGTGCCGCGATATCCTCGACTGTGGGTATCTCGTCGAGAACAGGTGCCGCTATATCCTCAACTGTGGGTATCTCGTCGAGAACAGGTGCCGCGATATCCTGTATAGCAGGTATATCCAGTTCGTCCATTTCCTTGGGCATATTCTCGTCATACTGAGGATAAACGGGAGCAGGCTCTGCAATAACGGGCTCCTCAACAGGCTGTACCACTCCGTCGGGGCTGAACAGCTGATTTGCAACGAAATCCCATTCGCTTCCCTGCATGATCTCCTGTCCTTCATCTGCTGTCAATACAACGCCGTCATATACAGGATCTCCCACCTGAAGCTCGCTGCCGTCGGCATCGATCATCTGCTGATCGCCGCCGTATACGGGAGGCTGGCCGTAGACCGGCTGGCCGTATACAGGCTCGCCGTAAACGGGCTCCTGTGCGGGGGCGTTGTTGATGGAGAACATCTGCATGATGTCCTCTTCCGTCTGGGGCTGTACCGCAGGCTCCGGAACAGGCTCCTGCTCCTGAGGCGTCGGTATAGCGAACTGTGCAAGAAAATCATCCTCGGGTCTTGCTGCTGCCGCAGGAGCGGCTTCCGCCTCCTCCGCAGGCTTCTGGATAGCGAACTGCGCGAGGAAATCGTCCTCTGCTGCCGGAGCAGTCTCCGTCTCCTCGGTTGGCTTCGGTATAGCGAACTGCGCAAGACTGTCGTCTATTGCTACTCCCGTACCGGGAATAGTATTCTTCGGAGGCTCGGGCGCCTGAGAAGGCTGATATCCGTAGGCTGACTGCTCATTGGCCTGAGCAGAGGCCTCGGCGTTCCTTCTTGCTTCCTCAGCGGCCTTTCTTGCTTCCTCGGCCGCCTTTCTCCTTGCCTCTTCTTCTTTTCTCTTTGCATCGGGATCTCTTGTGATCTTTGCAGTGGTATTTCCGAGAGGAACTATTCCTTCGTCTCCCATACCCATCTTTTCACGCTTTTTCTCTTCCTTGAGAAGCAGCGCCATTTCCTTCTTGTCTGCCTTAATCATCTTTTTAGCCAGACTTGCCTTGCACTTCTCACAGGTGATCTCCTTCAGATCCTTCATCATCGAGGTCCTGTGATAGCGAGTTACATTTTCGGGCCTGAGAAGGTTTATTCCGCAGCCTGTCTTTTTTTCATTCTCGGTGCCGTGAACCACCTTGTCATACGAAGACGTTACCAGTGTTATATCCATAGTCCTCTCCCCACTGCGGTACAGCCGCAGTCTCCGCTTTACGGCAGCGGAACGCCGATTTCCCAAAATCGCAAGGATCTGCTTCCGAATATCATCGGACACGGTAAAGAGGAGCCGTGTCCCAAAGCTCCTGATGCGAATGTCTATACAAGTATATTATACATGATACTTCAAAAAAAATCAACACTTTCTTAAAAAATGAACGCAAAAATTATACCCCTTTTAAAATTTTCGGTGAAAATAACAAATCGTTATTGCTTTTTTTGTCAAATTCTACTTACATTGTTTAAGTTAAATTATGTCAAATGAGAACAGGCGGCAGGGCCAATAAACCTCCTTTTCCGCCGCCCTATCAGATAGAACAAAATCATGCTCCATTACTGCTATTATTTTACATAGACGTAAAAAATTCTGAAAACCTGCATTTTTCTCTTGCATTATCGCCGATTTTGTTGTATTATTAATAGTGTATTGGCAGGTTCGGGAAAGCTATCGGCAGGAGCCTGCAGCAGCTTCTTTGAAGGAGGAAAAAATGTGAAACTCGTTTCTGTAGTAGTTCCGTGCTATAACGAGCAGGAGGTGCTCCCCATGTTCTATGAGGAGATCACCAAGGTGACAGGGCAGATGTCAAAGGACTTCCCCGAGCTCACCTTCGAGTACCTGTTCGTGAACGACGGTTCAAAGGACACTACTCTTGATATCCTGCGCTCCCTTGCAGACAAGGATCAGCGCGTAAGGTATATATCGTTCTCAAGGAATTTCGGCAAGGAGTCGGGTATGTACGCAGGCCTGAAGAACGCCAAGGGCGACTTCGTGGTGGTCATGGACGCAGACCTTCAGCATCCCCCGTCATTCCTGCCCGAGATGTACAGCTATGTGAGAGACGGCGAATACGACTGCGCCACCACGCGCCGCGTCAGCCGCAAGGGCGAATCAAAGATCCGCTCATGGTTCGCAAGGCTGTTCTACAGGATAATGAACAGGATCTCACAGACCGAGATCGTTGACGGCGCTCAGGACTTCCGCTTCATGACCCGTCAGATGGTGGACGCCATACTGGATATGTCGGAATACAACAGATTCTCCAAGGGCATATTCAGCTGGGTAGGCTTCAACACCAGATATATCGAATACGAGAACGTGGAGCGCCCCGCAGGCACCTCCTCATGGTCGTTCTGGGGACTGTTCAAGTATTCTCTCGAAGGCATCATGGCATTCTCCACAGCTCCGCTGGCTATCGCCTCGCTGCTGGGAATAATCACCTGCTTCATTGCCTTCGTACTTATTGTGATAACGATTATACGTTCGATATTCGGCTGGCTTGACGCCCCCGACGGCTATCCCACACTGCTGTGTCTCATATTCCTGTTCAGCGGACTTCAGCTGTTCAGCGTAGGCATAGTGGGCCAGTACCTGTCAAAGACGTACCTTGAGACGAAGAACCGTCCCATTTACATAACCAAGGAAACAGAGGACATTTACCGTCAGCGCAAGGCTGAAGCAAAGCAGCAGCCCTCCGCCGAAAACGACAAGAAGTGACCGGGGAGGTGCGGAGACATTGAATAAGCACATGAGACTTGCGGTCTCCGTACTTTTCATAGTCATTATAGTCCTTGCGGTGGCAATAACAAGGTTTTATTCGGGCACCGAGAAGAACAGCGGAGGCGGAGGCACCGCCCCTGCCATCGAAAGCAGACTGAACGCCGACAGCAAAGGCAACCGTATCTTCCGCGATTCCTCGCAGCTCTTCGGCATAGTGGACATCAGCGACAGAGTCATGGTCTCCCCCGAATGGGAGAGCCTGGAATTCATTGACGGGGATATGTGCAAGGCTTCAAAGCGCGTCCACGGCAAGAAGCTCTATTGCTGCATAGACTACGACGGCAACATCACCGTGCCCCTTGTGTATTCGTCCTTCGATACCGTGAAGGCGGGAGATCACCTGATCTATCTCGGCCATACCGCCGACAGCAACCAGGTTGTGGTATATAACAGCAGACTGGCTCCCCTGTTCTCACGATCATGGGACAGCTGCAAGGTGGACGAGAACGATATCGAGGTCACATCGGGACACGGAACATACACCTATTCCGTCACCGACAGCGGTACGCTGTTCAAGCACGCCTCCATAGACGGAAACGTCATGAACAACGCCTATACCCTTGACCTGACCAGCAGAGTGCTGCTCTCAAAGCTCTCCGTCCCCATGCTGGAGCAGATGGAGCAGTCCATGAGACAGTACCTTGAATATGCCTATACAGGCGACAGCGACGTGCGCTCGGCTATAATCGCCGCCCCGTCCGCAGTGTTCCTCACACTTTTCCCCGAGGAGCACTCCATAACATCGAAAAAGCTCACGGGCATCTCGGATATCTCGATATATTCGGTAAACACCGACGATACCATACCACACTATGCGGTATCGGTAACGGCCTATACCGCCCTGACCTACAGGAACGAGGCCAACAAGACAAAGCGTCTCCGCGGCGGCTACAAGGCTGTCGTGGAATTCTCAGGCACCTCCGCAGGCGACCTGAAGGCGGTCTCGGGAATGTTCGTCCCCGATAAGCCCGATTATCCCGCTCCCGAACCCGGCCAGCAGACCACAACAGCGCCCGCAAAGCACGATCAGGAGCACTGACAATGATATCACAGCCTGAGGAGATCTCTGCCGCAGGCCATATATAAAGGAGAAATTACAATGTCCAAGAAAGTTGCAGTTATCATGGGAAGCGACAGCGACTTCCCTGTTGTGAAATCAGCTCTCACAGAGCTCAGAAAGTACGGCGTTGAGTTCGAGTGCCGTGTTATGAGCGCACACAGAACTCCCGCAGAGGCCTGCGAATTTGCCGCAAACGCCAGAGAAAACGGCTTCGGCGCCATCATCTGCGCGGCAGGCATGGCCGCTCACCTTGCAGGCGTTGTGGCAGGCCACACCACCCTGCCCGTTATCGGTATCCCCATGAAGTCCAAGGCTCTCGAGGGCGTCGACGCCCTTCTGGCAACAGTAATGATGCCTCCCGGAGTGCCTGTGGCTACAGTTGGTATCGACGGCGCAAAGAACGCAGCCGTTCTGGCAGTACAGATGCTTGCTATAGCCGATGAGGAGCTGGCCGCAAAGCTGGCTGCCGAGAAGAAGGCTATGGCCGAGGGCGTTATCGCCAAGGACAAGGCTCTTCAGGAGCAGATCGCCGCTCTCTGATAATGAGAGACAAGGACATTCTTTTATTTGATCTTGACGGTACTCTTACCGACTCCACCGAGGGAATACTGAACTGCCTGAGATACGCCCTGGAGCGTATGGGCTTTGAATATCCCGAGGATACCAACAGATTTCTCGGTCCGCCGCTGTATTTCTCCTTCGCGGAGTTCTGCGGCATGAACGGGGAGCAGGTGCAGGAGGCGGTAAGGATATTCCGCGAGAGGTACTCCGTCACGGGACTATTTGAAAACCGCGTTTACGAGGGTATCCCAGAAATGCTGGACAGGCTGAAAAAGAGCGGCAAGCGGCTCATGGTGGCCACAAGCAAGCCCGAGGTTTACGCAGTGCGCATATTCGACAGATTCGGCCTTTCACAGTTCTTTGAAATAGTGGGCGGAGCCGACATCAACGGCACCCGCAACAACAAGGACGAAGTCATAGAATACGTCCTCGCAAGGGCAGACGCTGCCGACAGGAGCAGAGTGCTCATGATCGGCGACCGCCGGCAGGACGTTGACGGCGCTCACAGTACAGGCATAGAATGTATGGGCATACTCTGGGGCTTCGGCTCGGCAGAGGAGCTGACGGAGGCGGGCGCTGACTTCATCGCGCAGACGCCCCGGGAAGCGGCAGATATGCTGCTGAAGGAATAACAATACAGGAGGAAGACATCATGTTCGGAAACAAGGACGAAAAACCCGAGAAGCCCAAGCGCTTCAGGCTCATATCATCACAGGTCATAAACAATGTAAGATACGACGTTCTTATGGACAGAATGACGGGCGTATGCTACACTTCCACACATTCCTATTACGGCGGCACCCGTATCACCCCCATGCTGGATAAGGACGGCAGGCCCTATGTGGATCCCGCCTACAGGTGATACGCACCAAACACAGCGGCACAGCCTACAATTTCCGCAATGCTGCGGGATTGCATATATAATCATTTATATATCTCAAGGAGGAATTTTAAAATGGAAAACATCGAAAAGAAGGAACAGCTCTATGAGGGCAAGGCCAAGAAGGTCTATGCCACAAACGATCCCGACCTTGTGATCGTTGATTACAAGGACGACGCAACTGCGTTCAACGGTGAAAAGAAGGGCACTATCGCAGGCAAGGGCGTCATCAACAACAAGATGACAAACTTCATGTTCAAGATGCTCGAAAAGGAAGGCGTTCCCACTCATCTCGTAGAGGAGATCAGCGACCGCGAGACTATTGTCAAGAAGGTCTCCATCGTTCCCCTTGAGGTTATCATCAGAAATGTGGCAGCAGGCAGCTTCTCAAAGAGAATGGGCGTAGAGGAAGGCAAGCAGCTCCTCTGTCCTATCCTTGAATTCAGCTACAAGAACGACGATCTTGGCGATCCCTTCATCAACGATTACTACGCTCTGGCTCTCGGCATCGCTACAAAGGAAGAGCTGGACACCATCGCAAAGTATGCCTTCAAGGTAAACGAGTTCATGGTGAAGTTCTTCAAGGGACTCAACATCGACCTCATCGACTTCAAGATCGAGTTCGGCAAGACCTCCGACGGCACTATCATCCTGGCTGACGAGATCTCTCCCGACACCTGCCGCTTCTGGGATTCCACAACTCACGAGAAGCTGGACAAGGACCGCTTCCGCAGAGATATGGGCGGCGTAGAAGAAGCTTATCAGGAAATCATGAAGAGACTTATGGGAGAGTAATATATGGGCGGTTTTTTTGGTGCAGCCTCTAAAAATGACTGCGTTACCGACGTATTTTTCGGAACAGACTATCATTCGCATCTCGGCACCAGAAGAGGCGGTATGACCTCATGGTCCGAGGAGAACGGATTTCAGAGAAATATCCACAGCATCGAGAATTCTCCCTTCCGTACAAAGTTCGAGAACGATGTTGTCAATATGAGAGGCAAGCTCTGTATCGGCTGTATCAGCGATACAGACCCTCAGCCTATACTGGTGCGCTCAAAGCTGGGCATATATGCGGTATGCTCCGTAGGCATAATCCGCAACGCTGACGCTCTTGTCAACGAGCTCCTTGAACAGGGCTGCGCCAACTTTGAGTCAATGAGCAGCGGCAATATAAACTCAGGTGACCTCATCGGCGCTCTTATCGCACAGAAGGACAGCTTCGTGGACGGTATCCGCTATGCACAGGAAAAGATAGAGGGAACCATGTCCCTTATCATACTCACCAAGGAAAGCATCATAGCCGCAAGGGACAAGTTCGGCAGACTTCCTATAATCATAGGCAGGAGAAGCGACGGCTTCTGCCTCTCCACAGAGTCCTTCGCATTCCAGAAGCTGGGTTACGCCACCTTCAGGGAGCTTGAGGCAGGCGAGATCGTGGAGCTCACCGCCGACGAATGTAAGGTGCTGGACAAGGGCGATCCCTCAAAGATGAAGATCTGCACCTTCCTCTGGACATACTACGGCTACCCCAATGCGGTATACGAGGGCGTCAATGTCGAGGTAATGCGTACACGCAACGGCGAGATAATGGCAGAGAACGACATCAAGAACGGCAGGCTCCCCGATGTGGACTACATCTGCGGCGTTCCCGATTCGGGTACCCCCCACGCTATCGGCTATGCCAACAGGAGCGGTATACCCTTCGCAAGACCTTTCATAAAGTATACCCCCACATGGCCCAGAAGCTTCATGCCCACCAACCAGAGCATGAGAAATCAGGTGGCAAAGATGAAGCTCATACCCGTTCATGACCTTATAAACGGAAAGAAGCTCCTCTTCGTGGACGACAGTATCGTAAGAGGCACACAGATGAGAGAGACCGTGGAGTTCCTCTATGAGCACGGCGCAAAGGAAGTCCATATGCGCTCTGCCTGTCCTCCCATCATGTACGGCTGCAAGTACCTCAACTTCTCGCGCAGCACATCCGAGATGGAGCTCATCGCAAGACAGATAATCGACGAATTCGAGGGACCTGTCGGCGTAAGACATATCGAGGAATACAGCAATTCCGCAACAGAGAGAGGCCGCAGGCTCAGAGACGAGATCTGCAAGAGGCTCCGCCTCACCTCCCTTGAATTCCAGACCCTTGAGGGTACGGAAAAGGCCGTGGGCCTTGACAGCTGCGGACTCTGCACCTACTGCTGGAACGGCAAAGAATAAACATATACGCTGTCTCCCTGCCTGCGGCAGGGAGACAAACAACTATGGAGGATTTCATTATGAACAACAGTTTTTCCGAAAGCTACAAGAAGGCCGGTGTTGATGTTACCGCAGGCTACAAGTCTGTGGAGCTCATGAAGGAGCATATCGCCCGCACCATGATAAAGGGCGCTCTCTCCGGCATAGGCGGCTTCGGCGGTCTCTTTGAGCTGGATATGACAGGCATACAGAAGCCCGTCCTCGTTTCGGGCACCGACGGCGTCGGCACCAAGATAAAGCTGGCTTTCATCATGGACAAGCACGATACGGTAGGTATCGACTGCGTTGCCATGTGCGTAAACGATATCATCTGCTGCGGCGCAAAGCCCCAGTTCTTCCTTGATTATATCGCCTGCGGAAAGAATTTCCCCGAGAAGATAGCAACTATCGTTTCAGGCGTTGCAGAGGGCTGCGTTCAGGCTGAGTGCGCTCTCATCGGCGGCGAGACCGCAGAGCACCCGGGTCTTATGCCCGAGGACGAGTACGACCTTGCAGGCTTCTCTGTAGGCGTTGTGGATAAGGACAAGATCCTCCGCCCCGATACACAGAAGGCAGGCGACGTTCTCATCGCAATCAAGTCAAGCGGCGTACACTCCAACGGCTTCTCACTGGTAAGAAGAGTGTTCGACGTAAACGAGCAGAACCTCTCCATGCACTTCGACGACCTGGGCACTACCCTGGGCGAGTGTCTCCTCACTCCCACACGCATCTATGTAAAGGCCGTAATGAGCCTTCTCGACGCTGTAAAGGTAAAGTCCATATCGCACATCACAGGCGGCGGCTTCTATGAGAATATCCCCCGCTCTCTCCCCGGGAACCTTGCTGCAAAGATCGAGAGGAACGCCGTTCAGGTGCTCCCCATCTTCGACCTTATCCGCAGAACAGGCGATATCCCCGAGAGAGATATGTTCAATACCTTCAACATGGGTGTCGGCATGGTAGTATCCGTTGACAAGAACGACGCAGACAAGGCCATCGCAGCCATCAAGGCCGCAGGCGAGGACGCTTACGTTCTCGGCGAGCTTGTTGAGTCGGAGGAAGGCGTTATCATCTGCTGATACATTTATATAAGCACTTTTCATCATAGCAGCAGCCGCAGAACTATCCGCACCTCCAATCTGCTTACAAACAAGGGGTAAAAGGGATACGGTGATTCTACAAAGACGGTGATGTTTATGAAAATACGCAGAACGGCAGCGATCGCTGCCCTTTGCGCTGCCCTTTCAGCTCTTCCGCTGTACGGCGGCGCTGCCGGGAATATCGGCATGGACTATAATTCCGACGGCACGGTGGACTGCTTCGATATGATAGCCGCAAGGAAAAATACCGGGATATCACGCGCCGAACTCAATGCTCTGCAAAAGTTTCTGCTGGGCGTCAACGGAAAGGTCCCCGCCGAATTCGAGATACCCGACTATCCCATAGACGAGAGCTGTATACTGGAGCCCAAGGGCACTGTGCACACAGGCGAAGGCACCTTCTACGGCGGCGGATATACGGGCGGCCACGCTATGCTGGATCCTGTATCCCGTGACTACTGGATAGTCGCAATGAACCACGCAGACTACAACGAGGCACAGCTTGCAGGAGCCTATCTGGAGGTAACAGGCGAGCTGGGCACTATAAAGATGCTGGTGACAGACGAGCTCCCCGAGGGCAAAAAGGGCGACCTTGACCTCTATACTGACGCCTTTCCCCTTATCGCTCCCGTTGAGAAGGGCAGAGTGCCTGTCAGCTGGAAGATAATTCCCCTGGATACCGCGGAGGACGCTCCCATATCATTCAAATACAAAGAGGGCAGCACGGAATTCTGGTGCGGAGTTCAGGTCCGCAACCACCGCTACCCCATAACAAAGCTGGAATACCTTGACGAAAACGGCGACTTCGTGGAGATCCCCCGCCGTCCGTACAATTACTTTGAATCCCGTGATATGGGCAAGGGACCTTTTACCTTCCGTATCACCGATATCTACGGACAGGTGGTAGTGGACAGGGACATCCCCCTCTCCTATGACGATACCGTTATCATACAGGGCCATGTCCAGTTCCCCGAATAATTATGAAAGTTAAACCTATAGATCTTGCATGGGCGGCAGTTTCAATGTTCATCGTGGGCTATTCCTACCGCATCGGCCGCCTGCTTTTCGGGCTGGTACTGATATATGTGCTCATGGCAGTTATTTTCTGCTGGCACATAATATCCGTAAAAAAGAGCCTGAAACGCAATATAACCGTATACGGTACGGTCAAGGACTATTTTGAAAAGGACAAAGGCAAGCACGTCTACCCCATTCTCAGCTATACCACCGAGGAGGGCAGGGTGGTGACCTCAGCCTATACCGTCCAGGACACCAAAAAGCGCTACGACATAGGCAGCGAAGAACTCATATGCTACGATCCGAAGGATCCCATGTTCTTCTATTTTGCAGGCCGCGAGGACGACCTCACAAGGGACTATACCCGTTTCCTGCTCATAGGCGGAATAATTGCAGCTTTACTGTTCATCTTCGCACTGTCCACATTGTAAACAGGAGGCATAACTCATGAAAAACATAGTCGTTCTCGTCTCGGGCGGCGGCACTAATCTACAGGCGCTTATCGACGCCGAAAAGTCGGGCATCATCAAGGAAGGCAGGATAACCTGCGTTATCTCTTCAAAGGAAGGCGTTTACGCTCTTGAAAGAGCAGCGCAGAACGGCATAAAGAGCCGCGTTATCCCCCGCAAGGAGTACGCCGATATAGCGTCCTACACAAAGGCAGTCACCGACGCTCTCATCGAGGAAAAGGCTGACCTTGTGGTATATGCGGGCTTCATGACCATACTCGACCAGCAGGTGGTAAAGGCGTTCCCCTACAAAATGATGAACGTTCACCCTGCACTGATACCCAGCTTCTGCGGAAAGGGCTTCTACGGACTTCACGTTCACGAGGCGGCTCTGGCGGCGGGAGTAAAGCTCTCGGGAGCAACGGTGCATTTTGTTACCGAGGAGTGTGACGGCGGCCCCATAATATTACAGAAGGCTGTCCCCGTGGAAAACGGCGATACTCCCGAGACCTTGCAGAAACGTATCATGGAACAGGCCGAGTGGAAGATACTTCCCGAGGCTGTATCCCTGTTCTGTCAGGACAGGATAGAGATAAAAGACGGCAAGGCCTATGTAAAATGACACCATGGCTAAGATAAAGGAATTATTTGAAAAGCAGACCGTTCAGAAGCTGTTTCTCTGCTTCTGGATGTACGCTCTGCTGGGCTGGATATACGAGGTGTTCCTGGAGGTAGTGGTCTACCGCTGGGGCTTCCACAACAGGGGCGAGCTCTTCGGCCCGTATCTGCCCATATACGGCGTGGGAGCAATGCTGTTCCTGCTTTGCTTCAGCCGTCTCATGAAGAAAAAAGACGTTAAATGGCTGAACATCGTAAAGCCTTTTCTGATATTCCTTGGCTGTATGGCTGTGGCTACCGCCGTGGAGCTGGCCGCTTCCTACATACTGGAATACACCAGCGGCTCATGGCCGTGGCAGACCTATGCGCGGTACAAGTACAACTTCCAGGCGCGTATAGCTCTCAGCACATCCATCCGCTTCGGACTGGGCGGACTGCTGTTCATGTACATAGTACAGCCATTCTACAATTGGCTTCTCTCAAAGCCGACAAAGAAGACCATCAACATCATCGCCGTCATCGTGCTGGTGATAGTTGTTACCGACTTTATACTGACAAATGCACTGGGGTACACGCCTAAGCTGGCTCAATGATACGGCTGCGGCAGTAAACGAAACAATACTATGAACAAGATAAAGGAATTATTGGAAAAACAAACCGTTCAGAAGCTGTTTCTCTGCTTCTGGATGTATGCCATACTCGGCTGGATATACGAGGTCTTCCTGGAGGTAGTTGTCTATAAATGGGGCTTTACCAATCTGGGAATAATGTTCGGGCCGTACTGTCCCATATACGCGGTGGGAGCGCTGCTGTTCCTGCTGTTCTTCGGACGCTTCCTGAAAAAGGAAGGTGGGCTTCCCTTGCAGATATCCCGTCCATTCATCATATTCTTCGGCTCAATGGCCATTGCGACTGCTGTGGAGCTTGCAGGAACATATATCCTTGAATACTTCACAGGAGGCTGGCCGTGGGATACCTATGCGGACTATGATATCAACTTTCAGGCAAGGATAGCCCTGTCCCCTTCGCTGAGATTCGGCATGGGCGGACTGCTGTTCATGTATTTTGTCCAGCCCTTCTTCAATTGGCTTCTTGCAAAACCGAAGCCAAAAACGCTTAATATCATAACCATTGCAGCCCTTGTGACAGTTGTGACGGACTTCACCCTCACACTGATATTAAGGTACTGATACACACATACTATTATCCGAAAGGAGTTTTTATTATGAAAAAGCTTGATCTTGCACAGGAGCTCAGCTCCAACGCTTACCCCGGAAGAGGTATCGTGATCGGTAAGTCCGACTGCGGAAAGTACGCCGTTACCGCTTACTTCATCATGGGCAGAAGCGAGAACAGCCGCAACAGAGTATTCATCGAGGAGGGCAGAGGCATACGCACAGAGGCCTTCGATCCTTCCAAGCTCACCGATCCCCACCTTATCATCTATGCTCCCGTAAGAGTTCTCGGCAACAAGCTCATCGTTACCAACGGCGACCAGACCGATACTATCTACGAGCTCATGGACAAGCAGTACACCTTCGAGCAGGCTCTCCGCACAAGAGAGTTCGAGGACGACGCTCCCAACTTCACACCCCGTATCTCGGGTATACTCCGCTTCGGCGAGGAGGGCTTCAACTATGCAATGTCTATCCTCAAGAGCGCAAACGGCAATCCCGACTCATGTCAGAGATACACATTCAGCTACACAAATCCCCTTGCAGGCGAGGGACACTTCATACACACCTACATGGGCGACGGTTCTCCCCTGCCCAGCTTTGAGGGCGAGCCCAAGCTGGTGGGCATAAGCGGAAATATCGACCAGTTCACGGATATGCTCTGGAACAATCTCAACGCTGACAACAAGGTATCTCTCTTTGTTCGCTACGTTGACCTTGAAACAAACGCCGAGGAGACTCGTATCGTAAACAAGAACAAGTAATAAAGCCATTCAGGCTTAATGGCCATGAAAATATCATTTGATCTTGATGAAACTCTTTTCGTTAATCCTGCGGAAGTTCCAATTGAACCTGAGCTTAAATTCCCGTATAACAAAATATACAAGGACAAGCTCAGAAAGGGTGCTGTTGAGCTCCTCAAGGAGATAAACAACTCTGATACCGAGCTGTGGATATATACCACCTCCAACAGAACGGAGCGCTATATCAACGGTATCTTCAGGCACTACGGCATAAGGATAGACAGCATCGTCAACGCCGTCCGCCACGAAAAAGAAGTGGCAAGGGGCAGGGCGAATTTCCCGTCGAAATCCCCTGCTGCCTACCGCATAGACCTTCACGTTGATGACGAAAAGTCCGTCTATGAAAACGGTATCGCCAACGGCTTTCGCGTGTACCGTATCTCCAACGATGATACGGACTGGGTAAACAATATCCGCAGGGAGCTTGAAAGGATAAGAAAAGTCAATCAGGCAAATCAAAAGACATAAGAATAATGAATTAATATAAGGAGGACATGAAAAATGTCAAATGAAATGCAGTTAAAATACGGCTGTAACCCCAATCAGAAGCCTTCAAGAGTTTACATGGCTGACGGCAGCGAGCTCCCTATCGAGGTGCTCTGCGGCAAGCCCGGCTATATCAACCTTCTTGACGCCTTCAACGGCTGGCAGCTGGTAAAGGAGCTGAAGGCTGCAACAGGTATGTGCGCAGCTACTTCATTCAAGCACGTTTCACCCGCAGGCGCTGCTATCGGCAGACCTCTCTCAGACGACCTGAAGAAGATCTACTGGGTGGACGATCTGGGCGAGCTCACTCCCCTTGCAAGCGCTTACGCAAGAGCAAGAGGCGCTGACAGAATGTCCTCTTACGGCGATTTCATCGCTCTTTCCGACAAGGTGGACGTATGTACCGCAAAGATGATACAGCGCGAGGTATCCGACGGCGTTATCGCTCCCGACTACGATCCCGAGGCTCTTGAGATACTCAAGTCCAAGAGAAAGGGCACTTACTGCATACTAAAAATGGACGAGAACTACAAGCCCGCTCCCATCGAGACAAAGCAGGTTTACGGCGTATCCTTCGAGCAGGGACGCAATGAGCTTGATATCAACCGCGAGCTCCTTGCAAACGTAGTTACGGAAAATAAGAATATCCCCGACGACAAGAAGGACGACCTCCTCATCTCTCTTATCACACTGAAGTATACACAGTCCAATTCCGTTTGCTACGTCAAGGACGGACAGGCTATCGGTATCGGCGCAGGACAGCAGTCCCGTATCCACTGCACAAGACTTGCAGGCCAGAAGGCCGATAACTGGTGGCTGAGACAGTCGCCCCAGGTAATGGGACTCCAGTTCGTTGACGATATCCGCCGCGCAGACCGCGACAACGCTATCGACGTATATATCGGCGACGAGTATGAGGACGTTCTCCGCGAGGGCGAGTGGCAGCGTATCTTCAAGGTAAAGCCCGCTGTATTCACACGGGAGGAAAAGAAGGCTTGGCTGGCAAAGAATACAGGCGTATGCCTGGGCTCAGACGCGTTCTTCCCCTTCGGCGACAACATCGAGAGAGCTAAGAAATCGGGCGTTGAATACATCGCAGAGCCCGGCGGCTCGATACGCGACGACAACGTTATCGAGACCTGCAACAAGTACAACATAGCTATGGCATTCACAGGCATCCGTCTGTTCCACCACTGATAATACACAGCGGCTGCGGTCATACTCTGGCCGCAGCCTTATGCTATGGAGAGAAATATGAAAAAGCATTTATTCGCCGTCCTTGCGGCAGCAGCTGCGCTTAGCTGCCTGTGCGGCTGCACTTCGGAAAAAAACTCCTCGCAGAGTCCGTCCTCGGCGGTGTTATCAACCATAAGCCGCGACGACACTCAGTACGACAGCGGAAACTACAGCGGAGAGGGCTTCACCCTCTATGCAGAGCCGAGGCTCTGGAAATACAGGAGCAGCGATAACGACACCTGCGACCTGCGCATGATAACCGACAAGGATATAATTACCTGCGGAATAAGCGTATATACCGATATGTCCGACCACGGCGGGAAGTCAGCCGAAGAGACAGTCGATTCACAGAACAGCGAGGCCGTGCTCTCAAAAGGCAGCCTTGCCACGGCAAAGCTAAGCTTCTGTTACTACGAATGGGCCGTGGACGAGTATACCCGCGCCAGGACCTACTATGCCGATATCGACGGAGGATACCTCTGCGTATACGCCGAGAGCACCAATTTCGGATACGTTGACGTAAAGATAGCTGATCTGCTCAGCGGGCTGAAACTGACCTGACAACAGACCTGTGATGATAGTCTGCATATCATTTTTTCCCGTACATACCGCAATAATCCACTTGCATTATTCGCAACAATATGCTATACTATATTAGTATAGATAAGTTATTATTCAACATTCTGTTATATTATCCGTATCGGGAGGGACCTTATGAGCAGCTACCATTCAATATCCTTGAAAAAGCTGTATATCACCGCAGCTCTTTTCTGCGTCATATATATAACAGCTGCGATACTCGCCTATATCCTTTCGGGAACTGTTTTCAACGCGCTTGCAAGCGAAAGCTTCGGTCAGTCGCATCCGGATATGGCCATATCGGGCAAATGCAAGATACTTCTCTGCCTTACCCCTGTAGTATGGCTGCCATTCATCATATACATATGCAGCTGCACGGGCTGGGCCTTTTCGGCAAAGCGGTGCAGACGCACACTGAAGGCCGCACCTGCCCTGTGGGTGGGAGCTTTTATAGCCGAGCACGTCTTTGCTCTCCTTATATCCCACTCCTCACTGACTGAACATACCTCCGAATGCTGGCTGATACAGCGCACGGAGTATATAACATTCTTCTTTGCAGTACTTCTCGTAGGCGCTCTGGTGCTGGTGTGCACCGCAGCCGCATTGGGAATAGACGAGGACCGCCATGTTAAACATCTTAAATACAAATAAGGAGCTGAACAAATGCAGAAACCAAACGCACTAAGGATCACACTTTTCATCGCCGCATTATGCTGCGCCACTAAACTTGCTATTGATCTGTTCTTTATAACAAACAATCATCTGTCATTCTTTCACATCACCGCTGACAGCAGGGAAGCTGTTATCCCCGCAAAAATAAAGATGTTTCTCATAATCGCTTCCGTGCTATCCACAGTCCCTATCGGCATAATCGCAGGGGTGAACTATGTGAAGACAGATATGTCGGCAAAACGAAGCAGAAACACCTTTATAGCCGCAGGCGTCTCCTATCTCGTTTATCTGCTGGGCTTCATACTCGTCAGAGGTGTGCTTTATTCTGTGGCAGGAAATTATTACGGAAGCGACATTCTTGCTATGTTCTCTTCCCTTAACTCCATGCTGTCACTGACCGACTTCCTTATCCACGCTTCCGCCGTCATGGTGTTCAGCTGTGCGGCTGTGGAGCACTTCGGCGGCTCAAGGAAGAAAGAGCTTGATAAAAGCGCCTGAAAGTTCAGATAATCAACATACAGTAAGATCATCCCAATAAAAACGTATTAGCAGTCGGCAGAGAAAAAAGACTTGGTAATAACTGCATAAGGAGAATACTAAAATGGAAAAAAGGAGCAGTATAAATACTGCTTTTCGTCTGGCATTTATATTTTTCATCATCACTTTCCTGCTGGATACGCTGTTATTCTGCTGTGAACCACTGCAAAGGCCTTTACGCATGATGTTTAACAGCGATGTTCTGAAGGACGAAAAGCTTTCCGGCATTACAATAATAATATCAGTAATTTCGCATCTCATCACACTTCTGCCGAAATGCATACTTGCATTTTACAATCTCAGCAAAAAGGATATGCAGAAACAGCGCGGACTGTTAACTATTATACTTACGGCAGCCTTTACGCTGCTTTCATCGGTCATCTCTGTAGCGGCAAATCTGATAATAGGCATGACAGCATCTCAGCATGAGTACTATCTCTTATCCACATTGAGCCGTTCGTATGTTGTTACGGGATTGTTTTCCTCCGCTGCAACAATAATACTCTACTGCTGCGGAGCCATAGAAATGTACAACGGCACTGAAAAGAATATCTATCCGCCGTTGAACGATACAGACAATAACTCGGAAAACACTTTATCTTAAATATATCAGGAGGAATTTCCAAATGAAAAATGTATTAGTAGTAGGCGGCGGCGGCCGTGAACACGCCATCATCATGAAGCTTGCGGAGAGCCCCAAGGTGGGCAAGCTCTACTGCACTCCCGGAAACGGCGGCATATCAAAATATGCAGAGTGCTTCAGCGTAGGCGCTACAGATGTTGAAGGCGTTGTTGCTCTTGCAAAGGAGCTCAGACCCGATATGGTAGTTGTCGCTCCCGACGATCCGCTGGTACTTGGAATGGTGGACGCCTTACAGGCAGAGGGCTTCATGACCTTCGGCCCCAAGGCAAATGCCGCTATAATAGAGGGCTCCAAGGTCTTCTCAAAGGAGCTCATGAAGAAGTATAACATACCCACAGCATTCTATGAGGTGTTCACCGAGTCAGACAAGGCTATAGCCTATCTGAAGCAGCAGAACAGCTACCCCGCAGTCATCAAGGCAGACGGTCTTGCTCTGGGCAAGGGCGTTATCATCGCCCAGAACGAGGAGGAAGCTGTTGCAGCCGTACATGAGATGATAGACGAACTGAAGTTCGGCAAGAGCTCAGCAAGAATAGTTATAGAGGAGTTCCTCACAGGCCCCGAGGTATCCGTGCTTAGCTTCACAGACGGCAAAACTATGGTGCCCATGATATCCTCAATGGATCACAAGCGTGCTCTGGACGGCGACAAGGGCCTCAACACAGGCGGTATGGGAACTATCTCCCCCAATCCCTGCTATACCGAGGATATCGCCAAGGAGTGCATGGATAAGATCTTCATACCCACTATGAACGCCATGAACGCAGAGGGACGCACCTTCGAGGGCTGCCTCTACTTCGGACTCATGATAACTCCCAAGGGTCCCAAGGTGATCGAGTACAACTGCCGCTTCGGCGATCCCGAGACACAGGTTGTGCTCCCCATGCTGGACGCAGACCTCTACGAGATATTCGAGGCCATATACAACCACCAGCTCGACAAGGTGGATATCAAGTGGCATAAGGGCAGCTGCGCCTGCGTAGTAATGGCCAGCGGCGGCTATCCCGAAAGCTACCCCAAGGGCATAAAGATGAACGGCTTTGACGACAAGGGCCAGGTGGAGGGCTGCTTCGTGTATCACGCAGGCACCAAGCTCGGCGATAACGGAGACTTCCTCACCAACGGCGGAAGAGTCATCGGCGTCACAGCAAAGGGCGATGACCTTCAGGCTGCACTGGATAAGGCATATGAGGGCGTATCGAAGATAAGCTTCGAGGGCGCTCACTACAGAAAAGATATCGGACAGAGAGCTCTGAAGGCTCTCGGTTAAGGAGACTTTTTATGCATGAAAGGCTATACAAAGGGCTGAAAGCCTGTATGATCGGCAACCTGCTGTTCCTTTTATTCAGCGTGGTCTGTCTGATCTATTACGCGACCTTTGAGGACGGCTCGGCTGTATCCAAGATACTTGAGCTCATTGCATATGGCTGTGAATTCGGCGGCTTCGCCCTGCTGATATGGGGCGACTGGCTGATAGCCTCATCAATAAGGTTCAGAAATCTCATGAAGCTCTGCTTCACACTGTACATCGTGCTTGAATCAGTAATGATGATACTTGAACTCAATTCCTATAAGTTTTCTTTCTACAAGCCTTACTCTCTCGCCCTTGCAATAGCTCATGCAGCAGTTTCGGGATTCGTATGTCTCACCTTCCTCCAGCTGGAGACCGACAAGAAGCCTCTTGAACGGTCGGTGATAATATGCGCGGCTATAATCTTTGCAGGTATGCTGGGAAATATACTGGGACTCCGTATATACTTCAGCATCATGGTAAACGGAATAGCCTATGCGCTGATGTTCTTCTTAATCATGCGGCTCATAAAGCGTGAGGAGATTGAGGTGGACTGCCACGGCGACCGCGCCCGTGTAGCGGAATACAAAAGTACATTCTTTGATGAATAAGAAAAAGCTCCCACATGGGAGCTTTTCTGTTACGCACCGCTTTTTCACTAAAAAATATTGACAAGCCATCCGTTTTAAGTTAAAATAGTATATAAGGAGTTCTCCCCGCTCCTGTTGTCAACGCCTCCCCCGCACATCAGGCTGCCCGGAAGCGCCGTTAACATTCCGCAAATCACTGGGGAATAATTTTGTAATAATGCGTTCACAAAGGCTCTCCATTAATGAAAATCAGATGAAATTGAGGGGAAATCCCTTGACATCTCATACCCTGTGCCATATAATTAAATCGTGGCACAAGGGGTGTGCCCGAACACATTCTTACATGAAACAGGAGGATTATGAAAATGGGTGTATTTCAGAGATTAAGCGACCTTCTCAAGTCAAATGTAAACGACCTTATCGACAGGGCTGAGGATCCCGAGAAGATGGTCAAGCAGATCATCATCGATATGCAGACAGAGCTCACAAAGGCTACTCAGAATTACGGCAAGGCCAAGGCAAGCGAGCGCCTCGCCGAGAAGAAGTACCTGGAGGCTCAGAAGATCTCTTCCGACTGGGAAGCCAAGGCTAAGATGGCTCTCTCTCAGGGCGATCAGGAGCTGGCTAAGCAGGCTCTGGCAAGAAAGGTCAAGGCTGATGAGGATCTTTCAAATTATAAGGAAATGTACGAGTCCATCTCTGCACAGACCGACGCTATCGGCGATCAGGTAGAGGTGCTCAGAGCCAAGCTGGAAGAAGCAAAGAGCCGTCAGGCTATGCTCATCGCACGTTCTCAGATGGCTGATACAAAGAAGAACCTGGCTAAGGCAGCAGGCGGCTTCGACGGCAATTCCTCACTGGAAAAGTTCCAGAAGATGGAGGAGAAGATCGAGCGCAAGGAGGCCGAGGCAGACGCTTTTACCGAGATCGCAGGCAATAACCTTGCAGGCGGCAGCGGCGACGATCTGAGAGATTCATTCGAGAAGCTGGAATCGGACGCTAAGGTGGACGCAGAGCTCCAGAGACTTATGGCTGAAATGAACGGAGGCGCTCCTGCTCAGGACGCTGAGTGATATCGGCAATTCAAAGCAAAGGATTTTTATTATGAGCCGCAGAAAAAACGATATATACCCCGCAAGAAAAATGCTAAGGGATTCGCTGCCCGTACTGTGCGCGATATTTCTGGCTATAGTTTCCGTAACATATATCCTCTTCCGCAGCTGGAGCAACAAGCTCTACTACGAAAAGTGGAAGGAATATGAGGATTGCGGTATCTGAATAACGACAAAGAGCTCCGGAACACATTGCTTCGGAGCTCTTGTTTCTATTCGGTGTACTTCTTTTTAAGCTTCCTGAATCCCCTGATGCAGTATATGAATATCGAAATATACAATACAAACAGGAACAGGTATGTTACTGACATCACAGTGAACGCAGGATTGTGAAAGCGCATGGAATTAACGGCAAACAGGTATATATTGGGTATGATTATCATGAAGAATATGATGAGCAGCGGAGTCATTCGCGTGAGTATCACTCTTTTCATCATGTTCAGCTTCGACTGGGGATCGCTGAATATCTCCAGCTCTTCTTCCGAGAGCCCGTCGGCGTTCCTGCGGAAATAATCAAAGCCCATGACTCTGCCGCAGTGCTCCCAGCCGTAATCCGAAAACATCCTTATGTATTCGGGATAATTGGCGTTGTTTTTAGCGTAATCCAGCTTATATACCACGTTCTCGGGCTCGCATTTCACAAAATGCTGAGAAAAACCCGCTACTCTTTCAAGCTTCCAGCCTGCGCCGTGCATTTTTGTCAAGTACTCCCCCTCCTTTTCGTAATCAGGAAGCAGGAACAGCTTATGTGTAGTCAGTCTTGCATTGTCACTCATTTCAGATCCCTCCTATATTGCGGTATAAGCGCTTGATACGTGCGATCTCGATATCCAGTATCTCGTTTCCCAGCTCCGTTATCCTGTAGAGCTTGCGCTTATCCTCCTCGCGTATAAAGCTTATTAGCCCGTCCTTTTCCATTTTTGACAGGCTTCCGTACATAGTACCTGCGGTTATGACCACTTCCCCGTCGGTCATCTCCTTTACCTTCTGGGTTATACTGTAGCCGTGCATTTCCTCGCGAAGGCAGAACAGTATATAAAAGGCAGTTTCCGACATGGGTATGTAGACACGTTTCAATCTGTCTGTCATAAAAACCTCCCCGATGTATATTGCGCCTTGATGTATCGAAGTGCGATACATCTGACTGTGATATAAGTATATCACACTGCGATATACTTGTCAATACCATTTTCCGAATTTGGCACAATGCACAATAACTGACTTTATTTTCTGTGCATAGCATAAAAAAGCTCCCCTTATCGGGGAGCTTTCGCTTTATTATGCCTTTGTGGGATCGAGACTTGCGATCTTGTGGAGCAGATACTCCTGTATGCGGAGGGCATCGTTTGAAGTAAGTCCCTTTACGGACTGGTCAACGTCGCCGTTGAGCTTACCCTGAGCTGTCAGGGGCTTGTCAGCTGTACCGCCTACACCGTACTTATTGGGGTTAGCAAGTGCCTGCATGATGAGTATGGCGTCTGCCAGCTCTATCTTGGTATCGCAGTTGGTATCGCCGTAAACGATATTTGATGCACCCGCATACTGAGGAAGCTTTGTGACAATACCGTCAAGATACCTCTGGAGGGTTAGTAAATCCGCTTCATTAAGGATTAAGGCGCCTGTAGTAGAAACATTAGCGTTTTTCGCGCCCTGATCTGTAAGAGGATATTTCTCCTTATCATTCAAGTGGTTTTCAAGGAGCTCAATATCAGCGTTATCGACAACACCGTCTTCATTTACGTCACCATAAGCATTACCCTCAGCGTTGTAAGGCATTTTTGTAACCTTAGGAGCAGTCGTCGTTGTGGTAGCAGTTGTAGTCTCTGATGTTGTAGTAGTGGTAGTAGTATTTGATGTAGTAGTTGTTGTAGTTGTTGTGGTCTTGGGCGTATCGCTGCCTGTGCCGCCCATGCCGTCAGCCTTTGTTCCGTCGGGCTCCTCACCGTAATAGAGCTTGCCGTTGATGTATACGGGAACATAGGGTGACATAACGCCCTTTGAAGAGCCGTCTGCGCCTGTTGTGGTCTTGCCCAGTGCCTTTGCGGAGAAGTCGTTTGATGAATCCCAGCCGCTGCCGTAATCGGGCATTACGAATGCGATGAGCTCCTCACACTGCTGCTGTCCTTCAGAGATAGGAAGAACAACACGGCCATCGGGGAATGTGACCTCGATGTAGTAGATATTGCCGCTGTACTGGATAGGCTTTGAGATCTCGGCAGCCTTATAGCCCTTGTTTGAGTACATTGCTGCCTGGTCACGGTCGCAGCGGATAACCAGATCCTCAGGCTTCTTGCCTGCTGCGATGACCTCGCTGAGGTCCATGAAGTATCTGAATGAAAGATTGTCCTGAACTCTTGCAGGCCATGCGGAGTGGTTTGTCATCTTGAAGCTGACTGTCTGTCCGCTGGCGTCGCTGCCCTTTGAGAGTACCTCAACGTAGAACTCGGGGGTGTCGTGCTTTTCAGGCTGAGGGAATGAAGGATCCTTTGTTCCGCCGTACTTGTCGAGCATCTTACAGAGCATAGCTGTAAAGCCTGCGTTATAGTCTGTTGCAACCTCGTTGTTGATGAAGTCGTCACGGCTGTCCTTGTACGAGCCGTCCTGGTTGGGGCCTCCCACGAGAGCACCATAGAGGATATGACGGGAGTAGGAAGGATCATATACCGAGTTCTTCCATGAGCCGTGAGATGTACGGTGGTGGGGATTCTGAGGATAGTTATCACCGAATCCTATCAGATAGCTGCGCTTGTCAGCGTTATCGCCGAGTGAGTAATTTACCTGAGTCTCTGCGAAATCTGCATAAGTTGCAGCCTCTGACTTGAGGACTGTATCACCTGCAACTGTTGCGATGAAAGCTGCTGCGTTAGCATATCTGAGGCAGCCCCAGCCGTCAAGCCAGCGGAGTCCGCCGGGGATTTTCTTTGCTTCTTCGCCGTTTACCCAGCGGTCGCAGTGCTTCTTGACGTGCTTGATAGCGTCAGCATCATTTGTATTTATAGCGTAGAGCAGCATAGCACCCTGAAGGTTATCGTCCCAGCAGTGGCCCCAGCCGTAGGCTATAACGTCGCCCTCACCGCGCATTTTATCCAGATTGGGGATAAAACTCTTTGCATCTGCAAGGTACTTATCGTCGCCTGTTGCGATATACAGCCAGTTTGCAGCGTAGAAGAGCTGGTCGTAGCAGTGGTGTGACATATAGAAGCCCTGTGCGTCGCTCTCGTTGTATACGTCATCGTTGGGAGATGACTTGGCAAGCTCATACATACTGTCTGCGTGCTTGATGTAATCAGCCTTCTTTGAAGCTGAGATAGTTCCGTCAAGTGCAGCTGCACCCGATGCCAGAGCCGCAGCCATTTCACCGATAACTGCACAGCAACCCTTTGATCCCTTCAGAGCCGCACGAGCCTCTGCGATAGAATGGGAATTGTCCTCCATACCGTATTCAAGCAGCTCTACGGGACCCCACCATGTGTGGTCGTGCTTACCGATACCTACCTGATAAACTACCTCTGTGCCCTTGTCGCAGTCAACCAAATAGTCCAGAACGAATTCCAGATTGTTCTCGTATGTTGTTTTCAATCCTGCCTTTTCAACACCGTCAGGATACTGATAAAGTCCCCATGCCAGCATAGAAGCTGAATAAGCCATAGGCAGATTGAACTTTACGTGGTCGCCTGCGTCATACCATCCGCCGAGAACGGGATCCTGCATAGTGGCATCTGTTCTCCACTCAACACGGTTCCAGTCGGGCAGAGGTCCTGCCTGCTGCACCTCATAGAAGTACAGCGACTTGTCAAGGGCGTCCGCATAATTGAACTTGCCGTCCGCAGCCGTTGCAGTGCTCATCATGCCTGCGGGCAGTGCCGAAACAGCCGAGGAAGCAAGAAGGACGGCGGCCATTATACCGCCTGTCAGTTTTTTCAGCATAGTAAAACTCTCCTCTCATTTTTTATTGCTCCGTAAAGGACGGAGCTTCCTCACGAGTATACCATAGCTATACATATTAAATTATGCCATATAAAGGCATGATTGTCAAGTGTCGGACAGCTGATATACGGCCTTATTACGTTATTGCAGCGGTGAATTCATAGCAATAGCCAAAACAAAGTCCTCATTTTTGTACAAAGTGACAACGCTGTCTTATATGACAAATCAGGCGAAATATGTTATAATGTAGACAATGATGATATAGGGATGGATCATATGAAAAGACTGGCAAGAATAGTCCCCGTTATCCTTATGATAATGAGGCTTATTATAATACCTGTAAAGGCACGGGCGCTGGACTTCGGCGACTTCTCGGGAGACTCCGACTACGGCAGCGACGACAGCTGGGACAGCGGCGGCTGGGACAGCGGAGGCTGGGACAGCGGCGGAAGCGACTGGGACAGTGACAGCGGAAGCTATCGCAGCAACAGCGATGCCGTCGAGTTAGACACAGCGGATCTGCACGTTCTTTTTATTGTTTTAGGCATAGGCTGGGGTTCAGTCATTATAATCTATGTGATAAATAATGCAATGGACAAAAAACGCAGACAGCGCAGTCAGGAGAACAGCGCCAACCGTGATCTGACTGGCGGCCGTCAGCTGAGATCCGTCACCGAATATACAACGGCTCACCCCGAATTCTCGGAGGTAGAGTTCAAGAAAAAGCTGGCGGATCTGTATGTACGCTGTCAGCATGAATGGCAGCGCAAGAATATATCTTCACTGAGGCCATACTTCACCGCTCCTTTCTTCTCGCAGATGGACACCCAGCTCAGCTCTTACCGCATGAAACGTCAGACCAACTACATTGACGATATTTACGTCATCAGCGTAGATCTCATGGGTTATTACAGTGAAAACGGGTTCGATGTCATGGTAGCCCGCCTTAAAACAAGGATAACCGACTATGTAAAGGACGATTACTCAGACAGGATAATACGCGGCAGCGATACAAAGCAGAAGATCATGACCTACGGCTGGACTCTGGTAAAGAAGGCGGATTCTCCGCAGCGGGGCGCGGCCGACCATATCTGCCCGCACTGCGGCGCAAAAATAAGCATGAACCAGTCGGCGGTATGCGAATACTGCGGCTCAACTCTCATCACCGACAGCTTCGACTGGGTCATAAGCAACATCAGGGGCATATCACAGAAAACACTTTAAACCGTAAATCTAAAGGGGGAGACTTATGAAAAAACTATTCAGGATCATTCCCGTGATCGTATTGATACTCGGACTTATTATAGTACCTATGAAGGTAAGGGCGCTGGATTTCGGCGACTTCTCTGGCGACTCCGACTACGGCGGAGGCTGGGACAGCGGCGGTGACAGCTGGGACAGCGGAGGCTGGGACAGCGACAGCAGCTATTCAGGAAGCGGAAGCAGCTCCGGCGGAGGTCTTTTCGATATTGTTCTCATAGTTATCATACTGATTTTCGTTGTTACGATAGGAGGAAGCAAATCCTCCAAGAAAGGATCATCTCATGGGCCTCAGCAGCTTAACTACGACATACGCACCAGCCTGCGTCCCATAAACCAGTATATGCAGGTGGATCCGAGCTTCTCGCCCTCCGAATTCAAGGAGAAGCTCTCAAATCTCTATGTGCGCTTCCAGAATCAGTGGCAGGCCAAGGATCTCGTACCTCTCCGTCCCTACATGACCGACGCCTTCTACTCGCAGATGGACAGACAGCTGGATAACTACCGCAGGAACTGCCAGACCAACTGTATCGAGCGCATAGCTGTCCTCAGCACAGAGCTTCTGGGCTGGAAGCAGGAAAACGGCTTCGATGTCATGGTGGCAAGGCTCAATACAAGGATAGTTGACTACGTCAGGGACGACCGCACTGGAGCTATCGTCCGCGGCAGCAATATGAAGGAAAAGTTCATGACCTACGAGTGGTCGCTGATAAGAACTACAGGCGTAACCACCAGCCGCTCCACGGGAACTACCTCCCAGACCTGCCCGTACTGCGGCGCAAATGTGGATATAAACCACTCGGCAGTATGCGAATACTGCGGCTCAGTGCTCCACACCGACAGCTTTGACTGGGCTGTCAGCGGCATCAAGGGCATATCACAGAAAACTATCTGACCGACATAACAGGGTGAAAATATGAAGAAACTGTTCAGGATCATTCCGCTTATATATTGGTGCTGGGTATCATAATAGTGCCGCTGAAAACAAGGGCGCTGGACTTCGGAAACGTTGCAGGCGACGAGGACTTCAGCTACGACAGCGAATGGGAGGTTGAGGAAAGAACAACCGCCGCCCATTACGAGGGCTCATCGGACAGCAACGGCCTTGACGGCTGCTTCGACTGCGACGGATGCACCTTTTTCAACTCAAAAAGCGAGATGAAGTTCTGGCTGCTGGCCATACTTGCGGCTATAATAGTCATAATCATAGGCGTGGCTCTGTCGTCACTGCGCGACTCTATCAGGAACGCCATCAACTACCACCGCAAGCCAAAGCCCGAACCCGAGCCGGAACCCGTAAAGATGAAGGACGACGCAAACAAGCTCCGTCCCATAAGCGAATACCTTACAGTGGACAGCGGCTTCTCCCCCGCAGACTTCAAGGAAAAGCTCTCCAATCTGTATATCCGTCTTCAGGACAACTGGCAGGCAAAGGATATATCAGGGCTCCGTCCCTATATGACCGACGCCTTCTACGCCCAGATGAAACGCGAGCTGGAACAGCTCACCAAGGCAGGCCAGACAAACTATATCCAGCGTCCCTCGGTACTCGGCACCACACTTTTAGGCTGGCGTCAGGACGGCGGCAAGGATATCATAATAGCACAGCTCAGGACAAGAATGGTGAACTTCATCAAGGACGACGTTACAGGCGCTATCGTCCGCGGCAGCAATACCAGAGAGAAGTTCATGACCTATGAATGGACGCTTACAAGGACAACGGGCGTAAAGACCGCGGATTCCGTGGGACTTACCGTCCATACCTGCCCCGGCTGCGGTGCAAAGGTGGATATCAACCAGTCGGCCGAGTGTCCGTACTGCGGCGCTGTCCTCGGCACAGATCACTTTGACTGGATACTTACAGGCATGAACATATACCCTGTCACCAGGGACGAGGACAATATCTGGAAGCGCTGAATCCCGGCATGAAACGTATCAGCCGCCGACACAGGCTCCCGCACCGTCGGGAGCCTTTATTACAGGAGGATATGATGGGGAAGCATCTTCTTATATGCGACAGCTCTGCCCCTCTCGGCAGGATAATCGCGCAGAAAACAGTGAATATGGGCTTGTCGGCCGACTGCTGCCGTCCTGCCATGCAGAATATAATGCGCAGATGCGCCGCAGAGGATTATCAGGGGATACTGCTCTTTACCTTCTGCTCCGACAGCAGGCTGCTGGACTTCGTGCGTCAGGCGGCAGAAAGCGGAAAGGCCGTATTCGTAGGGCTTTATTCACCGTCGGCAGCTCTCCGCGCAGACTTCAGACGGGCGGGAGCTGCAAGGGTATTTGTCATGCCCTGCTCTGTGGAGGATATATGCCGCAGGATAATGTCCTGCCTCACGCTCTGCGCAGATACTGCGGGAAGTATAGAGATGTTCCTGGAGGACATGGGGCTCCCCCGCCGCCTCAGCGGCTTCCGCTATCTGGCAAAGGCCTCTGAGCTGTGCATGAATGAGCCTGAAAGACTGTGGGGCGGCATGAGCGGTATCTACGAGGAGACCGCAGCGGAGTTCTCCACCTCGGGCTCGCTTGTGGAAAGAGCCCTGCGCAACCTCGGCTCACAGGCGGCGGAAAACGGCTCGCTCAGCAGGCTGACCGAGGGCAGACTTGCCGAAAAGCCCACGAATACAGAGCTTATCTGCGCAGTTCTCGATATGTTTTCGAGACTGTAAAAAAGTATACAAAAATAACGGATTACGATTGACATTTTCTGCTCTTTGCGGTATAATTAACTTAATATAATGTTTAATACGGAAGGAAGGTATTAAAACAATGGCCAACGAAAAAAATCCAAAGGTACTTATAGTTGATGACGACAAGAATATCTGCGATCTTTTACGACTCTATCTTGAAAAGGACGGCTACAGCGTTCTTCTCTGTCATGACGGCGACGACGCTGTCGTTAAATTCAAAGCTCTCAGCCCCGATATGGTGCTGCTCGATATAATGCTCCCCGGAAAGGACGGCTGGCAGGTATGCCGCGAGATCAGAAAGATCTCAAACGTTCCGATCATCATGATAACCGCCAAGGGCGAGACCATCGACAAGGTAATTGGCCTTGAGCTGGGCGCCGACGATTACATAGTAAAGCCCTTCGACGCAAAGGAGGTCATCGCCCGTATCAACGCCGTTACACGCCGCGTTGGAACAGGCATGGCAGAGCCCGAGTCCAAGGAGGTACACTATGACAAGCTCTCTGTCAATATGGACAGCTATGAGCTGAAGGTCAACGGCAAGAATATCGATACTCCCCCCAAGGAGCTTGAGCTTCTCTACTACCTTGCTTCCAATCCCAACAGAGTTTATACCCGCGATCAGCTTCTCGACGAGGTCTGGGGCTTCGAGTACTACGGCGACTCCAGGACCATTGACGTTCATATCAAGCGACTCCGCGAAAAGCTGGAGGGCGTTTCCGATAAGTGGACCCTCAAGACGGTATGGGGCGTCGGCTACAAGTTTGAAGCGGAAGAAGAGGAATAAGCTCTCATTAACTTCAAAGCATAAAGGGGACGCTCAGTCCCCTTATTTTGTATTGAGGTGATAACACTTGAAATCCAAAAAAAGCTCATACGACAAGCTTTTCATATATATCTGCATCATACTTTTCTCTGTCAATATCGTCATCGGAGTAATACTGGTGACCGCCAGTACCGCGGCATACAAATCCACAAAGCTTGACGAGCTGCAGTCCATAGGCGATCTGTTCATAAGCTGTATGAAGGACAACTATGCAGAGACCAGGGATACCCGTTCCGAGTCCATCAAGAACCTGCATAAGAAGTTCTCCACTAAGTATCACCTGATGATATACATCTACGATGAGAACGGCAACTGCGTGCTCTCCGATGCGGATTACAAATCCAATCCCAAGGACGTCATAAAGAACAGCTCAAAGATGTCTGTCTCTGAAATAGAAAGGTTGAGCCGCAAGGACTTCCTTGACATCGAGGGCAGCGATATCTCTGAAAACGAGCCATATATGCTCTACGGCAGCTGCTTCTTCCTGAAGGGCGAGAACGACATTCTCCCCTCCCGTATGTTCGCGAAGGTCTACGCCAAGTCCAACAGCATAAACTCATTTTCCATAAAGGTGGCTGTGTTCTACACCCTTTTCTGTCTGCTCAGCCTGCTGGCGCAGTTCATGCTCATAAGAAGACGCTTCAACAAGCTCTCTGCATATGAGAACGAGTTCAGACGCATCAGCGAGATGTATGCAAAGCGGGACTTCTCGGAGAAGATACCCACTGACGTTCCCAATACCACTCCCGAGATAGCGGACTACGTCAATGCCGTTGCGGCAGACGTTGCAAAGAGCGAGGAGACCAGCAAGACCTTTATCGCCAATGTATCACACGAGCTGAGAACGCCTATCACCACCATAGGCGGCTTCGTGGACGGCATACTTGACGGCACTATACCCAAGACCCGCCAGAACGAGTATCTGGTGCTGGTATCAAAGGAGATAAAGCGACTGCGCATACTCATCTCATCAATGCTGAATATGTCACGCTTTGAGACAGGTACCCTCCGCCCCAATTTCCGCGACGTAAACCTGACGGAAATAGTTATCCAGACCGTTCTCATGTTTGAAAAGAAGATAGAGGACAAGAATCTGGAGGTTGAAGGCCTGGGAAGCGACCGTATGTCCGCAGAGGTGGATCCCGACCTGATACAGCAGGTGGTCTATAATCTGGTTGAGAACGCAGTAAAGTTCATAAATACCGGTGGAACTCTCTCCTTCCGCTTTGAGCGTTCCGTAAACGGTATATGCACCATAGGCATTAAGAATACGGGCGAGGGCCTGAAGAACGACGAGATATCACAGGTATTCGACAGGTTCTACAAGACCGATTCATCACGCGGCAAGGATACCACGGGCCTGGGTCTGGGACTTGCCATATCAAGAAAGATAGTTCATCTCCATCACGGTCATATCGTTGTTAAGAGCGTGTACGGAGAATACACGGAGTTTCTCATACAGATACCCGAGAAACAGCCCAAGAAGAAAGGATAATCAATGGACGATAACAATTATTTCTACGGCAGCGGCTCTCAGCAGCCCTATGTGCCAAAGCATGAAAAGCCCGCCCCGGAAAGCACAGCGGGCAGCTCCGGTATGGAGGCCGCGGAACAGAATACAGGCGGCTACAATCAGTCCGCAGGCTACGGACAGTCTCAGAGCGGCTACAGCCGGTCAAACAGCTACGGACAGAGCACAGGCGGCTATTCCCGCCCGCAGAACGGCTACGGGCAGCAGTCAGGCAGCTACGGTCAGTCAAACGGCTACGGACAGGGCTACGGCAGCGGTCAGCAGCAGTCGGGCTACTACCGTCAGCAGCAGAACTACGACCAGCCCCGCCGTCCTGTATACGACAGGTTCATGTACGAGCCCATCGGCTTTGAGGAGCTTGAGCGCAATTCCGCGGAAATGCAGCTCCGCGAGACCGAAAAGCGCAGGACTAAAAGCGAGTCCGCAATAAAGATACTGTTCACTGCCCTTGTTCTCATAGCAGGAGGCCTTGCAGTATTCGGCATAGTCCACGATATCGTCAAAAGCGATAAGATCGTGGACAAGATAGGTCCTCAGCAGGCTGTGGTGCTCTACAAGGAGCCCAAGCCCAAGGGTGCAAACGACGAGAAGAACTACAAGGACGCCAACGGCAAGTATACTCCCGAGGGAGCTGCCGCACTGGTAAGACCTTCTATCGTGAAGATATACACCTACGCTGACTATGCGGGATATACCGCAAAGCGCCCTCTGGGAACAGGCTCGGGCATAGTCCTCAACGAGGACGGATATATCGTCACAAACGCCCACGTTCTCGAGGCTGAGGGCTACCACAGGATAGAGACCATGGACGGCGATTACTATGACGCCAAGATAATCGGCAGGGACGCAAAGACCGATATCGCCGTTATCAAGGTCAATGCCGAGGGACTTACTCCCGCAACTCTCGGAGACTCCGACGAGGCCGTTGTTGGCGAGCAGGTCATCGCCATAGGAAACCCTGCAAATCTTGCCAGCACCGTTACCGACGGCATAGTTTCCGCCGTCAACCGTAAGATAAGAAGCGATTCCACAGGCTTCGAGATGGACTGCATACAGACCAATGCCGAGATAAGCCCCGGCAACTCCGGCGGCGCTCTGGTCAATATGTACGGTCAGGTTATAGGCATAACCTCCTCCAAATACGTCAGCAACGACCTGGAGGGTCTGGGCTTTGCCATTACCATCAACGAGGCCTACCCCGTTATCGAGGAGCTGGTAAAGAACGGCTTCGTGGCAGGCCGCTTCAGGATAGGCATTCAGCTCATAGACATGAGTACCGAGGCCAAGGTGGCCACTATCGAGGAAAGGCTGGGCTATGAGCTCCCCGACGACTTCAAGGGCGTCTACATCGAATATATCGACAAGGAATGCGATATCGCCAACACCGATCTGAAGGTGGGCGACTTCATCACCGAGATCAACGGCAAGACCGTCAGCACCTACGACGAGCTCTACGACACCGTAAGCAGCCAGTTCGAGGCAGGGGACAAGGTACCTGCCACCTGCGCCCACGTTGATAAGGACGGCAAGGTAAACTACTACAAGATCGAATTCAAGCTCATGGAAGACACCTCGGGCAACTACTGATCCATAAGATCTTTCGGGCGTTTTGAGTTTACGCCCGCAACTCCTCCTGCACCGCCGCAAAAGGCCAGCAGGAGGAGCTTTTTTATGCCCGCAGGCTCCCCGAGGACAATAATGCCCGCCGCGGCGATAACAGCGTACATCAGTACGCCGCAGAGAGTGCCGCCAAGCAGTCCCTTCCGCCTGCGGTATTTGCCGTAAATATAAGCCCCCGTGCAGGCTCCTGCCCCGAGGGAAAAGCCTGAAAAAGCGGATATGAGCCCCATATCCTTCATTACATAGTAAACGATGACTGCGGACAGTACGGCGGCAGCCGCGGTGCAGGCAAGTCCGCAGCAGACCGCCGCAGCCGTGCTCAGCACAGGCCTTGCCCACAGGCTTTTTCTGTGTTTGCGCATAAAAAACCTCCGCTGCAGGATCTAAACAATCCTATGCGGAGGTAACGGACATTATTCTTCTTCGTCCTCTTTTTTCTTGTTCTTTTTCTTTGACTTCTTATCGTCATCGTCGTCGTCAACAACGGCTGCGGAGGCAACTGAAGCTGACTTCTTGCCTGCTGCCTTGGCTTCCTTGATACGCTCGGCAGCTGAGACATTCTCGGTGATAGCCCAGTTCTTGATCCTGAGCTTGTGCTTTGCGCCGCCTGTCTCGATAACTACCGTATCCTCGCCGACGCTTACAACGATACCAACGATACCGCCGCCTGTAACGATCTCATCGCCTACCTGAAGGCTTTCCTGCATCTCCTTGAGCTCCTTGTCGCGCTTCTTCTGAGGTCTGATGGCCATGAAGTAGAGCAGCACGAACATGATTATGAGCATAAGGGGCATTGAAAGCAGGCTCATTCCGCCGGGCTGCTGTCCGTTTGCCGAACCTGATGCCTCGCCCTCTGCGAAGGCATTGAGAGCTGTAGAACCTGCCACAGCCATTGTAGAAGCTGCTGCGGCAAGAGAGGTTATTATCTTCTTGTTCATGATATTTCTCCTATCGTTTGGGATTGTAATTCATACAATGGATATTATATCACATCTTGGTAAGTTTTGCAAGTACTTTTTTACCGATTTTCCGCATTTTTTATAGGCATATCGCAAAAAAGAGCCGCTCCCATTACGGGAACGGCTCTTATATAATTACACATCAATTATATCGTCGTTTATTTCACCTTTACTATCCTCATCATCTTCTATCATGTCATTTTCATTAACACTTGCTTGTGAATTACCTCCTAACAATGATGCTGCTGCTACACCAAAGAAAGTCGCCAGCCCCGCTCCTCCTAACAGAATTCTTGATATGAATTTTTTGTTTTCCGTGTCTTTCTCACCCTTCATCTTTGCAATCATTATCATTTTATCTTCAATTCTATCTCGTTCTTCTGATGAAATGTTTTCCTTTTCAAGTTCTTTTTCTAGGGAGTCTATTATTCTATTACACGTTAGATAAAACTCATCTTGGCTCTTATCATTGTGTTGTAAAGCTGTATCCATAGATTCCTTAAACTGAAAAATAATGTTACAAGCCATATCCTTAAACTCTGGAAATTGCTCTAAAGCCGCTTTGGCAACAAGTGGATCCATGTAAGGTAACATTGTAGCAAATTTTATAATTTTATCTTTGGTCATATGTCTGAAATCTGGAATTCCTAATTTTTTTAACACCTTTTTTTCTTTAATCGTTCTTTTCATTTTTCTTCCCCCCATTTTTAATGTAGATATATATCTACTTTTGGGAATATTATATCACATGCATTTGATTTTGTAAATACTATAATAACCTATTTCTCAATGTTTATTATTTACTAAAACAAAAAAGAGCCGCTCCCTTTGCGGGAACGGCCTTTGTTGTTATATCTGCGATCAAACGAGCTTGATGATAGCCATTTCAGCAGCGTCGCCGCGGCGGGGACCGATCTTAACGATCTGTGTGTAACCACCGTTTCTCTCTGCATACTTGGGAGCGATCTCGTCGATAAGCTTCTTAGCAACGGACTCCTTTGTGATGTAAGAGAACACCTGACGCTTGGAGTGCAGATCATCATTTTTACCGATAGTGATCATTTTTTCTGCAACTGCACGAACTTCCTTAGCTCTTGTAACGGTTGTTTCGATCTGACCGTTCTCAAGCAGGAAAGTAACCATGCCTCTGAGCATAGCCTTTCTATGATCAGATGTTCTGCCCAGTTTTCTTGTACCCGGCATTGTATTCACTCCTTTTTATAGTGGTGCGCTGTACGCACGTTTTATGGTTTATTCCTCTTCGGAGGAGAGGTCAAAGCCCAGTGACTGGAGCTTTTCCTTGACCTCGTCGAAGGACTTCTTTCCAAGGTTTCTAACCTTCATCATTTCTTCCTCAGACTTATTGATCAAGTCATCTACGGTATTGATACCTGCACGCTTCAGACAATTGAAGGAACGTACAGATAAGTCAAGATCCTCAATGGTCATCTCAAGGATTTTTTCCTTACCCTTCTCATCCTTTTCAACAAGGACCTCAGCCAGTCCGGCCTCTTCCGAGAGGTCGATGAACAGCTTCAGATGCTCGTTGAGGAGATTGGCTGCCTGTGATAATGCTTCCTTAGCGGAGATGGTACCGTCTGTCCATACCTCCATGGTAAGCTTATCATAGTCGGTGACCTGACCGAGTCGTGTATCCTCTACGGTATAATTTACCTTGAGAACAGGAGTATAGATGCTGTCAACGGCGATAACGTCAACGGGGAGGTTGATCTGCTTCTTGTTTCTTTCTGCTGAAACGTAGCCTCTTCCTCTGTCGATGGTGATCTCCATATAGAGCTTTGCATCCTTGCCCAGTGTAGCGATATGCATACCGGGATCGAGGATATTCACCTCAGAGTCGGTCTTGATATCGCCGGCTGTGATCTCGCACTCGCCCTCTGCCTCTATATATACTGTCTTGGGGCCTTCTCCGTAGAGCTTAGCCGTCAGTCCTTTTATACTGAGGATTATTTCCGTAACGTCTTCCTTAACGCCAGGAATAGTTGACAACTCATGGTGTACTGTACCATCCTTGCCCGAAAGCTTTACAGATGTTACAGCCACACCCGGAAGTGAGGAGAGCAGCACACGTCTGAGGCTGTTTCCAAGTGTAATACCGTATCCACGCTCCAGCGGTGCTAAAACGAATTTGCCGTATTTGCCGTCACTTTTAAGCTCGACGATCTCAATATCAGGCTTATTAATTTTTTCCAGCATAAAAACCCTCCTATTTCGCAATTAATGTTGATTTCGAATACTGACGCTTCAAGTATATCGATCCGATTACTTGGAGTACAGCTCGACGATGAGGTGAGTAGCTACCTCGTAGTCAATATCCTCAGCTGAGGGAAGACGATTTACTGTAGCAGAGAAGTCATCCTTGTTAGCTGTGAGCCATACGGGAACCAGTCTGTCCTTGGTCTCCTCTACTGTAGCCTTGAACTTCTCGGAAGTTCTGTCCTTTTCTCTGAGGGCGATAACGTCGCCAACCTTAACTCTATAGGAAGGAATGTTTACCTTCTTGCCGTTTACTGTA
>NZ_CAMYUE010000015.1 GCF_947301925.1 uncultured Ruminococcus sp.
CAGCCTGGTTGTAAACCTCGTCCTCATCGAATGTGGCAACTTCCTCATCGTAGAGAGTATAGGGTGAAGTTACGCCTGCGTTGATGATATTGCCCTTGTAAAGCTTGAGCTTTACATCGCCTGTAACTCTCTCCTGAGTCTTGTCAACGAAAGCTGTGAGAGCCTCGCGGAGGGGTGTGTACCACTGGCCGTTGTATACGATATCGGCGAACTTGATGCCGAGATACTGCTTGATACGTGCTGTTTCCTTGTCGAGAGTGATCGTTTCGAGGACTTCGTGAGCGTGATAGAGGATAGCGCCGCCGGGAGTCTCGTAAACGCCTCTTGACTTCATACCAACGAGACGGTTCTCAACGAGATCAGCAAGACCGATACCGTTCTCGCCGCCCAGCTTGTTAAGAGCTGATACCATCTCAACGCCGTTGAGTGTCTTGCCGTCCAGCTTTGTGGGAACGCCCTTCTCGAAGTGGATAGTGATGTATGTGGGCTTGTCGGGAGCGTCGATAGGTGAAACGCCCATTTCAAGGAAGCCCTTCTTCTCGTACTGAGGCTCGTTTGCGGGATCCTCAAGATCCAGACCCTCGTGTGAGAGGTGCCAGATGTTCTTGTCCTTGGAGTAGTTTGTCTCTCTGTTTATCTTCAGAGGGATATTGTGAGCTTCTGCGTAGTCTATCTCCTCGTCACGGCTCTTGATGTCCCATTCTCTCCAGGGAGCGATGATAGCCATTTCGGGAGCGAAGGCCTTGATAGCCAGCTCGAATCTTACCTGATCGTTGCCCTTTCCTGTGCAGCCGTGGCAGATAGCGTCAGCGCCCTCGGCAACAGCGATCTCGGCGATACGCTTTGCGATGATGGGACGTGCGAATGAAGTACCCAGCATATATCTGTTCTCATAGATAGCGCCTGCCTGAACGGTGGGGTAAACGTAATCCTGGATGAACTCCTCCTTGAGGTCTGCGATGATGAGCTTGGAAGCACCTGTCTTGATAGCCTTCTCCTCCAGGCCGTCCAGCTCTGTGCCCTGTCCTACGTCGCCTGAAACAGCGATTACCTCGCAGTTGTTGTAGTTTTCCTTGAGCCACGGGATGATGATAGATGTATCAAGTCCGCCCGAATATGCAAGAACTACCTTTTTGATATCCTTCTTATTAACCATATTGATTACCTCCTGAATATAAACGCCGCTTATAAGCCGCGTGGATTTGCGATATAAGACTATTATACTACTTACTATAAGAATGTCAAGAGGTTTTGCATAAATATTCATTTATTCCGCAAATATTCACAATATGCAGAATAATATTCATCAATGCACACCCGCCCTTCTCTCCCCCCGCATGGTGTCCCGCATTGGCCGCCCAATGAAAAAGACCTGTTAAATCCACCCCCGTTTTGTATGAAATTACGATTTTTCCGCAAAAGGCTTGATTTCGCTTGATATTTTCCATACTAATGATTATAATAAAATTGTATGGAGCTCTGCAAGGCACTGCACAAAGATATAGAACGCAGAGTGTCCCTGTATTATGTAGGAGGTCTTTACTATGGCTGAAAAGAACGGAACAAAGATAACTATACTCGGTGCCGGCAACGTTGGCGCAACAGTTGCCTATACATTTGCCGTGGCAGGCACCTGCTCGGATATAGTGCTCGTTGATATAAACAAGGCAAAGGCAACAGGCGAGGCTATGGATATCCGCCAGGGCGTATCCTTCAGCGAGAACGTTGAGGTTTTCGACGGAGGCTATGAGGACGCCAAGGACTCCGATATCGTAGTAGTTACTCTCGGTATCGCAAGAAAGCCCGGCCAGACCCGTCTTGACCTTGCTCAGACAAACGTGAATATCATCAAGGAAGTAATGCCCCAGGTGGCAAAGTACGCTCCCGACGCTATCTATGTGGTGGTGAGCAATCCTGTTGATATCCTTACATATACCATACTCAAGTGTACCGACCTCAAGCCCAATCAGGTAATAGGCTCGGGAACCGTCCTTGATACCTCGCGTCTCCGCGCTATCATCGCAGACCATGTGGGACTCAGCCCCAACAGCATTCACGCATATGTATTCGGCGAGCACGGCGATTCCTCGTTCATTCCCTGGTCCATCATGAATATCGCAGGCGTTCCCGTGGACGAATACTGCGCAGATCAGGATCACGCAGACCTTGACGAGGACGAGATAATCGACGAGGTGCGCAAGGCAGGCTCTGAGGTCATCAAGAGAAAGGGCGCTACCTTCTACGCTATAGGTATGTGCGTGAACAAGATATGCGATACCGTTCTCCGAGACTCAAAGAACATAATCACGGTATCCACCATGATAAACGACAAATACGGCATAAACGACGTCTGCCTCAGCATTCCCTGTGTTATAGGAAGCAACGGTATCGAGAAAGAGGTATACCCCAAGCTCACCGAGGAAGAGGTGGCTAAGCTTCAGGCCAGCGCAAAGGCGCTCAGAAGCGTTATCGATCAGATACAGTTCTGATCGCTGTCAGAACAGACATAATACGGCGGAGGGCTCCCATGTTCTCCGCCTTTGAACTGTCCGCAAAAGTCCGCTGTGCGGCTTTTATCACAGAATAACACAAATCAAGGAGATAAGAATGAGCGAAATAATCTTTGAATCACATTCCCCCATATGCGATATCGACGCAGTCATCGAGGAGGACGACAGCACCTACTATATGTACCTGATGACAGCTCCCGAAACGGGAGTGAAGCTTTTCAGAGCACTGTGGGTATGCAACCGCAAGCCCGCTCCCGAGACCTTTGATCCCGAGTGCATGAAGGACGGAAAGGCTCCCATGCTCTGCAAGGAGAATCTTGCTCCCATACACCCTGCCGCAGGAATAACCCTCAACCCCAAAAAGCTCTCATGCCAATGGTACGATACGGGAGACGCAGCCGCCGTATTCTACGGCGACAGGCTGCTCTGCGCCATACCTCCCATTGCAGGCCTTCACGACTTCCCCGGCTTTTCCGTATTTGCCAAAGGGCAGACCCGCTACGCATGGGGAATGCCCGATGATCCCGCATTTGAGCAGCGTGCAAAGAGCCTCTCCACCTTCTGGGAGAACATCGAGGCCGACGATTCATGGCCCGAGATACAGGAGGAATGCCTGAGAGTCATCGAGGAGTTCTGCGGCAGTCAGCACGAGAGATACTACGCCATAGACGGCGGCAAGTTCCCGCCGAAGGCTCTGGCACAGGGCAGGAAGAACGGCGTGGTATACGGTATAACCCTGGGCGTCAGCCAGTTCGCAATGCCCCGCTCGGAGGCCGTATTCGGCAGCCATTACAAGGAATGCAACCGCATAGAGCTGGGCTTTGCCGCACTCGAGCGCCACGAGCCCATGACGCAGATGATGTTCTCGCTGATGTCAAACGTTGCAAGGATGCCCTGGGTGGAGCGCGACTTCATCTGGCACGGCCACACCTTTGATTTCTCCAATATCAGAGGCTTTTCCCAGATGCTCATGATAAATCCCGTATACATACAGGGCATGGAGTGTCCGAAATGGAGAAAATTCATCGGCAACCGCGTGAACCTGCTGTGGCTGGTGCCCATAACCGCACAGGAGTTTGAGCTTCTTCACGAGATCGGCATAGCGGAGCTGATAAAGCGCTGTCCCGATCCCGCACATCTGCACATATTCGACGGGAATCCGAAGTTTATATTGCAATAAGCAGTGGTTTATGCTATAATGAGAGCCGTGGAGCTTACGCTTCGCGGCTTTTAATTATAGCCGCTTCCCATACAGAATAAAAAGGAATGATAGATATGAGTCTTAACGATACACCCTCCTCGGAGAGAGTCCACATCGGCTTCTTCGGGCGGAGAAACGCAGGAAAATCCAGCATTGTCAACGCTGTTACGGGACAGGAGCTGTCAGTGGTCTCCGACGTAAAGGGCACCACCACCGACCCCGTAACAAAGGCGATGGAGCTCCTGCCGCTGGGGCCCGTGGTGATAATCGACACCCCCGGCTTCGACGACGAGGGCGCTCTGGGAGAGCTGAGGGTCCGCAGAACGAAGCAGATACTCAACCGCACGGATATAGCCGTCCTCATAGTTGACGGCACTGTGGGACTTACCGGCACTGAGCGTCAGCTCATCGGCATTTTCGGGGAAAAGGCTATCCCCTATATCACGGTGTACAACAAGTCCGACATCTCGGAAAAGCGCGTCTGTAAGGACAACGAATTCGAGGTCAGCGCCCTCACAGGCGAAAACATATACGAGCTGAAGGAGCGCATAGCCGCCCTTGCAAAGCTGCCTGCGCAGGAAAAGCGCATAGTGGGCGACCTGCTCAGCCCCTGCGATATGGTGGTACTGGTAACGCCTATCGACGCCTCTGCGCCAAAGGGAAGAATGATACTCCCCCAGGTGCAGACCCTCCGCGACATACTTGACGCGAACGCAATGGCAGTATTCACCAAGGAGCACCAGTTGGCGGATACACTGGAAAAGCTTTCCGCACCGCCGAAAATGGTCATTACCGACAGTCAGGCCTTTGCAATGGTCAGCCGCATAGTCCCCGAGGACGTGCCCCTGACCTCATTCTCGATACTCATGGCAAGATACAAGGGCTTCCTTGACACCGCCGTAAAGGGCGCAGCTGCCATAAAGAAGCTGAAGGACGGAGATACCGTCCTCATATCCGAGGGCTGCACCCATCACCGCCAGTGCGGCGATATCGGCAGCGTAAAGCTGCCTGCCCTGCTGAAAAAGACCACGGGGAAGGATATAAACATCGCCCTGAGCTCGGGACGGGAGTTCCCCGAAGATCTGTCGCCATACAGCCTTGTGATACACTGCGGCGGCTGTATGCTCAGCGAGCGCGAGATGACCTATCGCCGCAAATCCGCCGAGGATCAGAACGTACCCTTTACCAATTACGGAACGGCTCTTGCCCTGATGAACGGCATACTCAGGCGCAGTCTGAGCATATTCCCCCATCTTGCGGAGGAGACGCTATGAAAGCACGGCTGCCCTACATCATCGGCTTCATCGTCCTTGTGGGCATAGAGGTCTGCATAGGAGTGTTCTACTTCAATCACTTCATACGCTCATATATAGGAGACGTCATAGTGGTATGGGTGCTTTACTGCCTGTTCCGCTCATTTATACCGAGGAAGTTCAGCTCCTATGGGGGCGCGCTGGGCATACTGGCCTTCTCCTTTGCAGTGGAGTTCCTGCAAAAGGCGCATATCGCCGACGTCCTCGGCGTTGAGAACCCCTTCCTGCGCACTCTTATCGGCACCAGCTTCGCCGTTGAGGACCTGTGGAGCTACGCGGCGGGCACTGCCGTTACCCTTATCGAGATATACATATTCCGTAAACTGAAAAAAGAGGAACAAAAATGACTGAAAAGAACGCAAAAAACAACGGCCACCTCGGCGCCATTGACGGACTGAAGGGCATAGGCGCCTGTATAATCGCATTTTTCTGGCATTACCAGCACTTTTCGCCCCCGGACGGCTCCCCCTTCTTCTCCCTATTCCCCATGTGCTACAAGTACGGCTCCTTTATGGTGGAGCTGTTCTTCATGCTGTCGGGCTTCGGAATGATGATCGGCTATTCGGAAAGAGTCATAGGCCGCCGCATAGGCTTCCGAGAATTCATCGTGAAGCGCCTGCGGAGGATATACCCGCCCTTCCTGTTCTTCACCCTGCTGACCGCGGTGCTGGAAGCGGCATATTATCACAGATGCGGCGACACCTTCGTTTACGGCAATTTCGATATCCAGCACCTGATATACAATCTCCTGCTGATGCAGGACGGCTTCTTCGGCAAGGACTGGTCCTTTGACGCGCCGTCATGGTGCATAAGCATATGTATGCTCTGCTACCTGATATTCTATTTCATACTATACCGCGTAAAGAACGAGCGTCACGCCTGCTATGCCTTCTTCGGCACAACCCTTCTCGGCACAACTATCACCCTGTCGGGTCTGAACTATCCCATATGGAACGAGCTTGTGGGACGGGGCATAGCCTGCTTCTCCGCAGGAGCCATACTCTGCACGGTATACAGGAACAGGGAGCGCTTCAGGTATCAGCGTCTGGGCTATGTATGCCTCGCAGCGGTGATAGTCAGCTATCTTGTGCTGCGATTCAGGCCCGAATTCATGGGCGACTTCCGCATGGCGTTCATACTCGGCATCGCCCCCGCAATGATACTTTCGGCGCTGTTCATACCCTGGCTGGGTAAAATACTGAGCATACGCCCGCTCACATATCTGGGCAGCCTGTCCATAGTGATATACCTTGTGCATTTCCCCGTGCAGTGCGCCGTAAAGCTCGTTGACGAATACGCAGGCCTCGGACTGAACTACTCCACCAAGGCCGTATGGCTCAGCTATGCGGCAGCGGTGATGATATCAGCTCTGCTGTACAGGCTGTTCATCGCAAAGGCCGCCGAAAAGGCAGTATCCGGCTTTTTCAGGAAAAAGGAGACCTCTTTGCATAAAAACAAGGCATAAGCAGGATCTCTCCCCAAAGCATATAATGAAATGAAGCTGCATAAACTCAGCCTCAAGGGCAATAATAAGAACATCAGCTGAAATTCATCATATATCGGGAGAAAAACTATGTCAGTCAGAAGAGGAGAAATATATTACGCCGACCTGAGCCCCGTTGTAGGCTCCGAGCAGGGAGGCATAAGACCCGTACTTATAGTCCAGAACGACGTTGGAAACAGGCACAGTCCCACGGTGATAGCCGCTGCCATCACCAGTCAGCGTGACAAGAACCGCCTCCCCACACATATAGAGGTTCAGGCGGACAAATGCGGACTTGCCAAGGACAGCATAGTGCTGCTGGAGCAGATACGCACCATAGACAAACGGCGTCTGAAGGACAAAATGGGCGAGCTGGACCTTAACTCAATGAACAAGGTGGACACAGCCCTGTCCATAAGCTTCGGGCTGGAGATATGACATAAAGCGGACGTTACAGCGTCCGCTTTATTATTATCCCGCCTCAATTGCCCTTGCGGCTGAATGCCGCTAAAACAGGTACCGCAGCGCTGAAGCCAAGCGAGGTCAGGAGCTGCGCCGTATCGGGAGCCACCGTGCTGAACACCACCTGGAGCTGAGGTACCGTTACTGCCGCCGCCAGCACCGCCGCGGATACCGCCGCAGCTCCCACAAGCTTCATATTGCCGAAGGGATTCATGGTGAAAACGGAACGGCGCTCCGAGCGGCACTCGAAAACGTGTATGAGCTGGGACACCACAAGTGTTATGAGAGCGGCAGTTCGGCAGGCCTCCTGTGTACCGCCCATGCGCATGACCGTGCCGAAGCTGGCAAGCGTGGACAGGCCGATGAGCACGCCTCTCAGCACTATCCGCCACATGAGACCACCCGAGAAAAAGCCCTCGTCGGAGCGCCTGGGCGGTCTGTTCATAATATCCCTCTCGGGAGGCTCCATGCCAAGGGCTATGGCAGGCAGGCCGTCGGTGACAAGATTCACAAGGAGTATCTGCACAGGCAGCAGCACCACGGGCATACCCATGAGTATGCCCAGAAACATGGTCAGCACCTCGCCTATGTTGCAGGACAGCAGATACCGCACGAACTTCCGTATATTGGCGTAGACGCAGCGTCCCTGCTCCACGGCGTCCACCAGTGTTGCAAGGTTGTCGTCCATGAGGATAACGTCGGCGGCCTGCTTGGTGACGTCAGTGCCCGTAACTCCCATAGCTACGCCCACATCGGCTTCCTTTACGGCAGGGGCGTCGTTGACGCCGTCCCCCGTCATGGTGACTATCTCTCCGTGCCGTCTGAAGCTTCGCACTATGCGGAGCTTATGGGCGGGCTCCACCCTTGCGAACACGGTGTATTTGCCGATATCGCGGTCAAGCTCCTCATCGGACAGTCTGTCCAGCTCCGCTCCCGTTATGGCGCTTCCGCCTCTTAGCAGACCTGCCTTTGCCGCCACAGCCACGGCGGTATTTTTATGGTCTCCTGTTATCATCACCGTCTTTACGGAGGCCGCCGCGCACTTGCGGATAGCGGTCTTTGCCTCCTCGCGGGGCGGATCCGTCATGCCTGCAAGCCCCAGGAATACCAGGTCTCCCCGTCGGGGCTCCATATCCCCGGAAGCGCACACCGCCAGCGCAAGAACTCTCAGCGCCCTGTCGGACATCTCCGCAGCCCTCTCCCCCAGCCTTTTTCTCATGGCAGGAGTAAGGGGAAGGGCTTTTCCGCTGCCGTCCATATATGTACTGCACCGCGGCAGCAGCACCTCCTCCGCGCCCTTGAAGTATATCCGCTTTTCGCCGCCGCAGGCAATATGCACCGCCATGAAGCGCTCCTCGCTGTCAAAGGGGAACTCCCCGAGACGGCGGCATGAAGCACCCAGAGCCTCCTTGGTGACGCCTGCCTTCGCCGCCGCTATGAGGAGAGCCGCCTCCGTAGGGTCTCCCGTGACCTTCCACTCGCCCTTTCCCGTCAGGCTGCCTCTGTTGCGGCCTTTGGGCGGCTCCTGCCTGCTTATCTCCGCAGTGGAGCACAGCACTCCGCAGCGCAGAGCCTCCCCGAGAGCCTTATCCGAGGACGTATCCGCAGGACTGCCCTCCCCGTCGGTGACCTCTCCGCTGACGCGGTAGCCCATGCCGCTGAAAAAGCGGGTACCCTCTGCCGTGGCAAGCTCCGTGACGGTCATGCGGTTCTCGGTGATGGTGCCCGTCTTGTCGGAGCATATCACCGAGGTGCAGCCCAGGGTCTCCACGCTGTGGAGCTTGTTCACCAGCGCCTTGTGCTTCATCATGCGGCTCACCGCAAGAGCCAGTGCTATGGTCACCGTGGCGGGAAGCCCCTCTGGGATAGCGGCAATGGCTATGGTTATGCCCGTCATCAGCATATCGAACACATTCTCGCCCCGGAGCACTCCTGCCCCGAAAACGGCTGCGCACACTGCAAGGCATATTATCGCCACCACCCTGCCGAGCTCCGCCAGCCGCCTCTGGAGGGGCGTGGGCTCCCTGTCGATATCGCGGAGCATCTCCGATATCCTGCCCATCTGGGTATTCATGCCCGTGGCTATCACCTTTGCACGGCAGGTGCCCTTTGTGGCGGAGGCTCCGCAGTAGACGATATTGCTCTTGTTGAGGGAATTGTCGGTATCCCCCTCATCTCCCACAGACTTACCCACCGCCACGGATTCTCCCGTAAGCAGTGATTCGTCGGAGAAGAAGCCTGCCGCCCTCAGCACGGCACAGTCCGCAGGAATACGGTCCCCTGCCTCCAGCTCGACGACGTCTCCGCGAACCAGCTGCGAGGCCTCTATTTCAGAAAGTTTCCCGTCACGCCAGCATTTCGCCGTGGGAGAGGTCATGGAGCGCAGCGCCTCAAGGGTATGCTCCGTGCGGTACTCCTGCACAAAGCCCAGCACCGCATTGAGGAACACGATGAGGATTATGGTCACTGCGTCGGTGAGCTCCCCCAGCAGCAGCGATATCACCGTAGCTCCCAGAAGTATCATCACCATAACGTCCCTGAACTGTCCTATGAATATTTTCAGCGGCCCCGTCCTCCTGCTCTCCCCGAGGACGTTCTCACCCTCGGCTTTCAGTCTCTCCGCCGCTTCCTTTTCTGTAAGACCCATATTTTCACCCTTTCGCAAGCATTGTCCTTAAAGGATATGCCTGTCTGCGGACATATATTCCCTGCGCCGCGGAATCCCTTCGCACTATGCACTTTGCACTAACGGCAGGCTGCTTTATTATGTATTATTAACTGACCTTCTGTCATTGATTTTTAAACTTATATGTGTTATAATAAATCATATTTTATCGGCTTTGCATTTCTGTAATAATGTAAAAAGGAAGGGATCCGTAAAATGGAAAATATCGTCAGCTTAAAGGACATCATCGTTGAATTCGAGGAGGGCGAGCGTATCCTCAAGAACATCAGCCTCGATATCAAGGACAAGGAGTTCGTTACGTTCCTGGGGCCCTCGGGCTGCGGCAAGACCACCACTCTCCGTATTATCGCAGGCTTTCTGGAGCCCACCAGCGGAGACGTGTTCTTCGACGGCAAGCGCATAAACGGCGTTCCGCCCCACAAGCGCAACGTGAATACCGTGTTCCAGCGCTATGCGCTTTTCCCCCACCTCAACGTCTATGAGAACATCGCCTTCGGTCTCAGGGTAAAGAATACCCCCGAAAAGGAGATCGTGAAGCGTGTGGGCGAGATGCTGGAGCTGGTGAACCTCATGGGCTACGAAAAGCGCTCCATAAACCGTCTTTCGGGCGGCCAGCAGCAGCGTGTCGCCATTGCGAGAGCTCTGGTCAATCACCCCAAGGTGCTCCTCCTTGACGAGCCTCTGGGCGCTCTGGACCTGAAGCTGAGAAAAGAGATGCAGATAGAGCTCCGCCGCATACAGCAGGAGCTGGAGCTGACTTTCGTGTACGTTACCCACGATCAGGAGGAGGCTCTCACCATGAGCGACAGCATCGTGGTAATGAACAACGGCTATATCCAGCAGATAGGCTCCCCTACGGATATCTACAACGAGCCTGTAAATGCCTTCGTTGCCGACTTCATCGGCGAGAGCAACATCGTCAACGGCTGTATGCCCCAGGACTGCGTTGTCGAGTTCACGGGACGCCGCTTTGAATGCGTGGACAAGGGCTTTGACCCCAACGAGACAGTGGACGTCGTTATACGTCCCGAGGACGTCAAGGTTATACCTGCGGAAAAAGCCAAGCTGACAGGAATAGTGGAGTCGGTGGTGTTCAAGGGCGTTCACTATGAGATGGTAGTTGACGGCGTAGACCACAAGTGGGTGATACACTCCACCAAGGCCGAGCCCGTGGGACAGATGATAGGCATGACCTTCGATCCCTTTGATATACATATCATGAAGAAAACGGAGGAAAGTGCAGAATGAAGCTGAAATATTTCTCCGCCCCCTATCTGGTATGGATGATAATATTCATACTGGTCCCCCTGCTGATGATAGGCTTCTTCGCCCTTACGGACGATGAGGGATTCACACTTAAATATGTCTCGGACGTGGGACAGTACGCAAACATCTTCGTGCGCTCAATATGGCTTTCGCTGGTGGCTACGGCCATATGCCTCGTGGTGGCCTACCCCGTGTCGTTCATACTCTCCCGTATGGAAAAGCACAAGCAGGGCACTATGCTCATGATAGTCATGCTCCCCATGTGGATGAACTTCCTCCTGCGCACCTACGCATGGATGACTCTCCTGGGAAACAACGGCATCATCAACCACCTGCTGGGACTTGCAGACCTGGGTCCATACAAGCTCATAAATACCTCGGGAGCCGTAGTTCTCGGCATGGTATACAACTACCTGCCATTTATGATACTGCCCCTTTACTCGGTAATGGTGAAGATCGACAATTCTCTGTTTGAAGCGGCATCCGACCTGGGGTGCAGCTCGCGGCAGACCCTTTTCCGCGTAATAATCCCCCTCAGCGTCCCCGGTATCACCTCGGGAGTCACCATGGTGTTCGTGCCTGCCATCTCCACCTTCATTATCTCCCGTATGCTGGGCGGCGGCTCCAATCTTCTCATAGGCGACCTTATCGAGATGCAGTTCCTGGGCAACGCCTACAATCCCCACCTGGGCGCGGCGATATCGCTGGTGCTCATGGTGATAATCCTGGTTATCATGACCGTCATGAATCAGTTCGATCCCGACGATCAGGTACTTATGTAAGGAGGCGGCATTATGAAAAAACTGGGAAAAATCTATCTGGTACTGGTGCTGCTGTTCCTGTATGTGCCTATCTTCGTGCTCATCGTGTTCTCCTTCAACGAGACCAAGAGCAGGAGCGTCTTCAGCGGCTTTACGCTGGACTGGTACAAGCGGCTCTTCCATAACAGGATAATCATATCCTCGCTTATAAATACCATCATCATCGCCTCCATAGCCAGCGTGGTCTCCACAATTCTGGGCACCTTCGCCGCCATCGGCATCAACAGCATGAGAAAGGTGCCAAAGGCTGTGGTGATGAACATAACCAATATGCCTATCATCAACCCCGAGATCGTAACGGGCGTCTCGCTGATGCTGCTGTTCGTGTTCTTCGCGGCAAGAATGAACCTGGAATTCGGCTTCGTTACCCTGCTAATCGCACATATAACCTTTGATGTGCCCTATGTCATTCTCAATGTCATGCCGAAATTCAATCAGATGGACCCCCACCTCTATGAAGCTGCACAGGACCTGGGGTGCAGCCCCTTCAAGGCCTTCCGCAAGGTAGTCCTCCCCGAGATAATGCCCGGCGTGGTAAGCGGCTTCCTCATGTCGTTCACCTATTCCCTTGACGATTTCGTGGTCAGCTACTTCACTACAGGCTCTACCTCACAGACCCTGCCCATAACCATATACTCCATGACCAGAAGAAAGGTGTCTCCCGAGATCAACGCCCTGTCCACCCTTATCTTCATAGCCGTCGTGATAGTCCTTCTGGTGAAGAACGCCATTGAGAACAAGGCTGCCGGAAAGAACGGCGCAAAGGAGGACTGACCATGAAAAAGAAGATATTCTCATTGGTAATGGCCGCCCTGCTTGGCACGGGAACTCTCTGGAGCTGCGCCTCCGACGCAAAGGACGAGGAGGAAGCCGAGGAGGAGGGCTCCGCACAGACACTGACGGTATCCGACCCCGACTACTATACCCGCTTCAAGGGCAAGGACATCTCCATAAATGTGTATAACTGGGGAGAGTATATCTCCACAGGCGCAGACGAGGGAACTCTGGACGTAAACAGCGAGTTCGAGAAGCTGACGGGCATAAAGGTGAACTATACCAACTATGCCACAAACGAGGAGCTCTATGCAAAGCTCAAGGGCGGCGCGGCTTCCTATGACGTCATCATACCCTCGGACTACATGATAAGCAAGATGATAAAGGAAAACATGATACAGAAGCTGGATATGGACAATATCCCCAACTTCAGCTACATCATGGACAACTTCCGCAATCAGGCCTACGATCCCACCAATGAATACTCCGTGCCCTATACCTGGGGAACCGTGGGTATCATCTACGATACCACCATGGTGGATATCCCACCGGAGGAGATAGACTGGGACCTGCTCTGGAACGAGGACTACGCCGATCAGATACTCATGTTCGACAATCCCCGCGACGCCTTTGCCATCGCCGAGATAATGCAGGGCTACTCCCTCAACACCGAGGACCCCGACGAGCTGGAGGACGCCGCCAACAAGCTGAAAAAGCAGAAGCGGATAGTCCAGGGCTATGTCATGGACGAGGTGTTCGACAAAATGGAGGCAGGCGACGCTCTTATCGCTCCGTACTACGCAGGCGACGCCCTTACCATACTGGAGGGCAACGACTCCCTCGATTTCGTGGTCCCCAAAAGCGGCACCAACCTCTTTGTGGACGCCATGTGCATACCTGCTACAGCCCGTCAGAAAGAGGCTGCGGAGATGTACATAAACTTCATGTGCGAGCCCGATATAGCCTTCGCAAACATCGACTACATCTGCTATTCCACACCTCATCAGGCGGCTTACGATATGCTGGACGACGATGTGAAGAACAGTCCCGTATCCTATCCCGACAGTCAGTTCATCGCCGACAAGACCACTGTATTCGTCAATCTCTCCGACGAGGCAAACCTGAAAATGCAGACCCTCTGGACAGATATGAAGTCCGCCGAGGACGAGAACTCCAACCGCTGGGCGGTGCCCCTGTTCCTCGTTATCTGCGTGCTCATAATGGTGTTCGTCCTCATAAGGCGGTACATCAAAAAGAAAAAGGACATATTCTGATATTCAGTGCGGCAGGGCTTACGGTCCTGCCGCTTATCCCGTAAGGTAGTGATATTCTTTGTTTCTGAAAAACCTCATATTCAGCCTTAACGCCACCGTTCCCGTATTCCTCATGATGGTGTTCGGCTGGTTCGTTCACAGGATAAAGCTTCTGGACGACAATGCCACGGCACAGATAAACAGGTTCGTGTTCCGTGCGCTGCTGCCCGCTCTCCTGTTCATGGACCTGTCCACAGCGGACTTCCGCTCGGTATGGGACGGGGGCTTCGTGCTGTTCTGTATGTGCGTGACCCTGCTCAGCGTGGGCATAGCCGTGATATACGCCCTCATCGTGGGAAAGGGCGCGGAAAGGGGCGAGATAGTCCAGGCCTCCTACCGCAGCAGCGCCGCTATCCTCGGCATAGCCTTCGTGAACAACATCTACGGCCACTCCACCATGGCGGCTCTGATGATAGTGGGAACTGTGCCGCTCTATAATATCATAGCCGTGACCACCCTTGCAGTGACCTCTCCCGACAAGGAGAAAACAGGCAGCAAAGGCGCCATCGCACTGAATACCCTGAAGAGCATAGTCACGAACCCCATAATCATCGGCATCGGCATAGGCATAGGCTGGTCGCTGCTGAAGATACCCCAGCCAGTCATACTCTCAAAGTCGGTGACCTATCTGGGAAACATGGCTACTCCCCTTTCCCTCATTGCTCTGGGAGCTTCCTTCAGGTTCGGGGAGGCAAAAGGAAAGCTGCCCGTCACCGCAGGAGCGGCCTTCATAAAGCTGGTGCTGTTCTGCTGCATATTCCTGCCTGCGGCGGTGAAGCTGGGCTTCCGCGGCGAAAAGCTCATAGCCATACTGGTGATGCTTGGAAGCGCAACTACGGGAAGCTGCTTCGTCATGGCAAAGAATTTCGGACACAAGGGCACTATCACCGCCTTTGCGGTAATGCTCACCACTCTCCTCAGCGCATTCACCCTTACGGGGTGGCTGTTCCTGCTGAAAACTCTGGGATATATCTGACGGCTTGATTTCCGCGGAAAAATAATGTATAATTAATAAAAAGACAAAAGGGGGTACGGATAATGCCTTATTGCACTCAGTGCGGAAGATACCTTTCCGCAGGCGAGACCTGCTCGTGCAGCACCGACAGAAGCGGATATAATGCGCCGCCGCAGAACAACTACTATCAGGGCGGTATGCAGCAGCCACAGTACGGGTATCAGCAGTACCCACAGTACGGCTACCCTTATCCGCAATATCCTCAGTCACCGTATCAGCAGCAAAAAAAGAGCCACACGGGACTGATACTGCTGCTGGTCTTTCTCGGTCTGTTCCTTCTGGGCGCTGCCATGATAATACCTGCGATGATGAGTACCGTAAAGCGGTCAAAGGAGAGCGTCATCAGATCTGAAGCAAATCAGATCTCAAAGGCCGCAAATACCGCTCTTGTCGAACTGGACGAGGAGGGCATAAACACCAGGGGGCTTTACATTATAAGCTCCGACCCCGAAGACAATGTGGCGGTCCCCTTTGATTCGGATACGTTCTACGAGCACATAAATAAATATTTCTACGGGGTTAGCAAATATAAATACTTCGTCGTTATCAGGAACGGCACCGCAGAATACTGCGCTGTCTCGACCAGCTGGACGAATAAGAACGACTATATCGGTACCTGGCCGGCAGGCAACACCCCCAGATACTATGACAAGGACGGCGGCAAGGGTGCCGAGACAAAGAAAAAGGTAAATCTTGACGATCTCTACTGGCACGCCTACGACCGGATATTCGGTTAACTGTCCCCATACAGGCATAAAAAGTCCCCGAAGCGATAAAGCCATCGCTTCGGGGATATTTGTATTTACAGAGTTTATGACGCTGCGCGGACCGTATCACGAATCCTTTGCAGGTCTCTTGAAGGTCTTGTAAAGGTCCATGACTCTGGGATCGCTGGTCTCGATATTGATGAAGTAGACCTCGGTCTCAGCGTCGTCTGTAACGAACAGGTTCAGTATCAGCTTGTGAAGATCATCGTACTTCACGATAACTCCCGACGACATCTTTCCGTCCAGCTCCTCGGCAACGGTAGCTATCTCGGAAGCGCTGCTGTCCTTGGCAGCCGAAGTAAGTATATCGCCGAATCTGTCCTTGAGAGTGAAGGGCTGCATCACCTCGACTATAATGGTATCCATAGCGGTCCTTCCGTTGACCTCATAGGGCTCGTTCTCATAGACAAGCACATCATCCGAAAGGGCAGCCATTGCCTCGTCAAGGAACCAGTCCTCGGGAACGTCAATGTGACCGAACTTATCGTCGCCCACGGTCTTTGTCTTCAGCTTGGAATCATCATCTGCCCATTCTATGGAACTGAGCTCGTCCACCATCTTTCTCTGAAGAGCTTCGTCCACAGTCTCGGAAGCTGCCTCTGTAGCTTCTTCCGTGGTCTCTTCCTCTTCCGCTTCCTCTGTCTCAGCCCTGGTGGTGGTTTCATCCGCAGCCGAACTTGCGGCCTTTTCAGACTTCGTCTTCTTTGAGCCTGCCTTTCCGGAACTGCCGCAGCCCCCTGCAATGGCGGCAGTAAGCGCAAAAGCTGCTGCAATAACAGCGATCTTTCTCATATCATTCTCCTTATTGATTTTATTTGCATTTCTGCAAATATCATTATAGCACATTGTTCTATCAATAGCAACATACACGGCTAAAATTTTTCCGTCCGCCGGCACTGCGAAAAAAGCCTGCCGCAGCTCACGGCAGATATCATTAAAACGGTCAATACGGGACGTGTCATGCTTTACGGCGTATATTTCCGCCCTTTCAGTGCATAATAGCTCCAAAAGGAGGAGATTTTATGGCAGAACGCATGGCAAGGGGAGTTTTCCGCACGGAGGCTCCCGTAAAAATAAAGAGCTTCGCCGCTGTTGCAGGCGAAAAAGAGGGGCAGGGACCTTTGGGGGAATGCTTCGACGAGGTCATAAGCGACAGTCACTTCGGCATGGACACCTGGGAACAGGCCGAGAGCCGCTTCCAGCTGGAGGCCGTCAGTCTGGCGCTGAACAAGTCCGGAGTACACAAGGAGGATATCGACGTTATCTGCGCAGGCGACCTGCTGAACCAGTGTATCGGCTCCGCTTACAGTATGCGGGAGCTTGAAGTGCCCTTCCTGGGGCTATACGGCGCCTGCTCCACCATGGCGGAAGGGCTTCTCATCGCCTCGCTGCTCACGGACTGCGGCCTTGCACAAAATGCCGCCGCCGTTACCTCCTCCCACTTTTCCACCGCAGAAAGGCAGTTCCGCTTCCCCCTTTCCTACGGCGGACAGAGGACTCCCACCGCTCAGTGGACCTGCACAGCATCGGGGGCCGCGGTCATCTCCCGGGAGGGCTGCATCAGCGTCGTTGGCGGCTGTATCGGCAGGATAGCCGACCTGAAGATCTCGGATATAAACAATATGGGCAGCGCTATGGCTCCTGCCGCCGCGGATACCATACAGCGCTATCTGGCCGCCACGGGTACCTCCCCTGCGGACTATGACTTCATTGTCACAGGCGACCTGGGACGGGTGGGAAGTCCCCTGCTTACAGACCTGCTGCTGAAACAGGGCATAGATATATCCGCGGTTCACCGCGACTGCGGCGCTATGATATTCTCCCCCGAGCAGCAGGATACCAACTGCGGAGGCTCGGGCTGCGGCTGCGGCGCAAGCGTGCTCTGCGGCCACTTCCTGCCTATGCTGGAAAAAGGAGAGCTCCACGATATACTCTTCGCCGCCACAGGCGCTCTCATGTCGCCTATGTCCCTCCAGCAGGGGGAGTCCATTCCCGCTATCTCCCACCTTATACACCTGAGAAAGGACTGATAATCATGCTCACCGACCTCATAAAGGCCTTCATCATCGGCGGAGCTATCTGCACTGTAGGACAGCTCCTCATTGACTATACCAAGCTTACGCCCGCAAGGATACTCACAGGCTTCGTTGTGGCAGGAGTGATACTCTCCGCCGCCGGTATCTACGGTCCCCTCGCCGACTTCGCAGGGGCAGGAGCTTCCGTTCCGCTGACAGGCTTCGGCCATCTGCTGGCCGAGGGTATAAGAAAAGCCGTTGACAGCGACGGCTTCATCGGTATATTCACAGGCGGTCTCACCGCGGCATCGGGCGGAGTCACCGCGGCTCTGCTGTTCGGCCTCGCCGCCGCCCTGATCTTCAGACAAAAGGACAACTCGTAACAATACAGCATGGGAAAGAGCGCTTTCGGAACTGCCCTTTCCCATGTGCCTTCATTCATGTTATTTTCACCAATTACGCCGTCCTATCAGCTTCACATTTTGTGTGTGTCGACAAATTTCAGGGACAGTCTATCCCTTTACTTGACTTTTTGCCCTTTTTGTACTATAATAATTTAGTCGCAGGTGACCCCTGCTAAATTATGGCGGCATAGCTCAGTTGGCTAGAGTACTCGGTTCATACCCGATTGGTCGTTGGTTCAAATCCTACTGCCGCTACCATATGGCCCGTTGGTCAAGAGGTTAAGACATCGCCCTTTCACGGCGGAATCATGGGTTCAATTCCCGTACGGGTCACTTTGTCTATTTTACAAAATAGATATTTTACAAAAAATCCCCGATTTTTCGGGGATTTTTTGCATTCTCATGGCTGAAAAAAATTTTCAATTTTCATAGATATATTTTCTGAAAAACTCCGATGTTACGGGAAGTGAACCCTTGAAATCATCATTTCAGACGATTTTGATTCCGTTTCGGCATAAAAACAACTTCAAAATCCGTTGTTTATTTTTAACGAAGTTTTGTCGAATTTCTTATGTATTATGCTAAGTTAATATTTACTATATAAGGCTGGACTTTTATGAGTCCAGCCTTTTTGTTTTCAGACTTAATCCTTTTTCTGCGCTCATTGTCAGCTTCTACGGAGCGTTTCCAAGCCTTGTATCATAACTGGCACAGATTATCAATACTTATACATATAATGCGAAATATTACATAAAACAGATCTTTTTATCTGAAAGGATGATATAAGTGACAGAGCTATCAAGGCAGGCGATACAACGTTATAAAGATATGTACCCTCCTGGAACAGGCATTTGTGTTGATAATATGGCAGATGATCCAAGACCAATATCTTCCGGAACTAAGGGTAAAGTTATAGCCGTCGATGATATAGGCACAATACACTGCGCTTTTGAAAACGGAAGACAGCTTGGGCTCATACCTGGTGTTGACAGTTTTCATGTTGTAAAAAAGGCACTATCCGAAACTCAAAGTATTGAAGAAGAACCAGAATTACAAATGAATATGACATAACCTAAATACGCCGTATTGTTTGATCAATACGGCTTTTTTACATATATAAGGAAGGAGTTGTTGCCTACTGTCAATATCATTACAGTCAATGTTATAGTTGCGCTGACTGAATTTATAAAGAAAATAGACAAGGAGATGAAAAATGCCTAATCATGTAACAAATGTAATTTCATTCTCTGGCGATAAAAGCCGAATTTCAGCAATGCTGAAGGAAATACAAAATGATGAACACGGTATAGGTTCGGTTGATTTTGAAAAAATACTGCCTATGCCTGACACCGTTTATAACGGCTCGCTGGGAATACGTGAAAGAGAGCTTTACGGTGAGAATAACTGGTATGACTGGCGACTTGGGAATTGGGGAACCAAGTGGAATTCCTATGGATATACCGAAAATACCACCCTTCAAGATGATAAGATCAAATTTCTTACGGCATGGTCTGCTCCACATCCAATACTGCATAAGCTGTCAGAAATGTATCCTGATGTAAAAATGGAGCATGAATGGGCTGATGAAGATATCGGTATGAATTGTGGACGTTACGTTTATTACGATGGTGAGCGTGTAGAAGAATACTTCCCCGAAAGTCAAAAAGAATGCCTTGAATTCGCTGCAAAGGTAATGGATGTAAGTCTTGAAGAGGATTACTCCTTATATCTGAATGCCAGTGAAACAGGATATGTTAATATCGAATATGACGATGAATATGAGCTGGTTGAGATTGAGGATCTGCCTGCTTTATTCACAAATGAGCGCATCACAGATGCTGATATCCCTAAAGGAATGTACTGTTATCATATAAGACACGACGATAACGGCAACTTCTGCGCTATTGAAAAGAATGTCACTGTAAACCACGCAGGCTCTATCATAACTAAGGAACCTATAGAGCTAGGAAAACAGGGATATATCTCTCTGAATCAAGATAACAGCCCCAACTTTTTCGGAGAAAATATGTCAATATATATGTTCAGGGAATATGATCCCGATCAGTCAGAAGAAATGAGTATGGGAATGACGGAGGTATAATATGGGAGAAAAAAGGATAATAACGCAGGAGGAGCTTGATAGCGCCTGTTTGCTCCATAATAAATGGAACGAGGAAAATGAAGGTGAACGTGCAGTATTCGAAAACTGTATCTTTGACAGGCTGAATTTCGCAGGGAAACAGTTTAATGGCGCTATATTCAGGAACTGTGATTTCAAGTTATGTGATATCACAGACGCAGGAATGTGTTTTGCAGAACTGAAGAACATAAGTTTCACCTGCTGTGATTGTCATTCGCTTATTGCCGAAGAAGCCGCTCTCAGGGATATAATCTTTGAAAACTGTAATCTTAAAAGCGCTATATTTACCCATAGTTCACTGCGAAATGTCCAGTATCATAACTGTGATAGAAATGATATGAGCTTTGAAAGGTGCTATAAGCTCCCTGAAGCCGAAATAGTCAATATAACCTCGGAAGATCTAAGAAATATGAGTGACAAAGAAGGACTGATATTACAAGGCTGCGGCGGAGATGTTCAGGAATGGGCAGATGGAATAAATACTTCACTGACAGACTCGGAAATACTGCTAAACGGCAGTATGTTCAGTAAACTGTATGTTTTTGAGACAGATGGACATACATGTATAATGTTCCCATTTGAAGATACAGATCTGAATATCGGAAAGCTCGCAATATGGCGATTACAGACACATGATCAGTTCAATGGTACATGGCTTTCCGACTATGTTCCTAATAAACTCGGAGGTTTTATAGAAAAAGAGCAGTCACAGGAGCATAAAAAACCGGACTGTCCATTAATCGGCCAGGACGGGAATATCTTTAACCTCATGGGAATAGCATCAAAAACGCTTCGCCATAATCATATGGCTACGGAAGCAAAGGAAATGTGTGAACGCATAACTTCATCCGGCAGTTATGAAGAAGCACTTGGTATAATCGGAGAATACGTCAATATAACTTCAATTTATGACGAAGAATCATCAGAAGAAATGGGAATGGAGATGATGTGATATGACCAACCTTTTCATCGGACTGCTGATAGGTATCCTTATCGGAGCCGCAATAGGTTCCCTCGGAGTAGCAGTTCAGGCTCTTCGTCATGAAATACACAGACTCAACAAGGAACTAACGGAGGCACAAGATGAAAAAGAAACCTAACTACAGAGATATCTACAGACTGCCCGGTGGAGATATAACGGTAATACTACGCAGTACAAAGCCTTTACTCACAGGGAAAGTTCCCTACAAAGATAACGGCTTACGATCTTCCCGAATATTACAAATATATCTATATGTACAGGAATTATGTATATCTGAAGACTGCAGGCGTCAAGTATATGATATACAAGCCGAATTACTTTGTAGATAATCATCTATTCAAGGATGATTTCCTGTATATTTCCTTTGATAAAGAAATAGTTCCTTATACCGACGGCAGATGGGAACACTATACAGGTTATGATGTGCTGTTATACGGCAGATCCATTTGTAAATTTCTTGATTATGCTGAACAATACTCCGATTATGATACCTCTGAGATACGTAAGGAGATCGAGAAGAAAATAATATGGTATATGGAGCATAACCCGGATCATCCGGAACTATCGAATAAAATGATGCCTTTCTCTCCAAAAGCAGATATGTTGCTTCACAGTCTCAGCAGGAATGATCCCCCAGAGATACTTGACAAGCAGAAAGAGGAAATATTGAATTTCTGCAAACGATATAATCTGACACCAGGAGATGTTTTTAAAAGCACTACTCCCGCTGGTTTGCCTGCTGTTGCAGAGGAACTTGTAAACAGAAAGGATCGTGGAGAAGATATAAAGATTGTACTCGGAGTCAAATATATCAAAGATGCATTGGATGAAACAATGTGGAATGAGACAGAAAGAGTATTCTGGGGACATGATATAGCACTTAAACTGATATATGTAAGAAAAGAGGAATAATATGCTTGATGTCTATCACGATCCCAATGATATGGAGAAAATAAACCGGCAGAAGCTGTTCGATGACTTTGATAATATACTTTTTAGAGTTGAAAAGGAAAACAAAGGCTTTATTATTACCGATGAAGGCAAGGCAGACCTAGTCCTATGCCCAGCAAACTGGTTCAGCATTGAAGCTGACACGGACTTCAGTACAATAGTCGGCTGTGCCCTTCGTTATGCTCTTGGCAGGTATACCTATATGCCAAGTACAGTAAAGGGATTTATAGAACGGCATATAGAGGCAATAACAGAAAATGACCTCAACGTCATGATCAGCGACATTGAGGACAAAATGAAGTATAATAAAGAGCTGCCATATAAGGAATTATGGCTGGAATTAAGGGATGATCTTGTTGTTGAACTGAAAAAGCGAGAAGAATCCCAATCTAAAGGAAAAGGCAATAATGGAAACAATAATAATTGAAATGCCGGAAGAGGAAAAAGACAAGCTCTTTGATATCCTGAATCGTCTCGGACTCACCGTAGATCAGGTTACGGATATGTTTCTCAGATGGGTAATTGATAATCCTGATGAAGCCGGAAGATGGCTGAAAAACTGTGCCATTGACAATAAAAATCCTGCAATCGCAGCCATGCTGGATCTGCAGGATGAATTAAAAGGGAAATCAGTAATGACAGGTCTGGATACTGAAGAAGCGATTATGGATCTGACCAAGGAAATCAGGAGAAATGGCAGGTGAAATAGTAATGTGCAGAAAATGCACATTGCTTTGAGATGTTGCTTTTTTCGCTATAATTCGACAATATATCTCAAATTATTATGCTGTATTCCCTCCAAAAATGTGTTATAATGGTACCATTATCTTAATCAATTGAAGGTTATCTACAATGAACAAAATCAAAAAAGGACTTAAAAGAGCAGCATACGAATTCGGTGTTCCCTTATCTGAGGTAAAGGAAGTAATACAGGATCTGATTGACGAATGCTACAACAACACAGATGACGAAACACATGCCAATTGGCGGCAGATTTGCCCAAACGGTGAGAAGCCAACTCCTGAGCAGTTAATTGCCTATGTAACTGATAGGATTGAAAACGAACAGAATAATACATCTCAAACGTCCAATAAGCGGGGAAATTTAATCTCTCTTTTATTTGGACGTTTTTGTATTTGATAAAAGCACCGAAAATGAGAGAAAAATCTCTTATAACTTGTCAATTGACAAGTTATCGGGCATGATATATAATTAAAATATATTATACAGCCCATAGCTGCGATGAAAAGGAGAGATAATATGGATATTGAAAAAGTAATGGAAAATGTCAGAAAGATACTTCCACCAAGACCTGCTGTTAAGTTTACTGTTGTGAACGAAAAACCAGGATTATTCGACAGCAAGATCGGAGGTACACCCTACTTCCCGAAGAATATGGAATATCCCCGCGGAAAGAAAAACGAATTCAAAGACCAGCCCCTATCTCTGCTTGCACAGCTAAACTTTGAAAAGCTCCCTCATATCCCTGATTTTCCAACAAAAGGCATATTGCAGTTCTTTATAGCAGGCGACGACCTATACGGAATGGCTTCTGAATGCATCGGTGAACCTCTTGCAGCACAGGATAATTTTCGTATTATATACCATGAAAATATAATCAAGGACGAGACACAGCTCCTTTCTGCAGACGAGATACCGCAGTATAACGGTGATGACGATGTTTATATGCCATTTACAGGCGAGTACAAGCTCATAGCTCATGAACCTGATACAATTAATGCTACTGCTAACGACTTCCGCTTTGAAGAAGTTTTTCTGAAATGCTACAACGAACTGGCTGACGAGCCTGTTGAATCACTGTGGGATCTTGACGACAAAACCAGCGATGCAATTCATGATAATACATTTCCCGATGCAGTAATTGGCGGTTATCCTATATTTACCCAGGAAGATCCCCGCAGTGCCGACAGCCTCGGAGATTGCGATACCCTGCTCTTTGAGCTTGACAGCGTCGAAAATAGAGAAAAAGGTATTGATATAATGTGGGGTGACTCAGGAACAGGCACTTTCATGATACCTCTTGAAAATCTCAGGAAGCTCGACTTTTCCAGAGTTGTCTACAACTACGATTGCTATTAATAAAGCATAACTCATTAGCTAATAATATGGAATTAATCAGAAGTAAGATTTTTACTTCTGGTTAAAGATAGCAATAATATATGAAAGGCTGATGCAAAATAGCATCAGAAAATAGGAATAAAAATGAAAATTATAAAGAAATTTTTAAAGGGCATTGCAAAAGTGCTGGTCGTACTGCTGATCTTGCTGATCCTGTTGGTGGTGGGACTGTTCATCTACCACCGCATAATGATCTCGAAAAACAGGACGTTCCTACAGGAAAAAGGATTCTGCGAACTGGCATCCGTCGGGGACTATTCCCTCAACGTGCAAAAGACAGGCAATGCTGACGGAAAGCATCGTATCATCATGCTTTCGGGCGCAGGTCCCTGCTATCGTTTCTCTATGAAGGAATTTGCGGAGAATTTTCAGGAGGATAACGAGTTTATCTACCTCTCACGTCCGGGCTATGACGGCAGCGATGACACAAAAAAAGCCATGACCGTTGAAATGGTCGTGGAAAACTACCGCACAGCGCTCGAAAATGCCGGTGTGGAAAAGCCGTATGTCCTCATGCCGCATTCTCTCGGCAGCCTGTACGCCTCCTACTGGGTGAGCAATTACCCTGACGAGATTGAGGCACTGGTCAATCTGGACGGAACATATCCGACACCGATCACTGATCCGCAGTCTCATGGGGGTAAGGATATGTTCTACTACCTCGCCAATCTCGGAGTAGGCGATGTGGCATTTCACGCATTCATCCCAAAGGATCCAACGCTCTCAGCTGATGAGCAGCGTGCCTATGACATCATGTATGTGTCAACGCTTGCTGCCGACGCATTTTACTCCGAGAGTGAGTATATTGACATCAACAAAAACTCCACTTGGGAGTCTCTCTCGCCGAACGATGTCCCGAAGATGTACCTGTCTTTCCGCGACGGCTTCCGCACCGCTGAGGAAGTGCAGGCCTACTTCGATGCAAGCGAATTCAAGGAAGATCTCATTGCAGAAAATTCTGAGGACTTTACCGGCAACGAGACAGACCGCGAATCCTATGCCTGCGAGAAATACCTCGAACAGATCACCGAGAACCGCAGCAAAGAGCTGGAGCCGTTTATTGAGAAGCTCGGGAACTGCGAGATCCGATATCTCCCCGGCAGCCATTTCCTGTATGAGGACAAGCCAGAAGAGTGCGCTGCTATCGTCCAGGATTTCCTGAACAGTTTGGATGGCAACTAATTTTGAGCAAATGGGAAGATATTGAATAAGAGCTCGGGATGTTTAAGATGTCATGAACATATTATACCTTATTCTTCTATAATATGGAATTAACCAGAAGTAAGAACTTTACTTCCAGTTAAAGAAAAGCCTATTATTTTTTGGAAATTATTAAAACTCAGCCAAAAATTAACTGGCGCAAATTTTGAGACAGTTCAAGTTATTGGTCTGTGAAATTTGTTGAAAGGTTGGAGAGCGATAAAACCAAATAAAAAGCGCCTTGATTTTTCAAGGTGCTTGCTTTAAAAACCAGATTTCAATTTTGAGTTAAAATTTGAAATCCCGTGAGGTTATGACACACCAACCTCAGAAATCTCAAAAAATTTGACTTGAAAAAAATATCTATTTTGTAAAAGACACACATTATTGGTTTACTGCAAATGGCTTTAAACAGCTGTTTGCAGTTTTTTATTATTTTAATCGATTGTCCGCGACCACTTATCAAACATATCACTTTTAACTATACCGCAGAGTTCTCGCTCTGCGGTATTTTTTTACTATTAAATCTTCATTCGCATTGTATGATAAAATAATCATATCACAGCTCCCACATGAACATTCAAAGCCAAATAAGACCTGCAATTGAAAACCGGCTTCAAATATGGTATAATGAATGCAAACATCAGAAAGGACCGAGATCAAGCCTATGATAATACTGATAACAGGAGCTTCACACACGGGGAAGACGCTCCTCGCACAGAGACTGCTTGAAAAATACAAGTACCCTTACCTATCTATCGACCACCTGAAAATGGGACTGATAAGAAGCGGTCAGACCGAGCTCACACCCTATGATGACGACAAGCTGACGGCGTACCTCTGGGACATTCTGAAAGAGATGATAAAGACCGCCATTGAAAACGGTCAGAACCTCATTATCGAGGGCTGTTATATTCCCTTCGACTGGCAGGACAGCTTCGATGCGGACTATCTTTCGCAGATAAAATACATCTGTCTTGTTATGAGCGAAAGCTACATAAACAGCCATTTCAGCGACATTGTCAGCTACGGGAACGTTATCGAAAAGCGGCTCTCCAACGATATCGACATCGAGGAGATGAAGCAGGACAATCAGGAGTATCTCCGCGGCTGTATCAGTCACGGGCTCGATTATTTCCTGATAGACGGCGAGTACGATCCGGAGAGGTGCGGCATATGAGCAATCCATGGGAAGAAATAAGTCTTGACGACTACGAAAAGCATATGAGCCTTTATTCCGTGCGGCAGCTTCAGGCGATGAATTCCATAATGCAGGAGCAGTTCAGCTCCTACCCTGCCGAGACTGCAATGGTGCTGGGTATCGCAGGGGGAAACGGTCTTGAGCACGTCAGCCCCGGGAAGTTCCACAAGGTCTACGGAGTGGACATCAATGCGGACTATCTCAGTGCGGTATCTCAGCGATATACTCAGCTTTCGGGAGTTCTGGAGTGCCTGCACATCGACCTTATAAACGAGGTGGAAAAGCTCCCAAAGGCACAGCTTCTGATAGCAAATCTGCTCATCGAATACATCGGCTGCGGAGCGTTTCAGAAAGCCGTTTTGCAGACTGCTCCCCAGTACGTTTCCTGCGTGATTCAGATTAACACTGACGAGAAGCAATGGGTGTCGGAGTCGCCCTACCTCCACGCATTCGACAGGCTGGACGAGGTTCATCACCAGATGGAGGTAAAGGCGCTGACAGCTGCTATGAAAGAGACAGGCTACTTACTGATATTGCAGAAGTCCTATCCTCTGCCAAACGGAAAGGCGCTTGTAAGGCTGGATTTTAAGAAAAATGAGGTGTAGTAATGCTTGAACCGAACGAATTATATCTAACCGGTTTGAAAGTAAAGTGGGATAAGATAACGCGTTACAGCTATCTCCGAAAAATAGCCGCTATCAAGGCACTTGATGAACTGACCTTCAATACGCCTGTCACCTTCTTTGTAGGTGAAAACGGAAGCGGCAAGTCCACGCTTTTAGAGGCGATCGCTGTCGCTTACGGTTTCAATCCCGAAGGCGGAACCCTGAATTACAGCTTTTCCACCTACGATTCACACTCCGAGCTTCACGATGCTCTCAGACTTGTGAGAAGCTTCAATAAAGCCAAATGGGGATATTTTCTCAGAGTGGAAAGCTTTTACAATGTGGCTACAGCCGAAGATTATTATTCCAAAATACCAGGTTGTAAGACACCTCCGCAGGAATTCCACAAGAAATCACACGGAGAAAGTTTCCTTAAATTAATACAAAACAGTTTCTCGTCAAACGGTCTGTATATCCTCGACGAGCCAGAAGCCGCTCTGTCACCGCAAAGACAGTTGACGCTGATGCTTGAAATGTCCAGGTGCATTAAGAACGATTCGCAGTTCATCATAGTAACTCATTCGCCGATACTGCTCGGATTCCCCGGAGCAACTATCCTCAGCTTCGATGACGGTGTAATTCAGCCGATCGACTATGAAGATACACAAAGCTATCTGATAACGAAAATGTTTATAAATGACCGCAAACAGATATTAAGACACCTTTTTGAAGAATGACCTGACACAACAAGCCACAAAATATCAGGACACCTCACGTCTGCGATGATATAATAGAGTTACACTAAAGGAGGGAAAACCAATGAACTTAGCAACAGGTATTCAGAAGGCTATCGACTACATCGAAGCGCACATCACCGACGAGCTTGACCTCGCCGATATCGCCGGGCAGGCGGCGTGCTCACCGTACTATTTCCAGAAGATATTCGGGATCCTGTGCGGTATCACGGTAGGCGAATATATCCGTAACAGGCGGCTCACACTTGCCGGCAGCGAGCTGAAAAAGCCTAACGTGAAGGTAATCGACACGGCTCTGAAATACGGTTACGAGTCTCCCGAGAGCTTTACAAGAGCGTTCACGCGCTTCCACGGCATAACGCCTACGGAGGCTAAACGCGAGGGCGGCAGGCTCCGTTCATTTTCCCGTTTCAAGGTGCAGATCATTTTGAAAGGCGGTAATTCCATGAATTATAACATCATTAAAAAGGGCGCATTCACAGTGCTTGAAAAGGTGGAGCAGCACACAGTTGTTGGTGAACAGAACAAGAATACTATCCCCGGATTCTGGAGCAGAGCTCATTCCGACGGCACTATCACTACCCTGCTTGAGCACGCATCGGACAGCTCTTTTATCTACGGTACCTGCTACGGCAACGGTCACTCCAACGCCGAGACCTTCGACTACGGTATCGCTGTGGAGTGCGCTCCCGATACAGTTGCTCCCGAGGGCTTCCGCGTGAATACTATCCCTGCGAGAACATGGGTAGTTGCCGAGTGTACAGGTCCCATGCCCGAGGCTATCCAGCAGCTCTGGCACGAGCTCTGCACAGAGTTCTTTCCTACCTCGGACTATACTCCCACCTACGAAATGGACATCGAGGCTTATCCCGACGGTGATATGACGTCCCCTGACTACAAAAGCCAGATATGGATACCTGTTGTGAGCGAGTAAAACAAGTTTTGCCCCTGAACGTTTCAATTAACGCTCAGGGGCATTGTTTTCTGGATTGCTTACTGAGATAAATCAGAATTTGCGGCTTTTCGTATAGCAAATATAACATACGCTCCAATCATAACACCGCTCGTATTTAATATTATGTCATCAATATCTGTATGCCTTTCGGGACATAGCAATTGGGACAGCTCAATAAAGATAATAAAACAAATCCCTGCGAACATAGTTTTTTTGATATTATCAAGCTTGCGAAAACAGATAGGCCATACTATTCCTACAGGTATAAACATTGCTATGTTTCCGATAATATTGATAAGCCATCCATCATATCTGTCAAAGAGAAAAAAGAACGGGATTAAACTTATCATGTCAGACGGTGTCTTTGAAAATCCAATCGTTAGAGTACCTATTTTCCCGTCAACAAAATGTAACGGGAAGTATACAAATCTTGCAATAACTACAAGGCATATGTATACAAGAAGCATCTGAAGTTCGCGTTTTACCGAAAACTGCTTGAATCTGATCGCAATTATGAATCGCACAAGTATCCAAATGAGAGTTATAAAAATAAACATCTGTAGATAGGAAATCTCAATCATAGTCACTGCGTCATCCTTTCTTTAGCAGATAGCTTGATAAATTCCGATTTAGCTTAGTAACAATTATACCATAGCATCACTGCCGTGTCAATAAAAGCTCTATAATACACAGGTTTTATATGAACAACGAAAAATTGCTTGCTATCCACGCCGATCTATGCTATAATTGTAGAAAAATACCGACAGGGAGGTCTCGCCATGCTTGATTTCATAACCATAAACGAACACAGCAGTATCCGCATCGACGAGGGAAAAATCATCTACTCCGACCCGTATAACATCATAGAAGCGACACACGACGCCGACATAATCCTCATCACACACAGCCACTTCGATCACTACTCCCCTGATGATATCCGCAAGGTGATGAAGTCGGACACTGTTATCGTCTGTCCGGACACTGTAAACGAGCCAAAGGAGCTTGGTCTGACCGTGAAGCAGGTGACCGCAGGCGAGGAGTTCGAAGTCTTCGGTGTCAGATTTGAGGCTGTTCCTGCGTACAACATCGGAAAGCCCTTCCACCCGCAGTCCAACGGCTGGCTGGGATATATCATCGACAGTCCCGACCAAGGACGCATCTATATCGCAGGCGATACGGATATCACTCCTGACAACAAGCAGGTAAAGTGCGAAATAGCGCTCATTCCTGCAGGAGGCACTTACACCACTGACGCTGCACAGGCCGCGGAGCTTGTGAATATTATCCGTCCGGAATATGCGATCCCGATACACTACGGAACAGTAGCAGGCAGTCCTGCTGACGGCGAGAAGTTCCGCAAGGCTGTTGACAGCAATATCGAGGTCGTTATCAAGCTGTAAAATGACTGCCTGGAATAGGTAATACAACAAATCGGGAACAGCTGAACTGTTCCCGATATTTTTTACAGCCACTTTTTCTTTTTGAAAAAGACAAGGCTGACGATCACAATTACAATGCTGACCGCGATAACGGCAGGATAAGCCCACTTGTATTCAAGCTCGGGCATATATCTGAAGTTCATGCCGTACCATCCTGCGATGAGGGTCAGCGGCATGAATATGGAAGTGATTATCGTCAGCAGAGCCATTATGCGGTTCTGCTTTATATCCAGCTGAGACTGGTAGAGGTCGCGTATCTGTATTGAAAAGTCGCGGAGTGAAGCGGTCATATCACGCAGTCTTGAAACACGCTGAGTAAACAGTCGGAAGTATCTTATGTTATCCTCGTTGAAGAAATCGTTCTCGTTTTCTTCGAGCTCCTCACCGAGGTCAATAAGCTGCTCATAATGGGTGCGCAGATCTCTGAGATCGCTCCTTATACGGCTGACTCTCTGGGAAGGATCCTTTTCCTCACCGTCAAGGATATTGGACTCTACAGTGTCAAGTTCCTTATCCACACGTTCAAGGATTATCCGGTCACGGGCAACTATCTGTTCGAGAAAGTCGTATATGAAACGTTCAAGGCTTGGCATAGTCCAGCGCTTGGAGCTTACGATATTGCCGATAATTTTGTCCACAAAGCCGCTGTCGTCAATAAAGACAATGCCCTTTTCGTCGAGAGCAAAGGCAAAATTGGTATTGGGAGCAGAAATACTGTTCCTGTCGGGGATAGAAAAGGTTCCCGTCAGGGAATCGTAGTTTACCTCCGCCTTTGTGGAATGTATAGCGGAAAGGTCTATGTCCATTTCGATACCCATATCGAACTTGTCCCTGCTCTCCAGCCATTCCACGGACGTAAGCACCGCAACGAACTGACCGCTTTTGCCTTTGAAGTCCAGCTTTTTCGCCTTTTCAAGCGTGTTTTTTATATAGTAATACATAGCTTTGCTCCTGTTATTCAAGATACTTCATTATAACACTGTATTGCAGAGATTGCAATATACAAAACAGTTCCTGCCGCAGTTAACGGACGGGAGCTTTCTTTTTGTATGGTTACGGAGCTTCAGAAGCCCTCCTTCCAGCGGCGGATATCCTCCTTTTTAAATCCGAATGTGCCGATCACAAATGAGTCCTTTTCAAGCTCCTCCTGTGTGAACCAGGGAGTGACCTCACTGCCCTCGGTCCTTGATAATATATGGAAGCACACCGCAGGGATAAAGCTCTGTCCGAAAAGATAGCATTTTTCACCCTTTTCATTTACTGCCTCGTCAACTACCATGACCACATGGGTATCGTTGCAGACGATATCTCCCACACGGAGCTCTTTTGCAGGAATGACCTCCGATTCCTTCTGAAGCGAAAGAGTGCCTGCATAACGCATTACCTCCTTGAGGTAGTTCATGTACTGCTGATGGCTGTCATCGGGAAGCGCCGCAGGTATCTCGCAGGAGATGTTTGCAAGAACCAGCATTCTTTTTCCCCTGCGCCAGCGGTCGTAGCTGCACTCGTCGCCGTTGGAGAACATGAATGATATCCTGTCAAGCTGGCCTGTCTCATAGAAATAATCGCTGTAAAGCCTTATTACGCTGTCTGCGCACTGCTGATAGCCCTCGTCTCCCAGACTGATGTCAAATACAGCGGCTGCATTTGAGTAATCCATAGCGGAGCCGTCATAAACAGGCAGCTTTATATCATCGGGAAGCAGCGGATATTTCCGCAGATACTCACTGAAGCTGCCCTCTGCGGCAGGGACACGTTCAAAGCCTTCGGGCGGAACTATCCTTGTCTCAAGAGACGTGCCCGCAGGCTCTACACAGCTTATGTCATAGAATCTGCCGGCAGGCTCCACAGTGAGCTCTGCGGCCTTCCATTTCGGGTTTGTGCGGATATAGACAGCGGTCAGCAACGCCGCAGTAAATATCAGCAGAAGCAGTATCCGTATGAGGCGCCCCCTGCCCTTCGGCTTTTCGGCTCCATTCTTTTTCATAGCTGTTTCCCCCTTCGCAAAAATCTGTTCTTTTCAGATTGTAACACGAAAAGGTGGTCATGTCAACAGAAAAGCGCCCCGCAGGCTGCGGAGCGCTCTCCTTTTTTATTCATAATACTCGTATCTGGAGGATATAAGTATCATTGCAGCTATACCTACAGCCACATATACCGCCGATACCGCGCAGCCCGTCAGGAGCTGATGATTGATGGCAGGTACATTGTCCGAGAATACAGACAGCGAGCCGATAGGTGAGAAGCGGCTGGTACCGGTAAGAGTATCCAGAACGCCCATAATGAACGTGAATACTATGCCGACAGCCATGATGATCTTTGAGCTTATCTTTATCTGCGATAAGAGCGCGATGAATACCGTTATTGCAAATGCGGGAACAACTGCCAGCAGCGTCATGCCCACTACCTCAAGGACAGTATCCATCGAAGCAGGTGCGCCGAAGAATATGGTTCCCACCACAAGTGAGAGCACAAGATTGAAGATGACCGTCATGAATATGGAGCATACCATGAATATGAGCTTGCCGAGTATAACAGTGTTTCTTTCAACGCCTGTGAGTATGGTGAACTTCATATTTCCGCTCTCTCTGTCATCGGAGAATACATTGACTGCTGTGATGACGATGAAGATAAGGAAGAATGAGAAGAAGCTCTTGTATATAAAGTCTGTCAGGAAAAGCTTCGAGAACTCAGCTCCGTCCATTGATCTGAGGGTGTCCTTCAGAGCCTCGGAGTAGGTCTGGGACTTGGGAAGCTCGTTTACCGTAATGTCCACCATGTCCTTGTATGCCGTTACGCCCAGCAGACACAGGCCGATGATGAGAAGGAACTCGAATATGAATATCTTTCCCTTGAAGAATTTCCTGAATTCGTTTTTAACTATCTTAGTCATATTATTACCGCCTTTCTATCATGTCCTCAGCTCCATATGTCCTTTTTTCTGAAAAAGACCATACCCGCAAGGTAAAGGATCACTGCATATGCCGCAAGCACCGCATAGGCCTCGGGCTTTTCGATGCCGAAATGGGACAGCGGACTGCAGCTGAGAAAATGTGTTGGTGACAGGAACGATTTTGTGCCTACGCTGTCAAACGCTATGGACAGCAGGAGCACTACTATCCCGCAGGCAAAGCTTTTCTGGAAATCGCCCAGAAAGATCGATGCCAGCACTGTGATTATGGTTATCGGTATGAGACCTGCTGCGGAAAGCAGATACATCTTCGCCATATCGGCTATTTCCTTTCCGCTTACCTGATCTGCTCCGTTTTTCAGTATGCTCACTGCGGAGAGCACCGCGAATGAGAGCACGGAAACTGCTGCGCACATTATCAGCAGGAAAAGACACTTGCTGATGTAGAACTGCGTCTTTGAGCATTTGCAGAGCATGAAGGTCTTTGTCATGCCGTTGGCATACTCGCTGCCCCATACAGAGGCTGCAAGCAGTATCATAAGCAGGGGGATAAAGAACTTGGGTATCACAAAGGTCGCATTGTAGATCATGAAATCCGTATACGACGCTTCCTTTATGCCGAAGCCCTTGGCGCTGAGCTCTATTGCAGATATTCCCAGACATATAAGCGTTACCACTGCAAAGCCTGCAAGGAACATACGGGAATTGTGCATTTTCCTGAATTCTATCTTTAACAGTTTAACCAATTTTATCAATCCCTAACGCTTTGATATAGTACTCTTCAAGAGTATTACAGCCTGCTTCGCTTACAAGCTTGTCAACAGGGCCGTAGGAAACTATCCTTCCCTTGTTAATGATTATGACTTTGTTGCACATTGCTGCGATCTCTCCCAGGATATGAGAGCAGATTATGAAGGTCACGTTCTGGGTCTCGGCAAGCTTCATGATGATCTGTCTGATCTCGATGATACCTACGGGATCAAGGCCGTTGGTGGGCTCGTCGAGAATTATGATCTCGGGCTTGTTGAGGAAGGCTCTTGCGATGCCGAGACGCTGCTTCATGCCCAGAGAGTATTTCTTTACCTTCTTGTTCTTGTCGTCCGTCAGGTGTACCAGTGCAAGGACCTCCTCGATCCTTGCCTTGTCTATGCCGTAAAGATCGGCGTAGAGCTCCAGGTTCTGATAGCCTGTCATATATCCGTAGAAGGCGGGAGCCTCTACCATGGCGCCTACCTTTGAAAGCGCCTCTGCTCTCGAATCAACTATGTTGTATCCGCAGAGCTCTACCTTGCCCTTGGTGGGCTTTACCAGTCCCAGCATCATCTTGATGGTGGTACTCTTGCCTGCACCGTTGGGGCCCAGGAAGCCAAGGATGTCTCCTTTGGCTACCGAAAAGCTTATATCATTGATGATATCTACCTTATTTATGGTCTTGCATAAATTCTTTACTTCGATTATATTATTCATATGCTTTCCCTCCTGATCTTCCTTGCTCTTACGAGCTTGACTGTGATTATCAGTGCTATGAGGAGCACATAATGCTTTACGCTCCAGAATGCACTTCCTATCCCGTTATCGAGGTTCTTCGCGAAGATACCCGCCATTGCCATTATTTCCTTCAGGAAGATATATCCCATAGCTATCACGCTGAGAAGGAAATAGAGCAGCTGTCCGGGCGTCATCTGAACGCTCTTGTTTCTTATACTGTTTCTTATTGAAGCAAACGACCTGCTCCTGAGATTGGGTATCTTGAGAAGGGTCGCCAGTACAAAATAACCATCAAGCGGCATCAACGGACAAAGATTTACTACGATGAATACCAGATTAACGTACCATAAATAATTCATTGCACTTACTGCAAATTCAGAAGCTCCGTTCTGATTGAGTATGATCGCCGAGATAAAGCCCGTACACAGGAGAAGGGCGTTCACCGTTACTCCTGCCAGCCATACGCTTATGCGTTCTCTCGGCCTGATCGTGTACAGTCCCGGAAGCTTTATATATACTATGGGACTGACATACAGATAAAGTGATACCGATATCTTCTGCGGGACTATCCCGTATTTCGACGCCGTTATGCCATGAGCGAATTCGTGCAGCATTATGCTTACGCCCATTATGAGCACTATGGTGATGATATTGCGCACATAGTGCCCCTCAAAGCCCAGCAGGCTCACCGACGAGACATATCTGCTGTTTACTGCTCCGAACACCACGGTGAATATCACAGCTGCCGCTGTCAGCAGGGCTGTGGGGAAGGCCAGATGAGACATGGCTCTGAAAAACGATCTCAGTCCCGTGATCCCGGTCTCAAACAGCTTGAGTCCGAGTGTCTCAAACTCGCTCCTTGACGGTGCGGACACATCCTTCTCCGCCAGAAGTCCTGCCTTTTCCAGTACGGAATACAGGTCCTCCGCGTTGATATTCGCACCCGTTTCCTTCTTTACCGTCTGTTCGATCTCCTCATACGAATGATTGCCGTCCATAAGGTCTATAGCCTGCATAACAGTATTCTTCTTGCTTTCATCCACCTCGATGAAGCGGTCCCTGCTGATGCTGCCTATAGCGAACTTATTCTCCTTGTTCTTATACTCATACAGAAGATAGGGACGGATATCATTAACAACACATGGCATTCCCATTGTCGTCCTCCTTACTGATCTATACCATATCCGAAAGCCTTATCAGTACCTTTTCCGTAAGCTTTTTCTGCATCTCACACTCCTCGTCGGGAGTATAATCTATATCGTTGCTGTTGAAGTAATTTGTACCCAGACAGCCCGAGCAGACTCTGTTGTTGAAACAGTTCTTGCATTTTTCGTATTTGTACTTGCTGAAGCTTTTCAGTTTCTTCTTCATCTCTGTGAACATGGGGTTCTCAAATACGGGAACGGGATCGAAGATATTGCCCATCCTGAATTCATCCACATCCGTGAACATGAAGCAGGGATATACGTCTCCCCTGCATGATACGGAGTAATTAGATATGCCCGCCTCGCAGAGATACTTGTTTGATTTGCGCGTTTTGAGCGACTTGATGATCCTGCTGAGATATGTGAAGGAATAATCCTTGTCATTCTCGCTCTTTTCCCTGAAGGCCTCGTCTACAGCGTCATTGAAGGAATCCCTGTTCTGAAGCTTGTAATCAACGCTCTCATCTCCCGAAACAGGTACAATATGTACATTGGGGATCCTGAGATCGTCCTTCAGGTATTTGATAGTATCTATAACTGAATAATTGTTTTCCGTATGCCTTGCGTTGTAGGTTACCTCCGCTGCCATAGGCGATACAGAGAACTGATTATATTTTTCTATATTATTGAGTATCCTTCCGAAGGATCCGTCTCCGTTCTTGTATACTCTCATGCTGTCATGTATCGGCTTGGGTCCGTCGATACTGAAGGTTATTGAGATATTGTACTTGCTGATGGTCTCTGCAAGCGCGTCGGAATAGATCGTTCCGTTGGATATTGTACCGAACTGGGGAAGCATCTCTATCTTTCCCGACTCATACAGCTCGGTTATATACTGACAGGCGAATCTGATAACAGGCTCGTTGAGCAGCGGCTCGCCGCCGAAGAACTGTATCACCTTGATCGCCTTGTACCTGCTGTAAAACAGGTCTATTGCCGCCTTTGCGGTCTCTTTGCTCATAAGACATTCCGATGAGGAATAATTTCCTCCCTCGGCATAGCAATACTTACAGTTGAGATTGCACTTGTTTGTTACATTGAGGACGAGTCTGTACAGTGTATCTGTTTTCTCTCCCGTAACGTCCTCTACGGGGTCTTCGCTGAGTATCCTGCATATATTATCATATGCTTCAGCCTTCATCTTATACTTTTCAAGTATCTCGCATCTCGGAACGCCGTCAAGTATATCGTTGACGACCTTTTTTATAGACTTGCTGACATTGTAGAACTTGAGTGACTCGCACAAAAACATTACGCAGGTGTCTTCCGACTTGTCAATAAAGTGTACTTTCATAGCTTTTTACCATTTCAAGTGTGAATGAAGCGCGTCATCTCAGAGATGCCTTTGCGGCATCTCCAAAACAACACTCTACTTAACTAATTAGCCGATACAACCGATTCCCCAGCAGCCGCCGCCGCAGATGATACCGAATGCAGGTGCTTCTGTCTCCTCGAGGATCTCGATCTCCTCGACTCTGACTTCATTCATCTTGAATTCCATCTTAAAGGATCTCCTTTCAATAATTTTGATAACCCGTTATAAGGGATATGGACAGGGTGTTATGCTGCCTCATCAGAATGCGCAGCCGATTCCCCAGCAGCCACCGCCGCAGATGATACCGAATGCAGGTGCTTCTGTCTCCTCGAGGATCTCGATCTCCTCGACTCTGACTTCATTCATCTTGAATTCCATCTTACAGGTTCTCCTTTCATTAAGAATGATATGGTTAAAAAAGCTTTAAATGTAATATGCTTTCCGCATCATCAGAATGCGCATCCGATTCCCCAGCAGCCACCGCCGCAGATGATACCGAATGCAGGAGCCTCTGTCTCCTCAAGTATCTCGATGTCGTTTACCTTGACTTCGTTCATCTTGAATTCCATGGTCTTTTCCTCCTTTCATCATTACTTTACCTGATCCGAAAGGAGCTTAGAATGGGTTGCACCACATTCCGAAACAGCCCGCTCCGCAGAAGAATCCCCACATCGGAGCTTCTGTCTCTTCAAGGATATCGACGTCATCTACATTGACTTCGTTTATCTTGAATTCCATATTCTCTCTCCTTTCATCAAGTTTTCACCTGATATGAAAGGCGCTTCAGAGCATCTCGTCTCTGATCCTGTCAGATTTTTCAGTCTATTCCCCAGCATCCTGCGCCGCAGAAAAAACCGAACCCGGGTGCTTCTGTTTCTTCGAGGACGTCTACCTCCTCAATCTTTACGTCTTCGATCTCATCGATCTTAACTTCTTCGATCTCAAAATCCATGTATAGTCCCCTCCTTTCATCAGGTTTTGTGTTCCGGTTCTAAGATCTGTTTCAGCTTACGTCCGCATCATCAGAATGCACATCCGATTCCCCAGCAGCCGCCGCCGCAGAAGATTCCGAATGCAGGAGCCTCTGTCTCCTCAAGGATATCGATGTCGTTTACCTTGACTTCGTTCATCTTGAATTCCATGTTATTTTTCCTCCTTTCACTTAGTATTTTTTGTGTCGGTCCCGAGTGTTTTTTGTTCTCTCTGAACCTTACAAGCATATATTACCATCATGTGCCGTTCAATACAACCCAAAAGGAGTAAACGGGAAATTTTTAAGAGTGAGCAAACGAAAAAATGCTTTTTCGGCTATTTTACGTTATCTGTATCCGAGGGGGCTTTTCAGCCATACCTCAGCTCCCGCCAAAGGCCTGTGACCGGAAACGTTATCCCGCCATACTCTCTGCCCGGCATAACAAGAAAAAAGACCTCCGGCGGCTCGCTGCCGCTGAGGTCCCTTCCCTTTATATTATTCCTTAAAGTGTGTTGCCGTTTATACCTATGTAGATATCTATTATACAGTCGTGCTCGTTGTCCGAGCGGATTATCCTGTAGTACGGACAGGTTATGGCTTCGTAGGAATTATTGCTTATATACTTCCGTAGCATATCGCTTGAATCGGTTATAAAGGATATCTCTCCCTCATGTCTCAGCGACACCGCGTTTATCAGCTTGAAAACAGGCTTGAGAGTGTATTCGTCGCCTGCGGTGAATTCACCCTCAATGGGTATCAGTATCTCTGCGGATATCTTCTTTTCGGAAGTGTCGTCATCAGTGATCCTGAATATGAATTTGTTGTTGGACTTTATATTGAGAACACTGAGACTGTCGCGCATATGTTTTATAAACTCGGGGATATCCTTCAGACGCAGTTCGGTCTTGTACGATAAAAGATTATGTAATATCAGCGACTGGTTTTCAATTATCTGCATATCCTTTGCCTCCTTTGATATGTGATAACGAAAAAATTTTTTCGTAGGATAATAACGTGTATACGTTATTTTATGGAAACGCCGCACATATAAATGTGCGGGTCTGCCTCTGTATGTAATTGTCGGCTATTGACAAAAGAGATATTAAATGATAAAATAATAATGTATGTTTTGCAACAATTGTTTTTAGTTTTATCACAATCTCATATCGTTACCCCTTATATAACGATTATCTGCCATTGAAGAGCCACTCCAGAAAATTGCCCATTTTTCTTCCTCCTTTCGGTTCGTGTTCTTTACTATGTGCTTATTATAGCAACGTATCCCGCGGCCAACAACAAAAAAGGAGTGAGCGGGCGTTTTTCGGGAGTAAACAGACCAAAAGATCACGCAAAAAACTTACGAAAGGAGATAATACGGCTATATACCGTATTATAGCTGAACTATGAAAGTTGCTATCTGTGATGACAAGATTCAATTCCACAAAATGCTCAAAGAACATCTCGACAAATATTCCATGCAGCGCCACGTTGACCTTGATTACTACGACTACACCTCGGGCCGTGACCTGCTCGCAAGCAACATTAAGCATGACATAATCTTTATGGACTACCAGATGGACGGACTTGACGGTCTCGAGACCTCCGACCAGCTCAGGAAGAAGAACATAGATATCCCCATAGTCTTTCTGACAAGCTATCCTCATGTGGTGTTCGACGCCTTCAAGGTAAACGCCTTCCGCTTCCTTGTCAAGCCAATAGATATGGAAAAGCTCACCGATACCATGGACAGCTTCCTCCACGACCTTGATGACAGCAATTATATACTGGTAAAGACAGATGAGGCAAACAAGAGGATAAACATCAAGGATATCGTATATGTGGAGGCCTCGGGCAAATACTGCTATATAAGAGACAACGAAGACAGCGTGCTGTATAAGGGCACTCTGGCGGAGATAGAGGAGAAGCTGCCGCAGGATATGTTCTTCCGCTCACACAGGACCTATCTGGTGGGCTTCAGGCATATAACCTCCCATACCTCCACAAGTATACTCTTCGATAACAACGAACGCGCCCTCATAAGCAAAATGAAGCTGACAGCTTTCAAAAAAGCCTTCACAGACTTCATCAAGCGCTATACTTTCTGACGGGTAAACGATATGCAGATACTTTGTGTTGCGGCAAACATCATTCTGAATTATATCATCACCGAGGTAATAACCATCACCACGGGACATCAGAGAAAATGCGGAAAGCTGCTGACCTTCATCATACTGCTCGTTCCCGCGCTTTCACTGCCACTTATGGACGTAAAGACTCTGTCAGCCTTCTTCATCACCCGTCTTCTGCTGGTCATACTATCTATATTCGGAAAGTTTATTGCCTATTCCATCATATTCGGAAAATTCAGGCTGAATATCATGTATGTCTGTCTGCTCTCGCTAATAACCAGCCAGACCTACTCTACCATATTTGCACAGTTCATCAAAAATGACAGTCTGCTCTCCATAGTCGCTTTCATATTTGAAGCCGCACTGCTTCTGGCATTTGTGATACTGATAAGAAGAAGGAACTCCGCACCTGCTGTAAGACAGGAGCTGAGCTCCATACCAAAGCTCCAGTACGCAGGGATACTTCTCCTTGCCTATCTTATAAATATATTCATCTGGGCGTCTCTCGATTCCCGTCATCAGACTATGGCGCGTATCCTAATGATACCTACCATGCTGGGTCTCATAGCGGTGCTCATATCCATCATGACCACAACCATTTCCGCTCATAAGCAGAGGACCATTTCCGCTCTGCTGTCGGAGCAGATGGATAATCAGGTGGAATACTACCGCAAGATCAATCTGCTCTATTCCGACTTCAGAGCCTTCAGACACGATTTCAAGAACCATCTGCTCTGCCTGAGAAGTCTCATATCCGAAAACGAGAACGAAAAAGCAATGGAGTATATCAACGATATCGAGGAGCTTTCAATAAAGCACAAGAATAAATTCGATACGGGAAATATCATCATCGACTCTCTGCTCACGGATAAGGACGAAAAGGCACAGGAAACAGGCGCAAGGATAGTATTCAACGGCTATGCCCCTACAATGGGCATAAAGAACTCGGACTGCGCCGTTGTCTTCTCAAACGCGCTGGATAACGCCATCGAGGCCTGCTCAAAGGACACCGAGGGCAGAGAGAAAGTCATAACCATAGATTCGGATTTCAGACAGGGCTATTTCTTTGTCAGGATCTCAAACCCTATGTTCAGCGCAGTCAGCTTCAAGGGTAAGAATCAGCTCGTTACCTCAAAAACAGATAAGTCGCTCCACGGCTTCGGAGTTGCCAATATCATCAATACCGTTCAGAAATACGACGGTAATGTGGATATCAGTACGGACAACGACGTTTTCTGTCTCGATATCACTATCCACCTCCGCAACGAACTGAAAAACCCCGAACAATAAAAAAACACAGTCTGTAACTGTGGTGCTTATATAGAAGTTATGCGTAATTATCGGGGACAAACCTTTCTGAGGAAAGGTTCTCCTCTGACGGAGGCGCGTCCCCTCTGTCACTTCGTGACATCTCCCCGCACTGCGGGGAGTCACCCCGAACCCCTTTTCCAAAGACTTTATAGCTGATTTTTTCTATAACAGAGCCCCCTTGTAATTTTACAAGAGGGCAGTTTTTTATAGGATATCCGTATTGATAATCCCTGCGGATTATGGTATAATACAATAACAGAGGTGATATTATGAACAGGCAAACAAGCTTTGATCTGCCAATATGTCTGGCTGTGGAGGAGGACGCCTTCTTCCACTCCGACGAGATAGTAAGAAGATATCTCCCCGAAATTATGGGTCAGAAGACAATTATCATATCAGAGGAATTCCTCATAGGCATCTACAAGGACAAGATAACCGATATCAGCCGCGATTTCGGCAATGCGGAGATATACGCCATGGGCAGCGCAAGCTTCGATGAAGCCGTTGCCATTGCAAAGAAGGTCTGCGTTGAGGACATAAAGATAATCATAGGCATAGGCGGCGGACGAGTCCTCGATACCGCCAAATACGCCGCTCATATCAGCAAGACGGTATATATATGTATGCCCACCTCACTGAGCAACGACTCCCTTGCCTCCCCCTTCTCCGTGCTGGAGACCTACGGAAAGGCCCGCAAGACCATTGAGTGCAAGATACCCACAGCCATTATCGTGGATACGAACATGATAATAAACGCGCCCGTGGGACAGACTCTCTCGGGTATAGGCGATACCATCGCAAAGCATACGGCTCTCTACGACTGGAAGCTCTCGGCGGCAAGGACCAATACCCGCGTTGACGACTTCGCCTACGCCCTCAGCCGTATGAGCTACGACTCGGTGTATCACTGCGACGAAAAGAATATGCAGAGCCGCGTATTCATAAGGATACTGTCAAGAGCTCTCGTTATGGGCGGCCTTGCCATGGAGATAGCAGGCTCCTCACGGCCCTGCAGCGGCAGCGAGCACCTCTTTGCACACGCCATCGAGGAATACTACCCCGATGTAAAGATATCCCACGGTATCGCAGTTGCTCTGGGCAGCATACCCGCCTGCATATTCCAGGGACAGGACCCCGGAGGAATGCTGGACTTTTTCAAGACCTACGGCCTGGACGTCAACCCCGTTTCATACGGCATAACCGAGGATATGTTCGCCGATATCTGGGAAAAGGCACGCACTGTCAGAGCAGGCAGGATAACGGTACTTGACGACATAAAGCACGACAGAGTGCAGCTTGGAGAAATATACAGCAGAATGGTGGAGGGAATATGAAAGAAGGCCTTATATTCGATATGGACGGCACTCTCTGGGACTCCTCGGAGAATGTAGCCCTGTCATGGACGGAAAAGATAAGGGAGCTGGGACTGGACCGCGCCGATATCACAAAGCAGGACGTAATGAGCGTAATGGGTCTCACCATGGACAGGATAGCCGATATCCTCTTTGCGGACTATCCGAAAAAGAAGCGCATGGAGATACTTGACCTGTGCTGCCAGCATGAAAACGACTATCTCCGCAGACACGGCGGAGTTCTCTACCCCGACCTGGAGCGGACTCTTATCTGCCTCGGCAAAAAATATCATCTGTATATAGTCAGCAACTGCCAGAGCGGCTACATAGAAGCCTTTCTGGAGCACTACGGCTTTGAACGGTATTTCGACGATATCGAGTGCTACGGCAACAACCTCAAGGGCAAGGGGGATAATATAGCTCTTGTGGTGGAGAGAAACGGCCTTGACAGAGCATGGTACGTCGGCGATATACAGGGAGACTGCGACGCCGCTGAACAGGCAGGCATCAGCTTTATACACGCGGCCTACGGCTTCGGCAGCATAGACCATGCCGTCCCCGAGCTGAAATGGCTCAGCGATCTCCCGAATCTTATGGAGAATATTACAGATAAAAAATAATATTTACATGGAACGGTAACTCCCTGTAAATGACTGAGTACTCAGAAAAAAAGCCCCGATACTTACTGTATCGGGGCTGCTTTTATTCGTCCTTATCCTCTTTTTTCCCGTCGTCAGACTTTTCTTCCTTGTTGTCTGTCTTGCCGAGAACTCCGTTTATCTCGCCCACAAGGGCAATGATATCGTTTATGGACTTGTTTATGGTCTCTGAGCTCTCGTTTGTCCTGCTGACATTATCATCAAGGGCGCTGAAAGCCGAGATAGTGGTCTCAAGTATAGATATGAGCTGTGAAACGCTGTCGGCGTCCATAGTTGAGTTGTCATTACAGAAGGTAACGACATTCTCAAGAAGATCCTTTACCACTGCGGCTCTCTCGCTGGTAGCCGTGGTGGACTCGCCGATGTTCTGCATATTCTCGTTGATCTTTGCAACGTTCTCCTTCAGCTTGTCGGAGAGCTCAAGACATTCTGCGGTTATCTCGTCAAGCTGCTCGTTCTGCCTGTTGAGTGCGGAGTGTCTCGCAAGGAGCACCGACTTTGCGTGAACGATACAGTTATCGGGAGTATTGAGGCCTCTGTAGATAGCGATAGCCATATCCTTGCAGGTATCGTATCCGCAGGCGTGACAGTCGTACTTTCTGTCCTCCTCGGTGTGCATACCCATCTTCTTGAATATGGGATCCAGCTGTGCAACGCTGGGTATGGGAGTGGGCATGGAGGGCTTGTAATTTCTGAGAAAATCTGCCACTCTCAGCTCGTCGTCGAACTTCTTGAAGAGCCTGTCGTCGCCTCTGCCCATGATACCCGTGGACTTGCGGCGGCCCTTGGCCTCGTTCTCTATAGCACGCATGGTTGTCATAACGTCGAAGCCTGTCTGCTTTGTACCTGAAGCAGGGCCTATATTACAGCCGTACTCACATGAGAGCACGTCGAATACCTTGGGGTGCTTTGACTCGGGCATCTTGCTGTACAGCTCTATCTCTCCGAACACCTTGTGGACACCCTCGGAGTTGGTGATGTTCATATCAGGATCGTTGAGCCACAGATTGTCCCTGAGTCCGCCGGGACGGGAGTATATTGATCCCATCTGTCCCTGGAGCTCGTCGAACTTGTACTCATATTCATCAGATGTATCTATGGGTATGTTGATATCGTTCCTGTCGAAGTACTCAAGGAGCTTCTTGATAGTAACGTTATAGTCAAAGAGCTCTGTATCCTTTGCCTCGTTTGCCGCTGCTATACAGGGCGAGATGTAGGCTATGGGATTGTTTCTTCTCAGATACTTCTTTATGTATATGGCGCTGCAGGCAGCGGGGCTGTGTATGGGCGACAGGTTCTGGAGGAGCTTGGGCTGGTATATCTCCACATACTTTACGATAGCGGGACACTGCTGTGAGATGATATTGCCTATCTTGTCCTGATCCAGCGTCCTGAGATGAGCCCATGTACATATATCCGCACCGAAGGAGGCGTCGAATATGGTACATCCCTGCTTCTTGAACCAGTCCAGAACGCCCTTCCACTTGGTGGGAAGAATGGTCTTTATGGCAGGTGAAGCCATGATAATTATTTTTTCCTTGATTATATCTGCGATGCACTCGTCCGTATCGTCGATATAGTCTCTTGCCCCGTGATTGCACTTCTTTACGCACTCACCGCAGGCGATACATTTATCGTGATTTACCATAGTGATAAATCTTCCGTCCTCGAGCTGCTTGGTCATATTGGCCTCGGGCGCGGGACATTCTCTTACACAGGCGTTACAGCCAACGCACTTTTCGGGTTTTACAATGATAAGTTCACTCATACTATAATAACTCCTTACCGCATTTCAAAAAGTGTTCCCCAATTATTTCTTTCCAATGGAATTAGCCTTAGCCGCAAGGGCAGCGAGATCTATCTTTCCGCCCTTTTTCTCGCCCTCGGCAGGCTTTTCCTCTGTTCCCTGCTGCTTTCCGTCATCTGCGGGAGCAGTTTTTTCTTCTTCAGCTGTATCCTTATCGGAGTCGCTTTTTTTACTCCCGATGGACTCTGCCATCTGTCTGAGCTTATCCAGTTCCTCCTGCTTTCTGCGTCTTTCCTCCTCGTTTTTGGAGTCCTCACGCATTTTCTCGGAAAGAGTAACGGGCTTTTCGGGGAGCTCGGGCTCGAACACCTGAGGAGCCTTGAATACAGGTACTCCGCCGGTTTTAAGGGTATTCTCGGTATCGCCGAGGAGTTCCCTGGCTCTGGCAAGTCTCTCTATGCCCTCGTCGCGGAGAGTCTCGAAGGCGTTTGCCATGAATTCCACCTGTTTTTTCAGTACGTCCACGTCCTCAAGAGCGGCAGCTCTGAGGTTATTTGAGGCTACGTCCATCTGCTCTGTTTTGTTCTTGGCTTCCGCGATCATTTCAGCGGCGCTCTTTTCAGCCTCATATATTATCTGCTCAGCCTCAACGTTAGCGTCTGAGACTATATCCTCTGCCAGCTTCTTTGATTTGAATTCTATCTCGGCAGCCTTTGCCTTTGCGGTGCCCTCCAGCATAGCCGAGGACTTCTGCGCCTCTATGAAAACATTGCTGAGAGCCATGGCCTCGTCCTGAGCCATAAGTGCCGCGCACTTTGACTCGGCAGCCTTCAGCTTGTCCTTCAGCTCGGCGATCTCGGCTTTAAGATCCTTGAGCTCCTGTGCCAGATTGCTGTTCTCGTCGTCTGTAGCCTTCAGCTTCAGATTGAGGGTGTTGTTCTGGACCTGGACCTGTGTGAGCTTTGCTCTCTCCTCCGAAAGCACTGATTCCAGCGCCTTTTCCTGATCCGATCCCTTTTTGTAAGCTTCCAGAAGGAGCTTTGACTCCCTGAGCTCGTTTCTGAGGTCGTGCACCTGTGTATTGAGAAATTCCATTCTCTTTACCACGGATTCCTTTTCATATCCGCCGAAGGTAACTGTCTTGATAAATCTTGCCTCAGCCATAACTATATCCTCCTTGCAACACCCGATCACGGGGGCCTCACGGGAGGCTCCTCCGCACGCACTTATCGAGTATGATATAAAATAATTATACACCATATCGGCAATATAGTCAATAAAAAAACTGCACAAAAAACAAGGCGGTTTTATGTAAACCGCCCAATGGATATGCTTTACCAGTCGTTCTCGCTGTCCTTTATCAGCTTCTGCACCTCCGAGTTGTTATACAGTCCCAGATCGAAGAGCCTGTCCGCCTGTCTCCTGGTGATAGATCCCTTTTCGGTATACACGAACTGGCCGTGATGCTCGCGGGTGCCGTCCCAGGAGTCCATTACCTGGAGCCAGCCGTTCCTGTCCAGCGTCCTCTCGGGAAAACGCGAGCCCGGATAGAACTTCCGTGCTATCATCTGCGCACACTTGTTATGGTTGGTGAAGGCGCAGGAATAGGTATCCCCGTCGGGAGATATCCACCCCAGCTTGAACCCGGGGTCGTTGAGCTTGTACATCTCCTCCAGCTCCAGCGGGTACTCCTTGTCGGACTCGATGACCTTCTTGAAGCCCCTTTCGTCAGGCCTGAAGTGATAATAGCCGCCCCTGCCGTCAAATACCACAGGCAGCTGTTCCTCGGTGATTATTTCCTCGAAGCCTGTTCCCTCGAGAGCCTCTGCGGAATCCGCATATCTGTAGCAGTAATCTCCCGTAGGAGAGCTGTAGACCGCATATTTTTTCACCATGGACACCTGCCTTTCATTATTCAGTATGTATATTCTATCACTTTTCATACTCTCTGTCAATATAAAATCACCATATCAGGGCAAAAAAAGACCGGCTGCCATTTCTGACAGCCGTTCTGTAAGCGATCTTACATATTCATTACTGTATTGATCATGTTACCGCCGTTCATCTTAACGCTTCTCAGAGCTGTATCAAGCTTGACAAGCAGTGAGTTTACGTTGAGGCAGTCGCCGGGCAGGTAGTGGTAAACAGCGCCCGAGCAGGGAAGCTGCACCGCAAGGTTGAGCACCTCGTAGGGGCTGCTCATTACGCGCTGGATATTCTGCGCGATACCCATTGCCTGGCTCTCGGAGATATTTGAATTGAATACGAAGCAGAACTCGTTGCCTGTGATATTGTAGATCTCGGCAACCTCGCTGAACTCCTCCTTGAGCTTTTCAGCTACGGAAGCGAGGTACTCGTCGCCGAAGTCATAGCCGTAGGTATCGTTGATGCTTCTGAAGTTATCCATATCGAATACCGCGATATTGAATCTGCCTGATTCCAGTCTGTCTGTTATGTCGCTGTCGAGAGCGTAACGGTTCTTCATACCTGTAAGAACGTTCATAACAGCAAGGTCGCTGGCCTTCTGACGTGTAGCCTTCAGCTTTGCGTCTACCTCTGCCAGGTTCTTCTCTCGCTCCTCCAGCTCCAGTCGAGCCTTCTTTGCTCTCCTTGCGAAGAGCCATACTGCGATCTCACCGAGGATAGCAACGATCATCATTGCTGTCATGAGACCGAAGGCCATCTTTGTATTCTGCTTGCTCATTCGTTCGGTATCAACGTTAACAACGTCGATGGTAGCAACGAGCATTTCCGAAGCGGTGGTCTGGAGAGGATAGATATCCTGCTTCAGGATATAATTCATCTTTTCCTCATCGCCGACAGATTCTGTTCCGAGGCTGTCAAGCTTTTCTTTATAAGCCGTAATAAGAGCCTTAGCGTAATTATATCTGTTCTTTACATCTTCCGAAAGGCCGTCAATGGACTCGAACTGATGCTCTGAAGCAACGATATTTCCGTATCTCTTATTGGTATCGCCCATGACTATTCCCATTTCATCAGGGCTTATGAGTCCTGCCGCGATACTGAGAGTATCCATATTGATGGACGTGAGCTCATCGTTTATTCTGTTAAGGGCATTCATGGCTCTTCCCGTTTTTCTGGATACCTCCTGGTTGCCCCAGTAGATCTTTTCAACGAGGAAGGTGTTGATAATATAGATTATAGCGATAAGGATACCCGCAAATATATATGCGCCCGATCCTTTTGACTTTTTATTCTTTGCCATTAGCCCTCACCTCCATTTGCGATTTCTCCGGCCTTATCGGGATAGAGCATGAGCTGAACATAGTCGTTGGAAATATTATCAGCGTCAACGAACAAAGCACCCGTTTCCAGTCTTGTGGGAAGATTTTCGCCTGCGATAGCTTTCTTTGCGAATCTTACGCCGACATATCCTATCATGTAAGGATTCTGTATTACTGTTCCGTCAAGGACGTGGGTCTTGATGTAGCCCAGCTCCTCTGCATCGGAGTTGAAACCTATAACGAGAATATCATCCTGAAGATCCATGCTGCTTACAGCATCACAGATACCGAGGGTAGTATTTGTATTGGTTCCGTACATTACGGAGATCTCTCCCTGATGAGCCTCGAGTATCTTCAGAGCTTCTTCCTTTGCCTTGTCACGCTTAGCGCACTGAGCTCCGAGGATTATGCTCTTCTTATATGCCTCTACCTGAGCGCTTTTTGTCTTTTCAGCATTGTTCTCTTTGGCATTCATATTAACTATGCCATCCTCAGCCAGACTGGTAAAGGTATTGATAAAGCCTGAAATACGATCTTCTGCCGTTGCCGCTGTATGACCGATGATAGCAACGTTCTTGAGTCCCTTCAGCTCGGGATCATCCTTTTCAAGCAGTTTTACAGCACTTCTTGCAGCCAATGAACCGCTTTCGGTGTCGGAGCAGCGCACCAGAGTCAATGCGTCATTGTATTCTGCTCTCGAGTTGATATAAACGATCTTGATACCGCTGTCCTCTGCTCTTTTCAGAGCGTCATTGAGTTCTGTCTTTCCGTTGGGAGCGATAACGATGGCCTTTGCCTTTTCCTTGATAGCCTTCTGGATATCATCTCCCTGTGTCGAATAGTCGTTATCGCCGCTGGCAACACTGTAAACGACATTATAGCCAAGCTCCTTGCCTGCGTCCTCAGCGCCCTTCTTTACATCGTCCCAGAAGCTGAGCTGCTGCTTGCCGATAACATAGATGGTGCCGTCTTCGTCAGCGTTGGGATTGCCGCTCTTGCTGCCGCATCCGCTCGAAAGGAGCATGAACGCAGACAGAGTGCAGGCAGTGAACGCCTTGAAAACACCTCTTCTGTTTTTCTTGTTCATAACACTGAACCTCCTTATGATCAATTAAGCCTGTTCTACCGCAGGATACCTGCCGCGACCCTTTATGCTGATAATGTTCCTGAATGTCTTAGCTTGCGGTAACACCCCTGTCAGGCTACACATTGATATCCATACTCCATTTTATCACATTTCTGACTTAATTTCAACTGTATTTTGCAAATCCGTTCTTGCCGCCCTGTACAAAAAAATCAAAAATTTTATATGCAATTTAATCAATTTTATACCTAAAGTTGTTTTGCTTCATTTATTTACAGTATTAAGACGCGCCCGGAGGGAATGATAATATTTCAAGCCGATATTACGCAGGGTAAAAGCATTTTCAATATTGCACAAACAACCGTCTCCATTTTTGTAAAAGATAATTCAAATTTTGTCCGCAAAGCCCTTTTTGCTTGACATTAAAATGGAAAAGTGCTATACTATTCGTGATAACAATATAAAAACGCATTTTATTGCGCTGCTATATTTTTATGTCAGGAGGAGAGACCATGCAATGCGAGAAATGCAACGCACAACTTGACCCGAAGCTTACTGCCTGCCCCGAATGCGGTGCTCCTGTCCCGCAGAATATCGAAGGCTTTGAGAATACAATGGAATTCCAGAGAGAGCTAAGGTCTATCGTAGTCAATTACGGCCCCCGCGCTGTTATGAATAAAGACAGATTCATCGGACTTCTCAGCGACCATATCCCCGATTACGACAAGGAACGCCGCTTACTTATTAATATGTACCGCACGGGCATCCTGAAGATCCTCCTCGGAGATAAGAACCGCGAGATAGCTGTCATGAAGGCAAAGAGCTATATGCTCGGCGATCTGTTCCTTGCGGAAAACGCTTCGGAATTCGTCATCGCCTGCTATACATACCTGCTGGGCTGGCCCTACGAGTCACATCTGAAGGTCCTCCCCGAAGATGAAAACGGCTCTGAAAAGAAGGAGACCGAAACCAAAAAGAAACCCGTGGATATCAACGAGATGGTATTTACTCCCCGTAATGCCTTCAAATACAGGCTCAGCGGAAATATCACCATCCCCGACGGATATACAAAGCTTGACGCCTTCTGCTTCGACAGATTCGGCTCCCTCAGAACCATCAAGCTCCCATCTTCACTGCTTGCCATCGGTGAATACGCATTCTCCTCGTGCAAGCGCCTGAGAGGTCTGGAGCTCCCCGAGGGTCTGAGGATAATCAAGCAGGGCGCATTCAGCCAGTGCGCGAACCTGGTCGTGGTAAAGATACCCGACGGCGTGCTGGAGATCGAGGACAGTACATTCTCTTTCTGTACAAGCCTCGAAGTCATCGAGATACCGCCAAGCGTCAGCAGCATCGGCGCGGAAGCCTTCTCGGGCTGTGAAAAGCTCAGGAAGCTCTACCTCCCCGAGAGCATTAAGTTCATCGACGCCAACGCATTCTCGTATTGCCCCAATCTTACTATATACTGCATCGAAAACTCATACGTTCATAAATACTGTCTGGCCACCGGAATAAGATACGCCCTCGTGACCTCGGCTGAAGAATATGAGCTTGACTAACAGCGGAAAGGATGAGATCATATGATAGAGCTTGAAATAGGTCAGGAGGTCGAGATGGAATTCGGCGGCAAGGCCAAAGTCCTCAGCGTCATCGGCAGCGGCGGTCAGGGTATCGTTTACCTGGTACGCTTCAACGGCCAGAAATGGGCGCTGAAATGGTACGACATCAATAAGATGGCAAAGCCGGCCGCATTCCGCAAAAATCTCCAGAATAACATAAATGACGGCCCCCCCAGCAATAAGTTCCTCTGGCCGAAATACCTCACCAAGGAGGCAGAGGACGGTACATTCGGATATATCATGGAGCTCAAGCCCGAGGGCTTCGATTCCTTCGTGGATATCCTCAATACCTACAAGCTGGAGATCGACCCGCTTACGGGACGTGCGGTAAAGCGCCCCGTAAAATTCAACACCCTCAGCGCTATGGTCACCTGCGTCATCAATATCGTAAACGCATTCAGACAGCTCCACCGTGCAGGCAAGAGCTATCAGGACCTTAACGACGGAGGCTTCTTCATCAACGTGAACACAGGCGCCGTTCTTGTCTGCGACTGTGATAACATCGCCCCCGACGGAAGCAACTTCGGTATCGGCGGCAAACCGGGATATATGGCTCCCGAGATCGTCAGAGGCATCGCTCAGCCGAATGTCCAGACGGATAAGTATTCCCTCGCAGTAGTGCTCTTCAAGCTCCTCTTCAGAGGCGACCCCATGGAGGGAGAAAAGGTGGTCCGCGATGTATGCCTTACAGAATCCTCAGAGCTGAAGCACTACGGCCAGAACGCCGTTTTCGTATATGACCCCAACGACGATTCAAACCGTCCCGTAAGAGGCATACACGACAATATCATCAAGTTCTGGAGGATATACCCCGATTATATAAAGGACGCCTTCATACGCTCCTTCACAACAGGTATCACCGATCCCACAAAGCGTATAATAGAGAATGAATGGCAGAAGCTGTTCATCCGCCTCAGGTCGGAGATAATACAGTGCGGCTGCGGAAGGACAAACTTCAGTTCGATGTTCATCCATCAGAACGAAAAGACCTTCAAGTGCCCCAAGTGCGGTATGGAATTCGTTACCATCGGATTCAGCAACCGCGATTACCGTACTCCCCTGTACCTCGGCTGCAAGTTCTATACCTGCGAGATAAGCCCCGAATCCGATGACTTCACAGCCATCGCCGGCGAGCTGGTAGAGAATAAGCTGAAGCCCGGCGTACTGGGTATCAAGAACTGCTCAGACAGGCAGTGGAAGGCTAAGATGCCCGACGGAGTATTCTACGACATCGCCCCGGGAAAGGGCTTCCCCGTATGGCAGGGGCTCGAGATCGATTTCGGCGAAGTGAAAGCTAAGATCTGAACTGCTTTCCCAAAGCAGTATTACTGAAAGGATGTATGTAAATTATGAGCAATGAACATGTTACAGAACCGGAAGTGAACGAAAACCTGAACGTTTCTCCTCTGGACGACTTCGATACAGCAGAAACAGTTTCTCCCGCTCCCGTATCCGACGATAGTATTCTTGACTTCGATGACGATCCCCTCAGCGCAACAAGCGTTTCAAAGAAAAGCCTTGTTATCTTCTTCCTGATCGATACGTCAGGCTCAATGAAGGGCAAGAAAATGGGCGAGCTCAATACCGTTATGGAGGAGCTTATCCCCGAGATACGCCGCGTCGGCGAGGCAGATACCGAGGTCAAGGTGGCCGTCCTCACCTTCTCTACAGAGGTAAGATGGATGTACTCCACACCTATCCCGATAGAAGAATTCGAGTGGGCAAGACTCCGTGCAAGCGGCGTTACAAGCATGGGCGCTGCATTCAAGGAGCTCAATCACAGAATGTCAAGAAACAGCTTCCTGAATTCGCCCTCTCTCTCTTTCGCCCCCGTTATATTCCTTATGACCGACGGTTATCCCTCGGACGACTATAAGGAGGGACTCAGAGAGCTCCAGACCAACAGCTGGTATAAGTTCGGCCTCAAGGCCGCTCTCGGTATCGGTCAGGAGGCAAACGACAATATCCTTGCCGAGTTCACAGGCTCCAAGGATACAGTCGTTCACGCTTATTCAGGCGGACAGCTGGCTCAGATGATAAAGATAATCGCTGTTACATCTTCACAGATCGGAAGCAAGAGTATGACTCTCTCCGACGATACCACTCACGAGCTGGGTGAGGAGGATGTTTTCGCAGCTAAACAGAAGCTTCTCGGTCAGCAGATCCAGGAGCTGGTAAGCACCCAGACCGACGGAGATGACGTCCCCTTCGATACAGGCTGGTAATAATATCGCAATATTTCGTTAGGAGGACTGAATAATCATGTTTAACGGCTTCAGCCATTCGGTCATGGGCGCAAGCCATGAAAAGACCAATCTGGTTTGTCAGGACAGCTCTGCTTTCAAGGTGGGCGACCACTACGCTGTCGCTGTAGTTGCCGACGGCCACGGAAGCAAAAAGCACTTCAGGAGCCACCTGGGCTCAAAGTTCGCTGTTGAGGCCACCATAGAAGCCATCGACAGGTTCTACGAGGACCGCGAGGCGCTGGAGGCCAACCTTCCCGCCAACCATAAGCTCATTATCAAAAATATCGAGAAGCAGATAATCTCAAACTGGAATAAGAAGGTCGAAAAGCATCTGGCTGAAAATCCCGTTACCGATGAGGAGAAAAGTAAATTCACCCCCGAGGAGTTTGAGGCTATCCCTCCCGAGTCGTATTACGGCTCTACCCTCGTTGCAGGTATATCGGGTGATAACTATACCTTCGGCGTACAGATCGGCGACGGAAGCCTTGTGGCGCTTTTTGAGGACGGAAGGGCTGTAATGCCCATGGAATACAACGAGTCCGCCCCCGCCAATGTCACGGCTTCGGTCTGCAACTCAAATGCAGCCTCTTTGTTCAGCAGCTTCTACGCTCCCAACAGGAAGCTCATAGCTCTGTACGGCTCTACCGACGGCCTCTATACCTCATTCGGAAGCGAGCACGACTTCCTCGATTATCATACCATAATCACAAGTCAGCTCGTTAATATCGATACCTTCAAGGAGATAATATGCAATAACCTCACCAAGAGGTCGCGCTTCGGTACAGAGGACGATATCTCGCTCTCATGTATCTATAACGAGAACCTCCTGAAGGACAGGATCGACCTTGTGAATAAAAGGGTCACAGAAAACAAGAAGGCAGCCGCCGACAGAAAAGCGGCTATGCTCGAAAAGAACGTCTGATCCCAAAACGCATAAGCGTTTAATAAATTAAGAAAAGTGGTGTTTGTTATGGAAATAGGTTCTCTCTACAACACAGCCAAGAATTTCGCGGAAACAGTAAAACACAGCAGGCCCGAGCTTGCGTCGTATGACGCTTGTCTCTGCCTTATCGTCGCCGATTCGGGCGATATCTATTCGGGAGTTTCCACGGTATCCATCAATGAGGGTACTGTAGAGGAGGTCCCCGCGGAAAGGATAGCGGTCATGTCCGCTATTACCGCAAAGCACGTCATCGCTAAGCAGATGATCGTTATCTCACTTGATGATTACAGCTACTTTAAACCCGAGGACGAGGCTATCTCACTGCTTGTGAATTCAAGCGTGGACAACAGCAGCTGTCAGGTGGTGCTCTCCCCCGAGGAGGCAGTTTCCGCAGCAAGTCTCGCTCCCGCTTCGGCAGCTCCCGACTTCCTCAGCGGCTACGATGAGGCTCCCGAGCAGCTTGGCGCTCCCGCCGAGTTCGCAAGCGGCTTCGATGTTGACGCTGCAAACCCATTCAATAATGAGGACGCAGGCAAGGCCGACTCGCTCAATTCGCTCTATGAGCATCCCGAGGAGGCACAGCAGATGGGCGCCAGCGGTTTCCCGAACCTCTACGCTCAGCAGCCTCAGCAGGGCTATCCCCAGCAGCAGGGCTTCCCTCAGCAGCAGGGTTATCCCCAGCAGCCACAGGGCTTCCCCCAGCAGCAGGGCTATCCTCAGCAGCAAGGCTTCCCTCAGCAGCAGGGCTATCCTCAGCAGCAGGGCTTCCCTCAGCAGCAGG
>NZ_CAMYUE010000016.1 GCF_947301925.1 uncultured Ruminococcus sp.
AAGCGTGGTGACACGTTCAGCTTGCGAGTACTAATCGGTCGAGGGCTTTTCCTTTTTACTTCATCCATTTGAGTTCCGCCTCGCATTACGCTTTATTCCTTCAAAAGTTTTCAAAAAAATTGAAGAAAAGGCTTGACAAGTCACTCTGAATGTGATATAATAGTTAAGCAGTTTGAAATGCACCATTAGCTCAGTTGGTAGAGCAACTGACTCTTAATCAGTGGGTCCTGGGTTCGAGTCCCCGATGGTGCACCAATTTTTTTGGCCCGTTGGTCAAGCGGTTAAGACACCGGCCTCTCACGCCGGTAACACCAGTTCGATTCTGGTACGGGTCACTTATATAGTCGGTGCTTATGGCAATGAGGTCACACCCGTTCCCATTCCGAACACGGAAGTTAAGCTCATTTACGTCGATGATACTTGGCTGGCGACGGCCCGGGAAATTAGATCAGTGCCGACACATATATTCCTCCTTAGCTCAGTCGGTAGAGCACTCGGCTGTTAACCGAGTTGTCGCCCGTTCGAGCCGGGCAGGGGGAGCCAAAAGAGCGTCTGCAACAGCAGGCGCTTTTGTTATATAAAAACGGAAGGCAGCCTGAGCTGCCTTTTTTAATCGAATTTTCCGAGACTTACAAGCTGCGCCGTGAACATCTTGCACTTTGGACAGAAGGTTATGGAGCCTCTTGTCTTGCGCAGCAGAGCTGAGTGACATGAGGGACATTCATGACGGAACTCCACTGACATGGTGAAATCCTGCCTGTTCATATACATCTCCTTGGCTATCTGAACGGAGAACTGCCTGCATTCCATACACTGATACAGCTCAGTATCGCAGTTTATGTATATCTTTTCCCGCTCGTTCTTCATGAGCTGGCGTATGCTTTCGCCGTATTTTCCGTAGAGAGCGGCGCTTCTGAGCTCTTCCTCGGCTTCTTCCGTGCGTTTATGATAGTCCTTGGTCATAGGTCTTCCGCCTGTGAAAAATTCTTCTTCGTAGCCGCATTCGTCGCATTTGTACTTGTATGATGTTCCCATAGTCACCACTCCTTTCGGTTATTTATTCTATATTACCACAGAATGTGGAAAAAATCAAGTATAATATGTTGACATTCGTGACGAAATATGTTATTTGTTCTGTTTTTTCTGAAAAAGGCTTGATTTGGCTTCAGACGGGTGGTATAATATGTACTATATTTTCACGATGAGGTGATACGATGGAGATACGGCACATTACGGAAAATGATGATTTAACCGCTGTCAGGGAGATATATGAGAAGAGCTGGAAGTTCGCATACAGGGATATAGTTCCCATGGAATGGATGGAGAGCATACCAAAGGAAAAATGGGGAGGCAATGTGCTCCACAACGGCAGAACGGAGATAGGCGCTTTTGACGGCGATAAGATCGTTGGTACCGCCAGCTTCGGGCCGTCGCGGTGGGAGGAGTTCGGCAGCTGCGGCGAGATAGTCACTATCTACCTGCTGCCCGATTATATGGGCAGGGGAATAGGCTCTCAGCTTATGAGGGTCTGCATAGAGGAACTGGAGTTCCTCGGCTACAGGGAGATACTGCTGTGGGTGCTGGAGGACAATATAAGGGCAAGACTGTTCTATGAGAGCCACGGCTTCGTTAAGACGGAGCATTATATGGACGATAATTTAGGCGGGAAGCCTCTCCGTGAGGTAATGTATATCCGCAGAATGTGTGAATAAAATATGAACAAAACAGCGCATTTCACGCTAAAAAAATGCATTTCATGCAGGCGGCTTGATTTTTTCTGCTCATTGTATTATTATAGATATGTTGCTTGTGATGAGCAGCAGAGGAAAAAGCTTTAGTTGTACACCCCTTAATAAAAAAATCTCAGAATAAAAACAGTAACATCCTAACCCTAACTATCCCCATGTATGACTAATGCGATTCCTGATTCCACAAAAGGAGATCCCCTCTCCTTTGTGTTTCCTCACCTGAAAAACAGACTCTGCCGCGGGTCTGTTTTTTGCTTTTTATACCGTTTTATCAGCAGAGCACGAGCTCTGCTTTTTTCATTCCCGTGAATTGTTCCACAAAAAAATCCCCCATTGAAAAAAGCGAAAATAAATAATTGTGCGACTTTCATAAACTGCGGCGCGGCGGCTTGTACAAAAGGTAATTCTTTATTTAAAAGGTGGCTTTTCCCTTGATTAATATATATAAATATGATATAATATCATTGGATTATTATACCCTTTTATACCTGTCACTCAAGGAAAGGAGGAGGAATATGACGCCTAAAAAACGAATACTTCTGATAATATCCGCAGGCGTTCTGCTGCTTATCGCGGCCATGTCCGCTATGCTGTCCTCGTCCGACGGTGTGACCAACCGATTCAGGTCGGGCAGGTTCGACATCGTGCTTGAGGAGCCCTCATGGACTCATGACCATACACAGGCAGTGCCCAACGAGGTGCTCCCGAAGGATCCGCAGGTAAGGAACAAGGGAGAAGTCGATTCCTTCGTCTTTCTTGAAGTGGAAGTTCCCTATTACGATGAGCTTGTCACCGAAAGGGAGGACGGTACCGCAGCGGCAAAGAGATCGCTGCCCGTTGTGAAGTTCGTATGCAGCGGCAAGGAGCCTTCGTATGACGGAACAGAGACTGCTGCACAGACCGTAAATGACGGCTGGCTGGAGCTTTCGGACAGTCCCGTCAAGGACGAGGAAAACAAGACCTTTACATATATCTACGCCTATGTAGGCGGAGAAGCTGATTCCATGGAGGTAGTTGCTCCCGACAGCGTTACAGGAAAGCTCTTTGACGGTATAAAGCTCTGTAACGCCCGTGAGTCTGAGGCTGATACCGAGCCCTTTATCGAGAACAAGACCATGAGCGTAAAGGTCAGGGCAAGAGGAATACAGACGGAATACCTGAAATCGACTTCCGAGACCGAGACCGATCCCGAAAAGGTATGGGAAGTTCTTGCAGGCCTCGGGAAAGGCACATGATGGAAGAAAAGAAGCTCTCCGCACCTGTCAGGGTCATAAGGGCGGTATACAATATCCTGGCAACAGCGCTGATAGCTCTCGGAGCGGGGGTGGCGCTGCTCTGGATAGCGGGCATAAGACCCTATGCAGTGGTGTCGGGCTCTATGGAGCCTGAGATCAGTGTGGGCAGCGTCTGCGTCGTCAACCATAACGCTTCGTACAGCAAGATAAAAAAAGGCGATATCATAGCCTTCAGGGCGGGGGAGGACGTGCTTGTCACCCACAGAGCCGTCAGTGTGACGGAGGACGGTATAATCACAAAGGGCGATGCCAATAACACCGAGGACGCCGCTCCCGTAAAAAAGAAGGACTTCGTGGGAAAGACCATGTTCTCAATACCGCTGATAGGATATATCATCACATTCGTACATACGCGGCACGGCCTTATAGCTTCCGCCGCAGTACTTGCGGCATTCATACTCATAGGAGCCGCTATCCCCGACAAAAAGAGGGAAAAGAAAAAATAAACGAAAGGCAGGACTGGCAGATGGATAAGAAAAAGCTCATAGCTGTTTCGGCGGCAGGCATGCTGCTGCTCTTATGCAGTCTTGCCGTTGCCTATTTTACAGATCAGGACACGAAGAACAACGTATTCACTGTGGGAAATGTGGCTCTGGAGCTCAATGAGGAGCACTTCACCGACAAGCAGCTTGCAAGGGCTGACGTAAGGCTGGACAAGGATCCTACCGTGAAGAATACAGGCAAAAACGACGAATATGTCTTCCTTGAGGTCAAGGTACCCAAGGCTGAGGTAACGCTTCTGGACAGCAACGGACAGAAGTTGCCGCCAAAGGCTCTGCATGAGCTGTTCAGCTTCTTCGGAAGCGGCAGCACCACTGTCAGCGGCAGCGATAACTTCGGCTACAACAGCAGCTCCGCTTCGGCAGACGGCTGGGTATTCCTTGAAAAGACCGAGGCCGCCGACGCTGATACCTATGTTTTCGGCTACAGCACAAGGCTCACGGCAGGGGACGAGACCGTCAGCCTTTTCGATAAGTTCGCACTGAGAAAGTTCATCGAGGAGGAAGTGGCAGGCGGGACCATGCTGGAGATACCCGTCAATGCCTACGGCATACAGGCGGACAATATAGACGGCGTGAGCGGACTTCCCGAAAGCGGCAGCCTTACTGCAGCACAGCTCACGGATATATTTGAGATATGCAGAAACAAACAGAACTGAGCGGAGGCAGGATATGAAAAAAAGAAAAGTCTTTACGGGCTCGGCAGTCCTGCTTGCCGTGCTTGCGGCAGCAGGCGGCATAATGGCATATCTCGGAGCTTCCGATGACGCCGGGAATACCGTGGAGGTGGCTCACGACAAGATATCGGTGACGGAGAATTTCCCCAGACCATCCGATCTTGCGGTCAATGCCAATAACTACTATACCAAGGAGGTCGGCGTTGCCAATACGGGCAATGTGGACTGCTATATCAGAGTATATGTGGACTTTCCCGATTCACGCACAGCGGCAGGCTCTTACTATTCCGCCGACGGCACCAACTACTACAGCGCCGTCAGGGACGCGGATATGGCAGGGGATACCACTGAGACGGACGGCGATAATATACTCCACACACAGAGCTTTGTGAATATGCTCAACAGCCGGGACGGCAAGTGGATATTTGTTCCCGACAATGACGACAATGACAGGCTGAAGGGCTATTTTTACTATAAGGATCCTGTTGAGCCGGGTAAAAAGACGGACGATCTTTTTACCGACGTGCTCATAAAAACAGGGGACGCCCCCGAGACCCTCGACCTTGTGGTCTATGCGGAATCGGTGGACAGCGTATATGAGGATAACGGACAGGCAAGGACCTACGGCAGCTATGCCGACGCATGGGAAGCCTTCCTTAACTGATAATCTGTGATCTCTCGGAAAGGGGGGAGAAGATTGACTGCAAACAGAAAGAATGTATTTTTCAGGCTGATAGCTTTGATGCTATGCTTTGCCGTGGCGCTGGGAAGCAGCTCCGTAATGGAAGCTGTCAGAGCCTTTGCCGAGGGCGCGGACGACGAGTCGGAGAAGTATTCCGCCTCCATAACATGGCGTAAGGACGACAACTCGGGAAACGCGGGGAATCCGTATGTCATCAGCGAGTCCGAGAGCAAGCGCGAGTACATATACATGGGTATCAATATCAGGAATACAAGCTCGGTAAACCTTATGCCGGGAGAATTCACGCTGAAGCTGACAGGTCTTGCGGATCTGAAGCGCGGCGGAAAGCTGAAGCTTGTGGAGGACGATCCTGTTTTTTCCGAAAACTGGAGCATCGTCAACACGGGCACTGACGGCAGCAGCTATATTCTTGTGAACAAGAAGCCCATAAACAAGCAGGTCCTCTCTACTCTCCACTGGGAGATAAATGCGCGTGACGCCGTAGCTCTGGAGGAGAACGAGAATGAAGAGCTGGTTCACTTCATGAGGACCATAGAGGCTTCATATGAGGTGAACAGATACAAGAGAGACGATGAGGGCAGATGTCTCGATGAGAACGGCAACGTCATCGGAGATGACGGCTTCCTCAGGGACGGCAGCGGCAGATACGCCTGCATAGGCGACGACGGCAGCCTTTACGGTATCGTCCCCAACGGCAGCGATCCCACCGAAGGACTTCTTGTGGACAGCGACGGCTATTACCGCACCGAAGACGGCGACAGACTTTACTACGACAGCGATGAGGACAAGTATTACAAGGTGGATGGAAACGGCCATATCATCACCATCGGCGGCCAGCCCGTTACAGGTCAGCCCGTTACAGGCTCGGCACAGCAAGGCGAGCCCGTTATGGAGTATGACGGCGAGCCTGTGGATACCAATACTCTCGATATAGATTTCTTCACCGAGCACGATAATGTAACCGTTACCGTTACGGGCAGCGAGGTTGACGCGGTTCAGGCAGAGGATCTCAACAACAGGTATTCATGGTACAACTTCAGGGTACAGGTGGATCAGGAGAAGAAGGCCAGAGGCATACACGACTCCGATCTGTTCATAGCCATCGACCTTCCCGAGGGACTTGACCCTGCGGATATCTCCGTTGTGGACAGCAGGGGAAATCCCGTTACTCTGACAAGACAGGTAGTTGACGGCGTTGAGCGTCTCGGCTTCTATGAGTACAAGAACAGAAACGGCGACATAAACAGCTATAAGACCGATTACCGCGTAGGCGTCCTGAAAACAAAGATAGATCCCGACGACGAGGAGAAGAACAAGATAAGGTTCACCGGCATATCAAGGGTGCTCTTTAACGATGAGAAGGTCTCCGAGATATACAGTGATACCGCCAAGACCACCTATGAGGACACAGGCGAGACCGAGGACGTTACCGTTATAACTGTTCCCGATTACGGCGATCAGTTTTATGATCCCGGCAGGATAGCCTTCTCCAAGAGCAATTCAAAGTATGAGAACAAGAATCATACAGATCCGGGAAACAACACCTCAAAGAAGCTGCTTTCGGGCAACCTCTTCAGCGGTCAGGTCATCACCTTCGATCTCTGCGCCGACATAAAGAAAAATCAGAGAATGAGCGCTCCGTCGAGCCTGGTCACTGTTGCGGACAGGATAAGGGAGGTCATCGAGGGCAATGTTATACCCTCCTCCGAGGCCATACCCGACAGCGTTAAATACGACCTTGTCATAGGCGATGACACTCTCGGTATCGCATACCAATCGGGAGAGACATCAAGGGTGCTTGACAAGGGCGAGTATACTATACTCAATGTGACGATACCTGCGGGCATATACCATGCCAGCGACGCGGAGGACGGCAGCTACAGCACAGGCGACGGCTACAGATATGAGCTGTACGTCAGCACTGACGGCGGCGAGAGCTTTGCCAAGACCGAGGAGGGCTATACCTCCATGAGCAGCAGCCAGACCCTGAACGTCAACGGCGACGCCTTTTATATCGTCATAAAGGATCTGGACAAGATCGTAAACGACAAGCATTTCAAGACAAATGTGAAATTCAGCCTCGACTCCGAAAAGCCCGAGAACGAGATACTTCTCAGGAGCGACAGTACCTTTGAGGATTCGGCTGCAAGGATAGTCAACTACGGCTATATGCAGATGATCTACAGCATTGACGACCAGCTCTACGACCTTGCTGCGGGACATACTCCCTACAGCAATCCCGTCAACGGCAATTCCGCTATAGAGGAAGCTGTAAACGGACGTACTGCCGACCTTGAAAGAGAGGCATACCTCCGCAGGAGCTATTCAAACGTCTTTCTGAGAACAGATGTCACCGCTCTGACGTCAAGGACAGAGTTCACCTCTCTTCTTACCAGAGGAAGACACTGGGACGGCATTTCGCAGGACGATCCGAGCAAATATATGGACAGATGGTTCGGTACGGTTACCACAAAGGGTACTCTTTTATCGGAAAATCCCGGTACACTGAAGAAGTTCACCTTAAAGGCCGTGCTTCCCGAGTACCTTGAGCTGAGGGATCCCTCTTTGCAGTCTATAAAGGATTCGCTGAAATTCAGCGGCACAGACTTCGGAACCAGGGCTCTGTTCGATGCGGGAGTGCTCAGCGGCGAGAACACTTCGTTCAGACTTGCCGAGAATCCCGACGGTACAAAGACCATCGAGATAGACTTCGATTTTTCGGGAAATCCTCTCCTTGCCAGCGCACTCACATCTGTTGAGTTCAGCTATGACGTGTACGTTGAGGACGACAATCCCGCTATTGACAGAGAAAAGCCCTTCAAGGTAACTTCAGGCACATCTCTGCTGGATCAGGGCAGAAAGGTCACTGTGGGTTCAGGCTCAAACAACGGCAGACTCACCGACAGCAGAACAGTATCATCATCAGCCGAGAGCTATATCGGCATTACCGATATAGTAATGAAGACAGAGCTGGACAAGCGGGTAATGACCGAATTCAGCAATGGACTCTATGTTCACAGCTCTCAGGTAAGAGGAAGCACCGATGATATACCATCGGACTATACCTACAGACTGAGTTTCAATATCTTCGGAAGCGAAAACGGCGCCGTAAAGGAAATGGTGCTGGTAGACAGGCTGGAGGATTATATAAAGAACGAGGGCGATTCGGACTCGGGATACAATACCCAGTGGAAGGGCAGCCTCAATTATGTGGATATCGGCGAAGCGCTGGATAAAATGGGTATGCCCTCAGGCGCCATCGTGTACTATACCACCGATGACAGTGCCTACTTCACAAGCAAGAGCGCAGCGGAGGATACCGCAGGCGATATGCTTGCTCATCTTAATACAGCCAATAAGTGGGAGCCCATGGTGTCCTCTGACGGAAGGATATGGACGCTTCCCGAGGGAGTGACAGACGCATACGCCATAGCGGCGGTGCTGCTTACCAGAGATGACCAGCAGGCTCCCATGGAGAGCACAGGCGGCGGATATTTATTCAAATCGGCCATATATGTTAATATGAACGCTCCCGAGGTAAGTGCAGACAATATAAACCGTATGGCGGTAAACCGCTATTCGGCAATGATAACCGTTGACCCGTTCCAGGGGGCTTCCGACGATTACGATTACACCGAAAGCGGCGAGACCTACGTCAAGCTTCTCAACACGCTGAAGATCAGAAAGGTGGATTACTTCAACTATAACAAGGGCCTTATAGGCGCGAAGTTTGAGGTCCTCACCTTTAACGAACCCATCACAAAGGCGGATTATTATGCTGATCCCGAAAGCTTTTCAATTGACGAGATCGGAAATGTTGAGTATACCGTATTCGATGAGGCTTCGTACACCTACAGAAGCGTTGTTCTGGAGCATACAGAGGTGGATCCGAAGGGTATATTAGAGCTTAATCTGCCTCCGGGCTTCTACTTCATACGCGAGGTGGAGACTCCCAGGGGCTACGACGGCGACTGCGACCTCTACTACCTTATCTACTTTGACGATAATGGCAGAGCGGAGCTCATGAATACCTACGATCTCAGAGATACCGAGGACGGACAGGTGCTCAGCCAGTTTGCCAGCGGTTCTGTGCTGGTGGACGACGAGGACGGAGTACAGGGACTCATAAACGTAAAAAACAGGGCAAATACTCACGGAACAGCTGAGTTCACCAAGGTGGACGGCGATACGGGAGAGGTGCTTGAGGGCGCTGAATTCAGGCTGCTGCGCTGCGACGACAGCGGAGAGCTCCAGGAAGTGGGCGTTGCCTATGATAATTCGCTGAAGCAGTACAACTGCGACGAGAACGGAAACGACGCCATAGTATCGGACGAGGAAGGAAAATTCGTTATCGCAGGTCTTGAGGTGGGTACATACTACCTTGAGGAGACAAATGTGCCTGTAGGCTATTCGATGGCCTCCGACCTCATCACATTCCAGGTAAGACTGGGAAATATCGGCGATAACGGTATGGTAGACCTGACCGGAGACGGCCAGATCAAGGACGTATCAGTCATAAAGAACAGTCAGATACGCTCGGAGCTCAGACTTGTAAAGCATGACGAGAACGAGACCGATCAGGAAAAGAACCTTGCAGGTGCAAGATATTCGCTGTATCAGCTGAAGGACATTTCAGAGTTCAGCGATATGGACAGCTATGACGCGCTTCTCGCAGCGGCAAAGTCGGAAATGTACGGCTGGGACGGCAAGAGAGAGCTGACCTACTGGACTAAGACCGACAAGGAGCTCATTACCGATGCATCGGGCTCAGGCACTATAGACGGCGTGCTGTTCGGCACATACTTCCTGTATGAGGAGCTTGCTCCCACAGGCTATAAGAGAAACAACAACAGAAACGGCTATATCAGCAGCGACGCTTATGTAAGCGAGGGTATATTCACTGTGACCGCGGAAAGCGCGGCTGCCCACGCAAATGCAGCCGATAAGACCTTCTCGGTGACTCATAACGACGTCCGCAAGAAGGGCAAGGCGCAGATAAGAAAGCTCAGCGCGGCCGACGGCTCTCCTCTTTCGGGAGCAAGGTTCGCACTGCTGAAAAAGCTGGGAGATACGCAGAATCCTCCTCCGCTGGCCAATTACGATCAGCTGGAGAACAAGGACAGCTACGATACGGTCATCTATCACAGCGGCTCTTACGACTTCGCTACGGACAGCGAGGGCTGGACGCAGGTGATAGACAACCTCGACTGGGGCACATACTACTTCAAGGAGATAGGCGCTCCCATAGGCTTTGAGCTCAGCAATGAGACAAGGGAATTCAGGATAAACTCCAAGACATCGGGCTCTGTGAACCGCGTGTTCATGGACGACGACCCCAGAAGCGGCAGCGCTATGCTGGAGAAGTTCGAGAAGGGCTCTCCCGAAGTGAAGCTTGGCGGAGCTAAGTTCAGGCTGGTGGAGAAGCTTGCGGACGGAAGCACGGGAGTATGCAGCGTCACAAGAGTAAGCGACGGCGTGTATACCATGGCCGAAAGCGGTGCTGCGGGCGCAGTTACCGAGCTCGTCACCGACGCAGAGGGACAGATAAAGGTTGAGGGTATCCCGTGGGGTACCTACGAATTCGTCGAGACCGAGCCTCCGAGAGGCTATGCTGCGGCAGTGGTGGAGAGCTTCACCGTTGACAGGGAGAGCTGTAATTCGCAGATATACTGCAAGTGTGAGGAGCCCAGAGCAAAGGCGAATATCCTCATTGACAAGCTGCTTCCCGAGGGAGTGGACTACTCCGACGCATACGGTGCTCCTACATTCATATACAGGATAACCCAGATAGACAATATGACCGACCGCAATCCTGTTGCCGGCGGTATGAGCTATACGGAGTTCATGAGCTTCAGCGCGGGCGATACCGAGGGTCATACCACGGTATCGGTAGCTCAGGGATGCTACATGATAGAGGAGATAAACGTTTCACGGTATGAGTTCATGCAGCTCAGGACCGTGGGCGGAGATACCAATATCAGCAGCTATTCACCTGCGGCAGGCGTCACACAGACAGCTTCAAGGGTGGCTTACTGCAACCTTGAGGGACGTCCTTCCGATCCTGATTTTGTACCCTGCTACAGAGCCGAGTACAGCAACCGTATAGAACGCTATGACAGACTCAGCCACGTTGCGGCTGCAAATAACAGATTCCCTGCGGCTGAGAGATATATCACAGGTCTGAGGGCTGTATACGACGGCTTCGTGCCCGTTTCGGGAGCAGAGTCGTCAAAGTACAGGATACCTCTTGAGGATATAGTTATAAGCCGCACAGACAACAAGGACATGACAGAGACCCTGACTACCGCGGAGAAGGCTGCTCTCACCTATACGGGCGAGGACGGATACAATGTCTCGGTGGTCGAGATAGACGGCACATATTACCTTGAAGTTCCCAATACAAAGGACTACAGTCTTATGGGAAGGACCGTGACTGTCACCGACAGCGAGTCGGACAGGACGGCGGCGCTTCAGATACGCTATGAGGGTGCAAAGTCGGATATAAAGAAGTACGTTACTCTCAGACAGGACAGCGATAACCGTTCTGTTTTCGGCGAGGGCGAGACATCGGCTGATGTGGTTTTCACTAAGTCGGCAGATGACGGCAGCATAACCAGCAATATGTCTGATCCTGAAAATCAGCTTAATATCATAGCTCAGGGCTACAGGTTCAAGTGCTGGCAGTACGAGGACGAGGACGGTCAGCTCACTGATCTGACGTTCAACAGCGAGGAAGAGATACAGGAGTTCATATTCAGCTCCGAGAACGACGGCACCACCACTTTCACCTTTGTGGCACAGCTGGAGTATGTTCCGAGAACTACTGCAAAATTCCTTGTAGGCAGCAATAACGGATTTGACAACAAGTCAAAGAACCAGAACGGCGCAGATATAAAGAGCAGGATCAACTGGCTCTGCGCAAGAGACGATGACGCAACATATACGTCAAGTCTTGGGCTTGAGCAGAATGGTGTAAGAAACGGCTATCCTATGGACTGGCGTCTGGCTTCGATCCAGCACTGCACCGAGAGCGACTATCAGAGAGATCTTGCAAACGGAGTAATTTACAGAGAAGTATATCTGTCGCCTGCTGTAGGCGCGGCAGACTACGATCCCGAGTATCCTACACCTGTAAAGGGATATACGGTACTCGATCCGGCAACGGATATGTACACACTGTACATATTTACAGAGGGAACAGATTCAAAGATACTGCTGCCTTCAAACTGTAACAGATTGTTCCTGAAGGTAAGAAAGATCAAAGATCTTTCGGGACTTGAATACTGGGACACTTCACAGGTAACTAATATGTACTTTATGTTCAGAAATCTGGGACTTTATTCCAATACGTCAGCGTCTGCTCCTATAGATCTGTCGCCGATCCAGAATTGGGATACCTCAAATGTAACAAATATGGAACAGATCTTCTATAACGATTCAAGAGTTTATCTGACAGGTCTTGATCTCAGCAACTGGGATCTTTCAAATGTAACCAATCTAACCGGTATGATACGAGGAAATACATATATGTCAGATGTTATGTTCGGCGGAGAGCTTACGAAAGTTCAGACTATGAACAACATATTCAATGGAGTTCAGGGACAGTTTGATGTAGCAGCGATCATAAGTGCATGGAAGCTGAAGGGTTCAAGACTGCTGACACAGAGCAGCGGCAACCGTAATACCGGAAGGACAGGAATCGCAGGTACTTATACTACCGCAGACGGCGTTACTGTTACAATAGACAACAATGGAATCATGAGCTTCAGTAATTACTAAATATGATTTTATCCCCTCGGATACCGGGGGGATATTTTTTGCGTAAAAAGGCTGCACCGCGGGGATACCGCAGTGCAGCCTGTATTCGTATGTGCAATTATTATCAATAATAGTAGATGGAGCCGTCCTCAAGGCTCTGGAGAACACTTCCGCAGAGCTCCTTCCACTGTGCTACCTCGGCCTCGTCGTAGGAGATGACCTTCTTAGCCCAGTTGCTGCAGTGTGAGCAGGCATTGGGAGCAGTCTGTCCCTCTTCGAGGATATCGTTTACACAGAGTGAGTTTGCGCAGTTGTTGTTATTGATGAAGTGCTCAAGGAAGCCGTCAAGCTTCTTGTTGTCAACATAGAGCTTGGGCAGGTGCATAGTTCTGCCGTATCTCATCATAGCCTCGGGCTTGAGTCTTTCCATCCATCTCATAATGGGAGCTCCGGGAGGAGGTCCTATAGGAGGCTCGCCGTTAGGACCAGGCTGTGCCCATGGAGGAGGTCCGCCAGCGCCTGTAGCCCATGGAGGAGGTCCGCCTGCACCTGTTGCCCAGGGGGGAGGTCCGCCGGCACCTGTAGCCCAGGGGGGAGGTCCGCCTGCACCTGTTGCCCAAGGGGGAGGTCCGCCTGCACCTGTTGCCCAGGGAGGAGGTCCGCCTGCACCTGTTGCCCAGGGGGGAGGTCCGCCTGCACCTGTTGCCCAGGGAGGAGGTCCGCCTGCGCCTGTAGCCCACGGAGGAGGTCCGCCTGCATTCTCAGCAGCAGGAGCACCGCCCATAGGAGGAGCTGTGATACCATGTGCCTTTGCCCATTCCTCAGGCTCGCCCGGTCTGGGAGGTCTGCCTTCCATTACCCAAGGAGGAGGTCCGCCGGCAGGCATACCTGCGGGAGGTCCGCCTGCGTTCTCAGCAGCGGGAGCACCGCCCATATTAGGAGCACCTGCACCGTTTGCCAGAGGATCCTTTTCGTCGGGACGTGTAGCTATTGTCTTAGCCTGAGGCCAGTTTACGATGTCGAGAAGGTTTCCGTCATAGGACTCTTCCATGTAGCCCTTTACGACTCTGTGGAGGAAGTCTGTAGTTCTTGTTCTGTCGATGAGCTTGATGGAGAAGTTCTTGTTGCCTGTCTCCTCGGCAAGCTCTCTGTAGAAGTGAACGTCCTCGGGACGGATGAACTCTGCTGTGAGTATAGCTGCGGGGTGAGTTACCTTCTTGTATGCGCAGTTAACAAGTGAGTAGTCCATAGAGAACTTGTCGGGATCGGAGTGGCCTACGAAGCAGCCGTGAGCCAGTCTGAAGGGACATTCTCTCAGACAGAGATTGTTAGCGATAACGCGGAGGTGAAGATCTGTATCCTTATACTGAGTAAGGAGCTTTCTGAGCAGATCGAATCTTCTGTTGAAGCCGTGATCGAGAGTGATCTCGTCAACGCCCCAGTTGCGCCAGTATTCAATGTGCTGGATAGTTGTGGGGTAAGCGTAAAGGCCGAGAGTAACGAAAACGTCCTTGAACTCTCTCTTTACATACTTGATGAGGATAGGGGAATTAAGAGTGAAAGCTCTTATACCCAGATCGTACATCTTATGTAAGAAGTCACGGATCTGCTTGCCCACAACGGGGTCGATCTCGTTCTGATCCATTGAAAGAGGATTTATGAGGTAATTGAAAGTGATATCGCGCTTCTTACATTCGTTTACATAATCAGCTAACTGATCTTCGGTAAAGTCAGGAATGATAGAAGCAGTACGGCCTCCGGGGAGTCCGTCGTGTTTCAGCTTTCCGAAGAAACTGGTGATCGCGTGCTTTTTATCATACTGATCTACGAAATCGAAGAGCTTGTAATCAAAATTGCAACCCAGATCAAATGAAATGGAATCCAGATTCATGTGTTTACACATCTCCCTTAAAATAATATAAACAGGGACAATTATACACTTGTATCGTCTTTTGTCGGGTATACGCTTAAAAAGCGGTTATTGTATGTATATTTTTTTCCGTGCGTAAGACCGCGGTTTACATAGTGTCTGACCGCTGAAGTCCCATAAAGAAATTATACCATTTTTTGGCTGAGGTGTCAATATAATCTTATATAGCTTATTGTAAGAGTTAGAGGGGGCGTTTTGTAAAAAACGCCCAATGGGAAGCAGCGGTTTATGTAAAAAACGGCAGATAAAAAGAAAACATATTTTCTTTTTTGAGGAGCTATTGACAAGAGGGAGAACGGGTGATATAATATGATAAGAACGAATGTTCGATAGGAGGCGCAGACCATGGAAAGGACATATATAGCAATAGATCTGAAATCATTTTACGCCTCGGTGGAGTGTGTTGAGCAGGAGCTCGATCCTCTTGACGCCCATCTTGTGGTGGCGGACAGGAGCCGCACCGACAAGACCATATGCCTTGCCGTGTCCCCTGCACTGAAGGCCTGCGGAGTATCGGGCAGGCCGCGGCTTTTCGAGGTCATAGCACAGACGGCCGACATCAATGCCGTGCGCAGATACAAGGCTCCGGGCAGACGTTTCAGCGGCAGCTCCCACCTTGCTTCAGAGCTTGCGGCAGATCCTTCCCTGGAGCTGGACTACGTTGTTGCGCCTCCGCGCATGGCGCTCTATATAGAATACAGCACAAGGATATATCAGATATACCTGAAGTACATCGCTCCCGAGGATATCCATGTTTACTCCATAGACGAGGTATTCATCGACGCTACCGCCTATCTCGCCACCTACGGCATGACGGCTCATGAGCTTGCCATGACCATGATAAGGGACGTTCTGAAAGCCACGGGCATAACCGCCACCGCAGGCATAGGCACGAATATGTACCTGTGCAAGATAGCAATGGACATTGTTGCAAAGAAGATGCCTGCGGACAAGGACGGGGTGCGTATTGCGGAGCTGGACGAGATGTCCTACCGCCGTCTCATGTGGGAGCACCGCCCCCTGACGGACTTCTGGCGCGTGGGGAAGGGGATCGCCCGTCATCTTGAGCACAGCGGCATATTCACCATGGGGGATATCGCCCGTATGTCCACATCGGAGTTCGGGGAAACAGCGCTGTACAAGATGTTCGGCGTTAACGCGGAGCTCCTCATAGATCACGCATGGGGCTGGGAGCCCTGTACCATCGCCGACGTAAAGAGCTACCGTCCCGAGACAAACAGTCTCAGCTCGGGGCAGGTGCTTCAGGAGGCGACGCCCAACGATACGGCGCGGCTAATAACATGGGAAATGGCGGATATGATGTCCCTTGACCTTGTGGGGAAGGGACTGGTTACGGATCAGCTCACCCTTACCATAGGCTATGACGTGGAGAATCTCCGCAGGGAGGACATACGGCGGAGCTACGAGGGCAGGGTGACTCTCGACCACTACGGCAGGGCTGTGCCCGTACACGCTCACGGCACCATAAATCTGACAGCTCCCGTGTCCTCCGCAAAGCTTATCACCGGGGCGGCTGTGGCGCTGTTTGACCGTATCACAGACGGGCTGCTGCTGGTGCGCAGGATAACCATATGCGCAAACAGGGTGGTGCCCGAGAAGTCGGCGCGGGAGGAGTGCCGTCAGCTTGATCTGTTTACCGATCCCGAGGAGCAGGAGCGCCGTATCAGAGCCGAGGAAGCCGCATTGCGGCGCGAGAAGAACCTGCAGCTTGCCATGCTGAGAATGAAGGAGCGCTACGGGAAGAACGCGGTGCTCCGCGGCACCAATTTCTGCGAGGGCGCAACAGGACGGTCAAGGAACCGCCAGATAGGCGGACACAGAGCATAGGGAACAGGAGGTTTCGTCATGGCAGACAACTATAACGATATAATAAATATGCCCCACCATGTATCGAGGACGCGGGCGCAGATGCCGCGGCGCAGCCGTGCCGCCCAGTTCGCCCCCTTTGCGGCGCTTACGGGCTATGAGGACGCTGTTGACGAGTCCGCACGCCGTACCGACACCAGGGCGGAGCTCTGCGAGGACGATGTGGCGGAGCTGAACAAAAAAATACAGCTCATAGGGGCGCGTATCGCCTCTGAGCCGTACTGCGAGGTCACATATTTCGTCCCCGACAGGCATAAGGCCGGAGGAGCATATATCACTGTATCGGGGAATGTCCGATTTATAGAGGAGGCCTCGCGGCAGCTGGTGTTCTGCGGCGGCAGGCGCATACCCCTTGACGATATAGTGAAGATATCCCTGTAAAGAGCAACAGCCCTACCCCCGCACATTCGGAGATAAGACTGTTCTGATCTGCCCTCTTACAAAAGGATGGATAGCCAAAAGGAATTATTTACAATATATCACAAAGACCGCCTATAGTCTTTGAGAGTGTTGCAGGAACGATCTCTGCGTGATACTGTAACAGTCCGGGCTGCCTGAGCTATCCTGTCGGGACCCGGGACTACAGCAAACCCGAAAGCAGGTGGGGGAGTATAGTGCAGAGTCTCCCCGCCTGCGGGTCTGTTGACATGAGAGGAGCACCGATCCGCTTCGGTGCGTGTGCGGAATGCCTCCGCGAAGGCCGTATCTGCGGCCGTATATATTTTACGTGTTCTGTAACATTTACATAGAGCGGGACCAAAGGCGGACGGGAGAGGGTCCGTCCGTATGCCTTTGTCTCGTCATGAAAAAGCTTCCGTTATCCCGTTTCGGGAGTTATCGGTTAAAGCCTTGCAGGGTAAGCGTTTTTTCTCTTAGGAGCTGTGGAAATACTTTCAGGGAACTATAAAATGGGAGGGGTAACAGGTCCATTTTTTCAGTATTTCCACTTTAGTCCTGAGAGCTGATATACTATCGGCAGGCTTATACACTGCTCCTGCCGTATCTGACGTGTCGTACATACCACCTCAGATCAGATATCTCTTATAGCTGTCTCTTATTGCTATATTTTTATTATAAATAAAATATGAATTGATAACAACCGATAAAACAAATATTAGGTGGAAAAAATGAAGAACTTGCAAAAATTGCCCGCGCTGACCGTTTATTGCGGTAAGCACGGGCTGTTATCATTTTTTGAGTCGGTTGTAGATACTCTTTGCTCCGTCGGGACTGACGTCGAAATAAATATGTTCTCCGTCAATATAGAAGTGTATCAGGCCGTTCTTATATATATCCACATATCCGTCGGCACGCTCAAAATTAATTTTAGGTATGTCGTCCAGCTTCAGCATGAAGGTCATCAACTGGGTATCACCTTTGGCCGTCTCCTCGGGTTTAGCGCTTCCCTGGGACATAAGGGCGTCTGCCAGCAGTGAAGGACTGACGTCGTCAAGCATTTCATCTGTGGAAAGATCCTTTGCATACGTTATTTCAGTTCTGCTGCCGAGCTTCATGACAGTTACCAGATCAGCGAGATCGTTCGGGACGAAATCGCGGTTTATAGCCACATAGGCTTCATCGGCAAGGTCGGCCTTTGCGGCGCACAGGAAGCGCGGATCGTAGTCCTTGTACCTGTAGACCGTATATGCCACCGTGCCCGACTCGTTCAGACCTTTGGTGACTCCTCTGGCCAGCTCGCTGCCTGTATAGCCTGTTGCCGTATATTTGACGCTTGCAAGTGTGTATAAGGTATCGTTGTAGTAGAAGGTCTTGAAGTCAGAGCCCTGATAGGTGGAAGAAGTGTAGACAACAGAAGTCATGGTAGCTGTGATCGTGGTATACCATGTATGCGAAGCCGATGTGGAGGTATGCCATGTGGTAACCACAGGCAGATAGGTATTGCTGGCTGTAGTAACTACCGGCGATCCTGTACTTGTGACAGGCGGTGAAGTAGTCTCAGGGCCAACGTGTTTTGTGGTCGTTATAGGCCTTGTCACTGTGGTGTATATCCTTGTGGTGGTGGTGAGTATAGATGTTATTATGTGCGGTCTTGTGGTGGTACGGGTGGTGGTGGCACGGGTGGTGGTGGCACGGGCAGATGTGGTAGTACGCGGTGAATTCGATGTTCCGCCCTTTGTGGTGGTAGTGGTGCGCGGTATGCGGGATGTGGTGCGCGGTGTGTGGGATGTGGTGCGCGAAGGCGCTGTGACCTCCGTACCCGAAGCCGTTGTGCGCACTGCGGTCACAGTGGGAACGTGAGATCTTGTGGTCTGGCGGGAGCCTCCCGTTGAGGAAGCCGTGGTTTCTGAAGCGGACAGGCGTGTTGTGGATATATCATCGGCAGAGGTGACAGCAGAGGTCGCCGTGGTATCAGCAGATGTGGTGATACGGACGGTGGTTCCTGTGGCCGGTTCCGAGGTAGTGGCGGTGATAGTCGTGGTTATTGCCGCGGTGGTGGTCTCGATGAAGTCGTCGTCGCCGGGAGTGATCTTCTTCAGAAGATCCATCTTCCATATGCCGAAGCCTACGAGAAGCATCACACAGCAGCTGAGGGCAAGTGAAGCACGCTTTATGTAGATCGCTCTTTTTCTTTTCTTTTCTGCTAAGTATTCATCTCTGCGCTGAAAAACACGATCCGCTATACGATTATAGTCTCTCATACTCAAAGCCCTCCTTTTCAAGCTTTGATCTCAGCGCGAGCTTTGCTCTGTACAGGAGATTCTCTATCTGACGGCTGCTTTTCCGCATAATGGAAGCGGCCTCAGCGTTGCTCATACCCTCGAAGAAGGTGAGGTAAAGCACCTGTCTGTAGTCGGAGTTGAGAGTCTCCATAGCTCTGTGGAGCGAGATCTTTTGTTCCTCACGCAGGTAATCCTGCTCGATATTGCGCTCATCAGAAAGGTCGTAGAAATCATCGACGGGCTTGTCGGAGATACGTTTTCTCTTGCGCATACCGTCGATGGCGGCATTACGGGCTATTGAATAGAGCCATGTCTTGAATGAGCTTTTTCCCGAGAATCTCGGCTTTTTTACAGCCAGCTTGAAGAAGGTATCTTCCGCAAGCTCCTCGGCAAGACAGAAATTGCCTGTTATACCGTTGAGATAAAGGGTGAGGCCGTCGCCGTAGTCGCGTATGACTTCCGTCAGCCCGTTATCGTCACCGTTAAGGTAACGGATGTAACTGACTGCACCGTTATCCATGAGCGTCTCCTTTCCAGAGGAGCATCCTTTCTCATAACATTAGACGTATGAGGAAGTGATTTCTCTCAGTTATTTTTGAAAAAACCTGCAAGGACGCCTCGTGCGCCGTCGTATTCAAAGGTGCAGGTAGAGAGCAGTATCAGCCGCTTTTCGGACAGCTCCTCCGGGGAGATATCGCTGTGATAGGCGGCGGTATGCAGCAGAAGCTCCGCATATTCTCTGCGCTCCTTGTCCGTGATGAATACCGTATCATATACAGGCGAGTCCGCAGGCACCGTAAGATAAGCGAAGAACTCTATCTCCTCGCTGCCTCTGTCGGTAATGACGAAGCCCTGCCGGTGACTGTCCATATAGGAGCTGTCGCTGTAAAGTCCCACAGGGGCGAACATAGCCATATTCTCGTAATTATGGGCGTATATGACAGAATTGAACCCCGAGAGATCGCCTGCGCAGCGGCAGTCGAGGAAGGGGAGGCCGAAAGGGCTCCACTCTCTGTCGAGACCGTGATCCAGATAGAAGCTGTTGTCGCTGCCCTGTACTATGGGGTGATCCAGACCCGTATCGGGGATATACAGCCAGCCCACGCTGTCGGAGCAGACCTCCTTCACAGCTGCTATGGGGGATATATCGGGAGTGGGCACAGCCTCCTGCCCCTCCTGCGGAGCAGCTTCGGGAACGGCACCTATATCAGGGCGCACACGGTCAAAAAGTTTCTCCTGCTTGTCAAGAGCCTCGGCGACGCGTTTTTCGGGAAGGTAAACGTCCTTCCTGTAGCGGTAGCCTGCGTAAGCTCCTGCGCACAGGAGAAGCAGAAGTATCGTTATAAAGATCTTTTTTTTCATGCTTGTTCATCAGAGCGCTTTCTGCGCTTTATCAGCAGGAGCAGAGCCATTGCGGCCACAAGTCCTCCCGCGCCTGCGATGCTTATGATCCAGAAATTGTTCTCTGAGGACAGGAAGCCCGTATCGGGAGGTGTGAAGTCCTCGTCCACGGCGGCGTAAAATATCCATTTGAAGATTATCTCGCCTTCAACATGGCGGTCGCCGTTCTTGTCGCGGACTATGGTGATGCCCTTGTCCGTCACAAGGCGCTGACCCTCGTCGATATGCTGCATATCCTCGTCAAGTCCCGACCATACCACACTGCATGAGAGGATATGGCTGTCCCCGGGCTTATAATAGCCCAGATCCTGTATCTCCTGAGTGAGGTCGATATTGCCCTTGCCGTTGACGTTTCCCGTAAAGAACTGCGTTCCGTCAAGGCTCATGGTGCAGTCCACTTCCTCCTCCAGGTCGATCTCGCCGTTTTTGGAGACAGGCTCCACATAGAAGTAGATATGATAGGCCTTGTCCTCGCGGAGGTTCATTATCTGGACGTCCTTGGTGTAGGTCTCTCCGTAGGTCATATTCTCGACGTGGAAGAAGTATTCTCCCGTACTGCTGCTGACCACATTTCCCTCTGAGTCCATGGCGGTCAGATCCGACGGAAGGCCCTTTACGGCGCCGTCGGGGAGCTGTACGGCTGCGGAGGCCTGGACAGAGGACGCAAAAAGGAGGAAAGAACTGCACAGAGCAGCAACGATTGCTTTAACTCTCATGCCCTTTCCCCCTTTATTCATGTCTTATGCTGTTATAATAGCTTTATTATGACCACTTTATTGAAGATATTTCCTTGCCTGTATTTGTTGCGGCAGCAGAAGCTCCCAGTGAAGATGCGGAATCAACACCCTCAGTCTGTGAATCATCAGCGTAGGTTACCTGAACGCTGTTGAGTTTAACTGTCAGGTCAAAGTCCATATTGGTATAAGCGCCTGCCTGAACGGACTCGTCCAGAGAAACGCTGTCGATAAGCTTATTTGTAGCCTCACCGGGCTCAACATCGTTGGTATAATAGAAGCCCTTTTCGTTCAGATACTGCCACTCGTTAGCGGTGTTACCGTTACCGAGATTTGTGAGGTTTACATTGATTACGATATCCTTAGCCGTATTTGTCGCACCAGTGGGGTGGTATGTAAGAATGGCAACGTTATCGGTGTACACCTTGTCGTAATTCCATGAAATCTGGCTGTCGTCAGCAGGTATCACCTTCTCCTCGAAGTTCTTGAGCTTGATGCCTGTGATATCTGCTTCTGTCAGCGTATCGCCCTTATCACGGAGAACGTCAACGGTTCTTACAGCATTGCCGTCGGAGTCAACGTCGTCGATGGTCTGTAATCCGTAATAATCGTCTCCATCATAGTAATAGCCTGAATAATCGTAAGTAGTAGTTTCGTCATCTACCTTGATCTCGCGTCTGAACAGATAAAGACCAGGAACATCATCGTCTGTTGCGTCGAAGTCTGTACCTACAATACCTGTAGTAACTCCTTCGGGAGCAACTGCAAGGTAGCCGCCTGCCTGCAATGAAGCAACGTCGGCAGCAGTAAGCTTGTCCAGAGTGTCCTTATCGGCTGAAGCAAAGCCTGAAACCGCAACTCCGTCACCCTCTGCCTTCAGAGTGAGAGCGCCCTCGAACTCCAGCTTTACCAGAGCGGAAAGGTTTCCTGTGTTGACAGCAGCAACATCCTTGTTGATCTCCTGACCGGGGAGCCATTCCTCGGGAGGAGTAAATGTTTCGGTTATGGATACGCCGTAGTCGGCAGAAGCCGTCAGGCGGTTAGTTACCTCATCACTTGAAGTGAACCATGCAAAGGTGCTTCCTGCTGCGATAACAGCAGCTATCCCCAGCGCGCCTATCAGGACTTTTTTATCCTTCTTGTCATTCTTTGTGTTTTTCATAATATGCACCTCTTTTTATATAATTTGGTTTGTTCACTCCGTTTTGTCCGTAGGTGAAAGAGCTGCCTGAGCGCCCCCCTTATCTTCACCTTTCGGAGCGAGATATTTATTCAACAGTGTGAAGAATATCCACAGCAGCACTATCAACGCTACCACGAAATACCATCTCAGCTGTATGAAACGAACTATATATCCCAGCTTCGGGATACTGAACTTAACACTGCCTATCACTCTTTCCTGGTCTATGAGCATGGCGTCCTCGGTATCGTTGGCGTCGCCCTTGGTTCTGAAGCAGGTAACGCCCGTACCCTCATAGTCCTCCAGCTTCTGTGTGACGCGGTGGGTAAGGTATGCGTCGGAGCTGCTTGACGGATTGAAGGTGATAACGTCGCCTACCTTTATATCAGAGGCGTTCTGAAGTTTTACGAATACCATGTCGCCTGTCTTATAGGTAGGACTCATTGAAGGAGTCAGTACGGTGTAATACCTGTAGCCGAAGAAGGATTTCTGCGGGCTGTGGTTCGTTGCGAACATTATCGCAGCGCAGATGATACCGATAGCAAACAGATATATAAACAGCCTGCGGATCAGGCTGAACACCCTGTAACCCGTACTTTTGACGGGTACATTATTTGCATTGTCGCTCATAGCACTCTCCTTCCGAGAATGATATACTGTGATTCTTATTGAGAAAAATATTATCTTTAGTGTAATAATATGATACCATATAATCCTTATATAGTCAAGAGATTTGAATAAATTTCAACGGGTTGTACAGTATAGAAAAAAAAGCCCTGTTTTTGTAGAAAAACAACAATTGAGGGCGATACGGAACGCCGTGAAGACATTGATTTCCAGGATTGTTTGTGGAACAAATAATGCTTTTGCCGACTTTGGGTGCCATTTTTTGCTATGTTTTGATATTTTGTTCAGTTTTTGCTCTTTTCGTTGACAGGGTTTGTGGAAAATGATATACTTAAATTACGGAATATCTGCAAAAAGAACATTTTCAGCATATATGTGATACGGGTTTTGGTTTAAGTTTACTTTAAGATTATTTTAAGAATGAAAAACTATCATAAAAGCACAATATGAACGGCATTAAACACAAAACGCCACAAAAAAATATGAAAGATCACATATGGAGGGATATGTAATGTTCAGAAAATCAGCAAAAAGAACGGCTGCGGGCATAATGAGCCTTGCTATGATACTGGGCGCGGCAGGAATGTTCCCCGCAAAGAATGCAGCAGCTGCAGGGGCTGTCACCATAAATGAGGTATGCCCCAAGAATACCACCTATGCACTTCAGAACGGCGACGGCTACGACTGGGTAGAGCTCTACAACGGCTCGGGCAGCGCTGTTGATATCAGCGGCTGGGGCTTCTCCGACAAGGAGGACACCCCCTATCGCTTCACCTTCCCGTCAGGCACGGTATTGCAGGCAGGCGAGAGAATGGTATTCTTCTGCGACGGCACAGCAGGAGAGACCAACAGCTCCATCGCTCCCTTCGGCCTTTCCACCAGCGGAGAGACTCTCACACTTACCGATACCTCGGGCAATATAGCTTCACAGGTGACCTTCACTGATATGGCCAAGGATACATCATACGGCCAGTATCCCGACGGAAGCGGCGAATATTATGTTCTGGGCTGTACTCCCGGTGCGGCCAATTCGGCTCCCGAGGGCTCCAACGCAGTAAGGACTCCTTCCTTCTCCGCAGAGAGCGGCTTCTATAACAGCGGCTTCTCCCTTACCTTAGACGTACCTCAGGGCACTACCGTATACTATACCACAGACGGAAGCGATCCTACGACTTCTTCAGAGAAATACACAGGCCCCATAAGCGTAAAGGACATGACCAGCGAGCCCAACAAGCTCAGCGCAAGAACTGATATCACCGCATACAGCGATATCCTTGCTCCCGCAGAGGGCGTGCTGAAGGCAGCTGTAGTCCGTGCGGCAGCTGTGGATTCTCAGGGAAGAATGAGCGACGTTATCACAAAGACATACTTCATCGGCTCCACAAACGTCGATAAGTACAAGAATATGAAGGTCGTTTCGCTCGTTACCGATCCCGACAACCTTTTCGATTACGAGAAAGGCATATATGTCCTCGGCAAGGTCTACGACCAGGGTGGCGGAGGCATGACCTTCCCAGGCATGGGCAACTGGGGCAACCCGGGACAGGGACAGCAGCAGGATCCCAATGCAGGCGCTCAGCAGGGCTGGAATATAGGCGATATAGGTCAGCAGGGCCAGCAGGGCTGGAACATGGGCGACTGGAATATGGGCGATATCAATCTTGGCGGCGCAGGCGGTCCTGTAGTTGCGGCAGATGAAGGCGGCCAGCAGCAAGGCGGCTGGGGCGGCTTCGATGTGGGCGGCGGCTTCGGCGGCGGCGGAATCGGCGGAGGCGGCGGAATGGGCGGCTTCGATATGGGCGATTTCGCATTCATGTCCCAGGCCAACTATAACCAGAAGGGCCCCGAGTGGGAGCGTCCCGCAAATATCGAGATATTCGAGAACGGCCAGAGCGTTGTATCACAGAACGTAGGCATAAGGACAAAGGGCGCTGCTTCCCGTGCATGGGCACAGAAGAGCTTCAATATATTCGCCCGCATGGATTACGGCAAGGGCGATGTGGAGTACGACCTCTTTGAGGGCAAGTCCACAAAGGAAAAGAACGGCAAGGTCATCGACAAGTTTGACGGCTTCACCATCAGAAACGGCGGAAACGACAATATGGCAGGCTTCTTCCGTGATTCAGTGAACCAGTCCCTCGTTGCCGACAGAGATATGGCTACTCAGGCCACAAGCGAGTGCATACTCTTCATCGACGGCGAGTTCTGGGGCATCTATCAGCTCATGGAGAAGTACAACTCCGATTACTTCAAGTCACATTACGGCATCAAGAAGAATGACGTAGCATACATAAAGAACGGCTCTCTCGAGGACGGCAACGATCAGGACGCAAGCGACTGGAACAACCTCCTCAACGAGATCTCAAGAGCAGATATGACCAGCGACGCCGCATATCAGCAGATCTGCGAGAAGCTTGACATACAGAGCTTCATCGACTACTTCGCAGCTCAGATCTACTGGGGCAACCACGACTGGCCGAGCAACAACAATGCCGCATGGCGTGCAAATACAGTAGATCCCGAGAATCCCTACGCAGACGGCAAGTGGCGTATGGTACTGTTTGATACAGAGTACAGCGCAAGCCTTGCAGACAAGATCAATGAAGTAGGCCCCACATACAACAGCTTCAGCCAGTTCGGCGGAGGCGGCGGAGGAATGGGCATGGGCTTCGGCATGGGCGGAGGCGGCCTCAGCGGCGCATTCTCCAACCTCATGAAGAACGCAGAGTTCAAGAAGCAGTTCGAGCTCACATTCATGGATCTGGCAAACTATAACTTCGATCCTCAGAAGACATCTGCCGCAATAAACTACTATAAGGGCTTCAAGCAGCAGATACTTGATACATACGAGCGCTTCCCCTCATCAAAGCACACTCACAATGCCCAGACCTTTGAGGAGGACTATCAGCTCCTCGATACCTTCTACAAGAGCAGATTCAGCAATATCACAGGCATGATGAAGAGCTATATGTCACTTACGGGCGACCTTGCAACAGTAAGCGTAAGCAACGACGGCAGCAAGGGCTCCATAAAGTTCAATACACTGAAGCTTGACGACGCACTCAGCACATGGAGCGGAAAGTACTACACCGACTATCCCGTTACCGTAAAGGCTGAGGCCAAGGAAGGCTACAGCTTCGATCACTGGGAGGTATCAGGCGCAACAGTAGCCGATACATCATCTCCCGAGATCACAGTTCCCGTAAGCAACGGCGTCAGCATAAAGGCAGTATACGCAGCAGGCAGCGTTCAGCCCCCTGTAACTACAACTACCACAACGACTACAACACCGCCTGTTGTGACTACCACAACAACTACTGTCACCGCTCCCATTGGTGAGCTTACCCTCGGCGATACCAACTGTGACGGCAAGGTAGAGCTGGCAGACGCTCTGCTCATAATGCAGGCTCTCGCTAACCCCAACAAGTACGGTACAAAGGGTACGGCAGACAAGCATATGACAGATCAGGGCTCAAAGAACGGCGACGTTGACAAGAACACAGTAGGTCTTACCTCCAACGACGCACTGAAGATCCAGGAATATCTCCTTGGAAAGATCACCTCACTTAATTAATTACAGAAAAGGGCTGCACCTGTGGGTGCAGCCCTTTTCAATACCTGTTCAGCCCCTGACCTCGGTGTAGTAATACACTGCCAGCTGAGTCCTGTCGCGGAGCATCAGCTTGTCAAGGAGGTTGCTTATGTAGTTGCGGACGGTGCCCTCGCCAAGGAAGAGCTGAGCGGCTATCTCCTTGTTGCTCAGTCCCTTTGCCACCAGCTCCATGATCTCCCTCTCCTTGTCGCTTATGCCGTGAGAGGCGAAATCGAAGGACTCCTTCGGCTTCATTATCTCGGGTATCCTTGTGATTATCTGGTCGCCGAAAACGCTCTGTCCGCCCATGACGGCTTCGAGGGCGGGGACGATACCGTCGAAATCCTGCTTCAGTATATAGCCCTTGGCTCCCATGCCCAGGGCTTTTATTATGTACTCGTCGTCGGAGAATGTGGTGAGGTAGAGTATCCTTGCCTCGGGCTGCTCCTTCAGTATGACCTCGCCTGCCTCTATGCCCGTCATGCCCTCCATGCGGATATCCATGAGGATAACGTCGGGCTTATGGGTGCGTGAGAGCTCTATGGCTTCCTTTCCGCTGGAGCCCATGGCGGCAACGGTGACCTTGCCTGTGCTTTCAAGAATGGTTTTCAGTGACAGAGCCACAAGCCTGTCGTCGTCTATTACTATAATGTTCATAAGTTCACCTTCATCTTTCTTTTGGTACGGACATGAATATCCTGAAGCCCTCGGGGGAGGGGGTAAAGCTTATCCTGCCGCCCAGTGCGGCAGCGCGGTCCCGCATATTCTTCAGGCCTATGCCGCTCTCCCTTATCTCTGAGCAGCTGCCGTTGTCCTCCAGCATGAGCTGATAGAAGGCAGGGTGCTCGCGGACTATAATGCTGATACTGTCGCCTTTGGAGTGCTTCACCGCGTTGGAGAGTCCCTCCTTTATGACGCCTATGAGGCAGAGTTTTACATTGCCCGGCATATTTTCGCTGACGTCGCAGTCAAGGGAGACGGTGAATCTGCTGTCCACAGTGCTTATGCACTCCTCAACCACTTTCCGGAAGTCTATGGAGTCGTCGTGGAGGTCGTGAACGCTCTCGCGGATGCTGGTCATGGCGCTGTCCAGCGTATCGCGGAGACTTTCCAGCGGCTCGCGGAGCTGTTCGTCCTTGTTTATGATGATGAGCGCTCCCGACTGCAAAAGCGAGCGGGTCAGCATATGTCCCACATTGTCGTGTATCTCGCGGGCGATACGGTTGCGCTCCTTCATGGTGGCCAGGTGTATCTCGTTGTCCTGAGCCTGTGCGAGGCGGATATTCTGCTCGGCAAGCTGCTGATTCTTGCCTGCCACCTCGTCGCGGAGGTCGGTGAGCTTGATTACGGTCTTTTCAAGGCCTGATATCCTGATATATATTATTACCGCCACAGCAAAGGCGGCGAGGGTTATCATTATCTGACCTGCACGGAGACTGTCCGCCCTAGTGAGGAACAGTGCGCAGGGAGCGGCCAGCCACCACTTTTTCTCCCACAGTGCGTCGTAGAAGATAAGGGGCATAATGCAGAATGCGGTGGGTATCATGCCGCAGGCGGCAGAGGCGCAGACTATGAGCACAGCGGCGGCAGCGGTGCCTGTGAGGAGCTGTACAGCCGTTGAGGCTGCCACGGCCGCAACCGCTATGACCACGGGCTCGGTAAAGCTGTCGGACATGATGAGGCTCATGATACATATAAGAAGAATGGCTATCTTGTCTATAAGTCTGTTCAACAGAGCACCTCCCGTGAGCGAATGTTTTTCATTTTCAGGGACGGCCATTGGCCGTCCCTGAAAATACAAATGATGATTTACTTTATTATATCATGGCATGAGGGGATTTGCAAGTGACATTTGCAAGCCGGAAATGTGACAAATGTCATATGCGAAACTGACCACAGACACTACAAAAGCTGCTTGCGATACGGTATAATAATGACAGTGAAACACACAAAGGAGGATAACGACATGGAAAAAACAGTTGTCAGCATCAAGGAACTGGTCAAGCGCTACGGCGATCTTATCGCGCTGGATCACTTCTCACTGGATATATACGAGGGAGAGGTCTTCGGACTTCTCGGCCCCAACGGCTCGGGCAAGACCACTACCATAAACTGCCTGCTCTCTCTCCTTGCTTTTGACAAGGGCGATATCGAGATCTTCGGCAAGAAGATGACTCCCGTCAGCTACGATATCAAAAAGGAGATAGGCGTCATCATGCAGAACGTGGCGGTTTTCGACGAGCTCACCGTATACGAGAATATCGACTACTTCTGCGGTCTGTACATCACCGACAAGAACAAGCGCAGCCAGTACGTCGAGGAGGCCATAAAGTTCGTGGGACTGGAGGACTTCCGCAAATTCTATCCCAAGAAGCTCTCGGGCGGTCTTCTCCGCAGACTCAACATCGCCTGCGGCATAGCTCACAAGCCGAAGCTCATAATCCTCGACGAGCCCACCGTGGCAGTTGATCCCCAGAGCCGCAACCGCATACTTGAGGGCATACAGGAGCTCAACAGGAACGGCGCCACCGTCATCTATACCTCCCACTATATGGAGGAGGTGGAGCAGATCTGCACCCGTATCGCTATCATGGACAAGGGCAAGAAGGTTGCTGAGGGCACCAAGGACGAACTGAAGCGCATGATAAAGAATACCGAGACCATCACTATCGAGATACTGGAGCTCCCCGACAGGATAAAGGCGGAGATATCGTCGCTGCCCCATATATATGACGCTCAGTACGCCGAGGGCAGGCTAACGGTGAGCTGCTCTGGCGGAAAGCACAACCTTATCAGAGTGCTTGACGTTTTACAGAAGAACGAGCTCAGCTTCGGACGTGTATATACGGAGCTCCCCACTCTCAACGACGTGTTCCTTGAGATAACGGGCAAGGCTCTCAGAGACAAGGAGGAATGACAATGTTCCTGCACATACTTAAATACGAGCTGAAAAACGGTCTCCGCACAAAGGACCTGATAATATGGCTCATACTTTTCCCCATAGGTCTGGGCATATGTTTCAAGGTGGCCTTCGGCGGGATATACGACAAGACGGAGAAGTTCAGCACTATCCCCGTAGCTGTGGTGGAGGAAAGCGATAACGCCGCTTTCAGGCAGGTGCTGGACAATATAACATCTGCCGACGACCCTTTCCTGAAGGTCACCTACGCCGACAGGGCGGCTGCCGAAAAGCTCCTTGACGAAGGGGAAGTGGAGGGAATAATCTTCTCAGGCGATAAGCTGAGTCTTACCGTAAAGGAAAAGGGACTTCCCGAGACCATGCTGAAATCCTTTGTGGAGCAGTACACCGTAAAGGAAAAGATAGTGACGGACGCCATAAGCACCTCTCCCGAAAAGGCGCAGGAGGTTATAACCGCACTTACTGAGAATACAGCCTCCTCATGCAAAGAGATCCCCCTTACTCAGGGCAATCCCGATGTGTATATACAGTATTTCTACAATCTTATCGCCATGGTGGCCATGTTCGGCTGCAATACGGGAATGCACATAACGATACAGAATCAGGCAAACCTCTCCGCTCTGGGGGCAAGGAACAACTGCTCTCCCGCACATAAATCCGTAAGCATACTGGCAGGTCTTGCAGGCAGCTTCATAATGGAGACCTTCTGCATGATATTATGCGTATCCTTCCTGGCATTCGTGCTGAAGGTTGACTTCGGAGAGAGACTGTGGCTGGTATATCCCGCAGCAATAATGGGCGGTATGCTGGGCGTGTCCTTCGGCTTCTTTGTAGGCTCTCTTACCCGCGTGGGAGAAAAGGCAAAGGTGGCATTGATGACCGCTGTGTCCATGCTGATGTGCTTCTGCAGCGGTCTTATGCTGGCAAACATGAAGGCAATAATCGAAGACAAGCTTCCCTGGTTCAACAGAATAAACCCTGCCGCAGTCATTTCGGACAGCTTCTACTGCCTCAACATAGACGAGGGCTATGAACGCTTCATATCAAAGCTGCTTACAATGGCAGCAATAACGGCAGTATTCGTGTTCCTCGGCTTTATATCTTCAAGGAGGAAGAAATATGCAAGTATTTAAGGCAATGCTCAAGGTAATGAGAAAGCGGTTCCCCTCCGCTCTGGTATATATCATCGTATTCATCACGGTGTCGGTAATGGTGACAAAGGCCTCCACCAAGGACAATAAATTCGAGGCTTCAACCCTTGACATATGCGTGTTTGACGAGGACGATACTCCCGAGAGCCGCGCCCTTGTGGAGTTCCTTGGCAAAAGCAATGATATAGCTGAAATAAAAAATGACAGGAAGGCCATTACCGACGCTCTCTACTACAAGCGGATAAACTATGCCCTTGTCATCAACGGCGGCTATGCCGAAAAGCTGAAGGCAGGGGAGACCGCAGACCTCTTCGGCAGCTATCACCTCGATGAGAGCTTTTCGACGGTATATATAAGCCAGTTCCTTGACGAGTATGTCAGCTCCGTAAACGCCTACCTCACCATGGGCAGGTCTGCGGACGAGGCTATTGCCGCCACAGAGGAGGCTCTCTCTCAGGAGACACAGGTGGATATGCTGAGAGTTGACAAGGCAGGCAATTCGCACTTCAGCGTTGATTTCTCGGGCTACTTCAGATATATGCCGTATATACTCATATCGGTGATACTCAGCGTGGTATGTCTGGCTCTCATCACCATGAACAAGAAGGATATACGCTACCGCACCAACTGCTCTGCGCTGAAGAACTCCTCATACACATTCCAGATGTTCTTCGGGAGCTTCCTGTTCGTGTTCTGCATATGGCTGATACTCATTATCATAGGCGCGTTCCTCAACGAGGAGATGTACACAGGCAGGGCATGGCTTGCAGTGCTCAACAGCTTTATATTCTCCATGGTCATTGCAGCTCTGGCTGTGCTTATTTCCAGCTTTGAGCCCAAGGACAACATTATGAGCCTCATAACACAGATAACGGGACTCGGTATGAGCTTCTTCTGCGGAGTGTTCATACCCATGGAGATGCTCAGCAGCGGAGTGAAGTCCTTTGCGAGGTTCCTCCCTGCATACTGGTATGTAAGAGCCAATGACATGATAGCCGAGATAGAGCCCTACAGCCTGAACGACGTGCTCCAGTGCTATCTGATCCAGCTGTTGTTTGCCGCAGCGCTTATCTTCGTGACACTGCTGGTACGCAGACTGAGATACAGCAGCGCATCCATAGGCTCAGCCGTAAAGAAGGCAGCTGCAAACAGCTGATAAACACAATTTACCATGATATAGATATAAAAAAGGCGCACACTGTGCGCCTTTTTATATGCCAAGCTTTTCCTTTATTATGCCGCAGATCTCTTCCTTGTGCTGCTGATAGTAGAAGTGTCCTCCCGTAAAGGGATATACCCCGCAGCTGCCGCCGGTGAACCTGCTCCAGCTGCTCATGTCCACATCCTGCATCAGTACGTCCTCTGTGCCGTAGAACACGGTGATATCGCAGCCGAATTTCACGTCCTCGGGAGAAGCGCTGTAGCGCTCCGCCATGCGTACATCGGTGCAGAGAATGCGGTTGAGCATACGCATGAGCTCCTCGTCGGGTACGGGAGCATTGGAGGAAAGGGAATTTGCGGAGAAGTAGGAAACTATCTCCTCATCGGAGGCGTTCTCCACGTTCTCGAAGCAGTGTACGTCCTCGTCGGGAGGGTTCTTTCCCGAGAGGAAAACGTGCTCAGGCATAGCCAGCCCCTTTTCCCTTGCCTGCCTTACCAGCTCGGTGGCAAGCACCGTGCCCATGCTGTGTCCGAACAGGGCGTATTCGCCGCTGAGAAGCTCAGAATGCTTCTCTATGAGGTCTGAAACGCAGTCGGGAACAGTATCCAGGAGAGGTTCCGAGGACCGCGTAAAGCGTCCCGAGAGCTCCATAGGCACTACATTCAGCTCCTTCGGAAGAAATCTCTTGAAGGAGCTGTAGCTTTTTGCAGAGCCGCCTGCATGGGGAAGAAAGAACAGTACCATATCAGTCCTCTACGGGCGTGCCCTTTTCGTTGAGGAGGTCGAATATCTCGCCTACCTTGCTGATAGAAGCCACCAGTGAAAGGGGAACGTTGAGACCGAAGATATCGGTTATCTCGGAGCCGAGACCGAAAAGTCCCAGCGAATCGAGGTAAAGGTCGTCGTAAACGTCTGTATCTCTTGTTATCTCCTCGGGGTCAACGCCCACATAGTCGGAGATAGCCTGTCTGAACTCATCAAAATTAAGGTTATTCATTATTTATACTCCTTTTTTCTCAGATATTTGAACTGTATCTTGCCGATGTCCTTGGGTATCTCCTCAACGAGGACAACCTTGTCGGGCACCTTGTATGCAGAGAGCTTTCCGTCAAAGTATCTTGCCAGCTCTCCTCTTGTTATCTTTTCATCGCCCTTGGGCTGGATATAGGCAACTATCTGCTGTCCGATAACGGGATGGGGCTCGTCGGTAACGGCTGCGGCCGCTATCTTGGGGTGAGTGAGGAGACAAGCCTCAACCTCCTCAGCGTGTACCAGGTTTCCGCCGCGCTTGATTATACGCTTGCTTCTGCCTGCGAAACGGACTATGCCGCCGGGGAGCTTGTTTACCAGATCGCCTGTGCAGAACCAGCGTCTTCCCTGCTCATCGGTGAGTATCTTCTCCTTTGAGAGCTCGGGATTGCCGAAGTAATCGGTGATAACGCCGTCGGTGTATACGCAGAGCTCGCCCACCTCGCCCTCGGGAACGTCGTTGTGCTGAGCGTCGATAACGCGGACATCGGTGAAGCTGAGCTTCTTGAAATCGCTGGGGTCTGTGCCCTGATCTATAGCGGAGTCCCATACGACCATGGTGCAGGTCTCGGAAGAACCGATAACGTTGATAACGCGGATATTGAGCTTCTCAACGAAGATATCGGCTATCTCCCTGGGGAGAACTTCTCCCGCGAAGTAGCAGATACGGACGCTTGAAAGGTCGTACTTGTCAAAATCGGGTGTGGACAGCAGAACCTTTGCAAGAGTGGAGGTGAGCTGGATAACGTTTATCCTGTACTTCTGAACAGTTTCAAGGAAGGTTATGGGGTTGAACTGAGGCTGGTACATTACCGTACCGCCCTTGAGCACCATCTGCTGACCCATGCCGAAGCCGCCCTGATGATAGAGGGTCATGCCCAGCATCATAACGTCGTCGGATCTGAATTCCAGATAGTCGCCCATATCCTCCTGTGTGGACAGGAAGCCGCCCGAAGGTACGGAGAGTATCTTGGGAGTACCTGTGCTGCCCGATGTGCAGGCAAGTGACATGGTGTGGAGGTACTCGGGCTCGAATATATCGCAGTCACTGCTGCCGTACTCTGCCATGAACTTTTCGGCGGAGATATAGCAGCTGTCCTGCGGGATAACGCTGTCGTCGGCGAAGCAGATGACCCTGTCAAGGGTGAGACTGGCAGGTATGAGCTCGCTTACAGCTCCGATGATATTGTTGTTTCTGTACTTCTCGGTAATGAACATCACCTTTGAGGTGGTGGCGGGTATGAGCCTTGAGAGCTCGAGAGAGCCGCTCTGGGGATCCATGGGCACGGGCTGTGCGCCTATCCTTACCGCAGACCAGAACACCAGATACCACTCGATGCTGTTGGGCATACATATGCCCACCTTATCGTTGGCGCCTATGCCTGCTTTCTTCATGGCAGAGCCGAGAACGGCGGTCTTTTCCATGAACTGACCGTAGGTGAGCTCGTTCTCATCTATCCTCAGCAGAACCTTGTCAGGAGTTTCCTGAGCGTATCTGCTGTAGTAATCGAAAAACTTCTTTGACATCCTTATTTTCCCCCGTTAAGTCTTGCAGCGATGAAGTCCGCTGCGATATGCTTTACCCAGTGGTACTGCTCGCCCACGGGCATTGCGTGCATGATGGTCTCCTCGGAGACGTATGCAGGCTTATCCTCTATGTGTATGCACTCCTTGTAGCCCTTTGCCTTGCTGAGAAGCTTCTGTGAGGCCTCGGGAGTCATCCAGTTGTCGTCGCTGCTGTACACCATGAGGAAGTCCGACTTGTGTGTGCCCTGCTCCAGCTTCTTCATACCCTCGAGGTAATCGTCGCCGTACTGGTAGGAGCTCCACTTGCCGCGCTTCATCCATACGGGTATGCTGTCCTGATCCGCAAAGTTCATGAGAAGAGGGAAGAGGCTTACGCATACCTTTGCGTTCTTGCGCTTTACCGTTGAGCGGAAGGCGTAGCCGCCGCCCATGCAGAGTCCGAAGTTGCCCAGCTCTGTGCTGCTGAGCTTGTCTGTGCCGTCGATGTAGTTGTATATGCCCTCAAATGCGGCCTCTATCTCCTTGCCGCCGCACTTGATGCCGTTGTGGATGATAGCTCCGCCTGCGCCGGGCATATCGGGAGTTATCACTGCGATGCCTCTCTCGTTGAGGGGAGCGGCCAGCATTTCAAGCTCCTCCTTGCAGCTGCCTATGCCCGAGTAGGTGATGACAACGGGATAGTTCTTCTTTCTGCCCGAATCGGGGAAGTGTATATAAGCGGGGAGCTTGCCGTATTTCGTATCTATCTCGATATACTGTATCCTGTTCCCGCAGAGCTTTATGTAGCGTCTGTAGCTCTCCTCAAGACCGCTGTAGATCTCTCTCTTGTGCTCGACGTCCTCTATATTTATCATAAAGCAGGCGTAGTGGCACTGTGCCACCATTTTCGCATATTCTCTTGCTGAGACAAGATTGCCTGCAGCCTCTGCCTTGTCGCGGAGCTCAGCATAGCGGTCTATCTTTGCGTGCCATTCGTCCAGCCATACTCCCTGTATCTGTTTGCCGCTCTTGACCTTGATACTGTCTATCTTCTTGAGTATGTACTCCAGATCGAAGGGATCAGCGCCATAGAGTAAGGATCGTGTTGCCACGGGATTGAGAAGGTCTCTGATTGCCCATTTCATATTTATCTGTTCCTTTCGTTTAAATCAGCCCGTATACCGCCAGGCGCCCTCGCGGGTCATTTCGGTGAACTGCATATATATGCGGTAGGGGTCGACTTTTGTATGCTTCTGTATAAGGCTGAGCATCCTGTCAGCCAGTTCCTTCAGGAAGGCGGCCTTGTCGTCTGTGCACTCCTGCGGGAGTATGTATCTGAACTCGGCGAAGAACACCGTATCCTCCGAGCGGTTCATATACATTGCACAGTCGTCCAGCATTACCATTATTGCAGGCAGGGGCTTCCTGAGTATCTCAGCCAGCTCGCTTGCCGCCTCGTCAAGGAAGTCTGTCCTTGCAGCGGGGGAGCTGAACCTGAAGTTCGTTTTCATCTGTGCTATCGGCATTATTATTTATCCTTTCAGTGGGGCGGATGTATTTCAGCCCTCGTATCTTTTCAGTACCAGTGTGGCGTTGTGACCGCCGAAGCCGAAGGAGTTGGAGATGGCAACGTCCACTTTGTGCTCCTGTGCCTTGTTGGGAACATAGTTGAGATCCAGCTCGGGATCGGGGGTGTCATAGTGTATGGTGGGAGGCACTATGCCTGTCTCTATAGCCTTGATGCAGGCTATAGCCTCCAGAGCGCCGCCTGCGCCCAGAGTGTGGCCGATGGAAGCCTTTACCGATGACATAGGGATATCGTAAGCTCTCTTGCCGAATACCTCCTTGACAGCCATGGTCTCGTAGAGATCGTTGAGGCCTGTGGAGGTACCGTGTGCGTTGATGTAGTCAACGTCGTCGGGAGAGAGACCAGCGTTTGCCAGAGCCATTCTCATGGACTCTGCCATGCCCACGCCGTCTGTCTTGGGTGCTGTGAGATTGAAGGCCTCGCCGCACATAACAGCGCCTGCCAGCTCGCAGTATATCTTTGCGCCTCTTGCCTTTGCGGATTCCTCGGACTCGAGGACGACAGTACCGCCGCCCTCGCCCATGATGAAGCCGTCGCGGTCCTTTGTGAAGGGACGTGCAGCGGTATCGGGGTCGGGATTGACGGACATGGCAAGGAGCTGGTTGAAGCCTGCTATCACCTGATGTGTTACTGTATTTGATATGCCTCCCGCAACTACCATATCGCAGACGCCTGCCTCTATGAGCTGCTTGCCGAGAGCGATAGCGTAAGCTGAAGACGCACAGGCGGTGCTTACATTGAAAGCGGGACCTGTGAAGCCGTATTTTATGGATACCAGAGCAGGAAGCTCGTTGGGCATTTTCTTCAGTGTTATGTTGAGGGGCTTGTCAAGCTCATAATCCTCGTATGAGTTGTCAATTACGCCGTATATTACGCCCACTCTTCTGCCGTCGTATGTGGCGGTGTCCACGCCGCAGTCAGTGACAGCCTCGCCTGCTGAGGCAAGACCCATTCTCGTTGTGGTGGTGGCAGCGTTGAGCTGACGCTTCTTCCAGTATTTTGATGCCTCTGCCTCGAAGGAGTCGTCCACCTCGGCGGCAACAGTAGTATCATGGTTATCGATGGGGATACGGGTGATAGTTCTCATTCCGCACTTGCCCGAAATGAGCCCGTCCCAGTAATCTGCGGCAGTATTGCCCACAGAGGTCACGGCACCTATGCCTGTGATAACGATTTTTTTCATAGCTTTACCTCATATCTCCTGAATGTTTTACTTATAGAGCGCGTCCCATGCGCTCTTATCCCTGTATGAATACGAGCCGAAGCCTGTCTTTGCGCCGAGCTCGTCAAGAGCTGCGAAAAGCGTCTCTGCGCCGTATTTCTCATAATAGAAGGCGGGAGCCTCGGCCAGTCCGAGAGTATCCTGCACCGCTTCTGTAAGGACAGCGGTATTTCCGCTGTAGTCGTTTGCGGCATTTACTGTCTCATTGAGTATCATAGCCGCCATGTAAAGAGCAGCCTTTCCGCAGTCGGCTCCCGTTGCGTTTTCGCGCTGAGCCATGAAGTCCAGGAAGGTCATGGTCTCTTTGGGGCAGCCCTCTGCCAGCCAGCCGTTCATCTTGTCAAAGCCGTAGCTAAGAAGTCCCTTGTTGCGCTCTATACGGAAGTTTTCGGGGCTTCCTGCCATGAGTCCCAGACCAACGCTGTCAAGGACGTCGAAGGGAGCAGCGATGGGGAACATCTCCTCCAGAGCCTTGTTGAGCTCGGGCACAGAAGCGCCCAGCTCCTCACGCAGGTATATGGCGTGAGACACCATGCAGGCCAGTATCTGGTTGAGGTAGATGTGGTATTCTCCCGAGAAAACTATGGGCTTTTTGCCTGCGGCCTTTACCAGCTCCGCGGCCTTTGCCGCATTGCTCTCCGCGGTCTCGGGGAGGATATTCAGCTCCACGAAGCCGGTGAGCTTTACGGGATAGAAGAAGTGCATACCGAAGCAGCGCTCCTTATGGGGGATATCCGCAAATACCGAGGGGATATCCAGCGATGATGTATTGGTGAGCAGCAGACAGTCATCGGAGACTGCTGCGGCTGCCTTTGCAAAGAGCTCCTTTTTGGCCTCCATGTTCTCGAAAACGGCCTCGATGACAACGTCGCAGCCGCTGAGAGCGGAGGTATCATCTGTGAAAACGAAGGAGTCCTTCTTGTATTCGTACTGCTCCTCGGTGAGCTTCCTGCGCTTCAGGCTCTTGCCGAGGGTCTTGAGAAGAGCTGCGGTGTTCTCCTCGGCGCCGAAGAGGTCTATGACCACGAACTGCGCGTCGGGGAGCTTGTCAAAGAACAGGGAAAAGATATCCTTTCCCATTTTGCCGTAGCCCACTATTCCTATCTTCATATTCACGCCTCCCTGCTTTTCAGGTATGAGCCCATGTACTCTCTGAAGCGTGCAGGCTCGAAGCAGCTGTAATTATCCGCGATATATCTGATAACAGCCTCAGCCTCGGACACGCCCTGCTTCTTTTCGGCGAAGATATCGGCCCAGCCCAGTGCATAGGCCTCGTCGGCAGGTATCAGCTCGCCTGACATAACAAGGGTGTAGGCGTTCTGAACGCCGCATATCTCAATAGTTCTTGCAACTCCGCCCAGAGCGGGGAGTATGCCGAAGGTGGATTCGGGCTGACCGACTCTTGCGTTCTTCTCGATAACTCTGTAGTGGCTGTTCACGGCGATCTCGCTGCCCGAACCGATACAGAAGCCCGTTACCACGCTTATGACGGGGAACGGGAGCTCTCTGAGAAATGTGAAGTAATGCTTTTGTCTGATGTGACCCTCGGGAAGTATCCCTGTGGAGTCGTCGTAGGTCTCGTTGGCTGAGCGGTCCGCAAGGGCGTCAACATCAGCTCCGACGCTGAAGTGGCGGCCTGCGCCCTTTATTATAAGTCCTTTGTATTTCTTATCGGCAGCCAGCTTTTCTATATCAGCCATAACGGCCTCATAGACCTTGAAGAAATCTGCCGTCATAAGGTTGTTCCCCGGCATATCCATTGAGAGGACGAGGATATCGTTCTCTTTTTCAAGCAGCATTCCCTGTGATTCACTCATTTGGACCACCTCCGTTCTTGTCTGCCATAAGGCGGTAGAAGGCTCTTGATTCCGCGTCGAGAACTGCCTTTGCGTCGGAGGTCCTTGCGGCGATGAAGCATGAGTTTATCTCCCTTACCTGCTTTGCTGTCTTGTCCTTGAACAGCTTTCCGATGAATTCTTCGGCCTCATCGGCCTTTACGGACATATCCGCTGCGGCTGTGACCTCTTCGGGAGTGCCTTCCCTGTAGGCTGCAGCCGTCATGAAATTTGCCTTTGCAAGGAAGCTTCTGACAGCTTCTTTCTCGCTGTCGTCCCTGCCGAGCACGGTGCTGCTGTCAGTATATATGAGCAGCAAGCAAGGCTCGCCGAGCTGCTCCTCCTTGCCGAGGAGCTCGTACAGCGAGCTTATATCACATATTTCGGTTACGATATCACTTGCGTTTATCGTCATCTTCTTCATTTTCCCCCTCGAGACAGGCTCTTACTTCTTCGGGGATATCGCAGATCATTCTCTCCTTGTTGACGAATGCCAGCTTCCCCGTGACTCTGCACGAAACAAGGCCTGTGCCCTTGTTGATGATATTGTGCTTGTAGCTGACGATGCCGCCCGAGCAGGACACCTCAGTGTCTATCCTGACCTCGTCCAGCAGTCTCAGCTCATGTATGTACCTCTGGCTGCTCTCCATAACAACGGGAAAGAGCCCCTCCGTAACGAATACATCAAGAAGCCCGTGGACCTTGAAGAAGTTCCACAGGGCCGTTTCTGCGTACTGAAGGTATACGGAATTATTGACATGGCCGAAGGAATCCAGTTCGTATCCTCTTACGGTCAGTCTGTATGAGCTTCTTCTCATTTCTTTGAGGCCTCCGCCAGAGCCGCTTCAAATTTGCCCTTTGAGGGGTCTGTGACGCCCTCTGCGGCAAGGTTGATGGTATCTATTATAGCGTGTATCTGTGTGAGCGACTTTCCGCTGAGCAGTTCCTTCACGAAGGCGACTGTCTCATCGAAGCAGTTCTTGTTCTCGCTGAGCTTTGTGACGAGTCCCAGCTCCATCGCTTCCCTGGAGCCTATCATCTCGCCGCGGAGTATCATGCCGAGAGCCTTTTCCCTGCCAAGGAGCCTGTAAAGGCGCTCCATACCGCCCATGCCGGGCACCACGCCGTGCATTATCTCGGGAAGTCCGAGAAAAGCGGAGGGTGAAGCGATCCTGAACTGACAGCTCAGGGCGATCTCCAGTCCGCCGCCGAAGCATCCGCCGTTTATGGCGGCTGCGGTAATTATAGGGAGCTTCTCGATGGTACGCAGCAGCTCCCTTGCATTTTCAAGCTTTTCCGAAAGGCCCGCGCCCTCAGCCTCGCCGAAGAGCGAAACGTCGGCGCCGTGGGAAAAATGCCTGCCCTTGCCTGTAATTATAAGAGCTCCTACCTGAGGATTTTCGTCCAGCCAGCCGAGGAGCATCTTACGGTCTATGAATTCGGGTTCGGAGAGAAGGTTCTTCGGACCGTTGTCAATGGTAAGTACGGCAATATTATCTTCGGCATGAAGCTCTGATAAATTCGACTTCAACATTGAGACCTCTTTACTGGTTCACGATGTCGTTGCCGTACTGATATATCTTGCAGAACATCTCTACAACATCGCTCATTGTGTCCATAGGAGCCTTGAGCATATACTTGCCGATGCTCTGGAGCTTGATATCGAGATCATATTTGTCAGCTGTCATCTCGATGAGCTCAACGAACATAAGCGAATCGCTTCCCAGATCTTCCTGAGGGTTTGTATCCATAGTGATCTCGTCCTTTTCTACTTCACATTCCTCTGCATAGTAGTCGAAGATCATATCCTTGATTTCCTGTCTGATCTCTTCTGTAATATCTCTCATAATAAAACCTCCATAGAATTTGTCTTTTTCCCCTTCAACGGGTTTTCTTTATTTATCTGAAAATTCACACATCCTCAAGAGTGTAAATTTTGCATTTTCTGCTGACCCGCGAGAACTTGCTCACGGCGCCGTTGGCGCTGACGTCGAAGAATTCGGTGACGCCCAGCTCCTCCAGCTTGTTTATTGCCAGATCCCAGCGGATCGGCGTGTAGACATTGAGCTGATTTTCCCTCATGACCTGATCGCCCTCTGTCATCACCTCTCTGTCGAAGATAGAGAGTATGGGATATACGGGGTTGCTGTACTTTATGGAAGCGCAGAAGTCCACATATTCCTGCGAATATTTCTTCATGGCGGGGTGGTGGTAGGCGACTCCCGTACCGAAGCTGAAGGCCTTGATAGCGCCCTCGTTCTGACAGAGGAGAAGAGCCTTTTCCACTGCTGCGGCCTTGCCGCTGACCATGACGTGGAATCTTGAATTGCCGCTTCCGATGACCAGTTCATCGGGGGAGAATTTACCTTCAAACAGCTCCTCGATATCGCTGTATGAGAAGCCTATGACGATGCCCATATCCAGCTTTTCGTCGTGCTCCTCCAGGCAGCGCATGGTAGCGCGGTTCATCATGATGATATCATGTGCGAACTCATGGGGCACCGAGCCGAAGCAGCCGCTTATGCTGACTATGCCCGAGCTGTAGCCCGCGCCAATGTCGGGGACAATGCCTTTTTCTATGTAATGCTCGAAAACGACTCTGTCGCAGATGAGTGAGATTATCCACTCGGCGACTCTGCCGTCGTAAGCCTTGTTCTTTTCCAGGTCCATGCTGAGCCCGAGCCTGCCGAAGGCCTCTTCCAGATAGTGCTCATATTTGTCCATGAGCTGAGGCGGCAGCTTTACGAGAAGCTTTTCGGGCTTTGAGCCTATACCGTTGAACAGGAAAGCTCTGTTGTACATTTATTTACAATACTCCTTATTATTTATAAATACATATTATCACCTATTTATGGCGCTGTCAATAGGAAAAGCAGGGTTTCTGCATAAATTTGAGAAAACTGATAAAAAAATCACATACTTGGAATTGATTTTTATAAATTAATTCAATTATACTGGCAGTAAAGAAAAATGAGTTCTATTCATACCGGGAACTTTGTGGAACAAAAAATGGTATTTATATGCTTTAAATGGTGATTTTTTTACGCCGTCATTTTGGAGTGAACGGCAGTTCCTTAAATCATTGCCTGCTTAAATTATACATTTTTTATACTGTGAGGCGAGTGCGTTTTGTAGAAAAACAACAGTGAGAAGAACTGTTCAAAAATTGCGGTGAGCGGCACGGCTTATGAACAATGATTCCGGCCGCGTTGCCATCCGGGCATAAAAAAGCCTTTTCCGATAGTGGGAAAAGGCTTTTCTGCGATCATTCCTTGAGATTTTCGGGGGTCTTTATCAGCTTTGCCTTGAAGAGGGCTGTGCCGATAAGAGTCGTGAATATTGTGGATACTACCATTTCAAACAGTGCGTTGATGCCTACTGATGTGATGAGGAAGAGCATTATGCTCTTGCCGGATCTGAGTCTGTCTATATAGTTGAACTTCTTGTATACCTTGAGTGTGTATTTGCCGTCGTCCATACATCTGAGCGCAGCCGACGGCTCCTTGAATTTTACAGATTTTCCTTTTATTTCCTTGCCGTTCAGTGTAGCGCCCTTGAGCTTTGGCGAGCTGAGGACGAACTTGACAGCCTCGGTCTCTTCCGTAGTGGGGAGAGTTGCGTCGCTGTCTGCTACCGTGAACACAAGATCGCTGCCGAAAAGGATACGCTTGCCATCTGCGGAGAAATCCACATCGTTGCCTGCGTTGTCCTTTACCTCAGTGATGAGGCCGTTGTCCACCGTGATGGTGTACTTGTTGTCCATACCTGTAGCGGTGTGGTTGAACAGGAGTACCAGAGCGGACATGAAGAATATGGTGTTGAGTATAGCTGCCGAGAAGCCTGAAACGGCGCAGGACTGCTGTACCTTCGAGAGATTTTTCTTATTGAGGAACCAGAATGTAAGCGCGAATCCCGCAGCAAACACAGCTAAGAGGACCAGCGCAAGGGGGAGTCCCGAGGTCATGAATTTGTACATACCGTCGGACATTTTGTACTTGCCGTTCTCGTCGTAGCATATCAGAAGCATTACGGACAGGAAAAGACCGATGGATACGGCGCCTGCCACAGAGCTTGTGATGCCCGAGAGGACTTTCTTTGACTTGATCTTTGAGAGACCGAGGAATATCAGTCCCACAAGGAGTCCGTCGAGAGCACGGGAAACGACTCTCTGTATGAATGTGAGTGTAGGGCTTATCTCCAGGGTCATCGCACCCATTCCGCTGAGGACTCCGATACCGAAGCACTGCAGGAAGCTGAAGATACCGAAAACTATTCCCATAATAAGTCCGCCTGTTGGTCCGAGCGCGATAGCGGCTATAGCAATTGGGATGATGTTAAGGGTGATGGACAGCGGTCCGATGGGGATGGAGCCGATGGGCGTCAGTGAGAACAGCGCCACCACGGCGGTCAGAAGACCCAGAAGCACCAGTGAACGTACATTGAACTTCTCTTTCATATTAAATTCCTCCTTGTTACTACTCCCGTTAAGGGATATAATACAATAATACCATAATACCACGTTTTTCACCGGTTGTAAATAGCCTGCTTCACAGAAATAATAATAAAATACACCTTTTAATAGTGCGTTATTGCTAAATATAACTTTTATATGTGGTTATATAAACAGAAAATAATACTAAAAGTTTATGTGGTGAAATACAATTTTGAACTGTTTTTTACCATGAGTCACTTAAATTGGTAGTACCGGTTGACGAGAAAAGTGGTATTTTGTGGAACTTGTTCCCAAATGGGGAAAAAACACAGAATTTGATAACATTTTGCACAAATACCAATCGTTTTTTTTTCATTTTTAGTATGCCTAAAATATTGCATTTTGTATACCAATGTGATATAATTATAGTACAAAAAACTGTTAATTTTATCATGCTGCGTACAAGCAGAAGGGTAGATTACGGGGGATTGTAAAAAAATAAAAACGAAAGGATGGAATGACCATGAAAAAATCTTTGGGGAAACGTTTGATTAGTGGCGTTACCTCAGGACTCCTGGCTGTGACCTATGCGCTGCCGTCAGGACTGAGTCCGCTGCGTTCGGTCGCGGCAGAAGATGGTATCGGCACTGACGGATTACCCATAGTCAACACACCGTATGAAGAGACGATGTGGAACAGAAATAATCCGTTGGGCGTGGCAGGTGACTTCCACTTATTCGGATTTGAGAGTGTCGAAGCTGACAACCATGTAAACGGTAACGTGGCAACGCCTGTTTATATCATGGGCGCGAACTATACCGCTCCCAGCCAGGACGTCGGAAGACTTCTCAATGTCGTTACCGATGAACTGGTATGGACTCTGGATCCGCGTACAAGAAGCGATATCATTTGTGAGCCTGATGACGGCAAGATTTTTACCACACTGAGCGTTAACTATCTTTACGACTGGCTCCTGCCCGAGGATTACGAGATTTGGGGCAACGATACGCCCGAGAAGAGAGAAACAAAATACAACTACGAAACAGGCGAGAGCTGGGAAGAAGTAACACCTGCAAATGACAGAGTTCAGGTGCCATATCCTACGGTATTCAACCCAACCAATGACAGCAGATATTCCGGCGTGAATATCTATCCCTGCAAGAAGGGAGATTATCCCGCTCTTGTTGAAGCATACGCGAACTCAGAGGAACGTCAGGCTTTTGAAGAGAGCGATCCTCCTGCAAAGTATAATGGACCGATAATGTTCAGGGTTACCAATAACCTGAAATCGGGCACTGAGAGCTATTATGCTCATGCAGGCAGCACTTTCATCGACTTTGCAGCTCTGAAGACCTATTATGAGACTATGTCAGATGACTATGCAAGTACCTACAAGGACAACAGATATGAGTCGCTTATATGGGACGGAGGAAAGGATCCCTGGAACGGCGATGACGTAAGCAAGGCTACTCTCAACCTCTATCCTGAGGGCGCCAATGTTCTCAATATCAAGGCTGAGGACTTTGACAAGTATTACGAGATCGCTGTAAACGGCATCAACTACAAGGACGGAAGATACGGCGGCGGCCAGACTCTTATCGTAAACGTAGACCTCCAGCAGCAGCCTGATGTGTTCTGGAAGACAAAATGGGATTATATCCCCGTTGAAGGATCAGACGCTAACCTCAACAACGGCGAGGCTACCGTTCAGAGCGGTACCAATATCCTTTACAACTTCTATAATGCAGCCCCCGGCGGCTCAAAGGTAAAGTTCGGCTTTGACGGTATACCGCTGGGCTGTGTTCTGGCTCCCGATACCGATTTCAACGTATTCCAGATAAACGGTAACATCATTGCCAACAAGATAAAGGCTGATGAAGAGAGCCATATGGCATTCTTCCTGAATCCTCTCGATAATACAAAGGAAACACTTGAGATCTCCGCTGAGAAGAAGTGGAGCGACGGAAACGACAACCACAGCGGTGACGAAATAAGCGTTACTCTTTACCGTCTGCCCAAGTCCGGCGTTACAGATCCCGCTGCTGAGTTCACACTGGCAAACAAGTTTACTGACCTCGTAAACTTCATCGCTGAAGGCGACACGGAAAAGTGCAAGTTCAGGATAGACGGTCAGGAGTACAAGGCAGTTGCCGATAAGGATGCAAACAAGGTCACATACTACCAGAATCAGAATTACGAAGGCAGGGAAGACCTTTTTACTCCTCAGGAGGACGGCAGTATAAACGCTGCTATTGACGACGGCGAATACGAATTCAAGATCGAGGAAAGAGCTGTTACGGTAACAGTAGCAGACGGCAAGGTGACTGCCATCAGCGGTGACCCCCTCGCATCACAGATCATCGGTTCAAAGTCACTCAAGGAATCAAACAGCTGGAACGAGGAATGGGAAAATCTCGAGAAGGCAAGCAAGGCAGGTCTTGTTTACTACTATTATATAGTAGAGGACAACGTTCCTGAAGGCTACACCGTTTCCTATGACGGCAACGGTGCAGCAGGAGGCAACAAGCACATCATCGTTACAAACAAGAGCGAGGAGATCGCTAATAAGATCAAGTTCGTAAAGCTCTCCGATATTATGACTATCGACACTCAGACAGACGAGACACTTACTTTCAAGTCTGCTGAAAAGAGACTTACGGGCGCTAAGTTCACTCTTACTCTCGATGAGGCTGCAAATGCCGACGATAATCTTGCATCGGGCGTCAAGTCAAACCTTGATTCAAACACCAAGGGCAAGCCCGCATACACAGAAAGCACTATCACATGGACGACCATCGAACAGGATATCGAGTTCGAGGGACTCCCTGACGGTACATATACTCTGACAGAAGAAGCTCCCGAGGGCTACCAGCCTGTAAGCGAGATCAAGTTCAGAGTTGACGGCGGCAAGCCTTCATCTGTTTCGGGTACAGCTGCATATGATACATCAGATGCTCATAACAGCGTGGTGACCATAACAGACGATATGTACTCGATCTCACTGAGAAAGGTAGACGAGAACGATACACCTGTTCCCGGTGCTCTTCTCAGACTCACAAGCACCAGCGGTGCTGACATCACAAAGGTAAAGGCTCACGATACACAGTACTTTACCGCTAACGGCTACGGCTGGAACAAGCCTGACGCAGGCATCGCACCCTATAAGCTTGAGCTCAGCAAGAATGAGATCAAGAATTTAGCAAGCGACAGCGAATCAGCATTCGAGTGGTACTCCATCGGTTCGGCAGTTATCTTTACAGGCCTTCCCGAGGGTACATACCAGATCGAAGAGATCAGCGCTCCCGCAGGCTACACAAGAGATACAGCAGTAAGAACCTTCACTATCGCAAGAGACGCAGACGGCAAGCTTACAGCAAGCGGTGACGTTTATGCGGAAGACGGTTATGAGAAGGTCAACGACATTATAAATAAGAAGCAGACCATTTCTGTGAGCAAGTACGACATGAACGCCAACGTTATCGAGGGCGCAGAGTTCAGGCTCACAAAGAAGGACGGCACAAAGCTCGGCACTCTCACACTCAGTGATGAGACACTTGACGAGTCCTTTACTTCATTCGTAGGCCTTACAGATAATTCCAAGGGCGTTACAATAAAGAATACGACCGCAGGCATGGGCTACACCCTCCGCGGCAATACATTCTATAATGTAACAGTTGACGGAGCTGCAATCGAAGCAGCACAGAACCTCTATGAGATCTCAGGTACTGCAACAGGCGATACGCTCAAAATTGATGGTATCTACGACGGTACTTACGTTCTCACACTTGACGACGGCAGGATCTACAATATCCGTGCCGAGGCAAGAGATCTTCTGAAGCCTGTTGTACAGGTATCAAAGATCGCAACACTCACAGATGAAGGCAAGGCTTATGAGTTCACAGGCGGCAATGCTGCTATGACAGGCCTTGAGGACGGCGATTATGTTCTCGAAGAGACAGCTTCACCTAACGGCTATGCAAAGGTTAAGTCTGAATTCGAGTTCAACATCACAGACGGAGTTATCACACTTACAGGCGCTTCCACAACAGGCGAGTACAGTGTTGATCCCGCTGATCCCACACACATAATCATCAAGGATAAGGTATCCGAGATAACAATAACCAAGGAATTCGGTGCGTCAGGCGTTACACAGCCCACAGGCACAAATGAAGGTGCAGCTATGAAGCTCACATTCCTTGAGGGTTCATCAAAGTCCGCAGACGTAAATATTCCTGCCGCTGACACCATCAAGGAAGTAGGCGGTTTCATCGAGTGGAACACAAAGGACGGCAATCCCAAGGTATTCAAGGGCCTTTTGGACGGTACATACAAGCTCGAGGAGACAACACCTCCCAAGGGCTACGAAAAGGCGGCCGATAAGACCATCGTTATCAAGGACGGCGTTATTGTCGAGATGAACGACGCAGGCGTTGTCATCAGCGAGAGAGAGTCAGAGTCACTTCTCAATACAAAGCAGGGCACTATCACTCTCGACAAGACTGCACTGGGCGGAAAGGTAATTTCTACAGAGGCAGGCAGCGCAAAATTCACACTCGAAGCTGTTGGCGAAGGAGCCATGAGTAATCTTGCAGGCGTAAGCATAAACAACGGCACACGTCTCGGGCCTGTAAAGAAGGTCGAGAATATTGAGTGTACAGACAATAACATCACATTCACAGGTCTCAGAAACGGTACATACAAGCTTACCGAAACAGCGGCTCCCGCAGGCTATTCAGTAGTAAGCGAGTTCACCTTCAAGGTGGATAAGGGCAAGGTAACGGAAGTAAGCGAAGTTGGTACAACAGGCAAGGCTTACGTAGGCGAAGACGGCCACATCAAGGTCGAGGACGCTCCTATCATGGTGATCGACAAGGCTGCACTGGGCGGCGAGATCATCACCGGAAGCAACGCAAAGTTCACACTCACTGCTGAGGACGAAGGCGCTACACTCAAGGGCGTCAAGGTCAACGACGGCGAGGCTCTGGGCGAAGTTGCATCCTACGAGTTCGAGGGCAACAGCACCAAGTTCGAGTATCTCCAGAACGGTACATACTCACTTGAGGAGACAACAGCTCCCGACGGATTCTCAACAGTTTCCAAGTTCACATTCAAGATCACAGACGGTCTTGTAACAGAGGTAAGCGCTGTTACAGACGGCGTGGTAACACCTACAGACGGCGGCAAGGTCCTCAGGGTAGAGGACAGACCCGTTATCAACCTTGACAAGGTAGCTCTGGGCGGTACACCTATCCCCGCAGAGGCAGGAAATGCCAAGTTCACTCTGAAGGCAGAGGACGAGGGCGCAACACTGGAGGGCGTTAAGCTCAACGGCGGCGAGGCTCTGGGCGAAGGCGTTACAGAAGCAGAGTTCGACGGAAACAATGCCGTATTTGAATACCTGAAGGCTGGCAAATACTCACTTACCGAGGAAGTTGCTCCCGACGGATTCACAACAGTTACAAAGTTCACATTCGATGTGGACGCAAACGGCAAGGTAACAAATGTTACCAAGACTACAAACGGCGATTCTTACCTCGACGAAAACGGACATATCGTAGTTGAGGATAAGAAGTCTGACATTACAATCAATAAGAAGGCTCTCGGCGGCGAGGAGATCCCCGCAGAGGCAGGCTCCGCTACATTCGTACTGAAGGCTGAGGACGCCGGCAAGACTCTTGAAGGCGTTACAGTATCAACAGGTACGGGTACATCAGGCACAACTCTTACAGCTGATGATACTTCTTATGAGTTCTCAGGCAACAACGTAAACTTCACAGGTCTCAAGAACGGCAAGTACAGCCTTGAGGAGACCGCAGCTCCCGACGGTTTCACAACAGTCACAAAGTTCACCTTCACCATCGAAAACGGTAAGGTCAAGGAAGTTGAGGCTGTAACAGACGGTCTTACTGTAAAGAAGGACGACGGAACCATCGAGGTACAGGACAGGAAGTCCACAGTAACACTCAACAAAAAGGCTCTGGGCGGCGAGGAGATCCCCGCAGGCGCAGGCAAGGCTACATTCGTTCTCTCAGCAGAGGGCGAGGGCAAGACTCTTGAAGGAGTAGAGGTAACAGTAGGTTCAGCCGCAACAGGCAAGACTCTCGGCGAGACCGATACCTCATACGAGTTCGAGGGCAACAACGTTAAGTTCACAGGCCTCAAGAAGGGTACATACTCACTTGAGGAGACAGCTGCTCCCGACGGCTTCACAACAGTTACCAAGTTCACATTCGACATTGACGAAAAGGGCAAGGTTACAAACGTAAGCACAGTTACAGACGGCAAGGCTTATATCGATGAGAACGGCATCCTCGTAGTTGAGGACACCAAGACAAAGGTCATCATCGACAAGAAGGCTCTCGGCGGTACACCTATCCCCGAGGACGCAGGCAAGGCTAAGTTCACACTGACAGCAAAGAGCGAGGGACTTGATCTCTCAGACGTTACTGTCGGCGAGGGCGCGGACGCTGTAAATGTAACAGAGGGCGCTACATCAGTTGACTTCGACGGAAACACAGCAGTATTGAACGGCCTGAAGAAGGGTACATACACTCTCACAGAGACAACTGCACCCGACGGCTTCACAACAGTTACAGAGTTCACATTCGACGTTGACGAAAAGGGCAATGTTTCAAATGTAAGCACAGTAACAGACGGCAAGGCATATGTTGGCGAAGACGGTCACCTCGTAGTAGAGGACGCAAGATCAACAATGACCCTTGACAAGAAGGCTCTCGGCGGCGAGGAGATCCCCGAAGAGGCTGGTTCAGCTACATTCGTACTCACAGCTGAGGACGCAGGCAAGACACTCGAAGGCGTAACAGTCGGCATGGGCGAGGGCGAAGGAGCTACATCCGAGACTCTCGGCGAAGGCGTTACATCTTACGAATTCACAGGCAACAACGTAACATTTGAGGGCCTCAGGAACGGCACATACAGTCTCGAAGAGACAGCTGCACCCAACGGCTTCACAACAGTTACAAAGTTCACATTCGATATCGTTGACGGCAAGGTCGCTAACGTAAGCACAAACACAAACGGCCAGGCTTATATCGACGAAAAAACAGGTCACCTCGTAGTTGAGGACGGACAGCACACGATCACCATTGACAAGAAGGCTCTGGGCGGCGAGGAGATCCCCGCAAGCGCAGGCGAGGCTTCATTCATTCTCACAGCTGAGGATGAGGGCATGAATCTCAAGGGCGTAACAGTAACTCAGGGTACAGGTGAGGGTGCAACCTCCGAGACTATCATAGCAGGAGACAATCACTTCTGCTTCTCAGGCAGCGGCGTAAGCTTCACAGGCCTGGGCAAGGGCACATACTCACTTGAAGAGACAGCTGCTCCCAGCGGCTTCATCACAGTTACAAAGTTCACCTTCGACGTGGACGAGGACGGCAATATCTCCAACATAAGCACCGTTACAGACGGCAAGGCTTACGTTGACGAAAAGACAGGCCACCTCGTAGTCGAGGACGACAAGACAACAGTAGTAATCGACAAGAAGGCACTTGGCGGAACACCTATCCCCGAGGAATCGGGCAAGGCTGAGTTCACACTTACAGCCAAGAGCGAAGGCCTCGACCTCACAGGTGTAGAAGTCGGCGAGGGCGAGAGCGCAGTCAAGGCATCAGAGGGCGATAAGTCCATCGACTTTGACGGCAACACAGCAGTTCTCAGAGGTCTCAAGGAGGGTACATACACTCTCAAGGAGACAACTGCACCCGACGGCTTCACAACAGTTACAGAGTTCACATTCGACGTTGACAAGGAAGGAAACGTTTCAAATGTAAGCACAGTAACAGACGGAGACGCATACGTTGACGAAAACGGTCACCTCGTAGTTGAGGACGCCAAGTCAACTCTCAACATCAACAAGAAGGCTCTCGGCGGCGAGGAGATCCCCGCAGAGGCAGGTCAGGCTACATTCGTGCTCACAGCTGAGGACGAGGGCAAGACACTTGAAGGTGTAACAGTAAGCTGGACAGAGGACGGAGAGGCTAAGTCACAGACTCTCACAGCCGATGATACATCTTACGAATTCACAGGCAACAATATCGACTTTACAGGTCTCAAGGACGGCAAGTACAGCCTCGAAGAGACAGCTGCTCCTACCGGCTATGAAGTAGTTACAAAGTTCAACTTCACAATTGACAACGGTGTTGTTACAGACGTTGACACAGTAACAAGCGGAAATGTAGTCAAGAAGGACGACGGCAAGACTCTTGAGGTACAGGACGAGCTGGCTTCTACAATAACAATCGACAAGAAGGCTCTGGGCGGCGAGGAGATTTCCGCAGACGCAGGCCAGGCTACATTCCTTCTCAAGGCCGAGGACAAGGGCGTTACTCTCAAGGGCGTCAGCGTCAACGGCGGCAAGGCACTCGGCGATGTTACAGAAGTAGAATTCCCCGGAAACTCTGCTAAGTTCACAGGTCTGAAGAACGGTAAGTATACTCTCATAGAGAACGCCGCTCCCGACGGATACACAGTAGTTTCCACATTCACATTCTATCTTGACGAAGGTCAGGTAAAGGATGTAAGCGCAACAACCACAGGCAACGCTTATGTGGACGAAGCAACAGGACACCTCGTTATCGAGGACGCTCCCAACCAGTTCACAATAGGCAAGTACGATATCACAGGTCAGAAGGAAGTTAAGAATGCTCATATCGAGATCACTAACTCCGACATTGACTGGACATCTATCACAGACGCAAACAAGGCAGACAAGGACTTCACTCCCGTAGTTAACAGCGAAGGCAAGGTTATCGGTATCCAGTGGATCTCAGGCGATACTGCAAAGATCGTCAAGGCACTCAAGGACGGTACCTACACACTGAAGGAGACAGGTGATGACGAGACATTCACCGACGGTGACAAAACATACACCATCATCGCTTCAGAGCTCAGCTTCACTATAAGCGAGAACGAGATCATAGCTGCCAGCGGCGCAGACCTGAAGGACGCAGACGATGAGACTGCTGAGTCAGGCTACTATGTAGTTGATAAGGCTAACGGTGCTATCAAGGTCAACGATGCAGAGGCAACAACGACGACAACAACGTCCACAACGACCACTACATCTACGACAACAACAACCACCACTACCACATCAACTACTACAACAACATCCACAACGACAACAACGTCGACAACCACCACAACAACTACAACCACTACTACCACAACTACCACAACAACTACTACAACCACAACCACAACTACAACTACAACTACAACAACTACCACCACAACAACTACAACAACAACAACTACTACTACAACCACAACGTCGACTACAACGACAACAACAACGTCCACGACGACAACTACAACGTCTACGACGACGACAACAACGTCGACGACAACAAGCACGACATCTACAACGACCACAACGCCTACTACCACGACCACACTTGTTACCGTTAATATCAGCAAGATAGACGGAATGAACAGCAAGGAGATCAAGGACGCTAAGCTTACCCTCACAGGTAAGGACAGCGAAGGCAATCCGATCGTATTCAAGGACGGTCAGATCAAGATCGGCGACGAGGGAACTATCATCAACGGCGTCGGTTCATCACTGGTATGGATGTCAGGCAAGACTTCCACTATCGTAACTGTTGAAGACGGTACATACACTCTTGAAGAGCTGGCTGCACCTA
>NZ_CAMYUE010000017.1 GCF_947301925.1 uncultured Ruminococcus sp.
TTTATTATACATCAGATTCCTTTTGTGGGGAATACGTCCTTTATTTGACGCTTACAACGTTTTAATCATAGTTTCTGAATTTACAGATATTTTTTCGCAGAGTCACTAAAAAACACCCTCCATTTAATTTGATGGAGGGCGTTTACTTTCATAGGCTTCGTTATTCAATTGAAATTTTGTTTATGACTTTCCCGGTATTGTCATCAAATACGAAGATATAATTACCGCAGGTCTCAAAGGTGTATGATCCGTCTTTCTTTATTTCAGATGCTTTGTGTGAATCAATCTTTTTCCAATTTTTAGTAGAATAAGTAATGTATTTTCCACGATAATAGGTAACTGCCTTTTCTGTATCGGCATATAAAATGCGTTCACCTTTTTTTGTTTTGTATTCTTTTTCAATTCTCATATCATTGGCATCTATAACTGCAATAATATCAGATATGTGTTCTTTTACACAGCACATATCTTCAATGTTTTTGTGTGGATCAGAAGGAATTCTGATACCTATAAAAACTATTTTTTGATTTATTGCTGAAATATCTTCAGGATAGTACCCTGAAAGAATATCGGATCTTGATCCTTCGCCTGTCTTATAGCTAAGTTTTACCAATGTAGGTTCACTTGTGTTTAATGCGGAACTCGCAATTAGCTCTGTAGCATTATTATGAATAATGTATTCTCCGTATTCATTTCTGTAACGTGTTATAATAGAATCGTTAGATACTATCGCACTGCTTTTAAATGCAGTATTGTTATCGTGATCTGATGATATTATCTTTAATCCATCAGTTTCGTAGTACTTCAGATAACTTTTATTAAATGAATTGTTCAGAGAGGTATATTGCAGTGGTTCAGATGAATCAAGTGCGAATATATATGGTTCAAGCTCTTTATCTATACCGCAAAAGAAACTATCCTTTATCCCGAAGGACAGTATTTCAGCGCCTACTTCATATTTTTCAGACATATTCATGTTATTGTCAAATCGCATGAGGGAGTTATCTGAATAGACATACAAACTATTATCATAAGCACATATAAGCGGAGATTTAAGTTCTTCTATTACTTTTTTACCATTTTTATTGTATACATCATTTCCCTTGACATAATAGTATTCATTGATGATTGAACACATATGATTATAATTGTAATTGTTATTTACAGTTATAATAGTATTATTAGAATAGTGTGTCGATAACAAATATATTGATAAAGCAATTATTACAAAACCAGATAGAAAAATGAAAAATAGTTTCTTTCGCATTATTATCATCTCCATTAATATAATACATATCCGATATAATAAGAGTGTTTATATTTCATGTTAGTTGTTAGATTGTTTTTTACTGTAGAGTTATCCCATGAAGTTGTAGCACTATCACTTCTGTTAAAGCCTTTAAAACAATTTCCATCAAGCTGATTAGGATCATATCTCATTGCATATGTATGAATCTTCGTTATATCAAACGTAAATGATATTATTCCACTTTTTGCTTTTAATAAACCATTTGAATTTGTTTCTGTAATAAAACTTTCATACTCACTGCACAGTTTGGAATTTTTCTCCTCACTGATACCGATAAAAGGTTCTCGGCATGAATCTATAATCTGATAATTAGCATTATATACATCTAGGCAGTTTTTAATTTTTTTGGGGTTACTACCTAATCCTCCATCATTTGAAAATTCCCAAATGTTTAATATGCTTTTAGCAAATGGAGATAGTATTTCTGAATAATTGGTTTGTATCGCGTTAATTTCAAATTCGGAGGCTAACCTGAAAAAGCTAATATTCGTAGAATCATCTCCAATTATATCAGCCATCTTTAAAGCGTTATATGTTCCAAGTGCTTCACAAATTACATATTTCATCTTTGTTTCTGCAAAAATAGCATATTCAAAAATTCCTCCATCTTGATTAATCAAAAGATTGTAATCTTTATTATTGATTCTTTCTTTTATAATATTATAATAAATCAAGTTAATGTTTGAATAATTAATTTGGCAATTCTTTATTGCTCGTAATTCATCACTATTATTTCCATTTGCTTCATCAATCAGAGCTTGACAATATATCTCGCCATACCTTTTCCACTGATACTCTGGATTGGAAATAATAAATTCATCTTTTTTATATGATGAACATATTAATTTTTGAGATGAATCATCGCAAGAAAGATAAAAACTCATGGAGCTGAATCCATTGATTTCAACGTACTTTGTTTTAATAATAACTTTGGAACTTGTGGAACAGGGTATGATTTCCCATAATTGGTTCAAATCAATTTTAGTATTTATATATGTAGTAATTCTTACTTCATGAGAAGATGGTATAAAACTTAGTACCATGTTTTCATTTGATATGGGATGGATGGTATATCCGTTTTGAGAATCATGCCATATAAATCTGAATCTCTGTTTATTGGAACCATCACATAAGGAAGTTCTGATTATTGAAGTATTATTACTGTTATCATTTTCAATTAATTCAAAGCAATTATTCCCCATTAATAATGAGTATATTTCTCCATCGAACAAATCATATTTACCGTTTAAGTATTTAGGAGGTAAAACTCCATCAGGGTCGTCTAAATCTGTATACCCGTCTTCATCAGTATCAATATTTGAAGGATCGGTTGTTATAGCTATTACTCTTAGATTATAAATATAATCTGCCATTGTTAGACCATTTGATGGAGAAAAAGGTGCTTCTTCCGGAAAAACATAATTAATATTCGCAAGTTTTTGGTTTATAAAATTAATGATGCTTTCGCGATAGCTTTTGTAGTTAATCCAATTAATATAATCATGAATTGTTGGTAAATCAAAACTTCCATCATCATACATTTTTAGCTTAGATGTATCTGTTTCTTCCCAGTCAGTAAGGCAATCACCATCTGTATCTATACCGTTTTCACTGTTTAGTTCTCCACTTAGTACAATAGGCTTCCAATCAATAGGTGAGTATGCGCCATACAACGATTTTCTTGAAATCTGTTTATTGATGTTTTCTATGACATCATTATAATTGCTTTTGGAAGTTGTGTCAAGTGTAAGATCAACACCAATATTATCAACAATATGCTTTATCATTGTCGTCTTGTCTAAGTCTATGCCTATTGGGTTTCCATTTATATATTCATGCAGATAAGGATCAAAGTTATTTCCGTTATATACGATCTCAGAGAAAACCATATCGTTTGCCCAAAAATAGTAGTATACCCATTCACAGTCTTGCTGAAAATATACACCATTATATTGAATAGAGGTGAAATTTGTAGTGCCGTTTATAAGATTAATTACATATTTCTTTGAATTCTCTCTGTATGATTGACGAAGATTCTTAACTGTTTGCAAATATCCTATATTTCTATATGCAGAAGAACCATAGGATAAATATTCTACTTTTGATAATACTTTATCCACGTCAGCTATATCGGTTTCAATGGGCCATCCGTCATTTAATTCAACCGAATCACCTGTAGTAAATCCGTATGGTATTATATGAATCCATACGTCATGATATTTATTAAATGCATATGCTGAAATATCATGTATTAGCTGTTTTTCAAACTCAAAATTTTCTTTTTGCCATTCATTATTTGAACCGCTATTTTGAATCATAAAAAAAAGATCAACAGGAGTATTCTCAAAAAGATATCCGTATGCTCCCTTACCCTTTTGCTGATTTGAACTGGTTGACTGTACAGTGTTTTCAGGTGCTAAGGCTATAGGAGCATTTTGTCTAAACACTTGTGGTGATTCAGTCTCTTCATAAGTTTCACTAAGATTGACACCAAGACCACTGAACCACTTTTCCGTATCCATTATACAATATGTGCCACCGTCTTCGACATTGACAGAAATAGTGTTTGTTATTTCATCATATTCAGTGTAAAGCGGTAAAAGTGCTTTTACGTCTTCAAAATACTTAAATACAGCAAATCGTTTTATCCCTTGAAATTGCTCATTCCCTGAATATACAGAAGGCTCATTGTTGACATATTCATCTCTAATTTCATATTTTAGCACTATTTCTTCAGGATTGCAAGTGTCAGTGATATCTATGTTGACACTTGCGCCTATCATAGCATCGTTTTCTATGGCAGCTGAATAACCGCTCTCATCTACAGTAAGCTCTTCTTCAGCATCACCGTTGGTCTTTATATCTATCGAGAGCACATATGGGCTTTCAGCTGTATTGACGGAAGCGAGAATATTGTTATCCGCAGATATAGTTTGCTGAACAGCATATTCGCCGTCGGGAACGCCATTTGTTGCAGGATCATTCGGGTCAAGGCCAAGTTTTATCTCTGAACCGTCATCTATCCCGTCTTCATCGCTGTCAGCGACCAGCGGATCTGTTCCATATACATAGATTTCGTCATAGTCGCTGGGCCCGTCCAGATCTGTATCGGGAGTCCAGGGATATGTTCTTCTTGTAAACTCGTCTATGTTGCTGAGACCGTCCTCATCTGTATCTGCATCAGCATCGGAAATACCTTCTGTTACCGAATCATAAACAAGGGGATCAGTCTGAGTAAAGACATATTCCTGATAATCTGTAAGTCCGTCATCATCTGTATCAGTATCATAGGGATCGGTACCTATTTTCAGTTCATATATATCCGGAAGACCGTCTTCATCGCTGTCAAGAACTTTTGTATCATATCCGTTCTCTGTACTGATTACTATGAAAGGAACAGATTCAAATACCGTACCGTTGTTTGTGGTTTCAATTACCTTTATGTATTTCTTTTCAAAAGGCTCTGTGAATGAGTATTCAAAAGAATCTGCGTTTGTTACAGTACCTATTGATATGTAGTTCTCACCATCATCTGATACCTGTATATCAAAGCTTCCGTCGGGTACTGTGGTATTCCAGTATACGCTGAATACATCTGTTTCATAATCATACTCGCCGTAAGCAACTATCTCTATATCATCATTGTTTATTGGTTCCGACTCATTGCCAAGGAACTCTGCCATCTGAGAGTTGTAGTTTGCATTGAGATTTGGACAGGTTATAGTTATAGTATCAGCAATGATAATAACACTGTTGATATTCAGATTCTGTGCAGTGATATTAACGCAGCCATAAGGTGCATAGACAAGTCCGTTAAGGTTAACATTATCTGTATTTATAGTTATATTACCGGTTTCAGCACAGATAACAGAGTCCTGGGAGTTCTCCACGTTTCCGCTGAGGATAACATCATTCAGAGCCTTTATGCCGCTTGTAATATTTATATTACCTGTAAGACCGATATCTCCTTCAGCTTCAATAGGCATATTGATGTTGATATTGGTATCCTCAAGGAAGTAATCCTCGAAATAAGTATCAACATGAGAAGTAAAGTATCTGCTGTCTATCTTGCTGAAGAACAGTTTCATTTCTTCCTGAGCGTTTTCTTTTCTTGTTCCATTAATATTGAAGTTCTGAGCGCTTGAGGATATAGTTCCGTTAGTAGCAAGGCTTCCATTGATACAAATATTATTTGAGTTGATAGTGATAGCACCCTCTTCATCCGAGCCTGCAAATAAAGTGTAAGGATAGGGGACTGTTTCTTCTGCATTTGCAGGTATCTGTGGAATAAAGCCTGCAACAGTTACTGCTGAGAGTAGTGCTGATAAAATCTTTTTAAACATTTTTCCTCCGATGTATGGTATCATGTGTTTTGGCTGCGAAAAAGATACCATTATTATTATAGTTTTTGCAGCGATGTTTCTTGTGAACTAAGTCGATCTCCTTTCGGTAAAAAAATAGACAATACCGTGGAAACTAAGGAGCGGAATGATTGGTAGGAATGATAGAAAGAGAAAGGTGATAGTATTACTGTGACTGAGAGAGGTATTGTCATATGCTTCAAAACAATGCATAAATTATAACATTTCATGCAGGAGAAATCAACGTATTTGCGTGAAATGTAGTTTTTTAGCGTGAAATGTATAATATACCAATATACTTCCGTTTTGCTGTGCTTCATTCAAAAAAGGCTATATTCTCGACGTTTCCTTAAAAACAAGAGAGATTTTGTGCTATAATAGCACAATTTTACTTTGGCGTCAAATAAGATGATGTTGATCAATTAAATTTCGCTGATATGTCGATTGACATTAATTAAATAATATGATATTCTAAAGGAAACAAGGAGGTCAGTCATGAAAAGATCATTAATAATTGTGGCATCAGCAGCATTTTTAAGCCTTTGCGCTTGCGGAGACAAGTCCGACCACAAGTCAAAGAGTAAAAGCGAAATTCATAGTGATACAAATGTAAACATAGAAATAGAAACAATAACAGAGTTACATCCGGGTAATGTTAAAGAAGAAATAGCGTTGGTTGATCCTTTTGAAACTCTTTCGTTATCCATTGATAATGAAAAGAGCGCATATCCAGAGTGTCTGGATATTGCCTTGGATTATGGAGCAAAAGATTATTCTGATCAATTTGATTATAAAGCAAAAATCATATCAGCTGATAAGAAAAAGATGAAAGTTGAAGTGGAAGCTGATCCGAATGAAGAAGCATTGGAAGAGCTATTTGGAGGTATGAAGTATAAAATTAAAGAAGATACAAAAGAATACGAATTGTCGATAGATAGTGTTCCTGCTTGTTTAATCGATAATTCGGTACTAACGAATGAAATTCTTGAAAGCATAGATAAACTATGTCGTGAAACAATAGACGAAAGAATAAAGTACTTGATTGATACGGAAATAATTGAACATGATCATACAGGCGATGATGAATATGAACTTGTTTCTGTATATGCCACTAATGGAAGGGTAGAGGATTACATTTCGCTTCCTATGGATGTCGATATAGGTTATCCATGCTTTTTTACAGGCAAAGAAATAGATATACATAATAACAGATTGATTTATTTATATAAATCGAAAAGCAGTATATATTATGTTGCTACAGTGCATCCTGTATTCATTCAAGGAGAATTATTAAAAGAGCGATGTGTTGTATTAACAGATACAGCAGGATTGTCTATGCAATATGATAGCAAGGAAGAAGCAGAGGAAGAAATTCAGGCTTGGCTTGAAAGAATGTGTGTTGGTTATAAAGATGGAGATCTTGTAAAAATTGCAAATCCTACATAAAATAAACCGCCTACTCTTTTTTTGAGTAGGCGGTTGTTGCTGTGCCGGTCAAAAATTGCTTATAATAATTGTTCAGTAAAAAAATATTTCAAAAGCAGGTTGACATGAAGAAACAAATATGGTATAATGCAATCAGCTAATAAAAAAGCACCCCCACAAGGCATAGACAGTTTGGCGACTGACTACGCCTCGTAATCATACAGACACTGGATTGTCTGAATGACTTAGTGAGAATGCTATTTGCGTGCGGTGTAATGTTTTTGCATTATATTATAGCACTTATAATAGACCTTGTCAAGCCTTTCAGTTACGTTGCGGTGTCTGGAAGGCTTGCCTTTTTTTGCCTTTTGTAGGCTTTTTTATTTAGTTTCCTTGACAAGAAACTTGATAACTGAATAAGGGGGCTTGAGATGAATTGCTACACCTTGAAACTTCTACTGAATAAGATGAAGGATTGAGCCATGACGAACGAACCTGTTTAGTACAAACTTCATATCTTGGTTTGCCAGGAAAGGTATCGACGAGCCATATCAAGGTCTTAGTAGTCGGGACGGAAAAAATAAACGCACCCGAAAGCAAACGATAGTTGTCAAGCCAAATTTTTTTATAAAATGAAAATCTGTCAGAGTGTACGATAAAACGTATCCTCTAACAGGTTTTCAGATATTTGGTGCGAGTAATGGGACTTGAACCCATACGTCTGTCGACACACGCCCCTCAAACGTGCCTGTCTGCCTATTCCAGCACACTCGCATTGCAGTATTTCGTGACTGCTTTAATATTATATCAGAAATCAGTTTGCTTGTCAAGCGTTTTTTGAAAAAAATTTGGGGAATATTTGATTAACATAAAAAATAATGTGTCTTGCTATTGACTTTTACTCCCCATTGTTGTATAATATTATTTGTTGGTGCTGATGTGGCACAGTCGGTAGCGCAACGCCTTGGTAAGGCGTAGGTCGTCGGTTCAAGTCCGATCATCAGCTCCAAAACGCGGTTTAGGAAACTAAACCGCGTTTTTTGTTAAGCGGTATCTGAATCGCAACACATACACAGCGGGGAGCCCGCAGGCAGGTTCGCGTCTCGGTAAAACCGGGACGCGGTTTTTTCATGAAGCGTTATCAAGATTGCAGCACATACACAGGAAGCGGTTCAGGAAACTGAATCGCTTTTTTATTGAGCAAACGCGGTAACGGAAAGACCTGTTTCCGCAGCCGTTATTGTGCAAGTGAGAAAGAAATTTTGCAATAATTCTTAAAAATGTATGAAATATATTGCATTGTGCTTCGGGTTGTATTATAATGATAATATGGAAAGTGTACGGAATGGGGTGAGGGATTTGGATTATACTATCAGCATAACCAACAAATGCAATCTGAGATGCAGCTATTGCTACGAAAGGCATCTGAACACGGAATACGGCTGCATAACCGATGAAATAAGAGAAAAGATAGCGGACTTCATAAACAGCCGCGCTGATGCTGAGACAGTATATCTTTTCGGCGGCGAGCCTCTGCTGTATAAGGACACGGTAAAATACTACTGTGAGAAGGTTACGGCAAAGGAGCTGGTCATCACCACCAACGGAACCCTTCTGGACGAGGACTTCATCAGATGGTGTGCGGACAGGAAGGTCATTATCAATATGTCCCACGACGGCATTGAATGTACCGAACGCGGCGTGGATACGGCGCTGCTGGACGCAAATCTGAAGCTGCTGCTGAAGTATCAGCCCGAGACTCTTGTGCAGCTGGTATATACGGAGGAGACTCTTCCGAAGCTGTATGATAATATCATGTACCTGAAAGGACTTGGTGTGAAGAAGGTCTCTGCGGCAATGGACGCTTTTCTTGAACCCGCCGATCCCGACAGCTTCGGTGACATACTCAGGGAGCAATGGCGGAAGATCGCCGATATTCCCGACCTGTTCGTATATGAGCTGGCTGTGAAGGAGAAGAGCATCAGGGAAAATAAGCGCGGCACCTGCGAGATATGCAGGAGGAAGGTCTTTATAAACTGGGACGGGAAGTTCTATCCCTGCGTCCAGTTCCAGAACATAGCCGAATATCGCTGCGGCGATATATTCGTCGGTATCGAGGCCGAGAGGGCAAGAAGGGAACACCCCGATTATTCAATGGTCTCGGAGAGGTGCAAGGGCTGCGAGATAGCAGATTACTGCCGCAACTCATGCGCCTGCCGCAAAATGGCTACAACAGGCACGGTAAGGGATATTTCGGAGGCAGCCTGCATGGAAGAGCAGGTGCAGATTCTCACAGCACTGGAGAAAATATCTGAAGAAATGGGAGGAATGAAAAAATGAGAAAATTCACACGGGAGATAGCGGCTCTGCTGACTTCAGTTGCAGTCAGCTCGGGAGCAAGCGCAGGTACGGCCTTTGCAGAGGATATAGAGCCTGTAAAGACAGCGGGCGTGGCAATTAACACCGATCTGATCGACGAGCCGGGAACTACCACCACAACAACGACTACCACTATACCGCCCCTTTCGGGTACTATGACGGGTACGACCACTACTACCACCGTTACTGTTCCTCCTCTTGAGGGAACAATGACGGGTACCACAACGGCTACCACAACAATACCGCCTCTTTCGGGCACCATGACGGGAACTACCACAACGGTCACTACGACCATACCTCCTCTTGAGGGCACTATGACAGGAACCACTACCGCTGTTACAACTACTCTGCCGCCTTTTGAAGGGGTAATGATGCCTCCTGCTGACGGTGATGTCAACGGCGACGGCTCATTCGGCATATCCGATGTTGTTACCTTCCAGAAGTTCCTTCTGAACTCCGACGAAGGAAAGCTCAGCAACCGTTATGCGGCAGATATGAACCTGGACGGAGAGCTGGACGTTTTCGACCTTATCGCCATGAAGCGCGAGCTCGTCAGCCGTAACGGGTATTATCTCAGTCCTATGATCACATCTACCGATATTATCGAGCTCTCAAAGAAGGGCGATGATATCACCTGGGACGATCTCAAGGACTTCCGTTCCATTGGCGGTATAGGCACGGGCGGCTATGTTTACAGGTATCAGCTGGGGGATATGAATGACAGATTTGTCTTATTTGTTACCGTGGACAATGACGTTATAAAGTCCGCTGCGCTGGAGGCTGTAAGCGATTCTGACAGGGTGGATATCCGTAATGGCGATGTCGAAGCCTTCATTGCAAAGCACAATCCGCCTGCCTGAGAGTTTGAAAAAATGAGGGATCCGGAATTATCGGTGTCCTCTTTTTGATGCAAATTAAAAATAGCAGCAAAGCCCCTGAACGCTCTATCACGTTCAGGGGCTTCTGTATAGGTATCTTTATGAGCGGGGAGCTGTTTTTCAGCTCATTCTGTACAGCTGCGAGCAGGTGACGTATTTGCCCGAAAAGGCGGTGCCCTCATTCCTGTCAAAGAGCATTCTGCATATATTGAGAATGGTGCTGTACTTCCTTGTGTTCCGGGTGTTGATGCATTTGGCGAACTCCGCCTCTATACTGCGCGGCACAGCCACCTCGTCAAGATAGGACAGAGCCTCCTTCAGCAGGTGGGAGCTGCGCGGACTGGCCGTCAGCCTGATAAGCACCGACGCGGCAGCCTTTATTATGCGGTTTTCCGCGCGGTCGGGAGTGAAGACGTCATGTCGGACGTAGATACGCTCGCGGTGAACGAGATTGCGGCGGATATTCTCCGAGAACAGTATGGTGCCGCTGACGGAGTGCATATTCTCCTCGCGGCTGGCGTAGGCGGATAGCACGCCGCTTTTTATTATCTTCATGGTCTCGCCCGCAAAAACGGAAATGAAGTATTCCATGAAGTTCATATCGGTATCCGAAGGGACGAAGGTATATCCGCACCGCCTGCAGAACTCGGCGCAGAGCGCATTTCTCGCGTCTGCGGCATCACCGTCCGTCTGGGGCAGTATCTCGATGAAGGTACCGTCGGCGAGACATACGAAACCGCAGTAGGAGCCTGCCGTGAAATACCTTATGCCGTTTACCCGGCTGACCGTGATGGCTTCTCTGCCGTCAGCCTTGCAGACAGCGGCAAATTCGCCCAGCATTTTTGTGATCTCTCCGTTTTTGTGGGAGATATCCACGATCATGTCATGGGCTGATACGCAAAAGTGTCTGGTATACATTTTGATCTCCCATCATCAGGAAACATCGCTGTAGATGTTTATGAAGTTCTCTCTGGTCCAGTTATCGGGACGGCCGAGACGGTACATTTTGTGTCCCGAGTCGAAATGCTTGATATACTTTGGATTGATACATTCGATGAAGGCGTTGTCGTCGTTCAGTATGAGCCTGATCTTCTCGTAGTCGTCGAAGAAATACTCCTGTAGCAGGGGGATTATCTTTGTGGAGAAAACGTTTCTCAGCTCGAATATGCTTTGTATGGGGGCGCCGCCGTTCATGAAGTATGCGTGGCCGATAGCGTGCTCGCGGTCGTAGTAATACTCTATGCGCTCGTTCAGCGCAGTGAGGAGCTGACACAGGTCAACGCCGTCGCATTCACCAAGGAGTGAGGGCTCGGGCAGCATCTCTATGAAGTCGAAACGCCTTCTCAGAGCGGTATCCAGCATGGCGATAGAGCGGTCGGCGGTATTCATTGTGCCCAGGATATGCAGATTGGCAGGCACGAAGAACTCGGTCTGCGAATAGGGGAGTATGGCGGTAGTGCCGCGCTTTGACTCCTCTATGAGGGTTATGAGCTCTCCGAATATCTTTGAGATATTGCCGCGGTTTATCTCGTCAATAATTGCTACGAAGCGCATATGGGGACTCTTTGCCGCCTTTTCGCACAGCGACTTGAACACGCCGCTGTAGGGGCGGTAAATAACTGTGGTATCGGCGTGAGCGGTATTGGTATCGTTGCCGTACCTGTCAACAACAACAGGCCGTATGCCCTCCACGAATTCCTCATAGCTGAAGGACTGGTGGAAGGTGGTGAACCTTATCTGACCTGCCGCGGCGTATTTCTCATATCTTTCCTTTACGGAGGAATAGGACTCGCCTTCGGCGATCTTTCTGCCCTCTATCAGCTCCACGGCATACCTGATAACGTTGTAGGTCTTTCCTGTTCCGGGAGGACCGTAGAGTATCTGATTGAGCGGAGCGTCTGTTCTTTTGGGCTGGTATCCGGGAGCGGGAGCCTCCTGCTCCCGGGGTTCTTCACTGACATTGAGGAGTTCCCAGGACATGATATCGAACACCCTCATGTTCCTGAACTTGAAGTGAGAGTTGCGGAAGTCTATTATCCTGCGGCAGTTCTGTATATAATGGGTAAGATAGTCCGTTTTCTCCAGCTTTATGCCCAGAGCCTTGTAAACAGCCGAATCGGTGGCGCTTTCGCCCAGTATGGGGAAGGTGTTGGGCTTCAGGCAGTGGAGTATCCTCGACATGGCGAATACAGGCAGCCCCGAATCCTTGATATGGTTGAGCATTTTGTGAGCGGTGCCCAGAAGCTTGTCGTCGTTGTCGAGACCAGAAAGGTTTATGCACATCTTGAAGAAGAACTGTATAGCCTCGGTCTTTTCGCCGATAAGAGCATTCCTGAAGGAAAAGGGCGTAGTAAGGAACTCTTTTTCCTTTTTCCCTATGACGTGATTGAACAGCATCCTTGAACCGCGGCTCCATATCTTTTCAAGAGCCGAATCCAGCATGACCTTGTCTATGTGGAGCAGGTGGCTGTTCTGTATATACTGCTTGCGCTCGTTCTTGTCATTTCCCCAGATACCGAGGGACAGGTAATAAAGCAGGTCGAGATCCTTGTAGTTTATGAGAGTTGTCTTTTTCAGCTTTGCATAACACTCCACCGCTTCGTGTACCGAGCGGTATGTTCCGTCAAATTCATACGGCTGGATATCGTGTTTGCGCTTCAGCTCGTCAATAATATTCTTTTTATCCATATTTATGACTACCTTTCCAAAAGTATCCTACTGTAATTGTATCACGCGCACAAACAAAAGTCAACAGGATTTGCGATTTTTGCACATTATCCACAAAGTGGGAGCTTGTTTTTATATCAATGAATAAAAAAGGACTTCCGCAGGGAAGTCCTTCTTCGTCTATTCCGCTCCGCTGCCCTTGAAAACCACGGCAACGGTTTTGAGTATTATTTTCAGATCAAGGAGCAGGCTCCAGTTTTCAATGTACTCTCTGTCCAGTCTTACGACCTCCTCGAAGTCGGTGATGCGGCTCCTGCCGCTGACCTGCCATAGGCCTGTGAGACCGGGCTTTATGCTCATTCTTATCCTGTGTCCGAGACCGTATTTTTCCCACTCGTCGGGAGTAGGCGGCCTTGTGCCCACAAGGCTCATATTGCCTCTGAGCACGTTGAAGAACTGCGGCAGCTCATCTATTGAGTGCCTGCGGATAAAGTTCCCGATACCTCTGGGACGGCCGTTTCTGTCCTTTTTCTCGCTGCCGATGATACGGGGATCGTCGTCCATTTTGAACATCATGCCGCTGTCTATCCTGTTCTTTTCCATCAGTTCCTGCTTGCGTTTTTCCGCGTCCATGTACATACTGCGGAACTTGTACATAACGAATGGCTTGCCGTTCTGTCCCACGCGCTTCTGCCTGAAGAATACCGGTCCGGGAGACTTGATGTATATGGCAGGTGCCAGGAATACAAAGACTATCAGAGTGATGATGCAGCCTATGAGACCTCCTGCTATATCCGCAAGGCGCTTTAACGCCAGCTTTCCTGCGGGGGCGGAGGAGGCGCTGCTTGACAGCACACGATAGGGACCCAGGCTCCGCATTTCCGTTGCGTTCCATCTTCCGTCGGTCATGGGAGGTATGGAATAATTCAGGGTTATGCCCATTCTGAAAAGGCTGTCCATGAGCTCCGAAGGGAAGGTCATGGTCTCCGACTGGAGCAGGAACACCTCGTCCACCCAGCCGTGGCTGAGCCGTGAGATAGTTTCCTCATCAAGAGGATATACGGGGATATCCCTGAGCTTTTCTCCGTTTCCGCACTCCCTGTCGGTGATTATGACGCCCGAGATAAAGAAGCTGCTGTGCCGCGGGTCGCTCATAAGAGCGGCGAGGGTCTTCCCGGCGGAATCCGATGAGGTTATGAGCACTACGGAATGGCGGTTCTGTCGGTATTTACCCGAATTGAACACTCTCAGCTTGTTCAGCTGCCTGAAAATGTAGTCGGCAGCAGCATAGGTCACCGAGGTGAAGCCCAGCTGCAATCGTGAAGCGGCAGTTGAATGTTTTACTGCGAAAAGGTATATGAGCGCCAGTATCATTACTGCCGCGATGTATTTTATAACAGCCCACAGCTCTTCCAGCTTCCCGCGGTGGAGTATGCCCTTGTAGTTGTCGGTAAAGACTATGACAAGGAGCTGGCTGGTGGTGAGTATCACAGCCTGATACTGGAAGGAATCGATGCTGTAGGGGTTGGCAAAGGGCATATGGAGCCAGTAGCTTATGATAAAGCACAGCTGAAGGCAAAGCAGGTCGATTATTATGAAATCGCCGTGCTTCAGTCCTGCCCTGAGATTTTTATTGTCCACGAAGCACCTCCGCGACTTGATTAGTTTATAATTATTATAAACTATAAGCCCACCCGTGTCAAGTCCTGTGATATGGTGAGAATCCATGTATATCCGCAAGTAATGGGTTGACATAATGGGATTTATGAGTTAAAATCTCATTATGGATAAACTCTCGTGAGGAAAGGAATGAGATCATGAAAACATTGAAAAGGCTGTCGGTTCTGGCAGCTGCGGCAGTTACAGCTGTAACAGCGTCTGCGGCAGGGCTGCCTGCTATGGCAGCGGCGACTCCCTATGTTGCCGACTATGAGGAGACCGACAACAACTGGGCGAAGGTGCTTCAGTACACCCTGCATTTCTATGACGCAAATATGTGCGGCACCGACGTAACGGGCAAGAGCAAGTTCGCGTGGAGAGGCAACTGCCACGTTTACGACGCAAAGGTGCCCATGCACCCCATAGACACAAAGGACACCGGCGTGAATATGTCCGAGAGCTTCATGGAGCAGTACAAGGATATACTCGATCCCGACGGCGACGGCTTCATCGACGTTTCGGGCGGATTTCACGACGCAGGCGACCACGTTAAATTCGGCCTTCCCGAGGCCTATGCCGCCTCAGTGGTATCCTGGGGCTATTACGAGTTCCGTCAGGCCTATGAGGAAATAGGCGAGAGGGAGCATATCGAGACCATATGCCGCCATTTCTGCGACTACTTCATGAGGTGTACCTTCAGGGACGGTGACGGAAATGTAGTGGCCTTCTGCTATCAGGTAGGCGACGGCTCCGTAGATCATGAGTACTGGCAGTCCCCCGAGATAGACGCCATGGGACGTCCCGCATTCTTTGCCACAGCCGATCTCCCCACTACCGACGACGTTTCGGAGAGCGCCGCGGCTCTGGCCATAAACTATTACAATTTCAAAGACACCGATCCCGAGTACGCCGAGAAGTGCCTTGATTACGCAAAGGCTCTCTTTGACTTTGCCAATAAAAACGACAAGGCGGTAGGCCCTCCCGGTGAAGGTCCCAAGAGCTTCTACGGCTCCTCAAAGTGGGAGGACGACTTCTGCTTCGCAGCAGGCTGGCTCTACCTCATCACCCGCGACCACGACTACCTTGCAGCCTGTGAGAAGTACATAGACTACTATGCACCTCCCGGATACGTTCTCTGCTGGAACGATATGTGGAACGGCGTAGGTATCATATTCGGACGCATACAGGACATATACCCCGAGGTCTGCGAGGAGACCCGCGTGGCCATAGGCAGGGGACAGTACGAGGTGCTGGACTTCTGGCAGATGGAGGCCAAGGCGCTCAACGAGGTAATGCACAAGAAGCTAACTCCCGCAGGCTATTTCCACCTTGATACATGGGGAAGCGCAAGATACAATACCGCCGTGCAGTTCACAGCGCTGGTATACGACAAGTATCAGAACGGCAAGGATCTCTATAACGACAAAAATCCCGATTATACCTTTACGGACTGGTCAATAGGACAGATGGAATACATCATCGGCGACAATCCTCTGGGCAGGAGCTACATAGTGGGCTACGGCGAGAACTGCGTAAAGTACCCCCACCACCGTGCGGCTTCGGGTCTGACAATGGCCGAGGATCCCGCAGAGCACAAGCACGTTCTCTACGGCGCACTTGCAGGAGGTCCCGATGAGAACGACGAGCATAACGACATCACAAAGGACTGGACGTACAACGAGGTCACCATCGACTACAACGCCGCCATCGTAGGCGCAGCCGCCGGTATGTACCTTGCCAAGAACGACGGCACCATGAAGCCCGAGGAGAACTTCCCTCCCGAGGAGAAGGGCGACGATACACAGCTGTTCTCGGGCGATGATTTCTGGGTAGCGGGCTATTGCTCTGACGTTCCGGAGACCACAGGCGCAGGCGTTACAAAGCTCACCTTCTTCGTGAATACCGATTCGCTGGAGCCCCGTGATGATATCTCTGTCAGATACTACTTCAGCATAGAGGAGTTCAACGAAAAGAAGATCCCCGGAAGCTTCGTGCTGGAAAAGACCTACGATCAGGTGCAGACCGAGGTGGCGGACAGAGCCGCTGTCTGCTCAGAGCCGAAACAGTACAAGGACGATATATACTATATCGAGATATCGTGGCCTGATTACGCCATAGCCAACTCCAACAAGAAGTATCAGCTCATCATCGGCAATTACTACGGTGAGAACTGGGATTCCACCAACGACTGGAGCAGGCAGGGCATGACAGACCTTACCAAGGAGGGCATAGACTACGATAATATAGTCAGCGGCGTTGAATACGCACAGCGCTGCGAGAACGTCTGCGTGTACTCGGGCGGCAAGCTCATAGGCGGCACAGAGCCCGACGGCACAAAGCCTGCAAAGGTGTATAAGGTCGCCCAGCTTGTGAGACTGAGAAGAATGCTTCTGGGCAAGGAACCCTTCAGCAGCGAGGAGGCTGCAATGCAGTTTGACTTCAACAATGACGGCAGCGTTGACGTTCACGACGACGCAGAGCTGAGGAAGCTCCTTGTGGCACAGGCGAAATAACATAAATAAAGGCTCCCCGGGGGGAGCCTTTTGCTTGTGCATAGTTATATATCCTGCCGATCAGTTGCTGAAGTTTGTGAGATATCCCTTGTTGTACCAGTCAAGGAGGAAAACATCGGCATTGTTTACATAGCCGTCGTTGTTAACGTCGAACTTGTAAACCTTGTATGTGCGGTAAACACCGCCCAGATCGAATGATGTAGTTGTATAAACACTGTAGTTTTCGGAGATGTGCTTTACATTTACAGCGTGGTTGATGATAGAGTAATCATCTCCGTCGATGTCCATGTCTCCGTCGAAATCACCTACGAGGAATGTGGGCAGTGAGTAAACAGCGTTGTTTATAGCCTGTCCGTTAGCCTTGTATGCGTATGCAAAGCTGCTTCTCTCGTGATAGTCTGCTGCACTGTCGCAGTGAACGGACTGTGATACGATACGGCCTGTTACGTTGGGGTCTGTGGGAACGAAAGTGCCTCCTTCATTGTAGAAGCCGGGGCCTCCGCCGTAACCGGGAGTGAGCGAACCGTATGCGATCGGAATGGAGGAAGGAGAAGATGTGTGGCTTGAATTGCAGGCAAGGCCGAAAACTACATGGTCAATGTTCTTTGCGTTAGGAACATAGTAAATCTTTCTGTAAGTGAAGCGTGCGGTGATGCTTGCTTCTGCGTTGGCTGACAGAGCGTTGGCTGCGGGGATAGCGCACATAACTGCTGCTGCGATTGAAGCTGTGATCTTTTTTAATGTGTGTTTCATAATCAGTTTTATCCTTTGTAAAATATTTGAGAAGTCGACTGCTCTGATTACTATTATATCACTTTCAGGAGAAAAATGCTGTTTGTTGCGCAGGGTTAACGTATTTCGGGGCATAGAAATATTCCGGTGAATTTTGTGAGTTTTGCTTTTTGGATGGTTCTATAAACTATATATATAGAATAAGGCTCCCCGAAGGGAGCCTTTCGTATGTGCATTATTCAAGTATCAATAAGTTAATGATTACTTAGGGAATTTTGTGAGACGGCTCTCATCATATGCTCTGAACATATCAAGGTCATCAGAATTGATAACGCCATCGTCATTTATATCAAACTGATACATATAAAGTGTTCTGTCAAGTACATAAACTGACCATGAATAGCCATAGTTGCTCATAGAAGAGTTAACAACAGCATCAAGGTAAGAATAATCGGCTCCGTCTACCTTCAGGTCATTGTTGAAATCACCAACGAGGAAAGCAGCCCAGTCATAATTATAATTCCTGTTAACGGAATAGTTAACGGCGTTATAAGCCTGCTGACCGTTTGCTCTGTATGCACGGCAGGTGCCGAAGCTGTCAGCGTAATCAGCGGGATTCTCGGAGTAAGCTGATACTGAAAGGAAAGGACCGCTGAGACGTGTGTTGGCGGTTACAGTACCGCCGCAGCTGTAATATGTATCGCCTGCGCTTCCGCCGCCTGCAACAGTTGCCTGATTGCCGATAAGATTATAGAAAGGTACTGAATCGTGGTACTTTCTTACTGCGAAAGAGAACTCAAATCTCTTTACATTAGCTGAGTAGTCTGCCCAGTATACCTGTCTGAATGTGTAGCGTGCGTTTGAGCTTACGGAAGCGTTTGCTGATAAAGAGCTTGCCATAGGAGCAGCACACATAACTGCTGCTGCAAGTGAAGCTGTGATCTTTTTAATAATGTGTTTCATAGTTTTAATATCCTTTGTAAAATTTAGTGTTTAGTATAATGAGAAGTCGACTGCTCTGATTACTATTATATCACTTTCAGGGAAAAAATGCCGTTTGTTGCGCAGGGTTAACGCAAAATGAGCAGTAGAAAAAATATGTTGGCATTTATAGTTATTGAAAAACTATATACCATTATTTTGATTTGTATATAATGAGCCGGCGAATTAAATAAGGCTCCCCGAAGGGAGCCTTTCGTATGTGCAATATATTATGATGTTCAGAGCTTACTTTTCAAATCTGTAAGTAGTGCTGCTGATGTACTGGAAGTGCATATTTGTATCTTCCTGATTGATAACGCCGTCATCGTTGATGTCGAACTGAAGAACAGGGATAGAATATGACTTGTTGTTGAAGTTGAAGTAAGCAATTGAGCCGTAGCCATAGTTGTTGCCTACCTTGAGAACGTTTATAGCGTGGTAGATGATAGAGTAATCATTTCCGTCGATGTCCTTGTCGCCGTCGAAATCGCCAACGAGGAAAGCGGGGCGTGTGTGTACAGAGTTGTAGGACTGCTGTCCGTTAGCCTTGTAAGCCTTGCAGTATACGTTGTTGCCCTCTCCGTAGTATGAAGGAGAGTCACAGTATACAGAGAATGAAACAGCGGGGCCGCCGAAGTATGAATTAGCAGTATATGAACCGCCGCAGCTGTAGTATGTATCGCCTGCACTGCCGCCGAAAGATGTAGTTCCGGGGATGATAGGAGTGATAGTAGCAGGTGAACAGTGGAGTCTCTTGTTTGTGAAGCTCAGGCTGAGGTTCTTAACATTAGCTGAACCGTCTATCCAGTATACTCTTCTCATGGTGTAGCGTGCGTTAGAGCCTGCTGTTGCGTTTGCAGAGAGTGCGTTTGCTGCGGGAAGTGCGCACATAACTGCTGCTGAGAGTGTTGCTGCGATCTTTTTGAATGTGTTTTTCATGGTTATTATATCCTTTGTAAAATTATTTGAGAAGTCGACTGCTCTGGTTATTATTATACCACTTTCGGGAGAAAAATCCTGTTTGTTGCACAGGGTTAACGGGCGGCAGGACGTAGAAATTGCCGCTCATTTTTTGTACAAATCGTCAAATGCGCTGTTGATTATTCTACCTGTATACGGAGCGTTGCACCTGATACCGTCAAAAAAGGCTCCCTTGTGAGGAGCCCTTTTTCAATCGCTTACGTCCGTATCAAGAGTTATGCTGACCTTATGATCGGGATATGCCTCCTGTGTTTCGGTCAGTATATGATCGTACAGTCCCCTTGGATCGGGAGCCGCAAAATCTATGATGATATCGAAGTGTATGGTCTTTTTCACCTCATCGAGGTAGAAGCCGTGTATCTGGAGTATATACTCGTGGGACATGACGTGTCTGCGTATATTCCCGTATATCTCCGCTGCACGGTCGTTGCTGGTGTTCACGGCGTATACGCTTATGCCTGCCAGTATGACCTTGTGCTCTGCAAGCACCTTCTCGGTGATATGGTGCTCCAGCTTGTCGAGCTCCGCTACGGGCATTGTATCGGGCACCTCTATGTGTACCGAGCCTATGAGCAGATCCGGACCGTAGCTGTGGAGCAGCAGGTCGTATGCCCCCTGTACCTCCGGGAAGGAGGTTATGGTCTGCTTTATCTCCTTTGACAGGTCGCTGCTTATGCGCTTGCCGATAATGCTTGAAAGGCTGTCGCCAAGCATACCCAGACCCGACTTTATGATTACGGCGGATATGATAACGCCCAGCCACGCCTCTGTGCTGATACCCGAGATAAGGTATACTATTGCGGCAAGGAGAGTGGAGGCGGAGATCACCGAGTCCAGCAGAGCGTCCTTGCCCGAGGATACAAGGGATTCGGAGCTGACGCTCTCGCCCTTCTTTTTCACATACAGTCCCAGGATTATCTTAACCGCGATCGCCACGGTCACGATGATTATGGCGGCGGCGGAGTAATCGGGTACTGAGGGGCGGATTATCTTCTTTACCGATTCCACCAGAGCGGTAACGCCTGCATAGAGGATTATTACCGCTATCAGGGCAGAGCTGAGATTCTCTATCCTGCCGTAGCCGTAGGGGTGGTTCTTGTCGGGGCGTTTGCCTGCCAGCTTTGTGCCGATAATGGTTATAACCGAGGACAGCACATCGCTGAGGTTGTTTACCGCGTCCAGAACTATGGCGATGGAGGAGCTGAGGACTCCCACCACAGCCTTGAATGAGGCGAGGAATACATTTGCCAGTATACCGATGATACTGGTACGGATTATGACTTTATCCCTGTTCAATCAATTACTCCCTTTCAGATTATTTCCCATTCAAATTCCGCACTGTCAGAGAGCTTAACGTCGGCGGGTTCTATGCTTACCGCCTTTGCCGGGAAGCACAGGCAGTCGTTGCCGATGCCGTAGCGCGTCTGTGATATCATGTTCTTTTCCGCTCTGTCGTAGCTTATCCTTATGAGCCTGCCGAGAGTCACGCCCGATGCCTGGCACAGCAGCTCTGCCTTTTTTCTTGCGTCGGCCGCAGTTATCCTGATAAGCTCCTCCTTTGCGGACTCCGTATCCTTTACGGTGAACTGCACCGACAGCTGGGGAGCCGCCTTTGAGGCCGATATCCGCCTGAGCACCTCGGCGAGGAGCACGGTGTCCAGAGGAAATTCCACGTTCATCTGATGAGCGCAGCAATAGCCCCTGAATACGCTGCGGTAATTGCCCTTTTCGTCGGGAAGTGATTCGTATTCCGTTCTCACGTCGAAGCCCGAGGTCCTGAGAGCGTCCTTCTCAAAGCCGCAGCTTTCGAGTATGCCGCGGATCTCCGCAAGAGAGTCCTCGGCCTTTTCCATAGCCTCACCGCAGTCTGTGCTTCTTGACTGCATATCCAGCTCAAGTCGTATCATATCGGGTGCAGCGGAAATGCTGCCCGATCCTCTTACTATTATAGAAGACATATCATCGCTCCTTTACGATCTTATCAGTAGCCGCCGCCCTTTACGTTCACGTCAGCCTCTGTACGGGCGATATCTCCCGTGAGACCGCACCAGCCGCAGGTCATGCGCTCCTCGTTGTTCCAGCAGCTCAGCTTTCCGCAGCGTCCGCAGAGCACGAATTTCGACGAGCCGCAGTAGGGGCAGCCGTTGTAATCGTCCGTATAGTCCAGACTTCCTTTGATCTCCGTCCTGTCAAAGCCCTCGCTGGAGGCGCGGCGCTCGTCGATGGGAAAGGCCCATGTCCTGAACCAGTCGCCGCCGCGCTCCTCGACTCTTACGCCGTAAATGCGCTTGCTCTCGGGGCATTTCATAAGTATAACTTCAGCCTTCATTCTCTTCCGCCTTTCTTTTCTGTTCCTCGCGGTATTCCGAGGGCGAACTTCCTTCGCTGGTACGGAACTGACGCACGAAATAATTGTATGAGGAGTAGCCGCATTCCCGTGATATCTCCGTGACCGTCATATCGGTCTGTGCAAGGAGAGTCTTTGCGTTGTCGATGCGGAACTGTATCATCTCCTCGATGATGCTCCTGCCGAAATAGGACTTGTATATCTTCTGGAGGTAGCTCTTGCTCAGGTAGAGGCTCTCAGCTATCTCGCTGATATTCCACGGCAGCTCGGGGTTCTTCTTTATCCTGTTGCGGAGAAGGCACAGCTTCTCGAACTGTGGATTTGAGGTGGGCTCCGATATGGTGTAGGAGAACACACGGTTCATGGTGGCCTTGTACATTGCGTCGGAGAGGTCTGCCGCAGGGGTGAGCGCAAGGCTGCATTTTCCCACAGTGAAGTCGATATTGCAGTTCTCCTCGCCGCTGTTGAACTGGGTCTCCTTTATCCTGCCGCAGAGGTCGTTGTATATGGTCTCTGCGCGGTCGGTGTCGGGACTGATGACGCAAAGGGTCTGTGAGGCCCACGCGCCGCATATCTCCCTGTTGCTGATACATGAGCGGAGCTTCTTTGCGAAGGCCGCCATTATGCTGTTGGACTTCTCCTCGCCGCTCTGGTAGTAGGCCTTTTTCAGGCCGTGGAGCTCAAAGGTCATGCACTCTATGGTGCCGCCGCCGTGCTTGCGGAACTTTGCCGCGAATTCCTGCTCTATGCCGCTCCTGTTGATGAGACCCGTGATATGGTCGTAGAGGAGGGCCTTGCTGGTGTTGAGTATAGTGCGGTTCATTATGGCCTTTATGCGTACCTGTTCAAGGGCGACATTGACGTAGTTTATCCATTTCAGGTACAGCGAGCTGAAGGAGCGGGGCTCCTTGCCGAAGGAAACGGCGCAGTAGCCGAAGAAATTGTTGTTGTAGTGGAGAGGGGATATGAAGAATGCCGACGGATAGCTGCGCTCCTCGCCGTAGTCGGGGAGTATCCGTGATGAGCTGAAATAGTCGTGGGTCTCGGCCTCGCGCCAGATAGCTGACTTGGCAAGTATGACCTTCATATCGTCGCCCACATGGAAGCTCAGCTCCTCTGCGTTCTTATCGACGGTGGCGTCAACGTAGCTCCGCGTGAGACATATCCTCACCCTTCTCATCTTATGCAGGAAGTAGGTATAATTATCCAGCCTGTCGGCAAAAGTGGAGATATTGTCTGCATTGGTGATATCAAAGAGCATATCGCCGTATAGGAGCTGTGACTCGAAACGGCTGTTTATGCTGATATTACGCAGTATGCTGTGGCGCAGTCCCGGGTTTTCGGCGCAGCCGCAGCTCTGTCCGAGGCGGAGCTCGCCGTTCTCGTTGGGAACCCTGCTGCATATCTTTCCCGTGATGATGCGGTAAAGCCTCCTTACCGCCTCTGCGCCCAGCTGGAAGTTGGGGCGGCTGTAGCTGGTAATGGAGGGAGTGGCCTGATAGCCCTCTATAGAGGCGTCATAGCCCGTAATGGCAATATCCCCGGGGACCTTCAGTCCCGCGTCGGTGAAAAGCTTTGAGAGAGTTATGGCCATGACGTCGTTTCCGCAGACTATGGCCTCGGGGCGTTCAAGCTCGCCGCTGAGTATGCGCTTTGCGTACTTTTTGGGAGCTTCCGTCCAGAAGTCGCCGTACTCGTACCAGCTTTTGCCCACGGTTATGCCGTGGCGCTTCATGGAGCTCTTGTAGCCTGCGAGACGCTCCTCGCCGCTGAAGGTGTTTTTCGGCCCTGTAAGGCAGTATATCTTCTTATAGCCGTGGACGGTGATGAGGTGGTCGGTTATGGTCTCAAAGGCCTCCCTGTCGTCCACGGAGGTGGTCTCGAAGCTCTTGTGGTCGTTGTAATCCAGAAGCATGACGGGCTTTTCCGAGCGCTTGCAGAGATTATCTATGTAACGGCATATCTCCTCGTTGTGGAAGGCGTTCCTGTCGTAGATGATACCGTCCAGGCTGTCTGAGAATATGAGGTCAAAGATGGTCTTTTCGGCGTCCTTGTGGACGGAGTGCAGAGAGAAGTTATGGAGCGGCGAAATAACGGCCACATCGCAGTTGCTTTTGAAGGCCTGAGTGATGATACCCCTGAGTATCTCGCTCTGGAAAGCAATATGGCAGTCTGAGATTATAACGCCCATAAGTATCCTGCGGCTCATTCTATCCCTCCTTCGTGATCGGCCTGCACGGGACAGCGTCCCCTGCGGCTCTCTGTGTACTATTGTATCATAAAAGTACGCGGATTGCAAGATGATTTTATATATTTGTTGTGAGAATTTCAAAAAATCTCCTTAAAAAGATAGTATTTTTCATTGTTTTTGTCCGATAAGGGTGTATAATATAAACGTAAGGTGTAAACGATACAGCTGACGAACGGAGAATCGGCTGCTATCACCGCTATTTATGCCTTTCAGGGGAAGGCCGCCCTCGGCTGCGCTGGGTATAGGCGCTCATTGCAGCAATTACGGCCACGGCTTCAGGAGCCGTTTAGTGCAGGACGATTTTTATAGACTCTCTCATTTTTATTCATTATCCCTCGGAAAAGGCCTCCCCAGCGGGAGGTTTTTTTCATTTTAATTGCAAAAGCTGCGGAAAATAGCCGTTTCTTGATGAAGTATGTATAAAATCCCCCTGAAATGACCTGCCAATTATATTTACCGTGACAGTTGACATTTTCGGCAGAACATGGTATGATAAGGTTATATAACTGCAGCCTGCACAAAGAAAGCATCATTTTTTTGTGCATACCGGCAGAAGCAAAGGAAATTCACTATGCTTGCAAGCCTAACCAATGTCAATAAATTCTATAACGGAGCGCAGGTGCTCTGCAATGTGTCGCTGACTATCGACGAGAACGACAAGATCGGACTTGTCGGCAGGAACGGCTGCGGAAAGTCCACCCTGCTGAAGATACTTACAGGTTCGGTAGAGCCCGACCGCTTCACGGAAAAGGACGGCGTCATATCGATGGCTGCCAAGACCACAGTGGGCTATCTGGAGCAGATGGGCGGCCTCAACAGCGAGAACACCGTCATCGAGGAGATGCGCAGCGTCTTTGAGCCTGTCCGCAGAGCTATCGACCGTCTCAGGGAGATAGAGCTGGAAATAGAGACGGGCGACGATTCCGCCGCAGACGAGTACCAGCAGCTCTCATCGTGGATAGAGGCCAACGACGGCTACAATACCGATGTGAAGATACGCATGGTGCTTAACGGTATGGGCTTCTCGGGAGAGGAGCTTGAGCGCACCGTCTCGGGATTCAGCGGCGGCGAAAAGACCCGTCTGTCCATTGCAAGGCTGCTCCTTGAGGAGCCTAACCTGCTGATACTGGACGAGCCTACCAACCACCTGGACTTCAAGACCATCATGTGGCTGGAGGATTACCTCCGCTCATACAAGGGCGCCGTGCTGATAGTATCCCATGACAGATACTTCCTTGACAGGCTCTGTACCTCCATATGCGAGATAGAAAGGGGAGTTCTGACCCGCTACAAGGGCAACTACACCGCCTTCGTCCGCCAGAGGGAGGAGAACGACGCACGCCGCGAGAAGGAGTATGAGATCCAGCAGAAGCAGATAGCCCAGCTTGAGGACTACGTCGCAAGGAACCTGGTCCGTGCCTCCACTACGAAAATGGCTCAGAGCCGCAGAAAGCAGCTGGAGAAAATGGAGCGCGTAGAGCGCCCCGTCCACGAGACAAAGAATGCGAAGATCCGCTTTACATATGCCGTGGAGCCTCCTTTGGACGTGCTGAAGGTCAAGGGCGCGGATATCTCCGTGGGAGAGGGAAGCGCAAGAAAGACCCTCGTTGACGGCATAGATTTTGAAGTGCGCAGAGGCGAAAAGGTGGGTATCATCGGTGACAACGGCATCGGAAAATCCACTCTCCTCCGCATAATACAGGAGAAGCTGCCACACAAGGGGATCGTCCGCTGGAACAGCAATATAAAGATCTCCTACTTCGAGCAGGAGAGCACCAACCTTAATAAGGAGCTCACGGTAATGGAGGAGCTCCACAGCCGCTATCCCCTCATGTCTGATCTGGAGGTCCGCAATTTGCTGGCTCAGGTGAGACTCGTGGGCGAGAACGTCTTCAAGGAGACGGGAGTCATAAGCGGCGGTGAGCGCGCCAAGCTCTGCTTCGCCATAATGATGCAGGAGCACGGCAACGTTCTTATACTTGACGAGCCTACCAACCACCTCGACCTCAGCTCAAAGGAGGCTATCGAGGAGGCGTTGGCTGAATATACGGGTACGGTCATTTTCGTGAGCCATGACCGCTACCTGCTCAGCAAGATCGCTGACAGACTTATCGAGCTCACGGACGGCACATACAGACTTCACAACTACGGCTTTGAAAAGTACCTGGACGTGCTCCGTGAGGAGCAGGCGGCAGAACGAAGGGCTGCTGACGCGGAAAAGCAGCAGAAGGCCGCTGAGGCCGCCAAGGAGAAGTCTGCAAAGAGCTATCGCAGCAAGCAGCAGAGAAGCGCGGACGCTGCGAGAAAAAACGAAATGAGACGCCTTGAAAAGGAAATCGACGACCTTCAGGCGCAGATAGACGCCCTTACCGAGGAGATCGGCAGGGAAGAGGTCTACAGCGATTACGAGCTGATGAACCGCAAATGCGCCGGGATCGAAGAGCTTAAACAGAGGATCGATGAGGATTTCGAGCTTCTTATTGAGCTTGACCAGTGAAAAGGAGTAATTTATGAAAAAGAAAACGCTTATGAGCTTTGCCGCTTCTGCGGTGCTTGCCCTTTCGGCAGCGGGTATCCCCGCCCACGGTGAGGCAGGACTGTTTATGATCGGTGATATCAACGGCGACGGAAATGTTGACGCAACCGACGCTTCCGCCGCACTTGCTGCATATGCGTGTACATCCGCGGGACATGAGTCCCCGCTCTATTCCTATCAGGAGGCAGCCGCAGACCTTAACGGCGACAGCAATGTTGACGCGGTGGACGCTTCCCTGATACTCTGCTACTACGCGTGGTCCTCGTCCAGCGATGAGGGCGCCATACTTACCGACTTCCTTGAGAAGAACGGTTTCAAGCAGCGCGTTACCGAGGAGGAAAAGGCTCCGGAGAACAACGACGGTGACGGGAGCCCTGCCGCCCCCGTACAGGAGGAGGCTCCTCCCGTACCCGAGCCCCAGAGCTTCGAGTACACCATGCCCCGCATCGACAGCGAGTATGCCGAGTGGTTCTGGGTGGGCGACTCCCGTACAGTGGGCATGGCAAGAGGCATAGATATCGACTATATCGGCAAGGTAGGCGCAGGCATAAGCCTGTTCAGGAACAACTACGACCGCATCTGTCAGATACGCGACAAGACGGTCATAATCAACCTGGGCGTAAACGACCTTGACAGCGGCGCTTATCTCAGACTCTACAACGGCCTGCCCGATGAGTTCCTGGACAACAACACTGTCATTGTGCTTTCGGTAAATCCCTGCGACGGCAATTACCGCTACCTCAACAGCAGGATAGAGCAGTTCAACAGCAACATGGCAAACGGTCTGGACAGCAGGATAACCTTCCTGGATTCCTACACCTTCCTCATGTGGAACGGCTTTGCCACCGTTGACGGTCTCCACTATACCGACGGTACCTACGTGGATATATACAACTTCGTTTTCGACAGCCTCAATGCAGGATAATGTAAAAAAATGAATTATTTTCAATAACTATTGCATTGAAGCTGATTATATGATATAATATTAGAAACTATTCTGCGGCGGCGTGCCGTATATTCCTATGGAGGGTAAAAAAATGAAACATATCAAGACTATCAATAAGGCTAATCTCAAGGAATCTGCTCAGAAGGGCGGCTGCGGCAAGTGCCAGGCTTCATGTCAGTCAGCTTGCAAGACATCCTGCACAGTTGCTAACCAGAAGTGCGAGAGATAAGCTCAGAGCTAAGAACAGCCGAGGCAGTATGAAAATGCTGCCTCATATTTTTTGAACAGAGGGTAAAGATATGATACATAAATATAAGCTTAACGGACTGAATATAGTCCTGGATGTAAACAGCGGCGGAGTCCATCTTGTGGACGAGCTCACATACGACCTTCTCGACAATGTGGAGCCCCCCTTTGAAGCCGAATGTCCGCAGTCCGTTGTGGACAAGCTGTCAAAGTCCTATGCTCCCGATGATATCCGCGACTGCTATGCCGAGATAGTGGAGCTCTACAACGACAAGATACTCTTCTCCGAGGACGATTACGAGAAGTATGCGAAGTATTCGGTAGCTTCTCCCGTAAAGGCCATGTGCCTGAATATAGCCCATGACTGCCAGCTCAGATGCAAGTATTGCTTCGCTTCCACAGGCGATTTCGGCAAGGGCAGAAAGCTTATGTCCTTTGAGACAGGCAAGCACGCCATAGACTTCCTCCTTGAGAATTCGGGAGACCGTCCCAACCTTGAGCTGGACTTCTTCGGCGGAGAGCCCCTCATGAACTTCAATGTGGTGAAGCAGGTTGTGGAGTATGCAAGGAGCCGCGAAAAGGAATATAACAAGAAGTTCCGCTTCACTATCACCACAAACGGACTTCTTCTCGATGACGATAAGATAGACTTCATAAACCGCGAAATGTCAAACGTTGTTCTCTCCGTAGACGGAAGAAAGGAAGTAAACGACTACTTCCGCGTTCTTCCCAACGGACAGGGCTGCTATGATATCATCATGCCCAAGTACAAGAAGCTTGTGGCAGGCAGAGGCGACAAGGAATACTATGTGAGAGGCACCTTTACCAACAAGAACCTTGACTTCTCAAATGACGTATTCGCCCTTAATGAGGCAGGCTTTGACCAGATCTCCGTTGAGCCTGTTGTAGGCGACGACGATATCTATGCCCTCACCGAAAAGGATCTTCCTGCTGTGTTTGCGGAGTACGAGAAGCTGGCTTTACAGCTCCTTGAAAATGAGAAGAAGGGAAAGAAGTTCAATTTCTTCCACTTCATGCTTGATCTGGATCAGGGCCCCTGCGCGATCAAGCGCCTGAGAGGCTGCGGCTGCGGAAACGACTATGTGGCTATTACTCCCGACGGAGATATCTTCCCTTGTCACCAGTTCGTAGGCATAGACGAGTACAAGATGGGCAATATCGACGAGGGCACCTTCGATCAGGAGATGAAGGCGGACTTCGCAAGGGCTCATGTTTACTCAAAGCCCGATTGCCGCGAGTGCTGGGCGAAGTTCTATTGCAGCGGCGGCTGCAACGCCAATAACTACCAGTATATGGGCGATATCAGAACGGCACACAAGATCTCATGTCAGCTCGAAAAGAAGCGTCTCGAGTGCGCTATCATGATGAAGGCTGTAAAAATGGCGGACACTGCCGAATAATGCGTAAAAAGGGGCGCTTGCCCCTTTTTTGGTTGCATGGGCGATGCTCACACTGCCCCCTGCTGCCTGTTGCATTTTTGTTCAGTTTATGCTATAATAATCTATATCATCATTTGATCCGGAAGGAGGGACGCTTATGAAGATCAACCGTATACAGCTTAATTGCCGCCGCGATACCGCTTTCGGCGGAGAGCTGGGCGCTGATCCCGTGCTCCTCCTGTTCAGGTCTCCCGTTATGTATATGGACAGCGGCGAGTCCCTGCGTACCGACGGCGCCTCTGTTGCCCTGCTCACCAGCGGCTACAAGCAGAGCTTCCGCCCGCTGAAGGGCAAGTCCCTGCGATACGACCTTGTCAGCTTCCGTACATCGGCTGCCGACAGACAGTATATCGCCTCTATGAACCTGCCTCAGGATATCCCCATAGAGCTGAAGGACGATTTCGTCATATCAGGAGCCCTGCGCTCCATGCAGTCCCAGTCCATGCACAGGGGAAAGCACTTCAGCGAGTTCATGGAGCTGTCCATGAGGACCATATTCATCGCCATGAGCGACGCGGCGGAGGATATCCCACCGTCTCCCGAGGAGAGGATACCGCGCTACGGCGAGCTGGTCAAGCTGAGACGGAATATCTATGACGCCCCTGTCAACAGCTGGTCGGTGGACGAGATGTGCGAGGATATGCAGATAAGCCGCACCTACTTTCACAGGCTGTATTTCGCCGCATTCGGCGTCACCTTCCGTCAGGACGTCATCGAGAGCCGCCTGCTCAGGGCTGCGGAGCTGCTGAAGGATACCGATAAGTCCGTAGCGGAGATAGCTGTGGACTGCGGCTACGACAGCGAGTCCTACTTCATGCGGCAGTTCAAAAAGCATAAGAACTGCACTCCCTCGGAGTACAGAAGGCGGGCTTTGTCGCCTGATGAACAGTAGAATTTTGTGGACATTTCATTCCGCTTAGTACACAATGTGCAAATTTTCATGAATTATTAGTGCAAAAAATCAAAAAAACACTTTACAAGTACAAAAAAATGTGATATAATACTGATTATGAATAAAATGTGATATATGGATACGCTTGGGGAGCAATTCAGGGAAAGATCCCGCACAATAGGTGCGGCGTATATACGCAGACAGTCAGACATCCCTCTTATTCAGTCGGCTGTTCCGATTATTACCGAATATACTTTAAGGAGCGATTTCGTTTTATGGCTAACGGAGATAAGCGCAGAAACCGCAAAAGAGACAGAGTATCTAAACGCTATAAGGTTAGATACGACAGACTCCTTGCGGTGGTACTGGTTCTTGTCGTTCTCATCGTTGTGCTCGGCTCTTGCTGTAAGAGCTGTTCGAACAAGGGCAAGAAAAAGAACTCCGCTAAACAGGCACAGACCACTATTATAGATAATACGCAGCAGTCCTCCATTGTTGATAACCTCGAATCAAGCAATGAGACCAGCTCGCTTATAACAGGCACTCCCGACGGACAGAAGCCCTCGGAGTCACAGTATACCACAGAGGTACATAAGGCTGATGACGTTAACAGAGGAAACCTCATCCTCGTCAACTCAGACCACGAATATAAATTCATCGAAGGCGATACAGAGCTGGAGACCATCTACTATAACCACGATGACGCACATTACCATGTAAGCGATCTGGTTACAAAGCTGGATACGGAGACACTGGATCACCTCAACCTGCTCATGGACGGCTTCTATGAGGCCGAGAGCAATTCCGATATCTATGTTATCGGAGCTTACCGCACCGCAGAGGAGCAGAGCGATAAGTACTACAACGGCAATTCCCAGTTCCAGGGCGGATTTTCCGATTACCATACGGGCAGGAGCTTCGATATAGGCATCTTCCCCACGGACGGTTCAAGCTCGGGTTACTATATGCCTACAGGCGTTTACGGCTGGATAGACGAGCACGCCGCTGAATACGGCTTCGTTGTCCGCTTCCCCGAGGGTAAGGACTCGGTTACGGGGGAGCGCCAGAGAGAGTATACCTACAGGTATGTGGGCGTGCCCCATGCGATTTATATGAAGCAGAATAAACTCTGCCTCGAGGAGTATATCAGCAAGATCAAGGAGTATAATAACGAAAGCCCCCTTGAGGTCACGGTCGGCAATAAGCTTTACCAGATATACTACGCTGCTGCCAGCGCTGAGGGAGATACAGAGCTCCCAGTTCCTGCAAACAAGACCTATACGGTATCAGGAAACAACGTTGACGGCTTCATCGTTACCGTAAGCATGAATTAAGGCTGTAATGTCCCCCGTTTTCGGGGGACATATTTTGATTATCGGATAACTGCCGCTGACGGCGGCAATGCCCTTCGGGGCGGAACAGAAACGGAGATAAATGTGAAAAAGAGAAAAATATATGCCATAGCCCTCTGCACAGCTATGGGAGCAGGTCTGCTCACGGGCTGCGGCGGAGGAGACAAGAAGGGCGACGGCGCGGGACATATGTACAGCGCGGCTCTGTCAGGAGACCCCAAGAGCCTTGACCCGCAGTTCGCAAGCGACCCTTCCTCGGCTACAGTGATAAAAAACCTTTACAGCGGTCTTATGATGAAGGACAGCAGCGGCGGAATCAGTTGCTGCAATGCCGAGAGCTACAGCACGTCCGCAGACGGCTGCGTCTATACCTTCAGGCTGAGACAGGACAATTACTGGTTCTTTGACAAGAACGAGAACGACGCCATAGACGATGACGAGTATTTCCCCGTTACCGCCAATGACTACGTTTTTGCATTCAGGAGACTGCTGGACCCGAAAATGCACTCGCCCTATATCCGCTATTTTACCTGCATAAAAAACGGAAAGCAGGTATCGGAGGGCAGCTTCAGGACGGACAGTCTGGGTGTTGCGGCTTTGGACGACTATACCCTTGAATTCACGCTGGAATATCCCTGCGCGGAGTTCCTGTCCCTGCTGACATCTCCTGCCGCATATCCCTGCAATGAGGAGTTCTTCGACTCCACAAAGGGCAGATACGGACTTGACGACAGGTCTGTAATGTCCAACGGCCCATTCTATGTGCGTCAGTGGTTCTACGACCCCTACGGCAGCAATAATATACTCTATATGCGCAAAAATCAGGTCAATGAGAACGAGCAGAACGAGATACTCCCCACCTTCGTCAGCTTCTCCATACAGGACAGCGACGCCGAGGTGAGACAGGCCTTCAAGGACGATGAGGCGGAATGCTTCCCCACTATGAAGGTGGGAGGCTATAACCCGAAAAAGTACAGGATCACAGGCAGCAAGGCCACTACTCTCGGTATGATATTCAATCCCGCGGACAGGTTCTACTCCAATGCCGCTCTGCGCAAGGCAGTTGCCCTTGCTGTGGACAGAGAGGCTCTCGACAAGGAGCTGGGCAGCGATATGAAGGCCGCATACGGCATAATACCGCCTGCTGTGGATATAGCAGGGAGAAGCTACCGTGAGCTGGCCTCGGACAGGCAGTTCGACGTATACGACCCGGGCAAGGCAAAGGAGCTCCTCGAACAGGCCAAGGCAGAACTGAAGGTGAGCTCCGTGGACAGTGTGAAGATCATCGTGGATTCAAGCACCGTCGATTCCCGCTATCTCCATATCCTTTCCCAGAGCTGGCAGGACAGTCTCGGTATTTATATAGGTATCGAGGATCTTACCGCAAAGGAGTTCGATGACAGGATCGCAAGCGGGGATTACAGCATCGCCCTTTATCCCGTCAGGGGCAGCTTCAACAGCGGACTTGCGGTATTGCAGCGCTTCGCCGAGGAGGAATGCCTGAAAAATGCGGCAGGCAGCGCCGACGGCTATGACAACGTAATGAAGAGCTCCTCGGTGAACGATCTGGTGAACAGCTATACAGCTGCGGAAAAGGCTATACTGGATCAGTACGGCTTTGTGCCGCTGTTTTACAAGAATTCCTATCTTGTGGCCAAGGAGGACAACGAGGATATAATCTACGACCCCTTTACGGGCTCGGTGGATTACCGTATCGCCAAGAATTACAGCTGATAGTCAGGGCTTTCCGTATCAGAAGCGGAAAAAATCGGATCCTGTGTTATTAACAAAAATGTGCGCTCGTATTTGTGAGATATTCACTATACGGGCGCTTTTTTTCGTAAAAGCGAGGCACACAAAAACGTCTGCTTCGCATACAGATCCCGCAGCGGCAGAGTGCGCATTGGAGCTTCGGTACAGGTATGACTGAGCACAAAAAAACGGTTAGCAGAAGCAAATATTTTGTTATGATATACAAACTTTACAATTGTACGACTAAAAAAGTTGACAAAGTGTGAATGCTATGCTATTATAAATACGTTATTTAATACTAACTCTGCATCCGACACAAATAATTCAATGGAAGGGTGAGAAAATGATGCCGCTTAGTTTGGCAGAACCTGAAAAAGAACTGACTATCAAGAAGCTGGGAGGTTCTCCCGAGATACGTCAGCATCTCGAAAATCTCGGATTCACAGTCGGCGGAACAGTCACGCTCATTAATATCCTCGGCGAGAGCGTAATTGTCAGGGTCAAGGAATCACGCGTTGCTATAGGCGCTGATCTTGCCCGCAGAATAATGGTATAAGGAGAGATAACGCATGAAAACACTCAGAGAAACAGCTGTGGGTTCAACAGCAAAGATCAAAAAGCTTCACGGCGAGGGAGCAATAAAACGCCGCATCATGGATATGGGACTCACAAAAGGCACCGTAGTGACCGTCCGCAAGGTAGCTCCTCTGGGAGACCCTGTGGAGATAAAGGTGCGCGGATATGAGCTCTCGCTCCGCAAGGCAGACGCCGAGCTTATCGAGGTCGAATAATTGCGGAAGGGGACGTTAAGTCCTTGAATTTTTGGCAATTAGTTAGTTGCACATAACTGAAAGGAAGATACTTATGGAACTGCGAATAGCACTTGCAGGAAACCCCAATGCGGGTAAAACTACCCTGTTCAATGCGTTAACAGGCTCTAACCAGTTCGTTGGAAACTGGCCCGGAGTTACTGTTGAAAAGAAGGAGGGAAAGCTGAAAAAGCACAGCGATGTGATCGTGACCGATCTGCCGGGAATATATTCACTGTCGCCGTACACTCTCGAAGAAGTAGTTGCAAGAAATTATCTTATAGAAACACGACCTGACGCAATTCTCAATATCATAGACGGAACAAATCTCGAGCGCAACCTCTATCTTACCACTCAGCTGGTGGAGCTGGGGATCCCCGTTGTCTGCGCGGTAAACATGATGGATATCGTCAATAAGAACGGCGATAAGATCAATATTTCAGAGCTCTCAAAGCTGCTGGGATGTAAGATAGTGGAAATATCCGCGCTGAAGGGGACGGGTGTTGACGAGGCTGCGGAGGCTGCAATAGCTGCCGCAAAGAATGGCAAAACCATTCCGCAGCATACATTCAGCGGACCTGTTGAACACGCTATCGCTCATATCGAGGAGGCTGTTCTTCATGATATGCCAGAGGAGCAGCAGAGATGGTACGCTATCAAGATCTTTGAGCGCGACGAAAAGGTGCTGGAAAAGCTCAGCGTTCCCGAAAATGTGAATAAGCACATCGAGGAGGATATAGCAGCTGCCGAAAAGGAGCTTGACGACGACGCCGAGAGCATAATCACCAATGAGCGCTATACTTACATAGCCGACGTTATCAAGGCCTGCTACAAGAAGAAAAATGCAGGAAGCCTTTCCACGTCTGATAAAATAGACAAGGTCATTACGAACCGCTGGCTGGGTCTTCCTATCTTTGCGATCGTCATGACGCTTGTGTACCTGATCGCTATGAAGGGTCCCGGCGCATGGGCTACCGACTGGACAAATGATAATCTGTTCGGTGACGGCTTCCACCTGCTGGGCATTTCGGGAGACTATGATGACGTTTCCGAAAGATATGCGGGCGCACAGCAGATAATCGACGGCTATGACGCTTACGTTGAGGAAAACGGCAGCGCTCCCGTCGGCGAGTTCACATACTCGGTAGAGGACGAGGAGACCCTCGAAACTACAGACGAAACAGCTTCGGTTGCCGACTATGAAGAAGCGCTGAAAACAGTCGAGGAGATAGGCGATGAGCCCGATCCTGCGGACTACGGCGTATTTGTACCGAGTATACCTGCCTTGATCGAAAGCGGTCTTGACAAGGTCGGCGCAGCTGACTGGCTGAAGGGTCTTATCCTTGACGGTATCGTTGCAGGTGTGGGCGCAGTCCTTGGATTCGTTCCGCAGATGCTGGTACTGTTCTTCCTGCTTGCCTTCCTTGAAGCCTGCGGATATATGGCACGTATCGCATTCGTACTCGACCGTGTGTTCAGAAAGTTCGGCCTCTCGGGCAAGTCCTTCATTCCTATGCTTGTCGGCGTAGGCTGCGGCGTTCCCGGTATCATGGCTTCCAGAACTATCGAAAACGAGCGCGACAGACGTATGACCATAATGACTACCACATTCATTCCCTGCGGCGCCAAGGTACCTTTCATCGCTATGATTGCAGGTGCTATATTCGGCGGTTCGCCATGGGTATCTGTCTCTGCTTACTTCATCGGCATGGCGGCTATTATCGTTTCGGGCATCATGCTGAAAAAGACAGTTATGTTCTCGGGCGAGCCTGCTCCCTTCGTTATGGAGCTCCCTGCATATCATATGCCTACACTGGGCAACGTGCTCCGTTCAATGTGGGAGCGCGGCTGGTCTTTCATCAAGAAGGCCGGTTCTATCATTCTTATTTCCACAATTGTAATATGGTTCCTGTCACGCTTCGGCACAGTTGACGGAAACTTCGGTATGCTTGAAGAGGACCAGCTCGACAGCTCTCTCCTTGCGTCCTTCGGAAAGTGCATTGCATGGATATTCGCGCCTCTGGGCTGGGGCAACTGGCAGGCGACCGTTGCTTCTATCACAGGTCTGGTCGCAAAGGAAAACATCGTCGGCACTATGGGCGTTCTTTACGGCGGCGGCGACGGCACTGTATGGCAGACACTTGCTTCCAAGTTCACAAGCATCACAGGCTTCTCATTCCTTGTATTCAATCTTCTCTGCGCTCCCTGCTTTGCCGCTATCGGAGCTATCAATCGTGAGATGAACAACGCTAAGTGGACAGCCTTTGCTATCATTTATCAGTGCGGCTTTGCTTACGCTGTGGCTCTTATGATAACACAGCTGGGCGGACTTTTCACAGGTGAGTCCAATGTCGTCGGCGTTATCGCGGCAGCTCTGATACTTGCGTTCATGTGTTATATGCTCTTCGTGAAGAAGTATCATGAGGCTTCAAAGCTCAAGGGCAATGTAAAGGTAAAAGCGTAAAGCTTAAAGGAGTGTTTATATGCTCGCATGGTTTGCTGCAAATCTCGGAACTATCATCCTGTCAGTGATACTTGCTGCGATAGTGGCGCTTATCATTGTGAAGATGGTAAAGAACAGAAAAAGCGGAAAGAGCACAGGCGGCTGCGGCTGTGGCTGTGAGCACTGTGCGATGTACGGAAAATGCCATAAATAAAACATTCAGGACTGCGGGGACGGGGCGCCGGACACATATTGTCCGTGGAGCTGCCGTCCGCACAGCCCCATGTTTTGAACAAATATTAGTTCATACTAATACACCAGAAGGAGGAATATATGAGTATAGTTATCGTCGGCGGCAATGACCGTATGGCAACACGTTATCAGGATATCTGCAAATCGTTCAATCACAAGTCCAAGGTTTTTACCCAGATGCCCGCGGACTTTGAGAACAAGCTTGGTACTCCTGATCTTATGGTGGTTTTCACGGGGACCTGTTCCCATAAAATGCTGGGAGCCGTAAAGAAGAGCTCCGAAAAAAACGGCGTGCCCGTTGAGCACGTTCACAGCTCCAGCGTAAGTGCGCTGAAACAGCTTTTATCAGAAATAAAGGGGAGGAAATATGTCCGAAGCTGAACGCAGAAGCATAGACAGCGGCCTTGCGTTCCACGGCGCTCCCACGCTTCTGGGAGTGAAATGCGCCAATCTTATCTCGTTTGATATGAGCGAGAGAACCATCGCGGAGTACCTGCATGAGTATGCGGAAAAGCTCAGCGAAAACGGACTCAGCGCCGTGCGGCTCTGTAAGTGCAGACAGCGCACGCTGGTATATATATACAATGAAAGGCTGCTCAATGCATGGCTTCGTATGCCGCAGGTGGGACGCTTTCTTTCCGAGTATGGCTACACAGCGGATATGAGCATTAAAGAAAAGCTCAGCATACTTGCGGGACGAATGAGCTGCGGCAGCTTTCCCCATGAGATCGGAGCGTTTCTCGGATATCCGATAGGAGATATACGGGGATTTATCAGTAACTGCGGCAGAAACTGTCTGCTGTGCGGTTACTGGAAGGTCTACGAAAATGCCGATGAAGCACGGCAGACATTCAGAATTTACGATCGCTGCAGGGCAATCCTGTTCGATAGATTAAAACACTGTCCGAACCTGTTTCGGGCTATTTCCAAGGAGGAAAATATATGAAAACAGCAGTTATTTATTGGAGCGGTACAGGCAACACCGAGGCTATGGCCAAGGCAGCCGCAGAGGGCGCAAATGCAGAGCTCTTTGAGGTATCGGAGTTCAGCGGAAACGCCGCAGACTATGACGCATTTGCTTTCGGCTGCCCCGCAATGGGTGCCGAGGTGCTTGAGGAGGACGTTTTCGAGCCCTTCTTCACAGGTATCGAGACTTCACTCAAGGGCAAGAAGGTGCTTCTCTTCGGTTCATACGGCTGGGGCGACGGCGAATGGATGCGCAACTGGTATGACCGTACAAAGTCGGCAGGCGCAGAGCTTATCGGCGACGAGGGCTTTATCGTAAACGAGGCTGCCTCTGACGATGATCTTGCAAAGCTCAAGGAGCTTGCTGCACAGCTTGCATAAGGAGAAATAACGATGAAAAAGATCACATCTATTCTGTGTGCAGCAGCCTGCGCATTTGCTGCGGTGCCCTTGGCTGCAAACGCTGACGACGGCGGCAAGGTGTACGGAACTATGAATATCCCTTACGCTGATTTCTATGCTGCCGAGCTGAACAACAGCGTTCCTGTTGACGCAGTTTCTTCCGCTACACAGAACAAATGGAAGGGCAACAGTACAGGAAGCATGGGAGACGACGGAAAGTGGCAGAACGGCGGACTTGCAGCCGGTACATTCAACGAAGAGGGCGAAAACGGCAGCGGCAAGATACTGGGCGTAACTTTCCCCGTTGAGATCTCTGCGGAGGATCTGAACTCACTCAGCGATAAGATGGGCTTTACGGAGCTCTCCGAAAAGCCTGTGGCATACAAGCCCGTTACAGTGCAGGGCGGCGCCGCTTCCTTCGGCAAGCTGGTGGATACCGACGGCGAGGAAGCTCTCAGCGGCGAGATGACAGTATCCAGCCTTACAAACTGGGGCGACTATCAGATAAACGTCAAGGGTATCCCTTCAGAATGCGATATCTACGGCGTTATCGTAAAGACAAAGGAGGGCACCGACTACGGTATGCGTGCTCTTGAAAATATCTGGAGAAACGGACAGATCGCATGGGGCGCAGGAGTCAAGGAAAAGGAGCCTCACGGCAACGTTCTTTCCTCCGAGCACTACAAGTCTTCACAGGGAAAGACCATCACTGAGGTAACATTCATCACACTCAAAGGCTACAGCACTCTTTCTGGTCAGGACGGCTATCTTCCCCTGAAGGTTGCGGATAGTCTTTCTGTTGAAAGCGGAAAATCAGGCAAGGGCTCTGTAACTTTCGACAATTCCGTTTTGCCTTCCGATTACAGTGTAACCGGTGAGGTAGCAGAGGGCTTCAGCGTATCAGGCAATACAATAAGCTACAACAATGCACAGCCCGGTAATTATACGCTTACGGTCTCTGACAGCAATGGCAAGTATTCTTCCATAAGAGGAAGCTTTACTCTCACCACAGATACTATCCCCGTAAAGTATTCCGACGGCAAGCTTGTGGCTGCTGACGGAGCTTCACTGACTGACGCTGCAAACTATCTCAAGAACATCTCGGCTGTAACGGTCGGCGGCAAGAGATATGCCACAGGCAGACGAGGCGTGACCATTATCGACTCGCAGACAGGCGAGATCAAGCTTGACGCTAAGTCGGGGGAGGAGAATGTTTTCGACGGCTCGGGCAATTACAAGCTCACAGTCGAAGCAACCGGATATGAGCAGAACTATGAGTTCGAGATAAGCGAACAGGCTGCCGTTACAACAACTACTACTACATCTTCCAAGACCACAACCACTACAAAGACAACAACAGGCAAGCAGAAGAAAACTACAGCAGCTTCGGGCACTAACAGTCCGAAAACAGGCGTAAACGGTGCGGTAATGCCCCTTGCGTTACTTGCGCTTGCAGGCGCGTCTGCATTCACGTTCAGAAAGAAGAAAGACTGATCATCATTATTATTTCCATGATAAAATATGACCTCTGCGGCTTCGGCTGCAGAGGTCAAATACTGTAAAGAGGTAGTTGCTATGTTATTTTTGACCGCTCTTTTTATAGCGATCCTTATCGCTTTTTGTCTTGACAAGCCACTGAAAAAATGTCCCGCGGCATTTTATATCTCAGCGGCTGTTCTGACTGTGGCATCTGTAGTTATTACTCAGTCTGACATTAATATTTCAAACAGATTTGTCCGCGACTATGTTATCGGTATATTCTCCCGCGGAGCTCTCGGCACTGCATTCTGGGCAGTTGTCATGTGGGCGGGAGCTATGCCCAACGGCTCCGCTCCCATAAAGAAGCTCATGCCCATACGCGGCGAGCTGTCCATAACAGCGGCCATACTTACATTCTCGCACATCATCACATTCGGCGTTCAGTACATAACAAATCTTATCAATGGCAGAACGGGTTCGGATTTCGTTGTCACAAGTATCGTATGTCTGGCAATGGTGCTGATAATGACGCCGCTGACCGTGATGTCCTTCAAGAAGATACGCAAAAAGATGAACGGAAAGACATGGAAGAAGATACAGCGCCTTGCCTATATTTTCTATGCCTGTATCTATGTGCATATCCTTGTGCTTTTCCTGCCAAAGGCTCAGAAGGGCAGGGAGGGCTATTTCCTCGGTATCCTCGTATACAGCGCGGTCTTCATCGGCTATGGTGTGATGCGCGTCAGAAAGTATTACATCGCAGATAAAAAGCCCGAGAAGAAGCTCCTGCCCAATACTGTCTGCGCCTGCGCATTCGCGCTGCCCGTAGCTCTGGCAGGCATTGCTGCTCGCAATACCAATACGAAGCCGTCGGAGACCTCAGCCGTCAACGAGGACGGTGTGGCCGTTTTCACATTTGCTCCTGCCGAAACAACAGCGGTCACGGAAGCTGCCGTAACTACCGCAAAGGACAAGAAAAGCAGTACGGAAACTACAGCGGTCACAGATAAGGCTGAAAAAACTACCGCGACGACCTCCGAAGCAGACAAAAAAGCGGAGGAAAAAAAGCCCTCCGAGGAGGAAGACACAGGGGAAGAAAATCAGGAGGAGCATAACGACGAGCCTCAGCAGGAGCAGCATGAGGAGACTCCTGCGACCGAGCCCCAGCCGACCTATAAGTACAGAAACGGCGAATATGAAGCAGAGGCCGAGGGCTACGCAGGAAAGGTCCATGTGAAGCTTTCCATAGAAAATGACGTTATAACAGGTATCTCGGCATGGGCTGACGACGACGACCCCGAGTATTTCGGCGACGCTGTGAATACGGTTATCCCGCAGATAGGCTCAAAGGTCAGCGCGGACGGCATAGACGCCTGCTCGGGCGCAACCTACAGCTCCAACGGTATTATCGAGGCAGCGAAAAAAGCCCTTGAACAGGCGCTGAACTGACCTGATCTATGATTTCTTTACGGGCTCGGCGGGTTACCGTATCGCCAAGAATTACAACTGGTGCTATACTGTCGAAGCAAATACAGGATAATTAAAAAAGGACAAGTTTTTAACTTGTCCTTTTCTTTATTCCATGTTGAGGTATTCGCTGGCAAGATACAGCGAGCCGCATATTACTGCGACACCGTTGTTCTCGCGGGCCAGCTCCTTTGCCTTTGCCGCACATTCGGAAAGACTTCCCGTCTCCGCCTCTGTGCGGAAGCCTGCTATATCGGCTATGGTCTCCGCAGGCACAGCGTTAGGCGCAAAGCCGTCAACTGCAAAAAGCCTGTCGGAAAGTCCCGATATCTGCTTTACACATTCCACATAGTCCTTTGAGTCAACCATGCCCATGACGGTGTATATCTTTCTGCCCCTTGTGCTCAGATACATCAGCATAAGAGCCAGCATTCCCACTCCCGAGGGGTTGTGGCCGCCGTCTACGATAACAGGAGGTTCGCCGTCGATGTACTGCACGCGGCCCCGTACCTGTGTGGTCTCAACGGACTTTATTATTGCGCTGTCGCTAACGGAGAAGCCCTTGCTGCGCAGGTAGATACAGGCGGTTATGGCTGTCTGGGCGTTGTACTTCTGGTGTATGCCCGCCATGGCGGGGGTAAGCTTTATGCCTCTGTAGATAAACGGAGAAAACAGGCCGCCGTCTGCTGCGGGCTTGCAGGGTTCAAGAGGTATGAGCTCCGCACCGGCTCTTCCGGCTGTCTCGCGGACTATTTCGCGGACGCTGCCGGGATTGTCCTCGGAGAGCACCACTGCGGAGCCCTTCTTTATTATGCCTGCCTTGTGGGAGGCTATCTCCTCGACGGTATCGCCTAAAAGAGCGGTATGATCGAGGGATATGGAGGTTATCACCGAAAGCAGCGGCGCAGGTATCACGTTGGTGGAGTCCAGCGTGCCGCCTATGCCCGTTTCCAGCACCACGATATCACACTTCTCCCGCTCGTACCACAGCATGGCTATGGCCATGGTTATCTCGAACTGGGAGTATGCCTTATCGTCAACGCGCTCCTTTACGAACTCCGCGATATCACAGAGGGAGTCCTCGTCTATCTCGCGGTCGTTTATGCGTATCCTGTCGGTGTAATGAAGCACGAAGGGGGAGGTGAACTTTCCCGTCTTATAGCCTGCGAATTGCAGGGCGTTTGCGATATATTCAAGGGTGGAGCCCTTGCCGTTGGTGCCTGCGATATGGACGAACTTCAGGCGCTCCTGAGGGTCGCCCACACGCTTCATAAGCTCCCTTGCACGGGAGAGATCGGTGATGCGTCCTCCCGATTTGGTGTAGGAATTTATGAAGCTCATACATTCTTCGATGTTCATGGTTTCTCCTTTATTTCAGTCGGTTCTTGAAAACTTCGCGCATTTTTATGACCTTATCAATGGCTTCTTCGATAAGCGCATCATAGTTGCTGTGATCGTCGAAATTCAAGCCACTGATTTTATATAGTATCCTGCTTGCTTTTGCATTGTCTAATCTCTGCCAATCGACTTCAAAGCCAAGTTCCTTTTCAATTATTTCATGTTCTGCGTATAGTTTGTCAAATAATTCTTTGTTAGAAGCAATATATAATTCAACGCCAATGTAAGAATCCTTATTCACAAGAGAAACACTAATACACGCTTGGCTTGTTCCGACAGCTATATTGTACCAACTTATAGAACTTGCTTTATGGATTGCAAATGGTTTGTTGCGCTCAACCACATGGTCGTTAAAGAGAGTCCAGAATTCAAGCCTTTCTGATTGGCTTTTATTCATTGTATCGGTTGATTTTTTGCCTTTTTGCTCTTTTATGAAATCGTTTGGCTGTTCAACTATCTGAAACATGGGAGCATAGTCGGAGTTGCCGATCTGATATGCATGAAGCTCTATCAGGAAGAAATTGATATCCTGAACGGTATTGTTGTTCAGCCATTCAATGGCGCTTCTGTGCTCGTCCCTTGCTTCTTTGACTATCCAGACAATGACCTTTGCGTCCAGGCCCGAAGCGTAAGTGATTATCTTTCCGAGGTGGTCGTGATTGGAGTTTTCAAGCTGATTCTCGATAATAACTTTAATGCCCGTTGTTTCTTCAACAGCCACGATATCGCATCTGTATGCGCCGACATAGGCTTCTGTATTTATATCGACGAGAGTAAGGCCAAGCTTTTCATTCAGCAGCTCGATGTTTTCATCTTCGGCGAGCCAGGCCGAGAAGTCATACTGCTCGTGCTTCCATAGTTTTCGGATATCAACTTCCTGTAATCTGCTTATTTTCATTTGCCTCTCCTTTCAAATCCATCGAAATAAATACGGTTTATGGCGCGTCTGACTTCAATACAGACGATAGAACTCCCTGAGTGCAGGGGACAACGCCCTCGGTGTACCACAAGCGCATAAATGAAAGCACGGGCGGCGAAACGCCGCCCCTGCATTCTCAATTAATACACCCCTGCCTGCTTTTCAGCCCTGGCAACGGCGTCCTCAAGAGTCATGCCCGTAAACTCCTGTGCGGAGAATATGCGGCCGCACTTCTTATCGTCAACGAATGCGCCGACTATTACTCCCGGAAGTGCGCTCTCGGGAGAGTTGGGGGCGTTGGGACCGCCCAGGTCTGTTCTGCACCAGCCCGGATCCGTAAGACTGAGAGTAACGTCCGTGCCCTCGTAGTACTTGCCGAGGTCGCGGGTCACCTTGTTGAGAGCAGCCTTTGCGGCGGAATAGCCTGCCTGCTCGGGCTCAAGGTCGATACCGCTGGTGGTATTGACTATGCGTCCGAAGCCGCGCTCCTTCATACCGGGAAGGAAATGATAGCATATCATCATCGGTGCGGTGGTGTTTATCCTGAAGCTTATGTCGTAATCCGATGCGGGGGTGGTCAGATATTCCGTTCTGTAGGCTATCTGAAGTCCTGCATTGTTGAGTATTATGTCGAGCTTTGTCCCTCTCTCGTCAATGGCTCTGCACATTTTTTCTACCTGTTTCATGTCCGAAAGCTCTGCTGTCACAATGTAGGCGTCAACACCGAGTGCCTTTACTTCATCGAGTACCTTTGCACAGTGCTCCTCAGTGCGGCTGTGGAGCACCAGATTACAGCCTAGCTTTGCCATTTCGATGGCCGAAAGATAGCCGAGTCCGCGGCTTGCGCCTGTGATGAGTGCCCATCTGCCTTTTACGTTTACCATGTTTTCTACCTCCCTTGGTGGGTTATTTATATGATATCCCCGTGCTGCGTGCCACGGGGAATGTCATCTCAGTATTCGTAGTCTATGCAGGCTCTGTCTGTTCTGACAGTGCCGATGAATTTGCCGAACTCAAGGTGCGCAGGGTGTACCTGATAGGCGTTCAGGTCTGCGATAGTCTCGAAGTCGCAGAGAAGTGAGATAGTGTAGTTGCTCTCGGGAGCGTCCTTGGAGTTGATGACTACCTCGCCTTTTTTCAGCTCCTTCACGTTTGCGATGACGTTATCGAAGCGCTTCTTTGCTTCGAGGGCGTTTTCGTACTCGCTTCTGCCCTCGGCTTCCTTTAATTTGAACATAACGATGTGTTTTATCATTGCAATTACCTGCTTTCGTAAATTTTTGATGTAAATGTCTTTAGTCCGTCATAGCTTGAATACTCGCCGTACTCCTTGAATACAAGGCCGCATTTCTCTATAACATGAGCGGAGGCGGTGTTCTCTGCGGCGCATTCGGCTCTCAGACGGATATCTCCGTATCTGCCGCGGACATATCCTATCATAGCCTTTGAAGCCTCTGTGGCGTAGCCCATGCCACAGCAGTCATAGCGGGAGTTGTAGCCGAACTCCCAGAAGCCGTCATCAAGAAGCCTTATACCGCCCGAGCCTATGAGCTTATTGTCGCTTCTGCGGACAAAGCCGAACTCGAACTGCGTATCCGTTGACTTTACCGTGCGGAGCCATTCCCTTGTGGTCTCTATGCTCTCGTGGGTGGAGTATATCATGTATTTCGCAACTCTCTCGTCCCCTGTCCACTCAAAAGCCGCTTCTGCATCGTCAAGTGTCAGCGGGCGGAGTATAAGGCGGTCAGTCGTTATTGTCGGACTCATCGTCATTGTCATCATCTTCTTCGTAATCATCCTCGTCGTCTGCTTCGTCGGTATCGTCCTCCTCAGACTCATCGTCCTCTTCATCTTCATCGGCGGCGGGAGCAGTCACAAGTCTTTCAAGGGGATCCCTGCGCTCAAAGAGTATAAGCGGCATAAGAAGCATAGCTGCTGCGAAGATCAGACTGTTCATCCTGGTGTACTGCTCTCCCGCATTAAGATAATCCATCAGACTTGCGCAGGAGCTCTGCTCTCTTTTAGTCATAAACTCAAAGACCATATCGGAGACAGCGGCGGCAATGATGCCTGTCCAGCCGATAACCGCCTTGACATCGGTCTTTGGCTGTAATTCGTATATAAGACAGGGGATAAGTATGAGCTCCATGTAATAGAGGTTGCTGAAGCCCGATCTCAGAGCGTATACAGCCGTGATACCTGCCATTACATAAGTGTATATCAGCAGACTGTTGCGCTTTTTCCATTTTATTTTTCCGAACAGCGTGAGAATAAGTATCACTCCTGCTGCGATGCTGAAAAACAGCATAAACAGATTGAGAAAATACTCTAAATTTTCAATGGCGCTGTATTTTAAGTCTCTGTAGGCTCTAAGAGTCCTGCCTATGTTGCTTATATAATTGACATTCTCGCGTCTCAGGAAGTTTGCTGCCACCGAAAGGATCACCAGCATCTTTGCCCATATACGGTCATATTTCCGCGTTATTATCACAATTGCGAGAGGAATGGTGCCAAGAAGCATCGGAACACTGTATTTCAGGAGCTGCTCTGTCATTTCCGGATCGTTATATGAGTACAGATCGGATATTATGGATATAGTCGGTCTTATCATCAGCAGTGCTGTGATTACTTCAAGGATCCGGGTGCGTACGGTCACTGTGTTTTTCATCTGTTTCCTCTTTCTCCTTATTATTTATATCATTCGTGAACTGCTTGTCGAACAGTACAAGCGGAAAAATCAGAACGAGCAGGATCAGTGTAACGGGTCCTGCTGCGGTTAGAATCTTATATATCATCAGAGCAGATGCGGCGGGCTTGTCGGAGTCTGACCTGGGAGCCATAAGCAGTATGGCCGCCGAAAATATCATCAGCAGGGCTGCTCCCACCGCTGCAAAGGGGAAAACGGTTATGCACAGTCTGCCTGCCCTTCCCGTTCTCGTTTCGCTGAGCCTGTTCTCGGGAGCAAAGCAGAGGGAAAGTATCATGGTTATATTGCAGACTGTCTGACCAAGGTCAAGAGTCAGCGGAAGCGCACAGGCTGCCATCAGAGCGTAGATGAAGACCAGCAGGGTGCTGCGGCGCTTCAGTTCCAGCATACCCATATACACCATGGCGCAGATAAGGGCTGCGGCGGCGATAAAGGCAGAATGTGTGATCTCCGATATCTCGTAGTACATCAGGCTGCGGAGCTTCTCACGGTCTGCCGTCAGCAGGAAGGACAGTTCATCCCAGAGGGATACGGCTTCCGTAACGGCCATGACCGAAAAGGCTGCCCCCATTATCCTGCTCTTGTTCCCGCGGCGGAAACCGCCTGCGACGAACAATACGGCTATGACAAGTATGGCTGCCATACGCGCGGTCATCATGAGCCTGCCCAGAAGAAAGGACCCCGATACAAGGGACATTCCCACTATTATGGCTATGGCCATTCCGGAGGCGAATTCCGCCCTCCTGATCTTTGCGTCAAGCTCCGTTTTCACTTGCCTATCTTTTCGACCTTCATCAGGTTGGTGGTGCCGGATACGCCCAGAGGTACGCCTGCGGTTATTGCCACAAGGTCGCCGTCCTCCACCAGCCTGTGTTCCTCCGCTGCCTGAACGGCTGCGGCGAACAGGTCGTCGGTATTGGTCTTTTCGTCGATAATGAAGGGGATAACGCCCCAGCTCATATTCATCTGGCGGCATACCACCTCACTCATGGTACAGCCTATTATAGGACAGCTGGGACGGTACTTCGAGATAAGTCTCGCAGTCTGTCCGCCGAGAGATACGGTTATGATAGCCCTTGCATTGAGGTCGTGGGCTGTGGTAACTGTTGCGTGGGCGATAGCCTCGGCTACGGTGCCGTTCTGGTCGGAGCGCCTTGAGGCGAAGCGTGCCTTGTAGTTTATGTTGTTCTCGGTGGTCTCGGCTATGAGTGCCATGGTCTTAACTGCCTCTACAGGGTAGGCGCCTGCGGCGGTCTCGCCTGAGAGCATGATAGCGCTGGTGCCGTCATAGAGTGCATTGGCAACGTCGGTTATCTCCGCACGGGTGGGGCGGGGATTGGTTATCATGGACTCCAGCATCTGTGTAGCCGTGATGACCTGCTTGCCTGCGTTGTAGCCCTTCTTTATAAGGGATTTCTGTATTGCAGGTATCTGCTCGAAGGGTATCTCGACGCCCATGTCTCCGCGGGCGACCATGATACCGTCGGCAGCTTCGAGTATCTCGTCGATGTTCTCGACGCCGTCGGTGTTCTCTATTTTTGCGATTATCCTTACATCGAACCAGCCCAGACTCTGGGTGAACTTCCTGAGGTAGTTGATATCCGCAGCGGTGCGGACAAAGCTGGCGGCGATGAAGTCGAAGCCTATCTTGGAGCCGAACTCAAGATCGTCCATATCTCTCTCGCTGAGGTAGGGCATGGAGAGCTTTACTCCGGGGACGTTTATGCCCTTGTTGTTGGAGAGGGTTCCGCCGTGGATAACGCGGCATACTATATCAGTGGTGGTGACCTTCTCTGCAAGGAGCTCGATAACGCCGTCGTTTATGAGTATCCTTGTGCCCATGCTGACGTCGCGGGGGAGCTTCTTGAAGCTTACGCTTCCCACCTTGTCGTCGCAGAGCACGTCCTCGGTGGTGAGGGTGTAGGTGTCGCCGTCGTGTATCTCAACGGGCTTGTCGTCAACGAATTTTCCCAGGCGTATCTCGGGACCCTTGGTGTCAAGGAGAGTAGCTACGGGGAGATCCAGCTCCTTTCTCAGCTTCTCGATGACCCGGAAGCGCTTTTCGTGGGTCTCGTAATCGCCGTGCGAGAAGTTGAAGCGTGCAACGTTCATGCCTGCAAGCATGAGCTCGCGCATGATATTCTCGTCATCTGTAGCAGGGCCTATGGTACATACGATCTTGGTCTTTCTCATGGTAGTTCTCCTTATATCAGAGCTTTTTCAGCTTCGCGTAATTTGCCATTATCTTCTTTGTGCCCACCTTGTCGAAGGCTATCTCCAGCATGGAATCGTTGGACATGGGGGTCACGGAAACTATGACGCCCTCGCCGAATATGCTGTGTGAGACCTTTTCTCCTGCTGCGTATGCAACAGCCTCCTTGGGAGCGGCGCTTGCCTTCTTGCTTCTTGCAAGCTGCTGCTGGAGTGTTGCGGAGCGAACCTCTGTAACGGACTTGTCGTTCTCCTCAAGGTGCTTCTTCATGGCTGCGGCGTTGTCGTGCTTTTCCACCAGCTCGCTGCCGATCTCGCGCATGAAGCGTGAGGTGACGTTGCGCTGGGTCTGGCCGAATATCATACGCTGGCTGGCATTGGTGAGGTAGAGGCGCTTCTTTGCACGGGTTATGGCAACGTATGCAAGACGTCTTTCCTCCTCCATATCGTCCTCGCTGTCGAAGGAACGTGAGCTGGGGAAGATACCGTCGTCCATGCCCACTACGAATATATTCTCATACTCCAGTCCCTTTGCGGAGTGTATGGTCATGAGAGTTACCTTGTCATCGCTGCCGTCGTCGCGGTCAGCCTCGGTATAGAGCGCTACCTCCTCAAGGAAGCCGCCCAGTGTGGGCTCCTCTGCCTGTTCCGTGTACTGTACCATGGAGGTGCGGAGCTCTTCCACGTTCTCTATTTTGGTCTCTGCGTTTTCGAGAGTTTTCAGGCTGTCCAGATAGCCTGTCTTGTCAAGGAGAACATCGAGGAATTCGTCCAGAGGGAGCTCCTCGGACTTCTCGGTGAGATACTCGAACATCTGGTAGGCGCTTTTCAGAGCCGTTACCTTCTTGGAAAGGGGAGCGTACTCCTCGCAGTTCTTCAGGACCTCGAAGGGAGATATTTTCAAATCGCGGCTGATGTCCTCTATGACGGTCAGCGTTGAATCGCCTATGCCGCGCTTCGGCTCGTTGATTATGCGTCTGAAGCGCAGCATATCGTTATGGTTGTTTATGAAGCTGAGATAGGAGGTAACGTCCTTTATCTCCTTGCGGTCGTAGAAACGCATACCGCCGTATACCCTGTAGGGTATGCCGCATTTTACCAGCATACGCTCTATTGAGTTTGACTGGGCGTTCATGCGGTAGAGCACGGCGTTGTCGGAATAGCGGCCTGTCTCCTTGTATTTTTCAAGTATGGTATCCGCAACGAACTTGGCCTCGTCGGTCTCGTCGACCGCCTTGTACCAGTATACCTTGTCGCCCTGCTCGCCTGATGTCCAGAGGGTCTTGGGCTTGCGGCCGTTGTTGTTGCTGATAACGGAGTTTGCGGCGTTAAGTATGGTCTGTGTGGAGCGGTAATTCTGTTCGAGACGTATTACCTTTGCGCCCTCGAACTGCTCCTCGAAGCCGAGTATATTCTCGATATTGGCGCCGCGGAACTTGTATATGCTCTGGTCGTCGTCGCCCACTACGCAGAGGTTGCGGTGTCCGCCCGAGAGGAGGGATACCAGCCTGAACTGTACATGGTTGGTGTCCTGATACTCGTCCACCATTATGTATTTAAAGCGGCTGCGGTACTTTTCCAGCACCTCGGGGAACTGCTCGAAGAGTTCCACTGTGAGCACCAGTATATCGTCAAAGTCAACTGCGTTGGCAGTCTTCATGCGCTCCTGATAGAGAGCGTAGAGCTTGGAGATCATCTTCTTGCGGTAGTCCTGACCTGCGTCGGAGCGCATCTCCGCAGGCGTTATCATCTTGTCCTTGGCAAAGCTTATCTCGCTGAGTACAGCCTTTGGAGCAAGCTGCTTCTCGGATACATCCAGCTCGCCCATGACGTTCTTTATCATGCGCTGGCTGTCATCGGAGTCGTATATTGTGAAGTCCCTGCTGTAGCCGAGGGTTTCTATCTCGCTTCTGAGTATTCTTACGCAGGCCGAATGGAAGGTGGAGGCATGGATGTTCAGAGCCTCCTCGCCGAGCATGGCGGAGAGTCTCTCCTTCAGCTCGCCCGCAGCCTTGTTGGTGAAGGTGATGGCCAGGATATTCCAGGGACGCACGGGGTCAACGGCCACGGTGTCTCTGAGAGTGTCGAAATCGTCGGTCTTTCCCTCGGCGTAGTCCTTCAGGAATGCGATGTCATCGGCACTTCCCTCCCGTGTGGTATCATAGTAGGCGTTGCCGAAGTTTATCATATTGGCGATACGGTTGACTATCACTGTGGTCTTGCCGCTGCCTGCACCTGCAAGCACAAGCACAGGACCGTTTACGGTGAAAACGGCCTCCTGCTGCATATCGTTCATACGGCTGAAATATCTTTTCAGTGCCGCCTGTTTTGCTGAATTGTAAGAATTAATGTCCATAACAAGATCTCCAAACGCAATATAGTAGTGTCAAAAGTATGATCCCTGCATACTTTCGGTGGATCAAAGAATATTTTTCCAGTATAGATATATTATAGCACATTTATTATTGCTTGAAAAGCCCTCGGAGGAATTTTTTTCTTTTCTTTTAAATATGTAGGACGTAAAAACTTCGACATCAATATGTAACATTTTAACCGTATTGTAAGAAAATGAAATAAAAAATTAATAAAATATAGACCGAATCGTTTTAAAACTGGCATTTTTCTGTTATTGTATTCGTACATTTGTAGAGTTATAATATGTTTACAGAAGCAGTCAAGCTGCTGTCCGCTGATACCGCCGCCTGTACGGCGTTTATATAAAGGTAGTCAGAAGAAAGAAAAATGTATTAATATGTGAGGCGCGCTCTCGGGGTCGGTCATTTTATCCTCGGGAGCTGCTGCTTTTCACAGGCACGGCATTATAGTTAAAATATAAAAATATATTTTTGCTATTGACATGAACTCGTGATAGTGATATAATAATAAAGCTGAATAAATCAGTACATATATTGGGGTGTCGCCAAGCGGTAAGGCAGCGGACTCTGACTCCGTTATTTCGAGGGTTCAAATCCTTCCACCCCAACCA
>NZ_CAMYUE010000018.1 GCF_947301925.1 uncultured Ruminococcus sp.
GGAGCCTTATCGATCATATCGTAAGCCTCATACTGAGCCTGACCCTTCATAGCGAGAGTCTTTGTGATAGCAGCAGTAAGAGTTGTCTTACCGTGGTCAACGTGTCCGATTGTACCAATGTTTACATGGGGTTTGGTTCTTTCAAATTTAGCCTTAGCCATTGGGAAATTCCTCCTTAAAAAAGATTCAGTAAAATCTGTATATATTATTATACCAGATATTTTTGGTAAATTCAAGTGTTTCGGTAAAAAAATTGCTGCCAAAACACATGATTTTGTAAATTATGCCCGTTTCACACAGTTTTCCGCATAAAACGGGCGGAAAATACAATTAGTTCTTAGCTCTGTTAGCCATGATCTTCTCAGCAATGCTCTTAGGAACTTCCTCATAGCTGTGGGGCTCCATTGTGTACTGTCCACGACCCTGTGTATTTGAACGGAGGTCGCTTGTGTAGCCGAACATTTCTGAAAGCGGAACGAGAGCGTCTACCTGGATAGAGCCGGATCTTGCTTCCTGACCCTGGATCTGTCCGCGGCGTGAGCTGAGGTCGCCGATAACTGTTCCGAGATACTCATCGGGAACGATAACTGCAACCTTCATAACAGGCTCCATGAGAACTGCGTTAGCCTGCTTGAGAGCTTCCTTGAACGCGATAGAACCTGCGATCTTGAATGCCATTTCAGAGGAGTCGACCTCATGATATGATCCGTCGTAAAGCTCTACCTTAACGTCAACTACCTCGTAGCCTGCAAGGATACCGGCCTTCATAGCGCCCTGGATACCTGCGTCAACAGCAGGGATATACTCCTTGGGGATAGAACCGCCGACAACAGCGTTGGTGAACTCATAGCCCTTACCTGACTCGTTAGGATTAACTCTGATCTTAACGTGACCGTACTGACCTGAACCACCGGACTGCTTCTTGTACTTGTAGTCGATATCTGCGCTGCCCTTGATAGTTTCCTTATATGCAACCTGAGGAGCGCCGACATTGGCCTCGACCTTGAACTCACGGAGGAGACGGTCTACGATAATGTCAAGGTGGAGCTCACCCATACCTGCGATGATAGTCTGACCTGTTTCCTCGTCAGTCCATGTCTTGAAGGTAGGATCCTCTTCAGCAAGCTTTGCCAGAGCGATACCCATCTTCTCCTGACCAGCCTTTGTCTTGGGCTCGATAGCGAGCTGGATAACAGGCTCGGGGAATTCCATGGATTCGAGGATGATAGGATGCTTTTCATCACAGAGTGTATCACCTGTAGTGGTGTTCTTGAGACCAACAGCAGCAGCGATATCGCCTGAGTAAACTGTTGTCAGGTCCTTTCTGTGGTTAGCGTGCATCTGAACGATACGACCGAAACGCTCGCGGGTATCCTTTGTAGCGTTGAGGACTGTATCACCCTGATTTACGACACCTGAATATACACGGAAGAACGCAAGCTTACCAACGAAGGGATCTGTTGCGATCTTGAATGCGAGAGCTGCAAAGGGCTCGCTGTCAGAAGAAGGTCTGTCCTCCTCTGCCTCTGTATCGGGGTTAACGCCCTTGATAGCAGGAACATCGAGAGGAGAAGGCATATAGTCGATGATAGCATCGAGAAGCTTCTGAACGCCCTTGTTCTTGTATGATGTACCGCAGGTAACAGGTACCATGTGGTTAGCTATAGTAGCCTTTCTGATGCAGGTCTTGATCTCTTCCTGTGAGAGCTCGCCCTCTTCAAAGTACTTCTCCATGAGAGCCTCGTCCTGCTCGGCAACGTGCTCTACCATCTCGTCGTGGTACTTCTGAGCAAGTTCCTTCATATCCTCGGGGATATCTTCAACCTTGATATCTGTACCGAGGTCGTTAGTGTAAATGTAAGCCTTCATCTCAACAAGGTCGATGATGCCTCTGAACTCGTCCTCAGCACCGATGGGGAGCTGGATCGGAACAGCATTACACTTGAGTCTGTCCTTCATCATGTCGATAACACGATAGAAGTCGGCACCCATGATATCCATCTTATTTACATAAGCCATACGGGGTACCTTATAGTTATCAGCCTGTCTCCAAACGGTTTCAGACTGGGGCTCAACGCCGCCCTTTGCACAGAGAACTGTTACAGAGCCGTCGAGTACACGGAGTGAACGCTCAACCTCAACTGTAAAGTCAACGTGGCCGGGGGTATCGATGATGTTAAGTCTGTGGCCTGCCCAGTAGCAAGTAGTAGCAGCGGAAGTAATTGTGATACCTCTCTCCTGCTCCTGCTCCATCCAGTCCATAGTAGCGGAACCTTCGTGTGTTTCACCGATCTTGTGGTTAACACCTGTGTAGAAAAGGATACGCTCTGTGGTTGTGGTCTTACCTGCGTCAATGTGGGCCATGATGCCGATATTTCTTGTATTTTCAAGTGAACAATCTCTTGACATACTTTACTCCTTTTACAATGACGCTTACCAGCGGTAGTGAGCAAATGCCTTGTTGGCCTCTGCCATCTTGTGTGTATCGTCGCGCTTCTTGCAGGCACCGCCTGTGCCGTTAAGAGCGTCGAGGATCTCACCTGCGAGTCTTTCCTTCATTGTCTTCTCGTTTCTCTCTCTGGAGTACTTAGTGATCCAGCGGAGTCCGAGAGTCTGACGTCTTTCGGGTCTTACCTCCATAGGTACCTGGTAAGTAGCACCGCCGAGACGGCGAGCCTTTACCTCGAGCTCAGGCATGATATTTTCCATAGCCTGCTCGAACACCTCAAGAGCGTCCTTGCCTGTCTTTTCAGCTACGATCTCAAATGCACCGTAAACTATTTTCTGCGCTACGCCCTTCTTGCCGTCCAACATGATATTGTTTATCAGACGTGTAACGAGCTTTGAATTGTATACAGGATCCTGTAATACATCACGCTTTGCGATTTTACCTCTTCTTGGCATTTTCGCTTCCCTCCTTCATATAGATTGATGAATTCATAGGTACTCAAACCTTGTCGGTTACTGCCTCATCGGCCTTGCTTCGCCGACAGGTGTGTCAGGAGCCAATGCAGAGGATCAATCGATACAATCTATATGATCTCCGCATTACCCTGCGGTAGTAGTTATCCTATTGATAATGAATGTACGGCTCTCATGCAGTCAGCCGCCGACTGTTGTGAAGTATGCTCTTACTTCTGCTTGGGCTTCTTAGCGCCGTACTTGGAACGAGCCTGGTTACGGTTAGCAACGCCCTGAGCGTCGAGAGTACCTCTGATGATGTGGTAACGCACACCGGGGAGATCCTTTACACGTCCGCCTCTGATGAGAACAACGCTGTGCTCCTGAAGGTTGTGGCCGATACCGGGAATGTAAGAAGTAACTTCGTAACCGTTTGTGAGCTTAACTCTTGCGATCTTTCTCATAGCTGAGTTAGGCTTCTTAGGTGTAGCAGTTCTTACAGCTGTACAAACGCCTCTCTTCTGGGGTGAGCTCAGATCGATCTGAGTCTTCTTCTTGGCATTGTAGCCCTTCTGGAGAGCAGGAGCTGTAGACTTGGACTCGAGATCCTTTCTTCCCTTACGAACGAGCTGGTTAAATGTAGGCATATTTTTCCTCCTTTACATAATAATATAGTGCGTGCTCTTACCCTCAAAAGGGCATAGAATCTGCGCACTGATATATTATACCCAAAAAAGGGCGGCTTGTCAAGGGTAATCCCTCAAAAGCCGCTCTTTTTACTGATTTTTTGTTATTTTTCCCATTATTATCAAGGGTTTCGCCGTGGAGACTTAGCTATTTTTTCAGCCATTCCCTCATGTCGGTAATAGTACCGCCGCTTGCCGTGTAGGCATAGAAGGCGAGGACCTTTGACGCGTCAACGGAATTGATGTCGCCGTTTTCGTCCACATCTCCCGCGATATTCTGCTTTTCATTGAAGGCAGGCTCGCCGTTTGTGGCTATCCTTGCGTATTCCGCAAGTATCTGGCTGGCGTCTACGGAATTGACGTCGCCGTCCATATTCACATCGCCCAGTATTATGCCCTCATGGGGATCGGGCGGACCGGTTACGGGAGATGTTGTGGTGGTAGTGGTCTCCGTAGATGTGGTGGTCGTGGTTGTAGTTGTGGAAGCAGCTCTTACCCTTACGGTAAATCCGGCCTCCGCATATACCCATTCTCCAACGGCCTCGTTGTACGACCTGTATACCAGCTTAACGTTCTGCTCGCCGCTTACGGAGCTGTCATAGCCCTTTACCTCGTATCTCTCGGGGTGGGAAGCTGCCTCGTCGTAGCCGTGTACCAGCTCTCTGCCATTGCCGCCCACATGGAACACATTCACCGTCATGCCCGAAAGGGATATGGGCTCTCCCGCATTGTAATCCAGCTTGTCGGGAAGCCTTACCACGCTGATCTCCGCCGTATAATAGGGCGAAACGGTGGTAGTGGTGGTTGTTTCCGTGGTTGTTGTGGTGGTAGTCTCCGTGGTAGTGGTGGTAGTCTCCGTGGAGGTGGTGGTAGTCTCCGTGGAGGTGGTCGTAGTCTCCGTGGAGGTTGTCGTAGTCTCCGTGGTAGTGGTGGTAGTCTCCGTGGTGGTGGTCGTAGTCTCCGTGGAGGTGGTGGTCGTTGTGGTGGTTGTGGTCGTAGTAGTGGTGGTAGTCGTTGTGGTGGTCACAACAGGCTCTTCCACTTTTACACTGAAGCTGTCGGTAGCCGTCTCGCCGTTGGCGGTATAGCTGAGCCATACTGTGTATGTACCGTATCTCCAGCTCTGATAGTTGTCCGAACGGCTTATCCTCATATCGGTCATGGGAACCGTCTCTGCGGTCTTGGTGCCGTCACTGTTTATGAGACCGATCTCCACAAAGCCTCCCGTGAACCTGTGATCCAGATTCTCAAACCTTCTGTAGCTCAGCTTGTCGGGGAGAGCAACTATGGTTATGTAGGGCTTTGCCGCCTCTGTAGTAATAACAGGGGGAGCTGTTGTGGTGGTGGTAGTCTCCGTGGTAGTTGTGGTTGTTGTCTCTGTGGTTGTGGTAGTTGTCTCTGTGGTTGTGGTGGTTGTCTCTGTGGTTGTGGTGGTTGTCTCTGTGGTAGTAGTCGTCGTGGTCGTCGTTGTAGTTGTTGTAGTTGTTGTAGTAGTCGTAACGGGAGCAACTACCTCTACCTCGATCTGCGCATATGCCACCGAGCCCGATACAAGATAGCCGAAGGTTATGGGATACTTGCCGGGGGCGGTTTTGTCGAAGTCCATCCTGTTCACATATACCGAGTCGCGCCAGTAGGATATATCCTCCATATCCAGCACATCGGGACGCACATCCCTGTAGGAACCGTCGCTGTAGTACTCCCTGTACCAGCGTATCACCGTTCCTCCCGAGAGATCAAGATCCTCCCCTACGGTATAGGTGGTCTTGTATGGCGGCCGTCCTATTTCCAGCCCGGCAAACACGCTGACTACCGACGTAGTGGTAGTGGTGGTCGTAGTCGTTGTGGACGTGGTGGTGGTTGTGGTCTCGGTTGTCGTGGTGGTAGTTTCGGTGGTGGTCGTCGTGGTGGTTTCGGTGGTGGTCGTTGTCGTCGTCGTGGTGGTCGTCGTGGTCTCGGTGGTGGTCGTTGTGGTCTCGGTGGTTGTCGTAGTGGTTGTCGTAGTCGTGGTTGTCGTGGTGGTAGTAGTGGTCGTATCAGGCGGCCTTACCTCCACTTCAAGGTCAATGTACGATACCGAGCCTCCCGTGGTGTAGCCGAAGGTTATATTGTACTTGCCGGGACGGGTATTGTCAAATGCAGACCTGTTGACGTAAACTCCGTCACGCCAGTAGGATATTTCGTCCATATCCAGCACCTGAAGATGTATATCCCTGTAGGAGCCGTCGTTCATGAACTCCCTGTAGGAACGCTTTATAGTGCCTCCCGAAAGGTCAAGCTCCTCCCCTACGGTATAGGTGGTCTTTGTAGGAACGGCACCTATCTCCAGATAGGCCGAAACGCTAACTACAGTTGTAGTAGTGGTGGTGGTGACCGTCGTAGGCGGCGGAAGCACCTCCACCTCCAGCTCCGTATAAGCTGTAGAGCCCGATTTTGAATAGCCGAAGGTTATCTTGTATCTGCCCGGGTGAGTATTGTCATAGCTGTCCTTGTTGGTATACACGCCGTCCTGCCAGAAGGACATATTGGTCATATCCAGCTCCTCCAGCTCCATGTCCAGATAGGCTCCGTTGCTGAGGTACTCCCTGTAGGAGCGCTTTATGGTGCCTCCCGAGAGATCAAGCTCCTCGCCGTAGCTGAATGTGGTCCTGTAGGGCATTCTTCCGATCTCCACATTTGCGGAAACGCTTACCACATACACCGTGGTAGTGGTAGTAGTGGTTGTGGAGGTCGTGGTAGTAGTTGTCGTCGTCGTTGTCGTCGTCGTTGTCGTCGTCGTTGTCGTTGTGGTGGTCGACGTTGTAGTGGTAGTTGTTGTGGTTGTTGTAGTGGTGGTTGTAGTAGTTGTTGTAGTAGTGGTCGACGTGGTGGTGGTAGTTGTGGTAGTCGGCCTTGTAGTGGTTGTGGTGGTTGTCGTTGTCGTAGTCGTTGTTATGGGCGCAGGCGGTGTGCCGCTCAGCTTCTCGAACCTGTAGCCCGACTGCTTTGCATAGGTCTCGGCCGTAGATCCGCTGTATCCGCGGATCGCGCCGTTGTAGCTGCCCTTGCTGCCCGATTCGCTGTTGCATATCGTCAGCGTACCGCCTACGATATTACAGCTGCTGTTCTGTATAGTCACCGAATTCAGTGAAGAACAGCCTCTCAATGCGTCTCTTCCGAGACTTGTCACACTTACGGGGAGCTCTATTGAGCCCAGAGCCGTACAGCGCATGAAAGCGCCTCTGCTTACAGCTGTGACGGTGCTCGGTATGCTTACCGATCTCAGGTTTGAGCACTCCGCAAAGGCACTGGGGCCTATATTGGTGATGCCCTCCTTAATGATAACGGTATTGATAGAGTTCCTGCTGCCATACCATGGTGTATCGGAGCTCATGGCCCATGAGGCCATATTTCCCGAGCCCGATATTGTAAGAGTGCCCCCGCTGAGCACCCATTGCGCCTTGCTTCCGCAGGTGCCGGATTCACCTACTTTACCTCCCTGCTCCGTTATCTGAGCAGTTGCGGCCTCCGATAGCATTACCGGATATGTAAAGCAGGTAAAAATCGCCATTATCGCCGCCATTACCGCGGCTATAAGTTTATTCATGCATATTTTCTCCGTTCCGAGGAGCCTCCGCATCAGGCGGGGCGCCTTTATTTTCCCCTATGCATTCCCCTGATACCGATATATTATAATAACCTGCTGATGAATTCCGATAATGTCATTAAAGCTCCTTCGGTAGAGCCTGTATATGCGTAATATGCAAGTATCTTGGAGGCGTCTACCGCGTCAACGCTTCCGTTTTTGTCCACATCTGCGGCAAGAGCCTGAGAGGTGCTGAATGTTTTTTCACCCGAAGTCGATGTACGGGCATACTCTGCAAGCACTCTGCTGGCGTCCACAGCGTCTATCGTATTGTTATCGTTTACGTCTCCGCAAAGGAAAACAGTGAGTTGACAGGTATTAAAACTTTCCGGAGAAGTATAGAAAGTAACATCAACCTTACCCGGCGCTATACATTTTATCAGACTTTTGTTTTCGATAACAGCAATAGAAGTGTCTGAGACTTCAAAATGATCAAGCGGCCAGCCATCTGTATAATATTCAGCATAATTGCCAACCTCTACGGTACTATCGCGGAAGAAGAAACTGGTTTGGATACCCCGGGTGGTAGTAGTAACGACAGGTGCAGTAGTTGTGGTCGTAGTAGTTGTGGTCGTAGTAGTTGAGGTCGATGAAGTAGTTGTTGAAGTCGATGTAGTGGTAGTAGAGGTAGACGAGGTAGTTGTAGAGGTAGTTGTCGATGTTGTAGTTGTTGTGGTAGGTGTAGTGGTGGTAGTGGTAGGCGTAACAGGCTCGCTGCCCGCAACAGCAAAGTTTACACTGTACTTATTGGCGTATTTCTCGGCGGTAGAACCGCTGTAGCCAAGGATAGTGCCGCTGTATGAGCCCTGCCCTGCGTTCTCGCTGTTGCATATGGTGAGATTTCCTCCCACTATTGTACATTCCGGATTATAGATAGTCACCGATCTGAGGGAGCCGCACTCCCTGAGAGCGTCTCTGCCCAGTGAAGCAACGCCTGAGGGCAGGACTATGGACGAAAGAGAGCTGCAGCGCATGAACGCGCCTCTCTTTATGCTTGTAACCGTACCCGGTATGCTGACAGAGCTGAGATTCTTGCACTCGGCGAAAGCGCCGGGGCCCACATTGGTTATGCCCTCTGCGATAACTACCGATCTGATAGAGTCCCTGTACGGATACCAAGGAGTATCGGTGTTCATGGCCCATGCAGCCATATCACCCGAACCTGTAATGGTTAGTGTACCGCCGCTGAGTTCCCATTTTGCATTTGTGCCGCAGACGCCCGATTCTCCCACTCTGTTTTCAGACAGGATCGTCTGCGGAAGATCTGTGCTCACCGCCCATGCAGGTGCTGCCGCCGCTGCGGTAACGCACAGTGCTGCCGACAGGGCAGCCGCCATTAGCCTTTTCATGTTTTTTATTCCTCCCATTTTAATTTTTATTTCAGTCCCGTACAGCACCCCACGCATATACGGGACCCAAAAGCTTATCTTCTTCTTGGCACGAACAGCATTATCAGCGGATATATCTCAAGTCGTCCCAGAAGCATATCGAAGCAGAGGACTACCTTTGAGAAGGCGTTCAGACCGCTGAGGTTGCCCGCAGGACCGAAGCGTCCCACGCCGAAGCCGATGTTGTTCATACAGGTAATTACCGAGGAAAGCGATTCCTCGATGGAAAAGCCGTTGAGAGTCACCAGAAGCACGGATATGCTCATAAGCGTAAGGAATAGTATGAGATAATTGCTCACGCCGCGCACTACGTCCTTTTCCACGGGCTTGCCGTCCATCTTTACGGTGGTGACGGCACGGGGATTGGTGATATACTTCAGCTCCTTGATACCTGTCTTTATAAGTATGATTATTCTCGATACCTTCATTCCGCCGCCTGTAGAGCCTGCACAGGAGCCCACGAACATGAGCATCAGCAGCAGGGTCTGCGAGAACACAGGCCACTTGGCCGTATCCGTGGTGGAGAAGCCTGCGGAGGTCATGGTGGAGGCCACCATGAAGAAGGTATGTCTCAGTGTGTCGCCCACGCCGTCGTACATCTTGTGGACGTTCACCGATATTATTATCGTCGCGGCAATGATGACTCCGAAATAAGTCCTTACCTCTTCATTCTTGTATGCCAGCGAGAACTTCTTTATCAGCAGATAATAGTACAGGTTGAAGTTGACGCCGAACAGGATAATGAATATGGCGACGACCATTTCGATATATACGCTGTTGTAGTGGCCTATGCTGTCTCCCCACATGGAGAAGCCGCCTGTACCTGCCGATGAGCAGGCGTGGATAACAGCGTCGTAGAGGGGCATTCCTCCGCAGAGAAGGAGCACCGCCTCGGAGACTGTAAGTGTGATATAGATACCGTAGAGGATACGGGCCGAAAACCTTGATTTCGACACCAGTCGTCCCACCTTGGGGCCTGCGCACTCAGCCCTCATCATGTGCATGGTGCGGGCGTCGTTGCTGGACATGATAGCCAGCACGAACATGAGGACTCCCATACCGCCCAGCCAGTGAGTAAAGGCTCGCCAGAAAAGGCAGGCGCGGGACATGGCCTCAACATCCTCCAGTATAGTCGCGCCCGTGGTGGTAAAGCCCGAGACAGTCTCGAACAGGGCGCTGGGATAATCTTTTATCTCCCCCGAGATAACAAAGGGCAGTGCGCCTATGCAGGACATGGTGACCCATGAGGCCGCAACGCTTACAAAGCCCTCCATCGAATAGACCGCGTTGTTCTTCGGCTTGCGTATGGTGAAGCCGACGGCGATAGCCATAGTCATCAGGAAAGGTATTCCGAAAGACGCTACAACGTGATCCTCCCCGTATATAAACCCTACAATTACGGGCAGCAGCATGAAGAGTCCCACGACCTTCAGTATCTGACCCATAATATATGATACCATTCTGTAATTCATATTCTGTGCTGCGCTCTCCTCAATCGAAAATATTGCTGAGGTCGTGCATACCCTTTGTGGTGGTGACTACCACGACGCTGTCATTGACCTTCAGACAGTCGTCGCCCTTGGGGATTATGAGCTCGTTGCCTCTTACTATACTTGCTATGAGGATACCGCTGCGCAGCTTCAGCTTTTTCAGCGGAACGTCTACATATTCCTTCTTGTCACGGACTACGAATTCAATAGCCTCCAGCCTGTCGTTCACCAGTCTGTAGAGAGTGGTGACGCTGTTGCCGAGAGAATTCTGTCTTGCGCGGACATACTGCAATATCTGGTTTACCGTTATGGTCTTGGGAGATATTATGCTGTCCAGATCAAGGGTATCCGAAAGCTGCATCAGGGACATCCTGTTGACCTTGGTGACTACCTTATCCACACCGTTGTTCTTGGCCAGAAGAGAGAGGAGTATATTCTCCTCGTCTATGCCGGTTAGTGTCACCACAGCGTCCGCGTCGTAAACGCGCTCCTCCTCGAGGATATCGTGGTCTGTACCGTCGGCGCAGGATATATCCACCTTGTTGAGCCTGTCGGACAGCTCCAGACAGCGCTCGCGGTCGATCTCGATTATCTTGACCTTTACGCCCATTTCGATGAGCTGCTGAGCCAGATGATAGGCCACACGTCCGCCGCCGATAAGAACTGCGGACTTTACGCGCTTTTCACGGTAAGCGGCACTTATGCTCTTGAAGAACTTGACCATATTGCTGTGCGAAGCGGTCATGTGTATCTTGTCACCCGAGCGGAGCACAAAGTTTCCGTTGGGTATGGTCAGCTCGTCGCCGCGCTGGACCGCGCATATGAGCACGTCCAGCCTCATGCGTCTTGAAAGCTGGCTGAGAGCCACGCCGTCAAGTATGCTTCCGTTGGTAATGCGTATCTCGGCAAGGTCTACCCTGCCCTTGGCAAAGGATTCGATATTTATGGCCTCGGGATAGCGCAGTACCTTTGCTATCTCGTTGGCGGCATTGTAATCGGGGTTGACCATCATGCTGATGCCCAGCTCCTCACGCATGAATACCATCTGCTTGTCGAATTCGGGGCTGCGCACACGGGCAATACAGTGACGTGCTCCCATTTTCTTTGCGATGAGACAGGAGAGGATATTCACCTCGTCCGAAGTGGTAACGGCAATGAAGATATTGGCCTTGGAAACATTGGCCTCCTCCAGCACCTCTGTCTGAAGGCAGTTTCCCACTATGCCCATTACATCGTAGTCGTTGGAGGCAGCCTCAACAAGGCTTTCCTTCTTATCTATTATTGTAACATTGTGGTCGTCGTTAAGGACATCGGCGAGGGCGGTTCCCACCTTGCCGCAGCCTACTATTATAATATCCATAATTCCTCCGTATTGTAATTTGAAACTTCCCGGGTCGGGCGGATACAAATACTCATAATAATTATATCCCCGAAGCAGAATTTTGTCAACGCCTATTATATAAATTCATAGCGCATCAGGCATTATACTGCTCCTCCAGCCATTTTATCATGGCGTCGAAGCCCTCCTGGGTCCTTTCAAACTCGGCCTCGTGCTCTATCTCCGCCTTCATGGAGCAGAGCCTTCCGTGCCAGGTCATGCATTTCAAGGTCTCGCCGTTGGATATCTTGTAGGAAAAATCGTCCTTGCTTCCCGAGAAGTCGTTGCCGCTCTCGAAATAATAGAATTTGGGTATCTCGAATATCTCCGAAACGCTCATATGCTTTCTCCTCCTTCAAAAAACTCCACAGCCATATCCAGACTGTCGTATACCGCCGACAGCAAAGGCTTTATCTCCTCGTCGGGGGGCGTCATATCCGGTATCATCACCGCATGACAGCCTGCGGCATGAACCGCCTTTATGCCGTTGGGTGAATCCTCAAAGGCCGCACACTCCTCCGGCGGAAGTCCCAGCTCCCTTGCGGCGGTCAGGTATATATCGGGGGCAGGCTTGCCCGTTTCGATCATATCTCCGCATATCACTGCCGAGAAATAGTCCTCCGCTCCGATGTTTTTCAGGTATTCCACCGTCCTCACTCTCGGAGTAGCCGTAGCCACAGCCATTTTTATGCCCCTGCCGCGGAGGTAGTCCAGCAGGGTGAACAGCCCCTTCTTTACCTCCAGACCGTGCTCCTTTATGTATTCTCCCATGAGCTCTGTGCGGTGAGCCCTTATGTCCTCGGTGGGACAGTCCTCGCCGAATATGCCCTTCAGCAGGGGTATGGAGAACTTCCGCGCCATACTGCGCATTGAGTAGACGTGCTCCGGGGTCATATCGTAGCCGAAGTCCTTTGCCGCCAGTATCCAGAATTTGAGATAGAGCTTCTCGGTGTCTATCATAAGACCGTCCATATCGAAAATAGCGCCTTTGAGATCTTTCATTCAGATATTCCTTTTCATTTTTTGATTTGCAGATATTAAGAGCTAAGAGCTGCGCTGCAGGGGACGGGCGGCGAAACGCCGCCCCTACAAGCTAACGGCTAATTAATCAGTAAGGGCGGAAAGAGTTCCGCCCTCACTCTATTATATAAAAGAATTATTACCAGTTTATCATCCAGCTGTACATACCCTCATACTGACGGGCGGAGCTGTTCCACGAGAAGTCCTGCTCCATGGCACGCTTTACCATAGTATCCCACTGCTTGCGGTGGTTGTAGTAGATGTGCTTGGAGTAGTTTATCACGCCCAGCATCTCGTCGCCGTTGTAGTTGGCGAAGGAGAAGCCGTTGCCCGTACCGTCGAACTCATTGTATGGAGTAACGGTATCCTTCAGGCCGCCTGTCTCGCGGACGATGGGCAGTGTTCCGTAGCGCAGGGCTATGAGCTGTGTAAGGCCGCAGGGCTCGAACAGCGACGGCATCAGCATGGTGTCTGCCGCAGCATAGAGCTTGTGCGCCAGCTCGTCGGAATAGAGTATATTGGCGGAAACTCTCTCGGGATACTTCCACTGATAGTGCTTGAACATATTCTCGTATCTGGGATCGCCGGTACCTATTATCACGAACTGGGTGTTCTCGTCGCAGATACGCTCGATGGCGTAGTTCACAAGGTCAAGTCCCTTCTGATCGGTGAGGCGTGAGATTATGGCGATCATATACTTGTCCTCGTCCACAGGGAGACCCAGCTGCTCCTGGAGCTTCTTCTTGTTCTCCGCCTTCTTTGCCTTGACGTTTTTGGAAGTGAACTCCGCAAATATCTTCTTGTCGTTGGCAGGGTCGAACACCTTGTAGTCAATGCCGTTGAGTATTCCCCTCAGCGAAGCCGACCTTGCACGGAGAAGTCCGTCAAGCTGCTCGCCGTAGAAGGGGTATTTTATCTCCTCTGCGTATGTCTCGGACACTGTGGTGATGTAATCCGCATATACCAGACCACCCTTGAGCATATTGGCGTTGTTGTGGAACTCCAGCTTGTCCGAGGTGAACATATAGTCAGGCAGAGCCGTGTTGTACTTAAAGGTATCTATATCCCATACGCCCTGGAATTTCAGGTTATGGATAGTCATTATGCTCTTTGTTGAGCTGAAGAAGGGATTGGTTGCAAAGGCGGAGTGCAGGAACACCGGTATCATTGAAGCCTGCCAGTCGTGACAGTGGATGATATCGGGCCTGAAGCCTATAACGGGCAAAATAGCCAGTACAGCCTTGCAGAAGAAGGTAAATCTCTCTATATCCCATTTCAGGTCGGGAGAATAGGGACTGTCGCACTTGAAGTAATACTCGTTGTCAACGAAATAGAAGGTGATACCGTTGTACTCGTACTCCATTATGCCGACGTGGACGCCCTCGCTCCTCATACCGTAATCCATATAGAAGTGATGAACGTACTTGAATTCGTTCCTGTACTTATCGGGGATACAGGTATAATAAGGCATTATGACTCTTACGTCGAACTGTTTCTTGTCGATGTACTGCGGAAGTGCGCCTACTACGTCGGCAAGGCCGCCTGTCTTTATAAACGGGACGCACTCGGAAGCGGCAAATAGAATGTTGTTCATAGCATATCTCCTTACTATTGTATTTGTTACAGCCAATACCTGTAACCTTACTAATATTATATACTAATTTCTCCGTTTAGTCAACACAAAAATATGAACATTGCACAGCGGGCAGAAACTCAGTAAATATCAACAATAGTATTAGCAAAAATTTGTTTACTAAGTAGAATTTGAAAAAATATTTTTTGTTATTCAATGGTTTTCGTTTGAATAAGGGTGCTTTACGGCCTTATTATAGAAGGGCATGAAAAAGGACGGCCGAAGCCGTCCTCCGCATAAATGTTCACTGTCTGAGAAAGTCCGCGAGACTCATGGTGCCGTTGGTGGCGGTATATGCGTAATACGCAAGAACATTCGATGCGTCAATAGCGTCGATATTGCCGTCACTGTTCACGTCGCATTTATCGTATTCCTCCTGAGTGGGAGAACCGCCGCCTTCAGTGGAGTATTCCGCATACTTTGCAAGGATATTTGATGCGTCGATAGCGTCGATACTTTCGTCGCCGTTTGCGTCGCCAAACGAATGAGAAGAAACAACAGCTAAATCCACAAAACGGAATTTGTATGTATTGGCAGTTTCTTCAGCACACGAACCTTTGTAACCATATATAGTTAATTGCGGACAATTAGCAAGCGCTTTTCCCCCTATACTTGTCACGGTCTCGGGAATAGTGATACTCTTTAAATGCGTGCAGCCCATAAAAGCTGCGTCGCCTATACTTTTAACACCGTCAGGTATAACAACCAATGTTAAACTGTTACACCCCACAAAAGTAGTACTTTCTATCGCGGTAACACCGTCCGGAATAGTTACAGACTTTAATGACATACAGCTTTGGAATGCTCCGGCTTCAATAACCGTAATATTTTTCGGAATATTTACGGAATTCAGATGAGTACAATTCAAGAGCGCAAACTTACCTATTGTTTTAACGCTTTCAGGTAGTACAACAGATGTGATATCTTTACACTCTCTGAAACATTCATCGCCTATCTTGGTAACGGGAACACCCTTTATTTTTTCGGGGATAATTATCTCGCCTTCGAGATCCTTTGAAGCCTTGTAAAGCTCCGCATGATCGGTGTACACATGATACTCTATACCGTCCTGAGTAACTGTATCGTATCCGGACTCCTCTGCGGCAGAAACAGCATTTCTTATGTTAATTGGTGAATAGTTTTGTGTGATTACGTCTGTTGAGCCTGTAATAACGCAGGCAGCAGCAACCGCAATGATCTTTTTCATGTTCATCTTGAGAACCTCCTTATATATATATATATACATAATTATAGCACATTGATTCTGATTTTGTCTAATCTATTTTATATATAGCAAGCGCGTGCGATCTGCACTGTTTTTTCGATCAAACGTCATTGCACAGCGTTGGGGGATCAGCCGCAGCTCCCGACCCTATGCGATCTGAGGGACATGATACCGGTGAGCCATATTCCCCTTTGATATCGTTCCACGCTCCATATATCTCTATGTACACTTTTCGCGCTGCTGCGGTTTCAGCAGCAAAGCAAAGGCAGATGATATCCGCATCACAGTTCCCTGCAAATAAAAAGGACGGCCGAAGCCGCCCTTTATAATCATCATGTAAAGTATTTTACGCCGCTCTCGAAGATCTTCTGATCCTTTTCGCCCTGAACGTTCTTGCAGATATAGCTGCCCTTACGCTCGGAGTGACCCATTTTGCCGAATACTCGTCCGTCAGGCGAGGTGATACCCTCGATAGCCTCGATGGAAGTATTGGGATTGTAGCGGATATCCATTGTGGGATTGCCGTCAAGGTCAACATACTGTGTAGCAATCTGTCCGTTCTTTGCAAGCTGCTGAATGAGACTTGCGGGAGCTACGAAGCGTCCCTCACCATGTGAGATCGGAACTGTGTGTATGTCACCCACTTCACAGCCATAGAGCCAGGGGCTCTTGTTGGAAGCGATACGGGTGTTTACCATCATTGACTGGTGACGGTTGATAGTATTGAAGGTAAGTGTGGGAGCATCGTCTGCCATGTCGATTATCTCGCCGTAGGGCACCAGTCCAAGCTTGATAAGAGCCTGGAAGCCGTTGCATATACCCAGCATGAGACCGTCACGGTTCCTGAGCAGGTCGTGAACTGCGTCCTTGATCTTGGGATTGCGGAAGAATGCAGTGATGAACTTTCCGCTTCCCTCGGGCTCGTCTCCGCCGCTGAAGCCGCCGGGGATCATGATGATCTCAGAGCGTCTTACAGCTCTCTCGAAGTAGCTTACGCTCTCCTCGATATCACCTGCGGACAGGTTGCGGATAACTACAACCTCGGGCTTAGCGCCAGCCTTCTCAAATGCACGGGCAGTATCGTACTCGCAGTTTGTACCCGGGAATACGGGGATAAGCACTCTGGGCTTGGCTATCTTTGTGGAAGCTGCCAGCTGGATGCGGTTAGGCGATGAATATGTCTGTGGAGTTGTATCCGTAGTCTTTATGCGGCACGGGAATACAGGCTCCAGCTTGCCCTCCCATATCCTCTGGAGGTTGTCAAGGCTGAGAGTATAGTCGCGGCAGAGTATCTTGTAATCCTTGATAGTCTTGCCGAGAACGTTCTCGCCGCTCTTTGCGTCGCCGATGAGCTCGATGATGAATGCGCCGTAATAAGGCTTGAAGAGCATATCGGCAGAGGGCTGTGAGGTAAACTCGAAGCCGATCTTGTTACCGAAGCACATCTTTGCGATACCCTCGGCAAATCCGCCGTAGCCGTTGGTCCATACGGCGTTTGCGCGGCCGTCGGCAATAAGCTTCTCCACCTTGTCGAAGCACTCTCTGATGCTGTCGAATCTGGGAAGGCCGTGCTCGTCATACTCGGGAACTATGGTGATGACTGTATTTCCTGCGCCCTTGAACTCGGTGGATACTATCTTGTCGGCCATTGCAGTGGATACCGCGAAGGAAACCAGCGTAGGAGGTACGTCTATCTTCTCGAAGGTACCCGACATTGAGTCCTTGCCGCCGATAGAGCCGCACTCCATCTCCAGCTGTGCCCTGAACGCTCCAAGGAGAGCAGCCATGGGCTTGCCCCAGCGGGTGGGATCGTTCTGTGTTCTCTCGAAGTACTCCTGGAATGTGAGCCAGCACTTCTTGTAAGAGCCGCCTGCTGCAACCACCTTTGCGATGGACTCGATAACAGCCAGCATTGCGCCGTGGTAGGGAGACTTCTCGGAAATATCGGGATTATAGCCCCAGCCCATGAGAGAGCAGGTATTGGTCTCGCCCCTGAGCACGGGGATCTTTGCAGCCATAGCCTGTGAGGGAGTCATCTGGTATACGCCGCCGAAGGGCATGAGTACCGTGCCTGCTCCGATAGTGGAGTCGAACTTCTCGATAAGTCCCTTCTGTGAGCACACATTGAGGTTGGACATGAGCTGTGACCATGTCTCTGCGCTGTCAGTGGGCTCTGTCTCGGAATTGGGCAGAGGTCTCTCTATTTCAATGTCGGTATACTTGGGAGCGCCGTTGGAGTTGAGGAACTCACGGGACAGGTCAACGATAGTGTTGCCGTTCCATACCATTTTGAGGCGGGGCTCTTCAACAACGTCGGCAACGAGGGTAGCCTCCAGGTTCTCCTTTGCGGCCTCCTCCATGAACTTGTCAAGGTCCTCGGGAGCGATGACTACAGCCATTCTCTCCTGTGACTCGGAAATAGCTATCTCAGTACCGTCAAGGCCGTCGTACTTCTTGGGTACTGCATTTAGGTTGATAACGAGGCCGTCCGTGAGCTCGCCGATAGCAACTGAAACGCCGCCTGCACCGAAGTCGTTGCAGCGCTTTATCATTCTTGTCACCTCGGGATTGCGGAACAGTCTCTGGAGCTTTCTCTCCTCGGGAGGATTACCCTTCTGCACCTCTGCGCCGCAGCTCTCAAGGGATTCAAGTGTATGGGACTTTGACGAGCCTGTTGCGCCGCCGCAGCCGTCGCGGCCTGTCTTTCCGCCCAGGAGAATAACGATATCGCCCGGTTCGGGTCTCTCCCTGCGGATATTCTCAGCAGGAGCTGCGCCCAGAACTGCGCCTATCTCCATACGCTTCGCAACATAGCCGGGGTGGTATACCTCGGCAACATGGCCTGTTGCAAGACCGATCTGGTTGCCGTATGAGCTGTAGCCGTTTGCTGCGCCTACGGTTATCTTTCTCTGGGGGAGCTTGCCTGCGATGGTGTCCTCAACGGGTACCAGGGGATTTGCCGCACCTGTCACACGCATAGCCTGATATACATATGAACGTCCCGAAAGAGGATCACGGATAGCGCCGCCCAGACAGGTAGCCGCACCGCCGAAGGGCTCGATCTCCGTGGGGTGGTTGTGGGTCTCGTTCTTGAACATGAGGATCCAGTCCTCAAGCTCTCCGTCAACGTCCACCTTGATCTTTACAGAGCAGGCGTTGATCTCCTCGCTCTCGTCAAGGTCGGGGAGCTTTCCGTCGGCCTTCAGCTTTCTGGCCGTCAGTGTGGCAAGGTCCATGAGAGTCATGGGCTTGTCCGTTCTGCCCAGCTCCTCGCGGACGTTCACATACATATCGTATGTATCCTTTATATAGGGAGTGTCTATCTTTACGTTCTCAACATTTGTAAGGAAGGTGGTATGACGGCAGTGATCTGACCAGTAGGTGTCGATCATGCGTATCTCGGTGATGGTGGGGTTGCGCTTCTCCTCGTTGCGGAAATAGTCCTGACAGAACTTGATATCGTCATAGTCCATGGCAAGGCCGAACTTGTCCACGAAGGCGTGGAGTCCGAAGGCATTGAGGTTGATGAAGCCCTCCAGCTCCTCAACTGTTGTGGGGATATCGTAATTTGTATCGAGGGTCTTGACTGTCTCCAGTGAAGCCTCGCGGCTCTCAACGGGGTTGATGATGTAGGCCTTGAGCTTTGCGAAGTCCTCGTCGCTGATGATTCCCGAGATGATATAAACTCTGGCATTTCTCACGCGGCAGCGCTCTCCCTGACGGAGTATCTGTATACACTGCTCGCAGCTGTCGGCTCTCTGGTCGAACTGTCCGGGAAGATACTCAACGGCAAATACGCGGTCGGTCTCCGATATCCGCGGCATATCGTCATATACCACATCAACGGCAGGCTCCGAGAAAACGGTGTTGACAGCCGCCTTGAAGTCCTCCTCGCTGAGCTTGTCTGCGTCGTATCTGTTGAGGATACGAACTCCTGAAATGTTAAGTCTGAGCGCAGTCTTTATATCGCTGAGCACAGACTGAGCTTCTACTGCAAATTCAGGCTTTTTTTCAACGTAAATTCTGAATACGGACATAATTCAGTCTCCCTTCAATTTAATTCATAATGCATAAATGCATAATTATAAGGCTAATAAATGTCATCAACAGGTCTGCCAATGCAGAAGTCGTGACCATACTCTTCTATTATAACACTAATTATCTGATTACGCAAACTTTTTTCGGGATTTTTTCGGGAAATTTTTACTAATGTATAATCGGGTGCATATCCGCGGTGAAATTCTGTAGAATTTTCACGCTCAAACAGCACCGGCACCGTTCTGCCCACCAGTGAGCGGAGATATTTTTCCCTTGTCTCCTCGGCGGCGGCAGTCATCTCCTGCCAGCGGAGAGTCTTGACGCTCTCGGCCACCTGTCCCGTCATTCTGTCCGCCCTTGTTCCCTTTCTCCGAGAATAGCGGAAAACGTGTACCTTTGCAAAGCCAGTTTCCCTTATGAACTCCACGGACTCGGCATGATCGGCGTCGGTCTCCTGCGGAAATCCCACCATTACGTCGGTGGTGAAGGAGCACTGCGGGAATATGCTGCGTATGCGCTCAGTCAGCGCACGGTACTCCGCGGCGGTATATCTGCGGTTCATGGCTTTCAGCGTCCTGTCGCAGCCGCTTTGCAGGGAAAGATGAAACTGGGGACAGAACTGCGGCAGGGCTCTCAGTCTCATGAGCAGCTCCTCCGACATCTTCTCGGGCTCCAGAGAGCCGAGACGTATGCGCTCTATACCCGCTGTTTCCGCGCATATCTCCGCGGCGTCGGCAAGGTCGCCCCCCCACTCCCTGCCGAAGAAGGCAAGGTTTATGCCAGACAGGACTATCTCCTTCACGCCCCCTGCCGCTATCTCCCGTACCTCCTCCCGGAGCACGTCCAGCGGCTTTGAGCGGCAGCGCCCCCTTGCAAAGGGTATCATGCAGTAAGAGCAGAACTGGTCGCAGCCGTCCTGTATCTTCACGAAGGCGCGGGTATTGCTGTCAAAGCGGCTGCACCTCAGCGGCTCGAACAGATCCGAGGAGGTGTATTCCGACAGCTCCACCATGCGCCTGCGCTCCGTCAGACAGCTCTGCACCATAGCCACGATATGGCTGCGGTACTTTGTTCCCGCGATTATATCGGCCTCGGAGAGCGTCGAAGCTTCCCCGGGATTTGCCTGGGGATAGCAGCCCGTAAGGGCTATGACCGCATCGGGCAGCGCAGCCCTCGTTTTCCTCAGAGCAGCCAGCGCACGGCTGTCCCCCGAGGAGGTTACGGTGCAGGAATTGATGACAACTGCGTCCGCAGCCTCGCCCTCTCCCACTATGTCGAAATCCGCACTGCGGAAAAGCTCCTTCATGCACTCGGTCTCATAGTGATTGACCTTGCAGCCGAATGTTATAAAATATACTTTATACATAATTCACCCATTTATTACATAATCTGCACTTTACCCTCACTGACAAAATGCACAATTTTCACTTCATATTTTTATTCACTCTTAATAATATATCTTTATTGATAAAAAAAGCCTCCCCCATATCAATCAATTATACCAAACTGACGAAAATTCCGCAAATGGCTTGACACCGCCGATTTTTAGTGATATGATATAGGTGCGGTAAGGGAAAAGCCGCAGGAAAAAGAAATAAACACAAAAAAACACACGTACACACACCGACATCCGAAAACAGGAGGTAAAGCATGACAAAAACGACTGTTAATCTTCAGGCAATCAATGACGTAAAGGAATTCGTCAACATCGTTATGAAGTATGATTTCGATATTGACCTCGTTTCCGGAAGATACGCTATAGACGCAAAATCCATTATGGGTATCTTCAGCCTTGATCTCTCCAAGCCCATTGAACTCAACGCACACACAGATGACGCTGACAAGTTCCTTAAAGAGATCGACAAGTTCATCGTAAAGTAAAATAGACCTGAGAAAAAGCAAAAGGGATATGTTCCGTAAGGAATGTATCCCCTTTTTCATTATATATCAGCTGTCCAGAAGAGTCTCCCCTGCGATGTTGCCGTTATTTGCGTCGATGTATACCTCGCAGACCTCCCCGTCCTTTACGGGTACCTTCCACGCAAGGAGAGGTCCGTCATATATGACCAGCTCTGCCTTAGTATTCTTCTCGGTCTTGTACTTGTCCGCCGCACACTGTACAGCCTCCAAAGCGCTGACTTTCGGTTTTGTATTGAAGCCCCAGAGGTCGATGTAATTGCTGTTGAGCACCACCGCCTTGTTTGCCTCATTGCGGTCCACCATTATCTCCACGAAGCCTGCCTTCATACCGTCGCAGAACTGATCGAACCTGTATTCCATCTTGTCGCCGTAGTCTATGGTATTGCTCAGCTTCAGCTCGCTGTATACGTCCACAAAGCCCATGACCTGCGAATAGGAGGCGATAAGGTCGAGAGCCTCCCTGGCGTCGTTTACGGGATCCTCGCTGAGGACGCCCTGTATTATCCTTACGGTATCGTCCTCCTCGTTTCTGGTTACGAAAACCTGCGACTCGCCCTCCATGGGAGTCACATCGTCAAGGCTGCGCTGCTCCACCGACCATGTCTCCGGCTTGTCGGGAACTCCGCTGTTGTGTGCGGACTTGCCTGCCGAACAGCCACACAGCATCACTGCCGCTGACATAACTGCCGCAGCCGTCATAATACTTCTTTTCATATGAGCACCTTCATTCACTTATTGTCTGTTATAGTAATCTATACCGCCGTTGGGACGGAAATACGTCCTTATGTAGCCGTCGGTGGATAGTATGACGAACTCGTTGGTGGCCTCGATATAGTATACTCCGTCGCCGTCCTCGGCCTCTGTCTTGTGGAGGGCTGCGGGATCGTTTATAACGTCGCTGGCGCCCTTTTCGTAGTCAGCAGCGGTATCGTAGTCAAACTCGCCGCCGTGCTTCTCGAAATGCTGGTTCAGCAGCTTCTTGTTGCGGAAGTGATACTCCACATAGCTGCCGTCACCGTTATCGAATATGGCCGTAGTAGTGGTAGTTTCTGTATATGTCTCGGAGGACGTGGTCTTTTTGTTCTTCTTGTTCTTTTTTGTGGTGGTGATATCCTCATCACTGTCCGAAGCAGCGGTCTTTTTATTCTTCTTTGTTGTCACCGCCTCAGTGGTCTGCGCCTTTGTGGTCCACTCCACAATGCCCTCCGTGGTGGTCACGGTATCGGTACGGGGACGCTCGATGTAGCTCTCATTGTGGTCGGTGCAGCCGAAAAGCGCCGACGCCGCCAGAACGAAAGCTGCCGAAACTGCGGCAAATGATCTTATTTCCTTCATGCTCTGACCTCCTTGCATAGCTTCTGTAAATACATTATACAGCAACTCTGCAAAAATATCAAGAAAAAAATGGTTTCCCTTTTATTGCGAAACGGAAACAAGAACAGAGAAGCCGTAAATCTGTACTATCAGCCAAATTTTTCCCTCATTTTTTGTGGCAAACGATAATTGATACTTTGGCTGTCATGTGCTATAATATATTTATGAACATTTTTTGAACGGAGGCTGTGACATGATCGCAGGTATCATAGACAGTTCTGATAATACCAAATACTGGGAGTCCGCTCTCGGAGGCTCCTTTGACTGCGCTGTTGCAGACGATACCGGCAGGCTCTCCGCCTGCGATATCATACTTGTATCCCAGGAATACTGCTGCGGCGCCATAGGTCAGGTCATAAGCAGCATACGCAGCTCGGAAAGGCTCCGCAGCGTACCTGCGGCTGCCGTGACCTCTGACCCGAGCTGTGAGAATCAGGAGATACTCCTTGCCATGGGCTTTGACGACATTATCCGTATGCCCGTCTGTGACAGTCTGCTGCTGAGGAGGACAAAGGCTCTCGCCGCAGTACCTCTCCGCGAAACTGCGGAGGCCGGCAGCTCATTCGACAGGCTGCTTTCCTTCAGCGACCATGAGGCAGGAGCCTTCTGCGTGCGCTCCGTGGAGTTCACCAGCATTTTCCGCTTTGTAATGAGACTGCTGGAAAGGTCGGGGAGCTCCGCACAGATGCTGGTGATGTCCCTGTCCTGCGCCGAGGACCGCGGCTCCGAGCTGCGGAAAAAGAACATGAACATACTCTCCGAGGCCGTAAGGCTCTGCCTGCGCCGCGGCGATATGGCTTCGGTGTGCGGAGACAACAGGATAATCGTGCTCCTTGTGGGTGCGGACGACGACGGCGGTCACCTTGTGGCAAGCCGCATAGTCAGCTGCTTTTACAGCGAATGTGAGGACGGCGCCTTTGAGCTGTCCTATGACCTGAGAGAGGTAAGCGGCAAGCGCTGAATCTCCCGCATATGAACGAAACGAGCCCGAAAGCAGCTCTTGCTGCCTTCGGGCTCTTTATATCATATCCCTGTATCATATACCCCGTTCCGTCATTCCTTGCCGTCGTCTATGAACTCCAGTATATCTCCCGGCTGACACTGAAGCACCCTGCATATGGCGTTCAGCGTGGAAAAGCGTATTGCGCTGACCTTTCCCGTCTTCAGCTTGGAGAGGTTCACATTTGTTACACCCACGCGCTCGCTGAGCTCGTTGAGGCTCATTTTTCTGTCCGCCATTACGCGGTCAAGTCTTAATATGATCGACATAGGCTCACCTCACAGTGTTTCGTCGGATTCCTTCTGGAGCTTTGCGCCGTAGTTGAATACAGCTATGAAAAGCAGCACCACAAGTACGAATATGGCTGTTGTGATACCTCCGATAGTACCGATGATGAGCTTGAACCCCGCCCATGGTATCATAGAGATACCGAAGGCCTTCATCTTCTTTATAACGTTTTCCTCAAAGGGCGAGCTGCACTTTTCCAGTGCCTTTGCCAGTCTCTTGCCGAATATGACTATGACTGCAATGAATGTCATGCTTACCGCTGCCAGAAACATAAGTCCCATGCACAGGAACTTGAAGCCCATGCCTGCCGCCTTGTCAAGACCCAGACTGATATCATATATCCTGCTTCCGTCCTCTGCCCTGGTCTCGGTAACGTTGTATACCAGGTGATTTTTACCCTTTCCGATATCTATGTCGTCCTCCTCGACCTTTATCATATTTTCTGGCACCTCGCTGCTGACGGTTATCCTGCCGCCAAGATCAGCGTTTACGCTTACAGCGTCGTCCGGCAAAGTCAGGAAGTATATCCCCAGCACTATGCACATTACTATGCTGACTGTTATTACCACAAAGGCAATGGTCAGCAGTATTCTGCTTGCCTTGCCCAGGCCGTTGATCTTTCTTATGCTCTTGTCCTTTAAAACTGTATTTGTTCCTTTCATGATCGTACCTCCTTATAATGTCCCATATCATTTTACTGCTTTGGAAGTCGTTTCCCCTTCCGTGATCCTATAATACCATGAGAATTAACGTTTGTCAACTGTTTTTTATCGTTTATCGTTAATTATTGTATGTTTGCATATAAATGCCAGTACCTGAAAAGAGGCGTTTTGTGCAGCTTACACGATAAATTTTTATCGTTTGTCATTAAATAAAAGCTGCATTTTATTGTAGACATATCAGATCAGATGTGTTATAATATAGTAGATCAACATTTGTACTTGTAGGGACGGCCATTGGCCGTCCGCAAAATATACGTTTATTATAAATGACTGTAATCGGCGGGACGACGAGGACGGAGTCCCCTACAAATTTTGATTTATCACAGGAGGTTTTTCTATGAAAATGACTTTTATAGGCGCTACCCATGAAGTTACGGGCAGCTGCACTTATATAGAAGCCTGCGGCAAAAAATTCCTTGTTGACTTCGGTATGCAGCAGGGAGAGGATATTTTCGAGAACGTTCAGGTGCCTGCGGCTCCCTCTAATATCGACTTTGTACTCCTCACCCACGCTCATATCGACCACTCGGGTCTGCTCCCTCTCCTCTATGCAGGAGGATTCAAAGGTCAGATACACGCTACGGAAGCAACGGCAAATCTCTGCTCGGTCATGCTCCGCGACAGCGCTCACATACAGGAATTTGAAGCGGAATGGCGCAACCGCAAGGCCGCAAGACGCGGCGAGGCGCCCTTTGAGCCCATATATACCATGGAGGACGCTATCGGTGCCATCGAGCTCTTCGTTCCCCACAAATACGAGACCGAGGCGGAGATCGCAGAGGGTATCACTGTCAGGTTCCGCGATGCAGGACACCTTCTCGGCTCATCAAGCATTATCCTCACTCTCACCGAGAACGGCATAACAAAGACCATTGTCTTTTCGGGCGATATCGGCAATGTGGATCAGCCCCTTATCCGCGATCCACAGTTCATCGAGTCCGCTGACTACGTCATGATCGAATCCACCTACGGAAACCGCGTTCACGACCGCCCCACCGATTATACCTCCTCCCTTGCAAAGGTGCTCCAGGAGACCTTCGACCGCGGCGGCAGCGTCATTATCCCCTCCTTCGCAGTGGGCAGGACCCAGGAAATGCTGTACTTTATCCGCCATATAAAGGCGGAAGGTCTCGTCAAGGGTCACGACGGCTTCCCCGTATATGTGGACAGCCCTCTTGCCAACGAGGCTACGGATATATTCATCAGCAACCGTGAGAGCTGCTACGACGAGGAAGCTCTCTCCTTCGTCCGCAAGGGCATCAATCCCATCTCCTTCGACGGCCTCATAAGAACGGTCACCAGCAACGACTCCGTGGCTATCAACAGCGACGAGCGTCCCAAGGTCATCATCTCCGCAAGCGGTATGTGCGAGGCAGGCCGTATAAAGCACCACCTCAAGCATAACCTGTGGAAGAAGCAGAACACCATTCTTTTCGTGGGATATCAGGCAGGCAATACTCTCGGACGCGCCCTTATCGACGGCGCCAAGCGCGTGAAGCTCTTCGGCGAGACCGTAAAGGTGGCCGCCCGTATCACTCAGCTCCCCGGTATCAGCGGTCACGCCGATGTGAACGGTCTCCTTGAATGGGCGAGAGCCGTCAAGGGAGTAAAGAGGTTCTTTGTCAACCACGGCGAGGCAAGCTCCTCCGAGAGCTTTGCACAGAGGCTCCGCGACGAGCTGGGTGCGGAGGTATACGTTCCCTTCAGCGGCGCCGAGTTCGATATTGCCGAAAATGTCATAACCATTGACGCCGAGCCAATTCCTATCCCGAGAAAGAAAAACACCGCAAACTACAGTATCGCCTACAGCGACCTGCTTGCGGCTTCGGAACGTCTTTCCGCACTTATCAAGGACTCCGACGGCAGAACAAACGCTGATATGCGCCAGCTCACCGAGGCTATCAACAAGCTCTGCGACGACTGGAAGCTATGAGACGGATATGCAGTAAATGCGGAAGCGAGATACCCGAGGGCTCCGCGGAGTGTCCCACCTGCAAGGAGATAGCCGAGCTTGACCGAAGCAACACCGTAAAGCTTTCAGGCGCTATTTATACGGGAGTTGTGATAGTATCCGCAGTATTCGCACTTTTACTTATCTCGGAAGGCATAAGCAGCTTTGTCTACGAGCTTCAGAACGAGAGAAATCTGGTATACTTCCCCGATAATGTCATTACTCACCTGCTTATACCGCTGGCCTATGCCTTTTTCACCGCTATGATAATACTCAGCGACCGCTCGCCCTATCTTATCATACTGCCTGTAACGGGCATAGCTGCGGAAACGGTGCAGCTCCTCACCGATCTTCACGACAACACCGTAAGCTTTGTAACAAGAGGTAGCGATTACTACATCACAACGGTAATGGACTTCTTTTCCGCCGCACTGGTGATACTTTTCCTCGCCTTCATGATAAAGATGATAAGGGAGGATTATTCCATATCCCGCAGCAGATGGATGATAGCCGCAGCCTTCACCCTTGTTTTCGCAAGGGTAGTCATGAAGCTCTGCTTCATAGAGGAGTACGAGATAACAGGCTCTCTGCTTTCATACGCCGATCAGACGAAAATGTACCTTCTCTTTGCGGCATCCCTGCTGAACGTGAAAAAGCGTAAGCTGAACTCGCAAAAGGCTGCAATAAAAAACGAAAGCTCCGATGAATGATATCGGAGCTTTTTTTCGGCCGTCCCTTTAAATGCAAAAATCCCGTAAGCGATCGTCCGAACGCTTACGGGATATCATTTTTATATTACTTGATGACTCTTACTCTGATAACGCCGTCAACTGCGTTGATCTTGCCCTCTACTGCGGGAGGAACGTCACCGATGATGTCGAGCATGGTGTATGCGAAGTCCTTCTTGCTGGCATTTACCATGTTCTCGATATTGAGACCCTCATTGCCTACTGCTGATGTGATGGAAGCAATAGTTGTGGGAACGTTCTTGTGGATGATGCAAACCTTTGTGCCCACTGCGTTCATTGAAGCATTGGGGAGGTTTACGCTGTTCTTGATATTTCCGCTCTCAAGGTAGTCGATAAGCTCCTCGGCAGCCATAACTGCACAGTTGTCCTCGCTCTCGGGTGTGGAAGCTCCCAGGTGGGGAAGAACGATAACGTTCTCAACGCCCAGAACTACATCATCAGCAAAGTCTGTAACATACTTAGCAACCTTACCGTCAGCAATAGCCTTGACTACTGCCTCGCTGTTGATGAGCTCACCTCTTGCCAGGTTGATAAGACGAACGCCGTCCTTCATCATAGCGATCTGCTCAGCATCGATGGTGTTCTTTGTCTGAGGAGTATAAGGCATATGGATCGTGATGTAATCACTGCTTGTGAAGATCTCGTTGATATCGGAAACGATCTTTACTGTAGGATCAAGGTGAAGAGCAGCTCCGATGGAGATATAGGGATCGTAACCGATAACCTTCATGCCCAGAGCCTCGGCAGCGTTTGCGATCTTTCCGCCGATAGCGCCCAGACCGATGATACCCAGTGTCTTGCCTGCGATCTCGGGGCCTGCGAACTTGGACTTGCCGCCCTCAACTGTCTTGGGAGCGTCGGGTGTGCCCTTCAGTGAAGCAGCCCATGAAGCAGCCTCAACGATCTTTCTTGAAGCAAGGAGAAGTGCGCATACAGCCAGCTCCTTAACAGCGTTTGAGTTAGCGCCGGGAGTATTGAATACACAGATACCCTCCTGAGCGCAGCGCTCAACGGGGATATTGTTTACGCCTGCACCTGCACGGGCGATAGCGAGAAGGTTGTCGCCGAACTGCATCTCGTGCATCTTGGCTGAACGAACCATTATAGCGTCAGGATTTGCACACTCATCAGCAACTGCGTACTTGCTCTTGTCGAATACGTCTGTGCCTACAGCTGAGATCTTGTTTAATGTCTGTATCTTGAACATTTCAGTTAACCTCTTTTCAAATATGATATTTTTGGTATGTAATGTCTCAGGAATTCTCTTCCTCAAACTTCTTCATGAAGGCTACCAGCTTCTCAACTCCCTCGATAGGCATTGCATTGTAGATAGAAGCTCTCATGCCGCCAACTGATCTGTGACCCTTGAGGTTCTCGAAGCCTGCTGCCTTTGACTCGGCAACGAACTTCTTGTCAAGCTCGTCGTTGCCTGTGATGAAGGGAACGTTCATGAGTGAGCGATCCTTGGGCTCAACTGTGCCCTTGAACATCTTGCTCTGGTCGAGGAAATCGTAGAGAATCTTAGCCTTTGCCTCGTTGTGCTTCTTCATAGCCTCGAGTCCGCCCATCTTCTTGATCCACTTGAATACCTTGCCGCAAACATAGATGCCGTAGCAGGGAGGTGTATTGTAAAGTGACTCGTTGTCAGCCTGGATCTTCCAGTCCATCATTGTAGGAGTGCACTTGAGTGCAGGACCGTCAGCGATGAGGTCCTCACGAACGATGATGATCTGTACGCCTGAAGGGCCAACGTTCTTCTGAACACCGCCGTAGATAACGCCGTACTTTGTTACGTCAACAGGCTCTGAAAGGAAGCATGAGCTTACGTCAGCAACAAGCTCGTGTCCCTTTGTGTTGGGGAGCTCCCAGAACTTTGTACCGTAGATAGTGTTGTTCTCGCAGATGTATACATAGTCAACATCCTCAGGGATATCAAGATCGGAGCAGTCGGGGATATATGAGAAGGTCTTGTCAGCAGATGAAGCTACCTTTACAACCTCACCGTACTTCTCAGCCTCCTGTGCAGCCTTCTTGGCCCACTGGCCTGTGATGATGTAAGCAGCCTTGCCCTTCTTCATAAGGTTCATGGGAACGCCTGCGAATACCAGTGAAGCGCCGCCCTGTACGAAGATTACCTTGTAGTTGTCGGGGATATTCATGAGGTCGCGGAGATCCTTCTCAGCGTCCTTGATGATCTCATCATATACCTTTGAACGGTGGGACATCTCCATAACGGACATACCGCATCCCTTATAATCCATCATTTCCTCTGCGCATTCCTTGAGAACTTCCTCGGGAAGAACAGCAGGACCTGCACTGAAGTTGTAAACTCTGCTCATTTTAAAAACCTCCAAGTAAATATATTATAAAATAGGTAGTATTGCCATACAATATAAATTATACTCCTTTGGACTGCATAAGTCAATACGAAAAAGGGATTTTTTTTGCAGTCTGTGAAAAAATTGTCACAACCAACGAAAATGGCAGGGCAAATCTGCTTTTAGTTGCTTTCGGCGATTATTTTACAAAAAAGCGGCAGATGTCATAGGACTTCCGCCACCGTGGTATGTCAGTGTTTTTTCATGTAAGTTTCAATGCTATCATTACCGCCCGTCTGAGTATATGTATAGTACGCAAGGATATTTGAAGCGTCTATAGCATTTACGCTGTCATCATTATTTACGTCGCAGCAGTCTCTCTCGGTTTCTGTAAGCTTTGCGCCGTTTGTGGTAGATATTCTTGCATAGATCGAAAGCACGTTTGAAGCGTCGACAGCGTTTATCATGCCGTCACCGTTGACATCACCCTTTGAAGGCTTGCCTGCTGCGGGAGTTGAGCTTCCGTTGCCGGTCACTGTATAATAATAAAACAATGTTTTAGAACGCAGTTTATTTGTAACATCATTGCCGTTAAGATCAACGGCTTTTTTCACGGTTATCTTACATTCGTGACTTCCGACAGCCGAATCATCGGGTATCTTTATCTTAACTGCCGGATAGAAGAAACAGCCTCCGCCGCTCTGTGGCTCAACTGATAATTTCTTTTCAAGTATTACGGCTTTTGGGTCATCAAGCTCCACATCATAGTCAAATTCCTTGAAATAATGGTCTTTGCCGTTGATATTGCCTGTTACATAATATCCGTTGTCAGCCAGCAGTCTTTCGTTATATGCAAGGTTTTCGTTGCCGCTGCCCGCTCTGCTTATACTCATCATGGTTATGTTTACTATTTCAGTGTCGGGATCAGGTCTTCCTGTATCCTTACCGTTTTTGTCAAGTATAGAATATTTGCCATTATATGTATTGAAATTAGATGTAACATCGTTTCCGTTTTTATCAATGGCTTTTGTTACAACGATCTTAAAGCCGTATTCACGCAAAGGAGTGTTTTCAGGAAATTTCAGCTTCGCGTGAACCGAATAGAAAGCGCCTACATTGTGCAGCTCCTTACTTTGTACGACAACATTTTTATCATCGAATACGAAATCGTATTCAAATTCCTTGATCTGTTCAGCGAATTTAAGGAGTTTTTCAGATGTTCCCCGGTCATCGTACAGTTCAATGCTGAAAATGAAGGAATTATTGTCACTGCCCTGTTTGAATTCATAGTAATCAATACTTGAAAAGATTCCTTTAAGGTTTAAGTCTGCGGTCGCAGTTGCGGCAGCATTAGCTGTAATAACACTGTCAGCGGAATTGTCAAGTGCATAATTCATCGGAGCGCAGACTATTGTCAGTGACATAGCAGCGACTAAGATCTTAAACATCCTCATATAATATCCTCCTTAATCCAAGATGATACATTAATTATATCATCGCTGCCTGAATATAGCAAGCCAAAATTTGTTAACACTTCCCGAAAAGTCCTTTTGAACCAAAAAAGGACGGCGTGAAGCCGTCCTGTCAGTTATTCGCTGTAAACCACGGCGATAACGGATATATTATCCTTGCTGCCGTTTTCAAGAGCCTTGTCCACCAGCAGATGGAGCCTCGATTTCAGGCTTTTCGGCAATTCTATTATCTCCTCTATGTCCAGTACGGACACATAGTCCGAAAGTCCGTCTGTACACAGCAGCAGCAGGTCGCCGTATTCCATTCCGCCCTCAAGCACTACCGTATCTATCTGCGGTTCCGACTTCTGATTGCCCAGAACGGGGAATATTATATTCCGGTGGACATGAGTCTTTCGCTCCTCATGGGTTATAGCTCCCTCATCAATGAGAAGCTGCACAAGGGACTGGTCGCGGGATATCTGCTTGATACGTCCGCCGCGGTATCTGTAGAGCCGCGAATCCCCCACATTGAAGGTAAGGATATTATTGCTCTCGTCCACTGCTATACCGCACAGCGTCGCCTGCATATTGTGCATCTCGGGGTCGGCCTCGCTGAACTCCGCAAGAGTGCGGTGAATGGCAAGGAGCTCCTCGTCAAGCTTCATCTCGCCTGTATAGCCTCTGTCGCGGATAAGCTCCAGACACATCTTCGAGGCCAGCTCTCCCGAGCGCTCCCCCGATACTCCGTCCGAAACAGCCGCAATAAACGGTTCTGATACAGTCTGTTCGGAAGAGCCTGAATCTATAACGCTGTCCTTTATGAGCAGGGCATCTTCATTGTGCGGCATTATGCCCTTATCCGTTACTCCGCAGCAGTAATACATTCATTCTCCTCCTTTTCTCTTTATTCTATGCCGTACATTCTCATTCCGTTGCGGCAGGTTATGTCTATGAGCTCCTGAACAGGTACGCCCTTTATCTCCGCAGCCTTTGCAGCCGTATAAGCTATCATGGAGCTGTCGCTGCGTCTGCCTCTGAAGGGCTCGGGAGCCATATAGGGGCAGTCCGTCTCCATGAGGAGCCTGTCAAGGGGCACCGCTTCAAGGGCCTTCAGGGCCTTCTTGGCGTTTTTGAAGGTGATGACTCCCGTAAAGCCGATGTACATACCTATCTTTATTATTTCTCTTGCTGTCTCCGCAGAGCCGCTGAAGCAGTGTACCACTCCCTTCGGACGGTACTCCTTCAGTATATCCACAGTGTCCTCCGCGGCATTGCGGCTGTGAACTATCACGGGCATATCCAGCTCCGCAGCCAGCTCAAGCTGCTTTCGGAACAGGCTTATCTGCTTTTCGCGGTCATAGCCCTCGTAGTGATAGTCCAGACCTATCTCCCCCACTGCCTTTACCTTCGGCGATGAGGCGATGATCTCCCGCAGGATATCAATTATATCTCCGGGAGCGCTGTCTGCGTACTCGGGGTGGAAGCCTGCCGCCCCATATACATAGTCATAGCGCTGTGCAAGCCTCACGTTCTCCCGTGAGTCCCTGATATCGGAGCCTGCCAGCATGACCAGCTCCACGCCCTTTGAGGGAAGCTCCGCCAGCACCTGCTCCCTGTCGCCGTCAAAGGCGCTGTCTGCGTAATGCGCGTGTGTATCGAATATACCGGACATCATTTCTCCTTGAAGTACTGATCCTTGATGTTGGCAATGAAGCCGCTGCTGGGGATAAAGTCGTCGCCTGCATTGGTGCCGTCCACAGAGAGAGCCACCGCGATAGAGCTGCCGTTCTCGAACATATTCTTTATAGCGGTCTTGTGCTCCTTGTAGTCAGCGGACTTGACGTCCGACTCCACCATATTGATTATAGTGTTGAAGTTATTGTCAAAGCTGTCGGCGATACGCTTGCCGTCGGCCTGATTCACCATTGACTTGAGAACGTCCGTAGCAATGAGTGTACGCTCGTACTCTCCGCCCTGGAACATCATATATGTGACAAACATCTCCACCTGATCGCTGTTGAGGTACTGCTGGCTTCCGTCGTTCTTGAAGCCTGCAATATCGGCGTTTACGGCGTAGGTAACGCCGCCGAAGATGTCGCTTATCTTCTTGAAGGCAGCGGAATCGAACTTCATATACCTGTCTACCTCAACATCGAATACCTTTTCCACGAAATCCGCAGCACCTGCGGGGCCGCTGCTCTGATAGCTGTTCATGATACTCTCCTGAGTATCACCTACCAGCGCAATGGAGTTGGAGGGTATACCGATGAATACCAGCTCCTTCTTCACGGGGCGCGAACGCATGAGCACGAAGGTGGGCGGCGCGTTCTTCTCGGGAACGTCAAGTACAAGCAGGACGGTATGGTTGTCCGCGTCGGTGACCATGCCGCTTGTTCTGGGGATAGGCTCCGAGGGCTTTTCCTGTTTGCCGAAGCCAAGGTACTTGTAAAGGCCTGCCGCTATACCTCCGATCACGATAAGACCGATGAATATAGTCGCAAGAAAGGGTACTGCAATTGATCCGCTTTTTCTGTTTGCCATTTTGGTGGCTCCTTTCATGTTTTTACTTTCAGAAATTATTAATATTTGTTTTTTTGTGAGGGATATAAACTTTTCGTATAACGCCTGTCCGTATAATATACGTCCCCGCATGAATAAAAAATATTTTCCAAAGTCAGAGGTTAAAACTTATCCGCGATAATGCGGTTGTCAACAGAGTTTTCCACATTTTCAACAGTTGTGAATGGGGGTTTGATGTTTAAACACACAATTCAACAATCCGTTGAAAAAGAACAGGTGTTCAGCACGGGATTTGCCGCATAGCGCCGTTGCCCGTCTCCGTAAACAACGGTATATAGCCAAATGCTCCGGCCGCATTTTCTGACTGCCTGCTGTGAAAAGCACGGTCTCAGCTGTTGAAAAGGGCTGTATTTCGGTGACAGCACGGTGAAAACTCCACTGTTTTTTTCAACTTTGAACACAAAACAGGAAAGTCATCTCACTGCACTGTTGATTTGTTATAAAGTTTGTGCTATAATTAATACGGCAGTTCAAAAACGTTTTCCATGAAGACCAGCTTGCGCTTTATGCCTTCTATATCGGGACCGCACTCGTCTATGACTCCGTAGACCTCGTCAAGTCCGAAACGGCGTATCTTCCGCCCCTGCCTTACGGCATAGTTCAGGGTCTGATAGGTCCCCGATTTGAACGAGCCCTCATTGAAGTAGGATATCACCGCCGAGGCGTTGTCCACCATGAAGTAATTCCGCACCTTGTACAGGTCGGGAGAGGTATTCTCTCCGCTGCGGCTCTTGCCGTAGACCACAAGAGGGTCGGTGCTGGTGGTCAGGAGCATATCCGCTCCCCTCTCCACATCTGCAAGGAACTCCCTGTAACGGGGGCTGAACCGCTCGCTGTGGCGAAGATAGGGCATAACGCCGATAAGACGTATACTGCTGTCGCAGCGTTTCTTTCCCAGTATATACTTGGCAGCCCACAGGTCGGTGCCCTCGGCAAGTCCGCTGATGAAGCTCCTGTAGCCGTTCTCCACCGCCATGTCAATGTACCTGAACAGCATGAGCTGAACGGTGCGCAGGGTTATGCCGCTGTATATGGGATCTCCTCTGTATGGGAGCACGCTGTTTTCGCGGTGTCCCGTAAAGCAGACCGTCCTTTCGGCATCGGTCTCTATATCCTCCGACGGAAACACGGGGACTCCCGAATCAAGTGAGAAAAGCATGGCACACCTCGCTCTCACGAAAATACTACTGTTATGTGCATACATTGAAATTATAACATACATCACTCCTTATTTCAAGAATTTTTTCGACTTGTAATTAAATTTTAAATAAAGAAAGGACAGATCACGGAATGAAGCCGTATCTCAAACGCGCATGGGCTGAGGTATCACTGCCGCAGCTCAGAAAAAATGTGGATATCATCCGCAGTCTCAATTCTCCTCAGACAGAGATCATGGCTGTGGTCAAGGCTGACGCCTACGGCCACGGCGAGGAGCATATCGTCCGCTGCCTTGCAGAGCAGTGCGGCATACGCTACTTCGCGGTATCAAATCTGGACGAGGCCATTGCGGTAAGGAAGTTCGCTCCCGAAGCGGATATACTCATACTGGGCTATACTCCTCCCGAGTACGCCCATGAGATAGCGATGTATGATATCATACAGGGCGTTGTCTCCACCGAATACGCTCAGGAGCTGGTAAAGAACACTCTCTCCCCCATACGCTGTCATATCAAGATAGATACGGGTATGGGAAGGATAGGCCTGAAGCACGATACTCCCGAGGCCTGCGCCGACGAGATAACCGAAATGATGAAGATCGACAAGCTCTCCGTTGAGGGCATATATACTCACTTCGCCGTTGCCGACAGCGACGATCCCGACAATATCGCCTACACCGACAGGCAGGAGAAGTTCATCACCGATACCTATGACGTGCTGGCAGGACGCGGCATAAAGCTCCGCCACCTGCACTTCATGAACAGCGCAGCTACCTGCTACCGCAACAGCTCACGCAGCACTCTCTCCCGCGCAGGTATCATACTCTACGGCCTGCACCCCGATGTAAGTCTGGATATCCCGGAGGGGCTGGAGCCCCTTATGGAGCTGAAGGCCGTTATCTCCCACGTCAAGACCGTAAGAAAGGGCGACTGCATAAGCTACGGCCGCACATTTGTGGCAGACCGCGAAATGCGTATCGCCACAGTTACCATAGGCTACGCAGACGGTTATTCCCGTCTTCTCAGCTCTAAGGGCGAGATACTCGTCCACGGCAAGAGATGCAGGATAGTGGGCAGAGTCTGTATGGATCAGCTGATGATGGACGTTTCAGACGTACCCGAGGCAAAGTCGGGCGATATCGTCACACTTATCGGTACTGACGGCGATGACCGCATAACAGCCGACGACCTTGCACAGATATACGGCACCATAGGCTACGAGGTAGTCTGCGGCATATCCAAGAGAGTGCCCCGTATCTATATTGAGTGAAAAGAATTAAGAACTAAGAGCTAAGAGCTAAGAACTAAGAATATAGATGGCGGCGCCCGGCAACGGAAAACCACATTCATTGCGGCGCCTTACAGGCACTTTTCCAATGATTTCGGGCGGATAATATCCGCTTCTACACGATTAAAAAGGGAATAAGGAGAATGCTTATGAAAAAGAAGGCTTTAACACTGGCGGCTGCGCTTGTACTGCTCACGGGCTGCAGCAATCCCCTTGACAAGGACGGCGGCACGGAAACCGTCACCACCGCCCCTGTCACCACCACAGAGGCTCCCACGGATCCTCCCACAACTCTCCCGAAGAAGGTGATATACTTCCGTATGGGCGAGGACGAGACCACCGAACCCTTCCTCACCAGCGAGCATATCTCGACCTGCTCTCTGGAATTCCCAAAGGACGAGAACGGCGAGACCATGTATACTGTCAGTATGCTGTTTGATGAAGAGGGAACGGATATCTTCGCAAAGAAAACCGAAGAAGCTGCAAACAGCGGCACTCCCATCACCATATGGTACAACGAGTACCTCCTGACAATAAACTCTGTCTCCGAGCCCATAACCGACGGCAATGCCTCTATCACCGGGCTTGATTTCGACAGCGCCGCCAAGGTATCGAGCTGGATATATGAATGTATCGAAAAGCCCGAAGAAACTACTGCAAACGAAGGTGAACAATAATGGCAAAGGCAATGACCATTTCTTATGTTGTAGGCAATAACCTCTATCTGAACCTCACAAACAAATGTCCCTGCAACTGTACATTCTGCATACGCAACCACGCGGACGGCGCATACGGCTCCGATCCCCTCTGGCTGGAACACGAGCCCTCCATGGAGGAGATAAGGGAGGATCTGCGCAAGCGCGACCTCAGAAAATACCGCGAGATAGTGTTCTGCGGCTACGGCGAACCCACCGAGCGCCTTGATGTGCTCCTTGAAACTGCCGCATATCTCCGCAGCAGAGAGCACTGTCCAAAGCTCCGCATAAATACAAACGGTCTGGGCGACCTTATCCACGGCAGGAGCATTGCCAAAGAGCTGTGCTACGAGCTGGATACCGTGTCCATCAGCCTCAACGCCCCCACGGCAGAGGAATACATGAAGGTTACACGCCCTAAATTCGACAACGCCTTTGAAGCTCTCCAGAAATTCACTAAGGACTGCGTAAAGATCGGCAGAGCAGAGGTGATCATGTCCGTAGTTGACGTTATCCCCCAGGAACAGATAGAGGCTTCAAAGAAGCTGGCTGAAAAGCTGGGAGCAAAGCTCCGCGTGAGAACATTCGACGAGTAAAATACAGCACATATTTCAACAGTTGATTTTGTGCATTATTTTTATATTACACCTATGGAAAAACACAGGGAAATATGATATAATTATTTATTGAAAGATTTCTCTGATCTGAGATAAGGAGTAGTTTTTATGAGCAAAAAAGGTAAGATAATCCTTGCAGCTTCGCTTTCCACATCGGTGCTGGCCGTTACGGCCGCCGTTGTCACGGTATTTGTCTGCAAGCGCATCTACGAGAAGAATTACTTCTCGGTCACAGATTAACAGGTCAATATTATAAAAAGAAGGTTGAATAATATGGAAATCAAATTCACAAAAGCAGAAACTCTCAAGGCTAAGCCCCAGCCCGGCGACAAGCTCGGCTTCGGTCACATCTTCACAGACTATATGCTGGTAATGCCCTATGACGAGGGTCAGGGCTGGCACGATCCCGAGATCCTGCCCTACGGCAATATAGAGCTCTCACCTGCCGCTATGTGCTTCCACTACGGCCAGGAGGTATTCGAGGGCCTGAAGGCTTACAGAACTGCCGAAGGCAAGGTACAGCTCTTCCGTCCCGAGGAGAACTTCAAGAGACTCAACAAGTCCAACGAGAGACTGGTTATCCCCGAGCTCCCCGTTGAGCTTGGTATGCAGTGCCTCACAGAGCTCATCAAGGTCGAGAAGGACTGGGTACCCTCAAAGGAGGGCGAGTCCCTTTACATCAGACCCTTCATCATCGCAGTTGATCCCTTCCTCGGCGTTAAGCCCGGCGAACACTATCTCTTCATGATAATCCTCTCGCCCTCAGGAGCTTACTACGAGACAGGCCTCAACCCCGTAAATATCTACGTTGAGAGCAAGTATGTCCGCGCTGTAAGAGGCGGTATGGGCTTCGCTAAGACAGGCGGTAACTACGCTGCTTCACTCATCGGACAGGACGAGGCTCACAAGCAGAACTACTCACAGGTTCTCTGGCTGGACGGCGTTGAGCAGAAGTACATCGAGGAAGTAGGCGCTATGAACATCTTCTTCGTTATCGACGGCAAGGTTGTAACACCTATGCTCCAGGGCTCTATCCTCCCCGGTATCACAAGAAAGTCCGCTATCGAGGTATGTAAGGCAAAGGGCCTCGAGGTAGAGGAGAGACGTATAGATATCCAGGAGATCGCTGACGCTTACGACGCAGGCAAGCTGGACGAGGTATTCGGTACAGGTACAGCTGCTGTTATCTCACCTGTCGGCCACCTCAAGTGGAACGACAAGGTAATGGAGATCAACGGTAACAAGATCGGCAAGATCTCTCAGATGCTCTACGATACAATGACAGGTATCCAGTGGGGCAAGGTCGAGGATACATTCAACTGGGTATATCCTATCGACTGATAATATAAAAAGCCGCAGCGCTTACATAACCGTGGTGCTTATATAGAAGTTTATGCGCAATTATCGGGGACAAACCTTTCTGAGGAAAGGTTCTTTCCCCGAACCCCTTTTCCAAAGACTTTATAACTGAATTTAGCCCGTACAGGGCGCTCTCCACAAAACGTGAGATCCGGTAATAACCGGGGAGCGCCCTGTAAGGGCTAAATTTAATGCTAAAAGTTTTAGGAAGGGAGTTTGAGGGTGACTCCCCGCAGTGCGGGGAGATGTCACGCAGTGACAGAGGGGACGCGCCTCCGTCAGAGGAACCCTTTTTCAAAAGGGTTTCCCTCAATATCACCCGTAAAGCTGCTATATGAGTATAGCGGTTATGTAAGCGCTGCTTTTTTTATACACAGGCGGATAAAATCCGCCCCTTCTCATTATTTCCAGCTCACATTATAAAGAGTGACCTCATGTGCGCCAAGGGCTGAAGCTCCGTCGATATTTCCCAGCTGGAACTTTATATCCGCCTCCATGTCATGATCGAATGTAACGTCAAGGCTGTAATGCTTCCTCTCGGGAGTAACGGTCAGCTTCTCGTCAAGATACCGCGTATAGGAGCTGTCCTCCACGGTGACTGTCATGCTGCGCTCCGCAGTGGAGCTCACGTCGAATTCAAGGGTGTGCTTCTCGCCTGCCATGACCTCTTTTCCGCGGAGCAGTGCCATAACTGCGTATTCAAGCTCTCCCGGGTTCCTTACGCTTACCACCGTACAGCCCTCCTTGTTGACCACGGAGGCGTCTGCCCCCTCGATATAGTTGTCAAGGGCAAGGGAGGCCTGCTCTGTGGGACGGAAGTCCGTACCGTCCTTCTTATATACGCGGACGTAGTCGATATCGAAGTTCCTGTCACCGTCCGCAAAGGTGGCAGGCTCTGCGTATATGCCGTCTATGCCGTCGAAGTGGCCGCCCACCGCAAGATTGAGTATGATGTAGAAGTTCTGGTCAAAGGGCGCAGGGTAGCTGAAGCCGTCGGAACTCCAGTCTGTCTGCGTACTGTAGAGAATATCGTCAACGTACCAGCGTATCTCGCCGCGCTCCCACTCGATACTGTAGGTATGCCAGTTGTAGGTGCCGTCGCCGCCGTTGAACTCATAGTCGTTGGTGAGATACCTGTTATCGGGCCATGCGCCGCCGAAGTGTATGGTGCCGCATATCTTCCCGGGAGTGCTGCCCCAGCCCTCCATTATGTCTATCTCGCCCGACTTCGCCCAGCCGCCGTACACACTGTCCTCGGGCAGCATCCATATGGCAGGCCACAGGGACTTTCCCGGATCGCACCTTGCTCTCACCTCTATCCTGCCGCCGCATACCGAGAATTTATGCTGAGTGCTTATCCTTGCGGAGGTATAGTCGTAGCTGCCCTGCCTCTCGTCGGTCCAGCTCTCCTTCCTTGCGGATATGGTGAGAACTCCGTCCTTCACTGTGGTATTCCTGTCGGTGTAGAACTCCTGCTCGTTGTTGCCCCAGCCGCCTGTTATATAGTTGCCTGCGTCGTCAAGCTTCCAGTTGCCCAGCTCATAGGACCATTTGTCCGTATCAAGACCGCTGCCGTCGAATTCATCGCTCCACAGCAGGGTATAGCCCTCCGCAGGAGCCTGAGCACCGTTGCCCAGCAGGAATCCGCCCAGACTTTTCAGCTCCGCCGCAGACCTTCCCTGCTTTCTTGCTGAGACCATATCGAATATATCCACTGTGCCGTCGCTGTTATAGTCCATATACACCGCGCTGTCGGCACATACCGCCCCGGGCACTGCCATGAGCAGCACCGCTGCCGCCGCAGCTGCTCTGAGTATCCTCATATACTCCCCTCCGTTCAGGTTTATTATGAGATTATTCTAACATTTACAGCCGCGTATGTCAATATCTCCCCTGCTCTTGCAAAAGGAAGCCGAAAATGCTATAATAGTATCTGCTGTGAAAAATTTTCACGCAATACCTCGGAAATACCTTTTTCCCTGCGTATACTGTATATACGGGCACTGATGTCCGATCTGTTTAGGAGGATTCTTTATGAAAAAGTTCATTTCAGCTTTTATAGCCTGCTCTCTTGCTCTGCTGACCTTCGCTTCATGCGGAAGTAAGTCAAAGGACGACAAGAAGGACGGAAAAACTGCGGATATCGAGGGCAAGTGGGCGCTCAGCGACGTTCCCGATTCCGAGATAAACAGCGCAGGCCTTATATTCGGCAACAACGGAAGCGGCTCCATGTACGAGGAGACCTCCTCCATATTCAGCTTCTCCGGCGACAGCATGAACCTCTACGGCTATGCTATCGACAAGGAGTACATAAAGGAAGAAAACGATGTTGTGACTGTTACTCTCCGGGACAGCAACATAATTGTCATGAAGAGACTTGAGAGCAGCGGAAACGGCTTTGACGGCAAATATTCACTCAGCGGCGGAAGCCTCTACGACAGCCTTTCCCAGGCAGTCGCCAGCAAGGACGGAAAGACAGATATCACCGTTGAGCTCTCCGACGGACACAGCTTCGTTATATTCAATGATCTTTTCACCTATAAGACCAAGGGCAAAGACCTTGTGATATCGGGCTGCTCGCCGCTTATAATGCCCTCCGCGGACGAGAATTCCGATGAGATATCCGCCGAGTACAAGGTGGAGGGTGACAAGCTCACTATTATCGACGACAAGAATACTAACGTCCTCACTAAAGTAGCATAATATTACCTTCATCCTTTGCTGCCGCCTATGCGGCAGCTTTTTTCTTTGTATCGTGCTTCGGAGAGAGTCCTTCCGATGCGGTTATCCATTCCCGCTCCAATTATGTCTTGCATAAATCCTCAGGTAATGGTATAATTATTTTATAATGAAATCCAGGAGGTACACTATGAATATAAACGACACCATTCACGGCTTTACCGTAACAAGGATAGCTCCCGCCCCGGACTGCGGCTCGGAGCTCATAGAAATGCAGCATATAAAAACAGGAGCAAGACTGGTCTGGCTGAAAAACAGCGGCGAGAACAAGCTCTTTTCCATAGCATTCAGAACTCCCCCCAAGGACGATACAGGCATTTTCCATATACTGGAGCACTCCGTTCTGGGCGGCTCAAAGAAATTCCCCGTGAAGGAGCCCTTCCTCGAACTGATGAAGGGTACCATGAATACCTTCCTCAACGCAATGACCTACCCCGACAAAACTGTTTTCCCTTTTTCAAGCAGAAACGATACGGACTTCATGAACCTGACGAGAGTCTACCTTGACGCGGTGTTCGATCCCGCTATATACTACAATCCCAATATCTTCTATCAGGAGGGCTGGCATATCGAAATGCGCAGCGCCTCCGACAGTCCCGTATACAAGGGCGTGGTCTTCAACGAGATGAAGGGCGCTATGTCCTCGGTCTACAGCCGCATGGAATCGGAGATCATGAACGTGCTCTTCCCCGACAGCTGCTACCGCTATGAGTCGGGCGGACTTCCCGAGGCTATAACCGACCTCACCTATGAACAGTTCATCGAGGGACACAAGACCTACTATCATCCCTCAAACGCCTATATTTACCTGGACGGACCTGTGGATATCGACTCCGTTCTCGGTCTCATCGACGGTGAGTACCTCAGCCGCTTCGACAGGCGCGATACCCACAGCGAGATAGCCGTTCAGTCTCCTATCGAGCCTGCTGTGAGAAAGAGCTATTACGAGATCTCTCCCGACGAAGAGGAGACTAACCATACATACCTCGTTATCGGAAAGGTACTGGGCAGCTGGCAGGAGCGCGAAAGGATAACCGCTGCCGCCGTGCTGGGCGAAGCTCTTACAGGCTCAAACGACTCTCCCCTGAAGCGTGCCCTGCTGGATACGGGGCTCTGCCTTGACGTATCACTGGAGGTCAGCGACGGCATAATGCAGCCATTCGGCTGCCTCAGCATAAACAATACAGACCCCGAAAACTGCGAAAAGCTGAAGGAGACAGTCCGTGAGACTGTCACACGCCTCTGTGAGGAGGGTATCGACCGTGAGCTCCTTACCGCTGCGGTGAACAGGCTGGAATTCCAGTACCGCGCAGGCGGCGAGCCCAGAGGTCTCACCCGCAATATAAACGCTCTCTCCGCATGGCTCTACGGCGGAGATCCTCTGCATTTCCTCGATATGGGCGGAGTATACGACAGCCTGAGAGACAAGGTGGATTCGGGATATTTTGAGGAGATACTGAAGCAGTGGCTCCTTGACGGTCAGGGTACGGCAGAGCTGTACCTCCTGCCCTCACGCACCTACGGCGAGGAGCAGAAGGCCGCAGAAGAAAAGCGCCTCGCCGCTGTTATGGACGGCCTTGCCTGCGAGGAAAAGGACGTTATCGTTGAACAGAACAGGAAGCTTGATGAGTGGCAGCAGTCCGTTGATACTCCCGAACAGCTGGCGACTATGCCTCACCTTGCTCTGTCAGAGGTGGGAGAGGAGCCTCTGCCCTATGAGACCGAGGAGACAGATATAAACGGTCTGACCGTGCTCCGTCACCCCTCATCGGACGAGGGCATTGCCGCTGTCAGCCTTTACTTCTCCCTTGCGGACTGCACCGAAAACGAGCTCTCCGCCGCTGCTGCCATGACCGAGCTCCTGGGCGAGCTCCCCACCGCAGACAGCTCCGCTGCCGAATTGCAGCGCAGGATAACGGGACTTCTGGGAAGCATCTCCCACAGCATACTTGTTTTCTCAAAGAAGGGCGTTACAGACAGGTGTACCCCCTATCTCTGCACCACCGCAAGATTCCTTGAAAAGAATACCGCCGAGGCTTTTGACCTCATTGCGGAGATCATAACAAAGACCTGCTTTGACGACGCCGAGAACGTCAAAGAGCTCCTCCTCCAGTCGGACGAGAACTTCAAGCAGTCCATCATCGCCAATGGTCATACCTACTCCATGCAGAGAGTAAGGGCTTCACTGTCGGCAGAGTCCGCGGTGAACGAGCTGGTTTCCGGCTATGAGGGATACAAGAGGCTCCATGAGGCGGTAAAGGCTCCCGAAAAGCTTATTGGCGATATAAAGAGCCTTTTCGGACGCATCATCTGTACTTCAAGACTTACCGCCAGCGTTACGGGAAATATCTCCCCAGAGGCGCTCATATCGGCTCTGCCCAAGGGCGAGCCCTCTGCGGCGGAGGATATGGACTTCCGACTGGATATCCCCGAAGATCAGGGTATCATCATTCCCGCGGGCGTATCCTATTCCGCTGTGGCCTTCCCAGATAATTCGGCTGACAGCGCTGTAAGAAAGGTGCTTTTCCGCGCACTGTCCCTTGAATACCTCTGGAATGAGGTAAGAGTCAAGGGCGGAGCCTACGGCACCGGCGCACATATGACTCCCTCGGGCGAGCAGGCATTCTTCTCCTACCGCGATCCCTCGCCTGCCGCTACTCTGGAGACCTGCCGCGGCGCTGCCGACTTCACGGAGAAGTATTGCAGCGGCGAGCCCGATATAACTCAGTATATCATCAGCTCCGTGGCCAAGGAGGAGCCCCTCATGTCCGACGGCAACAAGAGCAGAAAGGCCGACGGTCTCTGGTTCAGAGGTATATCCTATGAGGAGAGGGCTGCCGAAAAGAGGCGTATGCTCAGAGTTACGGCCCGTGAACTGAAGGAAGCTGCCGCAAACCTGAGAACTGCGGGCAATACCTGCGTAATGGGTACCGAGGCCGCTATGGAGGGGCTGGATCTCGTAATTGACACCCTTGCATAAGGGCTTCCATGAGCTTCCGCTTTTGAATAAAAACAAGCGCCTGTATTTGTGAGCTTCACATTACAGGCGCTTTTTTATTGTCATTCCCCGCCGCTGTTTCATATAATAATCTGATCGGTGATTATTATTTCATGCCGTTTTCGGCGGATCGGAGGATCTTATGAAAAATATGAATATACTTATCGCAGGCGGCGATACCAGACAGCTTTTCTGTGCCGCACGCCTTGCCCGTGAATACAGTATCGGCATTATGGGCTTCGACAGCGAATACCTCCCCGAGGGTATTTCCCTGCCCGCGGCGGATATCTCTGAAGGCCGCTATGACTGCGCTGTGCTGCCTGTGCCGCCCCTCAATGACAACGGTGATATACTTGCTCCGTGCAGCAGCCATTCACTCCCCACCGAGACGATATCACGGCTGCTTAAAGACGGCGGCTGTATACTTGCAGGCAGGGTCAGCGACGGCCTGAGAGCTGCTTTCCCGCACCATGATATCATGGACTATATGCTTCGTGAGGAACTGAACCTGAGAAACGCCGTCCCTACCGCAGAAGGAGCGGTTCAGATTGCTCTGGAGGAGCTTCCCGTTACCCTCAGCTGCCTTGATGTGCTTATCGTAGGACTGGGCAGGATAGGCACGGCTCTGGCGGAGATACTCAAGGGCTTCGGCGCTCATGTCACCGCTGCCGTCCATAATCCCCGCGGAGCTGCAAAGGCAAGGCTCTGCGGTATCTCCTCCATACCTACAAGACGTATCAGCGGCGGCTATCGTCTGGTGTTCAATACCGTTCCTTACCTTGTTTTCGACAGCGATATGCTCGGCAGGTTCGGCAAGGACACCCTGTTCATAGACCTTGCCTCAAAACCGGGAGGCATAGACTTTGACGCCGCAGCCGCCCTCGGGCTCCGCGCTGTATGGGCGCTGGGACTTCCGGGAAGGACGGCGCCCGTTACCGCAGGAGAGATAATCGCAGAGACGGTCAGCACCATGCTGGCGGAAAGGAGCGAGACCCATGAGTGAGGTACTGAAGGGACTGCGCATAGGCTACGCCTTGACGGGCTCGTTCTGCTCCTTCAGGCGGAGCTTTGAGCAGGCGGAGATACTCAGGGAGTACGGCGCGGAGCTCATACCGGTGATGTCCGAAAATGCCGCCTCCATATCCACCCGCTTCGGCACAGCAGAGGAAAATTTACAGCGTCTCCGCGCCATAGCAGGCAGGGAGGTCATCACCTCCATTGAAGCTGCTGAGCCAATAGGCCCGAAAGATCTCACCGACATAATGGTGGTAGCACCATGCACCTCAAACACTGCGGCAAAGCTGGCCTCCTCAGTCACGGATACCGCCGTGACCATGGCTGTAAAATCCCATCTGCGCAGCGGCAAGCCTGTGGTTCTGGCCATTGCCTCAAACGACTCCCTTCTGGCCTCTGCCAAAAATATCGGAGAGCTGTTCAACCGCAGGAATTACTACTTCGTTCCCATGGTGCAGGACGACTGGGAGAAAAAGCCAGCCTCACTGGTTGCGGAGTTCTCACTGCTGCCCCGTGCTGTGGAAGCGGCTCTCAGCGGCGTGCAGCTTCGCCCGATAATCTACCACAGCGCACCGAAATAGAAAACAGCGGTCGAATGACCGCTGTTTTTCTTATGAAATCTGCTTTATATAGTAATCGTACGCTGAGACCTGAAGCTCCACATAAGTAATATTCTTATCGTATACAATGTTGTGATACTTCATTATGTATTGTCCATATGTGAAATCACCGACCATATGCGTATCGTTGATAAGACCGTCCTCCAGATCATCATGATTGTACTCGGTATAGGGAATACCTATCAGCTCCAGCTTTTTATTGTTCTTTTCGCTGAGCTGCTCCTGTATATAGTCGAAACGCAGGGCATCTATATACTTGTTTGTAAAGCAGGCTGTAAGTATAAGGAAAGCCGCGGCGAAAACGCAGGTAAACATGAAGCCGCCTGCGATCCTGCCATACTTCCAATCTATTGTACTTGCCGCACAGGTAACCACCTCGCCGCACAGCAATATCCAGAACATATAATTTGAAAAGAAACAGCGTGCCGTAGCAGGACTGATAAAGAGGAACGGTGCAGTCAGCATAAAGGTGCTGACAAGATATATGTACGCCCGTATCCTGCCGTTCTTATCAAGAAAAACATAGATAAGATAAGCCAGAGACACCACATATATAAAGGAAAATGCTGTTTCAAGAGCTACTATCCTCATGGCAGGCGTAAACACTCTCAGATTGGAAATACATCCTGTATATATGGAATACACTGAGTACAGCCAGCATACGGTTATACAGGGCATGAGATACTTGTGCTTGCTGCCGCTGAGATCTTTCCTGAACAGGAGAACAGTGAAAGCAGCCGTAATGATGATGGGTATTGCCCAGAAGTCCTTGGTATAATGTACTACGATGAATGAATAGGCATTCTGGAGTATATTGGAAAAGCCTAACTCAAAGTATCTGTTGCCTACTTCATCGCCCTTGGAATAGATATCGCCGTAAATTCCTCTCCCGAACATAAGGAAACAGGAAACAGCTGCACCAACAAAGAATGATACAGCATGAAGAACAGTCCTTTTCTTGATTTTAACAGCAATGACAATAAGTGTAACAGCCAGCATAACATTGTATATGGTCATATGCTCAACGCAAAGTCCGCCTGTCAAGCCGATTAAGAATACAGGTACAGCCCATATGCGTTTAGCGGTATACTCGGTAAAAAAGCACCTGAACATAAACAGAAGATATACAAATGTCATCAGTACGGAGAATACATAATTGGTATAACCGCTTATCCAGTTAATAGTCTCGGCATAGGTGGTATGAGGAATGAATATCAATAGAAGAAGCGGGAAGTAATACTTGTTTCCCTTTATATGATCCTTGAAATCGAAAAGGCGTCCCATTATTACAAGAAATGCTGCAAAAGTAAGCGTGATAAAAATTATCCTGAAGGGGATATTTCTGACCAGCCATATAGTTACCTGATTTGAAAAAAGCCGTCCGTTGGGAGTCCTCCATGCATCAAGTGAACTATCCTCAACCGAGTAGTACCACAGATAATCGTCGCCATTCATAAAAAGTGCAAAAGAACTGCAAAGCGCAAAGATGAAAACGAACAGATACGGCAGCCATTTCTTTCTGAAAACCGAAGAATTCATCCTCTCCCCCCATTTTTTAAATATATCCGTAATTTCAAAAAAGCTCCATTAGAAAACTAATGGAGCTACTTTGTGTCGGCACTGATCTAATTTCCCGGGCCGTCGCCAGCCAAGTATCATCGACGTAAATGAGCTTAACTTCCGTGTTCGGAATGGGAACGGGTGTGACCTCATTGCCATAAGCACCGACTATTTTTAGAATCTTAAAAAGAATAAAGCGTAATGCGAGGCGAAACTCTAAATGAAGCTTAAAGGAAAAGCCCTCGACCGATTAGTACTCGCAAGCTGAACGTGTCACCACGCTT
>NZ_CAMYUE010000019.1 GCF_947301925.1 uncultured Ruminococcus sp.
GCCATCGGCGAGGGCATTTTTGTATCCTATGGGACGCGGTTTATTTGACGCTTACTAAATAAGAGCGTCACTTAACAAGTGACGCTCTTAATAGTTACTTATTCGGTTTCTTTTCTTGATTTAACTATAAGCATTGTACCGCAAATTGTCATAAGTACTGCAACAACTACAATTTTCAAATAAATATCTGAGTAGCCCGTCTGAGGAAGAGTGGTAATGTTATTGTCTCCATTTGTTATCGTTGATGTAGTGGTACCTTATCTCTTTAGTTGATACTCTAAATCCAATAACAGTCATTTTATCTACACCTCACAAACCCATTATTCTCACATTACAAATATCAACATCAATATGCCTATTGAAGCTGAAGGAGATATCGGTCTTACAGGTAATATAAATATTACAAGCGGCATAAAGGCTCTGAATGATGTTATCCTCAGCGGAAACGTGGAGAACTCCCAGGACTCTGTTATCTGTGCTGAAACCGGTAATATAACTATAAATACAGATAATGTTAACCTTAACGGACTTGTCTATGCACCTTATGGCTGCGTTAATATCACTGCACAGAATCTGAATATCAACAGTGTTATCATCATTGCCGATACCATAACTATAACCTGTCCCAATCTCAATGCAAACTACAACTCTCAGATGGCGGAGTTCCTTGGTAATGAGTCGGAACCAATAAACACTGATGATATAGAGATAGTTGCCTACGGCGAGTATGATGATGAAACAGAAGTATTCAGCGTATACTGGAATACCACAGTACCCGACGGAAGCTTTGATATACAGATATCAGATGATGGTGAGAGCTACATCTCAATAGGTACTGTAACAAACGTAGATTCTTTTGAGTACTCATTCACAGAGCCTTTTGAAAAGAAATACATAAAGGTAATTGAAACCACAAACAACGGTACGGTATTTGAATCTGTTCCTTTCATAGTAATCAGTACAGAGAACGGATATGATACAAAAGTTCTTGACAGCGATGAAGACGGTCTTCCGGATATATATGAACTGAAAATAGGTACCGATCCCTATGATACTGATACAGATGATGACGGACTTACAGATTATCAGGAATATGTCTTTACTCAGACTGATCCCCTTGTTTATGATTCGGTAACAGAAGGTATTTCCGATGCTGATGCAGATACAGATGAGGACGGTCTCAGCAACATAGACGAGTTTACAAGAAGAACATATCCCTGGACTCCCGATACAGATCTGGACGGGCCCAGCGACTATGACGAAATCTATGTATATGGAACAGATCCGCTGGTCGCTGACAGCGATGAAGACGGGATAGATGACGGTTCAGAGATAAAACTTGGCCTTGACCCGAATGATCCTGCAACAAATGGCGTTCCCGACGGCGAATATGCTGTTCAGCAAACTATATCTGCGGATAACAATATTCTCGCTTCCGTCAATACAGCTGAAAGCCCATATGTGCTCTCGATAGATATAAAGACCAACGGTGATGCTGAAGAAGAGCTTACTGTAGATGAGAGCGGTTATTCAGCTGCCATAGAAAACGATGCTATGATAGGCGCAAGTGTCAACATAGATATCACTGACACTTGCAATCCTGAAGAAATAGTGCTAAAATATGATATAAAGGAAGCTTATATCGATAATACTCTTGATAAGTTCTCATCACTTGGCGAATTTCAGGGTATAAAGCGCCTGAATGTGTTCAGGTTCGATGAAGAAGAAGGAATGCTTCTCCCCGTTGAGACTGAATTTGATGTTGAGAACAACAAACTCTATGCAGCAGTAAATGAAACAGGTACTTACTGCCTCATGGATATGGAAATCTGGCTCGATAATCTCGATGTGGAAATGCCTGCCGAGAATAATGTTCCTGCACCTAAGGCGGCACCCAAAGCCGCTCCGGACAACAATTCTGAATGGGCGTCGGAGCATGTAAACAATCCCATTGATATCGTATTTCTCTTACAAACTTCAGGCAGAGATGATGATGAGCATTCTTTTAAAACGGAAAAAGAGGAGTTACTTTCATTTTGCGAAGCAGTTTTTTCAGAATATGCAGATGTCAGAGTATACATTATTGGTTTTGGAAGAACTAAGGCAGAAATTCTTTCAGGTGAAACGACATATCATACAAACTTTGACGCTGTAAAAAGTACACTTGAAACAATAAACTATGGATATAGTCAATATGCTTGTAATTCCAGTAAAGCTTTCAGGGTGCTGATAGAATCTATCCATTTGCGTCAAAATGCTGATAGATTTATATATCTTGTCAATAGTGCAGCCGGCATATGTGAGGGTCAATATAATCAATGGTCAGTAATAGACCGCGGAATAGGCATATATAGCCAAATTGATCCCGCAGTTTACTGGTATGATGAAAATGAGCGCCTCCAGTATATACAGAGAATAAAGGAAAACGGCGGATTCTATACATACGTATATTATAAAGTGACACGTCTTGAAATGCTTGAGAATTTGAAGGCGAATCTATCAGCAGCCCGACCTATATATGATATCTATCTTCCGACAAGGTGGAAGAAGATAGTCCTTGACGGTGAACTTACTCCCAACGGAGCAACAAAATCTGATAAAGATCCTTTGACAGACTGGGAGGAAGTTGATACGTCAAAAATAACAGTTAATTCTGATGGCAGTATAGAACTTCCCGTTTTCCGTGTGGCAGACATAATAGGTCATCTTACAAGATTTAACACTAATGGCGAATATAACTTCCTTTTAAATGATCCAACTCCGCGTTATTACTTACCTATTCACTCTGATCCTACCGATGAGGATACGGATGATGACGGATTGAATGATTATGATGATCCAGAGCCGTTGAAAAAAGCATATATCAAGCCTTTTGGTACAGATGAATACAAAGCAGAAGTCGTTCAAAAGGCAGAGCTTAAATATCAGGGGTCATATAACCACACATGGTATAATATTTTGGATGGTGTTTTGCCTTATTATCTTAACATCAAAAAGGAAAATGATTATATAGCAAAAGCTGAATTAGACATAATGATGACAGATGTAAATAATTACGGATTATATCTTAAATCCGTATCTGATGAAAACTGGCTTAGTTTTTGCAAGTTTTTCAATGAATGCGTGCTAGAATACGGCACAGTTGACGAAGAATTACACTATTTCAGACTAAAACTTAATCGTACTCCGGAAACATTACAAGATATGATTGACCTTATCAATTCAACACCCAATATAAACGATAAATGGATAATGTGTAGTCCACAAAAGGGTAGATTCCATATGTTTGGTGATAACGGCGCGTATAATATCAAATTTATATCTTCAAATAATACTGATAATATATATGAAGCTGTTTATGATAAAAATGGAAATATCATAACCGAGAACAATGATTACGGCAAAAATATGGGTACATACAATTATGCAAGTTCCTCCAAGCATAAAAAGAAACATAATAAATTTGACAGAGACACCTATCTAGAATATGGAAATACGATATCAGATCCTAAGCCAATTAAAAATGCTGAAAATGATAACGTAATTAATCATCGCCCAGCAGATAAAAATGATATTACCAAAGTAGATATAAATGCTCAAAATCATTATATCAAAGTCTGCAACGATATCGGAATTGATTATGAAGAACTAATTAAAAATGATTTCTCTGATAAATGTTATTAATAAGGTGGGATTTATATGAAATCAATACAGCGAAAATTAAATGTAGCAACTATTGTTGCAACTGTTATTTATATTATTGGGAATTTTGAAACCATCCTTATTTATCCATATGATAGTCCATCAAGAACTCCAAATAGTTTATGGTTAAAACATCAATATTGGCTTGATGATATTTTTGGTGAATATAGAGGGCTTCGTATTTTTAGAATTATGAGAGATACGTCATGGTGGTTTGTTGAGAATCATAAAAATGTTATATTTTTTATTATTATTTCAATCATGATGCTCATTTCAATCATTATAGGAGTGAAATCCAAAAAAATCAACAAGTTTCTTTTAGTATATTATACTATATGTTTCTTGTTAATGGCTTTCGTTGCATTTCTGGCATCACCAAGATTTGATGATTACTACTCCTAAAAAATATAAAATTATAAGGGCAGCCCAAACTGCCCTTATAATTTTAGCATATTATGTTGAAAGCTGCGAATTGCACTTAAAGCGTATCTGATGAAACTGGCGGAGTTTTTTGCCAGGAACTATCATTTTGTTTTCTTTGCCTGATTATTGCTTGAAACAGTATCGATATACTCTCGGACGTTTTTGAGCACTGTCTTGCTGTAAAGCTGCTCTGCGTATTTATCGATCTCAGCATTCAGCGTGGTGTTCCGCTGTGTCAGATACATCTCCAGCGCAGATATTTTTTTATCGCTCATTGATAAAATAATCTTGTCTTTCATGTCAAGCTCACCTCCATTTCTTCGTCCTCAGTCTGCTCCTGTTCCCGAAAGATAGGAGAGTAAAGCTCCTGACCTTGTCCCGATATTATTCCGTATGAAGTTACAATGCCGCCTTTAGCGTTAAGTACACGGCTGCCGATGTCGGCAAGGTTTGCAGCTTCAAGTATCTCTATATCAAAATCCTGCGGCAGTAGCTTTTGCAGATATTTCTTGCCGTAAGAGTTCTCATCACGCAGCAGAGGAGCAAATTCAAATTCTGAAAGACTGTCAATAACTTCTATTGCACCTTCTTCATTCTCTATCTCTCCAAGCTCCATGACTGCTTTCAGCTTTACAAGGTCAGCGTTATCAAGTGCTGCGATTTTTTCTGCAAGCTCATTCAGCTTTGAGATATTTTCAACGTGATCTATGTAAGGAAGCGGCGACCGCAATTCGTAAACTTGTTCCTCGGTATAGTCGCCATTGTAAGGCAGAGTATACCATTGAACCGACTTTTCAGTTTCACCGATCAATATCTGGAACTCATTTCGAGATGGTTTACCGATGTTTATCTCCATGTCAGGCGGTTCATAATCAAAGACTTCGCAGTAATATCCGTCAACAAATGTCCCTTTGAACTGCTCAGCAGCAAGCCTGCCTATCGCAGCCTTATCAAGCAGCGGTATCAGCTCATCGGGACAGTTTTCAACCTCGGATATCATATCATTGTCGATAACTACTTCACCAAGCTCAGCATAATCCCTGCAGGGATATATCGGATATGTTTCCAAGCCGTATGTCACAAGTATCAGGTCATCAAGGTTATAATCCTCATGAGCCATAAGAACTGCTTTGAAGCCTGCCGTATATGACGGCGTTAACTGCTCAAGCCGCTGTGCAAGAAAATTCAGTTTGAACAGGTCATCATAGAAGCCGCCCTTGCACATTTCTTCGGGAATACGCTCATCATCAATATTGATGTATACATTGCAGTATTTATTTTCAACGCCGAGCCTGTCGAGGATTTCGTAAAGCTCCAACGGCTTTTTAGGCAGTTGTACAGTGATGCTGTACTTGTCATCATATTTATTTCGTAATCTCGCTCTCATAATCTCACTCTCCTCCTGTAGTTGTTTCTGTTTCCTGTTCCGTTACTTCCTGCGGATATGTGACCGCATCAAAAGTACACCAGTTCGTCCAATCTCCGTCCGAGATAGCCTGCCGCTGAACGCAGCCGCCAATAGCAGAAGAGAAAACAACTTCTCCACCGCCGACATACACTCCGAAGTCAGTACCGTTGGATACTCCCACGCCCTGTATCTCAGGCATGGTATCAATGCCGCCTTGCTCGGTATAGTACATATCAACGATCTCATCTGTGAAGTTCTTACTTTCGGTATCATAACGCACATACCCCATTATCAGTCCCACATTATCGGCACAGCGAATACGATTCTCGCCCGTGCGCTCACCGAAGCAGTTATCTGCATATCCCCAGCCCGATTCATAAGCGTTCCTGCACCATGCGGCGAGATCGGAGGCGTTTTTAGCGGAGCTGTCCGTGAACATATACTCGTTGATAGTAGAATTCATCACAAGAGTATACGTCCGCTTGAATTCAGTGTAATCGATATCAATGCAGTAATCGGCATTGAGACTTTGTATAAGCTGCTCATCGTCCTGTGAGAAATGCTCTCCGTATGCCGTGAAGTCCGTGAGCCTGTTGCCATTAAAGTAGGACATATATATTAGCTGCGCCTTTATCGTCTGCTCTCTCAGGTCGGCCGCAGTCATTGCATCAGCTATTGACTGTCCGTCAGCCTCAACTGCCGAGATATTCTCTTGTTGTTCGGGCGATAGCTGAGAAATAAAAGCCGCCATATCAAACTGTAAATCAGTTTCGGGCGGCTCTACACTTCCTAATGACATAAATACGATTATCGGGAGCAGTATCAGCATTAAAAGTCCTACGCAAATACTTCCGATTACTATGAGGACAGTATCTCGTTTCTTCTTATCTGTTGCCGTATCAACGACTTTCATTTTCAGCAGGGCTTTCGCTATCGTTGTAATCATTTTTTTGTAACACCTCATGTAAAAGAAAGAGCTGCCAATGGCAGCTCATATAAATCATTCAATTCATGCTTATGTTATAATCCTCAGCGGTAACTTCTTCGGAATATTCGTCCGTAAAGCCGTTTTCAGCATAAACGTTCTGTCCGATAGTCAACTTCTGTAAAGTCTCTATCCTGTTTCTTACCGACTCAGAAATCAGTTCAATTCGCTCAGGCTTCTGTCCTTCAAGAACCTTCCTGATGTCATCTTCAACGCCGTTGAGCTTTGAAAAATCAAACCGACTGATATCTGAAACAAGCTTTATCTGTTCGCTGTGATGCTTTTTGAATGGCTTGCATTTTATCTCTGTATTCTTTATCTGATCTTCGGAACGGTTAAACCAAAGGGAAGTACCGCTGTCAAAAATCGGTGCAGCGCCTATCCATTCAAGTGTTTCTGCGTTCCTTATAAGTCCGAAATTATTAAAATGCCTGTCCTCATTGGCAATTATATAGTCAACAACTATCATCTCATCAATAGCAGCTGATATATCAACGCCCAGTTCTTTACAGGTATTGATATAGTGAAGATAATCATTTTCGTGATTCTCTTTCCCTCTGATCTGCAATATCCTGTAAGCACTGACGAGCTCAGTATCCTTTGTAATAAAGTCCTCACAAAGGCTGAACGGCTCGTTCCCTAAATGGATTATGCTGTATGGAACATGGCTTATTCCAAGTCTATCCATTATTATTGAAGCGATTACCTCGTTATACGGCTGCTGCCTATAAGGCATCGATCCTGCTTTCAGCAAGCAGCGTTTACCGTCTATTATCTTCCAACGCTTTTTAAGATTACCGTCGGAGGTATTATCGGGCGAATTAAAATCAAAGCCTGATGATTTGGTATTTGTTCCGAATAATACATCACCTATATCATCAGAGAAATTGTTATCGAAGAAATTAACGTCCTCCCACTTCATACTGCTGCCATTCGGCTTTATCCAGTAATGATCAGAAAGGCTGAGACCGAAGCATTTTGTCAAAAGCTCGCTCGGATCAGATATACCAAGTGTATCAAAAGCATCGGCAATACCCATTCTGCTCGCAGGAATGGAACGGCTGCACCACCATTTATTCAATGCGCCGCGGTCAATGACCTCATTATGATGTAAAGGGTGCACTATTCCTACAGGAAAATGTTCCCTGCGCATTACTTCATTGACTGATGTTATTCCTCCAAGAACATCATCGATATCAATATCCGCAACCTCTATATTCTTATGCATTAACAGATATTTCATTGGTGCACCTCTTTTCCTTTTACCGATATTAGTTATTATACCATTATTTTCAGTATAAATCAAGTCTTTTGTCATCTTCCTCCTGCCTTTCCGAAGAGAGCCTCCTTATACGAAGGAGCATGGACCTGCAGCAGATAACGTTCATTGCCGCAGCGATAGAGACAGGTTCCGCGCTCAGGGTGTGCGATGAGATCGTATTCGGGTTTGAGAAGCTGAACCGTATCCATAAATTCAGCCGCCGAACAGTTTCCTACATTGAAAAAGAAAGTGTGTGTAGGTATACTGAACAGCGGTTTAGTGAACTCCTTGACTTCGGGTATAAGGAAATCGTTGATATTCTGAGAGGCGATAATAAACGAAGATTCCTTTTTTCGGACGCGCTTCATTCCATTTCGGATATATTCGATAGCGGTCATATTGGAAAGGAAAAGGTAAAGCTCGTCTATGGCAGCAACTGTATTTCCCTTGCCAAGAAGCTGCGAACTCATGTAGCTGAGAATATTGAAAAGCAGAGTACCCTTTAACTGCTTGTTGGTGTCCATAATGCCTTTCACGCCGAAGCATAGGAAATCGCCGTCCTTTATGTTGGTGTGACCGCAGAAATACTGAGCCTCAGCTCCCTTGCACATACTGTAAATGCCGAGACATATATTCTGGAGCGTTTCCTCGGTATAAAGGTTTCTTTTCTCCCTGTCATAAGCCTTGTACTCTTTTTCCGTCAGTTCATAGAGGTCTGCCATTGTCGGGTAGTCGGCAGTGGTCAGCCTGGAATAATCCGTATTATCATCAATGCCGAAACGGTTGTACAGCTTTATGAGCATTATCTCTATGGTATCTATCTCGCTGTCGGAAAAGTCCTTGTATGCTCTGAAAAAGTCCTTGAGGTAGGATATGTGCTGACTAAGTCTTGTTACCCTGCGGAAGGTATCAGGAGCTTCCTCGCTCCTGTCAGCTTCTCCGAATGACTTGGGTTCAAGGGGATTTATCATATATTCTCCCGACATCATATCAATATATGTGCCGCCGAGATTATTGCATAAGTCCTCGTATTCTGATTCAGGATCAAGGCAGATAACGCTCTTGCCTGATTCGCGCATATTGCAGAGCAGCAGCTTCATTAAGTAGCTCTTGCCCTGTCCGCTGTTGCCGAGAATAAGGATATTGCTGTTGGTTTTGTCATCGGTACGCTTATCAAAGTCAACGAGAATGTTCGCGCCGAACTTATCACGTCCTATATAGAAGCCGTTGGAATCGGTCTTGCCGCTGTAATTCAGCGGATATAAATTTCCTGCCGAGCTTGACGGCAGCACACGTTCATACTGCGCTCCGAATACATTATTGCCGCAGGGGAGAACCGAGAGAAAGCCCTCTTTCTGCCTGAGAAGCAGCTTATCGACAGATATCTTTGAGCGCGTAAGCTCCATTTGTATATCCGCCTGAAGTTCGCGCAGCTTTTCCTCGGTTTCAGTTTTGAGTTCAATAAAAACAGCCGTATGCAGAAGCGTTTCTCTGTCGCGTTTAAGCTCCGCAAGCAGATTTACGATATCGTTCATATTTTCCTCTGCCTTGACAGTCTCGTTGATATCGTTTGTTGTGGACATCATGGTATTCTTACGCATAGCCTGCTGCATTATCTTCTTCTGTTCCATAGCAGTCACAAGCCTGTTGTGGATACGAAGCGTAACGCCGCTTCTATCTGCAAGATGTGCAAGCAGAGCTGTTTCCTCGGTGTTGGGAGGATACTCGGTTATCGCCCATATGCTCTTGTAATAATTGCCGCATATGTAGTGGTCGGTATAGAACTTGACTGTACCGGGGAGCGTCCTGTCAAAGAAGTCCTTAGTTGCTATGACTTCAAGCTGCTCCGGGGTAAGCTGTTTTCTGCGCTTGAATACTTTTCTGAGTACGTTCTTAATTATTCCCATCTGCATTCTCCTTTGCATATTCCTCGCCCTCGATATCGGGAATATAGTCCGCTTTGATGCTTGTTCCGAAGTACAAGCCGAGCATTCGCTTTATCTCAGGCTTTTCAAGTCTGTGAGCCACAAAACCGTGATCTGATATTGCTTTACTTATTCGGTTTATGAGGCTGAATACCTGTTCTTCCTTTTCCTTTCGGAAACGGTATATGAACAGGAACTCTCTTGCCGAGGACATTCCCACCTGTACCTCGTCAAGAAATTCAAGGTCTGCCGCAAGCAGCTTTCGTACTGCCTGATTCTTTTCGACTGCAAGCCTTTTTCTGACATACGCCTTGTTATCGTCAAAGCACTCACAGCTATCGAGAGCCATAATTTCAAGCTCCGGAACTACGCTCAGTACCATTGCCAAGTCATACATCTTATTTGCGATAACTTCTGGAGGCAGTACCGATATATTTGTAGGCTCAACATGATAAAAGATGAATTCGCTCTTATCGGTCTTAACACCGTATTTTGTGAAGGTCTGAAAGCCTATGAGCCTTTGCAGGCTGTTCCTACTTTTCTTTTCTGCCATTATCTTCTCCTATCTGCCATCTGAACTCCTGCTGTGTGGTGCAGAAGAACTTTACGGCGTTTAATATATAGTCAAGAATATCTGTATCCTCAGCCCTGAGTGTAAGAAACGCATAACAGGCAGTCAGCGCCATCGGCACCGGAGTCCACAGCTTTGCGAAGAACATTACCGAAACAATAACACCCGCGCATATAATAATAAAATCCCGAACATTCCAGAACCACAGCTTAACGGTTGCCCTGAGATTTTCGGGATATATGTATGTTTTCATTCGTTCACCTCTATTTCTTCCCTATGGCGCGAATCATTCTCGAACCCATAGAAACTGTACTGCTGATGCTCATCATATTGACCTTAACGCTTGTATCAAGGCCAAACATCTGAGCTATCCTCGGTACTTCTCCTGCAGAAAGGCATACGCCAGCTGAGAGTATAGGATGCTCTGGAAATGTAAGTAATCCCAGATACAGGATAGTAGTTTGTAAAAATGCTGTCAGACATGTAGCGATTACCTGCTTGCACCAATTTGCAAAACCGTCCGTATATCCTCTCGGGACGCTGAACATATACAGCGAGCCGACCGCTATCTGGCAAAGAAGTATACCGCCGCGCTTGATATTCGCAAATACAGTCTTTATAACACAATAACCGAAAAGTATTATAAAGAAAAGATGTGTCAATGAAACATCTGATGCCAGAGCCTCTATTACTTCAATACCCGAATCTGTAAGCGATCCATTCCTGTTTTGTATAAGTGCTCCCACAAGATCAGAGGCAAAGCTATGTTGTAACGATATACAAAATGAATATAAACGCTGTGGTACAATAGTAATTAAGCTCACTGCAAAAAATCCCTTCATAACATTCATACATGTTCCCTTTATATTCGCCTGACCGTTTTCGCAGCCTATTGCAGTGTCAAATACCGCTACTATCAATCCGCAGACAAACAATCCCCAACCGATATGGTGAAATAACGAAATAAAGGCATTTATCCATGCAAGATCAAATATATCAGCTGACGTTTCATTTATCCAGGTGAATATATCAGCTATTGCATCATATATCATGATAAAAATACAGTTGAAGATAACATCAAATATCATTCTCGCGGCATCACTTGTTACAACTCCGACTGTATTATCCCATGCAGATGAAATGCCGTCGCCTATCCATTCTACCGCATCTCCTATCCAGTCAAACACGCTATATCACCTCGATCCTGTATAGATTTGATGAAGTACCGCCGTCTTTTCTCTTACGCTGCTCTATGATAAGCAGCTTCTTCCCCTCCAATCGCTTAATTGCCTGATTCACAGTTGACCTGTGCATATTCACAGCTTTAGCGATAGTAGTCTGAGAGGGGAAACACTCCCCCTGTTTGTTTGCCCTGCTGCACAGATACTGATACACGTTTATCTCCGTTGAAGAAAGTTTCAGCCTATATATCTTCTCAGGCACTATCATTATTATCACCGACCTTTTTTCGTCTTTACTTTTGGTTTCGTCTCCTGCACCTCGGGAAACTCATAATCCTCGGCAGGAGGCTTTTTATTTTTCTGCGGATACTTCTGTTCGACTGCCTTGAAAAGCTTTTCGCGTGACATATATGCCACAGCTCTCGCGCCCTTATCTGGCAGCAGGAACGGTTCTTCAAAGCTGATGCCCCACTTGAAGTACAGTTTCAGCGGAGATATCATCGGATGTGTTCCTGTTTTCATTACAATGAACTGACCTTTGGGCATTGATTTGAGTTCATCTACTGTCATAAGCGGTCTGCCTATCATCTGTAAGGACTGAGAATGTTCCTTGCCGAGTGAAACAGAGCCGCTTTGGATAGTCTGCTCTCCGAGCGCCTTTGATAATACCTCGGCACTTTGACTGTTCGGAGCAAAGCCGCCGAAAACTGTGAGCTGAGTGTTATCCGTGATTATCTCCATGCCCTCCTTGCCGTATTTCTGTTCAAGTTGTGCGAAGCTCTGTATTATCGCAACTATGGATATTTTTCGGCTTCGTCCTGCGGAGAACATGGCTTCGATACCTTCTATTTTCGGAAAAGTGCCCATTTCATCGAGATAGAACATTACTCGGTTATCAAGCGTTCCGCCTTTTTCATCTGCGATAACAAGTAACTCGCGATATAGCTGCTGAACAAGCAGGGACACCATGAAGTATTTCGACTGATCTTCCTCGGGGAGTATGATAAAAATCGCTGATTTCTCCGAGCAGAACTTTTCCGCATCTATAGCCGTTCCGAAACAAAGAAGCTGCTCCATTTCGCTGTCGAGGAAATTATTCAGCCTTGAAAGCGCAGTTGACATAACCGACAGCATCGCCTGATCCGCTGTATTGAGTGCAGCTCCTGCGAGCCATTTGGCTTTGTGGTCACTGGGCAGCTTATCCATGAGTTTTGCAAAATACATAGCGTACTTATCCTTTGAATTATTCGGCGCGGACTTTTCAATAAGCTCTTGTATTAGCTTAAAAACTGAAACTATATGTCTTTCATTCTTATCTCCAAACTCTGCTAAAAGCAGTATTATCGAGCTTAACACACCCTCGGCGGAGTCATAGAAGTAGGCATTCTGACCGTAGCTTGCACTGTCACCGCCGCCTATATTGATTATGGTTTTGGCGGTTATTTTTGCATGTTTTTCGGCTTTTGCCTTAGCTGAAAGGTTACTCCTATCCGCAAGATATATGTCCATATACTTGTTCACAAGATGAAGGATATTGTTTTCATCGCTTCTTGTAGGATTTCTCAGGTCAAGCACAGAAACATTGTAGCCGTAGTATTTCCTGGCTATTTCTCCGTAATTTCGAGCTACATCTCCTTTGGTATCGCTGTTGATAAATGACATTCCGCTTGCACAGCAGAACTCGATATTCGGGTACAGAAAAAAAGCTGTTTTTCCCACGCCCGCAGCTCCTATCATCAGCGTATGAACGTCACCTGTATCGACAAGTGCTGTTGTATTGGTCTTTCCGCGGCAGCCGATAACAATTCCCTGAATTGTCGGGAGAGCTTCTCCCTTGCGCCATTTCTGCGGCTCGAATGGCAGAAAAGAAAAGTACTGCCGTATCTCAGGCTTTGTAGCCCACCGCGCCGTTCCGTACTGTCCGTCACCGACTTTCTTCGATTTTATGCCGTTTATGCTCTTGTTATCAAGAACATTGGTGAGGATAATAAAACCGATAAAAGCGGCGGACAGCAGTATTAAAATAACTATCTGTTTTTCATTCAAATTCATTCCTCCATATATTCTTTCTTTTGCTATTAATAATAAAATAAACTGGTATATTCAAAGCCTGTTGTCGAGGGCAACAGGGGGTGTTGTCTTAGCCGAAAGCCATGACCGCTTCAGCTTCCTCGGCTTGACCTTCGCTCTGCTCCTGTTCGTGTGCCATGTGGCATTCTTCAACAGCAACTCTTATAGCCGAATCTGCAAGCTGATACAGCAGTTTCGCCGTCTGGACAGACTGCTCCCTTGTTCGTGCCGTTTGTCTGAAATCGCTCTCCACCGCCTTGAAAATATTGCTCATATCGCGCCGTTTTTGCCCTATTCTGCCCTTGTCGGCATACGCTCTGTACTCTTTCCTCAGTTTCACACAAAGCCCCTTAAAATCGCTCTTATACCCTGCCTGCTGTAAATAGAAAACCGAGCCTGTTACTGCAAGCTCGGTCATAAAATCTGTATCTCCGCTTCTGTATGCCTTTCTCAGCTCATTCATAAAGCCGTATGGGTTGAAGGTCAGTTCTCTGAGACTTTCGGCTATCTCATAATACTTATTCTTTCGGAAGTGTGGAACGGCAGGGAGCGCGTCATCACCGTTCAATGCCCTGAGCTTCTCGTTCCAGTCCTTGTATTCGGGAGCACACCTCTGTATATCCGTATATCCCTTATCTGTCAGAATATCCCTGAGCCGCTCATATCCGTCAATACCGCCCTCGTCATTATCTGTACAGAAGCATATCTGCCATAAATTTTCATGGGTTTCAAGCGCACCTATCAGCGGATGCTCATATACGCCGTTAAGGGTTATGTAGCTGTGTTCCTGCCAGTTATCTGGATACAACGTTATGAAACTGAGCATATCAATGGGGGCTTCAAAGACATACAGCCTGTCTGAAGTACCGAAATGACCGAAGCTGTATCTGGTGTCAGAGCCGCCCACAGTCATTCTAAAGCTGTTCCCGAAAGTAGTTGCAGAGCGTTTGCTTGCCTGCCGCGGAACGCCATTCTCATCAAGCCCGACGAACACCACATTATGATGATCCTTATCCTCATACAGCTTATGTGCTTTTGCAAAGTGGGTGATTATCTCAGGAGCAATATGCCGCTGTTTTATGAGATAAGCGTACACCCTATGCATATCCTCGTTAGCTTCTGGGAGCTCAAATTCCTTTTTTCTTTCTACTGTCTCCGTTTTATTCGGAGGACTGTGCTGCTGTGGCTCTACCGAATACCCGAGCAGACTCTGCACCGCGTCGGCGAAGCTCATACCATAGAAATACTGCATGAACTTTATAGCTCCACCGCCTGTCTGAGCCTTATGGTCGAACCACCTGTTATCAGATATGGTTATGCTGTCATGCTTACCGCCGCCGTCGGTATATATGAGCTTGTATTCCCGTCCTGCACGTTCAAGCTTTTCGCCGCGCATACGCAAAAATTCGGCTAATTCTACGTTATTTGCAGTCTGCTTTTGTTCTTCTGTAAATGGTATGTAGGTCATATTATCACCTCCAGATCTCAAAGGAACATTGTTAACAAAATATCAACCTTCTATAAGTTTGGCTTATTCAATATTAAGCTAATTCAAAAAAGGAGGTTGTTTTATGGATTTCAAAAGAAAAGCGATTGCATTTGCAATAATTTGCTTCGCTTATGCAACAGGCACTCATGAAGCTGTTGACTTTTTCTGCAAGAAATGCAAAATGCTTTATGGCGAAAGAATAGTTGTATCAGCGCAATTATTAGGAATTATCATTAATGTTATAATGCAATGACCAAAAGTAAAGCCATTCCAAAAGGAATGGCTTTACTTTGAAGATTAGACAGTCAACGTTATTGGTCATAGTCTTTATCTTTATAATCATTATCAACTTCGTCCCCAAAACGCTACACACGTATTGATAAAACAATGTTTTGAATTATAATTCATAAGAATTCTTATTTTTACATCTATTCTTCAATAGACATACTATTATCATTTTCCTGTTTTCCCGATTTGATGCCATATTGATTAACATATTCAAAGAAATTCTCTGCATTTTTCTTTCCTATATTGAAAGAAGCAACTCTTTCGACTATATTGGTTGAGATCTGTCCGTTGCTATATACGTTTATTGCTACATTTTTTCTTCCAAGAACAGGAATATCCACACTAACGCTATAATCAGCAGGAGTCATCCCTTGACCATTTCTTTCTGCGTTGTCATCATAAAGAAGGTAATCCCATACTTTTAAAGGTTCTATTTTATAAAAGCTGTCGTTTACATACACGCCGTTTATTACCATTTCGTTTTCAAGATCCATATCGTCGATAAGCTGCCCGAGTGTTTCAGGTTGATACATGATATTTCTGAAAAGATGGTATTCACCATCGTTATCATACCTTACAGCTAATGCACAGTCAGAAGAAATATTTTTTATTCTATATACTTTTCCCAAAACAGATATATCTTCATTTGTAAAATCATTTCTTCCGTTTAAACTTACATTTTCAAGATATTCTCCGATTTTTTCACCTGCAACACATTGAGTACCACAAGATACATATCCAGATTCATATTTATCAAACGGCATACTGAACTTAACCCAATCCATGCTGAACTTGTCATCTGAAAGTGCATAATACAAGTATACTTCATCACTTTGGCTGTATTTCACAGCTATCATTTTCTCACTGCTTTCAACAGATACATCATATATTTCCGCTGAGATAATATATCTTTTATTTTCTGTGATATCAACATTTGTAATATCTACCGTTTTTCTCCTTGTTCCTATAGTTGAACTGCTTATATCGGAATACTGCAACTTATAATTAATTCCGTCACTAACGATTTCACTGAATTTACTGCTTATTGTTTCAGAATCAGGAGCATTTATCCTTACATCCGTGATTTTTACTGTTGTAACGATCTCCGGTGACTGTTCATTCTTTTCATTCTGAGGTCTGCTTGTTGTATGAGATCTGGTGGCGTTATCTGAAGTTACGGTGGAACTAACCGAGGTTTTTGCCCCCGGATACTTTGTAACTTCAACAGAAGTAGTAGACTGAGCAGCATAAGAAGCATTTGTTGAGGTGACGACAATATCTTCCTCCTTTGTAGTTACAGAAGTGACAACGTTAATTGAAGGATCTATTATCATATCAGTATCATCTATGTCACTGTCAATGAGATTCTTTATATTATTGTTATGCCATATACCCAATCCAACAATAAATGCAGCGCATAAACCGGTAACAATAAAAGTTATACGCATACGATCTACCTTTTTTTCATTCTCACGTCTTAGTCGTTCATCTCCCTTTTTTACAACCAGATCAAATATTTTCTCATAATAATCCTTCATAAGATACTCCCTCCTTTTCAAGCACTTTTTTCAAAGATAATTTGGCACGATAAAGAAGTTCTCCGGTTTGTTTTTTGCTTTTTTTCATTATTTCAGCTGCTTCGGAATTATTAAAACCTTCAAAGTATATAAGGTAAATAACCTGTTTATACTCGGGCTTTAGCGTATTGATCGCTTCATATAGTTTTTTTCTTTCATCCTTGTAATCGAGTTCTTTTTCAAGATCGTACTGGCTTGGCAAACCTTTCATTTATTCTTCAGATAATGTCTGATATTTTTGTTTGTTCTTCAGATAGTCATATGACGTATGACGAGCTATTGAATAAAGCCATGTTTTAAATAAACTTTTCCCTGAAAACTTAGGCTTTTTCATATACAGCTTTATAAATGTTTCAGTCATGATCTCTCGTGCGTCATCTATATTTCCAACAAGTGTGCATATGTATAAAGTCAGGCTGTCACTGTATAAGCGTATGATCTCTTCCAGTCCGCTTTTATCACCTGATAGGAAACGGTTGTAGCTACTCGCACCGTTGTCCACAGCAGCACCCCCTTATAAGGCCTTCTGTTATTAGTCTGTTCATCACTATGTTTTTTCGTATTTGCTTATCAAAAACAGCATTATTACCAATTTTTTCTTTTATTAATTGAGCATCTGTACAAATTGTAGCATATTCAGGGCTTTTTTTCAATATTGCTACGAAAAAACACGTCCGTAGAAGGACTAATAGATGAACGTAGAAAAACTACAAAGAACAGAAAGAGGTCAACGAACTCTACTCTGTAATATTTTCAACTCGTGTATCATCTTTGAAAGGAAGTGTTTTTATGAAAAAACTCATAACAGGAATTTCAGTTTTATCGGTGTTGGCAATGTCAATTGTACCATTATCAGTTTCCGCTATCTATATCCCTTCTGCTTCTTCTGAGGCTATCCAGAAACAGCTTGACGGCTATACCTACATAACGGAGTTTGATGTTTCAGAAAATGATCCCAATTATCCATCAGATTATTCTTTGTATATCAGGATACCGGAGGACTCCGAGACATTCTGCGAAGTTAAACTGCTGATGAAAGAGGATTATGATGCATTGAATATAACTATCCCCGATGGTAACGGCAGGAAAGTTCTTTCTGATGCAATGCAGGAGGCTGGAATAAACGGAAAGGTCTTCACAGATGACGATATAAAATGTGAATGCAGAATATATAACGATATATCTGTTGGCGATGTGAAAGCACTGTATTCCAAGTTGAAAGAAAGCAAGCTTATCACAGAATTTGTTTATAGTTCAGATCTTTATTCAATCCGTGAAGGCGGCACCAGTAACGAACTCTTAGGTAAATTTGGTTTCTGTTCATATGATTATGATACCGGCAAATGGACATCACCTGAGGAACAGCTTACAAAATACAATAAGCTCGTTGAAATGGCAGGAACACTTTTACCAGGCTCTGCAATTGAACTTGATTCCTTTACGGATAAGGAGCTTGGATTTACTGCATATAATGCCTCTGTAGTACCAGCAGATGACATGACCATAGAAGAGCAGATCGACTTTGCGCTGAAAGTCAAGGAAGAAACAGGTATCTTCGGAGGATATTATATCAATGAAAAAACAGCGCCAGCATTAAAAATTGACAGCATCGATCTTATCAATTCAGTAACAGGAGACTCAAACTGTGACGGAACAGTTGAACTGGCAGATGCAATATTGATAATGCAATCACTTGCCAATCCTGATAAATACCGTATCTCTTCTCAGGGCAGATTCAATAGTGATCCGGGAAACGATGGCATAACTTCCGGAGACGCCCTTGCAATTCAGGAGACGCTCCTTGGTTTGCGATAAAGACCATAGTTATATTTTTCATTTGTTATAATCCACAGAGCTCCGCAATTATGCGGAGCTTTTTTTCAAAGAATCCAAAACAAGTCTAAATAAGAAATGACTATAGCGGGGAGAAGAATATTATCTTATTTTCACGATAATCGCACTAGTATCAAATATTAACCACAGACCATATATACAGCGGTGCAGTCAGCGTAAATATAAGGCATCCGAAAATAATAGCCGCAGGAGTCCACTCGATCTGACCATGCTTTCGGTAATCCATATAAAGCAGTCCGATCTTTACGAAGAGCAATATAGCAAGCACAACGTCTATAACAGGGAAAATGACATTGTTTGTAATGGTCTTTATCTGCCCCTTTGCCTGATTCCAGGTGCTTTCTACAGCTCCTGCAACGTCGCCCTCGGCGTGAGCGTTCATTACTGCGAAATTCATAAATGTCATTACTGCTGCAAGCTCACAGGCGAGGGCTCTTTTGATGTTTTTCTTCAATTTATCGACCTCCAGTCATTTCGACAAGTCTGCCCGTGAGGACAGTCCTTGCATTTTGGTATTCATAGCTGCACGTTGACAGGGATATGAACCTGTCATTGTCAGCATAGTCTGTTTCTTTCAGCACTACTGATTTTTCGCATATATGCGGTATCCATTCCGATATCGGAGTATTGCCGTCATACAGCTCATCGTTACAGTCGGTCTTGGCGCATGAGAAAAAGTCTATACGGTATACGGTTTCGGGCGTAGCTAGCCAGCCGTATCTGTGACTGTCAAAGTAGCTGCTTTCTGCGAAATTCAGCACTCCTGCAAACATAGTTCCGTTTTTCATGCTGTGACCGTAAAGGATATTCACAGGATTCATAAACCTATTCTCACAGCGGCAGTCGAGGAATATAGTCCCTGCTTTGAAACTGCTGCCGTCATAGGCGTGAGAAAGATAATATTCGTTATCCCTGCCTTGAGTAACAGGATAGGATATGTTCGTATTTGGTATGTACAGCCAACCGATAGCATCGAGATATGCCGAGTTCAGCGACTGTGCCGACTCCACAAGGCTCTGACGCACCTCATCTGGAATAGTATCAGAAGCAGTAACAGAAGTGTTATTTGCAGTTGTATAGCTCACATTTACTGCTGCGTCTGCCGCAGTTGTCTCCATAAGATCATCGGTTATCTCATCAAGAGTTCCCTGTGAGACCATTATCGGACGGAACGGAAGAAGTTCACTATCAGCCTTTTCCTGAGCAATATCGTCCTTAAAATAGAAGTAGAAGCCTCCTAAGAAGAGGGCGGCTGAAACAGCCGCCGCTATGCGAAGTATGTTCTTCTTATTCATTCTCTGCGCCCTCTACGAAGTCGGGACAAAGGTCGGAATACCCGTTATCAAACGTATCTTTTCCCTTTGTCATTTTTCTGTACTTGTAGGATACATGGAAAACGCCGCAAAGACCAACAATTATCATTGCAAGTCCCAGCGGACCTCTTCCTGCATCGCCAGTAGGCGGAGGAGTGGTAGGCTTATCAACAGCCTTATCGACCATTGTTATGCAGGGGACTCCGTCTGAATTGTAAGCGTTAGCCTTAACGCCATCAACGGTAACGTTGCCGTTTTCATCTATAGTGAACTGTATATCGGTAGCAATAACGTAACCCGCAGGTGCGGCGATCTCTTTGAGCATGTATCCGCCGTAGGGAATATTTGAAATAATGTGAGCCTCATCACTTGAAGTCCACTCGTCAACGACCTTACCATTTACATCTATGAGCTGCATTTTCGCGTCTGTGAGTTCCTTACCATAAATGTCCGTTTTGCTTATTGAAACGGAAATTGGACGATTTACAGCGATTATCTCCACAACATCTCCGTCCTCAGAAATATTGACCTTATACTGCTTTTCTGATAAGATATATCCTGTGGGTGCAGCGATTTCCTTAACAATATACTCACCATATGGAATGTCTGTGAAGCCGAACTTTCCGTCCTTGTCAGACTCGGTTGTCAGCAATGCATTTTCAGCATTAAACTCAGTTGTATCGGCTGAGAAAAGACCGAATAAAGCCTTTTCAAGAGGCTCGTCCTTTTCATTGACCTTTTTGCCTGATACGCTGCCGCGCTTGAGGTTATTCACAAAGGTGCCGCAGTCAATGTCAACTGTGGTATGCTCCTGTCCCATGTACTTGAAGTTTACAAGATACTTCTCTCCGTTGAGCATATAGCTTTCATCGGTTGCAATCTCCTGTACATAATAACGTGCAAAGGGCAGTTTTTCCTTAAAGTGAGCAGTCATGTCCTCGCTGAGAGTTACAGTTGACACCAAGCCGTTTTCGGGAATAACAGTACCGTCTGCGGCAGTAATATCTTCCGCAGCGAACAGTCCGAATGTGACGTTCTTGTACTCATCTTTATCACCGATATCGAACTTCTCATCATGCTCCATGAACTTTTCAAGGTGAATATCAACGCCCTGATGATCATTGATGAAGCTGCTGTTTACTGCATCGGAGACTGCGACTTCCTGTCCTGCATAGGTAAGCTCAATGAGCTTTTCTTCGCTGTTAAGCACAAATCCCACAGGAGCTTTCTTCTCGCTTACTGTATATTTGCCGAGATAAAGCTCTCCTGTAACAGCGTAGCCGTTTGTGTCTGTAATAAGGTCGGCAACGACTTCGCCGTAGCTTGCTCTGAGAGTACCGTCTGCGGTATAGATATCCTCTGCGGCTCTTACCTCAAACTCAGCTCCGAAGAGGCCGCTTTCTGCAAAAACAGGGGTATAGGTTGTGAAAGTATCGTTATATTCTCCGTCCTTATTTTCATATGCGGAAGATACCGCAGTCACGCTCTTAAAGATGTCACCGCGCTTGCTAACAGATATTCTTCCTTTTTGCGGAGTATCATACTTTTCAACGGTTATCACTTTCTCAGAGCCGTCAACAGTAAAAGGCACAGGCTCGTTATTGAGGAAGTATCCTGTTGGAGCTTTCACTTCATGAAGCTTGTAATCGCCGTAAGTAAGCTCTTTAGGAAGCATTAATGTACCGCTATTGTTGGTATAGAAGGTATCGAGAGTTGTTTCTTCGGGATAGTTAATGTTCTGCGAAATATATTCGCTGCGGTCAACGCTCCATATCTTGAAGCCAACGCCAGAAACAGGGATCACTTTGCCTGTCTCGGCGTCCTTTTTAACTATCTGTATGTTTGCGGAGATAACCGCATCATTAAGGATATACTGGTATGTCTTACCGTTTTCGTCAATGATAACGTCGAAATCTTCCACAAACTCCGTATTCTTCCAGCCTGTTACCTGATGAACGGTATATGTGCCGTAGGGCAGCTCCTTTGTCTGAGCGAAACCGTTTTCATCGGTAGTGAGATAGTCGCGCTCGGTTTCTTTTGCGTTATTAAAGCTGCCTGCACTCTTGAGGAATATCTCAAATTCTGAGCCGCTTTCGGGAGTCTCGATACCTGTTGTACCATCATCGCTATGCTTTATGAGAGCGACCTTTCCCTTTATAACGTCCTCGTTAACGGTAAGAGCAACAGGATTTACCTCAACGGTATAATTCTGAGGCTCTGCGCCCACCTTGTAAATAGTATCATTGAGCTGATATCCCTTTGAAGGCGTAAGCTCCTGAAGCGTATAGCTGCCGCAGATGAACTCGTCAGTAATAAAGTGACCGTTTTCGTCTGTTGTATATGTGGCGATCCTTTCGCCGTCACGGTAAAGTCCATAAGTCGCTCCCGACAGCGTTGCATCGCCCTGTGCGCTGACATTTTCGCTGTCAGTCTTTTTTACTTCTGCCTTGAACTTCTTGAGGCGATTCTCAAACTTAACTCCGACTGTGAGGTCAGCGTTACCGCTTGTAAGGGTTATGTCCTGAGATTTTGTAGTTACATATTTCGAGTCGGTATTGACCTCGGAAACCGTATAGCTTATTGCGCCTTTGGTGCTGAAATCATAAACGTGAAGCCCGTCAAATTCCGCAATACCATTTTCATCGGTAACAGCAGTTTTTGAATGTTTCTTTCCGTTGTCAGTCCATGATATCCGAAACTCGCGGTCAGCAACAACGCCGTCCTCGGCAGTCTTATTTATTGTTATCTTACCGCTTGTCACATCTTCCTCAACATTGACGCTGCCGTTTGCTTTCAGAGCCACAACATCGGAGGAAAGGTCATAGCCTTTCGGCGCAGATATCTCCTTGACGTAATACTGCTTATTGGGCAGCTTTATTGAGCCTGTTCCGTCAGTTCCTATGGTTATCTCTCCGACCTTATGTGTACAGTTCTTATCGGTATATACGCCGTATACTGCCTTTGAGCCGTCTATACTGCTTATGCCGTTTATCTTAACGCTGTTGTCGGTGCTGAGAACCTTTGTAATGGTGAACTTAACGTCATTCAGAGTTACACGGAATGCTGACATATTCAGCGCAGTAGAGCTTTTTCCGTCAGTCCTGTTATTGATAACGCAGCCCTCCGAGCCGTTGGATTCGATACGCCAGTGAGTACCGCCGTCGCCGTTTCCGTCACCGACTGTTCTGCTGCTGATATAGCTTTCATTAACGCCTATACTTTTAAGGTAAGCGATAACATCATTTCGGCTGTCAAACTCGCCCATATATATCCACGAGTGATCCTCGCCGTATGGATTCTGAGCTATTACCATAGAGCCTGCGGATATCGTTGAGCCGTCCGCACATTCCCAATAGGGACGCTCCGTATATGGGATATTGGACTTCTCAACGTCTATTTTTGAGGTAATGCCGTTGTATGTGATAGTGCAGTTATCGTTCACAGACAGCCAGTGGGGAGTGTCGACAGGCACAGGATTATTCCACGAAAATCCGCTTGTGGAATAGCCGAGGTGTGTAAGCGTATAGTAAAGCAGTCCAGAACAGTCAACGCCCTGATTCCGTACATAGTCGAGATCGAGAGGACTGTAGCTGTCCTGATAATATATGCCCGAATATCCCTTACAGCCCCAGCCGTATGGAGAGCCAAGCAGAGTGGCAGCTTCTGCGATTACTTCATCGGCTGTGGGGAAGGCTGTATTTTCAGTTGTCATTGCAGCACCCGCGGAAAGCGTTCCGCCGATAGATGTGCTGAACAATGAAACAGCGCAGAGACTTGCCATTATCCCTGCGCCGAGTCTTTTCATATTCTTTTTCAAATTGAACATCATTATTCTCCTTTGTAATGAAAAAAGTCCGATCTCTCGGACTTTTCACTATATGTATTTAATTGTCAATGCAGTTCATCATAGCTCATATCGCTGATGATACTGCCGTCTGCAATATGATTGCCGTCAATATCAACGACCTCAGTAAAGCAGTAGTTATAGTCGAGGAAATATCCGCCCTTGGTATCGAGAACATACCATATACCGTCCACATTCACGATATTCGCAGTATGACCGTACATACCTGCGTCCGTCCATACTATATAACACCCGATCCCTATATCATGACATATCTCATATGTTCTGCAGGCGTGGTTAACACAAGTGCCGCTTCCGTTCTGCCGCATATATTCATACACAGCTTTTGCCTTAGTATCATCACATATTGCACAAAAACGGACATACGGATCATCATCACTGGAAACATTATAAGTAGGAATATAACTCTGTTTAGTCTCAGAATTTATATAAATACATCTCTGATTATTGAATCCTCCGGCAACATTATTATTATCCTTATCCCGTTCATTTGAATCAAGCGTCAGAATACACTTATCGTAACTGGTATCATTAAAAGTCCAACTGCCGTCCTTGATTCCTATACCGCATATAGCGTGTGCTCTACTCTGGTTCCTAAATGTAATAAGAAAATATTTATCATCGTTCATACATCTTTCAGCAATTTCAATGAGTCTATCTATCTGATCTTCATAAGTCATTGATGTTAAAAGATACTTTTCATAGCTGTCGAGCAATGTATAAGCCTGTAACGACTGATAATCCGTTATATACCTGTCGGATCTTTCGTTATGGGTTATTTCACTTAAAGTCTCTGCTCCTTCCTGAATATCTGAAGGCTTTATTACTCCGTTATGAGCAAGTACTTCAAGAATTGATATTCCCATGCATGAACCAGAGGATATAACAGAACGGTATGTTTCCTGAGGAGCATATGCAGCTTCAAGGAGTGAACAATGATGCAGAAAATCTACATAACAATCATTATTAAACGGACGACCTTCATCATCATGGGAATAATTTGGTACTCCAAGGTAGTCTTTATCTGCACCAAGAGAGTAAGCTAACTCATAAAGCTCAGGATCATCACTTTCAGCAGCATAAGCTGTTCTTGAACTCATTGAAAGTATTCCTAAAACAGACAAAACAGATAATACCTTTTTTATTCTATTCTCCATAATCAATATCTCCTTTTCTATTTTTTCGTGATAACAGTCATTTCCCTTCGAAGTATTATTCAAAACATCAGATATCATCTCCTTAATGTTTTTATGATACTAAGCAATCTGATAGCATCAGATTTAAGAGCCGTTATAAAAGACGTTAGTTTTAAAATTATTGTAAATATGACAGAAGATTCTGCTTAATTTGTATTTTACCATATAAATATTGATTGTCAACAAATTTGGCATAAGATGGCATTCTGAGGCACGAAAAAAACAATGTTAATCATTTAGAAACATTTTTCTCAACATTTATTAATTTATCGTCAAGATGAAATCTATTATATTTTGAAAACAAAAGGTGTTTTCATTATTTGTAAAAAACCGACTTCGTATGGTTTCTGTATGAAACCAACAAAATCGGCTTTGAAATCGGTTAAAAATTCTATATTCGGTTTTGGGCTATTTTCTGAGCTTTTCCGTACTTTTATTCCTAGCTGCCTTTGTATCAGCTCTCATAACGCTTTTTGGCGCGTTCGAATCGTATTTTTACGGTTTGGGATCTACGGTAACACATAAAAAATTTTTTCTTTTTGATACGCAAAAACTCCCGAAAAATCGGGAGTTTTTGGCTTGGGATCTATTTTGTAACATAGATATGGCGCAGTGGGTGGGATTCGAACCCACGTCCCTCAAGGGGCATCATGATTTCGAGCAAATTATAAAACTTCCCATTTGGTCACTTATCGTCTTAAAAAAACGCCGTTTTTCCCTGATTTTGAGCATTTTTCTGCGAGAATCCGGAAATTTGCGAGAAAAGTGCGAGAAAACTGCGAGAAATTTCAGGCAGCTAAAGCAAAAATGAAAGGAAAAAGTGACCATGAACAAGGAAGAAAAACGTAAAGAATTAGAGCGTATGCTCAGAAGATGTCCCGAGATATTATCACCGATAAAAGCCACCAGGTGGTCTCCACTTGGAAAGAACAGAGTCTACGAGCTAATACACAGCGGCGAGCTTCGCTCCTTCGTGTATCAGGGCGGATACATACTGAGCAAGGATGACCTCATCGACTATCTGCTCGAGCACTGCGATGATGAGCCTGCACGTTCGATAAAGCGAGGCGGCAAGGATGAGTGATTACAGCTACCTGTACGATGAGTTCCCCGAAGTGTTATCAGGAGAACAGCTGCGTAAGATACTCCATATCAGCAAGCGGAAGTGTGCATGGCTCCTCCAAAGCGGAGCTATACCTTGCACTGATAACTGCAATAAAACTCGCCGATACGCTGTGAAGCTTGATGACGTTATCGAATATATAATAAGAACTGAGAACGCAGCGGAAAGAGTTCAGCCGCAGCGACCGCCGGAGTACTTCCGAGAACAGTTGAACGATGTGTGGTTCGATGTGCCTGATGTGCTGACTATCACAGAGGTGTCAGCCATAACAGGCTACACTCCCAATGCCGTGGACCGCTGGATAGTGAAAGGCAGTCTCCGCTCGGTAATAGTGCAGACAGGACTTATAACCTGCCGCGAATGGCTCATCGACTTCTACTGCGGTGACGGATATAACATCGTGAAGAAGGTCGATAAGCACCAGGAATTGCTTAGAAAACTATTGATTTGAAAGTCATTCTGTGATATAATAAAAAAAACATCACTGCACAAAGGAGGAGATTCTATGTCTAAAGTAATCAATATCAACGGTATGGCTGTAAAGGTCATTGATAATACTGAAAAACAAGAAACGCTTTCTCAGGAAGATAAAGACATGGATATCAGAGCGAAGGAAGCTGTAAAAGCTGCACTTGAAAAAGCCAAAGTATGCAAGAAACCCATTGCTCGCTATGACATAGAAACCAAGAGAGCATATATTGAGGATGCAGAAGGCAATAGAAGATATGTTGAATAAAAAACCTATGATACTTGTATTCGCCGGTCCAAACGGCTCAGGCAAAAGTACAATAACTCAGTATTTCGATAAAGTCGGAACATACACTAACGCTGATGAAATCGTAGCTGCTACCGGTATGAGCAACGAAGACGCAGCCGTCTTTGCTGATAAGAAAAGATACGAAGCAATTGAGAGTAAGGAAGATTTCACCTTTGAAACTGTATTATCTTCGCACTACAAACTTGATATTCTTAGAAAAGCTAAAGAAAACGGCTATTTTATAAAGTGTATATTCGTACTGACAAATGATCCGCTGATAAATGTATCTCGTGTTGAAACAAGAGTTGCTTCTGGCGGACACAACGTTGATAAAGATAAGATAGTTTCAAGATACTACAAGTCTTTAGCAAATATCAAGCATCTTATTGAACTCTGTGATATACTCCATGTTTATGATAACACAGTTGAACCTGTCAGAATAATCAGAAAACATAAGGAAGATATATCGATCTATTCTAATGAGTTCTGGAGTGAAGAAGAACTACTCCGCTTGTTGCAATGATTTATATCAAAAAGAACTATATAATCAAAATGCTCAGGAATAGTCCTGAGCATTTTTCGTCTTAGTCGGTATCTTGGTCGCTAACTTGGTCGGTCGAGCGACCAAGTTGAAAAATCAACCAGCTTTCGCACATAATCGCCTCTTCTAATATACCCTACTTCAGAAGTTTCACAAGTTATGTAATAGAGGCTTTTCTCTTATGTTATGTCAAACGATTTATCTGTAATCCATGGAAACGTCCTCAAAAGAGCGCTCTCCGCGAATGTATGCCTCATATGCGACTTCTGCATCTTTGCCGTGAAATACAGAGCATATCCCGCACATATCGCAGTCTGCAATACATGGAAATCTTTCTTTGACATAGTTCCTGCGTTCTTCGGCAGTAGAATTGAATATTTCAGGTGCTGTTGCCATATGCAGTCACCTCATCTGATCAGCCGATTCTGGCGGTATTGCTCCATATACGTCCTATTGATCTCGCTGATCTCGCGTTTCCCGTCAATATAATCCTGATAAATGCCAAATGGACTACCGCCGCCAAGCCAGCAGGATGAACAGTTTTCACATCCTCCGCCGCCACAGTCAAGTGACTCTCTAATAATCTGTTCACGTTCTTCACGCGTCGTATCCTTAATCAGAATTGATCTCATAAAACAGCCTCCTTTATAGAATCGCTCCTGCTTTACCCATCTCAGCATTAATGATATCTTCACTGTCAGCCATTGCCTGCAAGGTCATGGTAAGCAGCTTGTCAAGCTCCCACCCGAGCTGTTCAGCACCGCGCTCAATTACTTCTCTTGAACATCCTGCGGCGAAGCCTTTACTCTTATACTTCTTTTTCAGAGATTTGAGTTCCATATCTTTTGTGCTTTTGGACGGACGCATAAGCGCAGCAGCCCAGATCAGACCTGTCAGTTCGTCAACCGCAAAAAGAACCTTTTCCATTTCGTGTATCGGTTCTACATCAATAGTCACGCCACAGCCTACTGTTATTCCATAGCCGTGAGAACATACTGCGTGGATTATATCCTCGCTTACTCCACCGTTTTTCAGCAGTTCAGGTGCTTTTAGACAGTGTTCTTCGGGATACAGCTCAAAATCAATGTCATGGAGCAGTCCGACGATACCCCAGTATTCAGATTCAGTTCCATATCCAAGCTCATTTGAAAACCACTTCATTACTGCTTCAACAGTCAGAGCGTGCTGAATATGAAATGGATCTTTGTTGTATTTTTTCAACAGCTCAAAAGCTTCATTTCTTGTTATCATAATTATACCTCTCATAAGTCATTTTGTCTCTTTTTTCAGAGCTTTTTCTATAGTCAACAGTATACATATAAAAACTACGTATTTAATATGATTATATATCGTAATTGTGGATTTGTCAATAACATACGTATAGCAATGAATAAGATCAGAAATAAACAGCATCGCAAGCAATTCACCTGCGATGCTGTTTCAAAATTACCGTTATTCAAATTCGTTGAAATGATCTTCCAATGACTTGTAAATGTCATCTGAACCCTCAGCTAAAATACTGTCGAGAGCCTTCTTGTATATGTCGGTATTGTAGTGTGATTCGATATCGTAATCTTCTGTATATCCAAGATCAACGATAGTATCTTTAAGTGTGAGTGTTCCCTTCTTGTCAGGATCAGGACTGGATACGCTGTATCCGCCGTAAACCTCTGTATCAATGAAGTCCTCGTCAATGTCGATGTACTTCTTGACGTCTTTGATAGTTTTTTCATGGTCGGACTGAGTAAAGTGATATGCCTTAATGAATGCACGTTCAATTGCTATGAATGTATTCGGAGTGCTGCTGAGATCGGAAGTCTTTGCGACCTGACGGCAGCAGGGCTGGTTCTCAAGAGCTTTTTCATGTGCGCAGTAGTAAACTACTTTATAGCCCTGCGACTTTGCAAGCGAAGCATAGGGTGAGTATACCGAAGCTGCGTCGATAGTACTGTTGAGGAGAGCTGCATAGGCGTCCTTCTGGCTGTCAAAATATACGATATTGACCTTGTCAGCTCCCTCGCCTATCTCAATGTTTGCATTTTTCAGCAGTATCTGGAGCTCTGCGTCCTGTACGCTGTTCTTGACTGAAGCGACATTTCTACCCTTGAGGACTTCCACGCCTGCCTCGTCCTTGTCAGCAAATTCGGACTTGATAACATAGCCGTGACCATTTGTCATTGCACCGCCGAATATCGACACCTCATGTCCCTGACTCTGGAAAGTAAGTGTGGGAACTGAACCTATAAAAGCAACATCGAGCTTGTCGGATTCGATACCGTTTATGAGCTCAGAAGCACTTGAAAACTGGGTAAGAGTAACTTTAAGTCCCTCTTCCTTGAAGTAGCCCTCTTCTGCTGCTACAAATGCGAGAAGATGTGCTGTGGAGTTCAGGTAGCCGATGTTGATATCGGTCTTTTCGGGAGAACCTATTTCAACTTTAGCTGTTTCTGTTGTACTTTCAGAAGGGCTTTCGGATGTTGCTGCACTTTCAGTTGTATTCTCGGCTGTTGTGAGGCTTGTAGTAGTAGTTTCGCTCTTTTCTGAGGAGCTTGACTCATTGAGTCCCGAGCAACCTGTAAACAATGCCGCAGCGGCAATTACGGATATTAACTTTAATCTGTTATTTTTCATTTTTTTTCACCTTTTGACCTTTCTATTCATCATTTCTTTTCTCATTAATCAATCAGTACAACATCGCATTCGCATCGTACTAAAAATGAATAGTGTATCTCTCATTATCATCACCTCTTGTTTTTTCTATGCATTTATCATAACATACGGAAACTAAGATGTCCAATACATGAAATGCATTAGCATTAATAGAAAAAACGTATATTCAGAAAGCTTGAAAATCGGACAATGATATGCTAAACTGATATTATCATTATAAACGAGGTGAAAAAATGAGAATATCCACAAAAGTCGAATGCGGTATCATAGCATTGCTTGATATAGCCTTAAACGCAAACAATGAAAATACGGTAAAAGTCAACTCAATATCAAGGAGAAATAATATTTCCGCCAAATATCTTGAACAGATTCTTCCGCTTCTGAAACAGTCCAACCTTATCAGCAGCGTCAAGGGCTCAAGCGGAGGATACAGGTTACAGCGCGAGCTTGGGGATATTACTCTGTACGAGATTGTGAATGCGCTTGACAGTTCCATACTTGCATCGTCGGAATTCAGCAAAGATCTGGAACAGAACGCAACAGATGCAATAGAAAGGTGCCTTTGGAGACCTATGACCAGTTACCTTCACAAATATACGCAAAGTATGACCTTAAAAGATCTTACGGATATTTACTATGAGCGAAAAAAATACAACGATGATATTTCATTTATATGTGTACATGTATAGTAATAAGGTCAATACCTGATCGGGACAGTTGATTTTTCAGCTGTCCCGTTTATTTTTTACATGCAAAATGAAACCGCCCGGACCTGATGAAAGTCCGGGCGGTATTGTTATTCTTCTTCGGTATCAGTTATGACGTCATCTTTAGAAACTGTTCGGGGATGAAACACCACATTCCCTGTTTCTGTACTAATGAAATACATATCGTTTTCAAACAGTTTTTTCAGCAAGCTAATGGAACTCTTTATCATCATGATCAACACCTTTTTATATTTCTTATGGCACATATTATTACGGAAGGTCATTTAAGAACGTTCAGTTCAACATCGTCCTGCTTTCCACATCCGCTCTGTACAAATGAGCACTGAGCGGAAAATGTGCTGTATGGAATTCTTACTTGTTACCATTTGTACAGCTCCTTTCCTGTGGGGGTATATATATTATAACCTGTATTTTACTGCTTGTCCAATCCTAATGATTGATTGGAAGCTATAAAAGCAGGCTATATGCTGTCAGTTTTTTATGATATTATTAAGCTGAGCCACAAGCTTTTCCGTTTCAAGTCCGTGAACAGCAGCCGCGTCGCTGATAGTTTCAACGCCAGACGAGGGACAGCCCAGACAATGCAGACCTATGCTGAAAAGCAGGTCTGCCGTCTCGGGATGAAAGAGAACAAGATCACCTATAAGCGTGTTTGGAGTCACAGTTTCAACTCTGTCGATATCTATTTTCATGGAACACCTCAGATGTGATAATTACTTTCCTTGATAGAATCAAAAAGTCCGTATTCAAAGAGTATTTCTTCAAGTCGCTCCTGAGAGAGGGGCTTCGGTATAACAAACTGTGTGTTCTCCTCTATCTTTTTTGCAAGCTCGCGATATTCGTCAGCCTGTTTTGCATCAGGCTTGTGGTCGATAACTGTTTTTTTGTGAATCTCTGCTCTCTGTACCTCGTTGTCACGAGGAACAAAGTGTATCAGTTGTGTACCGAGCTCCTTTGCAAAAGCAGCTACAAGTTCACGCTCACGGTCAACATTACGGCTGTTGCAGATTATACCGCCGAGACGAACACCGCCCTGCTTTGCATACCTTGCAATACCCTTTGAGATATTATTTGCCGCATAGAGAGCCATCATCTCACCGCTGGCAACGATGTATATTTCTTTTGCTTTTCCTTCACGGATAGGCATTGCGAAACCTCCGCAGACAACGTCGCCGAGAACATCGTAAAATACATAATCAAGGTCGTCCGTATATGCACCGAGACGTTCAAGAAGTCCGATAGATGTAATGATACCGCGTCCTGCGCAGCCTACACCCGGTTCGGGACCGCCCGATTCAACGCATCGTGTTCCACCGTAGCCTTCCTTGAGGATATCCTCAAGCTCTATATCCTCACCGCTTTCACGGAGAGTATCGAGAACCGTTCTCTGAGCAAGTCCGCCGAGAAGAAGTCTTGTGGAGTCAGCTTTAGGATCACAGCCGACCACCATTACCTTGTTGCCTCTCTCAACAAGTCCTGCTGTCAGATTCTGAGTGGTAGTCGATTTACCGATACCGCCCTTTCCGTATATTGCAATTTGTCTTATTTCCTTAGCCATTTTTATTCACCTTTCATTCTTGTATATTTGATAATTAGGATAAAACTGTACCGCCGCGAGCAGAGAAATGCAGCGGTACAGTACAGGATAAAGTTCCTGCGGACATGAAACTGTCAGCCGTGTGAAAATGTATCCTTGTGCGCGATACGCTTTAAATATATCCGGTCGCCGTAGTCCTTTTCACCGGGAACTCCGATAGCATCCGCACGGCATCTCTGACAATGCCTGAATACATCTATGTATTTTGAAGCCTTTGCCCTTACTGCCTCAATCTGAGCGCAGGTGGGTTCTGGATAGTCTTTCAGTTCATTCTGAGGGATAAGTGGGATAATGTTGTAAATTGAAGCGCCTGCTGCTTTTACAGTTTTCGCTATCTCCTCGATGTGCTCATCATTTATGCCAATTACAAGCACTGTATTCACCTTTATAGTAATGCCTGCCGCACTGACTTTCCTTATGCCTTCAAGCTGATTCTTTATGAGTATCTCAGCCGCTTCGACTCCTGTATAGTGCTTGCCGTGATATAGGATACCACGATTGAGTTTAGCCTCTATTTCGGGATCAACGGCATTTACTGTGACCGTCAGCGAGTCGATATCAGTCGCTATTATCTCGTCCGCTTTTTCTGCAAGGAGAAGTCCGTTTGTGCTCATGCACTTCACAAGATCAGGAAAGTTTTTCTTTATCAGCCGGAATGTTTCGAGTGCATAATCCGATGCAAGAGTATCTCCCGGACCTGCAATTCCTGCGACCTTTATAGCAGGGCAGAGTTCAAGCGATTTTTTTATAACGTCAATAGCATCCTCAGGTTTTATCACCGTTGAAGCCACACCGGGACGCTTTTCGTAGTCGTTGATGCGCCTGTCACAGAATCGGCACTCAATATTGCAGGTGGGACTTATGGGAAGATGTATTCTTCCAGTTGAACCTTTCTTTCCTCGTGCGTAGCATGGGTGCTTGTCGGTCAGTTCTTCGTAGGAGATCGCCATTCGTCCACCTCCCACAGCCTGTCGGCTATTATTTTTTCAATAAGCGGCTCAATAGGGAACGGTGCTTCGTAGACTGTAAGTCCGCGGCTTTCAAGCTGCTGTGAAGCACCTGAGCCTATCTTTGCCACAACTACTGCGTGAACATCGCTGAGTACATCTATCACCTTGTCAAATGACGAATCATTGTGATAATGTCCCTGACAGACACGCTCAACTTCCCTTGTGCCGATAAATCTATATGTGTTATCGTCTATTTCGATTATATGAAATCTCTCTGCATGACCAAAATGCTGATTTACGACGATACCGTCTGTTGAAGCGACAGCTATTCTGTACGCCATAATATCACCTCTTATTTACCGCCGACTGCGGCTGAATATATCCTTTCAAGGAGCGTGAATGCTCCGCGGTAGCCTATATAGGTCTTGTTTATCGTTACCTCCTCAGTTGTAGGAGGTCCGACTTCAATAAGCAATCCACCCTTTTCGGCGGCAACATCGCTTTCCCACGTAGTGCCGAGGATAAGCGGTACTCCAGAGCCGAAATCTACTGTTCTCAATGATTCTTCCACAAGATAACCGTCTTCTAAGAATTCAGGTTCAACTGAAACATCCTCTGCGATATTGTGGAAGTATTCAGCTATTTTCTCCCTGTATCTCGGCGGAGGATTGTCCGTGATTATCTGCTTTACGGGTATCATTCCTATCTGAGATGCAAGGAATTTCGTGTAGGCAAGAGTGTATGCACTGTCGCCTATGACTGCAAACTGTGAGGGCAGTCCGAACCAGTATTCCGAGAAGAATTCTGCGAAGTGTTCGAGGAAGTAATAGTAAAGCTGTGATTCCTCTTTGATGAATGCCTCGGACTTGCGCTTGTTGATACCTGCAAATTCCACAACCTTGCGAATAAATGCTGTTGTAGCTTCCTCACCTATGGGTATTTCGGGTATGTGCAGATAGGGCTGACCGTACTTCCTTTCAAGAAGCTTTGCGGTTTTTACTCCTACCCACGGAGATATCACCAGATTGAACTGTGCCTTCGGAATATTCTTCCACTCTTTCGCACCGCCGCTCTGAGGGCCGAAAAGTACGTTGACTTTAAGTCCCGAGGCTTTGAGTATACGGACAATTTCAAGATAGTCGCCACGCCAGTTCTGATGAAAATAGGGAACATCGAACCAGAGATTTACAAGCCCCTGTTCCTTTTCACCGTCATAGTCGCCTACATACTGATCAATTATAGACTCCACAACTATCTCATGTCCCGTGATATTTGTTCCCTTGAAGCCGCCTGTTTCGGCGTGAACGATAGGAAATCCCTGTTCCTGATACTTACGGACAACGCTTTCAACGTCGTCACCGATAAGCTCTCCCGAGCAGCCTGTGAGGACTACATAGAGGTCGCCTTTCAGTACCGCGAGCGAGGACTTTATAAGGTCGTCAAGTTTCTGAGCTCCGCCGAAAACGATGTCATTTTCGCCCACGTTTGCACTTGGGACATTTCCGCCGCCTGCACCTGCTGAGCCCTGAAATCCGTTATCAAAGCTGATAAGAAAGAACTGCTTGTACATACATCCCGGACCGCAGTTTGCAATGGGAACTCCCCCTTTTATAGCTGCTACTGTATATGCCGCACCAACTGTACATCCGTAATGGGGATGCACTATCGTGCCGCTTTTTGTCTTTGTTTCTGCCATTTTTATGCACCTTTCTTCTTTAACTTTTCACTTAGAGCCTTGTCTATCACTTCAGGCTCTTTTGAGAGTATGAACGGGTCGTCCTGTGACTGCCACCACTTTGAATACGGCAGTTCAACGTGTCTCTGTAACACCTGATTGAAACGCTTTCTTGCCAGTATATCAAGGAGTATCTCTCCCGTTCTGATTATTCCGTCATAGCCTACGGGGATATGCTCGTCTCCCATTGCAAGTGCAGGAATACCGAGCTTTGCAGCCTCGGGAGCAAGTCCCTGATGACGTATGATGACGAAATCCGTCTTTACTCTGCGGAACACCTGTGGAAGCTGGTATGCCTGAGTTTTGCTGACCGTGTAATAGGGGATATCGCCGTAATTGTCAACAAGATGTTTCAGCGAGTTCTGATTTTCACCGCCGCCGTCATAAACGGGATCGTGGTGGAATACTACCGAGCCGTCAACCTCAATGCCAAGCTCGCGGAGCACGGAGATAAGTCCGTGTGCATAGGCTGAACCTGTCATGATGAAGCCTTTCACCCCCTTGAATTTCTCACGGAGTTCAAGTATTCTCGGTAGCACTCTTTCGTGCTCTGATTTTATGTAGGCTTCTGTTTCTTCTTCCTTGCCCACAAGCTTTGCGATAGCTCTCAGCCATGCGTCTGTACCTGCAAATCCATAAGGCTGAGGAGCATCGACCTGTGGCACTCCGAAATGCTGTTCAAGGACAGTTGCCATATAAGAGCCGAGAGTATGGCAGAATGTGGAAGTCGCAACAGCCTCGGAAGCCTGTGCAAGCTCGTCATAATTGGCACAATCTATCATGTAATTTACTCGAAGTCCCAGAGGTTTGAGGATATCCGTGAAGTAGTCCGTACCCCACAATGCAACAATGTTTATGAGGTCTTTCTGCTTCTTCGGGTTTCTCTTTACTATCTTCTGAGCTACGCCGTGCTGTGAGATATCAAAGCCTGTGCTCCAGTGTTTTGAGCGGAATCCCTCACAGTGGAGCGGAATTATCGGAACGCCTACCTCGGGCTCCATTTCGTCGGCAATACTGTCGATATCCTCGCCGATTATCGCTGTTGCACACGCCATTGAAATGAATATAGCCTTTGGAGAAAAACGCTCCTTAGCGTCCCTTATAGCCTGTCTCAGCTTGTCGCTTGCACCGAATACCATATCTTTTTCAAGCAGGTTGGTGCAGAATATCCTGAGATTCTGAACAGGCTTGTGTCTTCTTGTAAGTCCCATTTTGAACGCAAGATTGAACCACGCATTATCAGCCGCACAGCCTATCGGTGAATGCTGTATAAGTATGCAGTCAGTAAGATTTCCTATCTGACATTCCACGATAGCATTTGCACACATAGTCTGCTGATTGAGCGGAGTTTTCAGCTCGCACAGCCGACAGGCTTTGCTGCCGTTACCACAGCAACCGCCGTGTTTCTCTGCTGTATTGCCTTTCTTTTTTTCTTTTCTGCCCTCATAGTCCGACTCTTTAACAAGCTCTGAGGCAGCTCCGTCCCATGCGATGATAGTACCGAGACGCATTTCACGGTTTTCAACGCTGGTCATATCGAGATTTATCTTCTTAGCCATTATCTGTTCTCCTTTGTTTTGGGGTATGTGTATATTATACATAGGCATAGTGGGTTTGTCCAATACTTGTTTCCGAGATTCTATTCTCAGAAATCCCGATAACCACGGTTAACAAAAAAAGCCGCCTGATATTTCTATCAAGCGGCACTGCTCATTTTCTCAATTCAAGTTCACGTTTCACTTCGTCAATAAACTGCTTACCCATACTGCTGAGTTCGTTGTTTTTCTTTGTAATATACCCGATATCCATTGAACTCTGAACACTGTCGTCAGTCCTGAACGGTATCACAAGGAACTGGTCGCCACTGAGTTTTTCCGAGTATATACTCGAACACAGAGTATACCCGTTAAGGCCTTCCATAAGATTCATCATTGTAGCGCGGTCAGTAGCTTTGACAGTTTTCTGATAAGCGTGTTCAATTAGTATCTCCTCGGCAAAATATATTTCCGTTTCGTTTTCCTGTTCAAATGAAAGACATGGGTATGGTTCAAGCTGTTCAAATGTCAGCTCCTTTTCCTTTGCAAGGGGATGTGAACGTGCAAGATAGACACTGGCAGGACATTCTATCAGCGATTTAAACTCAAGTTCATTCTCACGGAGAAGCCTGTTTATCACACGCTGATTCGCCTCGCATGTGTAGATTATGCCTATCTCACTTTTCAGCGAGCTTACGTCCTTTATAACATTTGCAGTCGCAGTTTCTCTTAGTGCAAGGTCAAACTGGTTGGAGTCGTAATGCTTAGCCATTTCAATAAATGCCTTGACCGCAAAGGAGTAGTGCTGCATAGAGACCGCAAAACGTCTGCGGAAGTTCATTCCCTCGCCGTATTCCTCCATTACTTCCTCATACTGCTGATAGACTCGTTTTATTTTTGCAAGAAATGTCTCCCCCTCAACAGTGGCAGTAACGCCTTTGTGAGTGCGGTGGAATATCTGTATTCCCAGCTCGTTTTCCACATCGCGCACAGCTCCCGTAAGAGTGGGCTGAGCTATAAATAGTTTTTCGGCAGCCTTGTTCATTGACCGTGATTCGGATATAGTGAGAAGGTAGTTTATCTGTTGTAAAGTCATAGAACACCTCGTAAAAAAACAGCCTCTTCATTAAGGAGAAGCTGTTTTGTCGTTTAATTTTAATGTATTTTTTAGGAGGTCATACACTAAATGTTTTCAGCTAAAGATTTGTTTCCGTTGTAAAATCGTCCTGTGCTGCACATTCGGTCTGTCCCCCTGACGATAGAGCGGAGCATACCAAGCATACAGGATATTCTGTTTTTCATTTTCACTGCTCCTTTCGTTTGGTGTGATTTTAGTATATCACACAGAAAGCAGCTTGTCCAATGCGAAAAATCCATTACAGATTATAGGGAACTGCTATATACTATTCAAGCGTAAACCTCATCTGGTACCATTCAGCGCCTCCGTGCTCGGAATCGGATATACCTTCACTGACAAATCCGAAACGGCTGTAAAATGTGAGAAGCTCCTCCTTGCAGGTGAGAACTATACCACGGCGCTCCTGCTTTTTTGTATCTTCGATAACACGTTCCATAAGCCGTGAAGCAAAGCCCCTTTTCTGATAAGCTGGAGCTGTTGCAACTCCGAAAAGCATGAGCCATTTCCCGTGGGCAGCATACATATCTGTGCCGCTGTACATTTCGTCGCACAGATCATTTTCATTTGTTGTCATTCCGTTTATCATGGATATGACCTTTCCGTCTATCTCGAGAAGACGGAAGCATTCGGGATAATTTCGCAGCCTTAGCTCAAAGGCTTTTCTGTCTGCGGCTTCCGAGACATGAAAACAGCTATTTTCAAGCTCTGTGACTGTATCAATATCGTTGATATTCGCCTGTCTGATAATCACCTCTTGCATATATCCTTTATCACCTCTCCTGCTATGATTAGTCCCACAACTGACGGAACAAATGCTGTACTGCCGGGAATATCACGACGTTCGGTGCATTTGTGCTGAGCTCCCGGAGGGCAGATACAGTGTGTGCGGCAGGATATGGACATATCCTCTATGGGACGTGTAGGCTGCTCCTCTGAATATACGACCTTCAGCTTTTTCACCCTGCGCTTGCGGCATTCGATACGCATTACCTTTGCAAGCGGACAGACTTTTGTCTTGTAAATATCCGCAACACGGAATGCTGTAGGATCAAGCTTGTTGCCTGCGCCCATACTGCTGATTATGGGGATATGGAGCTCCTGTGCCTTCATAACAAGAGCAAGCTTAGCAGTAACGGTATCAACTGCGTCTACTATATAATCGTACTCCTCAAAGGGAAACTCATTCTCATTTTCGGGCAGAAAAAAGCACTTGTGTATGCGGATATCCACATCGGGATTTATCTCCCTCATGCGCTCCGCCATGACCTCGGCTTTGTATTTGCCGACTGTCTTTCTTGTGGCTATTATCTGGCGGTTAAGATTGGTCAGGCAGACCTTGTCGTCGTCGATAAGGTCGAATTTATATACTCCGCTGCGGACAAGAGCTTCGCAGACGTATCCGCCTACGCCGCCGATACCGAATACTGCTACACGGGCATTTGCAAGCTTTTCCATTCCGTCACTGCCGATAAGGAGCTGTGTCCTTGAAAACTGATTAAGCATATTATCCTCTCTCATTCTGTTTACATAGTTTTTTGATGTATATAATATGATTATATACCGAGCTAAAGAATATGTCAATAACAATTTCATACAAATCATATTGACAAAGTAGATTTAACAAACTATAATATACTCATAGCATACCTAAAAGCATATCTCCCGAGGTGAAATAAATGAAAAAGGAAGTCAGACAAGCTATTTATGACAAATATATTGCACCGACAAAAAAAGAACGCCCCGACTATATCGGAGTGGAAATAGAAATGCCCGTTGTAAATCTCAGCGGACAGCCTGTTGACGAAGCTGTTTCCATTAAGACTGCCGAGAGCTTCATAAAGAACTTCGGCTTTATTGAGTCGGGAAAGGATTCAAACGGCAGTATCACATCTGCAAAGCATGAGGAAACAGGCGATATACTGTCCTTTGACTGCTGTTATTCAAATCTTGAATTATCTTTCGGCAAGGCTGTTGATCTTTTTGAGATAAAGAAAAGATTTGAGGACTACTGCCGCTTTCTCAATGCTGAATTCGCAAAGCACGGCTACACTCTCACAGGTATGGGCGTTAATCCCAATGCGGATATCAACCACAATCAGCCTATCCAGAATGAGCGCTACCGTATGCTTTATCACTATCTGCACTCTTACCCGCAGCACAAGAATGAAGTGGCAATGCGTTTCCATGAACGTCCCGATTTCGGTACATTCACCAGCGCCTCACAGGTGCAGCTCGATGTAAGATATGATGAACTCACAGACGTTATCAACGTTTTCGGACTTCTCGAGCCCTACAAGGCTCTGTTGTTTGCAAACTCCTATCTCCCCGATTATCCTGATTTTCTCTGCGTGAGAAATATGCTGTGGGAGCACAGTATGCAGGGCTATAATCCGCATAATGTGGGAATGTTCGGCAAAAAGGTGTCGGGTATTGACGAGCTTATCGACTATATAGGTACGCAGTCCATTTACTGTACAATGCGCGACGGCAGATACATAGATTTCACGCCGCTGACTTTAGATGAGTTCTTCTCCCGTGACTCTGTTGAGGGCGAATACTTCGACGGCGAAAATTATCAGAAGATAACATTCGTTCCGGAGATAAGCGACCTTGAATATCTGCGGACATTCAAATTCGAGGACCTGACATTCAGAGGAACTATCGAATACAGAAGCTCCTGCTGTCAGCCGCTCTCGGAAGCTCTGACAGTGGCGGCATTCCACACAGGTCTGAAGGAAAAGCTTTACAAGCTTAAAGAGATACTGGAAAAGGACGACGTTATCTACTCTCACGGCTTCAATGCCTTAGAACTGCAAAAGCTGCTGTCAAAGCAGAAACTTCCTGAATATATTGATACAGCAGCAGTTGAAAAGCAGCTCATAATAATACTCGATCTTGCAGCAGACGGACTTAAAAAGCGTGGTTTCGGTGAGGAAGTCCTGCTCTCTCCGCTGTATGAAAGGGTACATGAGCACACAAATCCTGCAAAAGAAATGCTTGACGGTATAAAAAACGGCGTTCCGCTGAAAAGCTTCATCGAGCAATACGCCGCTGTATAGCAAAGGGTATCATTTATACCTATAGTCGATTATAGATATTTGAGATTGGACATTTGTGAGAATTTGCAATATAATAATAACATCACAAAGAAAGGAGCTGTTCACGATGAAAAAGATTTGCTGCTGTTGTTTCTCGCTTAGCAATAGAATAGTCAATTTTCGGAGAAACAGCACTTTCGCTATCTGACTGCGCCTTTGTGTGCAGAAATAAAGATCAAGGGAAATGCAAGGCTCTGCATTTCCCTTTTTTATGCCTAAAAATAATTTTAAGGAGTTTTTATTATGAGCAAGTATATTTTTACATCAGAATCAGTTACAGAGGGACACCCCGATAAGGTGGCAGACAAGATCTCAGACGCTATCCTCGACGCATACCTTGAAAAGGATCCCAATGCAAGAGTTGCAGCCGAAACTGTCCTCAAGAACAATACCGTTATCCTCGCAGGTGAGATAAGCTCCTCTGCCGAGATAGATACAGAAAATGTAGTCCGCAATGTCATCAATAATATAGGCTACGACCACGCCGAGCTTGGCTTTGACGGTCATACCGCCGAGATAATCAACCTCCTCGACAGGCAGTCTCCCGATATCGCGCAGGGCGTTGATTCGGCTCTTGAAGTAAGAGATGAGCACGGCGACGAGATAGGCGCAGGCGATCAGGGTATCATCTTCGGATATGCTGTAAATGAGACTGAGGAGCTGCTGCCGCTGCCTATCTCACTGGCACACAGACTTGCATACAGACTTACGGAAGTCCGCAAGAACGGTACCCTTAAATATCTCCGTCCCGACGGAAAAACTCAGGTATCCGTTATCTATGAGGACGGCAAGGCAGTTGGTATCGACACTGTACTTATCTCCACTCAGCATGATGAAAATGTTACACAGGAACAGCTCCGCAGTGACCTTATCGAAAACGTGATAAAGCCAATAATCCCCGAGGAATGGCTCAATGACGAAGTACGCGTTCTTGTAAATCCTACAGGAAGATTCGTTATCGGCGGACCAGTCGGCGACAGCGGTCTTACCGGCAGAAAGATCATCGTTGACACTTATGGCGGAGCTGCTCATCACGGCGGCGGAGCTTTCAGCGGCAAGGACTCCACAAAGGTCGACAGAAGCGCTGCTTATGCGGCGAGATGGGCAGCCAAGAATATCGTTGCAGCCGGTCTTGCTGACCGCGCCGAGATACAGCTTGCTTACGCTATCGGAGTTGCCGCACCTGTGTCAATATACGTAAATACTTTCGGAACAGGCGTACTTTCCGATGAGGAGATACAGGCGGCAGTTTCCAAAGTGTTCGACTTCACTCCAAGGGGAATTATCAGAGAGCTTGAACTCAGAAAGCCTGTATTCGCTCAGACTTCTGCCTATGGTCATTTCGGAAGACCTGATGCTAACTTCTCTTGGGAGCGTACAAATAAAGCTGCTGAACTTAAAAAGGCGTTCCAGACAGCAGTCAGAGCATAACTCGCAGTCAGCTGCTGAATAAAGTTGAACTATCAATAGCTTATATATAACAAAACGGTACTCATAACGAGTACCGCTTTTTGTCTATTCATTTTTATTTCTTATACGGCTGATCGTGCGTTCAAACTCTCCGCTGTCAAGCCATTCAGCAAGAAAAAACTGTTCTAGCATAGGTACAGTACAGGAATAAAAGCCTACTCTATCATTGTACAATGTCAGATATTTCTTAGGAAGAACCATATATCCTGCTCTCAGCGATGGGGCTATCGTTTTGGAAAAGGTGTTGATATAGATCACGTTCTCGTCAGTCGTTTGAGCGAAAAGCGTCTGTGGTGCTTTTCCGTTCAGAGTAAATTCCGAGTCGTAGTCGTCTTCGATGATCACCGCATTTCTATGAGAAGCCCATTCAAGATAATAATGTCTGCGTTCAGCAGATGCAGTTATAAGGCTCGGAAAGCTGTTGAACGGCGTAACATGGAGTATCTTTGCCTGTGTGCGTTCAAGCTCATCGGGACGGATACCCTCGCTGTCCATTTCGAGCATATCGCAGACAGCGCCGTTTGCGGTATACACCGCATGTATCTTCTCATACGAGGGAGATTCCAAAGCTATCATATTATCTCTGCCAAGCATCTGGATGCAGAGTCCATACAGATATTCCGCACCCGAACCAATGATGATCTGTTCGCTTGAAACGTTTATGTTTCGACATCTTGCGAGGTAACGGCATATTGCGTCACGTAGCTCAGCACTGCCGCCTGTCGGAGATTTCATGAGAATGCGCTCTCCGCTGTCAAGGATTACTTTTCTTAGTAATGACGAAACCGTTGAGAAAGAGATGTTATCATTATGGATAATAACCGCATTTGAAGGTGTTGTGGAATCATTTTTCTTGTCAGATACAGGAAAGAAGTTATCCGAACAATACTTAACATAACAGCCGCTTCTCGGCTTCATTTCGCAGTACCCCTCATCGCATAAAAGCTGGTATGCGTGTTCAACTGTTATAATGCTAACAAGACACTCCTTTGCAAGCACACGTTTTGACGGGAGCTTCGCACCGTACACAAATGCTCCTGAGATGATACGACTTCGCAATTCCTGATAAATCTGCATATAGGCACAGATTGTGCTGCTGTGATCTATCTCAATGTACATTCTCTGCACCCCTTTGTATCTTTTTCTTGATTATACTACTTTTACCGGCGGTTTTCAACCATTTTGATGAAATATTCGTATACAGACGTATCATTGGTAAGTTCAGGGTGAAAGGCTGTCGCAAGCTGATTATCCTGCTGTACAGCAACTATTTTTCCTTTGATTCTGGAAAGCACGTTCACACCCTCTCCAACACGTTCTGCATAGGGCGCACGGATAAACGGCATTTCAATTTCTTTTCCTGCAAACTCATCAACACAGCGAAAACTGCCGAGCTGTCTGCCGTAAGCGTTCCGTTTTACGGTTATATCGAGCGTTCCGAAGCAAGGTTCCTCTCCCTCTATTTCTTTGGCAAGCAATATCATACCGGCGCAGGTCCCGAAAACAGGCAAGCCATTCTGTATTATTTCTTTCAGCGGTTCATACAGAGAGAGATCACCTAACAGCTTTCGCATAGCTGTACTTTCACCGCCGGGGAGAATCAGACCGTCAAAATGTCCGCTTAGGTCTTTTAGCTGACGGATCTCAAATGCTTCAACATTTATCTGTTTCAGCTTGGATATATGCTCTGCAAATGCTCCCTGAAGGGCAAGAACACCGATACGCATTATTTGCCCCTTTCTTCCATGATGAGCTTTATTTCCTGTTCATTGATGCCGACCATTGCTTCGCCAAGTCCTGATGAAAGCTCTGCTATCAGTTTTGCGTCTGTATAGTTGGTCACAGCCTGAACGATTGCTGAAGCACGTTTTACGGGATCGCCTGATTTGAATATACCCGAACCGACGAACACGCCCTCTGCTCCGAGCTGCATCATAAGGGCTGCATCAGCAGGAGTTGCCACGCCGCCTGCCGCAAAATTAACAACGGGAAGCCTGCCGCTGTCATGGACTTGTTTCAGCAGATCATACGGCACCTGCAGCTTCTTTGCTTCTTCATACAGTTCATCCTCACTGAGAGATACTGCGTGGCGTATCTGCGAATTCATCATTCTCATATGTCTGACGGCCTGCACGATATCGCCCGTGCCCGGTTCACCCTTAGTGCGTATCATCGAAGCACCCTCGGCAATACGGCGCAGAGCTTCTCCGAGATCTCTCGCACCGCAGACGAACGGTACTTTGAACTGCCGCTTATCAACGTGGTAAACATCGTCGGCAGGAGAAAGGACTTCGCTCTCGTCGATATAGTCGATCTCTATTGCTTCAAGTATCTGCGCTTCCACAAAGTGACCAATACGGCATTTTGCCATAACGGGAATCGTAACAGCTTCCTGAATCGAACGGATCATAGCAGGATCGCTCATTCTTGATACTCCGCCAGCGGCTCTGATGTCAGCCGGTATCCGTTCAAGTGCCATGACTGCACATGCACCTGCTTCCTGCGCAATGACAGCCTGTTCTGGTGTTGTAACGTCCATAATAACTCCGCCCTTGAGCATTTGTGCCAGTTCCTTGTTTAATTGATATCTGTCTTCCATGATAAAATCCTCACTTTCGTGTTTTTTATCATTATAGCAGGAGTTTTATCATTTGGATATATCCAGTTTTGTATTTTTTTATCGTGTCAGATGAAAAACTTATGTTAGACAATTACTTGAAAGAATAATAATTAAAATCTCACAGAATTTACAATTTTATAGTACAGCAGAAATCAATTATTACATTTTTTAGAAATTCTAAAAATACGATTAATATACATTTATTTGAACGACATACTTTTCATGCATTCACAGCGTTCCGCGACAGGCAAAAGAGATTTTAACCCTACACACCCCAAAACTCTGCTTATCACGTTCAAGTAAAGTATCAGGGAACAAATTGAGCCACTTGTGACTGAAACTGGTATTTCCGAAGTAAGCATCGAAATTTGAAACAGGTAGAATAACATAGTCAGAATCATCAGGCTTGTTGGCGATACAGTAAGCAATAACAGTTTCCGCCGCTTCATACGGCAGACCGTCGGGCAGCAGAGCCTTTATACGCTCTTTTTCATCATCAGAGAAGGAAATTTTCTTATCTGCCAGCGGTCCGAGCTCCAGAGCGTCAGCAAGTACATCATCAAACCGCAGTACCCACGCACCCTTGGTCTCGGGCGAGTAAAGCGATACCTGATACTGCTTGACCTTATCTCTCCAAGCAGCGTCAAATTTAGTTTTCAGCGGCTCAGCATTTGCAAGAGTAGCCTTACTCATAATATCGCTGTTCTTGGTAATGAACTTCTCGACTTTGTGAACGTGCCTGTAAAACCAGCCTTTTCCCGTCTTATCCACCAATTCGGGAAACTCCTCATGAAGGTCACTGAAATCAGTTTTGAACTGCCACTCCTCCTTTGGAGCGGCAGTTTTTTTGTCGGGGATACTGCACCATGCACAGAGAGCTCTCCTTGCATAGTCGATGTCGGGAGCGCCGTTTCCGAACATATATCCCCGAGCTATAATAGTCAGCACACGGCTCAGACCTGTGAAGTCCTTCATCATTTCAAAGCTGAAACGGCCGAGGAAGGAAAGGTCACGCTTTCCGCTGCATTTGTAAACAGGCTTTCCCGTGTAAGCCTTGAATTCTTCAATTTCGTTCAGCATTATTTCTCCCTCCTGACGTGCTTTTCGATC
>NZ_CAMYUE010000020.1 GCF_947301925.1 uncultured Ruminococcus sp.
GCGGGAGCAGCCTTTTTCTCCTCCTTCTTCTCGGGCTCGGCCTTCTTCGCGGGAGCAGCCTTTTTCTCCTCCTTCTTCTCGGGCTCGGCCTTCTTCGCGGGAGCAGCCTTCTTCTCCTCCTTCTTCTCGGCAGCCTTCTTTGCGGGAGCAGCCTTCTTCTCCTCCTTCTTCTCCTCCTTGGGAGCCTCCTCCTTCACGGGACGGGGATCGTTCTTGGAATTGAAGTAGTCATTGAGGGAGCTTACCGCATAGCGCTCCTTTGTGTAGTGCTCGAGAACGGAATTCATCTCCTCCTCTGTGAGGGATGAACCCGTCTTTTTCTTATTGTCGCCATTTCCTGCGAAGAACTCAACGAGTTCCTGCGAGGAAAGTCCGAGATCTTTTGCAGCGTCACTTAACTTTATCTTTTTTGCCATAGGCTTTATTACCTCCAATTGTGTCTGCCGCACAGCGGCATCAGTATCAAAATGTTCTCATATAACCATCTATGTCAACGCATTACTGCGATCCGTCGGATATTATCCTCTCAAAGCCGTCCGCGAAGCCCTTGTCTGTCACTGCGATGACAGCGGTCTCCTTGCCGCAGAGCCTTCCGATATCGAATTTGCTCAGCTCAGTGCGGAAGTGTCTCACGCTGAATTTACCGCAGTAGTAATCAGCCTCCTTGACGGTCTTTTCCGAAGAATCCGCAGCGGTAAGTACGCAGTGGACCGTGCCGTTCTTTATTGCCTCGACAGCGCTGTCGAAGCCCTTTACGGTCTTGCCTGCCTTAATGCATATACCCAGCAGATTAGCTGTCCTTCGGTTCTTCTCCGAGCTCACTCATCATCACCTCGTATACACTGTCGTCTATCCTGCATGAGAAGGATCTCTCGAAGCGCCTTGCCTTTCTTGCCTTTTCCAGACATTCCGTGCTGCGGCAGATATAAGCGCCTCTGCCTGCGGCCTTGCCCTTGAAGTCAAGGCTTATCTCCCCCTCGGGAGACTTTACCACGCGGATGAGCTCCATCTTTGGCTTCATCTCATTGCAGCCGAGACACATTCTCATGGGTATCTTTCTGGGCTTCATTGTCATTCCTCGGCCTTCTCCTCAGCGGGAGCGCTCTCCTCTTCGGCTGTCTCTGCAACAGCCTCATCGGCAGCGGCGTTCTCCTCATCGGCAGCGGCCTCCTCCGTTTTCTCCTCTTCCTCGGCAGGAACGCTCTCGAATACGGGAGCCACGAAGTTGGGGCTCATCTCGGGAGCCTCCTCGCCCGTGAGGTTGTCGAACTGGGGCTTGATGTCGATCTTGAAGCCTGTGAGCTTGGCAGCAAGCTTGGCGTTCTGTCCCTTGTTTCCGATAGCCAGCGAGAGCTGATTATTGGGAACGATGACCGTGCAGGCCTTCTCCTCCATTGAGGTGATGACTGTCTTGAGCACCTCTGCGGGAGCAAGAGCTCTTGCGATGAATTCCTCGGGGACCTCGCTCCAGGGGATAATGTCTATCTTTTCGCCGCTGAGCTCGTTTACCACAGCGGTGATCCTTGAACGCTTGGGACCTATGCAGGCGCCTACAGCGTCAACGTTCTCGTCCTTTGACCATACGGCGATCTTGGTTCTTGAGCCTGCCTCACGGGATATGGACTTCACCTCAACGGTGCCGTCGTATATCTCAGGGACCTCCTGCTCGAAGAGTCTCTTTACCAGGTCCTTGTGTGTACGGGAGATCTTTACAACAGGCTTCTTGTTCTTGCCCACGATGCCTGTGATGTATACCTTTACGGACTTTCCTTCCTCCAGGTTCTCGCCGGGTATCTGCTCATTGCGGAAGAGGTAGAGCTCTGTTCCGTCGTATACCACAGTGACCGTACCTCTGCCGGGCTCTACCTGTGATACCTTGGCGGTAATGCACTCGTGCTCCTTCTGCTCGAACTTGCTGAGCATCTGCTCGCGGTTGATCTCTCTCAGGTCGCCCTTGATGGACTGCTTTGCGGAGAGGGCAGCCATTCTGCCCAGCTTGGAGATATCCAGCTCCTTGAGGATAGTGCCGCCGACGACGGCATTGGGATCCATAGTCTTTGCAACGTCGATATTGACCTCGTTAACGTCGATAGGCTCGTCGTCGATGATATCCTGTCTGATATACATTTCAAACTTCTTTGTCTTGGGGTCTATCTCCACGGAGATCCTCTCCTCGCTGTGAGGGTAGGCTCTTCTTGCCGCCTTGAGCATAGCCGACTTTACCTTATCGATGAGAAGCTCGGTCTCAACGCTGTTTTCCTCTCCAAGAGCCTCAAGCGCCTTGAAAAAGTCCTTATTCATGTTCATGTCTGTAAATTCCTCCAATATATTATATTTTGTTTTTTTACATTTCAGAAATCGAGATACAGCTTTACGAAAGCGATATCCGATAACGGGAATTTCTTTTCCTCTCCGCTGTCGAGAACGGCTGTGACGCCCTCCTTGTCTGCGCCGGTGAGCTGTGCGACTATTTCTTTTTCGCCTTCCGCAGCCCTGATGAAGCGTATCTTCACCTTATCCCCGCGGCACACCTCGAAGTGCTCCTCCTTGACCAGCTCGCGCTCCAGACCTGCCGAGCCCACCTCCAGCATATAGCTCTGGGGAATGGGATCCTTTTCGTCAAGGATATCGCTTATGGGAGCATTTGCGCGTTCACAGTCGGCAATGGTGATGCCCTCGTCCTGATCGATGAACACTCTCAGGTACCACATGGCGCCTTCCTTCTCATAGCACACGTCCCAGAGGTAGTAGCCCAGCTCGTCGGTTATTGGCTTGATAAGGTCGTAGACCTTCTGCTCGGTACCGCCGAATTTCTTGAATTTCATAGGCAGTTTTTCCCGAAATATCGGGTATCTCCTTTCTCTGTAAAGTAATAGCAACGTAATATCGGCATTTATACGGCCTGCAAAAACCGCGCTGACTGTATAAATACTAAAGACCGGAAGGGTTCCGGTCTTTGGGTTTACTATCATCATAAAGTATTATAACACGGTTTTTCGCAAAAATCAAGTGTTTTTCGGAATTTTTTTCAAAAAAATCCATGTTTTTTTCAAAGGGCGTTAAAAGCAGCTCTATCCGCCGGCTTCTCCCCGATTTATTGACAACCCCGTCCCTTTTATGCTATAATTCAGATACATTTTCCGGAAAGAGGTGCTGAGAATGAAGGCTTTGAAAATAATCCGCAACACAGTCCTTGTAATACTGCTGCTGGCAGTTATCGCCGCACTGGCGCTGTTCCTGTATCTGCGCAAGGACATAAAGACCGTCCGCAGCCTGAAGAACGAAGGCAGCGGCGCTTATACCATGACCTGCTACAACGATTACAAGCTGGACAAATTCCTCGAAACAGGCGCAGAGAACGACAAGGAGTTCGCACAATTCCTGAATAAGGAGATACTCCACGGCGCCGCGTCAGCGTTTCGGGTGCTGGGCGAAGGCTGCACCGCCTTTGTTTCGCGCAATGAAAACGGCGATGTGATACTCGGCCGCAATTTTGATTTTGAAGAGGCCCCCTTCGTACAGGTATACACCGATCCCGAAAACGGCTACGCCTCCGTTTCCACGGCGACCCTTTTCGGCATAGGCTACAACAAGGACAGAGTTCCCGACAACGGCTTTTCCATAAACAACTGCGCCCTTCTGACCGCTCCGTATTTTCCCTGTGACGGCATGAACGAAAAGGGCGTGTCAGCTGCACTTCTGGTAGTACCCGTGGTGTCCACAGTCCATGACGATAACAAGGTCAGCATCAACCAGACCACAGCAATAAGGCTCATTCTCGACAAGGCCGCCAGCACAGGCGAAGCCGTTGAGCTTCTCAGGAAATACAACGTATATTTCAGCGGCGGACTAAAAACGCATATATTTATAGCCGACGCAAGCGGCGACTCCGTCATCGTTGAGTATTACGACGGCGATCTTCAGGTAGTAAGACCTGACGGCGATCATCAGATAGCCGCCAACCATATCGCCTATCAGGATCTTAACATCTTCGAGTCTCCCGACTCCCTTGAAAGGCAGAAGGCAGTAGAGCAGGTGATAACCCAGCGTGACAACAAGCTTGACATGGACACCTGCGAGGAGCTGCTCAATGCAGTTGGCCTGTACAACAGGGACAAGTCCGACAGGCTCCAGTGGTCGGTGGTATACGATCTCAGCAGCAGGAGCGGCAGGATATGGCCTCACCGCAAAAGCGAAGCCGCCCGGGATTTTGACCTGAAATAACAAAAACAAAAAGACGTTCCCGCAGGAACGTCTTTTTTATTCTTAGCTCTTAGCTTTTAAACTCAGCCCTTGAGAGCCACACGCCTGATCTTGCCGCTGATAGTCTTGGGAAGTTCGTCCCTGAATTCAACTATACGGGGATACTTGTAAGGAGCTGTATGCTTCTTGACATAGTCCTGTATCTCCTTCTTCAGCTCGTCGGTGCCCTCTGTGCCCTTTACAAGAACGATGGAAGCCTTTACCACCTGACCTCTTACGGGGTCGGGAGCGGCGCTTACGCCGCATTCAAGGACGTAGGGAAGCTCCATGATAACGCTTTCAATCTCGAAGGGACCGATACGGTAGCCCGAGGACTTGATAACGTCGTCAACTCGGCCGACGTACCAGAAATAGCCGTCCTCGTCCTTCCACGCGGTATCGCCTGTGTGGTAGATGCCGTCGCTCCAGGCCTCCCTGGTCTTTTCCTCGTCGTTGTAGTAGCCCAGGAAGAGTCCGCAGGGAGTATTCTTGTCAGTGCGGATAACTATCTCGCCTGTTTCGCCTGTCTTTACGGGCTTTCCGTCGGGATCCACGATATCCACGTCATAGAGCACGCTAGGCTTGCCCATAGAGCCGGGACGGCAGGTCATGCCTACGAAGTTGCCGATGGAAAGTGTGGTCTCGGTCTGGCCGAAGCCCTCCATGAGCTTTACTCCCGTAGCCTTGAGGAACTGGTTGTATACCTCGGGATTGAGAGCCTCGCCCGCAACAGTAGCGTACTTTATGGAGGTCAGGTCGAACTTGGAGAGATCTTCCTTGATGAAGAACCTGTACATGGTGGGAGGTGCGCAGAATGTGGTTATATTGTACTTCCTGAACATGGGAAGTATCTTGTTTGCGTCAAAGCGGTCGAAGTCGTATACGAACACGCAGGTCTCGCTGAGCCACTGTCCGTAGAGCTTGCCCCAGAGCGCCTTGCCCCAGCCTGTATCGGATATGGTGAAGTGTATGCCGTTGGGGTCTACGTTATGCCAGTAGCGTGCGGTGATGAAGTGGCCGAGAGCGTATTTGTGGCTGTGCGTGGCTATCTTTGGGTAGCCCGTGGTGCCCGATGTGAAGAACATAAGGTTGGGCTCGCTGCCGCAGGAGAGCTTCTCGGGATCGGTGGGACGCTCGAATACGTCGCTGAACTCGGACATCTCCTTGTCAAAATCCGCCCAGCCCTCGCGCTCACCGTGAGCCATCATCTTTATGAGATGTATGCCCAACTCCTCCTCGGCAAGATCAACCTGATGAGCAACGTCGCCGTCGCCCGTACATACGATAGCCTTTACTCCCGCAGCCTTGAAGCGGTATGTAAAGTCATGCTGCACCAGCTGATTAGTGGCGGGGATAACTATAGCGCCTATCTTGTGAAGGGCAAGGATAGAGAACCAGAACTGATAATGTCTCTTGAGGACGAGCATTACCCTGTCGCCCTTCTTTATGCCCTTTGACAAGAAATAATTGGCAGTCATGTTGGAATACTTCTTCATGTCCGCGAAGGTGAACCTTCTCTCGGACATATCGTTTCCGACGTAGATAAGAGCCTCCTTGTCGGGACATTTTGCCGCAAGAGCGTCAACCACATCGAAGCCGAAGTTGAACTTCTCCTCGTTTATGAAGCTTATGCCCGTAAGATTGCCCATCGTATCCGTTTCCAGCTTTACGAATCTGTCCGCAACGGGATCCTGTATATGCGCAAGGTCGAAATTGGTGACGCCGGGAAGTATAACGGGATCAAGGTTTGAGATAGCGTGCTGGGGCTGATTTACGCCGCATACTATAGCGTAGAACTTGCACTCCCTGCCGCCCACTGCCCACTCGTCATGGGGCTCGGAGCTGTCGTAATAGATAGAGTCGCCCTCGTTGAGTATCTCAACATTGTCGCCCACCTGCACCTTGAGCTGTCCGCTGATGACGATATCCATTTCCTGACCCTCATGGGTGTGGGGGTGAGGAACTCTGAACTCCTCGTCAACATAGGGAATGGTAACGAGGAAGGGCTCTGCTATCTTATTGCGGAACTTGGGAGCCAGTCTCAGGTAGCTCAGACCCTTTCTTCTGGCAATGGGAAGTCCCTCTCCTGCCCTTGTGATATCAAAGCTCTTTATATGGGGAGATTCGCCCTCCATAAGGTCCGTTATCTCAACTCCGCAGGCATTTGCGAACTTATATATGAAGCTGAAGCTGAAATCCTTTGCACCGCCCTCGTAGGCAAGGTACTCATAGGACGAAACTCCTATCTTGTCGGCCATTTCCTTCGGAGTAAGCCCCACCGATTCACGGGTGAGCCTGATTCGCTCAGCGACCTCTTTTATCTTGAACTCGGGATCAAACATATTCATAGCAGCAAGTCTGCTCCTTTCCGAAAAATCGCATACGGCAACACGGCCGTATCCGCCGCGTTACTGCATATATCCGTCTGCACTTGTAACTGTAATTATATCACTGTACCGCCGAATTGTCAACTTTTTCCTGAACATCGGGACCTCCGCACCATGCCTCCCATAAGAGGCCGTAAAAAGAGAAAGCCCCCGTAAAGCCATGCGGCGGCTTCACAGGGGAGCTTTCATATATATCAAATCCCTTTATATCCTTATAAGTAACTCAATCAGCCTCTGAGCTGAACGCGATCATTGAGCGCCGGAGAAAAGCAGGGACCGGCAGGGCCAGAGGGTCTGGGTCTGGGTCCATGAACTACGACAATGATTATATCATCATCGTCTTCGGGCCAGTGGCGAACAGGTCCGCAGTCGGGGCCGCCTCCGCCGAGAGGAGGACAATCAGGATCATAAACTGCTGTGAGGGAGCCCACGGGGATCTTGCTGCCATTTGAAAGGGATGCTCCCTTTATTCCCGAAACCTTCATTCCTGTATCAGCCAGTTTGATCTCCGAAGCACTTTCGATGGAGATGCCTCTGCACAATTCGTCTGTATTTGCTGCGTTTGCGGAAAGTGAACCTGCCATGGGAACTGCACACATTACTGATGCTGCTAAAGCTGTGATGATCTTCTTAAAATTAGCTTTCATAACAATTTCTCCTTATAAAACATTATCATATTACATATCTTTGCTTTGGTTTATCTTGTTTTCTTTGTTCAGGCGTTGCGCAACCCTATGCTTCTATTATACACGGATACGGAAATAATGGAAGATGAGGATTGTAATTTTGCGAGTGACATTTGTCACTTTTTTTCTGACAAATGTAACAGGCGGCTGAAAACAGCCGCCTGCATGGTATTATATTCCTTTTATTCCACTGTTATGCCCAGCTGCGGACAGGCTACAACGCCTGCCTCCTTTATGCTGAGATCGAGCCTGCAGCTCTCATCGGGACTGACATCAGGCTCCATTGTCACTGCGTTTTTGTCATAAAACAGATCACAGGTGAAGGTGATGTCGCCTTTATATCCGCCGTTGTCAAGGACAAGAAGACCGCCTTCCTCCTCCCTGCTGCCGTAGAGAATACCGGTCCTGTTTTTGTTGCCGAAGCTCACTTCCGCTTTCATCTTCCCGTAGTCAAAGCTCTCCCTGCTTTTCACGGATATCATAACAGACGGGAAAGGCCCCGGGAAGCTCTCCTGGATATATACATCAAGGAGCACCTTTTCATATTCCTTTGTATAATGTCTGTATCCCTTTATCTCTCCGTACTCGTTCCGTGAAAGAGGAGAATTCTCCAGAGACTCGTCAATTGTGTACAGAGTGGGATAATGCACCATTTTCTGCTTGTCCGCAGCAAAAACGGCCAATAATATGATCCACAGCAGAAATAAAGCGCCCAAAGCCGAAAGAAGTGTTATCACAACGAACTTCACAGGTGACATCATGGGCTTTATCTCTGCCTCTCTGCCCTCTGCCAGACGCCTGTTTATCTTACGCTTATAAGCCGCCTTGTATATCATAAATGCCGCCGCAACTGTCAGTACAACGATCAGCAGAAGAACGAATACCCCTATAAGTCCAGCCTTACTTGCTCCCATAGTTATCCCTCCTTATATGCCTAAAAATTCCTTGAATATGTAGTAATACGTCCTTGTGACGTCCACCTTTGCGCCGTTTTTCATTGTCAGCGTGAACTTCTGCGACAGCGCGGGCCGTATGCTCTTTATATGTGATACCGACACTATCACGGAGTTGCTTACCCTTATGAACTCCTTCGGGTCAAGTATCTCGCAGAGCCTGCGCAGAGGCTCCGACAGTCTGTACTCCTCGCCGCCGCAGTAGGCCGCGATATCATGTGCAAAGCTCTCTATATGAGAGATATCCTTGGTTTCCAGTCTGTATATTTCGTCGCCGCGCCGCGCTATGAGATGAGTGACCGTGACGTTTTTCTCCGAGAGTATCAGCTCCGCGTCGTCGTCGATATCTATACCCTTTTTTATGAGCTCGGCCGCTATGGCGTCGTAGTGTTCGTCGCTTACAAGCAATCTGATCTTCATTCCGGCCTCCTCCCTTGTTTTTACAGTATCAGCTGTTTCCTGTGATTATATTATAAACAACGGGCCTGCAAAAATCAATCCCTTATGCATACCTTGCACATACCGCTTCACAGCTTGCACATCAGGGAGCGGAAGCTTCCTGCGGCTTCCGCGGCTTTATAAACTATCCGCACATTCACTGCTGAATATTACTATTTGTATCATCAAACCGCCATTTTCGGACGGATGTTTACGATATGTTCATTATTACCCCCTTGTCAAAAAATCCATTAGATGATATAATTATAGTGATATTTTCTGCCCGCGGAAAGCACTGTCCAAAGGCAGCTCAGAAGGAGATTGGTATTATGCAGTACGGACATTTTGATCTGGAAAATAAGGAATATGTGATAACTAACCCCGCAACTCCCGCCCCCTGGGCCAACTATCTCGGAGATCCCGAATACGGCGCTATGATCTCAAACAACGCAGCAGGCTACAGCTTCGTCAAATCAGGCGCAAACGGAAGACTTTCACGCTTCCGCTTCAACTCGGAGATGGCTCTCCCCGGCCGTTACATCTATATAAGAGACAACGAGGCAAAGGATTACTGGTCTGCTTCATGGCAGCCCGTAGGCAAGCCCCTTGACAAATATAAGAGCGAATGCCGCCACGGTACCGCATATACTGTTATTTCTGCCGAGTATTCAGGCATAAAGTCCGAGACTACATACTACGTTCCCTACGGAAAGACCTATGAGGTATGGCGTGCAAAGCTCACCAATGCCTCCGACAAGGAGAGAAAGCTTTCCGTATTCGGCCTCATAGAGTTCACCAACGAGCCCAACTACGAGCAGGATCAGGTGAACCTCCAGTATACGCTTTTCATCACACGCACCAGCTTTGAGGGCGGCAACCGTATCCTCCAGCACATGAACGAGAACACAGGCTTCGACGAGAACGGCTACAACGGTCAGGAGCGCTTCTTCGGCATGGTGGGTCAGCCCGTTACAGGCTGCTGCGGAAGTCTCAGCGACTTCATCGGCCCCTACAGGACTTTCTCAAACCCTATCGCTGTTGAGAACGGCAAGTGCAGCGGCGTTATGAACTATAACTCCAATTCCTGCGGCGCTCTCCAGAGCGATATCACTCTTGCTCCCGGCGAGACAAAGGAGTTCATCTTCGTGCTCGGCGAGCGCAAGGATCCCGAAGCTGCCGCTATCCTTGAGGAGTACAAGGAGGCAGGCAGAGTAGACGTTGAGGTAAAGCAGCTGAAGGACTACTGGCACGGCCAGCTCTCAAACTTCAAGGTAGAGACTCCTTCACCTGAGTTCAACAACATGATAAACGTATGGAACGCTTACCAGTGCTTCATCACCTTCATCTGGTCAAGAGCAGCTTCATTCGTGTACTGCGGCCTAAGAAACGGCTACGGCTACCGCGATACCGTACAGGATATACAGGGTATCATTCACCTGGACCCCGAAATGGCAGCTGAGAAGATACGCTTCATGCTCTCCGCTCAGGTCAGCAACGGCGGCGGTCTGCCCCTTGTCAAGTTCGACCACAACGCAGGCCACGAGACCTGCCCCGACGAGAACGACGAGCACAGCGTTTACGCCAAGGAGACAGGTCACCCCTCATACCGTGCGGACGACGCTCTCTGGCTCTTCCCCACTATCGTAAAGTATCTGGGCGAGAGCGGCAACAAGGGCTTCCTGGACGAGGTCATCACCTACGCTGAGGAAGGCGGCGGTGAGGCTACCGTTTACGACCACCTGAAAAATGCTATCCGCTTCTCCATGGAGCGTCTGGGCAGTCACGATATGCCCGCAGGTCTCCACGCTGACTGGAACGACTGCCTCCGTCTGGGAGCACAGGGCGAGTCCACATTCGTTGCATTCCAGCTCTACTACGCTATGAACGTTATGAAGGAGCTGGCAGAGCTGAAGAACGACACAGACTACATCGCATACCTCGGCGGCGCTCAGAAGAAGCTGGGCGACGCTCTCGAAAAGTGCTGGGACGAGGACAGATTTATCCGCGGTATCCGCGACAACGGCGTTATCGTCGGCGCAAAGAAGGATCCCGAGGCAAATATGTGGCTCAATCCCCAGAGCTGGAGCGTTATCTCACGCTTTGCTTCCGACGAGCAGGCTGAAAAGGCTATGAACAGCGTTCACGATATACTCAATACCCCCTACGGAGCAAAGCTCCTTGAGCCTCCTTACAAGTACCACCACTTCAAGGGCGCTCTCATGCAGGTATTCAACCTTGATACAAAGGAAAACGGCGGTATCTTCTCGCAGTCTCAGGGCTGGCTGATACTTGCGGAGTCTCTCCTCGGCCACGGCGACCGCGCATTCGAGTACTTCCTCGAAAGCTCTCCCGCAGCTATGAACGACAAGGCTGAGATCCGCGTTATGGAGCCCTATGTTCACGGTCAGTTCACCGAGTCGAAGGCTTCTCCTTATGAGGGACGTTCACACGTTCACTGGCTCACAGGTACGGCTTCAACAGTCATGGTAGGCTGCGTTGAGGGTATCTGCGGTATGCGTCCCGACCTTGACGGACTTGCTGTCGCTCCTTCTATACCCGCTAAGTGGGACGGCTTCAGGATCGAGAAGAACTTCCGCGGCAAGAAGCTCAACATCGCTGTCGACAACTCCGCACACGTTCAGAGCGGCGTTAAGGAGCTTATCCTCAACGGCGAAAAGCTGGAGGGCAATTACGTTCCTGCCGATAAGCTTGCTGATGTTAATGAGATAAAGGTAGTTATGGGCTAACAGAACTAAGAATTAAGAATTAAGGCACCGTAATTTTACGGTGCCTTTTCATTTTTATAGTCGCCGCCCCTACAAGTTAAGGGCTTTTTTGTGCATATGCAACTATTCTTGGGCTGTCTGATTAGCTGAAATCACGAAAATGACAAGTTTACTTTGCAAACACTTGACAAGTACACTTGGCAATGCTATAATATGATCATACCAAGTATACTTGTCAAAAACTGCCAACAAAACTTTGCATGATATGGGAGGAAACATTATGAATAAGGAAGAGATCCTGGCAAAAAGCAGACAGGAAAACAAAAACCGCGATATCGCGGAGATAGATAAATCAAAAAATGCTTCACGGTTTGCTCTCATTTTCAGTATGTGCTTTATCGTGCTGCTCACAACACTTTCCTTTATAGCTACAGGCCATGTGGATTACGGCGTTATCGCAACGGAGTTCAGCATTACATTCTCAATGTACCTTTACAGAGCCATAAAGAGCAGAAGCGCTGCGGATATCTTCTGCGCAGCTGCTATGGGATTCACATTTGCTGTATCAACGTTTATGGCCGTATGCGAGTTATTCAATATCAAACCGTAAGGCGGTGACTGTATGATAGACGATTCACTTGTACTCCGAAACCGCCTCAAAGAGATACGCAAGGAGCAGAGACTCTCACAGGACGAGCTTGCCCGTATGGTAGGTGTATCGCGCAATACTATCAGCTCCATAGAAACGGGACAGTTCAGTCCCACGGCAAAGCTGGCGCTGATACTCTGCATAGCCCTTGATAAAAAGTTCGAGGACATTTTCTATTTCGACTGATATTTATGTATTTGGAGGCGGATATTATCCGCCACTGCAAAGAAAAGCTCCCGCTTAACCGCTATACTCATATAACAGTTTTACGGGTGATATTGAGGGAAACCCTTTTGAAAAAGGGTTCCTCTTACGGAGGCGCGTCCCCTCTGTCACTGCGTGACATCTCCCCGCACTGCGGGGAGTCACCCTCAAACTCCCTTCCTAAAACTTTTAGCATTAAATTTAGCCCGTGCAGGGCGCTTCCCGGTTATTACCGGATTTCACATTTTGTGAAGAGCGCCCTGCACGGGCTAAATTCAGTTATAAAGTCTTTGGAAAAGGGGTTCGGGGAAAGAACCTTTCCTCAGAAAGGTTTGTCCCCGATAATTACGCATAAATTGCTATATAAGCACCACGGTTATGCGGGAGCTTTTTTGTATCACTTATTCCTTGCGTCTTCTATCATTTTTGAAGCTTCCTCGATAGCCTCCTGAGCCTTTGCGGTGTCCTCCTTCAGCTTCTTCTCGGCCTCGTCGATCTTGGCCTTGATATCGGCATATTCCGCGGAGTTCTCCAGCTCGCTCTTTGCCTTTTCGTAGTCGGCCTTGAGGTCGGCAAATTTCTGCTCGGACTCTGCCATGAGCTCATCCTTTGCCTTTTCAGCCTCGGCCTTCAGTTCGTCAGCCGCTTTTTCCGCCTCTTCCTTCAGCTCATCTGCCGTAGAGCCTGACGAAATAAGGGGTATAGAATTGTCGTCCTCGTCATAGAAAACGATGTTGTCGATATAGATATCCGACTCGTTGGCAACTCCCCAGCGCATTATGAGGAAGTTGGGATCCTCCATATCCTCTGTCCAGCACTGTCCGCTGTCGGCCAGCAGGAACTTGAACTTTGCATGGACGGGGCCCGAGGTCTCGAAGTCGTACTCGCCGCCCTCAAAGGCCTGGAAATCGTACCACTTGTCGTTATCGGCGGTAACAGTTCCGCCGCCTCCGCCTATCCAGCCCGGAGCTCTTACACCCTCGGCATCGTCGGTCTTGAGACCGTCCGCGGTAGCCTGAGCGTACAGGTCAAATTCTATCCTGCGCACCTTTGCGGCTCCCTCGGCGCCAATGAGCGGAAGCACCCTGATATCTATTTTCTGCACCTTTCCCGACAGGGGAACTGTATTGTCGTCTGTGAATTTCAGCATCTTATTGCCCATGAGCTCTTCAACCGAGAGCTCTCCCGAAGCGCAGTCGGGGTCGTCGGACTTGGCAGAGGCAAAGTCGAAAACTCCGTCATCAAAGGTGACCGCGTTGGGGTCGTCGCAATCTACGGGCGTGGGAGGCTGCTTTTCCTCCTCCGTGGTGTCCTCCTCGGTAGTGACCTCGGCGGCAGTTGTGGCCTCGGTGGTCTCCTCCGACTTTGTACTGCTGTCCTTTTTATCTGCACAGCCTGCCGCACATACAGCCAGTACGAGAGCTGCGGCGCCTGCCATAATTCTTCTGTATTCCATATCTGTATCTCCTTTTTTAAAAACAGCGGTGGATATCCGTATTTTTACAACCCCATTGTAGCACAAAAAGGTCGGTATGTAAAGTAACATATCGCCCAAAAAACCTTACATTTTTACAGCATATTATACAAAAGTTGCGGTCACCGTCATATTCTGACCAGATATTGCGGCAGGTATTATTTCTTTTCCCTGTTCTGATAGAACAGCTCCACGGTGTCCCTCATCATATCAAAGGGACGTATTTTCGGGGATATCTTCACCGACACATAGGACTTGCCCACGCCGTTGAAGGTTATCCTGCCCTTGTAGGCCTGCTGGAGCGCCGCTATCTGCCCGGGCACAAGGTACTCGGTATAGAAATACATAGCGCCATTCTTCTGAGATATTTCTGTGATACCCATGTGTGCCGCCTTGTTTCTCAGCAGTGAAACGTCTATGAGTCCCACCACTGATTTCGGCGGGTCGCCGTAGCGGTCTATGAGCTCGTCTATTAGGTCGGACTTGTCGCTGTCCTCGTTTACTATCATTATCTTGCGGTACATATCTATTCGCTGGTTCAGGCTGGATATGTACTTCTCGGGGATATGGGCGTCTATCTGTATATCCACAAGGCACTCGGGTACCTTCTCGGGCTGAATGCCCTTTTCCTCAGCGATAGCCTCGGAGAGTAGCTGCAAATACATATCATATCCCACGGCTTCCATGTGACCGTGCTGCCTGCCGCCCAGTATGCTTCCCGCGCCTCTTATCTCAAGGTCGCGGAGGGCTATGCGAAAGCCGCTTCCGAACTGGGTGAACTCCCTCATGGCATTGAGGCGCTTTGTGGCTATCTCCGTCAGCACCTTGTCGCGCTGATAGGTGAAATAGGCGTAGCCTCTGCGGTTGGAGCGTCCCACACGTCCGCGTAGCTGATAGAGCTGCGACAGGCCGAATCGGTCTGAGTCCTCTATTATAAGGGTATTGACGTTGGGGACGTCAACTCCCGTCTCGATTATGGTGGTGCAGACCAGTATATCCACCTCATGCTCCACAAGCTGCTCCCAGATATCGGACATCTCGTCCTCGCTCATCTGGCCGTGCGCAACGGCTATACGCGCTTCGGGAAGAAGCTCCTGCAAACGTGAAGCACAGGCCCTTATGGTCTCCACGCGGTTATGGATATAGTACACCTGACCTCCGCGGCGGAGCTCCCTGACTAAGGCCTGTATCACCGTGCCCATGTTGTACTCGATGACGTAGGTCTGGACGGGGTATCTGTCCTGGGGAGGCTCCTCGATAACGGACATATCCCTTATGCCGCTCATTGCCATATTCAGCGTGCGCGGTATGGGCGTAGCGGACAGCATCAGCACGTCCACGCCCGTAAAGCTCTCCTTGAACTTCTCCTTGTGTGCAACGCCGAAACGCTGCTCCTCGTCGATTATGGCAAGTCCCAGATCCTTGAACACCACTGACTTCTGGATTATCTTGTGGGTGCCGATTATCAGGTCGATGCGACCCTGTTTCAGCTTCTTTATTATCTCCTCCTGCTGCTTTGGAGAGCGATAGCGGCTGAGCAGCTCTATATTCACGGGGAAGTGCTCAAACCTGCGCAGGGCGGTCTGGTAGTGCTGATAGGCCAGCACCGTGGTGGGGGCAAGGATAGCGCACTGCTTTCCCGAGAGCACGCACTTCATGGCAGCTCTCAGCGCCACCTCGGTCTTGCCGAAGCCCACGTCTCCGCAGAGCAGTCTCTCCATGGGGCGGGGACGTTCCATATCAGCCTTTATCTCCGCAATGGACTGGAGCTGATCGTCGGTCTCCACATAGGGGAAGCGCTCCTCGAAATCGTGCTGTATCTCGTCGTCGGGGTAGAATGCGAAGCCCACGCTCTTTTCGCGTTTGGCGTACAGGGCTATGAGCTCCTGCGCCATGTCCTTTACCGCACGTTTTACGTTGCTGCGGGTCTTCTGCCACTCTCCCGAGCTGAGCTTGTTGAGCTTCACACCGCTGTCATCTCTGGGGCCTATGTATTTGGACACCATATCCAGCTGGGTCACGGGTATATAGAGCTTGTCCGTGCCTGCGTACTGTATGGTGATGTAGTCCTTGGTGACGCCGTCCATTTCCAGCTTCCGTATGCCGATGAAGCGTCCGATACCGTGCCCCGAGTGTACTACAAGGTCGCCCTCGGTGATGTCCGCAAGTGAGCGTATCTCCTCCGCCTTGTTCTTCTTTTTGCGGCGCTTCCTGCGGACAGAGTCCATAGAGCGCCCCTGTGTGATGAGAACGGTCTTGTTTTCGGGGTACTCGAAGCCGCCGCCGAAGCTGCCCGACATAAGCAGCACGCGGCCGCCTGTGGGCTCGATATTCTCGGAGGCAAGGTCGCAGGGTATGCCGTTGTCCCTGATGTCCTGCTGTATTATGGGAAGGGTCTTTTCGCTGCCTGCCGCCAGTATCATGCGGTAGCCGCGGCGTTTGTAGTCCTCCAGATCCTCCATGAGCTGCTTCATCTCGCCGCTCCAGGGAGCTGTCTGCATGGCCTCGAAGCTTACCAGTCTGCGGAAGTCGATACGCTCGCCGCCCTGCATGAAGCTGCTCATATAGAGGCAGACCTTCTTCTCCGCGCGGTGCTGTATCTCGGGGAGCTCCAGCACATAGCCGTCCAGTCCCTTGCAGAGCTGGCCGTCCTCCATGAGGATCTTCACGTCCTCATTGTGCCTTGTGATGATACCGGAGGCGTTGTCCATTATGTCGGAGAAATCGCTGAATATAACCACTCCGTCTATGTAATCGAACACCGTTGAGGCCCCGCCGTACACAAGGGGATAGTATTTCACGCTGTGTGCGAGTATCTCCCCTGCCCTGAGCCTGTTGACGTCTGCCCCCAGATGCTCCCTTACGGCGTCCATGCGCTTGCCGCGCACCTTCTTGCATAGCTCCTCTATCTTAGCCGCCAGCTCCTCGTTGTCGTAGAGCACCTCTCCCGAGGGGTACACCTCCGCCTTTTCAAGGGGATCGGTACGGCGCTGGGTATCGGTCTCGAATTCGGATATGGTGTCTATCTCGTCACCCCACAGCTCTATACGCACGGGCTTGTCTGACTGTACGGGGAATATATCGAGGATAGAGCCGCGTATGGAGAACTGCGACGCGCCCTCTACCTTTTCGCAGCGCTGATAGCCGCACCTTGAAAGGGTAAGGGCTGTCTCCTTCAGGTCTATCTCCTGTCCATGTGAGAACTCTATGCCCGAAGCGATAAGGACTCCCACGGGGATAACGGGCTGCATTACAGCCTCTATGCTGGCGCAGATGACGCCGCAACGACTTTTAGCCGCCTTTATAAGGGCGGCTATACGCATATGCTCGTATTCGTGATTGGTGCTGTCAACGGGAGTGAACACCAGCTCCTTCGAGGGAAAGAGCACTGCCTCCTCGCTGCCTGCCATCATGTTTATGTCGTCGCAGAGCTTCTTTGCCTCCGCCTCGGTGCCCGTGATGACAAGGTTTATCTTCTGACCGCTGAGGGCGTGTATGAGCTGCGCCCTGTGTATATGGGAAAGACCCGTCACAGAGACGGGCGATATCTTTTTTTCTATGGCCTCGCTGATGCTCCTGAAGCCTGTCAGCTCGCCGAATATCTTTTTAAACAGATCCATTGTCTTCTCCGTAAGATCACGAATTATACTTGTTCATGGCCTCGTCGGTCCTGCCCTGCACCATGAGCTTTATACACTCGCAGGCGTTCTTTGCGGACTCAGCCATTTTCTCCGAGTCCTCCCTGCCGAACTTGCCCAGTACCCACTTTGCAAGGTCGTAATCGGGGTGGGGCTTCTTGCCTACGCCCATCTTTATGCGGGGGTAGTCGTCCCTGCCTGTGAGCTCGCATATGCTGCGGAGACCGTTGTGGCCGCCGTGGCTGCCCTTGCGGCGTATGCGGAGCTTTCCGCAGTCAAGGGAGATATCGTCGCATACCACTATAAGGTTCGCGGCGTCTATCTTGTAGAACTCCAGCGCCTGCACAATGGCCTCGCCGCTGTTGTTCATGTAGGTAGTGGGCTTCAGCAGCAGACAGCGTCTGCCCTCTATGGTGACCTCGGCGGTCTTGCCCTTGAACTTCAGGCGGTCGATCTTCTCGCCCAGCTGCTCTGCCAGCAGGTCAAGCACCATGAAGCCTGCATTGTGACGGGTATTCTCATATTCAAGTCCCGGATTGCCGAGACCTGCTATAACATACTCTATTTTACCTCTTGCCGCGGAAGAATTTGCGGCTATCCTGTCGAACACATCAAAAATACTCATATATATCTTCTTCTCTCTTGATTTGATATCTGCATGGACGGCAATTGGCCGTCCGCAAAACTATTCATTCATACCGGCAGGTCAGGAGCTTCACTCAAGGCCTGCAAGCTTCTCCACTACTTCAAGGCCGTATCTGTCCGCAAACTCCCTGCCCTTACTGATAGCTTCTGTATCGCAGAGCGAATCGGGCATATGGGCGTCAATGCCGATTATGGCCTTGTTCCCTGTCTCCCGGGCTATGCGGAAGAACCTGTCCGAGGGATAGTGCCTGCCTCCGCTCATACCGAGGAGGTTTATCTCCACGGGGATATCCCTGCTTTTAAGGTAGGCGCACAGCCGTCTCATATGCTTTTCGTACTCCTCGTCGCCGCCCAGATAGCGTATCAGGTCGGGGTGAGCGAGATAGCGGTATCTTCCCGACTCCATGCCCTCTATTATGCGGTCGACGTACTGTGCCAGTATGCTCTCCTCGTAAACGGGAGCCCCCATATACACATGGCAGGTCTCGGGATCGTTGAAATGCTGTCCCATTATCATATAGTCCAGCGGATAGTCAGCAAGGAGCCTGTCCTGCGCCTCTATGAGCTGGGGTATATACTCGGCCTCAAAGCCTATGTATATGGTTATATCGTTGGCATACTCCCTTTTCAGGTCGGTGAGGGATCTGAAATAGCCCTCCACCTCATGGGGAGTCATGCGAATATCCGAGACATACCCGTCACCGAACACCCAGGGACAGTGGTCCGCAAAGCCCAGCACCTTTATCCCTGCCTTTATGGCGTGTTCGACGAAATCCCTGTCGCTGCCCATGGCATGGCCGCAGCGGCTGGTATGGGTATGGTAATTGGCAAACATGGTCCGCACTCCTTTCAAAGAATGATTATACCACTTTCAGATGAAGAATTCAAGCTCATCATCTGCGGCGGAGAAGCACCTCCGCTATATCTATATCCTCGGGAGTGGTTATCTTTATGTTGGTGTAGTCCCCTACAGTCATGGCCACCTTGCCGCCTATGGCCTCTACCAGCTGGCAGTCGTCGGTGAAGTCCAGACCGTGCTCCAGAGCGAAATCTATGCCCTCGAAGTAAAGGCTCCTTTTGAATATCTGGGGAGTCTGTGTGATATAGAGGGAGCTTCTCGGCGGAGTATCCACAATGAGACCGCCGTCAACGGTCTTTATGGTGTCCTTCACCGGGACTCCCAGTGTGGCGCCGCCGAATACAGATGCGTCCTTTATGACCTTTTCTATGTGCTCTGGCTTTACAAGGGGACGCGCTCCGTCGTGTACGGCCACAAGGTCGGTATCCTTTGATATCTTCCTGATACCGTTTATCACGCTCTCCTGACGGGTTGCGCCTCCCACTGTACAGGCCGCCAGCTTGGTTATGCCTGCCGCCTCCGCCTCTGCCTGTATGGCAGGGATATCAGCCTCGCGGGCTACTATGACGATCTCGCAAACGCTCTCGCAGGACTGGAAGGCCTGCATGGTCACGCCAATGACCTTCCTCTCTCCCAGTGGGAGCAGTATCTTGTTCACGCCGCCCATTCTGGTGGAATTACCTGCGCATACGATGACTACAGATGCTTTCATTGTACTACCTCCGATATCTTATCTGTCCCTGCTCTCCTCGGTGGGGGCAGTCCTTATCCTTATTACGGGAAGCTTTTCAAGTGTGTGAAAGTAATTGTTAATGCCGTCGGGAGCGGAAAGGTCGTTCTCTCCGCTTGCGGGAGGAGCGAATATCCTCATATACATATCCGCGGCGCCCTCTGTGGGCTTATGGAAGAATGCGGGCATAAGGTCTATCACCCTCGCCTCGGGAGACTTGTAGAACCACCGTCCGTTGAGCTCTATCATCAGGTTCGAGTCGTCCTCAAAGTACAGCTCACAGAAGTGGGGCGGCGCGTCGAAGTGCAGAGGCACGGCTATGCCCTCGGCGTCCTCGGAGCTGCCCCAGCGCAGCTTTGCAGGCAGCGTTATCTCCCCGCTCTCGGTAAGGGAGGGCAGGAAGCGCTCGCGGTTTATTATCTCCCTGTAGGTCTCCATGACGGGCTGCTCTATGCCCACTTCGGGACAGTTGGGATCCTGTCTTTCAAGTCCCAGCCTGCCGCGGTCGCGGAACTGATAGAAGGTGAAGCCCGTGAACCAGTCCGCCTTTTCCTCCTCCAGCATATCGCAGAACAGCCTTACCATTTCCGCCTGCTCATAGGGACCCGTAACGTCTCCGTCGGCGTTCATCTCCGACATTATCATTGGCTTTTCCTCTCCGCCGTTAAGGGAACGGAAGCGCTCAAAGCTGCGCTTTGTAAGCTCGAATACTTCACGGACGGAGCTCCTCCGGTGCTTGTCTCCGCCCCTCTCGGCAACGGAATAGGGCCATCCCCAGTTCAGCGCCATATACTTATCCACCGACCAGATATCGGTTTCCCTTACGGCCTGTGCGAACTCCTGCTCCTTCACCATTTCAACGGCGTTCATATCCTCTATGCCGCCTATACACAGCACGGTCCGCACATTCGGCGCCTGCTCCTTTATTATACGGGAGGCGCGGCAGTAGAAATCAGCCACCTCCTGATATGAGGCGCGGCGGTTGAAGGAGAACCAGTTGCCCGTGGCCTCGTGATTTATCCTGAGAAACACTCTGCCGAAGGACTTCAGGTCGTCGCCTATGGCGGCAAGCTGCTCATCGGTAACGGCAGGATCCATTGTTATAGTCAGGGTAACGTCCTGACCGTGGCGGCGGATATCCCTCATGCAGCTGAAGGGCTCTCCCCGGCGGCTGCCGCCGGTACCGCCGAGATACGGGAAGTAATCGTCATAGGGGTAGTCCCACTGGAATGAGACCTCCTTATCCTTCATGGCCTCGGATATACGCGCAGGCCACTCCCTGTCAAAGGGGTAATAGCAGTACATCAGGCTTATACTGCGGTGAGGCCTGCCCAGCCTTGAAAGTATATAGTCCTGACAGACGTACTCGCCTCTTTCGCTGCCGTCGCCGAGGTCAACGGCGCATACTGCTCTTCCGAGAACAGCCCTGTATATTTTTTCCATAGCTTATATTTCCCTCCCGTGAATTACTTTATTATTATAATATACCTTTCAGCCGATGTCAATTCCTCCGCAGACAAAAAGAGAGCGCCCGAAGGCGCTCCCTGAAGCTCATCAGAGCATTGTTACCGCAAAGCATACGCTCTGTCCGGGCTGATTGATGATATTCAGCTTGAACTTATGCTTGTCTATGATGGATTTCGCAATGGCAAGGCCAAGTCCGTATCCGCCTGTTGCGCGGTTCCTGGACTCGTCGCTGCGGAAGAACCTCTCGAATATCTTCTCCTGATCCTCCACCTTTATGCCCTCGCCGGTATTGAATACCGACAGCACCTTCTTGCCGCCGATCTTCTTCAGTGATACCCTTACGGTACCGCCGTCGTTGGAATACTTCAGAGCGTTGTCGATGAATATGGCCGCCATCTGCTTGACGTGCTTCTCGCTGCCGCAGAGCATGATATTGTCGTCCACGTCCACCTCGAACTTCTTGTTGCTGTCAAAGGCCTGACACTCAAAGGGCAGAGCCGTATTTACAATGGCCTTGCTCATGTTGAAGTACTTGTACTGGAGCTCAACGGTGTTGTTTTCCAGTCTCGTCAGGTTCAGCAGGTCGTTTACCAGTATGCTCATACGGTCGGTCTGCGACTTGATGTAATCCAGCCACTTGTTCTCGCCGATCTCTCCCTGAAGAACGTCCGTATTAGCGGATATTACCGTCAGAGGAGTCTTGAGCTCGTGGCTTGCGTCGGATACGAACTGCTTCTGCTTGTCGAAGGCGATCTTGATAGGCTGTATGCTCTTCTTGCTGAGGAAGTAAGCCAGCACCGAAAGGATTATCATGGCGATGGAGCCGATGATGACCGTTGTGCGCTTGAGCTGTCTGAGCATATCCATTTCGTAGCTCTTGTCGGTGAGCACCACTATGGTACCGTTGGACTTGTCGGCCTGATAGAACTGATATGAGCTCACCATGCCAGTATCGGTATTCTTGTCAAGGATACGGTTTATGTAATCCTGAGCCTTATCCGCATTGAGGTCCTCGTTGTAGAGCTTTGCAAGATAATGGCCGTCGGGATCCGACATGAGCACGAAGAAGTCTATGGAACCCAGATTCTTCGGTATTGGCTCAACCTTTGAGACGCCTCTGGACTGTGATCCACTGTTTTTCTGTGCCTCGGGAAGCTTGTCGTCCTTTTCCGCATATACCGTTTCCTCGGCATTCTCTCTGTTGGAGAGCACCGTGAAGCCGTCCAGCACGGACTCGCCGCTGTAGACTGTCTTCATCAGTCTCGGCTCGCCGCTGTTCTCCTCTGCACTGCTGTCTGCGACCTCGCCGCCGTGTTCTCTGCGGTAGGATTCGCGGTCGAACTCGTTGCTGTTCACATTGGGAGCCTGATACCACTGATTGTTCCAGGGATTCCAGGGGTTCCAGGGATTCCAGGGGTTCCAGGGATCGTATGCGCCCCAGTTGTACTGACCCTGCTGGCCGTCCTGCGGGTGGTCTGCATTCCACTTTTCCCAGTCGAAACCGTTTTCGCCCCAGTATTTGCCATAGTCGTTGGGCCATGTGGGAGTCTGTCCCTCCTGCTGAGGCTGCTGTGTAGCGGGCTGCTGTGTTGCAGGCTGCTGTGTAGCGGGCTGCTGTGCGGCAGGCTGCTGGGGCTCGGGCTGGCTCTGGGGAGGAGCCTCCTGCTCCTGCTCGGGCTCGTAGTACGGATCCTCGCCGCCCTGTTCCTCGTGATCTGCGTCGCCGTTGGTAGTATCCTGCTCCGTAGCCTTTACGGCTGTGGTGGAGGTAGTCACTGTAGTAGGTGCTGCCGACGTGGAGGCCGCTGTGGTAACGGACGGCTCCGTGGACTTTTTGGAGGGCTCGGAAGCCTTGTCCGCCTTGGCCTTGTCCGTCTTGGCCTTGTCGCCTTTGGACTCTCCGCTGTCGGGAGGTGTGAACTTGAATTTCAGCTCCTTGTCGTCATACTCTATGCCCGAGGCTATCTGCATGAGGACCTGTCTGGACTGGCCTCTCATAATGGCCTTGGTGATGAGGTTTATGGAGCCTATAAGCGCGATGAACACCGCAAGGAGAATACTTACGATCATAGTAAAGAGCTTCATCTGCGCTTTTCTGAACATCTTATCATTAGCTTTCTTCAACATAGCCGCATCCCTCCTTATTCAAGTGAATAACCGATGCCTCTGGCTGTCTTTATCTGCACGGGAGCAGATATGACAGAGAGCTTCTTTCTCAGGAATGATATGTATACCTCGATGTTGTTGTATTCCACATCGCTCTCATAGCCCCATATCTTCTCGATTATGCGTTCCTTTGGGAGTATCTGGTGGGGATTGGAGATAAGCAGCTCCATAATCTGGTACTCCTTCAGTGAGAGCTTGACATCGTTGCCCTGCCACATTACAGAGCAGGTATTCTTATTGAGCTCCAGGCCGTTGTAATCCAGTCTGTTCTCGTCTACGATCTCGCCCTTTCTTCGTGTGAGGGCGCGGACTCTTGCCAGCAGTTCCCCTGTAACGAAGGGCTTGGTGAGGTAGTCGTCGGCGCCGCAGTCGAGGCCGTTTATCTTGTCCTCGATCTCACTCCTTGCAGTGAGCAGCAGGACGGGAGTATTTATCCTCTCCTGTCTCAGCTTCCTGAGCACCTCAAGACCGTTCATGCCGGGAAGCATGATATCCAGTATTATACAGTCGTACACGCCTGTCATTGCGTTATCAAGACCGTCTATGCCATCATAGGCGGTATCAACATTATACATATTCCTTTTAAGGATCTCCGAAAGAGCATCCGCAAGCTGCATCTCGTCCTCAACGACAAGAAGTCTCATATAAATTCCCCCTTTATCCGCTCTGTCCATGTGACAGAGCAATGGTCGGTGAACGGGAACGGCTGCAATATGAGTATACCATTCCACTTTACTATTATTATACCACAAAATCTTGAAATAAGCTTAAAAGTTTTATTAGTTCAATATGTTGATTAGGAAAAATTTAAGCTTTGTTTTTGTGCATATCAACAGTTTTGCATTTTAGCTGCCCACAAATGTTGACTAAGAATTGAATTTGTGTTAGAATTGAATATGCAAACAGGTAAGAATAATTTACTGTTTTGACTCATTATATTATAATGATAATCCTCAGGGACGGGAGGGCAGATATATGTTATCACCGGCAGAACGAAAAAAGATAGGCTTTTCTCTGCTGACATCATCCAGTGCAGAAATGAAAAAATACGTTGACGTATACGCTTTGTTTGTAGAAAGAGGCTATACCAAGGACCTTTGCGAAGCCTATGCGGACGCCTTCATCGACAATGCCAAGAAGCCCTCACCATTCGATATAGTACAGCTGTCGTCCCTGTACGGCAGGATACACGATTACAAGACTGCCTACTTCTATCTTGAAAAGCTCGAAGACAAAAAGCTCAGCGGCGATGAAAGATTCGGATACTGCGTGGAGATGCTGGCGACCGTCAGCAAGATCGGCAACTGGCGCGACGCAGAGGACTTCCGCACGAGAAACATCAGTTTCCTGCAAAAGCAGACCGCAAAGGTCTCGCAGCAGAAAGAAGCGGAGCTGTATATAGCCCTGGCGCTGGCAGACTGCGCCGCAAAGAACTATCAGCAGGCGCTGAAGCTGCTGAAGTTCGGCTACAAGCCCAAGGGCGGCAAGGATCTGACGCTTCTTGAGATATTCATAACCGTTGTGTACATCTTTGCAAAGGCAAACGACGAGGAAGGGCTCCGCGGCGCTCTCAGCAATGCGGAAAGCTGTCTGAAGCTGTTCAAGCAGTTCGACTTCTCATGGCAGGGTCCCTACTACCGCAAGCGCATTGAGGACGCGGCTAACGGAATACTGTGATACAAGGCTCCGAGGGTATGCTTCGGAGCTTTTTCATAGCGCAAAAATCGTTAAAACAAAAAAATAAATGAAAAAAATTCAAATTTTCCATGAAAAATTTTCACAAACATTTTTGTATCTGTTTTAACCATTCTATTTCAGGCGGCATTTTCAGCGGGGTTTCAGGCTATCGTTAAAAGATGTCGTTTTTGTGCTAAGATTTTGCAATACTGCGAAAACAACGTATCCAAAAGGATTCCAAAAATGCAGTTTTGATCTGCGCAGGCGAAAAATCAGCCGCCGCAGCATATTATTAACAATCAGTTTCGCGATAAAATAAATTGTTTTGTTAATAGTTAGTTAATATAAATCTTTGAATTTATTTTAGCAATATAGTGCTAAATATCGGCAATATAATCAATTGCGCTAACGGCTTCTTTGCATTATAATACAATTGTTGGATGACAATAGTCGATAAATCGGCTTCTCTCCACCACATAATTACATTAAGATATATTATGTGTCCTGTAACAAAATCGGCAATTATATCCTGTTTTTGCCTGATACGGTCATTAAACTCCGCCGTATCCTTATCACAGCATCCAGTTCCGACAAACATTTTACTCTTCACAACTGTTATTAAACATTAATGCCTATAATATGTTTAATCGCCTAAGGCAGTTTTCATGTCACTTGAAACGTCCAAGCAGTAGTGATAACACAGCAAAAGGATATATGGCACTACGGAATTTGTGCCTGCCGTACGGCATCTGCGTATAGAGGGTGCGCAGCCGCCAACTCGATAGCGACCTTGATTGGCTTTTGAGAGGGTGTCAATGCAAGGTCGTTATTATTTTGCCAGTTCCGGTTCTATACCTATATAAAAAAGGCTGTCTCAGGACAGCCTTTTTTACTTATGTTCACTTTCCCAGCTTGCTCTTCAGCTTCCTGAGAGTATAACCCTCGTTGACCTTCATGACGCCTCTGTCGATAGCCAGCGCATAGTCAGGAACGTCCCTTGTTACGGTGGTTCCTGCGGCAGTATATACAGCCTTGCCCAGCTTAACGGGAGCAATAAGGTTGGTATTGCAGCCGATGAAGCAGTTATCTCCGATGACGCAGCGGCTCTTGGCAATACCGTCGTAGTTTACGGTAACCGTTCCGCAGCCGATATTAACGCGCTTTCCGACGTCACTGTCGCCCACATAGGCAAGATGTGCTATGGCAGTCTTTTCGCCGATAGTGGAGTTCTTGATCTCCACGAAGTCGCCTATCTTCGCGCCTGTCTTCACAACGCTGTCGGGACGGATATGAACGTAGGGACCTATCTTTACTCCCGCCTCTATCTCGGACTCATAAGCCTGAACGGTGTGAAGGTTTACATCATCGCCTATCTTGCAGTTCTCCACCACGGTATTCGGACCTATCTTGCAGTTCCTGCCGATGGTGGTGTTTTTTCTTATTATAGTATTGGGGAGTATCTCTGTGCCTGTGCCTATCTCAACGCCGCGCTCGATGACAACGCCGTCAGTGCAGGTGAACTCGACTCCGTTGGCAAGGTGCTTCTCTATAACAGCCATTCTTGCGTAGGTATTCAGCTCCAGCAGATCCTTCCTGTCGTTGGCTCCCCTGATGATATCGGGGTTCTCGGACTTGTAGGCGCCTGCGTTCTTGCCCTCGGCAAGAGCTATGGATATGGTATCGGTAAGGTAATACTCGTTCTGCACGTTGTTGTTCTCCAGCTTGCCGAGAAGCTCGATGAGGTCGGCGGTCCTGAACCAGTATGTACCCGAGTTGACCTCCTTTATCATGCGCTGCTCCTCGGTGGCGTCCTTCTGCTCAACGATGCCGCTGATGCCGCCTGCCGAGCGTATTATCCTGCCGTAGCCGAAGGGATCCTCCAGCTCCGCCGTGATAACGGTAACGGCGTTGTTCTGCTGCTTGTGTATGATAAGGGACTCCTTAATGGTATCCGCGTCTATGAAGGGAGCGTCACCGCAGAGCACAAGTGTGTTGCCGTCGGTATCCTCCTCAAGGAAGGGCACTGCCTGCTTTACCGCATGGCCCGTGCCGAGGCGCTCTGCCTGCAATACTGTGGTGTACTTGCCGCCCAGATACTCGTCTATCATCTCGCCCTTGAAGCCCTTAACCACGCATATATCGCTGAGATCGGCAGCCTCGCAGGCTGATATGACCCAGCGGAGCATAGGCTCTCCGAGCACCTTGAAAAGGGGCTTGGGCATATCCGCTTTCATGCGCTTGCCCTGTCCTCCTGCTAAAATAACCGCTTTGTTCATAATTATTCCTCCTGTATATCAATTTTAGTTTTTATCTTCGGGTGGAAAATTCTGCTTTAGGTAATCCTTGAACATATCCGCAAGATAATTGTTATGATAGCATTCTTCATATATCTTCAGTTCTGAGGGCACATCGTGTGCGGCAAGCCTTTCCTGAAGCATTTTCGCCTCCTCGGGGATAGTGGGGAGGTCATCAGGTGCCTTGAAATCATAGTAATTCTCTCTGCCGCCTGCACATATCAGCACATTCTTGTCCATAGTCTCATTGCGGTCGAAATAATCGAACTCCCGCTGAAAAGCATACGGATCCTTAATGGAACTGTTGTCAAAATACTCCATATCCGGATAGAAATATGCGTAGAAGGAGGGACTTCCTATTATGTAGCTCCCGAAGGGCTGATAATCATACTTATCCGAATTGCAAAGGGCATAATGTGAAAACACCCCGCCAAATGAATGCCCGAAAAATACGGAACGTGAAGCGTCCACCTTGTAATTGAGAGAAATGGTTTTCATAAGGTCATCGGTGATAAAGTCAAGGAGCTTTTCCTCCTGCAGGATAAATTTATCAAAACGCTCTTCCTCTTCACGGCTATCGTAATCATAGCCGAGGATAACAAATATCACAGGAGCCGCATCTCCGTCGTTGATGACATTCCACATATCAGGCACCATTTTGAGCCTGTAGGACGAATCGGTAATGAACATTACGGGATATTCCCTGCTTTCGTCATAGTTTGGCGGCAGTGTTATATGCACAAGGAACTGCTTGTCAAGCTGCTCATCGTATATGGTCAGCTCACGGAAATAGTCCTTGATCTTGGTTATCTTCGTTATATCAGCGGGATAGAAATAGTAAGAATTGCGTCCGTTTTCGCCTATCTCGAAGCATTTATCAACGTCAAGCAGCGTGAACTCGCGGAAACTTGAATTTGCTTTCTCCTTATCGGTCATCTTGTCCGAGCAGATAAGCCCGTCGTAGTATTCAACGGTCACTGTTGTTGTGGGTTCCGTTACAGGCTCTGTTACTTCTTCCGAAGCAGCCTCAGCGGTAGTCACGGCCGCGGTAGTCTCCTCCGCAACAGACGAGGTCTCGCCTTTTCCCGCGCAGGAAGCAGCAGAAGCCGCCATAAGTCCGCATATCAGAAGCACTGATAAAATCTTTTTCACGTTTCAGCCTCCCTGTCAGCCCTATGATGCCTGATTATCAGCTGCGGACTCAAGAGTTGCCTCGTCCATGGGGATCAGCTTCCAGCCCTCGCCGTCAACATTAACGACGATAACGTCCTCTTTCATGCGCTCGCCCTGTCCTCCTGCTAAAATAACCGCTTTGTTCATAATTATTCCTCCTGTATATCAATTTTCAGATTTATCTTCGGGCGGGAAATTCTGCTTCAAATAGTCCGGAAACATTTCTCTCAGATAATTCGTGTGAAAGCAGCCCTCGTATATTTTCAGTTCCGCCGATACGCCGTGGGATATAAGCCTTTCGTAGAGCTTTTCAGTGCCCTCGACCATAGAATCGCCATCGCCGCAATCTATCTCTAAGTCTTCCTTTTCACCTGCGCAAACAAAAACGTTCTTGTCCATAGTTTCATTGCGCTCAAAATAGTCAAACTCGCGCTGGAATGCATAGGGATCTGAGATACCGCTCAAGTCAATGGGCGGCTCGAAAGGATCATAATAGTAGTTGCAGAATGCAGGACTTCCTATTATATAGTTTTTAAACGGCTGATACTCATATTTATCGGAATTGCAAAGAGCGTAGTCAATAAACGGACCTCCGCTTGAATGTCCGAACAGAACCGAGCGTGACGCATCGGTCTTATAGTTGAGTGAGATAGTCTCCATCAGGTCGTTGGTGATGAAATCGAGGAATTTATCCTGACGGAAGATGAATTTGTCCATGCGCGTCTCGTTTGCACCGCCATCGATTTCATATTCATAGCCGAGGGTGGCGAATATCACGGGAGAGGCCTCACCGTCATTGATGATGTTCCAGAGTATCGGAATGAATTCCATCCAGTAGACTTCGTCGGTTATGAGAAATACGGGATACTCTTTATTCTCGTCGTAATTCGGCGGCGTGATAACATGAGCAAGGAACTTAGTATCAAGCTGCTCGTCGTACATAGTGAACTCGTGAAAACTGTCCTGTATTTTTTCTATGCTTTCAAACTCCTTCGGATCAAGACAATACGAATTGCGTCCGCGCTTGCCGAGGCTGAAGCACTTGGCAGGGTCAAGCAGCGTGAACTCGCGGAAGCTTGAATTTGCCTTCTCCTTGTCGGTCATCTTGTCCGAGCAGATAAGCCCGTCGTAGTATTCAACGGTCACTGTTGTTGTGGGTTCCGTTACAGGCTCTGTTACTTCTTCCGAAGCAGCCTCAGCGGTAGTCACGGCCGCGGTAGTCTCCTCCGCAACAGACGAGGTCTCGCCTTTTCCCGCGCAGGAAGCAGCAGAAGCCGCCATAAGTCCGCATATTATAAGTGCCAGTGCTTTATTCTTCAATTATCCTGTTCTCCTTATTGCGTTGTATTCTGTGTCTCTTTATGTTATTTCTGCTTATCAGCCCTGTGCGTCGGCACCTGCTGCTGCCGATTCAAGGTCCTGTGCGGTCATAGGTATTATCATCCATCCATGACCGTCCACCATAACAATGACGATATCCTCGGAATACCCATCCTCCTTGCCGTTTTCGGAGGTGGTGATGTTCATTTTCGCGGAATAGCCGTCGGACACCTTGTAGGACACGCCCTTTACCTCAAGCATCTGAGCATAGCCGTTGAAATAATTCTGCGCTCCCCTGCAGGCGTCTGCGCTTATTTTGGCTTCATCGGAAAGCTCGCACTTTTTCAGTTCTCCGCCGCTGCCTGTGCCCAGCGCATTGTAGAAATCGTTCATGAGACCGCTGGCCTTCAGAGCGTCGAATATATCCTGCGGATACATACACAGCATCATTCCGTCGCCGTCGCCTGTCATGACTCCCTCGGAGAACTTGCGCACAACGTCCTGCGCCTCCTTGGGCACGATGCTGCTTGCAGTCTTGCCTGCTCCGCCCTTGCTTCCGCATGAAACTGCCGCACAGACCACAAGTATCAATGTAAGTATCACAGCTGCTGTCTTTTTCATAAAATAAACTCCTTAGATCAAGCTTTTTACGCAGATACGCACACCTGCGTTCATGTATATATTTTTACATACTTTAACAGTAAATGCAAGCCTTTTTCGCAGAAAAGAAAGCGGTTTGTTAAATTTTGTACAAACTGCAACAAAATAAACGGGTAATTTTTGTCATCACATATATGGTAATTTTTTCTCAGATGTGTTATAATAGGTATAACTCGGATAATGCCCTCATGGGTGTCGTCCGGTAATGTTAAAAATGGAGGTATACACCAATGGCAAATAAGTATTGTTACCTTTTCTCAGAGGGTAATGCCAACATGAGAGAGCTTCTCGGCGGTAAGGGCGCAAACCTGGCTGAGATGACAAACATCGGTCTCCCTGTTCCTCAGGGCTTCACCATCACAACAGAGGCTTGTACTCAGTATTATGAGGACGGCGGTATCTCTGACGAGATCATGGCAGAGATCAACGAGTATATCGTTAAAATGGAAGGAATCACAGGCAAGAAGTTCGGCGACAAGGAGAATCCTCTCCTGGTTTCTGTTCGTTCAGGCGCAAGAGCTTCAATGCCCGGTATGATGGATACAATCCTTAACCTCGGTCTCAACGAGACTGTTGTTAACACAATCGCTGAAAAGTCAAACAACCCCAGATGGGCTTGGGACTGCTACAGAAGATTCATCCAGATGTATTCTGACGTAGTTATGGAAGTTGGTAAGAAGTACTTTGAAGAGCTTATCGACAAGATGAAGGAAGAAAAGGGCGTTACACAGGACGTTGAGCTCACAGCTGACGACCTCAAGACACTGGCTGGCCAGTTCAAGGCTGAGTACAAGGCTAAGATCGGCACAGACTTCCCCGACGATCCCAAGGAGCAGCTCATGGGCGCTATCAAGGCTGTATTCCGTTCATGGGACAACCCCAGAGCTAACGTTTACAGAAGAGATAACGATATCCCCTTCTCATGGGGTACTGCTGTTAACGTACAGTCAATGGCATTCGGTAACATGGGCGACGACTGCGGTACAGGTGTTGCCTTCACAAGAGATCCTGCTACAGGTGAGAAGAAGCTCATGGGCGAGTTCCTTACAAACGCTCAGGGCGAGGACGTTGTTGCAGGCGTTCGTACTCCTATGCCTATCCAGCAGATGGCTGAGACCTTCCCCGAGGCTTTCGCTCAGTTCAAGGAAGTTTGCCAGACTCTCGAAAATCACTATCACGATATGCAGGATATGGAGTTCACTGTTGAGAACAAGAAGCTCTATATGCTCCAGACAAGAAACGGTAAGAGAACTGCACAGGCTGCTCTCAAGATCGCTTGCGACCTCGTTGACGAGGGCATGAAGACAGAGCAGGAAGCTGTTGCAATGATCGACCCCAGAAACCTCGATACACTTCTCCACCCCCAGTTCGATACAAAAGCTCTCAAGGCTGCTACTCCTATCGGCAAGGGTCTCGGTGCTTCACCCGGAGCTGCTTGCGGTAAGATCGTATTCACAGCTGACGACGCTGTAGAGTGGGCTGCTAAGGGCGAGAAGGTTGTTCTCGTTCGTCTCGAGACATCACCCGAGGATATCACAGGTATGAAGGCTGCTCAGGGTATCCTGACAGTTCGCGGCGGTATGACTTCACACGCTGCTGTTGTTGCCCGTGGTATGGGTGAGTGCTGCGTTTCAGGCTGCGGCGACATCAAGATGGATGAGGCTAACAAGAAGTTCGAGCTCGGCGGAAAGACTTTCGTTGAGGGCGACTACATCTCAATCGACGGTACAACAGGTAACATCTACGACGGCATCATTCCTACAGTTGATGCTCAGATCGCAGGTGAGTTCGGCCGCATCATGGCTTGGGCTGATAAGTACAGAACTCTCAAGGTTCGTACAAACGCTGATACTCCTGCTGACGCTAAGAAGGCAAGAGAGCTCGGCGCTGAGGGTATCGGTCTCTGCCGTACAGAGCACATGTTCTTCGAGGCTGACAGAATCGCTGCTTTCCGTGAGATGATCTGTGCTGATACAGTTGAGGGCAGAGAGGCTGCTCTTGCTAAGATCGAGCCCATGCAGCAGGCTGACTTTGAGGCTCTCTATGAGGCTCTTGAGGGCTGCCCTGTTACTATCCGTTTCCTCGATCCTCCTCTCCACGAATTCGTTCCTACAGAAGAGGCTGACATCAAGCTTCTCGCTGATTCACAGGGCAAGTCCGTTGAGGATATCAAGAATATCATCGCTTCTCTCCACGAGTTCAACCCCATGATGGGCCACCGTGGATGCCGTCTTGCTGTAACATATCCCGAGATCGCTGCTATGCAGACAAAGGCTGTTATCAAGGCTGCTATCAACGTTAAGAAGAACCACGCTGACTGGAACGTTAAGCCCGAGATCATGATCCCCCTCGTTGGCGATGTTAAGGAGCTCAAGTACGTTAAGAAGGTTGTTGTTGAGACTGCTGACGCTGTTATCGCTGAGGCTGGCGCTAACCTCGAGTACGAAGTTGGTACAATGATCGAGATCCCCAGAGCTGCTCTTACAGCTGACGAGATCGCTAAGAACGCTGACTTCTTCTGCTTCGGTACAAACGACCTCACACAGATGACTTACGGCTTCTCAAGAGACGACGCAGGCAAGTTCCTCGGTGCTTACTACGACAAGAAGATCTTCGAGAACGATCCTTTCGCTAAGCTCGATCAGACAGGCGTAGGCAAGCTCATGGAAATGGCTATCAAGCTCGGCAAGCCCGTTAATCCCAAGCTCCACGTCGGTATCTGCGGCGAGCACGGCGGCGATCCCTCCTCTGTAGAGTTCTGCCACAAGATCGGCCTCGACTATGTATCCTGCTCACCCTTCCGTGTTCCGATCGCTCGTCTGGCTGCTGCTCAGGCTGCTATCGCTGACAAGAAGTAATTCGGAAATATACTCAGATTGGCTATTTTACGCTGAATCTGGACGATGCTAAAGAATACCTTTACGCGAAGTCTACAAAGCGTAGGATACTAAGCTGGCGTGATATTCACGTTAATGTGTTTATCTGAATAAAAATAACAGAGTCCTCACAGTTTCGGCTGTGAGGACTTTTTGTCTTGTGATTATGGTAGCATAGAAATAAGCCCTGTCCCGATGCGGGACAGGGGCGGTCATAACTATATCATTTTATTCTGTCTATCAGCTTTTCGACTTCTTTTACGAATTCTTCCGGTTTCTGGTCGGAGATGTCATGACTTGCGGGGATATTCACTTTTTCGCAGTTGCCGAGGCTCTTGCAGTATTCGCTTATTTTTTTATCGTGTTCTTTATGATCTTCACTTTGGCTTTCTTCAAACCACTCCTGTGCGAGTTTTTCATCGACCTCGCCGTAGAGGAACATCATGTAATCTTTTACATCTTCAAGTGTTTCATAATCGTTTGTTATGTACACCTTCGGGATATCGTTTGCCTGTATGGAATCCCACGCTGTTCTCATATTGACGTTGTAGTTTTTTGCTTCTCCGTAATTGGGAACAGATGCCTTCTCGAACGCCAAAGCGTCTTTTGAGTATTCGCCTAAATCTTCGTGTTCTTCCGCAAGCAAAGCATTCTTCACTGTTGTCCATCCTGTCTTATTGGCGAAAGAGCCGAATGCGACTATAACGTTTCGCATTAATTTCGGAAAGCCTTCTTCGGGCATTTCTTCATTAGCTGTGCTTATGCTGTTACGGAATATAACTCCCGATACTTCTTCGGGATATTTGTTCTCCCAGTATGTCACATATGGGCCGCTCATTGAATGTGCCATAAGTATGTACGGTGCTTCGACACCTGCATTTTTCAATGCGGTACGAGTGCTTTCAACTATATACTCCGTTGTGACATCTTTTTTTGTCTCGCCCGATATGCCGTAGCCCGGACGGGTCACAGCAACAATAGATATATCATCATCGAGATACCCGGATAGTTTCTTCATTTCAATAGGTAAGGTGGCATCCCAGCTTCCAGGCATTGAAATGATCTTATACTTCCCGTCACCGAAGATATTTACGTTCATGTCGAAATCACCTGCGGAAACCAGATTAACGAAGCCGTCCGCTTCAAGAATATCCATATTCTTCTGACGCAATGACTTTTTCATAAAGGCGAAGATGATCGTTAAAATAACAAAGAGAATCAGCAGAACAAGGAATATCCAGCCAATCACCTTAAAGAACTTTTTTATTACTTTTTTCATAGTAATCTCCCTTTTGTATCATCAGATTATTTTCGAGCCAATGGCTATGCAGGGCTAAAACTATTTGAAATAGGCAGCGCCAAACTCCTCACCGTTGTTCAGCTTATCCAGTAATTCCAACAATCCGTTCTGACCATGAATCTCCATCCATTCACTGACTTCATGTTTCGCATTCAGATAACGGAAACGCCTGTCCTCTACAGGGTCTGCATAAAATTCAGAACCTGTATCCATATCTTCAAGAGGAACCGTGTTTTTTCCGTTATCGGTCTGTTCAATCCACGCATCCAGCCCATATTGCTCACGATAATCATTTTGCGTGGCAAGTCCCTCATCAAACCATGTGGGAATACTTTCCAGGGCTTTCATATTCAGGCGAGTGTGCAGCTCTGCATGAGTGAATTCATGTGCTATTATGTCGATATTAAGGTATTTATCTGAAACAGAAATGTAGTTTTTCTTCGTATATGAGGTTTTCGTATCGTGATCTCCGCCAAGCTTTGAAAGCAGCTTATCATCATCGCAGAAAATTATTATCGTTGTATCAGTACATTGTAATTTCCCGAAAAATGCTCTGTCCCGTTCCAATGCTTCTTCCGTGAGCTGAATAGCTTCTTTGATATTACCGGAATAGTTTTTGTTGACATAAATATTATCTGCTGCTTTTTCAAAAGAACTGCGGTACGGAACTGACATTCGATATCCTAATCCCGTAAATTGAAAAATATAGACAGCCGCCATTAACAACAGAAGTATCAAAGAAATGCAACAGCATAATATGATTTTCTTTTTCTTTGCTTTCATTTTCATATTTATTTCGTCTCCTTTTGTTTACAGGATCGTCCGTGAGTTTTGCAGACCTCGTTTATGGTTTTCAGTTCTGCCATATTCATCAAAACATGCTCACAGAAAATCCCATATCATGTGTAGTGCCACGGGTACAAGGATATTTCTGCTTTTCAGAAATGTGATACTGAATATGACACTCAGAATGATGATCTGAACAAATCCGAAATGAAGAAAAGCTCCGGCCAATTGACCATGAATAGTCCATGTAGGGATATGGATCGCCACAAACATCAGTGAACTGAGCAATATCGCTTTCCACTGATTTGTTCGCTCTTTGCCGACCATGGCATTCAGCAGCCAACCGCGGAATACCATTTCTTCCGTGATGCCGACAAAGGAAAATGCTATAACTTGCTTAACATCTAAATCACTGTCTAATGTCAGCGAGCCTTTTCTGAGATACCCACAGATAAGGGGATAAAGTACAAAGAACAGAAATACAGGAAGAAATTTCAGCCATTTTACCTTTGCGGTGAACATCTCTTTCAGCCCGATACAGACATCATCTTTGTAATGATGTACAAGAAGTGCTGCCGGAAGAACCCATACAAGATTCTTGATCACAACCGTCTTTACGATCTCCGCAATAATTTCTCCGGGGCATATGTCTTCAATGAGCGATTTCCCGAGAAATTCATACAAAGCCCATATTGTATAAAATGCAATGATATACAGGATAAGTGCTTTGTTTTTGGATATACGTTTTTCGGCGATTTTCATTGCTGCATACCTCCACTGTCCTTTATTCAAGTAAAAAAAGTTCTTCTACAGGTATTTTAAGGTACCTTGCAAGTCTGATCGCAAGCTCAAGCGTGGGATTATACTTGTCGTTCTCTATAGCATTGATTGTCTGCCTTGAAACTCCGACAGCATTGGCCAATTCATCTTGCGTCAGCTTCTGTGTCTTTCGCAGTTCTTTTAATCTGTTATTCATATTATGCTCCCATAACCTATTTCCCGATAGACAGCATAAGCAGTAGTGCTACTGCTGCTATTGAGGAAAGAAGAATGACAAGCCCCTTTTTCCAGCGCTCATCTCCGAAATCATGTCTGTATATCAGCGAAGCTCCGCCGCGCATCAGTAATCCAACCAGTAAAATATACAAGGGCATAAACTCTAACTTGTGCCTGAAAATTCCCAGAACAAGCCACACAACAAGCATAAACTGGGTATAGTAATAAGCTGATATAATACTTTTGTTGCGAATTTCTTTTTCCATTTCATCGGGTTTGCTTTTCTTGAACATACAATAAACCTCCGATCATAATCGTATAATCAAAAATGTCAAGAACTCTTTACATTTTTGATTATATACAACAAAAGCTGAAATGTCAAGAATGTTTGACATAATTGGGAATTCTGTACATCGGATCCACTGTGGATATGCATTGATTTGTGCACTATGGCAAGGTGCTTGTAAGCTTTACAGCTGTATGCCAATAACTCTAAGCCAATCGGTTGTAGGATTCTGTATATACAGTTAGCCACACAGAAAAAACGTATTTCTGCGGGCTGTTGAATATAGCGCTACAGTTGAACACCCACGGCCGGCGAAGTTGAACAGTGCCGTCGCTGAAAATGAACAGCATCGTCGCAGTAGTTGTACATTGACATCATAAAACTTGTATGATACAATAAATATGCTTTACTCACAGGGAGGATAGGGCAACGCTGAGGAGCGACCTGAGCATCCTGTGAGGTTTACAAGTAATGGGGGATGTCAGCGTTATGCGGCATCGCCTTTTTCATTACTTGGAAACAAGAGCGCTAAACCTCGGGTTCGGGCAGAGCCCGATGAGCCAAAGGCTCTTTATGCTTCTGATTGTTCTACGCCGAATATCTTTCTCATGGATTCTTCGCATTCAATTATACTCGTAGAGGTCACCCTGCATATCGAGGTCGGTGCTGTCGGGCATAATCCCATTTCGATCATTATTCCGTGTCACAGAGTAGTCGGAGCAGACGGCAGTCTGACCGGGTATGCAGGTGGTCTTGATAAGAAGATCAAGCTGCTGAAACTGGAAAAAGCTCTATAAAAACTATTCAAGCATCAAGTGTTATAAACTTGGTGCTTTTTTCATTTTTCCAGTGCAAATTACACTGGGGAAAATGAAATTCAATCCATAGTTCGTGTGCAATGAATCCGGACTTTTAGCAGCTGCTTTACAGGAGCAGATAAACGAGCTCTCGCCGACGGAGAAAGTCACATATACAAGTGGTTTCCCGAATACAACGAGCGTATAACTCTGCTGAGATATGCTCCTGAACGGTACACTAATTTCGACTCCGACGAGGACATTCCCGAGGCAGTTATCGAAGCCTTTGTTGAAAAAATAAATGAGTCCTCACAGTTCCGGCTGTGAGGACTTTTTTTGTTATTCCATCGATCATGTCACTTCAAAACATAGTCTAACAAAGGTCTGATATTTTCCTTGTTCCTGAAATCAACAGGCGTAACATATGCATCGAGCATTCCTTGTTCATCTTCGGTGCGTTCTTTAAGTTTCTGCAAACGTACTTTGAGCATTTTCATAAGGATCTTATTCCCGGAAGTCAGCTTACTGAAATCAAAGCCGCCCCTTAGATAGAAATGTCCGATATTTTTCTGCTGCTCCGCAGTCAGCACTTTATCCCAGAACGGCTGCATCTCATGCTCTCTGCCGGGATTTGATCCTACCGCAAACAAAGCGATTTTCTTCCCGGACAGCTTGTCGAGATTTTTGGTGATGAGCTTAATACCGTTGAAACCGCCGGCATACATTCCGCCTCCGTAAATTATCGTGTCATAGCCGATAATATCGGAAAGCTCAGCATTTTCTTTGATGTCGCAGCCAATTTCCTGTGCGATCCACTCAGCGTATGTTCTGGTGTAACCCGATTTCGACTTATAGGCAACTATCGTTTTCATGTTATTCTCCTTCTTCGATTGTTTTATAAAGCTTTCCGGTGAGTATTGCCGCGTACATCCCCGGCAGGGTGAATATTGCAGATTCTGCAATGATAGCCGGTATCGGAAGACAAGCTCCCGAAACAAGCTGCACGGCTGTCTGAAAAGCCATCAGCATTATAATAACAAAAACTATAGCGGCAATGGTTAAAATGTGTATCGTCCTGAATTTACGCATCATTTTCCTCTTTCAGCTCATTCAGCCTGTTGCAGAGTTTTTCAAGCGCCGTGCAGTAAACCCGCTGCTCCTCTTCTGTCAGGCAATCAAAAAGCTTATACACGAACTTTATATTCTGATCATCTTTTTTTGTTCTGATATGATTAGCCGCCTCAGTCTTGACAAGTCTTATTGCACGCTTGTCTTTTTTGTCAGGAACGACTTTCAAAAATCCCTTATCTACTAAGCGGTCAACTATCTGCCTCATACTCTGATGGGTAACTCCGGAAAGCTCAGACATCTGTTTTAATGTCGGCGGTTCTGGAAACGCCTCGATCATAGCAATCGCAAGCCATTGTTTTGCGGTAATATCAACAAGTCCGTTATCCATTATAGCCTGAAGTCTGTTGGAGCAGATAAAGATGTTTACAAAGGCGATGATCCTCGGATCCATGTGTTCAAAATCGTACATAAGCAACCTCTTTCAAATATATGTAGTATACTACCTATATATGCAGTATACTACATATATCGGGATTTGTCAAGAACTTTTTTTAATTTTTCAAAACGGCGAGCTGTGTGACTGTTGTTTTCCTGAGAGATCGCAGGAAAAGTCCGGTCAAGTATAAAACTCCTGTATGAAAAAATGAGTCCTCACATTTCCGGCTGTGAGGACTTTTTTCAGCTGCATGAAAGAGTCCTGTCCCAATGGAGCAAGCCTCTTGATTATAGTTATTCAATTCCGATACGCTTGAAGGCAAACTCCAGCATACCAATACTAAGAACGGCAAAAACTGCAAGATACAGCGGCATAATGCCTATACCCGCTGCCTGCTGTATATGCCCGAAAACCATGGGCATAAACGTGCTGCCCATATATGCGGAAGCCATTTGCAGTCCTATTACCGCCGCGCTGTTTCGTTTTCCGAAGTTGATCGGCGCCATATGCTGTATGGCGGGATAGACAGGTCCCATTCCTGTACCTGTTGCCGCAAATCCCACTGCCGCAGGTATATAGCTTTCAAAAGGCAGGAATATCAGCAGTATCCCCGCAGCTTCAACAGCTATTCCCGCCCGTATGAGAAGTCTGTCGCCAAGTCTGTTGGAAACGAACGCAGAGATAAGCCTGCCCAGCATAAGTCCGCCGAATATGAGCGAACCGAATGCGGCGGCAGTTTCGGCTGATATATTATCCTTAGTACCTATAAAGTAGCTGGAAGTCCACAGAAAGCAGGTAGCCTCGCCCGAACAGTAAGCAAAGAAGGCGACGAGAGTGGGGATAACTCCCGGTATCCTCAAAGCCTCCCGTATACCTGCACTGTCGTGTTCGCTGTGGTCTTCCACGGCGGCGTTCCTCCTCCAGAGCGGGACAGACAGCAGACATATGAGCATGATGCCCGACTGTATATACGCAGTCCAGCGGTAGCCCTCGTTCCAGTGCGCCTTTGAAAGCGCAAGCGACATGATATACGGACTTATCATAGCTCCCACGCCGTAGAAGCAGTGCAGGAAGTTCATGACTGACGAGGAACAGTGCTTTGCAACATAGTTGTTGAGCGCCGAATCTACCGAGCCTGCGCCGAATCCGTAAGGTATAACGAACAGGAACAGCATCGGATAGGAGCTTGCACATGAAAAGCCGATAAGTCCCACAACGGTCAGGAACACAGAGAATACCACTATCCACTGCGTTCTGACCTTTTTTATTATTGTGGGAGCCATAAGCGCAGATATTATAGTCATGAACGATATGGACATCGACACATAGCCTGCGTATGAGGAGGGTACTCCGAAATCGCTCTGCATAGCCGGCCAGCCCGAACCAAGAAGCGAATCGGGCAGTCCGAGGCTTACAAATGCAAGGTAGATCACTGCAAGAAGCAATGCCCCCATATTATCCTCCTCCGTTACATTTCTGCCAGAGCGTTTATATCGCTGCCGCCCGGATTTACCATGCCTTCAGTGATGACAGCGCCGGGAGCACTGGACTGAAGATTCTGTACAGTCTTTCCGAAGCCGCTTCCCCCTGATGTTGCAAAGAGAATGATAGTCTTACCCGAAAAATCATAGCTTTCAAGGAATGTATTGATTATGGTGGGAGCGATATACCACCATACGGGGAATCCCACATAGATCGTATCATAGGCAGCTATATCTGCGTTTGTGTCTGCAATAGCAGGGCGTGAGCCGTGGTCGCTCATCTCGATGCTGCTGCGCGACTGCTTGTTATGCCAGTTGAGATCGTCGGAAGTATAGGGAGTCACGGGACGTATCTCATAGATATCAGCACCCGCTGCGTCTGCCAGTTTTTTAGCCAGTGAAGCGGTATTGCCGCTTGCGGAAAAATATGCCACTAATTTCTTGCTCATGATGATTTCCTCCTTTATTTTTTCAGCATCCTGCTGAAAGATCCGTAAACTGATGGGTATATGGTGTAGGCTCTGTTTCGTCCGCAGCGTCAGGAGACGCTTTACAGGCACTTCCGGACCCGCAAAGCTTTTCGCCTCCGTTGATCGACACTGTGTCACTGCAAATAGTGTACCGCATAATTGGCACCGTGTCAACCGGCAAAGGCCAATATCCCTGTTTTTTGTATACCGTAACAAGGAGCAGAGTCCGTATCCGTCCATTATAACAACTGTTCTGACCGCTTTTGTTGACCTGCACTGCAAACTCTGATATAATTAATAAAAATCACACAAAGGAGCTACGGCAATGGGCTACATACTTGAACTTCGCAGAACACTGGGCAGCAGACCTGTTATTATGGCAGGGGCAGGCGTGATACTCGTAAACGATAAAAACGAGATACTTCTCGGCAGACGCACCGACAACGGCTTCTGGGATTATCCCGCAGGCTCAATGGAGCTCGGTGAGAGCTTCGAGGAATGCGCCCGCCGCAAGATACTTGAAGAAACGGGACTTACCTGCGGAAAGCTGGAATACCTTATGGACATATCCGGAGAGGACTCCTTCTACGAATATCCCAACGGCGATCAGGTATATCTTGCAGGAATAATTTACATCTGCCGCGATTTCACGGGAGAGCTGAAGGTGCAGAAGGAAGAAGCCTCCGAGCAGGCCTTCTTCCCCGTTGACAGTCTCCCCGAAAACATACCGCCTCTCAGAATAAAGGAGCGGATATTTGAAAAGGTACGGGAATATCTCCGCAGCAGCTCATAAACGCAAACAAAAAGACCGCAGTCAGTTCTGCGGTCTCAATACTTTCTTCACTCGTAAAACTATGCGGCGCTCCTTTGAAAGCGCAAAGGCAGCAGCCACGAATATCAGCGTTCCCGCGGCGATCTCAAAGGGAAATCTCAGCAGTGCGCCGCGCGGGATTATAAGCGGCAGAGTGGCTATCGCTCCGCAGGGAGGGAAAAACAGTCCCGATCTGTAAACGGCAATAAGAACAGCTCCGCAGGACACCGCAGCCGAAACCGCAAGAGGCAGTCCCAGCCTTTCGGTAAGAACAAAACGTGAGAGCACTCCGCTCACAGCAGCAAATACTATCAGCGCAACTGCCAGAGGAGCCCGCTCCATCAGTCTGCTGCCGGGCTTTGACATCTCAAAGAAGGCCACTATAAGAGGGGGAGCAATGAAGAATATCTCCTTTGAAATCGCAGGGAGCACACAGATCAGAGACGCCGCCGCGATCTGTCTTATGCGCAGGCCAAACAGCCGTTTATCGGGCTTTACGGGAACGAAAACATTTTTCTCCCGTATGCCGCACCTTTCCAGTATGTACTGTGCCAGCAGTATCAGCGAGGTCATCACTGCCACCGAGCCTATATAAACGGGGCTCCGCGTCCCCAGAAGCACAGGCAGCACGCAGGCGGATACGGCAGGCAGGAACTCTGTCCCCGACAGGGCAACCCATACAACTGCGCAGATGATCGCAAGTGGTATCCTGAAAACAAGAGCGGCAGGCACCAGCAGTACCAGACCTACTCCCGTTACAGCCGCCGCGGTAATGGTCAGCAGCAGCCTTGTCCGCGAGGTGTTCCACGGCATACGCGGAGCAGCAAGGGCTCCGACGGCAACAGCGGTTATCTCGGGGAATATTATCTCTTTATCATGTAGAAGCTCCGAAGCCGCCGCCATTCCTGCGGCAAGCAGCAGCGCCAGGGCTGCGGGGAGCACTTTTCTGAAAGTCTGCAATAAGGTCACCTTTTCTTTAAAAATCACAAATGCTATTATAGCACATATTTTTATAAATAGCAATACTTCCAAGGAAAACATCTCCCCTGTCCGTGCAAAGGAAATGTTGACTTTTACGCGGAGGTATGATATAATTTTAACGAACTTTCGGACAGGAGATGCGGCAATGGAAAAGATAAACGATATCATCAGTCAGATCGACAGCTATGTATGGGGACTTCCCCTGATAATCCTCATAATGGCCTGCGGTATACTTCTGACTGTACGGCTCAGGCTGCTGCAGGTGCATAAACTTGGCAAGGCGCTGAAATACATGGTGAAGAACGAGAAGGACGGCAGCGGCGAGGTCTCGGGCTTTGCAGCTCTGTGCACCGCTCTTTCCGCCACTGTGGGCACGGGAAATATAGTGGGCGTTGCCACCGCTATTTCGGCAGGAGGCGCAGGAGCTCTTTTCTGGATGGAGCTTGCAGCATTCCTCGGCATGGCCACAAAGTATGCAGAGGGACTTCTTGCCGTGAAGTACCGCGTCAAAGACGAAAACGGCAATATCCTCGGCGGTCCTTTCTATTATATCGAAAACGGCCTCGGCAGGAACTGGAAATGGCTGGGCAGGATGTTTGCTCTCTTCGGCCTGCTTGCGGGACTTATGGGCATAGGCACCATAACCCAGATAAACGGAATAACCTCAGCCGCAAACACCTTCTTTGATCCTCAGAAGAAGCACACAGTGACAGTGCTTGGCATGGAATACACATGGACAACGGTCATTGCGGGAGCTCTTATAACCCTGCTTACCGCCCTC
>NZ_CAMYUE010000021.1 GCF_947301925.1 uncultured Ruminococcus sp.
TCATATGTGAGAATGCGTAGGCAGGAACAGTATCGCCGCCTGTAATGGTTATCTTTGAGATAGCATAGGGCGAGAAGTCCATCTCGTTGTTTTCCCAGTTGTTCCACTGATAGATGAACAGGTCTGCAACAGAGTCATATGTAGTCACTCCGCCGTCGATATTGGTGCAGTTCCTCATTGTTGCCGCATGGGGGAGAGTAAGGTCTGCAAGGTTCGTACAGCCGTTGAAGATCTGTATGCCGAGAGATGTTACGTTTGCGGGGATAACAAGCTTCTTTATACCCTTGCAGTTCATGAACGCATGGTCGCCGAAGCTCTTGTATGATTTGGGTATGCTTATGTTTCCGAGTTTTTTGCACTCTGCGAATGAATAGTTTCCTGCGGAGGTGATAGTGCCGTTATCGGGGAGAGCGGATAATGCTGTGTTGTAGAATGAGTAGTTGCCGAGAGTCTTGACTGTATCGGGGAGCTTTACTGTGGCAAGCGAGGTACAGTTCTGGAAAGCGCTGTCGCCTATGCTCTGTATCTCGGAGCTGCTCAGGTCGATCTCCTTCAGGGTTGTCATATGTGAGAATGCGTAGGCAGGAACAGTATCGCCGCCTGTAATGGTTATCTTCTCGATAGAGTAACCGGAGAAATCCAGCTCGTTGTCCAGCCAGTTGTTCCACTGGTACAGGAACATATCGGATACCGAATCATATGTGCCTATAGAGCCGTCGATATCGGTGCAGGACTTGTTTGTGGCTGCATAGGGCATGGTAAGAGTTTTCAGTGCCTTGCAGCCGTTGAACATCATTGCGCCCATTGATGTTACCGACTTAGGTATCACCAGATCCACCATGTTTGCGCAGTCTGCGAATGCGTAGCTGCCCAGGGTCTTGTATGTGGACGGTACAGTTGTCTTCACCAGGTTGGGACAACTGCTGAAGGCGTAGTTTCCTGCTGATGTGATGGTTCCGTTGTCGGGAAGGAACTCTATGGCAGTGCCGAAGTATGCGTAATTGCCGAGAGACTTTGTTGTTTCGGGGAGATATACTGTTGCAAGTGATGTGCAGTTGTGGAAGGCGTGATCGCCTATGCTCTGTATCTCGGAGCTGCTCAGGTCGATCTCCTTCAGTGTGGTCATATGTGAGAATGCGTAGGCAGGAACGGTCTCGCCGCCTGTAATGGTTATCTTCTCGATAGAGTAGTCTGAGAAGTCCAGCTCGTTGTCCAGCCAGTTGTTCCACTGGTACAGGAACATATCCGATACAGAATCGTATGTGCCTATAGAGCCGTCGATATCGGTGCAGGATCTCTTTGTGGCCGCATATGGCATAGTGAGAGTTTTCAGTGCCGTACAGCCGTTGAACATGAGTTCGCCCATTGATGTTACCGACTTAGGTATCACCAGATCTACCATGTTTGCGCAGCCTGAAAAGGCGCTGCTGCCGAGAGTCTTGTATGATGAAGGAACAGATGCCTTTACAAGATTGGGACAATCACTGAATGCGTGATTTCCTGCGGAGGTTATAGCTCCGTTGTCGGGGACAGACTTTATAGCTGTACCGCTGTAAGCATAGTTTCCGAGAGTCTTTACAGTCTTTGGAAGCTTTACTGTGGCAAGCGAGGTACAGTTCTGGAAAGCGCTGTCGCCTATGCTCTGTATCTTGGAGCTGCTAAGGTCGATCTCCTTCAGTGTGGTCATGCTTGAGAATGCGTAGGAAGGAACGGTCTCGCCGCCTGTTACAGTGATCTTTTCGATAGAGTAAGCGGAGAAATCCAGCTCGCCGTCCAGCCAGTTGTTCCACTGGTACAGGAACATATCCGATACAGAATCGTATGTGCCGATAGAGCCCTCGATATCCGTGCAGGATTTATTTGTAGCCGCGTAAGGCATAGTGAGAGTTTTCAGTGCCGTACAGCCGTTGAACATCATTACGCCCATTGATGTCACCGACCTGGGTATGGTCAGCTCGGTCATGTTTGCGCAGTTTGCAAATGCGTAGGCGCCGAGGCTCTTGTATGTAGACGGAACAGCTACCTTCACCAGGTCGTGGCATTCACTGAATGCGTAATCGCCTGCTGAGTTTATAGCTCCGTTGTCGGGGACAGACTTTATAGCTGTTCCGCTGTAAGCATAGTTGCCGAGAGACTTGACAGTTCCGGGAAGCTTTACTGTGGCAAGTGATGTACAGTTCTGGAAAGCGCCGTTGCCTATGCTCTGTACAGATGTGCCGCTGAGGTCGATCTCCTTCAGGGTGGTCATGGTTGAGAATGCGTAGGCAGGAACTATCTCGCCGCCTGTTACTGTGATCTTCTCGATAGAGTAGCCTGAGAAATCCATCTCGTTGTCCAGCCAGCTGTTCCACTGATACAGGAACATATCCGATACAGAATCGTATGTGCCGAGCTCTCCGTCGATATCCGTGCAGGTTTTTCTTACAGCTGCAAAGGGGAGAGTAAGTGTCTCAACAGATGTACAGCCGTTGAGCATAAGGTGACCCATTGTTATGACAGTATCGGGGATAACCAGCTCCTTAACTCCCGTACAGTTCTGGAATGCGTAGGAGCCTATGGACTCCAGTGTGCTGCCGAAGCTGAATTCCGATACAGCCGTGCAGTTTGCAAATGCGTAGTCTCCTATTCGTGTAAGCTTTTCGGGAAGTACGATAATTCCGCTGACGGGCTCTGTTTTCTGGTCATTTGATGAGGAGCTGAGAGCTGTGAAGCCATCGAATACATGGTTGCCTATGCCTGTGATGACCAGATCCTTAGCGGGAGCATCGTCCTCGAAAAGGATCTGGGTCACGGTTGCGGCTTTCTTGAATGGGGTTGCGCCGAAATTATACATATCGCCGTAACCGAATACATGGAGATAGCCGTTGTTATACAAGGTACCTGTTATATGATCGCCCAGCTTTACCGATTCGATAATGCGGGGAACGGTTCTTGTTCTTGTGGGCTTTACAGGTGCGGGACGGGCTACCGTAACTGTTGTGGTTGCTATTGCGGGAGCGTCCGGAGTAGTGGTTGAAGGACTGCCCGTCTGAACATAGCCGTCCGTGCCTATTGTTGCGCTTATGTCAATGCTCTTTGCGCTGGCATTTATTACTATGCTTTCAGTTTTTATTTTATTTCCGTCCACATATACGTTTATATTATATCTTCCGGGACGGGCATAGCAGGTGTATGTGTTTCCGACCTTGCGCAACTCGACGTTGTTTATCTTTACAACAGCATTTGTTACGTCTGTGGTATACTCGGAAGGCTCTCCTGCTGCATTGGTCGTCGTAACGATCTTATCGATATCGGTATTTACTGTTATTTTGTATCCGATATTGGGGCATTCGCCAAGTCCTAATCTGATGAGGGATTTGTTGGCTGAAGAGAGCCAGTTACGGTTCACAGCGGGATCAATAGGAGCCAGTGACGGATCGTATGAACCCAGTGACAGATACCAGTCGAACAGCTTGAAGCGGGCTTCTACAGCTGCTAATGTATGTGTGACCCAGCCGTCAAGGGCTTCGACTTCAAGACCTAACGACGCTACAAGCTCTGCATCTCCGTCTATACAGGTACCGCAGAGATGAGCCGTATCTCCTGACAGATCAGTACAGGAGTAGATGTTTGTATCACCGGATACGTCACCGCTGGCATCTGTGCTGATGCTTACGGAAAGTGAGCCCGAGAATTCAACACCTGCTGTTGCGGCGATATCAAATTTAGCTATCTTGCTGCTGATTATAGCTGCTCCTACGGAGAACTCAAATCCGATGAAAACACTTCCCGAAAGCTCAACCGTAAAGTTGGTGGAAGGATCGTTTCTTTCTATTTTCTCCAGACCGTCATCTGTATTGAAATAGAAGCCGGATTCCTTTTCCAAGGAGAATGATACGGTCAGCTCTCCAGAAACGGAGATAACGAAATCAAGCTCGATAGGGATTACAAGTCCGGGTACGGAAGTGGGGATATCGGTTTCAAACAATGGTATCTCTACCATGTGATCGAGACCGCCTACCTGTATTTCACCTGAAATGGAAACTTCAAATGAAGCTGAGGTTGTCACGCTCATTTCAACATCGAGGTAGAACCAGTCAAGGTAATAGTTGAAGCTTACCTCGACGCCTATACTGATAGATGGGGTGACAGATAATGCTCCGGCGCTAAGCTCGGTAGATGATGAGAAATTGAACGAACCCGAGCCGTAGTCGCCGTCGGTGGCGTAGGAGATATATTCCTGCTCTATCTCCTCGGCCAGATCATCGGGATCGAAATGAAGCCTGTCTTCTGCTTCGTCGTACTCATAGCCGATGCCCCTTGCAGAGTTGTCTATCTCGGCTCCTTCAAGGCCTGCTGTGGTCTCGAACTTCATGAAGCGGAACATCTCGTCGATGTCGCTTGTGCCCTTGACAGTGGTCTTGTCTCCGTCAGTTGAGACCTCCTCCACCGCAACGGCGATGATGTCCTTTTCGTTGGGCTGAAAGTAGAAATACTGTCCCTTTTCCAGACCCTTTACAGTATCGTCGGCATTGCCGATGACGAAAACGTTGTTGTCATAGTCGGCGGAGACGAGCTGGTTGCTGTCCTCGGAGATCTCTGCCTTTACGGTGTCGTCGCTGAGAACGAGGAAGTTTGTTTTCTCGCTGTCGTCGAAGTTGACAACTCTCTCTGCGTCGAAATCATTTATGTCAGTAGCGATGATGTCCTGCACCTTGCTGGTGAAGGTGCGGCGGCTGTACTCATCGGAGAGGCGGGTGCCTGCCATGTCGGAGAGGAAGGCCCTGATGATGAAGTATTCGGGGAGGGCAGCCTTGTCCACCATGCCCTCGTTTACTGTGAAATCGCCTTTCTTCAGCGGGATCTTAACGGAAGTGACAAGTTCATTTGTGGTTTCGTCAAAGAAGTTGACTTCGAGGGTACAGTCTGACGACTGTGTGGATATGACGCGGACCTTGCCTGAGTCCTTGTCGAATTCCAGTCCCGATATCCTGTACTGATCCGAGACTGCGTTCTTTTTGTCGGAAAGCTGCTTCACGCCTTCACTGCCCGAAGACGAGGCGTCAAGGTACCTTCCCAGAGAGTTTGAGGCCTTCATTTCCGAAGCGGCAGCGTTGGCGGCGGTATCGCCGCTGCTGTCGAGAACTGCCCGCATGGAACGCGGCGGGGCGCCCGAGGTTACTGCCGATGCGCACAGAAAAGCACTGAGCACAGCGGCAATGGTTCGTTTAAACATTCTAACACTCCTAACATATTTTTTGTATTGATCTGAACCTGTCACACAATACATGTAAATTATATATCGTTTTATACCAATAGTCAATAAAAAAATGAGGGGAAGGCTTATAATTGTGCAATTTGTTCATTATTATATAAGCGTTATGCGGGCGAAAAGTTGAAAAACACATCTGATATGTGTTATAATGTTCATATCAGCATATGATCGTGCAAATACATGATGAATGGAGTGAAGCTATGAACACACTGAAAACAGGCGCGGCAGCTGCCGCACTTGTAATGATCTGCATACTTACAGCGATATTTCCCTCCCTGTCCGCAGAGGCGGCAGGCTATGAAGCGTTCCTGCCGCAGAGTGAGGAAAAGGGCGTCCTCACCCTTGAGAACGGTGAAAAGTGGTACAGGGTCAACGGCTTTGTCGACGGGAACGAATATGTCATAACCGCACTCCGCTCCGATGGCGGGCAGGCCATACTTGCTGCGGTGGACGGCAATAATATAAAGAACGTGTGGACTTACTCCAGAGAGATCATGTCCACCAGCGTATCACCCAGAAGGACATTTCTCAGGTCGGGCTCCATGGACCTTTCATGCCATGAGTCGCAGCTCTATGTGTATGCGGTATGGTACGTGGAGGGGGATATGATATGGGACTACATCGACGGCAGGCTGTGCTACAAGGAAAATGACAATATGTACTACCTGACCTACGACGAAAACAGCGAGGCTCCCTTTTCCTGTACCGACGATCCCCATAAGGCTGCGGCGGTGAACATATATGCAAGGGGAGAGCAGCTCAGCCGCTGCATAAAGGTGCACCCTTCATCTGAGAGCTATGTCACCGAGGGCAGCGGATATGCCGCTCCCGTTTATACTGCGGAGCTCCTGCGCTCCGATATAGTCGTTGACAGCGTAAGGTGGTTTATCGACGGCGAGGAGCAGTCCTGCGGCGGCCTGACCTTTACTGCTGACTGTCTCAGGGACAGGCCTGCGGGAGTTTACCGCGTAAGCTGTATCATCGAGGGACACGACGACAATGATTTCTACTACAAGGAGAAGTCCGCTGATGCAGGCTTTGCGGTGGCAAAGGGAGTGGTACCCGATTCCGTAATGACCTTTTCCGATATACATGAGGAATACGGCCTTATCACCGAGGCTGTGGAGAGGGTAATGCAGCGCACTGGAGGATATATCCCCTCACTGATAGTTTGCACGGGAGATATGGTATACGGTCCCGAGGCAGCGGAGGAAACCATGCTTTCGCAGTTTTATCCCCGCATGGTGCCCTGTGTCTGCGGTATCGACGCGGTATATGTATCGGGCAATCACGATTCGGGAGCGGCAGCCTCCGTCATGTCGGCAGCTGCCGGCCTCGGCGCGGACAGTAAGCTCCCTGCAAGCGGCGGCCCAGTCTTCATCGGTACATCTGCGGCTGTAAAAGAGAACGGTACCAGCAGCCTCAGCGCAAAGGGGCTCATAGTCTACGGCCTCAACTACGAGGCAGTCATTGACAGAAGCGGTGAAAAGCCTTATTATACCTATGCCAATGCCATAACGGAGCTTGACGCCTTCCTGAAAAAAACTGCTGAGGATTATCACGGAGAGCTCGTGATAATATCAGCGCATCCTGGACTTCATTCCCTTGGTATACAGAAGGGCTCCGTCAAGCCAAACGGCTTTGAGGTGTCGCAGTGGGCGGGAGGCAATATGTACAATGTTGACCGCTCATACGATATGGTCTCCCTCATAAACAGCTACGCCGAGAAGTACGATATGGATATACTTTATCTATTCGGCCACAATCACTCCCGACGGGAGGTGGAGTTCTGCATGAAGGACGGCGACGCCATCACAAGCACAAAGAACTTTGCGGATCAGAGCGTCGGCACACAGACTCTCCGCTTCACCTATGCACATTCGGGATATCTCTCCACGGTGATAGGCTGTGCGGATTCCAGCTTCAGCTTCATACGCCGCGAAGGCGATGTCATAAAGGGTGAGCTGCTGAGTACGGCAGGTGACGGGGTGCGCAGCTGGGAGGCGGCTGCAAGGTGGGCTCCCGCAGCTGATGAGACCGCCTCCGCGACCACATCAGCTGCCGCCGCAGGTGCCGCGGACAGTCCGAAAACGGGATATAACGGTACGGCCGTTTACGGCCTGGCAGCAGCGGCAGCACTCATGCTCCTGTCCAAAAGAAAGCGCAGAGCATAAACAATAAAGCCCGTAGGATATGTGTGGCGCTGATATAGATCGGGCTTTGCCTGTGAAAGAGGTGTTGCGTATGAAAACGATAATAATAGAGATAAATCAAAAGAGCAAAACATATAATATAAGGAGGCTTACCATTTGATAAAAATTGAATTATTATCAGAAACAAATTTCTGTATAGAATCATTGGATCTATATAACAGAAAACAGGATGTAAATAAGGTATATCGCAGAATAGACGGAGACTATAAATTGGTCGAATGCAAATATACTGAAGATTGGGATCTCAACAAAAAGCGTTCTGTAGCAAATCAGATAAGCAGTGATGAATATATTACATACATTGCATTAGAAAATGATAAAGTTGTTGGTTTTATAGGTCTGTTAAAGCAGCTGAACGGTCCGTACATGATTCTGGATATGATGCAGGTGTCTTCTGAATGCAGAGGACAAGGTATTGGCAGACAATTATTTGAAGCAGGCAAAGATGAAGCAAGAAAAAACGGTGCGGAAGCTTTGTACATATCAGCTTGTTCTTCAGAGGAGACGATTGCATTTTACAGAGCAATGGGGAGTGACCTGGCGAATGATCCTATAAAAGAAATTGCTGAAAAGGAACCATTTGACCTTCAGATGATTTGTCCTGTGAAAGATTAAATGTCAACACAAACTGAACTTTCTATCGTTCTATGATGTGGCAACAAATTCTGATTTAACTTAGCAGCTATATAAAATACCATGCCCCGAAGCGCTTTTGAACGCTTCGGGGCAAAACTTCTATATGGGCATCCGCTTATGCCTGTGGGCTTTATTGTTTATCCATCTGCTCATGCCAGCTTGACTACAAGGGTGACGCTGAAGCAGTCATCTTTTATACCGGCATAGATCTCGCCGCCCATGAGACTCATGAGCTTTTTGCATATGAACAGGCCGAGACCGTTGCCGCGGATATTCTCCGCATTGCTGCCGCGTTGGAAGCTGTCGAATATCTGGGGCAGCTCCTTGGCTTCGAGGGTACAGCCTGTATTTGACACGGTTATGAGCTCGCAGCCGTCCATTTTATCGAACCCCAGCTCTATGCGTCTGCCGTCGCCGTACTTTATGGCGTTCTCAACAAGGTTCTGTACGCACTCTCCGAGCCTGTCGGGATCGCAGGAGAGGATACAGTCGTCGAAGTCTCCGATGACGAATTCAGTTCCCGTCATAGCCAGCTGAGGAGCATATCTTGCGCTGATCTTTTCTATGATAACGCTCATGAAGACCTCCTGCTGATTTGCTTCAAAGTTCATGAAGTCCTCGCTTGCGGCGCGGGTTATCTCGCTGACGAAGCTCTCGATCTCATCGGCGCGGCTGTTTATGCTCTCGGCAGCTGCGCGGCGCTTTTCCTCGTCCTTGTAAAGGCCCTTTGCCAGAGCCTTTGCGTTGAGCTTTATAGCCGACAGGGGAGTTTTTATATCATGGGAGAGTGAAAGCAGAAGCAGCTTTTTTTCCTTCTGCATGGTAAGCTCTTTTTTGCGGCTGCCCTCTATGTTCTCGCGGAGCATATTTACGCTCCAGGTGAATTTGCCGAAGAAGCGGCTCTTTTCCTCGGGTATGGGAACTGCCAGATTTCCCTTTGCAAGCTCCCGGGGAACGTCCTTCAGCCTGCCGAAGGGGGCGATGATACACTTGTATATATAGCGGAGCAGTATTACTATCATCAGGAATACAGCTGCAAAGATACAGTTTATCAGGAGCAGGCCGCGGCTTGGGTCCTCTTTGGAATACTCTGCGCGGTACAGTTTCCCGCCTGCCTCTATTATTACATAGTGCTCGTCGGAGACATACAGCGGACCGTCCTCCTCGGTGAATACTCCCGTGATATGAGGATAGCCGCTAAGGTCAAAGCTGCCTGTATCAGCGATATCGTCCGCAAGCCTCTTTGCCTCCACGCGGTAAAGTCCCTCTTCGTCCCTGCTGCTTTTCAGCATGAATATATTCATTACGGCTGCCAGAATCAGAAAAACGGCCGTAACAGCGATACAAAGTCTGCGGAAAGCTTTCATACGAACTTATACCCCACTCCCCACACGGTCAGAAGCCTTTTTGCGTTCTTGGGATCGTCGCCCAGCTTCTGGCGCAGACGGTTGATATGCACATGGAGGGTCTGGAGCTCGGAATCGCTGTCGCTGCCCCATACTGAATTGAAAAGGTACTCCTTTTTCAGTGCCTTCCCCTGATTCTCTATGAGTAGAGCAAGCAGGTCGAACTCCTTGGCAGGCAGCTCTGCCGCCTTGCCGTCTATGACAGCGGTGCGGTCGGCAAGATTGAGCACGACGCCGTTGGCGGAAATTGTCTCCATATGATAGCGGCGCTTGAATATGCCCTTTATTTTGGCGATAAGTATATCTATATCATAGGGCTTTTCGATGTAATCGTCGGCACCGAGGCTCAGGCCGCTGAGCTTGTCCTCCTTCTCCGTTCTGGCGCTTACTATGAGTATGGGAGTGTCGGCGTTCTCGCGTAGCTTCGAGCATACCGCGAAGCCGTTGACGTCGGGGAGGTTTATATCCAGCACCACCAGCTTTGCGCCGTAGCGCTCAAAGAGCTGGAGGGCGCGTTCTCCGCTGTCCACAGCAGTTACAGTATAGTTTTCGGCGCGGAGAAAGTCAGTGAGGAGCTCCGCAAGCTCCTTGTCGTCCTCTACAATAAGAATATCTGCCATAAGATCACCACCTGTATCAATTGTACCATATATCCCTCATCAAAGCAAGGGGCAGATGAAGTTCTGCCCCGTTGTTTTTTGTATCACCAGCCCTGTTCCATGAGCCAGTTGTTCAGTGATCTCTCCCTGTCGCGGAGATTGTTCACGCTGCTGTCGAAGTGTCCCATTTCCTTTTCGCCTGCGATGCGTCCGTCAACTATGTAAAGCACTCTGCTGCATTTTGCTGCGACCTTGGGATCGTGGGTGACGCACATGATGGTAGTGCCATCGCGGTTGAGTGAGAGCAGCTCGTTCATTACCTCGTCGGAGCTTGAACGGTTAAGAGCTCCCGTGGGCTCGTCGGCGAATATCATCTTCGGCGAGTTTATCATGCTGCGGCAGATGCAGGCTCTCTGGAGCTGTCCTCCGGAGACCTCGTTGATATCGTTGCCGCCCACATCGTCTATGCCCAGCCTGTGCATGAGAGCACGTCCGCGCTCAACTGTCTGTCTGCGCTCCTCGTTGTTCTTCTTTGACTTCAGTGCGGGAAGGATTATATTGTCCAGCACCGAAAGGTTCTTCATCATGTACATCTGCTGGAAGATAAATCCCATCTCGTCCAGTCTGAGCCTTGCGAGCTCCTTGTCCTTCAGCTTTGCAGTGCTTTTCCCGTTGAATGTGACCTCCCCCGAAGTTGCTCTGTCCATGCCCGAAACGCAGTAGAGCAGAGTGCTCTTGCCCGAGCCCGAAGGCCCCATTACTGCCAGCATCTCTCCCTCCTCAACGGAGAGATCGATGTTCTTCAGCACGTTGTTCTGTCTTTTGTTGACGATATAGGTCTTGCAGAGACCCTTTGTCTGTAATACCGTATTCATATTAATTCCTCCATATATCCTTGTAAATGAGCTTTATTCTATGCTTGCCGTATCGGAAGCCTTGATGGTCTTTGTGTAGAGGGCTGTCAGGAACGAGCCTATCACCGTTATGCCTATTAGTACCAGCGGACACACGATGAATACATCAACGGGATCCACAGCGCATTTTATATCCGAGACATCACCTATCATGCTGCATATATAGTTCATGAGCGCGTTGCCTATAGGCATCAGCACAGCCAGCGAGATAATGCAGGCCAGCACTGATACGATAACGAAGCGAAGGGCGTGCTGTGTGACGATAGAGCGGTTCGATATTCCTACAGCTTTCATAAGTGCGATCTCGCTCTTTTCCTTTGATATGAACGAGCGCTCCATGAGTATCACTATCATGGCCGTAACTATTACGGTGAGTATCATCATCATCAGCTTTATTGCGGCGAGAGTATCCGACATCTGTGTACAGTATTCTATCATATCCACGGTGTTGAATACCTTGTCGCTGTCTATGGCCTTCTTTATTATCTCGATATTCTTGTCGACCGTTGCCTGATCGGGATCACCGTCAAAGATCACCTGTATTCCGACTGTACTGATACTGTCGTTTTTGACGAGATCAAGGTCAGGGTGTACCTGTACTGCATGGCCGCTTCCCTGGAAGGTGTAGAACTTGCCGGTTATCAGGAACTCGTACTCCTTGTCGCCGATAACAGTTTTTATCCTGTCGCCTATACCGACTCCCAGATCCTCCATTGCGTAGCCCGTCATAGCTATCTCGTCGGTCTTTCTCGGAGCGTAGCCCTCGCTGCATCTGAACAGGTCGTTTTTCTCGCCCTTTGTGACAAAGAACCAGAGATTAGCCTTTTTGTCCTTATAGGTCGCTTCGTATACGGTTCCGAAGCACGTGCTGCACTTGCCGGGGATACCGTTGTCGCTGAGCATTTTTTCGGCCCTGTCAAGAATGGTATCGTAACTGCCGAAGTCATCTAAAAGCTCTCTGTAATAATCTATATCGGCGATATGCGCGTCGCTTGATGGTACGTCAAACAGCCAGAGTATCTTTTCACTTTTCAGAGTCAGTGAGAATACCGACATCAGCGTCATCATCAGCATACACAGAGTGAATATCAGAGTGATCACTGCGAACCTCTTGGGGGCGCTCAGTACATCGTTAAGGGACATGAAGGCTGTTGAGGGGAGCTTTGAGCATCCCAGGTGCATAAAGCTCTTCTTTTTGAAGCGCTCGCCTGTCTGGCCGTTCCTTACAGCGTCTATGGGAGAGAGCTTCTTGATCCTGCGTGTGCAGCCGTAGCAGAACAGCAGTATGATAACTACAACTGCGACGGAGCTTACAGCGCCCATGAGAATGCTGTTCTCGCTTGCCAGCACCATGTTCTTGGTGACGTTTTTCATCATCATACGGCTCATTGGTACAGAGCAGAAGAAGCCGATGAAAGCTCCCACGGCCGCTATGGCAAGGTACTTTACTATGTACAGGCTCCGTATGCTGCCGTTGCCTATTCCCACAGCCTTCATCACGCCTATTTCGCGGAACTCCTCGCTGATGGTGAAGCCGATGGTGAAACGGAGAACCACGAATACCGTTACCAGCAGAACTATGCTTATGGCCAGCATGATATACGCTGAGAGCATATCGTACAGGTAGAGCGATTTGTGCTCCTCCCTTGTGGTGAGATAGGTGGTGTCCTTTGCGATAGCGCGTACATCGTCAGGGTCGGAGACGTTTATGTAAAGACTTCTTACTTTGAAATTTTCAAGCTTCGGCTCTCTGCTGATATACTCATAATCATCTTCGTTCATGAGTATGTAGGGCGACGAGCTGTCGTCATTGCCGGACAGCGGGTTCTTGAAGCGGCCCATGTACTTCAGGGGGAGTCTGCTTTCTCCCACATTCAGCTCGAATTCGTCTCCCACGGAGATGTCCAGCTTCTGCAAGAAGGGCGCTGTTGCATAGAAGCAGCCCTTGGGGACGCTTTTTATCAGTCTGTCGTTTTCGTCAAAGTATTTTACGGCCATGTCCCTGGCGGAGACAAGGTAGGGCGGATTGATGAAGTTATCCATTTTCCTGCCCTTGTAGCTGAGATCCTTCGACGATACGAGGCAGATAGCGTCTGATGACTTTACACTGCTTACCGAGGGCAGTGCCCTGACCTTATCCTCAAAATCGTCTCCCGGCTGAATGTTGGCTGTCATGTCGGGGACCTCTGCCTTGTCGAAATAGCTTTCGATACCGCCTGTTACGGCGGCGATGTTGTTTATGCTTGCCGCTGCGAACATGGAACACATTATCACGAACAGCAGCAGGATCGCGTTCATGGTCTTTTTCCGCTTCAGATCCTTTTTCAGCATATTCAGTATCATATCCATCCTTCTTTCTTTCCTTCTTTTGGAGCTCCTATCCTTGGTGTGATATGATTATAGCACGGAAATTCTTAACAAGTCTTTAACTTTTGATCTCTGCTGATATTTCACGGTATACAGGGAACAGATCCCTTATCTGTGCATTGTGTGATGCGTGCTGAAAACAAAAAGTCCCCGCATCGCGGGGACTTTTAAAATATGTCCTGTATTATCAGCTGAGCTGGCTGCCGCCCCATTCAACAACTGTGAAGCCCTTTCTCTCAAAGGTCTCAAGCTGCTGAGGCTGTATATCCACGGCATTTTCAAGAGGGATATATGTCATGAATATGCGGCATATGCTGTCGGGAGAGGGAGTGATGTCAAGCCTTGCCGAATCCGTATAGGCCTTGCCCTGGAAGGAGATGAGGTTATATCTGTTATGCTCCATTCTCGGCAGCCAGTATACGATGAATTCGTTCATTTCGTCCTCGGTAAGACCCATATATGTCAGCTTTTCCCTGAGGAAGCTCTCGGTATCGCTGCCTGCAACGCAGAAGCCCTTTGAGAGGTCGAATCTTGTGCGGCTGTTTACGCTGTCCCAGAAGAGGTATCTGTGATGCGTGCCGTCCGCCTTGTTAAGGAGGCGTCCGTCGGGATAAGCTGTAACGTCCCAGCCGTTATTGTATCTGGGATATGTGGTGGAGAGCTCTGATTCTGTCAGCGTCAGCTCCACATGAACGTCGGTCTCCTCCTCGGGATAGAGGTATATAACAGGCTTGTCGATAGCAGGACTCATGAAAATAACATTCGGTTTTCCGTCGCAGTTTACTCTTACCCAGCCCTGCTTGCCGTTGGCCTCGGTAAATACCCAGTCATCTACCCCTTCGCTGAATCCGAGTTCATGTAATAAGGTCGATCCGTCAATAGTATCCAGTACCATATATTCTGTTCCGGGACCTGCGTACAGGTTATGATCCTCTCCCGTTATGCGGAGAAGGGTGTAGCGGCTGGAGGGATATTCGGGAGATACCACAATTCCCAGCTTTTCTATCAGCTTGCGTCTCATAACGATCATGTCGAAGACGTCGATAACATTGTCGTGGCAGAAATCTGCGGACAGCCAGTTCGGGAGCTCGGTATCGGCATCACCTTTGAGCCAGTTCTGTAAGCTTACCAGATCGGCAATATTGAATTCACCGCTGCCGTTCAGATCTCCGTTGGGACACCATTTCATGAAGACGGTAACTTCCCTGCGGTCGGCTTCCTCGGCTGTGACCTTCATATCTTCAACATCATAACGGCCTGCCTGCGAGTCCATAGAGAAGGAATAGCTGCAATTGGGATCATAGGCATTGTTTAAGGTGATCGTACAGGGATTTGATGAGATATAATACATATCGCTGGTATAGGGTGCCTGCCTGCTGCTTTTCGTGAGTTCGGCACCTTTTCCCGAAACATCTACCGGTTCTTCCGTATCCGCGTCTATGAATGTGAAAACAGCGCTGGTCTTTCTGTTGGCGGACCAGTCGATGATCTCGGTGCAGTTGTTCTTTATCTCGAATTTGCCCTCTGAACTTACCTTTGGTTCCGTGTCGGAAAAGGATCTGCCTATCCTCCATGTTACGTCTGCCATACCGTCAGCTGCGGGCTTGTAGATTATTACCGAAGGAGTAGCTCTGCCGGTACCCGGATCGAGAACAAAGGGAGAGCAGTCAGATTCCAGAAACTCCTCTATGGCTCCCTCGCCGCTCTGCTCCATTTTCAGTGAAGCGCCTACGGTATAGTTGATGTCTGCCCAGTAGGCGACATAGTTGTCATGAACTGAGATGATGCCGTATTCGTTCACGAAGCTGTTGTACTCGGGAACGCAGTCGGGCAGCCAGCGATACATATCGGTTTCAACGGTGGTGCCGTCATGGTTCTCAAAGGTAAAGACCTCGGTGACCTCGTATTTATCGCCGTTTTTTTCATGCCATGTGACCGTCATATCGAGACCGTCCGGCACACGGAACATATCAACCTCGAACACATAACGTGATTCGTTCTCGGCATAGTTTTCAAAGAAGCTGTAGTTGTGGGAAGACAGTCCGAGACTGTCGCAGTACTCCTCGAATGCCATTGATGCCTCAAGATCTTCGGGGTCGGGGTTTTCGGGAATGTCCAGCTCATAGTATTTCGTACCTTCACACACAGGGCTGTTGATCTCTGACGCACCTCCGGAGATACTGAATTCAATATCATCTTTCCGGTTGCTGCGGACAGGTCTTACCATACAGATATAGCCGTCTGACACAAAGCATTTGCCGTGCTCGTTGTAAAGCTTCATTGCGCTGATAAAATCCATTGGCGTCCAGTCGGGGAGTGTGCCTATGACAGAGTCATATGCGGTTTTATCGGCAGCTGCTTCCATCGGCGCAGGCGCCGCGGATAAAAGCATGATACCTGTTGTAAAAAGAGCGATAGTTTTTTTCTTCATTTCAGTTCCTCCATTCTGTTATCAGTTAAGTGTTTCCCCATTATCATGTCATAGGGGAGGATCGTTCACGCGGCATTTCTGCCATTATAATAATGATAACACATAACAGATGGCTTTGTCAATGCAACTTACCCATGAAAAAGTGCAACTTACCGCCAAAAATAAGCAGCTCACATCATGTGGGCTGCTTTTTTGATATGTGTAACTGTATTGCCGAGAATGCTATTGAGGACAGGACGCCTATAACAGCTCCTGCGGAGGTGTCGCTGAGATAATGTGCGCCGAGTATCATTCTTGTGACCATTATGACGATACCGAAAGCAAGTCCGCAGAAGAAAAGAGCGATATGCTTGTCCCTGAGCTTCGGGAAGAGCCATGTAAGCGAGGGCAGTATGCACATTGACAGCATACTGAAAATACTGTGGCCGCTGGGAAAGGATCGGAACTCGTCGGCGCCGATACCGTACTTTGCGGCGAGTTCCTCCGCACCTGCAAAGGGTCTGTACCACGGTACAAAGGTTATGTCCTCATATCCCAGTACAGCAGTGCGGTACCGCGGACGGTCGAAGGAGTTCTTCAGCAGCTCCATTGATATGTATGCGGCAAGCAACACGGAAAAAAGTCCCAGTATCCTCTTTGCGAGCAGCTTGTCCTCCGACTTTCCTGCTGCGTTATATCCTGCAAAGAACAATGGGTACATCAGTACCGCGCTCAGTATGATGATAACGGGAAGATTTCCCGTCACCGACGGGTATATGCTGCCCAGGTTGTTTGCGGAGGTCATGGAGCGGCTGCCGATATATCCTATGAATACTGTCCACAAAACGCAGACCGCGCACATTGACGCTCTGACGGGGCGGCTTTTGTCCGAGCTGAGCCCGCGCTGAAAAAGGGCTCCCCAGAAAAACACCTGCGCCGCATAGAAGGGATAGACGCCAAGGGTCGTTATCAGCTTGGCTAATGTGATATCGGGGGAGAAAAGAGCCTCCGCCGCAGCCCTGTCGCAGAAGGTACCTGCAATGAAGGCGGCGATGAAAAATACCAGTGCAGCAATGCTCAGCTTTATCTGAGCCGAATACTTCTTATCCATTTTGTCTCCTTCGGAATTGTTATAAAGATCACAATAATATTATATCAGTATTCGGACAGTCAGTCAAGCTGTATCCGTTACGGCAAAGAAAGTCCCCGCAGCTGCGGGGACTTATCCATGTATGCTTTATCTTCCCGAAAGGGCTTTTGCCGCAGCAGGCTGACATACAACGTGGTCGGCAGTCTCGCCGCTCACCTTATAAAGCACATCTGCCAATGCCATGTACGCGATATCCTCGGGCATAAGCTTCCCTGTGGGACATATTATCATGCCGTCGGTCATATCAAGATGAGTTACTGCTACGGCTGTTCTTTCGCCTTCTGCTATGTATTTCCTGTCCAGTGCAAGAGAGGCCATGAATTCGGGCAGGTCGAACAGACCGTACCTGAATGTGCCCTGAAATTCATTGGGAGCGTTGGTCTTGTCGTACAGGCCGTATTCCTCAGCGATGGTATCAGACTGTGTATCGAACCTGCCTGCGCCGTGGCGTGTGAAGAATGACCTTGTAACGTAGCATATTTCTGTTTCGCGTTTTTCCAGTTTGTCCAGTATGGCGCGGATATTTTTCATGCCTGTGTCCGAAGGCGTGAGGTGAGGGAAGTAGTCCGTTCTGTTCTGATCCAGCATGAGCCCCTGAGCTCCCTCGAATACAGCCGTATCGTACTCCTCGATGATCTGCTCGTCTCCACGGCGGCAGAACGCCGCCATAGCATACAGGTCATCGAGATAATTCTCGGTTAGCATATGGTTTGCCAGCATCTCGGAAAGCTCCCTTTCCGCGTCTCCTGCGATACCCAGCTCACGGGCACGCTTGCGGCAGTATTCCCCGTTTATCCTGTTTATCATTCCCCTTACAGCGCTCCTGCCTTCTTTCAGCGCATAGTCATAGTCAAAGGCGTACCTGCTGTCCCTGCTGCGGACGACGGTCTCGAATATTCCCACGCCGCAGCTGCCGTGGCGGTTGTTCCCGCGCATAGTCTCAGCCATCTGGTTCAGCAGCATATCGCAGGGGAGAGTCACCCTGCACCGCCCGTCGATGAAGATATTGCCCGTATCGCTGCCCAGCTGCGCCAGCTCTCTTGAAAAAAGCATAGGGTTGAGTATAAAGAACTCTGAAAGGTATGTGTCCGCGCCTGCAAAGCTGCCGGAGCCTATGTGTGAGAAGATATGTCTTTTACCGTCACTTGTGCATACGGTATGCCCCGCCTGTGCGCCGCCGTTGCTCCTGATGTTTATGACGCTGCTGTCTGTGCGGCAGAAAAGGTCTGTCATGAGGCCCTTGCCCTCGTCGCCGAAATTTGCTCCTATGACCGCATATGCTTTTTTCATATTATCACCTCAGAATCTGATTATTCCGTTGAGTACGCTCCTTTTCCGTGTGGGAAGTCCGCCGAGAGCGTTCCTTACGGCAAGCCGTGTATCGCCGTCCCAGGAATTGATGATATCCTCTGTATCTCTTCCCGCAACGCTTTCGAGCAGCGAAACGATTATCTCGGGTATGGCGCTGACGTCTGTTACCGAGACAGCTCTTTCGCCCATTAGTTTCCGCCATTTCGGCAGTTTTACAATGCTTTCGTTTCTCCCGTCCATGACCATAAGGTGGAACACGTCGTAACGTCTGCTTACCTGAGCCAGCAGAGCTGCTGTATCTATATCCTCCCTGACATTGTCGCCGAATACCCTTTCTATTTCCTTTGCAAGCATTTTTTCGGGGAAGCCGTCGTCGCCGAGAGTGAAGATAACTCCCTTTTTGCGACGCTTGTCCCAGGCGTCGGTCTTTGTCTTGTTTGCGGCGAGATACCAGACAAGAGGATAGCTCTCGAAGCTGTTTCCGCCGCCGCCGCGCTCGAACCAGAGCTCTGTCAGCTGGCTTGCGATGCGTATGTCGGATTCAAACTGTGTGGCCTGGAGCGGTGAGCGGTCGCATCTTGAATCGCCTACAGCGCAGAACATTATCTGCGGCCCCTCAACAGGCTGGCGCTCGATGATATCCTTTACCATTTCGCCCAGGTGTTTTGCCGTTACGTCCAGCAGATCGCTCATTGAGCCCGTAACGTCAAGACCTATGATGATAGGCGTAGTTACAGGGTGATCTGCCGAGTCAAGGCTTTCCCTGAAACTGATCTTCCGCGGATCGTATTTCGCGTCGATCCCGGTGGCCTTGTAGATGTCGTTGACCTTTTTTCCACTGATCCTTGCAGACGAATATTTCTTCCAGTCTGCTGAATTCCATGAACCGTATCCCATAATAGTACCTCCTGTGATATTTATTTTCAGCCTGCGATATCAGGCAGTCTGACGTTCATATGTGTGAATCTCCTTCCGCCGAAGCCGTCGGTTATCACCTTTTCCCATTTTTCCATTTCCTCAAATGCGGAGCTGCTGCATATACTCTCGGCGTAATCCTTCACGGCGCAGGGAGCGTCGTCGGAGAGTATCCGCCTTGCCAGAGCCTTTACACATTCAAGGTCAGTGATATGCTGTGCTGTGCCGTCGGTTTTTGTAAGTGACGAGAGGGAAGCGTATACGCTCGATTGCACTCCCGTCATCCTGCCGCCTTCTCTTGCGGCGAACCACCAGCCTCCGCCCACTCTGACCGTGTGCTCTGCGGGATCTATGAAGAGGTTTTCCTCTGCGAGGCAGTTCCAGACTATCCCTTTTGTCTCGGCGTAGCAGCATATCCCCAGCAGCCGTGATATTATCCATGCAGCGTGGCGGCTGTCAAGGCGTCCGCCGTAGAAATCAAGCACCCTTGGCAGGGGAAGCTCTCCCGCACGCTTGCAGGTCTCGACGAGCAGTCCCTCATCGGTGCTGATGACCTGTGTTACCAGCGGCAGGAACACCTCTGCCTGTGCAAGTATCTGCTGCGGGAGATACTCCCTGAAGAACAGGTCAGACCGCGCCTCTGACTGCGTGAAGCAGTCGGAAAGCTCGTCCTTGATAAGGAAGTAAACATTACGCTCGCCGATGTATTCCATGCCGTATTCCTGAGATACTGCCATGAGATATTTTATGCCGACAGCGCGGCTGCCGCAGCGGAACAGTTTTTCCTGGCAGCTGTGAGCCTTCTTCAGCTTTCCGTATAGCTCGTTTATGACCGCCGAAGCCTCGGGAGCTCTGGGGTCGCTGCACCTGTCGGGGTGATATTTCAGCATCAGTGCCATGTATATGGGCTGAGCCAGAGCGATATCCTCGGGAAAGATATCTGTGCAGCATCTGCATTTCAGGATCTCGGATATATCCATATCAGCTTACCTCCTTATGATTGAATTAAAATGATATTAACAGCGGGTAAAAATAAAAGCTGCTGTATTAATATCCTTTTGTTATTATCATAATAACATTAACAGTTCGATTTGTCAAGACGTTCCGAGTGGATTCTGCGTTTTTAACAATCAGATAATATCATTATAATATTATCTATGTGCAGAGTTTACAAAGATCCTCCGCATATTGACAGCCGCGGTGATCTGTGTTATTATTAATCAGATATTATCATCGGAGGTTCCTATGGATTACGATATAACTAAATACGACAGACCCTCGGTCGCTGCGGATATTGTGGTATTCACCGTCCGCAAGGGCGACAGCGAAAGCTACAGACACCTTTCAAAGCCTGTTCTTTCGGTGCTTCTTGTAAGGCGTACAGAATGGCCCTTTGAGGATATGCCCGCTCTTCCCGGAGGCTTCTGCTGCCGCGAGGAGACTATTGAGGAAACGGCGCTGCGCAAGCTCAGGGAAAAAACGGGAGTGGACTGTCCGCCTCTTTCGCTGCTCTGCAATCTTTCAAAGCAGGGCCGAGACCCGAGAGGCTGGATAATCTCGTGCTGCTACTGGACGGTCATCGGGCATACAAATGCGGCTCTGGATAAGAATGCGGAGTGGTATGAGGTATCACTGAAGGAGTCTGACGGAGCATATACCCTTATTCTCACTGACGACAGCGGCAGGGAATTCATCTCCGAGGTCAGGCTGAACAATCCCAACGAGCTGTATAATCAGTCCGCTGAGGCTGAGATACCAAGAAACAGCCTTGCCTTCGACCATGCCGAGATGATCGTAAACGCGCTGCTGAAGCTCAGGAGCAGCCTTGAAAAGCCCTATGCCGCATTCAGGCTGCTGCCGGAAAGATTTACCCTTACCGACCTCCAGCAGGTCTACGAGGCCATACTGGACAAAAAGCTGATAATGGCTAATTTCAGGCGGAAGATCGCTCCGTACGTGGAGGAGACAGACGGTATCGAGGGCGGAGCAGGTCATCGTCCGTCAAAGCTGTTCACCAGAAAGGCGGCGGCAGCAGATAGCAGTCCCCTATAACGTTCCTGACGCTTTGCGTATGAGATAGTGGGCTTGATTTTTTACATTTAATGATATATAATAGTAAAAAATCAAACAACATATAGTCTGGATCCTTATTTCAATAAATCAACATAACTTACAGAAAAGGAGTTAAACTATGAAAAAAGCAATATCGTTTATGGCATCACTTGCAGTTGCAGGTTCTTTAACAGCTTTCGGTGCTGATCCGTTTGAATGTTCGGCGATAAGAGCTGTTACCATCGTTGAAGAAGGCACCTATGAGCTCGGCGACGGCTCGTCTGTGGATTATCAGGTCACGGACAGCGATGAGCTTATCATAAAAAAGTATAACGGTACTGCCGCCGAAGTAGAGATACCTTCGGAGATCAACGGAAAGAAAGTTAATTCCATATCAGGCGTTGCATTCAGGAACTGTACGGCAATGACCTCGGTCACTATACCCGACAGCGTTTCGGAGATCGTAGGCGGAGCTTTTCAAGGCTGTACCGGTCTGACATCTGTGACCATACCAGACAGTATCCAGTACATCTCGGACGGCACTTTCAAGGACTGTACGGCTTTAAAGTCTGTTACTCTGCCGGAAAGCCTGAAGTACATCAGCTTTAACGCCTTTGAGAACTGCACCGAGCTGGATTCTATCAATATTCCCGAGAATATCGAGAATATCTACAGCGACGCTTTCAAAAACACAAAATGGTACGACGATCAGCCTGACGGACTTGTCATCGCAGGCAATGTTTTATATAAGTATAAAGGAACAATGCCTGAGAATACGTCGGTAGATATCCCCGATAATGTAAGAGTCATCGCTTATAATGCATTCGAGAACTGCACGGGTATGACCTCGGTAACTATTCCCGAGGGCGTTAAGGATATAGGTTCGGATGCTTTTTCGGGCTGTACAGGACTTACCTCGGTAACTATCCCCGGAACCGTTCCGATGATAGGATATGCGGCGTTTAGCGGCTGCACAGGGCTGACTTCGCTTACTCTCAGTGAGGGCGTCGAAAATATACAGAACGGAGCTTTTGACGGCTGTACAGCATTGTCTTCGGTAAAGCTTCCCGACAGCCTCCGCATAATCTGTTCATATGCTTTCGGAAACTGTACATCTCTGACCGAAGTATCTATTCCCGAGGGAACAGAGTATATTATGAATAACGCCTTTACGGGCTGTTCAAATCTGACTAAGGTAACTATTCCCAGGATCAAAGAGCAAAATGAGGGCGTGGATACAATTGAAAAGGATGTATTCCTGAATTGCAGCAAGGATCTTACTATCTACGGATATAAGGGCACTCTGGCTGAAAGATACGCCAAGGAAAACGGCATAAAATTCTCTGCTCTGGACGCTGCGGCTGCACAGAAGACCACAACGACAACAGCCGGCGGAAAAAAGGCAAGCACTTCCACTACCAAGGCAAAGGGCGATTCGCCCAAAACAGGCGACAGAGGTATCGGCGGATTTGCTGCGGCAGGCGCGGCAGCAGCGATATTAGCCCTCGCAGCATACAGAAAAAGAAAAGTACAATAATCAATACGGATATTATTAAAGGGATCAGCTTCGCTTTTGCGGGGCTGATCCCTTGTTTTTCTGCGGCTGCTGCTCCATTGCCGGTGCAGCTTACATAACAAAAAAAGCAACTTACCCCCGTATTTTTGCAACTTACCGAAAAACGGTTGACTTGCGCAGCTGCATCATTATATAATGTGGGTGATCTGTTTATTGCGGTGCGCACACAATGGACCGACAGCATTATCTCACTAAAAAATGTACTTTATACGGAGGATCATCAAATGAAACACAAACAGCTTATCTCACTTCTCACTGCAGCAATCACAGGTATATCCGCCGCAGCTATCCCGACGATCATACAGGAGACTCAATGTCTGACCGCTTCTGCGGCAACAGGCGACTGGCATGAGGAATGGCTGAACGGAAATATCATATACGGTTATTACGAAGGTACAAATGAAGCTATCATCACAAAATGCTACGGAGAATACAAAACCCCCGGAAGTGATTTTACCATTCCGTCCTATATCAACGGTATGCCTGTCACTACCATTGCAAGTCTGGCATTCAACGCGAAAATATTTCATTCGGTCACGATCCCGGATACAGTCAAGGTGATCGAACCCCGTGCCTTTGAAGCCTGCACCATCACAAGCGTTTCGCTGCCGGATTCCCTCGAATCTATCGGAGCTTATGCGTTTTCACGCTCATGGCTGGAAAGCGTGACGGTCCCTGCGGGCGTAAAGACCATTGAGGAGTCCACCTTTGCGGGCTGTGACAGAATGACGTCAGTGACCCTTGAGGGCGCCGAGCTTATCAAGGTGAACGCATTCCTTAACTGCAATAATATCACAAGTCTCACGATACCCGACAACTGTAAGGCGGACGGGAACACAATGGCTTTTTCGGACTGCAAGAAGCTTGACACCATCAACGGCTATACTGCTGTCACGGAAGAAACGGACGAAAACGGCGTCAGCTACCCTGTGCTGGATCCGCATATCTACAATGTTGTCAATGAGCATTTTTCGCGCTGCTTCAATGTGAAATTCATTGATGAATACTGTACCAAGCTTTGCAACTATGTTGTTGCAACGGAAACAGACGAGTGGATGAATGACGCTCTGAAGGCAAAGCAGCTGCATGACTGGCTGGTCCGCAACTGTGTATATGATTATGATTATGTGAGCAGCAGATATGATCTGCGCCATTTCATCTATTCCTCGTTCTTCCTGAGCTTCGGCACCAGCTCACCGGGCACTGATCTCAGCGGCAAAATGGGAAAGACCGTTTGTGAGGGATACGCAAAAGCATATACCATGCTGCTGTCGGCCTGCGGTATCGAATCCTATGTTATCAACGATGATAACGGCTCAGACGGCCACGCCTATAACGCAGTCAAGATCAATACAAACGGAACAGACCGTTATTATCAGGTAGATGTGACATGGGATGATGCCGGAGATGATCCTATATACGATCTTTTCCTGAAGAGTAGTACAGATATGTATGCTGCTCACGGAAATAAATATCCTTTCCAAAGAGTGGAAGATCTTTCGGATGAGCACCCTCTGCTGGATCAGTATCATGAATCCTATGAATTCCTGAAAGATCAGTGTACACAGTCTATGCCGGACATAAACGGCGACGGCATTCTTGACTTCGATTTCGATATGGACGGATATGATTTCGGACACGATTTCATGGATGACCTTAATGCGTATCAGACTTATCTGATGTTTTCATTCGGCTTCGGCAGCTCAACGGATCAGATCAATAACAGACTGAGCGATGTGCTCGCCAATCTCCACGCTCTCAATATGAGCTACGGACAGTATATCTACGACTCAGCACCTAAGGATGCGGCCGTTGCATCAGGTGAGACGGCAGAATTCAGTATCAGGCTCTTCGGCGACGACCTGACCTATCAGTGGTATATTTATAACCAGAGCAGCGGTCAGTGGGAGAGCATACAAAGCGAAGATGCTGTCGGACCGACGCTGCATATCACCGCAAATGCCCAGACCAACGGCACGCAGTACAGGTGTTATGTATGGAACAAGGACGGATATTATCTCTATTCAAACCCTGTTACGCTGACATTGACCTGACAGCGTCATTGCAATACGGAAAAAGGCTGACTGTTCATTGACAGTCAGCCCTTTTTTGCTGTTTTATTGTAACGATCCGTCCGTGGACATCCAAGAAGCCGGTAGCTTGACTTTGAAAGGCAATGGGGTGTATAATAATGATAGTATGCAGTACACTGCGTATAATCTGAATAAGTGACGGTACAGACTATGAAAGCTGCTGATTTTTTTAAAAACACGAAATACTTATGGATAGGCGGAATTATGGGTGCGGTTCAGCAGTTTGCCGGAAGGCTTGACTATTATCTGTATCATGGCCGTGATATATTCAGCTTTTCGAACATAATGGGAGGCTTTTCCCTTTACGCTGCTATAATCCTGCTGGTAATAAAAAGAAATGTACCGCCGAAGCAGCAGCTAAAAGACCTCTTTTTGTTTTTTCTGGGGCTTGATTTCTTCTATTATCTTTATATATTCATTATGGAGCTTTGCTATTATCTATCCGATAAAAAGAACACATATGAGAGTATAAGCTGCTATTTTCAGGAGACGTTCACTGAGGTACATGATTTCATAAAATGGACAGTGATAGGCACTGCGGCTGCTGTATGGGCGTATTTTGCAACAAAGCTCCGTCACAGGGGAAAAAAGAAAGCGTATATCGCAATGCTTGTGCCTTTATTTGCCGTTATTATCCTTGAGCTTGCCGGCGATCTGTATTCTTTGGCAATGTATATTATACAGGAATACAAGCGGGCCCATGATCTTCCGCTGCCGGCAGGTATTGAAAGAATCTGCCCCACATCGTCGTTATTGACGTCGTTGGTATTGCTGATACTGTGCAGCTATAAATTCATTTTTGCGAAAAAAGCGGACTCGTAAGAGTCCGCTTCAGCATTTGATATGATCTGTTTTTCAGCACATATATCACGGATACATGATCGCTGAAGAATGTATGGCAATAAGCTGTTATTTCAGTTCGCCGTGCTTTTCGTAATCGGCTACCCTTACTATTTCATTCTTATCGCCGACGAAAACTACCTTAGGACGGTGAGTTTTTATCTCTTCGGGAGTCATATTGGCATATGCCATTATGATAACATGGTCGCCTTTCTGTCCCGAACGTGCGGCTGAACCGTTGAGGCATATGACACCGCTTCCGCGGTCGCCTGCGATAACGTAGGTCTCGATACGGCTTCCGCTGTTTACGTTTGATATGTGTACGCGCTCGTATTCATAAAGTCCTGCGGCTTCCATGAGCTCCTCGTCGATAGTGACGCTGCCAACGTAATTGAGCTCCGCCTGAGTGATAACGGCGCGGTGTATCTTGCTTTTGAGCATTGATATTTCCATAGCAGCCTCCTCATACGTCTTCCGTGAAGAAGTTGTCGATAAGGCGGGTCTTTCCGATGTATACGGCCATTGCGCAGAGTGCAGGACGGTCGAGAGTCTTTATCTGCTGCATTGTTGCACAGTCGACTGTCTTGACGTAGTCGATCTTTGCAAGAGGCTCGGCTTCTATGAGCTTTTTCATAGCTGCGGTAATTGCAGAGCAGTCCTTCTCGCCGTTTTTTACCATATCCATGCCCAGAAATACTGCCTTTGAAAGTACAAGTGCAGCTTTTCTTTCGGCTTCGTTAAGGTATGTATTGCGGGAGCTCCTTGCAAGTCCGTCGGCTTCACGGACGATAGGACAGCCGATTATTTCGATGTCCATATTCAGATCGTCGGCCATATGACGGATAACGGCAAGCTGCTGTGCGTCTTTCTTGCCGAAGTATGCACGGTCGGGCTTTACTATATTGAAAAGCTTTGATACTACTGTACATACGCCGCGGAAATGAACGGGACGGCTCAGTCCGCAGAGCTCCTGAGTGAGCACGGTCATATCAACGAAAGAGGAGAAGCCCTCATGGTACATCTCGGAGGGTTCGGGATTGAAGATGATATCGCCGCCGTGTTCCTCAACGAGCTTTGCGTCGCGCCGGATATCGCGGGGATAGCTTTCAAGGTCCTCCGTCGGTCCGAATTGCATGGGATTTACAAAATCGGACACAACAGTTCTGTCGTTATCTCTGTGAGAAGCGTCGATAAGGCTTGCGTGTCCCTCATGGAGATAGCCCATTGTGGGGACAAGTCCCACGGTGAGGCCCTGTGCTCTCCATTCCTTTACCTGTGCGCGGACTTCATCTATAGTTTTTACAACTCTCATTTCACTTTTCCTCCCTCATAAGCTGTTCGATAACATCATCTTCGATAGCGTAGGTATGCTCCTCGGCAGGGAACGAGCCCTCTTTGGTCTCACTGATATAATCAGCGATACCCTGACGCATTACCGAGCCCACATCAGCGAACCGCTTTACGAATTTAGCGGTGTGACCTGTGGTAAGTCCCAGCATATCCTGATATACCAGTACCTGTCCGTCGCAGCCGTTTCCTGCGCCGATACCGATAGTCGGGATAAAGAGCTTCTTTGTGATGATATCCGCAAGCTTTGCGGGAATACCCTCCAAAACTACTGCACAGGCGCCTGCCTCCTGTATCTTCAGCGCGTCGCCGATGAGCTTCCTTGCCTTGTCAAGGCTCTTGCCCTGCACCTTGAAGCCGCCGAAGGCGTTGACAGACTGGGGAGTAAGTCCCAGATGTGCAACAACAGGAATGGACGCATTCACAATTGCTCTTATCTGCTGGCAGACCTCGGCTCCGCCCTCAAGCTTTACAGCATTGGCGCCGCCCTCTTTGACAAGTCTGCCTGCATTGATAACAGCCTCCTGTACGCTGACCTGATAGGACATGAACGGCATATCGGCTACGATGAAAGCATTTTCCGCACCTCTTGAAACTGCGGCGGTATGATGTATCATATCCTCCATAGTCACGGGGAGCGTGTTTTCATAGCCCAGCATTACCATGCCCAGAGAATCGCCGATAAGTATGGCATTCACGCCGCACTGGTCGATGATCTTCGCTGTTGTGTAGTCGTAAGCAGTAAGCATCGTGATCTTGTCGCCTGATTGCTTCTGCTTCAGAAGGGTTGAAACAGTGTTCTTCATATTCAATTTTCTCCTTAAAAGATGTTACCTTTCCATTATCCTGGATAAGATACAATAGGTAGTATAGCATATGAATATGAACATAATATGAACACAAAGGTTTTTCTTTGGTGACAATTAACTAAGGAGCTTATCCATTTCTGTATAATCTGCCTGTGGATGACGTTCCTTAGCCATTTCTGTCAGCTTCTTCGAGACCGATCTGTAGATATCGGAGTCGTTCTTGCCGCTTATGCAGGCAATATGCTTTTTCACCGTGGATACGTCGTTCCGCTCCACAGGCCCCGTCAGTGCAGCAGTTGGTCCCACGGCGAAGATGCGCTTCATATTGCTCATTGCAAGAGGTTCAAGGGCGGAAAGAGCTTCGTCCGCGGTAAAGCCGCACTGTTCAAGGAGCTCCGCGCTTTCCGCCATAAGTCCGCAGACGAGGTTGCTCGCAACAGAACAAGCCGCGTGATAGCGGCTCTTGATATCGCTTGTGATAATGCGTGCGGGATTGCCCATGCCCGAGAGTACAGCGCTCCATTCCGCGGCGCAGTCGCCCTCTATGCAGAAAAAAGCATTTGAAAGCTCCCTGTACGACTCCGTTTTGCTGCTTACGGGAAAAAGCGGGTGTATTGAAGTGGCTTTTGCACCGTATTCCGCTATATCAGGGAATGTCTCTGCGGCTGACATCGCTCCGCTGCAATGGCATATCTGTCTGCTGCAAAGAAGCTCCTTTGGCAGGGCGTTGTATGTTTCTTTTATGGCGCTGTCGGGTACTGTAAGGAAAACCGCATCACTTGCCAAAACAAGTTCTTCCGAAGACATAAAGGCCTTCGAGCCTGTAAAGGCGGCAGCTTCATGAGCAGAGCTTTCTGTACGGCTGTAATACCCCGATAACTCCGCGCCGTTTTCTGCAAAATATTTTCCCAGAGAAAAGCCGACCTTTCCTGCGCCTATAAATCCGATTTTCATTGAATTCACCTCGTACTTCATAACGGTGTTATTATTAAGATCCGTGCCTCATCATAATTATACTTATCCGATGATATAGGAACAAAGCTGTTTCCTGACAGGCGTCCGTGGTGGTGAAGATACCTGTTGCAGGGGACATATTTCGGGCGCGGAGATATACTTACATTATGCCACCGGCAGGGTGGTTTGTCAAGAAAAAGCGGACTCGTGGGAGAGTCCGCTGTTTTTTTTAATTATCATTGAAGGAGTTTTTTCCCACCATCTATCAATATTTCTAAATCGTATGACATTTCTTCTTCTTTCAGTATACAAAATATGTGGTTTTAGTTTATAGGTTCGGTAGTGGTATCGAGGATATAGTCTAAGCACTTGAAGCAGTTACCGGCTTCAGATACCTCATTGACAGGAGCGGTCCCGCCGGTCGTGTAAAAAGTCTTCCTGCATAATATTGTATATGCGGACTCTGACCTTTCTGCGCTTTTCTGAAAGCAGAAAGGGCAGTGAAACCCCTGTATCTGAAATATGGAACTTATCCTTTGTTTTAATTATATCAAGTCAGATATGTTTAGTCAAGCCGTGATCTGCGGCAGCGACCTGTTCAGTGCTCACTTTTAAAAGCATTATCTCATTTACTGTAAGCAGCGGAAAAGCTGCTGCTGCCGCATAGGGTATTCTTGCCGTATCCGGGGGTTGCGGGGAACTATAGATCAAGGCTGTTTGTCAAGCTTCTCAATGAACCCTTTCATATCCCTGCTTATTCTCTCATACTCAAAGTCGTGCACATAATGACCGCAGTTCAGTTTGATGAGCTGTCCGTCCCTTGATGCGTCCGCCATGGCCTGTGCGGCTTTTTCCCATTTTTCACTATTTTGCATACTGTCGGGAGACTGATGAGCCATTTGCACCCGACGTCCTCACCAATGTGGGAGATCTCTCCGCCGTGCAGTGTGACTATCTGACGGACTATCGCAAGTCCCAGACCGCTTCCGTCACTGTTTGCCGAAGTCATGTCCGCCCTGAAAAAGGGCTGGAATATCTTGTCGATATGCTCCGCAGGGATACCGATACCGTTATCGGATACTGTTATCTCAACATGATCCGCTTTGCCTGATGTGCCGTTTCTGCACCTCTATCCTTGCAAGCAGTTCGTTCAAGCTCCACGGTTTCACAAGATAATCGTCCGCACCGAGGCGCAGCCTGCAACCGCTTCATCTGGCAATGAGCCAACTGCCTTTGAACATATAATACCATGCGGACTCAAAACAGGTGCGATCAGCTTTCCACGGATAATCGCTTGTTTTCCTCTATGGGGTATAATACTGATACTATTCATGTTGATATGAAAAAAAGGTGAGAGTTTTTGCATTCTCAGACGTCTAATAATTAAAGACTGAAAAAGGAAGGTAAAACAATGAAAAAAGCAATTGCTATTCTATTATCTCTTGTAACGCTTACATCAATAAGTGCTTGCAGCGGCAAATCAGGCGGAAGTGAAAACGACTCATCATATGAGCAGGTACAGACGACCGGATCTGCTGAAGCCTCCGAGCCCACAAAGCTCACAAATAAAATGACAGATACCGAGCTTCAATTTACGAAAAAGCACGGCCTGACCCTGCTGGACGAACCCGAAAAGCCGGATAAGGACCCGAATGCCGAGCACACTGTAAGCATTGAGTTCTATAACGTCGACATTGAGAAATGGCGTGCCTATTATAATGAAGAACGTGATAGTATGACAGATGAGGAATACAGCAGCGAAATGGAGAGGTTACGGAAGATAGAGGAAGCAGGAGGGGAATACCGGGTCCCTGATTGTGTTCTCGTAGACGGATATATTCTTCCGTTCAGTATTCCGGATGAATATGATTTTCAGGACGGCATTCTTTTTACTTTTATTGCGCCAATTGATGAAAACGGAGAGAACAATGCGACCAAAAATACATTCGATTCACTTGAGGAGTATCTGGATTACATTCCTAAAGCTGCAAAACTTTTGGGCTACAGCGATGAATTGACTGAGCTTGTGATTCTGTATACGCAGATCGCATATGATGCGCTGAAAAGCGGCGATTATGAGGAACTACCTGAAGGTTCGTCTTATAGTAATGGTGAAAGACCTTATCTCGTGGACGTCTTTCAGAATTACAGAAGCGATTGGGAATATGACCGCGACGCCGTTGAAGCGATAAAGGATTCCGTTGACGAGATAAGCATTTACGACGAAGAACTTGGCAAGGAATTTACAGCCCATGTGACTCTGCCGCCCGATTATGACAAGGACAGGACCTATCCTGTTTTCTTTCTGACCGACGGTATATGGCGCTTCGGCAACTGTCCTGAGCTTAGAAAATGCATGGAGAACGGCGAGGCTGCACCCGTGATACTTGTCAGCCTTTATTACAGCTATGATGTCACCGATCCCGACCAGGAAATGCGCTATGTTGACCTGGTGATCAACCGTGAACAGCTGCTGAATTTTATCACCGACAACCTTATGCCGTATTTGTGCGAGAATTACAGCATTGACTGTGGGAATTCGACTCTGTACGGTCATTCGGACGGCGGTGTATTCGCACATTATGCTCTGTTCAATTCGGACAAGTATGAGAATCAGCCCTTCGGTCATTATATCATCGGAAGTCCTGCATTCTGGGGACTGTATCATGATAATCAGTATATGGGTATCAGCAATGACAATGTGCTGAAAGATTACGGTTATTTTGACAGGAATGAAAAGCTGAATAAGACCGTATTCCTCTGTGCGGGTTCGCTGGAAGATCCCGACTATGCCGACAGGTATCGTGAAGGGGATGATACAACGCTGGAAGGCGTTGCAAAGCTGAAAGAACGCCTTGAAGCTCACGGCGCAGATCTGACCTATAAGCTGTATGAATCCCACCATTATCAGTTTATCCCCGAAATGCTGATGGAATATCTGAAAGAAACGTATCCGTATAAATGATGATATTGATTCCGTCAAGTACAGACTCTTCGTCAGTACAATGTGCAGCTTAGGTTTTTATATGCCGAGCACAGGCACAGGGATATCATGGAAAGCGTCATCATCATATACAAAACGAAAGGCAGCCCATAAGGCTGCCAAATCGTTATATATCATAGTTCAGAATATGTTTTATTATAATATCAATACCGCCTTGCGAACTTAGCTTCTTGCCGAGTTCAGCCGCATTTCTCCGCATTTTTTCTGAATTTATGACTTTATCAGCCTTACTGCGAATGATATCAGCTCTGAACTGTCTGTGCGGAATGATGATACCTGCTTTGTTTTTCGCAACAGAAACCGCATTGTATCTTCGTTCAAATACTTTGCCCGGAACTATCATCTGCGGAACTCCGTGAAGCAGACCATCGACTACACTGTTCTGACCGCCGTGGTTTATAAACAGTACCGCCTCGTCAAGAAGCTCATTGAAGTCCCAGCGCGGGGCTATATGAATATGACCTGTATTCTTGGCTTTCAGGTACTTTGAAGCTATATACACTTCATACTCCGAACCGCTGAAAGCTTTGCCTAACTCCCTTTCTGTCAACCCTGCTGAAACTGTTCCGTTACCCATATATACGACTATCTTGTCTCTTAGCCGTTCAGATGTATTGATATTTTTCAACGCACCGCAGAAAGTTACGTTTTCTTTTTCAATAGGTTCAAGCTCATGGATACTCGGACAAAAGCACTCATCAGCCCAGTCAAAGAGTTCCATCACAGAAATGACCTGCGGAAGCTTTTTCTCGTTCAGATATCTGTTCACGCCCTTTGCGAGCTTAGGAGAACTTGCATATTCAGGCTGAGTTGGATAGCTGACAGTTGTAAACAGCTTTTTCTTTTCAAGTTTTGCTGCTATCATAGCGGGTATACTGAATTCTGAATAAACAACATCAGGTTTGAAACTCCTTATGGCTCTGCGAACACTTGCAACGCTTTTCACAAGATAACTGTAAACAGAATTTCCTGTTAACCGGAGAACCTCATCAAAGCTCTTTACCGTTTTTCTTGAAGTTATCCCCAGCTTCTGCGCCACAGGAAATACGTTTGAAGCTATGATCTTTGGCATTCCAAGCGGAGCAGGAACGTCAAGGAAATAGTTTTTTATACCGCATATTTCGGAATAGTTGACATCTTCTGCTATACAGGTGGCAACATCTATCCCTGCCGCAGCTGCACTTTCGGCAAGCAGTCTGCAACGAGAGAATGGTCCTGATGTTTCAGCCATTGCCGACATAGGTACTATAAGTAGTCTCATAATTTTGTTCTTCCTTTTTTCATTAATGATCATTCATTAAACCCGATAATGATATTTTCTTTTTTGAGAAAATGACGGTAAGCAAGATAAGATACCACTGTATCAAAAGCGTTTCCGAAGCCGAACATCAGCGCTATACCGATGAGGGTTGGCTTCCATACTCCGCAGAGATACAGAACAAAAAATGCTCCGTAATAAATGCTGTTTGTAACTACAGACTCAAAAAGCATATACTTTGTCTTTCCTCTGCCGTAGAAGGTTGCGTCGAACACATTCTGGAATGCATATAAAACGTAGAAACCGAACAACACCATTACAAGCTTAAACAGCTTATCCTGTTCATATTATGTCCCCCCGAATGATAGGTTCTATTATTCATAAAAGCACAAATAATACGTTTTTATCATTATAACATACATGAAATTCGTTTACAATACCGCACAGAAATGTTATAATTGATTATATAAGCTATCCGCAATATTCTAAGGAGGTTGAAAACTATGAGAGCATCACGCATCGCTGCTGCAATTTCCGCGGCAGTTCTTTTGCTATTTTACACATTCATAACACCCATAAGCGTCAATACCGATGTTCATGCAGAAGAAGTATCAGACAGCATACAGCTCCCTGGATGGGTACCGCAAAGCTATCAGGCTGCCTGTCAGTTCTTCAACCTTCACGGTGGAACATACATACAGGACGGTCTGCTGTGCGTTACTTTCTGCGAAAACTACTCTCCAAGTGATGATGCAGCGAAAGCAGAATACAATATATTTGTCAGCGAGGGCGTAATGGACGAAGTGTTCCATGAACAGTACCAGATCGACTCGAATATGGATATCGAGATATTCGTCTACAAGCCTGTCAGCACGGGCAGTTTCAAGACTTCCCTTACCGGTTCGTCAGTGGATACTCTTACCGATCTGGACGGTAATACTTATATTCCTTCTTATGAATTTTTCGTTGATGATATGCTGAATATCACCGAAACTGATCTCTATGCCAAACTTCCGGACTGCATAACCGAGTTTGAGGAATTCTCCAAAGAGCATGATACAGTTTCTGTCATTGATGATAAGCTTGTATTCTGTCTGTCAAAGCAAACGGGCTTATTTTCCGAATGGCATGAGGGCTGCTGCTCAGAAAATATGCGTCAGACAGCAAAATGGAGCTGCACTAGCAAGACGCAGTTCGCAGGCTTTTTCCCGGGGCCGAGACCTATGGCGGATATTGTAGTATATGAAGCGGTTTCGGAAGGACCGGTCTATGTACGCTGGGACGTGGTCGATATATACCACAATGACGATATCCACTGCGGCTATGCAGCTGCTTATCAGGATATCTCCTTTAAAACTCCTTCTCTTTCAAAGGGAGATGCAAGAATAAAGATAACCGACTATGAAACAGGCGAACCTGTGATAATTGATGAGGATACAGGATTCAGCATTCATAGGAGAACCAGTGTAACAGATGCAAGTACGCTTATTGCTCCTATATCTTCAAATCCGTACATTATACCTGATCTGTGCAAGCCTTCGGCAGGCTTTCAATCTGATACGCAGACTAAAGAAACGATCCCTTTGATCGCCGACGCACTCGGTTTCAAACTTGTTATGCCGGATACATATGATATTCCAAAGGATGAATTCGGCGTTGAACTGAAAAATGCTTATGTGACGATTACGTTAGTCAATGGCGAAGCATATGATATAGAATACAGGGTTTCAGCAAAGCTGTCGGGAGATGTGAACGGTGACAGTGAATTCAATACCGCTGACCTTGTAACTCTTCAGAAATGGCTGCTGGGTAAGCCTGATACGGTACTGAAAAACTGGAAATCAGCGGACTTCTGCAATGATAACGTGATCGATTCATTTGATCTCTGTCTTATGCGAAAAGCTCTTATCATCGCACAGCAGGAGCCTCCGATAACCCTGTTCGTACTGGATAAGTCACGCACATACAATACCGAAAAGGGCGTTGAGGAACAGCGCATCATAACTTGTCTTGATAATACCGATCTTGAAGAAAAGGAAGATATACTCAGCCTTACGCAAAGAATATCAGATAATATCGACAAGTATGAGAATATGAAGCTCCGGCGGTTAGATTTCTCGATAGCGGATTACGGCGAAGACGTACTGTATCTGGTATACCGCAAGCCGGATCAGGAGCCGGACAGAATGGTGATCTGTACATATGGAGAGAGCTGTTCATGGCTGGAGGACAAGGACGTTCAGGATCTTGTCATACTATTGATCGAAAACGGGTATTTTGCTGAAGAATCGTATGCTTTAGCGTTTAAGGAAGCACAGTAAGCGTACACTCTCAGTGTGTTATCAGGCTTATGATGATTATTATGCATATCGAGTTGAGCAGAGAAAAATAAGCTATAGTACAAAAACTCTTCTCAGTAATAACCGCAGATTGATTTCCGCGTTTCAAAGCAATAATTGAGCGTAATTCGTATCATTGTAGCTTGTTGACCAATATTAGCCCACAATAATAATGAAATGACAGTCGAATAATTCAAAACAGCTTGTACAATCCGTACAAGCTGACTTTTTTCTTCAGAAATCTTACACTTTCAAAGCTTCAGTATTATATTGAGTCGTTCATTGTTATATTCAGCGGTGATAGTGCCGCCCATGCGCTCCACCAGAGTACGCGCTATGGAGAGTCCAAGACCTGTGGAATGATGTGCAGCTTCGACTGTGTAGAAACGGTCAAAGAGCTGCTCCACATCAACAGCGGAGAGCTCCTTTGCCGTGTTTGAAAATGTTATATCACCCGTATGGGAAAGGGAAATTTCAAGGTCGCCGCCGCTGTATTTAACAGCGTTGTTAAGCAGATTTGAGAAAACCCTTGACAGTGCCGCCTTGTTGACAAATCGTTCCACGCGCTGCTCCGTCAGCTCTATTTTCGGCTCTATGCCGCGGCTTTTCAATGCAGGATAAAAGCTGCTGATACTCTCCGCAAGAAGCTGATTTACAAAGACGTTTTCACACTCCATTTCGGTGTCGTCGGTAACTATGACCGAGTAGCGGAAGAGCTCCTCGGTAAGCTGCTTCATCATGTCGGCACGCTCGTGCATTATGTCAAGATAGCGCTGCTGCTTCTCAGTATCGTCGGTCTTGCTGAACATATCCAGATAGCCGCATATCGCCGTAAGCGGAGTCCTCAGGTCGTGGGAGATATTGGTTATGGCGTTTTTCAGCTCAGTATTGCCAAGCTCATATCGAAGCTGCTGTTCACGAACTTCCTTCAGCTGCTTGTTGAGGCTGTCGGCGAGCTCACGCATATCCCTGTCGCGGCAGGAAATACCGATAAGGGCGTTGGTATCCTTTTTTATTATATCAGGCATTGCAGCTGTGATCTCTTTTGCCGATTTTTTCAAAAGGCAGACCTTGACTGTAAGAAATACGATCACAGCTGCCATGACAAAAAAGATCACATAAATCAACTCAATTACCTCATTTCATATCGTGTTTTCTGAAATAAACTATGGAAAGTATGAGCATTGCCGCTCCTGCTGACATTGCGCATATCGCTGTCAGCCACGGTTTGTCGGGAGCAGTGAGTATGCTCATCACATTCATCTGTCCCTGAGGGAAGAATCGGAATATCAGCTTCGCTGCCTCACTGTCGCTGAGAGCCTCGCCGCCGAGGGTAGCTATAATCATCATGGAGAACTGCAATATGAACATTACGGCTACGCTGCGGACGTCCTCTATGATAACGCATATCAGCAGACTCAGGAACATATTCGCGAATACCAGAACCAGTACCAGCAGCAGGTTTTCCAGAACTATATCAGCTTTCAGCGCAGACAGGTCATATGACATGATAGCTGCCGAAGCGAATGCCGCGCCCTCGTATGCTGCAAGGAACAGAACTGTCACGATAGTAAAGCATACAGACCACGAAAGCAGTATATTCACACGGCTGTGTCCGATGATAAGCTTGTTCCGTATAGCTCCGCTTGTAAATTCGGTAGATACATTGAGAGCAATGACAGAACCGATGAAAAACGGCAGTATCACAAGAGCTCCGCCCTCGGGAATAGAGGCGAATAAATTGTCCTCCTTGTTGAGAAATACAAACAATACCGCCAGCAAAGCCGTGATGAACATTCCGTAATAGAGTGACTTTGCCTTTAATATCCTTGATATATCAGCGTTAAGAAGCTTACTCATCACTGCCACCCCCTACAAGAGAAATAAAGAAGCCTTCAAGATTTTCGTCGCGTTCCGTACAGCTGAGTATCTCGCAGCCCTCTTTCTCGAGCGAAGCCGCAAGCTTTGTGATACTTGGCTTGGCGTAGATATCTATGCTGTCGTCGCCTGTGACATTGTATTCAAGCTTCATATCGTCCAGAGCTCTTACAGCCGCAGAGGTATCCGTTACCATGACTCTTATGCATTTTCTGCAGGCTGCTTCAAGCTCCTCTGCGCTCATTTCGCGGACAATAGAACCCTTGTCGATAAAGCCGTAATGTGTGGCAAGCCTTGCAAGTTCATCAAGGATATGTGATGAGATAAGGACAGTGATATTGCGCTCGCGGTTGAGCTTTAGTATAAGCTCGCGTATCTCAATGATGCCCTGCGGGTCAAGTCCGTTTATTGGCTCGTCGAGAATGAGAAAATCGGGATTTCCGCAGAGAGCAACTGCGATACCGAGGCGCTGTCTCATACCGAGGGAGAAATCCTTAGCTTTCTTCTTGCCGGTGTTTTCAAGTCCTACAAGCTTCAGCAGCTCCGTTATCCCTTCAAAGCTTGGAAGCCCGAGCAGTCTGTACTGGTATTTCAGGTTATCCTGTGCAGTCATTTCGGGGAAAAGTGACGGAGTTTCCACAACAGCGCCGATACGCTTGCGTGAGTCTGATATCGCAGCATCCGTGTTTTTTACGCCGTATATCTCAAACTCGCCGTCTGTAGGGAACTGCATACCGCATATAAGGCGTATCAGCGTGGTCTTGCCTGCGCCGTTCCTGCCTACAAAGCCATAGATAGAGCCCTTTGGCACACTCATGGTCACGCCGCTGAGAGCTTTGAAATCCTTATATTGCTTGCAAAGAGCATTCGTTTTCAGAACATAGTCCATATTATGACCTCCTTTTTGTTTCTGAAAACAGTATATCACACAAAAGTTAAGAAACCGGTTAAGGAAACAGTTAAGATAGGGTTAAGATTTTTCCGTCAGCATAAAGCCAATGCCCCAGACCGCTGAGATATATTCTTTTCCTGTTACCGCTTTCAGCTTACGGCGCAGATTATGGATATGTATTTTCAGTGAATCCTCGGTACAATCGGGAGTATCATCGCTGATACGCTCCAGTATGGTCAGCTTTGCCACCACCTGCTCGGGATTCTGCATCAGAAGCTTCAGTATGGCATATTCCGTCCTTGTGAGCTTTATCTCCGTACCATTAACATCAACGGTATGAGTGTCTGTATTCAGCGTTATACCGCAGAAGCTCAAAGCAGCCCTGTCCCTATTGCCGCTGTTTTTTCTGAGCTGTACAGCGATACGGGCAAGAAGCTCCTGCATATCGAATGGCTTGGTGATGTAATCAGCCGCGCCGCCGAGGAGAAGCTCCACCTTGTCTGCAACATCAGCTTTAGCGCTTACTATAATAACAGGGATATCCTTTATCTGAGGCAGGAGCTTTTCACCGCTGAGTCCGGGGAGCATAAGGTCAAGTAGTATCAGGTCGGGCTTTTCTTTTGAGAGCAGCATAAGAGCCTCAGTGCCCGAATATGCCGCGGAAATCGTGTAGCCCTCGGCAGTCAGGGCTTCTGAGAGCATTCCGCTGATATGTTCGTCATCGTCGATAATAAGAATGTGGGACATAGTTCACCTCGAAGCATTTCTATTATAGCATTTATTATATCATTTATTTTAGTGAATTGCAAGTTTGAAAATCATTTGTGGGATTATTTCTTATGCATTGCAGAGCGCACATACCATGTCAGTGGTATATAAGTGCGTTCTTGGTCTTAACAAGAGAAATATCACTACGGGGGATTCATGGAAAGTACAGTGCTTATGAAGACAGAAGTGCTTGTTTTTTATTGTAGCAGTACAGAAAAATGATTCCTACAAAAGCATTAACGGATTACATTTTTCATTTCAAATAGAGTTCGGAATATGATGATTTTCATTGAAAGTATCCACTGCGATACAGAGAAAAACTGAAAGAGTTTTCGGCTCATTCAGAGCGCTTGGGAGAATAGCAAGCATATCAAGTGTACGTACACTTCCGATTATCTGAAAAATCGAAACACTTGCGGCTTGCTTTACTGGGATATTCCCAGACCCTTTGAACGAGTATAAGCTCAGCTTGCTTTCTGACGAAAAATGTTATATTTGAACACAGTCTTTTCTTCAGAACAACTTTCTACGAAATAGACAATTTTCTTTTGGTATCTTTCAGCAGCTTTCGAGAAATTAAGTATTATGCTCATTCGATGACCGAGAACGACAGACATTGCTGTGAAGCCATAACTAAAATACTTCCTGATAAACCTGAAATCAAGGGAGCATAAAACAAGTTACCGCAGTTGACCAAAAGCTACAAAAGTTGCCCTTTTGTTGACCAAATGCATATTCAGTAATGCAAAAGGACTCTTATGTGGCTTTGTTATGCGGTATAAGACAAGATTGTTCAAGTAAATCGGAATTTGGTGAGCAACAAAAAATAAAACGGAGGAAACACAATGAAAGACTTAGGAGCAAAAGCATTTTTTTACGGTTATGCATCGCCTGTATTGATGGCAGCAACATACAATGGCGACGATACAGTTAATGTGATGAATCTTCACGAAGTAACGAGGACGAATGCCGGAGATCTGGTATGCTGTATCGGCAAGCCGAAAAAGGCAATTTCACAGCTGTGCTTGCGAGAGTAGTAAATATGGCGGCAGATGATACCGTATTGGGCAAAGACGGTAAGATCGACACAGGAAAGATCGGAATGATCTTCTACGAATCCTTCAGTAACAGCTATTATAAACTTGGTGAGAAAGTCGGCAAGGCTTGGAGTGAAGGAAAGGTATTCTTATAATAACAATTCTGATTTAGCGTAGTACCATGTTAGATCAACAACTTATGAAAAAATGATATGGAGAGTCCCCGCGAGGGGACATCTTCGTTCATATACGTATTCTGGACTTTGGGCGACAGTGCGGTGTATAATATGGATAATACATAAGTTATTATGATAAATCGAGATATGGAGGAGCATTCTATGGATAAAGATAAAGTGAGAGTTATCAAAATAAGTAAAGATGCGCTGTTTGAATATATTTATGAAAATTTTATTGCAAATCAAGATAAGTATTTAGATGTAGATAAGGCTGAAGTATCAGATTTTTTTGATATTGATTATGAGAATGGCCATTTTATTTTTTGTGCCATTAAATCTGAAGACGAAGATGGAAATATTCTTTCTATGCCTGGTGAGATCAACTTAAAAAAACTTATGAAAATAATTCCTGATACAACAGATTCAATGCTGTCTACAACATCTAAATACTATAAGGAATACTCTAAAGAAGAATTAGCTGAATTGTCTGAATCCTGATTTGATTAGTACAATGTTAGAAACAATCTACCACATATCAAGTTCCACGCACTCAGGCACTCTTGTATCAGCCTTCTTGCTAATAATACGGCTTTTTCAATGAAGCAGATACAGGATTACGCAGGACATAGTGACTTCCTTACAACTTTTAATGTGTATAGTCACAGTGATGAGTCTGCCAAGAAGAATGAAATGGACTATATCACCAGCTGCTTAACAGATCTCTTTGACAGCAGCAACGAAGAGTAAAACAGAGAGTCCCCGCGAGTGCGGGGACTTAGCTTTATATATGCTTGTTTATCAAATCTCTTGCTGTCAGTTCTGTTCTGTCGTACTCTATTCTGAAATAGTTCAGGATAGCCTTCATATCGTCCTGCATGGACAGACACACGTCAAGCAGGCGATTCTTTTTTTCTTCAAGCTGCCACTCTTTCAGTCCTACGTAATAGAAATGTTTGATGTCCTCATTGATGAAGAACGGAACAATGTTGTTAGCAAGGCATTGCTTAAGCATTATTAGTCTTCCGATACGACCATTTCCGTCGTAGAACGGGTGTATCTTTTCAAATGTTGCGTGGAACTCAGCAACGTCGTATAAGTCAAGAGAAGGCTTGCTTTCGTATTTGCGGAGCAGGTTTTGTATAAGACCTGCAACATCTTCCGGTAAAGCAGTCTCTATTTCTCCGACTTCGTTGGGGTACTTCTTATAGTCGCCTATGACGGCGTAATCCTCATCATCGTCCATAACACCGTTTTTCAGCATACGGTGTAGCAGCTTTATATAATCCTCGGTTATTGGCTCAGAAATAGTATCAAGGATATAGTCAAAGCACTTGAAGTGATTAGCAGCCTCAAATACGTCGTTAACAGGGACTGTACCGTCGATAGTTCGAGTCTCGTAGATATATCTGGTCTGGTCGTGGGTAAGTCTGCTGCCTTCGATGTGGTTGGAGTTATAAGCAAAGTCTACCTGCATCCTGTTATATATGCTGCCTTTGATCTTTCGGCTTTTCTCTGAAAGCAGAACAGGCAATAATTCTCTTGTATCTGACATAAGGAACGCCTCCTTAGCTTTTCTATTATTATATCAAACTATAAAGGATCAGTCAAGCCGCTTTAAGAATGGTGCTAGCAGCAGCATTGACTTTGGACGAGGTTGTAGTGTATAATATGAATAGTACATAAGTTACTATGATAAATCGAAATTTTGAGATAGCATTATGACAAATAAAGAAAGAAAAATTCAAGAACTTATAAATCTTGCCAAAAATAATAAACCTCTCGCTCCACCATGTTGTGAGGGGGACATATTGAATTTATTCAACAGCTACTTCCATTTATGGTTACCGCAATGTTCAAACAGCGACACCTTTGTGGACGATATAATCAAAAAATATCCAAGTCATTGTAAAACAGATATTGTACGCTTAAAAGAGTATCTATCAGCAGCAAACAAGTATCTTATGGACATATGCTGTACATTTGCTGGAATATATCAAAAATATGGTGGTATGTCACGAAAAGATTATGGGACAGATCAAAAATACTGCGACATTTTGATTCATGCTTGCCTGAACAAGTATACTTGGCTCACAGAAGATTATCTTTATGAAAATCTATATCAATTATGCAGACTGTGTAATTGGTGATTCTGATTTAGCGTAGTACCATGTTAGATCAACAACTTATGAAAAAATGATATGAAAGTCCCCGCGATTGCGGGGACTTTCATATTAGGAATCTCTTATATTAGAAAAAAATTAGAAAACAACGAAAAAAGCACTTCTGAATTTTCAGAAGTGCCTATTTCATGAGGGTGGGAGATGGGATTCGAA
>NZ_CAMYUE010000022.1 GCF_947301925.1 uncultured Ruminococcus sp.
TACCACAACAACTTCAACTACAACGTCGACAACAACATCGTCAACGACAACAACAACGTCCACGACGACAACTACATCGACAACAACTACAACCACAACCACTACAACAACTACCACAACTACAACAACCACAACAACAACCACCACAAGCACAACAACTACAACAACCGAGACCACCACAAGCACAGATCAGATGGGTGAAGAGGTAACTACCACTTCAACAACTATCATCGGCGGCGGTGATGACGTTGAAAAGACAACAACCACAACAACTACTACAACAACCACCACTACAACAACTACCACAACCACTACAAGCACAACTACAACTACTACGACCACAACAACCACTACAACAACAGACACAACTACAACTACAACAACCACCACAACTACAACCACAACTACAGGAGAGGGAACAACTACAACAACTGCTTCCTCTACTTCAAAGCCTAAGACCTCTACAACAACCAAGAAGATCACAAGCGATTCTCCCAAGACGGGCGTTAAGGGCATAAGCGCAGCATTTGCGGTATTCGCACTTGCAGCAGCTGCTGCTTTCACAGCACGTTCAAGAAAGCGCGACGATCAGTAAGGGTCACCGAAAGAGGTAATTTAAGCTGAATCACTTCGAGCTGCCGGACTGAAAGGTCCGGCAGTTCTTTTTTTTCAGGAAAAATATCTGCGGAGGTGAAATATCACTCTCCGCAATTCAAATATATAAGTAAGAGGACCTCTTACCTCTGGAAAGGAGGCTCAGCCATGGATGACGCTTCGATAACAGAGCTGTTCCGCAGGAGAGATGAAAGGGCAATAGCGGAGCTGAAAAAGAAATACGATAAGCTATGCTTTTATATTGCGGGGAATATCCTTCCCAGCCGCCAGGACGCGGAGGAATGTGTGAATTCCGCATATTATGAGCTGTGGAACAAGATACCGCCCGATGAACCGCGGGATCTGAAGACCTATCTATGCCATACGGTAAAGAACAAGGCTCTTGACAGATACAAATACAATTCCGCAGAGAAGCGCAGCAGCAGCTTTACGGTGTCGCTGGACGAGCTTGCAGAGTGCATACCCGATTTCAGGGAGGACAGCGGCGAGGAGAAAGCTCTTGCAGAGGCTGTGAGCCGCTTTCTGAGGACTCAGGATCAGCTTCACAGGAAGGTGTTCGTAAGGCGTTACTGGTACGGCGACAGCCTTGCCCGTATAGCGGAATACTACGGAATGAACGAGAAAACTGTTGCGACCTATCTGTTCAGGACGCGGAAGAAGCTGAAGGAATACCTGAAAAAGGAGGGTTATGATAATGGATAAGCTGAAATACTTCAGGGTCATGGACCTTATAGACGAGGATATCATAGAGGAAGCGGAGATAAAGACCGCTGCCCCGACGGAGACCGTCAGCGAAAAAGAGATCACCGTTTCGGGAACTGAAAAATACAGAAGTATATCATGGCACAGGCTTGCAGCTGCGGCCTCTGCGGTGCTGCTCATTGCGGGCGTCGGTGCAGGGGGAGCTCTTATGCTGAGGAACCGTCCCCCTGTCCTTGTGGAGTCCGTTGACACTACGGCGGAGGACACCACTGAAAACATGGAGATAAAAGCAGGGGGCAGCAGGGAGAACAGCAGCTCCGAGGGGACAACGGACAAGGCAACCACGGCAGCAGTAAAGACCTCCGAGCCGAAGCAGAAGGAAACAAAGGAAAGCAACGATATATCTTCGCCCACTGAGGCGGAAAACGACGGTAATGATACGGAGGAGAATACAGAAAATCCCCGTGAGGAGAATAACGAGCCCGAGGAAAGGGAGAATGCTACCACAGCGGCAAAGACCACACAGCTCCCCGTACTCAGGACTACCGTTACAAAGGCGCAGACTCCCACAAATCCCCCAAAAGTAACTACCGCAACAAAGGTATTGCCGCCTCCCGAGTACTTTACCACGGAGCCTGTAACAGAACGTCCGACTCCCGAACACGATCCCGGGTATATACCCTATCTTACATGGTATCCCGAGGACGGTGCATGGCTCATGAATACCCTGAGCGGTCTTGCATATTCGCCGTGGAGCTATGATGTCACAGTCGGCGGACGTCCGCCCGAGGGCTATATCAGAAGCGGCGGAAACGAATATGCACTTTGCTTCTCGGAAAGATGGGTGCGCAGGAACGGGTGCGAGCAGGCATATATGCCTGATGAGATATACAATTACTTCAAAGGCTGAGCAGATATATACGAAAACAATAAGCCCTCTGTCCTTCGGGACGGAGGGCTTTTTTCATTGATACAGGTCGTAAACAGTCGGCTGCTGCGTTGTTTTTTTCAGAAAATACTTGTAATTGCCGACGGAATTTGATATAATAAGAATACATTGTTAATCAGGAGGTGCATTATGAGTTCTGACCCTTATGGGAATTTGAGTAATATTCCACACTTCGGCAGGCGGCTTTGATGTGGCGATCAGATCCTGAATACCCGCGTTTTCAAGACTTGATCGGCGCATCAACAGAGCTTCTCCTATGTCGGAGTGAATTTCGACGAAAGGAGAGGCCGTCCCGTTCCTTCGGCGACGGCTGTGAACACAATGATCAGCTTTTACAATTATGTGAGCGGCTCACTGACCCAGTGCGAGGCTCCCACAGCAGGCTGCTGGATCTCCGTAGTTGATCCCACTCCTCAGGAGGTAAGGGAGCTCATAGAGGACTACGGCCTGGACAGCGGCTTCGTAAAGTCCGCCCTCGATGAGGAGGAGTCCTCCCGTATCGAGCGCGAGGACGACCAGACCCTCGTCATCATAGATACACCTGTATCGGCAGTGGACGACGACAAGACCAAGACCTTCTATACCCTGCCTATGGGTATAATAGTGACGGACGAGTATGTATTCACCATATCCATACGCGAGACACAGATAATCAACGAGGCCACAAGAGGCGGCATACGCAACCTGCGCCCCGATTTCAAGACCAGATTCGTGCTTCAGCTCCTGCTGAGGATAGCGGCTCTGTTCCTTACCTATCTGAAACAGATAGACAAGATATCATCGGCAGCAGAGCAGGAGCTCCACGACGCCATGAAGAACGAGCTCCTCATGCAGCTCCTTGCCCTGGAGAAGTCACTGGTATACTTCTCTACCTCGCTGAAGGCCAACGAGGCCACTATCGAGAAGATATTCCGCGGCAGAGTAATAAAGCTCTACGACGAGGATCAGGACCTTCTGGAGGACGTGCTCATTGAGATGAAGCAGGCCATCGAGATGTCCAGTATCTATTCGGGAATACTTTCCAGTATGATGGACGGCTTCTCGTCCATAATCTCCAACAACCTTAACCTTGTCATGTGGAGACTTACCATAGTCACCATAGTGCTGGAGATACCCAACATCATGTTTGCATTCTACGGTATCAATACCAATGATATACCCTTCAACCATACCTGGGTGGCACTTAGCCTGACGGCGCTGCTGACCAGTCTGACGGCCTTTGTGCTGCTGAAATGGAAGAAGAAATAATAACAATAAACGGAGCAGTATATGGGAAAGATAAGCCACAGCCTGACCGTCAGCTTCAGGACTGACGGCGATGAGGAGTTATACAGAGGAACATCATTTGCCAGAAAGGGCATTGAGGATCAGGTTGTAATAAAGGAGAGCAGCATAACCATAAGCTTTGAGAGAGCAAAGCAGAAGCTCCCCGAGGAGGTGCTGGATTCCTCCATGAGCTATATAAGGACCCATCTTGAACGCGCCCTGATGTATTATCTTGCTGTGAAGGGAAATATCCCCGAGTGCGACGGCGTTACCTATAGATACGGCTTCGGAAAAACCGAAAGTATGAAGGGTACGGCCGAGATAATAAGACAGTGGAAGGACTTTAAGGTGAACTATACCCTTAGCCCCGAGGCCTGCGGAAGGTTATTCCGCGGAAGTGACGGCGAGCTGCTGTCCCTTGTGAATCCGATATCCTTCTTTTTGTGGTCTCAGCTGTCTGACAGCCCTCATGAAGCCTTCCGTGCTGCATGGAGCAGCCTCAATGCACTGTATACCAATATCGCTGCCAAAGATACCCAGGAGGAAAAGAAGCTCAGAAAGCTCTCCGAGTTTATAAAAGGTCATGATATGGAAAGAGCCTGCGGGTTCGTAATGGATATAGATAACGACAGATTCTGGAAGGATCTTCGCTGGTACGGCTTTATGGAGAAAAACGCTTCAAACTGGCGCTTTAAAACTTTCTTTCAGGAGCAGTTTGCTGATAAAGCAAAGAGGGACGCTCTGCTGGGGGATATACTGTACAGCAGACTGTTTGATAAGATAGAGGCCTGTCAGGAGCTTAAAGACGAAATTCGGGATAGAGCAGATTTCTTTGCAGGCAAGAAGGACTCCGACAAGTACTGCGTACCTGTTAACAGAGTGGAATTCCTTGTGTGCTTTTACTGCTATTACAAGAGAAACAAGAGCGTACACGCAGGAGACGCATATCCGCTGTTCATTATTTCCGAAAGATCGGAGAACTATGCCGAGCCTGTGCTTACGGAGCTGCTCTGGAACGTCATATCAGATATAATCGAGGAAAAATACGGTGCCTGCGAGAGCTGAAATGCGCCATAATATCACTTATGGAGCCCTGCCTGGAGCAGGGCTTTTTGTTATGCCTGCCAAAACGGTAAATTTTTTTGCGTTTTTAGTGACATTTTCCTATTATTATGCTATAATATATAGTGAAAGATCTTTTTGTAAAGGACGGTACGGATCATGTCTAAAAATTATGATGTTATTATAGCAGGCTGCGGAGCCGCAGGTCTCTACGCAGCTATCAATCTTCCCAAGGAACTCAATATCCTTATCATCTGCAAGAGGGACCTCCCTCTCTGCAACTCCTCTCTGGCGCAGGGCGGTATTGCGGGAGTTTATGATTCTCCCACGGATAATATCCAGTACCACCAGAACGATACCCTTATCGCAGGAAGCTTCAAGAACAACGTCGAGGCTGTCCACACTCTCGTAAGCGAGGCTGCTCAGGACATCGAGCATATCATAAAGCTGGGAGTGGAATTCGACAAGAACCCCGACGGCACCTACCACCGCACCCTTGAGGGCGGCCACAGTCACCACCGTATCTTCCACCACGCTGACGCCACAGGCAAGGAGATAACTTCCACACTGCTTGAGAACGTCAAGACCCTCAGCAACGTCACTATCATGGAGAACACCATGATGTGCAGCGTCAAGCAGACAAAGACAGGCTATTCCGCTCTGCTGAAGCTTGCGGATGACTCCTACGAGACCTGCAACTGCCACTTCATGATAATGGCCACAGGCGGCATCGGCAGAGTATACCAGTTCACTACCAATTCCGCCATAGCTACAGGCGACGGAATAACCTTCGCCTATGAGATGGGCGCCAAGATCAAGAACCTCAGCTATGTGCAGTTCCACCCCACAGCCTTCAACAACCGCGCAACACGCGAGTGCTTCCTTATTTCCGAGGCCGTAAGAGGCGAGGGCGCTTACCTCCTCAACTGCAAGAAGGAGCGCTTCATGCACAACTACGACGAGCGTCTTGAGCTTGCTCCCAGAGACGTCGTTTCACACGCTATAATACTTGAATCGCGCAAGCAGAACTCCACGGATTTCTACCTTGACATAAGCTACAAGGACAGCGATTTCCTGAAGAAGCGCTTCCCCATGATATACCAGAACCTGCTGGAGCAGGGCTACGACCTGACAAAGGAGCCCGTGCCCATATTCCCGTGCCAGCACTACCTCATGGGCGGTATCGACGTTGACAACAACTCCGAGACAAGCCTTCCCAATCTCTATGCCTGCGGCGAGTGCTCACATACGGGAGTACACGGCAGCAACAGACTGGCAAGCAATTCTCTCCTTGAAGCTCTGGTGTTCTCACGCCACGCGGCAAACAGCATAGCTTCAAGAATGGCAGACGCACCGAAGGACTTCGAGGAGGCTGAATTCGATCCCCATATCGGAGCTCCCCGCATACCCAAGGGCGTGCGTACCGAGACAAGAAAGATACTCCAGAACTGCTACTTCGTAATCCCCGACAAGAAGGCAGGAGCGGCGGGCTTCAAGCGCGTAAAGGAGATACGCGACGATCTTCTGAACGGAGGCTATTTCGTTGACGCAGACTTCGTTCTGGCAAAATCCATAGTCACAGTGGCATATATAATCCTCGGCGAGGTAATGCAGTAAGAACTGCATACAGAAAGATAAAAAGGACAGCAAAACGGATAAAATGAAAAGAAATAATAAGAAAGACAAGAAAAACGGACTCCGGCGGAATGATACGGGGGTAACATCCGTCGGCACATACATATGCAAAGGGGGGATATGTATGAAAAAGGCGAAAAGAACCATTGCTGCTTTTATTGCAGCAGTCTCCGCGGCAGGCACTCTGCACATAGCAGGCGTCTCAGCCGCACCCCTGCTCATCAAGGGCGACATCAACAGGGACAGCATAGTAAACGTCAGCGACATGGTGATAATGAAGAATTACCTTCTGGGCAAGTACGGTCTGAACGAGAATCAGTCCATAGCCGCCGATATCAACGACGACGGGGAGCTGGATTCCCTTGACCTCTCCGCACTTCAGGAGATCATCATCGGCAGCATGAACAGGCTGCCATCAGGAACCTGGATAGGGGACTGCAACGGCGCAAAGAGATATTTCAGCTTCGGTGACGGAGCAGGTACTCTCATAGATCCCTCATCGGGAAGCGTTCAGGACTTCACCATAGATTCCGACGAGGATATGGCCGTGTTCACTATGAAGAAAACGGGATCCGCTCTGTCTGCCTTCATCACATGGACCGACGACGAGTCCTTTGTGCTGAAATGGGACAGCGGCGATACCGAGACCTTCAGACATTTCTGCGATAACAGCATAAAGTCATCGGAGCTGCTGAAGGGACACTGGGTGACCTCTCTGGGACGCACCTTCGATATCGACGGCCTCAGCGGAAAGCTCACCGACAAGAGCGGCAATATCAGCCGCTTCGAGTATGCTCCCAACGGCGGGGACGTCATGTTCCACTTCGGCAGCACGGAAAACAACACTCCGGGAAAGATAGTACATACCGATTCCATGCACTTTGTGATAACCTGGGACGGCGGTACTAAGGAGACCTTTACCCTTCAGAAGATAGAGGTGCGCAGCGGCATAACCTACGTCAACGGCATACTTATCGCCAATAAGACATATCCGCTCCCCTCGGACTACAATCCCGGGAAGATACTTCCCGAGGCGCAGAGCGCTTTCAATGCCATGCAGGCCGACGCCAAGAAAGCAGGCTATAATCTTAGTATAGTATCGGGCTTCCGCTCCTATTCCTACCAGAGCCAGCTGTACAACAACTACGTTGCCCGTGACGGAAAGGCTGCGGCGGACACATACTCCGCAAGACCGGGTCACTCGGAGCACCAGACGGGACTGGGCATGGATATAAACAATGCAAGCAGCTCATTCAATAATACTGCCGAGGCAAAGTGGATAGCGGCGAACTGCTATAAGTACGGCTTTATTATCCGTTACCCCCAGGGCAAGCAGAATATCACAGGCTATATGTACGAGTCATGGCACGTCCGTTATCTGGGCAAACAGCTTGCCAAGGAGGTATACGATTCGGGGCTCACTCTTGAGGAGTTCCTGTGTATAGACTCTAAATACAAATCATAAACTGTAGAGTACGGTGTCCTTGATGTCCATTTAGGGAACGCCCTCACTTGCAGGGCGTTCCCTCTTGAAAAACAGTCCACCGGACTGTTTTTCAATTCACCCTTTGCGGAGCGCTTTGTAACTGTGGGGCTTTGCCCCACACCTCACCAGAGGCGCTGCCTCTGGACTCCGCCAAAGGAACACAGTCCCTTTGGAATCCCGTTCGTGGGTTCAGCAAGAAATATGAAAGGAAGACCATTATGAAGCTTTTACAATGCTATGTTGACAATATCATAACCACCGCCCTCATGGAGGACATAAACTATATCGATGCGGCTGCGGACAACCTTATCCCTGCCGACCACAGGAGCTCCGCCTACTACGTTGCCAAGGACACGGGAGTTGTCTGCGGTATCGAGGTGGCCAAGCGGGTTTTCGACCTTGCAGGCGGCGACGTTGACTTCAGGATACTCATTCAGGACGGAACAAAGGTACAGAAGGGCGACATCATCGCAGAGCTGGAGGGAAGCACTCTTACTCTCCTGAAAGGTGAGAGGACTGCCCTTAACCTCTTGCAGCATATGTCGGGCATTGCTACCGCCACAAACAAGTGCGTGGAGCTTGTCAAGGGTACAAAGGCTGCCGTTACCGACACAAGAAAGACTCTCCCGGGACTCCGCGCTCTGCAAAAGTACGCTGTTACCGTGGGCGGCGGCAAGAACCACCGCTTCAATCTCTCGGACGCGGCTATGCTCAAGGATAACCACATCGACGCTTACGGCGGCATAACTGCGGCTGTGAATGCACTCCGCGAGAAGATAGGCCATACCGTCAAGATAGAGGTGGAGGTACGCACACTGGAGGAGCTCCGCGAGGCTCTTGCTACAGGCGTTGAGATAATCATGCTGGACAACATGAGCTGCGACGAGATGAAGGAGGCAGTTGCCATTGCCGACGGCAAGGCTCTGCTGGAGGCTTCGGGCAATGTAACCGCCGAGAATATCCGCTCCGTAGCCGAAACAGGCGTGGATATAATCTCTCTGGGAGCGCTTACTCATTCAGTAAAGTGCTTCGATATCTCCATGAAGATAAAGAAATAATTATAGCGGACGCCGTTATCGGCGTCCTGTTTATTAATAGAGGTCAGGAGCGATATTATGAAAGACTGTATTTTCTGCAAGCTTATAAGCGGCGAATTTACGCCTATGAAGGTCTATGAGGACGAGCACACCTTAGTTTTCATGGACAATGCCGGCGACGTTGACGGGCATATTCTTGCAGTCCCGAAGAAGCACTGCAAGAACATTCTGGACTGCGATGAGGAAACACTGGCAAGTCTTATGCAGACTGTTAAAAAGGTGTCGGAGCACCTTGTTAAGAACTGCGGTTATGAGGGCGTGAACCTTCTTAATGCAAGCGGTGAGAGTGCAGGCCAGTCCGTGCCTCATTTCCATATACACATTATTCCGCGGAAAAGCGGCGATAATATAGACGCATGGCCGCATTTTGACGGTGCAAAAGAGAAAACAGAGGACGTTTTCGGGCGTATCACTATGCTCTGAGCTGACGGCTGCCAATGTCTGCAAAAGGAGGAATATATGAAAAAGCTCATACTTACCGATCTTGACCACACTCTGCTGAGAACGGACGGCACCGTTTCCGAGAGGACTCTCGATGTTCTGAGAAAATGCAGGGAAAAGGGAGTGCTGTTTGCCATAGCCACGGCGCGGTACTGGATAGGCGCAGAGCGCTATATAGAGCTTCTTGCCCCCGACTATGAAATAACCACCGACGGCACTCTCATACACTCGGCAGAGGAGTGCATCTACAGCTGCGAAATGTCCGAAGCTGCTGCAAACGGCATAGTTGCGGAGCTTCTGAAAGCTGTTCCCGCAGCGGAGATAACCGTAGCAAAGGGGAAGACGGTCTACTGGAACAGCAGGCATATCGCGGAGTCGGAAAAGCTTCACAAGGCGGTGTACTTCGGGTACGACCGCCCTCTCGGATGCGGAGCAAACAAGATAGTCGCGGAGCTTCCACATGAGAATATCGCGCGGAGTATCGCAGACAAATTCGACTGTAGGCTCCAGTGCTACCGCGGCGAGAACTGGTACGGTTTTCTGCCCCGGGGGGCAGGCAAGACAGCCGCTATCGAAGCGCTTGCCGGGAGGTGCGGCATTACCCTCGGGGATATCGTTTCATTCGGCGACGACAGGAACGACATGGATATGCTGAAAATGTGCGGCACGGGAGTTGCGGTGGCCAACGCGGTCCGGGAAGTCCTCGATATCGCCGATGAGGTAACGGCTTCAAATGATGAGGACGGAGTGGCGCTCTGGCTGGAAAGGAACGTGCTGTAAGCAAGCCGGCTGGAATTCATACGAAAACATAAGAACAGCCGTCTGTATCTGTGAGATATTACAGTGCAGGCGGCTGTTTATTTATATGCAGGTACGTCCGTTGGGCGTCCACAGGTATAATCACGCAGATACGGCACATAATACCGCCGAGGTGAGATGTATGGAAAAAGGCGGATTGCTGTCCTCGCTGGACGGCAGCATCGAAAGGATACACAGCATTTCGGGGGACTCCTCGGACGTGCTCATAAACCGCTTCGTTACGGGCGGTATACACTGCGCTCTGCTGTGCTGCGACGGTATGGTGTCCACATCTGTGATAACCGAGCTCATATTCGAGCCCATAACCGATATCCCTGAGCAGAAAAGCCCGCAGCAGCTCTTTCACTATATCAGCGAGGAGCTCCTGTTGTCCACTGACCGCCCGCAGGTGACGGACTATGACGAGCTGTTCAGGCTGATGAACTCGGGCTTTGCCGTGCTCCTTGCGGAGGGCATGGACTGCGGTCTTGCCTTCGGGGTGCAGGGCTACAATACAAGGGGAGTCCAGGAGCCCTCGGGCGAGGGCAATATCATGGGTGCCCATGAGGGCTTCACCGAGGCACTGCGCACCAATATGTCGCAGATACGCAGGCGGCTGAAGTCGCCTGAGCTGGTCATGGAGATATTTGCAAAAGGAGAAAAGAGCAGCACCGATATCTGTCTCTGCTACATGAAGGACAGGGTGCCGAAGGAACTCATGGACAAGATAAGGCGCTCCCTTGAGGGAATGGAGCTTGAGGCTGTGCTGACAACGGGCTATATCCGCCCGTTTCTGGAAAACGGCAGCTTTGAGCTGTTCGACTCCACGGGAACTACGGAGCGGCCAGATGTTCTCTGCTCCAAGCTCATAGAGGGCAGGGCGGCGCTCCTTGCGGACGGCATACCCTATGCAATAGTAGTGCCGAGGCTGTTCTGCGAGACCTTCCAGACCCTTGATGATTACGCCTTCAAGCCGTACTATGCCACCTTCATACGCTGGCTGAAGTATGCGGCCTTTCTTGCGGCGGTGCTGCTGCCCTCGTTCTATGTGGCCATAGTCATGTATCACCCTGAGCTCCTTAACAGCACTCTGTTCATGCTCCTTGCGGAGGCGGAGAAGAAGGCGCCCCTTTCCATACTTGCAGAGTCGCTTTTCGCCCTGCTGATGTATGAGATGATAAGGGAGGCGGGAGTTCGTCTGCCCAAGCCCGTAGGCGGCGCTGTCAGCATAATCAGCGGACTGATAATCGGCGACGCGGCGGTGAACTCGGGACTGGTGAGCACTCCGCTGCTGACCATAACCGCTCTTTCCGTACTGGGAGGTCTGGTGGTGCCCGAGCTGAACCCTCAGATAACGGTTCTCAGGCTGGCCTTCCTGATTGCAGGGGGCTCTCTGGGACTTTTCGGCATAAGCCTTCTTGCCTGCGCCGTGCTGGTGAATATCTGCGCCACGGAGGACTACGGCTTCCCCTACACGGCGCCTGTATCGCCCTTCAGAATGTCAGGCATGGGAGATACTGCGGTCAGAAGCGGCATAAAGCGGTTACAGAGCCGCGGCTTTACGGTGGAGGAGTATCATGAATAGTATCAGCGGAGCGCAGCTGTCGGCGGCTCTCCTTATTACGGATATGTTCTGGCTGTGCTGCATGAGGGGCAGCATATCCGCAGCGGCCATAGCAGGCGTGCTGGCGGCCTCGGCACTGCAGTTCCTCATGGTACTGGTATACGCAGTACGGGGACGGGAGCTCTCACGGGTAGGAGCCGTGTTCTTCCTTGTGTATTCCCTGTTCTGGGGCGGAATGATCTTTTCGGAGCTTCGTGACACAAGCGACATTATCGGTATACCTGTGGGTAGCTTTATGGCCGCAGGTCTTGCTGCTCTGGTATGCCTCTATATATCGTCAACGGGCATGAAGGCTCTGGGACGGGCAGCTGTCATAGCGGCGGCAGTGGGCATAGCGCTGATAGCTACTGACCTTCTGAGCGCAGTATTCCATGCGGACTGGGGCGATCTTTCCGCTCCACGGAGCAGGGGAGCATGGGGTGAGCTGGTCAGGGGCTTTTCGGTAAGCGGCAGCCTCGGAAGTCTTGCGGTGTTCCTCTGCGATGTGAAAGGGGACAGGTTAAAGACGGCGGCAGGGTATTTTGCGGCAAGAGCCGTTATATCGGCGGCAGTGCTGCTGACCGCTCTTGCGGTGACAGGCGGCATAATGGAGCTGACGGAATTCCCCGTCATGACAGCCGCACAGCTGTCGCAGCCCTTTGAGGCGCAGAGGATAGACTCGCTGTTCCTGGTGGTGTTTTCGGTGTTTGCGGTATTTGCGGCGGCTTTGCAGATAATGACGGGAGCGCGGCTCCTGCAGCAGATATTCCCGCGGTTCGGGCGGTGGAAGAGTACTGCGGTAACGGCCTTTGTTCTGGCTTCCGCTTTTATCATATGCGGAAGGGAGCTGCTGCTCATACGCGCCTGCGCAGCGGCAGCGGCTCTTATGGCGGGAGCGGCAGGACGAAAAAAAGCCGCTGCACGAAGCAGCGGCTGAGCTTACAGCTTTTCTGTATTCTTTTTTATGCGCAGCTGTCGGAAGAACTCCGATAATATCCCTGCGCACTCCTCCTCCATGACGCCTCCCGTTACCTCGGGACGGTAGTTGTAGGGGAGGGAGAACATTTTCTGTACCGATACGGCAGAGCCGCTTTTCGGGTCGTAGGCGCCGAATATGACATCGTCGATGCGGGAGTTGATTATAGCTCCGCAGCACATGGGACAGGGCTCCAGAGTAACGTATATAGCGCACTGAGGAAGTCTCCAGCCGCCGAGAGTACGGCAGGCCTGATCTATTGCCATCAGCTCTGCGTGTGCAAGGGCGTTTTTTGCACCCTCACGCATATTCCTGCCCTCGCCGACGATCTCGCCCGTTGTTTTTTTCACCACAACGGCTCCCACGGGGACCTCGCCCTCGTCGAATGCCATACGGGCAAGCTCCAGCGCCCTCTGCATATATTTTTCCATTATATCACCTAAAGAATGAACTTGATGAATGCTGCCATAAGGCATAAGCAGGCGGCAGCGGGAACAGGGAAGCTCTTTACGGCCACCAGCAGTCTCTGTCTGAGGGTTATCTCGGAGCTGTATGAAGCTATGCGGTGCAGGTTTTTCTTCTTGCTGAATATATACAGCAGTATGACACCGACTACGCCTATTACGAAGAAGGCAAGTATGAACCAGTTGCGCATCATGAATATGTTGTCGGGAGAGTCTGCTTCAAGGAGCACCAGCGCCAGCCTGTACATCTTGTATATCATCTGTACGAATATGGCTGTGAGCACCGATCCGGTCCTGAGCATACCCACTGCGGCAACAGCCGATATCATCAGCGCGGCGGGAAGCTCGCGGAAGTCCTGAACCAGCAGCGCCGAGGCGCATGAGGTTATGATTATGGCGAATATATCGCCGAACTGCCTGAGTGCGGAGAATATGGCGCCGCGGAAAAGCAGCTCTGACATTATGGAGATAATGACGATATCGAATATGGCATATACCACGAACTGCTCCTGATCCCATACCGAGGTATCGGCGTTTACGGAGCGGAAATAATCGAACACCTGACGGGTCCTGTTGGTGTAGATATTGGGCAGGCTCGATACTGCGCTGACCGCCATTGCCATGCAGATAGAACCGAAGAGATCGGCGGCATGGTTCATGGACGACATGAACTCCACGCGCCGCGGCATTTTCAGTTTGCTGTGGATATATATGGCGGGTATGAGTATCTTTGTGATATCTATGACGATAAGGGCAGTTACGATCTCTGATTTTCCGCCGTAGGGAGCGGTGCTGAAGAAAGACGTATGTATATCAAAGCCCAGCATACTGAAAAGTGCGACCAACAGCTTGCTGATGATATGGTCTGTTACCACCCAGATAAGCATGGAGAAACCGAGTATATTCATTATCCTGCCGACTATCTTTTCCTCTGTGGCAGAAGCGGATCTGGTCTCAAAGCCCTTTCCCTCAATGAATACGCTTTCCTTTCGGTTCAGCTTGAAGTTGAAGGCGAACGGGTTCTCTTTGTTCCTGCGCCATGATATGAATTTTTCGTTGTAGCTTTCGTTCTGGGTAGAATAGTCGAACTGATCGACGACGTTTATTATAGTATCAACTGAGGTGTCAGTGAGATCCATGGGCTCACCTCCTACAATTTCTCAATATAATCTTATCATATTTCAGGGGAAATAATGTTGATATTTTAGTGCGATTATGTGAACAAATTGTTAATTGAACAAAAATGATAAGGAGCAACAAATGAACACAAGGCTATTTCTTGCGGCGGCTGTTTCGTCAGCCGTCATTCTGACGGGCTGCACGTCGGGAAAAATACACGAAAAAAGCTGCCTCTTGGCGGCAGCTGTTGCCGAAAAAGACGAAACCATGGTCACAATGTGCCTGTTTTCCGAGGACTCCGCAGTTACCGTCTCGGGGACGGATTTAGATGAGGCCGTCCGCAGGGCGGAGCTGAAAAACGGCAAGCCTGTTTTCACAGGCTATACCGAGCTCATTGTAGTTGACGGAAAGGACAGTCTGGATCTGCTGGATCATATGCTCAACAGCTGGAAGGTGTCGCCGTCATGTATGGTGGTAAAGTGCAGCGACGGGCGCACTCTCCTCGAGGAGAACGATCCGCGGCAGCTCATAGGCAGAGCGGAGCAGGCCGTCAGACAAGGAAAGGTCCCTCAGTGCGACATAGTGACCGTGCTGGGGGAGCTTTGCGGGAACAGCGCCGCGGAAGCAGCGGAGCTCCGCACCGACGGCAGCGTCGGGCGCTGTGTCATATATTAGTTCTGGTGGCGTACAACGCCGTATTCGTCGTCCAGACGGTAGTATGGACAGGCGTAGTTTGTGCCCTGCAAAAAGCGGTACATTTCGTCCTCGTCCAGATTGACCATGCAGACGTAGCAGTCATAGTCCTCGTCGTAGACGTAGTTGGTGCAGGTCTCGCAGTTGGTTGCGTTTTTCTTTTCCATTGTTCCTCCATTTTGAAACGTTTGTATGGGGCAATGTCCCATTAGGGGACGCCTTCACTTACAAGGCGTCCCCTCTCAAAAAACAGTCCACCGGACTGTTTTTTGATTCACCCCTTGCGAAGCGCCTTATGTATTTGTGGGGCTTTGCCCCACGCCCCACAAGGGCTGTCAGCCCTTGACCTGACCAAAGGGTTGTGAACCCTTTGGAATCCCTTTCGTGGGCTCATTATACAATAACGGTCAGCGGCTCAATTCATCCATTGAAAGTGTGGCTACAGCGTTGAGGCTTTCGTCGGCGGTTATGCCTGCAAGCAGGTTGTAGCTTCCCTGACAGGCTATCATGGCGCCGTTGTCGCCGCAGAGCTTCTTCTCCGGCATATAGAACTCAAAGCCCCTTTTTGCACAGGCCTCCGACATGGCGGCGCGTACTCCCGTATTGGCGGAAACTCCGCCTGCAAGGGCAACCTTCTTATAGCCCAGCGCCTCGGCGGCAAGCATGGTCTTGTCCGTGAGAATATCCGCGATAGTTCCCTGAAGGCTGGCCGCAAGATCGTTCCTGTTTATCTCCGTACCCTTCTGCTGTGCGTTGTGGAGCAGATTTATCACGTTGGTCTTCAGTCCCGAGAAGCTGAAATCGTACTCGTTCCCCGCAACTGTGGGGTGGGGCAGCTTGAACGCGCTCCTGTTGCCCTCCTTTGCGGCGTTGTCGATATGTACTCCACCGGGGTAGGGGAAGCCCATAGCTCTTGCGCACTTGTCGAAGCATTCGCCTGCGGCGTCATCGTGAGTTCTGCCCACCACGCGGAACTGCGTATAGCTCAGCACCTCGATGATGTGGCTGTGTCCGCCGCTTGCCACAAGGCAGAGATAAGGGGGCTCCAGCCCGGGGAAGGTCAGGTAATTTGTGGCGATGTGGCCTGCGATGTGGTGTACGGGTATGAGGGGCTTGCCGCAGGACATAGCCAGAGCCTTTGCAAAGCTGACTCCCACAAGGAGAGCGCCTATAAGTCCGGGGGCATAGGTCACGGCAATGCCGTCAAGGTCGGAGAGTCCCACCTGAGCCTCGTCGAGTGCCTGACGGACAACTCCCAGTATATTCTCGCAGTGGCGTCTTGAAGCTATCTCGGGCACTACTCCGCCGTATTTCTTATGCTCCTCTATCTGAGTGGATACCACCGACGAGAGTATGGTTCGGCAGTCCTTTACAACGCTTGCTGCGGTCTCGTCGCAGGAGCTTTCTATTCCTAATATAAGCATACTTATCTTCCTTCTTTATTTCCGGTCAGATCACGGACCATTATATATGCGTCCTCAACGGGATCGCGGTAAAACCTTTTCCTTATGCCTGCCTGTGCGAAGCCGAAGCTTCTGTACAGCTCTATGGCGGCAGTGTTGGACTGCCTTACCTCAAGGGCGATGTTCTCCACCTCGTGAGGCAGGGCTGCGAAAAAGGCTTTCATCAGCATTCCTGCCACGCCTTTTCTGCGGTATTCGGGAGCAGTACAAACAGTCAGTATCTCTCCCGTATCGGCGGCAGTGAAGCCTGCTATCATGCCTGCGAGGGTGTCCCCGTCGTAGGCGGCAAGGATAATGCTCTCGGGGCGCTGCGCCTCCTGGCGGAAGGACTCCGCAGACCAGCCGTCGGCGCCGACGCAGAGCTTATCCAGAGCAGACAGCTCCTCATAGTTTAATTGAGAACTGAGAATCGAGAATTGAGAATTATTCATTATTTTTCCTTTGAAATGCGTGATTTGCGGACGGCCTGCGGCCGTCCCTGCAAATATACCGTAAGCGATGTACAAGTAACGGTTTTTATAACAGTGAGCGCGTGAAACAAGCGACAACGTGGCAAGGGTGCAGCGTCACGCTGCTCAGCCTTTCGCGTCGTACCATGAGTGTCCCGTGTGGACTTCCACCGCAAGGGGGACCCGCATATCGTACACGCCCTGCATCTCCTCTTTCAGGAGCTCCGCGCACTTATCCGCGCAGGAGATATCCGATTCGATGATGAGCTCGTCGTGTACCTGCAATATGAGCTTCGCGTCAAGCTTCTCGGCTTTCAGGCGATCGTATACGTTTATCATGGCTATCTTGATAAGGTCGGCAGCCGTTCCCTGCACGGGGGTATTCATAGCTATGCGCTTTCCTGCCGCCTGCAACATCTTGTTTGACGATGAAAGCTCGGGTATACGGCGCTTTCTGCCGAACATGGTGGTGACATAGCCGTCCCTGAAGGCGTTGTTCACGGTGGTCTCCATGAACTCATTTACCTTGGGATACTTGGCAAGGTAGTCCGCGATGTATTTTTTTGCCTTTGCAACGGAAGTACCGATGTCCTTTGCAAGGGAGAAGGCTCCGATACCGTAGATGATACCGAAGTTTACCGCCTTGGCGGCGCTTCTCATCTCGGGAGTCACCATGAACAGCGGCATATCGAAGACCTGAGCCGCAGTGGAGGTATGGATATCCTCCCCAGATGTGAAGGCCTCGGTCATATTTTCGTCACCGCAGAGATGAGCCATGACTCTCAGCTCGATCTGGCTGTAGTCGGCGTCGATAAGAGTTTTACCCTCGGCGGCGGTGAAGAACTTCCTCATCTGTGCGCCCAGCTCGGTGCGGACGGGGATATTCTGCATATTTGGCTCTGTTGAGCTGATACGTCCCGTTCTGGTCTCGGTCTGGCGGAACCATGTGTGTATACGGCCGTCGGGAGCTATCTTGTCCAGCAGGCCTGCCACATATGTGGAGTTCAGCTTTGTATACTGGCGGTATTTCAGTACGTTGTCAACTATGGGAGCATGATTGCGGAGCTCCTCAAGCACCTCCGCATTGGTGGAATAGCCGCTCTTGGTCTTTTTCTTTGCAGGCAGGCCCATTTCCTCGAACAGGACGGTGCCCAGCTGCTTGGGGGAGGAGATATTGAACTCATGACCTGCCTCGTCGTAGATCATCTGCTGAGTTTCCTCTATCATCTCCGAGAGATACACGCCGAAGTCCTCCACGCCCTTGCGGTCTATGAGGACTCCCGTATCCTCCATGGAGGCAAGTACCTCAGTAAGTGGCAGCTCCACCTTTTCCAGAAGCTCTGTCATGCCCTCGGACTCTATCTCGGCGCGGAGCTTTTTCATAAGCCCGCGGAGGGAAAGGAGCTCCGCAAGGTCGAAGTTCTCGCTGTAATAGTGGACGCCGTACTCTGCGCAGAGCTTGTCCACGGCGTAGTCTGAGGCGGAGGTATTGAGCAGATAGCCGCATATGGCAGCGTCGCCGCGGATATTTTTCAGCTGTCCGCCGCGGGCCATTGCCCAGCGGTAGTGAGCCTTTGCGTCATCGGTGGATTTGTTGCAGTCCGAGGCGAAGAATGAGAGTATGAGCTGCTCGTCCTCGGTGGTGTATACCTTATCGCCGTTGCGGACAGACAGGCTTCCGTCGCGGAAAAGGTACTCGCAGTCCGTAAGTCCGCATATAATATCAGCGGTGAGGTCACATAGCTCCGCATTGATAACGGGAGCCTCCTCTTCCCTGGCTTCGGGGACTGAATTGGTACCTTCGGTAGCGCTTATGCCCAGCTTGTCAAGGAGCTTGAACATTTCCAGCTCGCTTAGCATGAGGCTGACCGCAGCCGTATCGGCAGTACCGATATTGTAGGAGCTCAGGTCGGTATCTATGGGAGCGTCGCGGACTATGGTGGCCAGCCACTTGCTCTCCTTTGCGGAGTCCGCGCCTGCTGCAAGCTTGGCCTTTACGCCCTTGGTAAGTCCCGACTCCTCGTACTTCTCATAGAGAGTCTCTATGCAGCCGTATTCCTTTATGAGTGCGGAGGCGGTCTTTTCGCCTATGCCTGCAACGCCGGGGATATTGTCGGAGCTGTCGCCCATGAGAGCCTTCAGGTCGATGAGCTTTATGGGCTCGAAGCCGTAGTCCTCCATGAAGCGGGCGGGAGTGTAGTATATGTTTTCCTTGTTGGTGGCAAGGACTACCGTTACCTTGTCATCAATGAGCTGAAGGCTGTCGCGGTCGCCTGTCAGCACATAGCATTCATTGCCGCTGTCGGAGCAGAGCTTTGAAAGAGTGCCGAGGACGTCGTCGGCCTCATAGCCCTCACATTCCACTACCTTTACGCCCATGAGGCCGAGAAGCTTTTTCACTCTGGGCAGCTGCTCTGCCAGCTCGGGAGGCATACCCTTGCGGTTGGCCTTGTAATAGGACGCGGCCTTGTGGCGGAAGGTGGGAGTGCGCAGGTCGAAGGCCACGGCAACTGCGTCGGGGCGTATGTCGCCTACGTTGCGGAGATATATGTTCATGAAGCCGAATATGGCGTTGGTGAATTCACCCTTTTTGTTGGTCAGCAGCTTTATACCGTAGAATGCACGGTTGAGTATGCTGTTGCCGTCGATAGCAAGTAGTTTCATAGCAGGCTCCTTTTCTTGGCTTTTGAGCTTCGGCCTCAGCCTCATGGCATGAACAGGGACCGAAGGCAATACATATTTATTATAACATATCATAGTGTATAATGCAACAGCCGCGGCGTTATCTTCATGTTTTGCAGTTGCGGACGCGAAAAGAGGAGCGGCGGTGAGCTGTTTATATGACATTTCCGGCAAAACAGCAAACCGGTGAATGAAAATATACGGGCAGACATTGACAAAAGAATAACAGAGTGCGTTTTTTTATATAACACGGCAACGGTGTGCCGCGCTTTTTCGCGTGAAAGAACGGCTTTACCGCAAGAAATGCATTGCTTTTCGGGTATATTGCTATTCCGAAAAAATACCGTCAAAATATGACCTGTGTCTATTGACTTATTGACAAAAAACAGATATAATAGTATCAGAGGAACGTTTGGCTTTTGCCTGACATTCCGTTTTGCGGTGTGCTTTCCGCATATTTCATGATAAATTTTTAGGAGGTATTATACAATGTCTTTGACAAAGAACCCTAACGTATTAAAGTGGGTAGACGAGATGGTAGCTCTCTGTCAGCCTGATAAGGTAGTGTGGATCGACGGCTCCAAGGAGCAGATCGACGCTCTTATCGAGGAGGTTACTTCACTTCCCGATGACAGCTGGGACAAAATGTACAAGCTCAATCCCGAGAAGTACCCCAACTGCCTCTATCACAGAACACGCGCTAACGACGTTGCCCGTGTTGAGGACAGAACATTCATCTGCTCCAAGGAAAAGAAGGGTGCAGGTCCTACAAACAACTGGATGGCTCCCGATGAGATGAAGGCTCTCCTCACTCCTATGTACAACGGCGTTATGAAGGGCAGAACAATGTACGTTATCCCTTACTCAATGGGACCCATCGGTTCTCCTCTCGCTAAGGTAGGCGTTGAGGTAACAGACTCGATCTACGTTGTTCTCAATATGAATATAATGACAAGAATGGGCAAGCAGGCTTTCGAGAATCTCGGCGATACTTCCGACGATTTCGTAAGAGGTCTCCACTCCAAGGCTGACGTTGATCCCGAGAAGAGATACATCGTTCAGTTCCCCGAGGAGAACACTATCTGGTCCATCAACTCTGCTTACGGCGGAAACGTTCTCCTCGGCAAGAAGTGCTTCGCTCTGCGTATCGCTTCCTTCCAGGGCAAGAACGAGGCATGGATGGCTGAGCATATGCTCATCCTCGGCGTTAAGAAGCCCGACGGCGATGTAAAGTACATCACTGCTGCATTCCCCTCTGCCTGCGGAAAGACCAACCTGGCTATGCTCATTCCTCCCGAGGGATACAAGAAGGACGGCTATGAGGTATTCACAGTAGGTGACGATATCGCTTGGATGAAGCCCGGCAAGGACGGCAGACTCTACGCTATCAACCCCGAGAACGGCTTCTTCGGCGTTGCTCCCGGAACTAACGCTAAGTCCAACTACAACGCTCTTGCTTGTACAAAGAACGGCGCTATCTTCACAAACGTTGCTCTTGACAACAGCGATAACACTGTATGGTGGGAGAAGCTCAACGAGAATCCTCCCAAGGACGCTACAGAGTGGACAGGTATCAAGTGCGACGGTGAGGCTTGGGTAGCCGAGGGCAAGAAGCTTGCTCACCCCAACTCAAGATTCACAGCTCCCGCTCAGAACTGCCCCTGCATCTCACCCGAGTTCAACAATCCCGAGGGCGTTCCGATCTCCGCTATCATCTTCGGCGGCAGACGTGCAACAACTGCTCCTCTGGTATATCAGTCATTCGACTGGACACACGGTACATACCTCGGATCTGCCGTATCTTCTGAGACAACTGCTGCTGCAACAGGCGCAGTAGGCGTTCTCCGTCACGATCCTATGGCTATGAAGCCCTTCATCGGCTACAACGTAGGCGACTACTGGGCACACTGGCTCGAAATGGGCGCAAGACTCGGCAGCAAGGCTCCTAAGATCTTCAACGTTAACTGGTTCAGAACTGACGACGAGGGCAACTTCCTCTGGCCCGGTTTCGGCGACAACATGAGAGTTCTCGACTGGATCATCAAGAGAGTTGAGGGCGAAGTTGACGCTGTTGAGACTCCTATCGGATTCCTTCCCAAGGCTGAGGATATCAACCTCAAGGGCATCGAGGACGAGGTTCCCGCATCTGCACTCCAGAAGCTCCTCACTGTAGACAAGGAAGAGTGGAAGAAGGAGATCGCTGAGATGAGAAGATACTATGACGAGGACATCAAGGCTAAGGGCGGCAATATCCCCCAGGCACTCTACGATGAGCTCGACATGATCGAAGCAAATCTCAACAAGTAATATCAAAAGGCGTGACTTGTGTCACGCCTTTTTTATCAGCAGGGGACGCCGCTCCCGGCGTCCCGCAATATTTTAAAGCTCCCCGAGGGGAGCTTTGTGTTAGCTGTTAAACGAGAATATTGCCATTTGCATCAGCGGTGTCGCAAAGTGCTATGATAAATTCAATAAGTGCAATTAACGAAGGGATCAATGTCCAACAAAACAATAAATAGAGAATACCTATACCGATTTTTCCGGCATAAAATTTATGAATGCCTATTCCGCCGAGGAAAATACATAGCAAACAGTATGCAGTCTTGTTTACAGGCTTTTGAGAGTTTGCATATCTTTGAGGTGGCGGTGACATATTTTGTGAATTATAGGGGGTTATATTTATAATGCTGGAAGGTGCTGAACGTTGGAGAGGCGGAGTTTCGGCTTTTGTGACAATGATCTTTTCTTCTGTTTCGTAAATCTCAACTTGGTCGCCGACTCTCGGATAATAGTTTACATCAGAAAGCTTGACTTCTTTCAAACCTCCGTTGTCTGTTCCAATTATAATTGAGGTATCGGTTATATTTAAGATTTTAGCCATGTATTCCACCCTTTCAAAGCTTTACTTTATAGTCATTATAACATAATTATATGATTAATGCAATAATAATACAATATAAAATTATTGCAAAATCATTGTATAAAATCACAATAAAATATTAGATAATGATTATAAGGAGCGTGAGAGTATGTTTAAACTGCAAAAAGGCTATGAGGAATACGTTACCAAAACATTCAGACTTCCGAAGGAGTTTGTTGACGAGCTCGAAAAGCTTGCGTTTGAAAATAATCTTTCGCTCAATCAGCTTGTTATACAATGTCTGAAATATTCTATCGACAACCTTGATACATCTTCCGAAGAAAAGAAATGAACAAGAAAAGCTCCCCCAGGGGAGCTTTGTGTTTTACTTGTAGATTATCTCATAGCTGCTGGTGGCGTCGGCTATCTTGAACAGGTCGTTGAGCACGTTCTTGGCGTTCTCTGTTACCGAGGGAAGGAACTCGCCGTCATTGCGGAGCTGATCCTCCTTCTCCTTCTTCAGCTTTGCCATGAGACTTGAATAGTCCTCCAGCTTGGTCTCGGTGAATATGGAGTTCTTGGCGTCATAGAACTTGAAGCTGTTCTCGTCCATTTCGTGGGACATGAATTTCGGCTCCGGAAGTGTTACCGTAATGGTCTTTGCGTCGTTGTCTATATCGTACTTTATCTGCGAAAGGTCGATACCTGCGCTGATTATGCCGCTGTAGGTGAATATCACCTTGTCCGTGGTCAGGGGCACCTTCTTGCCGAAGAGCTTCTTGCTGTTCTCGTAGACATCTGCGTCGGTGTATGTATACTTGGTGGAAACAAGGTCGCTTGCGGGAGTTATTATCTCCTCCAGAGTAACGGAGTCCACCGTTGCTTCTTCCTCTATGGGAGCGAAGGAGTGGTCGGGCTTGTAGAACTGTCTTGCGGCGATAAAGCCGATGACAAGTGCGATGACTATGAAGCACAGCACCAGCATGGGATTGCCGCTGATGAGCTTCTTTGGATCAATGTTTATCTCTACGGTATTACTGCTGCTGCCGGTTTTCTTTTTTCTCGGTTTTTTTGCTGATGTACTCATCTGAATACCTCCGTCCGTGCTTATATATTCTAATTATACCATAAAGCGACAGAGCTTTTCAATGATAATACAGTATAATATTATCACGGGTGCATTGTACAAAATCACAAATAAAAAACTCCCCTTTCGGGGAGCTTTTAATATTCCGACAGGCGTTAGCCGTGGAATGAAAACAGAGCGTATTCATTAACTGTATAAAACAATCAATCTATAATTATTATAGCACAACGCTCTGTTATTTACAATACGGCATTGCTACAAAAAATGCCTCAGAATTATGTGTAATTTTAACAAAATAAATTACAAGAAGTATACTCGAAACGAGCGGCAGCTCCCTTGAAATCGGGCAGTAACCGCTGTTGAAAATTTTTTGTTCCAAAACCTGTTATGTTTTTTGCTGAGACGTCGATAGTATATAGCGGAGGTGTTTTGCCATATGGCAGAAAAAAACGGATATTAAATAAAAATATCGTGAAATGACTTGCATTTCTGTCCGCAAACTGCTATTATATAAGGGCGATTGAATTTCTGAAAGGACAGATAAAATGGAAAAATTCATTAAGTGGTGCGTTTCGATACTTCCGAAGCCCCTTCAGAAGATATACTATAAGTATGAGGAGAAGTGGCTCTATCTTGTTTTCGGCGGACTGACCACAGTGGTATCCATTGTAACGAAGCTCCTGCTCTTCTGGCTGGTGCCCGGAGAGCCCAGGTGGGAGAGTACCGCAGGCGTGGTGTTCTCATGGATATGCGCCGTGACATTTGCTTTCTTTACAAATAAAAAATACGTCTTCAAGAACGAGACAAAAACCTCGAAGGAATTCTGGAAGGTATTCGCTTCCTTCTACGGGGCAAGGCTGGCCACTCTGGGCATGGAGGAGGCAATATTCCTTGTGTGCTGCGACTGGCTCGGCATGAGCAAGACCGTGATAACCTTCCTCAGTCAGGTGGCGATATTCATAGCCAATTACATACTCAGCAAGGTGTTCGTTTTCAGGAACAAGGACAAGGCTGCGGAGAACGCTGATGACTGACACAATTAAAATAGGAAAGGTCAGCATAGCCCGCACGGCGGCTCTTGCGCCCATGGCGGGAGTTGCCGACAGAGCCTACAGGCTCATGTGCAAGAAGTACGGAGCGGCCTATGTTGTCAGCGAGATGGTGTCCGCGAAGGGCATATGCTACAGCGACCGCAAGACAGCTGAGCTGTGCACCGTCACCGATGAGGAGCGCCCCATGGCTGTGCAGCTTTTCGGCAGCGAGCCCGACTTCATGGGCGAGGCCGTGAAGATAGTGCTGGAGTACCGTCCCGATATCATAGACATCAACATGGGCTGTCCTGTGCCGAAGGTAGTGGGCACGGGGGCAGGCTCGGCGCTGATGAAGGATATAAAGCTGGCGTCAGCCGTTACGGAGGCGGCCGTGAAGGCGGCAGGGGATACTCCCGTTACAGTGAAGATACGCAGCGGCTGGAGCGCTGATACCATAAATGCGCCCGAAATGGCGAAAGCCCTTGAAGCGGCTGGAGCAGCGGCCATAGCCGTCCACGGACGCACGAGGGATATGTTCTACAGCGGACAGTCCGACAGCAATATCATAAAGGCTGTGAAGGAGGCCGTTTCCGTGCCTGTCATAGGCAACGGCGACGTCACCGACGGAGCCTCCTGCGCGGAGATGTACAGGCAGACGGGCTGCGACCTTGTAATGATAGGCCGCGGCAGCTACGGCAACCCGTTCATTTTCCGCGAGACAGAGTCCCTGCTCAGGGGAGAGGCCTATGAGCCGCCGGAGCTCCGCGAGAAGATGAGAGTCATGCTGGAGCATATAAGGCTCATACTGGAGCTCAGCGAAAAATGCGAGGAGCTCGCTATGCACGAGGCGCGTAAGCACGCTGCCTGGTATATGAACGGATACTACGGCTCGGCCAAGTTCCGCGGCCGCTGCTATCAGCTGTCCTCCTATGCGGAGGCGGAAGCTCTTGCGGAGGAGTTCATTGAGCTTCAGGAAAGCCGTGAAATTAACAGATTGTAATTTTTGTGTATACAAAGTGGACAAAACAAGGGCGAATAGTCAGCTTGCACAATTTTCTTTGAAAAACTTCGTATGAATGAACAAATAATTGTGTATAATAAAGCTGAGAGGAAGAATTTGCCTTAAATACGTTGTTTGGGGCTGAAATTTAATCTTGAGGCTTATAAAACACAACGTAAATTCATTTAAGTTTGATACAATTTGTAATTGCCAAATGAAAAATAATGTGATATAATGATTTTAGGAAGCGGCATATTTTCAGGGATTTTATGCCCTTTCGCAAAGGAGTATTTATGAAATTGAGAAAAGGACGCGCTTTCGGCGCTCTTGCGATATTCACCACCCTCGTGGCTTGCGGAGTGGGCTGCGCAACGAGCCATGTGGTCGGCAGGGCCGATCCCGATGCGCAGACAACAACAGGTACGACAGTTCCCGAGGAGACCACCGAGGAGCTTACAACGCTGCCGCCCGATAAGGTGGTACACGTTACGGCTGCGGGCGATAACCTCATCCACTATTCGGTATTCAAGAATGCCGAGGCCCTTGCAGGAGGCAACGGCTACGACTTCAAGCCCATGTATTCCGAGGTCAAGTACCTCATACAGGACGCTGATCTGGCCATTCTCAACCAGGAGACCGTTATCTCAAAGAGCAACGGCGTCCGCGGTGCAGAGGGCGGAGTGCTCATATTCAACTCGCCTCCCGAGGTGGCGGACGCGGTGATAGACTGCGGCTTCGATGTATTCACCATGGCTAACAACCATCTGCTGGACATGGGTACCGACGGCCTCGAGGAGTCCATTAACTTCTGGAACGAGAAGGCAAAGGAGAACGATCTTACAGTGCTCGGAGCCTATCTCAACGAGGAGGACGCAAACAATATCCGCATACGTGAGGTCAACGGCGTAAAGGTCGCTTTCCTTGCATACGCAGAGCATATCAACGGCTTCGACGATCTGCTCAACGACGTTCCGCTGAGAGTTATAAAGAACTCCGAGGAGGACGTTATAGAGAGACAGATCAAGGAGGCCAAGGAAAAGGCCGATGCCGTTATAGTTGCCGCACACTGGGGCGTCGAGGACACCAATATCGTGTCCGAGGACAGAGTGGAGCTGGCAAACAAAATGGTGAACTGGGGCGCCGATGTTATCCTCGGCTGCCATACACATACAGCGGAAACTATGGAGTGGATCACCCGCGACGACGGCACAAAGGGCTTCGTCTATTACTCCATGGGCAACTTCATCTGCGCTCAGACAGACAACTTCAACGTTGTTGGCGAGCTCCCCGATTTCGATATCGTCATCGACGGAGAGACCAATGAGCTGAGGCTTGAGAACGTGGGCTGCATACCTACGATCGTCCACTATGAGAACGATTTCTCCAACATGAAGGTTTATCCGTACAGCAAGTATTCCAAGGAGCTGGCGGACCGTCACGGACTTCCCTACGCAGTGCCTCAGGGCACATATACCGACTTCGGCTGGGACGTCATAAACCGCATAATCGACGAGGCAATACCCGAAGAATTCCGCAAGCTCGACAAATAATTTGATAAATTCATTTTTGGTTTAAAAATCCTGTTTGACTGGAGTTTTTCCAGAAAAAAGTCATTGTGCAAACCGTGCAAAAATCAGTTTTCCTGTTTAGGTAAAATACCAAAAACAGTATGAACCTATTTACTTTTTTTTAGACCTGATATATAATGAAATCATGAATAAATATAGATTTGGGATTAAGTATCTCATCACGGCAGTGTGATGCGTCTTACGACAAAACCACTGCTTGCAGAGCGGAGTTTTCAGTCGCAGGCTGACGGCAGAGGGGAGCTTCAGAGCGCGGCGTGGACAAACGCCGGGTCGGAAGATGATCCGCCGAAAACCGCAGCTCGGACAGCTTAAGCCTCGTCTGTATGACTGAGCAGCGGCAGGAATGCCATACGCTTTCGCACAGCTTTCATTCGTTATCGGTGATACGGTTTTGCAGGGAGGGCGGAACGGTGTATCCGCTGCGTTAAGACAAGATATAATTAAAGGGGCACCCCGTTCCTTTGTTATATAACATTATTGAAGAAGGAGGAAAAAATAATGAAGACAAAAAAGGTAGTCGTCGGAGCTATCGCTGCTACGATGCTTTCACTTTCAGTCTGCTCACTTGCACCTGTTGCAGCTGCCGGCGAAACAGTGCAGATATCCGTTGGCACAACTAATGCAAAGGTAGGTGGGGACTTCTCAGTGGACGTATCGTTGGCTGATATTCCATCTTCCGGCATTCAGGCACTTGACTTTGCTGTAGCTTATGACAGCAGCGTACTCACAATCACATCTGTTGAAGCAGGTGGTCTCGTAACAAAGATCCCTCAGTCAGCTGATCTTTCAGCTTCACTCAGCGATCTCTTCGAGAGCTCAATCAACAGCAAAGAGGGTTGTGTAAACCTGATATGGTCTACTGCTGCCGAGGATTCTTCATACTGGCTCAAGGGCGACGGAACATTCTGTACCATCAAGGGCACTGTTTCAAGCAGCGCTAAGGAAGGCACAAGCTCAGAGCTTGCAGTCAAGGCAATTGACCGTGAGACATATTCCGGCTCTAAGACAGTAAACGGAAAGATCGGCTGTGGCTATGAGTCTAACGGAAAGCCCGTTAAGCTCGATGTAGAGACCACAAACGGAAAGGTTACCATCGGCACACAGCCTACAACAGGCGGTCCTTCAGTGACACTTGCCGGTGATACTAACTGTGATGGAGTTGTCGAGCTTGCAGATGCTATCCTCATCATGCAGAGCCTTGCAAACCCCAATAAGTATGGCATAAGCGGTTCAGACGCTAAGCACCTTACTAATCAGGGTAAGGTAAACGGCGATGTTGATAAGGATGTAGTGGGTCTTACATCTAACGATGCTCTCAAGATCCAGAATTATCTGCTCCACAATATCAAAGAACTTTGATCCGAGATTATCTGATTTGTCCCCCTTACAAAGGAATACAAACCCAATTTATGTTTTATTAGTAGGCGTAAAAACCTAAAGAAAGGAATTATTACAAATGAAAAAGTTAATTTCTGCAGTCACATCACTGTGTATGGCTGCAACGATGGTTAGCGCGGTAGTTCCTGCAACAGTAGGCGCTGCAGACGCAACCAAGGGATTTTCTATTAAAACATATGATGACACTAAGCCCGGTATCTCCAACGGCGCTTCTGAGGTTACAATCAAGAAGGCTGATATCGGTGCTAATGGCTACAATATCCCTGCTGCTGTTTATCTGACAGAGGGTACAGACAACGACACAGGTTCACTCTCAGTTGCTGTTACAACTGATTCACCTGATCTTAAGTTCGCTGTTCGTCTTCCCGATCAGAAGTACTATGATTCCGAGAAGAATGTTACACTTTCTTCCGGTTCAGGTTCAACAGACCAGTATATCACATTCGGCGGTATCATGGACGACATGGACGGCTACATGGCTCCCGGACGTTATATCTTTGGCTGCGAGCCTTCAATGACAGCTGCAGGCGCAGAAAACTATTTCATCGGACTTTCATGGATGAACGATGGCAGAGATTATAAGTGGGCAGGCACAAAGTCTGACGATTATCCTCTCTATGCTTTCGACATCACAGTTCCTGCCAACATCGCAGCAGGTACATATCACGTTGACTTCCATCACTATGATACAGATCCTGATGAGAAGGTAACTGTTATGTCTCCTATGATCGAGGCAAGAAAAGAGAACCCTTCAGATACTTCACGCAAGTATTCACTTGAGGAAAACAACCTCACAACAAGCGGTCTTACAATCAAGATCGAGGGCGATGGTACTGAAGTTACAACAACAACTACAGCTCCTAACCCCACAACAACAACTACAACTACAACAACTCCTGTTCCCGTAGGTAACAAGGACTTCAACTTCAAGATAGTTGACGGCAACGGCAATTCTACAGCAAATGCTGCTGCCGGCGAAGAGCTCACACTTAACCTCGTAGTTAACGCTGGCAACAATACCTGTGCAGGTATGGACGCTCAGTATGACCTCGGCGGTCTCGAGCTCGTTCAGATGGGCAAGAAGGCTAAGGCTCTCGGCGGTGCTACAATCAACACCAACGAAGCTGAGGCTCGTATCAGCATCATGTCAGTAGGTTCTGGCGACGGCGAGCCTTCAGCAGTTACAAACGGCGAGTCTGTATCTGTTATCAAGGTTAAGGTTCCCGCAAACGCTGCAGAGGGTACACAGTACACAGTTGATCTCGTTTCAAGCGAGCTCAAGGTATTCAAGGAAGGCGGCTCTGGTGACAAGTACACAGCAGGCGTTACTCCTTTCGTAGTTCAGGTTGGAAACGGCATTATCACAACAACAACAAAGGATCCCAACCCAAGCACAACAACAACTACTGTTGATCCTAACGCACAGTTCAAGTTCAAGATCGTTGACGCTGACGGCAACTCAGCAGCTGACGTAACAGCCGGCCAGGAAGTTACACTCAGCCTCGTAGTTGACGCAGGTACAAACACTTGCGCAGGTATGGACGCTCAGTATGACCTCGGCGGTCTCGAGCTCGTTCAGATGGGCAAGAAGGCTAAGGCTCTCGGCGGTGCTACAATCAACACCAACGAAGCTGAGGCTCGTATCAGCATCATGTCAGTAGGTTCTGGCGACGGCGAGCCTTCAGCAGTTACAAACGGCGAGTCTGTATCTGTTATCAAGGTTAAGGTTCCCGCAAACGCAACAAACGGCACAAAGTACACAGTTGATCTCGTTAAGAGCGAGCTCAAGGTATTCAAGGAAGGCGGCTCAGGCGATAAGTACTCAGCAGCTGTAACTCCTATCGTTCTTACAGTAAACGATGGCACAGTTCTTCCGACAACAACAACATCAACAACAACTACACCTCCCGGTCCTACAACAACTACAACTGTTGATCCTAATGCACAGTTCAAGTTCAAGATCGTTGACGGCAACGGCAACTCAACTGCTAACGCTGAAGCAGGTGCAGAGCTCACACTCAGCCTCGTAGTTGACGCAGGCACAAACACTTGCGCAGGTATGGACGCTCAGTATGACCTCGGCGGTCTCGAGCTCGTTCAGATGGGCAAGAAGGCTAAGGCTCTCGGCGGTGCTACAATCAACACCAACGAAGACGAGGCTCGTATCAGCATCATGTCAGTAGGTTCTGGCGACGGTGAGCCTTCAGCAGTTACAAACGGCGAGTCTGTATCTGTAATCAAGGTTAAGGTTCCCGCAAACGCTGCAAACGGCACAAAGTACACAGTTGATCTCGTTAAGAGCGAGCTCAAGGTATTCAAGGAAGGCGGCTCAGGCGATAAGTACTCAGCAGCTGTAACTCCTTTCGTACTCACAATTGGCTCAGACGTAACAACAACAACAACTACATCTGAGACAACTACAACAACAACTACAACTACTACAACTCCCGATCCTACAACAACAACAACTACAACTACACCTCCCGCTGGTAAGCTTGCTCCTACATGGGGTGATGTAAACTGCGATGGTAAGGTTAACGTTGCTGACGTAGTAGTTCTCAACAGATACCTCAACGATCCTACATATCCTGTATCTGATCAGGGTAAGGTAAACGGCGACGTTAAGGATCCTCAGGATAAGTCTGGCGCTGCAGTTGATCCCGCAGGCGTTAAGCTCACAGCTGCTGACTCAGAAACAATCCTCAAGTCTATCGTTGATCTTGTAACTCTTCCTCAGTAAGGAGATTATAAGTACGTACTAATTAAATAGAGCAAATCGCTCGGAAAGGAAATGCACTGATGAAGAAACTGCTTTCTGCAGTTACATCCATTGCCATGAGCTTCACGCTCATGGCAGGTGCATTTGCTTCGTCAGTTAGTGCTGCCGGCAGTATTTCTGCTGAGCAGCCTAATGTTAGTATGGGCGAAGTACTGGATGTTTCTGCTAACAGAACCGCTGCTGACGGTAAAGTAGAATGGCTCATCCCAACAGTAACTGCAGCTCCAGGCCAGACGGTCACTATGCCCGTAGTAGTCAAGAGTTCAAGTCTCGCAGTTGCGGGTGCACAGTTCAAGATTTCAGCAGCAGATGTGACCTTCGGTTCAAAGACCGACGGTGACGCATACGGCGCAAGCATAGCGTATAATAAGGGCAAGTTTGCTTTCGGTCAGGGTGCAGGCAGAGGAATAGTAGCTGCTGATGATTCAGTAGTTGTTACTCTTGCTTACACAGTTCCTGCCAATGCAGCTCCCGGTACAAAGTATCCTGTTCAGTGGGCAGATCAGTTTGTAAGCGATACAGACGGAAACGACATCACTGAAAAGGTTACATTCACCAATGGCGAGATCGTTGTAAAGGACGCTGAAGCCAACGGTAATATCGAATGGGTACTTGACAAGGTAACAGCCGCTCCCGGCGAAGTAGTTACAGTCAAGGCTACTGTAAGCGCTCCCGATAATGCAACACTTCCCGTTGCAGGCGCACAGTTCAAGATCGATAACGATTCACACGTTAACTACAGCTCAATGACGGAGGGCGGCGCATACGCTTCTTCATTTGCTGTAAATAACGACAAGAAGTCATTTGCTTTCGGCAATGGCACAGGCGCAGGCGTTGTTGCAGCTGACGGCGCAACAATCGCTTCGTTCAAGTTCCAGGTTCCTTCTGACTGCGGCGAAGGCGTTTACCCCGTAAAGTGGGCTGACGGCTTTGTATGCGATACAGACGGTAAGGATCTCACTGCAAACGTAAAGTTCACGGACGGTTCTATCACTGTAAAGAAAAACGTCGTAGTTGAGGGCAAGGTAAAGTGGGTACTCGACAATGTAACAGCCCAGAAGGGTGAAACAGTTACACTGAAGGCAGTAGTCGACGACAGTGCTAAGGCTGCAGTTCCTGTAGCAGGCGCACAGTTCAAGATCAACGCCGACACAGTCAAGTATTCCAAGATCGCTGACGGTACAGCATACGGCGCTCCCATCACAGCCAACGATGCAAAGCAGTCATTTGCTTTCGGCAACGTAAGCGGTGCAGGTGTTGCAGCTGCTGACGGTTCACAGATCTTCACACTTACTTACACAGTTCCCGCAGACTGCGCAGACGGTAAATATCCCGTTAAGTGGTCTGACGCATTCGTAAGCGACACCGACGGCAGAGATATCACAAGCAACGTTATCTTTGTTGACGGTTCTATCACAGTAGGCAAAACTACTGACGGCACAGCCGAGTGGGTTATCCCCAAGGTTCAGGCTGAGCGCGGTCAGACAGTTACTCTTGACGTTCTCGTAAAGGGCGACAGCGACCTTGAGGTTGCAGGCGCTCAGTTCGGCATCAAGGGCACAGCTCCTACAAAGTACAGCACAGCTGCAGGTACTCCTTACGGTACAGATCTGGTCAAGAACGACGACAAGATGAGCTTTGCTTTCGCTCAGGCGAGCGGTATCGGCAAGGGCGCATATGACGGCGACAAGATCATGACCCTTACCTTCACTGTACCTACAGATTGTCCTAAGGGACAGTATCCTGTAAAGTGGACAAATCAGTTCGTAAGCGACACAAACGGCGGCGACATCACTGATAAGGTTACATTTACAGACGGTTGGATCGAAGTAGTAGACGTTGTTACAACAACTACACCCGGTCCTACAACCACAACAACAACTACAACAGTAACTGCTCCCGAGGGCGGTATCATCTGGCAGATCGCTACAGTTACCGCTTATCCCGGAGAGACTGTAAAGCTTCCTATCAAGGTAGTTGATATGGACAACTCAAGGCTTGCTATCGCAGGCGCTCAGTTCGATATCAAGAACCGCGACGGCGTAAATTACTTCGCTATCGAGGGCTCTGACGCATACGGTGCAAGCATCGTTGCAAACGCTCTCAAGAAGAAGTTCGATTTCGCTAATACAGTAGGTGTTCAGGTTGCAGCTAACGACGGCGACAACGTTGCTATCCTTACTTACAACGTTCCCGAGGGAACACAGCCCGGCACATATCCTGTAGAGTTTGTAAAGGGATCACTCATGATCTTCGATACAGACGGTAACGATATCACTGACAAGCTCATCGGCGTAAACGGTGCTATCATCGTTGCACTTCCCGATGTGACATCAACTACTACAACAACTTCTACAACAACAAGTGGTCCGATAGATCCTAATTCGTCTACGACTACTACAACAACAAGTGGTCCGATAGATCCTAATTCGTCTACAACTACTTCAACAACAAGTGGTCCCATAGACCCGAATTCGTCTACGACTACTTCAA
>NZ_CAMYUE010000023.1 GCF_947301925.1 uncultured Ruminococcus sp.
TGTTTACCTTCTTGCCGTTTACTGTATAGTGGCTGTGTACAACGAGCTGTCTTGCCTCTCTTCTTGTGAGAGCCAGGCCCATTCTGTATACAACGCTGTCCAGTCTGGATTCGAGACAAGTGATAAGGTTATCACCGGCCTTACCCTCCATCTTCTCAGCGATCGCAAAGTAGTGTCTGAACTGCTTTTCGAGTACGCCGTAGATGAACTTCAGCTTCTGCTTTTCCTTCAGCTGAAGACCGTATTCAGAGATCTTCTTTCTGTTGTTTGCGTTCTTGAAACGGATGGACTCCTTCTTGGAAACGCCCATAACAGCGGGGCTGATGCCCAGATATCTGCACTTCTTAAGAATTGGTTCTTTCTGTACTGCCATATTAATACACCTCCAATTTGATCAGACACGACGTCTCTTAGGCGGACGGCAGCCATTGTGCGGGATAGGTGTTACGTCCTTGATCATTCTTACCTCAAGGCCTACGGTCTGAAGTGCTCTGATAGCTGCTTCACGGCCTGCACCGGGTCCCTTTACATATACTTCTACGTTCTTGAGGCCGTGCTCCATAGCAGCCTTTGCTGCTGTCTCGGCAGCTGTCTGAGCTGCGAAAGGAGTGGACTTCTTTGAGCCTCTGAAACCGAGTTCGCCTGCGCTTGCCCAAGAGATAGCGTTTCCGGCTGTATCTGTGATCGTAACGATCGTGTTATTGAAAGTGGACTGGATATGAACAGCGCCGCTTTCGATATTCTTACGTTCTCTACGTCTTCTGACAGTAGTAACTTTTTTACCCTTCTGCTGTGCCAAAGCTCATGACCTCCTTACTTCTTCTTGTTAGCGATAGTCTTTACAGGGCCCTTGCGGGTTCTTGCGTTTGTCTTTGTTCTCTGTCCTCTTACGGGGAGACCCTTACGGTGACGAACGCCTCTGTAGCAGCCTATTTCAACAAGTCTCTTGATGTTAAGAGCAACTTCACGGCGGAGGTCACCCTCTACTGTGTAATGCTCGTCGATATAGTCACGAAGCTTAGCTACATCCTCCTCAGCGAGATCCTTGACTCTTACGTCGGGGTTTACGCCTGTTGCTGCGAGGATATTTGTTGCAGTCTGACGACCGATTCCGTAGATATAAGTGAGACCGATTTCGATTCTCTTATTCTTGGGAAGGTCAACACCGGCTATTCTTGCCATATTATAATTGCACCTCCATTAATGCGTTCGGGTCATCAGCCCTGACGCTGCTTATGCTTTGGGTTTTCGCAGATAACCATTATTCTGCCTTTACGTTTAATAACCTTGCACTTTTCGCAAATAGGTTTTACTGAAGGTCTGACTTTCATTGAAAATACCTCCTTTAGCGGATAGCGGATATTCTGGATATCCTGTATTGTTACTTAACGCGCCATGTGATACGGCCCTTTGAAAGGTCGTACGGTGACATTTCAAGCTTTACCTTGTCACCAGGAACGATTCTGATATAATTCATTCTGAGCTTGCCCGAAACGTGGGATAATACCTCATGTCCGTTCTCAAGCTGAACCTTAAACATTGCATTAGGCAGAGCGTCTGTTACAACGCCTTCAACCTCGATTACATCTTCTTTTGACACTTTGCATAACCTCCTTTACTCAGCGCTGCCGAACTGCTTCAGAGCGTTCCTGAGTTTTTTATCAGTTATATCGTTTAGATCGATCATACTGTCTGTAATGCGGATATGTTTTATATTCTTCCGCTTTGGCTTGTCGAGCTTTCTGCTCTTGCCGTCTGCGATGAAGCAATACTTTTCATCAAAGTCTGTAACTGCGAAGTATCCTCCGCCGTCACGACCTGCCTCCGCTCTTACAACAGAGCCTTTAAGCAGCTTCACTATAATTCCCTCCGTCAGGGCTGTGTCAGAATGACGGGACCGTCAGGAGTTATTGCGATCATATGCTCAAAGTGAGCTGAAAGTGAACCACTTTTCGTTACGACTGTCCAGTTGTCCTTCATGACCCTGACGTCGTCTCCCTTGACATTAATCATGGGTTCTATGCAGATGGTCATACCCGCTACCAGTCTGGGACCGTGACCGGGTTTTCCCCAGTTCGGTACTTCGGGTGATTCATGAACTTCTCTGCCGATTCCGTGGCCGCAGTAATTTCTTACGATTCCGTAGCCTCGTGAAGCACAATACTCTTCAACAGCATGAGAAATATCTCCGATTCTTGCGCCAACCTGAGCCTGAGCTATGCCCTCGTAAAGGCTTTGCTCCGTAACCTCAAGCAATGCTTTAGCTTCATCAGATATTTTGCCCACAGGGAAGGTCCAGCAGCTGTCTCCGTTGAAGCCCTTATAAGCGGCTCCCGTGTCGATGCTTACTATATCGCCTTCTTTAAGTCTGCGGCTTGCCTTGGGGATACCGTGGATTATCTCCTCATTTACTGAGATACAAGCGTTTCCGGGGAATCCGTAAAGGCCTTTGAAGCAGGACTTGCTGTCGTGGCGTGCAAAGTACTCGCCCACCAGCTTATCAACGTCGAGCGTTGACATACCCGCCTTCAATCTTTCGCCCGCATACCATATTGCGCCGCAGGTAATCCTACCTGCTTCACGCATTATGGCTAACTCGGACTTTGATTTGATAGTTATGCTCATTACTTCTCTACTCCTACTGCTGCCAGTGTGAGCTTTGAAGTTTCAGCGACCTCTTCCTGACCGATAACAGTGACAAGCTTGCCCTGCTTCTCGTAATAGTCCTTCAGAGGAGCTGTTTTTTCGTGATAAGTTGCGAGTCTGTCGAGTACAACCTCGGGCTGATCGTCCTTGCGAACGATAGTCTTGTCGCCGCACTTATCGCAAACACCCTCAACCTTTGTAGGCTTATACTCGATGTGGTATGAAGCTCCGCAGCCCTGGCAGACTCTTCTGCCCGAAACTCTCTGCTTGATAGTCTCGTCGGGAACGTGGATCTCGATCACCTTGTCGATCTGGATGTTCATTTTGTCAAGAGCCTCTGCCTGAGGAACCGTTCTTGGGAAGCCGTCGAGGATGAAACCGTTTTTGCAGTCGTCCTCAGCTATTCTCTCCTTCAGGATACCGATAACGATATCGTCTGATACGAGAGCACCCGCGTCCATAGCAGCCTTAGCCTTAAGGCCGTACTCTGTGCCGTTCTTTGCGGCCTCGCGGAGGATATTGCCTGTTGAGATCTGAGGAATATTCAGAGCGTCGGACACTACCTCTGCCTGAGTACCCTTGCCTGCGCCGGGGGCGCCTAAAAAGATAAGGTTCATATGTGTCGGTCCTCCTTTACTGTAAGAAGCCCTTATGATGACGCATCATAAGATGTGATTCAAGTGTTCTTGTTGTTTCAAGCGCAACGCTTACTGCGATAAGGATCGTAGTACCGCCCATTGAAAGTGATCTGAGCTGCTCGTCTGCCATCGAGATGAAGATCGGGATAACAGCGATGATACCCAGGAAGATCGCGCCCACGAGAGAGATCTTGTTGAGTACTCTCTGGATGTAATCCGAAGTAGGCTTACCGGGTCTGATGCCGGGGATACCGCCGTTTGACTGACGGAGATTGTTAGCGATCTCAACGGGATTGTACTGGATCGAAACGTAGAAGTAGTTGAACGCGATTATGAGCAGGAAGTAGATAGCTGCATAGCTCCAGTTTCTTGTGCTGAAGAACTTGCAGAAGTGGTAGTAGAAACCGCTTGCCTTTGTAGGCTCTCCTGCGAACAGCTGGATGGTCTGGGGAAGAGACATAAACGACATAGCGAAGATGATAGGCATAACGCCGCTCATGATAACCTTTATCGGGATATGTGTCTTCTGTCCGCCGTACTGCTTTCTGCCGACTACGCGCTTTGCGTACTGTATCGGGATACGTCTTTCTGCCTCGTTCATGAAAACGATGAAAGCGATCTCGAGAACTATGAATAAGAGATAGCCCAGTGATACGAAGAGGTACTTGCTGGGGGTATCCTTTGTGAGCTTTACGAGAAGAGCTGCATCGGTAGGGAATCTTGCTGCGATACCTGCAAAGAGGAGCACAGAGATACCGTTTCCGAGACCCTTGTCGCTGATCCTGTTACCCATCCAAACAACGATGAGTGCGCCTGCAACGAAACAGCCGATGATTACGAAGGCTGCAAACCAGCCCTCTCCGCCGCTTCTGTACTTGAGCGCGTGAAGAACCGTACCGCCTTCACCCTCAACGTTCATACGCTTGAGGATGAGGTAATATCCGTAGGACATTACTACAGCGAGAACCATGGCAACGAATGCCGTGATCTTGTCGATCTTCTTTCTTCCCTCTTCACCCTCATCGCGCATACGCTCGAGAGGAGGCAGTGCATAGGTCAGCAGCTGCATGATGATGGAAGCGTTGATGAATGGTGTGATCGAAAGTGAAAACATTGTAGCCTGTGACATTGCGCCACCGGTAATGGTATTCATGTAATCGAGGAAGCCGCCGTCGGAAGCCTTTGTATCCATCCATGTCCTTACGACATCGGAGTTGAGATAAGGAACTGCCACTGCGCATCCGAATCTGAAGATGATTATCATGAATAATGTGTATAAGATCTTTTTTCTGATCTCGGGTACTCCCCATGCCTTTCTCAAGGTCTGAAACACATTACATCACCTCTGCTTTCCCGCCAGCCTTTTCTATTTTTTCAACAGCGCTCTGTGAGAATTTAGCAGCCTTTACAGTCAGCTTTGCGGAAAGCTCTCCGTTACCGAGGATCTTTACTCCGTCGTATACCTTCTTTACGAGACCTGAAGCTATGAGAAGCTCTGTGTCTACTACAGTATCATCCTTGAACTTGTTAAGATCTGAAACGTTAACGATAGCGTACTTTGTTGCAAAGATGTTGTTGAAGCCCCTCTTGGGGATTCTTCTTGCGAGGGGCATCTGGCCGCCTTCAAAGCCGATCCTTACGCCGCCGCCGCTACGAGCATTCTGACCCTTGTGGCCCTTGCCCGCTGTCTTGCCGTTACCTGAACCGTGGCCTCTGCCTATACGCTTTACAGCCTTGTTGGAGTCGAGTGCAGGTGTTAATTCGTGAATTTTCATATCATTGCACCTCCTTGTTTACGCTTCTGTAACCTCGATGAGGTGTGAGATCTTCTTGATTTTGCCGTTTGTCTGCTCATTGTCGGGCTGTGTTGTAACATCTCCGACCTTCCTGAGGCCAAGTGACTGAGCAGTAGCGATCTGGTCCTTCTTTCTACCAATGAGACTCTTTACGAGCTTGATATTCTTTGCCATTTCTTACTGCCTCCTTAACCTAATATTTCCTTAACGGTCTTGCCTCTCTTAGCAGCAACATCCTTTGCGGAAGTGCAGTTTACGAGGCCGTTGATCGTTGCTCTTACTACGTTGCAGGGGTTGTTTGAACGAAGTGACTTTGTTCTGATATCCTTGATGCCTGCTACTTCGATCACGGCACGGACAGGACCGCCTGCGATAACGCCGGTACCGGGTGCAGCGGGCTTCATAAGAACTCTGCCTGCGCCGAATGCGCCAACGATTTCGTGAGGGATAGTAGTTCCCTTGAGAGAAACCTTTACAAGGTTCTTCTTTGCGTCCTCGATGCCCTTACGGATTGCATCGGGAACTTCTCCTGACTTTCCGAGACCGAAGCCTACTGTGCCGTTTCCGTCGCCGACAACTACCAGTGCGGAGAACTTCATGATACGTCCGCCCTTAACTGTCTTTGATACACGGTTGATAGCTACGACCTTCTCAACGAACTCAGGAGCCTGTGTTTCAATATTAGCCATTGTTTTACCTCCCTCTTAGAACTTTAATCCGTTTTCACGGGCACCCTCTGCGAGTTCCTTGACTCTGCCGTGGTAGAGGTAGCCGCCTCTGTCGAAAACTACTTCGCTGATACCCTTATCAGCTGCGTTCTTAGCGATCATCTCGCCGACCTTGCGAGCACCCTCTGCGTTGCCGCCGTTGCCCTCAAAGCCCTTATCCATGCTTGATGCAGAAGCAAGAGTAACGCCGTTTACATCATCGATGAGCTGAGCATAGATGTGCTTTGTTGAACGGAACACATTGAGACGGGGACGCTCGGGAGTTCCTGAGATCTTTGCACGAACTCTGCGATGTCTCTTTAATCTTGCCTTATTGCTGTCAAATTTCTTAATCATAGCAATTTGCTCCTTTTAATTACTTCTTGCCCTTACCAGCTTTACCTTCCTTGCGGATGATATGCTCGCCTTCGTATCTTATGCCCTTGCCCTTGTACGGCTCAGGGGGACGCTTTTCGCGAATTTCAGCTGCAAACTGACCTACAGCCTGCTTGTCGATACCGCTTACGATGATCTTGTTGGGCTGGGGAACCTCGAGCTTGATAGCGTCTGTTTCCTCAAGTACAACAGGATGTGAGAAGCCAAGGTTAAGATTTACCTTGTTGCCGCTCTTTGCAGCACGGTAGCCGACACCCTCGATCTCGAGAGTCTTGGAATATCCGTTTGTTACACCCTCAACCATGTTGTTGATAAGTGTTCTTGTAAGACCGTGAAGTGAGCGATGACGCTTGTCGTCGCTGGGTCTTGTAACTGTTATAGTGCCGTTCTCGACCTCTATGCCGAGCTCAGGGCTGAACTGTCTTGTAAGCTCGCCCTTAGGTCCCTTTACAGTGATAAGATTGTTCTCATTCTTTATCTCTACACCTGCAGGAACGCTTATAGGCATTTTACCGATTCTTGACATGATCGATATCCTCCTTACCAGATGTATGCGAGGACCTCGCCGCCGACGTTGAGCTCTCTTGCCTTCTTGTCGGTCACGATTCCCTTTGAAGTTGAAACGATTGCAATACCAAGGCCTTTTCTTACCTTAGGCATATCTGCGCAGCTTGAGTAGATACGCAGACCGGGCTTAGAAACTCTTCTGAGGCCCGTTATAACGGGAGACTTGTTGTCGCCGTATTTAAGCGTGATCCTGATAACACCCTGCTTTCCGTCTTCGATGAGCTGGAAGCCCTTTACATAGCCCTCGTCTACGAGGATCTGTGTGATGTCCTTCTTTACTCTTGAAGCGGGAACGTCAACAGTGGCGTGCTTTGCAGTATTCGCATTGCGAATTCTTGTTAAAAGATCAGCGATTGTATCAGTTATCTGCATGCCGAATGACCTCCTTCTTGTATTTTACCAGCTTGCCTTTTTAACGCCGGGGATCTGACCGTCGTGTGCAAGCTCTCTGAAACAGATACGGCAGATGCCGAACTTTCTGAGATATGCGTGCGGTCTGCCACAGATCTTACATCTGTTGTAAGCTCTTGTGGAATACTTGGGAGTTCTCTGCTGCTTATTGATCATTGCCTTCTTAGCCATTTTATTTCCTCCCTGATTACTTGATGAACGGAGCACCCATAAGTGAAAGGAGCTCTCTTGCCTCTTCATCTGTCTGTGCTGTTGTGATGAAGTTGATATCCATACCTCTTACCTTGTCGATCTTGTCGTACTCGATCTCAGGGAAGATAAGCTGTTCCTTGATACCTGTTGAGTAGTTGCCCTTGCCGTCGAATGAATTTGCGCTGATTCCTCTGAAGTCACGAACGCGGGGGAACGCAACGTTGAAGAGCTTGTTTACAAATTCATACATTCTTTCGCCTCTGAGAGTAACTTTAACGCCGATAGGCATACCCTCACGGAGCTTGAAGTTAGCAACTGACTTCTTAGCTCTGCACACTACAGGCTTCTGGCCTGTGATAGCTGCGAGATCGGTCATGATAGCGTCGATGACCTTTGCGTTGTCCTTTGCTTCACCTGCGCCGACATTGATTACTACCTTGTCCAGCTTCGGGATCTGCATTACGCTCTTATAGCCGAATTTCTTCATAAGTGCAGGAGCAACGTCGCTAACATAAAAATCCTTTAAACTTGCCATGTCGTTTCTCCTTTACTATTATTCAAAAGACTTTCCGCACTTCTTGCAAACGCGGAGCTTCTTGCCGTCCTCTACAACGTGGCCGATCCTTGTGGGCTTGCCGCACTTGGGGCACACGAGCTGTACCTTGCAGGCGTATACGGGAGCTTCTGTTCTGATGATGCCGCCCTTTTCGCCCATTCTTGTAGGCTTTACGTGCTTTGTGATCATGTTGATTCCCTCAACGATGACCTTGTCTTCCTTGGGGCTTACTTCTACGACCTTACCGGTCTTTCTGTCGCCCTTGCTGTCGAATTTATCCTCGTACTTGCCGGTGAGAAGGATTACAGTGTCACCGGTTTTAACGTGTACTTTACTCATAATCGAATGACACCTCCATTAAAGAACTTCAGGAGCGAGGCTGAGGATCTTTGTATACTCCTTTTCACGGAGCTCCTTAGCAACGGGCCCGAAGATACGGGTTCCCCTGGGGTTCTTGTCTTCCTTAATAATAACAGCAGCGTTCTCATCAAAGCGGATGTAAGTACCGTCCTCTCTTCTGAGACCCTTTGCTGAACGAACGATAACTGCCTTTACAACATCGCCCTTCTTTACAACGCCTCCGGGTGTTGCTTTCTTAACTGAAGCAACTACTACATCGCCGATATTTGCATATCTTCTGCGTGTACCTCCCAGAACTCTGATACACATAAGCTCCTTAGCGCCTGTGTTATCAGCGACTTTAAGATAAGTCTGCATCTGTATCACAGCGAGTTCCTCCTTTCAAGCTTTAAGCTTCTATCAAAATTACTTAGCCTTTTCAATGATATTTGTCACACGCCATCTCTTATCCTTTGAAAGCGGACGTGTTTCCATAACCTCAACGCGGTCACCGATCCTGCACTCATTGTTTTCATCGTGAGCCTTAAGCTTAACGGTACGCTTGATGATCTTCTTATAAAGCGGGTGTTTAACGTTATCAACGATAGCAACTACGACGGTTTTATCCATCTTATCGCTTACAACCTTACCTACTCTTGTTTTTCTAAGGTTTCTCTCAGTAGACATTAGCTAAATCCTCCCTTTCTTACTGCTGTGCAGCAAGCTCTGCCTCACGCAGAGATGTCTTGATGCGTGCAATATCCTTCTTTACAGCCTTGAGACGAGCTGTATTATCAAGCTGATTTATAGCCAGCTGGAAACGGAGCGCGAAGAGCTCCTCCTTGAGGCTGGCGAGCTTCTCGTTGAGCTCATCAACTGACATTTCTCTGATTTCCGATGCCTTCATTACTGCTCAACCTCCTGCTCTGCCTTTGTTACGAACTTACACTTGATAGGAAGCTTGTGCATAGCGAGACGCATAGCTTCTCTTGCAGTTTCCTCAGCAACGCCCTTGATCTCAAAGAGAACTCTGCCGGGCTTAACTACTGCTACCCAGTACTCGGGTGAACCCTTACCTGAACCCATTCGTGTTTCAGCGGGCTTTTCTGTGATGGGCTTGTCAGGGAAGATCTTGATCCATACCTGACCGCCTCTCTTGATGTAACGGGTCATAGCGATACGGGCAGACTCGATCTGATTGGATGTGATCCATGCGGGCTCAAGAGCCTGGAGACCGAAATCACCGTATGTTACCTTATTTCCTCTGTATGCCTTACCCTTCAGACGTCCTCTGTGGACTCTGCGGTACTTAACTCTCTTCGGAAGCAGCATTACTGATTACCTCCTTCTCTTTTAGCGTCACGATTGAAATTTCTGTTTCCGCCTCTTCTGTTACCGTCACGTCTGTCGTCACGGCGGCGTCTGTCATTATTTCTTGAATCGTTCTTTCTCTCGATCTTCTCTCTCTGAGCAGCTGCCTTTGCAGCGTCTCCCTTGAGAACTTCGCCCTTGTAGATCCAAACCTTTACGCCAAGCTTGCCGTAGGTTGTATCTGCCTCTGCGAAACCGTAATCGATATCAGCACGGATAGTCTGGAGCGGGATTGTACCCTCGTGGTAGCTCTCGCTTCTTGCGATCTCGGCACCGGCAAGTCTGCCTGAAACCTTGACCTTGATACCCTTTGCGCCAAGACGCATTGTTCTGCCGATAGACTGCTTCATAGCTCTTCTGAAGGATACTCTGTTCTCGAGGTCGAGAGCGATCTTCTCTGCTACGAGCTGGCTGTCCATATCGGGCTGCTTTACTTCAATTATATTGACGAGAACCTGCTTGTTCATCATCTTCTCGAGCTGTGCTCTGAGCTTCTCGATCTCTGCGCCGCCTCTTCCGATAACGATACCGGGCTTAGCGCAGTGGATGTGGATTCTTACCTTATCGGCAAAACGCTCGATCTCGATCCTGGGAACACCTGCTGCATACAGGCTCTTCTTGATGAAGTTACGAACGTTGTAGTCCTCTACGAGAGTGTTGCCGAAGTCGGACTTATTTGCATACCAACGAGAATCCCAATCCTTAATAACGCCGACACGAAGACCGTGCGGATTAACTTTCTGGCCCATTATTCAAACCTCCTTGGGATTATTCTTTTTCTTTAAGAACAACTGTGATATGTGATGTTCTCTTTAAAATTCTATATGCTCTGCCCTGTGCTCTCGGCATGATTCTCTTCATTATAGGACCGGGTGTTACGAAGCACTCGGAAACTACGAGATTATCCTTATCCATGCTGAAGTTGTTTTCAGCGTTTGCCTGAGCGGACTTAACAAGCTTTGCAACGATAGGGCTTGCAGCCTTGGGAGTAAGGTCTAAAGTAGCTAAAGCGAGATCAACAGGCTTGTTTCTGATAAGATCCAGTACGATCTGCACCTTTCTGGGTGATATACGAGCATTTCTTAAATAAGCTCTTGCTTCCATCTGTGAACTCCTCCTTCCGCTTATTTCTTACCGTTGTTGGATGTCTTTGAGCCTGCGTGGCCCTTGTAAGTTCTTGTAGGAGCAAACTCACCGAGCTTGTGACCTACCATATCCTCTGTTACATATACCGGAACATGCTTGCGTCCGTCATGTACAGCAAATGTGTGACCTACGAAATCAGGGAATATTGTTGAAGAACGGCTCCATGTCTTGAGGACCTTCTTCTCACCTGCTTCATTCATTGCAACGACCCTCTTCAGGAGAACTTCCTGGACATAAGGTCCCTTCTTAATGCTTCTGCTCATTTAATCAGTTCCTCCTTTCAGATTACTTGCCGTTGCGGCGCTTTACGATGAACTTGTCAGTTCTGTGATGCTTCTTACGAGTCTTGTAGCCGAGTGCGGGCTTGCCCCAGGGGGTAACAGGTCCGGGACGGCCGACAGGTGACTTACCTTCACCACCACCGTGGGGGTGATCGCAGGGGTTCATTACAGAACCGCGGACTGTAGGTCTCCAGCCCATGTTTCTTACACGGCCTGCCTTACCATAGTTAACGTTCTCGTGATCGATGTTGGAAACCTGACCGATTGCAGCCTTGCATCCGATCGGAACCTTTCTCATCTCGCCGGAAGGAAGTCTGATAAGAGCGTAGTTGTCCTCCTTGCCCATGAGCTGAGCCTGATTGCCTGCGCTTCTTACGAGCTGAGCGCCCTTGCCGGGATAAAGCTCGATAGCGTGGATGAATGTACCAACGGGGATATCAGCGAGCTTGAGAGCGTTGCCGGGCTTGATATCTGCCTCTGAGCCTGACTCGATCTTGTCGCCTACCTTGAGGCCGTTGGGAGCGAGGATGTATCTCTTCTCGCCGTCCTCGTACTGTACGAGAGCGATGAATGCGCTTCTGTTGGGATCGTACTCAAGAGTCTGAACAACGGCGATCATATCGTCCTTGTCTCTCTTGAAGTCGATGATACGGTACTTTCTTCTGTTACCGCCGCCTCTGTGGCGAACTGTTATACGGCCGTAGCTGTTTCTTCCCGACTTCTTCTTCATGGGTTCGAGAAGGCTCTTCTCCGGCTCAACCTTTGACAGAACCGAGTAGTCAGTTACAGTCATCTGACGTCTCGAAGGTGTCGTAGGCTTATATGTTTTAATAGCCATTTTAACTTTCTCCTTTAATGCATTTTTCGCGGGAGCATTACTCCCATACTTTCTGACTTATACTATCGTATCAGACCATACCCTCGAAGAACTCGATGGACTTGGAATCCTCTGTAAGAGTGATGATAGCCTTCTTCCAGTCAGGTGTCTTGCCGGCGAATCTGCCGACTCTCTTTGCGCGGCCGTTGCAGTTGAGTGTGTTTACCTTGGCAACTTCAACGCCGAAGAGCTGCTCTACAGCCTTCTTTATCTCGGACTTGTTAGCGTCCTTAGCAACCTTAAAGGTGTACTTTCCGTTCTGGAGCTCATCCATAGACTTCTCGGTGATAACGGGCTTCAGAATAATGTCCTGAGCTGCTTTCATTATGCGTACACCTCCTCGATCTTTCCAACGGCATTCTTAACAACGATGAACTTATCATAGTTGAGTATGTCGTAAACATTAAGAGTATTTACAGCAGCAGTCTTAACACCGGGGATGTTAGCTGCGCTCTTTACTACCTTTGCGTCAGCCTCAGCTGTTACGATGAGAGCCTTGCCCTCAACGCCGAGAGCCTTGAGCATTTCAACAACTGTCTTTGTCTTGTACTCGTCAAGTGTGAGAGCGTCAAGAACGATCATGTTGTTGTCGAGAACCTTAGCAGAAAGCGCAGACTTCATTGCGAGTCTCTTTACCTTCTTGTTAAGGGTATATCTGTAATCTCTGGGCTTGGGGCCGAGAGCGATTCCGCCGTGTACCCACTGAGGAGCACGGGTCGAACCCTGTCTTGCATGGCCTGTACCCTTCTGTCTCCAGGGCTTTCTGCCGCCGCCGCTTACTTCTGTTCTTGTAAGTGTGGACTGTGTGCCCTGTCTCTGGTTTGCAAGGTAATTAACAACTGCAGCGTGCATAACACCTTCGTTGGGAGTGATTCCGAAGATCTCGTCGTTGAGCTCTGTCTCGGAAACCTGCTTACCTGTCATATCAAAAACTGAAATTGTAGACATTTACGCTTCCTCCTTCCTTAAGCCTTTACGCTGTCAACGATATAAACGATACCGCCCTTGGGACCGGGGATAGCGCCCTTGATAGCGATGAGATTGTTCTCAGTGTCTATTTTAACGATTTCGAGATTCTGAACAGTTACCTGCTCTGCGCCCATGTGACCTGCCATGCCCTTGCCCTTATAGATTCTTGAAGGGGATGAGCAAGCACCCATTGAACCTGCCTGTCTGTGAACAGGGCCGGTACCGTGAGTTTCCTTGAGTCTGTGCTGATTGTGGCGCTTGATGGGGCCTGCATAGCCCTTACCCTTGCTGGTGCCAACAACGTCGATGGCGTCGCCTACAGCAAATGTATCAGCCTTGATGATGTCGCCTACGTTAAGAGTGTCGCAGTCGTCAAGTCTGAACTCCTTGAGTTCCTTCTTGCAAGCTACGTCAGCCTTATCGAAGTGACCCTTCATAGGCTTGTTAACTCTCTGTACCTTTACGTCGCCGTAGCCCAGCTGAAGTGCTGCATAGCCGTCGTTCTCAACAGTCTTCTTCTGTACAACGACGCAGGGGCCGGCTTCCACTACTGTTACAGGAACAACTTTTCCTGTCTCGTCGAAGATCTGAGTCATACCGATCTTCTTACCGATAATGCCTTTCTGCATTTTCTTTTCCTCCTATAGGTTATTGGTTGATGATTTACACATCAACATGACCGACGGATCACCGTCATTCCGCTTCCCGAGCGGTAGTTTCAAGCGTAATATCGGTTAATCACTTAACCTCCATAACAACGTCTACGCCTGCGGGGATCTCGAGCTTTTCAAGAGCAGCAGAAGTCTTGTCTGTAGGACGGATAACGTCTACAAGTCTCTTGTGAGTTCTCATCTCGAACTGCTCACGGCTGTCCTTGTACTTGTGTACAGCACGGAGAATTGTAACAACTTCCTTGTCTGTGGGGAGCGGGATAGGTCCCGAAACTCTCGCACCGCTTCTCTTAGCTGCCTCAACGATCTTAGCTGCTGCAATATCAACAGTAGCGTGATCGTAGCCCTTGATCTTGAATCTGATCTTTTCGTTGACTGCCATTATTTTCGCCTCCTTGAATTTGATTACGGGGACGCAGATTGGAATATCACACGTTTCCGTGTGTTTCATGCCTTACCTGATAAAAAAACTCGGAAAACCGTTGTTTTCCGAGCCGTCTTAGCAAAATATGAGCACAAAAAGAGCATAATCCACGCATACGCAAGCTGCGTGAAGAATAACCACAAACTGTGTTCGATATCCCATTCGCCCGGTTTAAAATCGGACATACTCCACGGAAATTACCTGCCATACCGGCAGCAACCTTCCGCTTCAACGCATATCTTCTGCAGTCAGCGCGCATATCAGCGCACTCAACGTAAACCATTATACCACATATATAGGGATAAATCAACAATTTGCAGAAATTGTATTTGTAAATTTTTGATGAACGATAATTTTGTTTTAACAATATATCATTCCCGAAGCTGTCATGCTGTCCGCGCGGCACCGATGAAGCCGGTATTCACGGGGAATACCGGCTTTCCGGCCATATCGTCAGCTTCCGAAGATATACTTCAGAGCAGTGAGCACAGTATCGCCAACGGACTTTGAATCCACCACATCGAGAGCCCTGTCGGGGCGGTCGGTGATGATATTGTCCACGCCGAGAGCCATCATCTTCTGCATTTCGCTCTGGCGGTCCACTGTCCAGACGAATATCCTCTTTCCGTTGTGATGGGCGGAATTGACCACGCTCTGGTTCACAAAGAGGTAATTCATGCTGACAGCGTCAATGTAGGGCAGCTGGGAGTAGGACGTGGCCGTAGCCAGATTGGCTATGAAGGCCGTCTTTATCTTCGGGTTCATCTGCTTTACCTTCTTCAGCGCAGGGTAAGAGAACGAAGTGACATAGCAGGAGTTGACAATGCCGTACTCCTCTATGAGCTCCACTGTCTTTTCCGCTGTGCGCTTGGGGTTGCCGGAGCGCTTTATCTCGATATTCAGCATTATATCCTTCCCCACCAGATCCAGTACCTCCTCCAGTGTGGGTATCCTGACGTCGTCGAACTCGCCGTCCTTGCCGAACCAGGAGCCCGCAGAGAACTCCATTAGCTGGTCGTAGGTATAATTGCTGAGCTTGCCCTTTCCGTCGGTGGTGCGGTCAAGCTTGTCGTCGTGGAACACCACGAGAACGTCATCGGCGGTGAGCTGTACGTCCAGCTCTATATAGTCCGCGCCGCAGTCAAGGGCAGCCTGGAAGGCGGGAAGGGTATTCTCGGGAGCCACCCGTGAAAAGCCTCTGTGCGCCGTGACCTGAGTCCTGCTGAGCAGTCCCACGTTGAGGCTTACGTTGCCGCGATACAGCGCCCTGAAATAGGACACGTTCATGACCAGTCCCGCAGCTATGAGAACGGCGGCGATCACCGCCCTGCGTCCCTTTTTCAGCTTGTCGGTGCTGCGGTTGGGGAGCACCAGCTCCTCGTCCTTGTTGTCCGCAAGGAATTTCCTTGTTATCCACCACATTACCGCAGGTGCCGAGAAAAATGCCGACAGGGCAGTAAATATGCTCCATGTATAGCGCAGCACCCTCAGAGCGGTGGAAAAGGCCGCTCTTGGCTCAGAAAATCCCTTGATGACAAACACCGCCAGGAAGCTGATACCAAAGGTCATCAGAGCTATGATGAGCATTACGGAAACTGTCCACAGGAACAGTGAAACGATCATTCTGAAACGATGGCCTGCAATTTTTTCGCGGCTCTTCTTTATGCAATCGCGGAATGAACACTTCGTCAGTATCAGGTAGTGCAGGCTGTAGCTTCCGCTTATCATCAGTATGATGAACAGCAGCTGTATCATAATATACGAGAATATGGCAGCAGCGCCGTTCACGGAATAGAATATCCTCCTCAGCACAGGCATCAGCGGAGCCATGAACATACCGGAGGACAGCGAGAACTGCGCCAGAGGCATGAGCGCCATATAGCCAATGAAGGACAGTATGCCCGAGCCCTTGAAGGCCTTTCCGAAGGCGCGTACGCCCGTTCTGAACATACCTCCCGTATATATCCGCTCTCCCTTTCCGAAACACGAGAAGCAGGCGGCAAGGGCGGAAAGCTCCACAAACGAGAAAAAGGCATAGAAGAAAAGCATCAGCACGATAGCGGCTATCGTAGCGGGATGCTTGAGATATACAAGAAGGTTTTCATCATTCAGGTAATTGATTCCCGAAAGCTTCATAGTCAGCTTCAGCACCAGCGCCAGCACGGGCGTGCCTATAGCCAGCAGCAGGAGCTTGAACACAAGCTCGAACACAAGGAAGTGAGGTATCGCTCTCAGGAAGAAGCCTGTTGATCTGATACGTTTTTTCATAAGTCTCTTCTCCGAACAAATGAGTATACTTCAATTATAAGCCCTTTGCCTGCCGTTGTCAATAAAAAAGCGTCGCTTTTCCTGTGAAAAGCGACGCTTTTTTCATCCGACTATGCCCGAGCGCTCAATGCCCTCGGTGAAGTGCTTCTGCATGAACACATACATCAGCAGCACGGGAGCTATGGACAGCAGGCAGCCGGCCTCCTTCCATACTATCTGCTCTCTCGGACTGATCTGCACCGTAGGATCGTTGAACAGACGCATCTTCAGCTCGTTGTCAAGATTGGTCAGCATGAGGGCTATGGTCTTCGTATCGGTAAAGAAGGTATTGCTCACATAGTAGTCGTTCCAGTACCACACCACCGAGAACAGGAATACCGTCAGGAAGGCAGGCGTCGCATTGGGCGCGATAACGCTGACGAATGTGCGCAGGGGCCCGCAGCCGTCTATGTAGGCCGCGTCCTCCAGCTCACGGGGCAGCCCCTTGAAGAACTGTCTGAATATGAATATCATAAGTCCCGCCCTTATGCCGTTTGCCGTGAGGGCAGGGAGATACATGGTGAGCCTGCTGTCGATGAGGTTCACCGTGAACAGTCCCTTTATGCCGAAATAGCGGAACAGGGTGTACAGAGGCAGGGATATTACCTGGGTGGGCACAAGTATCATCATTATCACTATGCCGAAGAACAGCTTTTTGCCCCTGAAGCTGAAACGCGCGAAGCCGTAGCCCGTCAGGGCGCAGGACACCACCTGCACCAGGGAGCAGCCTATGTTCAGCAGCAGAGTGTTTCCCAGCGTCTTCCAGTAGTCCATGGCGTCTATGGTCTCCCTGATGATATCCAGGGTATAATGCCTGGGGATCCACATGACCGTAGGGTCGCTCATATCCGCTCTCTCCCTGAAAGCGCAGCTTATCATATATATAAGAGGGTACATTATGACGAAGCCCAGACCGAGAAGTATGACTGTCCTGAATACGGGCCATATCTTCTCCGCAGCCGCTTTCCTGCGCAGATAGCCCCTCTCCTCCCTTGTCATTGAGGCCATGCGGAGCCTTTTTGCCTCTCTCCTGCTCATGCCTCCGCCTATTTCCCCGGCGGTCTTTGCACGTGGAGCCGTATTGCCGTCAGCCATATCTCTCACCTCCTCACTCGTCCTCATAATATATCACCTTTCCCGTTATCCACGCGAACACGCCTATGGCCGCAAGGACAATGGCGAAGTACACCCACGCCATGGCGGAAGCTCCGCCGAACTCCCACTGGTTCTTCATGTCCACGATGCGGTTCATGACCTTGTTCATGGGGTTGGTGAATGAATCTATAACGGTAAATATCAGATTTGCCAGTATAAACGGCCCCACAGAGGGAAAAACGATCTTCCAGAAGTATTCCCACGAGGTAGCCCCCTCCATCTGAGCGGCCTCCCTGACGTCCTTGGATATATTCTGAAGTCCCGCAAGGAACAGGAGTATCTGTATGCCCGAGCTCCACACTATGCCGAATACATTATCGCTTATGCTGCCTATGACCCTTTCCATTCTGTCGCTTATGCCGTATATGCCCAGGAACTGCATCAGCTCTCCCACAAGGTCGGTGGAGAACATGGTAGAGAACTGCTCCGCTCCCGAATTGCCCGTGGACTCCATATCGCCGTTTATTATCCTGAAAACGGGTCCCGTGGCTATGATGACGGGCAGGAAGAACACCGCCCTTGCAAGGGTGCGCCCCCTGAACTTCTGATTGAGTATCACCGCAATGAACAGCGAGAACACCAGTATCAGCGGAGTTTTCCAGAGGGTCTCCAGCAGGGTCTCCATGAGGTAATCCGTATAGTAGGGGTCCTCGTTGAGCACCTCAATGTAGTTTCTAAAGCCTATGCACTGGGTTTTCAGTGCACCAGGCTCCACCGAGACGTCACAGAAGGAGTACCACAGGGACTTTCCCAGCGGTATGAGGAAGAACAGCACCGTTCCCACCAGCCACAGGCTTATAAAGCCGTAGCCGTACAGCGATTTCCGCCGCTGATAGGATATGACGCGACGCTTTTTCTTATTGCCGGCCGGAGCCTCAGCCTTTTCGCTCACGGTATCTTCCTCCTTCCTGTTATTCTTCATCAAAGCGCACCTCTCCGCCGTCCCATTTCACGGTACGCTCCGCAAGATCGGTCACGACCGTTATACCGTTGGAATATTCGGTGGTTATAATGTCGCCGTCCTTTTCATAGCCTGTCATGAAGCTGTCCGCCACCTGCTCCAGCATAGGCGCAAGCTTTTTCTGAGCCTCTGCCGCAGACTTCGTCCAGTAGCTGTAATTGGCGTAATAGAGCTGATCCAGCTCCGTATCCTTCAGCTCCCCCGCTTCCTCGTATATCATATCGTAACTGAGACAGCTTCCCGTTGCCGCCGACATCAGCAGCATATCCTCGGGATCCGCCGAGCCGTTCACCGCTGTTGAGGAATAGGGCACTACTCCGTGGAGCACCATCTGGTAGAATGGTATATCCTCGTCGAAGATATCGAACCTGCTCGAACCAATGGGAACGTTCTTTATCCTGCTCACATAGGGCAGAACGCAGGCATTTGCCCTGTCAGCCAGTATGCCGCCGTCAAGGCTGCCGTCAAGCTTTCCGCAGCCCTCCGCCAGCAGCTTCTCCGCCTTTGCGCGTGAGATGGTCTTTTTGCCGTAATCACCGTAGAGGGAACCGGTAAGGCTGTCCAGAGACACGCCGTTCAGCCCGTTTTTGGGAAAATTCTCTGCTATATCGCCGAAAACATCGCTGTAATAGCTCGGCGAGAGCAGCGACATATTCTTCCTGAAGCCGTTGGGTATGCCGTAGGCTCTGTCATAGCTCACCACCCGCGAGTATGCTCCCGAAACCCTTACAGCGGTATCGGTGAATGAGTAGTAGCCGTTGCCCGAACAGAAGTCCCTGTTATCAGAAACGGGGTACAGGCTGTAGCCGCTGTCGCTTATCATATCGGTCAGAGCGGCAAAGCCCTTCTTTCCGCCCAGCTTGCCCGAGGGCTTTCCGTCGGTGTCCACCTTGTTCTTTATGCCGTCGTCGGTCCAGTTCTTGTAGGATATGACCATATCCTCCACGCCGCCGTCCTTCAGCTCTCCTATGATATCCGCCGCCTGACCGTAGTCCGTAACGGCTGTCCTGAGAGACAGGGGTATGCCCAGAACCGGCTTTTTCTTCATCATTCCGCCGTAGAGAGTCAGATACATGGGAGCCTCCATAGCTCTGCTCCTTACGGTCACTCCCTGTTCCTCCGTCAGGTACTGCCTGTACCTTGCGGCGATATCCGCATAGCCGACGCCCTTTCCCGATATGGGATAGTAAAGCATCTCTATGTCGTCGGACTTTATGCCGCCGCTCTCAAATACGGTATACTTCTCATTGCTGCTGCCCGACATATAGAAGCTGTCGGTGCTGCGGAGAATAAACGTGAAATTGCATATATTGTAGCTGCTGTTGGACTGCTTTGACACATTCGCCGTGAGAAAGGCGTTTGAGTCGCCCTTTGCCGCCACAGCCAGCAGAGCGTTGTCCTCCTTGACGATGCCGTAAACGGGCAGGTATATCTGCTCCGTCACCGCTCCCCTTGTCTGAGGGACAGCCGTAACGTCGTTGCCGTAGACTCGCTGCTGATAGATATTGTTCTGGAATGAGCGGTTGTTGTTGAAGCGTACCAGCGCACCGCTGCCGTCGGGTATGACGAAATAGCCCTCCTCCTTGTCGGAGGCGGCTCCGAAGCTTCCCAGCACCGTCATTTCCGTAGCCACATTGGCCTTGTTGGTCTCCTCTATCTCCGAGACCTTTACGCCTGCCCTGAGATGATCCTCCTCCAGGGTATACTCCACAGGCACGCGGAAACCCGCACTTTTGTAGTCGTAGACCACGCGGATACCGTTCTTTATGTCGCTGACCGTGAATGTGCAGTCCCTTTCGCTGCCGGAGCGCAGAACGTTGTTGCCCGAGCGGCTCAGCGGCACACCGTATCGGAGCACGTTTGACGAGCGAAGCTCGTCCGCAAGCAGCTCCGTGGCAGCCCTGTCCTGTGTGGCCTCAAGAGGCGACGACCACCAGATATAGCCTGTTTCCTTGTTTTCTATGCCGAACACGGCGCTCCTGTCGTCAACTATCATGCGCAGATTGTCGTTCTCCGCACCGTAGCGGAATGCACCGAGAAAATGCTTCCTGTCGGCGGTGAGCCACGCAAATCCGCTGTCCGATCTGTATACACGCCTGCCCTCCTCGGTGGAGTCGTAGGTGAATACGCCGTCCGTATCCTTCATATCCCTGTCCAGCAGCTCAACGGTCTTTCCGTCGCCTGATATGAAGGCGTATCTGTTGTCGAGGGTGGAAACGACCTGTCTCAGCCTTACCACCTCCGAAGCTTCCTCGTCCGTAATGACGAAGAACCGCCCTGCGTCGCTTACCCAGAGCTTTCCCTCGCCGCATTTGCTGCCGCTCTTGAAGGAGGCCGCAGCCTGACCTGTCCTTGTATCTATTATAACAAGATCTCCCAGCTTTTTAAGCTCGGCGATCTTGTCCGCAAGGAGCTGCTGCTCCTCGGTGTATTCCTTCCTGCTTTTCGGCTTGCCGCCTGTCTTTTCCCAGAGCGCGTCATCGAAGTCCTTATCCTTGAAGTACACATCGTACCCCTCGTCGGAGCCTATCTTCTTCAGGTACTTCTCAGCGTCCTCAGCGGAAAGCTCCGCCTTTTCCACGGCCTCCGTGCGCTTTGCCTTCTGCTCTGCGTCCACGGTCTCTGCGGAAGTCTCCGAGGTCATACCGCTTTCCTCCGTGTCCGCATATACCCTGCCCGACACCGTCACAGCCGACACTGCCGCAATACACAGGGCGATCTTGATGAACCTCTTACCCATACGCACCGCCTCTCACACGCGGGCTCTGTATGAGAGCTCGGTATATACGGAGGAAATGAATATGAATACCTGCTGTATCAGCGACATGAGCAGCACCAGCAGGAACAGCATTATCAGCATGGCAGCCACGGTCAGCACAATGGCCAGCACCGTCTTGCCGAAGGAGTACTGATGCACCGACTTTATGGCAGAAAACAGCAGTATGGCCGTCCAGCCCACTCCTATGAGCTGGATTATCTGCATGAACACGAACTCGTCCCGTATGAGGAAGTGGGAGAGTATCACATTGATGTAGAGCTGCGCCGTATAGGGTATAAGCGCATAGGCGCTGTAGATACATATATTTTTCAGCGTGCCCTCACCGTCAAGGAGGGTACACACCGACCAGTTGCCGATGACCCACGCTCCGAAAAGCACGAAGCTCCTGACTATATAGGGGATTATATTGAAAGTCTTGTCGTAGGTCACATAGAACTGAAAGCCGTAGAGCCTGCCGTAGGCTATCTGCCCGAAAAAGAGGAGCACTATTATCAGCGCCGCTATCTTCAGCGAGCCGGACTTCTTCCAGCGCATATCCTCGAAGCCCTCAACGGGGTGCATAACGGCATACTTCACCCACTGCTTCTGAGAAAGCTCCATCATGACTGCTCCTCCCCCTTTCCTGCGTCTCTGCGCTTTTTCCTGTATTTCTTCAGCACAATGAGGGCAGCGGCAGCCGCTGCTGCCACGGCAGCTATAGCCGTGAAGTGCTCCTTCAGGAACTCCCTGCGCCTTCCCTCAAAGGCCTTGTTGTATATATCGCCTGCCTCCGCAAGCTTTGCGTACTTCATGGCGCCCTTGTAGTCGCCCTTGCGCAGCAGAGCCGAGGCCACGCCCTCGTATGCCCTGGTGTAATTGCCGTCGCGGCTGAGGACCTCCTTCCAGGGCTCCAGCGCCTCCTCATAATAGCCTGCGTTATGGAGAGCCGCCGCCTCATGGACGATGCTTCCGAATGAGGTCTCCCTGAATACGGTTATGCTGTCCTTCATGGAGTCAAGCACATAGAGATCGCTGCCCAGTGACTCCACCGCCGCCGCATGGTCGAAGCCCCCTGTCTGCTTGGCAAGGGCTCCTGTGATGAACAGCAGGTTGCAGTCCTCATCGTACTGGAATACCCTGCCCGTAGTGAAGTCGAGACAGTTTATGCAGCCGTCGGAGGATACGTCGATATCCACTATGGACGGCGCCATGACCTTGTTTTTCGATGTGTCGTACATGGGAGTATAGTCGCCGAAGGACAGCTCATAGTCCGCGAAGATGTTCCTGCCTGCGGCGTTGAGCTTCTTGACGGTATCCGTCCTCTGAGTTCCCGAGGCAGTACAGGTGAAAATGAAATCCCCGTCGATATCGAAGGAGGTTATGCCCGAGGGGACGGTCCTTGTCCTGTGGGCCTTCTTCTCGTCGGACATGAAGATATTCTTTATGTAATTGGCGATGATCTTTGCCGTAGGCTCCACACGGTTTGCTCCGTAGAAGCCCGTGAAGCTGCCGTCGGGGGCGAACATTGCGGCTCCCGTGGTGATATTTCCCAGCACCACATAGACGTTGCCTGCCTTGTCGGCGATGACACGCTGGGGCAGGAAGGTGCGCTTCTTATCGTACACCTCCGACTGCGGCCTTGTTATCTCCATCTGAACAACGCCCTCCTTGTCGGAGACGAGCACGCGGGAGTTGTCGCTGTCGGCGATGTAGATAAAGCCGTTCTCCGCCGATACGAACACGCCCATGGGCTTGTTTAAAGTAGTTTCCGAGCCGTCGGGCATGATGAAGCTGTCATAGACGCGGACAGCACTCTCAAGGCTGCTGTCGGCAGCTATTATGCGATTATTGCCCGTATCTGCAATATACAGTACGTCCTCGCTGTCGAAAAAGATATCATGGGGATCGTTGAGAGCTCCCACGCCCAGATCATAGCCTGTTACGGCACGTTCCGCCCTGTAGCCCGACTGCGAGGGAACTGCATCCCCCCACTGGTCGTAGTTGTAGCTCTCATAGGGGTCTCCCGTATCCGCAAAGGCGGGAGAGGTCACAGAAAGACACAGTGCGGCAAGGACGGCCGCCGCCGTAAAGATACCATATTTTCTTTTCACTTGCCTCACTCCTTTCTGCCCGATGGTTTCTGCTTACTCTTTTATACCCGAATGAGCCATGGTCTCGATGACCTGTCTCTGAGCCAGCATGAAAATGATTATAGGCGGTATCAGCAGGAATACCGCAGCCGCCATGGCTACGCCCGCCCTTGCAAGCCCCGACGCAGCCGCCTGTGTGACCACAGTGGGAAGGGTCTTGTACTGCTCCTTGAACACCACAGAGCCCGTCTGTATATTCCACGCCCCCTGGAATGCGAATATTATCAGGGTCATGAGGGCAGGCTTCTGGTTTGGTATGACTATCTGCCAGCATATGCGGAAAAGTCCTGCTCCGTCCACCTTGGCAGCCTCTATCATGGAATCAGGCACCTGGCTTATGGACTGCCGCATGAGGAAAAGTCCCATGGGCGAGGCCACCGCAGGGAATATCAGCGCCATATAGGTGTCTATCATATGGAGCTTCGCCATAACGATGTACTGCATGATGTATATTACGCTGCTCTGATAAAGCAGAGCCACGACGATAACGCCGTTTATGAACCTGCTGCCCGGGAATCTGCACTTTGCCAGCACAAATGCCGCCATTGACGAGAAAACGCACTGTAACACGGTCACCGTCACGGTCACGAATATGCTGTTGAACACATAACGCGAAAACGGCACTCTGTTCTGGTGCAGCACCCTGAACATATCCCTGAAATTGTCGAGGGTGGGTCTTACGGCATAGAGCTTGGGAGGGAACACGAACAGCTCCTCCACGGGCTTTATTGACATGATGACCGTAAGATATATGGGCAGGAACATGAAAAGTCCCAGGAGAGTCAGCAGCAGGAATATCATAACGCTGCCGCCCATTTTTCTGCCTGCCTGTCTGTTGGAAGCGCGAAGCTTCGGTGTTTTTGTCTCAGCCACTGCTCCGCCTCCTCAGTCCATATACTTGCCCAGCACCTTGCTGATGAGCTTGTTCAGCAGGAACATGGCAACGAAGAGTATCATACATATAGCCGAGGCATAGCCCATCTCAAAGCGCTGCCAGCCGTAGTCGAAGGCATGGGTCATGATGGTATGAGCCTTGTAGTCCGTACTCGGGAAGCCCACAAGGTTCTGGGCGACTGTGCCTGCGGTAAAGGAGCTGACTATCTGCATCACCGCAGCGAACATGAGCTGCGGCCCCATTGACGGTATAACGATGTATATGAGCTCCTGCCAGCGTGTGCGTATGCCCTCGATAGCTCCCGCCTCGTACATGGAGCGGTCTATGTTCTGGAAGCCTGCGCGGAGGGCAAGGAAGCCTGCTCCGAGAGATATCCACAGCTGCACCACTATAGTCGCGCCCAGGACGTATCTTCCGTCGGTGAGCCACTGCACGGGAGCGTTGATTATCCCCAGCTCTATAAGGAAAGAGTTGAGATAGCCGTTCATATCGCCGCTGAATATCAGCTTCCACACCGTGTAGACATTGGCCATTGAGGGAGCATAGAATATCAGCGTGAAAAAGGTCTTGAGCTTAGGGTGCATCTCGTTTATGAGCCAGGCCAGCAGGAAGCACAGCACATAGCTGACGGGTCCTGTCAGCAGGGCGAAAACGATAGTTACCCTTATGGAGCGTATGAATATCTTGTCCGACAGGAAAAGCGTGGTGAAATTGGAGAGCCCTACATATTTTGGCGGTCTTGCCATGTCGAAATCGGTAAAGCCCATAGGCAGGGACATGAGCACGGGAACCACCGTGAACAGTATGAAGAAGGCCATAAAGGGCGCCAGCATACCGTAGCAGGCCTTATTGCGCTTTATATCCCGCCACAGTCTGCCTTTTCCGCCCTTTGCGGACTTCTTTGCACCGACTGCCATTTCACTCACTCCTTTCTGTTGCGATTGCAGGGGCGGCGTTTCGCCGCCCGTTAAGGGAACGCCTTCTCCTGCAAGGCGGCACTAATCGTGTCCGGCACCCTCTGTCAGTCCTTGACCTGACCAAAAGAACAAAGTCCCTTCGGAATCACGTTCACAGACTCCGCCGCTCTCTCAGTCCAGGCCGAGATTTTTCCGCTTTCGCGTTATCTCGTCGTTTATGTCCCTGTTGTACCAGATAAGGGTATCACGGGGATTCTGCTTCTCGTTTATGGTCTCTCTGAAGGCGTTCATGATATTCCGCGTCACCGCGTATGAAGCAGGGGTTACGGGTATCTCCGCAAGCTCCTCCTGCTGGGCACGGAGCCTTGAAAGCTCGTCCCCCGACCATGAAAGCTGTCCGAGAGCCTCTGTATTGGCCGTGTCAAAACGTCCCATGGTGCCCATAAGCCCCTCTATCTGGGAGGCGAACTGCACCTGTGTATCGGTATCGGTGAACCACTTGACGAAGCGCCATGCGTTCTCCTTGTTTTCCACCTTGTTGAATATGACGGCTCCTGCGCCGTTGGAATTGGCGGCGTGTGAAACGGTGCCGTCCTCCCTCACCGTGCCGGGTACGGGACAGAAGTCCCAGAGGCCGTTTATCTCGGGAGCCGCAGCCGTCAGCTGATTGAAGAAGGTATAATTGGCAACGACTATGGGATATTCTCCCGTGCGGAAACGGCTGAATGCGTCGTAGGTCTGCTCGAAGCTGTACTTCGTGTAGAAATCCGTCCACTCCTCAAAGGACTGCACCGCCTCGGCGGAGTCCAGATCGGAAGCCGTCAGCCCCTCGTTGTAGTAGTTCTTCCCCTTCTGGAGCAGAAGCATGGCAAAGGTATGGCCTGTCTCCGTGGCAGGGGATATATCATTGGGCGGCAGGACAAGTCCCACCGACATATAGTTTCTCTGCAAGGCAGGCAGCATATCCCTGAGCCCGTCCCAGGTCTCGGGAGGCGAGCCGATGTCCAGCTCCGAAAGGATATCAGTGCGGTAGAACATCATGGGGAAGCTCTGACTGACGGGGATACCGTAGCAGCCGCCGTTGTAGGTATACTGCGTCATGGCGTTTTTCTGGAAGCGCCCCTTAACCTGGCCGAAGTCCTCAAACTGCGACATATCCACAAGGAGGTCACGGGCTGCAAGGTTCACGGGGAACTCTCCCCCGAGGAAAAGCGCCACATCGGGGCCCTTTCCCGCAAGAGTCGCCTCAACGACTCCTCCCGTGACCAGATTAACGGAAACAGGTATTCCCGTTTCCTGCATGAACTGATTTTCCGTCATTTCCTTGACCACCTGAGCCTGATCTCTGCCCAGAGCCACCCAGACCTCTATGGCCTCCTCTCCCGTGACGTCCGAGAGAGTGGTGTAATCCTCGAAGAATGAGCCTATAAAGGCGTCAAAGCCGAATTTCAGCGACTTGCCCAGCTTTTCCCTGCAGCTTGTGAAGCTCCTGTCCGCTGAGGCGAACTCGATGTAATCCACTTCAAGGGGCTGCTCCCTCTTTTCTCTCAGCCAGGCCGAGAGAGAGGCGCTGCCGTCCTTTATCTGTTTCAGATAGGAGGGTATCTTCAGGGGCTTTTCCGTACATTTGTCCAGTATCACCGCCATATTCTCAACGGCGGCCGCCTCTGTACCCTTGCTTCCCGTGATAGCTTCTATGCTTTTCTGTATGTCCTTCAGCTCCGCGGATATGCCGCTGAACCTTTCCACCAGCCCGGGGATCTTCTCGTGGACATAGTAATCCGTATACTTGTCGGGAGCGGGTCCGGTTATCATCATCACCCTGCGGTAATAGGTGTTGAGCTCCTTCACGTCGTCCTCGAGCCTGCGGAGCTGCTCCCCTATCTCTCCGGGGACAGCCTCCATGGTAATGGTATGGTCCCTTCCGCCCTCAAGCCATATGTACACAGGCTCGCCGCCGCTTTCTGGCGTAGTGACCGACCAGTCCGTATCATAGCGGAACTTAACAGTATCCAGTTCCTGACAGGGCACGGCTCCGTCAATATATATGCGCCTGTCGGAATCAAAGCCGCGGAGCTGATCCTGTCTGGCCTTTATGCCTATCTTATACCAGCCTCCTGCACCTATGTCCTCCGCAGGTATATCCCATGTCACGGACTGGAGAGCCTTTTTCCAGCTTCCGCTGCCGAGAGTGTTGTATACCATTTTCCGTGGATCGGAGGGCGATGCAAGGTAGCTGCTGTTATCGTATGTGGGATAAAGGGTGGGGTCGGATTTCAGGGAAGCGCTCTCCCCCTCTATCCTGAACAGGGCGGAGGCTGTCCCCTCTACGGTCACGGAGGCTCCTGCGGAAGCGGCGTACTCGCTGTATGCGGGAAGCTCCTGCGGCTGGCAGAACCGCAGCTCCGCAACAGCAAGCTGCGCCCTCTCGGAGGTGAGCCTCAGCTCGTGAGAGCCCTTTTCAAGATAAAAGAACAGGGGCTCGCTGAAAAGTCCGTCCACGTCGCCGAAGAAGCAGCTCTGCCAGAGTGAGCGCTGCACCTGGGCGGGACGCACCTGATTTCCGCGTATATCCGTATATATATCCTTCTCGTTGACCCATACCCTGTTAAGTACCAGACGGGAAGCCGTATCATAGGGCAGTGTACCGTCTATTTCGAGACCAAGCTCTACGGAGGTGCTTGTTGATATCATGGGGCAGTAGTCAACGGCAAGGCAGTAATTTCCCGTTTCGGGCACCTCAAAGCGATAGGTGACCTGACCGTCGGCGCTGTTCCAGAGCAGGGCGTTATCACGGCTCTCGCCGCTGTCGTCGGTGAAGCTGCCCTTTCCGAAGTCTCCGCCCTCTGCGGAAGCAGTATCAGCGCCTGTAATGACTATCTCTGCGTCGGGACGGCTCTCTGCGGAATACAGATCATAGTAGGCCCCGAAGCTCATTATATCGCTGTCGGGAACCGTTATGGCATAGTAATCCGCGGCAAGGGCGGCTCTCACGGAAGCACGGTCTGCTTCCGCCGCGGCTGCTGACGGGCATATCTCCGCTCCCACCGAGAATATCAGCGCCGCAGCGCCCGATATCAGTCTCCGCACAAATCTGTTCACTTCCGCCTTCACCGCCTTTCTGCCTGTTATAAACAAAAATGCGCAAGCTCCCGCTGGTCGGGAATTATGCGCACAACCGGCCTGACCGCAGCTCTGCTCAAACTGCAATTTCCTTTAAAGTCAGTATATCAAATTTATTGTATAATGTCAAGAAATCCCATATGCACATATTATAAATAATATATTTTACAACACACCATTTAGCTAAATTATCAGTTTTCATCATCAAACTGAACAAACCACATATGCACCGTATGTGCGTTCATACAAATAATTACTGCCCGTATGGCGTTCAAAAGAGCAGAAATTTACTATTATTAAAAAAGTGTAAAATCTCACCGCGTTTTTACGTTTTGTATTGACATTCCGTGGATTGTGTGGTATGATTATAGTGTAAAAAAGCATTCGTCTTTGCATAAATCATTATATCATTATATCAAAAGGAGCGATAAACTTGGCAAACGTGCTCGAAGTCAAAGAGCTGTCAAAGCAGTACTCCAAGGTCCTCGCTGCCGACAAGGTATCATTTGAGATCGCAGAGGGCGAGATATTCGCGCTCATCGGTCCCAACGGCGCAGGAAAGACTACTACTATACGCATGATATCCACCCTGCTCCAGCCTACCTCCGGTGACGCTGTGGTAGCAGGTCACAGTATACTGAAGGAGCCTGAAAAGGTCAGAGAGTCCATAACCTATCTCCCCGACGAAGCAGGCGCATACAAGCATATGACAGGCGTCAAGTACCTGCGCTTCATGGCAGGTCTGTTCACCTCGGATATAGAAAAGCTCAACGCCTATGTGGAAAGAGCAAAGAATATCTGCGGTCTGGGCGAACGCCTCAACGACAAGATAGGAAGCTACAGCCGAGGCATGATCAGAAAGCTGCTCCTTGCGAGAGCCGTTATGACAAAACCAAAGCTTGCAATACTCGACGAGCCCACCAGCGGCCTCGATGTGCTCAACGCCATCGAGATACGCAAGACCATAAAGAAGCTCGCCGCAGAGGAGGGTATGTCCTTCCTTCTCTCATCACACAATATGCTCGAGATAGAGTTCGTCTCCGACCGCGTTGGCATCATATCCAAGGGTCATCTCATGGTGACAGGCACCACGGCGGAGCTGAAGGAACGCTACAGCGCTCCCAACCTCGAGGAAGTCTTTGAAAGGGTGGTGAAAGAGAATGAAGTTCGTTAACCTCCTAAAAAAAGAGCTCTCGGAGCTTATAAACGCTCAGATGATAATAGGACTCATCGTCTCCCTCTCCCTGTTCTGGCTTATGGGAAACGTCATGCAGTCCGTTACAGAGGAGCTTGCAGAGGATTCCAGGAACACCAACGTCTATGTATGCGACATGGACGATTCCGATGTCACCCATGACCTCATAAAGGACATGGAGAGCAACGGCGCTGCCGTCAACAAGGTCACGGTAAACGGCGAGGATTACGCCGCGGCGCTGAAGGATAAGGACTACAAGAGCTTCGTTGTTCTCCCCAAGGGCTTCGGAGATACCGTGAAAAGCGGCAAAAAGCCCGAGATCCTTTCCATTACAAAGGTAAAGTCAGCCTCCGCATTCAGCGGAATGACAGGCGGTACAGATACCGCCGAGGCTCTCATAAACAAGTACCTCAGCGTTGAGTTGTCAAAGCAGCAGGGCGTATCCGAGGAAGAACTGAAGAATATCGAGTCCGAGCTCAGCGTGGTCAGCCACACGGTAGTAGCTGATAAGTCCGCAAAGATATCCAGCGGCGCCATAATCGGAAAGATAACCTCCCAGAACCTCATACTCCCCATCATCATCATGGTACTCATACTGATGACCTCACAGTCGCTTATAGCGTCTATATCAAACGAAAAGATCGACAAGACTCTGGAAACTCTGCTCTCCGCACCTGTTTCAAGAGGCTCTGTCATAACCGCGAAAATGCTGGCAGCAGCTATCGTCGCACTTATAAATGCAGGCGTTATGATGTTCGGCTTCTCGGCCTACTCAAAGGGCATGACGGGAGCTGTCACCAGCGACCTCAATGTAGACGGCATATTACAGGACAATCTTACCACAGATCAGGCATTCAGGCAGCTGGGACTCAATCTCGGCGTCACCGATTACCTGCTGGTAGGCGTCCAGCTCTTCATAACGATCATGATATGCCTTGCTATTTCGATAATACTGGGAGCTCTGGTAAACGATTCAAAATCGGCACAGACAATGCTCCTCCCCATAATGATGATGGTAATGATACCCTGGTTCGTGTCAATGTTCACAGATGTGAACTCACTTCCCATGGTACCCAGGATCATCGTCTATGCTATCCCCTTCACACATACATTCACTTCCATACCTAACCTCATGTTCGGAAACACCGCCGAATTCTGGATCGGTATGGTATATCAGATAGTGGTGTTTGCCATCGTGATGTTCTTTGCTCTCAGGCTTTTCAAGTCAGACAAGATACTCACCATGTCCCTGAACTTCGGTCAGAAGTCCAGATTCAAGAAATCAGGCAAAACCAACGAGGATTGATCCTCTTCCCTTTCCCCATGAAAAGGCGCAGCAGTTTCCACCCGGGAGCTGCTGCGCCTTTTTGTGCCCATATACCGCACTTTCTCCATAAAGTAAAAAGCTATGCAATAAATGCATAGCTGTACAAATAAAATGAATAAATATAGAAGGGGAATTGGGGGATTACTTAATCCATCTATAATATAACTCCCCAACCTTAAAATAATCTTAAACTTGTCTTAATTATACCTGAAATTTTTATTTTACAGAAAAAGCCGTCTCCAGAGCTATCTCCATCATGTCACGGAAGGTGGTCTGCCTCTCCTCGGCGGTGGTGGACAGCCCCTTCAGAGGGCAGTCCGATACGGTGAGTATGCACAGAGCGTTCTTCCCTGCCCTTGCGGCGTTCATGTAAAGCGCCGCCGCTTCCATCTCTATGGCAAGGACTCCCATTTTCTTCCAGTCCGCAAGGCTGTCGGCGTCATCGTAGAAGGTGTCGCTGGAAAGGATATTTCCCACATGGAAGCTGCTGCCCTTTTCCTGCGCAGCTTTTACCGCTGCGGAGAGAAGGCTCCACGAGGCTGTGGGAGCATATGTGCCGGGAAGTCTGTACTGTGAGGCATAGGCGGAATTTGTGCTGGCGCTCATGCCGATAACTACGTCGCGGAGCTGAACGCCGTCGTCAATACCGCCTGCGGTACCCACTCTGATGATGTTCTCCACGCCGTACTCGTTGAAGAGCTCCCATGAGTATATGCCTATGGAAGGCATACCCATGCCGCTTCCCTGCACGG
>NZ_CAMYUE010000024.1 GCF_947301925.1 uncultured Ruminococcus sp.
GGATAGCCCTGCTGCTGAGGGAAGCCCTGCTGCTGAGGATAGCCCTGCTGCTGAGGGAAGCCTTGCTGCTGAGGATAGCCCTGCTGCTGGGGGAAGCCCTGTGGCTGCTGGGGATAACCCTGCTGCTGAGGGAAGCCCTGCTGCTGGGGATAGCCCTGCTGAGGCTGCTGAGCGTAGAGGTTCGGGAAACCGCTGGCGCCCATCTGCTGTGCCTCCTCGGGATGCTCATAGAGCGAATTGAGCGAGTCGGCCTTGCCTGCGTCCTCATTATTGAATGGGTTTGCAGCGTCAACATCGAAGCCGCTTGCGAACTCGGCGGGAGCGCCAAGCTGCTCGGGAGCCTCATCGTAGCCGCTGAGGAAGTCGGGAGCTGCCGAAGCGGGAGCGAGACTTGCTGCGGAAACTGCCTCCTCGGGGGAGAGCACCACCTGACAGCTGCTGTTGTCCACGCTTGAATTCACAAGCAGTGAGATAGCCTCGTCCTCGGGTTTAAAGTAGCTGTAATCATCAAGTGAGATAACGATCATCTGCTTAGCGATGACGTGCTTTGCGGTAATAGCGGACATGACCGCTATCCTTTCCGCGGGGACCTCCTCTACAGTACCCTCATTGATGGATACCGTGGAAACTCCCGAATAGATATCGCCCGAATCGGCGACGATAAGGCAGAGACAAGCGTCATACGACGCAAGCTCGGGCCTGCTGTGTTTTACTGTTTCCGCGAAATTCTTGGCTGTGTTGTAGAGAGAACCTATTTCCATAACAAACACCACTTTTCTTAATTTATTAAACGCTTATGCGTTTTGGGATCAGACGTTCTTTTCGAGCATAGCCGCTTTTCTGTCGGCGGCTGCCTTCTTGTTTTCTGTGACCCTTTTATTCACAAGGTCGATCCTGTCCTTCAGGAGGTTCTCGTTATAGATACATGAGAGCGAGATATCGTCCTCTGTACCGAAGCGCGACCTCTTGGTGAGGTTATTGCATATTATCTCCTTGAAGGTATCGATATTAACGAGCTGACTTGTGATTATGGTATGATAATCGAGGAAGTCGTGCTCGCTTCCGAATGAGGTATAGAGGCCGTCGGTAGAGCCGTACAGAGCTATGAGCTTCCTGTTGGGAGCGTAGAAGCTGCTGAACAAAGAGGCTGCATTTGAGTTGCAGACCGAAGCCGTGACATTGGCGGGGGCGGACTCGTTGTATTCCATGGGCATTACAGCCCTTCCGTCCTCAAAAAGCGCCACAAGGCTTCCGTCGCCGATCTGTACGCCGAAGGTATAGTTATCACCCGATATACCTGCAACGAGGGTAGAGCCGTAATACGACTCGGGAGGGATAGCCTCAAACTCCTCGGGGGTGAATTTACTTTTCTCCTCATCGGTAACGGGATTTTCAGCCAGATGCTTTTCGACCTTCTTATTCCAGTTTGAGATTATCTGCTTCTCGATATTTTTGATAATGAGCTTATGGTTGGCGGGAAGGTTGGCCTCCAGCGCCTCGCGGTCCTCGTAGAACCTGTCGATGGCTTCTATGGTGGCCTCAACAGCGAACTTTGAGCCCAGGTGGCTCCTGAAGTGCTTTTTGCTTCCGTGGCCGTCGGCAACTACAGCGACAGCGTAGTGGTCGCCCACCTTGAAAGCAGAGCTGTCCTGACAAACCAGATTGGTCTTTTCATGGCTTGCGCCCATGACCGAATGGCTGAAGCCGTTAAACATGATTATTCAGTCCTCCTAACGAAATATTGCGATATTATTACCAGCCTGTATCGAAGGGGACGTCATCTCCGTCGGTCTGGGTGCTTACCAGCTCCTGGATCTGCTGACCGAGAAGCTTCTGTTTAGCTGCGAAAACATCCTCCTCACCCAGCTCGTGAGTGGTATCGTCGGAGAGAGTCATACTCTTGCTTCCGATCTGTGAAGATGTAACAGCGATTATCTTTATCATCTGAGCCAGCTGTCCGCCTGAATAAGCGTGAACGACTGTATCCTTGGAGCCTGTGAACTCGGCAAGGATATTGTCGTTTGCCTCCTGACCGATACCGAGAGCGGCCTTGAGGCCGAACTTATACCAGCTGTTGGTCTGGAGCTCTCTGAGTCCCTCCTTATAGTCGTCCGAGGGATAACCGTCGGTCATAAGGAATATAACGGGGGCGAAAGAGAGAGAGGGCGAATTCAGGAAGCTGTTTCTTGACATTCTGTGATTGAGCTCCTTGAATGCAGCGCCCATGCTTGTAACGCCGCTTGCACGGAGTCTTGCCCACTCGAATTCTTCTATCGGGATAGGTGTGGAGTACATCCATCTTACCTCTGTAGAGAAGGTGAGGACGGCCACCTTGACCTCGGTATCTGCCTCGCCGACGCGGCGTATCTCGGGGATAAGCTCCTCCATAACGGTATTGAGCTCGCCCATTTTCTTGCCCTTCATTGAGCCTGACGTATCGATCAGGAAGAAGATAACAAGGCTTTTCTTTGAAACGCTTGTTGCGCTGAGGGGATCGTCATCGAAGTCAAGAATACTATCGTCGGATACGGGAGCGGGAGAAACTGTTTCTGCTGTATCGAAGTCGTCCAGAGGAGAAACGTTCAGGTTTTCGTTCACTTCCGGTTCTGTAACATGTTCATTGCTCATAATTTACATACATCCTTTCAGTAATACTGCTTTGGGAAAGCAGTTCAGATCTTAGCTTTCACTTCGCCGAAATCGATCTCGAGCCCCTGCCATACGGGGAAGCCCTTTCCCGGGGCGATGTCGTAGAATACTCCGTCGGGCATCTTAGCCTTCCACTGCCTGTCTGAGCAGTTCTTGATACCCAGTACGCCGGGCTTCAGCTTATTCTCTACCAGCTCGCCGGCGATGGCTGTGAAGTCATCGGATTCGGGGCTTATCTCGCAGGTATAGAACTTGCAGCCGAGGTACAGGGGAGTACGGTAATCGCGGTTGCTGAATCCGATGGTAACGAATTCCATACCGCACTTGGGGCACTTGAAGGTCTTTTCGTTCTGATGGATGAACATCGAACTGAAGTTTGTCCTTCCGCAGCCGCACTGTATTATCTCCGACCTGAGGCGGATGAACAGCTTCTGCCATTCATTCTCTATTATACGCTTTGTGGGATCGGTGATACCTGTTGTGAAGGAGCGTATGAAGGCGTCCTTTATATAATCGGGGTATATCCTCCAGAACTTGATGATATTGTCGTGTATGCCTCTTACGGGACGGTTTGAATCGTCGTTGGGGTCATATACGAAAACGGCGTTCTGGCCGTAGTGCTTCAGCTCTGAGGATTCTGTAAGGCATACATCGCGGACCACCTTTTCTCCCTCCATGGGGTCGCCTCTGAAGAGGAGCTTGAAGAGCACTACTGCGAGGGAATACTTATCCGTCTGGACATTCGGCTGAGCGATGCCTCTGACGATCTCGGGAGCCATATATCCCGGTTTGCCGCCGATACCGAAGTTGCTTCCGTCGGGGGCGATGTTATCACAGTCGCAGACAAGAACGGCGCCTGTGTTCACGTTGATGAAGAAGCCTCCGTCGTTAAGGTCCTGATAGCTCTTGCCTGCACGGTGGAGCTGTCTGAATGCGTTTACGATATTGATGACGCAGGTGACCATAGCGCTGAGGGTGTTGAATTTTACGGGGCGCTTTACCGCACGTCCCGTAAGCGGGTCGATCTCCAGCTTGTAGGTATTGAGGATATCCACGAAGGAATCGAAGCCCTCGGGCTTGAGCTCCATGATATATCCGAATGTACCGTCCTCTGCCTCCTTGGTGAGGTATTTCGGCCAGAGGAACTTATTGCTGGGGGGGCCGTCATTTATGTTATTCTGGAGATTTTTGCGGAATGCGGCCGGCTTTGCCATCTTATTGATGTCGTACCATTTCAGCGCCCATTTCTGGCCGTTGAAGCGTACCAGGTAAACGATACCCTGACCGCCGCTGCCGATGACGCTGAGGACTTTGGCCTTGCCGCCGAATTCCATCTCGACCTCCTGACCTATTTCAAGCTCTATCATATGATCTCATCCTTTCCGCTGTTAGTCAAGCTCATATTCTTCAGCCGAGGTCACGAGGGCGTATCTTATTCCGGTGGCCAGACAGTATTTATGAACGTATGAGTTTTCGATGCAGTATATAGTAAGATTGGGGCAATACGAGAATGCGTTGGCGTCGATGAACTTAATGCTCTCGGGGAGGTAGAGCTTCCTGAGCTTTTCACAGCCCGAGAAGGCTTCCGCGCCGATGCTGCTGACGCTTGGCGGTATCTCGATGACTTCGAGGCTTGTACAGAAAGAGAATGTACTGTCCTCGATCTCCAGCACGCCGTCGGGTATCTTTACCACGACCAGGTTCGCGCACTGGCTGAATGCGCCCTGCTTGATTATCCTCAGACCCTCGGGGAGCTCCAGACCTCTCAGGCGCTTGCACGAGGAGAATGCGTATTCACCGATGGCAAGCAGTGAAGATGGGAGCTTGATGGTTCTGAGGGAGCCGAATCTGTCGAAGCAGAAGGCGTCAAGCTTTGTATATCCGTCGGGGATGGTGATATTTCCGCTGAGCCTGTATTTGAAGGCATTACGGGGAGTAAATACCATCTCGTTGATATCCACGGGTTTCTTTTTGGTTTCGGTCTCCTTCTTTTCAGAGCCGTTTTCATCTTCGGGGAGGACCTTCAGATGTGACTCGTAGGGCCAGCCCAGCAGGTATGTATAGCAGGCGATGACGAATTCCGAAGCGTTTTCCGCAAGGAACAGATCGCCGAGCATATAGCTCTTTGCCTTCATGACAGCTATCTCGCGGTTCTTATCTCCGAGGAGGATCTTCAGGATGCCCGTGCGGTACATATTAATAAGTAAGCGGCGTTCCTTGTCGTAATCGGGGATATGGTCGCTGAGAAGTCCGATGAATCTGTCTTTATTCATAACAGCGCGGGGGCCGTAATTGACTACGATAGACCTTAGCTCTCTCTGGAATTCCATTGTATTCTCAAAGCCTTCGATATTCTGCGGGACAGGAGCACCGCATTCGGGGCAGGCAGTAAGCTTCGGGTCAAGTTGTGCGTTGCATTTCTCGCATTGCATGGTCTCTCCTCCTGACATAAAAATATAGCAGCGCAATAAAATGCGTTTTTATATTGTTATCACGAATAGTATAGCACTTTTCCATTTTAATGTCAAGCAAAAAGGGCTTTGCGGACAAAATTTGAATTATCTTTTACAAAAATGGAGACGGTTGTTTGTGCAATATTGAAAATGCTTTTACCCTGCGTAATATCGGCTTGAAATATTATCATTCCCTCCGGGCGCGTCTTAATACTGTAAATAAATGAAGCAAAACAACTTTAGGTATAAAATTGATTAAATTGCATATAAAATTTTTGATTTTTTTGTACAGGGCGGCAAGAACGGATTTGCAAAATACAGTTGAAATTAAGTCAGAAATGTGATAAAATGGAGTATGGATATCAATGTGTAGCCTGACAGGGGTGTTACCGCAAGCTAAGACATTCAGGAACATTATCAGCATAAAGGGTCGCGGCAGGTATCCTGCGGTAGAACAGGCTTAATTGATCATAAGGAGGTTCAGTGTTATGAACAAGAAAAACAGAAGAGGTGTTTTCAAGGCGTTCACTGCCTGCACTCTGTCTGCGTTCATGCTCCTTTCGAGCGGATGCGGCAGCAAGAGCGGCAATCCCAACGCTGACGAAGACGGCACCATCTATGTTATCGGCAAGCAGCAGCTCAGCTTCTGGGACGATGTAAAGAAGGGCGCTGAGGACGCAGGCAAGGAGCTTGGCTATAATGTCGTTTACAGTGTTGCCAGCGGCGATAACGACTATTCGACACAGGGAGATGATATCCAGAAGGCTATCAAGGAAAAGGCAAAGGCCATCGTTATCGCTCCCAACGGAAAGACAGAACTCAATGACGCTCTGAAAAGAGCAGAGGACAGCGGTATCAAGATCGTTTATATCAACTCGAGAGCAGAATACAATGACGCATTGACTCTGGTGCGCTGCTCCGACACCGAAAGCGGTTCATTGGCTGCAAGAAGTGCTGTAAAACTGCTTGAAAAGGATGATCCCGAGCTGAAGGGACTCAAGAACGTTGCTATCATCGGTCATACAGCGGCAACGGCAGAAGATCGTATTTCAGGCTTTATCAATACCTTTACCAGTCTGGCTGAGGATGGCATAGTTAATATGAATGCCAAAGAGAACAATGCTGAAAAGACAAAAAGCGCTCAGGTAGAGGCATATAAGAAGAGCATAATCCTCGGAGCTCAGTGCGCTAAGCGTGACAAGGCAAAGGAAGAAGCTCTGAAGATACTCGAGGCTCATCAGGGAGAGATCTCCGTAATGTACGGAACCAATACAAATACTACCCTCGGTATCTGTGATGCTGTAAGCAGCATGGATCTTCAGGATGATATTCTCGTTATAGGTTTCAACTCCGATGCAGAGGAGCTGGGCTACATCAAGACCCACGTCCTTGACGGAACAGTAATACAGAATCCTTACATGATAGGATATGTCGGCGTAAGATTCGCAAAGAAAGCTATCGCAGGCGAAAATCTTCCCACAAGACTGGAAACGGGTGCTTTGTTCGTTGACGCTGATAATATTTCCAACGACTATGTTCAGCTCATGCTCTATCCCGATAAGGCCGGAGAAATCGCAAATGGAGGTGAGGGCTAATGGCAAAGAATAAAAAGTCAAAAGGATCGGGCGCATATATATTTGCGGGTATCCTTATCGCTATAATCTATATTATCAACACCTTCCTCGTTGAAAAGATCTACTGGGGCAACCAGGAGGTATCCAGAAAAACGGGAAGAGCCATGAATGCCCTTAACAGAATAAACGATGAGCTCACGTCCATCAATATGGATACTCTCAGTATCGCGGCAGGACTCATAAGCCCTGATGAAATGGGAATAGTCATGGGCGATACCAATAAGAGATACGGAAATATCGTTGCTTCAGAGCATCAGTTCGAGTCCATTGACGGCCTTTCGGAAGATGTAAAGAACAGATATAATTACGCTAAGGCTCTTATTACGGCTTATAAAGAAAAGCTTGACAGCCTCGGAACAGAATCTGTCGGCGATGAGGAAAAGATGAATTATATCCTGAAGCAGGATATCTATCCTCTCCAGACCACCGCTTCGGAAATGCTCGTTGCTACCATCGACGTTGTTAACGTTGATACCGAACGAATGAGCAAGCAGAATACAAAGATGGCCTTCGGTCTCATGACAGCAATGATGATCGTTGCTATCCTCGGTGAGATCGCAGTATGGCTCTTCGCAAGGAGAGCAAAGAAGGCTCGACTGGAGCTGGAGGAGCGAGAGAAGAACCTGGCAGAGGTAGACGCAAAGCTGAAGGCTACACGTCAGAAGGCCAGCGACCTTGCTGTTATGAACGTTCTTACAGGTATGAAGAACCGTTACGCTCTCGACAGCGACATAACAGACAGACTGGAATCAGGCAGATTCAATATCGCGGTATTCGATATGGATAACTTCAGAAGCATCAACGATACCTACGGCTATGACTTCGGCGACGAGTACCTCGCTTCCGTAGCTGAAAAGCTCAAGGAGGAGTTCAGCGAGGTTGCCGAGATCTACAATATCACAGGCAACGAGTTCTGCTTCGTATTCAATTCAAATATCTCCGAGAGCCAGGCAATGGGTATCGCGCAGAATATCCAGCGCGTAATGAGCAGCCCCTACGAGGTGCTCAACCTTGCGGTGCAGCTTCCCTGCTCGGGCGCTGTTTACCACTACCTGCCCGGCGACTGCCTCAACGTAAACTCACTGCTTGTCAAGCTTGATACAGCTCTGAGAAGCGTTAAGATGAACGGCGGTAACATGATCAATACAGTAATGAATATGTAAGATCGCTTACAGAACGGCTGTCAGAAATGGCAGCCGGTCTTTTTTTGCCCTGATATGGTGATTTTATATTGACAGAGAGTATGAAAAGTGATAGAATATACATACTGAATAATGAAAGGCAGGTGTCCATGGTGAAAAAATATGCGGTCTACAGCTCTCCTACGGGAGATTACTGCTACAGATATGCGGATTCCGCAGAGGCTCTCGAGGGAACAGGCTTCGAGGAAATAATCACCGAGGAACAGCTGCCTGTGGTATTTGACGGCAGGGGCGGCTATTATCACTTCAGGCCTGACGAAAGGGGCTTCAAGAAGGTCATCGAGTCCGACAAGGAGTACCCGCTGGAGCTGGAGGAGATGTACAAGCTCAACGACCCCGGGTTCAAGCTGGGGTGGATATCTCCCGACGGGGATACCTATTCCTGCGCCTTCACCAACCATAACAAGTGTGCGCAGATGATAGCACGGAAGTTCTATCCGGGCTCGCGTTTTCCCGAGAGGACGCTGGACAGGAACGGCTGGCTCCAGGTAATGGACTCCTGGGACGGCACCCGCGAGCATCACGGCCAGTTCGTGTATACCGAAAAGGGATCTATCACCAGGAGACAGGCGGACAGGCTCTTCGATCTGGGACTGTATAACAACTCGGAGGTGCAGAAGCTGATAAAGGACAGCGAGAACGACTGGTAAAGCATATCCATTGGGCGGTTTACATAAAACCGCCTTGTTTTTTGTGCAGTTTTTTTATTGACTATATTGCCGATATGGTGTATAATTATTTTATATCATACTCGATAAGTGCGTGCGGAGGAGCCTCCCGTGAGGCCCCCGTGATCGGGTGTTGCAAGGAGGATATAGTTATGGCTGAGGCAAGATTTATCAAGACAGTTACCTTCGGCGGATATGAAAAGGAATCCGTGGTAAAGAGAATGGAATTTCTCAATACACAGGTGCACGACCTCAGAAACGAGCTCAGGGAGTCAAAGCTCCTTCTGGAAGCTTACAAAAAGGGATCGGATCAGGAAAAGGCGCTGGAATCAGTGCTTTCGGAGGAGAGAGCAAAGCTCACACAGGTCCAGGTCCAGAACAACACCCTCAATCTGAAGCTGAAGGCTACAGACGACGAGAACAGCAATCTGGCACAGGAGCTCAAGGATCTTAAAGCCGAGATCGCCGAGCTGAAGGACAAGCTGAAGGCTGCCGAGTCAAAGTGCGCGGCACTTATGGCTCAGGACGAGGCCATGGCTCTCAGCAATGTTTTCATAGAGGCGCAGAAGTCCTCGGCTATGCTGGAGGGCACCGCAAAGGCAAAGGCTGCCGAGATAGAATTCAAATCAAAGAAGCTGGCAGAGGATATAGTCTCAGACGCTAACGTTGAGGCTGAGCAGATAATATATGAGGCTGAAAAGAGCGCCGCTGAAATGATCGCGGAAGCCAAGAACAAAACAGAGCAGATGGACGTAGCCTCAAATAACCTCAGAGCTGCCGCTCTTGAGGACGTGGACGTACTGAAAAAACAGGTGGAATTCATGGCAAACGCCTTCGAGACTCTCCGCGACGAGGGCATAGAGAGACTTGCCAGAGCCAGGGAACTCCTCGGCGATACCGAGAATACCCTTAAAACCGGCGGAGTACCTGTATTCAAGGCTCCTCAGGTGTTCGAGCCCGAGCTCCCCGAAAAGCCCGTTACTCTTTCCGAGAAAATGCGTGAGGACTCCAAAAACGAGGAGGAAAGACGCAGAAAGCAGGAGGAACTGGATAAGCTCAGACAGATGGCAGAGTCCATCGGGAGTAAAAAAAGCGACTCCGATAAGGATACAGCTGAAGAAGAAAAAACTGCTCCCGCAGATGACGGAAAGCAGCAGGGAACAGAGGAAAAGCCTGCCGAGGGCGAGAAAAAGGGCGGAAAGATAGATCTCGCTGCCCTTGCGGCTAAGGCTAATTCCATTGGAAAGAAATAATTGGGGAACACTTTTTGAAATGCGGTAAGGAGTTATTATAGTATGAGTGAACTTATCATTGTAAAACCCGAAAAGTGCGTTGGCTGTAACGCCTGTGTAAGAGAATGTCCCGCGCCCGAGGCCAATATGACCAAGCAGCTCGAGGACGGAAGATTTATCACTATGGTAAATCACGATAAATGTATCGCCTGCGGTGAGTGCGTAAAGAAGTGCAATCACGGGGCAAGAGACTATATCGACGATACGGACGAGTGCATCGCAGATATAATCAAGGAAAAAATAATTATCATGGCTTCACCTGCCATAAAGACCATTCTTCCCACCAAGTGGAAGGGCGTTCTGGACTGGTTCAAGAAGCAGGGATGTACCATATTCGACGCCTCCTTCGGTGCGGATATATGTACATGGGCTCATCTCAGGACGCTGGATCAGGACAAGATAGGCAATATCATCTCACAGCAGTGTCCCGCTATCGTAAAGTATGTGGAGATATACCAGCCCAAGCTCCTCCAGAACCTGTCGCCCATACACAGCCCCGCTGCCTGCAGCGCCATATACATAAAGAAGTATCTGAGAAGAAACAATCCCATAGCCTACATCTCGCCCTGTATAGCAGCGGCAAACGAGGCAAAGGATACAGAGCTCTTTGACTATAACGTTACTATCAAGAAGCTCCTTGAGTACTTCGACAGGAACGATATCAACATACCCATAGATACATCTGATGAATATGAGTACAAGTTCGACGAGCTCCAGGGACAGATGGGATCAATATACTCCCGTCCCGGCGGACTCAGGGACAATCTGTGGCTCAACGATCCTGATATGAACATCACCAACTCCGAGGGTGTCCACAAGGTGTTCGGAGAGATAGAGCTGTACAGCAAGATGCCCGAGTCAAAGCACCCCAAGGTATTCGACGTGCTCTCATGTGAGTACGGCTGTAATATAGGCCCTGCTTCAGGTACAAAGCAGACAGGCTTCGACGTTATGACAACCATGCGTGCTATAGAGAACGAGGCCAAGGGCCGCCGCAAGTCCACGGGTATCATGGGCAGAGGCGACGACAGGCTCTTCAAGAAGTTCGACGACGAGCTGAGAGTGGCAGATTTTCTCAGAAATTACAAGCCCTCCATGCCCACTCCCATACCCAGCGTTGCACAGCTGGATCCCATATTCAAGAAGATGGGTATGCACACCGAGGAGGACAGAAAGTACGACTGTCACGCCTGCGGATACGATACCTGCAAGGATATGGCTATCGCTATCTACAGAGGCCTCAATACTCCCGATAACTGTATCGTTCACGCAAAGTCGGTGCTCCTTGCGAGACACTCCGCACTCAACAGGCAGAACGAGCAGCTTGACGAGATAACCGCAGAATGTCTTGAGCTCTCCGACAAGCTGAAGGAGAACGTTGCAAAGATCAACGAGAATATGCAGAACATCGGCGAGTCCACCACGGCTACCAGCGAGAGAGCCGCAGTGGTAAAGGATCTTCTTGAGAATGTCGTTACCTTCTGTAATGACAACTCAACTATGGACGCCGACAGCGTTTCACAGCTCATATCTATACTTGAGACCACTATCTCGGCTTTCAGCGCCCTTGATGATAATGTCAGCAGGACAAACGAGAGCTCAGAGACCATAAACAAGTCCATAAACGATATCATTGCCCTTGTGGGCGAGATAAACGGAGTTCTCGGCAAGACAGACAACAAGGAAGAAAAGTCTGACGACGGGAAAAAAGAGGATAAGGACGAATAAAAGCAGCCCCGATACAGTAAGTATCGGGGCTTTTTTTCTGAGTACTCAGTCATTTACAGGGAGTTACCGTTCCATGTAAATATTATTTTTTATCTGTAATATTCTCCATAAGATTCGGGAGATCGCTGAGCCATTTCAGCTCGGGGACGGCATGGTCTATGCTGCCGAAGCCGTAGGCCGCGTGTATAAAGCTGATGCCTGCCTGTTCAGCGGCGTCGCAGTCTCCCTGTATATCGCCGACGTACCATGCTCTGTCAAGGCCGTTTCTCTCCACCACAAGAGCTATATTATCCCCCTTGCCCTTGAGGTTGTTGCCGTAGCACTCGATATCGTCGAAATACCGTTCAAAGCCGTAGTGCTCCAGAAAGGCTTCTATGTAGCCGCTCTGGCAGTTGCTGACTATATACAGATGATATTTTTTGCCGAGGCAGATAAGAGTCCGCTCCAGGTCGGGGTAGAGAACTCCGCCGTGTCTGCGGAGATAGTCGTTTTCATGCTGGCAGCACAGGTCAAGTATCTCCATGCGCTTCTTTTTCGGATAGTCCGCAAAGAGGATATCGGCTATCCTGTCCATGGTGAGACCCATTACGCTCATTACGTCCTGCTTTGTGATATCGGCGCGGTCCAGTCCCAGCTCCCTTATCTTTTCCGTCCATGACAGGGCTACATTCTCCGAGGAGTCCCAGAGAGTGCCGTCCATATCGAATATAAGGCCTTCTTTCATATTCCCTCCACCATTCTGCTGTATATTTCTCCAAGCTGCACTCTGTCGTGCTTTATGTCGTCAAGTACCGTTATCCTGCCTGCTCTGACAGTGCGTGCCTTTTCCCAGATATCGGCGAACATATCCTCGGTTATGCCGTATGAAACGGGGTTGACGTCCAGGCCGTAGGTCTTGAAAAAGTCCAGCATTCCTCCGGGGTCCTGTCCCTGGAATATGCAGGCGGGTATGCTGCCCAGAGCAACTGCGATACCGTGGGATATCTTTACATCGGGGTAGTATTCCTCGATGGCGTGTGCAAAGAGGTGCTCGCTGCCGCTGCAGGGCCGTGAGGAGCCTGCTATCTCCATGGCAAGGCCGCCCATAACGAGAGCTCTTGACAGTATCCTTATGAATACGCGGCTCTGCATATTCTTTTCGTCGCAGTGATACACCGAGTCGTAGCTCATACGGCTGAGGGCGTAGGCGAAGTCGTCAACGCGGGTATTGGTCCTTGCCGCCGAGAGCTTCCAGTCGTAGAGAGCCGTATGCTTTGCGATGGTATCGCCTATACCCGAGAGAGTCTGTCCCACGGGCGCGTTTATTATCATGTTCGTATCCACGATAATGGCTGTGGGTATCTTGCACTCAATGGTCTTGCGGGCCTTTCCGTAGGTCTCCAGCACGGAGAAGGGGGAGGCAAGGGAGTCGTTGCTCAGTGAGGTGGGCATACATATATATACCGTCTTGCTGATATGAGCGGCGTATTTGGCGGTATCGAGGACTCGTCCGCCGCCTATGCCTATGATTATCTTTATGTCCTCAACGCAGACCTTCTTTGCAATGGCAACGGCTTCATCGAAGCTTGCGCTGCCCATGGCGTATATCTCCGCATTGCCGAAATCGCGGCTGATATCGGTTATCTTGTCCTTGTAGATGCCTATGAGGAATTCCTCTGATATGATAATTGTCTTCTGACCCATAATTTCGGGGAGATATCTTCTTACTATCTCGTCGGAGTGGAAGAAGGCGTCCTCCTCCACAGCCAGACATATTGGCAGATCAAAGCTTGTTTGCCTGTTCATAATATCACCTCTGTTATTGTATTATACCATAATCCGCAGGGATTATCAATACGGATATCCTATAAAAAACTGCCCTCTTGTAAAATTACAAGGGGGCTCTGTTATAGAAAAAATCAGCTATAAAGTCTTTGGAAAAGGGGTTCGGGGTGACTCCCCGCAGTGCGGGGAGATGTCACGAAGTGACAGAGGGGACGCGCCTCCGTCAGAGGAGAACCTTTCCTCAGAAAGGTTTGTCCCCGATAATTACGCATAACTTCTATATAAGCACCACAGTTACAGACTGTGTTTTTTTATTGTTCGGGGTTTTTCAGTTCGTTGCGGAGGTGGATAGTGATATCGAGACAGAAAACGTCGTTGTCCGTACTGATATCCACATTACCGTCGTATTTCTGAACGGTATTGATGATATTGGCAACTCCGAAGCCGTGGAGCGACTTATCTGTTTTTGAGGTAACGAGCTGATTCTTACCCTTGAAGCTGACTGCGCTGAACATAGGGTTTGAGATCCTGACAAAGAAATAGCCCTGTCTGAAATCCGAATCTATGGTTATGACTTTCTCTCTGCCCTCGGTGTCCTTTGAGCAGGCCTCGATGGCGTTATCCAGCGCGTTTGAGAAGACAACGGCGCAGTCCGAGTTCTTTATGCCCATTGTAGGGGCATAGCCGTTGAATACTATCCTTGCGCCTGTTTCCTGTGCCTTTTCGTCCTTATCCGTGAGCAGAGAGTCGATGATGATATTTCCCGTATCGAATTTATTCTTGTGCTTTATTGAAAGCTCCTCGATATCGTTGATATACTCCATTGCTTTTTCGTTCTCGTTTTCGGATATGAGACTTCTCAGGCAGAGCAGATGGTTCTTGAAATCGTGTCTGAAGGCTCTGAAGTCGGAATAGAGCAGATTGATCTTGCGGTAGTATTCCACCTGATTATCCATCTGCTCCGACAGCAGAGCGGAAATGGTCCTCTGCTTATGAGCGGAAATGGTTGTGGTCATGATGGATATGAGCACCGCTATGAGACCCAGCATGGTAGGTATCATTAGGATACGCGCCATAGTCTGATGACGGGAATCGAGAGACGCCCAGATGAATATATTTATAAGATAGGCAAGGAGAAGTATCCCTGCGTACTGGAGCTTTGGTATGGAGCTCAGCTCCTGTCTTACAGCAGGTGCGGAGTTCCTTCTTCTTATCAGTATCACAAATGCCAGAAGCAGTGCGGCTTCAAATATGAAAGCGACTATGGAGAGCAGACTGTCATTTTTGATGAACTGTGCAAATATGGTAGAGTAGGTCTGGCTGGTTATTAGCGAGAGCAGACAGACATACATGATATTCAGCCTGAATTTTCCGAATATGATGGAATAGGCAATAAACTTTCCGAATATAGATAGTATGACCAGCAGAAGACGGGTGATGAAGAAGGCTGACAGAGTCTTTACGTCCATAAGTGGCAGTGAAAGCGCGGGAACGAGCAGTATGATGAAGGTCAGCAGCTTTCCGCATTTTCTCTGATGTCCCGTGGTGATGGTTATTACCTCGGTGATGATATAATTCAGAATGATGTTTGCCGCAACACAAAGTATCTGCATATCGTTTACCCGTCAGAAAGTATAGCGCTTGATGAAGTCTGTGAAGGCTTTTTTGAAAGCTGTCAGCTTCATTTTGCTTATGAGGGCGCGTTCGTTGTTATCGAAGAGTATACTTGTGGAGGTATGGGAGGTTATATGCCTGAAGCCCACCAGATAGGTCCTGTGTGAGCGGAAGAACATATCCTGCGGCAGCTTCTCCTCTATCTCCGCCAGAGTGCCCTTATACAGCACGCTGTCTTCGTTGTCTCTTATATAGCAGTATTTGCCCGAGGCCTCCACATATACGATATCCTTGATGTTTATCCTCTTGTTTGCCTCATCTGTCTTTACCAGTATATAATTGCTGTCATCAAGGTCGTGGAGGAAGCTGTCCATGGTATCGGTGAGCTTTTCCATATCTATTGGCTTGACAAGGAAGCGGAAGGCGTTTACCTTGAAGGCGTCGAACACCACATGAGGATAGCTTGTCAGAAAGACTATGGGGATATCTATGTTCTTCTTCCTGAGCTGGTCGGAGGTCTCGAGACCGTCAAGTCCGTCCATCTGGTAGTCCATAAAGATTATGTCATGCTTAATGTTGCTTGCGAGCAGGTCACGGCCCGAGGTGTAGTCGTAGTAATCAAGGTCAACGTGGCGCTGCATGGAATATTTGTCGAGATGTTCTTTGAGCATTTTGTGGAATTGAATCTTGTCATCACAGATAGCAACTTTCATAGTTCAGCTATAATACGGTATATAGCCGTATTATCTCCTTTCGTAAGTTTTTTGCGTGATCTTTTGGTCTGTTTACTCCCGAAAAACGCCCGCTCACTCCTTTTTTGTTGTTGGCCGCGGGATACGTTGCTATAATAAGCACATAGTAAAGAACACGAACCGAAAGGAGGAAGAAAAATGGGCAATTTTCTGGAGTGGCTCTTCAATGGCAGATAATCGTTATATAAGGGGTAACGATATGAGATTGTGATAAAACTAAAAACAATTGTTGCAAAACATACATTATTATTTTATCATTTAATATCTCTTTTGTCAATAGCCGACAATTACATACAGAGGCAGACCCGCACATTTATATGTGCGGCGTTTCCATAAAATAACGTATACACGTTATTATCCTACGAAAAAATTTTTTCGTTATCACATATCAAAGGAGGCAAAGGATATGCAGATAATTGAAAACCAGTCGCTGATATTACATAATCTTTTATCGTACAAGACCGAACTGCGTCTGAAGGATATCCCCGAGTTTATAAAACATATGCGCGACAGTCTCAGTGTTCTCAATATAAAGTCCAACAACAAATTCATATTCAGGATCACTGATGACGACACTTCCGAAAAGAAGATATCCGCAGAGATACTGATACCCATTGAGGGTGAATTCACCGCAGGCGACGAATACACTCTCAAGCCTGTTTTCAAGCTGATAAACGCGGTGTCGCTGAGACATGAGGGAGAGATATCCTTTATAACCGATTCAAGCGATATGCTACGGAAGTATATAAGCAATAATTCCTACGAAGCCATAACCTGTCCGTACTACAGGATAATCCGCTCGGACAACGAGCACGACTGTATAATAGATATCTACATAGGTATAAACGGCAACACACTTTAAGGAATAATATAAAGGGAAGGGACCTCAGCGGCAGCGAGCCGCCGGAGGTCTTTTTTCTTGTTATGCCGGGCAGAGAGTATGGCGGGATAACGTTTCCGGTCACAGGCCTTTGGCGGGAGCTGAGGTATGGCTGAAAAGCCCCCTCGGATACAGATAACGTAAAATAGCCGAAAAAGCATTTTTTCGTTTGCTCACTCTTAAAAATTTCCCGTTTACTCCTTTTGGGTTGTATTGAACGGCACATGATGGTAATATATGCTTGTAAGGTTCAGAGAGAACAAAAAACACTCGGGACCGACACAAAAAATACTAAGTGAAAGGAGGAAAAATAACATGGAATTCAAGATGAACGAAGTCAAGGTAAACGACATCGATATCCTTGAGGAGACAGAGGCTCCTGCATTCGGAATCTTCTGCGGCGGCGGCTGCTGGGGAATCGGATGTGCATTCTGATGATGCGGACGTAAGCTGAAACAGATCTTAGAACCGGAACACAAAACCTGATGAAAGGAGGGGACTATACATGGATTTTGAGATCGAAGAAGTTAAGATCGATGAGATCGAAGACGTAAAGATTGAGGAGGTAGACGTCCTCGAAGAAACAGAAGCACCCGGGTTCGGTTTTTTCTGCGGCGCAGGATGCTGGGGAATAGACTGAAAAATCTGACAGGATCAGAGACGAGATGCTCTGAAGCGCCTTTCATATCAGGTGAAAACTTGATGAAAGGAGAGAGAATATGGAATTCAAGATAAACGAAGTCAATGTAGATGACGTCGATATCCTTGAAGAGACAGAAGCTCCGATGTGGGGATTCTTCTGCGGAGCGGGCTGTTTCGGAATGTGGTGCAACCCATTCTAAGCTCCTTTCGGATCAGGTAAAGTAATGATGAAAGGAGGAAAAGACCATGGAATTCAAGATGAACGAAGTCAAGGTAAACGACATCGAGATACTTGAGGAGACAGAGGCTCCTGCATTCGGTATCATCTGCGGCGGTGGCTGCTGGGGAATCGGATGCGCATTCTGATGATGCGGAAAGCATATTACATTTAAAGCTTTTTTAACCATATCATTCTTAATGAAAGGAGAACCTGTAAGATGGAATTCAAGATGAATGAAGTCAGAGTCGAGGAGATCGAGATCCTCGAGGAGACAGAAGCACCTGCATTCGGTATCATCTGCGGCGGTGGCTGCTGGGGAATCGGCTGCGCATTCTGATGAGGCAGCATAACACCCTGTCCATATCCCTTATAACGGGTTATCAAAATTATTGAAAGGAGATCCTTTAAGATGGAATTCAAGATGAATGAAGTCAGAGTCGAGGAGATCGAGATCCTCGAGGAGACAGAAGCACCTGCATTCGGTATCATCTGCGGCGGCGGCTGCTGGGGAATCGGTTGTATCGGCTAATTAGTTAAGTAGAGTGTTGTTTTGGAGATGCCGCAAAGGCATCTCTGAGATGACGCGCTTCATTCACACTTGAAATGGTAAAAAGCTATGAAAGTACACTTTATTGACAAGTCGGAAGACACCTGCGTAATGTTTTTGTGCGAGTCACTCAAGTTCTACAATGTCAGCAAGTCTATAAAAAAGGTCGTCAACGATATACTTGACGGCGTTCCGAGATGCGAGATACTTGAAAAGTATAAGATGAAGGCTGAAGCATATGATAATATATGCAGGATACTCAGCGAAGACCCCGTAGAGGACGTTACGGGAGAGAAAACAGATACACTGTACAGACTCGTCCTCAATGTAACAAACAAGTGCAATCTCAACTGTAAGTATTGCTATGCCGAGGGAGGAAATTATTCCTCATCGGAATGTCTTATGAGCAAAGAGACCGCAAAGGCGGCAATAGACCTGTTTTACAGCAGGTACAAGGCGATCAAGGTGATACAGTTCTTCGGCGGCGAGCCGCTGCTCAACGAGCCTGTTATCAGATTCGCCTGTCAGTATATAACCGAGCTGTATGAGTCGGGAAAGATAGAGATGCTTCCCCAGTTCGGTACAATATCCAACGGAACGATCTATTCCGACGCGCTTGCAGAGACCATCAGCAAGTACAATATCTCAATAACCTTCAGTATCGACGGACCCAAGCCGATACATGACAGCATGAGAGTATACAAGAACGGAGACGGATCCTTCGGAAGGATACTCAATAATATAGAAAAATATAATCAGTTCTCTGTATCGCCTATGGCAGCGGAGGTAACCTACAACGCAAGGCATACGGAAAACAATTATTCAGTTATAGATACTATCAAATACCTGAAGGACGATCTCAGGATCCCCAATGTACATATTGTACCTGTTTCGGGAGATGAGAGCGTTGATTACAAGCTTCAGAACAGGGATTCCTTCAATGACGCTGTAGACGAGGCCTTCAGGGAAAAGAGCGAGAATGACAAGGATTATTCCTTCACATATCTCAGCAGGATCATCAAGTCGCTCAAAACGCGCAAATCAAACAAGTATCTCTGCGAGGCGGGCATATCTAATTACTCCGTATCATGCAGGGGAGACGTATATCCCTGCTTCATGTTCACGGATGTGGATGAATTCAGGATGGGCAATATCTTCGATCCCGTTCCCGTATTTGAGAACCCCATGTTCACAGAGATGAAGAAGAAACTGAAAAGCTTCAGCAAGTACAAATACGAAAAATGCAAGAACTGTTTCAACAACAGAGTCTGCTCGGGCTGTCTGGGTACAAATTACTTCAACAGCAACGATATAGATTATACTCCCGACGAGGAGTGTGAGATGCAGAAAAAGCTTACGGAAAAGGTACTGATAAGGCTTTCGGATATGGTATAGATCAGTAAGGAGGACGACAATGGGAATGCCATGTGTTGTTAATGATATCCGTCCCTATCTTCTGTATGAGTATAAGAACAAGGAGAATAAGTTCGCTATAGGCAGCATCAGCAGGGACCGCTTCATCGAGGTGGATGAAAGCAAGAAGAATACTGTTATGCAGGCTATAGACCTTATGGACGGCAATCATTCGTATGAGGAGATCGAACAGACGGTAAAGAAGGAAACGGGTGCGAATATCAACGCGGAGGACCTGTATTCCGTACTGGAAAAGGCAGGACTTCTGGCGGAGAAGGATGTGTCCGCACCGTCAAGGAGCGAGTTTGAGACACTCGGACTCAAGCTGTTTGAGACCGGGATCACGGGACTGAGATCGTTTTTCAGAGCCATGTCTCATCTGGCCTTCCCCACAGCCCTGCTGACAGCGGCAGCTGTGATATTCACCGTGGTGTTCGGAGCAGTAAACAGCAGATATGTCTCGTCGGTGAGCCTGCTGGGCTTTGAGGGGCACTATGTGCGCAATATCATCACCATAGTGCTCATAATGGGCGTAAGCATAATGCTGCACGAATTCGCTCATGGCATAACGGCGTCGAAATACGGGATAGTCCCGCAGAAGATATCGGTATCACTTTATCTGTATGTCAGTCCCATAGTATATATAAAGCTTCCGGGACTGTACACGATCAGGCCGAGAGAACGCATAAGCGTATGGCTGGCAGGAGTAACGGTGAACGCCCTTCTCCTGTGTACGGGCTTTATCTCGGCGATCATACTCAATCAGAACGGAGCTTCTGAATTTGCAGTAAGTGCAATGAATTATTTATGGTACGTTAATCTGGTATTCATCGTAGTAAATCTTTGTCCGTTGATGCCGCTTGATGGTTATTTTGTACTGGCGACCCTTCTCAAGATACCCAATCTCAGGAGCAGGTCGTTTGCTTCAATAAGAAACAGTATAAGAAACAAGAGCGTTCAGATGACGCCCGGACAGCTGCTCTATTTCCTTCTCAGCGTGATAGCTATGGGATATATCTTCCTGAAGGAAATAATGGCAATGGCGGGTATCTTCGCGAAGAACCTCGATAACGGGATAGGAAGTGCATTCTGGAGCGTAAAGCATTATGTGCTCCTCATAGCACTGATAATCACAGTCAAGCTCGTAAGAGCAAGGAAGATCAGGAGGGAAAGCATATGAATAATATAATCGAAGTAAAGAATTTATGCAAGACCATAAATAAGGTAGATATCATCAATGATATAAGCTTTTCGGTAGCCAAAGGAGACATCCTTGGCTTCCTGGGCCCCAACGGTGCAGGCAAGAGTACCACCATCAAGATGATGCTGGGACTGGTAAAGCCCACCAAGGGCAAGGTAGAGCTCTGCGGATACAACATAGTTGATTCGAGAGCAGAGGCGCTTTCAAAGGTAGGCGCCATGGTAGAGGCTCCCGCCTTCTACGGATATATGACAGGCTATCAGAACCTGGAGCTCTACGCCGATCTTTACGGCATAGACAAGGCAAGGATCGAGGAGGTCCTTGCACTGGTACACCTGACGGACGACAAGAACAAGAAGGTAAAGAAATACTCTCTGGGCATGAAGCAGCGTCTCGGCATCGCAAGAGCCTTCCTCAACAAGCCCGAGATCATAATTCTCGACGAGCCCACCAACGGCCTTGATCCCGTAGGTATCATCGAGATCAGACAGATCATCATGAAGCTTGCCGAGACCCAGAACGTGACCTTCATAATCTGCTCTCATATCCTGGGAGAGATCGCAGCAATGTGCAACAAAGTCATAATCATTAACAAGGGAAGGATAGTTTCCTACGGCCCTGTTGACAAGCTTGTAAGCGAAGCAGGCTGTAATACTCTTGAAGAGTACTATATCAAAGCGTTAGGGATTGATAAAATTGGTTAAACTGTTAAAGATAGAATTCAGGAAAATGCACAATTCCCGTATGTTCCTTGCAGGCTTTGCAGTGGTAACGCTTATATGTCTGGGAATATCTGCAATAGAGCTCAGCGCCAAGGGCTTCGGCATAAAGGAAGCGTCGTATACGGATTTCATGATCTACAATGCGACCTTTGTGATACCCAAGTTCTTTATCCCCCTGCTTATGATACTGCTTGCAGCCTCTGTATGGGGCAGCGAGTATGCCAACGGCATGACAAAGACCTTCATGCTCTGCAAATGCTCAAAGACGCAGTTCTACATCAGCAAGTGTCTTTTCCTGCTGATAATGTGCGCAGCAGTTTCCGTGCTCTCATTCGCGGTGCTCTCCGCAGTGAGCATACTGAAAAACGGAGCAGATCAGGTAAGCGGAAAGGAAATAGCCGATATGGCGAAGATGTATCTGCTTTCCGCAGCAGGTCTCATACCGATAACCATAATCACAGTGCTGGCATCGATCTTTCTGGGCGATTTCCAGAAAAGCTTTGCCTGCGGGATAGTAGTGCTCCTGCTGTCCATAGCGTTTGACAGCGTAGGCACAAAATCGTTCCTGTCACCAACACATTTTCTCAGCTGCAGTCCGCTGTCCCATTTCGGCATCGAAAAGCCCGAGGCCTATGCGGTGCTTGCGGCATATGCAGTGATCCTTTACCTTGCGGGTATGGTCTTTTTCAGAAAAAAGGACATATGGAGCTGAGGACATGATAGAAAGGCGGTAATAATATGACTAAGATAGTTAAAAACGAATTCAGGAAATTCTTCAAGGGAAAGATATTCATATTCGAGTTCCTTCTCATCATCGGCCTGTGTCTGCTGGGCGTAACGGCATACAAGGACATGGTGGACATTACGGTAAACGAGCTTCCCAAGTCCCAGACCTACTCCGAGGCTCTGAAGGACACCCTCAGATCAATGGACGGAGCTGAGTTCTCGAAGCTTTTCCTGACAGACTTTATATACAAGAGCTTCTTCTCATTCTTCCTTATCTTCATCGTCATCACAGCAGTCAATGTATTCTCCGATGACAGAGAGAGCGGAAATATGAAGTTCACCATACTCACAGGCGTTGAAAGAAACACTGTTATACTCGGCAAGCTCATATTCATGGTATGCTCCATATTCATGACGGTCATCTTCAATCTTGTGCTCTCACTTGTGGTGGGAACCATATTCTTCGGCGCACCTGCTTCGATGGATACTGTCCTTGAGGTAGTGGGCATGACGCTGCTGGCAGTTGTTCCCGCATTTGCAATAACGGTATTCATCGCGCTCTTATCGCAGATAAAGATAAGCTCAAAGATCATCATGGCTGTCGGCATAGTATTCACGTTCATTATGGGCGTTCTGGATACTCTTACCGGTACCAGCCGCTTCTCACCTATCGGCTCGCTGTCTGTATTCTCGGACAATGTACCTGCCATCAATCATCAGCTCCTGACGGGCTGCGCGGTATCGGCGGTATATGTGGCTGTAGGTATAGCTGCAATGATACTTATATCCTCCAGATACGAGTATTATGAATAAAAAAGGAGAGCGCTCCGCAGCCTGCGGGGCGCTTTTCTGTTGACATGACCACCTTTTCGTGTTACAATCTGAAAAGAACAGATTTTTGCGAAGGGGGAAACAGCTATGAAAAAGAATGGAGCCGAAAAGCCGAAGGGCAGGGGGCGCCTCATACGGATACTGCTTCTGCTGATATTTACTGCGGCGTTGCTGACCGCTGTCTATATCCGCACAAACCCGAAATGGAAGGCCGCAGAGCTCACTGTGGAGCCTGCCGGCAGATTCTATGACATAAGCTGTGTAGAGCCTGCGGGCACGTCTCTTGAGACAAGGATAGTTCCGCCCGAAGGCTTTGAACGTGTCCCTGCCGCAGAGGGCAGCTTCAGTGAGTATCTGCGGAAATATCCGCTGCTTCCCGATGATATAAAGCTGCCTGTTTATGACGGCTCCGCTATGGATTACTCAAATGCAGCCGCTGTATTTGACATCAGTCTGGGAGACGAGGGCTATCAGCAGTGCGCAGACAGCGTAATAAGGCTTTACAGCGATTATTTCTATGAGACAGGCCAGCTTGACAGGATATCATTCATGTTCTCCAACGGCGACGAGTGCAGCTACGACCGCTGGCGCAGGGGAAAAAGAATGCTGGTTCTTGCAAACATCTCCTGCGAGATACCTGCGGCGCTTCCCGATGACAGCCATCAGCAGTACATGAACTACCTCAAGGAGGTAATGCGTTATGCAGGCACTCTTTCGCTTCAGAAGGAATCGGAGGTCATTCCTGCAAAAGAGCTCCGTGTGGGAGATATCGTCTGCAACGATACCCATGTGGTCATGGTAGTTGACGAGGCAGTAAATGAAAAGGGTGAAAAATGCTATCTTTTCGGACAGAGCTTTATCCCTGCGGTGTGCTTCCATATATTATCAAGGACCGAGGGCAGTGAGGTCACTCCCTGGTTCACACAGGAGGAGCTTGAAAAGGACTCATTTGTGATCGGCACATTCGGATTTAAAAAGGAGGATATCCGCCGCTGGAAGGAGGGCTTCTGAAGCTCCGTAACCATACAAAAAGAAAGCTCCCGTCCGTTAACTGCGGCAGGAACTGTTTTGTATATTGCAATCTCTGCAATACAGTGTTATAATGAAGTATCTTGAATAACAGGAGCAAAGCTATGTATTACTATATAAAAAACACGCTTGAAAAGGCGAAAAAGCTGGACTTCAAAGGCAAAAGCGGTCAGTTCGTTGCGGTGCTTACGTCCGTGGAATGGCTGGAGAGCAGGGACAAGTTCGATATGGGTATCGAAATGGACATAGACCTTTCCGCTATACATTCCACAAAGGCGGAGGTAAACTACGATTCCCTGACGGGAACCTTTTCTATCCCCGACAGGAACAGTATTTCTGCTCCCAATACCAATTTTGCCTTTGCTCTCGACGAAAAGGGCATTGTCTTTATTGACGACAGCGGCTTTGTGGACAAAATTATCGGCAATATCGTAAGCTCCAAGCGCTGGACTATGCCAAGCCTTGAACGTTTCATATACGACTTTCTCGAACAGATAGTTGCCCGTGACCGGATAATCCTTGAACGTGTGGATAAGGAACTTGACACTGTAGAGTCCAATATCCTTGACGGTGAGGAAAAGGATCCTTCCCAGAGAGTCAGCCGTATAAGGAGCGATCTCAGAGATCTGCGCACCCATTATGAGCAGCTTATTGACCTCGGTGAGGAGCTCGAAGAAAACGAGAACGATTTCTTCAACGAGGATAACATAAGATACTTCCGACTGTTTACTCAGCGTGTTTCAAGACTGCGTGATATGACCGCTTCACTCCGCGACTTTTCAATACAGATACGCGACCTCTACCAGTCTCAGCTGGATATAAAGCAGAACCGCATAATGGCTCTGCTGACGATAATCACTTCCATATTCATGCCGCTGACCCTCATCGCAGGATGGTACGGCATGAACTTCAGATATATGCCCGAGCTTGAATACAAGTGGGCTTATCCTGCCGTTATCGCGGTCAGCATTGTAATTGTGATCGTCAGCCTTGTCTTTTTCAAAAAGAAAAAGTGGCTGTAAAAAATATCGGGAACAGTTCAGCTGTTCCCGATTTGTTGTATTACCTATTCCAGGCAGTCATTTTACAGCTTGATAACGACCTCGATATTGCTGTCAACAGCCTTGCGGAACTTCTCGCCGTCAGCAGGACTGCCTGCTACTGTTCCGTAGTGTATCGGGATCGCATATTCCGGACGGATAATATTCACAAGCTCCGCGGCCTGTGCAGCGTCAGTGGTGTAAGTGCCTCCTGCAGGAATGAGCGCTATTTCGCACTTTACCTGCTTGTTGTCAGGAGTGATATCCGTATCGCCTGCGATATAGATGCGTCCTTGGTCGGGACTGTCGATGATATATCCCAGCCAGCCGTTGGACTGCGGGTGGAAGGGCTTTCCGATGTTGTACGCAGGAACAGCCTCAAATCTGACACCGAAGACTTCGAACTCCTCGCCTGCGGTCACCTGCTTCACGGTCAGACCAAGCTCCTTTGGCTCGTTTACAGTGTCCGGACAGACGATAACAGTGTCCGACTTCATCACCTTGCGGATATCATCAGGGGAGTAGTGATCGAAGTGGCTGTGTGTGATGAGGATTATGTCGGCGTCGTGTGTCGCTTCTATGATGTTATACGGGTCGGAGTAGATGATTTTTCCCTCGTCGATGCGGATACTGCTGTGTTCGTTTATGGTTATGAAATCAAGCATGGCGAGACCTCCCTGTCGGTATTTTTCTACAATTATAGCATAGATCGGCGTGGATAGCAAGCAATTTTTCGTTGTTCATATAAAACCTGTGTATTATAGAGCTTTTATTGACACGGCAGTGATGCTATGGTATAATTGTTACTAAGCTAAATCGGAATTTATCAAGCTATCTGCTAAAGAAAGGATGACGCAGTGACTATGATTGAGATTTCCTATCTACAGATGTTTATTTTTATAACTCTCATTTGGATACTTGTGCGATTCATAATTGCGATCAGATTCAAGCAGTTTTCGGTAAAACGCGAACTTCAGATGCTTCTTGTATACATATGCCTTGTAGTTATTGCAAGATTTGTATACTTCCCGTTACATTTTGTTGACGGGAAAATAGGTACTCTAACGATTGGATTTTCAAAGACACCGTCTGACATGATAAGTTTAATCCCGTTCTTTTTTCTCTTTGACAGATATGATGGATGGCTTATCAATATTATCGGAAACATAGCAATGTTTATACCTGTAGGAATAGTATGGCCTATCTGTTTTCGCAAGCTTGATAATATCAAAAAAACTATGTTCGCAGGGATTTGTTTTATTATCTTTATTGAGCTGTCCCAATTGCTATGTCCCGAAAGGCATACAGATATTGATGACATAATATTAAATACGAGCGGTGTTATGATTGGGGCGTGTGTCATATTTGCTATACGAAAAGCCGCAAATTCTGATTTATCTTAGTAACCGGATAAAATACAATGCCCCGAAACACTTTGAAATGCTTCGGGGCAAAACTTCTAAATGGGTATCTGTCTTTGAATCGGGCGGCTTTTTACTTGCATTTTTCTTTTCCGTATGTTATAATAAAAGTTGATTCAATTCACTTGGCATTCTGACAACGGAGGTGTTCGATCTATGGAATTGATCATCATCGGCGTGATCTGGGTCATTGCCCCGATTCCCCTGACGATTTTATGGTTGATGAACCGCAATAAAGCACAAAAACAAAAGAAGCTTTTGCAGCAGCTGCTCGAACAGCACCGCATTCTTCCGGATGAACTGACACAGGCCGGGCTGCAAATTCCGGCGCAAAAACCGCCTGCGCTCCCGGAGGGGACCGTTTCGCTTCCGCAGTCCGCTGCCCCGCCGCTCTTACAGCCGAGCAGCCCGCCGCTGATTCAGGCCGTCCCGCCGGAAGATGCGCTCTCTGCCGCCGCGGCGCGTGCTGCACAAATTGCTGAGACAGAAATTACCGGTGCGCAGCCCGCAGCATCAGCTCCGCCTGCATCTGCCGCAGAACAGCTTGGCGAGATCATCGTCCCGCAGGCTGATAAACCGAATCAGACCGGCGAGATCATCCTTCCGCAGACTGATGCATCGAATCAGACCGGCGAGATTATCATTTCGCAGACTGATACACCGAATCAGACCGGCGAAATCATCATCACGAAGGATTCTGAATCCGCAGAACAAGAAGCTGTATCTGCACCGGCCGCCGATTCTGTTACGCCCCCGCAGTCACAGCCGCCTGTCCCGAATCCGCCGCAGCCCGTACCCGCCGTGCCGCAGCTGCCGAACCGCATCTCTGCGATCACGCTGATGCTTTCGGTCGGCGTGCTGCTGGTCATCTTCGCCGGACTGATCTTTGTCCGCACAACCTGGGGCAAGCTCACCGACGGCGGCCGGCTTGCCACACTCGCAGCAGGCAGCGGCCTCTTCTTCGGTACCTCGGCACTCGCGAAGCGCATCTTTAAGCTCAATCGCACCAGCATGGCCTTTTTCACGCTCGGTGCAGCATTCCTGCCGATTTCCGTCTGGGCAGCGGGCTATCTGAAGCTGCTCGGCGAAGGTCTCTCCGGCGCCGGAAATCCATGGCTGATTGCACTCGCATTCGGCTCATTTACGGTGATCTCGCTGATCGCCGCCCTGATTTATAAGCAAAAGGGCTGGGGCATCGCGTTCCTCACCGGCCTGACCTTGAGCTATATCAGCGCGGCGGCCGAAATGAAAATCTACCGAGAAACCAGACTGCTCCCGTTCCTGATT
>NZ_CAMYUE010000025.1 GCF_947301925.1 uncultured Ruminococcus sp.
TGAAGGTCCGCTCAAAATAAGATCTTATTAAGAGAAAGGATGTAAATCATGTCCAACAGATTATTTCAGGGTTTAGTTCATCAGATGCGTGACTCCATCGACGCTACTATCGGTGTCGTTGACGAGACCGCAACCATCATCGCCTGCAGCGACCTTACCCGTGTGGGTACTACAAACGAATTCGTATCACTGGACCTCAGCGACTCCCACGATATCTTCATCCGCGACGGCTTCACCTACAAGCCCTTCGGCTCAAGAGTAAAGCCCGACTATGCGGTATTCGTAGAGGGCGTTGACGACGCTGCTGCAAAATACGCAAGCATTCTCGCTATTGCACTTTCAAATATCAAGCAGTATTACGATGAGAAGTATGACAGAAACAACTTCATCAAGAATGTTATCCTCGATAACGTTCTCCCCGGAGATATTGTTATCAAGGCAAGAGAGCTCCACTTCAATGCCGAGATCAGCCGCGCTGTATTCCTCATCAGGATCATCTCCGCAAACGACATCTCCGCATACGATGTTATTCAGAACCTCTTCCCCGATAAGAACAAGGATTTCGTATTCAACATCACAGAGACAGATATCGTTCTCGTAAAGGAGCTCAAGAGCGCAGTAGACTCCAAGGATCTGGAGAAGCTGGCTCGTTCCATCGCTGACACACTCAGCAGCGAGTTCTATACAAGAGTAAACGTTGGTATCGGTACAGCCGTAGTGGGCGTAAAGGATCTTGCACGTTCCTTCAAGGAAGCCCAGATGGCTCTCGAGGTAGGCAAGGTATTCGATACGGACAAGGTCATCGTAAGCTACGACAACCTGGGTATCGCACGTCTTATCTATCACCTCCCCACAACTCTCTGCGAGACCTTCCTCCACGAGGTATTCAAGGTCGGCAGCATTGAGTCCCTTGACCACGAGACTCTCTTCACTATCCAGAAATTCTTCGAGAACAACCTGAACGTTTCCGAGACATCAAGAAAGCTCTTCGTTCACAGAAATACTCTCGTTTACAGACTCGAAAAGATCAAGAAGCTCACAGGTCTTGACCTCCGCGAGTTCGATCACGCTATCATCTTCAAGATCGCTCTCATGGTAAAGAAGTACCTGTCAGCTAATCCTGTCAAGTTCTGATCAAAGCCGTAAAAAGGCATTATATCGGACTTCGGGCGGATTATTTCCGCCCTTTGCAATTAAGGTAGGTGTAACCCATTGGTAGAACTTAAAAACGTATCCGTGACCTACTCAAGCGGTGTTGACGCCCTCAATAACGTCAGCCTCAAGATCAACGACGGCGATTTCGCCTTCGTGGTAGGTTCATCAGGTGCGGGAAAAAGTACTATGATAAAGCTTCTTCTGAAGGAGATAGACGCCACCAGCGGTGTAGTTACCGTAAACGGCTATAATCTCAATAAGCTCAAAAGAAGAAAGATCCCCGAATTCCGCCGTACTCTCGGCTTCGTATTCCAGGATTTCCGACTGATACCGTCGATGACGGTCTATGAGAACATCGCTTTCGTTCTCAGAGTTATCGACGCCCCCATAAAGTACATACGCAAGAGAGTCCCCTACGTTATCAGTCTCGTAGGACTCCACGCAAAGACAAACTCTTACCCCGATGAGCTCTCGGGCGGCGAAAAACAGCGTGTTGCCATTGCAAGAGCGCTGGTCAACGACCCTCAGCTCATCATCGCAGACGAGCCTACGGGAAATATCGACCCCGAGCTCTCATACGAGATCGTTGAGCTCCTCAAGGGCATAAACGATCAGGGTACTACTATACTCATGGTAACTCACGAGCACGATCTGGTCCGTCACTTCGGAGGACGTATCATCAACATCACCGAGGGCGAGATCGTATTCGACGAGGTCATCGCAGGTACAGGCGACGAGCTGCTGGCCGATATGGATACCGAGATACCCAGCGAGGCTATGGCCGCCGCTATCAGCGACGCAGAACGCATAAACGATGAGCCCGCTCCACAGGAGGAGACGGTGAACACAGAGGAAGCTATCGACCTTCCCATAGAGAATATGACAGCAGATGATATCATATCCGCTATCGGAGGCATCCCCGACGGTTCGTCAGCTCAGGAGCCCGAGCCCATGCAGAGACTGGCAGACAATATCGACATCGATCTGTCAGAAAGCAATAATGTGAAAAAAGCGGAAACTCCCGAGGAACTTCTCGCCGCACTCACCGAAAAGACCGAAGGAGGTGCGGAATGAAGCTCAGCGGTATAAAATACCTGGCCAATCAGGGCGTAGAAAACATCTGGAAAAACAAGATGATGGCGTTCGCAACATTCTGCGTACTGCTCATATCCCTTCTCCTCGTGGGAATCGCAGGTCTGTTCTATATCAACCTCAATTCCATGATTAAGGGCCTGGGCAGCCAGAACGAAGTGGTGGTCCTCATGAACGTGGGCACCACAGAGGAGCAGAACTCCGCTGCGGAGGCCGCTATAAAGGAACTTCCCAATATCGACAAGGTAGAATTCATCTCCAAGGAGGAGGCGCTTTCAAGACAGAAGTCCAGCCTTCCCAATGCAGAGAAGATATTCGATGAGTATATCGGCAACGACGCAAGCTTCATGCCTGACGGCTTCAGCGTCACCGTAAAGGATACCGACCTCATTACCGAGACCACCGCGAAGATAAGCTCTATCGCCAATATCCAGAGCGCTTCCGCTTCTCCTCAGGTGGCAGAGTTCCTGAGAGAGCTCAGAAGAGTAGTTTCTCTCATCGCAGGTGCTATCATAATCGCACTTGCTGTCGTTTCAATGATCATTATCTCCAATACCACAAAGGCAAGCGTTTTTGCCCGCCGTGAGGAGATACAGATAATGAAGTACGTCGGCGCTACAAACGCCTTCATCCGTATGCCCTTCTTCGTTGAGGGTATGGTAACGGGCCTCTTCGCAGGCGCAGGCGCTTACTTTATCACCTGGGCCGTATACCGTGCGGTATACAACATGATAACCGAACAGGGTATGCTCATGAATACCTTTGGCGTCAAGAGCCTTATCCCCTTCTCGGATATACGCCTTCCCCTCGGACTCGCTTATCTGGTGTTCGGCGCTCTTATCGGAGCTCTGGGAAGCGTAATAAGCACAAGAAAGCATATCGACGTATGATCAGTGACATACGGACCGCGAAAATGTGAATTTTTTTATGAAAGGAGTGTGCATTCGGACAGCAATTCCCACGTCCGATACGCAGCTTAATTATGGAAAAGCTAAACATATTCAAGAAAGTCATCTCATTCATCACAAGCTCCGCCCTGTCTGTGGCTATCCTCGCAGCATATCCTTCTCTTACCGACGGTAAGGTAAATAATGCTTCCGCGATGACAATAGCCGAGATGCAGGAGGAGATAAACGCCAACAAATCCAAGATCAGCGATCTCCAGTCACAGCTCGACGCTCTTGCAGGCAACAAGGCTCAGGAGCAGCAGTATCAGGATACGCTCAACGAACAGATCGGCTATATCCAGGACAATATCGACCTCCTCAACAAGGAGCTGGAAAGCATCAACGCCGACATCGACTCTGCTCAGACAAACATCGCTAACCTCGATCAGTCCATTATCGACCAGCAGGCCGAGATCGATGAGAATATCGAGCTCTTCAAGCAGCGTCTGTGCGCTATGTATGTAACAGGAAACGACAACCTCGCAACAGTTATGGTAGGAACCTCAAGCTTCTACGATATGCTGTCAAGAGTCGAAATGGTAAACCGTATAGCTTCATACGATGAGGAACTCATAAACGATATCCTCGCCGATATCGACAACATGGAGCAGTCAAAGAAGAATCTTGAAACCGAAAAACTCACCCTTGAGATGAAGCTTGACGAACAGCAGAAGCGTAAGGAAGAAAAGGCTGCCGAGATGGATAATCTCTACGATCAGATGTCAAAAACTCAGGCAGAGATCGACCGTATCGCTCAGGAAGAATCATATACCTCGGAGCAGCTTGCAGAGCTCCAGGCTATGAACGAAAACTTCAACGCCGAGATCGAGGCTGAGATCGCCCGTCAGGCTGCCGCTGCTCAGGCCGCATATGAGGCAGAACAGCAGAGACTTGCTCAGGAAAAAGCTGCCGCTGCCCAGGCTGCTGCACAGCAGGCTGCTCAGTCAGGCGATACATCATATACTCCCGTATATCAGGAGCCCGCATATGTTCCCGCTCCTTCCGCTTCGGGCTTTGCATGGCCCGCTCCCGGATTCTGCTACATCTCAAGCTATTACGGCCCGAGATGGGGATCCTTCCACAGAGGTATCGACGTAGGCGACGCCGGCATCATGGGCGGTGCTGCCTGTGCTTCAAAATCAGGCACAGTTATCGCTGTATGCAACAGCTGTACTCACAACTATCCTAAGAACGGCAGCTGCGGCTGCGGCGGAGGCTACGGCAACTACGTTATAATCTCACACGACGGTACATACTCGACCGTTTACGGACACCTTTCATCAGCAAGCGTATCTGTAGGACAGTACGTTGAACAGGGTCAGGTGATCGGTTATATCGGCTCTACAGGCTGGTCAACAGGCGCTCACCTCCACTTTGAGGTCCGCGTAAACGGCTCTGCTGTAGACCCCATGGGCTATGTAAGTCCGTGACATAATCAAACATACGAATTCAGGGCAGTTCTACAGACTGCCCGAATTTTTGTCAGAAAGCGATGATAATATGAATAAGAAAATCAGCCTTGGCCTTGCGCTCAGCCTTATCGCTATCGCTTCCGCAGTTACCTTCATACTCACATCGTTCTTCTCACTGCAGAGCTTCAACAAAAAGGTCATGGACGTAAACGAAAAGAGCAAGAAGTACAATTCACTTCAGAGCCTCGATTCCTACGTCCGCGAGCACTACCTGGGCGATATAAACGAGGGCGACCTCAGCGACGGTATCCTCAAAGGCTATATCTCGGGACTGGACGATAAATACTCCAGATACCTCACCGAGGAGGAGTACCTTGCCGAGCAGAGCGAGGACGAGGGCCAGCTGGTAGGTCTGGGCCTCACCCTTGAAGAGGACGAGAACGGATATATCCGCATCGCCGAGATAATGGAGGATTCTCCCGTTGAGGAGGCAGGTCTCCGCGCAGGCGATATCATCACCCTTATCGACGGCGTTGACGTCCTGACCGCAGGCTTCAATGAATCCATCGAGGCTATGCGCGGTACAGAGGGCTCTGAGATAAATATTACCGTCCGCAGAGGCGGTATCGACAAGGACTATACCTTCACACGACGCTCTATCGAGATGATAACCGTAACGGGTAAAATGATAAACGAGGACGTCGGCTATATAGAGATAACAGGCTTCAAGAAGAATACTCCCCAGCAGTTCGTAGAGGCTCTCGACAGGCTCATTTCCAACGGCGCAAAGGCTCTGATATTCGACGTCCGCGACAACGGCGGCGGTATAGTAGACGCGCTGTCGGAGTGCCTCGATCCCCTGCTCCCCGAGGGAGTTATCGCTACTGCCGAGTATAAGGACGGCCACAGCGAAACTCTCGTCTACTCCGACGAGACAAAGCTGGATATGCCCATGGTGGTGCTGGTGAACGATCAGACAGCCAGCGCGGCAGAGCTGTTTGCGGCTTCGCTCCGTGATTTCGGCGGCGCCAAGCTGGTGGGCGAAAAGACCTACGGCAAGGGCGTTATGCAGCAGACTACAGAATTCGACAACAACGGCGCTGTTGTACTCACTGTTGCAAAGTACAAGACAGAGCTCTCGGAATGCTACGACGGCGTGGGACTTACTCCCGATATCTCCGTTGAGAACACCGACGAGAACTACGACGACCAGTACGCTGCTGCGTTGGACGCGGCTATGCAGGCCTTACAGTAATTGACTACAGGGAGACGGCGGCTGTCGTCTCCTTTATCATTCCCTCCTGTAAGAGGGTCGGAAAAGGGTGAAATTCAAACGGAAACCGTTGAATAAGAAAAAAGAAGTTTTTATCTTTGTGGCAATACACAAATGAGACAATATCCTTTTGTTGCAAATACACAGAAAATATTACAATTCGGTTATACAAGGCGGGACGGTATGCGTTCCGTGAATATGAGAAAAGAGGCTAATATGAAAAAAGAAATTATGACTGCCGTGATATCTGCTGCTTTGCTCACATCATGCTCAGCGCAGAAAAGCTCCCGCACTGACGATAGAGACGCTGAATCAACAAGCGTGACAGCAAGTACTACAGCTGCCGCAGATACTACTGAAACGACAACTAATGTCACCACTTCTACTGCTCAGACAACTACAACTGCAGCGACTACGAAAGCTGCTGTCACTACTACAGTAGCCGCCCGAATGACTCTGCACACAGACCTGTGCAATACGATCAATGCCGAAGACGAGCCGAGAGCTGAGGAGAATATAAAGGGTATTTCCATGAGAAATCTGGACATCTATTCCGTAAGCGACGACAGAGCCGTTCCGGAAGCCACCGAGGAGCAGAAGCAGATCATACTGGATTATATTATCTCCCACGATCTGTCCCCTGTTACCGACGGCGACTATCACTTCTTCCCCAATCAAGGATTCTACCCCGATGAAAGCCAGCTTTCTTTCGCGATCACGGTAGAAGTACCCTGCGTATCCGCGGATCACAGGCTTGTCTTTTCAAAGGACAGGACGGTGTTAGGCGTTAAATGGAACGTTGCCGAGGCGGTCGGCATTTATTATAAGCTGGAGGACGCGGAACAGCTCGCGCCCATATTTGACTTTGCAGAGCAGTACGCTGCGGGCGAAGTATACTGAAAAATCACAAGCCGGTGTCAGAAACTCTCTGGCATCGGTTTTTTACGCTTTTGAGCAGGTTTCGGTATTGACTTTTTCCGCGTGATATAGTATAATATTATGTAATGCTATTTATTATCAAATATTAAGGAGTGCATTGATATGGCTACAAAGAAGATGTCCAGAGAGAGCTATGAAAAGCTCGTTGCCGAACTTGACGACCTCAAGATCAATAAACGTAAGGAAGTTGCCGAAAGACTGAAGGTCGCCCGTTCCTACGGAGACCTCTCCGAGAACGCCGAGTACGATGAGGCTAAAAACGAACAGGCTATCCTCGAAGCTCAGATCAACGAACTTCAGTATACTATCGATAACGCTGAGATCGTTGACGACGACAATATCTCCGTTGACGAGATCGGTATGAGCTCAAAGATCACTATCAAGCGCGTTGATACAGGCAAGACAGAGACCTTCACTATCGTGGGCACCAACCACGCTAACGTTAAGGAAGGCCTTATCTCAGACGAATCTCCTATCGGCAAGGCTGCTATGAAAAAGAGAGTCGGCGATATCTTCATCGTTGAGGCTCCCGCAGGCGAGCTGAAGTTCGAGGTCATCGAGATCTCCAAGTAATAGCGAAAGGACACGGAAAATGAGCGAAAATCAGGTCAATTCACCTGTTCAGGCCGATGAGGAGGCCGTTCAGGATATTAATATACTCAAGAAGGACAGACTCGACAAGCTTGCTGATCTCCGCGAGCTGGGTCACGACCCCTTCGTTATAACCAAGTTCGACGTCACAGGCCACGCCGCTGACTACAAGAAGGAGTACGAGGCAAAAGAAGCCGAGATACTGGCTGCTGTGGGCGACGACGAGGAAAAGAAGAACGCCGAGCTGGAAAAGCTCAATGAGAATATTATCCGCATCGCAGGTCGTATCATGAGCTGGAGAGATATGGGCAAGGCAAACTTCATCGACGTCCGCGACGCCTCAGACCGCATACAGGTCTATGTACGCTCCAACGATATCGGCGCAGACCTCTTCAAGGAGTTCAAGAAGAAGTGGGATATCGGCGATATCATCGGCGTTGAGGGCTATGTGTTCAGGACCCGCAAGGGCGAGATCTCTATTCACGCAAAGAGCATAACCCTGCTCTCAAAGTCCCTCCTGCCCCTCCCCGAGAAGTGGCACGGCCTCAAGGACACGGATACAAGATACCGTCAGCGCTACCTTGACCTCATCATCAATCCCGATGTCAAGGATACCTTCGTTAAGCGTTCAAAGATAATATCATCCATCAGACGCTATCTGGACGGACAGGGCTTCATGGAGGTAGAAACTCCCATGCTGGTGTCCAATGCAGGCGGCGCTGCTGCAAGGCCCTTCGAGACACACTACAACGCTCTCGATGAGGAGGTAAAGCTCCGTATCAGTCTTGAGCTCTACCTGAAGAGACTCATCGTCGGCGGTCTTGAAAGAGTTTACGAAATAGGCAGAGTATTCAGAAACGAAGGCGTTGACACCCGTCATAACCCCGAGTTCACTCTCATGGAGCTCTATCAGGCTTATACCGACTACTACGGCATGATGGACCTCACAGAGAATATGTTCCGCCACGTTGCTCAGGAAGTATGCGGTACTACCTGCGTTCCCTACGGCGAGCACATGATCGACCTCGGCAAGCCCTTCGAGAGACTTACCATGATCGACGCTATAAAGAAGTATTCGGGCGTTGACTTCAATGAGATAGGTACTCTCGAGGAAGCACGCAAAATTGCCGATGAAAAGGGCGTTGAGTACGAGGACCGCCACAAGCGCGGCGATATCCTCAACCTCTTCTTCGAGGCCTTCGTTGAGGAGCACCTCATTCAGCCTACATTCATCATGGATCACCCTATCGAGATATCTCCCCTTACCAAGAAGAAGCCCGACGCTCCCGATTACGTTGAGCGCTTTGAGCTCTTCATCACAGGCCGTGAGATGTGCAACGCCTACTCCGAGCTCAACGATCCCATCGATCAGCGCGAGCGCTTCAAGGCTCAGGAAGAGGCTCTCAGTCAGGGCGACGAGGAAGCTAACCGCACAGACGAGGATTTCCTCCGCGCTCTGGAGATCGGTATGCCTCCTACGGGCGGTATCGGCTACGGTATCGACCGTCTGGTAATGCTCCTCACCAACAGCGCTTCTATAAGAGACGTGCTGCTCTTCCCCACCATGAAGTCCCTCCCCGCAAACGGCGGACGTCAGGAAAAGGAAGACGAGAACGAAGAATAATAACAAGGGCGGCTATGTGCCGCCCATTATCGTAAAGGATATTCTATGAAGGATAAGGATAAGAACAAAACACGGACTGCTCCCGATAATGACGAAAAGCTGGAGATAAACAAAAGCTTCTTCCAGGTCAGCAAGGAGCTGAAAAAACAGCGGGAGGCTGAGCTGGAGGCTCAGCAGCTGGAGGCTGAACGCCGCTATGCCGAAAAGGAAAAGCAGAAGCGCGAGGCCTACGAGAAAAAGCTCCAGGACGAAAAGATCGAGCTCATGCGCCTGAAGCAGGGACTCGTCGAAGAAGAACAGTCGGAGATACATGAGGAAAAAGAGGAAGAGATCAAGCTGTCCTTCTGGAAAAAGATCGGCAACTTCTTCTACCACAGCAAATGGTGGCTGGGTCTGGCGGTGTTCTTCATCGCTCTCGGCAGCTACCTTGTATACGATCTGGTCACCAAGCCCAGACCCGATATGGTGATACTCATGCTCTGCGACAACGACAGCGTGGGCAACTCGGTATACCTCGAGGAGTACTTCACAGGACTGGGCGAGGACTCCAACGGAAACGGCAAGGTGCTGGTATCGGTATACTATATCCCCTACAGCGATGACGACTACCAGAACTACATCAAGGGCGTTACCAACAAGCTGACAAACTTCCTCAATAACGCCGATTCGGTCATTCTTATCGGCGACAAGAAGGTTTCGGAGGAGCTGCTCACGGGAGATGATATCTTTGTGGATATCAGCAGCATTTATCCCGATAATCCCCATATCAGGGACCGCTATTTCTTCTGTCTGAAGGACACGGACTTCGCGGAAAAGATCGGAGTTCACAGCTCCGAGATCCCCGATGATATGTATATCGCACTCAGGAAGCCGCGCAATCTCCTCCACTCCAGCAAGGAGGATATGCAGGAGACCTACGATAAGGACTTCCCTTCCTTTGAAAGAATAATCGACGATCTGTCACAGAAATAAAAAAGCGGAGCATATGCTCCGCTTTTCTTTTCATTGCGCAAAGGTCAAAACATAAACTTTTCCATCGCTGTTGACCTATTATGTTGTGACCGTAGCTGTGACGATCTCGGATGTAACAGAGGTGATGCAGGAAGTGTTGCATTTTTTCGGAAAAATCAGAACACAAGATACTCTATAACGGAATTGGACATGAGAAAGCCTTTGGCGGTGAGCCATATGCGCTCTCCGTCGGTCCGGGCGTAGCCTTCCTTTATAAGCGGCGGGAGCTTTTTCAGCAGCTCCTCCCTGTGGTCGGGAACGTCGCTGAGACGCAGTCCCTCCTTCAGCCTGAGACGGAGCATTGAAAACTCCTCATAGCCGCAGGGGCTCTCGTCTGTCACCGTCACCTGCTGGTGAGGACTGCTTATAAAGCCGTCTATATCGCGCTCAACGGCGAACCGCTTTCCCTCATAGCAGGAATGAGCGGCAGGACCTATGCCCAGATAGTCCAGACATTTCCAGTAGCGGCAGTTGTGGCGGCTCTCATAGCCCGGCCGTGCAAAATTGGACACCTCGTACTGCATGAAGCCACGCTCCTCCAGGAGCCTTACCATTTCCAGATACAGCTCCGCTGTCCTGTCCTCGTCGGGGAGCCTGTCCCTTATCTCCTGACAGTCAAAGGGCGTCCCCTCCTCGGTCTTTAAGATATAGGCGGAGATATGCTGCACGGGCAGAGACGTCATGCGCTCCACTGAATAATGCAGGCTCTCTGTACCCTGGTCCGGCAGAGCTATCATCAGGTCGCAGGAGATATTCCCGAAGCCTGCCGCCGCTGCGTCCAGAACTGCCTGCTCCGCTCTTTCGGCATTGTGCAGCCGTCCCAGCGTTTTCAGCTCGCCGTCTATCATGGACTGTACCCCGATAGAAATACGGTTTATGCCGGTACTGCAGAGCTCCGCCAGCTTCTCAGGCGTGAGGGTGCAGGGATTTGCCTCTATAGTTATTTCGGCAGCCCCGTCAAGTGCGAAGCTGCCGTTTATTTCGGATATTATGCTCCCCAGCTGAGCTGCTGTCAGCAGGGAGGGCGTGCCGCCGCCAAGGTATACTGTGTCCACGGTCTGCGTCTTATTGCCGTAAAAGCGTATATTCCGCAGCACCGCCTCTGTGTATTCCTCTGCCTTCTGCCTTGTCCAGCTGACCGAATAGAAATCGCAGTAGGCGCATTTCCTTCCGCAGAAGGGCACATGGATATAGACGCCCAGGGTGCTCATTCTTTGGTATCTATGCGGATAGACGGCGCCAGACTGAAGAAAAAGGCGTTTACTACCCTGGGGACGATGAACATTGACAATATCAGTCCTATTACCATAGGAGCCTCATGTGTGAACATCCACTCGTTATCTGCGCCGTGTATATAGATGTATATTATCACCGCAAAAGCTGCCAGACAATACAGCGCCTTGAATATAGTGGCGCCCTTGCCGTTGACGCAGAGCCTTCCGCACTCCATGCAGGGACGTCCCTTTGAATTGAGCTGCCCTGTCATGGCCTTTGTCCAGGGATTGAAGCTCTTTTTGCCGCAGTGCGGACATTTGTATATACTCATATTATTCCTTTCCTTCCTCGGGCTCTGTTGCTTCTTCTGTCTCTATGGGTTCAAGCACCTTTGCCAGCCCTGCCATGGGGACCTCCCCCGCAAGCTTTGGCGTAAGGGGCAGACGTCCCTTCTTCTTTGCCTTTCTGCGATGACGGAATATGCTGATGAAGTCCTCCGGATGGAGTACTATCAGTGTCAGCAGCATTATAAGCAGTGCGGCAAGGAGCTTTGGCTTCTCATCGTCTCCCGTGACCAGTGCGAATATCAGCAGCACTGCCGCGGTGACGCAGAAGCTGGTGCGGGACTTCTCGCGGAGCCTTATCCTTACGGCGCGGAGCATACGTCCCACAGCCGTATTCTTTTCCACAAAGTATTCCGTTGCGACTGCTATGATACTGATGACCAGTATCGCCGCCAGCAGTCCGAGAATGATATAGTTTATCATAGTAAGCCTCCCGTTCTCAGCTGTCAAGCTTCAGAACGCTCATGAACGCCTCCTGCGGCACCTCTACGGTACCCAGCTGGCGCATACGCTTCTTTCCTTCCTTCTGCTTTTCCAGCAGCTTCTTCTTTCGGGTTATATCGCCGCCGTAGCACTTGGCAAGTACGTCCTTGCGCATTGCCTTTACGGTCTCTCTGGCGATTATCTTGCCGCCGATGGCAGCCTGTATCGGCACCTCAAACATCTGGCGCGGAATGTTCTCCTTGAGCTTTTCCGCTATCTTACGGGCTCTTGAATATGCCTTGTCCGTGTGTATGATAAAGCTGAGGGCGTCTACGATATCGCCGTTGAGGAGGATATCCAGCTTCACAAGCTTGCTGGGAACATAGCCCATCATCTCGTAATCAAAGGAAGCATAGCCCTTGGTACGGGACTTCAGAACGTCGAAGAAGTCGTAGACTATCTCGTTCAGGGGCAGCTCGTAGTGGAGCTCCACACGGGTATCGTCAAGGTACTTCATGTCCTTGAACACGCCTCGTCTGTCCTGACACAGCTCCATGATATTGCCTACATAGTCCGACGGAGAGAGGATACTTGCCTTTACCATGGGCTCCTCGGCCACCTGTATGAGAGCGGGGTCGGGATAGTTGGTGGGGTTGTCGATATACTGCACCTCGCCGTTGGTCATGGTGACCTTGTATATAACAGAGGGCGCGGTGGTGATAAGGTCGAGGTTGTACTCGCGCTCAAGGCGCTCCTGTATTATCTCCATGTGGAGAAGTCCCAGGAAGCCGCAGCGGAAGCCGAAGCCCAGTGCTATTGAGGTCTCGGGCTCGAAAGAGAGCGATGCGTCATTGAGCTGGAGCTTTTCCAGAGCGTCGCGGAGGTCGCCGTACTTTGCGCCGTCAGCAGGATAGATACCCGAGAACACCATGGGGTTCACCTTGCGGTAGCCCGGAAGGGGCTCGTCGCAGGGACGGTCGTCGTTGGTGACGGTGTCGCCTACCTGAGTATCGCCTATGCTCTTGATAGATGCGGCTATATAGCCTACCTCGCCTGCCTCAAGGCTGCCGTTGTTCACAAGGTTTGTGGCGTCCATGAAGCCTGCCTCAACTACGTTGAAAACAGCTCCCGTAGCCATAAGGCGGATATTGTCCCCCACCTTCACGCGGCCTTCCTTTACGCGGACATAGATGATAACGCCCTTGTAGGAGTCGTAATAGCTGTCGAAGATAAGCGCCTTCAGAGGCTTTTCGGGATCGCCCTTGGGTGCGGGGATATCAGTTACTATCCTTTCCAGTACCTCCTCGATGTTCACGCCCATTTTCGCCGAGATACGGGGAGCGTCCATAGCGGGTATGCCGATGACGTTCTCCACCTCGCTGCATACCCTCTCGGGATCTGCGGAGGGCAGGTCTATCTTGTTGACTACGGGCACTACCTCAAGGTCGTGCTCTATGGCAAGATAGGTGTTGGCAAGGGTCTGTGCCTCTATGCCCTGGGAAGCGTCAACAACAAGGATAGCTCCCTCGCAGGCTGCAAGAGAACGTGAGACCTCATAGTTGAAGTCAACGTGGCCGGGAGTGTCTATCAGGTTGAAGATGTAGTCCTCGCCGTCCTTTGCGGTGTACTTCAGGCGCACTGCACGGGCTTTTATAGTGATGCCGCGCTCACGCTCGATATCCATGTTGTCAAGGAGCTGATCCTCCATATCACGGATAGCCACGGTCTCGGTCTTTTCGAGGATACGGTCGGCAAGTGTGGACTTGCCGTGATCTATATGCGCAATGATACAGAAATTTCTGATCTTATCGTTTGCCAAAGCTTTACCTCTTTTCAAAACATATTTACTCATGATAATTATATCAGAAATGCCGCGGTTTGTAAAGAGTTTTTTGCACCGATACAAAGAAAAAGCCGCATGCACGGCTGCCCCGAAGGGCTGTGCATACGGCCGTTTTTTATTTACTTTGCGGGATCCAGTGTGCTGATCTTCTTCAGCAGGAATTCCTGTATCTTCAGTGCGTCGCCTGAAGTAAGTCCCTTTACGGACTGGTCAACGTCGCCGTTGAGCTTGCCCTGTGCTGTCAAGGGCTTTTCGGCTTTGCCGCCTATGCCGTACTTGTTGGGATTGGCGAGAGACTGCATGATGAGTATGGCATCAGCCAGCTCAACCTTGGTATCGCAGTTGGTATCGCCCCAGGTGATATCCCCGGAGGTGCTGCCGTTTATGGTGACCTTATAAGAGATATCCACACCGTAGCAGTAGGTGAACTTGTAATAGTCTCCTACGCCGCCTTTGATACTTACGGTGTACTCACCTGCGGGAAGAGTCTTGAAGTCAGACTTGCTGTATCCCTTGCCGTTGCTGTCTATAACGGAAACGATAGTGTCGCTTACATCGGCGTCAGTATATCTTCCGCCTCCCGAACCTGCGCCGGCCATAGGAGTTCCGCCGAAGAGAAGGCCGCTGAGATCAAGCGACTCGCCTTCCTCATAGACTGTCTTTGTGGGATAGGTGTCAACGCCCTTGAAGGTATAGCCGGGATGTGTGCTTGGTGTGGGCTCGGGTGTTGTTGTTTCTGTTGTGGTAACAGAGGTCGTAGTTACGGAAGTAGTTGCGGAAGTAGTTGTTGTAGTACCGCTTGTAGTTGTAGTTGTTGTTGTAGTAGTTGAAGGTCTGGGTGTAACAGAACCGCCGTAATACTCTGAAAGCGAGATACCGTTGCCTGCTCTTCCCAGCGGGATAGTGTGGTCAAGGCTTACAAACTTGCCGTCAGATGTCTGCCAGAGTGCGGGCTTGATGAACTCGTACTTAACATCGTCCCACTTCTGGAAGTTGTCGTATACAAGTCCGCCTGTATCCGATGAATTCTCATTGAAGCACCAGAATGTGTGATGGATATGCTTGTCGATCATATAATCACGGATCTCCTGCATCCAGTGAACATTCTCGCCAGTTTTATCGTGCTCGGCATCTACCCAGCCGCCCCATTCGCCCATGAGCAGGGGTGAGATGTGCTCCTCTACCAGGAATGCCCATGTATCGTACCAGTAGTCTTTAAGGAGAGTCTCTCTGGAGAAGGTCTTTGAAGAATCATTAAGGTAGAACCATGTCTGCTTGTATACCTCGGGACCGTAATCGTGAGGTGAGTATACCAGCTGGCTCTGATATTTGCCGAGATCAACGGGATAATCTCTTACGCCGCGGAAATTGGCTCCCCACCATGCGCCGTAATAGGGCTGGTATTCGGGATCGTCATAATGGCCGTAGTCAGTGGAGGGCGAATTCCAGTCAAAGCCCTTTTCGGTCTTGGGATAAACCTCGATACCCTCTACCATGATGAGCAGGTTCGGGTTCTGATCCAGGCAGGCTTTAGCGCCCTTCTCGGCGGCATAACGCCAGTTGTTGGCGTCTGTGGAGCCGTCCCACTTTGCGAAGATACCATCGTCCTTCTTGCCGTGAGGCTCGTTCTTCAGGTCGATGGCGATGATAGTGTCATCGTCCTTGTAGTAATCCGAGAACCATGCCAGAGCGTCCAGCCAGTCCTTCTCGCTGAAGTTTGTGTCATACCACAGAGCGTAGTTATGACCTGCGGCATTGGTGGTAGCGCAGTGAACGTCCATCATGATCTTGATACCATTCTCGCGGCACCACTTGACTACCTGATTCCAGATGTCGAAGCTGTACATGGGAGTACCGCCCTCAACGCCCTCTACGGTCAGCTCGGGATTCTCGTACTCGTTGAGCTTGATGATGGGATCGGGCTTTCCTGCCTTCCACTGGAGAAGTATCTCCGTTGACATGGGAACACGGAGCAGATTGAAGCCGTGATCCGCGATAAGGTCAAGACAGTGGTGTACGTTTGCAGACCATGCGCCGTCGAAGATCTGGCTTCCTACGTTGTAGCCGAACCAGTTGACGCCTGTCATCCAGACCTCGTTTCCGTTCATATCAACGATCTGTGCCTTATCGTTGACATGGAGCCAGTCGTCATGATACTCGTCGGGAGCTGCGACTGCTTCTTTCTCGGGTATCCTGTTCACAGTCGGAACAAGCACCATTGCAGCGGCCGTCAGTGCGGCAGCCGCCTTGCTGAATAAATTTTTTGCCATATTAAAACCCCTCTCTTAGTTATTGTATACAGCAATGTTACGAGTTTTTAACATTATTATTATACATCTTTTCGCGCCCCTTGTCAACGCTGTTTGTTGATTTCAGCAATAAATGGGAGCATAAAATCAGTACAGCCGACCTGCTCCGACATATTTCTCGTAAGGTCTGTGGTATTATAAGGCATGGAATGGCTGCAAAATGCAGCAAAAAGGAGGAAGATACATGAATATGGACATAAAAAACCACAACGGTGCGGCTGTGGCGGTGCTCAGCGGTGAAATAGACCACCACAATGCAAAGGAGCTCCGCTCACAGCTGGACCGCTTCATCATCAGCGCCCAGCCGCGGGAGCTGGCCATCGACATGGGCGGCATCACCTTTATGGACAGCTCCGGCATAGGCCTCATCATGGGCAGGAGCAAGCTCATAAAGGAATGCGGCGGCAGACTTGAGGTGCTGAACCCTCAGCCCTATATCCGTCGGGTGCTGAAACTGGCAGGCATAGAACGTATCGTAAAGATCAGATAAAGGAGAAGTCAAAATGGAAATACTCAACGAGATAAAATTCACCATGCCCTCCCTTTCCGTAAACGAGGGCGCTGCAAGAGCTGTGGTATCCTCATTCCTCATACAGGCGGACCCCACAGTGGAGGAGCTTTCGGAGATACGCACCGCCGTCTCCGAGGCTGTCACCAATTCGGTAGTCCACGGCTACAGGCACAAAAAAGGCAATATCGAGCTGACGGTAAGGCTGCTGCCCGACAGAGTCATATACATAAGGGTAAAGGACAGGGGCTGCGGCATAGAGGATATCGAACAGGCAATGGAGCCCATGTTCACCACCGCCCCCGAGGAGGAGCGCTCGGGACTGGGCTTCTCGGTGATGCAGTCCTTCACGGACAGGCTGAAGGTGAAAAGCGCTCCCGGCAAGGGCACCACCGTGACTATGAGAAAGAGGCTGTCCGCCCATGGAGACTGATGTCAGGAAACCCCTTGCGGAAGAAAATCTCGGACTTGTCCACCTCTGCGCCAACCGCTTCCGCGGACGGGGCATAGAGTACGACGACCTCTACTCCGCAGGCTGTATCGGCCTGCTGAAGGCGGTCAGAGCCTTTGACAGCAACAGAGGCGTTAAGTTCTCCACCTATGCCGTCCCCGTCATACTCGGCGAGATAAAGCGGCTTTTCCGCGACGGCGGCGCCATAAGGGTCAGCCGCAGCCTGAAGGAGCTGTCAATGCGGCTGTCACGGCTGTGTGAGGACTTCCGCCAACGGGAGATGAGAGAGCCTACCATAACGGAGCTTGCCGCCCTTTCGGGAGAGAACGAGTCCGACGTGGCCGAAGCGCTGTGCGTAAGTCAGCCGCCCCTGTCCCTTACCGCAGGAGACGACGACGAGGGACAGACCGATATCCCCACGGAGGCTCCCGACGAGAGCATAACGGACCTGCTGGCTCTCAGGCAGATAATGGCGCGGCTGGAGGACAACGACCGCGCTCTGCTGGAGCTGAGATACTTTCGCGGTCTTACCCAGACAAAGACCGCAAAGGCTCTGGGCATGACTCAGGTGCAGGTGTCAAGGCGCGAAAAAAAGCTCCTCACCCGAATGAGAGAGGAGCTTCTCAGCTGATATGCTTTTACTGTGCCATATTGGAAAATTCTTCTATGGAAGGTGCGCCGAGGTGAGTTGATGTGTAGGCGTAGTATGCCAGTACCTTTGAAGCGTCAACTGCGTCTACGGAGTCGTTCTTGTCGATATCACCGCATCTGTTCTGTGCAAAGGTAAAACTCTTCTCCTTGCCGCTGGATGTGCGTGCGTACTCGGCAAGTATCCTTGAAGCGTCAACGGCATTTACCTCGCCGTCGTAATTGATATCGCCGGTCACCTTGTTGTACTCGCCTTCGCATATTACTACATTGACGCCTCTCTCCTTCGCCCAGTTGTAGACAGGAGAATTCTCGTAGGCAATGACATTGCCTGTGTATGTGCTGACCTTTTTGTCCTTATCATAGCTGTTGCATATGGTCAGCTCTGTTTCCTTGTTCAGTATCTGCGCTTCGCCGTTGTATACGTGCACCGATCCAAGAGCGGGACACTCGCTGAATGCTCCCTCGCATATGGTGTTGACAGTTTCCTGGCAAACCACAGTCTTTACATTGGCATTGCCCTTGAAGGCACCGGGCTCGATGGTCTGTACGCCCCAGGGTACTGTGAAATATGTATCCTTTCTGCCGGAGGGATAGGCAACGAGATCAGGCATATCGCTGCGGTAGATAATGCCGTCATCGATACGGTATGTGCCGACGTCAGTCATTCCCTCAAATTTTTCCAGTGAGATGCAGCCTGCAAAGGCTCCTGCAGCGATATTCTTGGGATTGCCTGCGAACTTCACGGTCTTGAGGTTCTTTGCACCTGCAAATGCGCCCTCCATTACATCGGTGACGTTCTTTCCGATTGTTACGGAGTTTATCTTCTCATCGTTCTTAAAGGCGCTTATATCCACGGATGTTACGGGAACGCCGTTTATATCGTCCTTAATAACTATGTCTATACCCTTTACAAGGCTGTTATCACCGATGACTCTGTAGTGATCGAAGAAGTTGGAATAGATGACATAATCCTTGCAGACGTTCAGCGCTTCGGCCTTTTCCGACCTGCCGTGAGCAAGGAGCTCCATGTGGTCGTATTTTTCCTTCTCCTGAACGTACTTTGTCTCGGAAACGTCCTTGCCGTCTATCTGATACACTCTCTTGACGCCCTCCATGCCTTCAAGCATGGTATTGTCCGTGAAGGATACCTCCTTTGTGAACACGCCCTTTTCAAGCTTGAAGTATGTTCTGTTGAGCACTCCGTTGTGGGTGCCGTTGTGAACAAGATAGTGAGCGTTGGGATCCGCAAAGGCGATACCGTAGGTACCCAGCTCCACAGGCTCCGAAAGCTTGCCGTTACAGAACGAGTAAACGAGGCAGCGGCCGCTGCGTCCGCCGTTCTGGGAGGCGAAAAGCTCGGGTACATCATCATGGTCAATGTCGTAGAGCTCGTAGCGCGAGCCGGACAGCTCATCGGTATCGGTAAAGTCGAAGCCCTGCTCCTTGCCCAGACCCGAGAGGGCGGTGTGATACGCCGCCTGCCATGAACCGAAGCGTATATTGTCGTACGACTGTGTTTCAACTGCCCCCGCAGTCAAGGGTAAAGCTGCTGTGAGCAGCGCTGCTGCGGATAATGCAGCTGTGATCTTTCTGATCTTCATGGAAAGTCCTCCTTTTATTTCCGTCTGCCTGACGGCAGCCCCTAAGACAGTATTATACTACATTCACGCCGAAAAATCAAGCTTACGGGCAATTCAACGCATTACCGTTGTTTTGTCCGCACCTCACCGTATAAAGCAAATGTGACGCAAAAGATATTGAAACTTCCGTCAGGAAATGGTATAATCATAATATATGACCGTCCGCTAAATGATATCTGATCCATGGGGGGATAGTATGATATTGTATTTTTCCGCAACGGGAAATACCGAGTTCATCGCAACCGAGCTGGCAAAAAAGCTGGACGATGAATGCCTGAACCTGCTGAGCAGGATAAAAAAGAGCGACTTCTCGGAGATAAGCTCCGAAAAGCCCTTCATAGTCTGCGCTCCCGTATACATATGCGAGATGCCCAGGTTCCTGAGCAAGTACCTGAAAAAGGTGAAGCTCACAGGTAACAGGAGGGTCTACTTCATCGCAAACAGCGCAGGCTACAGCGGTATCACGGGATACCTGGCAAAGAAGCTGTTCCGCAGGAAGAAAATGGAGTTCATGGGCTATTCGGAGCTTATAATGCCCCGCAACTACTACATCGGACACTATCCCGTACAGAGCGGCGAGGAGATAAGGAAAAGGATACTCAATTCCTATAACAAGCTGGACGATATTGCCGCCACTGTCAGGAACGAAGGCAGGCTGAAGGCAAGATATGTATTCCTGTTCGAGAAGGTCATAACCCTGCCCTTCAATCCCATATGGGCGAAGTACAAGATGCCGTCAAAGGACTTCTTCGCCAACGAAAAATGCGTGGGCTGCGGAAAATGCGAGAGGGTATGCCCCCTGAACAATATTTCCATAACCGATAAAAAGCCCCTATGGGGAAACAGCTGCACTCACTGCATGGCCTGCATAGGCAACTGCCCCACCGACGCCATTGAGTACGGCGAGATAACAAAGGTCAAGGGAAAATACAGCTTCGCGGATCACAGGGATGTCCTGAAAGACAAGCGCTTCAGTCAGAACAGCGCCAATCCCCCGAAGCACGACTACAGAAGGAGAAAAAATGGCTAAACAATTCTGGAAGGGCAGCACTCTGCTGGCCCCTGTGCCTGCGGCTCTGGTGACCTGCGGCACGATGGACTCTCCAAACGTTCTTACAATAGGCTGGACAGGCATCGTATGCACCCGTCCGCCTATGACATATATTTCCGTGCGCCCCGAGCGCTTTTCCCACGATATAATCAAGAGATCCGGGGAATTCGTCATCAATCTCACCACCTCCGCAATGTGCCGCGAGACCGACCTCTGCGGAGTAAAAAGCGGAAAGGATACGGACAAGCTGGCAGTATGCGGCTTCCATACCCTGCCTGCGCAGAAAGTGGCTCCTCCCCTTATAGAGGAGTGCCCCCTCAGTCTGGAATGTAAGGTAACGGAATCAAAGCTGCTGGGCTCCCACACCATGTTCCTTGCGGAGATAGTAGGTATCGACGCGGACGAAAGGTTCATCGACAGCAAGGGCAAGCTAAACCTCCAGCAGTGCGGCCTCATGGCCTTTGCTCACGGCGAATACTTCGCCCTCGGAAGAAAACTGGGCGACTTCGGCTTCTCTGTCCGCAAAAAGAAAAAGCACCGCAGGCCGCCTGAAAGATCATGAGGATATATCCTCTATGAACTGCCGCAGCTCCTGCTCGGAGGAAAAGTATATCCCCTGCGCAAGGAGCTCTCTGTCCTGCTCCGACAGCAGTGAGGGCTGCACGTCAACAAGAAGATATGGCTTTTCCGAATCCCGCCTGAATACGGCTATGCGTCCGCCGCTCTCACGAACCGTGAACAGCGGCGCTTCCTCGTCTATGGCAGCAGCCGCCAGCCTGACCTCCGTCCTGTGCCTGCGCACCGTCTGACCAAGGGTGCATACCGTGATGAATCCCGATACCGTCAGTGCGGCAGCCATAACAAAATATACTCTTTTTACGCTCTTAATCGTCATATCAAAACTCCTTTGCCGAAATATCCGTAAATAATATCCCCCGATTTTTCTATATTATACAAATTGCCGATTTTTTCGGAAAGGTCTTAACATTTCACCCAAAACGTGCTATAATGTATAATGTATATTTATATGTACACAAAACTATATATATAAATCTTTGAAAGGAGCTTCCGCCGCGCACAGGCGGACATTCTGACAAAATGAAGGATAAAGACTTAACTCCCTCCGGGCAGCCATCTGCCGAAAAGGAGGTGCGCAGCAATGCGCCGAAAAAGAAAAAGAAGAAAAAACACGGCAAGGCCTACACCATCTTCAAGAAGCTGATGACGGTCATCGCAACTACCCTGCTCTCGCTGCTGCTGGTAATAATCATTACGGGTACCATAGTCAGCACGGCGCTGACGGTTTACGTCCTGAAGTTCATGGACGACTCCACCAGCATCACTCTTCAGCAGCTGGAATCGGGAAGCGATACCTACTTCTACACCAACCATATCAACGAACAGGGAGAGACGGAGCTGGCTATCCTCCACAGGAACAGGAACGACTTCCAGCGTCTGCCCATAACCATCGACAAGATACCCCAGCACGTCCGCAACGCCTTCGTGTACACCGAGGACGAGCGTTTCTATGTGCATGACGGTGTCGACTACAAGCGTACATTCTCCGCCTTCCTCAATATGTTCCTCCACTTCTATGATACGGAACAGGGCGGTTCGACCATAACTCAGCAGCTCATCAAAAACCTGACCGGCGACAAGAAGCACTCCCCGCAGCGTAAGATCAGGGAGATCTTCGCCGCAATGCAGCTGGAGAAGTCCTACTCCAAGGACGAGATACTTGAGGAATACCTCAACTATATCAGCTTCGGCGGCGCCGTAAACGGTATCGAGCTGGCTTCCATACGTTACTTCGGAAAGACAACCGATCAGCTGACCACTCCCGAGGCGGCAGTGCTTGCGGCTATACCCAAGAGCCCTGAGGATTACGGTCCCTTTGCCTACTATCATCAGGACGACGACCTGACAAAGCCTCTGGTCATCGACGGACGCGCCAACAACAAGCCACGTCAGGAATACGTTCTCTACAAGCTCTATGAGAACGGCGCCATCTCCTACGACGAGTATCAGGAGTACATCGTTACCCCGCTGATATATACCGACTCTCCCGAGTACCTTGCGGCTCACCCCGAGGCGGAGGCTCAGGAGCTGGAGGAAAAGCAGAAGGCTTACGAGTGGATACTTGACGCCGCTTACTTCGAGGCTCAGGAGATCTTCAAGGAGAAGTTCGACCTGGTGGACGACGATCAGGCAAGAAGAAAAATCGACAGCGGCGGATACAAGATCTACACCAGCTACGACGAGAAAATGCAGAAATACGTCGAGGAGAAGTTCCTTGACATCAATAATATCATCCCCGAATACTCCGTTAAGCGCTATGCCGATCTGAAGCTGGCAAACGGAAGCTTCGGTCAGGACGGCGTGGCCGAGGAATACCTGCCCCACGTTGCCTTCGTGGCTCTCAACTACGACGGCGAGGTGCTCTGTGCGGTAGGTAATATCGGCGAAAAGACACACTCACTTGTTACGAACTTCGCTGTTAAGGAGCCCCGTCAGGTAGGTTCTACCATCAAGCCCGTAACCACATACGGCTACGGTATCGAATCAGGCGAGATACACTGGGGCACAATGATGCAGGACCTCCCCACCACCACCGACGAGCAGGGCAATCCCTGGCCTTACAACTACGGAAAGGCTGTAGGAAACGGCGCTACTCACCCGATCTACTACTTCCTGCAGCAGTCCTTCAATACAGTCCCCGCCCAGCTCTTTGACAAGTTCGGCGCGGACAACATCTACAAGTTCAGTACGGAAAAGCTCGGACTCAAGCTCTCAGTTGTGGATAAGGTGCCTGCGGCTATGGCTCTGGGTTCACTGACCTACGGTGTAACTCTGGAGAACCTGGTAAACGCTTACCTCCCCTACGGTAATCAGGGTATCTACAACGAGGCTCATATCATCACAAGGATAGAGGACAGCAACCAGCAGATAATCTACGAGAACAACGGCAATCCCAGACAGGCAGTCTCCGACGAGGCAGCATGGGTAATGAACCGTCTGCTGAAGAACGTTGTCGAGAACGGTACAGGTACCGCTGCAAGACTCGGCAACAAGGTAGTCTGCGGCAAGACAGGTACCACCGAGAACTGGCACGACGAGGCCTTCGTAGGTCTCACCCGCGACTTCGTAAGCGGTATCACCATAGGCTACGACATAAGCAATGACGCACTTTACGTTCCTTCGGGCGTATCTGCAAACGTATGGCAGGCCATCATCGGCGAATACGCAAACACCATGTACCCTGATACGGGACGCGACTTCGAGCCCGTCAAGACAGTTATAGAGATGCCTATGTGTACCTCTACCGGCAAGATTGCTTCGCAGTACTGCGGCAAGGGCGTTACGGGCTACTGGAAGTCCGAGCAGACCGAGACCTACTCGCCTCCCTACTGTGACGGCTCACACGGCTATGTAAGCACAGGCGAAGGCACTACAGGCGCAAACGGCGGAGCCGCAGCAGGCGGCGGAGCCGATACAGGAGCTGCTACAGGCGGCGACACAGGCGCAGGTACAGGCGGTGACACCGGCGGATATACAGGCGGCGGCGATACAGGCGCAGGTACAGGAGGCGACACAGGCGGATATACAGGCGGCGGCGACACAGGCGCAGGCGGCGGTGACACCGGCGGATACACAGGCGGCGGCGATGTCGGCGGCGGCGACACCGGCGGCGGAGTCCTCGAATACTGATAACAGGTGATAACTTGAACGATAAGATCAGATTGTGCTGTCCATGCCACTTCGGTCTGGAGAGCGTGCTCAAATACGAAATACAGAAGATCGGCGGCACCGATCTGAAGGTAAGCGACGGAAAAATAAGCTTCACGGGCGATGAGAATATCCTCGCCCGTGCCAACCTCTGCCTTTCCACTGCGGAAAGAGTCCTCATAGAGCTGATAGAATTCAGGGCAACTACCTTCGAGGAGCTGTTCCAGGGCGTGAAGGCCGTTGAGCTGGAACGCTACATCGGCCCCGATGACGCATTCCCCGTAAAGGGCTATTCCCTCAACTCGGCGCTCCACAGCGTTCCCGACTGCCAGTCCATTGTAAAAAAGGCGGCAGTCGAAAGGCTGAAAGCCAAGTACGGCATAAGCTGGTTCGAGGAGACAGGCCCCACGGTGCAGATAAAGTTCAGCATACTCAAGGACGTTGTTTCCCTGTACCTCGACACCAGCGGAACAGGTCTCCACAAGCGCGGCTACAGACGCAATTCCAATGCCGCTCCCATAAAGGAGACTCTGGCGGCAGGTATCGTCGATCTGGCAAGGGTCCGCTCAGACTCCATAGTGTGCGACCCCTTCTGCGGAAGCGGCACCCTGCTGATTGAAGCGGCTCTCAAGGCGCTGAAGATAGCTCCCGGTATCAACAGGAGATTCGCAGCGGAGAAATGGAGCTGCTTTGACTCGAAGATCTGGCAGGAGGAAAGAAAAAGGGCTATCGACAATGTTGACAGAAGTGCGGAATTCCACGGCATAGGCGCGGATATAGACGACGCGGCTGTGGCTCTCACTCTGGACAACGCTCACAAAGCAGGCATAAAGTCCCGCCTGAAGATAGAGCAGGCCGATATCACTAAGTTCGTTCAGCCCGAGGATTCCATAGTGATATGCAATCCCCCCTACGGCGAAAGGCTCCTGGAGCTGAGAGAGGCCGAGGATATATACAGAAAAATGGGCAGAGTGCTGGGCAAGGGCGGCAGCCGTCAGAGCTATGTCATCTCCCCTCACGAGGAGTTCGAGAAGTTCTTCGGTACGGAAGCCCGCAAGCGCCGCAAGCTCTACAACGGCATGATAAAATGCCAGCTATATATGTATTTCTGACACAAAAAAGCTCCGCCAAAACGGAGCTTTTCCCATAGGTGATGATATGAGATATTCTTTCAGGCGAAGACTGCTGCACCTGTTCTTCCCTACGCGGTGTCCTGTGTGCGGACAGATCATCGGCGCAGAGGAACGCTTCTGCGGAGAATGTACGGACAGTCTCAGCGGATACAGCGGCAGCTTCCATATTGAGGGCGCGGCAGGCTTTACCGCTGCCTTTGATTACGACGACAGCATAAAGCCTGCAATATATCTGCTGAAGAACGGCACAGACGGCAACGCCGCCTACGCTCTCGGCGGAGCTCTGGCAGACAGGCTGAAGGCGGAGGGTACGGCAAAGGACGCGGATATTATCGTGCCTGCGCCCATGTACCGACGGGACGTTTTCCGCCGCGGCTTCAATCAGTCTGTGCTGATAGCAAAGGAAATGAGCAGGATACTGGGTATCCCCGCGGATACAAAAGCAGTGGTCAAAACGCGGAATACAAAGGCGCAGAAGGAGCTCGACAGGCTCAGCAGGTCGGTGAACCTGAAAGGCGCATTCGCCGCTGTTCCCGACAGGGTCAGAGGCAAACGGATACTCCTGGTTGACGATATCTGCACAACAGGCAGCACTCTCCGCGAGCTGACAGCTGTACTCATTGACAGCGGAGCGGCTTCCGTGTACTGCGCCTGCTGCTGTAAAACTCCGTCAAATAACAAAAAGACATCAGTGTAAATTTTTCGCAAACAAAAAAGTATCGCCACATAACCGCTATACTCATATAGCAGTTTTACGGGTGATATTGAGGGAAACCCTTTTGAAAAAGGGTTCCTCTTACGG
>NZ_CAMYUE010000026.1 GCF_947301925.1 uncultured Ruminococcus sp.
GTGACCCTCTGCTTGTAAGGCAGATGCTCTCCCAGCTGAGCTAAACCCCCACTTTGCAGACGCCTTATCCTTGGCGACGAAAATAATTATACCACAGGAAAAAGAGTTTGTCAAGCATTTTTTGAAATTTTTTTGAGATTTTTTTCGCAGGGCTTTTTACTCCCCTATTTACCGCAAGATCCTCTGAGCAGGAATGCCGCCGCTCAGAGGATCCGTGTTTTTATTTGCAGATTCCTGCCGCTTTCCATTTTTCTGTTACTCCGCGGTAGAGTTCTCCCTTCTTTCTGACAAAAGGACGTATGCCTGCTCCGAAAATGATACCGTGCTTCAGGCACTGGAAAGGAAAGCTTTTCTTCTTTGATATATCGTTATACAAACTGTCCGCAGTCCTTTCCGCCTTCGCTTTGTCGATATCCGCCGAGCCGAACGGAGCGTTGAATACCACCCTTCCGCTGAGATACGCGCCGGAGTAGGTCATCAGTCTGTTCAGCACAGCCGAGGCGTCTCTGCTGCCATAATTCTCACCTGTGGCAACAGTTACCGCATACTTGCCGTGAAGTAGCTGCTCTATAACGAAATGCCCTCTGTCAATGAAGCATTTCATCAGTCCCGAAACATTGCTGGCATAGGTGGGCGAACCTATAACGATACCGTCCGCGTCACCCGTCTCCGCCGAGAGTCTCTCGGCATCATCATCATATATGCAGCAGCCGCTCCTGTAGCATGAGCAGCACCCTGCACAAGGTCTGATATCCAGCTCTGACAGATCATAATATGTCACATCGGCACCTTTTTCTTTCAGCCTTGTCTCCATACAGTGAAGGAACGCCGCTGTAAGTCCGTTTTTTCTCGGACTGCCGTTTATCACTATTATCCTCATCCGTTCTCACTCCCTGTTCATCACTCGGCAGCAGCTTTTTTCTTACTGCAAAGCAGGATCATACATACAGTACCGATCACTATTATAACGGGGAATACCGACAGTATCAGCACCCAGAAGCCGGACACGCGGTACTCGAAGGGAGTACCGTCTGCCTTTACGGCGAACATTCCCAGCTCGCCCGCGAGCGTCATGTCTATTATCATATGACACAGCGCCGCAGGATAGACCGACTCCGTCCTCTTGGTGAGCCATGTGAGAAAAGCCGAAAGGGCTATGCACATGACTATCATCGCTATGAAGCCGCCGTAGGGATAGAAGCTGTAGTCCCTGCCGAAGTCGTAGCCGTATGCAAGGAGAGGTCCGTGCCAGAGCGCCCATATTACGCCCGTAACAACTACCGCGGCAGGTGTGGGCATTAACTCCTCAAGCTTGGGCGTGAGATAGCCTCTCCAGCCCAGCTCCTCACCGAGGCCGTGTAAAGCCAGAGCAACGGCCGCAACAGGAGCCGTCAGCAGCTGAGTCGCCGTGATGATACCGTCGCCGGCAAACAGGCTGTCGCCTATACTTCCGTTCTTTACTATAAAAAGGTGGAGCAGCACGCCGCTGACAAGGGGAAGGGCTATGGGGTATATCACGGCGGCAGCGTAGTATTTACCGCTGTTTCTTTTTCCTGCTCCGAGGAACGAGCCCCGGAAGCCTTCTCTCGTTATGAGCCTTGTTATTATCACCGCAATGGCAGGATAGAGCATAAGAGTGCCGCCTGCAAAGGCGCTTCTGACTCCGCCCTGCTTGTCCGATAAGGCTATGCAGATAATATAGACAGGCACATATGCAAATACCAGATACAATGCGATACGAAGCAGAGTTTTCTTCTTACCTGGCATAATTCTCAGCTCCCTTCAGATACCATTTTACGGAAAGCCTGTAGGAAAGGTAGTACAGAGGCAGCACAGCAGCCATAAGTATGCTTGCGACAAAACAGAGCTTTTTCATTGACGCGGGATCCTCTACCGCCGATATGACCTTTTCCCAGAAGGAATCCATATCCGCAAATACAGAGGTATCACCGAAAAGGAAGTATACAACCCCCGCCATGGCAAGTGCCACCAGAATGACTATCTTCACCGTCTTGCCTGTTTTTCCGCCGAAACGTGCCATAAGAGGGAACTCCACAGCACGCAGGAAAAGCTGTATACAGAAAAAAGCTGTATATACCGCCGTAGCGTCCACTATCTCAAGATTGGCGTCGGCGGCGATACTGTTGCAGAGCACCAGAAGCGTCACAGTCAGCATTGACCAGAACAGCGCGATAAGATACTTTGCGCCCATATATCCCTTTATGCCCGTAGGAGTAGAGGTGATATAGTAAGCCCATTTCTTTCGCTCGTCGTCCTTGAACATGGCGTCCTGGAACACTCCGCCCACCAGAAAGGCGATAAACGCAGCCATACCAAACATAAGAATGCTGAGCCTGCCCGTCATGATGTCCATTTCTCCGGAGTCCGTTGCAAAAATCACCGTAAACAGAACAGGATATATCATCATGCCGAAAGCAAAACCTATCATTTTCACCCAGTTCAGCTTCAGCTCCCTGTAAAGAAGTCCCGTCATCAGTAACGCCTCCTTTTCAGTTCCTTTACGGTCATGAAATATAAAAGCACTATCGCGACAACCGCAGCAACAGGTGTTATCCATACCAGTGCATCGCGCCATTTATGAATGTAAGGCATAGCTACCTCTTTTATGGCAGCGTCGCTGTCCATACCCGGATAGAGTCTCTTCGCCTCGGCAGAACAGAACTTTACGAATCTGTATGAGCCGTATATAAAGCCCGCCATCAAAGGTGTGACTATGGCCAGACCTACAGCTGCATTCTTCATCTGGGTCTTCAGCTTCAGCATCATGGGTATATCAAAGAAGCATACAGCTCCGTAGCCGAACAGCAGTATCAGGATATTCTTGAAATGCCCAAAACTCAGGGGCTCCTTTGCCGCCGCAGAGAATATGACATCCGCAAGAACTGCCAGCACAAAGCCCGAAAGCAACAGTATACCGCGGACAATGAATTTTGAAGCGGCTATCTTTTTTTCGTTCACGGGAATGGTATAGGAATAGAGCTGCCAGCGTGACTTGTAGTCCTTTTCGATAATGTCGTTATGTCCGTATACTGCGCCTATTATACCGATCAATCCCGCATACAGATACATCTCGGAATTGAGATATGCGCGCATATCACCGACCTCGGGATCGTCTGCAAGATTGCCTGCATATGTACTTATAATAACAAGCGACAACATCATTACAAACAGAACATATGTCACAAGCATAAGCAGTATGGGTTTTCGGCTGAGATAGAATTCACGATAGATAAGACCTTTCATTCATCTCCACTCCTTTTTGCCGCGGTTGACATAGTATATCATTATATCCTCAAGAGTCGCGGGATCAATGACCGCTCCCGAATACTTTCTACCGCAGGCATCTCTGTCCGAGACCATGACCTCCGCACCGAAGTCCGTAAGTCTTGCGCTGACGATATCCTCCGGGGCTATGTCCCTGTAGTCGTCCTTAGTGCATTTGAGTATGCCGTGGCTGCAGAGTATATCGTCCTTGTATCCGCTTATGAGCACCTTTCCCTTGTCTATGAAGGTAACGCTGTCGGCTACCTTGTCAAGGTCTGAGGTTATATGTGAGGACATAAGGATAGAGTGCTCCTCGTTCTGGAGGTATTCAAGAAATATATCCAGTATCTCGTTTCTTACAACAGGATCGAGACCTGTTGTGGCCTCGTCCATGATGAGGAGCTTTGCGTTATGGGACAACGCAGCAGCTATCTGGAGCTTCATCTTCATGCCCTTTGAGAACTTGCCGAATTTCTTCTTTCTCGGCAGTGAGAAACGGTCCATATAGCCGAAGAAGGTATCGCTGCTCCACTCCCCGAACACCTCGCGGAGTATCTTGTCCATAGCTATGGCGTTGAGCCTGTCGTCAAATGGCAGCTCGTCAAACACCGCGGCTATCTGCTTTTTTGCTTCGTATTCGTCCTTTTCGTGGTCAAGCCCGAGCAAGCGTATCTCGCCCTCGTCCTTTTTCACGATATTCAGCAGCGCATTTATGGTAGTGGTCTTGCCTGCGCCGTTCTGCCCGATAAAGCCCATGATGCTTCCTTTGGGCACATCGAAGCTGACCTTGTCAAGGGTAAATCCGTCATACCTCTTGGTAAGGTCCTTTATTTCTATAGCGTTTTCGTAATCATTCATTTTCTGCTCCTCCGTAGATCAGTTCGAGCATTTCCTTCAGCTCGTCAAGGCTTAGCTCGCACTGTCTGGCCTTATCGCAGACCTGAGTGAGCAGGGCTTCGGTCTGGCGCAGGTACTCCTCGCGGAGAAGCTCGGTATTCTGCCCCTTGACAAAGCTGCCCTTACCCGTATAGGACTCGATGAAGCCGTCTCTTTCAAGGTCCTCATAAGCGCGTTTCGTAGTGATAACGCTTATGCGGAGCTGTTGTGCAAGAGTGCGCATGGAAGGCAGAGCGTCCCCTGCTTTCAGAGCGCCGTTCAGGATAAGACCTTTTATCTGCGAGGATATCTGCTGATAGATAGGCTCTCCCGAAGAATTGCTTATAATAATATCCATAGTACACCTCATGATCATGATTGTATATATACATTATACACATTATAACACCGGTATATACATTTGTCAAGAGGTTTTTGAAAAAAATCTCCCGCAAATTTCAAAGAAAGCCGGTAAATTTGAATATGTGTATATGATAGACAAAGCAAACTGCGTTTTTTTAGTTAAAATCGCCTATTTTTAAGAAATAATATAGACAAGCCGCAAAAAATAATATATAATGAATAATGTATATAATTCGGCATCCGTATGCCGTAAATGCGGAAACCGCAGTGAACTCTGCGGCTTCGGAGCAACATAACATGAGAGTGATAACAGGCATTGCAAGAGGCCGCAAACTTGTGGCGCCGGAGGGGCTCGATGTGAGACCTACCGCCGACAAGGTAAAGGAAGGCATCTTTTCAGCCGTTCAGTTTGAACTGGAGGGGGCAAGAGTCCTCGATCTGTTCGCAGGAAGCGGCCAGATGGGCATAGAGGCCCTCAGCCGCGGAGCAGACCACGCCGTCTTTATCGACAGCTCGCTCCGTTCCATCAGATGTGTGAACGAGAACCTGCGCAATACAGGCTTTGAACGTCAGTCAGAGGTCATAAACCGCGACAGCTACGATTATATAAAGCTCACGTCACAGACCTTCGATCTGATAATCCTCGATCCGCCCTACAGACACAGCCACATCGCCAATATCCTTCCCTTCGCAGCAAAGAAGCTCAGGGAGGGCGGCCTTATAATCTGTGAATACGAAAAAGAAGCGGAGGAGCCCGCGGCTCCCGAGGGAATGAAGCTGAGAAAGACCTATCGCTACGGCAAGATCAATGTCTCAATATTCTGCAAACCTGCCGAGGAGGTGGCTGAGGAATGAGAAGGATAGCCGTTTGCCCCGGAAGCTTCGACCCTGTTACCCTGGGACATCTTGACATCATCACAAGAGCCTCCAAGCTCTTCGACAAGGTCATAGTTCTGATATCCAGGAACGCAGGCAAGGCACAGCCAAGCTTCACGGCTACGGAGCGTATGCTGATGATAGAACAGGTCACAAGAGATCTTGACAACGTGGTCATAGACATACTTGACGGGCTCCTTGCGGATTACGTCAGGAACGTGGGCGCAGTTGCCATAGTAAAGGGACTGCGTGCCGTCAGCGACTTTGAGTATGAGTTCCAGATGGCGCTGGCCAATAAAAAGCTTTATGCAGGTGCGGAAACGGTCTTCCTGACAACTGCTACGGAGAATATGTATCTCAGCTCCAGCCTGGTAAAGCAGATAGCCTATTTCGGCGGTGATATAAGCCATTTTGTGCCCGAGGAGATACTCGGCGATATAAAACAAAGACTAATTAAGGAGAGGTAATCACTATGAGCATTGATGAGATTTTAGAAGAGATGGACGAACTTCTCGACAAGGCGTCCTCAGTACCATTCGTATCACATAAGAAGGTAATAGACGGCGAAAGGATGAGAGAGCTCATCAATGACGTGCGTCTGAATATGCCTCACGAGCTCAAGGAAGCAAAGAAGATCGAGTTCGACTGCCAGCGTATCCTCAACGAGGCAAAGCTCAATGCGGAAAGCATTATCCGCAAGGCCGAGGAGCGTGCAGCTCAGATAGTTTCAAGAGAGGCTATCGTTACAGAGGCCAAGAAGAAGGCGCTGGATATGCTCACCAAGGCACAGACAGCTGCCAAGAACCTCCAGCAGAACGCAGCTGCTTCCGTGGCAAAGATGCTCAACGACACCGAGAATTACTATTCAAGGAACCTCCAGAGCATAAAGGTCGTAAAGGGCAAGATCGGCAGCACAGCTTCCGCAGGTCTCGGCATGAACGACAAGAAGAACGATATAATGTAATAAAAAACGGCAATCACAGCCGTTATATCATGCAGAATTTTGCCCCTGAGCATTTTAAGCGCTCAGGGGCATTGTGTTTATTCAGCTACTATGATAAATCATAATTTGCCGCTGAGCGAGCGGCGGCGCTAAGACGTCCGTGTATCAACGAAAGGGCAGTTGCTCCTCGACGCGGGGAGTACTTTTGTAGCTGATATAAATCAGAATTTAGCGCGTATGCGCTAAGTTGCCTTTTTAGCGTTTATCCAATTATGTCCTTGCTGAACAGGCGCATTACGTCCATTTTCAGAGCGCGGTTCTGCGGCTTTTCCAACAGCGGATCGTCCTCAAGTAGCTCCCTTGCACAGGCCTGCGCACGGTTCATCAGCTCCATATTGCAGGCGATATCCGCTATTTTAAGCGGCGGCAGACCGTGCTGTGCGCTGCCGAAGAAGTCTCCGGGGCCGCGCATTTTCAGATCCTCCTCGGATATCTTAAAGCCGTCCGTGGTGGAGGACATTATCTTCATGCGCTTCACGCAGTCCTCGGTGGTGTTGTCGGTTATTAGTATGCAGCTGCTCTCGAAGCTGCCTCTGCCCACTCGTCCGCGGAGCTGGTGGAGCTGCGACAGGCCGAAGCGCTCCGCATTCTCTATGACCATCACCGCCGCATTGGGCACGTCCACGCCCACCTCCACAACGGTAGTGCAGATAAGCACCTGTATCCCGCCGTCACGGAAGAGCTTCATGGTCCTGTCCTTCTCGGCGGCTCTCATCTTTCCGTGGAGCAGCGCCGTGGTATAGCCCTTCAGGTCACCGTTGGCGGCATTCTCCGCGTAGGTCTTCACCGCAAAGAGCTCGCTTTCGCTCTCCTCTATCATGGGGCAGACCACATAGGCCTGACGTCCCTCGTCAAGGCGCTCCCTGACGAAGCCGAAGGCTCTGCTGCGCAGCTTTCCCGTAACTGCGTAGGTCTTTACGGGCTTCCTGCCCTTGGGGAGCTGAGTTATTGCCGATATATCAAGGTCTCCGTAGATAATGAGTGCAAGTGTACGGGGTATGGGAGTTGCCGACATTACCAGCTTGTGGGGAGCGTCGCCCTTTTCCGCAAGAGCTGCTCTCTGCGCCACGCCGAAGCGGTGCTGCTCGTCGGTTATGACAAGCCCCAGTGACCTGTACTCCACGTCCTTCTGGATTATGGCGTGAGTACCCACCACCACATCTATCTCGCCTGCGGCTATCCTGTCACGGATATCCGCCTTCTTTTTTGCGGTCATGGAGCCCGTCAGCAGGCATACATTTACGCCGAAGGGCTCGAGGAATCCGCTGAGGGTGCGGAAGTGCTGTGCGGCAAGTATCTCCGTAGGCGCCATAAGGGCGGACTGGACGCCGTTTTTCGCCGCAAAATAGCAGGCAGCCGCAGCAACGGCAGTCTTTCCGCTGCCCACGTCGCCCTGAAGCAGTCTGTTCATGGGCACGTCGCGGCAAAGATCGCCGACTATGTCCCCCACCGCCTTTTTCTGGTCGTCGGTGAGCTCAAAGGGCAATCCCTCCGTGAATTCCTCCACATCAACGGCAGGATCCATTTTATAGGCGGTGCTGTTCCTGCTGCGTGACTTCATCATCGACATACCTATCTGAAGCTTCAGCAGCTCGTCAAAGGCCAGTCTGCGCCTTGCGGTCTCCGAGGCCAGCTCGCTCCCGGGGAAGTGTATGTTCTCCAGCGCCCACATCAGGGGAGCAAGGTCGTATTTCCGCAGTATATCACCGGACAGGGTCTCGAAGGGCTCGCGGCGCATTATCTCCAGAGCCTGTCGCATATTGGTGCGCACCATATTCACGGAAAGTCCCTGCGTCAGGCGGTATATAGGCTGGATGAGCACCTGCTCCTCCGCGCTGATATACACAGGGGAGCTTATCTCCCTGCGGAGGAAATTTCCCGACACCTTACCGTACATATAATAGGTGCCGCCCTCCTTGAGAGCCTGGAAGTAGTAAACGTTATTGTACACAACGATGAGGATATCATCGGTGCCGTCGGAAGCGGCGGCCTTGCATATGACAAGTCCGCCCTTTATGCGCTGGGGCGGCATTTTTTTGAATACAGTCAGTTTCAGCACGTTGTACTCGTTCAGGACAGCCTGGGCCACAGGCACATGGGTGCGGAAATCCAGATAGCTTCTTGGTATATGGTATATCAGCTCATAGGGCGAGTTTATCCCAAGCTTGCGGTACTTTTCGCCCCGCGCCTTTCCCACGCCCCTGAGGTATTCTATATCGCTGAAAAGTGTAGTTGGCATATAGTTCTCCTTTATGAGCGGCTCCCGCTCATTTCCGAAAGCATAAAAAAGGGCGGACAACAGTCCGCCCAATGGTTTTTTACCGATTATCTCTGCTCACAGATAAGCTTGATAGCGGTTCTCTCTTCACCGTCGATAGTGATGTTCGCAAAAGCAGGAATGCAGATAAGATCGATTCCGATAGGTGCCAGATATCCCCTTGCAATGGCGATCGCTTTTATCGCCTGATTAGCAGCACCTGCACCAACTGCCTGAACCTCAACAGCCTTCTGCTCTCTAATCACTCCGGCTATAGCACCGGCAACAGAATTCGGTGACGAATGTGATGATACTTTCAGAATTTCCATGACAAATAACCCTCCTGTTAAAAATATTTGTACGTTTATTGTCAAATGCCTTTAGGCTATTGTACAATTGTATTATACAATATAAGTGCGAAAAATGCAAGTACCTGCGGTAAACTTTGTAGACTATCTTATAATTATTCTATCTATTTTGTGCGATTTGCCTTTTTTTTCGTCAAAATCGACTATTGTTCCACAAAGGAAGCAGGCGCCCTCCGCAGTACTGAACTTTACGGGCATACGGAAGCGGAACATTTCCACCGTAGGACCGATGTCAACGCCCAGACATGACAACTCCGGGCCCACCATTCCCACATCGGTAATATATGCGGTATGTCCGCCGAGTATACATTCATCTGCGGTCTGAACGTGGGTATGGGTGCCGAAAACTCCCGTTACCCTGCCTGTGAGATAATGTCCCATGGCCTTTTTCTCCGAGGTGGCCTCGGCGTGGAAGTCAACGAATACATTGGGAGTATCCAGGCCCTCAAGGAGCCGGTCTATCTTTGTGAAGGGGTTGTCCAGGGGGTCCATATACACCGTGCCCATAAGGTTTATGACAGCCACGGAAAAAGCCCCCATATCCAGCACTCTCACGCCGCTGCCCACGCAGCCCCCCTCGGGGTAGTTGGCAGGGCGGACGATGTATTCCTCGTCGAATATATCGAGGGATTCCTTTCTCCGGAAGGCATGGTTGCCCGTAGTTATAATATCCGCGCCTGCTCTCACCAGCATATCGGCGGACGCGCGGGTTATGCCGTTGCCCTGTGCGGAATTCTCACCGTTTACTATAGTTATGTCGATACCGTGCTGACGCTTTATGCCGCCAAGCTTTTCCGTAAGGAAATCACAGCCTGCTCTGCCCACAACGTCGCCGATAAAGAGAAGTCTTTTCATATTCCTCCGTTATTTCTTGTCTGTTTTCTTCTTTTTGCCGCTCAGGTCGGTATCGTAGGAGATACCTGTGCCCTGAAGGCTTACTGTAGCTTTTTTCTTGTTATTTACCGTTACCTTGACCTTTTTGCCGGCGATCTTGGGGCCTTCGATGGAGATGCTTCCGCCCTTCTTGTTCTTGTTGAACCTGAATAATTTTCCGATCTTTATGCTTTTCCTGAAATGAAAACCCATAATGCTACCTCCCTTGCAGGTCATGTATTATATGACTATAATAACACAAAAAATCATGATAATCAATACAAATCAGAAATTTTTCCTGTACATCAGACAATTTTTCACATTATTATTTTGCCGCAGGTATTGTAAAACCGTTCCGTTTGTGATATAATTATTAGGATAGCGGCCTTTGTATAAGCCGCAGCCCATTTTACAAAAGGAGTGATGACCTATGGTAGGCTTTGAAAATCATATCGGAAAGATCACTATCTCGGAGAATTACCTCACCGAACTGGTAAAGCACGCTGTCACAGACTGCTTCGGTGTTGCAGGCGTCTGCAACGTAAGCACCTTCCGTTCTGCTGTTTCCGCTCTTACAGCGGGAAAGGCCTTCAGAAAGAACAAGGGCGTTATGATCCGCACCGATAAGGAGGGCGGTCTCATAATCGACCTGCATATCAAGGTCACCTACGGCACCAACATAACCGCTGCCGTAAGCAGCATCACCCACAAGGTCAGCTTCGCTGTAGAGGAAGCTGCAGGGATAGACGTACACAAGGTCAATGTATTTGTTGACGAAATGAACGCATAAGGCAAACCGTCATATAGAATTGGAGGACTTTACTGTGATACACGGTTCTTTACTCAGAGACGCTGTTATTTCCGCTGCGATCACCATTACCAACAGGAAGCGGGAGGTAGACGAGCTGAACGTTTACCCTGTTCCCGACGGCGATACAGGAACGAATATGTCCATGACCATCAGCAATTCCGTTGCTGAGCTGAAAAGACTGGACGACAAGGCTCCCGTATCAGAGGTGGCATCAACTGCGGCTTCCGCATTTCTGAGAGGCGCAAGAGGAAACTCAGGCGTAATACTTTCACTTATATTCAGAGGCTTTTCAAAGGGGCTTTCGGGCTGTACCGAGGCAGGCTGCGAGAATTTCGCGGACGCTCTCCAGTACGGTGTTGAGGCTGCATACAAGGCTGTCATGAAGCCTGTTGAGGGCACTATCCTCACGGTAGTCAAGGCTGCTGCCGCAAAGGCAAAGGAAATAGCTCTCGAAACCAACGACGAGGTCACCTTCTGGCAGGAGGTCTGCACCGAGGCCGAGGCTGTTCTTGCAAAGACCACAGATATGCTCCCTCAGCTGAAAAAGGCAGGAGTAGTTGACGCAGGCGGCAAGGGTCTGTGCATAATCTTCCGCGCTATGACTGATGTCTTCGCAGGCGGTGCCATTGCCGAGCCCGATGAGGCTCCCGCTCCCCAGGAGAACCAGAATGACTCATTCAGAACAGCCGTAAGCGAGTATGACGACGACATCACCTTCACCTACTGTACGGAGTTCATGCTGGAAAAGGACGATAACTGTCCCGACGTATCCAAGCTCCGCGCCTATCTTGAGACCATCGGCGACTGCGTGGTAGTAGTTGACGATGAGAAGATAATCAAGGTACACGTTCATACGGACAATCCCGGCAATGCTCTTCAGAAGGGTCTGGAGTTCGGCCATTTCATCAACGATCCCCGTCCCAAGATAGAGAATATGCGCATTCAGCACGAGAACAAGGTCAAGGACGCAAGGGCTGCCGAGGAGGGTCTCACCCCCGCAGAGCCCGAGAAGGAGTTCGGCTTTGTGGCAGTTGCCGCAGGTCACGGCCTGGAGGCAATGTTCACAGACCTGGGCGCGGACGTTGTGGTAAAGGGCGGTCAGACCATGAACCCCTCTACCGACGATATTCTCCGCGCTATACTGAAAACTCCCGCAAATACCGTGTTCGTGCTTCCCAATAACAAGAACATCATCATGGCTGCCGAGCAGGCCGTGAAGCTCACGGACAGAAAGGTCTGCGTGCTCCAGACAAGGACTATACCCCAGGGTATCGCCGCAATGCTGGCGTTTGACGACAGCCGCAGCCTCAACGAGAACCGCATAGATATGACAAAGGCCTTCGAGAAGGTCTCCACGGGTCTTATCACCTTTGCCGCAAGGGACTCGGAGTTTGAGGGTCACCAGATCAAGGAGGGCGAGATACTTGCCCTTGACAACGGCAAGCTGTCATTCACAGAGCGCGACATCAACAAGGCTACATACAAACTGGTAAAGAAGCTGGCCAAGGGCGATGTGAGCTATGTGACACTTATCCACGGCGCAGATGTGCCCGAGGAGAACGCCGAGCAGCTTCAGAAGTTCATACAGTCCAAGCTCAGCGACAAGATAGAGGTAATGCTGGTAAACGGCGGTCAGCCCGTATACTACTACATAATCTCCATCGAGTGAGTATTGAAAAAGCTCAATAATTTACTCCCGTAAAAAATCAACTCCCGAAGCTGCAACTTCGGGAGTTTTTTGTGCCTTGCAGGGTCTGCTTACTGTCAGGCCCTTTGCGAATAATGAAAAAAATCAGGAGCCTCCCTTTATGGGAGGCTCCTGCCTTATACTCAGCTTTTAAGCGCCTTTTCCAGCCATACGCTGGCGATATCAAGAGCCTCGTAGAGACCGCACTCTCTCTCGGCGTTCTTGACGAAGGCCTTCAGGGGGTTGGGCTCGTTGGTGTCCATCTGTACGACTCTCACCTTTGATGTCACCTGCCGGCCGTTCTCCTCCTTTGTTTCAAGTATCTGAATGAAGATAACAAAGGGGTCTGACATATAACCGTAATAAATCTGGTTGCCGTTCCTCACCAGAGGGTAGCCCTTATATGTGTTGAATTTCTCGCTCATTATATACCTCCTTGGGGATATTACCAGGTCCTGATGTAATCCTCTCCCGTGTCTATGCGTTTGATATTGTCTATGAGTGTCTTCACATACGACTTTGTGCAGTAATACTTGCTCTCGCCGTTTACGACGATAAGCGAACGCAGTACCGTATCGTCATAGAAATCATATGTGGTAGTCTTTCCCGAATACGAATCCGCAATCTTTATGCTGGCCGCAGGCTCTCCCTGGGGAACAGGCACTCCGATGGCGAATTCCTCCGCATTGGTGCTTGCCAGGAAGGAATAGAAGGTCCTGTAGCGCTCGGTGTCGAACACGTCTCCGTTCCTTCTTACGACAAAGTCGTCTGCCTTGGGAGACTCGGGCATCTTATCGCCCTCCTTCAGCGCAATGTTGAAGTCATAGCTGCCTCCGCCGCCGCTTACGGAAAGATCGGTGATGTTCCATACATAGTTGGTTATCAGCAGTCTGGAACAGATATCAATAGGCTGTACAGTCAGCCACTTGGCGTCGTCAACGGAGAGGGTGTAGATAACATTTCCGCCCTCCATCATGCCGTAGCTGCACTTGCTGCCGCTCTCGTCGGTGAATATCTCACTGAGCAGCAGAACATAGGTATTGCCGTCGTCGCACTCCATGGTCACCTTGCAGAAGGGATCGCTGAGGCCTGCCTCCGCGATATCCGCCTCCTTGCAGTGAAGAACGTAGATGCCCGAGGAGGTCAGTCCGAACATACCGTTGGTTATATCCGTTGATTTCTCAACGGCAAGGTAGCTCTCAACAGGCTCCACCATGATATGAGAAGCAGATGTGCCGCCCGAATGAGCGTCCTGACCTGCCTCGTCATACTCAATGAGCATATCCTCGTCCATGTCTCTGCGCTCTATCCTGAGACTCTTGATGATAGGATACTCGTCGTCCGAGGGCTTTTTGAGGATAGTCCTTTCGATAAGCTCCTTGTTGGTCTTTGAGTAATTGGCAACAGTAGAGCTGTTTACCGAGTAAACGTCATTGCTGCCCTCTACCCTGACGTATACCGTATCGCTTGACGGTACCTTGTCGCCGATATAGAATTTTACCTTGGTTCCCGATTCGTAGGTGAACTCCACCTCTGCCTGCGGGTCTGCAAGGCCGTATTTGCCAAGGTCGGTGCAGTCCTCCGCAATAAGCGCCTGAGCCTGCATACCGTTGCCGTTGTTAACGAGAGTACCCACAACAGAGGTATTCACGTTAAGGTCTGTATAATCCTTGAGAGTATAGGTGGCGCCGGTCCCGTTTTCATCGGGGCCGTCCTTCATTACCACCTTTATCTCGTCCTTTTCGTTTTTTACTACAGCCTCTTTTACCACACCCTCTGCGCCGTTGTCGCTGACGAGAACAGTTCCCTGTCCCGCAGCCTGTGTAGCCAGCAGCACCATTGAGCTGCTGCCGTCGTCCTTTTCGGGTGCAAACTTCATATAGGCGTAGCCGCCTCCCAGCATGGCTGCAAGCAGCGCACTGAGAGCAATGATCCCCTTAGCCTGTTTTTTCATTTATTACGTCTCCTTAAAAGAACTGCGATGCCTACAACTGCTACCAGAGCAGGTATTATCCATACGACAGCGACGTGTATCTTCTTCATCTGGCTTGCCTTGGGAGCGATAAATGAGCTCTGGAGGTTCTTGTCGGGGATAACGACGCCTGCTTCCTTGCCTGTCATGGTATTCATGATGTTGATAAGTACGCTGGCGTTATTGAATGATGTGTTCTGTACTATGAGCTGGTTGTTGAACATACCTGCGCTTCCTACAACGAGAAGGCTGCTGGTATGGCGCTCGAACTCGTCGGCACGCTGCTTCTTGGAGAGCATTACCATAGTCCTTGCGCTATTCTCGCCGTACTGAGGATCGTTGGGATCGTAGTTGTCCATATCAATGGTATATGAAGTATTCCTTGACTTGAGCACCTCTGTAACGATATCCTCGTTATTCTTGGATATGGGAGAGAGCACTCTTGAAGCGGGAGCAACGATCTCAAGCTTTTCGCTGGGAAGAGTTCCCACGTCCTCGGGAGAGCTGATATCAGCTATGATATTCTGTACCTGACGTCTGCCGAACATATCCGAGCCTATAGAGTTCTCATCGTCATATATGAGCTGGTTCTCCACCTTTATGCTCCAGTCGGCAAGGAACTCATCGATATTGGGGAGATTTGTCTTTGAACCGTCGGGAACATAGACCATGTTCTTGTCGTAGTTTCCGTCATTGTAGAGGAAATCGCTGAGCTTCTGGATGATATTCTCGTTGAAGTCCACAGAGGGAGCAAATACAACTACCATATCATAGTCCTCGGGCTTTAACTCGTCTGTACTGATGTCTATTTCGGTACAGTCGTAACCGTTCTTCATGAGGAGCTCATCCTCAAAGGTATAGGCAGCGTCAGAATAACTCTGCTCGTCGAACAGGCTTGCGCCGTTCATCATTGAAGCAAATGCCACCTTTACGGGGTGAGCATCTGTAACGCTGGTGATAGCCGAAGTGAGAGAGCTCTCACCTGTGAAGTTCAGCTTCAGCTGCTGTGCCTGCATTGCAGTCTGATCGGGGCTGAGCATTCCGAGAACCTCATCTTCGGTGAATACTCTTACCCTCTCACCGGATGAAACAATGATAGATCCTGTGCCTATATCACCGTTATAATACTTCTTGTACTTGTCAATGAGATCGGGATCCTTGTTAAGATCAACATACTTTACATTGATCTTTCCATTGCCCTGCTCTGCATATATGGAATACTTTTCAAGAAGCTCGGGAATTATCTCCAGAGGTATCTCTACGGGAATGCCGCTTGCGGCATAGTTGCTCTCATAGTTATTTCCAAGTGCCTCAAAGTAATCCCTTACAGCCGTAACAGTAATATCAACGTCCTTGTCGAGAGACTTTACGGCGTTGATAGACTCTTCACTGAGCTCGTATCTGTTATCGGGAGTGATATCTATCTTTAAGGGTGAACGCTTTGCTATCATATTCACGATAACGTTGAGTACAACCACTATCGCTGTAACAAGAGCAATCACAATATAGAACATGGTGCCGTACTTCAGCTTCTTGAAGTTCTTTGCCTTTTTCACGGCAATATCCGCAGCTTCAACAGTATCCTCTGCGGCTTCTTTAGCCTTATCGGTCTTGTCCTTTACCTTTTCCGCCGTATCCTTAACTTCATCGACGGTCTTTTTGATCTTCTTCTCGTCGATCTCTTTCTTACTCATCTGTATCAAAACCTTCCTTTCCTGTTAGATCAGCTCCAGCGTCTCTTCTCAAGCACCTTGACGGTGAAGAAGTTGAAGAGGAAGGCTGCACTGATGAAGAAAACAACACTGGGAAGGCTGAATACTCCCCTTGTGAATTCGATGTATCTTGAATAGAATGAGATCTTGGATACTACGAAATAAACTGCCTTCTGGAATTTGTTGCCGTTCTCAAAGCCCGAAACGAACATTTCGGAAAGGTAGAGACCGAGAAGGGCAAGTATACATAATACTGCGGAAGCCATCTGGTTCTCGGTAAGGGATGAGACAAACACTCCAACAGCTATGAAGGCTGCACCGAGGAACAACATTGCGAAATAGTTTCCGAGGAGAGGCGTCCAGAGAACGTCTCCCAGATAATTGAGTATGAATGCGTAAACGAATACTATTGACTCGGCGATTATGAACAGCGTAAGAGCTGCGAAATACTTGCCGAGAACGATATCCCACAGACTTATGGGAGCTGTAAGGAGTCCCTGGTCTGTCTTGTTCTTCTTTTCCTCGCTGAGCAGTTTCATAGTGAGAACTGCCACCGAGAAAAGAACGATCAGGAACATTGAACCGAACAGCGACGACGTATCAGTAGTGCCGCTTCCTATAACTCCGCCGTAAAAGAACAAGCCGGAGAAAAGCCAGAACACGGCAAGAAATACATATGCCACGCCTGATGTAAAGAATGCGCCCATTTCGCGCCTGTAAATTGCCAGCATTATTCCTCACCTCCGTCATTTTCATCACTTTCTTCGGAGAAGAAGCTATTTTCTGTCTCCTCCTCGTCCTCCTGAACAGCGCTGAGCTTTCCGTCGGCGGACGTCTTCAGGTCGATCCTTGGCTTTGACTTGTCGCTCTTTGCGGAGCCTGCCTTGTCAAGGCCCTCGTCCATAGTGATCTTGAGGAAGATATCCTCAAGGGTGAGGTCTGAGAGCTGGAGCATAAGGATATTCCAGCCCTTATCCATGCAGAGTTTGTTGATAGCGCGGCGGACATCGGTCTTGCCGTCGGTCTCAACGTCGTAGTCGTAGACGCCCTTTTCACGCTCCATATCTGCGCGGACATACTTTACGCCGTCGATCTGTCTTATGGCTTCGGCGATGACGCGCTTGTCCTCTGCGGTATGATTGGGACCCTCTATGCGGAGAGTCATCTTGTGCTTGTTGGTGATGTTCTTGGCGATCTCGTCGGCAGTACCGTCGGCAGCCACCTCGCCTCTGTTGATAATGATTATCCTGTCACAGACCGCCTGTATCTCGGGGAGGATATGTGACGAAAGGATAACCGTATGTCTCTTGCCCAGCTTCTTGATAAGAGTTCTTATCTCGATGATCTGGTTGGGGTCGAGACCGACCGTGGGCTCATCGAGTATGAGCACAGGGGGATTGTTGATAAGCGCCTGTGCAAGGCCGACTCTCTGTCTGTAGCCCTTTGAAAGGTTCTTGATAAGCCTGCCTCTAACGTCCTGTATCTTGCAGAGATTGCAGACGTCCTTCAGGTGAGCCTTTCTGGGGAGCTTGCACTTTTTCAGGTCATAGATATAGCTGAGGTAGCCCTCAACGGTCATATCTATATATATGGGCGGTATCTCGGGAAGATAGCCTATCTTTGACTTTGCCTTCTTGGGCTCCTCCAGGATATCGATGCCGTCAATGAGCACCTCGCCCGATGTGGACGAAATATATCCTGTCAGCATATTCATGGTGGTGGATTTTCCTGCACCGTTAGGTCCGAGGAAGCCGAGTATCTCGCCTTTTTCGACCTTAAAGCTGATATCGTTCACGGCAAGCTTGTCGCCGTACTTTTTAGTAAGGTTCCTGACCTCTATCATTGGGTATTACCCTCCTTATTGCGTATGTTGCGGCACAAAGCCGCTTATTTCACAGCCTTTACTATGTTAATACCTGTATGTGATAACAGAGTGAAAGCACTGCGAATTTTTTACAATATATTAAGAGCCGATTTCATATCCTCCTTTATCTGAGCCTTCAGCTCCTCAATGGAGCCGAATCTCATCTCGGGACGTATGAAGCCTATGAGCTCCACTCTCAGCGGACTTCCGTAAAGGTCTCCCGAAAATCCGTGTATGTATGTCTCGGCAAGGGGAGCGCCGCCGTAATCCACAGTGGGCTTCATGCCGATATCCGTTACCGAGGGGTAGCGTTTCCCGTCCACAACGGCCGCCGAAGCGTAAACGCCGTATCTTGGCACGAGCTGTCCCCTGTCAAAGATCTGATTTGCTGTAGGAAAGCCGATAGTGCGTCCCAGCTGAGCGCCGCGGCTTACCTTCTTCATAATGATGTAGGGCTCGCCGAGGAATTCATTCGCTCTTTCCGTCTCTCCTTTTTCCAGGAGGCTGCGTATAAGAGTAGATGACACCCTCTCTCCGCCGCAGAGAACATCGTCCACTGCCAGCACCTCAAAGCCGTATTCCGCGCCGAAGCCGCGCAGCTCCGCGATACCGCAGGAAGCTCCCCTGCCGAAGCGGAAATCGTTGCCGCAGCATACGAACTCAGCCCTCATCTCACCGCGGAGCACCTCCCTTGCGAAGGTATCCCCGTCCATGCCGCAGACATCTGCGAAGGGCGGCGAGAAGATACGCTCGATGCCGCATCTCTCCGTCATTATGAAACTTTTCTCGCTGCTGCTGTAGATATATCCCGCCGCACCCTTTTCAGCGGTGCTCTCGGGCGGAAAGGTGAATGCGCAGGGCACAAGCCCCCTGGCTTTCTGCTCTGCGGCAGCCGCCAGCACTGCTCTGTGGCCGAGATGAACGCCATCGAAAAGCCCCAGCGCAGCGGCAGTTCTTACATTTTTCATGCCGTCACCCCAGATTCTTTCCCACTCTGAGCACTCCGCCCTCAAAGTCTGCAAAGGCGGTGCCGATGAAAGCTCCGTCGAAGCCGTACACGCCGTACTGCTCCGCCTCTCTGCTTATGCCGCGGACTCTTGATATATCCAGCTTTACGCCGTTTCTGTACATTCTTGTCTGAGCCTCGCCCAGTCTCAGCTTCGGAAGCTTTTCAAAGACGCGGTCTATGGGGAGTATGAGCTCCTCCAGCCTGCCCTCGTCCCTTGCCTGCTGTATCTCCTCAAAGGTATGGCAGTCATCAAGGGTAAAGCCTCCCGACGATGTCCTGACCAGAGAGGTCATAATGCCTCCGCAGCCCAGCTTCTCGCCGATATCGCTGATAATAGTCCTTATATAAGTGCCCTTTCCGCATACTATGGACAGCACGCCCTCGCGGCTGCTGTCGTCGTACTCCTCCAGCACAAGGGAGCTCACCTCTATCTCGCGGGGCTGACGCTCCACCTCCACGCCCTGCCTTGCAAGGTCATAGAGACGCTGACCGTTGACCTGAACAGCCGAATACATCGGCGGGAGCTGCATTATCCTCCCTGTGAAATCGGGTATAACAGCCTCTATCTGTCCGCGGCACACGGCCTTGTCCGGGCATTCACGCACCTGTCCCCATACGTCCTGGGTATCGGATACGGCTCCCATACGGAAGCCTGCGCGGTAGCTCTTGGTATTGTCGGGCATTATATCACAGGCCTTGGTGGCATTCCCCACGAAAACGGGAAGAACTCCCGTAGCCATAGGGTCGAGAGTGCCGCCGTGACCCAGTCTTTTCATCTGTAGTATGCCGCGGAGCTTGGCCACAACGTCAAACGAAGTGAAGTCCTGCGGCTTGTTGACGCAGAGGATACCGTTCATCAGCTCAGCGCCCTTTCAACAGCTGCGATGAGCTGCTTCTTTGCCTCGCCGAGAGGTCCGTCTATGGTACAGCCCGCAGCCTTTGCGTGACCGCCGCCGCCTATCGACTGGCATATCACAGACACATTGACATCGTTTGCCGAGCGGAATGAGCATTTGTATACCCCGTCCTCGCGCTCGCGCATAAGTATGCCCACCTCTGTGTTCTCCAGCTGTATGGTCAGCGGAGCGAAGCCCTCCAGCTCCTCCATAGAGACGCCCATATCCTTCATCATCTCCTGGGTAACGGCAGCAATGGCCAGCTTGCCTCCCAGGCAGTATTCCATGAGCTCGTTGACCTTAGCCTCAAGCTTCAGCCTGCCCATGGACTTGACGTCGAACATATAGCGGTTTATCCTTGCGAAATTGATATCGTAGCTGCGCATCATCTCTGCCGCTATCTCATGAGCGCGGGGAGTGGTGCAGTCGTACTTGAAGCAGCCTGAATCCGTGGAAATGCCGGTGTACAGGCACATGGCACAGTGCTTCGTTATCTTCACGCCCATGTACTGCGCGAGATCGTATATTATCTCGCAGGCAGCGGTAGCGTCGCCGCGGAGGAGAGTTTTCTCCGCGTAATTCTTGTTTGAGATATGATGATCTATGCAGAGCTGTACCTTTCCGCCGTAGATATCCTTATAGTCGCCCATAAGGTTCTCGTCGGCGATATCCACTGCGATCACAGTCTTAGGCTCAAACTCCTCGCCTGCTCCCTCGCTTGTGAGGAAGCCGTAGCGTGCAGGGAAGCCGTCATGGCAGACCACCCTGCTCCTTATGCCCAGCTGAGCAAGTATATCCTTCAGACCGAATCCTGCACCTATACAGTCTCCGTCGGGATTGCGGTGAGTGATTATCACCGCGTCCTCGCAGTTTCTGAGGAAGAGCTCAGCTTCACTGAAACCGATGAACATTCCCAGTCCTCCTTACAGCAGATCATGGAGCTTCCTGCTTATCTCCGCGCTTCTCTCTATGGAGTTGTCGGCGATGAAGGTGAGCTCGGGAGCCTTGCGCATCTTGAGTCTGTGGAAGAGCTCGCGCTTTACGAAGCCTGCGGCGCTCTTCAGTCCCTCGACGGACTCCTTTGACCTTTCCATGCCCTCAAAGCTTGAGACATAGATCTTACAGCTTGACATATCGCCTGAAAGATCGGCTCTCACAACTGTGAGCATCTTGTCTATCCTGGGATCCTTCAGCTCACGGAGAATGGCGGTCATTTCACGTTTTATATCTTCAGCCATACGGCTGTTCTTGAAATTAGGCATTTTATTCCTTTCTGTGTCAGAGCTTTACAGTAAAGCCGCCTCCTGCTGTCTCCTCATGCTTTTCGGATTCGGCAGCCTTGCCTGCTTTTTCTGAGGTCTTCTTTGCAGATTTCTTTGAAGCGGATTTCTTTGTACCCTTTTTGGCGGGAGCCTTCTTCTCCGGCTCGGCCTCAGCCTCCTTTGCTTCAGCCTCTCCGGGCGCGGCAGCGGTATCGGGCTTAGCCTCCCCGGCTGCTGTCTCCTCCTCGGCGAAGAAGCCGCCGCCGAACATCTCTGCCGAGAACGCCTCATCCTCGGGACTGCGGCTGTAGTCGGGGATCTCCTCGTCGCCCTCCTCGCCGTAGTAGATATCGGCATAGTTGCCGTACTCGGGCTCGAGTTCTACGTCGCGCACAGGGCGCTCGATACCCATAAGGTCATCTGCGTATTCCTCGGGCTCCTCCATTGCACTGCACTGACCGAGAAGGATCTTCTTTACAGATTCAAAGAAGAAGATATCGATAGGTCCGAAATCGTCCCATGCCAGTGCCTCGTTGCAGTACTGCAGCATATCCGCAGTACTCATTCTGCTGTTGTCCATTAGAACTTCCCCCTTTATCATTGATTGAAATTATTAGGATCGGTGGTTAATCTTCACGGTACTCCTCTACGATATAGGTCTCGAAGATGTCGCCTTCCTTGACGTCGCTGAACTTTTCGAGGCTGATACCGCATTCGTATCCGTCCGCAACTTCCTTTACATCGTCCTTGAAGCGCTTGAGTCCTGCGATCTCGTCATCAGCGATGATGATACCGTCACGCACAACGCGGACCTTGCTGCCTCTTGTTACCTTTCCGCTGAGTACATAGCTTCCCGCTACCATACCAACGTTTGAGATCTTGTATACCTGACGTACCTCTACGCGGCCCTGCTCCACCTCGCGGGTCTTGGGAGCAAGCATACCCTTCATGGCGGTGGTTATCTCCTCGATAGCGTCGTAGATGATACGGTAGAGCCTGATATCCACGCCGTCGCGCACTGCATTTTCTGCGGCAACGGGATCGGGTCTTACATTGAAGCCGACGATGATGGCATTTGAAGCGTTCGCCAGCATAACGTCGCTCTCCTTTACGGCACCTACGGCACCGTGGATGACTCTTACTCTTACCTCGTTATTGGAGAGCTTCTCCAGCGACTGCTTTACAGCCTCAACAGAGCCCTGAACGTCTGCCTTTACAACGATAGGCAGCTCCTTGATCTCGCCCTCGGCGATCTGGCTGAACAGGTTGTCGAGAGTTACCTTGCGGTAAGCGTTGAACTGCTCCTGCTTCTGCTCGTGCTTTCTCTGCTCTACCAGCTCTCTTGCCAGTCTCTCGTCCTCAACAGCGTTGAAGATATCGCCTGCGCTGGGGACCTCGGCGAGACCTGTTATCTCAACAGGCACCGAAGGGCCTGCCGACTTGACTGTTCTGCCCTTGTCGTTTGTCATTACTCTTACACGGCCTACTGCTGTGCCTGCGATGAGAACATCGCCCTGTCTGAGAGTACCGTTCTGTACGAGAAGTGTAGCGATAGGACCTCTGCCCTTGTCGAGACGGGCCTCGATGACAGTACCCTTTGCAAGTCTGTCGGGGTTGGCCTTCAGCTCCTTTATCTCGGCAACGAGGAGAATATTCTCCAGAAGGTCGTCAATGCCCTGGCCTGTCTTTGCGGATACGGGAACGCAGATAACGTCTCCGCCCCAGTCCTCGCATACCAGGTCGTACTTGGTGAGCTCCTCCTTGATACGGTCGGGATTAGCGCCCTCCTTATCCATCTTGTTGATGGCAACGATTATGGAAACGCCTGCTGCCTTCGCGTGGTTGATGGACTCTACTGTCTGGGGCATGATACCGTCGTCCGCTGCAACAACGAGGATAGCGATATCGGTGATATTGGCGCCTCTTGCACGCATTGATGTGAAGGCCTCATGTCCGGGAGTGTCCAGGAAGGTGATGTCCTGTCCGTTGATATTCACCTGATAAGCACCGATGTGCTGTGTGATTCCGCCTGCCTCGCCTGCGGCAACGTGAGCGTTTCTGATACGGTCAAGTATGGAGGTCTTACCGTGGTCAACGTGTCCCATGACAACAACAACGGGACAGCGGGGCTGAAGGTTTGTATCGTCGTCGTCGGTATCGTCGATAAGACGCTCCTCAATGGTGACGATGACCTCCTTCTCTACCTTTGCGCCCATCTCCTCTGCAACGAGAGAAGCGGTATCAAAGTCTATCTCCTGATTTATGGAAGCCATAACACCCAGCTTCATCAGCTGCTTGATGACCTCTGTAGCAGTAGCCTTCAGACGTGTGGCCAGCTCGCCCACTGTTATGCTGTCGGGAATGAGCACCTTCAGCTGCTGCTTTCTTGCTCTCTCCAGCTCCAGCCTCTTGAGCTTCTCAGCCTCCGACTCCTTCTTGGAGAACTGCTGGCGGTTCCTCTGAGCGGACTTCTGGTTTATCTTCTGCTTCTTGGAAGAGTAATTGTCGTTCTTATGCTTGTTCGAGGTAGCCATCTGGTCGTATCTCTCGTTGTACTTGTCGAGATCCACGTAGCTTCCTCTTGTATCCACTGTTCTGCGCTGAGTGGAGGTCTGGGCGGTCTCGGAGCTGATGGTTGCGTTGAACTTTGTTCTCTCGCCTCTGTCCTGAGCCTTTGCCTGTTCCTTCTTCTTATCCTTCTTCTTGTCCTGCTTCTTCACGTCGGCAGGCTTTTCCTCAGCCTTCTTAACGGGAGCGGCCTCCTGCTTCTTCTCGGGCTCGGCCTTCTTTACGGGAGCAGCCTCCTGCTTCTTCTCGGGCTCGGCCTTCTTTACGGGAGCAGCCTCCTGCTTCT
>NZ_CAMYUE010000027.1 GCF_947301925.1 uncultured Ruminococcus sp.
GCTCCTGTGCAGGCTGTTCCTCAATAAAACCGCCAAGCCTGTTGGGAACATAGTCTGAGAGCCATGTGCCGCCGAACTGCTCATGAGTCTGAAGTCTCCACATTGCCAGCTTTCCGACATCAAGCTCAACATCTTCAAACGGGAACATTATATTAGTAAGTCCTTCATTTTCAAAGACATAGAGCCTGTCGAACGGTGATTTCAGGATGTCTGTGTCGATAAGTGCTGAGTTTATACCGTCAGCCCATTCCTGAAGATCTCCGCCGCAGCCCTGAAGGATAAGTCCTTCCTTGTTGTTCATCTTACGCAGGTCTTCCGGAGATACCCTTATGATCTCTGCTTCGGGGAGCTCATAGCAGTTCTGCATACTCATGCCGTCAGTCTCACATTTATCGAATGCGATATTTCTCAGCGAACTATGGGTGAATACAGCACTTTTGAGGTCACATTTATCGAATGTAACGTTTCTGAATGCTGCTTCTTCGGCAGTAAACATAGTACAGTCACAGCCGCTGAACTTCACATTATTAAACTCGGCGAAGCACATACCTGCATCTGTCATATCACAGAGCCTGAACTCACAGTTCCTGAACGCAGCACTGTTGAACTGTTTCCCCTTAAATGATAATCTCTCAAAGGAGCAGTTTTCAAAGACAGCTCGATCTCCGCATTTTTCATCCTCGATCCATTTATTATGCATGAATTCCGCTGATTCAAGCTCTTCCTGCATTACTTTTCTTTTCTCGTCCATATCACACCTCCGACATTCCAATGCTCAGTTCCTCGGTCTGCCCGGGATCATAATCCCTGAACATATACAGGGACATAGTTTCACCGAGGAAGTTAGGACTGCTGTCCTCGTCAAGCACGATATATCCTTTACTTCTGAGATCAATGGGTTCCTTTGTTACGATAGAACCTGCATGATTTACTGAAACATTTTTCTCTATAGCGAAGAATTCTCCGTCATCGTTATGGCGCAGATGATAGCAGTACATTCCCTTCGGAATATTGGCATCAGTGATGCGGTCATTTGTGAAGAGAGCCGTATGTCCAGCCACCTCGATGAGCTCATACTCATCATCATACTCGATGTTTATATATTCGGTCTCGGTAGCATTAAGGTAAAGAGAATAGTCTTCCTCGAGGCTCGCATCCATTACTTTTGCCGCAAATTCAAGGCAGTCCTTCTGGCTCTCGGGGAAGTATTCTTCTATGCGTTTGCCGTCGTAATAGACGTAGCGTCCGCAGTTATTGCCGATATCCTCGTCAGCCCATTCGTGTTCGAACTTTATATCCGGATACATCTCAGACAGCTTCTGCATTATGGGGTGAGGAGCTGCCCATGCTGTGAGAAATTTCAGCTTACCGTCTTCCATTTCTACTCCGTTGTCGTAGCCATAAGCATTCCATTTGGTACCCCAATTACCGACAGCCCAGTCGTACCACGTAGAGGCTCCGTACTGTATGAGGTTGGAAACGTATTTCTCGCCTTTATCCACCAGATACTTCACACTCTCACGATACCTGTCCTCAGCTAAGTTTATAGCTTCGTTCTCAGGCATGAGAATATCTATCTTCTGCGATAAGACAGGCAGCTTCTTGAGCATTTCACGGAATTCAGCGGCATCTTTCTTCTTGACACCTTCAAATTCCTCATTTATGGGATTAACAGCGGAAATATATACAGCAATGGCACTGTCCTCGATAGAGCCGCTTGTCATATGCAAGGATTCAGGCATAGGCAGTATCTTATTAAAATCCACCGATCCTAAGCCGTATTCCTCATTCTGTATCGCCTCAAGCATAGCCTTTATGCGGTTTTCGTCACCTGAAAGGGTGATTACACTTGTAACATGATTAGGCACTCATCACACCTCCATACTCTCTCATAAGTCTTGAAAGGATGTACTGCTGACCCTTGCCTGTGACAAAGGTCTGCTGATACGTCCTTGTCTGACCGTTGGTCTCATATACGGACTCCTTCACACGGAAGTATCCGTTCTCAATGTATTCCTGATATGGGATATTGCCGCCCATAAGGATTCCACGGGATCTCATCCATGCGAACAGCCTGTTGCGTCCGATGCGGATACCGTGATCTGCACAGAGCTTAGCCATTCGATTAACATCGATAACATTTGTACTGTCACCAACATGGTCTGCGAACTTCACCTTCGGCTCGTCCTTACGGATACGCTCATTGAGCTGATTGATGACTCTGCACTGTATCCTGAAGAGCTGCTTTATAGGTTCATCTGCAAAGGGGAGATATGTCTCAACGAACACATCCTCATTTGCAACATAGCCGCCGGTCTTTCTGATTGTCGGGAGTATCTCTGCTGTTACCCAACGCTTGAACTTCTTGGCTGTGGGGAGTTTGCTTGAAAGGACAAGGCTATATAGGCCTGATTCGTTGATAACAGTCATTCCTCTGTTGGAAATTTTAAAAGTCGGAAAATCCGACTTTTGAATTATTCGCTTATCTTCGGCATCTACGTGCGCTTGAAGTGCATCTCTGTCATTACTGTAACCAAGTATTACAGCTACATCCTTTCCAACAAGCCAAGGCTCGCCCTCGATACATACTGTTCTTACCGAGCCGAACTCGGGGTTGTTAAAAATCATGATTTCATTCATTCTCAAATTCCTCCATATCAATTTCCTTTATGAATCTCGCCAGAGCCTCTATGACATTGACTGTCACAGCGTTTCCGGCTTGCTTGTATAGCTGTGCGTTTGACATTCCTGTCGCTTTGACTTTATTGAACTGCTCATCGGTAAATCCCTGCAATCGCCAGCATTCAAGCGGCATGAGCTTCCTTATGAGTCCGTTATACATAACGCCATTCCGGTCTGTTACTGTAATAGTAAACATCGGCTCGTCCGGATTCTTGAAGCGTCTGCCTTGCTGCCGTACCTTATCTTTGGCAGGAGTGAGCACGGGTATCGGCTTGTCCATGAAGAGAGCCGCTGATTTTTCGCCTTTATGATGTCCGATACCGTTATCCTGCCGTGCAGTTATACACCTTGCAAGGTCTGTTATAGCAGGCTCTGGATTCATATCTATACATTTCACTGAATAGAAGCCCTGTGTTGCCGACGGCGTTACCGTATGGGCTATGTCATGTCCGACACGCCCTCTGCGACTGTTCATATCCGCATATGCAAGGTCGATACTATCTCCGGGGACAGCTATCTGATATCCTGACTTTGTAAGGGACTTTATCGGAAGACCAAGTATCTCATACAGCCCAGACTTACCACCGAATCCGCCTGCTGTTCCGGTCAGCGTTATGCTCAGTCCTTCGGGAGAGTAGACTCTGCATCCTTCTTTTCCGGGTATGCGCTGGATAAGAGTTTTTGGATTTGCGTCTGTGAAAGACAGTATTCTTCCGGCACACTCGGCTCTAAGAAATCCGACAATGAACACTCTTTTTCTGGCTTGGGCGACTCCGAAATTCGCGCTGTTAAGACATTGCCATGCGACATCGTACCCCAAGTCATCCAGCGCAGTGAGGATGGTCGCAAATGTCCTGCCTTCGTCATGCGATAACAGTCCGGGTACGTTTTCAAGCAGCAGATAGCGAGGTCTTTTAACGGCAGCGATCCGAGCAATTTCAAAGAACATGGTTCCTCGGGCGTCCTCAAAGCCTCTCCGTTTTCCTGCGATTGAAAAGCTCTGGCAAGGAAATCCTCCGCAAATAAGGTCGATATCCGGCAAGTCTTCGGGGATGATTTTTCTTGCGTCATCGAAATATTCCTCCTTTGATGTGTCGTAAAGCGCTTCATACGCCTGTTTTGCGAATTTGTCTATCTCGCAGTAACCGACACACTCAAAGCCGCCGACTCGTTCAAGGCCTGAGCGGAAACCGCCGATACCTGCGAACATATCTAAATATCGTATCACAATTCTTCTTCACCTTCCTCTTTCTTTCGATTTCTTTTCTCTGGTAGCTTTCGTAGTTCAATAGACTCACACCTTTCATCAAAAAATTACAGCCGCCTGCATTTTTGCAGACAGCTGTATGTAACGAAAAAAGGCCACCGGTAGTTGTCCTGTTACGGACTCACCACCGATGGCCTTTAATTATATTTATAATAGTATTCAGTTGTTATTCGGCAGGAGAGATGAAGCTCTCTATTACTGCCATTATTTCATCGAGACGTTTTTCGCCGATACCGTTGATCTTGCTGATCTCTTCACGAAGACTCTCGAACTCGATAGCACCATGCTCGACGCTTTTAGCACCCTGGTCATAGATGTTAGTCAGCACCTGCTGCATCTGGTCCCGGTTCATAGCCTTGATTTCCTTATACATCGCTCTTGTAAGCTCAACAGTATTCTGTTCTTTTTCCATTTGATCTTCCTCTTTCTGTTTTTACTGCGAGCTCTATTATACCATACCTGCGGTCATAAGTCAATCGACATTCCCTGAGATTCGTCCTCATCCTGAGCTATATCCTCATTATTCAAGCCAAGGTAGCTCTTGATACCAGCCGCAACAGCTTCATCCGACAGGTCTGTGATCTCAACACCTTCTGCAAGACAGAAACTATCGATTTCATTCGTGCAGTCGCTGTCACTGAACACCTGACAGTAGTATCCTTCACAGAGTATCTCGTTGCCATTATCATCAACTCTCGGGATAGAATTATCGAAACAGGTGGAGACATAAACGTCGCCATATCGACTGCTGTGTTTCTCTGTCAGTTCTTTTTTAGCTTCTGATACAGCAGACTGAACCACATGAAAGCTGTCAACACCGGGGATAACGGAAAGAGAACTACCGTTGCTCCATCTCGTCATGACCTGTCCGGCGTCATCCACTCCAACCACTTCTCCAATAGTTCCGGGAGGGATAGGTCGGGGATCATCAAACATATAGTCACAGCATATCTTCGTTCCTTTCGGGTACTGCTGTCTCAGTCGCTCAACCTGTTCTCTTGACGGAAATCCTTTCACCTGAACACCTCACATATCCATAGACATTCCCTCGTCCTCAGATTCTTCCGGATCTTCGGATTCGTCGAAATCTTCACCTTCGTCCTCATCTTCGGCTTCATCGAGGTCTTCATCCTCATCTTCGTCAGGCTCATCCTCTGACTGCTGCTTTTCAGCCATTGCCTGCTGTTCCTCATAGTCACGGTCAAGCTCGTCCTGAATGAGGCCGAGTACGAACTGCTTCTGTGTCATGTGGTGCCTGTCCAGATAGTCCTTGATCTGAAGGAATAAATCCTCCGGCACCTGAAACGCCATTGTACGCATATTTCCCATATATTTTTCCTCCTTGATAGTTGTCTTCGGGTGGAGCTCGTCATCAAGAGCTTTTGATACGAACTCCGCCATTGTCATTCCGTTTGCTTCGATGTACTGCCTGACCTGAGCGTGCAGGTCAGCATCGATCTTTACTGTTATGCCTTTCTTTTCAGCTTCTGACATTCTCATCGCTCCTCTCCAAGAGCTTCTTCATAGCTCTTTCTGTCAGTTCGTCTGCGGTTATTCCTTCTTTTTCCGCAGCTTTCTCGATTGCTTCTGAAAACTGCGGAGGTATATTGATCTCAACTTTACTCACATACTCATCTCCATATCCTCTGTATTATCGCTTAAATACTCGTCCTCGGGTACAAGAGCCCATGCTTCATCGTCTGACCAGAAGCTGATATTGATCTCTCCGACCTCTGTTCTCATGTACTTCTGCTCCAGCGATTTGCCCCAGCCGTCACTCAGCTGACCGACGCAGTATTGTCTGAATATCTCCATTTCTTCATCGGATAGCTCACCAGTTATCTTTGCAGTTATAACTCCAGTCAGCTCACCGTTTATAACCTCTACTGTACAGTGTGCTGACTGGACCTTTTCCGATATCTCATCTTCAGGGCCTTCAGGAGAATACCAAAGCATAAGACCACGCTTATGTTCTGCAGGAAGATCATTTTCACGGATGAAGGTGTTGATATCATCCGCATATCCAGCCATATCTGCATTATCAAGAATACAGTTATCCTTCGGATTGTCCTTGATATGCTGATATATTTCTATTGGACAGCAAAGGCGTATTTCGTTCAAGTGAGAATCGAGAAACTGTTCATAAATGTATTTGGCCTGTGGTATATACTGAGCGTATCGTGTGTGGGGGCTACCCTCAGATTCTATAAGTATCCCATCACCAAAATCAATATCATAGAGGAGAATACAGTGATACATTTTTTCCTCGTCATCATAGTACATGAAATCCTTGTTTCTTTCTAGAAACGCCAAACTCATAAAAGGGAACCGTGAGATATGCTCGAAGTTTTTATGAGTTACGGCAATTGCCTTTTCGATTACACATTTTTTAACATTAAAAGTGGCAGGTTTCTCCTCAAGATGTGTGTTTAACACCAGCTTATCAGAAAACTCCATAAAGTGATCTGCAAACAATTTTTTGATGCCGTTTATACATCTGGCATCACTACATAAGATGGTTTTAAAGATTAAATCATGATCTGCAACGTTATCCAGAATTCCACAAAGATTATTGAGTTCAAATAGATTATCATTATTACATAATCTATCTATAATGAGATCATCAAGTGGGTTATTGGTATAGAGACCGACAAGATACTGTTCTTTGGCACTGCTTCTGAGCTTTAGTTTTTCAGCAGGCAGGTCTATTCCTGCCTTTTTCAGATCTGCCCTCAGCTCATCATTACATTTAGGTAATATTGTTGATAGTTCTTTTCCCTTATATCGGATATTAACGTTTATCATTAAGTAGCTCACCTCACATTTTTAATTCGACATCTTCTAACGGCGACTCAGGAGCCGCCTTTACTTCTTCCTCAGTCATAAGCTCCCATGCACCGCTGGTGTCATAGAAGCTGACGTAGATATCTCCCTCAGAAGTATGGATATCACGCTGCTCGAAGCCTTCGCCCCAACCGTCACTTGCCTGTCCGGAGAGTTCGTGTAACAGCTCGTCATACTCATAGCTGTCAAGTTCTCCGCATATCTGGCAGGTAAATACTCCCATGAGTCTGTCGCCAACCTTCTCAACAGATGGGAATATGGAGTAGACCTTATCTGAAAAACGCTTTCTGTCGCCGAGATAAGCCATTATTCCACGGTTTTCTTCCTCGTCTGACTGATACGCCTCGATAGCATCACTGATCTCGCTTTCGTACTCAAGTACCTCGAAATCTGAGAGTTCCTCTGTGTCCTCGAAGAATTCATCTTCTCCGTCCTCATCGAATGTAGGCTGAATTTCTCGCTGAACTTTAAGGGGACAATAGAACTTCAGCTCGGTGAGCTTTTCAGCCTCAACATGGATATCCGGCTGAAAGTCTACGCCGATATCCGTATTCTTAGCCATTTTGATATCATACCTCTGAGCGAGCTGCTGTACGATAGCATCTTTGACCAGACTTTCGACCTCATCCATGTCGATCATATCAGCCGATGTGAAGTCTGTCTTGTCTGTGTGAGCAAGTTCAGCGATCTTTTCAACAGTATCCTTGATCATATCGTGAAGTTTCAGTTCGGGTTCGGAAGTCTGGTACCTTTCGTAGATCGACTTAGCATCAGGCACGAACATGGAAAGGCGAGGATAATCAAATCCTTCAGCCTCGATGAGCAGTCCGTCTTCGCCGTACTCATCAAGCAGCATTATGCAGTGATAGGCATTCTTGTCCTCGTACATAAGGTCCCTGGCGGCAGTTATCGCCTCATGCTCCTGATATGGGTTTGCTTTCAGCCTTTCATAGTCGGAGTGAGGAAGGAATACCCATTTCTCGACCTCACAGCGTTTGGTGTTGTGATCGGAAGCCTTGTGTATCAGCTTACCGTTCATGTAGAATTTGTTCATCTGTTTTCCTCCTGTCATAATTATTCCATAGACAGCAGGCGTGATCTGCTTTCTATGTATCTGCCACAGGAGGCTCACAAATCGTCCACAGCGGCTTTATCTTTCCTCGGCGGCGTAGTTCCCCGACCTGCCACTGCCGCCGTCAAAAACGGCTCACAAATTCTGATAGGCATTCTATCATTTGTTTTGGGTAAAATAAAAAAGGACTCGATTCAGCGTTTTCACATTTCGTGAAAACCACTAAAACCGAGTCCGAAACTTTGTGTACTATTTTTCTCTGAAAAACTGAGATTTACCTGTGCTTAGACCTATGAGTGGTATAAAAACTGCCTTTGTGGCAGTTCAAATCCTCCAAAACTGCCTAAATATTGCAATGTCATCCCTCAGTTTTTCAATTTTTCGCTCAACACTAGGGTAGCAAAAAAGCCCGATAAATCGGGCTTTTCAGTGCGTGTCATTCTTTTAGTCACGCCAATATGGTTGCGGCGGCTGGATTTGAACCAACGACCTTCGGGTTATGAGCCCGACGAGCTACCTAGCTGCTCCACACCGCGATATATAGTGCAGTATCATCTGCGACTATATTATTATATCACACAGGCAGTCAAAAGTCAACCGCACACGAAATATTTTTTTGTTTTAACTATCTGCCTGATGGCTTTCACATATCGGGATCTCCATTTCCAGACACTTCCATCTCTCGCCGAGAACGGAATAATACTCATCCTGACGTTTCTTTTCGGCAAATCCAACGGCTTTGTAGCAGTTCAGTGCGGAAGCATTATTCTCGAAAACGCCCAGTGAAATACGCTGTGCGTGAAGCTCCGCCGCAGCATATTTCTTAGCAAGCCCGAGCATTTCCCTGCCGAGACCTTGTCCGCGGCGGTAGCTGTCAACGATGACGAAGCCGAAGCGGACTTCTTTTTTATAGTCGTCAGTATAGCGGAGTATCAGATGCCCCACAGCCTCTCCGTTCCCGTCTACAGCGGTAAACGGGAAGAAAGCACCTGTTTCTGCGCACTTGTCGTAGTGGTCGGCAAGTTCTTCGGGAGTTATAGGATAATCACCGAAGCGGTCGGCGCTCCACAGTCTGAACTCCCGTTCGTTTTTTATCCAGCTTAAAATGGCCGCACCGTCAGCGACTTCAAATCTACGCAGTATCATGAGCACCTCACAGCCACTGGATAAAGGCGGTCTTGTCTTTTCTGTTATAGCCTGCATTCTCGTAGAATCGCAGAGTGCCCTCCTCCTTGGAGCCGGTCAGGAGCATCATTTTATAGCAGTTCTCTTTCCGTGCGATTTCACGAGCGTAGTCGAGGCAGGCTGTAGCCAGACCCTTGCGGCGGAATTCTGCGGAGGTGACCACATTCTCGATAAAGGCATATGGACGCTGACCGCGGGTAAGGTTAGGTATTATCACGCAAACGCATGAAGCCGCGATACGCCCGTCCGCATCTGCGACGATGATATGGTGGTTCTTGTCGGCGAGAACACTTTTCCAGACCTCCATAACCCGCTGATCCTTTTCGGGGACAGGGTTATCGTGAAGCTCCGTATAAAGGCGCATCAGGCCGTCAAAGTCCTCATCGGCGATCTCCCTTATTAACGAACCGCCATCAAGTTGTTTAGACATAAAAACATCCGCCCTTTCATTATCGTTATAGCGTTCAATGCGTTGAAAGCCCATCTTTTTATACAGTGCCAGCGCGTTTTCGTAAGTTGATACGGTATCCAGAACAATGCTCCCGAAGCCCGAACTCCGCGCAAAGTTCACAGCTGTTTCCGCAAGTCTGCGTCCCAGTCCCCGTCCGTGATACTCCCTGAACAGATACATTGCTTTCAGTTCGCAGAGTGTATCGCCGAGCTTTTTCACGCCCACGGTACCGATGATCTTTTCATCGTCCACAGCGCACCAGAAGCCCATATAATTATGCTCAATATCTGCAAAGGAAGCGTGCCTGCCCTCCGGCTCGAATACCTTGCCCGACTCGGGGAAAACATCGGCCAGGAATTCACACACGGATCTCTGCATATCAGCGCTGAAGCTTTTTATCGTTATCACAGCTTATTTTACCCTCCTGCCGCCGAAAGCGTGGATAGTTCTTGTGCCTGCCTTACAGCTGCCGCCCTGCACTGTTCCTTTTGGGATAAAGAGCTCGTCCCCTGCATGGAGGACGGTAGCCTCGCCGTTTACAGTGACGGTATATTCACCCTCAACGCAGATCATATACTCATCGTAATCGTGAACGTGTTCCTTTGAGACTCTGTCGCAGGGATAGGTCCAGAAGGCCATCTGGCTGCCGTCGGGAGCGGTATAGTAATAGCCCTCTATGTCGGGAGTATTCTGCTGTGCAGCAGGTATTTTATTTGCAGTTCTCTTCATGAACTCAGGAAAACCATTCATCCGAGCACCTCCATAAATCATAATTTGTAAGGGACGCCGCCCTCGGCGTCCCATCAGGGAACGCCTTCTCTTGCAAGGCGTTCCCTCTTCAAAAACAGTCCACTGGACTGTTTTTGAATTCACCCTTTGCGAAGCGCCTGACGTATTCGGGGCGCCGCCCCGATCCCCGCAAGGGCTGTCAGCCCTTGACCTGACCAAAGGGTTGTAAACCCTTTGGAATCCCTTTCATGGGCTCAGCAAAGCTAATACGCTAAATTATGATTTATAACACCAGCTCATAACCGCCAACAGGTCTGATAGTCAGCACATTGCAGCACCCTGCGCCGAAAACGCGCTCCATCTCCGCGGCATAGTCTCCCGCCAGATAGTTTGGCACAAAGGCCTGAACGGTACCTGCAAAGCCGCCGCCGTGAACGCGCACCGCACCGCTGCCGCCAAGAAACCGCTTGCTGAGCATTATTGCCAGAGTCAGCGGCTGAGACTGCGGCTCACCTGCGGGATAGAGATTCTGAAGCAGCTGAGCAGAGGAATTCCCCGACTCGTTCACCAGCTCAAAGAAGCGCACCGTATCGCCCTCCGCAAGAGCCTGCGCCTCCTCGGCAGCACGCCTGTTCTCCGCGAAGAAATGAGCGGCACGGAGCAGTTCCCTGTCGGTGCAGGTCTCGCGGAGTTCGGGGAGCCTCGAATAGAACTCCTCCTCGTCGGCATAGCGTAGATACTCGCAGCCCATAGCCTCCGCGACGTGCTTCATCTCCGCAGCCACAGCGCCGTATTCATCGGACAGATCGGCGTGATCTCCGTTAGTATCGGTAATGCACACCGAATACCCTGCCTTGTCGAAGTCAAAATCCACTGCCGAGATCTTCAGCTCCTGCGGATCCCCGAAGTCGATGGCAGCGAAGCCTCCGCAAGCGCACACCATCTGATCCATGAGGCCGCAGTTCTTGCCGAAATAGGCATTTTCCGCAAACTTTCCTATTCTTGCCAGCGTCTCGGCAGACGCCATGCCGTCGTTATACTGCTTGTTGATAATAGTTGCCATCAGCACCTCAAATGCAGCCGACGACGAAAGACCGCTGCCGCCTGCCACATCAGAGGTGATATATGCGTCAAAGCCGCCGATGCTTACGCCCTTTTCCGCGAATTTAGCCGCAATGCCGCGCACCAGAGCCGCAGAGGTCCCCTTCTCCGCACCGTTTACCTCGAGGCAGCCAAGGTCTATCTCGTCGGCGGTAAAGCCCTCGGACTTTATGCGGATAACGCCCTCGTCATGGAACGATACCATAGCGATGATATCAAGGCTCACAGCCGCCGCAAGCACACAGCCGTGCTGGTGATCCGTATGATTGCCGCCTATCTCCGTTCTTCCGGGAGCCGAATAGACATGGAGCTCCTCGCACTGCGGATACAGAGCAGAGAACCGCTCTGCCGCACTGAGATATCTTGCCCTCGCTCTGAGGACAGCCTTATCGGAAGCCCCGTAGAGCCTGCGCAGCTGCTGATCGAAGCGTCCGCCGGAAATTCCGCTGATAAATTCAAAAACATTCATAAAGCCGCCTCCTTTAAGTTATTATTTAAGCTGACTATGCCTGCCCATAAGCAGATATTTTTTAATTACAGGTCTCGCCTCTCTCATTTCAACGGGCAGCCCGTGTCCCGTAGCCAGCCATTCCGGAGCTATATCCAGCATTCTTTGCAGAGAGCGCTCCATGGCTGCGAGAGAAGCTGCATGAGGCGTGATATCGGGCTTTCTCCATATTGCGGTAAAGGCGTCGCCGCAGTACAGCACCCCCTCCGAGAGCACTCCCAAAGAGCCCAGGGTATGTCCCGCCAGAGGCACAACCTCCGCATCAAAGCCCAGCTCCCTGAGAGCGTATCTGTCGCCGCTGCCGAGGAAGATATCGGGAGTATAGGGCTTTGTGCTGAAGAGCTTCATGCCGCCCATAAGGTTCTGCTGCACGTTCCTGAGCCTGTACCTTGGCGAGGTAGCTTTTACGGGCTGCCTGCCGAAGTGGCCTATGAGCTCCCTGTCCCGCTCGCCGAGGATTATCTCCGCACCCGTTTCGCGGCGCAGCCTTTCGGCGTTGCTGTCATGGTCGGTATGGGCGTGAGTAAGGAAGATATAACGTATATCAAATCCCGAGATGTACTCCGCCAGCCGCCTGTAAACAAGGGATATCCCCGTATCTATGAGCATATCGCCGTTTCTTCCGCAGAGCACATAGCTGGAAAGGGGGCTGCCGCCCACATAGGCGCAGAAATAGTGTATATTGCCGAAGCTTCTGGTCTTTTCCGTGATTATCTTCATAGTCTCCCCTCCGTTTTTATTTCATTATACACCCTGGCGGCTGTTTTTTCTATAACTTTGTGTAAACTTTGAGCCCTCTGTAAATTAAAGAAAAATTTTCAGTTTCCTATTGACTTGCGGACAAAATTACTGTATAATTTAATTAACGCATATCCCATAGCTTAAATTTAAGGAGACCATTATGACGGATATCAGGATGATCGGCAGTGAGCTGCCTAACATACCGTGGCAGGACAGACCCGACGGCTGTACGGCTCCTGTGTGGAGATACAGCGGAAACCCCATAATCGGCAGGAATCCCCTTCCCGAGGTGGCAAGGATATTCAACAGCGCCGTCATCCCATACGGCGGCGGCTTTATCGGAGTATTCCGCGGCGAGCAGCGCAACGGAATACCCCACATATATCTGGGCAGGAGCAGTGACGCCATACACTGGGAATTCGAGCCCGAAAGGATAGCCTTCACCGACAGGAACGGCGCCCCCTTCATGCCGCCCTACGCATACGACCCCCGACTTGTTAAAGTCGATGATACATACTACATCATGTGGTGCCAGGACGCATTCGGTCCAACCATCGGCATTGCGGAGACCAAAGATTTCATGACCTTCACACGCCTTGAAAATCCCTACCTTCCCTATAACCGCAATGCCGTCCTCTTCCCGAGGAAGATAAACGGCAATTTCGTCATGCTGTCCCGCCCCTGCGACAACGGACACACCGCATTCGGCGATATATTCCTGTCCGAGAGCCCCGACACGGAGTTCTGGGGACGTCACCGCCATGTAATGGGAAGTTCCGGCAACTGGTGGGAGAACCTGAAGATAGGCGCAGGAGCCGCCCCCATCGAGACCGACAAGGGCTGGCTGCTGTTCTATCACGGAGTTGTGAACACCTGCAACGGCTATGTCTACAGCATCGGCGCCGCCATACTGGACATAAACGAGCCCTCCCGTGTGCTGCACCGCTGCGAGAACTATATCCTCGCCCCCGAGGAATGGTACGAGGAGCGCGGTTTTGTGCCCAATGTGTGCTTCCCCTGCGCAGCTCTTACGGATCCCGCCACAGGCCGCATAGCCATATATTACGGCTGTGCCGACAGCTATGTGGGAGTGGCCTTCACTACGGTACAGACCCTGTACGACTATATCCTCGCCCACGACAAGCTCCAGAAGGGCGACGGAGATACCGGCATAAGATAAAAAGCAAAGCCTTCGGAAAGTTCCGAAGGCTCTTTTTTCAGCGATAGCGATTATTCGGGTTATTGTAATTGTTCGGATAATTGTTGGGAGCGCCGTAATTATTCGGACGTCCGCCGTAGTTATTTGGCTGTCCGTAATTATTGGGGTAGTTATTGGGATAGCCGCCGTAACCGCCTCCCTGATAATAATTCTGATAGCTGCCTGCGAGCTCCTTCTTCTTGTCCTTTGATCTGCACACCAGCACAAATATCAGGGTCATTATACCGCCGAACAGAATGGTATACAGCAGCACTCCCTTGTAGAAGTGAAAACGCTGAACGCACACCATAGCCTGACCGTCTGTAGTCTCAATGTGCTTTGAGGTAATAGTTGCAAGGCCGTAGCTTCTCTTGGTGTATCTCTGCTTGCTCTGCGAGAAGTCCGCCTTATCCACAAGCTCCTGCGCTATCTTATCCGATTTGCGCTGACCCAGACGCGCGTCCATTATCTTCTTGTAAAGGCTGTAATCGGAGTCTCTCTTGCAATTCCAGTCGTGTCGGATAAAGATATTTTCTCTGCTGACTATATCGCCGCTGCAGGGGATATCGAATTTCCCCAGCTCCGCATTATTGCTGTCAAGAAGGGTTATGGAAGCGGGGTGAACGATATAGCTGCTGTCAAGGGAGTAGGAGTCCAGTCTCACATATACCTCCCCATTCTTTTCCAGCAGGTCGTATACCTTGGAGGAGCAGTCATTCTTTATGAACTCGTTGACGTCAATGACGCCTACCACATATCTGATATAATCTGACTTTCCGCCCTTATCCTCGTAAACAACGTCAAATATGCCGCTTGAGAGCTCCGTCATGCCGTCCTCGTCAAAAAACACGGTGGACTGGTCAATATCCATATTTAAGAACGCAAAAACAGACCACCACTTGTCATCGTTCCTGATCCTTGAATTGTCCAGCAGTGTGACAAAGGTCAGGCCACTAAGGCCGTTTGTCCTGTTTTTTTCATCAGGCTCCCTTGGAACAGGGTGAAGCATCTGGTTTTCCTTCACGGAGTATCCCACCGTTGCGTCCTCCATCATTTTTACAATGACCGTCCTGACGATAAGTATGCCCGTAAGGTTGACGATGAATAGTATGACTGCCATAAATACCAGCCACAGGATAGTTCTTCTGAGTTTTTTCATAGCATTAAATCTCCTTTGTAAGGTTTCCCGAATATCATAGGCATAATTATATATCATTTTCCTGTAAAAGTCAATAGATTTTCCGTACCCTCTCCCCCATGTCCCACTGCCGGACGGAGCATTTTTATCCTTTTTTCTTCGTCAATTTTACTAAGGGGTATTCCGTCAAAATGATGAAAAGGCAAAAAAATCGTTGTGATTATGCACAAACTCACGGGTTGAAAATTGTCTGCAATGTACTATACTTGCGAATTTCACTGTGTTATTCTGCATTTTCGCAAAAAATACTTGCAGTTTTTTGTGAATTGTGATAAAATAGATTGATACTGGAAAATGACAATAGAATTTTTTGGATACTATTTAAAAGGAGAAACATATGGCAAAGATAAAAGCTGCCGTTATTTTCGGCGGCACAGCAAAGGAGCATGACCTTTCACTTGCTTCGGCGGCAGAGGTCATCAGCAGTATCCCGAGAGATAAATACGAGGTAATATGCATAGGCATAACCCGTAAGGGACGCTGGCTCTATTTCCCGGGCGACGCAGAGGATATAGCAGCAGGCACATGGGATCAGGATCCCGACTGCACCTCCGCATTCATATCCCCCGACCCGCTTCACAGAGGCATAATCACTATCGAGAACGGCGAGACCTCACTCAAGAAGATCGACGTGGTATTCCCCTTAAAAGGAGAAACATATGGCAAAGATAAAAGCTGCCGTTATTTTCGGCGGCACAGCAAAGGAGCATGACCTTTCACTTGCTTCGGCGGCAGAGGTCATCAGCAGTATCCCGAGAGATAAATACGAGGTAATATGCATAGGCATAACCCGTAAGGGACGCTGGCTCTATTTCCCGGGCGACGCAGAGGATATAGCAGCAGGCACATGGGATCAGGATCCCGACTGCACCTCCGCATTCATATCCCCCGACCCGCTTCACAGAGGCATAATCACTATCGAGAACGGCGAGACCTCACTCAAGAAGATCGACGTGGTATTCCCCATACTCATGGGCAAGAGAGGCGGCGACGGCACCATTCAGGGCCTGCTGGACCTTTCGGGCATACCCTATGTGGGAAGCGGCGTTCTGGCCTCGGCCTCATGTATGGACAAGTCCCACACCCACATGGTAATGGACGACTACGACATAAAGACCGCCCCCTGGCGGCTCATCACCCAGCGCGAGATAAATCACCTTGACGAGAGATGCGCGGCAGTTGCCTCCGAACTGGGCTTCCCCCTTGTGGTAAAGCCCGCAAACAGCGGCAGCAACGCAGGAGTAAGCTTCGCCGACAACGCAGAGCAGCTCCTTGCGGCAGTCAAGCTGGCCTTCTCCAGCGACAACAAGGTAGTGATAGAGAAATACATCAGCGGCCGCAAGCTGGAAGCGGCTGTGTTCGGCTACGATTCACCCGTATGCTCCTCCGTCGGAGAGATAAAGGCCTCCGACGCCCCATACGATCCCAATAACTTCAACGTAAGCACAGGCGACGATCTTATTATCCCCGCAGACCTTCCGAGAGATGTGGAGGAAAAGGTGCGCGAGACCGCAGTCACCGCCTTCAAGGCGCTGGGCTGCAAGGGTATGGCAAGAGCAGACCTCTTCCTCACGGACAGCGGCGAGCTCCTGCTCAACAAGATCGGCACTATGCCCGGGCTCAGAAAAAGCAGCGTTTTCCCAAAGCTCATGGAGGAGCTGGGCTTCTCCCACGACGAGCTCATAGACGGCCTCCTCGAGCAGGCAATGGACAACGCAGACAGAACATACTGAGCCAATAAGGAGACTGCTTTGAAAAATAACGTTTTGATCTCACTGACGAGTATCCAGTGGCAGGAAGACGAAAAGAACGAGACAGAGCTGCTCACAAAGGCCAGTCTCACCCGCGAGAACGGCTGGGACATCATCTCCTACGAGGACACCTCGGCCACAGGCTTTGAGGGCTCTGTTACCACCATAAAGGTGGACGACTGCAAAAACGCCTCCATAACCCGCGAGGGCACGGCAAATTCCGTACTCTCACTGGAGATAGGCCGCAAGCACTTCTGCCAGTACGGTACTCCCTACGGCAACCTTCAGATCGGCGTGTACACCCACGCCATAGAGAACACCCTGGCCGAGAACGGCAGGCTGTATCTGAAGTATACCCTGGATCTCAATTCCTCGTATCTATCGGATAACGAGATAATAATGACAGTACAGGCTCGGAACTGAGCCGAAAGAAAGGATAGATATAATGTCAGACCTTATCAATTCCGCAACAGTCCGCCTCCGCGAGGTCATCATGGACGCCCTCGGAGCACTGGTGGCAGAGGAGAAGATCCCTGCCGAACCCCTCTCCCCCTTCAATATCGAGATCCCCGCGGACAAGTCCCACGGTGATCTTGCCGCAAATACCGCAATGGTATGCGCAAAGGCTCTCAGGATGCCCCCGAGGAAGATAGCAGAGCTCATCTGCGAAAAGCTCTGCCTTGAAGGCACCATATTCGACAGGGCAGAGGTGGCAGGCCCCGGCTTCCTCAACTTCTTCCTCAGCAGGAAGTGGTTCTCTGAGGTAGTAAAGAACGTCCTTGACGAGGGCGGCAACTACGGAAAGACCGAAACAGGCAAGGGCAAGCGCGTCCTCGTTGAATTCGTTTCCGCAAACCCCACAGGCCCCATGCACATAGGCAACGCAAGAGGCGGCGCTATCGGCGACTGTCTCGCCAGCGTGCTCCAGTGGGCAGGCTATCACGCCGAGCGCGAATTCTACGTCAACGACGCAGGCAATCAGATCGAGAAGTTCGGAAAGTCCCTGGAGCTCAGATATTTGCAGCTCTGCTCCGAAAAGGGACAGGAGCTCATAGCTCAGTACAAGGACGATACCGACAAGCTCTGCTCGGCTATATATGAGGAAAGCGGAGAAGGCGGAAAGTTTGAGATGCCCGAGGACGTTTACCTCGGAACAGACATAATCGAACACGCAAAGAACTTCTACGACATCAACGGCAAGGCAATGGAGACCGTCTCCGAGACAGAGCGCCGCAAGGCCCTGGTCGACTACGCTCTGCCGCTGAATATAGCAGGCCTTGAACGCGACCTGAAGAAGTACCGCATCGTTTACGACAACTGGTTCCGCGAGAGCACGGTCCACGCAAAGAACGAGACAAAGCTGGTTGTTGACAAGCTCATGGAGGCAGGAAAGGCCTACGAGCAGGACGGCGCTATCTGGTTCAGGGCTACGGACTACGGAATGGACAAGGACTTCGTACTCAAGCGCAGCAACGGCCTCTATACTTATATAGTACCCGATATCGCCTACCACTACGACAAGCTGGTAACGCGCGGCTTCGACAAGGCCATCAATGTACTGGGCGCAGACCACCACGGCTACGTTCCCAGACTAAAAGCAGCCCTCAACGCCCTCGGCGTTGACGAGACAAAGCTGGACGTAGTCCTCATGCAGATGGTAAGACTGGTCCGCAACGGCGAGACGGTAAAGCTCTCAAAGAGAAGCGGCAAGGCCATAACCCTTGTTACTCTCCTTGACGAGATACCAATAGACGCAGCCCGTTTCTTCTTCAATCTCCGTGAAGCAAATTCACAGTTTGAATTCGATCTCGGTCTGGCAATAGAAAAGACCTCGCAGAACCCCGTATACTACGTCCAGTACGCTCACGCAAGGATATGCAGTATGCTCAGGGCTCTTGCAGAGGAGGGCATAAGCGTGCCCGAGTCCGCAGACCTTGATCTCCTCACCGATCCGAGAGAGATCGAGCTCATACGCCACCTCGCCTCCCTCCCCGGAGAGATAGACGCGGCGGCAAGGACCTACGATCCCGCAAAGATCACAAAGTACGCTATCGACCTTGCAACTCTGTTCCACCGCTTCTACGACGGCTGCAGCGTAAAGAATGCAGGCAGTGAGGAGCTTATGAAGGCACGTCTCCTTCTCAGCGTGGCAGTACGTCAGACGCTAAGGAACGCACTGGAGATACTCAATATCGACAGGCCCGAGAAAATGTAATTAGTTGCATTTCTTACCTTAAAAAATTACGGTTTGGTTACAAAAAAATTTGCCGCATTGGTAGATTTTAACAAAATTCAACACATATACAAGTCATGTTTGTGAGCCTTCGGACGAAAGTTAACAGTTTGTTAACAAATAAGAGCCAAAAATGTGTTACAATTTGTAATATGTTGAGGAGACAAATGCTCTCCCGACTCTCTGAAGGTCCGCTCAAAATAAGATCTTATTAAGAGAAAGGATGTAAATCATGTCCA
>NZ_CAMYUE010000028.1 GCF_947301925.1 uncultured Ruminococcus sp.
GGAATCTCAAGGGTCGTTACTTTTTATTCGCATTGTTCAATTTTCAAGATGCTGTGGAGTCTGCCCGAAGACTGTTGCCCTCAGGCGACTTAATTATTATATCATGTCACAAGGCGTTTGTCAACTAAAAGAATGCGATGGTTTTTCTTCTTTTTTTGGTTATGTTTTACAAGGTATGTTATTTCATATATGTATAGAAGAACCTGACCGCAAATATCACTCCCATAACCGCCAGTGCGGCGGCTATCCTTATGTGGCTGTCCACATTCTCCTCAAACCTGAACTTTTTCGGATTCTTCGGGTCGCAGAGTATCAGATGTGTGGAGCCCGTTTTCAGCGGCCGGGAATACGCAGCGCTGTCCTTCTCCTTGTAGGCCTTGCCGTTCACCTCATATTTCATGGTATGGGTATAGTGGCTGACGCGTTTTGTCGTGCGGACTATATGACCTATAAAGCCCACTTTTCTCTCCACCTCGGAAACATCCAGCACCTCCGCCTTTGCTGTTACGCCGAACTTCTTATAATAAAGCAGAACCGCCAGATATATGCAGCCCGCTATGGCGATTACAATGCCCATACAGGCAAGTATAAGATTGTACATTTTATCACCTCATATTATTCAAAAATCCGCTGTCCTCGACATATCCCTCAGCCTTCTGCGGGTACAGAGTTTCCGCGTAACGGTATATCTTCATTAATTCAAATTCTTCAAATCTGCCTGCCATCAGCTCGGTTATTTCCTTTTTGCCAATCGCGCTTTTGAAGTGATGAGCGTCCGCATTTTCTTCATCTTTGTATGAAAAGGTCAGATCAAGCATATTTCGCGTACCTAAGCGGCTATAGTAAGACTGTATATGATAGGAGAAGCTCTCCACCTTTGCAAGGTCTATCTTCCAGCTGTAAAACACCCATATGCACCTGATAACGCCGTCATCACCAAGCTTTATCAGCGTTTTTGTCGAGCCCACCACTTCTATCAGCAGTATACCTGCCGTCATTCCGGCTAAAATGCCCGGAAATGCATAATCAGCCATCTTTTCACTGCCGGCCAGTCCCAGCGGGACCAGAAAAAGTCCGAAGGCCAGAAATATCGCTATTGCCTCTATCATTGGCGGCACATATTTTATCCTCAATGTTTTCATAATAATCCCCCATATCATTTCGCAAAAAGCGGACAGTTCCCCAACTGTCCGCTTTATTCAGCAATCGCTTTTCTCAGGCGGATAATACCCGCCCCTACAATAGCTAACGGCTTAGTTTGCCATGAGCTTGACCATTACTGCCTTCTGAGCGTGGAGACGGTTCTCGGCCTCCTCGAAGATCTCGTTTGCGTGAGCCTCGAATACCTTCTCGGTGATCTCCTCCTCACGGTGTGCAGGAAGACAGTGAAGCACCATAGCGTCGCTGTGAGCCTGAGCCATGAGCTCGTCGTTGATCTGATAGCCTGCGAAGGCCTTCTTACGCTTCTCAGCTTCGCCCTCCTGACCCATGGAAGCCCATACGTCTGTGATAAGGACGTCTGCGTCCTTTGCAGCCACCATAGGAGTATCTGTCATCTCGAACTTGTCGCCGTACTTTGCAGCGAACTCCAGTATCTCAACAGGGGGCTGATAGTCCTCGGGGCAAGCGATAGACACGCTCATGCCCACCTTGAGGCAGCCTACTATCAGTGAATTGGCCATATTGTTTCCGTCGCCGATAAAGCACATCTTCAGTCCGTCAAAGCTGCCCTTGAACTCGCGGATAGTCATGAGATCAGCAAGCACCTGACAGGGGTGACAGAAGTCTGTAAGGCCGTTGATTATCGGGATCGAACCGTACTGTGCCAGATCCTCTACCTCCTTCTGCTCGAAGGTACGGATCATTATGCCGTCTATGTAGCGTGAGAGCACTCTTGCGGTATCCTGTACGGGCTCTCCGCGGCCGATCTGGAGATCGTTTGAGGAGAGGAACAGCGGATAGCCGCCCAGCTGGTACATACCTGTCTCGAATGATACTCTTGTACGGGTCGAAGCCTTCTGGAATATCATGCCGAGGGTCTTTCCCTTCAGATGAGGGTGGGGTATGCCGTGCTTCAGCTCATACTTGAGCTGGTCTGCAAGGTTAAGTATGTCGATGATCTCCTCGCTGCTGAGATCGAGCATTTTAAGTAAGTGTTTCATATCTTTATCCTTTCAAAGTGTTATTTCTATTTGTTCATCTCGCCGAAGGCCTTGTCGATAGCCACGGCGAAAAGGGGTATATAGTCGTCAAAGGCGGTATTCTCTATTTCGATGTCGTACTTGAATTCGCCGTTCACGGCGGTGAGAGTATGGATATGACCGACGCTTGTTCCGTTCCTGAATATCTCGAATTCCTTTCTGTCCTTGCTTCTGAGCTCAAAGGAGAACTCCTTGCCTCTGGCCACGATAGTAGGATCAAGGAAAAGGGACTTGCACTCCATGGAAAGGAACACGTTATCGTTTAGAATTATGGTAAAGCCCGGCTTTTTGTCATCGCCCGTCTGGACAAGAGTATAGAGGTTGTAATAATTATTGCCGTCCATGAGATTATATCTCGAACCGAAGCCTTTTTTCCTGACACTGTACAATGTCTTGCCGCTTCTGTCAGTGGCTATATATTTATTTCCCTTGCCTGTTACCTGCAGCTCCATAATCATTCCTCCAGTATCTCTATCAGAATTTTCAGTCCGTCCTTCAGTTCATCGTAGGAAATAGTCAGCGGAGGCAGAAGCCTTACCTTCTCCTTTGCGGTAAGTATGAGGAGCCCCTTTTCAAGAGCCTTTGCCGCCACGTCGTGGGCGTCCTTGTTCTTCAGGGTAATGCCGATCATGAGGCCCATACCGCTTACTGCGGCCACCTCGCTGCATTTACCGATCTCGCTCCTGATATATTCTGCCTTCTTTGTCACGTCCTCAAGGAAGCCCTTGCTCTCTATCCTGTCAAGGACAGCCAGACCGCCTGCACAGGCAATGGGGTTGCCTCCGAAGGTGGAGCCGTGAGTTCCTGCCGTCAGGACTCCGCTGCACTTTTCGTTCACAAGGCAGGCGCCCATGGGAAGACCTCCTGCTATGCCCTTTGCCAGTGTGGTTATATCGGCTTTCTTGCCGAAGTGGTCTCCTGCCAGGAATTTGCCTGTACGTCCCACGCCGGACTGTACCTCGTCCGCAATGACGAGGATATCCTTTTCGGCGCAGAGCTCATACACCGCTTCAACGAATTCCCTGCTGAGAACGTTCACGCCTCCTTCGCCCTGAATGTACTCCAGCATGACTGCACATACGGTGGTATCCTCCAGCTTTGCCTTCAGATCGCCGATATCGTTGGCGGTCACGTTCACGAAGCCTTCAACGAACGGAAAGAAGTAATTGTGGAACACATCCTGTCCCGTAGCGGAAAGGGTAGCTATAGTCCTGCCGTGGAAGGAATTCACAAGGGTGATTATAGTATGCCTGCCCTTGCCGTATTTATCGAAGCTGTATTTCCTTGCCACCTTTATTGCACATTCATTAGCCTCGGCGCCGCTGTTGCAGAAGAACACCGACTTATAGCCTGCGATATTGCAGAGCCTGTCTGCGAAATCAGCCTGAACCGCTGTGTAGTAGTAATTGGAGCTGTGCTGAAGGGTGCGCACCTGAGCGCACACTGCGTCAGCCCATTTTTCGTCGCAGTAGCCGAGGGAATTTGTACCGATGCCGCTTCCGAAGTCGATGTATTCCCTGCCGTTTTCGTCCTTACAGTGCCTGCCGCTTCCCTTTTCCATTACCAGCGGATAGCGTCCGTAGGACTGCATAACGTGCGAATTGAACTTATCTATTGTATTCATTTAAAGTCCTCCTAATGGCAGACTGCCTATCGGACTTTTTCAGACACACTATTATTATAACGCTGAAAGGCAGTCAAAATCAATCATTGTAGTTTTTTTATAAGTAAATTTTTTGTATACAAGTAAATTATTTTACGAGAAGAAATCCTCACACGAACTGTGTGCCTATTCCTTCGTTGGAAAGTATCTCGATAAGGATAGAATGAGGCACTCTGCCGTCGATGATGACGGTCTTGCTGACGCCGCGTCTGACAGCCTCTACACAGCAGTCTATCTTGGGTATCATGCCGCCCGAGATAATGCCCTGTCTCTTGAGGAAGGGCACCTCGCTGACGTTGACCTCGGGGATAAGAGTGGTCGGGTCGTCCTTGTCTCTGAGGAGTCCTGCTATATCCGTCATGAGGATAAGGTTCTCGGCGCCCAGCTCAGCAGCTATCCTTGCAGCGGCTGTATCGGCGTTGATATTGTAGGTGTTGCCCTCCTCGTCGGTGGCAACTGTAGCGATAACGGGGATATTTCCGTTTGCAAGGGCGTCTGTGATGGGCTTGGTGTTCACCTTTGTGATCTCGCCTACCCAGCCCAGATCCTGACCGTCGTCGGTCTTTTTCTTCTCTGCCATGAGCATCTCGCCGTCGATACCGCAGAGGCCTACGGCGCTGCCCTTGTGCTGAGCCAGAAGCTGTACCAGCTCCTTGTTGACCTTGCCCGAGAGCACCATCTTCACTACGTCAACAGTGGCGTCGTCGGTATATCTCAGACCGTTGACGAAGCGGCTCTCTATGTTCAGCTTCTTCAGCATATCGCTTATCTCGGGACCGCCGCCGTGTACGAGTACCACCTTTACGCCCACCAGCGAAAGGAGGACGATATCCGTCATAACAGCGTCCTTCAGTTCCTTGTTGGTCATGGCGTTTCCGCCGTACTTGATAACAAGTATCTTGTTATTGTACTTCTGTATGTAGGGCAGGGCGTCAATGAGCACCTGCGATTTTTCGTTGTTTGATATCTTTTCCATTTTCCTTTACTCCCTTTTTATTGATCCTGATATATATCGTATTTGCATTTCTGTACCGCTTCGTCCAGTATAGCCTTTAATCTCAGCGGATCGGAAGCATAATATATACCCAAAAACAAACCGTGTTCTGATGTCACAGTGACTATCCTGCCCTGCATGGCCGTCTTTTTGACTTCCTTCAGGCTGATCTCCTGCCAGTTTTCCTGCACCATAGCCAATACTCTCTGGTTGGTGACGGCGTAATTGGCACTGCCGGACAGGCCGCCCAGAGCCAGCCATACTATAATGGAAAGCACGATTATTGCAGGCATTCCAAAAAGCACGAACAAAACCGTAATAATCACCATGTCCCTCGGTAATTCGCCTGCAAGTACTCCCAGGGCAAAAGCAGCTATACAGATTGGAACAACTATCAGCAGCGCTTTGAGCATTTTCTTTTCGGACGCCGGAGTGCCATAGCCTCCTTCAACGTCTCCGTTGCCTGCAACACAGAGTATCTGCTCCTCTTTATAAAGGTAAGGCCGAAACAGCTTTGCGATATATTCTTCTTTGGTCTGAGGTATGCTGCTGTATTCCTCCGAAGCCGCTCCGCCGTTATAGTTTGCGGTATGATCAATGATATGATCGATCTCTTCCTCGTTCTTTTTTTCCCAGAACAACCGTCTCACCTGCCTTACAGTTTGCTGCCGCTGTTATCTTCCGCCGTTATGCAGCATTGCGCCGCGCACAGCGTCCTCGAGTATACGCTTTACCCTTGCGGGATCCTGAACGCCGTTCATTGAACGTCTGATGCTTCCCTGGACCTGGCTGTTCATCGCAGCTGTCCTTGAATCAAAATAAACATTGCCGTAATTATTTTTTGTCATGCTGACGGAGATATTCTTTATATCCTTCAGCAGATGATATATCGGATGTCCGTTGGAACTTAACGTTATAACTCTCATGTCGGTAATGGCATGAACGCCGTTGGAGGCGTTTGTCAGCTTCACCAGAAAAACCACAGCCAGAATAAACGCAATAGGGAACATGAAGCATAAAAAATCGGAAAAGGCGCAGAAGCCCACCATAAACAGCACTCCCAATACGACAAAGCCTGCTATAGTCATATTTCTTGAAGCCGCAGGCGCTCCCTTGGGAGCACGGGTCTTTTTATCATAGCCTCCCACCCACAGCAAGTGCTCGTTGGGAGCCAGCAGAGGCTCGAACCTGCTTTCGAGGCTGGCGTAGCTGTCATAGCCCGACTGCTCGTGATCGGCGTCATTGTATGTCTGCTCGTGACTGTGATCGCACTCCCTGACATTGTTGATATTTTCATAGGACTGCTCATGACTGTGGTCACATTCCGAGCGGTACTCCTTTGACGGAGCTATATAATCATCGTCATACTTTGCGGCATACCGCTCGTTGTATTCGTCGTAGTCCTCGTCTCTTTTTCTGCCGAACATCTATACACCTCTTCCGTTTATTTTCTTCGTTTCATGCGGCTTAAACGCCGTGAGCCATATGTATGCATCACTTTGTCTTTATCCTCGGGAACTATATCCTCCAGACCGTTGTCTCTTTTGACTATGGATATCTGCTTGCGGGCTATCCTGTAAGCCATGACAGGCGAATCTATCGCATAGAACTCAACAAGCTCTGTTTTGTGCGCCGCAATATCGAACCGGGTAAAAAGTCTCAGCAAGCCGATGTTCTTTTCCTCGTTCAGCATATATATCTGAACCCTTAATACGTCCTTCAGGCAGACATATCTCGGATGTCCTGCGTCCTCAAGAGAAATGCCGCGGATATTGGTTATGGCATATGCGCCCCGCTTATTGCCCGGAGAAAAGCGATTCGATATCTGTGCCGTAAAGTTTTTTTCTGTTCATGGAGATCTTAGCTTCTGTAATCTCCGTTTATCTTGACGTAATCGTATGTGAGGTCACAGCCCCATGCAATGGCCTTGCCCTTGCCGTCGCCCAGGGAAATGAGGATCTTGATCTCCTCCTCGCTGAGGATCTTCTTTGCCAGCTCCTCTGAGAACTCTATAACGCAGCCCTTGCGTCCCAGGGGGATAACTCCGCCCTCAGAGGCCATTTCCACGTCTACCTTGCTTATATCGAAATCAGCGTCGGCATAGCCGAGAGCGCAGAATATTCTTCCTGCGTTGGCGTCCTCGCCGAAGATCATGGCCTTGATGAGGCTCGATGTGATGACAGACTTAGCAACCGTCTCGGCTACAGCCTCGGTCTCGGCGCCTCTTACAGCGCACTCGATGAGTTTGGTAGCGCCCTCGCCGTCCCTTGCCATCATTCTTGCAAGATTCATCATTATAGCATAGAGGGCGTCCCTGAACCTGCCGAAATCTCCGTCCTCCGAGGTTATCTTCCTGTTGCCTGCCTCGCCTGAGGCCATAACGCAGACCATATCGTTCGTGGAGGTGTCGCCGTCAACGCTGGCGCGGTTGAGAGTTACCTTTACGATATCGCTGAGAGCGCACTGTATCATCTCGGGAGAGATGTCTGCGTCTGTGGTAAGGAATGTAAGCGTCGTAGCCATATTGGGGTGTATCATGCCGCTTCCCTTGAGCATACCGCCCATGGTGCAGGTCTTTCCGCCCAGCTCGAACTGAACGGCTATTTCCTTCTCGCGGGTATCAGTAGTCATGATAGCCTCAAGAGCTCTCTTGTTTCCGTCATAGGAAAGACCCTTTGCAAGGTCGTCCATAGCGTTGGCTATGGGCTCTATGGGGAGCACCTGACCGATAACGCCTGTGGAAGCAACTACAACGTCGTTTTCGTCGATGCCGAGAGCCTTTGCGGCCAGCTGACACATCTTTTCAGCCTTCTCGACGCCGTCGGGATTACAGGTATTGGCATTGACGGAATTCACGATAACCGCCTGCGCCTTGCCGTCCTTTATATGCTCCTTTGTTACCAGTATGGGAGCGCCCTTCACCTTATTTGTGGTATAGACCGCAGCGGTGCTGCACATCTTGTCTGCCACTATGAGCGCCAGATCGTTTTTCTTCTTTGCTGCGGGGAGCGCATTGTTTGCGGCTGCATTTGCCTCTGCCATTTCTCCAAGAGGCTTGTGCGCCAGACCGCACTGTACTCCGTTGGCCCTGAATCCCTTGGCAGCACACACGCCGCCGTCAACAAAGGTTATACCCTTTACTTCAACAAGCTTCATTCCTTGTTTCCTCCTTGATCGTATATATGATTACGCGAATATTTCTCCGTAAAGCGCTGTTCTGTTGCTTCTTGCCTCCCTGAACGACTTCAGTATCACATCGGCAGCAGCTCTGAATTCCTCTCTCCTGTCATAAGCGGTATCGACTGCATTCTTTATGATATCCGCAGTTATATCTATCTCATGCTTGTTAAGAGCTATGCCCGCATTCAGACCCTCAACGACCTTTGCAACGTCAAACTGGTCAACTGCCTGGGGCACCAGCACCAGTGAAGCGCCGCTTGCAAGTCCCTCCGATGTGGAGTTGAAGCCTGCATGGGTGATGAAAACGTCTACCTGGGGCAGGAGCTGGGTCTGGGGCACATAATTGTAGACAGTGAAGTTTTCGGGGATCTCCTTGAAGGTCTCCTCAATATTCACGAATTTGCCCACCGACATGATGACCTGATACTGCTCCGAGCCTCCGAAAGCCTCGATACAGCGGTGATAGAACTCAAGATCCCTGCCGAAGATAGTTCCCAGTGAGATGAAAAGCAGTCTCTTGTCCGGATCCTTTTTGAAGTCAAAGCTTTCGTCAACGACTCTCTGCTCTATGTGGGGACCGAGGAAATAACAGGTATCGTCTGTGTCCTCGGGCCTTAAATGGAAATACTTTGATGTGAGAAGCAGCTTCTTGAAATTATTGGGAGTGAATATAAGACCCACAAAATCACGCAGGTTAATGCCGTAATGCTGATTTGTCCACTGCAAGCCGATAAGTCTTGCGTTGTCGAACTGGTTCTCGTCGGTAAGTATGAACGAGGGGTAGATCATTACGAACTTCGATGGATCCAGCTTCAGTACCTTGTTCATCTCCTCGATATCGAAGAAGGCGTCAACGATATAGTAATCGTATTCCGTCCTGTCCTTCATCAGCAGCTCCATTACCTCATATGTCGCTCTTCCCACCATAAATGAGTTTATGGCAAAGGGAGGAGCAGTGGGAGGCAGCATCTTTGCCACCTGGCTCACGTCTGCCGAATACACCACCTTTTTCACGGGGATATCATTGAGTCTGTCCGCGAACTCGTCGGTGACGAAACAGGTTATATCATGTCCCAGTGCAGCCAGCTCTCTTACCACCTCAACACTTCCCGTAAAATGACCGTGCAGTATACCGTTCAGCACTGCGATCTTCTTCGGGCTGATCTCTCTTAACGCTTCATTCATTTTTCTTTCCTCCGAATATTTATCCTTTCAATATTCCCCATGCAGAGAGCAACTGTCTCTCCGCCTTTATCCCTGAATCACAGACTCTATCATCAGGTTTCGTTCTCTGTTTCTTCCCTGATCTTCTGCGCGAATTTCGCAATTATATCCATATATTCTTCTTTTTCCTGCTGTGAGCTCCAGTTATGTGATTTCGCCATAAGGCCTGCCTTTTCCAGCACAGGCTCCATCTGGTGATAGTACAGCTTCAGATATTTTTCCTTTCCCGCATAAAGGTTGAACATAAGCTGTCCCTCAAACATCTCCCCGATAAAGGGATCGTCGCTGAGCATTTCGATAGCTCTCTTGATAGCCACCTTCGAGCATATCCTCTGGCGCAGCATACGGCTCACGTCGGAGACGTTGAGCTGATCCTTGGTCTTTTCCATGATGGTATTGAACCACTCGTCCACCGTATAGTCGACACCGTCGTCCTCGATAAGATCGTATTCGTAGATCTCTCTTAGTTTTTTACTCATTTCTTATTCCCCCTGATGTGAAAGAATATCATATTAACCCTGTGGTCTCGTCTATCCCCATCATGATATTCAGGCACTGGACGGCTGCGCCGCTTGCGCCCTTGCCGAGATTGTCGAGACGGGAGCAGAGAAGTATCTGCTCATCGTTTCCGAAGACGAAGACCTGTAATTTATTCTGTCCGCTGAGAGTGTTTGAAGCAAGGAAGAATGCCTTCTGCTCGTCGGCAGACATAAGAGGCATCACCTCTATCATCTTTGCTCCTGCGTAGTGCTCCGCATACATCTCATGTACCTGCTGAGCTGTGACCTTTTTGTCAAGAGTCCTTGTCTGGAGCGGCACGCTTACCACCATACCGCTGAAGTAGTCGCACACCATGGGGTTGAACATAGGTGTGTAGGTGAGTCCCGAAACGGCCTTCATCTCCGGCAGGTGCTTGTGCTGCTGGGAAAGGGCGTACTGACGGGGACTGTTGAACTCAAAGGGCTTGTCATCGCCCTCATATACTGCGATAGCCTTCTTGCCTGCTCCGCTGTAGCCCGATGTGGCATAGGCGAAAACGGGATAGTCTGCAGGGATGATACCGTTGTTCACCAGTGGGTAGACTATGGAAGCGAAGCCGCTGGCATAGCAGCCCGGGACCGCAACCCTGTTGGATCTGATTATCTTCTCCCTGTGAGCAGGTGAGAGCTCCGGGAATCCGTAAGCCCAGTCGGGATTTGTGCGGTGAGCCGTGGAGGCGTCGATTATGCGCACATGGTCGTTGTCCTTGTCGATGAAGGAAACAGCCTCGATGGAAGCGGCGTCGGGCAGACAGAGGAACACATAGTCCGCACTGTTTATGAGACGGGCGCGTTCGGCAGGATCCTTTCTGAGCTCCTCGCTGATCTTCATGATCTCAAGGTCCTTCCTGTCCCTGAAGCGCTCCTGTATTTTAAGGCCCGTAGTGCCCTCCTGACCGTCTATATAGATCTTAACTGACATTTCTTACTCTCCTCTTTCAAAGTATATTTCAGTCTTCGCCGCCCTGAAGCTCCGGCTGGTCGCCGCCGATCACCTCAACCTTGCTGAGGCTCCTGTTGATCTGGCGGGTACGAGTTCCGATAAGCTTTTCAAGGTCGTCGTCCACCTGTCTGACGTGCTTCTGAGTCTTTTCGAGCACCTCGCTGAAGGTGGCGAATTCCTTTTTGACAGCGCCCAGTATAGTCCATACCTCACTGCTCCTCTTCTGTATCGCCAGCGTCCTGAAGCCCATTTGCAGCGAATTGAGCATAGCCGCCATAGTTGACGGGCCTGTGATACTGATGCTGTAGTCTCTTTGCAGTGTGTCCATGAGTCCCGACTTGACCACCTCTGCATAAAGTCCTTCAAAGGGCAGGAACATTATACCGAAATTGGTGGTATAGGGAGGAGCGACGTACTTGCTCTTTATATCCGCCGCACACTTCTTTATCACCGACTCAAGATTCTTCCGTGCGGCTGCGATCTCGTCCTTATTGCCGCTGTCGTAGGCGTCCTGAAGCGCGGAATATGTATCTCCGGGGAATTTTGAATCTATGGGGAGGTAGATATGCTCTCCCTCGCCCTGACCGGGAAGCTTCACGGCAAATTCAACTCTGTTGGTGCTGCCGGGGACAGTGGGGACCTCAGTATCATACATTTCGGGGGCAAGTATCTCTTCCAGTATGCTCCCCAGCTGTATCTCGCCGAGAATACCTCTTGTCTTCACGTTTGTAAGCACCTTTTTCAGGTCGCCCACACCCGTGGCGATGGTCTGCATCTCGCCAAGGCTCTGATAGACCTTTTCCAGCCTTTCGCTGACGAGGCTGAAGGATTTGTTCAGCTGATCCTCCAGCTTTTCGTTGACAGTCTTCTGGATAACGTCCAGCTTCTTCTGGTTTTCTTCCTGTATCATGGAAAGCTGATTCATCATAGTGCGTCTCATGCTTTCCAGCTTTTCGTTATTGGTGGTCTCAAGGGTCTTGAATCTGTTCTCCAGATTGATGAGGGAATCGTTTATGGCCTTTCCGGACTGCTTCTGATTATCGGTTATAAGCTGACTGAAGGTGTTCATTCTCTCACCCAGCGACGACTGAAGATTCTCGTCCACCACCTGACGTATGGAGGTCAGCTTCTTGTCCGTATCGGAGCGTACTTCCGTAAGCTGTCTTTCGATGGCCATGAGCTTTTCGTTATGGCTTTCGCCTATGGCCTTCTGAACGCTGTTTATTCCCTCGCCCATGCTGCGGACGTTGGTCTGGACGCTTCCCGTCATCTCCTCGCGCAGGTCGCGCTGAGAGGAACTCAGGCCGTCCTTTACCGCTATGATGACCTTATCGACATCCACATCGACTTCTCCGCCGCCCATAAACATCTTTACGAGAACAATTGCCAGCAGAATGATCGTTATGATCCCGATAACGATAATTATAATATCCATAAGACTTCCTCCGGATTATGTAATGGACCAATGAAGCTGTCAGTCGTCTGTTATCTCCTCAACAGCGGCCTCACTGCCGCACTCGGGGCAGTATCTTTCATTGTCTATCATGAGCATAGTGCTCCATGTATAGCCGCAGGCCGTACAGGTATGCTTACGTTCTGCGGGCGGCGGTCCGTACACGCATCTGATAACATCGTCCGCAGGCTCATACTTCACGTCGGAAGCCTCTGCGCCGCAGTATCTGCAATACTTATCGTCGCCGATGATCTCGCGGCATCTGCCGCATATCCTCACGAGGGCTTTGCTGCTGTTATCCTTTCTGCGCTTCATTGCACCGCCTCCTTTTATGCGGACGGCGCTGTGCCGTCCCCTACTTTTTTCTGCGTTTGTTGACCTTGCGCTCGTACTTTGCGCGTTTGGGGTCCTCCATATCCGACTTGTCCTCTATCATGGAATGCCATATGCTTATACCAAGGGTAACTATGACTATGAAAGCGAACCAGAAGATATGTGCGCTTGGTATGACTGCTATCCACAGTCCCATTACCAGCTCGCCTATCCCCCATATAACGCCCATAAGTATGGTGAGACCGATAGTAAAGGTGATGTCCTTTTTCTTCATATCAGAGACCCAGAGCCTCCTCCGCCAGAGCTATCTGCTCCTTTACGGCGTCGGGAGAGGGGCCTCCCTCGGACTTGCGCTCGCGGACGCAGGTATCAAGGCTGATAGCCTCGTAAACGTCCTCGGTAAAGAGGTCTGTCATAGCCTGATAGTCCTCAAGGGGAAGGGTCTCAAGAGTGAGCCCCTTCTCGATGCACTGTGCAACGAGGGTACCTGTTATCTTGTAAGCGTCACGGAAGGGCATACCCTTCTTTACCAGGTAATCTGCGCAGTCCGTAGCGTTTATGAAGCCCTTTGCGGCAGCGTGTCTCATGTTGTCCTTGAGTACGCGCATAGTTGCCAGCATGGGAGTGAATGTCTTAACGCAGAGCTTCACGTTGTCCACAGCGTCGAATATAGCCTCCTTGTCCTCCTGCATATCCTTGTTGTAAGCAAGAGGAAGTCCCTTCATCATGGTGAGGAGAGTCATGAGGTCGCCGTTGACGCGGCCTGTCTTTCCGCGGATAAGCTCCGTAACGTCGGGGTTCTTCTTCTGGGGCATGATGGAGGAGCCTGTGGCAAAGGCGTCGTCCAGCTCCACGAACTTGAACTCCCACGAGCACCAGAGGATTATTTCCTCGGAAAATCTTGAAAGGTGCGTCATCAGCAGTGACAGAGCGCAGTTCAGCTCAACGCAGTAGTCTCTGTCGGAAACTCCGTCAAGGCTGTTGGGCATGGGAGCCGTAAAGCCCAGAAGGTCGGAGGTCTGCTTTCTGTTGGTCTTGTATGTTGTGCCTGCAAGAGCGCCGCTGCCCAGAGGACAGTAGTTCATTCTCCTTGCGGTATCCTGAAGTCTTTCCATATCGCGGAGAAGCATCCACACATATGCCATAAGGTGATGTGCGAGAGTTATGGGCTGAGCACGCTGTAAATGGGTATATCCCGGCATTATGGTCTCGGTGTGCTCCTTAGCCATCTTCACCAGAGTAACTGCCAGTTCCTTCACAAGAGCGTAGATCTCGTCGATCTCGTCGCGGAGGTAGAGTCTCAGGTCAACAGCCACCTGATCGTTTCTCGAACGGGAAGTGTGGAGCCTCTTTCCCACGTCGCCCAGACGCTTTGTAAGCTCAGCCTCAACGAACATATGGATATCCTCGGCGTTGGGGTCAAGCTCCAGCTTGCCGCTGTCGATGTCGGCAAGTATGCCCTTGAGACCTTCGATTATGGTGAGGCTGTCCTCCTTTGTGATGATGCCGCAGTCTCCCAGCATAGTGGCGTGGGCGATACTGCCCTTTATATCGTGGCGGTACATACGTCCGTCAAAGGCAATGGAAGAGTTGAAAGCATTTACGCCTTCGTCTACCTGCTTGGAAAATCTTCCTGCCCACATCATATCTGCCATGTTTATTTCTCCTTTATGTATCTATTCTTACAATATCTGCGAGGGATCTGTTTCTGTATACAAGGTCATCTCTTCCGGTAAATCCGATCTTCTCCCAGAAGGCGTTACCATTCTCATTTCTTGAAAAAACGACCAGGGCTACCTTATTTATACCCAGCGATTTCAGTGCGTTCAGGGCTTCGTCCACAAGCCTTGAACCTATCCCGCGACGTCTGTAATCGGGACTTACAGCCGTATGGTAGATGTATCCTCTTCTTCCGTCGTTGCCGGCAATGATAACTCCGGCTATATTACCGTCCTCCTCTGCAACAAAGCAGGTCTCAGGATTCCTTGCAAGGTACTTCTCTATACCTTCTCTTGAATCGTCAAGATTGTTCAGTCCCATTCCGGCACAGGAAAGCCACAATGCATAGACCTTATCGTAGTCGCTGATGGTCATAAGCCTTATCGTTACCATATTATCCCTCTTTTCAATTCATAATTCATAATGCTCAATTCATAATTATCCGTTCAGCAATGCTTTAATTATGCATTATGCATTATGGATCATGCGTTCTATTAAATCGTAACAGGCAGGAGAAGGCTCCCCTGCCTGAAACTATTGCTTATTCCTTTGTGAAAAGAGAATTACTTGTTGTTCCTCTTCTTGTCCAGCTGAGCTCTTACCTTTATCGGGAGACCGAAGAGGTTGATGAAGCCTGCTGCGTCAGCCTGGTTGTAAACCTCGTCCTCATCGAATGTGGCAACTTCCTCATCGTAGAG
>NZ_CAMYUE010000029.1 GCF_947301925.1 uncultured Ruminococcus sp.
CGGTCTGGTTCTTGTGATCGAACCATGTACTGCCGGACATAGTTATGCTGTCGTGTCTGCCGCTGCCGTCGGAATATATGAGCTTGTACTCACGTCCTACCTTTTCAAGTGTTTCCCCACGACTTCGCAGAAAGAATTCAAGATCCACGGAGTTTGCCATGACTTTCTGTTCATCCGTGAATGGTATATATGGCATAGTTTCACCTCTTTGTTATAGATAATCAGCAAGGTTAACTACTTTGACACCGCTATCCTTAGCGTAATTCATAGTATATACAGTACCGCCGCTTTGTTTTGTACAGTAGGCGATACAATATCCGCTGTAGTCCACAAGATGTCTGTTGCGCTTGTGCATACAGTCATTTGTGTAGTATTCGGACGTATAGACTATCTTGTCCGCCTTTGAAAGGATATCACTGTACATCGCCTTGCTTTCGTCGTTCCAATACTTATCCTGTCCTTTACAAGGAAGTACAAGTATCAGTTTTATTTCCTTGTGCCGTTCCTTTGCCCTTAATACAGCGTATTCAGCTTCTGTGTCAAAGCCATATGCTCCTCCGCAGCCGAAAAACACAACGCCCTTGTTATACAGTGCCTCAATTATCCTATCAAGCTGTATCCTGAGCTTTGCCTTGTCATTTTCCGGTATACTTCTGTGTCCTGTAAAACACGCAGTCCTTTTTCTGTCGATCATAACGCACACCTCACAACCTTTAGTTATACTCATTATAACTTTTATGCATACAATTTGCAACTAATACGCATAATTATTATGCGGAAATGTTGTATCATATATTTAAGGCGGTGATGGTATGCGGTTGAGAGAACTGCGTGAAGCAAGAAACGAAAATCAGCAGAAATTAGCTATACTGCTGAATGTATCACAGACAATGATCAGCCGTTATGAGCTTGGGCAGGCTACACCTGATGTTCCTATGCTGATAACGCTTTCAAAGCATTACAATGTGTCAATCGACTATCTGCTTGAGAATACTGACGTAAAATCGCCGTTTATATCTTCTGACCTTTCAGAAGCTGAAACGGAAATGCTCTCAATGTATCGCAGATTAACTACTGTACAACAGGAAAAAGTGACTGCATATATTCAGGGCTTATTACAGGAATAGCGTCAAAGCTCCCGATATCGGGAGCTTTTGTTATATCTCATGCTTTATCCGCTGGCTTTCCTCGGCTTTCTTTGCATCGTTAAAACGGTCAAGCGTTCCTACCAGATATCCGGTTATTCTGCGTATCCTTTCAAAAGGGACGGTATCATAGTTATACTTTATATCCACATATTCGCCGTTTATCGTAAGAGTCAGTTCGTTGATGATACGGTCGGGATGTTTCTTCCGTATTCTGCGGACATACTCGTCGATCTCAGCCTGTGACATAGTACCGCCGTTTACAGTTACTTTCATCAGTACTCCACCTTCTCTGCAAGCTGCTTTATGAGTTCTGAGAAGTTCTGTCTTTCGGTCATATCCGTTGACAGGAGCTGTCCAGATATTACGGTCAGCTTGTTATCCTTGATTACAGCATATACTTCGGCATAACCGAACTGTGTGGACATTCCGTCCGTCTTCTGGATAGCTCCATATCGCTGATACTTGCCCTTGGATACCACACTTGTTATCATACGGTAGTTTGAGGTAAAGTCCACGCTGTTTATGCCGTTCATGCCTGCAGTTATCTGCTCATAGCTGTAATCACCATATCTTCCAAGGACATTTTCAATGTCATTTTTTAGCGTACTTGCTGAAATATCCATAACAGAAACTTCGATCTTACCGCCGCCGTTTTTTCCCTTGACAGTGATCTTTTCAGTGCCGTTCTTGGCACTTTCACACTCGAAGTCGGCCTTTTTGATCACTTCATCGGTAATGCCTGCGGTATCCTCAAACTTTATCTGAGAGCCGAGAAATTCAGCTATAAAGGTACTCTGCTCGAGCTGTCTTCTTTCTTCCTCAGTCATCGGAGGCTCGGTGGGAGCTTCTGTTGTCTCAGCTACCGTTGTCGGTTCTGCAGTAGTAGTCTCCGTTGTAACAGGTACCGTCGTTACGGTTGTATCTATAGCAGGTGGCTTTATAGTGCCGCAGCCTGTTAAAGCTGTGGCAATTAAAATGACGGCTATCGCCGCTCTCATATTATTCTTCATTTTCGTACCTCCATTAATTGAGTGAAATGTTCAGTTCTTCGTCTTCTGACAACTCCTGTTCAGCAAAGCAGGACAGGTAATCGTCGACAGTTTCCGACAAAGCAGAATAGTCATTACTGTTGGGATGATAACCATACCAGTCAATGTCATTTCCGTACCTCCAGATATGCGGAGAACACGACTCGCCGCGCACCGTTTTCAAGCCTATGACATCAGTGATATTCATTACCTGAACATCGATAGGTCCCTCTCTCTTGTTGAGCAGAGTAAGTTTAAGGGCAGTATAGTTATCGGCATAACCCTGTGTAACGAATCCCAACTTACCAGTAACATCATCGGACAGTCTGAAAACGCAGGACTGTCCGACAAACTTAGGGTTCTGAATGTATTCGCTCCTGTCAGTTATCTTTTTAAGTTCGTCTGTAAAGAAATTCATATTTATCACCTTTATCCTTTTCAATCAGAGTATCGTCCATACATACAAAGGTGCTGTCAGCGAGAAGAGCAGACCGCCGAAGATAATAGCTATCGGAGTCCATTCAAGCGTACCATGTTTTCTATACTCCAAATACGCTGTAGCGATCTTGACGAAGAGCAGAACACCGAGTATAACGTCGATCACGGGGAATACGACGTTATTTACCACAGTCTGTATCTGGTCCTTCGCCGATGTCCATGTGCTTTCAACAGCACTCGCAACATCGCCTGCGGCATAGGCATTCATAGCTGCAAAGTTCAGCATTGCCATAAAAGCCGTTACAGCACATACGAGCTTGGTTTTCAGTTTTCTCATATAAGTTTAAACCTCCTTTGTCTCTACGAGCTTTCCCGTAAGGATAGTTCGTGCGTTCTGGAATTCATATGAACAGGTCGATAATGAAACGAACCTGTCATCGTCTGAATAGGTTATCTCTCTGCCAACTACCGATCTGTCGCAGATGTGCGGCACCCACTCAGCCACGGGAGTATCTCCCTCATACAGGCTGTCATGCCAGTCTGCAACAGCACAGGAGAAAAAGTCGATCCTGTATACTGTCTCAGGAGTAGCAAGCCAGCCGTACTTGTGGTTTTCGAAGTAGCTGTCATTCTTGAAGTTTGTCACCTGTGCGAACATGGAGCCGTTCTTCATGTTATGGGCGTACACGATATTTATCGGATTCCGGAATCGTCCTTCACAGCGATAGTCGAGGAATACCGAGCCTGCTTTCAGGTATGTTCCGTCATACGCATGACTAAGGTAATAGTCGTTATCACGGCTCTGCATTACGGGATAGCTGATGACCGTATCATGGATATACAGCCAGCCGAGTGCATCGGGGTATTCTGAATTCAGCGACTGTGCCGAGTCAATAAGGCTCTGTCTGACCTCTGCTGATAACTCGGGAGATGCGGTGGTTATTTCAGCCGCTTCTGTGGTAGGCTCAGTAGCTTCACCTGTGATAATTGTCGTTATTGTAGTCGTAGTAATTTCAGGCTCGGAAATATCATCAAGAGCCGCTAAAACCGAAGGTGTCGGCATATATGGCTTGAGATCGGTTTCCTTAAGTTTCTGCCGTACATCATCTTTTGTCAGCAGATATATTCCTCCTAAAAGGAGGGCGACTGCCGAAGCAGCCGCCAGTATGCGAAGTATAGTCTTCTTTTTCATTCATTTTCTCCTTCAATGAAATCGGGACAGAGCTCTGCATAATCGTCAGCAGGCTCTTCCTTTTTCTTTCTTGCAAATATGGATACTGTGAGCAGTACGAGACCTGCGATCACCATGATATATCCGATAGGACTCTTGCCTGTATCGCCTGTGGCAACATTAGGTGTTGTTACAATAATAGCTTCGTCCTTCATAGTTACCTCAGTGACGCTTCCGTCTGCATTGACAGTAAACTCGATATCCTCAGCGGTATTGTAGCCGTCAGGAGCTGTGATCTCACGAAGAGTATATTTCTCGCCTGCAATGAGCTTTGCCTCGATATAGTGAGGCTCGGTTGTGGATACCCATTCCTCGACGATATTTCCGTCCTTGTCGATGACCTGAAGTGTAGCACCGGAAAGCTCTGTACCTGTTGTCATATCCTGCTTGCTGATCTTTACAAGTGTTGCATCATCGATCATTGTAACAATGGGATTTCCGTCATCATCAAAAGCATTAGCCTCAACGCCGTCAACAGTAACGTTTCCGTACTCGTCGATTGTGAAGCTGATATCTGTTGCGATAACATATCCGTCGGGAGCTGCCACTTCCTTGAGTGTATAGCTGCCTGCAGGAATGTTTGTGATGATGTGGTTCTCGCCGTCAGATGTCCATTCGTCCACGATCTCGCCGTTTTCGTCGATAAGCTGCATAGATGCACCTGTAAGCTCATTGCCGTAGAGGTCTTCCTTGCTGATAGAGACTGTGATTGCCTTATTCTCCGCAGTTATCTCCACAACATCGCCGTTCTCAGCGATAACAACAGGATACTGCTCGTCTGAAAGTATATATCCGGTAGGTGCAGCGATCTCCTTGACGATGTACTCACCGAAAGGAATATCTGTGAAACCGAAGTTTCCATCCTCGTCGGACTCGTCTGTAAGGTATGCGTTCTCAGCTGTGAATTCAGTTTCGTCAGCCTTGAACAGACCGAAGAGAGCGTTTTCGAGGGGATCACCATTTTCGTTGACCTTCTTACCGCTTACTGATCCACGCTTGATGTCATTGATGAATGTTCCGCAGTCGATGTTGACAGTAGACATTTCCTGTCCCATGTACTGGAAGTTTACAAGATACTTCTCGCCATTAAGCATATAGTGCTCATCGGTTGCTATCTCCTGAACATAGTAGCGTGAGAACGGGAGCTTTTCTGTAAAGTCGGCTGTCATGTCTTCGCCAAGCGATACCTGTGCGATAAAACCATCCTCGGGGATAACTGTACCGTCAGCGGCAGTGATGTCCTCTGCTGCATAGAGACCGAATGTTACCTTCTTGTACTCATCGTTTTCGCCGATATCGAAGAGCTCGTCATGTTCCATGAACTTGGCAAGGCTGATTTTTACTCTCTGATAATCGTTGTTGAATGTGTTATTTACAGCGTCTGTGATAGAAACCTCCTGTCCTGCATAGGTGAGCTCTACTTCCTTTGCCTCATCATTCTGTACATAGCCATAGGGAGCAGTTTTCTCCTTGACAACATACTTGCCGAGGTAGAGAGGCTCAGTTGAAGCATTTCCGTCCTTGTCTGTGATAATGTCAGCAACTACCTCACCGGCAGATGCTCTGAGTGTGCCGTCTGCTGTGTAAATGTCCTCGGCTGCTATTACCTCGAACTCAGCTCCGCCAAGTCCGCTTTCCTCGAAAATCGGATAGTAGGTGGTAAGGCCTGCGGTCTGTGTTTCGCCATTTTCGTCTGTCCAGATAGCAGGACCGATTGCCTGAACTGTCTTGAAGATCTCACCGCGCTTGCTTACTGAGATCCTGCCTTTCTGAGCTGTATCGAACTTCTCGACCTCAACAGTCTTTTCTGTTCCGTCAACTGTGAAAGGTACAGGCTCTGCATTGAGGAAGTATCCTGTGGGAGCCTTAACTTCATGAAGTACATAGTTGCCGTATGAAAGTTCACCGGGGAGCATAAGTGTGCCTGTTTCGTTTGTGTAGAATGTGTCAAGTGTGGTTTCCTCGGGATAATTGATAGTCTGAGAAATGTACTTCTCATCGTCAACGCTCCAAACCTTGAAGCCAATGCCGGATACAGGGATAACCTTGCCGCTCTCAGCATCCTTCTTCACGATGCGGAGATTTGCTGTGATAACAGCATCGTTAATGATATATGGGTATGTCTTACCGTTTTCGTCGACGATAACGTCGAAGTCCTCAACAAATTCTGTGTTCTTCCAGCCTGTAGTCTGGTGAACAGTGTATGTTCCGTAAGGAAGAGCCTTTGTCTCTGCAAAGCCGTTTTCATCTGTAATGAGATAGTCACGCTCGGTTTCCTTTGCGTTCTTGTAGCTGCCTGCGGACTTGAGATATACTTCAAACTCAGCTCCGTTCTCGGGTGTTTCGATGCCAGTTGTACCGTCATCGCTGTGCTTGATAATTGATACCTTGCCCTTTACTACGTCCTCTGTAACATCAAGAGCAATAGGATTGACCTCTACCTTGTAATTCTGAGGCTCTGCGCCGACTGCATAAATCTCATCATTGAGCTGATAACCCTGTGAAGGTGTGAGCTCCTGGAGAGTGTAATTTCCGCATACGAACTCATCTGTAACGAAGTGTCCGTTCTCATCTGTGGTGTAAGTAGCTACACGCTCACCGTCATGATAGAGACCGTAAGTTGCACCTGCAAGAGTTGCATCGCCCTGTGCGGTGATGTTCTCACTGTCCTTCTTAGTGATCTCAGCTGTAAACTTCTTCAGCTTATTCTCGAACTTTACATCCACTGTAGCATCTGCTGTGAGGGTAGCTGTCTGGTCAGCAGGAACTACATATCTCACGGGAACATCCTTCTCGCTGATAGTATAGGTGATAGGCTCGTTATTGCTGCCATACACTGGAATACCTGCAAATATCGCTGTTCCGTCATTTGCAGTAGTCATTGTGTATGTCTCACCTCCACCTGTAACTGTGAATGTTCTGTCGCCGTTCTGATTATCCTCGGACTGCTTGTTGATCTTGATATTGCCTTTCTTCAGCACATTCTCGAAGTCAACGGCTACCGTAAGATCAGCATTACCGCTTGTGAGCGTAACATCCTGAGCCTTTGGAACTTCATAGCGAGTATCAACATTGATCTCTGATACGGTATATGTTACAGGCTTACCATTTGTAAGGTCATATACATCGAGACCTGAGAACTCAGCGACGCCGTTGCTGTTAGTTTTCTTAGTAACTGACTTGCCGTTAGACCCAGTGATCTTGAACTCTCTATCACTGGTAACGCCGTCTTCTGCTGTCTTATTAACAATTATAGTTCCAGAAGTTCTTGTTTCATTTACTGTAACCGACTTTCCAGAAGTAAGTGTGTAAACTGTTGAGTCAAGATCATATCCCGTAGGAGCCTTTATTTCCTTTGCATAGTAGGTACCACTCGGAAGCTTGATAGTTCCTTTTCCTTTTTCGCCAATAGTGATCTCGCCAACCTTGTTCTTGCACTCCTTATCCTTGTATACGCCGTATACAGCAGAGGAGTTGTCAACAGGACTCTTGCCGATTACCATCTGAGTATCCTTATCAAGCTTTGTTACCGAGAACTCAACGTCAGTCTTGGATACACGGAATGCAAACATATTGAGAGCTGTTGCCTGTTTTCCGTCGGTGCGATTGTTAATTACACAGCCCTGAGAGCCGTTAGACTCGATACGCCAATGGGTTCCGCCGTCGCCACTGCCGTCACCGACAGTATTGCTGTTGATGTAGCTCTCGTTCACGCCGATCTTTTTGAGATAGCTTATTACCTCGTCACGATTATTGAATTCGCCGATATATATCCATGAGTGATCCTCGCCGTTGAGATTATCAGCGATGACTACTGAACCGGGCGTAATTGTTGAGCCGTCGGCACATTCCCAATATGGACGTTCCTTGTATGGGATATTTTCCTTCTCAACGTCGATCTTGGAAGTCACGCCGTTGTAGGTGATAGTGCAGTTGTCAGTTACACTCAGCCAGTGGGGAGTATCCACAGGAACAGGGTTGTTCCAGCTGAAGCCGCTTGTACTGTAGCCGAGGTGTGCAAGTGTATAGTAGATGAGACCTGAGCAATCAACGCCCTGCTGTCTGACATAATCAAGTGAAAGCGGACTGTAGCTGTCCTGATAATATACGCCTGTGTATCCTTTGAAGCCCCAGCCGTAGGGTGATCCGAGGAGAGTTGCCGCCTGTGCAATTACTTCATCGGCCGAGGGGAACGCTTCATTCTCAGTAGCTGTGTTTGCCGCACTTGCTGTGAGCACTCCTGTCATGGGAGTGGCTAACATAGAAACAGCGCAGAGGCTTGCCATAAGTCCTGCGCCAAGTTTTCTGATAAAACTGTTATTCTTTGTCATATATTCTTTCCTTTCATAAACGAAAAAAGGAGCCGATTTCTCGGCCCCATTGATGTTTGTTATTTGTACCAGTCGCTTTCGACTGTTACGCTTTTTCTGTTGTCGTAGATGTCTGTGACTATGTCCAATCCGTTGGGATAGGTTATTACTGATCCATCATCAGCAATTCCCCCCTCTGCAAATGTGTTCGGTGATCCTACAATGTCACCCATAGGCTCCATATAGTACCACTTACCGTCAAGCTTGATTATATTTGCCACATGACCGTACCAGTCATATTTTGATGATCTGGCTATATAGCATTCCAGTCCTGCACCTTGTGCCATGAAGTATGCGTTTATTGCATAGTTTATGCAGTTCACGCCGCCTAAGCTCTCGGCTTCATTACATATCGCTACAGCCTTGCCGTAATCAGTACCGTCATGGCTCAGATTCTTTCCTTTTTCGTACATCCAGTCGTAATCTATGTCGTAGCCATCGATGAAGGTCTGCATCTGGTCATTCAAGCGGTCATAATCCAGCACCTGCTGTTTGGGTGCAGGCGGTTCTGTTGCCTTTGGCGGCTGAGTTACTACTGGCGGAGCAGTAGTGACCACCGCAGGATCTGTGCGTATAGTTGTCGTAGTTTTGTTCTCCTTAACCGCAGGAGCTGTCGCTACTTTCTGAGGCGAAGTCTGAACTGCTGTTGTAGTTTTGCTTTCGGACTTCTTAACCTCTGATGCTCCATTATCCTGCGATTTCTGAGCTTGTTTGTTTTCCTTCTTAGGCTGGATATCTGTATTTGCGGCTGCCGTGGTTGTCTCTGCGACAGTCTTCTCAGTTACCGACTGCGAGCTTTTCTTCCTTGTGACCTCACTCGTAACTGTTACTGCTGAAGTAGTCGTATCTATTGCATCTGAGGCTGTTGTTTCCGTATTCTGACTAGCCGTCGTGGTTTCCTCTGCAACATACGGTTTATCTTCTGAGATATGACCACAGCCTGTGAGTATAGCGGATATGATTAAGATAGAGATGATTTTTTTCACAGTTTCCACCTTCTTTCAGCTTCCACTATACCACACCGCTTTTCAAAAATCCATACCTAAGTTGATTTTTCTACTTTTTCACCTATACGCACCGTCCGATTTCCGACAATGTTCACATAGACATCTCGGGTTCAGGCTCCGGTTCTTCAAGTTCATCTTCATCATCCTCGGGCAGATCCTGTATCTCGATACCTTCGTCCTGAGTCTGAGAAAGTGCCTCATCGTACTTGTCGAGTACAGCCTGAGTCAGAGCCTCACGAGATTCCTTGGTAATGGGATGAAAGGTATCACGATACTTTGTTTCGCCGCTGCTGTTGGTGTAAGAGGTGGAAGGCATTGAGACGAAGAGTCCCTTTTCGCCCTCGCACACCTTAACACCGTGTACAGCAAAGTAGCCGTCAAGCGTTACGCTTGCGAATGCCTTGATGGATGAATCAGGCTTGTCGATGATCTTAGTGATCTTTGCGTTTACTTTCATAATTCTTCTCCTTTCAGCATTAAAAGCTTATCATTGTCATTCCGATGTCTTCCTCGGGCGATATCTCTACCACCGACTGTGGAAACATCTGTATATACTTATCTACCTGCTCGTCGGTCAGAGTGCAGGAGTCACGCTCTCCCTCGTCATTGTAACCGTCGCCGCAGATAAAGCAAGTACCGTGAATAAGGGTGTTGCCTATGACTCTGTTCGGTGCAGAGTCATTGAGCAGGAATTCTTCATTGCAGAAACAAAGTGCATCTCCGTTTTCCTCGAAGTATACAGGCTCGATAAGACCGCCGACTATGCTCTGCATCGCATTGATATCCTTGCGTATCTCAGCCTTGTATGGCTCCCTGTCATTTTCAAGGATGACCACTTTCATGAGGTCCTCATGATCTGTCTGAGATACATCGAAGTCATCAAGTCTCTTGAATCCAAAGCTGTCAACATAATAGAAGCCACTGTCTTTACCTTCACAAATCTCGATAACATCGCTGACAGACATTGTATGGCCATAGAAACCGAGTGGTGAGTTACCGGTATTACACTGCATATATAGCTCTCCAAGATCATGAGCATAGGCAATGCCGCCATAGACCTGCTGATAAATGCCCGGATCTATACCGCCTTTGCTCATTGCAAAGTCGAAGTCTCTGAATTCAAGATCCTTCATATCCTTTTCGGCATTGATCTGATAGATACGGACCTTCATCTTAGGAGCGGATATTGCTTCAAGGCGCTTTGATGCCCATTCAGGGAGCTTTTCCTTGTCGGCAACACCAATGAAGTCACCTCTGGAGAAATGAGACTTCTCGCCGTCGGCAATGAAGGTACCGAATACCTTTCTGCCTATGCTGTTCGGATCACAGCCGAAGCCATTCTCAGCATAAAAATACTGGAATGCAGGCTTTCTGGACTGATCGTTGAGTATCTCCGGACGGAGTATGAGCAGCTTATTGGTATAGTCCTCTTTGTAGCTGTCCTTCAGGCATTCCTCAGAGGACAGGAGTCCCAGAGCCTCATATTCAGCTCTTACACTGTCGATAAAGCCGTTAAGCACCGCAGGATGCGACTGCACTGTGTACTCATCGAACTCATATTTATCAAGGTGTGACGGGATAATTGTGCGAGCCCAGCCCTTGTTGATGCTCGAGAATCTGCCGTCGAAGCTCTTATTCTTAACGGTTGCCGCAAGTACCCACATTGTGCGGTCATATCCGAACTCGTCAAAGATATCCTGCACACAGCTTGTATCAAGATGCATTCCATCGAAATGTGTTCTTATCGCTTCCTCGATAGCCTCCTTGCACTTGATGTTGCACCTCTTGCTCTCACGGTAGTCCGTAAGCTCGTTTTCATATCTTGCAGTTTCTGCCGAATACTTATATATTGGCACCATTTTACATCATCTCCTCATCACAGTAGTTATAGAGCGGACAATCATCGCAGTTCCCGTAGTTCCTGCATATCGCCTCGATCTCGTCCTCTGTAAGCGGTCTGCCCACGTATTCTTCCTCATCATCTTCGGGGATAGTTACCGATAAGCAGGCATTTCCGTTTACGCAGACGAGCTCGACTTCCGCAGGAATACCTTCACTTGTGAAGAGTCCTGTATACGTTGTTTTTCCGTTAGCCATTATAGCCTGTGTTGATATTACTTTTTTCATAAGATTATTCTCCCTTCTTCGTTTATGGTATCGGACATATCCATCAAAGTGAGCTGTCCGTTGCCATAGTACATTTCAAAAATATCGAAATTTGCAATTATAACTTCATGGTAAACTGCTCCCGGATTACTGTGCAGGAGCATACTATGCGGTCTGTCCAGCCGCATTATGAACCATTTGTCTTCTGAATACAGTTCATCTATGAAATCACATTCGTTATATGAAATTATGACCTTTGCCTTGCACTTCAGGAGTGCATCATGAAGTGCTTTATGCATCATATCGCCGAAAAGCGGAACTCCGCTGTAGCATTTCTCTGCCATGTAGTACGGAGGATCACAGTAAAATATGGTTGTAGGACTGTCGTGAAGCCGTATTATATCAAGACAATCTCTGTTATCCACTGCAATGTGCTGTAATACCCTTGATGCTTCGTTAATGAGGCGAATGGCTGTTTCAGCATTTGTACCCTTACAAGCCCAGCTCTTTCCTGTAGCAGAGAAGCTGCACTTCATTAATATGAGAAACATGAGAGCGTCGAAGAGCTCAGGATCTTTTTCCCTTTTCTTATACAGCTCCCATGCCAGCATTGAATTCATCCAGACATGCTGTTTATCCTGTATACTGCCTGCTTTATTGAGCATTTTAAGGATAGAGTCATAGAATTCCTCGAATGTGTCAGCTCTGTAAAAAACAAGACAGCAAGCATTGAATTGATCGCGTATATTTGCGAATATACGCTGTTCGATCTCTTCAACGAGCTTGCCGTCTTTTCCGAATGCACCTGCGAAAGCATTTACAAGATCCCGACATCGAGTCTTGATAATGGTATAGAAATTCGTCAGATGCTGGTTATAGTCATTGTATATCTGAATGGGTGCGTACTTGCCCGAAAGCGATACCGAGCCTCCGCCGCCGAATACGTCCACGAATTTATTCTGTCCTTCGGGGATTATCCGCTTAATTACGGGAAGGAGTATCGTTTTACCGCCGATCCACGGTATCGGAGGTTCGCACCCTGTGGTCAAAATGCCTCCCATTATACTCCTTTCCGGAGGTCAGTTCATAGTTACCTCCATTTCTTCGTCCTCGCTTTCTTCCATATCGTCATCGTCAACTGACGTAATATTGACATATTCTCCGATTATACAGAGAGCTTTGTAATAGTCACCCGATGATGTGATGCGGTCACACATCTCCTTAGCCTGTTCAGCCATGCCGTTCCTCTTGAGAGTTTTGGATGCTATACCCATGAGATTATAGATATTCGAGTCCTGACCTATGAGCGGACAATCTGGCTTTTTCTGCTCCTGTGCAGGCTGTTCCTCAATAAAACCGCCAAGCCTGTTGGGAACATAGTC
>NZ_CAMYUE010000030.1 GCF_947301925.1 uncultured Ruminococcus sp.
CTTGTACTCTGAGTAGTTGTTATATTTAGAGGGTGGGAGATGGGATTCGAACCCACGGTCTTCGGGACCACAATCCGACGCTTTAACCAGCTAAGCTACACCCACCATATTCAATAAATAAAAACGAAGCTCTCCATTAGATGGAGTCAGGTAACGGAGAGTTTCGGTTTGGCGCGCCTTGCTGGATTCGAACCAGCGGCTTACTGCTTAGAAGGCAGTTACTCTATCCAGCTGAGTTAAAGGCGCACAGAAAACTATAGCAGCCAGAGCTGCTAATGAATGGAGCGGGTGATGGGAATCGAACCCACGTAACCAGCTTGGAAGGCTGGAATTCTACCATTGAACTACACCCGCACGGCGTTTCAACAGAAAATATTGTATCATAATCAGAGCTGAATGTCAATAGCGGTTTTGAAAAACAGTCACATTGACCAAATTTTTGTAATGGCGCGGTTAAATGGGAGTCAAAATGCCGATTATGATTGAGAAGCGGAAATTTTTTTGAAATAAATGTCACAATCCGTGCGGAAATAACGTCTAATATTATAGAAGACATTGTCCGCATCTCAAAGTGACAGATTTGTTATGAAAAAGTCACGCTAATGTCATGTTGACAGTGTATGATATAGAAGAACCGTGAGAGAGACGACAAAAATGACCGATAATGCGTTTCTGTTAAGGTTTATGCTCCACAGCGTACTGAAGCGCGGCGGAGCAGGCGAAAAAGTAAAGAAGGGGCGCGGAAGGGGACAACTCCTCTGCGGAGACCGAGGGATAATATCATCGTTACCGGAACAACAGGTATGGTGATCCGCGTTTTCCGCAAAGGAAGCTGTCCGGCATTGACAACTGTTTGTCAATGTTGCGCTTTATTGCAGAAGCACAGAAGTCGTCCGATCGCTGCCTCTTTATTTACAGTCAAAAAATATGCTGAAGGCTGCACAAAAATGAGCAGTTCATTTGTGTATAATGGTGTGGCAGGAAAGGCAAAGGAAAAATTGCCGCGGGGCAGCATGATATAGTTAAAATATAAAATTTTCCCTGGCCTTCGTCTTTTTAAGCTCCGCGCAGCACTTATATATAGAAGCTGAGCTGATGAAGGCCGGAGGAAGAACTCTGAGCAAAAGGAAATGATTTGTGAGGTTGTGACCGGATGAAAAACAAGACCCGAAACCAGTGCGGAAGGAAGGGCGAGCGCGTATTCAGCAATATCTGCGTTATGCCGAGCCTTATAGGAGTGATGATATTCTTCTTCGTTCCGTTCTGCATAGTAATATACTACTCAATGATAAGCAACCCTGTAACGAAAGAATTCGTAGGTATAGACAACTACATAAAGCTGTTCCACAACGCGGCCTTTACAAAGGCGGCAAAGAATACAGCGTTCTTCTCGCTGGTGTCCGTACCTCTTTCGCTGATACTTTCACTGGGACTTGCGATACTCCTTGAACGCAGGATACCGGGAAAGAGCATATTCAGGACATTCTTCCTCAGCCCCCTCATGGTGCCTACGGCTTCCGTAGTCCTCGTGTGGCAGGTGCTGTTCCATAATCACGGTACCATAAACCAGATAGTAGAGCACTTCGGCGGTCACTCCATTGACTGGCTGAAGTCGCCCTACGGACAGGTAGTTATAATATGTATGTTCCTGTGGAAGAATCTGGGATACAATATGATACTGTTCATGTCGGCGCTGTGTGCCATACCCCGCGACATCATCGAGGTCGCCGACCTCGAGGGCGCAGGCTCATGGTACAAGTTCGTACACATCAAGCTGAGATACCTTTCGCCGACGATACTCTTTGTGCTGATCCTCTCGCTGATAAACTCCTTCAAGATATTCCGCGAGGTATATCTCCTGACAGGAAATTATCCCCAGGAAAAGCTATATATGCTCCAGCACTTCATGAACAATACCTTCAACAGCCTCGACTATCAGAAGCTGTCTGCGGCGGCTGTGCTGTTCGCGCTGCTGATGATAGTGATAATGGCGGCCCTCCTCATCGCGGAGAACTTCTTCGGAAAGGATGTGGAGTGATATGAAGCTGAAAGTAATGAGCATGAAGAGACGGCAGAAGCTGTTCAACGCGGTGGTATTCATTTTCATACTGGCGGCGGCTGTGCTTTTCCTTATGCCTACGGTGCTGACCATAGCCAACTCCTTCATGACGTCAAACGAGATATCCGCCAACTACGGAGCCATGTTCTCAAACATGACCGAGGACAAGAAGACCTTCATCTCACAGGACGTCAACCTGAAGTTCATACCCGACAAGGTCACCTTCGACCAGTACAAGGCGGTGCTGATACAGAATTCCGATTACCTTCTGAAGTTCTGGAATTCGGTTATGCTCACGGTGCCAATAACGGTGTTCCAGATGATCGTGGCCATACTTACATCATACGGCTTCTCAAGATATCCCAACAAGTTCAAGAGCATTATCTTCTTCGCATACCTCATACTTATGATAATGCCCTATCAGGTAACTCTGGTGCCTAATTTCCTTGTGGCGGAGAAGTTCAATATGCTGGACACGAGACGGGCGATAATCCTGCCCGCCATATTCTCTCCGTTCAGTATATTCCTGCTGACCAAGGTCATGCGCCGCATACCCGTTTCGTATGTCGAGGCGGCAAAGCTTGACGGCGCAGGCGAGCTGAAGATACTTACCAAGATATACGTTCCCCTGTGCAAGGGAGCCATAGTATCCATTGCCATGCTGGTATTCATAGATTACTGGAACATGGTGGAGCAGCCCCTGGTGCTCATGAAGGATCCTGCGCTCCACCCGCTGTCCGTGTTCCTTTCACAGATAAACACGGGAGATATCGGCCTTGCCTTTGCGGTGGGAGTCGTCTACATGATACCCACCATACTTATGTTCCTCTACGGAGAGGATTACCTTGTGGAGGGCATAACCTACTCCGGCGGTATCAAGGGTTGACGAAAAGTTGATAAACACAGGATATCATAAATATAACGCAGCTATTCTTTCAGAAGGAGCAAATATAAAATGAATGAAACAAAAGAAGTCAAGGATATACTTGCGGAAAAGGACGATAAAGAAACAAAGTCCCCCGCAAAGAGGAGAGAGATAATAAAGACTCTCATCATCGTCTTTCTTGCGGTGATGCTGATACTTACCTTCTTCTCGAACACCATAATGAACAAGTCGCTGCCGGAGATATCCACTGAGACAGTGTCAGCGGGAAAGCTTACCGAGCGCATCAGGAAGGACGGCGTCATCGAGTCCAACCAGACCTACGACGTCACCGTAGACAGCGGCAGGACAATTGAAAAGATACATATAAAAACGGGACAGGAGGTCAAAAAGGACGATATCCTCTTTACCGTGACTCCAGTGGACAGTGATACTATCGAGACCGAGGAAAAGTCCCTTGACGAGCTGAAGCTTGCCTATGAGACGGCGCTTCTCAAGGAGCCTCTGGACTATTCAACGGAGAATCAGAAGATCAAGGCCGCAAGAGCAGAGCTCAACGACCTTATCGCCAAGCGCGACGCCGCAAGATACAATGACAGCAACGCTGCAAGCGCAAAGGAGGAGTACAGACGCAACAAGTCGGAGCTCACAAGGCAGACAGCGGTCCAGGAGAAACTCCAGTCCACTATAAAGGCTATCGACTCCGATTCCTATATGGAGGCGGCTCCCGAATACAGCGGCGATCTTGCTTCCCTCTGCTCGGCATACAATTCCGCCGAGGAGGAGTACAAGGCTGCCTACGAGACCTATCAGATGGCGGTTGAGAGCGGCAGCAATGTTGATACTGCAAAGGCTGACGCCGACGCAAGGGAGCAGGCAAGGAACTCCGCAAAGGAGGCCTACATCTCCGAGAAGAACAGGATCCGCGGCGAGCTCGCCTCACAGCTTGGCGACGTCAACGCCTCCGTGGCTTCACTCAGCGAGGCCGTTGACCGCTACACCGCCGAGTACGGCGAGGCCGGAACAGATACATATGAGACACTTGCGGCTTCCGTGACCGAAAAGCAGAACGCTCTTGAGGAGCTCATAATCGAGCTCAACAACACCAAGCGCAAGGACTCCATAAGCGACAGCAAGGAAAACCTTGAGATAGAGTCCAAGAAGAAGGCCATGGAGGCTCAGCAGAAAAAGGTGGATAAGCTGAAGAAGGAGGCCAAGTCCACCGAGATAAGATCCAAGTATTCGGGCGTGGTTAGCTCCGTCAACGTACAGCCCGACGAGAAGATTCTGGAAAGCACCGTAGCCGCTAATATAGATCTTTCGGAGGAGGGCTTCACAGTGAGCATATCCGCCGAGACAGATAAGGTCAAGAAGATAAAGAAGGGCGTCGAGGCCGAGGTAGTCAACAACTGGAACGACGATATCACGGCAGTTCTCAAGGAGATCAGAAACGATGCCTCCTCGGGTTCAAAGTCAAAGACGCTGGTATTCAGCGTAACAGGCGATGTTCACTCGGGCGACCGCATAGACCTTTCGATCCCCTGCGGAAGCGGCAACTATGACGCCATAGTTCCCAGAAGCGCCGTAAAGAAGGATAACGACAGCGGCTATTACGTTCTGGTGGTGCGCTCAAAGAGCACTCCTCTCGGAAACCGCTACTATGCAGAAAAGGTGGCCGTGAACCTTGAGGCCGAGGACGAGGTGTCCAGCGCCGTTACAGGCGGTATCGACAGAGGCGACTATGTAATAACCGCGGCCAGCAAGATAGTATATCCCGGAGATCAGGTCCGCTTGAAGGATAAATAAGGTGGTGACCTTATGAGACCTTTATTCAGGAAACTATTCATAGCCGCGGCGGCGGTGAACGCCGCAGCTGTGGCGGGAGCCGTCATTCTTACGGCCGTGGGCAGCGCTTCGGCAAGATCCCAGGACTACAATTTCGCCGCAGACCGCTGGCGGAACGGCGGCAAGGGCGAGTTCACACAGATAAGCTGCTTTTTCAGTCCCGATGCGGGCTTTGACAAAAGCGGCGTCAACGGTGTGAGATCGAAGCTGACATCAGAGCTGGCAGCGGTATCCGTTACCTCCGAGGACGGCAGGACGCTCTTTCCCGACGCCTACAGCTATCGTGCGGGAGAGGCGACGGTGACCTGTGACCTCACAGGCCGCTCAGAGGCGGATATAACCGCCGTGGGAGGAGACTTCTTCCTGTTCCGCGGCTTCAGGCTCACCAACGGCTCGTTCTTTGACGATGACGACATCATGCAGGACGGAGCGGTCATTGACACCCGTCTGGCGTGGAACCTCTACGGCTCGGACGATGTTGCGGGCATGAGCATATATATAAATGATGTCAGACTTTATATCTCCGGAGTAATAGAGACTCCTTCAACAGACTCAGAGGAACGCTGTGCAGGCGACGTTCCCAGGGCATATATATCCTCCTACGCTGCGGGACTGATATTCGGCGAGGACAGCAGCTACGGCGAGAAGGACACGGACATCGGCGGCAAAGCCTCAAAAACAGACGGCATTACCTGCTATGAATGTGTGGTGCCCGATCCCGTGGAGAACTTCGCATACAATACGGTGAACAAGTACCTCTCCGAGACATACAAAGGAAAGGTCAGCGTAGTGAACAATACGGAGCGCTTTGATCCGAAGAAGCGGGCAAAGGCTCTGAAAAAGCTTGGCGAATATGTCGTCGCGGACGACGGTATCGTTTATCCCTTCTGGGAGAACGCATCAAGAATGGTTGACGTCAGGCTCTCATTCATCTACGGAGCGCGGCGAGTGCTCCTTGCTATACCGCTCATAACAGCACTGTGTCTGATAATAATGGCATACAGACTGTTCATGCGCAAAAAAGAAGGTCTGAAAAAGGCTGCGGCAGAAGGCTTCTCGGCAGGATGGAGACGGCTGAGAAGCAGATTGCCTGAAAAGGCCGCGCAGACCGGAGAAAAAGAAAGCTGAGGCACAGACCGAGGCTAACAAAAGAAAGTATAATAAATAAAAAAACAAAAAAGAAAAAGAGGGATTATTATGGAAAAGATCAATCTCAGAAGAATCACAGCTTTATCCGCAGCTCTAACGATCATAGCAGGTGCAGCAGCATCATGTTCCCGCAGTGAACAGAATGGAAAGAACAAGGATACGGCAAAACTGCTGGCAGGTTCATATCATGCAATGGAGCTGGACTGCGACGTCGAGAATATAAGGAGTATCAGAATGCTTAATGATAATACTGTCATTCTCAGCTCCTATGACTACAGTGATCCGATACCCACATTCTACCTTACGGACGGCGAGTTCGCGGATTTCAGCAAGATAGACATCAACTTCGATATCCCCGAGGATCAGGAGGTCACTTTCAACGTGGATATCGCTCCCGACGGAGAGATAGTGGCACTTGGCACCTTTGCAGATTACGGCGATATGGAGAAGCCCGATTATGAGGACCCCGACTTCGATTATGAGAAGTTCGACTTTGAAGAATTCTACTCAAATGTAAAGTACAGCTACAAGCTCTATGTGATCGACATTGACGGCACTGTCAAGGCCGAGAACGAGCTCTCCGGACTCGACAAGTATATCGGCGATGACAACTACGGCACAGGCGTAGGAAGACTCTACGCTGTGGGCGGCGGAAAAAGCATAGTTTCGGTTTACGGAGACAGCAGCGACGAGAACGTTATCGTCGGCTCCGACGGAAAGATACAGGGTGCTATCGAGCTGGACAAGGCGCATTATATCGAAGGCATTTCGGTTATAGACGACGATACCCTTGCCGCAACGGGTTATTTTGAGGATGATACCAACATCAAGCTTATCGACGCTGCCACCTTCAAGGGCAACGGCACATCAATAAAGCTCAAGGACATAGGCATGAACGGTCAGCTGGGACGCATTTTCAAGGGCGACGACAAATACGCTTATTATATTGGATCTTCTTCAGGACTTTTCGGAATAAACGAGGAGGGCGAGGGCACCGAGATCGTAAACTGGCTGGACTCAGACCTTGGAAACGGCTATGTAGATTCGCTGGTATTCCTTGAAAACGGCGATTACGTTATCTGCTATGAGGATTACGAAAAAGACAGCGCAGCCCTTTACCGCCTTACAAAGCGTGACGCCGCAGACATCGAGAATACAAAGGTCATAACGATCGGCGTTCTCTACGACGACTGGGCCGTAAAGAACAAGGTATCAAAGTTCAACAAGTCAAATGAGGGCGTCCGCATAAAGATGGTGGACTACTCAAAGTACGACAATTATTCGGATGACGGAGAGGCAATATCCAGAGGCATAGACCAGCTCAAGAAGGACGTTATCTCAGGCGACGCTCCCGACATGATCGTATCATACAACAGGGGCATCATCAAGAGCCTCCAGAACAAGGGCCTGTTCGTTGACCTCTATGATTTCCTTGACAAGGACAGCGAGCTCAGCAGGGACGATATCATGCCCAATGTTCTCAGCGGCTGTGAGATAGGCGGAAAGCTCCTTTCCATCTCACCTTCCTTTACGGTGAATACATATTTTGCAAAGAAGAAATACGTTGACAAGCCCGACTGGTCCGTTGACGATATGATAGATACATACAAAAACCTTCCCAAGGGCATGAGACTTACGGATATCGACTGCAAGGAGAATATGCTCTCACTGCTCATGGGCTCAATGGACGGATTCATCGATTACGATAACGGCACCTGCCACTTCGATGATCCCGATGTAAAGAAGCTCCTCCAGTTCTGCGATCAGTTCCCCTCAGAGGACGAACTCATCGACTGGGATGACGAGGATTCCTACATGGAATACTATGCCGATGACAACATCATGAACGACAAGGTTATCCTTGCAAACGAGTATCTCTGTAACTTCAGGGATTACACACAGGAGATCAAGGGCAGATTCAAGGGCGAGGAAGTATGCTTTGTAGGCAATCCTTCAAGCGACGGCAAAGGCGCAGTACTCTCCCTCAACGAGAATTTCGCTATCCTCACCAACGCTGAGGACAAAGACCTCTGCTGGAACTTCATCAAGGAGTTCTTCAAGCCCTCGGAAAGCACAGAGGACATGAACGGCTTCCCCTCACTGAAGTCAGAGTTTGACAAGATGGCTGAGGAGAGTATGCACAAGCCCAAGTACAAGGACGAAAACGGCAAGGAGATAGAGGATGATCTGTACTTCTATTCTACCGACAAGCCCGTAAAGATAAATCCTCTCACAGAGGAAGAAAAGAACGTCATCGTGGATTACATCAAGAATGCTGACAAGGTAGAGGCTGACTTCGATCCCGAGGTGCAGTCCATACTTGAGGAGGAGATGATGGCATACCTCAAGGGCGAAAAGACCTCGGACGAGGTAATTGACCTTCTCCAGAGCCGTATATCCATTCTCGTAAGCGAGCAGAGCTGATGACGGCACTGTATAATTAATGATATTCAGATATTTTCGTATATAAATACAACCTCCTTATTTTGGCGCTGCCGCCCGAACAACGGCAGCGCTTCTTTCTTTTTTCAGGCTTTGCAATACAATAATCATATAGGATCATAAAGAATTCAAATATTTTTTTGATTAACTATTGACAAAAAAAGTCAAAAGTGGTATACTTTAGGTATTAAAATACCTTTAGGGAGGATTTTTATCATGGATAATAATTACAACAACAACAATCAGCAGAACAATCCTACTGATCCTTATGCACAGGGCGGCGGATACGTTCAGGATCCTTACAACAACGGCGGACTTGAGCCCCAGGGCGGCAAGGGCATGGCTATTGCTTCAATGGTACTCGGTATCTGCGCTATCGTTATCGGTTGCTGCATCACATATGTAGGTATCGTATGTGGCGTTATCGCTATCGTTCTCGGTGTAAACGTAAAGAAGAAGGGGCTTCCCGGTCAGGGTCAGGCTACAGCCGGCGTCGTTTGCGGTATCATCGGTCTCGCTCTCGGCATCCTCGGTATCATCCTTGCTGCTGTAATGGGCAATTCACTCAAGGAAGCTCTTGAAGAGCTCCAGGATTCTGCTCTTTTCATCAAGTAAGATATGCCTAAAAAACTGAGAATAATAATCGGAGCGGCGGTGCCTTGTGCCCTGATCGTTCTGTTTGCTCTCAGGGATATTATAATCGGATATGAAAAGCATTTCCCCGAGTGCTTCGTGCACAAGGCAACGGGATTGTGGTGTACGGGATGCGGAAATACCAGGAGCGTGAATGCTATGCTCCACGGTCATTTCATTACAGCTCTGCGGGATAATCCTGCCATGCCGGTGATAGCTTTCCTGCTGCTTATGCTGTATCTGGAAACTGTCATAGGCATATGGGGAAAAGACGTAAAGCTCCTGCCCCGAAAGGGCTGGTTCTGGGGCTGCGTCATAGCTGCTTTTCTGGTCTTCTATGTGGCCAGGAACTTCTTTCCTGTCCTCGGACCTGTATCTTAAAGATGATATGATAAGCTTCCGCTTTATGCGGGAGCTTATTTTTATTGACAAAATCCGACATAAATGATATACTTTATATATCTGAAAGTACCTTTAGGAGGGGAATATATATGGATAACAACTACAATAACGGCCAGCAGGACGGAAAACAGGACAATATCGGCACTGACGGACAGAATGAAGTATACTCCGGCGGTCCCGGGCCCGCTGAGGAGATAACGGGCTATATCGACGCCCCCGCACCGAATCCTCCCCAGGGCGGATACCAGAACGCGCCCGCACAGTACGGCCAGCAGGGCGGATACCAGAACGCTCCCAATCAGTACGGTCAGCAGGGCGGATATCAGGGCGCTCCCAATCAGTACGGCCAGCAGGGCGGATACCAGGGCGCTCCCAATCAGTACGGACCTCAGAACGGATATCAGGGACCTCCCAATCCGAATCAGTACGGTCCCCAGAACGGCTATCCCGGAGCTCCGAATCCCAATTATTACGGTCCTCAGAACCCATACCAGAATCAGGGCGGATATGTACAGCCTCCCTATGGCGCTCCCCCGCAGGAGGGCAGTTCGGGTATGGCAGTAGCCTCGATGGTACTGGGACTTCTGGCTATACTTTTATCATGCTGCCTCTATCCCGTGGCATTCCTTCTTGCGCTCATCGGCCTGATCCTCGGCGCAGTGGCAATAAAGAAGGACACTCCCGGCAAGGGCATGGCCATCGCAGGCCTTGTGCTCAGCCTTATCTCCATCGCAATAGCAGTGCTGTTCATAGTTGTTGTGGCTTCGGCAGGTTCGTCGTCCATATTCGATTATCTCGAGAACTCAGCTCTGTTCATAAAGTAAAAGCAAGGGACGCCGCTGTCGGCGTCCCCTTTTTTATTAATAGCAGGTGTATGCCTGTTTGAATGCTTCCCGGCTTACAAATTACATATAATTGCAGTATATATTGATTTTTCTGCCGATGTGTGCTATAATAATCATTATAATATTATTCGGAGTGTGGAAAATGAATAAATATAAAAAGCTGGTCTTTAATACGGGCATATTTGCCATAGGAACATTCGGCTCAAAGATACTGGTGTTCCTGCTGACAAGACTGTATGCCCATAACATAGATCCCGAGAACAACGGCGTCAAGGAGCTCCTTGAAACTACGCTGCTGCTTCTCCAGCCCGTATTCACCTTTGCTCTTCAGGAGTACCTTATCCGTTTCGGTCTGGACAAGGAATACGACAAGCGCGAGGTGTTCACCACATCCGGCGCCATTACCATGATAGGTATGCTGATAATGGCCTTTACGGTGCCGCTGCTGAGAGGCATACCCGCTCTGGACTACCTGAGAGGCTACACCTTACTGTTCATACTGTATGTGGCCATGTCCTCCATACGAATGCTATGCCAGAACTTCGTCCGCGCAAGGGATATGGTGAAGCTTTTCTCCATTGACGGAATACTTGCCACACTTACCTTCTTCATATTCAATGTTATATTCATACCCTGGATGCACATGGGAGTAAAGGGCTTCCTGCTGGCAGTCATACTTTCCGACGGCTGCTCGGCCATATTCCTGTTCATAGCGGCGAGACTGAAGGACTTCGCAGGCGCAGAATACTTCAACAGAGCCCTCGGCAGGGAAATGATGCACTTTGCCCTGCCGCTTATCCCCACTATAGTAATGTGGGCTATAACCTCCCTGTCTGACAGAATGTTCATCAAGCAGATGCACAGCGACTATCATGAGCTGGGCAAGGGAGCGGTAGCTATATACGGCTTTGCCAACAAGATACCGAACCTTATCTCGCTTGTATCCACTATATTCTTCCAGGCGTGGAGTATGTCCGCCATAACCGAGAACGCCTCAGCGGACAGGAACAAGTTCTACGAGAAGGTCTACTCCGCCTATGAGGCCATAATGTTCATGGCGGCGGCAGGACTTCTCCTTATCGTCAAGCCGGTGACGGCGTTCCTTGTGCCCTCGGACAAGCACGCGGAGTACGCGGACGTGTACATCTATACCCCTATCCTTATAGTAGCGGTGGTGTTCATGTGCTTCAATCAGTTCCTGGGCAGTATATATTCCGCCACCAAGCACTCCAAGAACTCCTTCTGGACCGCGTTTGTAGCCTGCGCGGTGAATATCCCCATGAACTACTTCCTGATACCCGTATGGGGTATACAGGGAGCGGCAGTAGCTACTCTGCTGAGCTACCTTATCTGCTTCTGGGCAAGGATAATCGACGCAAGGTACTATGTACCCTTTAAGTTCAACGCCGTCAGGTCGCTGGTGAACACGGGCGTGCTGCTGGTGATGAGCGTGCTGATAATAGGCTCGCCGAAGCTGTATATGCTTTGGGTGTTCCTGATGTTCGCATATATAATGTTCACTAACTATCAGGCAATAATCGACACGGCGAAGAAGCTGCTGAAGCGGTCGTAAGCAGATAGTTTTTTGTATGGTCAACCTATGAAAGGGATTCCAAAGGGTTTACGACCCTTTGGTCAGGTCAAGGGCTGACAGCCCTTGCGGGGGGGCGGGCAGAGCCCCGAATACGTCAAGCGCTCCGCAAGGGTGAATTCCGAAAACAATCCAGTGAATTGTTTTCGGAAGAGGGACGCCCTGTAAGAGAGGGCGTCCCTTTACATGAGAATAACAGACGCTTCTGAAAGATGTGATCTTACAGCCTCTCATCGGTTGTGCCTGTACTATTTACTTATATCTGATTATTAAAACAAAGGAGGGCTAATCATGCCGACACCACACAACAATGCAAAGAAAGGCGATATCGCCAAAACGGTTCTCATGCCGGGAGACCCCCTGAGAGCTAAATTCATTGCCGAGAATTACCTTGAATCACCTGTATGCTACAACGAGGTCAGGGGAATGCTCGGCTACACGGGCACATACAAGGGAGTTCCCGTATCCGTGCAGGGAAGCGGCATGGGTATGCCTTCCATAGGCATATACTCATGGGAGCT
>NZ_CAMYUE010000031.1 GCF_947301925.1 uncultured Ruminococcus sp.
CTGCAAGTATCGGGTGATCTGGACAGGTAAGCAATCCGAGGAACAGTATCGTTGTCTGCAGAAAAGCTGTGAGACAGGTAGCTATGACCTGCTTACACCATGATACGAAACCATCGGTGTAACCTCTCGGTACGCTGAACATATATAGTGATCCGACAGCTATCTGACAAAGCAAGATACCGCCGCGCTTGATATTTGCGAATATGACCTTTATGGTGCAGTAGCCGAAGAGTATCATGAAAAACAGACCACCCAAGGATACATCAGCTCTTAAAGCCTCTATCGCTTCCATGCCTGCACTTGTAAGTGTTGCAGTTCGATTCTGTATCAGTGCTCCTACAAGGTCTGTCGCAAATGTGTGCTGCAATGATACGCAGAACGAGTATAGACGCTGCGGTACAACTGTTATGAGGTTGCAGGCGAAGAAACCTTTCAGCACATTCAGACAGGTATCCTTTATATTCGCCTGACCGTTTTCATAAGCTATCGCCGTATCGAACACCGCCACCACCATGCCTGTGATGAATAATATCCAGCCGATATTATGGAACAGCGTCAAGAACGCCTGTATCCAGCCGAGATCAAAAATATCAGCAGACGACTGATCTATGGCGTTGAAAATTGATGCTATACCGTCATAGACAAGCATGAACAGCCAGTCGAACATTACATCAAATATGGCTCGGGCAGCTTCGCTTGTTACTACACCGACCGTATTATCCCACAACGACGATATACCGTCACCGATCCAGTCTATGGCATCGCCGATCCAATCAAACATTATTGTCCACCTCCTTTGGGACGTCCGTCAGCCTGTAGAGGTTTGAGCTTGAGCCACCGTTATCACGGAGTCTCGGCTGCTTTTCAATTAGTCCCTTTTCGAGTAGCTCGTGAAGAGCTCTGAATACAGTTCTTCGGCTCAGGCTCAGGTCCAACGCTATCGTCTTGGCTGACGGGAAACATTCTCCGTTTTTATTCGACCTGTCGCAGAGGTAGCAGTATACAGTAACTGCTCTGTGCGGCAAGCCTAAGTCATATATTCGTCTTTCAACATTCAAATGATCAACTCCTCTTTTCTGTCTTAACATTGGGTTTCTTTTTATCCACCGGTGCTTCCGCTTCTTCAAATGCCATATCCGTTGGTACAGGTATCGGGATACTTTTCTTTGCAGGAGGATACTTCACAGAGACCTCTCGCATAAGCTCATCTCGCTCCATATATGTCACGGAACGTGTTGCTTTATCTGCCAGCATAAAAGGCTTACCGAACTTTATGCCCCATTTGAAGTACAGCTTCAATTTGCTTATCATAGGGTGAGTTCCTGTTTTCATAACGATAAACTGACCTTTCGGCATACTTTTGAGTTCGTCAACGGTCATCAGCGGTCTGCCCATCATCTGAATGGAACGTGAATGCTCCTTTCCAAGCGATACCGAACCTGACTGAACGGTCTGTTCTCCCAGGGCTTTGGACAGCACCTCCGCAGACTGCGACTGCGGAGCGAATCTGCCGAATATGGTGAGCTGTGTATTATCCGTGATTATCTCCGAGCCCTCTTTTCCGTATTTCTGCTCTAATTGTGCGAAGCTTTGGATTATAGCTACGATAGATATTTTTCGGCTTCGACCTGCGGAGAACATCGCCTCGGCTCCCTCTATCTTGGGGAAGGTGCCGAACTCATCGCAATAGAACATTACTCTGTTCGGCAGTGCGCCGCCGTGTTCATCTGCGATAACTAATATCTCACGGTATAGCTGCTGTATCAGCAGGCTGACCATAAAATATTTCGACTGATCTTCCTCGGGAAGTATTATGAATATAGCGGACTTTTCGTTGCAGAAACGTTCTGCGTCTATGGCTGTACCGAAGCACAATATCTGCTCCATCTCGGAGTCCAGGAAGCTGTTGAGTCGTGAGAGTGCTGTTGACATTACCGAAAGCATAGCCTGATCCGCAGAATTCAGAGCTGCACCAGCCAGCCACTTTGCCTTGTGGTCGCTTGGCAGGAGTTCCATTAGCTTGGTAAAATACATTGGCGGCTTGTCCTTAGCATTCTTCGCAGGCGGCTTTGCTATGAGATCCTGTATCAACTTAAATACTGACACGATATGTCTCTCATTCTTTTCACCGAACTCAGCTAACAGCAGTATTATCGATGATAACAGTCCCTCCGCCGCATCATAGAAGAATGCGTTCTGACCGTAGTTTGAGCTGTCACCACCTCCGATATTGATTATCGTCTTAGCCGTTATCTTTGCGTATTTCTCAGCTTTCGCCTTAGCTGAAAGGTTTGTCCTGTCCGATAGGTAAATATCCATGTACTTATTGACCAGATGCAGAATATTGTCCTCATCGCTTCGAGTAGGATTTCTGAGATCAAGCACTGATACATTGTACCCATAGCAGTTCTTGGCTATATTTCCATAGTTTCGAGCTATGTCGCCTTTGGTATCCGTTGACAGAAACGACATTCCTGATGCAAGGCAGAACTCTATGTTCGGATATAGGAAGTATGCCGTTTTTCCGACACCTGCTGCACCGATCATAAGGCTATGAACATCTCCGGTATCTACAAGAGCTGTTGTTTTCAGCTTTCCATGACATCCGATCACCGTTCCCTGAACTTTCGGCAGGTCTTTTCCTTGCCTCCACAGTTCAGGCTCGAATGGCAAAGAGACAAAAGTCTGCCTTATCTCCGGCTTGGTCGCCCACCTTGCAGTGCCATGCTGTCCGTCACCGACTGCTTTTGACTTGATACTGTTTATTCCGCGGCTGTCCAGTACACTTACAATAATTGCAAATATGACAAGTCCGGCTGCCATTAAAGCTAACAGATATATTTTCTTATCATCCAATACTACACTTCCTTTTCTGCTATTATATTGTTAGTTCCTTTGTATACTTAATATATGCCTATGACATAATGACGCGCCCCCTATGACAATGAAGGAAGCGGAGATAGCTCCGCTTCCTCGTCCTGGTCTTCATTTTCACTCATTTCTTCCGCAGGTGCGGTGACCATATCTGTCTCTGTTTCGACTTTTACTGCACAGTCTGCAAGTTCATAGAGCCGCTTGGCTGTTGCTATGGACTGTTCATATGTCCTTGCAGGCTGTTTCAGGTCACTGAGCACCTCTTTCAGCTTATTGCTCAGATCTCTGCATTTAACATCGAGCCTTGCCTTATCCTTGTAGGCTCTGTATTCCTTTCTCAGCTTTGTCTTGAGCGCAGAGTGAGCCTTGCTCTCATCTTTTACACGCATGAAAAAAGCCGAGCCTGCTAATGCATACTCGGCAAGATATCTGTATTGTCCATTCTTGAATGCTGCCCTGAGCTGTGATGTCAGCTTATCGGGACGGCATGGGTAGTAATTGATGGCGTTGACGTTGTTATGATAAACACCCTTTCTCTCATGCGGCACTGCAATCAAAGCAGGCTGTCCGTTTCGTGCTTTCAGATCCTCGTTGAAGTCCTTGTTGGTAGGATATATCCTTGTAACATTGGTATATCCTCGCTCCTGAAGCAAGTCATTGAGCCTGTCGTATGCATCGATACCGCCCTCGTCATTATCCGTGCAGATAATGATATGCTTTATGTTATCATGCAGCTCCAATGCTTTCAGCACAGCAGACTCATACACTCCGTTCATTGCGATGTAACTGTGTTCCTGCCAGTTTTCGGGGTGGAGTGTGATATATGAAAGCATATCTATCGGTGCCTCGAATACATAGAGCCGCCCTGATGTGCCGTAGTGTGCAAAGCTGTAATCAGTATCAGAACCCTCGACGGTAATACGGAAGGTCTTTCCATAGCTGTTTGTAGAGCGTTTATGAGCCTGTTTCGGGACTCCGCTCTCGTCGTATCCCACGAATACAGCGTTATGATGCTCCGAGTCCTCATATATTTTTCCTTCCTTTGCGAAGAACGATACAACCTCGGGAGCGATATATCGCTTTTTGATCAGATATGCGTACACTCTGTTCATGGTTTTGTTCTTAGGCGGAAGAGTGAATTCCTTTTTAGGCTCTGGTGTTGTCTCAGGGACACTTCTTGCAAGGGGAGAGACTGTATATCCCAGCAGATTCTGTACAGCGTCTGAAAAGCTCATACCGTAGAAATACTGCATAAACTTTATAGCACCACCGCCGGTCTGGTTCTTGTGATCGAACCATGTACTGCCGGACATAGTTATGCTGTCGTGCCTGCCGCTGCCATCGGAATATATGAGTTTATACTCGCGTCCGACCTTTTCCAGCTTCTCTCCGCGGCTTCTCAGAAAATATTCAAGATCCACGGAGTTTGCCATGACCTTCTGCTCGTCCGTGAATGGTATATATGGCATAGATTCACCACCTTCTTTTATATCTCATGCTTTATCCGCTGGCTTTCCTCGGCTTTCTTGGCGTCGTTGAAACGATCGAGCGTTCCTACCAGATAGCCTGTTATCCTGCGGATACGTTCAAAGGGTACGGTATCATAGTTATACTGAATATCCACATAGTTGCCGTTTATCGTAAGCGTCAGCTCGTTGATGATACGGTCAGGATGTTTCTTCCGTATCCTGCGGACATACTCGTCGATCTCAGGCTGTGGCATTTCGCCGCCGTTAACAGTTACTTTCATCAGTACTCCACCTTTTCCGCAAGCTGTTTGATGAGCTCTGAGAAATTCTGCCTTTCGGTCATATCCGTCGACAGGAGCTGCCCTGATATAACTGTCAGCTTGTTGTCCTTGAGTACAGCGTATGCTTCTGCGTACCCGAACTGGGTGGACATACCGTCAGATTTCTCGATAGCTCCGTATTTCTGATACTTTCCCTTGCTAACAACGCTTGTGATCATGCGGTAATTGGTTGTGAAGTCCTCATTATTGACTCCCTTCATACCGCCTTTGATCTGCTCATAGCTGTAATCGCCGTATCTTCCAAGGACATTCTCGATATCGTTCTTCAGGCTGCTTGCTGATATATCCATCCTCGATACTTCTATGGAACCGCTGCCATTTTTGCCCTTAACAGTTATCTTTTCAGTTCCGTTCTTACTGCTTTCACACTCAAAGCCGGACTTTTTGATGATTTCATCGGTAATGCCTCCCGTGTCCTCAAATTTTATCTGAGAGCCGAGGAATTCGGCTATGAATGTACTCTGCTCGAGCTTTCTCTTTTCTTCCTCAGACATAGGAGGCTCAGTGGGAGCCTCCGTGGTCGCAGGTACTGTTGTTGGCTCAATGGTAGTTGTTTCTGCCTCGGTAGTTACAGGTGCTGTTGTTACGGTATTGTCTATCGTAGGCGGTTTTATCGTACCACAGCCTGTTAAAGCTGCGGTAATTAAAATGGCAGCAATCGCCGCCTTCATGTTATTCTTCATTTTCATACCTCCATTATGTGAGTGAAATGCTCAGTTCTTCATCTTCCGTTAACTCCTGTTCTGAAAAACATGAGAGATAATCGTCGACAGTCTCGGACATAGCGGAATAATCGCTGTCAGTAGGCTTGTACCCGTACCAGTTAACTTCATTGCCATTCTTCCAGATATATGGTGACTGTACATTGGCGTAAATCATCTTGTTGCCAATAACATCTCCAATGCCTATAAGCTGTGTATCGATTGGTCCTTCACTCTTGTTGAAT
>NZ_CAMYUE010000032.1 GCF_947301925.1 uncultured Ruminococcus sp.
GAACGCCTGCCTGTCACGCAGGAGGTCGACAGTTCGAGTCTGTTCGGGGTCGCCAACACGCTTCTGTAGCTCAGTCGGTAGAGCAGGGGACTGAAAATCCCCGTGTCGTTGGTTCGATTCCGACCGGAAGCACCATATAGAACGCGAGAGCGTTCTATATACAATGCGGATTTAGCTCATCTGGTAGAGCGCCACCTTGCCAAGGTGGAGGTAGCGAGTTCGAGCCTCGTAATCCGCTCCATAGTACTGGGGTAATAACCTTGGTATTACACGAATCCCGAAGCATTAGTTTCGGGATTTTTTATATCTCCGCGCAGAAGACCGTGATGACCGGCATTCTTCCCGTGACAAAAAATGTTCTTATAATCCGCACAAAGGCGGTCCCTTGTCTTTGTGCGGATTTACTATATACAAATATTGATTAAAATGTTATAATGAATATGTATTACTATATATCACTACGAGGTGAATCATGGAAAAGGAAATGCGCTATGCCGTTCTTATCGATGCGGATAACGTTGCGGCTAAGTACACGAAGTATATACTGGACGAGGTATCAAACTACGGCGTAGTCACCTACAAGAGAGTGTACGGTGACTGGACAAGACCGAACCTTGCAGGCTGGAAGGGCATGGCTCTGGACAACGCCATTACTCCCGTGCAGCAGTACAGCTACACCACCGGCAAGAATGCCACGGATTCGGCTATGATAATCGACGCCATGGATATACTCTATTCTCATAATGTGGACGGCTTCTGCATAGTATCAAGTGACAGCGACTTCACAAGGCTGGCTATCCGCCTCCGTGAGTCGGGTATGCAGGTCATAGGCATGGGCGAGCAGAAGACTCCCAAGCCCTTCAGCACTGCCTGCAACGCCTTCAAGTACCTTGAGATCCTTGCCGACGAGGAGCTCCAGAGCACAGGCGAGAGCGAGAAGCTTGAGCTGAAGACTCTCGAAACGGCCATAGTCCGCATAATCACCGAAAATGCCAACCTCAGGGACGAGATCAATATCGGTGAGCTGGGAAGCAGGCTCCTCAACCGCTATCCCGACTTTGATGTGCGAAACTACGGCTATTCCAAGTTCTCGCAGTTCCTGAAAGAGTTCGATGGACTCAGCTTCCGTCAGGAGGGCAGCAGCATACTTGTGTCCCAGAAGACAAGTATGACCGACCTTGAACGCATCGAGAACACTCTTGCGGGCATTGTCCGCACCAACGGCGACAAGGGCTATAATCTGGGCGAGCTGAAAAAGCAGCTCTGCGCCAAGATACCGGGCTTTGACGTCAAGAGCTACGGCTATTCCAAGTTCAGCAAGTTCGTGGAAAATCTGCCGTCATTCAAAATCAAGAACAACACCGTTATGATCTCGGAGAACTGAATTGGGAAATAAGAAAACAGCTGTCCTGCTTGTTATAATATGTGCGGCGTTTCTGCTGATCGCAGGCAAATACATCAAGGATTCGGGAATACTGAAAGGGTATCCCGATGCGGAGTATCTCACCACGGACGAGTCTGAATACAGACCCGCCTACCGTGGGCTCACAAGGAAGGAAAAGTCCGTTTATACCGCTCTTTACCGCGGTATATCGGAACATGAGGAGGATATCTCCCTGCCCTGTGAGCTCGACGGAGATGAATACTCTAAGCTCTATTGCCTGCTGGAAAAGCAGGAGAGCCGTTTCTTTTACCTTGATTCCGTGTACTATACCGCGGACAAGGTGCGCAATGCAAAGATCGTCTACCGTAAGATATATGACGTTGAGGCTAAACAGAAAGAGCTCGACGAAGCGGTGAGAGCTGTTGTCAGCGGAGCTGACGGGCTTGATGGCGACGAGTACAAGGTGCGGTATATAAACGACCTTCTTGTCAGGAAATGCCGCTATGTGGCAGGCGACGACAAGGAGTTCGCGGCCACCTCCTACGGCTGTATCGTTGAGGGCGAGGCCAACTGCGAGGGCTACGCGAAGGCCTTTGACCTGCTCGCTTCGGAGCTGGGACTGGAAAGCGTCCTGATAACAGGAGTCACGGACGAGGGCGAGAACCATGCGTGGAATCAGGTCAGAGTGGGCGGAGAATGGTACAATATCGACGTAACATGGGCGGATACCGACGTTACAGGCGAAATGAGACATATGTATTATCTGTGCTCCGACGAGGACTTCGGAAAGACCCATATCGCCGATGATACGGTGCTTGTTCCGTATAAATGCGACAACGACGACAGGAATTACTATGTCAACAGCGGACTTTATGCCGAGTCCGTGAAGGACGCCGAGGAGATAGTGCGCCGTGAGATAAGCAGAGGCAGCACCAATATAGAACTGCGCTTTGCCGGGCAGAATATCTACGACGAGTTCATGGCTGAATACATACAGGAACAGAATATCTTTGAGCTGCTCAGCGAGGCGGGCTATCAGATGGACAGCGAGGTCACGCTCTCATTGAAGGAAAACCGCCAGGAACTGTGCATAACTCTGTCTTTGTCATAGCCCCTTGTGGCATTTCGACACAATTCGATTTGAAATGAGAAGCAAGGTTGTTGATTATTCCGTGTTGACTTTATACTGCCAGCGTGATATAATAATTAAGTCGCCTCACGAGGACGGAAACAGTGAGACTGCGGGAGCAGCATGGATCGGTTCACTGTGGAGCGAAAAAATCATAGAAAATTTTTCAAAAGCTATTGACAAAGAAAAAGTTCTGTGATATAATATTAAAGCTGTCCGAAAGAGAGTGGCAGCGAACAGCATCTTGAAAATTGAACAATGCGAATAAAAAGTAACGACCCTTGAGATTC